>CAVZZR010000005.1:0-80858 GCA_963779815.1 uncultured Actinomycetes bacterium | reverse complement strand
AGCGCGCCGGATGGTCTTGATTTACCTCGTCATGCCGGTCGTCGTATTTGTGTACTCGGCGGCCACTGAGGCATGACAGGCTCTCTGTAGAAGTACTTTCACGGAGAGTTTGATCCTGGCTCAGGACGAACGCTGGCGGCGTGCTTAACACATGCAAGTGGTGCGACGAACCAGGGCTTGCCCTGGGGCAAAGCCGCGAACGGGTGAGTAACACGTGGGTAATCTGCCCCGATGACCGGGACAACCCGAGGAAACTCGGGCTAATACCGGATGTGGCGCACAGGCGTAAGCCTGTTCGCTAAAGGAAGCTTCGGCCTCCGCATTGGGAGGGGCTCGCGGCCCATTAGCTTGTTGGTGGGGTAACGGCCTACCAAGGCAACGATGGGTAGCTGGTCTGAGAGGACGATCAGCCACACTGGGACTGAGACACGGCCCAGACTCCTACGGGAGGCAGCAGTGGGGAATCTTGCGCAATGCGCGAAAGCGTGACGCAGCAACGCCGCGTGGGGGAAGACGGCCTTCGGGTTGTAAACCCCTTTCAGGAGGGACGAAGGTTCGCCGGTGAATAGCCGTGCGAATTGACGGTACCTCCACAAGAAGCTCCGGCTAACTACGTGCCAGCAGCCGCGGTAATACGTAGGGAGCAAGCGTTGTCCGGAATCATTGGGCGTAAAGCGCGCGTAGGTGGCCCCGTAAGTCCGCTGTGAAAGTCAAAGGCTCAACCTTTGAAAGCCGGTGGATACTGTGGGGCTAGAGTACGGAAGAGGCGAGTGGAATTCCTGGTGTAGCGGTGGAATGCGCAGATATCAGGAGGAACACCAATAGCGAAGGCAGCTCGCTGGGACGTTACTGACACTGAGGCGCGAAAGCGTGGGGAGCGAACAGGATTAGATACCCTGGTAGTCCACGCCGTAAACGATGGGTACTAGGTGTGGGAGGTGTCGACTCCTCCCGTGCCGTCGCTAACGCACTAAGTACCCCGCCTGGGGAGTACGGCCGCAAGGCTAAAACTCAAAGGAATTGACGGGGGCCCGCACAAGCAGCGGAGCATGTGGTTTAATTCGACGCAACGCGAAGAACCTTACCTGGGCTTGACATGTTGGTGACCGCCGTGGAAACACGGTTTTCCTTCGGGACACCATCACAGGTGGTGCATGGCTGTCGTCAGCTCGTGTCGTGAGATGTTGGGTTAAGTCCCGCAACGAGCGCAACCCCCGTCCTATGTTGCCATCATTTAGTTGGGGACTCATAGGAGACTGCCGGTGACAAACCGGAGGAAGGTGGGGATGACGTCAAGTCATCATGCCCCTTATGTCCAGGGCTACACACGTGCTACATTGGCGCATACAAAGGGCAGCAATACCGCGAGGTGGAGCAAATCCCAGAAAGTGCGCCTCGGTTCGGATTGGAGGCTGAAACTCGCCTCCATGAAGGTGGAGTTGCTAGTAATCGCGGATCAGCAATGCCGCGGTGAATACGTTCCCGGGCCTTGTACACACCGCCCGTCACACCACGAAAGCGAGCAACACCCGAAGCCGGTGGCCTAACCGCAAGGAGGGAGCCGTCGAAGGTGGGGCCCGTGATTGGGGTGAAGTCGTAACAAGGTAGCCGTAGCGGAAGCTGCGGCTGGATCACCTCCTTTCTAGGGAGATTTCTCTAGAACGTCGACCGGGCTCCCCGTCAGCTTCCGAGCTGGTCGGAGAACGCTGCTCAGTTTTGAGAGACCACCTCCGGAGAACCCGGAGGTGCGCCTCGGTGGACCTTGAAAACTGCACAAGGCCAAGTAATTCAGATCCACGCGACGTGGTTCTGTGGGTATTTAATTTTCGATTCACACACTTTCGAGTGAGTGAGTCGCTCACCGTCAAGATAGTAAGAGTTTACGGTGGATGCCTTGGCACCAGGAGTCGATGAAGGACGTGGACGGCTGCGATAAGCCGCGGTAAGGCGCTGAACAGCCATTGACCCGCGGATCTCCGAATGGGAAAACCCGGCGCCGGTAATGCGGCGTCATCCGGTGGTGAATACATAGCCGCCGGAAGGGAACCGGGCGAACTGAAACATCTAAGTAGCCCGAGGAAAAGAAATCAACCGAGACTCCCTGAGTAGTGGCGAGCGAAAAGGGATCAGCCCAAACCTGACAGGTGTAAGCGGCACGCGTTGCCTGTCGGGGGTTGTAGGACGTCATGCCCGAGCCGTGCCTGGCTGGCGGCAGTTACAAAATCAGGTGTTAGCCGAAGCGAGTGGAACCTCGCACCACAGAGGGCAATCGTCCCGTAGGCGAAAGCGCACTGATCTGCCGATTGACGTTCCTGAGTAAGACCACACCCGTGAAACGTGGTCTGAATCTGGGGGGACCACCCTCCAAGGCTAAGTACTACCTGGTGACCGATAGTGAACTAGTACCGTGAGGGAAAGGTGAAAAGCACCCCTGAAGGGGAGTGAAATAGTACCTGAAACCGTAGACTTACAAGTGGTCGGAGCACCTTCGGGTGTGACGGCGTGCTTTTTGCATCACGAGCCGGCGAGTTACTCGTCAGTGGCAAGGTTAAGCGATGAGCGGAGCCGTAGCGAAAGCGAGTCTGAATAGGGCGACACAGTCACTGGCGGTAGACCCGAAACTGAGCGAGCTATCCATGGGCAGGCTGAAGCGGGGGTAAGACCTCGTGGAGGGCCGAACCGACCTAGGTTGAAAACTGGGCGGATGACCTGTGGATCGGAGTGAAAGGCTAATCAAGCTCAGAGATATCTGGTTCTCTCCGAAATATATTTAGGTATAGCCTCGAGTAATTGTGTTGTGGCCGTAGAGCACTGTTTGGATTAGGGGCCCTACCAGGTTACCGACTTCAGGCAAACTCCGAAGACCGTTACATTTAACTCGGGAGTCAGTGTGCGGGGGATAAACTTCGTACGCGAGAGGGAAACAACCCAGACCATCAGCTAAGGACCCTAAGTGCTAGCTAAGTGGCAAACGATGTCCGAATGCAGAGACAACCAAGAGGTTGGCTTAGAAGCAGCCACCCTTGAAAGAGTGCGTAACAGCTCACTGGTCAAGTGTTCGGGCGCGGATAATTCAACGGGGCTAAAGCTAGCCTCCGAAGCTATGGGTGTGCAGGCCTGCGGGCTCTGTACGCGGTAGGAGAGCGTTCCAGTTGCGTGAAGCGGTGTCGTAAGGCTCCGTGGAGTGGCTGGAAGTGAGAATGCCGGCATGAGTAACGAAAGTGGGGTGAGACTCCCCACCACCGATTGTCCAAGGTTTCCTGAGTAAAGTTCGTCTGCTCAGGGTTAGTCGGGACCTAAGGCGAGGCCGAAAGGCGTAGCCGATGGCCAACAGGTTGATATTCCTGTACCACGTTGACTCCGTTATGACCGATGGGGGGACGGGGAAGGGTAAGGGAACCCAGGCGATGGTCGTCCTGGGGCAAGCACGTAGCTAGTCGCTGTAGGAAAATCCGCAGCGGCGTTTTGACGCGAGGTGCGATGCCAGCTGGCTTGACCGCCGGCGAGTCCCCGATCCCATGCCTCCGAGAAAAGCCTCTAGGCAGGATTCGCGTGCCCGTACCGATAACCGACACAGGTGGACAAGTAGAAAATACTGAGGTGAGCGAGCTAACTCTCGTTAAGGAACTCGGCAAAATCGTCCCGTAACTTCGGGAGAAGGGACGCCCCGTTAGGGTGAACTCCATACGGAGGGAGCCTGAGGGGGCCGCAGTGAATTGGTCCAACCGACTGTTTACCAAAAACACAGGCCTCTGCTAAGTCGTAAGACGACGTATAGGGGCTGACGCCTGCCCGGTGCCGGAAGGTTACGCGGACTTGTTAGCGCTTCGGCGCGAAGCAATGAAGCTAAGCCCCGGTAAACGGCGGCCGTAACTATAACGGTCCTAAGGTAGCGAAATTCCTTGTCGGGTAAGTTCCGACCTGCACGAATGGCGTAACGAGTTGGACGCTGTCTCAACGAGAGGCTCGGTGAAATTAAAGTCTCGGTGAAGATGCCGAGTACCCGCAGCTAGACGGAAAGACCCCGTGAACCTTTACTGCAACTTGATATTGGAGTCTGGGGTATCTCGCTCAGGATAGGTGGGAGACTGTGAACCAGTGGCTTTGGCCGCTGGGGAGTCACCCTTGAGATACCACCCTTGGTGCTCTGGGCTTCTAACACCGCGCCGTGATCCGGGCGGTGAACAGTGTCAGGTGGGCAGTTTGACTGGGGCGGTCGCCTCCTAAAGAGTAACGGAGGCGCCCAAAGGTTCCCTCAGTACGGTTGGAAATCGTGCGTAGAGTGTAAAGGCAATAAGGGAGCTTGACTGCGAGACCGACGGGTCGAGCAGGAACGAAAGTTGGGCTTAGTGATCCGGCGGTAGCAAGTGGAAGCGCCGTCGCTCAACGGATAAAAGGTACTCCGGGGATAACAGGCTTATCGGTTCCAAGAGTCCACATCGACGAACCGGTTTGGCACCTCGATGTCGGCTCGTCGCATCCTGGGGCTGGAGTAGGTCCCAAGGGTTGGGCTGTTCGCCCATTAAAGCGGTACGCGAGCTGGGTTCAGAACGTCGTGAGACAGTTCGGTCCCTATCTGCTGTGGGCGTTGGAGAATTGAGAGGAGTCATCCCTAGTACGAGAGGACCGGGATGAACATGCCTCTGGTGTATCTGTTGTCCTGCCAAGGGCATCGCAGATTAGCTACGCATGGAACGGATAACCGCTGAAAGCATCTAAGCGGGAAGCCGTCCTCGAGATGAGCTCTCCCATCCCCTTGAGGGAGTAAGACCCCTGGTAGACCACCAGGTTGATAGGCCGGCGGTGGAAGCGCAGCAATGTGCGTCAGCTGACCGGTACTAATGGGTCGAGGGCTTGACGGATATTTATTTACTTACCCTATGGTCTTGTGCGGTTTTCAAGCTCCACCGGGGCTGTCTCGCAAAATTCCGGTGGCGCATAGCGAGTGGGAGACACCTCTTCCCATTCCGAACAGAGCAGTTAAGCCACTCAGCGCCGATGGTACTTGGGGGGCAACCCCCTGGGAGAGTAGGTCGCCGCCGGTTCTTTCTTGACGCCCGGGCCGCGCTTAGTCGCGGCCCGGTTGCGTCCTCTTGCGGCGCTAGGGGCACCGCTCGCGGCTTGCGACGCTGCCGTGCGGGCCGCGGCCTCGGGTGCGGCGCTTGCGACTAGGATTCCGGCTCGGTCTGCGCGACGACACCGGGCCGGCGTCGTGGCGACCGGGCAGTAGGCTCGTCGGTGGCGGGTTTCGCAGCCTGGCGTGTTCTCCCAACGGGCTCGAGCCCGTACTCGCCGAGGGTTGCGAAGTCGATCAGGAGGTCTGCGGCGTCGGTCAGCCGGTTGGTGATTTTGATCTTCGAATCGAACATGGGTTCGTACTGTAGGTCTGCCCTCGGACGGGTCTCCGAAACTGCAAGGGAGGTTGCATCGAGGGCTCGGAAATGGCTCTGCAGAGCGGAATCATTCGCTTTCCCTGGCGAAGCGGTCGACCAGCCTCGCGACCAGGGCGGGGCGCTCGACGTTCGGCGAATGGCCGGCGCCCGGCGATCAGGTGGGTCTGGGCGCCCGGGACCGCGGCCTTGTACTGGTCGAGCGCCCGCTGGGGGTCGTTGACGATCTGCTCCTCGGCGCCCATCAGGACCATCAGCGGCTTTCCGCTGTCGGCCATGCGCTGGTCGAGCGGCTCGGCGCCGAGGAAGTCGTCGACGCCGCCGGGCGATTCGTCGTAGGAGGTGTAGGTCATGCGCTTGACGTCCTCGACGAAAGCGTCGGGCACGTCGTAGCCCGGCGCGAAGGCGACGCCGAGGCCGTCGCGGACGGAGAAATCCGGCTTGATGCGCCAGAGGGCGCGCCCGATCAGGGGCTGGAAGGCGAGGCCGGCGATGAAGCCGAGGTCGCCGTAGGAGTTGTCTGGCGGCATGTCGATGATCACCGCCCGGCCGACCAGCTGTGGGTCCTGCTGGGAGAGGGCGCCGGTCACGGAGCCGCCGAGGGAGTGGCCGACGACGGTCGGCGTCGCTGACTTCGAGCCGCTCCAGCGCCTCGGCGACGACCTTGGCCTGGTTTTCCGGCGTGTAGCCGGAGCCGGGCTTTTCGGAGCCGCCGTGGCCGAGCAGGTCGACGGCGACGACGCGGTGGTCGGCGTTCCAGCAGCGGCACCATCCCGTCCCACCAGTTGATCGCGCAGCTGAAGCAGTGGATCAGGACGATCGGCGAGCCGCCCTGCGGGCCGTGGTCGACCACCTGCATTTCGCCGTCCGGCAGCTCGAAGATGCGCCCGCCCGGCTCGGTCACCTCGGCGCTCTCGGTCTGGTTGCCGGTGATCAGCGGCGTTAGCGAGCAGTAGCGCGAGCAGCGCCACGACGACCGCTATCGCCGATCTTCAGCCGCCTCCCCATCGCGGTCGTTACCCTAGCCGGACCGATGGAGAAATTCGTCATCGAGGGCGGCGTGCCGCTCTCCGGCGAGCTGACCGTCGCCGGCAACAAGAACGCCGCGCTGCCGATCCTCGCCGCCTGCCTGCTGACCGAGGAGGAGGTGCTGCTGCACCGGGTGCCGCGGATCCGCGACACCGAGGCCCAGATCGCGCTGCTCGAGCAGCCTCGGGGTCGAGGTCGCCTGGGTCGCCGACAACAGCGTCCGCCTCTGCGCCCGCGGCGTCGCCGGCGGCGCCGTCGACGAGGAGCTCTCGCAGCAAGATCCGCGCCTCGTTCCTGCTCGCCGGGCCGCTGCTGGCGCGCTTCGGCGAGGCGCAGATGCCGCCGCCCGGGGGCGACTTCATCGGCCGCCGCCGCCTCGACGCCCATCTCGACGCCTTCAAGGACCTCGGCGCCCGCGTCGACGGCAACCGCTGGATCGAGCTCACCGCGCCCCGGCGGGCTCAGCGCCTGCGAGATCTTCATGGACGAGCCCTCGGTGATGGGGACCGAGAACGCGCTGATGGCCGCGGCGCTCACCCCGGGCGCGACGACAGATCTCCAACGCCGCCTCCGAGCCCCACGTCCAGGACCTGGCCCGGCTGCTGACCAAGATGGGCGCCCGCGTCGACGGGATCGGCTCCAACGTGATGACCGTGAACGGGCGCCGACGGCCTCGGCGGCGCCGAGCACACGATCTGCGCCCGACCACATCGAGGTCGGCAGCTTCATGGCCCTGGCCGCCGCGACCGGCGGCGAGCTGCGGATCCGCGACGTCGACGCCGCCGACCTGACGATGGTCCGGCGCCAGTTCCGCCGCCTCGGCCTGCGCTCGGAGATCGACGGGCCCGACATGGTCGTCCCCGCCGGCCAGCGCCTGCAGGTCGAAGCCGACCTCGGCGACGCGATCCCGAAGATCGAGGACGGGCCCTGGCCCGCCTTCCCGGCCGACCTCACCTCGATCGCGCTGGCCCTCGCGACCCAGGCCGAAGGCGAGGTCCTGATCTTCGAGAAGATGTTCGAGAACCGCCTCTTCTTCGTCGACAAGCTGGTCGCGATGGGCGCTCGGATCACGCTGTGCGATCCCCACCGGGCGATCGTCAGCGGTCCGAGCCGGCTTCATGGCGAGCGCGTCGAGAGCCCCGACATCCGCGCCGGGATGGCGATGCTCATCGCCGCCTGGCGGCCGACGGCACCTCGGAGATCGGCAACATCCGCCAGATCGACCGTGGCTACGAGCAGATCGACGAGCGCCTGCGCGGGCTCGGCGCCCAGATCGAACGGGTCTCGGCAGAGGTCCCTGCCTAGCAGCGGGATTTCAGCGCGTTCTTCAGCCCTCCGCGTAAGGTCAGGCCGATGATCCACCCGATCCCGCCAGGAACCCGCGACGTGCTGCCCGACGAGATGCGCGAGCTGCGCCGACTGCAAGGCCGCCCTGATCGAGGTCTTCGAAGCCCGCGGCTACGGCGAGGTCGCGACGCCGTCGATCGAGTACGACGAGGTGCTGGCCGCAGGCCGACGGCCGCGCCGCGCAGCTCCTACCGGTTCTTCGACGAGAGCGGCGAGCTGCTGGCGCTGCGCTCCGACATGACGGTGCCGATCGCCCGCCTCGTGGCGAACCGCTTCGCCGAGGCGGAGCCGCCGTTCCGGCTTCTGCTACCTGGCCAGCGCCTACCGCGCGGTGCGCCCGCAGCGCGGCCAGATGCGCGAGTTCGTCCAGGCCGGGGTCGAGCTGATCGGCGCGCCGGCGCCGGAGGGGACGGTCGAGGTGATCGAGGTGCTCGAGGCGGCGCTCGACGCGGCCGGCCTCGACCGCGCGGTGATCGGGCTCGGCGACGCCGACCTCTACCGCCAGCTGCTGGACGGAGCTCGGGGTCGAGAGCGAGGCCCGCGACGCGATCCTCGCCCGCCTCGCCACCCACGACCTGGTCGGCCTCGAGGCCGAGCTCCTCGACGCCGGCATCGGCGAGCGAGCAGGCGCAGACCTGCGTCGCCGCTGCTCCAGCTGCGCGGCGGCCGCGAGGTGCTCGACCAGGCCCGCGGGCTCGGCGGGGCCGCGGTCGAGCGGGCGACGGCGCGGCTCAGCGAGACCTACGAGGAGCTGGAGCGGCGCGGCGCGGCCGACCGGGTCCAGATCGACCTCGGCCTGCTGCGCGACCTCGGCTACTACAGCGGCGCGATCCTCGAGGTCTACGACCCGGCGCTCGGCCACGTGCTCGGCGGCGGCGGCCGCTACGACGGCCTGCTGCGGCGCTTCGGCGTCGACCTCCCGGCGGCCGGCTTCGCCCTCTACCTCGAGCGTGTCCACACCGCCCAGCTGGAGGAGCGCGGCGCGGGAGGGCGTGAGCTCGAGGTCGCCGGCAGGGCCGCTGAAGCTGGCCGTGCCGCGCGGCGCGCTCTTCGGCGAGACGCTCGACCTCCTCGACGCGGCCGGGGTCGACACCTCCGAGCTGCGCGGCGACTCGCGCTCGCTGATCTTCGAGACCGCGGGGATGACCCTGGTGACGATGCGCCCCTCCGACGTGCCGACCTACGTCGAGGCGGGCGCCGCCGATGTCGGCATCACCGGCAAGGACGTGCTGCTGGAGCAGTCCGACCGGATCGTCTACGAGCTGCTCGACCTCGGCTTCGGCCGCTGCCGCATGGTCCTCGCCGGCCGCAGACGGCGACGAGCGCCTCGGCGAGTCCCAGCGGCGCCTGGGGATGATGCGGATCGCGACCAAGTACCCGCGGATCGCCGAGCGCCACTTCGAGGAGACCGGCCGCCAGGTCGAACTGATCGAGGTCAAGGGCTCGGTCGAGCTGGCGCCGCTGATCGGGCTCGGCGACGGCATCGTCGACCTCGTCGCCACCGGCCGCACCCTGGAAGAGAACGATCTCGAGGTGCGCGAGGAGATCCTCGAGTGCACCGCCCGCTTCGTCGCCAACCGGGTCGCCCACAAGCTGCGCGCGGCCGAGGTCGACGAGCTGACCGCGAAGCTGCGCGAGGCGAGCGGCGCGATGAGGACGCGCCGCTTCGAGTGGGAAGGAGCGGCGGAGACCGCGGCGGCGCTGCGCGGCTGGGCGGCCGAGTCGGCGCCGCCGGTCGACGTCGAGGCGATCGAGCGCGAGGTTGTCGAGCGGCGGCGACGAGGCGGTGCTGGAACTGACCGCGCGCTTCGACGCGACCGAGCGCCGGCGCTCGAGGCGCTGCGGGTCGAGCCCGGAGACGCGGTGGCGGCGCTGGCCGCGCTCGAGCCGGAGCTGCGCGAGGCGCTGGAGCTGGCGGCCGCCAACGTCCGCGCCGTCGCCGAGGCCCAGATCGGTGCCGAGCCCGGCTGTCGAGCTTCCCGCAGGGGCAGACCGTGAGCGTGCGCGAGGTCCCGGTCGGCGCCGCCGGCATCTACGCGCCCGGCGGCCGCGCCGCCTATCCCTCCAGCGTCCTGATGTGCGCGATCCCGGCCCAGGTGGCGGGCGTCGAGCGGGTCGCGCTCGCCTCGCCGCCGGGCCCCGACGGCCGCCTGCACCCGCTCGTGCTCGCCGCCGCGGCGCTCTGCGAGGTCGAGGAGATCTACGCGATGGGCGGCGCCCAGGCGATCTTCGCGCTCGCCCACGGCACCGAGACGATCGCCCCGGTCGACGTCATCGTCGGGCCCGGGCAACGCCTGGGTGCGGGAGGCCAAGCGCGCCGTCTACGGCACGGTCGGGATCGACTCCCTGGCCGGGCCCTCGGAGCTGATGCTGATCGCCGGCCACGACACCGACCCGCGAGTGGGCCGCCCTCGACCTCTGCGCGCAGGCCGAGCACGGCCCCGAGAGCCCGCTGGTCGCCGTTGCCGTCGAGGAGCACGTGCTCGACGCGATCGCCGAGGCGACCGAAGCGCGCCGCGGCCGAGCGCCCGAGCGTCGCCGACGCGCCGCTGGCGCTGGTCGCGGTGCCCGACATCGAGGCCGCGATCGCGCTCGCCAACGCCTACGCCCCCGAGCACCTGGAGCTGCTGGAGGAGGACGCGGCGCTGCTCGCCGAGCGGGTGAGGACCGCCGGCTGCGTCTTCGTCGGCCGCTACGGCGCCACCGCCTTCGGCGACTACGTCGCCGGCTCCAACCACGTGCTGCCGACCGGCGGCGCCGGCCGCTTCTCCGGCCCGCTCGGGCCCGGCGCCTTCCGCCGCCGCATCTCCAAGGTCGAGATCGACGGCGCCGCGGCGCGCGAGCTGGCGCCGCACGCCGACGCCCTCGCCCGGCCGAGGGCTTCCCCGTCCACGGCGAGTCGGCGATGATTAGGCGATGAGCAGGACCTCAGAAGAGCAGCGCAGACGGCCGAGACCCAGATCAAGCTCTCCCTCGACCTCGACGGGGGAGAGGCGAGCGCCGCGACCGGGGTCGGCTTCCTCGACCACATGCTCGACCTGCTCGCCCGCCACGGGCGGCTCGGCCTCGAGGTCGAGGCCAGGGCGATCTCGAGACCGGCGCCCACCACACGGTCGAGGACGTCGGCATCGTCTTCGGGCAGGCGCTCGACGAGGCGCTCGGCGACCGCGCCGGCATCCGCCGCTACGGCTCCGCCGTGGTGCCGATGGACGAGTCGCTGGCCGAGTGCGCGATCGACATCTCCGGCCGCCCGTTCTGCCACTTCGACGCCGACCTGCCGATCGACCTCGATCGCCGGCTTCGACACCGAGCTGGCCGAGGAGTTCTTCCGCGCCGTCGCCAACAGCGCCAAGCTGACCCTGCACGTCTCGGTCCGCTACGGCACCAACGCCCACCACATGATCGAGGCCTGCTTCAAGGCCTTCGCCCGCGCCCTGCGGGTCGCCGTCTCGATCGACCCCGAGGAGAGCGGCGTGCCCTCGACCAAGGGAACGCTGAGCGAATGACCGCGCGGATCGCGATCCTCGACTACGGGATGGGCAACCTGCGCTCGGTCGAGAAGGCGCTCGAGCACGTCGGCGTCACGGCGACCATCACCCACGACCCGCCGAGGTGCGCGCGGCCGACGGCGTCATCCTGCCCGGCGTCGGCGCCTTCCCGCGGGCGATGGAGCGGATCCGCGAGCTCGGCCTCGACGAGCTGATCGCCGAGCGCCGCGAGGCGGGGGTGCCGATCCTCGGCATCTGCCTCGGCCTGCAGCTGCTCTTCGACTCGACCACCGAGCTCGGCGGCGCCGCCGGGCTCGGGCTGCTGAGGGCGCGGTCGACGAGCTCGACGCCGAGGGCCTGAAGGTCCCGCACATCGGCTGGTCGCCGGTGCGCTGGGAGCGCGAGTCGCGGCTGGCCGAGGGCATCCCCTCCGGGACCCCGTTCTACTTCGTCCACTCCTTCGCGCCGCGGCCCGCCGCCGAGGACCTGCTCGGCAGCGCCGACTACGGCAGCCGCTTCGCCTGCGCGGCCGAGCGCGACAACGTCTTCGGCGTCCAGTTCCACCCCGAGAAGTCGAGCGCCGCCGGCCTGCGGCTGCTCTCCAACTTCGCCGGGATCTGCGCCACGCCGTCCCCGCTGAGCGCCGCGCCGTGATCCTCTATCCGGCCATCGACATCCGCGGCGGCCAGGCGGTGCGCCTGCTGCAGGGCGACTACGAGCGCGAGACGACCTACGACGCCGATCCGGTCGACGCCGCCCGGCGCTGGGCCGGCGAAGGGGCCGAGTTCCTCCACGTCGTCGACCTCGACGGCGCCAAGGCGGGGGAGCCGCGCAACCTCGAGGCGGTGCGGCGGATCGCCGCCGCGGTCGAGTGCCCGATCCAGGTCGGCGGTGGGCTGCGCGACGCCGACGCGGTCGCGGCGGTCTTCGCCGCCGGGCGCGGAGCGGGTCGTGATCGGCACGGCGGCGCTGCGCGACCCGCAGCTCCTCGACGCGGCGATCTCCGCCCACGGCGAGCGCGTCGTCGTCTCCGTCGACGCCCGCGGCGGCAAGGTCTCGCTCTAGGGCTGGACCGAGACCAGCGACGTCGAGGTCGCCGACGGCGGTCGCCGAGCTCAGCGACCGCGGCGTCCGACGCTTCCTCTGCACCGCGATCGAGGTCGACGGGACGATGGAGGGCCCGGCGATCGACGAGCTGAACCGCATCGCCGCCGCAACCGCCGCCCAGATGATCGCCTCCGGCGGAGTCGGAGAGTTGTCACATCTTCAACAGCTGGCCCAAGACGCGGCTCCCAATATCGAAGGCGCGATCGTGGGACGCGCGCTCTACGAGCAGACGTTCACCGTCGCCGAAGGGCTTGAAGCTTTGCGGTAGGGAGGGTCCTGTACCCCTCTCTCAAAGACCGTCGCGCAGCTGTCGCGAACTTCCGGGTTCAAGCGTGACTTCTGAGCCTTTGCGAGAGGGGTACAGGACCCTCCTTCAACACGCGCCAGGGGACGGCTCGCAGGACGGGACAGACACCCTCCCACAAAGGCTCAAGAAGTCACGATGGCGCCCTCAAGTTCATCCCAGCTGCGCGACGGTCTTCGTGGGAGGGTGTCTGTCCCGTCCCTACCTCTACGCTTGTCCATGGCGGTTTTGAAGCGAGTCATCCCGTGCCTCGACGTGAACGCGGGCCGCGTCGTCAAGGGGACTAACTTCGTCGGGCTGCGCGATGCCGGCGACCCGGTCGAGCTGGCGGAGCGCTATGACGCCGAGGGCGCCGACGAGCTGGTCTTCCTCGACATCACCGCCTCGCACGAGAAGCGCGAGACGATCGTCGAGCTGGCGCGCCGCACCGCCGACAACGTCTTCATCCCCTTCACGATCGGCGGCGGCATCCGCTCGGTCGAGGATGCTCAGGCGGTGCTCGACGCCGGCGCCGACAAGGTCTCGGTCAACTCGGCGGCGCTGGCGCGGCCGGAGCTGCTGGCCGAGCTGGCCGACCACTTCGGCGCCCAGTGCGTGGTGATCGCGATCGACGCGAAGCGGGAGGGGGAGCCGCCTGTTGCCTCTTCGCCCTGCGGCGCCCCTTCGCCTGGGGCGTCTACGTCAACGGCGGCCGCAAGCAGGTCGAGGGACGCGACGCGGTCGCCTGGGCGCAGGAGGCGGTCGAGCGCGGGGCGGGGGAGGTGCTGCTGACCAGCATGGACCGCGACGGCACCAACGACGGCTACGACCTCGAGCTGACCCGGGCGATCGCCGAGGCGGTCAGGGTGCCGGTGATCGCCTCCGGTGGCGCCGGCGAGCTCTCGCATCTCAGCGAGGCGATCTCCGCGGGCGGCGCCGACGCCGTCCTCTGCGCCTCGATCTTCCACTACGGCCGCACCGCGTGCGCGAGGCGAAGGAGCACCTGGCTGCCGACGGCATCCCGGTCCGGCTCTGACCCATGGACGACCTGAAGGCGGCGTTGCACCACGCCCACCCGGAGCTGGAGACCGTGCGGAAGGCGGCGAAGGAGCCCGTCTACCTGGTCGGCGGCGCCGTTCGGGACCTGTTGCTCGGGCACCCGCGGGCCGACGTCGACCTCGTCGTCGAGGGCGATGCCGCGGCGCTGGCCGAGAGGTTGGGGGGCGCGGCGGCCGAGCACGAGCGCTTCGGGACGGTCAAGGTCGAGGTCGAGGGCCACGAGGTGGATATCGCGACGGCGCGGACCGAGACCTATCCGCAGCCGGGATCGCTGCCGGTGGTGGCGCCGGCCGAGGGCGTCGAAGCCGACCTCTCGCGGCGCGACTTCACGATCAACGCGATGGCGATCCCGCTGGACGGCGAGGCTCGCTTGATCGACCCGCACGGGGGACAGGGGGATCTGCGGCAAGGCGTGCTGCGGGTCCTGCATCCGCGGTCGTTCGAGGACGACCCGACGCGGGCGATTCGCGCCGCCCGCTACGCGGCGCGCTACGGCTTCGCCCTCGAGCCGGAGACCGAGCGGCTGCTGCGCGACGCCGACCTCTGCACCGTCTCCGCTGATCGGCGGCGGGCGGAGCTGAAGCGACTGGCCGGCGAAGCGAGCGCCCATCGCGGCTACGAGCTGCTGGCGGAATGGGGGTTGATCGAACTGCGCGAGGGAGGGCTGGAGCTGATGCGCGCGGTCGACGAGCTGCTCGAGCGCGAGCACTGGGCCGAGTTCGCGCCCCGCGAGGAGGTGCTGCTCTCCGCCGTCCTCGGCCCGGCGGGCGGCGAGGAGCTGCTGGCCTCGATGTGGCCGCCGAGCCCGGGCGAAGGGCTGGAAGTGGCGGAGAACCGCGATCCCGTCGAGCTGGCGCTGGCGCGGGCGATGGGGGCGGACTGGATCGAGCACTACGTGACCGCCTGGCGCAAGGTGAAGCTGAAGATCGACGGCAACGACCTGATCGCGGCCGGTGTCCCCGAGGGCCCGGCGGTCGGGCGAGGTCTGCGGGCGGCGCGGCGCGGCCGCCTGGAAGGCGAGATGCTGAGCCGCGCGCAGGAGCTGACGGTGGCGTTGGAGGCGGCGCGTGGAGTGGCGTGAGCGCGACGGCGTGCGCTGGCTGGAGGCGGATCTCGGCGGGGCGCAGGCGGCGTTCTCCACCCGGCAGGGGGGCGTCAGCGAGCCGCCCTTCGACAGCCTCAACCTCGGCTTGCTGACCGAGGACGACAACGACGCCGTGGTCGAGAATCGCCTGCGGCTGGCCGCGGCGCTCGGGTTCCGACCCGAAGATGTGACTTTTGCCCGTCAGGTCCACGGCGCCGACCTGTCCCTACACGACGCCGCCCCATTCGCCTGTTCCTTATCGGCGGATAACGACGAAAAGGAACAGACGAAAGTGCCGGAGGCTGACGCCCATGTGCTGCGACAACCCGGTGCCGGGGCGCTCGTCTTCGTCGCCGACTGCCTGCCGGTGGCGCTTGCCGGACCTGAGGGGGTGGCGATGCGTGCACGCGGGCTGGCGCGGGCTCGCCGGCGGCATCCTCGGCGCCGGGGCGGAGGCGGTCGGGGCGACCTCGGCCGCAATCGGGCCCGGGATCGGTCCCTGCTGCTACGAGGTCGGCGAGGAGGTGCTGGACGCCTTCGGCGACCTCGGCGACGGGAGTCGCCGACGGGCGGATGCTCGACCTGCCGGAGGTGGCGCGGCGGCTGCTGGCTCGCGGCGGGCGTCGAGCGGGTCGAGGCCGCCGGCCTCTGCACCAGCTGCGAGCGCGAGCTCTTCTTCTCGCACCGCCGTGACGAGGGGCGCACCGGGAGCCAGGCCGGCCTCGCCTGGATCGAGGGCTGATGGCGGGGCTGATCCACGGCATCGAGGCCGCGAAGGCTGCGCGGCGAACCTGGGGCGAGGTGCGGGCGGGCGTCGGCGACGGGCGTCGAGATCCTCGTCGCGACGCAAGTACGTGCCGCTGGAGGAGATGGGGCCCTGGCCGAGGCCGGCGTCACCCTGGTCGGCGAGAACCGCCAGCAGGACCTCGCGGCCAAGCACGAGCGCTGGGGCGACGCCTTCGAGTGGGACTTCATCGGCAACCTGCAGAGCCGCAAGGTGAAGCAGGTGCTTCCGCTGTGCCGGCTGATCCACTCGGTCGCCACCGACTCGGTGCTCGCCCAGCTCGGCAAGCACGCCGCGCCCGAGACCGAAGTGCTCGTCGAGGTCAACGTCGCCGGCGAGGAGGGCAAGGGCGGAGTGGCGCCCGCCGAGCTGCCGGCCTTCATCGAGCGCTGCCCGGTCCAGGTCGGCGGGCTGATGACGATGCCGCCGTTCAGCCAGGACCCGGAGGCATTCGCGCCCGCATTTCGCCCGCCTCGCCGAGCTCGCCGCCGACAACGGCCTCGGCCGCCTCTCGATGGGAACCTCGCAGGACTGGCGGGTCGCGATCGAGGAGGGGGCGACGATCATCCGCCTGGGCACGCGCGCTCTTCGTGTGAATCGCACGCTAATCTCCGCGGAATAATCCGTAAAGGAGTCGGCCGCTCAAAGGCCGAAACACGCGATACCGATGGCTCTCCGCGACACCTGGCATAAAGCGCTCGTCTACTTCGGCCTCGCCGAGGACCACGACTACGGTCCCGAATACGAGGAAGACTTCGAGCCCGAGACCGGCACCGAGGAAGTCTTCGAAGCGTCGCCGCGAGCGCGACGCAGGCGCTCGGTCCGCCGCCTGCCGACCTCGCGCCGCGCCCGCCGCGACGAGATCGACGACATCTTCGCCGACGACGAGCCGATCGCCGCCAGCCGCACCCGCACCCTGCGCCCGGTCGACAACGGCGGCGCCGGCGGCGACATCCAGGTCCACCTGGTCATCCCCCGCAACTTCAACGACGCCCAGCAGGTCGCCGACCAGTTCAAACGCCAGGTGCCGGTGATCCTCAACCTGCAGACCGCCGACCACGAGCTCTCGAAGCGGATGATCGACTTCTGCTCCGGCCTCACCTACGCGCTCGACGGCGGCATGCAGCGGATCGCCGAGAAGATGTTCCTGCTGACCCCGCGCAACGTCGACGTCTCCGCCGAGGAAAAGGCGAGGCTGATCGACAAGGGCTTCTTCAACCAGTCCTAGCGCCGCCGCTTCCGGCCCGGGGATAGTCTCCCGGGCCATGATCGTCGGGTTCGTCGGGTCGGGCAGCATGGCCGCGGCAATGGCGCGCGGCTGGGACGGCGAGTTCGAGGGCGATGCTGTTCTCCGACTGCGGCTCCGGGCGGGCGCAGAGCGCTCGCCGAGGAGCTGGGCGGGGAGGTCGGCCTCCAACGCGGAGATCGCCGCGCGCGCCGACCTCGTCGTACTGGCGGTGAAGCCGAGCCGCGCTCGACGCAGGTGGCGCCGGACCTCGGCCGCGGCGAGAGAGGCTCGTCTCGGTGCTGGCCGCGATGCCGCTGGCGCGGCTGCAGGCGGCCTTCCCGGCGGCCGAGGTCCTGCGGGTGATGCCGAACGTGGGCGTCGAGGTGCGCAAGGGCGTGCTCTGCGTCGCCGGCGACGGCGAGCGCCGAGGTGCGGGATGAAGCTGTCGGCCTGCTCGGGCACGTGGTCGAGATCCCCGACGCGGACTTCGACGCGGCGACCGCGGTGATGGGCTGCGCGCCCGCCTACCTGGCGCTGGCGGTCGAGGCGATCGCCGACGCCGGCGCCGAGGACGGGCTCGACCCGGAGCTGGCCCTGGAGCTGGTGGTGGAGACGGCGGTCGGGACCGCCGAGCTGCTGCGGCCACCGCCACCCGCCGCTGTGCGCAGGGCCGTCGCCTCGCCCGGCGGCAGCACCGAGGCCGGGCCTGGAGGCGCTCGATCGCGAGGGTGCCGCGCGCGGCTTTCGCGGCGGCGGTGCGGGCCTCGCTGGAGAGGATGCGCGGATGATCCCGCTGGCGCTCAACCGCGGCGACGCTCGCCGACTACGTCAGCGCGCTGTTCATCGTCTACGTCATCCTGATCCTGCTCAACATCCTCGCTCTCCTTCGTGCCGCGGATGCCCTACCAGCCCGTGGCTGCGGGCGGTGCTCGACTTCATCACCGAGATCGACCAACCCCTACCTCAACTTCTTCCGCCGCTTCCCGCCGCCGATCGGCGGCGGCGGCTTCGCGCTCGACCTCAGCCCGATGCTCGGGATTCTCGTCCTCTTCGTCGCCCGCGCGCCGTCTCGTCGGCCTGATCGCCGGGTGAGCGCCTCCGCCCGCGCCTGGGCCCTCGCCGGCGGCCTCTGCGCTGCTCGTCCTCGTCGCCGATCAGGCCGCGAAGGCGGTGATCGAGGCGCAGCTCGTGCCCGGCGAGCAGGTTGACGTGCTCGGTCCTCTGGGGCTGACCCTCGCCCACAACCGGGCGTCGCCTTCGGCCTCGCCGGCGGCGCCGGGGCGCCGCTGGTCCTGGTCACCGCTGGCCGCCCTGGCGCTGGTCGGCTACCTCTTCGCCCGCAACCCGGCCCGGCCCGGGATGTGGGTCGCGACCGGGCTGCTGGCCGGGGGCGCGATCGGCAACCTCGCTCGACCGCGTCCGCGTCGGCGAGGTGACCGACTACGTCGACGTCGCTCTCCTGGCCGCCCTTCAACCTCGCCGATGTCGCGATCACCTGCGGCGTCCTCCTGCTCGTCCTCATCTACCTGCGCGACGCGGAGCGAGGGCCCGGCGTGGCTGAGCCGGAGCTGCGGATCGTCCACCTCGACGAGGCCCTCGCCGTCGTCGACAAGCCGGCCGGCCTCGTCGTCCACCCGGCGCCCGTCCCACACCGGGCCGACCCTGGTCGACGAGCTGGCGGAGATCCTCGGCGGCGGCGAGGACCCCGAGCGGCCCGGGATCGTCCACCGCCTCGACAAGGGCACCAGCGGCCTCCTCGTCGTCGCCCGCGACGACGAGGCCCACGCCGCGCTGCAGGCAGCGGTGCAGCGCGCGCGAGGTCGAGCGCGTCTACCTCGCGCTGGCCGGCGGCAGGCTCGGCTCCCGCACCGGCACGATCGACGCCCCGATCGGCCGCGCCTCGCGCCAGCGCACCGGATGGCGGTCTCCGGGGCCGCCTCGCGGCAGGCCCGCACCCATTTCACGGTGCTCGAGCTGCTGGCGCGGGAGAGCTACCTGGAGGCGAGGCTGGAGACCGGCCGCACGCACCAGATCCGCGCCCATTTCGCCGCCATCGGCCACCCGCTGAGCGGCGACACGACCTACGGCGGCGCGGCCCGCTACGGCCTCGAGCGCCAGTTCCTGCACGCCCACCGGCTCGCCTTCCGCCATCCCCTGCAGCGGCGAGCGACTCAGCTTCGAGCTCGCCGTTGCCCGACGGACCTCGAGCGGCGCGCTGGAGGCGGCGCACGCCGAATAGCCGCGCCGCTCTACAATCTCCTGTTCAAACCAACCCCCGTCCGTGGCGAGCCGGGATCCTGCCTGGCGCACCACGTCAGGTCCCGGGGAGCGGGACGGGGCGCTTCACCACAACGCAAGGAGAAATTCAATGCGAGGCGGCCTCAACGCCGCAGGCGGACCTGCGAGACCTGCTCGAGGCCGGAGTCCACTTCGGCCACCAGACGCGCCGCTGGAACCCGAACATGCGCCGCTTCATCTTCGGCGAGCTGGACGGGATCCACATCATCGACCTGCTGCAGACCGAGGCCCTGCTGGAGAACGCGCGCCGCTTCGCCGGCGAGCTCGCCAGCGGCGGCGGCACCGTGCTCTTCGTCGGCACCAAGAAGCAGGCCCGCGACACGTCCAGGAATGGGCCGAACGCTGCCAGATGCCCTACGTCAACAAGCGCTGGCTGGGCGGCCTGCTGACCAACTTCAACACGATGTCGAACCGGATCGCCCGCCTGCACGAGCTCAACGGCTGGAAAGAGGAGGGCAAACTCGACCTCCTGCCGACCAAGGAGCGGATGGGGATGGAGGCCGAACTCGCCAAGCTCGAGTTCAACCTCGGCGGCGTCCGCGACATGGACCGGCTGCCCGACGCGGTCTTCGTCACCGACCTGAAAACCGAGGAGATCGCGGTCCACGAGGCGGCGCGGCTGCGGATTCCGATCATCGGCCTGGTCGACACCAACTGCGACCCGACCCCGGTCGACTACGTGATCCCCGGCAACGACGACGCGATCCGCTCCTGCCAGCTGGTGATCGGCACGATCGGCAACGCCGTCGAGGAGGGCTCCAGCGCCTGGCGCGTCCAGGAGGAGAAGCGCATCGCCGAGGAGATGGCGCGGCGCAAAAAGGAGGAGGAAGAGCGGAAGAAGCGCGAGGAGGAAGAGAAAGCCCGCGTCGAGGCCGAGGAAGCCGAAAGAAGCGGCCGAGGAGGCTCAGAAAGCGGCGCCAGGCGCACGGCGGCGGCGCAGCAGAAAGCGCAGCAGGCGCAGGCGCCGCAACCAGCAGCAGGGCACCGCCGAGCGCCTGCGCAGGCGCGCGGCGTCCTGCCCGACACCGGCCCCGCGGCCGCAAAACCGGCGGCGGTCGCCGCATCGTCGCCGACCGGCGCCAGAAGCCGAGAAGGCCGCAGGCTCCGGCCGCCGAGGAGAAAGCCGAGAGCGAGGGGGAGTCCAAATGAGCGTTACCGCTGCCGACGTGAAGGCGCTCCGGGACCGCACCGGGGCCGCGATGATGGACTGCAAAGCCGCCCTGGCCGAGGCCGACGGCGACACCGAGCGGGCGGTCGAGCTGCTGCGGGTGAAGGGCCAGGCCTCCGCCGCCAAGCGCGAAGGCCGCGGCACCGAAGAGGGCGTCGTCGCCTCCTACATCCACGCCAACGACAAGGTCGGGGCGATGGTCGAAGTCCAGTGCGAGACCGACTTCGTCGCCCGCAACGAGGACTTCCAGGTCTTCGCCTACCAGGTCGCCCTGCACGTCGGCCGCGACGGCGCCGCAGCTACGTCTCCGCCGAGGAGATCCCCGAGGCAGGAGCGCGAGGCCGAAAAGCGGGTCTTCGAAGAGAAGGCGCGCGAAGAAGGCAAGCCCGACAACGTGGTCGAGAAGATCGTCGAGGGCCAGCTGGGCAAGTGGGCGAGCGAAGTCGCGCTGCTCGACCAGACCCACGTCAACGCCGAGAAGCACGAGGGCGAAGACGATCGAGGAGCTGCGCCAGGAGCTGGCGGCGAAAACCGGCGAGAACGTCCAGCATCGCCCGCTTCGCCTACTTCCGCGTCGGCGAGATAGAGTCAGGCGCACGTGACCGACTCTCCCGAGCCGCGCTTCGGGCGCATCCTGCTGAAGCTCTCCGGCGAGGCCCTGATGGGCAGCCAGGACTTCGGCACCGATGCCGCCGAGGTCGACCGGATCGCCAGCAGGTGGCGGCGGTCCGCGACCGCGGCGTCGAGGTGGCGATCGTCGTCGGCGCCGGCAACATCTACCGCGGCCTCGACGGCGCCGCCAGCGGCATGGACCGCGCCACCGGCGACTACATGGGGATGCTGGCGACGGTGCTCAACGCGCTCACCCTGCAGGACGCGCTGGAGCGGCTCGGCCAGCACACGCGGGTGATGTCGGCGATCGACGTCAAGGAGGTCGCCGAGCCCTACATCCGCCGCCGCGCGATGCGCCACCTGGAGAAGGGCCGGGTCGTGATCTTCGCCGCCGGCACCGGCAACCCGTTCTTCACCACCGACACCGCGGCGGCGCTGCGGGCGCTGGAGATCCACGCCGAGGCGATCCTGATGGCCAAGAACGGGGTGGAGGGGGTCTTCGACTCCGACCCGGCGACCAACCCCGACGCCAAGTTCATCCCCGCGATCACCCACCGCGAGGCGATCGAGCGCGGCCTGAGGGTGATGGACTCGACCGCGCTCTCGCTCTGCATGGACAACGACCTGCCGATCTACGTCTTCAACATGGGCGACGAGAGGAACATAGATAGGATCGTCTCCGGCGAGAAGGTGGGCACGCTGGTCTCCAACGGGCCCGCCGACTGAGCGAGGACGGGACCCCAGTGGAGCTGATCGACGAACTGCTCGAGGACGCGAAGGAGCGGATGGCCAAATCGGTCGAGTCCAGCCGTGGCGAGCTGGCCACGGTGCGCACCGGCCGCGCCTCGCCGCACCTGCTCGACCGCATCGTCGTCGACTACTACGGCAGCCCGACGCCGCTCAAGCAGCTGGCCAACGTCGCCGCCTCCGACGCCCGGCTGCTGACCGTGACGCCGTTCGACAAGGGCGCGCTTGGGGGCGATCGAGAAGGCGATCCAGGAGTCCGACGTCGGCCTCACCCCGAGCAACGACGGCAACGTGATCCGCCTGCAGATCCCGGAGATGACCGAGGAGCGGCGGCGGGAGATGGTCAAGGTCGTCCACGGCGTCGCCGAGGAGGGCCGGGTCGCGATCCGCAACGTCCGCCGCGACATCATGAGCGACCTGCGCGAGCTGAAGAAAGAGGGCGAAGCCGGCGAGGACGACGAGCGCCGCGCCGAGGCGGCGCTGCAGAAGCAGACCGACGAGGCGATCGCCGAGATCGACTCCCTGCTGAAGGGCAAGGAAGAAGAGATCCTCGAAGTCTGAGGGCGGGCCACCGCAGCGTGACCGCAGCCAGATACGTAGCGATCATCACCGACGGCAACGGCCGCTGGGCGCAGCAGCGGGCCCTGCCGGTGGTGGAGGGCCACCGGGCCGGCGCCGACGTCGTCAAGGCGCGGCTGCGCGACGCCGCCGAGCTGGGGATCGAGGAGCTGACCGTCTTCTCCTTCTCGACCGAGAACTGGAGCCGCCCCGAGGAGGAGGTCGGCGGCCTGATGCGGATGTTCGGCGAGCGGATCGACTCGGAAACGCCGGAGCTGAACGCCGAAGGAGTGCGGATGCGCTTCATCGGCCGCCGCGAGGGCGTCGCCCCGGCGTTGTCGAGCGGATGGAGTGGGCGGAAGCCGAGACCGCCGCCAACGACCGCATCGTCCTCTTCGTCGCCTTCAACTACGGCGGCAGGGCGGAGATCGTCGATGCGGCGCGAAGCTTCCAGGGGGACTCCGAGGAGGAGTTCCGCGACTCACCTCTACGCGCCGGAGATGCACGACCCCGACCTGCTGATCAGAACCAGCGGCGAGCAGCGGCTCTCCAACTACCTGCTGTGGCAGTGCGCCTACTCGGAGCTCGTCTTCCGCGACGAGCTCTGGCCGGACTTCGACCGCGCCGCCTTCGAGGCCTGCGCTGCGCGAGTACGAGACGCGGCAACGCCGCTTCGGGAGCCGGTCGTGAAGATCGACCTCTTCGACGACGAGACTGTTCGACGAGGAGCCGGAGCAGCCCCGCGAGCGGCCGCCGCGGCAGCCCCGCCGCAAGCGGCGGGCGGGCGAGCGGCGAGACGGCGAAGCGGGTCCTGGTGGCGCTGCCCTGGATCGTCTTCGCGATCGCGATCACCGTCGCCGGCGGGCTCGTCTTCGCCGTGGCGATGGTCGCGATCGGCGTCGTCGCCCTGCGCGAGTACGTTGCCATGACCAGCCGCTACGCGGCCGCTCGCGATCCCCGCCTACGTCGCGGTCGCCGCGCTGGTCGTCGCCGCCCACTTCGGCACCGCCTTCAACGTGCTGCTGTCCTCGCCGCCTCCTTCCCGCTGCTCTTCGTCTTCGCCGCCAGGCGCGCGACACCGCGACGGGGCGACCGTCTCCCTCGGCGTCACCCTGCTGGGGATCCTCTGGATCGGGATCCCGCTGGCCCACGCGGTCCTCCTGCGCGACCTGCCCGACCACGGCGCGGCGCTGCTGGTCGACGTCCTCGTCGGCACCTTCGTCGCCGACACCGCCGCCTACGCCACCGGCCGCATGTTCGGCAGCCACAAGATCGCCCCCAACCTCTCGCCCAACAAGACCGTCGAGGGGCTGATCGGCGGCTTCGTCATCGGCACGATGGGCTTCTGGTTCGCCGGCCTCTACCAGGACTGGCTCTCGGGAGTGGACGCCCTGATCATCGGCGCCGCCGTCGCCGCCATCGCCCCGGTCGGCGACCTCTTCGAGTCGATGCTGAAGCGCGACCTCGGCACCAAGGACACCGGCACCCTGTTCGGCCCCCACGGCGGCATCCTCGACCGCCTCGACGCCGTCTTCTTCACCATCGTCGTCGGCTACTACCTCTCGGTAGCCGTCGTCTACTGAACGCCGAGTCCGCGAAAACGGCTCTCCAGGGACCGTTTTCGCGGACTCGCGGTCCGGGGGTCGCCCTCCGTATCCTCTGTCAGGTATGAAGAAGGTCTTCATGCTCGGGTCGACGGGGTCGATCGGAACGCAGGCGCTGGAGGTGATCGCCGCTTCTGAGGAGCTGCAGGTCGTCGGCCTCGCGGCCGGCTCGCGGCTGGGAGCGGACGGTCGAGCAGGCGCGCGAGCACGGCGTGCCGGCCGTCGCGCTTGCCGACGAGGCGGCGCCGCCGAGCGCGCGCGGCGCCTGGAGCGGGCGGGTGCTCGCCGGCGAGGAGGGGGTGCGCGAGCTGATCGCGAGCAGCGGGCCCGACCTCGTCCTCAACGCGATCGTCGGCGCCGCCGGCCTCGGCTCGACCGTCGTCGCCCTGACCGAGGGGATCGACGTCGCCCTCGCCAACAAGGAGAGCCTGGTGCTCGGCGGCGAGCTGGTGATGGCGCTGGCCGAGGCGACGGGGGCGCGGCTGCTGCCGGTCGACTCCGAGCACTCGGCGCTGCATCCAGCTGATCGGCGGCGAGGCTCCGGGCACGGTCGAGCGGCTGGTCCTGACCGCGTCGGGCGGTCCCTTCCGCGGCCGCGACGACCTCGCCGGGATCAGCGTCGACGATGCGCTCGCGCACCCGACCTGGCGGATGGGGGGGAGGATCACGATCGACTCGGCGACGCTGATGAACAAGGGCTTCGAGGCGATCGAGGCGCACCACCTCTTCGCGCGTCCCCTACGAGCGGATCGACGTCGTCGTCCACCCGCAGTCGCTGATCCACTCGCTGATCCACCTCAACGACGGCTCCTCGCTGGCCCACCTCGGCTACCCCGACATGCGGGTGCCGATCTCCTACGCGCTGCACTACCCCGAGCGGGCCGACGTCGACGTGCCGCAGCTCGACCTCGCCGCGGTCGGGTCGCTGACCTTCGAGGAGCCCGATCTCGAGACCTTCGCCTGCCTGCGGCTGGCGCTCGAGGCGGGCGCGGCAGGGGGGACCGCGCCCTGCGTGCTCAACGCCGCCGACGAGGTCGCCGTCGCCGCCTTCCTCGCCGAGCAGATCCCGTTCACCGGGATCCCCGCGGTGATCGAGCGCGGTGCTGGAGGAGATGCCGGCGCAGCCGGTCGGCCACTTCGACGACCTCTTCGCCGCCGACGCCGAGGCGCGGGAGCGCAGCGAAGGCCAGATCCGGGGGTTGATGCCGGCATGAGCTGGTTCTGGGTCTTCGTCGGCTTCTGCCTGCTGATCATCCTCCACGAGGCGGGCCACTTCTTCGCCGCCAAGGCGACCGGGATGCGGGTCGAGCGCTTCTTCCTCTTCTTCGGGCCGACGATCTGGTCGTTCAAGCGCGGCGAGACCGAGTACGGGGTCAAATCGATCCCGCTCGGCGGCTACGTGAAAATCACCGGCATGAACCCGGAGGAGGACGTGCCTCCGGAGCACGCCGAGCACGCCTACTTCCGCAAGCCGGTCTGGAAGCGGATCGTCGTCGTCGCGGCGGGGCCGGCGGTGAACATCGTCCTCGCCTTCGCGATCCTCTTCGGCGTCTACTGGGCCAACGGGCGCGAGGAGATCCAGCAGAGCGTCGGCGAAACCCGCGGCGGCACTCCCGCCGCCAAGGTCCTGCAACCCGGCGACAAGATCGTCGCCGTCGACGGCCACCGCTACGCCGACCTCGGCACCGAAGAGCGGCTGGTCAAGTTCGGCGAATCCGTCGCCTCGCACAAGTGCGAGGGCAAGCAGGTGGACGGTTGCGTGGCCCAGACCCCGGTACAGCTGCGGGTCCGGCGCGGCGGCGAGCTGAAGACGATCGTCGTATACCCGCGCTACGACTCGGAAGCCGAGCGCGCCCTGGTCGGGTTCTCCTACGGCAGCGTCAACCACCCGATCGGCGCCGGCACCGCCGCCAAGGAAGCAGGCGACGCGATCTGGGAAGTCGCCACCGGCACCGTCCACGTCTTCACCCACCTCTTCGAATCCCAGCAGCGCAAGCAGGTCTCCGGCGTCGTCGGGATCAGCGACGTCGGCCACCAGGTGATCGAAAAGGGCCTCGAACGCGCGCTGCTCCTGCTCGCCTTCGTCAGCCTCTCGCTCGGCCTGATCAACCTGCTGCCGATCCTGCCGCTCGACGGCGGCCACATCTTCTGGTCGCTGGTCGAGAAGCTGCGCGGCCGGCCGGTCTCGCTGCGGGTGATGGAGCGGGCGACGATGGTCGGGATCGCCCTCGTCCTGATGCTCTTCTTCCTCGGCCTCTCCAACGACATCGGCAGGATCACCGGCGAAGGCTTCGAGGTCCGGTAGCCCCGAGCGGGCTCATAAGCCCGCTCTACGGGCTTCAATAAGCTCTGTACATGGCTTCCAAAACGGCAGATCTTCGTCGGCAACGTGCCGATCGGCGGCGGCGCCCCGGTCGCGGTGCAGACGATGACCAAGACCGAGACCGCGAACCTGGCGGCGACGATGGAGCAGATCCGCAAGGTCGCCGACGCCGGCGCGGACCTGGTCCGCTGCGCGGTGCCGCGCGAGCAGGACGCGGAGGCGCTGAAGACGATCGTCAAGGAATCGCCGATCCCGGTGATCGCCGACATCCACTTCAACCACACCCTGGCGCTGAAAGCGATCGACGCCGGCGCCCACTGCATCCGCCTCAACCCGGGCAACATCGGCGGCCGCGAGAAAGTCGCCGAGGTGGCCGAGAAGGCGAACGCCGCCGGGGTGCCGATGCGGATCGGCGTCAACTCGGGCTCGCTGCCCAAGCACCTGCACGAGCTGGAGCGCGAGGCGCCGGTCGAGGCCCTGGTCGCCGCCGCGGTCGAGTTCGTCGAGCTGATGGAGGGCCTCGACTTCGAGAACTTCAAGGTCTCGATCAAGTCGACCAACGTGCCCTACACGATCGCCGCCAACCGGCTGCTCTCGGAGAAGATCCCGTACCCGCTCCACCTCGGGATCACCGAGGCGGGGACGAAATGGTCGGGCTCGCTGAAATCGGCGGTCGGCCTGGGAACGCTGCTCGCCGACGGGATCGGCGACACGATCCGGATCAGTCTCTCGACCTTCCACGCCGAGGAGGAGGTCAAGGTCGCCTGGGAGATCCTCAAGGCGCTGCAACTGCGCGAGCGCGGTCCGGTCCTGATCGCCTGCCCGACCTGCGGCCGCCTCCAGTTCGACATGGACTCGGTCGTCGCCGAAATCGAGCAGCGCCTGGAAAGCTACGCCGAGCCGGTCGAGGTCGCCGTCCTCGGCTGCGCGGTGAACGGGATCGGCGAGGCCAGCCACGCCGACTTCGGCATCGCCGGCGCCAAGAACGAGGGCCTGATCTTCGCCGGCGGCAAGCCGCTGCGGAAGGTCCCACAGGAGAAGCTGGTCGACACCCTCTTCGAGGAGATCGACAAGTCGCTCGACCGCGGCGGCCAGGTCGAGTTCGACGAGGCCGAGTCCCGCGAGGGGGCAGAGTGGGTCGCCAACATCGAGCGCGAAAACGCCGGCGACCTCACCCCCGAGAAGATCGCCGCGATGGAGAAGGAAGCGGTCGAACGCGGCGAGTCCGACAAGGTCCTCCTCGACGAGGAGGCCTCTCCCACCGCCGGCCGCCGCTTTACGCGGGCCTGATCGACTAGCTTCCCGGGCTCCCGCCCGTGGCCAAGTCGAAGAACAGAGGCGTGTCTCCCTCCAGGCAGGAGGACTTTCCCGCCTGGTTCCAGGCCGTGGTCCGCGAGGGGGAGGTGGCCGAACTCGCGCACGTGCGCGGCTCGATGGTGATCCGGCCCTGGGGCTATGCGATCTGGGAGCTGATGCAGGCCGAGCTCGACCGGATGATCAAGCGCAGCGGCGCCAGCAACGCCTACTTCCCGCTCTTCATCCCGCTCAGCTACATCGAGAGCGAGGCCGAGCATGTCGAGGGGTTCGCCAAGGAGATGGCGGTGGTGACCCATCACCGGCTCGAAGAGGACCCGGAGAACCCCGGCCACCTGCGGCCGGGCGGCAAGCTGACCGAGCCGCTGATCGTCCGGCCGACCTCGGAGACGATCATCGGCCGCTCGTTCGCGAAATGGATCAACTCCTACCGCGACCTGCCGCTGATGGTGAACCAGTGGGCCAACGTCGTCCGCTGGGAGATGCGGCCCCGGGTCCTGCTGCGGACGACCGAGTTCCTCTGGCAGGAGGGGCACACCGCCTTTGCCGGCGAGGAGGAGGCGCGGGAGAACGCCGAGCAGATGCTCGAGGTCTACCGCAGCTTCGCCGACTCGTTCCTGGCGATGCCGGTCCTGACCGGCGAGAAGCCCGAGGAAGAGCGCTTCCCGGGCGCCGTCCAGACGCTCTCGATCGAGGCGATGATGCAGGACGGAAAGGCGCTACAGGCGGGCACCTCTCACTACCTCGGGCAGAGCTTTGCCGAGGCGGCCGAGATCACCTTCCTCGACAAGGAGGGGGAGCGGGGGCTCGTCCACACCGCCTCCTGGGGCGTCTCGACGCGCCTCCTCGGCGCCCTGATCATGAGCCACGGCGACGACGTCGGCCTGCGGCTGCCGCCGACGGTGGCGCCGCAGCAGGTCGTGATCGTGCCGATCCCGCGCGGCGAGGAGGCCCCGGCCGTGCTCGAGGCCGCCGAGGAGCTGGCGCGGGAGATCGGCGAGCGGGTCTTCGAAGGGGCGCCGGTGCGGGTGAGCGCCGACCTGCGCGACCGCGAACCGCCGGACAAGCGCTGGGAGTGGACCCGCAAAGGGGTGCCGCTGGTGCTCGAACTCGGCCCCCGGGACCTAAAGAGGGCGTGGTGGCGCTGCGGCGGCGCGACCTCGGCGACGCGAAGCCCGAATCGCTGGAGCGAGGCAAGGTCGCGGACGCGATCCCGGCCCTGCTGGCCGAGATCCAGGGCGCCTACCACCGCGCCGCCGCGGAGCGACTTGCAGGCCCGCACCCGCGACGACATCGAGACCTACGACGAGTTCCGCAAGTGGTTCGACACCGATCCGCCCGATCGCCGAGGCCGGCGGCTTCGTGCGGGCGCCCTGGAGCGAAGCCCCCGAGTCGGCGCAGCTGCTCGAGGAGCTCAAGGTGACGGTCCGCTGCCTGCCCACCGACCAGAACCTCGCCGACGGCGCGACCTGCGTCCTCACCGGCAAACCCGCGATCACCGAAGCGATCTTCGCCAAGGCGTATTAGGGCGATGGCCTGCTCGGCGCTCTCCCGATGACTGAGCACGACCCCTTCGGCCGCGGGCGGGTCCGCCGCCTCTTCGGGCTCGACCGCAGCGCCCCGCCGCCGCCCTCGACCCGCAAGGGGGAGCCGCTGCACCCGTGGACGATCCCCAACGCGGTCGGCTACCTGCGCCTGGCGGCGCTGCCTGTCTTCCTCGTCCTCGCCTACAGCACCGAGGACGGCACCTCGGTCCTCTCGGCGATGGTCTACTGGGCGATCGCCGCGGGCGACTACCTCGACGGCATCCTCGCCCGCATCACCGGCCAGTACAGCCGCATGGGGGCGCTCCTCGACCCGCTCGTCGATCGCCTGACGATCCTCGCCGGCGCCGTCGTCTGCTGGAGCTTCGAGCTGCTGCCGCGCTGGGCGCTGGCGCTGCTGGCGCTGCGCGAGCTGACGATGCTCTTCCTCGCCCAGTATGGGCTCCGCCACGGCGTCGACATCGAGGTCAACTGGCCGGGCCGGATCTCCGTCTTCCCGATCATGGGCGGGATCTTCCTCGCCCTGCTGACGCCCGGCTGGGTCGCCACCGCGCTCCTCGTCTGGGGCCTGGTGATGGCGATCATCGCCACCGTGCTCTACGCGCAGACCGGGATCCGCGCCGTCCGCAGCCGCCCAGCCGCAAGCTGACGCCCAGCTTCACCCGAACCTTCAACCTAGGGTTGAACCTTGGTTGTAGAGGCAGCTATCATCGTCACTCGCAAACGGAGGCCTCGCCTCCTCGAGTTAGGAGCACGATGGAGGAGACCTTTCCCGATCTCGGTTCCCTCAGCGACAAGGAGCTGAAGGACATGATCGACAACCTGACGGCAGAGGAGAACGAGATCTCCTACAAGCGGCGCGTCCTGCACGGGAAGATCGACATCCTGCGGGCGGAGCTCGTCAACCGCCTGCGCCATAAACGCGAGGCGGGCGAGTCGATGATCTCGGGCGACGACGTCGAGCAGCTGACCAAGATCCTCGCCGGTGAGACGCAGTCGCCGGAGGACGAGCCCGCCGCCTGAGCGGCGGCACCAGTCATGGCTGTCCACTGTCCCGAGTGCGGTTTCGCCAACCCCGAGGGGGCGAACTACTGCCAGAAGTGCGGCGCTTACCTGGGCGGGCCGAAAGAGGCCGGTGACGACCCGACGACGATGACCTACCGGGTCGACGAGACCGGCGAGATGACGCCGGTCGACATCGACGAGGTGGTCTCCGAGTCGGGCGCGGCGCTGGTCATCCGCTCCGGCGGCGGCCGCGCCGGGGAGAGCTTCAGCGTCGCCGAGGAGCGGGTCAGCATCGGTCGCAGCCCCGACGCCGGCGTCTTCCTCGACGACGTCACCGTCTCCCGCAACCACGCCCTGCTGGTCCGCCGGCGCGACGGCCTCTACATCGACGACCTCGGCTCCCTCAACGGCACCTACGTGAACCGGCGCCGGATCGAGTCCCACCGCCTTGCCGACGGCGACGAGATCCAGGTCGGCAAGTACAAGCTCTCCTACCTGGAGCGTTAGGTATCCGATGGCCCTCTCCGAACAGCAGAGCCGCACCGCCGAAGCCCCGAGCCGTCCCCGCAAGGCGCTGACGATCGGCGCCGTCTGCAAAATCCTCCAGAGCGAATTCGACGACGTCTCGATCTCGAAGATCCGCTACCTGGAGGACCAGAAGCTGCTCAACCCGCGGCGGACCTCGGGCGGCTACCGCCTCTACAGCCAGGCCGACGTCGAACGGCTGCGGACGATCCTGCGCCTGCAGCGGGACGAGTTCCTGCCGCTGCGGGTGATCCGCCAGGAGCTCGCCGCCGGCGGCGACGTCGTCCTCGGCGACGGCGAGCGCAAGCCGGCCGCGGGCGGGGTGCGGCGTGCGATCCTCGTCGACACCTCGCGCGCCTACCTCTCGGTCGAGGAGATCGTCGAGGAGACCGGCGCCCGCGAGGAGCTGATCCGCGAGCTCGAGAACTTCGGGATCGTGCAGCCGGAGAAGCGCGAGGGGAAAGTCGTCTACGACGAGACCGACCGCGAGATCGTCCGCGCCGCCAACGAGCTCTCCCGGGTCGGGGTGGGGGCTAGGAACCTGCGCGTCTTCCGCTCCTCGGCCGATCGCGAGGCGAACCTGCTGGAAGCGCTGCTGGGCCCGTCGCTGCGCTCGCGCAATCCCGAGCGCCGCAAGGAGGCGCTGGAGAGCCTCGAAAGCCTGGCGGCGACGGTCAGCCACCTCAAGCACCTCCTGCTCGTGCGCGACCTGCGGCGCCTGGCCGGCGAATAAGCCGACCTCCGTGGCCCGCGTCACCCGCAAGCGCACGCTCGAGGCGCCGCTCGGCGACGTCTGGAAGCTCGTCTCCGACCCCTACAACCTGCCGCGCTGGTGGCCGCGGACCGGCCGGGTGGAGAACGTCGAAGGGGGCGGTGGCCGCCGGACCCGCTGGACGCAGGTGCTGGAGACGGCCGAGGGGCGCGGGGTGCGGGCCGACTTCCGCTGCGTCAGCTCGGCCGAGAAGGAGCGCTACGTCTGGGAGCAGGAGCTGGCGGGGACGCCGTTCGAGCGGCACCTGAAGGGGTTGCGGGTGGAGGTGAGGATGCGCGAGCGCGACGGCGGCGCCGAGGTCAGCATCGCCGAGGAGCAGTCCCTGAAAGGAATGTCGAGGCTCGGCTCGCCGCTGATGCGCCGCGCCCGCGGCGACGTCCTCGACGAAGCCCTCGACGGCCTCGAACGGGCGCTGGGATGAGCCCTCTGTTCAGTTGTTCCTTTTCGTTGTCCAGGGCCGATAAGGAACAGGCGAATTGATGATGGCGCCCAGGCGGGATGCGAAGTGGTGGGGGTGGGGGGATGCGGCGTTGGAGCCGGAGCTCGATGACGAGGCGCTGGGCGTGCTGCGGGAGCGGATCGGGGAACTGGAGCCCTGGCCGTTGGCCCGGAAGCTCGAGGCGGTTGAGCTGCCCGCGGCGGAGGCACTGCCGCAGACGCTGATCGACGCGGTGGGGCAGGAGAACGTCTTCACCTCCGGCGAGGACCGGCTGCGCCACTCGACCGGGCGCGGTTACGTGGACCTGGCGCGGCTTCGCAACGGAGCGCTGGAGAACGCCCCTGACGCGGTCGTGATGCCGCCTGACGCCGCCGCCCTGCGCCGCGTGATCGACGTCTGCGCCGCCGAGGGCGTCGCGATCGTTCCCTTCGGCGGCGGCACCAGCGTCGTCGGCGGGGTCGAGCCGCTGCGCGGTTCCCACCCCCGCCTCGTCAGCCTCGACCTCGGCGGGCTCCGCGAGGTCGGCGTCGATCGCCGCTCGCTGCACGCCCGCCTCGGCGCCGGCCTGCGCGGTCCCGAGGCGGAGGCGGCGCTCGGCCGCGAGGGGCTGACCCTCGGCCACTTCCCGCAGTCGTTCGAGTACGCGACGATCGGCGGCTTCGCCGCGACGCGGAGCGCCGGGCAGGCCTCGAGCGGCTACGGGCGCTTCGATTCGCTCGTCAGCTCTGTCCGCCTGCTGGCGCCGGCGGGCGACCTGCAGACGCTGGAGACTCCGCACACCGCCGCCGGCCCCGCCCTGCGCGAGCTGGTGGTCGGCTCCGAGGGCGTCCTCGGCGTCATCCCCGACGTCACCGTGCGGGTGCGCCCGGCGCCCGCTGCACGCCGCTACGAGGCTTGGATAGCGGAGAGCTTCGACGCCGGCGCGGAGATCGTCCGGGCTCTGGCGCAGGGACCGGGGCTGCCGGAGATCATCCGCGTCTCCGACGAGGAGGAGACCGAAGGGACGCTGGCGCTCTCCGGGCCGCGCGGCCTCAGCGGCAAGCTCTTCGACGGCTACCTCGGCGCCCGCAGGCGCCGCGGCGGCAGCCTGATGATCGTCGGCTACGAGGGCGACGAGGAGCATGTGGCGCGGCGGCGAGCCCTGACGGTGAGGGCGCTGCGCCACGGTGGGGCCGCCTACCTCGGCCAGTCTGCCGGTCAGGCCTGGGAGCACGGCCGCTACCAGGGTCCCTACCTGCGGGACACGCTGATGGGAATGGGGGCGATGGTCGAGACGCTGGAGACCTCGCACACCTGGAGCCGCTTCGGCGAGCTTCACGGTGCCGTCGGCGACGCGATCCGCAACACGCTTGCCGCCCAGGGGACGCCTGGCCTCGTCTTCTGTCACCTCTCGCACGCCTACGCCGACGGCGCCTCGCTCTACTTCACCTTCATCTGCCGCGCCCGCCGCGGCGAGGAGGTCGAGCAGTGGGCGGCGGTCAAGCGCGCCGCCTGCGAGGCGATCGTCGCCCACAGCGGCACGATCACCCACCATCACGCGGTCGGCCGCGACCACGCGCCCTACATGGAGGCGGAGGTGGGCGGCGTCGGTCTCGACCTCATCCGCGCTGCCAAGGAACAGCTCGACCCGGCCGGGATCATGAACCCGGGAAAGCTCCTCGACTGACGCGGCACGGCGCATACCGGCGTCCTCGGTCGCTCGCGTGCAGAGCACGCCACGCTCCCTGCGTCCTTGGTCTGCTTGGCCGCGCCAGCCGAGGCTATTTTTCTTTTTCGATCCGCTTGGCGGCGCCGACGATCGGGCCGCGGATCGAGCCGCGCAGCACTTCGGTGCCGGTGTAGACGGGCGCCTGCTTCTCCTTCGTCGCCTGGGCGAGCGAGGCTTTCAGCTGCGATTCGTCGGTGCGGGTGACCGCCAGCTGGCCGAAGGTTTCGTTGGCGAGGTAGGCGAGGACTTCGATCGGGACTTCGACCTGGGCGTTGATGGCGCCGTTCTTGACGGCCTTGGTCGAGGCCAGCGGCAGCATTTTGTCCTCGGAGGCGGCGAGCCAGATCGTGTAGCCGCATTCCCCGCTCGGCGGCAGCCCTTCGGCGGCAACCTGGAGCGCGAGGCTGTTTTTCACCCGCCCGAAGACCGCCAGCCCTTTCGCTTCGCTGCCGTCGACGGGATTGAGGACCGCCCGGGTGACGTTCTTCCCGGTTTTCACCGCCGCGATCGCCAGCGCTTCGACGTTTTTCCCCGTCGGCTCGGGCGCCTTCCCGGTCAGCTTGCAGCTATCGCTCGAAGCAGTAGTCGAGCCATCCCCGGAGTCGCCACCATCGTCACCCCCGCCGACAAGGATGAAGACCACAAAAAGCACCACGATCGCAACCCCAGCCAGGATCGCCCAAAGCCCCCGTCCCTCCAACAGCTTCAGCTCTCTTTTCAAAGGCGGCTTCGGCTCACCTTTGGGCAGAGCAAGGGGTTTCTCGGCGGCAGGCGCAGGAGGCGTCGGCTTTTTCGGCTTCGCAGCCTCGGCGGGCGGCGGGGACTCCCCCGGAGGAGCCTCCCCATCTTTTGCGACGGAGGGGGAGTCCCCGTCGCCCGCTCCCGGCTCAGGAATCGAGGGAGCCGGAATCCCTTCCGCTTCCAGCGCCGCCGCAGCATCCTTGGCCCGCGCATGAACCTCCCCAACGGAGATCCCCAACAGGGCCGATAGATCCTCGTATCCCGCCGCCCCTCGCTGGGCAAGCAGGCGCAGGATCGCCTTCTGGTCGTCGGACAGCGCCACCGGGTCGGAAGCCTATTAGTGTCCGCTGTCGTGAACGGAGACGCTGAGGTTAAGGCTGTGCATTTCGACGAGCTGATCGGCACCGAGTGGCTCAGCGACGACCCCGACGACGCCCGGGTGCGGCTGCGGATCCGCGACGATCTGCGCCAGCCCTTCGGCCTCATGCACGGCGGCGTGATGTCGACGCTGATCGAGAGCGTCTGCTCCCGCGCCACCGCCGGGGCCGTCTACGAGGACGGGATGGCGGCGATGGGCCAGTCGATCGAGGTCAGCTTCCTCCGGCCGGTCACCGAGGGCGGGGTGGAAGTGCGTGCCCAGGCCCGCCACCGCGGCCGCACGACCTGGCTCTGGCAGGCCGAAGTCCTCAACGACGAGGGCAAGCCTTGCGCCCTGGCGAAGATGACGATCGCCGTCCGGCCGCGCCCCGAGGGCCGCTAGCACCGCTCAACCGCCGAAGCGGTTGGTGATCGGCAAACGTCGATCCTTGCCGAACGCCCGCGGCGTGATCCGGATCCCCGGCGCCGCCTGGCGGCGCTTGTACTCGGCCCGGTCGACCAGCCGGATCACCTCGTCGACGGTCTCCGCCGGCATCCCCGCGGCGATCATCTCCTCGCGCCCCTGGTCGCGCTCGACGTAGGCCTCGAGAATGCGGTCCAGGAGCTCGTAGGGCGGCAGCGAGTCCTCGTCGCGCTGGTCGGGCCGCAGCTCGGCCGAGGGGGCGCGGTCGATCACCGAGGTCGGCACCAGCTCCCGCCCGGCGGTCTCGTTGCGGCGTCGCACCAGCTCGTAGACCAGCTGCTTCGGCACGTCCTTGATCACCGCGAAGCCGCCGGCCATGTCGCCGTAGAGGGTCGCGTAGCCGACCGACATCTCGCTCTTGTTCCCGGTCGTGAGGACGAGCCAGCCGTGGCGGTTGGAGAGGGCCATCATCAGGTTGCCGCGGATCCGCGCCTGCACGTTCTCGGCGGTGAGGTCGGGCTCGGAGGGTTTGGTCGGGTCGTGTGGCACCGCCGCCGCGGGCTCGTCCAGGTAGCCGCTGAGCGCCCCTTCGTAGCTCTCCATCACCGGCTCGATCGCGATCTCGAGCAGCTCGCAGCCGAGGTTGGCGGCGATGTCGCGGGCGTCCTGCTGGGTTTCGTGGCTGGAGTGAGGGGAGGGCATGACGACGCAGCTGAGCCGCTCCGGCCCGACCGCGTCGGCGGCGACCATCGCCACCAGGGCCGAGTCGATTCCTCCCGAGAGGGCGAGGCCGACGTGCTTGAAGCCGTTCTTCTCGACGTAGTCGCGGAGGCCGAGCGCCAGCGCGCCGTAGACCTCGTCGAGGTCGCCCAGCGGCTCGGCGAGCGGGCCGGGCTCGGCGTGGGGGACCTCGCAGACCAGCAGCTCCTCCCCGAACTGGGCGGCGCGGGCGATCACGGTGCCGTCGGGGGCGGTGAGCAGGCTCTGGCCGTCGAAGACGAGCTCGTCCTGGCCGCCGACCAGGTTGCAGAAGGCGAAATAGGCGCCGTAGGCGCGGGAGCGCTCGCAGAATATCGCCTCGCGCTCGCGGCCCTTGCCGCGGTGGTAGGGGGAGCCCGAGGGGTTGGCGATCAGCCGCGCCCCTTCTTCGGCCTCCCTCTGCGCCGGCGGGCCGGGTTGCCAGACGTCCTCGCAGATCGTCGCCCCGACGGCGATCCCGTCGACGTCGGTGATCAGCGTCTGGTCGCCGGGGATGAAGTAGCGCTGCTCGTCGAAGACGGCGTAGTTCGGCAGCCGGTTCTTACGGTAGATCGAGGCGATCTCGCCGCCGGCCAGGATCGCCGTCGAGTTGTGGGCGTGGCGGGAGTCGCTCGGCTGCGCCGCCGGCTCGGCGAAGCCGACCATCGCGACGATCCCCTCGGCGTGACCGGCGAGCTCCTCGACCGCCCGCTGGTTGGCGCGCAGGAAATGCCGCTTCAGGTAGAGGTCCTCGGCCGGGTAGCCGGGGATGCAGAGCTCGGGGAAGATCACCAGCTCGGCGCCCGCCTCCCGGGCGCGGCCGATCCACTGGGCGACCTTGGCGGCGTTGGCGTCGACGGCGCCGACCGTGGGGTTGATCTGGGCGAGGGCTACGCGCATCCGGGAAGTATCTCCCGTTACCCATCGGAGGTACTTTCGAGCGCCGCTAGGGTTTCCTGGGCATGCGGAACCGCCGACGGCTACTGGTGGGGTCCTCGGCGGCGCTGCTCCTGGTGGCTGCGCTCGCCGGCACGGCCCACGCCTCCTCAGATCTCGCTCCCGCGACCCTCGCCTCGAAGGCGCAGAAGCCGTTCCTGGCGCCGCGCTGGCGGCCGACCGACGACAACGACCCCAACCGCAATGCCTACTCGGTCCCGGAGGCGCCGCGCTCGCCGGCCTGCTCGCGCCACTTCTGCGTCCACTGGGTCGACCAGGGGCTGGACGCGCCGAACCTCGGCGACCGCGACGGCGACGGCGTCCCCGACTTCGTCGAGACCGTGGCGCGGGTCGCCGAACGCGTCCACCGGGTCGAGAACGAGAAGCTCGGCTGGCGCGAGCCGCGCAGCGACGGCCGTCGCGGCGGCCGCAACGGCAAGACCGACGTCTACCTCTCGCAGATCGGCGGCGAACTCTTCGGCTACGCGGCCCCGGACCGCGGCCAGGCGACGAAGGAGCACCGGATCCCGCGGCGGCTGCACGGCTACCTCGTCCTCGACAACGACTACAGCGCCTTCGAGTTCCCGGGGACGAAGCCGCTCGCCGACCTGCAGGTCACCTTCGCCCACGAGTACAACCACATCCTCCAGTTCGGCTACGACGCCTACCAGGACCCCTGGTTCGCCGAGGCGAGCGCGACCTGGATGGAGGACCAGGTCTTCAACGGGATCGACGACTACCTGCGCTACGTGCGGCGCTGGGTGAAGCTCTACGAAACGCCGCTGACCGCGAGCTCGATCAAGGAGTACGGCAGCGCCGTCTGGAACCAGTGGCTGGCCCGCCGCTACGGCGCCGCGATCGTCCGCAAGGCGTGGGCGGGGGCGATCGACTCGAAACCGGGCGGGTTCTCGGTCGCGAGCTACGAACGGGCGCTGCGCTCGAGCGGCCCTTCCGACCTCAGCCACGACTTCGCCCGCTTCGCCGCGGCCGTCGCCGAGTGGCGGACCGGCAAGGGCTTCCGTGAGAGCCGGCTGTTCCCGGACGCGCGACGCCAGGGCCACCTACGGCTCGGCGCGGCGCCGCTGACGCGGATGCTGAACCACACCACCTTCCAGCTGCTGCGGGTGCGCCCGCGACAGGGCCGCGCCGTCGTCGCCGACCTGGAGGCCCCGCGGGGAACCGCGGCGGCGGTCGCGCTCGTCGGCAGGCTCGGCAGCGAGCGCCACGGCCGGCCCAAGGTCCGCATCGCCTACCGGCCCGGCGGCGGCCGGCTCAGCGTGCGGCTGCCGCGCCCGGGCCGCTTCAAGCGGATCACCGCAGTGGTCGTCAACGCCGACGCCCGCGCCAGCGGCTTCAACGTCGGCAACCTCGACTGGAACTACCTCACCGACGGCCTCCCGTTCGAGGTCAGCGGCCGGCTGGTTCGCTGAGTCATCCCAGGAGCCTCCGGGGTGGCTCGCTCTCCGCATCCGATTCTGGCCCCACCAGGCTGTGTCGAAAGTCGGATGCGGCCCTTCGCTCGTGAGAGAGGCTAACCGGCTTACCTCGTGGCGTGAAGGATGGCCTGGAATTCTTCGCAGGTTGCGCCCGCGGTGGCAAATGACCGCTGTCCGGCGGCGACTTAGGAGCGCTCGACGGCGACGGGGCCGGCGCCGTTGCTGGAGCCCGCGGCGGCCTTCTGCTTCTTCGCCTTCGCCTTCTTCTTGGCGGGCGCGGTGGCGATCACCTCGGTCGTAGCCGCCTCGAGGTCGAGGGCGAAGCTGTCGAGGTCGGCCATCGCGTCGTAGTCGCCGATCAGGCCGAAGTTGACCTGGCCGTTGTAGGACATGATCCCGACGCAGAGCGCCTGGCGGCGGGCGAGGGGGACCATCGGGAAGATCGACTCCATCTTGCGGCCGAGGACGTAGAGCGGGAACTGCGGCCCCGGGACGTTGGTGACGACGAGGTTGAAGAAGCGCTGCGCCGGCTGCAGACGGGCGGCCTGCGAGGCGATCGTCGACGGCGCGAAGTCGGTCAGTTTGGTGAGGATCTCGGCGCCGACCGCCTGGCCGGAGGACTTCAGGTCGCCCATCTCCTCGGTCATCAGCCGCAGTCGCTCGACCGGGTCCTCGCACCAGACGGGCAGCGGCGCCATCATCGCCGAGATGCGGTTGCCGAGGGCGCCGTGCTCCTCGGCGGCGCGGACGCTGACCGGGACCATCGCCCGCAGCTCCAGGCCCTCCGTGTCGTGGCCGCGGGCGCGCAGATAGCGGCCGATGCCGCCGGCGACGATCGAGAGGATGACGTCGTTGACGGTACCCCCGTGGGCGTCCTTGACGCGCTTGAGGTCGCCGAGGTCGGTCTGGGTCATCTGGAAGCGGCGGTGGGAGCCGATCTCGGCGTTGAAGACGGAGTGGGGGGCGGAGAGGCCGGCGCCGACCATCTTCGAGGTCGCGCCGACGCCTTGCAGCACCTGGCGCGGGCCGCGCATCGCGGCGCGGAAGCCGCGGTAGATCTCCTTCGGGCTGGTCAGCCGCTCGCGCCAGGCTTCGGTCAGCAGCTGGACGTCGGTCGGTTCGGGCTGCGCGAGCCAGGGCGGCGCTTTCTCCGACGCTCCCGCCGGCTCGGGGTCGAGGTCGAAGAGGACGGTGGTGATGTCGACGCCGGAGACGCCGTCGACGAGGGCGTGGTGGCTCTTGCCGATGATCGCGAAGCGGTCCCCGGTCAGCCCCTCGACCAGCCACAGCTCCCAGAGCGGCTTCGAGCGGTCGAGCTGCTGGGAGAAGATCCGCGCCGCGAGGTTGCGCAGCTGCTCGTCGGAGCCCGGCGCCGGCAGCGCGGTCTGGCGCACGTGGTAGTCGAGGTTGAGGTGCGGGTCGTCGATCCAGACCGGCCGGCTCTGATCGAAGGGGACGAAGCGCAGCTTCTGGCGGAAGCGCGGCACCAGGTGCAGGCGCGAGGCGATGTGGTCGCGGAACTCCGCGTGGGTCGGCGCCTCGCCTTCGAAGATCGAGGTCGAGGCGACGTGCATGTGGGCGCCGGAGCGCTCCAGGTGGAGGAACGACGTATCCAGCCCGCTGAGTCGTTCTGGCTTCGTCACCGATTCATCTTCGCACACGAAATCGCCACTTACGTTGCATTTAGGGAATGTGTGCGTCCGCTCACATTCGCGCTCCGAACGGGCGCCTAACGTGTTCTCTCCGAAACGACCTGCCGAGTCCCCTCGCCTCTGAGCGCAGGGTCAGCGATCCAGCTAGGCAGCAGAAAGCGAGCAACTCAGATGCGGAAATTCCTGCCCGCGGTGGCGGCTGCCACCGCGCTCTCGATCGGCCTGGCGCCGGCGGCGGCGAAGAGCAGGCCGAGCAACCACCACGAGCGTTCGCGCTCCCACGTCTCCCTGCACCTCTCGACGCACTCGGTGCTGAAGGGGAGGGGGCTGGCGGTGCGCGGCAAGGTGCGGCCGAGCGGCCGCCACCGGGTGAAGTTGATCTTCCGCGGCCCCGACGCGAGCGCGCGCGGCGTCTGGACGAAGGCGAACGGGACCTTCGCCGTGCGCTGGCTGCCGGAGCGGACCGGCACCCACGCGGTGCGCGCCTTCGTCGTCCACGACCGGCGACTCAGCGCCTCCCGCAGCGCCAAGCGCAGGCTGACGAGCTACCGCCTCGCCGGCGCCTCCTACTACGGGCCCGGCATCTTCGGCAACGGCGTCGCCTGCGGCGGCACCCTGCTGCCGGGGACGATGGGCGTCGCTCACAAGACGCTCCCCTGCGGGACGAAGGTGAAGCTGCGCTACCGCGGTCGCTCGGTGACGGTCCCGGTGATCGACCGCGGCCCCTATGTGGCCGGGCGCGACTACGACCTCACCTGGGCCGTGAAGTTGCGCCTCGGCTTCCCCGGCGTCGGCACGGTGATGGCAACGCGCTAGGCGCTACGAGGCGAGGCCGAGCTGGAGTTGACCGGGTGTCGATTCCGGTTCGGCCGCCGCCTTGTCGTTCTCGAAGGAGGCGACGCGGACGCCGAGCAGGCGGACCGGCCGCTGCGGGTCATAGGCGCGCAGCAGCTCGAGCGCGGCGGGGCCGACGACCTCGGGGTCGTTGGTCGGCTGCTCGATCGTGTGCGAGCGGGTGACGTTGGTCCAGTCGTCGAGCCGGATCTTGATCCCGATCGTCCGTCCCTCCAGCTCGCGTTTGCGCAGGCGCCGGCAGAGCTCCTCGGAGAGCTCGGCGAGGTGGCGCTCGAGCTCGGGGCGCTGGCTGACGTCGACGTCGAAGGTGATCTCGGTCGACTGCGATTTGGTCTCGTGTTCGGGGGTGACCGGGGTCTGGTCGAGGAGGTTGCCGCGGCCGTGCAGCCAGGCGCCGGAGCGGGGGCCGAAGGCGTCTTCGAGCGATCGCCGCTCCCAGCGGCGCAGGTCGGCGAGGGTCTTGATCCCCATCGCCTCCAGTCGCGAGACCGTTTTCGGCCCGATCCCGGGGATCAGGCCGGGGGAGTGGGCGGCGAAGCGCTCCAGCGCCTGCGTCCGCGAGAGCACGACGAGGCCGCGCGGCTTCCCGAGCTCGCTGGTGATCTTCGCCAGCATCCGGCTCTCGGAGATCCCGACCGAGCAGGTCAGCTGCGTCTCGGAGAGGATCTCCGTCGCCACCCGCCGCATCGTCGCCTTCGGCGAGAAGATCCCGGTCAGGTCCAGATAGGCCTCGTCCAGCCCCACGACCTCGACCACCTCGACGTTGCGCCGCAGCACGTCCATCACCTGCCCCGAAGCCTCCCGATAGGCGGGAAAGTCCGGCCGCAGATACACCGCATCGGGCAACCGCCGCCGAGCCACAGCGGCGGGCATCGCCGAATGGATCCCAGCCAGCTTCCGCGCCTCATAGCTCGCCGTCGTCACCACCGCCCGCGGCCCCGACCCGCAGACCACGACCGGCTTCCCCCGCAACTCAGGCCGCCGCCGAAGCTCCACCGACGCGTAGAACGCGTCCATGTCGAGATGGGCGATGCAGCGCTCGAAGCTCACCCGTCGATGTTAGGTCGGGGGAGGGACGGCAGCCATAGAGGGGAGACCTAAACTCCAGGAGTGGCTTCTCCCGAGGCGAAGAACCTGGAGGCGATCTCGAAGGCGATCGACCAGCACAACGCCAACTGCCCGTTCCCGGCGGCGGAGGTGCGGATGAACCCGTTTGAGGTCGAGCGGCTGGGCTGGGACACGATCCGGGGGTTGCCGGTCGTTCCCGACGGGGAGATCGGCACCGGCCGCTTCCGCATCGTCTGCTCGCGGGATCTGGAGGACGATGGCCTGGAGATCGTCGAGGCGGTCGGGCAAGAGCTGGAGACGGTCGCTCCGGCTAAGAACTGATCGCCTCTCCGAGATTTGGGTGCCTATAGGGCACCAAAGTTCGGAGAGGCTTGGTCAGACCTGGTTGTAGAAGTCGAGGCCCGTCTTTTCCAACCAGTTGGTGGCTTCGATGTTGAGCTGGAAGAGCTCGCCGGTCCAGATGAGAACCCCCATCGCGATCAGGATCAGGCCGCCGGCGGCGACGATCGCCTGGTAGTGGCGCTTGACGACGGTGAAGGCGGTGGTCATCTGGGAGAAGGCGACGGCGGTGAGGAGGAAGGGGATCGCCAGCCCGGCGGAGTAGACCGCTAGGAGGAGGGCGCCGTGCGCTGCCGAGCCGGAGAGGGAGGCGGCGCCGAGGATCGCCCCCAGGGTCGGCCCGATGCAGGGGGTCCAGGCGATCGCGAAGGCGGCGCCGGCGACGATCGGCCCGCCCTTGCCGGCTCGCTCGAGCAGGGCGTTGACGTGCCACTCGCGGTTGAGGCGCGGGATGAACAGCGAGGAGACGAAGAGCACGCCCATGGCGATGATCAAGCCCCCCGAGATCTTCGTCAGCAGGTCCCGGTTGTCGTCCAGGAACTTGCCGAGGGCGGTCGCCGTCAGCCCGAGGAGGATGAAGATCGCCGAGAAGCTGGCGACGAAGAGCAGGCTCGGGCCGAGGACGCGGCGCCAGCTGGCGCTCTCCAGCTCGGTGGCGGAGACCCCGGTCACGGCGGAGAGGTAGCCCGGCACCAGCGGCAGCACGCAGGGGGAGAGGAAGGAGACGATCCCGGCGGCGAGGGCGGCGAGGATGCCCACCCCGGCGGCGGGGTCGGAGCTGACGGCGGCGATTACCACGACCCCTCAGGTTACCCTCACGGGCGTGTCGCCCAGAGCCTCCGCAGGCCGGCTGTTCAACGCGTCGGGCAGGGCGCGGCAGCTCTACGCCTCGCCGCTGTTCGCGATCGGGCCTTCAGAGCCCGGGCCCGCAATCAGGCGCGGCTTCCTGCTGGCGGTTCCGATCGGGCTGGCGCTGATCCTCGAGCTCGGCCTCGACACGGAGAGCGCCGGAGCGATCGCGACCGGCGCCCTCGTCAACGGCTTCCCGGGGATGGACGCGCCGGCCAAAGCCAGGGCTGGCTGGCAGGCGGCGAGCGCGCCGCTGATCGGGATCGCCGCCGCCCTCGGCATCCTCAGCAGCCAGGCCGGGCCGACCGCGGTCCTCGCGCTAGGCCTGCTGGGCGTCCTCGCCGGCTACTGCTTCTGCGTCTCCCTGCGCTTGGCGATCGTCGGGCTGACGGTGACGCTGGCGATGCTGATCTCTCAGGGCCTATTCCTGCCGACCTCCGACGCCTGGCCGGCACTCCTGTACGCGACCCTCGGCGGCCTCACCCAGGTCGCCTGGTCCCTGATCGTCTGGCTCGCCACCGACCGGGACGCCGACGAGCCGGAAGAGGGTCTGGAGCGGGAGGGAGGCCGGGGCGAGCATGCGCGCCAACCTGACCCTGGAGTCGCAGAGCGCCCGCCACGCGATCCGCTTCGGCGCCGCGCTCGCCGCCGGTGTCGCCGCCTACTGGCTCCTCGACCTGCACCAGCACGGCTTCTGGATCCCGCTGACGATCCTCTTCGTGATGCGACCGGTGCGCGGCGAGACCGACCATCGCCTAGTCCTGCGGGCGATCGGCACCGTCCTCGGCCTGATCCTCGCCACCGCGGTCGCCGAGGCCTTCTGGGGCGACGATCTCGTCCTCGGCGCCGTCCTCACGGCCGCCGCCGCCTTCAGCTTCGGCCTGCTGACGGTGCAATACGCGCTCTTCACGACGGCGATCACCACTTACGTCGTCCTCATGAGCACCACCCTGGGAGAGGCCGCCTTCAAGGCAGCCGGCCAGCGCGCGATCGGCACCGCGATCGGGATCGCGATCGCCTTCCTGGCCTGGCGGCTTTGGCCTAATCCCCTCGGCACGGTAGATTTGGCCAGTCAGCCAAACATGGAAGGGGCGAGGAGTTGAGCAACAAGACGTACGTGATCGGGGTCGGGATGACCAAGTTCGAGAAGCCCGGCAGCAAGGAGGGCGACTACCCGGATTGGGCCAAAGAGGCGGGGGAGAAGGCGCTCGCCGACGCCGGCATCCCTTATGAGGACGTCGAGCAGGCCTACGCCGGCTACTGCTACGGGGACTCGACCTACGGCCAGCGGGCGCTCTACCAGCTCGGCCTCACCGGGATTCCGGTCGTCAACGTCAACAACAACTGCTCGACCGGCTCCTCGGCGCTGTTCCTGGCCCGACAGGCGGTCAAGGGCGGGGTCGTCGACTGCGCCCTGGCGCTGGGCTTCGAGAAGATGGAGCCGGGCAGCCTCGGGGTCAAGTACACCGACCGCACCAACGCCCTCGACAAGCACGCGATGCGGATGTTCGAGATCCGCGACCCCGAGCAGTCGCCGCCGGCGCCGCAGATGTTCGGCAACGCCGGCCGGGACCACATGCAGAAGTACGGCTCGACCCCCGACCACTACGCCTGGATCGGCTGGAAGAACCACAAGCACTCGGTCAACAACCCCTACGCCCAGTTCCAGGACGAGTACTCGCTCGAGGACATCAAGGCGGCGAAGATGATCCACGACCCGCTGACCAAGCTGCAGTGCTCGCCGACCTCCGACGGCTCGGCCTGCGCGATCGTCGCCTCCGAGGCCTACGTCGACAAGCACGGGCTCTGGGACCAGGCGATCGAGATCGCCGGCCAGTCGATGGTCACCGACCTCAGCTCGACCTTCGACGAGAACGCCGACTGCATGACGATCGTCGGCTCGGACATGTCGCGGACCGCGGCGGACGCCGCCTACGCCGAAGCGGGCGTCGCGGCCGAGGAAGTCGACGTCTGCGAGCTCCACGACTGCTTCAGCGCCAACGAGCTCATCACCTACGAAGCGCTCGGGTTCGCCGCCGAGGGCGAGGCGCACAAGCTGGTCGAGGAAGAAGCGACCACCTACGGTGGCAAGGTCGTCGTCAACCCCTCGGGCGGGTTGATTTCCAAGGGCCACCCGCTGGGGGCGACGGGGCTCGCGCAGTGCTCGGAACTGACCTGGCAGCTGCGCGGCGAAGCCGACAAGCGCCAGGTCGAGGGCGCGAAGGTGGCGCTGCAGCACAACATCGGCCTCGGCGGTGCCGCCGTGGTCACGGTCTACAAACCGGCGGCCTGAGAGGTCGCCTCACGGGGTAGGAGGAGCACGATGGCGAAGCAGCGGCGTTCACTCAGTGGCAAGGTCGTGGCGATCACCGGCGGTGCCCGCGGGATCGGCAAGGCGACGGCCAAGGCGCTGGTCGGGAAGGGGTGCCGCGTCGCCATCGGCGACCTCGACCTGGAGCTGGCGGAGAAGTCCGCGGCCGAGCTCGGCGGCGCCACCGTCGCGCTCTCGCTCGACGTCACCGATCGCTCCTCCTTCGCCCACTTCCTCGACGAGGCCGAACGGCAGCTCGGCCCGATCGACGCCGTCGTCAACAACGCCGGGATCATGCCTGTGACCCCGTTCGAGGACGAGAGCGCCGACTCGATCCACCGCCAGATCGACATCAACCTCCACGGCGTCATCACCGGCACCCAGCTGGCGATCAAGCGACTGCGGCCGCGCGGCGGCGGCTACATCGTCAACATCGCCTCCCAGGCCGGGAAATCGGGGGTGCCGGGGATCGCCACCTACTCGGGCACCAAGCACGCCGTCGTCGGCATCAGCGAGGCGGTGCGGACGGAGCTGCGCGGCAGCGGCGTCGAGGTCCTCTGCGTGATGCCGACTGTCGTCAACACCGAACTGACCAGCGGCGTCGGCCAGAAATGGGTGAAGCCGGTCGAGGCCTCCGACGTGGCGAACGAGATCGTCGACGCGATGGAAGTGCCGCGCTTCGACGTCTTCGTCCCGCGCGCCAACGGCGTCCTCTACAAGGTCCTGGCGCCGCTGCCGCGCAGCTGGCGCGAGGCGCTGGGGCGGGCGATGAAGGTAGACAAGCTGATGATCGAAGTCGACCACGGGGCGCGCAAGGCCTACGAGGACCGCGCCGCGGCCAGCGAGCCGGGCCAGGGCGAGGGCGAGAAGGCGCCCGAGCCGCAGCGCGACGCGGCCTGACCCCACGATTGGTGAACTTTAGGGGCTATAGCCCCGTAAATTCACCAAGCGACCTGATGGGACGGATCTACAACGCCACCTGGGGCCGGATGTTCTCGGCCTTCTACGACCGGGCCTTCGCGGCGACCGAAGAGGCGGGCCTGCGCGAGATGCGCGGCCAGCTGTTGAAACAGGCGCGCGGGAGGGTGCTCGAGCTGGGCGCAGGTACCGGCCTCAACCTCGAGCTCTACCCGCGCGAGGGTCTTGACAGTCTCACCCTGACCGAGCCGGACCCGCACATGTTCAAGCAGCTGCGCCGGCGAGCGGAAAAGGACTGCCCAGGTGCGGACCTGCTGGAAGCAGGCGCCGAAGCGTTGCCGTTTGACGACAGCAGCTTCGACACCGTCGTGGTCACCCTCGTCCTCTGCACGGTCCCGAACCAACCGGCGGCACTGCGGGAGATCTCCCGCGTCCTCAAACCGGGAGGCCAACTGCTCTTCCTCGAGCACGTCCGCGCCACCAACGACCCCTCGCTGGCCAAATGGCAGGACCGCCTGGAGGCGCCCTGGCGCTTCCTCGGCGACGGCTGCCACTGCAACCGCGACACGGTCGCCGGGATCAGAGCTGCAGGCTTCGAGCTGTCCGAGATCGAGTGCGCCGAGCTGCCAAAGGCCCCGCCGATCGTGCGGCCGCTGGTCCAAGGGAGCGCGACTCCGGCGCGCTGAGGTGGTTAGGCCTACTCGTCGGGGTACTCGGTGCTGAACCAGTGGGTCCAGTGATACATCGCCCAGGGTTGAAAGGCGATCCAAATCCCGAGCAGAGCAACGGCGACGACCGCCCAGCCAAAAGCAAACGCCTCAAGCCAGTTGAGAGGCTCATGGTGGTCCGCGAGTGCAAGAGCGAAGCCGATTCCGATCAGCGCACAGAGTCCGACTCCGGTAGTCACGCCGACCCAGTTCTCGCGATCCGAGCCGCGTTTTTTCGAGGCTTGTAGGACCCAGAGACATCTGCACTGCATAGGCAATGAGAAGCGTCGCCCCGATCTGGGCCAGTGCAGCGGAGGTTTTGTCTGACGCAGGAAACAGGCGATAGACGCCAAGAAAAGAGGTCAAAGTGCAGGCGAAGGTCATCGCAACGGCCTCTATGAGGCCGCGCGAGAACGGTGAGAGGCCGCGCAGCACCGGCAATTTCCACCAGAAGCCCGTCATGGGGCGCGGGAGGCTATGAGGTGCCGAGGACGCCCCACCTGCGTATCCAACGCACGATAATGGTGGTTATGTCAACTTGAGTCAGGAGGGCTGGGGATCTCTTAGCTCGCCGCGGCGATTGCGGCTTCTAGGTCTCCCGTGCCGCCTACGGTCCCTATCGGCTGGAGGCCTTTGGTCTTCGGGCCCTTGATCGCGAAGGACGGCGTGCCGGTGAAGCCGAGTTCTTGGGCTTCGGCGGTCGTTGCTTCTACTTCGGCCTCTAGTTCGGTGCGTTCCTCGTTCCATCGGCTGAGGTCCTTGACGCCGGCGCCTTCGGCGATCGCTTCCAGGAATTCGTCGTCCGCGTACGGCTTCAGCTCGTTGCCCTGGTTTCTGTAGAAGAGCTCGACGAAGTTCCAGCCGCGGTTCTGGTTTCCAGCTGCGATGGCGGCGGCTCCCGCCGGCTGCGACTGGTCGTCGATGATCGCGTAGACGCGGTAGCTGATCTTCACCTGGCCTTTCTTGACCTGGTTTTCGATAATCGGCGGCAGCGCCCCTTCGGCGAAGGCTTTGCAGTACGGGCACTTGAGGTCGGCGAACTCGACCAGTTCGACCGGCGCCTGCGGGTCTCCGAGCACCATTTCGTTCTGCGGAATGCCGCTCAGGGAGCGGTTCACCTCTTTGGTCCCCTCGAGCTTGGTGTCGCCGCCGTCGCTATCGGAGGCATTGACGACGATCAGGACGAGAACCACCGCGATCGCCAGGAACACGGCCCCGGCCGCGAGCTGGAGCAGCTGTTTCCTGCGGTCGCCCTCGTTCATGCCCGGTCCGGCAGCGGTCCGCTCTCGGCCCCGGCGTAGGCGATCAGGCGGGTCGCGTTGAGGAGGAAGAGGATCGTCATCAGGATCGCGCTGCCGACGCACCACTGGCAGATCGCTTCGATCTTGAAGAGCTCGACGTAGGTGAGGAAGACGCTGTAGCCGAAGCCGCCGAGGGCGACGAGGAATCCGCCGAAGCGGGCCAGGTCGTTGGCGAAGAAGGCGCTCGCCAGCAGGAGGACGTAGCCGACGATCCCGAAGACGGCGATGTTGACGCCGGCGACGTGCGAGTAGGAGCTCTTGGCGACGGTGGCGCAGCCGCCGGAGCCGGCGATACAGGCGGGCGCGTCGCCACCGGTCGCCTCGACGGCGATGTAGGTGGCGACGCCGATTCCGAGGGCGGCGAGGAAGGCGATCGCCCGCCGCAGGGTCCACTCGCTCGGGTAGCTCATCGTGCGGAAGATAAGGCCTCGGCGTAAAAAGCCGCTAACGCGCGCGAGAGCTTGCCACCCTGCCAGGCCAGGGGCGACTCGCCCTCCCCCTCGCTGAGCAGCCGCGCCCGCGGCAGCGCCTCGGCGTAGGCGGCTGCGGCCTCGTATGGGTGCCCGGGGTCGGCGTCGTCGTTGCTGGCGACGACCAGCGCCGGCACCTGCAGGCCCTGCAGCTCCTCGAGCGAGCCGAAGGGGCGCGAACGCGTCACCTCTCGCAGCGCCCGCGCCAGCGCCCCGAGGTCCCCCTGCCGCTGCATCCGCTCCCGCGTGAAGCGCAGCACCGAATCGCTCCAGCGCGCGTCGATCCCCTGGTGCTCGCCGACGTAGGCGACGAAGCCGTCGATCCCGCCGCGTTCCAGCGCCGCGGCCAGCCCGTCCCAGTATTCGAGCGAAGTCTCCTCGATCGTCCCCAGGTACGTCGGCCCGATCACCGCCAGGCCGGCCAGCCGCTCGGGATGGCGCAGCGCATAGGCAACCGCGGTGTGCGCGCCCATCGAGTGGCCGCCGAGCAGGAACCTCTCCCCCTCCCCGATGCGCGAGGAGACGACCCGCTCCAGGTCCGCCGCCAGCTCCGGGTATCCATAACTCTCCCCCGGCGGCGCCGGCTCGGACTCCCCGTGCCCGCGCGCGTCGTAGGTGACGACCCTGTGGCCGGCCCGCGGCAGCGCCTTCGAGCCGTGGAGGACGTAGCGGCGCGTCGCCGTGACCCCGTGGCAGAGGACAACCGGCGGTCCCTCCCCCAGCTCTTCGCCGAACAGCCGCGGCGCCGGCTCGACCGCGAACGGCCGCTCCCGCGGCGGCATCAGGCGAGCGCCGCCACCGCGCGCTCGAGGTCCCCGACCGACTCGTAGCTGCTGCCGGTCCGCGAGACCGTCTTGTGGCGGACGACCCCGTCGCCGTCGATGACGAAGACCGCCCGCTGGACGTAGCGGCCGCCGGGCGTGTCCTTCAGCCCGGTGAGGCGCGCCAGCGGGCCGACCCAGCCGGTCACCCCGTAGCGCTTCGCCACCGCCAGGTCCTCGTCGGCGAGCAGCGGCACGTTCAGTTCCTGCTCTTTCACCCAGTGCTCGTGCGAGTCGACCGACTGCGGCGAGATTCCCAGCACCTCGGCGTCGACCTGGTCGAGCCGGTCGCCTTGGTCGCGGTAGTTGCAGAACTGCTTCGTGCAGACCGTCGTCGCGTCGCCGGGGTAGAAGGCGAGGATCAGGTTGCGGCCGCGGTAGTCGGAGAGGCGGTAGGTCTTCTCGCCCGTCCCGGGGAGCTCGAAATCAGGAGCCTTGTCGCCGACGTCCAGCTTGGCCATGCAGCCAGCTTACCCGGGCGCCTATCCCCGCTCGATCGTCACTTCTTCGATCGTGATCTTCCGTTTCGGCGTTTCCTGCGGCGTCCCCAGGGCGTCGATCTTTTCGACCGCGTCGTAGCCCCTGCTGACCTTGCCCAGCAGCGCGTATTCCGGCGGCAGACCGGCGTCGGGGGCGGTGACGACGAAGAACTGGCTGCCGGAGCGGCCCGGCGGGTCGGTCCCGCTCTTCGCCATCGCCACCACGCCCTTCGTGTAGGAGAGGTTCGGCGGCGGCTTCTCGTCGACGCTGTAGCCGGGGCCGCCGGTGCCGTTGCCCTTCGGGTCGCCGCCCTGGATCACGAACCCCGGCGCGACGCGGTGGAAGGTGAGGCCGTCGTAGAAGCCTTCTTCGGCGAGGTAGGCGAAGGAGTTGGTCGTCTTCGGCGCCCGCTCGGTGTCGAGGGCGATATCGAAGGTTCCCTCGCTGGTCTTCACCACCGCGGTCGCCGCTTCGCCGGGTTCGAGGACCTGCTCCGGGCCCTTGGCGCCGGTCGTGGGCTCGTCGTCGGAGCCGCCTCCCTGGCCGATCAGGACGGCGACCACGATCCCGATCGCGACCACCGCGAAGACGGCGAGGACGATCCAGCGGCGGTCGGGCTGCTGCTCCACGGCGGCGAACCCAGTAAACGTTCATGAGGCGAAATGTCCCCCTCCCCCCTCCTGACTCCCCTCGCCGCCGCCGTCCTCCACGTCGGCGACCCCGAGCGGATCCTCGAGGTCGAGTGCGGCGAGGGCGAGGGCGCGCTCTTCCTCGCCCGCGAGTTCCCCAGCGCCCGGGTGCGGGGAATCGACGCCGACGCCGGGGCGACCAGGCGGGCTAGCGCGCGCGTCGGCCTCGATCCGGAGGGCCGAATCGCCTTCAAGCAAGGCGGCCCTCACTCGCTCCCCTTCCCTTCGGATCACTTCGATCTCCTCGTCGCCCTCGACGCCCGCCCGGGCGCCTCCGAGGCCGCCCGCGTCCTCCGTCCCGGCGGCTTCCTCGCCCTCGCCGCGAGTCGTCAGCCGAGCCCCCTGGGCGGTCTCGGCGGTCGCCTCTACCGCCGCCGGAGGCGGCTGGGATTCGAGCCGATCTGGGAGGAAGCGGCCGGCGACGGCAGCTTCTCTGTCGCCCGCCTGCGCGGCGGCGGGCCGGTCGGCGGGTCCCTCTAGGCTGGGCGCCGAATGGAGATCGCCGGGATGCCACTGACCCTGCTCGTCAACCCCGCCTCCGCCGGCGGCAGGGCGCTGAAGCTGCTGCCCCGGGTCGAGGCGGCGCTCGACGCCCGCCGCGCCGCCTTCCGGGTCGAGCGCACGCGCAGCCTCGAGCACGGGGTCGAGCTGGCGCTGCGGGCGGTGGAGCTGGGCGAGGTGCCGGTCGTCGTCAGCGGCGACGGCCTGATGGGGGCGATCGGCGGCGCCCTGGCGGGGGCCGAGACGCCGGTCGGACTGGTCCCCTCCGGCCGCGGCAACGACCTCGCCCGCGCGCTCGGCATCCCCGACGACCCCGAGGAGGCGGTCGCGGTCATCCTCGGCGGCCACAGTCGCCTGATCGACGTCGGCGAGGCCAACGGCAAGCGCTTCCTCGGCATCGTCAGCGTCGGCTTCGACTCCGAATGCAACCGCCTCGCCAACGAAACCCACTTCATCCGCGGCAACCTCGTCTACGCCTACTCGATGGTCCGCACCCTGGTCGGCTGGCGCTCGGCCCGGTTCACGATCGCGATCGGCGAGGAACGCAGGCGGATCAGCGGCTACTTCGTCGCGTCGCCAACAACAGCGTCTACGGCGGCGGCATGTACATCGCCCCGGAAGCGGAGATCGACGACGGCCAGTTCGACGTCGTCGCGATCACCGAGGTCGGCAAGCTGCGCTTCCTCAGCGGCCTGCGCGACGTCCTCAAGGGCGCCCACATCGGCAAGCCGGAGGTCACGACCTTCCGCGCCTCGCGGCTCGAACTGGACGCCAGCCGCCCTTTCCCCGTCTACGCCGACGGCGACCACCTCACCGACCTGCCGGTCGAAGCTGCGGATCCTGCCCCGCGCCTCCCGATCCTCGTCCCCGGCGACGGGGCCGCTTGATGGCGCCGGGCGGCGCCCGCGGCGGGCTCTTCGGCGCCAAGGCGGCGCTCGTCGCGGGCGATCGGCCGGGCCAGCCGGGCCAGCGGCCGCGGCGGCGGCACGACCCTGCCCGGCCGGGTGCTGCTGCGGCTGGACCCGGAGGCGATCGCCCGTCTCGGCAGCGGGCTGGGGCGCGGCACGACGATCGTCAGCGCCACCAACGGCAAGACGACGACCGCGGGGATGATCGCCGCGCATCCTCGCGGCCGACGGCCGCCGCCCGGTCCACAACCGGGCCGGCTCGAACATGACCTGGGGCGTGGCGACGGCGCTGCTCGAGCAGCAGGGCGAGCGAGGGGCTGTTCGAGGTCGACGAGGCCTGGCTGCCGCGGGTCAGCCGAGCAGCTCGACCCGGCGCTGATCGTGCTCGGCAACCTCTTCCGCGACCAGCTCGACCGCTACGGCGAGATGGAGGCGCTGGCCGACGAGTGGGCGAAGACGGTGGCGGCGCGGGCCGGCCGCACCGCGCTTCGTCCTCAACGCCGACGACCCGCTGATCGCCGACCTCGGCCGCGACCCCGAGGGCGCGCGGCGCGAGGGCGTCGTCTACTTCGGGATCGAGGACGCCTCGCAGGCGCTGCCGGAGCTGCAGCACGCCTTCGACGCCAAGCACTGCCGCCGCTGCGGTCACCCCTACGCCTACGAGCGCGCCTTCGTCGGCCACCTCGGCCACTACTCGTGCCCCAACTGCGGCGCCGAGCGGCCGCGGCCGGAGGTCGCGGCGACGGCGATCGAGCTGCGCGGCATGGACGGGTCGAGAACGCGACGTTCGCACCCCCGCCGGCGAGATCGAGCTCGACCTGCCGCTGCCCGGCCTCTACAACGTCTACAACGCCCTCGCGGCGATCGCCGCCGGGCTGCGGCTCGGAGTGGCGCCGGAGCGGATCAAGGCGGGGCCTGGAGGAGACTCGGGCGGCGTTCGGCCGGGTGGAGACGATCGAGGTGGCGGGCGTGCCGGTCTCGATCCTGCTGATCAAGAACCCCGCCGGCGCCAACGAGGTTTTGCGGACGCTGCTCCTGGAGGCCGCGAGCGCGGCGGCCTCGACCTCTGGGTCGCGCTCAACGACAAGATCGCCGACGGCCGCGACGTCTCCTGGGTCTGGGACGCCGACTTCGAGCTGCTGGCGGGCGGCGGTGCGCCGGGTCGTCTGCTCCGGCACCCGGGCGCCGGAGATGGCGCTGCGGCTGAAGTACGCCGGCTGGCCGACCGAGGCGATCGAGGTCGTCCCCGGGATCGGCAGCTCACTGGACGCGCCGGTGGCGACAGCGGACGGCAGGGCTCTTCGCCCTCCCCACCTACACCGCCCTGCTCGAACTGCGCAAGCTGCTCGCCGATCGCGGCCTGGCGAAGGAGTTCTGGCGGTGAACGCGACAGCGAGCGCGATCTGGCACGACGTCGAGTGCGGCTCCTACGCCGCCGACCTGTCGCTCTGGGAGGAGCTGGCCGAGCGGCAGGGCGGGCCGGTCCTGGAGCTCGGCTGCGGCACCGGTCGCGTCGCCCTCCACCTCGCCCGCCGCGGCCACCGCGTCCACGGGCTCGACCGCGACCCGGACCTGCTCGATGCCCTCGCCGATCGCGCAGCCGATTTCCGCCCCAGCGGAGTGGGGACAGAATCGGACGCGGTCTCCGGACCGGGCGTGGTGCCAGTGCTGGCAGACGCGCGCAGCTTCGAGCTCGGCGAGCCCGTCGCGCTGGCGCTGGCGCCCACCCACCTGCTGCAGTTGCTGCCGGGTGTGGCCGAGCGCGGGGAATGCCTGGGCGCCGTCGCCGCGGCGCTTCGGCCCGGAGGCCTGCTCGCCGCCGCGATCATCGAGGGGATGCCCGAGCCCGATGGCGCGCCCCCTCCGCATTCCCGACGTGCGCGAGGTCGACGGCTGGGTCTACTCGAGCCTGGCGGTCGAGGCGGCGGTCGGTCCGGGAGAGATCGTCGTCCGGCGCCTGCGGCAGACGGTCTCGCCCGAGGGCTCCCTCAGCGAGGAGTCGAACGAGGTCCGGATCGCCACCTTCAGCGCCGAGGCGCTCGAGGCCGAGGCGACTGCCCACGGGCTGCTTCCGGCCGGCCGCCGGGTCATCCCCCCGACCTCGATGCACGTGGGCTCGCTCGTCGTCCTGCTCGAGAGGGAGGCCTGATGGAGCTCCGCGTCCTCAGCCTCTATCCCGAGCAGATGAACATCTACGCCGACCGCGGCAACATCCTCTTCCTGCAGCGGCGCTGCGAGTGGCGCGGGATCGGCTTCGCCCACAGCGGCGCCGGCCCGGGCGAGGCCGTCGATCCCGCCGCCCACGACCTCTTCTACATCGGCGGTGGCCAGGACCGCGACCAGCGCGCGGTCGCCGCCGACATGGTCGCGAGCAAGCGCGAGGCGATCGCCGCGGCAGCCGGCGACGGCGCCGTCCTGCTGGCGGTCTGCGGCGGCTACCAGCTGCTCGGCCACAGCTACCAGCTCGGCGAGGAGAAGCTGCCGGGCCTCGGGATCGCCGACCTGGAGACCGTGCGCGAGCCGGGGCCGCGCCTGATCGGCAACGTCGCGATCGAGGCCGACCTCGGCAGCGGCCCGCGGCTGATCGCCGGCTTCGAGAACCACGGCGGCCGCACCTACCTCGGCCCCGGCGCGCAGCCGCTCGGCAAGGTGATCTCCGGCCACGGCAACAACGACCGCGACGGCTTCGAGGGCGTCCACCGCGACAACGTCATCGGCACCTACCTGCACGGCCCGCTGCTGCCGAAGAACGCCTGGCTCGCCGACCACCTGATCGCGTTAGCGCTGGAGCGCCGCCACGGCACCCGCCCCGAGCTGGAACCGCTCCCCGACGAGCTAGAGGCCGCCGCCCACGAGTCGGCGCGCAGAGCAGCCCAAGCCTGAGCCTTCGTCTGTTCCTTTTCGTTGTCGGAGACGGAAAAGGAACAGACGAATCAGCGGCCGGAGGAGCCGAAGCCGCCGGTTCCGCGCGAGGACTCGGTCAGCGCCGCCGCCTCGACGGGCTCGGCGAGCGCGATCGGCGTCAGCACCAGCTGCGCCACCCGGTCGCCGGGTTCGACCCGAAAGGTCTCGGCCGGGTCCGTGTTCAGCAGCAGAACCCGCAATTCGCCCCGGTAACCCGAATCGATCAAACCGGGCGCGTTGACAAGCGCAATCCCATGCTCACGCGCAAGCCCCGACCGCGGCAGCACCAACCCAGCATGCCCCTCGGGAACCTCAACTCCCACCCCGGTCCCAACGCTCCACCGCTCACCAGGCCCGATATGAGCCGCCTCACACGAATAGAGATCAAGCCCAGCGTCTCCCTCGTGTGCACGCGAAGGCAGCGTCGCCTCCTCTTTCATCTTCACCACAGGCAGCTGCATCGCGCGAGAGCCTAAGGGACGGAGCTCTGTCATGGAGGGGTGGGTGCCCCGTCACCACCCACCCCTCCCCCAACGCCACGCTCAGGCCACGGCCAGATCTCTGAACCGGTGCATCTCCGCCGAGGGCACCTTCGCGTGCACAAGCACCCCATCCTCACGCTCAGTCCGCTCCAAATCACCGGCAACTTCATGCAGCTCATGCAACCGCCCGCCCTGCGAGTACGGGATCAGCAGCTCGACCTCGGTCAGCGTCTCCTCGAAGGCAGCCTCGATCCGCTCCCGCAGCCGCTCCAGCCCCTCCCCCTCACGGGCCGAGACCAGCACCGCCTCGGGATGGTCGAGCTCGGTTTCGCGCCGCTCCTCCTCGCTCAGCAGGTCGACCTTGTTGAAGACCAGCAGCCGCGGCTTCTCGCCGGCGCCGATCTCCTCCAGCACCTCGTCGACCGCCTGCATGTCGGCCAGCCGCCGCTCCTCGGAGGCGGAGGCATCGACCACATGCAGGATCAGGTCGGCGAGCACGGTCTCCTCGAGGGTCGCCTTGAACGCCTCGACCAGCTGGTGGGGAAGCTTCTCGATGAAGCCGACGGTGTCGGTGAGGAGGTAGTCGCGGCCGGAGAGCTCGAAGTTGCGGGTGGTCGGGTCGAGGGTGTGGAAGAGGCGGTCGCGGACCTCGACCTCGGCGCCGGTGAGTGCATTGAGGAGCGTCGACTTGCCGGCGTTGGTGTAGCCGGCGAGGGCGACGCGGGGCAGCGAGGAGCTGTCGCGGCGGGCACGCATGACGCCGCGGTTCTTCTCCGACTCGCGCAGGCGCCGGCGCAGGGCGGAGATGCGGTTGCGGGCGAGGCGGCGGTCGGTCTCGATCTGGCTCTCGCCTGGGCCCCTGGTGCCGATGCCGCCGTCCATACGCCCGGCGCCGAGGCGCTCGAGGTGGGTCCAGAGCCCCCGCATGCGGGCCATGTTGTATTCGAGCTGTGCCAGCTCGACCTGCAGCTTGCCCTCGGCCGAGTGGGCGTGGTCGGCGAAGATGTCGAGGATCACCGCGGTGCGGTCGATCACCGGCACGCCCAGCGCCGCCTCCAGGTTGCGCTCCTGACGGGGCGCCAGCTCGTCGTCGCAGGCGACCAGGTTGGCGTCGCAGGCGGCGATTTCCGCTTTCAGCTCGACCAGGCGGCCGCGCCCGAAGTAGCGGTCGGGATCCGGTTTGGGGCGCTGCTGCGTCGCGGTGCCGACGGTGGCGACGCCGGCCGTCAGCAACAGCTCTTTCAGCTCCGCGAGCGGCTCCGCCTCGGTCTCGCCGCGACCGTCGAGGACCCCGATCGCCAGCGCCCGCTGGCGCGCGCGGCGGTTGATTCCGTTTCCGTTCGCCGAGTTCTCCACTCAGGCTGATTGTAAGCGGCGGCCCAAGCCGGATAGGGTTGGGTACGTGAAGATTTTCGTGACCGGCGGCACCGGCTTCATCGGCGGCGAGGTGGTGCGGCAACTGCGTCAGCGCGGCGACGAGGTCGTCTGCCTCGTTCGCAGCCCCGAGAAGGCCGGGAAGCTGAAGGAGCTCGGCTGCGAGCTCGCCGCCGGCGACCTCGGCGCCGAAGGCGCGATCCGCGCCGGCATGCAGGACTGCGACGCCGTCATCCACGCGGCGGCGATGTACGAGGTCGGGATCCCGGCCAAGCAGCGCCCGGCGATGTGGGACGCCAACGTCGAGGGCACCCGGCGGGTGATGGAGGCGGCTCGGGAGGAGAAGGTGCCGCGGATCGTCTACGTCTCCACCGTCGGCATCTTCGGCAACACCCACCAGAAGGTCGTCGACGAGAGCTACGAGAACCCGGAAACCGACTTCACCTCCTACTACGAGGAGACGAAGCTCGCGGCCCACAAGGTCGTCCAGGGGATGATCGACGACGGTCTGCCGGCGATCATCGTCCAGCCCGGCGGCGTCTACGGCCCCGGCGACACCTCGCAGGTCGCCGATCTGCTCGAGCAGTTCTTCGCCGGCAAGCTGCCGCTGCTGCCCTTTCCCGAGCTGGGGATCTGCATGACCCACGTCGAAGACATCGCCGGCGGCATCCTCCTGGCCTTGGACAAAGGCGAGCTTGGCGAGACCTACGTGATCAGCGGCCCGGCGACGACGATGCGCGAGGCGATCGAGACGGTTGCCCGAATCAGCGGCCGCAAGGCCCCTAAGCGCGCCCTCCCCACCGGCCTGATGAAGGCGATGGTCCCGATCGGGCCGCTGGTCGGCAAGGTGATGGGGCAGCCGCCGAACCTTCGCGAGCTGATCTCTTCTGCTGACGGTGTGACCTTCTGGGCCTCTTATGGGAAGGCTGAGCGTGAGCTTGGTTACTCCCCGCGGGGGATGGATGAGGGGCTGCGGCAGACGCTGGAGGCGGACGACCGCTTCCCCGCTCCGGTTGGTTGAGCCGGGACCCAGGGGGAGGGGTCGGCGGACAACAGCGGGGAGGGTCCGGCGACCCCTCCCCCTGGGTCCCTCACGACGGCCTATGCAGGTTCGGACATAAGCTCCGGCCGTGCGCGTAATCGACGTCATGCACCTGGGGCGGCCCCATGTGATCGGGTGCTGGGAGGTCGATGGGGTGCTGGTCGATCCGGGGCCGGAGTCGTCGTTTTCGACGGTTCTCGAGGCGATCGGGGGTGAGCGGCCTCGGGCGGTGTTGTTGACGCATATTCATCTGGATCATGCGGCGGCTACCGGGGCGATGGTTCGGCGTTGGCCGGACCTCGAGGTCTATGTGCATGAGCGGGGGGCGCCTCATCTGGTCGATCCTTCGAAGCTGCTGGCCAGCGCTGAGCGGCTCTATGGGGACAAGCTGAACCATCTGTGGGGGGAGATCGTGCCGGTGCCGGAGGGGAATGTGCGGGTGCTGAAGGGCGGCGAGACCGTTCAGGGGATGCGGGTTGCCTACACGCCCGGCCACGCCTCCCACCACGTCTGCTACCTGCACGAGGAGAGCGGCACCGCCTTCGTCGGCGACGTCGCCGCCTGCCGGATCCCGCCCTCGAACCTGATCGTCCCGCCCACTCCCCCGCCCGACATCGACGTCGAGGTCTGGGAGGAATCCCTCGACGCCGTCGCCGCCTGGGCGCCGCAGCGGCTCGCCCTCACCCACTTCGGCGCGATCGAGGACGACGTCCCCGGCCACATCGAGAAGGTGAAGGCGAAACTGCGCGAAGAGGCCGAGCTGGCTCGCGCAGATGGAGCAGCAGCCCTACAACGACGATCTCGAGCGCCGGATTCGCGAGGAGCTGGCCGCGGAAGGGATCGGGGGCGACACCGTCGAGGAGCTGCTGCAGGCCGTTCCGACCGCCTACCAGTGGGCCGGCCTCGACCGCTACTGGCGCAAGCGGGCCGAGCGCGAAGCGGCCGCAGCTACGGGCGGAAGCTGACCCCGTCGAGAGCGACGCAGCGAGCGGGAGGCACGTAGGGGATGTGCACGGATCCGTCGGCTTCGATCTGCAGCGGGATGACTTCGCCATTGCAGACCGGGATCGCGAACTGCCTGGTCCCCAGCGGTCGGTATCCCTCGGGCAGGTAGAAGAGATCGCTGGTGATTGCCCCCGCGGTGCCTTCGGCCGTGCCCATCAGGTGGACTTCGCCGCCGAGCGTCCTTCCAGTATCCGACCGGCGCGTCAAGCGAGCCGGCGCTTGCCCAGTTCAGCCCGCCGCTGCCGCAGAAGGCGCCGGGCGCGGCTTGGCAGTCGGCGAGTTGCCGGCCCGACCAGCCGCACCGGTTCCGGCTGGACCGAGGCGGTGGCGCCGGGAGCTCCCCGTGCTGACCCGGCGCACCCTGCTCCCCTCGCGGACCCTGCTTGGCGATCGTCAACTTCCGCTCTGCTTTCGCGCACCTGCCCCTCGGGGCGAGGCGAAGCGCACCGCCCTTCTTCGCCGCGCAGAGGACGACGTTCTTCGAGCCGCCCCCCTGGGCGGCGATCGCGACGCCGGCGATCGCGACGATCGCCACCGCGGCAAGAAAAGTCAGTCGCCAGCTCATCGAGCGAACCTAACCGGAAGCCCGGGCCCTCGCAACTAACTGAGGTGCTCGCGCATCCGCTCGACCGCCTCTTCGATCCGCTCGTCGGGGGCGGTCAGGGCGATGCGGAAGAAGCCCTCGCCGCTCGGCCCGTACATCGAGCCCGGTGAGATGACGACGGCGGCCTCCTCGAGCACGAGCTCGCAGAAGGAGGACGAGGTGTGGCCCTCGGGGACGGGGGCCCAGACGTAGATGGTGCCCTTCGGCGAGGCCACCTGGACGCCGATCTGGTCGAGCGCGGAGACGACGAGGTCGCGGCGGCGGGCGTAGGTCTGGTTCATCCGCTCGAGCGGGCCGTCGGGTCCCTCGAGGGCGGCGACGCCCGGCCATCTGGATCGCCTCGAAGAGGCCGGAGTCGACGTTCGTCTTCAGCCGCCAGTAGGTCTGGATCGCGTCGGCGTTGCCGAGGATCGCGGCGCAGCGCCAGCCGGTCATGTTGTAGCCCTTGGAGAGCGAGAAGACCTCGACGCCGACCTCCTTGGCGCCGGGCGTTGCGAGGAAGCTCGGCGCGACGTAGCCGTCGTAGGTGGTCTCCGAGTAGGCGTTGTCGTGGACGACGAGGATCTCGTGCTCCTTGGCGAAGGAGACGACCATCTCGAAGAAGCCCTCGGGGACGATCGCCCCGGTCGGGTTGTTCGGGTAGTTGACGAACATCAGCCGCGCCCGGGCGGCGACGTCGGCGGGAACCGCGCTGAGGTCGGGGGCGAAGCCCAGCTCCGGGACCAGCGGCAGCAGCTCGGCCCTGGCGCCGGCGAGGATCGGCCCGCCGGTGTAGACGGGGTAGCCGGGATCGGAGGCGAGGGCGACGTCGCCGGGATCGAGGAAGGCGAAGCAGAGGTTGTAGATGCACTCCTTGGCGCCGATCGCCGGGATCACCTCGCCGTCGGGGTCGATCTCGACGCCGAAACGGCGCTGGTAGAAGTCGGCGAAGCCCTGGCGGAACTCGTCCCGCCCGCGGTTGCTCGGGTACTGATGGTAGGCCGGGTTCGCGACCGCCTCCTGCATCGCCTTGACGACGTGCGGGTAGGTCGGTTCGTCGGGGTCGCCGATCCCGAGGCTGATCACGTCGATGCCGGCGGCGCGCTTGTCGGCGATCTGCTGCTCGAGTTCCTGGAACTTGTACGGCGGGATGGCCTCGAGGCGCTTTGAGGGGTCGGCGATGCCCATGGGCGCGGGAATCTATGCGATCCGGCTGATCCGTCGCGTCAGCGACGCGTCAGTTGCCGTCCAGCTCGGCCAGCGCCTGGACCAGCTCCGGCGCCAGCTCGCCGGCGAAGACGGGCTCGGCCCAGCCGTCGAGCCGCACCGCCAGCTCCTCGCCGATCTCGATCTGCAGCTCCCCCCCTTCCAGCTCGACGACGAGCTGGCTCGGGGCGCCGCGGAGGAAGGCGGTGACGGCGGCGCCGCTGGCCCCGGTGCCGGAGGAGAGCGTCTCCCCCACCCCGCGCTCGAAGATCCGCGCCCGCACCCGGTTGCCGTCGACCGCGAGGAAGCTGACATTGGTGCGGTTGGGGAAGAGCTCGTTGGCTTCGATCCCGGGGCCGATCGCGCCGAGGTCGAGCCCGTCCAGCTCGTCGGCGTCGACGACGATCGCGCACTGCGGGTTGCCGATCGAGACGTGCTGGAACTCCCAGCTGCGGCCGCCGGATTCGAGCCTGCCGCGGCCGTCCTCCGGTCCCGACGGAAAGTCCTTCGAGGCCGTCGAGGCGCGCCCCATGTCGACCGAGCAGGTGAGCTCGCCGGTGATCGTCGGCCGGATCGGCCCGGCGACGGTGCCGATCGCGAACTCGTCCTCATCGGTCCAGCCGTTGCGACGCAGGTAGAGGATCGCCTCGCGGGCGCCGTTGCCCGACAGCTCGGCTTCGGAGCCGTCGGGGTTGAAGATCCGCAGCTCGGCGACGAACTCGGGATCCTCGCTCTTCGAGAGCAGCAGCACCCCGTCGGAGCCGATCCCGAAATGCTGGTCGCAGAGCCACTCGACCCGCGTCGCCGTCAGCTCCCAGGGGAGCCTGTCGCGCTCGAAGATCAGGTAGTCGTTGCCGAGGGCCTGCCACTTCTCGAATTTCACGACGCCAGCCTATTCAGAATCGCCGCCGCGACTTCCGCGTCGCCGAGGCCGGTCCGCTCGACCAGCTGGAGGTTCGGGATTTTGCGCATCCAGGTGAGCTGGCGGCGGGCGTAGTTGCGGGAGCGCTTCTTCATCTCCTCGAGGTCGCCGGCGAGGAGCTCGTCGAAGCCGAGGGCTTTGCGGGCGGTGCGCGTCGGGCCCGAGGGCGTCGGCGCGGCGGGCCTCGTCTGCGGCCCCGGCGGCGATGATCGCCTCGGTGCGGGCGTTGATCCGCTCGTAGAGCTGGGCGCGGTCCATGTCGAGGCCGAAGATCGTCGTCGGGTGCCTGGTCTCGGGGGACCAGAGCTCGGACTCCTCCGCTTCGGGCGGGACCTTCTTCAGCGAGAGATCGGCGAGGGCGGCCCGTAGGTAGAGCCCGGTGCCGCCGACCACGATCGGCCTCCGCCGCGCTTTCAGCGCCGCGTCGATCTCCTTGTGGGCGAGCGGCATGTAGTCGCCGACGGAGAAGTCGGAGGTGACCGGGACGAAGCCGAGCAGGCGATGCTCCAACCGCTCCTGCTCCTCCGCGGTCGCGGTCCCGGTCAGCACCTCGAGGCCCTCGTATACCTGCAGGGCATCGCAGTTGACCGCCACCGGGTCCTCCCCGCGCTCGCGCAGCAGCTCCGCCAGGGCCACCGCGACGCCGGTCTTGCCGACCCCGGTGGGGCCGAAGATCGCGACGACCGTCAAAGCAGAGGCGTCAGCGGGCGCGCCAGGACCCCGCTCAGCGTCTGCGAGGTAGCGCGTTCGATCTCCACGTCGACCAGCTCGCCGGCCTCGGCGACGCCGTCGAAGTTGACCGCCTTGCCGTGGCGGGTGCGGCCGCGCAGCTTCGTCTCGTCGGTGCGGCTGGTGCCTTCCACCAGGACCTCCATCGTGCGGCCGACGAAGCGCTGGGCGCGTTCGGCGGCGCGCCGCTGGACGACCTCGACCAGCCGTTCCAGGCGCTCGACCTTAAGCGGGTGCGGCAGCTGCCCCTCCATCGTCGCCGCCTCGGTTTCGCGCCGCGGCGAGAAGATGAAGGTGAAGGCGCCGTCGTAGCCGACCTCCTCCGCCACTTCCAGCGTCTCCTCGAAGTCGCCATCGGTCTCGCCCGGAAAGCCGACGATGATGTCGGTGGTGATCGCGCAGTCGGGCACGTGCTCCCGGATCAGCGCCACCCTGTCCATGTAGCGGCCGCGGTTGTAGGTCCGGCGCATCCGTTTGAGGACGGCGCTCGAGCCCGACTGCAGAGGCAGGTGGATCTGCTCGCAGAGCGCCGGCAGCTCGGCGTGGGCCAGGATCACGTCCTCCTTCATGTCCTTCGGATGCGGGCTCGTGTAGCGGATCCGCTCGATCCCCTCGATCGCGTCGACCCGCCGCAGCAGGTCGGAGAACCCGATCCGCTTCTCCGCCGGCAGGTCGCGGCCGTAGCTGTTGACGTTCTGGCCCAGCAGGGTCACCTCCCGCACCCCGTCGTCGGCCAGCCGCCGCGCCTCGACGAGCAGCTCGTCGGGGTCGCGACTGACCTCGCGCCCCCTGGTCGAGGGGACGATGCAGTAGGAGCAGACGCAGTTGCAGCCCTGGGAGATCTGCAGCCAGCCCTGGAACTCGCGCTCGCGCCGCGTCGGCAGGTGGCCGGAGAAGTCCTCGAACTCGAAGTAGCCCTGGGCGCTGAGCGAGTCGCTGTTGAGGAACTCGGCCAGTTTGTGGATCTGGCCCGGGCCGAAGGCGACATCGACGAAGGGGAAACGCTCGAAAACCTCCTCCTTGACCGACTGCGCCCAGCAGCCGCCGACCCCGACGACCCGCTCGGGGTCTTCGGACTTCAGCCGCTTCGCCTCGCCGAGGTGGGCGATGAAGCGGCTGTCGGCGGACTCCCTGATCGAGCAGGTGTTGAAGAGGATCAGGTCGGCTTCGCCGCGCTCGGCGGCCTCCTCGTAGCCGAGGGAGGCGAGCATCCCCCGCATCCGCTCGGAGTCGTGCACGTTCATCTGGCACCCGAAGGTGGTGACGTGGAACTTCTGCGCCATCAGCTCAGCTTAGCGGCGAGCAGAGGGGCTTATTCGACGGTAAGAGTGCCTTCCATGCCCGATTCCCGATGTCCGGGGACGGAACAGAAGAAGGTGTAGGTGCCGGGCTCGAGGTCCGTCGAAAGCGTTTCTTCGCCTTCGGTGATCGGTTCGAAGCCGGCGATTTCATTCCCGTCTTCTTCGATCACCACGTTGTGCGGGATCGGCGAAGGGTTGTCGAAATCGATCGTGACTTTGCCGGCTTTCGCCGTCAGCTCGGTCTGATCGAAGGCGAGGGCCGTCGGGTCGGCGGCCAGGTCAAGCGTCGTCGTGGCCTGCGCGCCGCCCGCTTCCTCCTGCGAGCCTTCGGTCGGGCCCACCGGTTCTTCTTCGCCGGGCGCGGCTTCTTCGGCTTCTTCTTCGCCCTCCTCGGTTTCGCCGCCCTGGGCGCCGCCTTCGTTCGAGAAGCCGCCGGTGCCTTCGGCCTCTTCGATCTCCTTCGCGGCCTTCGCGTACTCCGGCGCCCGTTCCTCCTGCTCTTCGGCGGAATAGCGGACGGCAAAAGTGGCGGCGCCGACGACGAAGACGGCGAACCAGGCGATGACCAGTGGCAGCGCCCGTCCCGGGAAGCCCTTGAGTTTCAAGCCGGTAAGGCTGACGACCAGGGCCGAGACGGCAAGGACGATGCCGCAGACGTAAAAGAGGGTCTCGTTGTCCATAACGCAGGCGCGATCCTATAGAGGTCGGCGCTCAGCTCGCCTTGAGGCGAAAGCGGCTTATGCCGCCCTCGCCTCGGGCGCCGCTGGAGCGGTCTCCTCCGCGGCCGGCTGAGCCGCCTCGCCGTCGATCCCCAGCGCCGTCCGGATCTTCGTTTCCAGCTCCATGGCCAGCTCCGGGTTGTCGACCAGGAACTGCTTGGCGTTGTTCCGGCCCTGGCCGAGGCGGGTCTCGCCGTAGGAGAAGAACGAGCCCGATTTCTGGACCAGGTCCTGCTCGATCCCGAAGTCGAGCAACCCGCCCTCGCGCGAGATCCCGACCCCGTACTCGATGTCGAATTCGGCCTGGCGGAAAGGAGATGCCACCTTGTTCTTCACGACTTTGACGCGAACCCGGTTGCCGACCGCCTCGGTCCCTTCCTTCAGGGTCTCGATCCGGCGGATGTCGAGTCGCTGCGAGGAGTAGAACTTCAGCGCCCGTCCTCCCGGCTGGGTCTCCGGCGAGCCGAACTGGACGCCGACCTTTTCGCGAATCTGGTTGGTGAAGAGGCAAACCGTGTTGGTCCGGTTGAGGTTGCCGGCCAGTTTCCGCATCGCCTGTGACATCAGCCGCGCCTGCAGGCCGACCGTGGTGTCTCCGATCTGGCCATCCAGCTCGGCTTTCGGGGTCAGCGCCGCGACCGAGTCGATCGCGACCACGTCCACCGCGGCGGAGGCGATCAGCCGATCGGCGATCTGCAGCGCCTGCTCTCCGTAGTCGGGCTGGGAGACGAGCAGCTCGTCGGTGTCGACGCCGATCGCCCTCGAGTAGACCGGGTCGATCGCGTGCTCGGTGTCGATGAAGGCGCAGACTCCGCCCATCGCCTGGGCCTGGGCGATGATGTGGTTGATCAGCGTCGTCTTCCCCGAGGACTCCGGGCCGAAGATCTCGACGATGCGGCCGCGGGGAACGCCGCCGATGCCGAGCGCGAGGTCGAGCGCGAGGGAACCGGTCGGGATCGCCTCGACCTTGACCGTGCCTTTGTCGCCGAGGCGCATCAGCGCGCCCTCGCCGAACTCTTTCCTGATGCCGCTGACGGTGTTCTCCAGCGCGGCGTCCTTTGCTTTCGCCTCCTTCGCGGAGACGTCGTTCAAGGTCGTTTTCCTATCTGCCATCTCGATCACCTAACTGCTGCCTCACCCGGGCAGCTCGACTTGTGCCAACGGCACGTAGCGCGCACCGGTCGGCTTGAGTTCAGAACGGTAGAGGGTCATCCGGCGGCAAACCCGTGCCTCGGAGAGCCCCTTCGGGAGCTTCCCCGGCGGCTCGGAGACGACCCTCGGCCGCCTCTTCCCCCGCCCTTCGGGACGCACCCTCGCAACGGTCACATGTGGCCAGAACGGCCGCTTCTCGGGCTCGTAGAAGCCGCCCGCGACCAGTCCCTGCTCCACCCCCGCCTGCAACGCCTCGGTTCCCGGCGAGAGCGCCGGCAGCGCGTATACACGTGCCCGGCCCCGCGGCGGCCGCTGCTCGGGGTCGAGCAGCTCCACCCAGGGCGCCGGACCGGCGTTCTCCGCCACCACGGCGGCGATCTCCTCGATCTCCCTCTCGTAGCGCCAGCCGAGGAAGGCGAGGGTGATGTGCAGCGACTCCAGCGGCACCGGCCGCAGGGCGGGGTCGGCAAGCGCCTCCCTCCCCCACGCGACGATCCCCTCGCGGAGCTCGTCCGGGAGGTCGAGCGCGACGAACAGGCGCGCCCGCGGGCTTTTCAATCGCTCCTTTGCCACGACCGCCACGCTACGGGGCGATTACGCACGAAACAACGCTCCAAGCAAAAACCTCTCGCGCTACTTCGTGCCCTGTTTCTCACCTAGCAGCATTCGCAGCAGGTGCATGCCGACGAGGGCGGAGCGTTCGCGGATATCGAGACGCCCCCCCGGGATCACCGGGTCGCGGGCGATGCCGGTGCCGTCGGCGAGGCGGGCGTTGAAGCAGACGTAGCCGATCGGCTTCTCCTCGGTCCCCCCGCCGGGCCCGGCGATGCCGGTGATCGAGACGGCGACGTCGGCCTCGAAGCGCTCGATCGCGCCGGTCGCCATCGCCTCGGCGACCTCGGGCGAGACCGCCCCCTTGGCCTCGATCAGCTCCGGGTCGACGCCTAGCAGCCCCGCCTTCGCCTCGTTGGAGTAGGCGACGACGCCGCCGGCGAAGTACTCGGAGGCTCCGGCGAGGTCGGTGACCCGAGCCGCCAGCAAGCCACCGCTGCAGGACTCGGCCAGAGCCAGGCGATGGCCCAGCAGCAGCGTCGCCACCTGGGCGTCGATCGTCTCGCCGTCGAGGCTGAAGGTCTCTTCGCGGTGGCGCTGGACCAGGCCCTCGCGCACCGCCTCGGCGATTTCGAGCGCCTCGTCGCGGTAGCGGACGTCGATCTCGATCTCCCCCCGGCGCAGGCAGGTCGTCACCTCGACGGCTCCCAGCTCGAGCCCCTCGGCTTCCATCTCCCGCAGGCTCTTGGCGATTTCGGACTCCGGCACGCCGAACATCCGCATCGTGTAGGCGCGGAGCGGCGCCGCCCTCTCCAAGATCTCCCGCACCGGCGCCGTCTCCACCGCCGCCGACCACATCGGCTGCAGCTCGCGCGGCGGCCCCGGGAGGACGACGACGACCCGCTCCCCCGCCGGCACCACCAGGCCGGGGGCGGTTCCCACCGGATCCAACGGCGTCGCGCCCTCGGGCACCATCGCCTGCTTGCGGTTGGCCTCGCGCAGCGCCGCCTCGTCGAGCCGGAACCGCTGCGCGAACCCTTTGAGGATCTCGGCGATCTTCGCTTCCATCGCCTCGTCGAGGACCAGCTCGCGGCCGGCGAAGCGGCCGACCGCCTCGGCGGTGAGGTCGTCGGCGGTCGGGCCGAGGCCGCCGGTGGTGACGATCAGGTCCATTCCCTGGTCGGCCATGAATCGCAGCGCCGCCTCGAGGTCGCCGGGGCGGTCGGCGACGACGAGGATGTGGGCGACCTCGACCCCGTACCCGGCCAGGCGCTCGGAGACCCAGGGTCCGTTGCTGTCCGAGATGCGACCGGTGATCACCTCGGTCCCGGTGACGACGATGCCGGCGCGGATCATGCGACCGGAAGCTACCGGAGAGGGACCGCCTGGCTGACGTGGGGCGCCGCCGAGCGGTGCGGCTGCTTTTCCGCCTGCTCGTCGGACCCGCCTCCGGTGGTCAGCCCGATCGCGAGAAGCGCCGCCACCGCCGCCAGCGTCACGGTCACCGCGACCAGCCGGGGTGGAACCCTCTTGCGACGAGTGCGGGCAACCCGGCGCGGCTTCGGGTCGACCCGTGGCAGCCGCTCGCCCGGCCGCGCCGCCCCCTGGGCCTGTCGCTGTTCCTCGGCCAGGCGGTCGCCGTCGAGGCCGACGAGCGTCGCGTAGGTGCGGATGAAGGCGCGGGCGTAGGTTGCGCTCGGCAGCGCCTCCCAGTCGTCGGCCTCGATCGCCTGCAGGTAGCGGCCGCGGATCTTGGTCGCCTCTTCGACCTCTTGCAGGCTGAGCTTGCGCCGCCCCCGGGCCTCGCGCAGCTTGTTCCCGACGCCGTCGTCCACAACCCCCATTTTGCGGCCTTTCGGCGGCCGCGCAAGGAAATTCCGTATCTAGGCGTCGGGTTCCGAGTCGACGGCGACCGGCTCAGGCGCGTCATCCCCGCCGAGCACCCGGGACAGATCCGCCTGGGTGATCAGAACCTGGCGCGGTTTCGAGCCCTCGTAGCCGGAGATGACGCCGCGGCGCTCGAGCATGTCGATGAGGCGGCCGGCGCGGGTGTAGCCGACCCGCAGGCGGCGCTGGATCATCGAGACCGACGCCGTCTCGGTCTGGACGACGAGCCGGATCGCCTCGTCGAGGAGGTCGTCGCTGTCGGGATCGAACTCGTCGTCCCGACCTTCCTCCTCAACCTCCTGCGGGGTCTCCAGCAGCTCGTCCTCGAATTCGGGTTCTCCCTGCTTGGCCCAGTGGCCGGTGATGCGGGCGATCTCGTCCTCGGTGATGAAGGCGCCCTGGACGCGCGACAGTTTCGAGGTGCCGGCACCGCGGAAGAGCATGTCCCCCTGGCCCAGCAGCGCCTCGGCCCCGCCCTGGTCGAGGATCACCCGCGAGTCGGTCTGCGAGGAGACGGCGAAGGCGATCCGCGAGGGGATGTTGACCTTGATCGTGCCGGTGATGATGTCGGTCGAGGGCCGCTGGGTCGCCAGCACCAGGTGGATGCCGGTGGCGCGCGACTTCTGCGCCAGGCGGATGATCGAGTCCTCGACTTCGGCCGGCGCGACCATCATCAGGTCCGCGAGCTCGTCGATCACGCAGAGGATGTGGGGCAGCGGCGCTTCGCCTTTCTTCCTGCGCACCCGGTTGAGCTCGACGAGGTTGCGGGCGCGCGCCTCGCTCATGATCCCGTAGCGGCTCTCCATCTCGGTGATCAGGTTGGAGAGGACGTTGGCGGCAAGTCGCGGCGAGGTGACCACCGGCGTCAGCAGGTGCGGGACGTTCTCGTAGTGGTTGAGCTCAACCTGCTTCGGGTCGACCAGCACCAGGCGCACTTCGTTCGGCGAGGCCTGCATCAGGATCGAGGAGAGGATCGCGTTGACGCAGCCGCTCTTGCCGGAGCCGGTGGTGCCGGCGACGAGGACGTGCGGCATCTTCGCGATGTCGGTCCAGACCGCGTTGCCGTCGATCCCCTTGCCGAGCCAGGCGACCAGGGGCGAGGTCTTCTCGGGGCGTCCGACGTAGATGTCGCCGAGCCGGACCATCTTGCGGGTGCGGTTGGGGACCTCTACCCCGACCGCCTGCTTGCCGGGGATCGGGGCGAGGATGCGGATGTCGGTCGAGGCGAGCGCGTAGGCGATGTCGTTGGCCAGCTCGGTGACTTTCTTGACTTTGGTCCCGGGGGCGAGGCGCAGCTCGAAGCGGGAGACGTGCGGGCCGGTGACGATGCCGACGATCTTCGCCTCGACGCCGAAGTGGCCGAGCGTCTCGACCAGCTTGCGGCCGACGGCTTCGTGGTCGCGCGGATCGGGCCCTTTGTCGTTCTTGCCGCGCTCGAGCAGCTTCGCCGGAGGCGGCCTGTAGTCGATCTCTTCCGACATCGTGACGCCGCGCTTGTTGCCCAGCGGGGTGAGGCCGGCGTGGGCGCGGTCGCCCTCCTCGACGACCGCGACGGCGTCCTCGGAGTCGTAGTTCTGCAGCTCCTCGGGGGCGTCCTCCTCCCCCTCCTCGGCGGCAAGGACGTGCGTCTCGTCCTCCTCGGTCTCGGCGTCGAAGACCTGGGAGTCGAATTCGTCCTCCTCGGCGAGGGCGACGGTCGGTTCGAAGTCCTCGTCCTCCTCCGGGTAGGAGCTCATCACGTCGGTAGCGCCGGCGACGGTCGCCGCCTCGGCCCGGGCTTCGCGGTGCTCGCGCCAGTCGGCGTGGGTCCTGGCGACGGTGCGGGCCGCCGCGTCGCCGCCGGCGAAGAGGCCGCGGAAGAGCGCTCGCAGGCTGCGGCCGATGCCGCGCGCCAGGTCGGAGACCGAGGTTCCCGTCAACAGCATGCCGCCGACGACCAGGAGCAGGACCGTGAAGATGCGGGCGCCGACTTGGCCGAAGAGGTAGGTGAGCGCCGTTTCGGTGCCGTAGCCGACCTTCCCCCCCTCCCAGCCGAAGAAAAGGACGAAGACGAGGTAGACGCCGAAGGCGATCAGGAGGAGGGCGATCAGGTCGAGGTGGCGCTGCTCGAGCCCGGCCGGCAGGCGCAGGGCGCCTTTCGCCTTCGGCTTCCGTTTCGAGGCAGCTTTACCGCGGCGGGCCGGTCGGCCCCGCTTCTTACGCACGAACATGGTTCCCCCGTTCGACGCCGGGCCCCACTCCCCTCCCGAGCTAAATTCGCTCTAAAAGTCGCGCGGAGCGGGCAATTCGGCGGCTACCATCGCTTCGTGCTCTCTGAAGTCGACCAGATCGGCGGCCGCGTCCTCATCGTCGAGGACGACATCGACATCGCCGATGTCCTCCGCCGCTCGCTTCGCAACGAGGGCTACGAGGTCCGCACCTCGGCCGACGGCGTCGAGGCGCTCGATGTCGCCGCCGGCTTCACCCCCGACCTGGTCGTCCTCGACCTCGGGCTACCGGGGATGGACGGGGTCGAGGTCTGCCGGCGTCTGCGCAGCGACGGCGACATGCCGATCCTGATGCTGACCGCGCGAGCGGAGACCGAGGACCGGGTCACCGGTCTCGACAGCGGCGCCGACGACTACCTGGTGAAGCCGTTCGAGCGCCAGGAGCTGCTGGCGCGGATTCGGGCCCTGCTGCGCCGTCGCCCACCGCGCGGCGCGGCCTCGCTCGAGGTCGCCGACCTCACGCTCAACCCCGACACGCGCGAGGTCCGCCGCGGCGGGCGCGAGATCGAGCTGACCAACCGCGAGTTCGAGCTGCTCGAGTTCCTGATGCGAAACGAGCGCCTGGTCGTCTCCCGCGAGCGCCTGCTCGACGAGGTCTGGGGATACGACCCGATGGCCGCCACCAACACGATCGACGTCTTCATCTCCAACCTGCGGCGCAAGCTCGAGGAAGGCGGCGAGGGCCGCCTCCTGCACACCAAACGTGGGGCCGGCTACGTTCTCAAGGCCTAAGTTGAGGCTCTCGCCGCGCCTGGCGAAGCCGCGGTCCTGGCCGGTGCGGTGGCGCCTCGCCCTCGTCTCCTCCGGGCTGACCCTGATCATCCTCCTGCTCTTCGGCGGCTTGATCGGCAAAATCGCCACCGAGCGGATCCGCGACGACTTCAACGGCGAGGTCACCAGCGCCGCCAAGATCCTCGCCGGCCAGTTCCAGATCGTCTACCCGCCCTTCGGCGGTAAACCGGAAGCGCGCGAAGGCCCGCAGCTGGAAGCGTTCGTGCTCCCCGACGACGCCACCGCTCGCGTCTACGACACCCAGCGCCATCGTGCTCAAGTACGCCGGCCAAGATCCCCTGGGCCTCCCGCAGCTCGGCCTTACGGACCACAACGGGATGCGGATCGCGACCGAACCGATCCTCGACGAAAACCGGGTCATCACCGGGTACGTCCAGTACGGGCGCAGCCTCGACCACGTCGACGAGACCGTCAAGCGCGTCTGGCTGCTGATCCTCGGCGGGATCCTGGTCGGAACCCTGCTCGCCGTCGTCGCCGGGGTGACGATCGCCCGCCGGGCGATGCGGCCGATCGCCTCGCTCACCTCGACCGCCCGCGAAATCGCGACCACGCGCGATCCCTCCAAGCAGATGCCGAAGCCGGCCGACGACGACGAGGTCGGCGAACTGGCGCGGACCCTGGAGCAGATGCTGCGGGCGCTCGACGCCGCCCGCGCCGAACGCGAGGGGGTGATGCAGAAGCAGCGCGAGTTCGTCGCCGACGCCTCGCACGAGCTGCGGACGCCGCTGACGAGCGTGCTGGCCAACCTCGAACTCCTGCAGGCCTCGCTGGAGAGGACCGACCAGGCCGAGGACCAGGAGATCGTCGACTCGGCGCTGCGCTCCTCGAAGCGGATGGGCAGGCTGATCGGCGACCTGCTGCTGCTCGCCCGCGCCGACGCCGGGCGGTTCGAGGTGCACCGGCGGCTGGACCTGGCCGAGGTCGCGGGCGAGGCGGCCGCCGAGGTCGCGCCGCTGATGGGAGACCGCCGCCTCGTCGTCGAGAACGAACGGCCGCTGCGGGTCGAGGGCAGCCGCGACGAGCTTCACCGCATGGTCCTCAACCTGCTCGACAACGCGATCCGCCACACGCCCCGAGGCTCCTGCGTCGAATTGACCCTCTGCGAGAAGGACGGGCAGGCGCTGGTCGAAGTCGCCGACGACGGGCCCGGCATCCCCGCCGTGATGCGCGAGCAGGTCTTCGACCGCTTCGTCCGCGGCCAGGGACCGGCCGACACCGCCCGCGGCACCGGGACCGGCCTCGGGCTGGCGATCGTCAGCGCCGTCGCCGAGTCTCACGGTGGCAGCGTCGAAGCGGCCGAATCGAAGAGCGGCGGCGCCCGCTTCGTCGCCCGCATCCCCCTCGCAGGCGACAGCAGGCCTGTCGCCAAACCTTTAAAGACGCTTTAGAGCGAGGCCCTAGCTTTCCCAGTGGACGAGACACACCAGCCCGCCGGAGCTTCTCCCCAGAATTCACTCCGGCGGGCTTTTTCGTGCCTACTGCTGGTGCTTCCTACAGCCCGCGCAGAATTTCGGCGGGTGAGAGGTAGCTGTTCCCTTCGAGGATGGCCGTGTTCTTCCCGGCCGCCGACGGGACGCCGACGATCGAGTTGACGAACGGGTCGACCGCCCAGGAGAAGAGCCAACCCCCGCAACCGTTAGCTCCTGGCGAGGAAAAGGAGTTGTCGACCAGGCGATTGTTGTTAAGCGCCAGGTAGGATTCCGTTTCTTCCGGTTCCCCCGGGCTCCCGGAGATGGGCGTGTTGGGAGGAGGCGGCGAGGTCGTGCCGGTGATCAGGTTCAGCTGCAGCGGGTTCGAGTTCGAACCGATGTAGCAGTTGCTGCCCAGGAACGGGTTGCTCAGCTTGACCTTGACCGGGAGACCGAAGACCGTCCCTTCCTGGGTCAACGCGTTCCAGAAGTTGGCTTTGATCGACGAAGTCGATCCGGCGAGTTCAACCGTGGCGGTGACGCCGGTGAACCCGTTGTTGATCGTTTCGTTGAACAGATTCCGCAGGATCGAAGGCCACCAACCCGGCGCTTCAATGCCTAGGAGCCCTCCCGGAACCGTCTGGGGCGTTTTCGAGAGCGTGATGCCGTCGGTAGGTGCGTAGACGGTCAGCGGGCCGAGGATGCCTTCGGGGCCACTGGCGCCGCCCTTCAGCACGACCGGATTTTGCAGCGGAACGGTTTTGCTCCCCAGGGTGAAGGTCCCACCCGTGGTTTCCGAGTAGAAACAGATTTCGACCGCGGGATTGCTGAGCGGGCATTTGTTGAATTTCGCCAGATCCCCGGTGAGTTCCGCGGATGCCGAACTAGCCGGCACCAGCATCAACGCAGCCAGGATCATGGCTAGAAATAGCCTCTTCATGGACTGGTCCTTTCGATTTCATTCCCCCTGCCGGACCCCTCCGGCAGCGGAAAAACATTCCCAATAAACAGGCCGCTTCTACCAGACAGTCACTTCCGTGACATAGGTATCCATGCCCCGAAAAGCGCCCAGCCTCGATGGCAACAGGCTTTGCTACATCACGCTGAGTTTTCGGGCGCGTAAGGCCGCGCCCTTCGGAAAGTCAGACCTCGATCACGACCGGCAGGACCATCGGGCGCCGGCGCGAGGCGCTGGCAGACGAAGCTTGCCGATCGCGTCGTGCAGGTCCTCCTCGATCAGGTGGGCCTCGCGGCGTGCCGGCCTCTGCCGCCGTCCTCGAGCTGGTCTTCGACCAGGTCGCTTGAGGTCTTCGACGAGGCGCGTCGGCCTCCTCGAGGAAGGCGACGCCGCGGAAGATCACCTCGGGGTCGGCGACGATGCTGCCGTCGTCGCTGGAGATCGTGGCGACGACGATGAAGATGCCGTCGGCGGAGATCTCGCGGCGGTCGCGCAGGGCGGCGTCGTCGGGCTCGCCGATGTTGACGCCGTCGACGTAGATCGACGCCGGCGTGGATGTCCTCGCCGAAAGCGGCGCCGTCGGCGTCGACTTCGAGCGGCAGGCCGTTGCGGCCGCGGAAGATGTTCTCGCCGTCGACCCCGACCGCTTCGGCCAGCTCGGCGTGCAGGCGCAGGCGCTTGTAGTCGCCGTGGACCGGCATCACGTAGCGCGGCTTGGTCAGGTTCAGCATCAGCTTCAGCTCCTCCTGCCAGCCGTGGCCGGAGGCGTGGATCGGCGCGTCCTTGGCGGTGATCACGGTGGCGCCGATCTCGTAGATGCGGTCGATCGTCTCGTTGACCGCGCGCTCGTTGCCGGGCACCGGCGTCGCCGAGAAGACGACGGTGTCGCCGGAGTGCAGCTGCACGTCGCGGTGGTCGTTGTTGGCCATCCGCCGCAGCGCCGAGAGCGGCTCGCCCTGGCTGCCGGTCGAGATCACGACGACCTTCTCGTCGGGGAAGTCCTCGATCTCACGCGGCTGGATGAAGATCCCCTGCGGGCGCTTTGGCGATCCCCAGGTTGGAGGCGATGTTGAAGTTCTTGCGCATCGAGCGCCCGACCAGCGCGACTTTGCGGTCGAGCGTGCCGGCGGCGTCGATCACCTGCTGGACGCGGTGGATGTTGGAGGCGAAGGAGGTGACGATGATCCGGCCCTTGCAGCTGGCGAGAACTCCGCAGCAGCGCCGGGCCCGACGCTCGACTCCGACGGCGCGACGCCGGGTCGGTCGGCGTTGGTCGAGTCGCCGCAGAGCAGCAGCAGCCCTTCCTTGCCGAGCTCGGCCAGGCGCGAGATGTCGGCCGGGCGGCCGTCGACCGGGGTCTGGTCGAACTTGTAGTCGCCGGTCATCAGCACCGAGCCGGCCTCGGTCTTCAGCAGGACGCCGCGCATGTCCGGGATCGAGTGCGCGAGGTGGATCAGCTCGATCTCGAACGGGCCCGCGCTGGACCTTCTCCCCGGGCGGCAGCTCCTGCAGCGGCGCCTTGTCGCCGAGCTTGTGCTCGTCGAGCTTGGAGCGGACCATCCCGATCGTCAGCAGGCCGCCGTAGATCACCGGCGGCGATGCCGATCTCGCGCAGGACGTAGGGCAGCGCGCCGACGTGGTCCTCGTGGCCGTGGGTGAGGACGATCGCCTCGATGTCCTCGGCGCGATCGCGCAGGTAGGAGAAGTCCGGGCAGCACGAGGTCGATCCCGTGCATCTCGGCGGTCGGGAACATCAGCCCGGTGTCGACGACGACGATGCGGCCGTCGTACTCGATCACGGTCATGTTCTTGCCGATCTCGCCGAGGCCGCCCAGGGGCAGCACTCGAAGTCTTGCTTGGCACTAGTTGACTCGCTCTCTGTCGAAGGTTCGTGTCTAACTGGCGACCGCGACGCCGGCGGCCTCGAGGCCGGCCTTGATGGCGGCTCGCTGCTCGGCGTCGGCGGGGACCAGGGGAAGTCGCAGTCGCTCCGCGGCGAGCCCGAGCATCTCCAGCGCCGCCTTCAGCGGAATCGGGTTGGTGGTCACGGAGGTCGCCTCGTAGACCGGCGTGATCTCGGCGTCGATCTGCCGCGCCCGCTCGATCTCGCCGCGCCTGCGCGGCCTCCCACATCTCGCGCATCTGCTCGCCGACGATGTGCGAGGCGACGAGGATGCCGCCGGCGCCGCCGAACTCGAGCACGCGAAGGAAGGTGTTGTCGTTGCCGGCGAGGACCGTCGAGCCCCTCGATCGGGCCCAGCTCCTCGTCGTTGGCCTGCTTGACGGCGACGATGTTGTCGATCCTGGCCGAGCTCGGCGAGCAGCTCGCGGGCGGCGTTGATCGACCACCCGCGAGGGGATGTTGTACATCACCATCGGCAGCTCGGGGACGGCCGCGGCGACCGCTTCGAAGTGGGCGCGGATCCCGGCCCGGTTGGGCTTGTTGTAGTACGGGACGACGACCAGGGAGGCGTCGGCGCCGGCCTCGGCGGCCATCTTGGTCAGCTCGCAGGAGTGGCGGGTGTCGTTGGTCCCGGTGCCGCAGACCAGCAGCGTGTCGTCGCCGACCTCGGCCCGCACCGCCCGCAGCAGCTCGATCTCCTCCTCGTCGGTCGAGGGTCGGGCACTCGCCGGTCGTCGCCGGCGACGACCAGACCGTGCGAGCCGTGCTCGAGCAGGTGGGCGGCGAGCCGCCGCGCGGCGCCGTGGTCGACCGCGCCGCTCTCGTCGAACGGCGTCGCCATCGCCGTGAGCAGTCCCTTGATCTCCTTCATCGCTCCAGGGTATCCAGTCGCGCGGCCGCTCGGTCGCTAGAGCAGCTTCTCGAGCCCGACCGTGAAGCGGTCGGGCAGCTCCGCCACCTCTGCGCACGGCGAGGACCACGCCGGGCATGAAGGAGCGGCGGTCGATCGAGTCGTGGCGGATCGAGAGCGTCTGGCCCTCGCCGCCGAAGATCACTTCCTGGTGGGCGACGAGGCCGGGCAGGCGAACCGAGTGGATCGGCTGGTGGACGTTGCCGCCGGCGGCGTCGATCAGCTCCTGCGGTGCGCTTGGCGGTGCCGGACGGCGCGTCGAGCTTGCGGTCGTGGTGCAGCTCGACGATCTCGCACTCGGGCATGTGCGGGGCGATCGTCTGCGACGACCTCCATCAGCAGCACGGCGCCGATCGCGAAGTTGGGGGCGACGAAGCAGTTGGCCTCGCGAGCGCCTCGGCGGCCGCGCGGGCGGCGTCGAGGTCGAAGCCGGTGGTGCCGACGACGGCGTGGACGCCGGCCTCCAGGCAGGCGCGGACGTTGGCCAGGGCGGTGTCGGGGACGGTGAAGTCGACGACGACGTCGGCGTCCGCCAGCACCTCGGCGAGCTCGACGCCGAGCGCCGGATCGGCGCGCCCGGCTCAGCTCCAGGCCCTCGGCCTCCTCGACCGCTTCGCAGACGGTCTCGCCCATTCGCCCGGCGGCGCCGGCGACCGCGACCCGGATCATGCCGCGACCAGGGCCTCGCTGACCGGGCGCCAGCGGCCGCGGAAGCGGTCTTCGTCGGCGCCGACGCAGGCGGCGGAGAGGCGGTCGGCGCCGTAGAGCTCGGCGCGCCAGCTCGGTCAGGTCGTCGACCTCGATCGCGTCGACCTTGGCCAGCATCTCGTCGAGGCTTTCGATCGGCAGGCCGAACAGGGTCGCCCGCGAGATCCGGGTCATCCGCGCCGCGGTCGACTCCGAGGAGAGGACGAGGCGGCCCTTGACGCTCTCCTTCGCCCGCGCCAGCTCCTCGTCGGAGACCGGCTCGGTGCGCAGGCGCGCCAGCTCGGTGCCGATGATCGCGCAGGCCTCCTCGACGTTGTCCTCGCGGGTGCCGACGTAGGTGGCGACCAGGCCCTGGTCGGTGAACTGCTCGTTGTAGGAGCCGACCGAGTAGGCGAGGCCGCGCTTCTCGCGCACCTCGCGGAAGAGGCGCGAGGAGGTCGAGCCGCCGAAGATCGAGTCGAGCACGGCGAGCGGGTAGCGGCGCTCGTCGTCGCGGCGCAGGCCCGGCGCGCCGAAGCAGATGTGGTACTGCTCGGTCTCCTTGGCGTGGAAGCAGAGCCGGGCGTCGCCGTCGAGCGGCGGTCGGCGCGGGCACCCCCTCGCCCTCGCTCGGCGGGTTGACCAGCCGCTCGGCCAGCTCGACGATGCGGTCGTGGTCGAGGTGCCCGGCGGCGCCGACGACGATCTCCGGCGCCGCGTAGCGGGCGCTGGCGGTAGGCCTCGATGTCCGGCACCGGGATCGAGGCGATCACCTCGGCCTCGCCGAGCACGCGGCGGCCGAGCGGGTGCTCGCCGAAGACGGCCTCGGCGAGGACGTCGTGGACGCGGTCCTGGGGCTCGTCGTCGTACATCGCGATCTCCTCCAGCACCACCTGGCGCTCGGAGTCGATGTCCGGATAGGTCGGCGCCAGCAGCATCTCCGCCAGCAGGTCGAAGACCTCCTCGGTGTGCTCGTCGAGGAAGCGGGCGTGCAGGTGCGTCGTCTCCTTGCCGGTGGCGGCGTTGACCGAGGCGCCGAGCCCGTCGAAGCGCTCGGAGATCTCGATCGCCGAGTAGCGCGCGGTCCCCTTGAACAGCAGGTGCTCGAGGAAGTGCGAGACCCCGGCCTGCGCCGGGGTCTCGTTGCGGATCCGGTCCGCACCCAGAGCCCGAGCGCGACGGACCGGACCGAGGGAACCTCCTCGGTCACGACCCGGACGCCCGAGCCCAGCTCGGTTAGGTTCGCGGCGCCAACGCTAGTCGCGCCGCTCGCGTTCGCGCCCGCGGCCGCCGCGATCGCGGTCGCGTCCGCCGCGTCCGCCGCGGTCGCCGCCGTTGCGCCGGCCGCCGTCGCCGGAGCCGACCGAGGCCAGCTCCTCGGGCGATTTGCCGGCGACCGAGGGGTCGCTCGGAGAGGCGCAGGCCGATGCGGCCGCGCTCCTTGTCGACCTCGACCACGGTGACGTCGATCTCCTCGCCGGCGCTGAGGACGTCGTCGACCGAGTCGACCCGCTCGCCCGGCTTCACGTTGGAGATGTGAAGCAGGCCGTCGGTGCCCTTGACCAGCTCGACGAAGGCGCCGAAGGTGGTCGTCTTGACGACCTTGGCGGCGTCGTAGCGATCGCCGATTTCGGCCTCCTTGGTCATCGAGTTGATGCGGGCGACGCAGGCCTCGACCAGTTCGCCGGTCGGCGCGTAGATCCGCACCGTGCCGTCGTCCTCGACGTCGATCTCGGCCTCGAACTCCTCGCAGAGGGCGCGGATCGTTTCGCCGCCTTTGCCGATGACCGCGCCGATCTTCTCCGGGTCGATCTTGATCGACTCGATCGCCGGCGCGTGCTGGGAGAGCTTCTCCCGCGGCCCGTCGATCGCCTCCGCCATCTTGCCGAGGATGAACTGGCGGCCCTTGTTGGCCTGCTCCAGCGCGTCCCGGAGGATCTCGAAGGTGACGCCGGTGATCTTGATGTCCATCTGCAGGGCGGTGATCCCGTCCGCGGTGCCGGCGACCTTGAAGTCCATGTCGCCGAGGTGGTCCTCGACGCCGGCGATGTCGGTGAGGACGATGTAGTCGTCGCCCTCCTTGATCAGGCCCATGGCGACGCCGGCGACCGGTGCGCTGACCGGGACGCCCGCCGCCTGCAGCGCCATCGAGGAGGCGCAGACCGAGCCCATCGAGGAGGAGCCGTTGGACTCGAGCGTCTCGGAGACCACCCGGATCACGTACGGGAACGACTCTTCGTCGGGGATCGTCGCCACCAGGGCCCGCTCGGCGAGCGCGCCGTGGCCGATGTCGCGCCGCTTCGGGCCGCGCATGAAGCCCGCCTCCCCGACCGAGAAGGGCGGGAAGTTGTAGTGGTGCCAGAACCGTTTCGTGGTCTGCAGCCCGAGGGTGTCGATCCGCATGTCCATCCGGGTCGTGCCCGAGCGCGACGTTGGAGAGGATCTGGGTCTCGCCGCGGGTGAACAGGGCGGAGCCGTGGACGCGCGGGGAGATGTCGACCTCGGTCTCGATCGGCCGGATCTCGTCCTGGGCGCGGCCGTCGGGGCGCTTCTTGTCGACGGCGATCGCCTTGCGGATCGTGTCCTTCTCGATCGAGCCGAAGGCGGCCTTGACCTCGCCGACGCGGTCGGCGTCGGCCTCGCCGTCGGCGTGGGCGGCGGCGTACTTGGCCGACGACCTCGTCCTTGACCTTGTCGATCGCCTCGTAGCGCTCGAGCTTGCCCTCGGTGGCGATCGCGTCGACCAGCGCCTGGCCGTGGGAGGAGCGGATCTCGTCGAGCAGCGCCCTCGTCGATCTCCGGCGCCTCGATCTCGATCTTCTCCTTGCCGGCCTTCTGCTGCAGCTCCTCCATCGCGGCGCAGAGCTTCTTGATCTCGCCGTGGGCGATGTCGAGGGCGTCGAGGATCTCGGCCTCGGTGACGCCGGTGGCGCCGGCCTCGACCATCAGGATCGCCTCGTCGGTGCCGGCGACGATCAGGTCGAGTTCGAGCTCCTCGTGCGTCTCCTCCGTCGGGGTTGACGACGAAGTCGCCGTCGAGCTTGCCGATGCGGACGGCGCCGACGTGGGCGGCGACCGGGACCGGCGAGATCGCCAGCGCGGCCGAGGCGCCGTTCATCGCGAGGATGTCGTAGGGGTGGACCTGGTCGACCGACATCGGGGTCGCGACGAGCTGCGTCTCGTAGTGCCAGCCCTTGGGGAAGAGCGGCCGGATCGGACGGTCGATCATGCGCGCGGTCAGCGTCGCCTTCTCGCTCGATTTGCCCTCGCGACGGAAGAACGAGCCGGGGATTTTGCCCGCGGCGTACATCCGCTCCTCGATGTCGACGGTGAGGGGAAGGAAGTCCACGTCGCGAAGGTTGCCGACGGTGGCGGTGCAGAGCACCATCGTGTCGCCGGCTGCGGACGACGACCGCGCCACCCGCCTGCTTCGCGAGTTTGCCCGTCTCGAAGGAGATCTGGCTGTCGCCGACATCCGCCGAGACGCGGGTAACGTCAAACATGCTCATTTAGTTTTTTACCTCCGGCCGCCCGGTTGGCGGCCCATTTGCTTTCAGAACTCTCGTTCTCTTTACTGCGAAGGGTACAGGGCATCGAGCTCGCCCGTGCCAGTCGCGGAAAACCGCTGGAGTGCTCGCGCACGCCGGCCGCGGATCCCGGACCCGAAATCGCGGCGGACCCGGGCCGCCACCTCGCTCGGAGCGGCGGTCGGCCTCGAAGCGGTCGAGGTCGAGGCCGAGGAGCTCGCGCCCGCTCCCAGAGGTGCGGGTCGTCGACCCGGCCGCGGTCGGCGTAGAGCGAGTCGACCATCTCGAAGAAGCGCCCCTGCCGCGCCGGCCGCCTCGGCGGCGGCGTGCAGGGCCGGCGAGCGCGGGTGCTTGCTGGCGACCGGGAAGTGGCGGAAGACGAGCCGCCGCGGCCGCTCGCGCAGCCGCGCCCAGTCGGCGGCGCAGTGCGGGCAGCCGAGGTCGGCGTAGACGATCAGCTCCCTCCCCCTCGCCGCGCGACGTGGTCGTCAGGGCCGACCGGCGGAACCGGGGCGCTGAGCCGAGGTCGGTCACCGGCCGTAGGCGAGCGCGTCGAAGATCAGGTTGGCGCCGGGGAACTCGGCGGCGCGGGCGATTCGTAGTCCAGGCGACCTTGCCGTGCTCGTCGAC
>CAVZZR010000004.1:0-34603 GCA_963779815.1 uncultured Actinomycetes bacterium | reverse complement strand
CAGCATCGCCGGGTCGCCTTTCGCTTTTGCCCCGAAGCGGAAGTTCTCGCCGACCGAGACCTGCTTCGCGTCCGAGCCTCGACCAGGACGTGCTCGACGAACTCCTCGGCGCTCTGGGTGGAGAAGCTCTTGTCGAAGGGGATGACGACGAGCCCCTCGACGCCGAGGCCCTCGATCACGTCGCGCTTGACCCCGAAGGGCATGATCAGCTTCGGCGTCGCCGCCGGGTGCAGGACTTCGAGCGGGTGCGGGTCGAAGGTGAGGACGGTGTCGGCGCCGTCGATCACCGCCTGGTGGCCGAGGTGGACGCCGTCGAAGGTGCCGATGGCGACGTTCCGCGGGCGTGGCTCGGCGTCGGGGAGCGAAGTGACCTTGATGCTCACCGCAGCGCCTCCGCCACCGCCGGCACCAGCCCGGCGACCCGCTCGGCGCTCAGCTCCTCGCCGGCGTCCTCGACCCGGAAGGGCCCGACCGCGGTGCGCCGCAGGTCCGAGCAGTAGGCGTCCCCGAGGGTCTCCACCAGGGTGCGGACGTAGGTCCCGGCCGAGCACTCGATCTCGTAGTGGGCGTATTCCCCGTCGCTGGAGAGGAGCTCGGCCCGGTGCACCTGGACGTCGCGGGCCGGCGTCTCGACGGCTTCGCCGCGGTGGGCCTTCTTGTAGAGGCGCTCGCCGCCGACCCGCACCGCCGAGGTCATCGGCACCCGCTGGCGCACGGTCCCGGTCGGCAGCTCCAGGGACCCGGGCGCCCGGCCGGTTTCGGTCAGCTCGCCGTCGGAGTCGCCGGTGCTCGAGCGCCAGCCCAGCCGCGCGGTCGCCAGGTAGGTCTTCGGCAGGCCGACGAGGAAGCGCTGCAGGCGGGTGGCGCGGCCGAGCAGGATCAGCAGCAGGCCGGTGGCGAAGGGGTCGAGGGTGCCGGCGTGCCCGGCTTTGGCGCCGCGCTCGCGGCGGACCTCGGCGACGACGTCGTGCGAGGTCACGCCGGCCGGCTTGTCGTAGAGCAGCACCGTGCCGGAGTCCCCCGCCATGCTCAGCAGCCGAGCTGGGCGAGACCTCGCGCGAGGAATTCGACGAGCTGCTCGAACTCCAGGTCGGTGGAGAAGCCGGCGGCCCGCTTGTGGCCGCCGCCGCCGTTGCTCCGGGCGATCGCCGAGACGTCGACCGTCGCCGGCGCTGGCGCGGAGGCTGACCTTGCGGGCGGCGCGGCCGCGATCGCCGAGGTCGCGGACGACCGCCGCCACCCGGACCCCCTCGATCGAGCGCAGGTGGTCGATCATGCCCTCGGTCATCTCCTCCCCGCCCCGGTGGCCTCGTAGTCGGCCGTCGTGATGTAGCTGATCGCGAGCCCCCGTCGCAGTGGCTGGTCATCCCGTCGAGGGCGCGCGAGACCAGCCGCAGCTTCTCCAGCGGCACGTGCTCGTAGAGGCGGCGGTAGGTGTCGTCGACGTCGACCCCGGCGTCGATCAGCTCGGCGGCGACCCGGTGGGTGTGGGCGTTGGTGTTCTCGTACATGAAGTTGCCGGTGTCGGTGATCAGGCCGACGTAGAGCGCCGAGGCGATCTCCGGCGTCAGCTTCGCCCCCGAGCAGCAGCGCCAGGTCGTAGACGATCTCGGCCGTGCAGGAGGCGCTCGACGTCGACCAGGTTGAAGTCGCCGAAGCGGGTGTTGTCGTGGTGGTGGTCGATGTTGATGACGTCGTTGCCGCCGGCGCTGAGCAAGTCGACCGGCATGCGGTCGATGTTGCCGCAGTCGAGGAAGACGACGGTGCGGTCGGCCATGTCGGCGGGCGGCTCGTGGAAGACCTCCTCCAGCGGCAGGAAGCGGTACTCGATCGGCAGCGGGAACTCCTTCGCGGCCATGAACATCACCGAGTCCTTGCCGAGCGCGGTGAGGACTTTGTGGAGGCCGAGCAGCGAGCCGAGGGCGTCGCCGTCGGGGCCCTCGTGGGCGGTCAGCAGGAAGCGCTCGCGGTCTCGCAGCTCCAGGGCGACGCGCTCGAGGTCGGCGGTGGCCGCTCTCGGGCAGTGCGCTTCGATCTCCCCTTCCTCTCGAGCAACTCGGAGATGCGCACGCCCTTCTCGATCGTGTCGTCGTAATGGAAGGTCAAGGTCGGGGTCCGCTTCATCCGCGTCTCGGCGGCGATCCGCGACTGGATCACCCCGTGAGAGGAGCGCAGTCCCTCCAGCGTCGCCTCGCGCTCCTCGTCGCTCGCCGAGCACGCTGACGAACACCTTGGCGGTGCGCAGGTCGGGGCTGGTCTCGACGGCGGTCACGGTCACGAAGCCGATGCGGGGATCGCTGAATTCACCTGGCGATTGCCGCGCCGACGACCTCGCGAAGCACCTCGTTGATGCGCCGCATGCGGGAGCCGGCCATGCTACTCCAGGGTCTGCTCGACCTGTTTCGTCTGGAAGAACTCGAGCACGTCTTCCTCCTTGACGTCGGCGTACCCCTCGAGGACGATGCCGCACTCCTGGCCCTCCTCGACTTCCTGGACGTTGTCTTTGAAGCGACGCAGAGAGCCGAGCCGGCCGGTCCAGATCACCGTGCCCTCGCGGATCAGGCGGACGCTGGCGGTGCGGACCGCCTTGCCCTCGGCGACGATGCAGCCGGCGATGCGGCCGACTTTGGAGGCTTTGAAGGTCTGTTTGACCAGCGCCTCGCCGATCGTCTCCTCGACCTCGACCGCATCCAGCAGGCCCTCCATCGCGTTGCGCAGGTCTTCGGTGATTTTGTAGATGACCGAGTAGGTGCGGACGTCGACGCCCTCGCGCGCGGCGGCGCGTTTGGCGTCCAGCAGCGGCCGCACGTTGAAGCCGATGATGATCGCGTCGGAGGCCGAGGCCAGCATCACGTCGGACTCGTTGATGCCGCCGGTCTGCGAGTGGATGATGTTCATCGCCACCCGCTCCTGCGGCACCTTCGCGAGCTCGTCCTGCAACGCCTCTAGGGAACCGGCGACATCGGCCTTGAGGACGATGTTGAGCTCCTTGATTTCGCCCTCCTGGGCGCGGGCGAAGACCTCGTCGAGGCTGACCTTGCGGCCCTGGCGGCGGGCCAGCGCCTCGGTTTTGAGGCGGTGGGCGCGCTCGCCGGCCATCTGGCGGGCCTGGCGGTCGCCGTCGACGGTCTGCACGAACTCGCCGGCGTCGGCGACGCCGTCGAAGCCGAGCACCTCGACCGGCATTCCGGGGACCGCCTCGGAGACGGCGGTGCCGGTGAAGTCCTGCATCGCGCGGACGCGTCCCCACTGCGGGCCGGCGACCAGCGAGTCGCCGACGCGGAGGGTTCCGCGCTCGACCAGCACGGTGACGACCGGACCGCGGCCGGGGTCGAGCTGGGACTCGATCACGGGCCGGAGGCGGGCGCGTCGGGTTCGCCGAGAGCTCCTCCAGCTCGGTGACGAGGAGGATCATGTCGAGCAGGTTGTCGAGGCCGTCCTTGGTCTTCGCCGAGACCTCGCAGAAGACGGTGTCGCCGCCCCACTCCTCCGGGCTGATTTCCATCTGGGCGAGCTCACCTCGGACCTTTTCCGGGTTGGCGCCCTCTTTGTCGATCTTGTTGACGGCGATCAGCATCGGCACGTCGGCAGCGCGGGCGTGGTCGATCGCCTCCTTGGTCTGCGGCATGACGCCGTCGTCGGCGGCGACGACCACGACGACGACGTCGGTGACCTTGGCGCCGCGGGCGCGCATCGCCGTGAAGGCGGCGTGGCCCGGGGTGTCGAGGAAGGTGATCGTCTTCTCGTCGTGGTGGACCTGGTAGGCGCCGATGTGCTGGGTGATGCCGCCGGCCTCGCCCGCGGCGACCTCGGTCTCGCGGATCGCGTCCAGCAGCGAGGTCTTGCCGTGGTCGACGTGACCCATGATCGTCACCACCGGCGGGCGGTCGACCAGGTCCTCGTCGGCGTCGGAGAACTCCGGCTCCTCGGGCTCCTCGTCGGCGGCGTGGAGGATCTCGACCTTGCGGTCGTACTCGTCGGCGATCGCCTTCACCGAGTCGTCGGTGAGGGTCTGCGTCAGCGTCGCCATCTCCCCCATCATCATCAGTTTTTTGATCACCTCGGCCGGCGCGAGGCCCAGCGATTCGGCGACTTCACGCACGGTGGCGCCGGAGTTGACCTTGACCGCCTCGGGCTCGGCGGGAGTCGCCGGGCCCATCGGCGGCTCCTCGAGCAGGGGCCGGCGCCGCCGGCCGCCGCGGCGGCGCGGCGGCCGCTGTGGCGGCGGTCCGCCACCCTGCTCGCGGCGCGAGGCCTGGGAGTCGATGACGACGCGGCGTTTTTTTGAGCTCGCGCCCCCGCCGCCACCGCCGCCGCTCTGCTGGCCGCCGGCTGGGCGAACCGGTTTGGTCGAGGTCTGGGAGCCTTTCGCCGCGGCCGGTTTGCCTGCCGGTTTCGGCGGCGCGGCCGGCTTGCTCGGCTTTCGCAGCCGCTTCGGGCGCCGGCGCCGCTTTCGCCGCCCCGGCACCGCCGTTGCCTTTGGCGGCCGAGATCGCTTTCAGCGCATCGGCCTCCTCGACGCTGGAGGCGGCCGCTTTGGCCTCCACCCCGGCCGCCTTCAGGGCAGCGAGCAGCTCCTTCGAGCTGACGCCCTGCGCTTTCGCGATCTCGTGAACCCGTTTCTTGGCCACTAAGCCTGCTCCGCCTCCTCGGTGACCTCAGGTGGGGCTCCGTTCTCGGACGCGGCCGCCTCCGGGTCCTCGCCGAGGGTCTCGCCCCCGACTTCCTCGGCTTCGGTCGCCTCCTGCTCGGATGTCCTCTTCGATCGCTTCCTCGGTCGTCGACCTCGTCGGCGGTCTCTTCGACCGGCTCGACGAATTCGCCCGCCGCCCGGTTGACGATCTCTTCGACCTGGCCTTCGTCGGCGTCAGGGTCGGCGAGGATCTCGACCTCGGTCTCGGAGACGTTGGCCAGCACCGCGACCTGGCTGGTCTCGAAGCGCGTCAGCGCCTGGTGCTGGGGCAGGCCGCAGTAGGTCGATCCCGGCAGCGCCGCGTTGGGGCAGCGGCGGCCGTTCGTCATCACCGCCATGCAGCGGCCGTCGAAGGCTTCTTCCCCCTCGACCTCGACCTCGTGTTCTTCGGAGGCGAACTCGGTCTCGGACTTGATGTCGACGCGCCAGCCGGTGAGGCGGGCGGCGAGGCGGGCGTTCTGGCCGTCGCGGCCGATCGCCAGCGAGAGCTGGTCGTCGGGCACGATCACCGTCGCCTGGCGCTCGTCGTCGTCGACGATCACCTCGCGGACGCGGGCCGGCGAAAGGGCTTTGGCGACGAAGCGCGCGGGCTCGTCGTTGTGGGGGATGATGTCGATCTTCTCGCCGCGCAGCTCGGAGACGACCATCCGCACGCGGGAGCCGCGGGGGCCGACGCAGGCGCCGACCGGGTCGACCCCTTCGGCGTGGGAGACGACGGCGATCTTCGAGCGGTAGCCGGGCTCGCGGGCGACGCCGACGATTTCGACCAGCTTGTCGGCGATCTCCGGCACCTCGAGCTCGAAGAGGCTTTTGATCAGCTCCGGGCTGCGGCGGGAGACGACGATCGCCGGCCCTTTCGTCGAGTCGGAGACGTCGGTGATCACGGCCTTGACCCGCATCCCGTGGTCGTAGCGCTCGTTGTAGACCTGCTCGGACTTCGGCAGCAGCGCCTCGACCCGCTCGCGCAGCTGGACCAGCGTGTAGCGCTTGTCGGACTGCTGGATGATCCCGGTGATCAGCTCGCCGACCCGGTCCTGGTACTCGTCGTACATCATCTGCCGCTCGGCCTCGCGGATCCGCTGCAGGATCACCTGCTTGGCGGTCTGGGCGGCGATCCGGCCGAAGTCGTCGGGGGTGACGTCCTTGGTCTCGATCTGGTCCTCGTAGGGGGCGATCATCTCGGGATCGAGCTCGGGGTCCTCCGGCTCTTTCAGTTCGCCGGTCTCCGGGTCGACTTCGGGCTCCTCCTGCTGCTCGGCGGCTTCGGCCAGCAGCTTCTCCTCCAGCTCGGGAGGCAGGATCAGCTCGAAGACGCGGAAGTCCCCGGTCTCGTGGTCGAGGTCGACGCGGGCGTATTTCGCCGCGCCCGGAGTCTTCTTGTACGCCGAGAGGAGGGCGTCCTCGAGGGCGTCCATCAGCTTGTCGGCCGAAATCCCCTTCTCCTGCTCCAGCGCTTTGACGGCGTCGACGATCTCTTTGGTCACTGCGGGGACTCCTTGCTTTCGGAAGCGGTGGCGTTGCGACGGTACTTCGGGCCGGGCGACGAGACCTCGAGCGAATAATCGACCAGCAGGTGCTTCAGGTGCTTCGTGACTCTTTCGCAAAGTGCGAGGTCGACCCCGTCGGGGTGGTCGACGAAAAGCCGCAGGGCGTCGGTCCTCGGTTTCTCGAGGGCGACGAGGTCGATATCTGAATCCAGCTCGGAAAGCTCCTGCTGGAGGTCTTGCTCAGTGGGCTCGATCATGCCTGTGAAGTTGGGGTGTGGGCGTAAAAAAAGTGGGCCAGGCCCACTTCTCGACACGCATAGGGACAAAAAAGCTTGAAGCCAGTATAGCCCGCTCAGCCCGCAGGCTGACTCTGTTTGTCCCGCAAGCGGCTCGACCTCGTCGAGAATCGCCTCGGCGATCGCCTCCTTGGAGTCGATCGGGACCTCGGTTGCCGTCTCGGCCGCGATCAGGGTGACCGCGTTGCGCTCGCTCTCGAACCCGATCTCCGGGTCGGAGACGTCGTTGAGGACGATCAGGTCGGCGCCCTTGCGCCGCAGCTTGCCGCGCGCCCGCTCGACCGCCTCTCCCCCGTGCTCGGCGGCGAAGCCGACGACCGTCTGCCCCTGGCGGCGTCCGGCCGAGAGCCCGGCGAGGATGTCCTCGGTCGGCTCCAGCGAGAGCTCGAGCGAGCCCGAGCGCCGCAGCTTGGCTTCGGCCGGGTCGCCGACGCGGAAGTCGGCGGGCGCGGCGGCCATCAGCAGGACGTGCGCCGTCGAACTCGCGGGCGGCGATCTGCGCCAGCTCGCTCGCGGTCTCGACGTCGATGCGGCGGACCCCGGCCGGCGACGGCAGGGCGACGTTGGCGGCGATCAGGGTCACCTCCGCCCCGCGCTTCGCCGCCGCGGCGGCGAGGGCGATCCCCATCCGGCCGCTGGAGCGGTTGCCGATGAAGCGGACGGGGTCGATCGGCTCGCGGGTGCCGCCGGCGGTGACGAGGACGCGCAATCCGTCCCAGGGCTTCTCGCCGGCGGGTAGCGCCGCTTCGACCCGGGCCAGCAGCTGCCCGGGGTCGGGCAGGCGCCCGCGGCCGTACTCGCCGCGTGAGGCGAGCTTGCCCTCGTCGGGCTCGATCACCTCGATCCCGCGCCCGCGCAGGGTCTCGAGGTTGGCCTGGGTCGCAGCGTCGGCGTACATGCGGCCGTTCATCGCCGGCGCCACCAGTCGCGGCGCCGTGCAGGCGAGAAAGGAGGTGGTCAGCATCGAGTCGGCGGCGCCGCTCGCCAGCTTGGCGACGGTGTTGGCCGAGGCCGGGGCGACGAGGTAGGCGTCGCAGCGACCGGCCAGCTCGAGGTGGCCGATCGGGTCGTGGCCCGCCTGCTGCTCGCCGGGGAAGGCGCCGCGCATCGGGTCGCGCTCGAACTCGGAGATCAGGACCGGTGCCCCGACGATCCCCTCGAAGGAGGCGGCGCCGACGAAGCGGGTCGCCGTCTCGGTCATCAGCACGCGGACGCCGTGGCCCGCGAGCGTGGCGAGCCGCGCCAGCTCGAGGGCCTTGTAAGCGGCGATGCCGCCGCTGACGCCTATCAGGATCCGGGCCATCGACCCCTAATGAAAGCGCCCCGCGAGGGGCGGGGCGCTGTGACTGCTAGCTGCGGTACTCGTATTTCAGTTTGCCCTCGGCGAGCTCTTCGAGCGACATCGAGAGGTAATTCCTCTCGGCGTTGGTCTCGACCATCGGCGGCGGGTACTCCCCGAAGCCGCCCTCCCCGAGGTTGTGGAAGTAGCTGTTGATCTGGCGAGCGCGCTTTGCCGAGACGACGACGGCGGCGTAATGGGAATCGGCGTGCTCCAGAAGCTTGTCTACGCGTGGTTTGATCATTCGGCCGCCGAGTCTGACAGCTCACGACGGACGATGCCCACGAGCTGGGCGGCGGCGCGCTCGACGTCGTCGTTGACGACGCAGTGGTCGAAGTCGCCCTGGACGGCGAGCTCCTGCTCGGCGACCTTCAAGCGCTCGTCGATCGCCTCCTGGGAGTCGGTTCCCCGGCCCGAGAGCCGTTGGCGCAGGACCGCCGGGTCCGGCGGCGCGATGAATATCTGCACCGACTCCAACTCGGCGGCCCGCACCTGCTGGGCGCCCTGCACCTCGATCTCGAGGACGACCGAGTGGCCCGCTGCCAGCCGCCTTTCGACCTCGCTGCGCAGGGTTCCGTAGCGGTTGCCGCTGTAGGTGGCGAACTCGAGGAAATCGTCTTCGGCTTTGCGCTGCTCGAACTGCTCGGGGGTGAGGAAGTGGTAATCGCGGCCGTCGACCTCTCCCTCCCGCGGCGCCCTGGTAGTGGCGGAGACCGAGAGCTCGAGATCGGGAACCGCCTGCAGCAGCTCCTTGATCAGAGTGCCCTTGCCGACCCCGGAAGGGCCGGTGATGACGAAGACTTTGCTGGCCATGCGGCCGGGGATATTGACCGCTGCGGCGGTCGCTAACGACGAAGCTGGGAAATGAGCTCGGCGCGCTGACGCTCGGAGAGGCCGCCGATCGTCTTCGACGGCGAGATCCGGCACTGGTTGAGGATCCGATTCGTCTTCACGCGGCCGTACTTCGGCACCGCCAGCAGCATGTCGAAGACCTTGGCGGTGAGGACGTACTCGGGGGGGTCGAGCAGAATCGTTTGGATACTCGCGCGGTTCGCCTTCAGATCCTTCTTCAGCTTCGCGCGGGCGGTGCGGATGTCGTTGGCCCGCCTGAGGGCCTCCATCCTCTGGTCGAGGGATCGCTCGGGCGCCGCGAGCGAAGAAGATTTGACTGGAGAGGCCGTCATGTGGGCGGCGAGTATAGCCGCGGCTCGGGGACGCGCAAGGTGACTAAGGCGAAAACGCCCCAAAATTCGCCTCGACCTCTAGTCGAGGTGGAGGGCTCGCATGCGTGGCTGAGCGTCTGACATGGCAGTTTCCAGCCCTTTCGCCACCCGCGCGCCTGCCCGCGGGTCGCGGAAGCTCTCGGTCCCGACCGCCACCAAGCTCGCTCCGGCGGCGATGAATTCGGCCGCGTCGGCGGCCGCCGGAGATCCCTCCCATCCCGATCAGCGGGAGCTCGACCGCGGCGCGGACCGCGCGCAGCTGCTGCAGGGCGATCGGCCGCACAGCCGGCCCGGAGAGGCCCCCGTGCCCGGCGGCGATCGCCGGCTCGCCGGTCGCGGGGTCGATGGCGCTCGCCTTCAGGGTGTTGATCAGCGAAACCGCGTCCGCTCCCCCTCCTCGGCGGCGATCGCGACCGCCTCCGGGTCGGCGACGTTGGGGGTGAGCTTGACGATCAGCGGCTTCTCGGTCAGCGGCCGCAGCGCTTCCAGCAGCGCCTCCGTCTCGCTCGGCTGCTCGCCGACGATCAGTCCCGAGTGGACGTTCGGGCAGGAGACGTTGAGCTCGATCGCCGCCGCCTCGCCCCGCTCCGCCACGCGCTCGACCATCCGCGCGAAGTCCTCCCGGTTGGTCGCCATCACCGAGACGACCAGCGGCACCGGCAGCTCGGCCAGCCGCGGCAGGTCCTCGGCCAGGAAGCCCTCGAGGCCCTTGTTGGGGAGCCCGATCGAGTTGATCATCCCCGCCGGCGTCTCCCAGATCCGCCGCGGCTCGTTGCCGGCCCGGGGCTCGGGGGTGATCGTCTTCGAGACGAAGGCCGAGAAGGGGAAATCGGCGAGCAGCTCGTCGCCGAAGACCTTGCGGGCGGCGATCGCGTCGTAGGTGCCGGAGGCGTTGATCACCGGGTGGGCGAGCTCGATGCCGCAGAGCTCAGGCATGCGCCACCTCGAGGACGGCGTCGCCCCGCAGGACCGGGCCGTCGACGCAGAGGCGGATGTAGCCGCCGTCGGGCTTCGGCACCGCGCAGCCGAAGCAGGCGCCGAAGCCGCAGGCCATCGGCGACTCCATCGCCAGCTCGCAGGCGACGCCGTGCCCGGCGCAGAGCGCCCGCACCGCCTCCAGCATCGCCGGCGGGCCGCAGGAGTAGACGACGGCGCTGGCCGCGTCGTCGCCGGCGAGCATCGTCGCCGAGCAGGTCGGTGACGTAGCCCTGGTGCCCGGCGTGGCCGTCCTCGCTGGCCAGGCGGACGTCGGGGCAGAGGGTCCCACCGGCGCAGAAGAGCTCCTCGAGGCCGCCGGAGTGGGCCTCGTCGCGGAAGCCGAGGAGGACGCGGAGGGGGATGCCTCGCTCGACCAGATGGCGCCGCCAGATCGCCATCGGGGCGATGCCGATGCCGCCGCCGACGAGGATCGCCCCGGCCGCATCCGGGTTCACCTGCTTCGGGGTCGCGAAGGAGTTGCCGAGCGGGCCGGTCACCCAGACCCGCTCGCCCGGCTCGAGGTCGCAGAGCCGCTCGGTCCCAGGGCCGACGTCCTCGATCAGGAAGTCGAGGCGCACCCCGTCGGAGGCCGGCGCCGCCTCGGCGACCGAGATCGCCCGGGGAAGGAAGGGGCGTCCTCCCCCTCCCCCCAGACGCGCTCGGCGGCGAGCATGTAGAACTGGCCGGGCTCGGGGGTCGGCCCCTCGCGGTCGCGCAGGGAGAAGATCCGGTAGCCGCCGCTCGCCGCGTTGGCGGTGACCTCGCAGGCGCGGCGGCCGAAGGGCGCGCTCATCGCGGTTGCGCCGCCCTCACCGTTCCGTCGTGGATCTCCTGCAGCGAGCGGACCTCGGCGTCGACCTCCTTGCCGGCGGCGATCGCGCGGGCGGCCGCGGTGGCGCCGGTCATCGTCGTCACGCAGGGGATGCCGTGGCGGACGGCGGCGGTGCGGATCTCGTAGCCGTCGGTGCGGGCGCCGGAGCCGGTCGGGGTGTTGATCACGAGGTCGCATTCGCTCTTGCGGATCAGGTCGAGGACGTGGGGCGAGCCTTCCTGGAGCTTGTTGATCCGCCGCACCGGCACGCCCATCCGCTCGATCGCCTGGGCGGTGCCGCCGGTCGCGATCACCTCGAAGCCGAGGTCGTGGAAGCGGGTCGCCAGCTGCGTCGCCGCCGCCTTGTCGGTGTCGGTGACGGTGATGAAGACCGCGCCCGATTCCGGCAGCCGCACCCCCGCCGCCGCCTGCGCCTTGCCGAAGGCGGTCGGGAAGTCGGCGGCGATCCCCATCACCTCGCCGGTGCTCTTCATCTCCGGGCCGAGGACCGAGTCGGCGCCGGCGAAGCGGGCAAACGGCAGCACCGCCTCCTTGACGCTGACGTGCTCCAGCGGGCCCTGCGGCAGCTCCTGGTCGGCAAGCCTCTCGCCCAGCATCAGCCGGCAGGCGAGCTTCGCCAGCGGCACCCCGATCGCCTTGGAGACGAAGGGGACGGTGCGGGAGGCGCGCGGGTTGGCCTCGATCACGTAGAGCTCGCCGCCGGCGACCCCGTACTGGATGTTGATCAGGCCGACGACGCCGAGCTCCAGCGCGATCCGCTCGCTGGTCTCGCGGATCTCCTCCAGCATCTCCTCGCCGAGGCTGAGCGGCGGGATCACGCAGGCCGAGTCGCCGGAGTGGACCCCGGCCTCCTCGACGTGCTGCATGATCCCGGCGACGTAGACGTCGGTGCCGTCGCCGAGCGCGTCGACGTCGACCTCGATCGCGTTCTCGAGGAAGCGGTCGAGCAGCAGCGGGTGCTCCTGGTCGGCCTTGACGTGCTTGGCCAGGTAGGTCTGCAGGTCATCGGTCGAGTAACAGATCTCCATCGCCCGGCCGCCGAGCACGTAGGAGGGCCGGACCAGCAGCGGGAAGCCGACTCGTTCGGCGACCGCGGTCGCTTCCTCGGCCGAGAAGGCGGTGCCGTAGGGCGGCGCCTGCACCCCGAGCCGCTCCAGCAGCTCGCCGAAGCGGCCGCGGTCCTCGGCGAGGTCGATCGCGTCAACCGGCGTTCCCAGCAGCGGCACCCCGGCTTCTTCCAGGGTCCGCGCCAGCTTCAGCGGGGTCTGGCCGCCGAACTGGACGATCACGCCCTCCGGCTGCTCCTGCTCGCAGACCGCGAGCACGTCCTCCGCGGTCAGCGGCTCGAAGTAGAGCCGGTCGGAGGTGTCGTAGTCGGTGGAGACGGTCTCCGGGTTGCAGTTGACCATCACCGCGTCGCGGCCGAGCTCACGCGCGGTCATCGCGGCGTGGACGCAGCAGTAGTCGAACTCGATCCCCTGGCCGATCCGGTTCGGGCCGGCGCCGAGGATGACGACCGAGTCCTTCTCGCCGCGGCGGATCTCGTTCGCCGGCGGGGTGCCGTCGTGGCGGCGGCGCTCGTGGCCGGAGTAGTAGTACGGGCGTCGCCGCCTCGAACTCGGCGGCGCAGGTGTCGACCGCCTTGTAGGTGCGGGCGAGGCCGTCGGTGCCGTCGCCTTCGGTGGCGAGCGCCTGCAGCTCGCGCAGGAACCAGCGGTCGACCATGCAGGCCTCGTGGACGGCCTCGACGTCGAGGCCGCGCTCGAAGGCGGCGAGGACGAGGTCGAAGCGCTCGGCGCTGGGGCTCGCGATCGCCGCCAGCAGGTCCTCCTCGGACTCGGGGATCTCCACCGCGCTAGTCCAGCTCGCGCGAGCGCATCGCCTTGGCGAAGGACTCGCGGAAGGTGCGGCCGATCGCCATCGCCTCGCCGACGCTCTGCATGTAGGTCGAGAGCCGGCCCTCGGAGCCGGGGAACTTCTCGAAGGCGAAGCGCGGGATCTTGGTGACGACGTAGTCGATCGTCGGCTCGAAGGAGGCGGGAGTGGCGCGGGTGATGTCGTTGGGGATCTCCTCCAGCGCGTAGCCGACCGCCAGTTTCGCCGCCATCTTCGCGATCGGGAACCCGGTCGCCTTCGAGGCCAGCGCCGAGGAGCGGGAGACGCGCGGGTTCATCTCGATGACGACGATCTCGCCGTCCTCGGGGTTGACCGCGAACTGGACGTTGGAGCCGCCGGTCTCGACCCCGATCGCCCGGATCACCTTGATCGCCTGGTCGCGCAGGTCCTGGTAGAGCGGGTCGGTCAGCGTCTGCGCCGGCGCGACGGTGACCGAGTCGCCGGTGTGGACGCCCATCGGGTCGACGTTCTCGATCGAGCAGATGATCACGACGTTGTCGTTGCGGTCGCGCATCACCTCGAGCTCGAACTCGCCCCAGCCGATCACCGACTCCTCGACCAGGACCTGGTTGATCGGGCTCGCCGCGAGGCCCTCGGTGACGACCTGGCGCAGCTCGGTCTCGTCGTGGCCGATGCCGCCGCCCTGGCCGCCCATCGTGAAGGCGGGCCGGACGATCGCCGGCAGGGTGATGCGGCCGTCGGCGAGCGCCTCCTCGACCTGGCTCAGCGATTCGACCGTCATCGACCACGGGATCCGCAGGCCGGCCGCGTTCATCGTCTGGCGGAACTTCTCGCGGTCCTCGGCGCGGCTGATCGACTCGGCATTGGCGCCGATCAGCTCGACCCCGAAGCGCTCCAGGGTCCCGTCCTCGTCCAGCGCCATCGCGAGGTTGAGCGCGGTCTGGCCGCCGAGCGTCGGCAGCAGCGCGTCGGGGCGCTCCTTTTCGATGATCTTCGTCACCGGGCCGGGAAGCAGCGGCTCGATGTAGGTGGCGGTGGCGAACTCGGGGTCGGTCATGATCGTCGCCGGGTTGGAGTTGACGAGGACGACCTCATAGCCCTCCTCGAGCAGGACCTTGCAGGCCTGAACGCCGGAGTAGTCGAACTCGGCCGCCTGGCCGATCACGATCGGCCCCGAGCCGATCAAGAGGATCTTCTGGATGTCCTCGCGTTTAGGCACTGCCCACCTCCCGCGCCCCTGCCAGGCGCTGCTCCAGGTTTTGACGGACCGCCGGCCACTCGTCGTCGACGACGGAGAAGTAAGCCGAGTCGCGGACGCCGGTGACCGGCATCAGCATGTGCTTGCGGAAGACGCCCTCGAACTTCGCCGGCAGCGCTTCCATCGCCCCGCGCGAGCGCTCGTTGCGGGCGTCGGTCTTCAGCTCGACCCGCATGCAGCCAAGCTCCTCGAAGGCGAAGCCGAGCATCAAGAGCTTCGCCTCGACGTTGGCGCCGGTCTTCCAGGCAGCCGGGGTGAGCCAGGTCCAGCCGATCTCGACGCCGTCGTGGATCGGGCGCGGCGCCAGGTAGGAGGAGCTGCCGAGCGGCTCACCGCTCGCCTTCAGGGTCGCGTAGGCGTGCTCGTCGCCCATCTTGCGCGCCAGCAGGCGGCCGTCGAACCACTGGTCGAAGCCCCCCTCGGTTTCGCTGACCCGGCGATCCATCCACTGCCAGATCTCGGGATGCCCGGCGACCGAGCGCAGCGGCTCGCGATGCTCCTCGACGAGCGGCTCGAGGCGGACCATGCTGCCCTCGAGCGGCGCCTCTGGCGGCGGCCAGATCACGCGGCGAGCTCCAGGAAGCGATCGAAGAGGTGGCGCGCGTCGTGGGGCCCGGGGCCGGCCTCAGGGTGGTACTGGACGGTGGCGCCGGCGACGTCGCGAAGGACGAGACCCTCGACCGTGCGGTCGTAGAGGTTCAGCTGCGAGAGCTCGGCGACGCCGAAGTCGGTGTCCCAGCGGACCGGCTCGTCGCCCTCGATCTTCGGCTCGCCGCCGGGGCCGACCACTGCGAAGCCGTGGTTCTGGGAGGTGATGTCGATCCGCCCCGTCTCCAGGTCCTTGACCGGGTGGTTGGCGCCGCGGTGGCCGAAGGGGAGCTTGTAGGTCTCGAGGCCGACGGCACGGCAGAGAAGCTGGTGGCCGAGGCAGATGCCGAAGACGGGCTTGCGGCCGATGACGCCCGCGGACGGTGTCGACGACGTAGTCGAGCGCGGCGGGGTCGCCGGGGCCGTTGGCGAGGAAGACGACGTCGGGGTCCTCGGCGAGGACCTGCTCGGCGGCGTGCTGGTGCAGGGCAGCAGCGTCAGCCGGCAGCCGTGCTCGCGCAGCTGGCGGACGATGCTGAGCTTGACCCCGGTGTCGATCCCGACCACGTGCGGGCCCTCGCCCTCGAAGCGGACCGGCTCGGTCGGGGTCGACCGTGCGGGCGAAGTCGGCGCCCGCCATCGCGGGCTCGGCGGCGATCCGTTCGCGGGCCTCGGCTTCCGGGGTCTGCGGCCGGGAAGATGCCGCCGCGCATCGCGCCCTGGTCGCGGAGGTGGCGGACCAGCGCCCGGGTGTCGACGCCGCTGATCGCGGGGACGCCGCAGTCGCCGAGCCAGTCGAGCCAGCCGCCCTCGGCGGTGGCGACGTCTTCGCGGTTCTTGGCGTCGCGCATGACGACGCCGCGGGCGTGGACGCGGTCGGACTCCATCGCCGTCGCCGCCGACCCCGTAGTTGCCGATCAGCGGGTAGGTGAAGACGATGATCTGGCCGGCGTAGGAGGGGTCGGTGACCGACTCCTGGTAGCCGGTCATCGCGGTGTTGAAGACGACCTCGCCGGTGACCGCGTCCTCGGCGCCGCAGGCGAGCCCGTCGAGCCGCGTCCCGTCCTCGAGCAGCAGGTAGGCGCTCATTCGCCTGTTCCTTTCTTGCGTATGACAACGATAAGGCACAGACGAATGTTCACGCGGCTACCCCCAGCGAGAAGGACCGCAGGCGGTAGGCGACCTGGCCGGCGGCGACGGTCATCAGGACTCGCCCGGTGAGGGTCTTGCCGGCGCACCAGGAGTTCGCGGAGCGGCTCTCGTAGCCGTCCTCGCCCACCGTCCACTCGGCGCCGAGGTCGCAGAGGACGACGTTGGCCTCGCCGTCCGGCGCCAGGGTCGGGCGCTCGATGTCGAAGGGCTCGGCGCCGCCGCCCATCCGCTCGACCAGCAGCGCCGAGGTCGATCGTCCCGGGCAGGACCAGCTCGGTGTGGAGCGCGGCGAAGGCGGTCTCGAGGCCGGTCACCCCCATCGCCGCCTGCTCGAAGGGGACGTCCTTTTCCTCCGGCTGGTGGGGGGCGTGGTCGGTGGCGATGCACTCGATCGTGCCGTCGCGCAGGCCCTCGATCAGCGCCTGGCGGTCGCGCTCTTCGCGCAGCGGCGGGTTCATCTTGAAGCGGTGCGGATCGAGGCTGCGGACCTCCTCGTCGGTGAGGCAGAGGTGGTGCGGGCTGGCCTCGGCGCTGATCTGGACCCCGGCCGCCTTGGCGGCGCGGACCACCTCGACCGACTCGGCGGCGGAGAGGTGCTGGACGTGGATGCGGGCGCCCTCGTAGCCGGCGAGGCCGCAGTCGCGGGCGACCATCGTCGACTCCGAGACCGAGGGGACGCCGGCGAGGCCGAGCGCCGCCGAGACCGGCGCCCTCGTGCATGACGCCGTCGCCGGAGAGCGCCGGGTCCTCCTCGTGCAGGGCGATGTTGCCGCCGCAGAGGCGCTGGTACTGGAGGGCGCGGCGCATCACCCGGGCGTTGCGGATCGGCAGGCCGTCGTCGGAGAAGCCGACCGCGCCGGCTTCGCGCAGTTCGACCATCTCGGTCAGCTCCTCGCCCCTTCATGCCCTTGGTGACGGTGGCGAGGAAGCCGACCGGGACCGAGGCGCCCGCCTGCGCCTGCTCGCGCAGGGCGGTGATGTCGGCCGCGGTGGAGACCGGCGGCTCGGTGTTGGCCATCGCCAGGATCCCGCAGTAGCCGCCGGCGGCGGCGGCGCGGGTCCCCGTCTCGACGTCCTCCTTGTGCTCGTGGCCGGGGGTGCGGAGGTGGACGTGGGGGTCGAAGAAGGCGGGGAAGGCGTGCAGGCCCTCGGCCTCGACCACCTCGGCGCCGTCGCCGTCGGCCTCGCCGGGCGCGGCCAGCTCGGCGACCCCGCCGTCGCGGATCGACGACGTCGTGGACGCCGTCGATCCCGGCGACCGGGTCGAGCACGCGTCGCCCGCCGCAGGACCAGGTGCGCGGCCTCGCCGGCGCGGACGTCGAGGGCGTCGGTGAGGCTCATGCCGGCGGTCCGATCGGGGTCGGCTGCGGCGCCTTCGCCCTCGGTCGCGGCGGGTCTGCCCGCTCGCTGCCGGCCAGCAAGCTCGTAGAGGATCGCCATCCGCACGACTAGGCCGGCGGCGACCTGCTCGGCGATCAGCGACTGCGGCGAGTCGATCGCCTCGCCGGAGAGCTCGACGCCGCGGTTGACCGGGCCCGGGTGCATCAGCAGCTGGCGCGGGTTGAGCCGGCGGCTGTCGATCTGGAAGTTGGCCGCGTACTCGCGCAGCGAGGGGACGAAGCTCTCGCTCATCCGCTCCTGCTGCATCCGCAGCGCGTAGACGACCTCGGCCTCGCTCGATCCGGTCGAGCGCGTAGCGAGACCTCGCAGCCGAGCTCCTCGATCCCGCGCGGGATCAGGGTCGGCGGGCCGCAGACGGTGACCTCGGCCCCCATCCGCTGGAAGGCGATCAGGTTGGAGCGGGCGACGCGGCTGTGGAGGACGTCGCCGACGATCCAGATCCGCATGCCCTCGAGCGAGCCGAGGCGGCGTCGCAGCGTGTAGACGTCGAGCAGCGCCTGGCTCGGGTGCTCGTGCTTGCCGTCGCCGGCGTTGACGACCGCGGCCTCGGTCCAGCCGGCGACCATCTGGGCGGCGCCGGCATAGGGGTGGCGGATCACGATCGCCGCCGGGTCGTAGGCGGAGAGGGTGGCGACGGTGTCCTTCAGCGACTCGCCCTTGTCGACCGAGGAGCCGGCGGCCTTGACCGAGACGAGGTCGGCCGAGAGGCGCTTGGCGGCGAGGTCGAAGGAGCTCGAGGTGCGGGTGCTCGACTCGTAGAAGAGGGTGACGACGGTGCGCCCGCGCAGGGTCGGCACCTTCTTGATGTCGCGGCGGCCGACCTCGGCGAAGCTCTCGGCGCGGTCGAGGATCGCCTCGATCTCCTCGCGGGTGAGCTGCTCGATCGAGAGCAGGTGCTTCATCGGGTCACCTCCACTTGGGTGGGCTCGGAGATCGTCACCTCGTCGATCCCGTCGATCTCCTCGAGACGGACGTTGACCCGCTCCTCGCGGGCGGTCGGCAGGTTCTTGCCGACGTAGTCGGGGCGGAAGGGCAGCTCGCGGTGGCCGCGGTCGCAGAGGACGGCCAGCTGGACCCGCTGCGGGCGGCCGTAGTCGAAGAGCGCGTCGATCGCGGCGCGGACCGTGCGGCCGGTGAAGAGGACGTCGTCGACGAGGATGACGGTGCGGTCGGAGAGGTCGAAGTCGACGTGGGAGGAGTGGACGACCGGCTGCGCGGCGGGCTCCTTGGCGGCGACGTCGTCGCGGTAGAAGGAGATGTCGAGGTCGCCGATCGGCAGCTCGGAGCCGGTCAGCTCGCCGAGGAAGGTGTGGAGGCGGCGGGCGAGGACGGCGCCGCGGGTGTGGATGCCGACGACCGCGAGACGCTCGGAGTCTGGGTTCTTCTCGGCGATCTCGTGGGCGATCCGCCGCAGCGTTCGCCTCAGATCGTCGTGCTCCAGCACGACCTTCTCGCTCACTTCTTTTGCTTCCTTCCTGGCCTCTCGGGACCTGGTTAAAGGACGGGGGGAATGTAGCAGTGGGCTCGGCGGGGAGGGGCAGGGGGTCCTCGCCGAGGGGCGGGGCCGGGTAGGGCCCTCTCGGGACAACTGATGGGGAGGGTCCCGAGAGGGCCCTACCCGGCCCCGCCTTTCTCCACGGCTCCATTTGGGATGAGGTGGGGTTCTCCTCGCTCCGGGAATGGCAATTCAATTTGGTCGAAATCTTTGGGGGCTACGACCGGTTCGAAGACCTCCTGGGCCTCCTCCAGGACCTTGCCTACGTGGTAGCGGGAGGAGATGTGGACTAGGGCTAGGAGCTTTACGTGGGCCTCGGCGGCGACGGCGGCTGCCTGGCCGAGGGTCGAGTGGCCGGTTTCGGCGGCTCGCTGCACCTCCTCCTCGGCGAAGGAGGCGTCGTGGACGAGGAGATCCGCGTCGGCTGCGGCGGAGACGGTGGCGGGGCTGGGAGCGGTGTCGCCGGTGATGACGATGGTGCGGCCGGAACGGCTCGGGCCCATCACCTGGTCGGGAGCGACCGGCCCCGCCTCGCCTTCGACGGTCTCGCCTCGCTGCAGGGCCGCGTAGGCAGGACCTTCCGGGACGCCGGCGGCAGCGGCGGCAGCCGGGTCGAAGCGCCCGGGCCGCTCGTGCTCGACCAGCGCGTAGCCGTTGGCGCGGGAGCCGTGGGCGGCTTCGAATGCCCGCATCTCGTACCCGTCGCGCTCGACCGCTTCGCCGGGAGCCAGCTCGACCAAATCGAGCGTGTAACCGAGGCGGCCGAGGAAGGGCGAGAAGACCTGGAAGAGGTCGGTAGCCCCGCCGGCCCGTAAACCTTCAGCGGCACCTGCCGGTCGGTCAGGTCATAGGTCTTCAGCAACCCCGGCAGACCCAGGACATGGTCGGCATGGAAATGCGTCAGGTAGATCGCATCCGCCTGCACCAGCCCCAGCGACCGCTGCATCTGCCGCTGCGTCCCTTCCCCGCAGTCGAAGAGCAACCGCTCCCCCCCACGCGCCACCAGCACGCTCGCCGTAGAGCGCCGCGCCGAAGGCACCGAGCCCCCGGTACCGAGAAAAATGACCGCCAGATCCATCGGCGGCGAGCCTACGCGAAGTTCAATTCAGGTTCCGCCGCGAGATCGTCTGCTTTGAATTGACCCCGGAGCGACTCGGGGGTCCATCTGTCGATCTCGTACTCAGCGGCAAACCGAATGAGGCGGCGCTGGTTATTTCGAGGCGGCTCTAGACGCAGGCGACCCTCAAACGCCGCAACGGCATCGATAGGAACCAAGTAGACGGCTGACGTCGGGGGAAAGTAGACGCCGAAGATGTCCGCGAGTCCCACGTAGGACTTCGGTCCACTGCCATGATCCGTGGACCGGCTGTTGAAGACAACGCAGCCCTGTAGAGCCCAAGCCCGCTTGCACTGAATCCGAAGGAACTCGCGGTCACCCAGGTGAACGACCAGGTCGTATGGCTGCCCCTCTCCAAATGGCACCGCGACCTCAAATCTCCGCTGCACAAGGGCGCTGAGGACCATCGCCTCAGCCTCGTTTCCCCTCTTCGCGCTCGACATTGACTGTAATTTATTGTCTGTATCAGACAGAAAAAGCCAAGAGCAAAGAGAGGTAGCGAAGGTCTAAGCTGCGCACAGCGCCCGTAGCTCAGCTGGATAGAGCGACAGCCTCCGGAGCTGTAGGCCACAGGTTCGAATCCTGTCGGGCGCGTCCGTAGTTCTCGGCGACCTTGAACCTTGCGCGCCATTCGTCGCGGTCGAACTCGGACCGGCTCGGTTTCGGCGAGGAAGCGTTCGAGGACGGCGATGAAGCCGCCGGGGCTCTCCAGCTGGGGCACGTGGCCGGCGCCCTCGAAGATCTCGAGGCGGCTGTTGGGGAGCTCGGCTGGGCCTCTGCGGCGTGGGAGGCCGGGATGATCGGGTCGTGCTCGCCCCAGACGATCAGCAGCGGCAGGGTTTCCGCCAGGTAGAGGCTTGTCGAGGGCGGCGACGCGCTGGCCCTCGGTGCCGACGACCGAACGCAGGGTGGCGAGGAAGGCCTTGCGGCGCTCGGGATCGGCGAGGGTGCGTAGCCGCGCGCGACCTCGGCGACGTCGGCGTTGGGCCGCATGCCGAGGAGACCGAGGCCGCGGCCGACGAGCGAGCCGGCCTGGCTGCCGATGCCGGCCGTGGCCGAGATGAAGAGTTCCGCCCCGGGCAGCGCCGCCGCCCGCAGGACCGGGCTGACGTCGGGGCCGAGGCCGCCGCTGGAGACCAGAACCAGCCGCTCGACCATCTCCGGGAACTGGTAGATGAACTGCATCGCGACGCCGCCGCCGAGCGAGTGCCCGACCAGCGTTGCCCGCTCGTGGCCCGAGCGTCAGCATCAGGTCGCGCAGGCCGCTGGCGAGGCAGCCGAGCGAGTAATCGCCGCCGCCCGGCGCCGAGAAGCCGTGGCCGGGGAAGTCCGGCGCGATCACGGAGTTGTTGCAGCGCCAGCGGCTCGATCACCGACTCCCAGTTCTCGCAGGTCCCGGCCATGCCGTGGACCAGCAGCAGCACCGGGCCGGAACCGGCTTCGATGAAGTTCATCGCTTGCCGTGGACCTCGCGGTCCGGGCCTCGCCTCGGCCACGCTGAGCCGGGTCGGCTTTGCCTGCCACGAAAGAAGGTACCCACCGGGGCGGTCGGGGTATCGCGAGCGCGGCGGACTTGCCACCGGTTCCAATACTGTCGCGCCCGTGGCAGACGCCCCCCAAGGACCCGACGCGAACCGGCCGCCCCGCGGCGCCCTGATCGTGATCGCCATCGGGCTGCTCGCCTGCGCGGTCGCGGCGTTGGCGACGACCGGCAAGGGCGAGGGCGAAGCGGCCAACCTGGAATGGGTGCAGTCCGCCGAGGGGCCGGACTCCAAGCCGGTCCACGTCCCTGGCGGCCGGGAGACGATGCAGCTGACCGACAGCAACATCAGCGCCACCGGCACCAACGTCAGCGGCTACTCGCTCTACCTCGTCGCCTCCTCGCTGACCGTCTCGGCCGGCTCGCCGATCGGCGACGGCCGCATCCTCTGTCGGATCAAGGCGCCGAAAGGACCGAAGTCGCCCAGAGCGGCGGCGGCCTGCGGGCGACCTACCCGCGCTCCTCCGAAGACGGCATCTACAGCCAGGAAGTGCCGGAAACGATGCTGATCGACTTCAGCTCCCACGGCGGCGAACTCGCCGTCCTGGAAGTGCCCGACCGGCCGCGGCGCTTCACCACCGAACAGGGCGTCAAGCTCGAATGGCCCCGGTTCAAGATCGGCGACGAGCGGCTCAAATACTTCGTCGCCGGGCAAACCGAAGCAGGATCTCGCGCTCCCCTTCTTCACGGTCTGGCGGACGACCGACGTCCCCTCGGCGAAGCTCGCCTGCACGCTGACAACGAGCGCCGGAGAAGCGACCGCCGTCACCCAGGCGGCGCTCAAGGACCTCTCGCCGCCGATCGACGAAGAAGCCGAAGAACTCAAAGCCGAAGAACGCGAAGAAGCCGAAGAGGAAGCCGAAGAGGAAGCCGAAGACGGCGAATAGCGGGGTTTAGACGTCCAGGCTCTCCTGCGGCGCGACCAGCAGCTCCGGCCCCTCCGCCATCCCTTTGCCGACCTTGTTCAGCTCCGGGTTGGCCGGCGCGCTGGACATCCGCCCGGCGTCGAGCGGGCCGCACATCGCCACCGCGTCCTCGGCGCTGAGCTCGGGGTCGCAGCCAGGCCGCCTCGGCCTCGGGGCTCGGGCAGGATCGCCGGCATCCGGTCGTGGACCGGCGCGACCACCTCGTTCGGCGTCGTGGTGACGATCGTGCCGCTGTAGAGCCAGCCGTCGTCGTAGCCGCGCTCCTCCGGGTCGTCCCACTCCTTGCGGGTGCAGAGCCCGGCGAAGGCGAACGGCTCGCCGCCGTCGACCGTGAAGCGCCAGGGCTGGCGCGGCTGCTTGGGGTCCTCGGCCTTCATCCACTCGTAGAAGCCGTCGGCGACGATCAGGCAGCGGTGGCGGAACTTGCCGACCAGGGGACCGTAGGCGCGGCTTTTCGATCAGGTTCTCGGCTTTGGCGTTGATCATCCGGTAGCCGACTTTCAGGTCCTTGGCCCAGACGCGGGACCAGGCCCCAGCGCATCAGCCGCGCCTCGCGCTCGCCCTGCTCGGCCTCCTCGGGCTCGGGCGAGGAGCGGACGGCGAGGATCTCCTGGGTCGGGGCGACGTTGAAGCGGCCGAAGCCGGGCGGCGCTTTCTCCTTCGCCTCTCTCCCCGTCCTGGCGGCGCTCTTCGCCGACGCGCGGCGTTCCGCTCCAGCGCCTTCTCCAGCTCGACCTGGAAGCGGTCGGCGATCTTCTTCGTGTCCTTGGTCGTGACCGTGAATCGTCCGCACATGGGAGGCAGACTAATCGGCCGTCATCTACGCCTAGGTCGGGGCAACCATGTCCAAGCGCGGAAAGTAGGTTCGGTAGCGGGCTGAGTCGCGGGTCAAGAGGCGAAGGTCCGCGACCGCGGCGTGGGCGCCGATGAAGAAGTCCGGCAGCGGCGAGCGGCGCTGGCGCCGCGGCGGCGGTACCCCAGGTAGGCCTTTCCGGCAAGGAACGCAGCGGACCAGGGAAGGTGCTCGCGGATGAACACGTCCTCCGGCAGCTCATGATCGAGCAGCTCTTTCCGGGAATAACGCTGCGAGACCTCGGCGTAGATGACCCCGTTGATGACGAGGGGGCCTTCGGAGGCGAACTGCGCCAGAGCCTCGCCCGACCACGCCGCCCAGTTCGCGTCCTGCGAGAGGACGTCGATCAGGACATTCGAGTCAACCAGCGTGCCCTTCATCCTCTTCTAAGCGCCCGGTGCCCCAATCCTCTCCCCGGGTCATGCGCATGATCTCCTCGGTAGATAGGGCAATATCGCCGCCACTTGCGTTTTTGAGGCGTTCGACGATCTCTCGACCTCGGCTATTGCCGCCCTCGAGCTTCCGCACGGTGACCCTCCCCGCCTCTCCGACAAACTCGACCTCGGTTCCCGGGAGCAACCCGAACTCGTCCCGGATCTCCTTCGGGATCGTCACCTGTCCTTTGCTGGTGATCCTCATGAGTAAGAGTATTACAGGTATTACTCTTACTGGTTATTGGGCCGCAGCTCGGCGTGGTCCCGGTACCACTCGAGGGTGCGGACGAGGCCGTCGCGCAGCTCGACCTCGGGCGCCCAGCCGGTCAGCTCGCGCAGCTTGGTCGAGTCGACGAACTGGCGGTCGATCTCGCCGGCGGGGTTGCCGGTGCCGTGGAATTCGGGCTGCAGGTCGGTGCCGAGACCGTCGACGATCGTCCTCCAGCACCTCGGCGACCGAGTGCGGGCGCTCGCCGCCGGCGTTGAAGGCCTCCCCGCCGCCGGCCCGCCGGCGCCGACCGCACGCTCGATCGCCAGGTAGGCGGCGACCGCGTCGGCGACGTAGAGGAAGTCGCGCTCCGGGCTGCCGTCGGAGCGGATCTGCGGGCGGCGGCCGTCGAGGACGGCGACGATCGCCTCCGGGATCAGGCGCGAGAAGTTGAGGTCGCCGCCGCCGTAGATGTTGGCGAAGCGGGTGACCGCGACCGGCAGGCCGTAGGCGGGCCGGTAGCTGAGGGCGATCGCGTCGGCCGCCGCCTTGCTCGCCTCGTACGGGGAGGCGGGCCGCAGTCGCATCTCCTCCCGGTAGGGCAGCTCCTCGCTCGGCCCGTAGGCCTTGTCGGAGGAGGCGACGACGACCGCCGGCACCTCGGCCCGGCGGCAGGCCTCGAGCAGGTCCCAGGTGCCGCGCACGTTGACTTCGAAGGTCTGCGGTCGGATCCGCCATCGCCGGCCCGACCAGGGTCTGGGCGGCGAGGTGGAAGACGACGTCGAACTTGCCGGCGGCGACAGCCGCCTCGACCGCGGCGACGTCGCGGAGGTCGGCCTCCACAGCTCGACCTCGGGATCGATCCCCTGCAGGGCGAGGCCCGAGTGCGGCGGCGGCGCCAGGTCGAGGACGCTGACCGCGTCGCCGCGTTCGAGCAGCGCCCGCGCCAGGTGCGAGGCGACGAAGCCGTGGCCGCCGGTGACCAGCGCGCGCTTCACGGCGCCTCGACCGCCGCCGCGTCCCAGATTCGCCAGGGCGCGCCGCCGGCGCCCAGAGGTCGTTCAGCACGACCGCGTCCTTGTAGGTGTCCATGCAGTCCCAGAAGCCCTCGTGGCGGAAGGCGCGCAGCTGCCCGTCGCCGGCCAGCCGCTCCAGCGGCTCGCGCTCGAGGACGCTGTCCTCGCCGATGTAGTCGAGCACGCCCGGCTCGAAGCAGAAGAAGCCGCCGTTGATCCAGTGCTCGCTGCGCGGCTTCTCGACGAACCCGGTCGACATCGTCGCCGACCAGCTCGGCGACCCCCCACTGGAGGTCGGGGCGGACGACGGTCATGTGGCCAGGGCGCCGTGGCGGTCGTGGAATTCGAGCAGCGCAGTCGAGGTCGACGTCGGCGACGCCGTCGGCGTAGGTGGCGCAGAAGCGCTGTCCGCCGCAACCCTTCCGCCAGGCCGCGATCCGCCCCCGGTCGGCGTGTCCAGCCCGTGTCGACGCACTCGACCTCGACCCCGGCCGGCCAGCGTTCGGCCGCCGCGAACTCCTCGACGGCCTCGCCCATGTAGCCGGTCGCGAGCAGGAAGCGGTCGAAGCCCTGGGCGGCGTAGATCTGGATCACGTGCCAGAGGATCGGCCGGCCGCCGATCTCGACCAGCGCCTTCGGCACCGACTCGGTCCGCTCCCGCAGCCGCGTCCCGCGGCCGCCGCAGAGGATGACGACCGGTGGCTTCACGATTCCGAGATTGTGGGGGTTATAGCCCCCCGAAGTTCGGAGACCCTCAGCCGCCGGCCACGGCCGGCAGGATGGTGACCTCGTCGCCGTCGTTGATCGCAGGTCTCCAGGCCCTGCTGGAAGCGGATGTCCTCGCCGGAGACGTAGACGTTGACGAAGCGGCGCAGGTCGCCGTCCTGGGTGATCCGCTCGCGCAGGTCGCCGTGGGCGTCGAAGACCGCGTCGAGCACCTCGCCGACGGTCGCGCCCTCACCTCGAGCTCCGCCTGGCCGCCGGTGGCGGCGCGCAGCTGGGTCGGGATCTTCACGGTGACTGCCATCAGACGGCTACCTCCTGGCGGAACTCGGCCTCGAAGCTGTCGAGGGCGGGGTCGATCTCGTGCATCTGGAACGTATCGCGGGTCGCGTCGAGCGTCTTCAGGCCCTCGCCGGTGATGTAGACGACGACCCGCTCGCCGGCGCCGATCTCGCCGCGTTCGGCCAGCTTGCGCAGGACGCCGACGGTGACGCCGCCGGCGGTCTCGGTGAAGATCCCGGTGGTCTCGGCCAGCAGCTTGATCCCCTCGCGGATCTCCTCGTCGGTGACCGAGTCGACGCCGCCGCCGGTGCGGCGGGCGTGCTCGACCGCGTAGGGGCCGTCGGCCGGGTCGCCGATCGCGAGGCTCTTGGCGATCGTCTCCGGCCGCTGCGGCTTGCAGACGTCCCAGCCTTCGGCGAAGGCGGTCGCGACCGGGCTGCAGCCCTCCGCCTGGGCGCCGTTGAAGACCGGCTGCCCGCCCTCGACGAGGCCGAGGTCGAGCCACTCCTGGAAGCCGCGGCCGAGCTTGGTGAAGAGCGAGCCGGAGGCGATCGGGCAGACGACGCGGTCGGGCAGCTTCCAGCCGAGCTGCTCGACCGTCTCGTAGGCGAGCGTCTTCGAGCCCTCGGCGTAGTAGGGCCGCAGGTTGACGTTGACGAAGGCCCAGGGGCGCGTCTCGGCGAGCTGGGTGCAGAGGCGGTTGACGTCGTCGTAGTTGCCGCGGACGCCGACCAGGTTGGTCCCGTAGACGCCGGTCGCGAGCAGCTTCTGCTCCTCGAGGTTGGCGGGGACGAAGACGTAGGAGTCGAGGCCGGCGGCGGCGGCGTGGGCGGCGACGGCGTTGGCGAGGTTGCCGGTCGAGGCGCAGGCGACGGTCTCGAAGCCGAGCTCCTGCGCCTTGGCGACGGCGACGGCGACGACCCGGTCCTTGAAGGAGTGGGTCGGGTTGGCGGCGTCGTTCTTGATCCAGATCTCGGCGTCGACCCCGAGCCGCTCGGCCAGCCGGTCGGCGCGCACCAGCGGCGTCAGCCCCGGCTCCAGCGGGTCGCTGCGGGCGGCCCTCGAAGGGGAGGAAGTCGGCGTAGCGCCAGATCCCCTGCGAGCCGGCCTGGATCCGCCGCTTCGCCTCGGCCGCGTCCAGGCCCGCGAAGTCGTAGGCGACCTCCAGCGGGCCGAAGCAGTTTTCGCAGACGTAGCTGGCGTCGAGCTCGTAGCCGGTCCCGCACTCCTTGCACTTCAGGCTCTCGATTGACATCCGATCCTCTTTCTTGACCGCTAAAAAAAAACCTCCGCCATCTGTGGGGCGAGGTCCGATCGGACATCCCCCACATCTTTCAGGCCCTTCTGCTGGAGCCTGCTGGAGTTGGCACCTCTCCTCGAACCGAAGTTCGAGGTGGTTGCCGGGGCTTCACTGGGCCAGTCCCTCCACCCCTCTAGATGTGGCGCTTATGTGGGGAGAAGCCTACCAGGAGCCGCCGTGCGGCACAGGCTTGCGCACCACGGGTTTCCGTGACGGCTAACCTAGGCGCCGAGTGACGCCGCTGCACGACGAGACGAAGGGCCCGCCGATGCCGAACCTTCCGAAACCAAGGCGTGGCGGCGCCGTGGCCGGCGCGGCGAGCTCGTCGTGCCCGAGCCGCAGCGCCTGAGCCCCAGACCCCGAACGTCGAGCAGATCGACGCCGCCGGCCTGCGCTGGGTCAACATCGAGCGCCCCGGCGTCGCTGGAGCGGACCTGGCTGGAGGAGCACTTCGACTTCCACGCGCTCGACCTCGAGGACGTGCTCTCGCGCAACCAGCGGCCGAAGATCGACGTCTACGACGACTACCTCTTCATCGTCCTCCACCTGCCCGTCTTCGACCGCGCCGCCGGCCGCCTCGGCACCGGCGAGCTCGACCTCTTCGTCGGGCCCGACTACGTGGTCACGATCCCGAACCAGCCGCTGCAGCCGGTCGAGTACCTGTTCGAGCGCTGCCGCGCCAAAGAGGAGCTGCGCGAGCAGCTCTTCTCGCGCGGCTCCGGCTACCTGCTCTACCGGCTGGTCGACGACAGCTTCGACTACTGCTTCCCGATGCTGCGCAAGATCGGCAACAAGCTCGACGCGCTCGAGGACGACATCTTCGAGGAGCGCGCCGAGGAGGTCGTGCGCGACATCTCCAACGTCAAGCAGGAGATCATCAACTTCCGCAAAGTGATCCGGCCGCAGCGGCCGGTCCTGCGCGACCTCGAGAAGGTCAAGCAGCGCTACCTGGCCACCGACCTCGACCTCGAGATCTACTTCGACGACATCGTCGACGCCCACGAGCGGATCTGGGACATGCTCGAGAACTACAAGGAGGTCGTCGAGGCGCTGGAGGAGACCAACGAGTCGGTGATCTCCCACCGGCTCAACGACATCCTCCGCGTGCTCACCTCGATCAGCGTCGTCATCCTGCCGCTGACCCTGATCGCCAGCATCATGGGGATGAACACCTGGGTCCCGGACCAGGGCGAACGAGGCGGCCTTCTTCGTCGTCCTCGGGCGTGATGGCGATGTCCTGGTCGGCCTGGTCGCCTACTTCCGCCGCGGCGCTGGCTCTGAGCCGCGCGCCGCTCCCTAGGATGGGACGCCCGTGGCAAATTTCCGCATCTGGGCGCCCTGGCGCCTCGCCTACGTGAAGGACGCGTCCAAGGACATCGAGGAGGAGTGCATCTTCTGCGCCAAGCCGGCGCGCGGAGGACGACGAGGCGAACCTGATCGTCCACCGCGGCGAGCGCTGCTTCGTCATCCTCAACCTCTTCCCGTACACGAACGGGCACCTGATGGTGGCCCCCTACGAGCACATCGGCCGCCTGCAGGAGCTCCCGGCCGGAGACCCTGGCCGAGATGATGGCGCTGGCGCAGCGGGCGATGGACCGGCTCGAGGAGCGTCTACCAGCCGCACGGCTACAACGTCGGCTTCAACCAGGGCCGGGTCGCCGGCGCCGGGGTCGAGCACCACATCCACATGCACGTCGTCCCGCGCTGGGCCGGCGACAACAACTTCATGCCGGTCATCGCCGACACCAAAGTGATGCCGCAGTCGATCGAGCAGAGCTACGAGGCTCTGAAAGGAGCGTTTTGAGCGAGCAGCGACCCCCCTGGCGCCGCCTGGGATCTTCAAGGCCTACGACATCCGCGGCCTCTACGGCGAGGAGATGGACGAGACGACGGCGCACGGCGATCGGCCGCGCCTTCGCCCGGGTGCTGGCGCGGCTGCGCGGCAAGCAGCCGGGCGAGCTGCGGGTCGGGCTCGGCCGCGACATGCGGCTGACCGCGCCGGCGATGGCGGCGCGCGCTGCGCGAGGGGCTGATCTTCGAGGGCGCGACCGTGCTCGACGCCGGCATGGTCGCGACCGAGATGCTCTACCACCTGGTCGGCTCGCGCGAGCTCGACGGCGGCGCGATGGTCACCGCCTCGCACAACCCGAAGGCCTACACCGGGGTGAAGCTGGTCCGCGAGGGGGCGCTGCCGCTCTCCGGCGACGCCGGGATCGGCGACGTCAAGGCGCGAGATCGAGGCCGGGCTCGGCGCACGCGCCCGGCGGCGGCTCGGCTCGAGGAGGTCGACGTCTGGGAGGAGTTCCGCGCCCACGCGCTCTCCTTCATCGACCCGGCCAAGGTGAAGCCGATGAAGGTCGTCGTCGACGGCGGCAACGGGATGGCCGGGCCGATGGTCGGGCCGATCCTGGAGCAGCTGCCGCTCGAGCTGGAGGAGATGTACTTCGTGCCCGACGGCGAGTTCCCCGACCACGAGCCGAACCCGCTGCTGGAGGAGAACCGGCGGATGATCATCGAGCGGGTGCGCGCGACCGGCGCCGACCTCGGGATCGCCTGGGACGGCGACGCCGACCGCTGCTTCTTCATCGACGGCAGCGGCGAGTTCTGCGACGGCGACTTCATCTGCGCCCTGCTGGCGCGCTCGGTGCTGCGCCAAGAACCCGGGCGCGACGATCCTCTACGACCCGCGCTCCAGCCGCGCCGTGCCCGACCTGGTCGCGGCCGAGGGCGGCCGCTCGGACCTCTCGCGCGTCGGCCACGCCTTCTTCAAGGCGCGGATGCGCGAGGAGGACGCGGTCTTCGGCGGCGAGGTCTCCGGCCACTACTACTTCCGCGACTTCTGGAACGCCGACTCGGGGACGATCCCGGCGCTGCTGATGCTGGAGCTGCTCTCGCTCGACGGCCGCGCGCTCGGCGAGCTGATGGAGGAGTTCCGCTCGAAGTACTTCATCTCCGGCGAGATCAACTCCGAGGTCGCCGACGCGGCGGCGAAGATGGCGGAGATCGAAGAGCGCTACTCCGACGGCGAGCTCGACCCACCTCGACGGCGTCTCGGTCGACTACGAGGACTGGCACTTCAACGTCCGCCCCTCCAACACCGAGCCGCTGCTGCGGCTCAACCTCGAGTCGCTGGTCTCGCGCGAGGACATGGAGCGGCGCCGCGACGAGGTCCTGGGGCTGATCCGGCGTCGTGACGGGCCGACGCCGGAGCAGGCGCTCGAGCAGGCGGCGCTGGCCGGCATCCACTGCCTGCCGATCGCCGACCCCGTTCGCGGTCGGGCGGGTCAACTGCTACCTGATCGAGGACGAGCCGCTGACCCTGGTCGACACCGGCCCGAACTCGGGCAAGGCGCTGGACGAGCTGACGGCACGCCTCGCCGAGCGCGGCCACTCGATCGACGACCTCGAGCTGATCGTCGTCACCCACCAGCACATCGACCACCTCGGCCTGGTCGAGATCCTGGTCGAGCACTCCGGCGCCGAGGTGGCGGCGCTCGGCGCGGCGGCGCGAGCGGCTCGCCGCCTTCGACGAGGACGCCGAGGCCGAGGACCAGTTCGCGGTCGAGGTGATGCTGCGCAACGGCATCCCCGAGGAAGTGACGGTGGCGCTGCGCAGCGTCTCCCGCAGCTTCCGCGGCTGGGGCTCGCACGTCGACGTGACGCGGCCGCTCGCAGGACGGCGGCGCGCTGGCGCTCGCGCGACCGCCGCCTCGAGGTCCTGCACCGGCCCGGCCACAGCCCCTCGGACACGCGTCTTCTGGGACGAGGAGCGGAAGATCCTGATCGCCGCCGACCACCTGCTCTCCCACATCTCCTCCAACCCGCTGATCAGCCGGCCGCTCGACGGCTCCTCGCGAGCGCGCCGCAGGCGCTCGTCACCTACATCGAGTCGATGCGCAAGACGCGCGAGATGCCGGCCGAGATCGTCCTCCCCGGCCACGGCGAGCCGATCACCGACCACGTCGCCCTGATCGACGCGCGCCTCGCCGGCCACGAGCGCCGCAAGGAGAAGATCTACCGCCTGATCGCCGAGCGGCCGCGCACCGGCTACGAGCTGGCGCAGGCGATCTGGGGCAACGTCGCCGTCACCCAGGCCTTCCTCACCCTCTCCGAGGTGATCGGCCACACCGACCTGCTCGTCAACGAGGGCCGGGTGCGGGAAGCCGACGACGGCACCGTGATCCGCTACGAGGCCGCCTAACGCCCACCGGCGTCGGTCAGTTCATTCGTCTGTTCCTTGTCGTTGCTATCCGCCGACAGGGAACAGGTGAATGCCCAGGTAGCGACCCAGTGCCGCGGCGCCGAGGCCGAGGGCGATGCTGAGGACGACGTTGGCGACGGCGAGCCGCCGTTTCCCCGCCTCGTCGATCCGCTGCGTCTCCACCATCCAGGTGGAGAAGGTGGTGTAGGCGCCGAGCAGGCCGGCGCCGACGAGGAGGCGGGCGTCGCCGTCCACGGAGGCCCCCGCCAGCAGGCCGAGCAGGAAGGCGCCGCTGACGTTGACGATCATCGTGCCCATCGGCAGGTGCGGATGCAGCCGGTCGGCGACCAGCAGCGTCAGCCCGAAGCGGGCGAGGGCGCCGCAGCCGCCGAGGAAGGCGACGCCGATCCAGACGGCCCAGCTCATGCGGCCTCTTCCCGGCGCCCGAATGCGGTCGCCGCCTGGACTCCGAGGAGGCCCGCGGCGAGGCTGGCCGCCAGGTAAAGGGCCGCGAGCGGAACCCGGCCGGCGTCGATCATCTCCACCAGCTCCAGCTGCACGGTCGAGAAGGTCGTCAGCGCCCCGCAGAACCCGGTCGTCAGCAGCGGGCGGCGGTACTTCGTGTGCGGCAGGGTCGTAAACCAGTAGCCGAGCAGCGCCGGCGCCGACGACGTTGACCAGGAAAGTCGCCCAAGGCCACTCGGCCCCGCCCGCCGGCAGCGCTTCCGCCAGCCCCGCCCGCAGTAGCGCCCCCAGCGCCCCGCCGACGAAGATCGCCCCCAGCTCGCGTCGGTCGATCACCGGCGGCACCCTAGTAGCTCACTAGAGCGGCACTTTAGGAGCCTGGAATCGTCCGACTTGGACGTCACTATCGAAGCATGGACGACAGCCTGAAGCCACGGCGATCCCGGCTCGAAGAGCTTGCAGAAATCCACGACCACATCAGCAGCGTGGAGGAAGTCGCCGAAGCGAGGTTCACGCGCCGGATTCAAATCCCTCCCGGTATGGCTCTTTTGCTGGAGGAGGAAGCGGCGTTGTTTGCCAGAGAAAGGGAAGAAAGAGAGCTTTTCGAGGAGATGGTGCGGTCGGACCCCGAGCATTTCTTCGGTCCACGTTCTTAACGTCAGGCAGCCGCCGCCCACCTTCCATCGTCGCCCAGCGACCAACCATCGAGGTCCTGCGCGGCGGCTGCGAATGCTCCGGCGAGGAGGGTTAGCGTGTAGTCCGGGAACCTTCGAACGGATCGGCAGATCCGGCCGCGGTCGCAAGCAAACCCCGTACGAGGTCCGAACGGGAGACGGCGGATAGTTGACCCGCACAGTGCTCTGACCCACATTGACTGGTCAAGACAGATGGCCGCATGGCAGCGCTTCGGTCACGGAGAATGCGGGCAAACCGAATCAGGTCGTGACTTGCGCAGCTCGACTCAAACGCCAACGGGTTTGAGCCTCGGTAGGACCTAATGGCCCGGTCGACGTCATCGAGCACAAGTAATGGGGCTTCGATGAGTTGTTCCAAGCGAGCCTCGACCGCCAGTTCGCCCTTCCCGGCACCGAGCCACCGGAGATGCGCCAGCAGATCGCCAACCCGCTCGACGATGACGCGGTTAGTCGGGTAGAGGCGCTGAGCGATGTAGGCGCAGAGGGCCGACTTTCCCGAGCCTTCCTCGCCCACCAACCAAAGACCCCTTACGTCCCGGCCAGCTTTAACGCCAGCACATAGGTCCTCGACAGCTTCTTGCACCTCCGGCGGCATCGAGCTAAGGGGCGGCGCCGCGAAACTCAACGAGATTCCACGTATCCACTTGCCCGCCCGGAGGCGACCTTCAGCCCGCTTGCGGGACCGCCAATCCCTGCATGAACAGGGAACCATCGAACCATCCTGCCAATCCAGAGGTCGCCCTCGCACCGTTCGCAGGACTCCGCCTTCCGCGTACGCTCTCGCCATCCCCGCGCAAGGCCGCTCCGGAACCCGCCCGAGACCTTCGTCGAAACCCGGTACGGGCCGTTCGGGCGCCGCCACTTCAATGTGCTGTTGAATCTCTTCGCGCTCTTCAGCCGGGTCTCTTTCGCGCACCTTCGAGAGTTAAGCCAGCCGAGCGGACGTGTCCCCCGCTGCGGTGCCAGCAATTAGGGTGCAGCCTCCGTGTCCGCACAGCTGCGCTCCCTCCGCCGCCGCAAACCGCCGAAGAAGCGGATGCTGCTGATCGTCAATCCCTATGCGACGACGGTTTCGGATCGGCTGAAAAACCTGGTGGTGTACGCGCTGCAGGGGCGCTTCGACGTCGAAGCGGTCTCTACGCAGGCGCAAGACCATGCGATGGAGATCGGGCGGGAGGCGCGGGACGGCGGCTATGACGTCGTCGTCGCCTTTGGTGGTGACGGGACGCTGAACGAGGTCGCGAACGGGCTGGCGGGGACGGATCTGCCGGTGGCGGTGCTGCCGGGAGGCTCGACCAACGTCGTCTGCCGGACGCTCGGCATCCCCAACGACGTCGTCGACGCGACCGAGCACCTGCTCTCCTTGGTCGATGAGTGGCAGCCGCGCAAGATCGACCTCGGGATGGTCGACGAGCGCTACTTCGTCTTCGCCTGCGGGGTCGGGATCGACGCGACCGTGGTCAAGCGGGTCGATTCCAACCCGAAGCTGAAGGCGAGCGCCGGCCCCTACTACTACAGCTGGGCCGGGATCTCGGCCTTCTATCGCAACTACCGGGTCAACCCGATCCGGGTGCGAACCACGGTGGACGGGCACGAACCGATCGACGGGGTGACAGACGATCGTCCAGAACAGCGACCCGTTCACCTACTTCGCCAGCCGACCGATCCGCGTCTGCGAGGGAATCGCCTTCGACGACGGCACCCTCTCGATGGCGGTGCTGAAGCGCGCCAACCAGCGCGACATGCCGACCCTGATCAGCCGCCTCTTCAGCGAGGGCCGGCCCGCCGCCCATCACAGGCAGGTCGCCCACTTCGACGACGTCACCCACGCCGTTGTCGAGACGATCTCCGAGGCCAAGGACGGAACCCTGCGGCCGTTCCCGCTGCAGGTCGACGGCGACTACATCGGCGAGCGCGATCGGATCGAGCTGAAAGCGGCGCCCGGCGCCTTGACGATCGTTTCCTGAGGCGGTGCGGGCGCCGGCGCGGCGATCGGCGGCCGGTCCTTGAGGACCGTCGCCAGGGTGTCCGGGCGGCCTCGCGACGGAGCCGCAGCGCGAGGACAGGATCATCGCCCAGCGGTAGGGGGCGAGGCGGGCGGAGTGCTTGCGGGCGAACTGGAGGCGGGCGTAGGCGGCCTGGGCCTCCATTCGCGGCGTCGCCGAGCGTTCGCTCTCGAAGTGGCGGATCGTCAGAGCTGGCCAGTGGACGACCTCCCAGCCCTCTTCCCTGAGGCGGCGGCAG
>CAVZZR010000003.1:0-520340 GCA_963779815.1 uncultured Actinomycetes bacterium | reverse complement strand
ACTGCTTCGGCATAGTTCGCTCCAGCTCCCGCGCGGCCGCCGCCCCTCCGAAGCCACCACCGACGATGACGACGTTCCAGGCCATAGCACGAACCTAGCACTTTGTAACAACGTGTTACAAAGTGTCGATGTGACTGCCCGCACACCTTCGTCTGTTCCTTTTCGTTGCTCGGGCCCGACAGAACAGCTGATGACTACAGCTTCTCCTTGATCAGGCGGTTGACCTCGCCGCCGTCGGCGCGGCCCTTGGTCTCCCGCATGACGTAGCCGACTATGGCGCCGATCGCCTTGCTGTTGCCTTCTCGGACCGCTCGATCGCCTTCGGATTGGCTGCCATTGCCGCGGCGACTATCGCCTCCAGCTCGCCGCAGTCGGACATCTGGGCGAGGCCCTCGCGCTCGACGATCGCGGCCGGGTCGCCGCCCTCGGCGACGAGCGCGGCGAGGACGGTCTTGCCGCTGCCGTGGGAGATCTTCTTCTCCTGGACCATCGCGCACAGCGTCGCCGAGGGCGGCCGGGTCGACCCTGGAGTCGGCGGCGCCGCCCTCGGCCTCCGCTCTGGCGCAGTGCCGCGGCCAGCTCGCCGGTCACCCAGTTGGCGACGACGCTGCGGCTCCACCCCGTCCGGCCGCTCCGACGACGCGCTCGAAGTAGCCGGCCGTCGCCGGGTCCGCGGCCAGGGTCAGGCCATGTCGCTCGCCAGGCCAATCTCCTCGTAGCGCTCGGATCCGCGCCGCCGGCAACTCCGGCAGCGCCTCGCGGGCCTCGCGCAGCATCTCCTCGGTCGGCGCCATCGGCACCAGGTCGGGCTCGGGGAAGTAGCGGTAGTCGTGGGCTTCCTCCTTCGAGCGCAGCGAGGTGAGGCTGCCGCCGGCCGGGTCGAAGTGCAGGGTCTCCTGCTCACCGTCCCGCCCGCCCTCGACCAGCTCGCGCTGGCGCTCGAGCTCGGCTTCGATCCCCGCGCTGGAGGAAGCGGAAGCTGTTCATGTTCTTCAGCTCGGTCTTGGTGCCGAGCTGCTCGCAGCCGCCGGGCGCACCGAGACGTTGGCGTCGACGCGCAGGCTCCCCTCCTCCATGTTGACGTCGGAGACGCCGAGCTGGCGGACCGTCTCGCGCAGCAGCCGCGCCCACTCGCGCCGCTTCGGCGGCGCTGCGCAGGTCCGGCTCGGTGACGATCTCGACCAGCGGCGTGCCGCCGCGGTTGAAGTCGACCAGCGAGGCGCCGGAGCCGTGGATCCGGCCCGACTCGCCGACGTGGACCATCTTCGCCGCGTCCTCCTCGAGGTGGGCGCGGTGGATGCGGATGTCGCCGAGCCTGCCGGTGCTCGCAGATCGGAATGTCGTACTGGCTGATCTGGTACGCCTTCGGGCTGTCGGGATAGAAGTAGTTCTTGCGGTGGAAGATCGAGTGCGGCGCCACCTCGCACTCCAGCGCCGCGGCCGATCTGCAGCGCGTAGAGGATCGCCTGCTCGTTGGGCACCGGCAGCACCCCGGGGTGGGCGAGGCAGACCGGGCAGGTGTGGACGTTGGGCTCGTCGCCGAAGGAGAGCTCGCAGCCGCAGAACATCTTCGTCCTCGTCGCCAGCTGGACGTGGATCTCCAGCCCGATCACCGCCTCCAGCTCATGCCCGTTCTCAGCCATCGACGCCCGCCGGCCTGGAGTCGAAGCCGATCCCCTGCTCGAGCGCGAAGGCCGCCTCCAGCAGCTTCTGCTCGGCGAAGGCCGGCGCCGCGATCTGGAACCCGACCGGCAGCTCTGGGCCGCCGCCTTCGGGCTCGGCCAGGCCGGCGGGGATCGAGATCGCCGGGATCCCGGCCAGGCTCATCGGCACCGTGAAGAAGTCGTTGAGGTACATCGAGAGCGGGTCGGCGGTCTTCTCGCCGAGCCCGAAGGCGACCGAGGGCGAGGTCGGGGTGACCACGAAGTCGATCGCGGCGAAGGCCGTTGTGAAGTCCTCGGCGATCTTCGTCCGCACCTTCTGCGCCTGGCCGTAGTAGGCGTCGTAGTAGCCGGAGGAGAGCGCGTAGGTGCCGAGCATGATCCGCCGCTTGACCTCGGGCCCGAAGCCCTCGGCGCGGGTCTTCTCGTACATCTCCAGCAGGTCGCCGGCGCCTCCGAGCGCATCCCGTAGCGGACGCCGTCGTAGCGGGCCAGGTTCGAGGAGGCCTCGGCCGGGGCGAGCACGTAGTAGGCCGAGATGCCGTGCTCGGCGCTGGGCAGCGAAACCTCGGCGATCTCGCCGCCGAGGCTCTCGATCTTCGCCAGCGTCGCCTCGAAGACCTCGCGCACGCCGGCGTCGAAGGCGTCGCCGGAGAGCTCGGCTCGGCACGCCGAAGCGCAGCCCGGTGAGGTCCTCGCGGCCGGGCGGCGACGATCCCGCCCTCGATCCCGACAGAAGTCGAGTCGCAGGGGTCGTGGCCCTGCAGCGCCGCCAGCAGCAGCGCCGCGTCGGTGACAGTCGCGGGTCAGCGGCCCGCACTGGTCCAGCGAGGAGGCGAAGGCGATCATCCCGTAGCGCGAGATCGAGCCGTAGGTCGGCTTCAGGCCGACGATCCCGCAGAGCGAGGCGGGCTGGCGGATCGAGCCGCCGGTGTCGGTGCCGATCGCGCAGGGGGCGAGCCCGCCGGCGACCGACCGCGGCCGAGCCGCCGGAGGAGCCGCCGGGAACGCGGCCGCGGTCCCACGGGTTGAGCACCGGCCCGTAGGCGGAGTTCTCGTTCGAGGAGCCCATCGCGAACTCGTCCATGTTGGTCTTGCCGAGCACGCGGGCGCCGGCGGCGTCGAGCGCGGCGCACCGCGGTCGCGGTGTAGGGCGGGCGGTAGCCCTCGAGGATGCGGGAGCCGGCCGTGGTCGGCGCGCCCTCGGTGCAGAAGATGTCCTTGACCGCGACCGGGATGCCGCTCAGCGGGCCCGTCCTCGACCTCGTAGTTGGCCGGGTCCTCGACCTGCCAGAGGTAGGCGTTGAGCTCGTCGCCGAGGGCGGCGCCGTGCCAGGCCGCGAAGTACTCCTCGGCGGAGACGATCCCCGGCCGCGATCCTCGCCGCCGCCTCGGCGACGGTCAGCCCCAGCAGCTCCGACATCAAGCGTCGGCCTGCGGCGAGGGAACCCGGAAGGCGCCGTCGACGGGTTCGGGGGCCGATGCCAGCGCCACCTCGGGCGCCAGGCTCGGCCGCGGCACGTCGGCGCGGCAGGACGTTCTCCAGCGCGACCACGTGCGTGGTCGGCTCGACCCCCTCGAGATCGAGCTTGCCGATCCGGTCGACGTGCTCGAGGATGCCCGGAGAGCTCGCCGGCCATCGTCTCGACCTCCTCCTCGGAGAGCCGCAGGCGCGCAAGCCTGGCGACGTGCAGAACCTGGTCGCGGTCGATCATCGGCGGGATTCTAGGAGGGCGTCCCGGGCGGAGGGAGACTGGCTGCTCAGCCAGTTATTCTCCCGGCGATGCAGGGACCCGGGCAGAGAGATTCGTCGTCCTCAACCTGCGCCTGCTCGCCGTCACCTTCGCCGTCGTCGGCATCCTCTTCATCGCCGTCCCCAGCGGCGTCCTCGACGTCATCTCCGACGTCGGCGAATGGTTCGGCAACGACACCCGGGCGCCCCACACCCAGGAGTACCTCTGGCTGGCGCTGGCCTTCGCCTACATGGTCGTGATCACCGGCATCTGCCCTGCTCGCCTCAGACCGACGTCGTCCGCTACCGCGCCCTGCTGCTGGTTCTCGCCGCCGGCAAGACCGCCTCCTCGCTGGGCTCGCTCGCCTTCTTCCTGATCCAGGAACACGTCTTCATCTACCTGCTCAACTTCCTCGTCGACGGCTTCCTGGCCCTGTTCGCGCTCTGGCTCTGGGTCCTGGCCGGCCGCGTCGGCCGCCCCGCCGACCCCGGTTGACAGCGCCCGCCGGGGCTTTCAGCCGCTGAGCAACGCACCCTGAGCGCGATCTGCGCGGCGATGGCGCCGGGCATCGACGGCCTGCCCGTCGGCCGAGCGCGACGTCGACGTCTCCGGCCCGGTCGCCGACTTCCTCGGCTCGGTCTCCCCGCAGGTCCTGCTGCGGCTCAGCTCGGCCTGCGCGCCTTCGAGTGGCTGCCCTTCCCCTGGCGCTTCAGCCGCCTCGACGCCGAGGCCGCAGGAGGACTTCCTGCTCAAGCTCGAGGGCTCGCGCCTCTCCCTCCACCACGACCTGCTGCTGATGGCGAAGCTGTTCTCCACCCTCGGCTACGCGGTCACGCCCGAGGTCGAGGAGCGGATCGGCTTCGAGATCCGCTGCGGCCTCGCCGACGGCTCGCTGCCCGAGCCGGCCGGCACGCTCGGCGACACCGAGCCGCGCGGCGAGGGCGAGGAATGCGACGTCGTCGATCGTCGGCTCGGGCGCCGGCGGCGCCGTCGCCGCGGCGGAGCTGGCCGAGGCGGGCTCGACGTGATCGTGCTCGAGGCCGGCGACCACTACAACCGCGACAACTACCCGCAGCGACCGCCTCGAGGCGATCGCCGAGCTCTACCGCGACGGCGGCCTGACGATCGCCGAAGGGCGGCCGCCGATCCCGGTCCCGGTCGGCCAGGGTCGTCGGCGGCACCACGGTGATCAACTCCGGCACCTGCTTCCGCGCCCCCGAGCCGGTCCTCGAGGAGCTGGCGCCAGCGCGTTCGGCGTCGCCTGGGCCGCGCGACCTCGACGCCGACTACGCCGAGGCCGAGGACTTCCTCCGCGTCACGCGGCTCGACCCCGAGACGGATGGGGCGCAACGGCCAGCTGGCGATGGAGGGCGCCGCGGCGCTCGGCGCCAGCGGCGGCCCGATCTCACCGCAACGCCGGCGACTGCGTCCAGTGCAGCTCCTGCCCCTTCGGCTGCGCGATCGACGCCAAGCGCGGCATGCACGTCAGCTACCTGCCGCGCGCCGTCGCCGCCGGGGCGCGGATCCGGGCCGGGGTCGAGGTCGCAGCGGATCCTGGTCGAGGACGGGCGCGCGGTCGGGGTCGCGGCTCGGCCGGCGACGCCGGCGGCAACGCAGCCGCCCCTTCACGGTCCGCGCCCGCCGCGCCGTGATCGCCGCCGGCGGCGCCCTCGGCACGCCGGAGCTGCTGCTGCGCTCCGGGCTCGGCGGCAGGCAGGTCGGCCGCAACCTCCACATCCATCCCGCCTGCTGGGTCGGCGCCCGCTACGAGGAGGAGGTGCGCGGCTGGGAGGGCGTGATGCAGAGCTACTACGTCGACCAGTGGGAGCACGACCGGGATCCTGCTCGAGGCGACCTTCACGCCGCTCGCCTTCGGCGGCGCCTGGCTGCTCGGCACCGGCGCAGAGCACCAGCGGGCGATGCTCGACTTCGGCCACGTCGGCTCGATCGGCGTCCACCTCTGCGACCAGTCCTCGGGCCGGGTCGGGCTCGCCAGCGAAGGCTCGCTGCGGGCCAGCTACAAGCTGACGGACGACGACGCCGACCGCGCTCACCTTCGGCATCGCCCGCGCCGCCGAAGTCCACTTCGCCGCCGGCGCCACCGAGGTCTACCCCAACATCGCCCGCGTCGGCGTCCTGCAGGCCGGGCGACCTGGCCGAGTTCGAGGCGACCCGCTTCAAGCCCTCGGAGCTGCGCCTGGAGGCCTTCCACCCGATGGGGACGGCGCGGATCGCGGCCGATCCGAGCGCGAGGGAGTCTGCGCCATCGACGGCTCCGTCCACGGCACCCGCGACCTCTACGTCGCCGACGCCTCCCTCTTCCCGACCTCGGTCGGCGTCAACCCGATGATGACCATCATCGCCTTCGCGAAGCAGGTCGCCCGCGGGCTGGCTACTGGGGTGGCGGACCGCCCTGAGCTCGGAGCTCGGCGGGAGGCGGCGGGGGCGGCGGCGTAGCTGCGAGGCGGCTGCTGCGGCGGAGTGCCGGCGTGGCCGCCGCGACCGCCGCCGGACAGCTTGTCGGCGGCGCCGCCGAACGAGTCGCCCCCTCTTCCTGCATCGCCGCGGTAGCCGCCGTAGGCGATGCCGGCGGCGGCGATCAGGCCGAGGAAGATGCCGATTCGCGCGTGACGTCGACCGAGACGCCGCCGAAGTGCCGAAGCCGGGCGGGTCGACGATCCGGTAGAGGATCAGCAGGACCGAGATGCCCGCCGAGCACGGCGACCGCGGCGTTCATCGAGACCGGCGGCTCGAGTCGGAGTCGCTGAGCCGGATCAACGCGTCGCGAGGGCGACGACGATCGCGATCACGAGGACGATCGGGATGAAGTCGAGCGCATCCCAGGCGCTGCCGCCGGCGCCGAGCCGTGACGAGAGAGCCGCCGCCGCCGGAGACGTCGACCGCGAACCAGTCAAGAACATGAAGATGAAGAGGAGGACGGCCGATACGCCGGCGATCTTCTCTCCCGTGCTGAGCCTGTTACGTCCATCGCTCCTCCCTGCCGTGGGAGTCGGGCGACCGTATAGCTGCACCAGGCGAGACTTCGACCGAGGTGGCCGGGCTACACCCGCTGGCGCCGCGGCGGCTGCTCCAGGGTGTTGACCAGCAGCATCGCGATCGTCATCGGGCCCGACCCCGCCGGGGACCGGCGTGATCGCGCGCGGCGACCTCGGCCGCCGCCTCGAAGTCGACGTCGCCGCAGAGCCCGTCCTCGGTGCGGTTCATGCCGACGTCGATCACCACCGCTCCCGGGCTTGACCGCCTCGGCGCCGAGCAGTCGCGGCGACGCCGACCGCGGCGACCAGGACGTCGGCCCGGCGGCAGATCGCCGGCGAGGTCGCGGGTGCGCGAGTGGCAGATCGGTCACGGTCGCGTTGGCCGCCAGCAGCAGCCGCGCGACCGGCACGCCGACCAGCTTCGAGCGGCCGACGACGACCGCCTCGGCCCCCTCCAGCTCGACCCCCTCGTGGCGCAGCAGCTCCATCACCCCGGCGGGCGTGCAGGGGACCAGGCCCGGGCGTGCCGTGGGCGAGCAGGCCGGCGTTGATCGGCGTCAGCCCGTCGACGTCCTTGCCGGGTCGATCGCGGCGACGACGGCGTCGGGGTCGATGTGCGCCGGGAGCGGCAGCTGCACGAGGATGCCGTCGACCTCGTCGTCGGCGCCGAGCTCGCGGACCAGGCCCAGCAGCTCCTCCTCGGCGATCTCCGCCGCGCAGGCTCGTGGTGGACCGAGCGCATCCCGACCTCCTCGCAGTCCTCCGGCGCTTGTTGCGCACGTAGATCTCCGAGGCCGGGTCCTCGCCGACCAGCACCGTCGCCAGGCCCGGGGCGCGGCCCGCCTCCTCCGCGTAGGCGGCGACCTCGACCGCGACCCGCTCGCGCACCGCGGCGGCAACCGCTTTGCCGTCGATCACCCGCGCCGCCACCTCTAGCGCCTCCGGATCGGGGCGTAGTCGGCCATCAGCTTGCGCTCGGAGCCGTCGCCGGCGAAGCGGACGACGACCACCCCGCCGGGCTCGACCCCGGTGACGACGCCGTCGCCGAAGCTGGCGTGGACGACGTCGTCGCCGGTCTGCAGCTCCAGCGCCGGGCCGGGTCGACGCCGGCGTGCGCCGGGTCGGCGCCGCGATCGCCGCGGGCTCCAGCTGGTGCCCCCGAGGCTGCGGGCGGCGGTCGAGTGGCGCTCGGTCAGCTCGAGCCGGCAGCTCGTCGATGAAGCGCGAGGGCAGGTTGTGCTCGGCGCGGCCGAAGAGGCGCCGCTCGCGCGCCCAGGTCATGTAGAGGCGCTTGCGGGCGCGGGTGATGCCGACGTAACAGAGGCGCCGCTCCTCTTCTTCGCCCCCCTCCTCGAGCGCCCGCATGTGCGGGAAGGCGCCCTCCTCGCAGCCGACGATGAAGACCGTGTCGTACTCCAGCCCCTTGGCGTTGTGGAGGGTCATCAGCGTCACCAGCTCCTGCTCGGCGCGCGAGCCCGTCCTGCTCGGTGTAGAGGGAGATCTGCTGCAGGTACTCCTCCAGCGGCGCGCATCTCGCTCTCCCCCTCGCGCTCGCGCTCGATGTCGAACTCGGCGGCGACGCCGATCAGCGTTTCCGAGGTTCTCCACCCGCCCTTCGGCCTCGATCGTCCGCTCCGCCGCCAGCGCTTCGAGGTAGCCGGTCTCGTGCAGGACCGCCTCCAGCAGCGTCGCCACCGGCCCGCCTTCCTCGGCGCGTTCGCGCAGCCCGGCCATCGTCTCGTAGAAGCGGCCGACCGACTTGATCGCGGCGCCGCTCAGCCCCGGCACCTCCTCGACCCGTTCGATCACCTCCCAGATCGGCAGCCCGGTGGTGTTGACGTGGGAGGCGAGCCGCCCCTGGCTGGTGTTGCCGATCCCCCGCCGCGGGGAGTTGACGATCGCGGCCGAAGGAGACGAGGTCGGCCGGGTTGACGAGCAGGCTGAGGTAGGCGATCGCGTCCTTGACCTCGGCCCGCTCGTAGAACTTGGTGCCGCCGATCACCTGGTAGGAGACGTCGAAGCGCTGCAGCGTGTCCTCCAGCACCCGGCTCATCGCGTTGGTCCGGTAGAAGACCGCGACCTCGGCGCGGGAGACGCCCTCCTCCTCTTCCAGCCGTTCGATCTCGCCGGCGACCCAGCGCGCCTCCTCGTGCTCGTCGCCGAGCTCGTTCAGCTGCACCTGCTCGCCCTCTCGCCTTCTGATCCAGAGCTCCTTCGGACGCCGTTCGCGATTGCGCTCGACGACCGCGTTGGCGGCCTTGAGGATCGTCTGGGTCGAGCGGTAGTTCTGCTCGAGCTTGACGACCTCGGCCTCCTTGAAGTCCTCGTCGAAGTCGAGGATGTTGGGACGTCGGCATGGCGGAAGCCGTAGATCGACTGGTCCTCGTCGCCGACCACCATCAGGTTGCCGTGCTCGGAGGCGAGCAGCTGCAGCAGCCGGTACTGGGCGTGGTTGGTGTCCTGGTACTCGTCGACGAGGACGTGGCGGAAGGTGCGGCGCCAGCGCTCGCGCACCTCCTCGAAGAGCTCGATCACGTTGACGGTGCGGACGAGGAGGTCGTCGAAGTCCATCGCGTTGGCCTCGCGCATCCGCTTCTCGTAGAGCGGGAAGGCCTCGGCGACGATCTCCTCGAATTCGCCGGCGGCGGCTTCGTTGTAGGCGTCGGAGTCGATCAGCTGGTTCTTGGCGCCGGAGATCTTCGCCTGCACCGCCCGCGGCGGGAACCGTTTCGGGTCGACCCCGAGCTCGGTGCAGGCAGCGTTTCAGCATCCGCAGCGAGTCGGCCTGGTCGTAGATCGTGAAGCCCTTCGAGTAGCCGAGCCGCTCGGCGTCGACCCGCAGCATCCGCGCGCAGGCCGAGTGAAAGGTCGTCACCCACATCGCCCGCACCGAGCGGCCGACCAGCCGGCCGACCCGCTCGCGCATCTCCGCCGCGGCTTTGTTGGTGAAGGTGATCGCGAAGATCTCGCCGGGGCGGGCGGCACCGGTGGCGAGCAGGTAGGCGATCCGGTGCGTAAGCACGCGGGTCTTGCCGGAGCCGGCGCCGGCCAGGACCAGCAGCGGCCCCTCCCCGTGTTCGACCGCTTCCCGCTGGGGCGGGTTCAGCCCCGCGAGCAGGCGCTCAGCCGGCGCCGCACCCGGTTCGGTGGGGGCGGCGGGAGCCGGCGAATTCGGCTCGGCTTCGGTGTCGAAGTGCTCCTGCAGACTCACCCGCCGAGAATAGCCACGGCCGCGGCGGGCCCGGCCGAGCTCAAGTCGGGGCCGATCCGCGATTGCAGTTGCCCCAAAGCTCGGAGAGCGGTTCGGGGTCCTCAAAGAGCTCCCTTTCCAGACTTTCGTCGTTCATCTCTTCCATGCCTCCGATAACACAGGCGATCGCCTCAGCCTCCTGCGCCGAATCCGCCCGCAGCATCCCGTCGCGACCGACCTGCAAGATGAATCGTTCGGCGTCGAAGTCGACGAAGCCAAGCCATTCGTCGTACTTCCAGCGGCCCTCGCGCTCGGCGAAGACGATCCGCATTTTCTGGCCATCGACGACGCTACCCTCGACAGCGACGATCGCGGTCGCCGAATTGCCGTCCACGTCGATCGTCGAGACCTCCACCCGGGTCGGCTGATCGGCGTCCGGGTCCAAAGCGTCCCCTTCGCAGGCCTCGACGGCGGCGTCGCCTTCGCGATGAGTCGTCATCTCGAGGTAGCGCACGGTGCTGTATTTCAAGCAGCTCTCCGGCCCCGTGTCCGAGACCGAGGCGGCGACCATTTCCTTGATCGCCTCCTCGTCACCGCCCCCACCGCCGCCGCACGAGACGAGCGCCAAGGCCACAACGAACAGCGCCGCCACCCCAAGGCGCTTATCCAAATCCTGAGGAGGCAAAAGCGCCGCGCGTCAGCCGCCCGCCGAGGAGCGGCCGGTACGGGGCCTGATCTCGGCGCCGTCGGCCGAGGGGGCGTCGCCGCCGTCGAGGCGGGCGAGGCGCTGCTCGACCTCGGCGATCCGCTCGGAGAGGGCTTTGATCGCGTCGGCGATCGGGTCGGGCAGGTGGATCCAGTCGGCGTCCGGGCCTTCGACCTTGCGGCCTTCGACGCGGACCGGGTGGCCGGGGTTGCCGACGACGGTGGCGCCGGGGGGGACGTCCTCGACGACGACGGTGTTGGCGCCGATCTTCGCCCCGTCGCCGACCGCGATCGGCCCCAGCAGCTTGGCGCCGCTGCCGACGGTGACGTTGTCGCCGAGAGTCGGGTGGCGCTTGCCGCGCTGGAAGCCGGTGCCGCCGAGGGTCACCCCCTGGTAGAGGGTGACGCAGTTGCCGATCACCGCGGTCTCGCCGATGACGACGCCGGAGCCGTGGTCGATGAAGAACTCCTTGCCGATCCGGGCCGCCGGGTGGATCTCGATTCCGGTCACCGAGCGGGTCATGTAGGCGATCGCCCGCGGCAGCAGCGGCACCCCGGCCTCGAACAGCGCGTGGGCGGCGCGGTGGGCGAGCAGCGCCTGCACCCCGGCCCAGCTGGTGAGGATCTCGAAGGCGGAGACCCCCTGGGCGGCGGGGTCGCGCTCGCGCGCCGCCTTGACGTCGGCGCGGATCTCCTTGACCAGCCGCTTCCAGCGATTCATGGTGAGAAGAAGGGTAGGGACATGTAGCGCTCACCCGAGTCGCAGACGATCGTCACCACCCGCTTGCCGGCCATCTCCGGCCGGCCGGCGACCTCGAGCGCCGCCCAGATGTTGGCGCCGGCGGAGATCCCGGCCAGAACGCCCTCCTCGCTTCGCCACCAGTCGCGCCGTCTCCAGCGCCTCCTCGTCGCCGACCGCGAGGATCTCGTCGACCACCTCGCGGTCGAGGATCTCGGGGACGAAGCCGGCGCCGATCCCCTGGATTTTGTGCGGGCCGGGTTTGCCGCCGGAGAGGACGGGCGAGCTCGCCGGCTCGACCGCGACCACGAGAGCCTCCGGCGCGCGCTCCCTCAGCATCCGGCCGACGCCGGTGATCGTGCCGCCGGTGCCGACGCCGGCGACGAAGGCGCCGACCTCGCCGTCGGTGTCGCTCCAGATCTCCTCGGCCGTCGTCTGGCGGTGGATCTCGGGGTTGGCCGGGTTCGAGAACTGCATCGGCATGAAGCCCTTGCGCTGCTCGCGGATCTCCTCCGCCAGCGCCACCGCCTCGTTCATGCCGCCGAGCGAGGGCGTCTCCCGCACCTCGGCGCCGTAGGCGCGCAGCAGCTTGCCGCGCTCGCGGCTCATCCCCTCCGGCAGGGTCAGGATCAGCTCGTAGCCGCGGGCGGCGCAGACCATCGCCAGGGCGATCCCGGTGTTGCCGCTGGTCGGCTCGACGACGACCGAGCGGCCCGGCTGGATCAGCCCCTCCGCTTCGGCGGCGTCGATCATCGCCACCCCGATCCGGTCCTTGACCGAGCCGCCGGGGTTGAAGTACTCGAGCTTGGCGCAGACGTCCCCCGGCAGACCCTCGGAGAGCCGGTCGAGCAGCACCATCGGCGTCTTGCCGACGACGGCCGAGGCCTCAGCGCCGATCCGCATCAGTGGATGCGGACGATCTTGAACTTGCGGACTGCCGGGCTCGGGTCGGGGATGCCGCCGTCGAGGGCGCGGACCTGGAAGCGGTACCTGCCCGGGCGCAGCTCGTAGGTCTTCGGCGACTTGCAGCCTTTGAAGGCGCCGGCTTTCGTCTTCTTCCCTCTGAGGCGGGTCAGCGAGCACTCGAAGGTGACCCCCGCCGTCGAAGAGGAGAAGCGGAACTTCACCTTCGCCTTTTTCCTCTTCGTCTTCACGACCGGCTTCGGCCCCTTGCCGATCTTGGTCTCGGGCGCGGTGACGGTGGGCGGCGGAGGCGGTGGTGGCGGGTTGGTGGTCTCGGGAACTACGCCGCTGACCCGGGCCACCGAGGAGACCACGCCTTTGGCTCCGTTTTTCTGCAACGTGACCCAGAGCGTCCCGTTCGGCCCCGCAGTGATCTGCCGCGCGGATTCCAACGGCAGCCCCGGCAGGAAGCTGACCTCGCCGCTGGTCGTAACGCGGACCAGCTGCCCCGCCAGGAACTGGACGATCCAAAAGGCGCCGTCGTCCCCGAAGGCAACCCCGAACGGGTCCCCCAGCAATTCAAACGACTGCGCTGGATCGGGAGGTGAGATCAGGCCGGATTCCTCAGGGCTCGCCCCGGGGGCGCTGAAGGCGATCTGCCCGGCGGGACTGCCGGCGACGCCCTGCGACCCGCCGCCGATCGCAAAGTCTTTCTGGGCTCCGCCGGTGGTGAAGGTGACGATCCTGTTCCCGGCGCCGGCGTCGGCGATCACGATCAGGGACCCGGCGACATTCATGTCTTTGGGACTGAGTTCACCGTTGACGGTCACAGGTTTGACGCTGCCGGTCGGGTCGCCGGTGGCGAAGTGCGCGAGCTGGTTGTTGGAGGCCACCCACATCAACCCGTCTGGACCGGCGACTATCTGCCCACCGGCGCCGATCCCGGCCACCGTGAAGCTTTTGTCGGTTCCTTCGGGATCGCCGGGGGAAAATTTCGCCGCCTTTTCGACGTCGGTGATCCAGATGTTGCCGTCGGGACCCGGCGCGATGCCGCTCGCGGTTTCGATTCCTTCGATGTCGAATTCGTCGACCTGACCCGTGGGCGTCACCCTGGCCACGTCTTTGGTCGCGCTCTGGACCGTCAGCCAGACGTTGCCGTCGGGGCCGGCGACGATCTTGTCGTTCGTTTCGACCTCTGAATTGAGCGGAAAGGTCCCGTCGAGGAAGGGGGTCGCAGAAGCCCCGGCCGGCAGCAACATGCCGGCCAGGACGCAGAGCGCGGTGACGAGCATGGCGGCATGGCTCCCCATTCGGGGCAGTCTAACCCGGCGCCCAGACCGGGGCACTGCCTAGAGCGCCGCCGAGAAGGACCCGCGGATGCCGCGGATCGCGGAGGCCGATGCGGACGAGGCGCGGGCCGGCGCCCGGGCGCGCGACGGCGACCAGGGAGCCGCCGCCGGGGGCAAAGGCGGGCGAGGCGTAGCCGACCCCGCGAGGGAACTTCCGCCGCCCGTCGGGAGCGCGGTTGGTGAGGGCGCCGAGCCGGCTGCCGTCGGCCCGCATCGTGAAGACGTCGGCGGCGGTCCCGGGGCCGAGCGTGAAGGCGATCCTCCGCCCGGAGGGGCTGAAGTCTGGGTCGAAGGGCTCGGCGCCCTGTTTCAGCTTCCGGGTGAGGAGGCGGCGGTGCGAGCCGTCCGGGCGGATCGAGCAGACGTCTTCGATCCGTTCGTTGAGGTCCGCCGGGCCGCAGGTGAAGGCGACCTGGCGGCCGGTCGGCGAGACGGCCGGCCCCTGCTCCCTGTCCGGACCGTGGGTGAGCCGTCGCAGGCCGGTTCCGTCAAGCCGGATCGAGAACAGGTCCCCCTCGCCGGTGGGCCCGCCGGCCCGGTCGAAGACGATGCTCCGACCCGAGGGGTAGAAGGCGGGTTCGACGTCGTCTTCCCCCTGCGACCCCCCACCGGTCACCTGCCGCAGCCCGCTGCCGTCGAGCCCGATCGCAAAGATCGCGCGGACCGTTTCCGAGGGAAACGGCAGGCCGCTGGCGATCACCCGGGTGAAGACGATCGTCTCGCCGTCCGGCGAGACCTGCGGGTCGGCATCGGAGGGATCGGTGGTCAGCACCCTCGTCGAGCCAGGTACGCCGGGGTCGAAGGCCCGCAGCCCCGTCGTCCGATACCCCGACTCGTAAGGCGGCACAGCCGGCCGCACGCCGAGGTAAACGATCGGCCCGTTTCCACCGGGCCAGGCGGCGGCAGCACGGTCGCTGAGGACAGCGGCGACGCCCAGCGCCAACGCCAGCAGCGCCAGAGCCAAGGCAATGAAGCGATCGCGGCAGCTCATTCCTCCAGGGTGCCAAGAAACCCTGGCCCGACCCGGGACAACCTTGGCAGCGGCAGCCTCTCCGAACTTTGGTGCCCTATAGGCACCCAAATCTCGGAGAGGCTCAGATGAAGTACATCCCCGAGTCGGCCTCTTCGGCCTCGCGGCGGGCGACTTCGGCGATCGTCGTCTGGCCGAAGACTTTGCGCAGGGCGGTGACGCCCTCGGCCCAGATGCCACCCGCCTCGTCGGCCTCGGCGCCGACTTTGCCGTCGAGGGCCTGGACGACCTCGAGGACGGTGATCTCTTCGGCCGGGCGGGCGAGCGTGTAACCGCCGCGCATGCCCCGGTGGCTGGTCAGGAGGCCGTTGCGGCGCAGGGTCGAGAAGAGCTGCTCGAGGAATTGCTCGGGGATGTCGCGGCGCTCGGCCAGCTCTTTGATCGGCACCGGTCGCTCCCCGGCCCTCGCAAGCTCCGCCAAAGCGACGACGGCATACCTCGACTTTGAGGTAATTGAAATCACAAAGACTTTCTACCGCACCCTTCGGCTGGGTAGGATCGGCCCGCGGGGCCCACCAGGGCATCCAGTTCCCGCGAACACCAACCACCTGAATCGGAAGCAGTCCTGAGCGAGCCCCCACACTGCCTGGTGATCGACGGCCAACCCCTCGTTCGGCTGGGGATTCGCGGCACCCTCGAAGACCGCTTCGTCATCCACGAAGCACCGACGCGCGACGAAGCGCTCGACCTCGTCCGCGACGTCGGCTTCGACATCGCGATCGTCGACATGCGCTGGCGCGGCAACGGCGACGGCAACTCGATCACCGGCGCGGAGGCGATCCGGATGCTGCACCGGACCAGCCCCGGGCTCGGGATCGTCGCCCACGGCGAGCTGCCCGAACGCCACCTCGCGAGCGCCGCGCTGCAGGCGGGCGCGAGCGCCTACGTCGCCCGCACCGCCGGCCCGACCGAGCTGCGCCGCGCGGTCGACGCCGCCGTCGCCCAGGAGCCCTTCGTCGACCCCGCGGTGCCGCCGAAAGGGAGCCGCGGCAAGCTGACGCGCCGGCAGCGGCAGATCCTGCAGCTGCTCGCCAACGGCGAGTCGACCACGGTCGCGGCGCGCGAGCTCGACCTCAGCGAAGAGACGGTGAAGACCCACACCAAGCACGTGCTGGCCCGCCTCGGCGCCAGGAACCGCACCCACGCGGTCGCGATCGCCCTGCGCGAGTGCCTTATCGACTAGATGTAGATGCCAGTCACGTTGTTCCCGGTGAGCTCCCGTAGCCGCTGAATTGGCGGCCGGTGGCCGAGGGCGCCGTGTCGTCGCCGGTAGTTGTAGCGCTCCAACCAGCCGGAGAGGGCCGCGGCCCTCTCCGGTGAGCTGCCGTAGACGGCGGCGTAGGCCCACTCCCGGAGCATCGTGCGAATGAAGCGCTCGGCCTTGCCGTTGGTCTGAGGCCGGTAGGGCCGGGTGCGGATGTGCTTGATCCCCAGCGCCCGGCAGGCGACGGCGTGGGCGGCGGAGCGGTAGGCGGAGCCGTTGTCGGTCATCAGTCCCTCCACCGTGATGCCGTGAGATCGGTAGAAGGCGAGGGCTCGCCTCAGGAAGCCGACCGCGGTGGTTGCCTTCTCGTCGGGCAGGACCTCGACGTAGGCGAGGCGGGTGGCGTCGTCGACGCAGACGTGGACCCGCTCCCAGCCCGTGCGCAGGGCCCCGCCCCTGCGCCGCTTGATCTCCGTGTTGCGCTTGCCGGTGACGCGGTGACCCGCTCCCTTGGCGCTGATCCGGCCGAGCTTCTTGACGTCAATGTGGATCAGCTCGCCGGGCCGGGAGCGCTCATAGCGGCGGACCGGCTCCGCCGGCTCCAGGCGGGAGAGCTTGCCGAGGCCGATCCGCTTGAGCACGGCGGAGACGGTCGAGGTCGGCATCTCCAGCGTCTCGGCGATCTCGGGTCCTGTCAACCGCACCCGCCGCAGGGCGGCGATCGCCTCGACCCTCTCCGGCGCGGTGGTGTTGTGGACGTCCTTCGGGGCGGAGCTGCGGTCGAGCAGCCCGGCCTCGCCCTCGTCCCGGTAGCGGCGCACCCACTTGCCGGCGGTCCTCGCGCTCACTCCGGCGGCCTCGGCCGCCTCCGTGAGCGCGATCCCCTCCTCGAGGACGCGCCTGACCATGGTCGCCCTGCCCTTCGGGCCGAGGGGCGCGTTAGCGTGGAGCTTCATCCGGTTCCTCCTTGTTGCTGGGGCTTCGACACCGCCAGCCTCCAAGGAGGTCCGGATGAACAACGTGCTTAGGAACTACAGCTAGACAACCGCTGCGGAGCGGGGCGCTCTCCGCGAGCAGGCGTGCCCACGAGGGACCGATCCGACCAGGCAGGTCGGCGGACTCTGACGAGTGAATGGCGGCGCCATTCGCGAGGAAGAGGCGGCCGAGATGCGACGGTCGGGCGGTTCATCGGTGGGTACGAATGCGAGTGGAGAGTGGCCCGCGGAGCTCAGATCCAGCCTCGGTCGCGGGCCGTGAGGACGGCCTGGGCGCGGTCGACGGCGCCGATCTTGCCGTAGACGTTGTGGAGGTGGGTGCGGATGGTCGAGACCGAGAGGTGCATTTCGCTGGCGATCTGCTTGTAGACCATGCCCTCGGAGAGGTGGCGGAGGACGTCGAGCTCGCGGCTGGAGAGCGGGCAGGGCTCGCTGATCCGGGAGGCGTCCTGGGTCGGCAGCGGCAGCTCGTAGAGGAGGTCGCGGAGCGCTTCCGGGCTGAGGCCGCAGCGCTCGGCGCCGACGCGCAGCCGCTCCGGCGCGACCGCCTCGCCCTGGCAGTAGTGGGCGACCATGTCGGCGGTCGCGATCATCGCCGCCAGCCCCTCGGCTTCCTCGGAGTGATGGCGCTCGATCGCGATCGCGATCCGCGAGGGCAGGTTCCAGCGGCGGGCGAGGACGCCGCCGACGAGGGCGTGGTCGATCCCCAGCTGCTCGCGTTCCTCGCGCAGGCGCTGCTCGGGGGTGCGCGAAACCGCGTCGAAGTGGACCTTGGAGCCCGGGTGCAGGCGTGAGATCACGAGGCGGCCGATGTCGTGGAGCAGGGCCGCGACCGCGAGCTCGTCGCGTTCGGCCCAGCCGACGATGCGGCCGATCTGGTCGGCGGCCCGCTGGACGGCAAGGGCGTGGACGCGGAAGCGCTCGGGCTTCAGCTCCCAGCCGCCGTTGGAGTCGAAGAAGTCGAAGCTGGGGGCGGTGCCGGCGAGGGCGAGGGCGCCGGCGGGCTTCAGCACGTCGAGCGCAGCCGGGATGCCGCCGATGCCGCCGGCGACGATGCCGCCGCGGTTTGCCTGGCGCAGGACCGCGACCGACAGAGCGACGTCGCTCTCGACGGCTTCGATGATCTCGCCGACGCGCGCGGTCTCGGCGGTCGAGGCGGCGATCACCCGCTCCCGCGACTCGATCAGGACCGGGAAGCTCTCGACAGCCTCGAAGGCCTCGGCGAGGCGACTGCCCGGGGCCGCGGCGCGAGAACCCGCTTTCGCGGTCTCGTGCAGGGGTACCTTGCCGTTGCTTTGCGCTGCAGTGAGGCTCATTGGCACAACACCATCGGCAGCAGACGCCGATGGGTTTAGCTCGGAAACCTCGTCTGACCCCAATTTTGTGGAGCAAATACCGGCTTGTCAGGCCGGGAGCCGTCCCGCGGCGGTGCGGATCCGCTCCAGGGAGCGGTCCTTGCCCAGCGCCGCGAGGGACTCGAAGATCCCCGGCGAGACCGAGGTGCCGGTGATCGCGACGCGGATCGGCTGGTAGAGCCGGCCCGGCTTGAGGTCGAAGCGCTCGAGCAGGGGCGCCAGCGCCGCCTCGATCTGCTGCGGGGCGAAGGGCTCGACCGGCTCGAGCGCCGCGGCGACGGCCTCGAGCACCTCCCCCGTCCCCTCTTTCATCACCTTGCTCCAGGCCTTCTCGTCGCTGACCGGCGGCTCGAAGAGGAAGCGGATCAGGGGCCAGACCTCCTCCAGGGTCTGCGCTTTCTCCTGGGCGATCTCGCAGGCCGCGCGCAGCGCCTCGTCGGCCTCGCGCCCGAGGTGCTGGGCGACGGCGGCGGTGTAGCGGTCGAGCGGCAGCTCCCGCATGAAGCGGCCGTTCAGCCAGCGCAGCTTCTTCTCGTCGAAGATCGCCGCCGATTTGCCGACGTCCTCGACCCGGAAGCGCTCGACCAGCTCCTCGGTCGACATCAGGGTCGTGTCGTCGTCGGTGCCCCAGCCGAGCAGGGCCAGGTAGTTGCGGACCGCCGCCGGCAGGTAGCCGGCCTCGCGCAGCTCCTGCACCGAGGCGGCTCCGTGGCGCTTGGAGAGCTTCTTGCCGTCGGGTCCGTGCAGCAGCGGCAGGTGCGCGTAGCGGGGCGGCTCGTGGCCGAGCGCTTCGAGGACGAGCAGCTGCTTCGGGGTGTTGGAGAGGTGATCGTCGCCTCGCACCACCTCGGTCACCCCCATCTCGGCGTCGTCGACGGCGACGGCGAAGTTGTAGAGGACCGAGCCGTCGGCGCGGGCGATGACGAAGTCGTCGTAGCTGGCGTTGGGGAAGGCGACGGGGCCCGCGGATCAGGTCGTGGACGACGGTCTCGCCCTCGTCGGGCACCCGCAGGCGGATCGCCGCGGTCTCGTCGTCGACGGGGGTGCCGCGGTAGCCGCGGCCGGTGCCGTGCTCGGCCTTCCAGGCCTCGACCTCCTTGCCGGTGGCGTGGTCGCGGTAGGCGTGCGCCGGAGTCGAGCAGCTGCGCCAGCGCCTCGGCGTGGCGGTCGGCGCGACCCGCCTGGGAGACCGGGCCCATGTCCCAGTCGAGCTCCAGCCAGCGCATCGCGTCGAGGATCTGGGCGACGTTCTCCTCGGTCGAGCGCTCGCGGTCGGTGTCCTCGATCCGCAGCACCAGCTCGCCGCCGCCGTGGCGGGCGGCGAGCCAGTTATAGAGTGCCGTCCTCGCTCCGCCGATGTGCAGCGCGCCGGTCGGCGAGGGGGCAAACCTGAGACGGGAGTTATCCTGGCATGTTGATCGGAGCGCATGTGTCAACCGGCGGGCGGGCTCGCCAACGCGGTCCAGCGCGGCAAGGAACGCGGCTGCGAATCTATCCAGATCTTCCACCAGAGCCCGCGGATGTGGCGGCCGACGAAATACGGCGAGCCCGATTTCGAGGCTTTCCGCAAGGCGATGGACGCCTCCCGGGTCGAAGCGGTGATCATCCACGCCGTCTACCTGATCAACTGCGCGACCAAAGACAAAGAGCTGCGGAAGAAGTCGCTCAACTCGCTGACCCACGCGCTGCGGATCGGCGACGGGATCGGCGCGGCGGGCGTCGTCCTCCACCCGGGGGCGCAGAAAGGCGAGCCGCACGGGCCCTCGATGAAACGGGCCGGCAAAGTGATCGCCGAGGCGCTGAAGGAGACCGGGAGCTGCCCCCTCCTGATCGAGCAAACCGCCGGCCACAAAGGCCTCCTCGGCCGCAACTTCGACGAGACCGCCCAGCTGATCGAGCTCGCCGGCAGCGGCCCCCGCCTCGGCCTCTGCCTCGACTCCTGCCACCTCTTCGTCCAGGGCTACGACATCACCGACGAGTCCCACCTAGGCGCCGTCCTCGACGAAGCCGACGAGAAGGTGGGCCTAGAGCGCCTCGGCGCCGTCCACGTCAACGACGCCGCCGTCCCCCTCGGGGTCCTGCCTCGACCGCCACGCCAACATCGGCAAAGGAGAGATGGGCAAAAGAGGCCTCTCAGCCTTCCTCTCCGAGCCCCGCTTCGAGGGCCTCCCGGCAACCCTGGAGACCCCGGGGCCAGAAAAGAAAGGCTCCTCGAAAGCTGAAGTAACGCTGGCAAAGCGCCTGAGGCGCGAAGGCCTCAAGCGGCGGAGTAAGTAGCGCTTTTTTGGTGGGAGGGTGTCGCGACAGGCGCTCTGCTCCGGCCTTTCACCGAGTCCGCGAAAACGGTCCCTCAAGAGCCGTTTTCGCGGACTCGGTGAAATTCGAGCTTTAAACTGGACTGACTCCAAGTTCTCCCGACACTTCTCGGGAGATCGATAGCTCTTCAAGCGAAACGACCCCCGACCCAGCTGGGTCGGGGGTCGTCCGCGCTGCGACTCAGGCTCCTGGCTTCACGCCAATGAAGTTCAGAAAGGGAGTCGCATGACCAAGGATGACGTGCTGTTCGGCTACCGCCAAGCACTCTTCGCCGAGGCCGCCAGGACAAGCGTCGCGCAGGCCTGCCGGCGCTTCGGAGTGCACCGCTCGACCTACTACGCCTGGAAGCGGGCGGTCGACCGCCATGGCCTGGAGGTGCTTCGCCCCAGGGAGCGGCGGCGCCCCAAGATGCCCAACCAGCTACCGAAGATGGTCGAGGAGCGGATCCTCAGCTTCTCGATCGCCCACCCCGGCCTCGGACCCAGGCGCGTCGCCTCAGAGCTGCGACGAGAGAAGTGGGGCGGCATCGTGGTCTCTCCCAACGGCGTCTGGAAGGTGCTCTGCCGCCACGGGCTCAACACCCGCGCCAAGCGCCTGGGGCTGGTGGCCGGCTACGCAGCCCCCTACGAGCCGCCGCGCGATCCCGGCCCCGAGCGCCACCTCGACATCTCCCGTCCCGGTGAGTTGGTCGGAATCGACTGCTTCTACGTCGGGCGCCTGCGCGGCACCGAGGGAAAGATCTGGCAGCTGAGCGCGATCGACGTCGCCTCCTCCTTTGCCTGGGCGGAGCTGGTGGTCGCCAAGCAGGGCAACCCGACTGCTGCGCAGGCCTCCAAGCTCGCCCGCCGCGTCGCCGCCGATCTCGAGGCCGCGGGCTGGCGCCTGGAGCGCTTTCTCTCCGACAACGGCAACGAGTTCAAGGGGCGGTTCGCCGAGACGGCCCGGAGCCTGGGTGCCCGCCACACCCGCATCCATGCCGGGCGGCCGCAGACCAACGGCAACGTCGAGGCCCTGCACAAGACGATCCTCGACGAGTGCTGGCGGCCGGCCTTCGCCCGCTATCTGCAGCCCCGCTTGAGCGGCCTGCGTCGCGAGCTCGACACCTACCTGCGCTACTACAACTTCGACCGCGTCCACCACGGCCGCCTCACCGGCGGGCAGCTGCCCGCCGACCTCGTCTACGGTGCCCGCAAGATGGAGGTCAGATGAGCCTGGGGTGTCGGCACATCTTGGAGTCTGTCCACTTTAAACGCTGTCGCTTGGAGGGAGGGGTGTCCCCCTGGCCGACCGGCGTCAGGTTCCTCGCCCTATCCACTCGTAGAGAGATGGGACGCGTCCGGGGAGGAACCCAGGGAGGTCAGGGGGACACCCATCCCTCCCTACCGCAGGCGCTTCCGACTTTCGCCACACCAGGATGGGGTCAAAATCGGATGCGCCTTCAAAACGGCAGGCGACAAGGGCCGCGTGCCCCTGCACCGGCCCTTGCTCTCCCGCCGTAAGTCTTTATTTGATGTGGAAGCCGGAGATCGCGCGGGAGATGACCAGGCGCTGGATCTCGGAGGTACCCTCGAAGATCGTGTAGATCTTCGAGTCGCGGTGCATCCGCTCGACCGGGAACTCGCGGGTGTAGCCGTTGCCGCCGAGGATCTGGATCGCCCGCTCGGTCACCCAGACGGCGACCTCGCCGGCCTTGAGCTTCGACATCGAGCCCTCGGCATTTTCGAATTTGTGGCCGTTGCGGCCCATCCAGGCGGCGCGCCAGACGAGCAGCCGGGCGGCGTCGATCTCGAGCTTCATGTTCGCCAGGTCGAAGGCGATCGCCTGGTTCTCGACGATCTTCCTGCCGAACTGTTCGCGCTCTTTGGCGTAGTCGAGGGCGTACTCGTAGGCCGCCCGGGCGATCCCGAGCGCCTGCGCGCCGACGGTCGGACGGCTCGCCTCGAAGGTCTGCATCGCCGCCTGCGATTTGGCTTTCTTGCCCTCGCGGACGCGGGCCAGGCGCTCGTCGAGCTTCTCTTTGCCGCCCAGCAGGCAGGAGCCCGGGACGCGGCAGTCGTCGAGGTGGACGTCGGCGGTGTGGGAGGCGCGGAGGCCGTGCTTCTTTACCTTGGCGCCCTGCTCGCAGCCCGGCGTTCCCGGCGGGATCACGAAGGCGGCGTGGCCGCGCGAGCCGAGCTCGCGATCGACCGAGGCGATGACGACGTGGATCTCGGCGATGCCGCCGTTGGTCGCCCAGGCCTTCTGCCCGTTCAGCACCCATTCGTCTTTCGCCTCGTCGTATTTGGCGCTGGTGCGGATGCCGGAGACGTCGGACCCCGCGTCGGGCTCGGAGGCGCAGAAGGCCGCCAGCTTGACGTCCTCCGGCGAGCCGAAGCACTGCGGAATCCACTCCCCCATCTGCTCCGGGGTTCCCTGTCCGAAGATCGCGGCGACGGCGAGGGTCGTGCCCATGATCGCCATGCCGATGCCGGCGTCGCCCCAGAAAAGCTCCTCGTTGGCGACCGGGAGCGTCAGGCCGGTCGGGTCGGCCCAGAACTGGCCCATCGCTTCGAAGCTGTAGAGGCCGATCTTGGCGGCCTCCTGGATCACCGGCCAGGGCGTTTCCTCGCGCTCGTCCCACTCCTCGGCGGCGGGCCGGACGACGCCCTCGGCGAAGCCGTGCACCCAGTCGCGGATGTCCTTCTGGTCCTGGTTGAGCTCGAGCGTGAACTGCGGCTCGCCCTGAGCCTCGGACGTGGAGTTGGCCTCGTCGAGCAGCGCGTTCGCGTCGACGTCGGCGACGGAGGAATCAGCCATGGCGGCGAATTCTACACAGAACGATGTCGCGTCACGAAACCGCGCAGCGGTTAAATCGGGTCAGCGATATCGCGCAGATCGAAGGCGCGCAGGCCCTCGGCGCCCCCGTCGGTGCAGTCGAAGAAGCGCTTGTTGACGCAGCCGTAGGACTCGCCTTCGCCCTCGTAGGCGCGCTCGACCGAGAACTGGCAGTGCGGCAGCGGCTCACCGGTCATCTTGACGCCGCCGAAGCCGCCCTGCTCAAGCACCGCGCCGAGCTCGACCTCCGCCGCGTAGACCTCCTGCATGCAGCCGACGTACTGCTCGCCGGTGAGGCGGTCGACGAAGCTGTAGAGGTAGCGACAGCCGAGCTCGATGCAGCCGCGGGGCTCGACCATCTTGTCGCAGAAGGAGCGGCACTGACGGCACTCGCCGGCCGTGGTGCGCGTTGCGGTCATTGGAAAAGCTTAGGGATGCGGGACCGCGGAACCAAGCGGTTTGCCGTCCTCAGGCCGCCAGCGGGGCGGCACTGAGCAAATGGTCCAACTCGGTCCGGAGCATCCCGGACGGCTTCACCCGGTAGCCCTCCCCCACCTTGAAGCGGCGCTCGCCCACCACGAGGTGGACCTCGGAGTCCCCTTTGTGGTGCTCGAGCACCGCCTTCAGTTCGTCGCAGAGCTCGTCGCTCCAGCGCTTGAGGTCGATCGGGACCTCGAACGGACCGGCAGGGGCCGCGGCGGCGGTCGCCGTCGGAGCCGATTTCGCCGCCTTGGCGATCTCCGCCTGGTCGGGTTCGAAGCGCTGCGCCTCCTGCACGACCAGCTTCGTCTCGCCGCGGTCCTTGTGGTCGAGGCGACCGCGGACGAGGACGATCGCGTCGGGCTCGATCACCGAAGCGCTCTCGGCCTGGTCGGCCTTGAAGACCAGCATCTCGACCTGCCCCTCGACGTCGTCGAGGGTGGCGAACATCATCTGGTTGCCGCTCTTGGTGCGGATCTTCTTGCAGTCGACGACGATCCCGCCGACCGTCACCCAGGCGCCGTCGGGCTTGCTCGCCAGCTGGGCGATGCCGCAGTCGACCCGCGCCCGCAGCGCCGGCCCGACTTCGGTCAGCGGGTGCGAGGAGAGGTAGGTGCCGAGGGTCTCCTTCTCCATCGAGAGCATCTCGGCGCGGTCGAACTCGGCGGCGGGGATCGGCGGCCGATGCTGGGCCTGGGACTGCGCCTCCCCGCCTCCGGCCTCTTCGCCGAAGTCGAAGATCGAGCCCTGGCCGAGCTGCGCGTCGGCCTGCGCCTTCTGGCCGGCCGACTGGGCCGCCGGCAGCGTCTCCAGCATTCCCTTGCGGCTATCGCCGGTCGAGTCGAGGGCGCCGCACTTGACCAGGCATTCGATCGCCCGTTTGTTGACCGCGCGGCTGTCGACCCGCTCGCAGAAATCCCAGATCGACTCGATCGGTTTCTCCTCGCGGGCGAGGAGGATCGCCTCGACCGCCGCGTGGCCGACGTTCTTGACCGCGTCGAGGCCGAAGCGGATCGCGTTCTCGGAGACGACGAAGCTGTGACCGGAGGAGTTGACGTCGGGCGGCAGCACTTCGATCCCCATCTCCGAGCAGCGGTTGACGAAGAACGGCACCTTGTCTTTGGTGTTCATCACCGAGGAGATCACCGCCGCCATGTACTCGGCCGGGTAGTTGGCCTTGAGGTAGGCGGTGCGGTAGGAGATCAGCCCGTAGCAGGCGGCGTGGGACTTGTTGAAGGAGTAGTCGGCGGCGGCTTCGTTCAGCTTCCAGAGGTCCTGGGCGACTTTGGAGTCGGTCCCGGACTTCGCCAGGCCCTCCATGAATTTGTCCTTCATCGTCGCCATCAGGTCGCGCTTCTTCTTGCCGATCGCCTTGCGCAGGTCGTCCGCCTCGGCGCCGGAGAAGCCGGCCATCTGGCGGGCGATCTGCATCAGCTGCTCCTGGTAGATGACGCAGCCGTGGGTCTCCTCGGTGATCGCTTCCAGGCGGGGGTCCGGATAGCGGACCGTGGAGGGGTCGCGCTTGCCCTTGGCGTAGGTGGGGATGTAGGCCATCGCCCCGGGCCGGTAGAGGGCGCCGAGGGCGACGATGTCGGCGAACTCGGTCGGCTTGACTTTGCGCAGGGCGTCGCGCATCCCCTCCGACTCGAACTGGAAGACGCCGGTCGAGTCGCCCGCGGCCAGCATCGCGTAGGTCTTCGCGTCGTCGATCGGGATCTGCTCCATGTCGATCCGCTCGCCGCGCGAGCGCTCGATGATGTCGATCGCATCCTCGATCACGTCGAGGTTGCGGAGGCCGAGGAAGTCCATCTTCAGCAGCCCGATCTCCTCGATCGGGCTCATCGAGTACTGGGTGACGATCTTGTACTGGCGCTCGGGTTTGCCGGACCCGCTGCCGTTGCCGTTCGCGGGCGCCGCCGGCGCGCTCTTATCCTCGGCCAGCTGCAGGGGGACGATCTCGTGCAGCGGCCGGTCGGCGATGACGACGGCGGCGGCGTGGATCGAGTTGTTGCGGATGATCCCCTCGAGGCCCTGGGCGACGTCGATGACCTTCTTCGCGTCGGCGTCCTCGTCGTAGGTCTTGCGTCAGCTCCTGGCCGCTCTTCAGGCATTCCTCGAAGGAGGGGCTGCGGCCCATGATCGGCTCCGGGATCTGCTTCGCCAGCCGGTCGCCGGTGGCGTAGTCGAAGCCGAGGACGCGGGCGGCGTCGCGGGTGGCGGCGCGCGGCGCCATCTTGCCGAAGGTGATGATCTGGGCGACCGACTCGCGGCCGTATTTGTCGCCGACGTAGCGGATCATCCGCTCGCGGCCGCGGACCGAGAAGTCGATGTCGATATCCGGCATCGATTTGCGGCCGGGATTGAGGAAGCGCTCGAAGATCAATTCGTTCTGCGAGCGGGTCGAGGTCGGTGATCCGCAGGCAGTAGGAGACGATCGAGCCGGCGGCCGAGCCGCGGCCGGGCCCGACCGCGATCCCGTTCTCCTTCGCGTAGCTGACGAAGTCCCAGACGATCAGGAAGTAGGACTCGAAGCCCATCTCCTCGATCACCCCGAGCTCGAACTCGAGCCGCTCGACCGCCTCCGCCGGCGGCGGGTCGCCGTAGCGGGCCCGCAGGCCGTCCATCGCGATCCGCCGCAGCATCGCCCCCGGCTCCTCGCCGTCGGGGGTCGGGTAGCGCGGCAGCAGCAGCTTGCCGAGCTCGATCTCGATGTTGCAGCGCTCGGCGATCTCCAGGGTCGTCGGCACCGCCTCCGGCCACTCGGCGAAGGAGGCGGCCATTTCGGCGTTGTCCTTGATGTAGAACTCGTTCGTGTCGAAGCTCATCTTCGGCGTCTGCAGCGTCGACTTCGTCTGCACGCAGAGCAGCGCCGCGTGGTTGTCGAAGTCCTCGCGCCGCAGGTAGTGGACGTCGGCGGTCCCGACCAGCGGCCGGTTCAGCTCGCGGGCGAAGCGGACGATCCCCTCGTTGGCCTTGTCCTGCTCTTCGATCCCGTTCTTCTGCACCTCGAAGTAGACCTGCTCGGGGCCGAAGGCCTGGATCAGGTCGTCGAGGTGGGCGCGGGCGTCGTCCTCGCGCTCTTCGACCAGCCGGCGGCAGAAGCGCGACTGCAGGCAGCCGGTGAGGACGATCACGCCCTCGGAGTGCTGGGAGAGCAGCTCCATGTCGACGTTCGCCTTGCCGCGCGAGAAGCCCTCGAGGAAGCCGGCGGAGGTGAGCTTGACCAGGTTCGAGAAGCCTTTGTCGGTCTCGGCCAGCAGCGTCAGGTGGTTGCGCTCGTACCGGGTCTGCTCCTTGATCGCGTGGCGGTCGTCGACCAGGTAGGCCTCGAGCCCGGCGATCGGCTTGATCCCGTGCTTCTTGCAGGCCTTGTAGAGGTCGACGGCGCCGTTCATGACGCCGTGGTCGGTGAGGCCGAGGGCGGGCTGGTCGAGCTCCGCCGCCCGCGCCGCCATCGCGTCGATCTTGCAGGCGCCGTCGAGCAGCGAGTACTCGCTGTGGGCATGGAGATGTACGGCGGACGCGGTGCTCACGAGATCGAGCGATCATGGCAAGCGGGGCAGATGGCAAGGCCACCTCGCGACACACTTCTGCGCTAGTTCCGGGGTACTTCAGAGCTGGGTGACCAGCAGTGCGCCGACGATGCTTGCCGTCATGCTCACCATGCCGAACACGAGCGAGCGATTGAGACCATCCAGGCGAGTCTCGATTGAGTTGAAGCGCGTTTCCATCGAGTTGAAGCGCGTTTCCATCGAGTTGAAGCGCGTTTCCATCGAGTTGAAGCGATCTTCGACCGCCCCAAAGCGTGCGTTCATGTCCTGTCGGAGCTCTCGCACTTCGCCTTTGAGCTCGCCCTTGGTCTCGCGAATTTCGCTCTTGACCTCGTCGAAGCCCTTCTCCATCCGGACGTTGAGGTCGTCGAGCCGCTCGTCGCTCCACTTTTCCCTTGCCATCACCGTCATGGATCGAACCATAGGACGCGTGTTGTCACGGGTGGCGCGCGGAAAGCAAAACCTTCGGAGCGGCTGCCGCGCGGCTTTGTGAAATCAGCCGCAGACCCAGGCGCTGCGGCCCGGAGTCGGCCCAGATTTCGGCGGCGATGCGGTCCTGTTCGGCCTTCGGGGCGTTCTGCGGTTCGCCCTTGCCGCCGTAGAGCTCCCAGGTCGAGGGGAGGATCTGGTAGGCGCCGCCGGCGCCGCTGGAGGGGTTGACGGCGCCGTAGTTGCCGCCGGACTCGCACATCACGATGTAGGTCGGGATCGAGTAGGGACCGCCGAGCCAGCGCCCGACTTCTTCCTCGGCTTCGGCTTCCGATTCGGCGAGCTTGGCTTCCTGGATCTGGTCGACCCACCGGCCGATGTCCGGTCTTCAGCGTCGCCAGCGAGGCTTCGCGGCTGCCCTGCAGCGAGGCCAGGCGGGCGGCGGCGGCCTGGGCGGCGGCGCGGACGGCGGCGATTTCGGCGCGGGCGGCTGCGAGGCGTTCGTCGTAGGCGATCGCTTCGCGCCCGCAGCGTCGGCGACCCGCAGCACCTGTCGGTGGACCGCGCCGCGCACCTGCGCGACGCGGTCGGCGAGGGCGCTGTCGGCTTCGGCGATCGCCCGCAGGTAGTCGCTCTGGGCGACGAAGTTCTTCGTAGCTCGCCGGCGCCGAAGATGAGGTCGGAGGTGTTCGGGGTGCCGCTCTCGTAGATCGCGACCAGCCGCTCGGCGAGAACCGCTCGCGAGCGCCGCAGCCGCGCTTTCTCGAGCGCGAGCCGGTGCTGCGTCGCCGCCAGCTTGCGCTCCAGCTCGGCCGCGCGTTCCTCGCCTTCGGCCAGGAGCGCCGTCAGTTCGTTCCTCTTCGGCGGCCGCGTCCTTGCGCTTCGGCTTCGGCCCCCGCCAGTTCCGCCGTCGTCGCCTGCAGCCGCGCCGAGAGCGAGCTCGCCTCGTCGCGGGCCGCCGCCAGCTTCGCTTCCAGTCGCTCGGCCTCGGTCGCGCCGGCGCTGCCGACGGCCACGGCAAGCCCCGCCAGCAGCGCGCAGAGCAGCGCTGCGGCGCAGATCCCGGGGAGATCCCTTCTCGGCTGAAGCGGCCGCACGACGACGGTCGAGGCTAGCGAGCCGGCGCTCAAAATCCCTGCAAGTCGACGATAACCCGCAACAAAGGTTGCGGGTTGCGGCTCAGCCTTCGGGAACTTCGCGGGTGGCGACGTAGGCGACCACGCCACGATCGCCGCGCCCGGCGGCCCCGAGCCCGATCCGGATCTCGCGGCGGTAGCGGCGGCGCAGGTAGCGGAAGGCGAACTTGACCGCGGCCTTGCCGAGCCGGTCGTACATCAGCTCCTCCTCCCGTCGCGCTCGCGGATCCGGTGCGCCATCCGCGACTGCAGCGACCAGAGCTCGATGAAGCCGGGCGAGGCGGCCTGCGAGAAGAGGCCGCCGGACTCGGCGAAGCTCGCGAGGTCGGCGTCGTAGACGGCGTTCGGCGAAGAGCGGGTGACGACGCGGACGCTGCCTTTGTAGAGCCGCAGCCCGATCTCACCGGTGACCTGGGCGTTGACCGCGTCCATGTAGGCGTCGAGGTCGGCGCGCAGCGGCTCCCACCAGAGCCCGGCGTAGACGAGGTAGCCCCACTTCTGGTCCAGCGCCGGCTTGAACTGGTTCTGGTGGATCGTGCCGACCAGGCGCTCGAGCTCCTCGTGGGCGGTGAGGACGATCGCCGCCGCCGGGACCTCGTAGATGTCGCGCACCTTGAGGCCGACGATCCGGTCCTCGATGTGGTCGACGATGCCGACGCCGTGGCGGCAGCCGATCTCGGCCGCCTTTTCCAGCAGCTCGACGAGGCCGAGGCGCTCGCCGTCGAGCGAGACCGGCAGGCCGGCCTCGAAGCCGACCGTGACCGTCTCCGGCCTCGTCAGGCGCCTCCTCGGGGCGGGTCACGAGCTGGAAGACGTCGTCCTCGGGCGCGTGGCTCCAGGTCCTCGATCCAGCGCCCCTCCGAGGAGCGGCCCCAGAGGTTGTCGTCGATCGAGTAGGGCGCGACCTCGGTCCCGCCCTTGACCGGGATCCCGTGCTCGCGCGCGTAGGCGATCTCCTCGTCGCGGCCCATCTGCCAGGTGCGGACTGGCGCGATCGTCTTCAGCTCCGGCGCCAGCGTCGCGACCGTCGCCTCGATCCGCACCTGGTCGTTGCCCTTGCCGGTGCAGCCGTGGGCGATCGTGTCGCAGCTGCTCTGGCGCGCGTGCTCGACCGCGAGCTGGGCGATCAGCGGCCGGCCCAGGGCGGTGAAGAGCGGGTAGCCGTTGCCGTAGACGGCGTTGGCCTTGATCGCCGGGGCGACGAACTCGGCGGCGAAGCGCTCGCGGGCGTCGACGACGTGGCACTCGACCGCCCCCAGCTGCAGCGCCTTGCGCTCGATCACCGCGTAGTCCTCGCCGGGCTGGCCGAGGTTGACGGTGAGGCAGACGACTTCGGCCTCGTAGGAGTCCTGGATCCACTTCAGCATCACGCTGGTGTCGAGGCCGCCCGAGTAGAGCAGGAGGACGCGATCGACGCTCGCGGGGTCCTGCTCGTAGGTGGCGATCGGCTGGGCGGGCTTGCGTTCGTCGCTCACGGGGGCGGAAGTGTGTCACGCGAGTTGCCGCTGAGGGTGTCTGACCAAGCAGATCAAGGACGCAGGGAGCGCCGTGTGCTCTGCACACAAGCGACCGAGGACGCAGAGATGTGCAGTGTCAGACGCCCTCGGGGGCTTCGATGCCGCCGGCGCCGCCTTCTTCTTGCTCTTCAGGCGGCGGCACTTCGTTCCGGTTCTTCTTCTTCCGGAGCTTCTTCGTCTTCTTCGACCGTCGGTTCTTCTTCGGTCGTGGTCGTCGTCGATTCCGTCGTCGTCGTGGTCGAGCTTTCGGTCGTCGACGGAGTCGTCGTGGTCGATTCGAGGCTGGAGGTCGTGGTTTCGCCGCTGTCGTCGTTGCCGGCGATGACGACCACCGCGATCAGCAGGCCGATGATCACCGCGACAGACCGGCGACGAGCAGCCGCATGTTGCCGTGCGGGCGTCCGTCCGGCCGTGGCCGCCGGGGCCGCGGTCTTCGGGTCCCATCAGGCGAGTCGGGTCCTCGTGCATCGGTCTCTATCTCCTCCGGTCCGAGGATCGCGTCGAGGATCGCGTCGGTGTCCTCGATCTCGAATCCGTTTCGCAGCCGCTCGGCGATCTCCTCCCTGCTGCTGCCGGAAACGGCCAGCTGGGTCGCCAGCAGGCGGGCGCCGGCCGGGTCGCTGCTGGGGTATCGGGGCGGCGGGCTCAAGCGGCCCGAGACTTGCTTCGGGCTCGTCCACGGCACGCAAGCGAGGCGCGGGGGCGCGATCGATCCCCGGCGGTTCCTCCTCCTGCCCCTCCTCCCCGGGCTCGCCCAGAACCCGGTCCCTTGCCACTTCCAAGGTCACCTGCAGCCGCTCGGCGTCGCGCTGCAGCGCGATCGCCTGGCCGAGCAGGGCGTCGATCAGCTGCGAGACCTCGCCGGCGCGGTCGCTGCTCTGGCGCTCGGCCTCCGCCCGCGCCTGGGCGAGGTAGCGCCGGGCCTGCGCTTCGGCGTCGTCGATGACCTCTCGGCCGCCCGCTCGGCCGCCTCGACGATCGCCGCCAGGCGCTCGGCGGTGTCGGTGCGCAGGCTGCGCTGCTTCTTCGGGGTTCGTCCCTCTGCCGCGGCGGCTCATCGCGAGGCGAAGCCTAAGAGGGATTCGCCGATCAGGCCAACCGCGCGATCGATCTGGTCGGAATCGACCACCAGCGGCGGCAGCAGCCGCAGCGTGTCCGGGCGCGGGGCGTTGACGACGAGCCCGCGCCCGAGCAGGTCGGCGGCGACGGCGGCCGCGTCGATCCCGTCCGCGAGGCCGACGCCGACCATCAGGCCGCGCCCCCGGACCGCGGTCACTCCGTCGAGCGCCTCCAGGCGCTGGCGCAGCTAGGCGCCGAGCTCGCGCACGTGACGCAGCAGCACCGGGTCGTCGACGATCTCGAGCACCGCCAGCGCCGCCGCGGTCGCGACCGGGCCGCCGGCGAAGGTCGAGCCGTGGTCGCCGGGCTCCAGCACGTCGGCGGCGTCCGGCCCGGTGATGCAGGCGCCGATCGGGAAGCCGCCGCCGAGCGCCTTGGCGCTGGTGATGACGTCGGGCCGGACGGGAGTCTGCTCGTAGGCCCAGAGCGAGCCGGTCCGCCCGATCCCGGTCTGGATCTCGTCGAGGATCAGCAGCGCGCCGCCTCGTCGCAGGCCTCGCGCGCGGCCAGCAGCGCCTCGTCGGAGATCGGGAAGACCCCGGCCTCGCCCTGGATCGGCTCGATCAGGACCGCGGCGGTGTTCTCGCCGACCGCCTCGCGCAGCGCCGCGGCGTCGTTGCGCGGGACCGCGCGGAAGCCCGGCAGCATCGGCCCCAGCGCCTCGTTCGCGGCCAGCGCCGGCGTCGCCGAGAGGGCGCCGTAGGTGCGGCCGTGGAAGTCGCCCTCGAAGCTGACGATCTCCGGCGCGCTCGACGCCGCGCCCGTGGGCGTGCTTGCGGGCGATCTTGATCGCGCACTCGTTCGCCTCGGTGCCCGAGTTGGCGAAGAAGACGCGGCCGCCGAGGCTCGACTCCGAGAGCCGCTCGGCCAGCCGCGCCATCGGCTCGGTGTAGAAGAGGTTGGAGACGTGCATCAGGCGTCGCGGCCTGCTCGCGCACCGCCGTCGACCACGGCGGGGTGGCAGTGGCCGACCGAGCAGACCGAGATCCCGGTGAGGAAGTCGAGGTACTCCTTGCCCTCGGCGTCCCAGAGCAGCGGCCCTTCGCCGCGGACGAAGTCGACCGGCGCCCGCTTGTAGGTCCGCATCAGGTAGCGCTCCTCGAGCGCCCAGGTCTGCTCGAGGCCGATTCCCTCGGCGACGCGGTCACGGCGTCACCATCGTGCCGATGCCGGCGTCGGTGAAGAGCTCGAGCAGGAGGCTGTGGGGGACGCGGCCGTCGATGATGTGGGCCGACTGGGCGCCGCCGCGGATCGCGTCGACGCAGGCCTGCAGCTTCGGCCGCATCCCCCCTTCCGATGCTCGGCAGCCTCTCGTCGACCTCGGCCACCGTCGCCCGGGAGATCAGCGAGCCTTCGTCGCCGGGGTCGGCGAGCCAGCCCTCGACGTCGGTGAGGAAGATCGCCTTGTAGGCGCCGAGCGCGGCGGCGACCTTGCCCGCCGCCTCGTCGGCGTTGACGTTGTAGGACTGGCCGCTGCGGTCGGAGGCCGAGGAGGCGATCACCGGGATGTAGTCGGCGGCGATGTGGTTGAGGACGTCGACGTCGACCCGCTCGATCGAGCCGACGAAGCCGACCTGCTCGGCGTTGGCCACCGGGGCGACCTCGAACAGCGTCCCGTCCTCGCCGGAGAGCCCGACCGCGGGCTGGCCGGCGCGGTTGAGCCGCTGGACGATTTCCGAGTTGAGCTTGCCGACCAGGACCATCTTCGCCACCTCGACCGTCTCCGCGTCGGAGACGCGCAGGCCCTCGTGGAAGCGGACCTCGAGGCCGAGCCGCTCCATGTAGCGGGTGATCTCGGGGCCGCCGCCGTGGACGATCACCGGGTTGAGGCCGACGTACTTGAGCAGGACGACGTCGGTGGCGAAGGCCTCGCGCAGCTCCTCGTCGAGCATCGCCGCGCCGCCGTACTTGATCACCACCGTGCGGCCGTGGAACTCGCGGATGTAGGGCAGCGCCTCGAGCAGCGTGTCGACGCTGCTGTCATGCGTGTGATTGCTGTTGGTCATCTCGGTCATGGCGGGTCGGTCATGGCGGGTCCGTCACGTCGTGTATTCCGCGTTGATCCGCACGTACTCGTAGCCGAGGTCGGAGAACCAGACGTGGGCGGCGGTGCTCGCCGCGGCCGAGCCGCAGCCCGATCTCGGCCTCCGTCGGCCTCGGCGCCGAGCTCGGCGGCGTCGATCGAGTCGGCGCCGATCTCCTCCAGTCCTCGCCGGCCAGCGCCGCACCGGCGGCCTGGGCGATCCGGCCCCAGTTGGGGTCGCGGCCGAACAGCGCCGTCTTCACCAGCGGCGAGTTGGCGATCGCGCGGGCGACGCGCTCGGCCTCGGCCGGCGTTGCCGCCTCGCTGACCTCGATCCGGCCGACCCGGACCGCGCCCTCGCCGTCGCGGACGATCTCGATCGCCAGCTGCTTCAGCACCGCCTCCAGCAGCCCCTCGCGGCAGCGGCTGCCCGGAGGCGCCGGTCGCCTGCAGCAGGACGCAGTCGTTGGTGCTCATCTGGCCGTCGACGGTGATCCGGTTGAAGGAGGCGTCGACGGCGGCGCGCAGGCGCGCGTCGGGGTCGGCGACGACGGCGTCGGTCTGGACGAAGCAGAGCATCGTCGCCATGTTCGGCTCGATCATCCCCGCGCCCTTGGCCTGGGCGGAGAGGGTGACGCCGCCGGCGCGCAGCGTGCAGCGCTTGGGCCAGCGGTCGGTGGTGATGATCGCGTCGGAGAAGGCGCCGCCGCCGCCGGGCGCGAGCGCGGCGGCGGCCTCGTCGATGCCCGCGCAGGACGGCCTCGATCGGCAGCGGCACGCCGATCGTGCCGGTCTCGGCGACGGCGACGCTGCGCGGTCGTCGAGGCCGAGCGCTGCGGCCGCCCGCTCGCACATCGCCAGCGCGTCGGCATAGCCCTGCTCGCCGGTCTCGGCGTTGGCGTTGCCGCTGTTGACGACCGCGGCGCGGATCGCGGCCGCGATCGACGACTCGTCGCGGCAGACCCGGATCGGCGCCGCGGCGGAGGCGTTGCGGGTCAGCACCATCGCCGAGGTGACCGCCTCGGCGTCGCAGACGACCAGCCCGACGTCGGTCTCGCCGCCGCCCTTGAGCCCGCAGTGGGCGCCGCCGGCGCGGAAGCCGGGTGCGAGCTGGGCCGGGTCGAGCTCCTCGACCCCGGCCGGCGGCCTCGACCCAGCGCGAGCGGAAGAAGGACTGGCGACGGCTCGCTCACTCAGCCCCTCCGTCTCGTCGAGGCCGAGCATCAGGTTGAGGTTCTGGACGCCCTGGCCGGAGGCGCCCTTCCAGAGGTTGTCGATCGCCGAGAAGGCCATCACCCGCCCGCGCTCCTCGACCGTGACGTAGACGTGGCACTCGTTGGTGTCGCGCAGCGTCGCGCAGGCCCGGGCGGCCCGTCGAGGACGCGGACGAAGGGCTCGTCGGCGTAGCGCTCGCTCGTAGAGCGCGCTGCACCTGCTCCTTGGCGACGTCGGCTCGGTCGAGCGTCGCGTAGCAGCTGGCCAGCTCGCCCTGGTCGAGCGGCAGCAGGTGCGGGACGAAGGTGACCGGCGCGGGGCTGCCGAGCGCCGCCAGCTCCTGCTCGATCTCGGGCCGGTGGCGGTGGCCCTCGGTCTTGTAGGGGAAGGCGTTCTCGGTCATCGCGACGTAGTGGATCGCGGTCGTCGCCGCAGCGGCCGGCCCGGAGATCGCCCTGCATGGCGGCGACGACGACCTCGGCGAGCAGGCCCTGTTCGGCCAGCGGCGCCAGCGCCGAGCACGCTCGCGGTCGGGTAGCAGCCGGGCGTCGCGCACCAGCTTCGCCTCGCGCAGCTCCTCGCGGTACATCTCGGTCAGCCCGTAGACGCCGCTGCCGAACAGGTCGGGGGCGCCGTGGTCGCCGTACCAGCGCTCGTAGGTGTCCATGTCGCGCAGGCGGAAGTCGGCCGAGAGGTCGACGACGAGGATGCCCGCGCTCGCGCAGGGCGGCGACGGTCGGCGCGGCGGCGCCGTGCGGGTAGGCGACGATCGCCGCGTCGACCTCGGCCGCGCTCGAGGTCGAGCTCGGTCAGCTCCAGCGGCACCCGGTAGCGCGGGTAGAGGTCGTCGAGCCGCTTGCCGGCGTCGCTGCGCGAGGTGACGGCGACCAGCTCGCAGCCGCGGGTGGTCGCCAGACGATCTGCGCCGCGAGGGCGCCGGTGAAGCCGGAGGCGCCGGCGACCAGCACCCGCGCCGCGGGCTCGCCGCTCAGTGGTTGTGCGCCAGATCATTCACGCAGGTCCCCCGATCTCGTCCAGCTCCGCCTTGATCGCCTCGCGCCGCGGCGGCGACCTCCTCGTCGGTGAGGGTGCGGTCGGCGGCGCGGAACTCGAGCCGCAGCGCCAGGCTCTTGCGCCCCTCGCCCAGCTGCTCGCCTTCGAAGAGGTCGAAGACCTCGGCGCCGAGCGCAGCAGCTCGCCGCCGCCGGCGCAGGACCGCGTCGCGGACCGCGGCTCGCGGCGACCTCGGCGGGGACGACGACGGCCAGGTCCTGGTAGACGGCGGGGAAGGTGGTGACGTCCTCGTAGGATCTCCTCGCCGACGGTCGCCGCGGCGATCAGCGGCGCCGGCGTCGATTTCGAAGCCGACCGCGGCGTCCAGGTCCCACTCGCGGCAGACCAGCGGGTGCACCTCGCCGATCCAGCCGGCGGCGTCGCCGCCGATCTCGACCGCGGCGGAGCGGCCCGGGTGCAGGAACGGCTCCTCGGCGGCGCGCGAAGGCGAGCTCGACCCCGAGCTGCCGCGCCAGCGCCTCCAGCACGCCCTTGAGCGCGAAGAAGTCGGCCGGCGCGCCGCCGCCGCGCCAGGACCGCGCGCCCAGCGGTCCCGCGGCCAGCGCCGCGAACCGGTGCGGCTCGGCAACCGGCGCCGGCTGCTCGCCGGCAAAGTCCCCGGCCAGCGGGTCGACGGGCCGATTCCTCGGCTTCGGAGTTCGGCCCGTCGGCGGCTGTGAGGTAGACGCTGGCCGGACTCGAAGAGCGCAGACCGCGTCGGCGCCGCGGGCGAGGTTGCGGGAGGCGACGTCGAGCAGCGAGCCGAGCAGGGTCGTCCGCATCGCCGACTGCTCCTCGGAGAGCGGGTTGGCGAGCAGGACCGCCTCGGCGCGCGGGTCGTCGGCGGGAATCCGCAGCCGGCCGGCCTCGCCGGGGTCGGTGAAGCTCCAGCCGACGACCTGGTCGAAGCCGAGGTCGCGCAGGCGCGTCCTCGGCCCGCCGCCGCAGCCGCTGCGTCGCGGCTGAGGCCGCCGACCGCCTCGCGCCACCGCCGGCAGCGTCGTCGGCAGGTGCTCGTCGATGCCGTGGACCCGCGCCGACCTCCTCGATCAGGTCGACCTCGCGGGTGACGTCGTAGTGGCGGTCGGGCGGGACCGCGACCTCGAGGTCCTCGCCGTCGGCCTCGACGCCGAAGCCGAGCCGCTCCAGGTAGGCGGTCTGCTCGGCCTGGGAGATCGCCATCCCCAGCAGCCCCTCGACCCGGGCTCGCCCGCAGCGTCAGTCGCCGCGCGCGGCGGGGATCTCGGCGGCGACGTCGATCGTCCCCGGCACCAGCTTCGCGCCGCAGAGCTCGACCATCAGCCGCGAGGCGATCCGCTGGGCGCGCAGGCAGAGGTCCGGGTGCAGCTGCTTCTCGAACCGCGAGGAGGCCTCCGAGCGCAGGCCGAGCATGCCGCGAGGTGCGGAGGATGTTGGTGCCGTTCCAGTTGGCGACCTCGAGCAGGACCCGGGTCGTCGCGTCGGAGACCTCGGAGACCTGGCCGCCCATGATCCCGGCGATCCCGGTGGGACCGTTCGCGGTCGCAGACCAGCACCGTCTCGGCGTCGAAGCGTCCGCTCGACGCCGTCGAGCGTCGTCATCTTCTCGCCCTCGCCGGCGGTGCGGACGGTCAGCGCGCCGCCCGGGACCTTGTCGAGGTCGAAGGCGTGCAGCGGCTGCGCGGTCAGCAGCATCACGTAGTTGGTGATGTCGACGACGTTGTTGATCGGCCGCTGCCCGGCCGCGGTCAGCCGCGCCTGCAGCCAGAGCGGCGAGGGGCCGATCGTCGACGTCGGTGAAGACGCGGGCGGTGAAGCGCGGGCAGAGCTCGGGAACCTCGACCGCGACCGAGGCGTAGTCGCCGACCTCTCCCGCCCCCTCGGCCGGCGCGTCCTCGGCCCAGGGCTCGGGCGCCAGCGGCGCCGCCGGTGATCGCGTGGACCTCGCGGGCGACGCCGTGGACGCCGAAGCAGTCGACTGCGGTTCGGCGTCACCTCGATCTCCAGCACCGGCTCGGCGAGCGGCAGCACCTCGGCCAGCGGCGTGCCCGGCGGCCGGCGCCGTCGTCGAGGACCAGATGCCGTCCGCCGTCCTCGCCGACCTCGAGCTCGGCGGCGGAGAGGATCATCCCTTCGGAGGCGACCCCGCGCAGCTTCGCCTTGCGGAGCTTCTCGCCGCCCGGCATCGTCGCCCCGGGCAGGGCGACGGCGACGGTCTGGCCGGCGGCGACGTTGGGGGCGCCGCAGACGATCGTCCGCTCGCCCTCGCCGGTGTCGACCCGGCAGACGCTGCAGCCGGTCGGCGTCGGGTGCTGCTCGGCGCTCAGCACCTTGCCGACGACGAAGCCGTCGCGTCGAGGGCGGGCCGACGACGCTCGACCCGCTCGACCTCGGTCCCGGTCATCACCAGCCGCTCGGCGAGCTCCGCCGGCTCGAGCCCCGGGGTCGCAGTACTCGCGCAGCCATGAGTAGCGGCACCCTCATCACGTCTCGTCAACGCCTCATCCGAACTGCTCCAGCATCCGCACGTCGTTGTCGAAGAAGCGCCGCAGGTCGGGGATCGCCGTGGCGCAGCATCGCCACCCGCTCGACCCCGAGGCCGAAGGCGAAGCCCTGGACCCGCTCGGAGTCGTAGCCGTGGCCCTCGACGAAGCCGAGCACGTTGGGGTCGACCATGCCGGCGCCGAGGATCTCGATCCAGCCCTGGCCCTTGCAGAGGTTGCAGCGCTCGCCCGCCGGCCAGCGTCGCCGCTCCCCTCGCACTGGAAGCAGGAGACGTCGACCTCGACGCTGGGCTCGGTGAAGGGGAAGAAGTGCGGCCGCAGCCGCACCTCGCGCTCGGCGCCGAAGATCGCCCGGCACATCGCCAGCAGCGTCCCCTTGAGGTCGGCGAGGGTCAGCCCCTCGGCGATCGCCAGCCCCTCCACCTGGTGGAACATCGGGCTGTGGGTGGCGTCGGAGTCGCGCCGGTAGACCTTGCCGGGGACGACGATGAAGATCGGCGGCGGCTGCGCCTCCATCGAGCGCACCTGCATCGGCGAGGTGTGGGTGCGCAGCAGCACGTCGGGGTGCGACTGGACGTAGAAGGTGTCCTGGAGCATCCGCGCCGGGTGGCCGGGCGGGTGGTTGAGGGCGGTGAAGTTGTAGTAGTCGTGCTCGATCTCCGGCCCCTCGATCGACCCGGTAGCCGAGCCCGACCATCACGTCCTCGATCAGCCGCGTGGTGCGGGCGATCAGGTGCGGGTGGCCGACCGGGCGCGGCGGCGCCCCGGGCAGGGTGACGTCGACCCGGTCGGCTGACCAGCTGCGCCTCGAGCTCGGCGGCATCGAGCCGCTCGGCGCTCTGTCTCGAGCAGCGCCTCCAGCTCCTTGCGGGCCCTGTTGGCGCCGCCGCCGACCGGCCCCGTTCCTCCGGCGGCAGCTCGGCGATCCCGCGCAGGATCGTCGTCAGCTCGGCTTTGCGGCCGAGGTAGCGGACCCGCAGCTCCTCCAGCTCGGCGCTCGAGCCGGCGGCGTCCGATCGCCGCCGCGGCCTCGTCCCTGATCTCCTCGATCCGCTCAAGCATCAGGCCGCTCCTCCGACATGGCGAGCGACGATATCCGCTCAGCAGCCAATCGCCGCCGCGGCGGCGACGTTGAGCGACTCGGCGCCGCCCGCCCGCAGCGGGATCGTCACCTCGACCTCGCACTCGGCGAGCACCTCGGCCGGCAGCCCTTCGCGCTCGGCGCCGAGGCAGAGCGTCGCCGCCCCGGCCAGCGCCTCGAGCCCGGCGCCGCCGTGGGCGACCAGCGCCGCCCGCGGCGCCGGCGTCTGCGTCCACGCTCGGCCCGCAGCCGGCGGCTGGGCGAAGATCGAGCCCATGCTGGCCCGCACCGCCTTCGGCGAGAACGGGTCGGCGCAGCCGGGCCCGAGCGACGACCGGGCCGCCGAGCAGCGCGTGGGCGGTGCGGACGATCGTGCCGACGTTGCCGGGGTCGCCGACGCCGTGCAGGTAGACGCAGGGCGCTCTCGGGCGCGCTCGGACCAGCGCAGCGGCCAGACCGCGATCACCCGCGTGCCCGAGCCGAGCGTCGAGACCGTCGGCCAGCAGCTCCGGCTCGACCTCCTCGCCGCCTCGAGCGCCGACAGCCGGCGGCGGTCAGCAGCGAAGCGCGGCTCGACGCCGGCCGCGAGGCCGGCCTCGACCAGGTCCTCGCCCTCGGTCGCGAACAGGCCCTCGCGCTCGCGGTGCTTGCGCTCGCGCAGCTTGCGGACCAGCTTCAGCTTCTCGTTTTGGGGGCTGGCGATCATCGGCAGTCCTCGTCTTGGGGTCTTTCTTGTCTCTGCGGTTTCTTCTCCTGGAACGAAAAAGCGGGCCGTTTTCACGGCCCGCCCGGGAGAGTGGAGTGTCGGTGCGCCGCTAGGCGGCCGCACCCTCCCGGGCTAGCTCCACAAATCGGCGGAAGGCCTCGCGGTCGTGGACGGCGATGTCGGCCAGCATCTTGCGGTTGACCTCGACCTCGGCCTTGCTCGAGGCCGTGGATCAGTTCCGAGTAGCTCATCCCCTCGAGCCGCGCGGCGGCGTTGATGCGGGTGATCCAGAGGCGGCGGAAGGTCGCGCTTGCTGTTGCGCCGGTCGCGGTAGGCGTACATCCCCGACCGCTGCACCTGCTCTTTGGCGAAGCGGTAGGAGGAGTGCTTGCGGCCGAAGTAGCCCTTTGCTTCCTTCAGCACCTTGCGGCGCTTCTTGCGCGCGTGGACGGAGCGCTTGACGCGGGCCATCTACTTGCCGCCTCCGAGCAGCTTGCCGCACCTTCGGCTGCGTCGTTCGGGGAGATCTCGACCGGCCGCGCCATCTGCCGCTTCCGCTTCGGCGACTTTTTCTCCAGGATGTGGCTGGAGTAGGCGCGACGGCCGCGGAGCTTGCCGGTGGCGGTCTTCTTGAAGCGCTTCTTGGCGCCGGAATGGGTCTTCATCTTCGGCATCGGGCTCCGCTATTGAAGCAGACGGCGGCGCCTGCGAGCGGAGTCGGCGGCCTGCCGCCGTGGGTACGCTGGCGCCGCGATGCGGATCCTCTACGTGGTCGGAACGCGGCCCAACTTCGTCAAGACCGCCCCGGTGATCGGCGCCCTGCGGGCGCGCCTGCCCGAGGGCCGGCCACGCGATCGTCCACACCGGCCAGCACTACGACCGGCTGATGTCGGAGGTCTTCCTCGAGGAGCTCGGGCGTGCCCGGCGCCCGACCACATGCTCGAGGTCGGCTCCGGCAGCCACGCGGCGCAGACGGCGCGGACGATGGAGCGGCTGGAGCCGGTGCTGGACGACGAGCGCCCGACCTGGTGATCGTCCCCGGCGACGTCAACTCGACCCTGGCGGCGGCGCTGACCGCGGTGAAGATGGGGATCCCGGTCGCCCACGTCGAGTCCGGCCTGCGCAGCTTCGACCTGACGATGCCCGAGGAGGTCAACCGGATCGTCGCCGACCGCTTCTCCGAGCTGCTCTTCCTCCACAGCGAGGAGGCGGTGACCAACCTGCGCGCGGAAGGGATCGCCGAGGAGCGCATGCACTTCGTCGGCAACACGATGATCGACACCCTGGTCGCGCTGGAAGGGCGCTTCCGCGCGGCCGGCGCGGCGGCCCGGCTCGGGGTCGAGCCCGGCTCCTACGCTGCTCGTCACCCTGCACCGCCCCGCCCTGGTCGACGGGCCGCTGCTCGGCGAGACGGTGCGCCCGGCTGGCCGCCCTCGCCGCGCGAGATGCCGGTCGTCTTCCCGGTCCACCCGCGGACCCGCAAGATGATGGAGGGCGTCGAGCCCGACGCACCCGCGGCCTGCACGCTGATCGACCCGCTCGGCTACCTCGACTTCCTCTCGCTGATGGCCGACGCCGCGCGCCGTCCTCACCGACTCCGGCGGCATCCAGGAGGAGACGACCTACCTCGGCGTCCCCTGCTTCACGCTGCGCGACAACACCGAGCGCCCGGTCACGGTCAGCGCTCGGCACCAACACCCTGCTCGGCCTCGACCCGGCGGCGATCGCCGGCATCCCGGCCGTCCTCGCCGAGCGGCCGGCAGACCCCGCCGGGAGCCGCCGCCGCTCTGGGACGGCCGGGCCGCGGAGCGGATCGCCGACGTGGTGCTCAGCTGACGGCTACGCGCTTTTCCCCGCCATAGCGAGGACAACCGCGGAGTCGATCAGGACTCGGGGGCGGCGTCGGCTGGCGCCGACTCGTCGGCCTGCTCGCCGCCGGCGATCTTGTCGACCTCTTTGCTCGGCGCCGAGCAGCATGCTCATGTTGCGGCCTTCCTGCAGCGGCGCCGACTCGATCACGGCGAGGCCGTCGAGGTCCTCGAAGAGCTTGCTGCAGCAGCGCCCGGCCGCGCTCGGGGTGGGCCTGCTCGCGGCCGCGGAACATGATCGTCACCTTGACCTTGTCGCGGTGCTTGAGGAAGCGTTCGACGTGGCCCTTCTTGGTCTCGTAGTCGTGGGTCGCGATCTTCGGCCGCAGCTTGATTTCGCGGATGTTGACCTGCTGCTGGTGCTTGCGGGCCTGCTTCTGCTTCTGCTCCTGCTCGTACTTGTACTTCGAGTAGTCGAGCAGGCGGGTGACCGGCGGCTTCGAGCCGGGCGCGACCTCGACCAGGTCGAGGTCGGCCTCCTGGGCGCGCTTGAGGGCGTCGTTGATGTCGACGATCCCGAGCTGCTCGCCGTCGGCGCCGATCAGGCGGACCTGCGGCACCCGGATCCGCTCGTTGATCCGAGTCGTGTCGCGCTCTGGCGGGCGCCGATCGAACCTGCGCGGGACCGGCACTAGCTGAAGGAGCGGTGGAGCTTCAAGAGGACGAGAGATCGGGAGGCAGGCACAGGGGCGCTCAGCGGCGGCGGTGATTGTGGCGTGCCAGCGATCAAGTCGGCGCAGTATAGAGGCAGAGGCGCGGTTCGGCAACCCGCGGTCGCTCAGCGCTCTGCCGTCTCGGCCACGACGCGGTCGGCGAACTCGGCCAGCGACATCTCCCCCAGCTCGCCGTCGTCGTGCGAGCGGACGGCGACGGCGCCGGCCTCCTGCTCGCGGTCGCCGACCACCAGCATGTAGGGGTAGCGGCCGATCGTCGGCGTCGCGGATCTTCTTGCCGACCGACTCCGAGCGCTCGTCGAGCGCGACTCGCGGACGCCGAGCCTCGCGCAGCTCCGTCCGTGCGCCTCGCGTCGCGTACTCGTTGTGGCGGTCGGAGATCGGCAGGACGATCGCCTGCACCGGCGCCAGCCAGACCGGGAAGCGGCCGGCGTAGTGCTCGATCAGGATCCCGGCGAAGCGCTCCATCGAGCCGAGCAGGGCGCGGTGGATCATCACCGGCCGGTGCGCGTGCGTCGTCGGCGCCGGTGTAGTTGAGGTCGAAGCGCTCGGGCATCTGGAAGTCGAGCTGGCAGGTGCCGCACTGCCAGGAGCGGCCGAGCGCGTCGGTGACGTGGAAGTCGATCTTCGGCCCGTAGAAGGCGCCGTCGCCGGGGTTGAGCTTGTACTCGCGGCCCTGGCGCTCGAGCGCCTCGCGTCAGCGCCGCCTCGGCCTTCGCCCACTGCTCCTCGGAGCCCATCGACTTCTCCGGCCGGGTCGAGAGCTCGACCCGGACGTCCTCGAAGCCGAAGCGCGCGTAGAGCTCGTCGATCGCCTCGCAGATCGCGGCGACCTCGTCGGCGATCTGCTCCTCGGTGCAGTAGACGTGGGCGTCGTCCTGGGTGAAGGCGCGGACCCGCAGCAGGCCGTGCAGGACGCCCTCGCGCTCGTTGCGGGAGACGCGGCCGAACTCGGCCAGGCGCAGCGGCAGCTCGCGGTAGGAGTGGCGGTCGGAGCGATAGACGAGGCAGGCGCCGGGGCAGTTCATCGGCCGCAGCGCGTAGCGGCGCTCGTCGTCCTCCATGAAGTACATGTCGTCGCGGTAGTTGTCCCAGTGCCCGGAGCGGTGCCAGAGGCTCTCGTCGAGCACCTGCGGGGTCGCGATCTCCTGGTAGCCGCGCTTGCGCAGCTGCTCGCTGGACCTCGGCCTCGATCAGGCGCAGCAGCGTCGTCCCGTTGGGCAGCCAGAACGGCATCCCCGGCGCCTCCTCGCGCAGCATGAAGAGGCCGAGCTGGGGGCCGAGCCGGCGGTGGTCGCGGGCCTTGGCCTGCTCGATCCGCTCCAGGTGCTCCTCGAGGTCCTTCTTCGAGAAGAAGGCGGTGCCGTAGATCCGGGTCAGCCTCTCGCGGTTCTCGTCGCCGCGCCAGTAGGCGCCGGCGACCGAGCTCAGCTTGATCGCCTTGATCCGGCCGGTCGAGGGGCCGTGCGGGCCGCGGCAGAGGTCCTCGAAGGGGCCGTTGCGGTAGAGCGAGACGGTCTCGACCCCCTCCTCGCGGACCAGGTCCTCGATCAGCTCGACCTTGTAGTCCTGGTCCTGGCCGCGGAAGATCTCGATCGCCTCGGCGACCGGGACGTCGCGGCGCGCGAACTCCTCGTCGGCCTCGATGTGCTCGCGCATCGCCTCCTCGATCCGCGGCAGGTCGTCCTCGGTGATCCTTGCGTCCCGCCGGGAACTCGAAGTCGTAGTAGAAGCCGTTCTCGATCGGCGGGCCGATCGTCACCTTGGTCCCCGGGTAGAGCTCCAGCACCGCCTCGGCCATCACGTGGGCGGCGTCGTGGCGGATCAGCTCCAGCGCCTCGGGGTCGCGGTCGGTGAGGATCGCGATCTCCGCCCCGTCCGCCGGCAGCGGCGCCGACAGGTCGCGCAGCTCGCCGTCGACCCTGATCGCCAGCGCCGCCTTGGCGAGCCCCGGGCCGATCGCCGCGGCGGCGTCGGCGCCGGTCGCGCCGGCCGGCAGCTCCAGCGGCTTGCCGTCGGGCAGGGTGACCGTGATCTTCTCGGTCGCGGCCTCCATGAGTCGGCCATGGTACGTGCGGGCGCGGACCGTTCGGCGCGCCTGGCGTACCGGTGCACTGCTAGCGAGCCGGTCCGCTGCCGGCGCCTGCCGTTCGGCGATCTGCGGGCAGGGGATCTGTGCGCCGGACACGGGACGCGCGGACCCGCAGGCCGGTGAAGGGTCGGCGAGTCGGTCGCCTTCGCGTGACCACGAAGCGCACGCCCGCGGCGGCGAGCTCCGCCCGCTTCGCTCAGTCGGACTCGATGCAGACCCGGCCGCCGCGCAGCTCCCAGGCGATGTAAGGGAGTGCCGTGTTGCTCGTCGAGCAGCTGCGGCGAAGCGAGGACGAGGGTCGAGTCGCGGCGACCAACGGCCGCAGCCGGTGAGCGCCGGCGAGTAGGAGGTCGGCCCGACCGGGCGCGTTGGCGAGGGCGAGCAGCGAGCAGACCCCGGCGGCGACCACGAAACGCAGCCCACGGTCACGCGACGCCCCCACTGCGGTCTGTTCCTTTTCGGTCTCCTGGACGGATACAGGACCAGGCGACGTCGACAGCAGCGGCAGGAGGATCGTCAGGGCGACGAGCGGCGCGGCGATCTCGATCGCCTTGGCGGCGGTGTAGGGGGTGCCGCCGACCCGGGCCGCGGCATAGGCGAGCGCCGCGGCGGCGAGCGCCGGCGAGGATCGCCCGCTCGCGGCCGCGCCAGCAGCGGACGAGGCCGTAGAGCGAGGAGGACGAGCGCGAAAGCGGCGCCGAGGTAGTAGCCGACCGCCGGCACCGCACCGTCCCCGGGCGCGAGGCGGAAGTCGCCCGAGGGCCAGATCCCCAGCGCCTCGAAGGGCGAGATCTGACCGAAGAGGTTGCCGAGGCCCGGGGCCGTTGGGGTCGAAGGTCTCGAAGCTGTGGAAGTCGACCATGCGGCCGAGCTCGGGGCAGGGCGCCGACGAGGAAGACGACGAGCGGCGAGCGCCGAGGCGCGCCGGGGCAGCGGGCCGCTGACAAGCAGCCAGCCCAGATCGACCGCCGCCGCCGACCGAGCCAGATCAGGCCCGGGAAGCTGTAGGTGTAGACGAGCCGACCGCGATCAGCGCCGCCGGGACGAAGCGGAGCGGCAGATCTCCCCAGCCTCGGGTCGGCTCTCCCGCAGGGCGAGGACGAAGGCGAGCACGAACAGCGCCTGCATCGTCTCCTTGAAGGCGCCCTGGGCGAAGTAGGAGGCGACCACGTAGGCGAGGCCGACGACGAGGGCCGCCGGCGGTGCGCGGCAGCCAGCGGCAGCTCGGCGAAGGCGGCGAGCGCGGTCAGCGGCGCGAGCACGGCGACGGCGATCGTCAGGCCGCTGAAGCCCTGGACGAGTCCGATTCCAAGCCCCTTGTTGAGGGCGACGACGATCGCGTGCGGCCCGAGCGGATAGCCCTGGTGCAGCAGCTGCGAGGCCGGCCGTCGGCGAGGCGATCGGCCGCCAGCAGGTGCTGGGACATGTCCGGGTTGAAGCTGGTGCCGAGGATCCCGAAGTGCCCTTCGACCATGAACGGCAGCGAGGCGGCGAGCAGGGCGGCAAGCGCGACCGGCCAGCCGGACCGCAGGGCCTCCCCGCCCCCCTCGACCCGCCCCCAGAGATAAGCGACCGACGCCGACGATCAGCAGCCAGCACGACGACCGCCGAGACGACGCCCGTCGCCCGGCATCCGCACGGTCGCCCAGCAGACCGCGCACAGCAGCGCCAGCCCGACCGCCGGCGCCAGCCAGGACCACCGCCGCACTCCGCAGAGCACAGACCGCCGCCTGCCCGATCGCCAGCGAGGCGCGCGCAGATCGCCACCACGGCTGCGTAGGTCCCGATCACGAGGCGGCGAGCCTAGAGGACCAAGCGGCCTCTACGCCCGGGTTTACTGAACGTCACTAGATTTACTCAAAGATGAGGCTCTTCCTCAGCGCATTGTTGGGCCTGGCGGCAATCGCGTTCCTTGCCCCGACCTCAGCGATGGCCGGTACCGACTACGACTGCGCCGACTTCGCGAACCAGGCCGAAGCGCAGGAATACCTGCTTCCCGGCGATCCATACAGGCTCGATGGCGACAACGACGGAGTCGCCTGCGAGGACCTCCCCTGCCCTTGCTCGACCGAATCAGGCTCCGGGGGCGGGAACGAGGAACCGACGCCACCACCTCCACCCCCGCCCTACCACCTGCCCAAGGCGGCGGCCCGGCACGCAGCTCGATCCGTCTTGCGGAAGTTCGTCCGACAAAGCTCGGCTGTGACCACGGGATCGCTGGGGGCCTGTCGCCGATTAGGCGAACGCCGGGTCGACTGCGATGGGGTCGCCCGCGGTCACACCGCCAAGACGAAGACGACCTGCCGGCTGCGAATTGCCGTGCGTGCCGTCCATCGCCACCCGAAGGCCCGCCTGAAGTCCACCCGCTGCCGGACGCGCTACACGTAAGCCGACCGCGGAAGCAGCGCCGCGACGATCCGCGAGCCCCGGCCTGAGCCGCTCCGAGCGTACGCTTGGACCATGGCCTTCGTACCTCCTGCCCGCCACCTGCTCCGCGCCAAGGACCTGGCCGACGCCCGCTACTCGGAGCCGCTCGAGGTCGACGACCTGGCCAGGGCCGCGGGACTCTCGAAGGCGCACTTCAGCCGCGAGTTCCGCCGCACCTTCGGCGAGTCCCCCTACGTCTACCTGCTGACCCGCCGGCTCGAGCGAGCGGCGGCGCTGCTGCGGAACACCGACTACTCGGTTGCCGAGATCTGCCTCGAGGTCGGCCTCCAGGCGTCGGCTCGTTCACGACCAGCTTCAAGCGGATGTACGGGATGACGCCGACCGCGTACCGGGCCGACGCTCCCGCCCGCTGCCGCCCACGCCGTCGTCCCCGCCTGCGTGGTCCGCGCCTACGGCCGCCCGCAACACCGCACGTTTCGAGAAGACGGGGACTCCAGCCAGACCTAGCATCGCCACCAGGCAATCCCGACGAAGGAGGAACGCATGAAGATCGTCAACCGCACAGCTCTGGGTCCACGACCAGGAGGAGGCGCTCGCCTTCTACACCGAGAAGCTCGGTTTCGAAGTCCGCTCCGACGTCACCCTGCCGGAGATGGGCGACTTCCGCTGGCTCACCGTCAGCCCGCCCGAGCAGGAGGACGTCGCCGTCGTCCTGATGGCGATCCCCGGCCCGCCCGTGATGGACGAGCAGACGACCCGGCAGGTCGAGGAGCTGATGGCCAAGGGCTTCTCCGGCACCGTCTTCCTCACCACCGACGACTGCCAGGCCGACTACGAGCAGCTGAAGGCCCGCGGTGTCGAATTCACCGAGACGCCCGAAGAGCGCCCCTACGGCATCGACTGCGGCTTCCGCGACCCGTCGGGCAACAGCCTCCGCCTGACCCAGGTGAAACTGCCGGCGAACGTCTGAGGGTGAAGACAGAGGGTCGTCGGGCAAGCCGGCGACCCTTCGTCATGGGCGTAACTGGGCTCGAACCAGTGACCTCCGCCTTGTCGAGGCGGCGCTCTCCCAACTGAGCTATACGCCCGGGATTGCGGAATCTAGCAGCGGCGCCTGGGTGGCCGGCGAGCGGTTAAAGGTTCTCCTGCAGCGGTCGATGCAATTGGTGCAACTTTCGCAGCTTGCGGGTGTTTCTTAGCGCGAGCTTGAAGAGTTTGAGGACCGACGAGCCAGCGACTTAACAATCTCTGGTGGTACGTCCTTCGGAATGAGAGGGCCCCCGAGCGGGGCCCTTTTCCGTTCTCGGGGCTCGGCTTCTAGACGTGGTCGCTGGGCAGGTGCCAGCGGCGCGGCGCGATCAGCTCGTCGGCCTCTCGCGGGCCCCAGGATCCGGGCTCGTACGGGATCGCGGCCGGCGGCTCCCGAGCACCGGCTCGGAGACCTCCCAGAGCCGCTCGATCGCCTCGGAGCTGGTGAACAGCGTGCGGTCGCCCGACCATCACGTCGTGGATCAGCCGCTCGTAGGGGTCGAGGGCGGTGCTCGGTGCCACCGAAGGTGTCGGCGTAGCTGAAGCGCATGTGGGCCTCGCCGAGCTGGATCCGCGGCCCTGGCACCTTGGCGAGGAAGGAGGCGGAGATGCTGCCGGGGTCGCCGAGCTCGAAGGTGAGGTGGTCGTGGCCGAAGGACTCGGCGATCTGGTCGCAGTCGAGCGGGAACATCCGCCGCGGCGGCTGCGCGTAGGCGATCGTCAGCAGGTGCCGGCTCTCGGCCAGGCGCTTGCCCGATCGCAGGTAGAACGGCACCCCCTCCCAGCGCCAGTTGTCGACGAAGGCCTTGACGGCGACGAAGGTCTCGGTATCGGAATCCGAGTTCGACCCCGTCCTCGTCGCCGTAGCCCGCGTACTGGCCGCGGACGACGTCCTCGGGCCGCAGCGGCGGCATCGCGTCGAAGACCTTTTCGCGCTCGATCCCCAGCTGTTTGGGCTCCAGCGAGGTCGGTGGCTCCATCGCGACGAACCCGAGCACCTGGAACAGATGGGTGACGATCATGTCGCGGAAGGCGCCCGTTTCCTCGTAGAAGCAGCCGCGCATCTCGATCGAGAGCGTCTCCGGGATGTCGATCTGGACGTGGTCGATGTGGTTGCGGTTCCAGACCGGCTCGAACATGCCGTTGGCGAAGCGCAGCGCCAGCAGGTTCTGGACCGCCTCCCGTCCCAGGTAGTGGTCGATCCGGAAGATGCACTCCTCGGCGAAGACCGAGTGCAGCCGGCGGTTGAGCTTGCGGGCCGAGTCGAGGTCGGTACCGAACGGCTTCTCGATGATCACCCGGGCACCGCGGCCGAGCCCGAGCTTGCCGATCTGCTCGACCGTCCCAGCCGCCGCCTGCGGCGGCAGCGAGAGGTAGAAGAGCACCTCGGCCCCCTCCCCCAGCTCCCCGCGCGCCGCGGCGATCGCGCGGTCGAGCTCGCCGAACCCCTCGCCGACGCCGGCGAAGCGCAGCGACCCGGCGAAGCGCTCCCACGCCTCCGCCTCGCCCGCCTCGCGGCTGGAGCCGGAGACCGAGTCCCGCGCCAGCTCCCTGAACTCCTCGTCGCCGAGCGGCTTGCGGGCGGCGCCGATGATCCGGAACCGCTGCGGCATCAGCCCCACCCGCATCAGGTGGAACATCCCCGGCAGCAGCTTGCGCTTGGCGAGGTCGCCGCTGGCGCCGAAGAGGACGATCACCTGATCGTTCGGAACTTCGTGCTGGTCGGCCCCCTCGCCCATCCCTCCAGCCTATGCTGCCATCGATGGCCGAAGCCGAAACCAAGAACGGGGTGCGGTACGACTCGGTGGCGCTCGACCGGGTGGACCGCAGCTTCTGGCGCGGAATCTGGGAGTCGGTTCCAGCCGAGATCGCCGCCGAGCACGGCGTCGAGCTGCGCCGGTTCGGCCCGATCCAGGTAACTGCGGCGAGGGCCTTGGGACAGGTCGGGATGCTGAACCTCGTCCTCGGCGCCGCCGAGGCGCCTGAGCGCTCGGATCTCGAAGCGGCGGTCGCCTGGGCCGAGGAGCGCTCGACCCCCTACGTCTCGGTCACGCCCGACCTTCCCGGCACCGCGGCGACGGAGAAGTGGCTGCGGGAGCAGGGATTCGAGCCGACCTACGCCTGGATGAAGTTCGTCCGCGACCCGCACCCGCCGCGCTTCCCGGCTCCCGACGGGGTCGAGGTCGTCGAGGTGACGTCGCCCGACCAGGAGCCGTTCGGGACGATCGCCGCGCTCGGCTTCGGGATGCCGGCCTGGGCCGCGGAGCTCTTCGCCCACCTGCCGGGACGGCACGGCTGGCGCTGCTACGTCGCCCGCGTCGACGGCGAGGCATGCGGCTGCGGCGCGATGGTGATCGAGGACGGAGTCGCCGAGCTCGGGATCGGCGCCACGCTCGAGGACGCGCGTGGCCGCGGCTGCCAGACCGCTCTCCTGCGCCGGCGCATCGGCGACGCCGCCGAGGCCGGTTGCCGCACCCTCCTGGTGGAGACGGGAGAGCGGGTGCCGGACCGGCCTTCGGCGAGCTATCGCAACATCCTCAAGGCGGGCTTCGACGAGGCCTACCTGAGGCCCAACTGGCAGCGGCTCCGGGCCTAGTACCCCTCCCGCCGCCGCGGCTCGAAGCCGGCGCGGTCGACCTTGCGGTGGTAGCGCTCTCCCACCTTGCCGCCGGAAATCGCGGCGAGGGCGGTCGCGATCAGGACGAGGACCAGCGCCACGGCGGCGCCGCCGGCGAGCGACCCTTCGTCGATCGGGATTCGCGGCAGGTTGAGCTGCGAGAAGAGGTTGTATTCGGAGCCCGCGATCGCTCCCAGCACCGCCAGCGCCACGGTCGCGACCAGCCCCAGCAGCCAGACGCCGAGCCCCTGGCGGCCGCCGTCGAAGCGGGACATCCGCCCGGCCACGTAGCCGCCGGCGTAGTAGCTGACCGCCAGTACCGCGATCAGGAGGATGCCGCCGACGATGCTGATCGTCTCGGCGTTTGCTTCCGCCTCCCCTTCGCTCAGCTCGGTGAGGCCGATCGCCGCGCCCGCCGCGCTGAGCAGCGCGGTCAGCAGGACCGCGATCCCGACCGCGACCAGCCAGCCGAAGAAGGCCGCCCCGAGGTTGAAGCCGCCGTACTCGTCGCGCTGGCGCTCGCGGACGACAGCCGGCCCGGCCGTCGCTCCGTCGCGGGCCGGCGCCCTTTCGCGCACCCCGTCGCCGTTTTCGGTTCGGCGGTCGACCGCATCGCGGCCTTCGGCCGGTCTTTCCCTGGTCCTCTCAGCCATCTCATCCTCCTGGTTCCCTGGTTGCCGTTCGGTGACTGGTTGGACACCCCCAAGTACCCGCCCGGTCGAGGCCTAACCGATTTGAACCCTGGGAGGTGGGCTTCCGTATGGCGGCAAAAGGGACAACACGAAAGGCAGGACGATGATCAGGAAGAGCGCAGCCCTACTTGCCACCGCGATGCTCGCCGGAGCGCTGGCGGTCGGCCTCTTCGCCGCCCCGGCCCAGGCGGCCCTGCGGCACATCGACGGGACCGTGGTCTCGAAGAACTCCGACAACCGCACCTTCAAGCTCACCACCCAGAACGGCAACACGGTGCGGATCAAGGTCAACGGCGCGACCAAGTTCGACCGGATTGCCGGCTTCGGCGCCCTCCATAAGGGGATGCGGGTCGAGGTCGACGCCCAGCGGACCGACAACGGCCTGCTCGCCAAGCACGTCGAGCCTCGCGAAGGCGGCGGCAGCGGTGGCGACGACGGCCCCAACCACACCTAATCAGGCGGGAAGGACCCCGGGGAGCGCCTCGAGGTTCTGGACCAGCGTCCCCTCGGCGATCCGCGGGGACGCTGCCTGGCCGCCGAAGAGGAGCTTCAGGCGCGGGTGGGTACGCCGAGCCGCCGCGGCGACCTGATCCAGCTCGGGAGCCAGCTCCGGCATCGTCGCCGAGAGGGCGAGCAGGTCCGGCGAGAGCGAATCGAGCGCCTTCAGGAGGGCGCCGATCGGCACGTCGGCGCCGAGGTAGATCGGCTCGAAGCCGGCCTCCTCGAGGACGTCGGCCGCCATCCGCAACCCGAGCGCGTGCTGCTCGCCTTCCACGGTTGCCAGCATCACCCGGCGCTTCACCTGTGCCGGCTCGCGCTCCGTCCCCACGCCGACCCAGACCGGCGGCCTCAGCGCCGCCAGCACCCGGTGGGTCAGCGAAGTCGCCAGGTGCTCGTCGGCGACCGTCAGCGCTCCCTTCGCCCAGAGCTCGCCGACTTCATACAGCGCCGGGGTGATTACCCGCTGGTAGAGCTCGGGGATGGTCATCCCGGTAGCGAGGGCGCCGGCGGCGACGCGGAAGGCGCCAGGGGCATCCGCGGCTCGCACCGCGTCCAGGTACAGGCGCGACAACTGCGCCGGGCTGCGAACCGTCCCATAGTTCTTCGAGTTCTCAGCCCCTGCCGAGTGCTCGGTCACCCTCCTAGAGTATGGACGCGTATCGATACAGGCAAGCCCTTAGGGGTGCCAGCACCCGTTAATTGCAGCCTGCTTCGAGAATCGGCTTGCCGGAGGTCCGCTAGAGGCGGCAGACTCTCGGTTGGTGCCTGGCGGGCCCACACCACCCGAAGGCCAGCTGGGTCTGGCGAAGGCAGTGCGCGAGCTGCGCAAGAAGGCGGAGTTGACTCAGGCTGCCCTCGCCGAGCGGGCCGACCTCCAGCCCACCACCATCGCCCGTATCGAGAGCGCCACGTACGACCCACCGTGGGGCGACATGCGCCGGATCGCCCGGGCCTTGGACGTCTCGCTGGAGATGCTCTCCGAGCTCGCCGAGGAACACGAGTTGGAACGGGAAGTTTGACTTAGCTTCTTCCTGGGGATGGACGGGCGGAACCCGTATTCCTGACCCAAAGGAGAGCTATGAGCATCGTCACGATCCTGATCATCATCATCCTCGTCCTCCTCGCGATCTACCTCTTCCAGCGCGTCTTCTAGGTCGCGGTGTCGAGCGCGAGGCGAATGTCCTTGACCAGGAGCTGCAGGTTCATCGGGTCGCTCGGAGAGGGTTCGAAATCGAAGTGCTCGTAAAAGCGTCGGGCCTCGTCGTTGACGGCATGAACAAGCATTAGGCGAATCCCTGCCTGCTCAGCAACCGAGACGACCCGGCTCATCGCATCCTTGAGGAGGAAGGCTCCGATTCCTTTTCCCGGGGCCGTTTTGTCAACCGCCAACCTCGCGAGCAGCATGGCCGGTATCGGGTTCCGGGGCATTCCCTTCCGCGCGCGGTCGGTTGCTTCGCCGTGCTCGATTGAAGCGACAGAGAGCGCGTGGTAGCCGACCACCCTGTCCTTCTCGGAATCGACGACGACGTAGGTTCGGGCCGATCCCGCGCCCACCGCTGCGCGAGCGTGCTTCACCAGCCAAATGTCAAGCGACCCAACCCCACAATCAAACCCGTTTATTCGATGCTCGTTTTCGAGCGGTTGAGGGTCGAGGAAACGAGGCACGCGGCCTATTCAGGGCGAGGCCGAGAAAAGAGCTTCGCCAGCCGTGGCCGAGCCTTTGCCGGCCGGTCCATCGCAGCGACGATTTCCTGCCACGCCTCCGAATCGACTCGGAAGCTGGTCCGATCGGCGAGCAGTCGCTCGGCACGCTCACGACCGCTCTCGACCAGGAATTGCGTGAGGGACTCTCGACGGACCATCGCGGCCCGCTTGAAAAGAGCCTCGTCCTCTTTCTCAATGCGTAGGTTGAGCCTCTGGCTCTTTGGAGCTGCCATCGGCACAATGTACATACAACGTATGTCAGAAGTCAAGCACCCACACCACGTGGGATTCGGACGGTCGCATCAGCGTGCGGCAGTAATCGCCGAACGTGACGTAGAAGACTTCGGCCACTTTTCAATGCGTTACGCCATGGTCGTCCTGAAAACGGGATGCGCGATCAAGCGCTGCCCCTGATCGTTGCTCTGATTGGCTGGCTCGATTTCACCTTAGGAACCCCAGGAACTGCGAAGCTCGCGAGCGAGCTAGAGAATTCGTTGTCGGGGACCCTCGGCACTAGCCAGGGACGGGAACTCGTCGCCCCATAGCGATAACGGAATACAAGATGTGCCCTCATTGGGGATGACTACCCATTGAGTCGGCGGTCGGCGACTTCGTAAACGGTCGGTGCGATTGCTCCCCTCGGCCGGTGACGGATGCCGAAGGCGACAGCACGCAACGCCATCGGACGCGCTGGATGAGTTACAGCGATGAAGACGGTTCCGAAGCGACCAGCCGGCCAAGGAATGTAGGTCTTGACGCAGCCCCTGAGCCTGGTGCCGTCTCGGCCTTCCTCCTGGCAGGCCATCAGACGTGACTTAGGAATCCCCCCGAGGCGCCGCAAGCCTTTATGAAACGCGCGCAGGGCCTCCTCAGCGCTTGCCGGCAAATGCGCGAGGTCTTCCTCTAAGGCGTCGTCGTCAAAGCCGACCGGGAAGACCGGCTCGGATTGCGGTTCGACCACCCTCAGCCCTCGTCATCGGTGGGCAGCGACCCGAACTGGCGCTCGAACTCCTGGGGATCGAGTCGCTGCTCGCCGTGACGCGCGAGGATCGCCTTCACGGAGGTATCGCGTCCCTCCACCGCCTCAAGAGCGGCCAATGCTGCGTCCACCCGATCCTCGGGCAGATGGTCGAGCACGGCGTGGGCCTTCTCGCGGGTCGTCACAACCCGGATGGTACCCGCCGCTAGAGGCGCCTACCAGAATCGAACTGGTGTAAACGGCTTTGCAGGCCGGTACATATCCCGCTTTCTAGAGCGGTTCTGCCCGACGGTGGGCCAGTAAATGGGCCAGTTTTGCTATCGCTTCAGCTCCCGCGCCAGACTCTGAGGCCGGACGCTCGCAGCAACTCTTCACTCCACTGGCGGATCAGCTCCTCACGCTCGCTGCCATCCCCCAATCCGTCAACGGTCAGAGAGCCGCCCCCCGGCAAGTAATTGGGAGGCGAGCCTTCTCCTGCATTCTCCGGCTCGACCCTGAAAAGCTCGCCCATATGCGACCAAATCAAATGGACTGCGAATCGACCGAGATGTTCCGCATGAGCCAACGTATCCACCACCGCGTTGACGAGCGGCCTGAGCAGGGCTTCCAGCGAGATCGACCGCCGACCATCGGAGGGCGCGAAGCTCGCCGTAGCGCAGGCCCGCATAGAGAGCGGCGGCCCACAAAGCGCGATCCTCTACGGGCAGCACGTCCAGCAACTGCGCGGCGACCTCGGGGGCGACGATCTCAACCTCCTTCGGGCTGGGAGCGGGCAGTTCCAGATCACGAGTTGGGTTGACCGCGAGACCTTCGCGAGCGCGAGCGCGGCGGTAGATCGCCTGCAAGGGCTTGACTGAGTTGCGGATCGTGGAGGGCGATTGAACCTCGGCACTCCAGCGATCAACCAGGGCTTGCAGATCGGCGGTCGTGACCGCATTCATCTTCCGGCCACCGAGTAGCGGGAGGACGTGATCCTCAAGCGCCTGCCGGTACCCGCGCAGGGTCGCAGGCTTGTAGCGGTTGCCGGAACGGTTGCGGACAGTCCCGATCTCGGCCCCCGCCAGCCACGGGGCAGCGGCTTCGTCAAGAGTCCGCTTCGCTGAAGCGCGGAGGGTTCCGAGATCAACCCCTCGTTTCACTTCGGCAGCCCAGGACTGCGCGTCTGCTCGGTGAGTGAACGTCTTGCGGATCTTCTTCTTGTCTCTCGGCGAATAGACCTCGGCGCGGTAGCCGCCGTTGCAGCCGCACCGCTTTCCGCGCCTCGCCGGGCAGTTGCCTGAGTGCCGCTTCTTGATTACGGCCATCGCGATCTACCTCCTGTCGTTGATTTCAGTCGCCGCATGGCCATCAGCGCAGTTGCTCGACCATCGGAGCATCGGCGTTTTCGGCCACCCATCGTTCAAGCTCGCGCACCGGCACCAGCCGCTTGCGGCCGCGCCGGATCAGGGAAAGCTGCGGCGCTACGTTGGCGTCGAAGAAGTCCGGGCCAACTCCAATTGCAGCCGCCGCCTCAGCGGGCGTGAAGGCGATACGGGGAATAGATGCCGGGAGCTTTTTCGCCACGCCTCCTCCCCCCTACCGCCTGCCCTCGAGCGCGCGGACCTCGCCGATCCAGTTCACCGGTTGATCCGTTGCCTCCGGCTTGCGGAAGATCGGCGCGAGCGGCCCGCGCTCTCTGAGCTCATCCAGAAAGCAGACGTAGATCCCCACGTTCGCGCTGCCTGACAGCGCAGGGTGCCGGTCAAGCAAGGTGAGCGCCATGGTGCGCCGCCGAGCCAGGGCGGCGCGAGGCGCGCCGGTCAGTGCACAGATGACGGGCGGGAAGACCGGATAGCTGTAGCGCCACAACGGCTCCTGTCGGCCCTTGACCCGTGCCCGGTAGAGCTGGCCGTAGCGGGCCAGCTCGGCGACCAGGCGTTCGAGCGAGAGCGTGGCACGGTCGACCTCAAGGAAGCGCTGCTCGACTATCCAGTCCCGCTCCTCATGGCGCACATAGGTGAAGACCGAATCGGCGATCAGCCTCCGGCCAGCGCGGCCGCGCCCGCGGTTGAGTGAATGGGCGACCTCGTGTCGCCAGCCAAGCGGCCCGAATTCCTCGTCGCGCTCGCGCGCCATCTGCATAAAACTGATCCCCACCTCGTTGACGTCGAGCGTGTGGGCGGCGAGCGGTCCCGCCGCTTGCTCGGGAGTGAGGACTTTGGGGCGCTCCTTGGTGTCGCCGGCGAGGATCACGGCATCGGCGCCGGCATCAGTCAGGAACCACACACGCCGGGGAGAGCGGCGGCGCTCGACGTGGGCGATCAGTCCCGCCTGCTCAAGATAGGCAAGCGCCTGCTGGGTGCGGCGCAGGCCTCGAACCGGGTAATGGATCGCGCGCACCTGGGCCGTGGAGAGGATGCGGTGCTCGCCGATGGAGGCGATGATCTCGGCCGTCGCCTCCGGCAGTCGCAGGCTTGAGCCTGCCTGCCAGTTCACGCTGACCTCCAGGGCAGCGCTCGATTGAGGGCAAGGCGCTGCAGAGCAAGCGCCGAGCCGGAGATCGACTGCGAAGCTGACAGCACCGAGGCGATTTCGGTCGCCGAGGTGATGGAGAAGCGCTGTGGAGCCAGCGCGGTGGCGATAGCGCAGGCGTCGAGTGCAGGGGGCGCAGATCGAGGTTGATTAGAGGACATGAGGAAGGACCTCCTTGATCGCGTTTTGAACTGGGGGAGGCGTAGGAATGTCGGCAAAACAAAAGGCCCGCAAATGGCGCTGGGATGCGCGATTGCGGGCCATCGGCCAAACCGGGCGACGAAGGGACAGGAGAAGCGATAGGCGAAGCCATCCCCGAAGGGGAAAGTGACCCAAAAGCGGCTGTAAAGAATCTGCCCGGATACAGCAACAGGGGAGCCAACCGCGAAAGTGGTCCCCCTGCTTAGGCTGATATTCGATTTCGCCCCCCATACCTCTCCGTCGAACGAGGCGGCGAAATCCGGCAAAATTTCGTCTTCTTAACAAGGCGTTCGATTCGGGTCTCACTACCTCCTAGTCGAACGAGGCCGCGTTTTGTCCCACCTTTCAGCCCTCCTCCGGCGCGTAGCGCTCCAAGATTTCGCGATCTTCCTCCAAGCGCTTGCGGAGCCGGTCCTGAAACGCCGGGTCGGCGTGCAGCTGAGAGAGGTGCCGGTAGATCCCGGCGCGAATCACCTCCGAGACGCTCACCCCTTCGATGCGAGCGATCAGGGCGATTCCGTTGCAATCTCCTTGGGGAGGCGGACGCTGATCGCCGTTCCTGAGACTGGATCGTTTCGGGCCATCAGGAACCTCCGGCCGCGAGTCGCTCCATCACCGCGCGGGTTTCTTCCAGCCGCTCCTTCAGGCGCTCCTGAAAGTCGGGGTCGGCTCGGCGCTCGGCGATGTGCTTGCCGACCGCATCGCGTACCGCGTCGGAGATAGTCATTCCATCCGCTCGCGCAACGGCAGCAAGTTCGTCCGCCAGCTCGACAGCTAGACGGAGGGTCGTGATCTTGACGTTCATAGGCCGAGCACCACCCTTCCCCAAGGCACCCCGTCAACGAGGTCGGTTGCCTCATAGAAATGCTCGACCGCGCCGCGTCGGGGCTGCTCGGCGACAAGCTCCACCGCCCCATGCTCGGCAAGGACGCGAACGTGGTAGCCGACAATCGAAATGTCCCGATTGACGGGGACCGTGAGTTCCTTGGGGCTGCGCATTTCCTCCGCTTCGACAACGAGGCGCAGCAGCTACATTTCGCAGCGGGTGTTGGAGGAGGAACATCAGCACCTCCTCCCGGCCGATCCGCTTGTTGTTAGCTGGCATGGATCGCGCTCCCCTCAGGCCGAGGGGGAGCGACAGCGAAGCTTCCCGGCCGGGTCGGGGCGGGGATGATCCACTCCACGCCGTCGAGCAACTCGGCCGCGCCAACCCCTAGCGCCGAGGCAACTTATGAGCGTGTCCACGCGAGGAAGACGCTGCCCGCTCTCGACAAAGCCGATCTCGGTTCGGTGCAGGCAAGCCATCGCGCCAAGTTCTTCTTGCGAGAACCCGGCCCGGCGGCGAGCCTTGAGCAGGTTTCGTCCCAGCCGCTCGGCGGCTGCTCTGTCCACTCGTCTGCCGTCCATCGGATCAGGCTTCGTGCAGGCTGTGGAAGACGAGCGCGGATCGCGTCGGAATGACGCGCCTGCCTTCGTGGTGGAGCAGACCGACCGCCGCCAGGTCGCGAACGGCCCTCCTGATCCCGTCTTCCTCGGACCCCGAAGGCGAGACGGCGACCATCTCGGGCATCAACTCATCGAGCGTCAGGGTCTCCGGGTGCAGGTCGAGAATATGTCTCAGGACCGCCGCCTGGTCCCGGGTGTCTTCTGCGGCGGTCGTCGCGCGGTCATGCCCCGCGCCAATAACCTTGTCGTGCATGGGAGCTAATCCCTCCTGTGCCACGCCCCCGGCCGTGTCAGCGGTGCGGGGGCACTTTTTCTGGATCGACCGAAGTTAGCAGGCTGGGGAGAAAAACTCCACAGCCTGCGACTTAGTCGCCTCGGATGATCTGGCCGACGCGCGAGTGATCCAAGCCGACCAACTCGCCGATCTCGCGAAGTGAAAGCCCATCCTTCTGCGCCTTCGCGAACGCCTTGCGTCGAGCTTCCCGCGCAGCCTTGCTGTCGCGATCAAACTGTTTCTGCGCTCGCTTAACCGCTTTGCTCGCAGTTTTGCGTTTGGCCTCATCGGGCATCCGATGCAGCCTATTGCCTGCCTGGCATCCTTAGCTCTGGAGCCGATACCAGTCTCGTACTGACAGACGCAGACGGACGACCTCATCCTCTGCAAGGGGACCGCAATGCGCAATCGGGCCCCGGAGGGTGTTGAGATTCGCCATAACTCGCCCGACGGCCACCTTGCTGCTGAAGGTCTGCCCGAAGACGTCCCAATTCTTCGTGATGATCTGGCCAAGCTCTCCGAAATTGGTGTAGTCGATCGGGTGATCAGAGCGAGGAGTTACCCCCGCCTCGATCTCACGCTTCTGAGCCTTCTCGGCTTCGACCCGAATGTTCTCCGGCACTTTCTCATTCCACCAGTCGTCATTGGCCTCGCTCAAGCTGTCACTCACCAGGCTCCGAATCGTGCGCTCAAGTGAGTAGAAGATCTCGTAATGAGGTGCCATAGCCGCCGCCTCAACCCTGATCGCCCGCTCGATCTGGGGATAAAAGTCCTCATCGCCAGCAATCCGGCGATGATCGCGGCCCAACTGCAGGTCATACTCGACCTCGACCCGATCAAGCTCACGCTCAGCCATCTGGTTGGAGATCACAAACAGCTTGAGTGCCTGTTCAGGCTTCGGATAGCTCACGACTTCAATCCAGGTCTCGCAGGAGGTTCTCCTTGAGACTTTTGAAGATCGCGTTGTAGACGCCTACATCTGACGTTGAAGGCAAGTTCAGGTTGATCGTGTAGCCAAGGTTGAGTCTCGCCACTCGGCCGTCCTGCCCTTCGTTCTCGTCTCCACCGTCCCCACCCTGTTCGTCTTTATCTTGCCCATCATCAGAAGGCACCTGGGAGAACTTGGCAAACGAATTCAGCGCTTCGAAGGACTTTACGGTCGCGCGCACCGATTGGGCATCAGCATCAACGCCGGTCGTCTGAACGATTAGGTTCTTGATGGTCTCCGCGTCGCGTTTATAGACCTTCTCATCCATCTCGAAAAGGCGCGCGTAGCCAATCCGCAGCGCCTTTGCGGCCGCTCCCCCGGAGCGTTCGGGATTTCGGAATTCCTTATAGAGGTCAGTAGGGGTTCCGTCTGCACTCAGGAATCCCGTCCGTTTGAGAAACGGCAAAACTGGACGGCTACCACCGCCCGTCATTCCCAAGGTTTTTTCAAGAAAGTCCTGCGAGAAGCGGTCGCTAGGTAGTCCTGCAACCTTGATCTTTTCCAGGGCTTTCCCAATATTTCCATACGCGTTCAGGTATGGGAGCTTGCTTTCGTTTGCCATAGAACAAGCCTAATCAAGTGGTCGGCGCCTTCCTGCGGGTGATCCGAAAAGCAGCTTTTCGCCGTCTCACAGGGAGCCGGTCGTGCGATTCGCAAGCCAGGTGACAATTTCGTTCGGAGTCGCTTCGCCTGCGGCGATCCGCTCGACCATTGGCACGTCGGTGTCGGGATCGGGATCACGAATCGGCTGTCCGTTTGCCGCCAAGAAGCGCTCCACCGCAAGAAAGGCACAGCGCTTGTTTCCATCGGGAAGCGGATGATTTCGCGCTAAGTGCTCGACCAGCACGGCGGCCTTCTCAATCAGGGTCGGATAGGCAACCTGGTCGCCGAACCCAGCGCGGGGCGATGCCAACGCAGAGTCGGCCAGGGCAATGCGCGGCAGCCGGGCGACCTGCTCGGGGATCGTTCCAAGCACCTCAGCTGCAATGCGGCAGTAGTCGCCGAACGTGACGTAGAAGACTTCGGCCACTTGTCGAGTGGCGGGCTACTGCGCCAGACGGCGCAGCGTCTCCTCATGCTTCTTCATCGCCGCGCGCAGATCGCGGCGCTGCTCCTCCGGGGTACCCGGCAGCCCCGACTTCATGTCGGGCTTCTCGGTGGTCTTCCTCGGAGCGGTGGGAGCCTTCGGCTTCATCGCCACCATTGTTGCACCCAGGTTCTACGACACGTGAGATCGGCGCCGATGAAAAAGTCTGTGGGACAGTCGTGGGCCAGTTTTACATCCAGATAATCGGCAGCAACCGAACTCAGCCGGACGAAGGAGCGGCCTGAAAAGGCCGCGTAAAGCGCTCTAACAAGCCAAATCTCGCTTGCCAGAGCCAGAGGCGCCTACCAGAATCGAACTGGTGTAAACGGCTTTGCAGGCCGCTGCGTAGCCACTCCGCCAAGGCGCCGGAACCCGTTGAAGGGTAGCGGCGGAAAGACGATCGGGGCGAGCGGCGGTGGTCGCCCGGCGCTACTGCTCGTAGTCCTCGACGGTGCCGCCGTCGCGGGGGCTGGCGTCGTCGGGGTCGTCGCCGGCGCGGCGGAGGGCGCGGCGCTGGCGGAGGTAGTCCCAGGCCTTGTCGAGCTGGCGTTTGAGCTCGTCGAGGCGGGCGTGCTCGTCGTCGTCGAGGCCCTCGCCCTCGTGGCGATGGAGGAGTTGCTCCTCTTCCTGGACCAGCTTGTCGATGCGGTCGAGTACCTGTTGGTCGTCCATGGCGGCAGTTCTACCCGGCTGCGGAGGTTTCGACAACCTCGAAGCGGATGCCGGCTTTCTGGAGGCGCTCGAGGAGGGCATCGCCCATCGCCGCCGCGGTCGTCAGCTGGCCCGCGCGCTGCGGCAGATCGTCGAAGGCGAGGCAGAGGCCGGACTCGGCGAGCATCTTCGAGGTCTCGCTGTAGCCGGGGTCGCCGCCGCTGACCTCGGTGACGACGCGCTTGCCGCCCCCCTCGCCGACGAAGACGACCTTGAACCAGCTCTTCTCCCGTTTCTCCGCGCTCGGCCCCTCGCCGGGCGATTTCATCTTCAGCAGCAGCTTCCGGGTCGGCGGCAGCTGGGCCAGGGTGAAGCCGGTGCTGACCCCGGCGGCGAGCGCGGCGACGCTGCTCAGGTGCTTGGCGACCATGTTGTGGCCATAGGTGAAGTTGGGGCCGTAGCGATCGAGGGCGGCGGCGGAGCGGCGGACGACCGGACCGTCGATCGTCGGCAGCGGCACCGTCCAGCCGCCGCGCTCGGAGTCGTGGCGAACGCGAGCCGGCGCGGCGTGGACCTCGCGCCCCGACGGCCGCTGCTCGAGGCGGCGGCGCTCCTTGGCGGCCCCCATCGTCTGGCGGGCGCGGCCGAAGGCGTTGATCGCCGAGTGATAGGTGCCGCCGGAGAAGCCGGCGTTGCTGCGGACATAGCCGCTGACCGTCAGCGGCACGCCCTCCGGCAGCTGCTTGACGGTGAAGTAGGCGCCGAGGTCGTGCGGGATCGAGTCGAAGCCACAGCAGTGGACGATGCGGGCGCCGGTGCGCTCGGCCTCGGCGTTGTACTTCGCCCACATCCGGTCGACGAACTCGGGCTCCCCGGTGAGGTCGACGTAGTCGGTCCCCGCCGCCGCGCAGGCCGCGACCAGCGGCTCGCCGTAGAGGACGTAGGGACCGACGGTGGTGATGACGACGCGGGCCGACTCCGCCACTTCGCGCATCGCCGCGGGGTCGCCGGCGTCGGCCTCGACCAGCTCCGGCGCCGGGGCGTCCGGGGTTGCCGCCGCGAGCCTGGCCGCGACCGCGTCGAGCTTGGTGCGGTTGCGGCCGACCAGCGCCCAGCGTTTCCCGGCGGGAAGATGGGCGGCCAGGTACTTCGCCGTCAGCCCACCGGTGAAGCCGGTTCCCCCAAAAAGAACCAGGTCGTAGGGCCGCGAGGAGTCCATCTGCGTAATTCTCTCAGGGAAGACGATGCGGCGCGCAAGTGGAACGGGCGTCGCAGACGACCAGTCAGCGACCACGACGCCCGTTGCACGTGCACTAGTCCAACGGTCGCGCTTTACAAACGTCAGGCCGAAGTAAAGAAATAGATATGGGCGCTGATCCCGGATTTCCCGCAAATAGCGACAATTCCGAACTTGAGGAGTTCGTCAACTACTGCGAGGAGCGGGCCGGGGAGAGCTTCGAGGACCCCGCCGGCTTCCACGAGTTCTCGGTCGCGGACTTCCGCGAGTTCTGGCGCCTCTTCCTCGAATGGTCAGATCTGCGCCACTCCGGCGAGGCCGCTCCGGTCTGCACCGACGACCGCTGCGAGTTCGCAACCTTCTTCCCGAACCTGCGCCTGAACTACGCCGAGAGCCTGCTCGAGCCCACCGATCCCAGGGCCGACGAGCGGGTCGCGATCGTCGCCCGACACGGCGACGGGTCCCGCCAGGAGCTGACCCGACGCGAGCTGCGCGACCAGGTCCGGCAGCTGGCCGCCCACCTGCGCGCGCTCGGGATCGGCCGGGACGACCGGGTCGTCGCGATCGCCGCCGACAACGCCGAGGTGATCGTCGCGGCGCTCGCCGCCGCCACCCTCGGGGCAACCTTCTCCAGCGCCGCACCGGAGATGGGGGCGCCCGCGATTCTCAGCCGCTTCGAGCAGCTGGCGCCGAAGCTCCTCTTCGCGAACACCGGCAGCGGCAGCCTCGCCGGGGTGATCGAAGGCCTGCCGTCGCTGCAGACGGTGATCGCCCTCGACGCCGAGAGCGTGCCGGCGGAGACCGCCGCGCCCGTAATCCGGCTCGACGACCTGCTCGCCTCTCCCCCGCCCGCGCCGCTGGCCGAGGGCTGGGAGCGCTTCCCCTTCAACCACCCCCTCTTCGTCCTCTTCACCTCCGGGACGACGGGGCCGCCGAAGTGCATCGTCCACGGTGCCGGCGGCACCCTGCTCGAGCACCTGAAGGAGCACCGCCTCCACTGCGACCTGGGGCCCGCGGACACCCTCTTCTTCCAGACCAGCGCCGCCTGGATGATGTGGAACTGGCAGCTATCGGCGCTCGCCTGCGGCGCCCGGATCGTCGTCTACGACGGCCCGATCGCCGAACCGGGGACGCTCTGGAAGCTCGTCGCCGAGGAGGAGGTCACCGTCTTCGGCACCAGCCCGCCCTATCTGCAGCTCTGCCAGGACAGCGGCTACTCGCCGCGCCGCGCCGAGCCGCCGCGGGCGCTGCGCTCGGTCCTCTCGACCGGCTCGGTCCTTCGCGACTGGCAGTACGACTGGGTCGCCGCGGAGGTCGGCCCGGTGGCGCTGCAGTCGATCTCCGGCGGCACCGACATCATCGGCTGCTTCGTCCTCGGCCACCCCGGGCTGCCGGTGCGGCGGGGGGTGATCCAGTGCCGCAGCCTCGGCCTCGACGTGCAGGCGCTGGCGACGGAGACGACGCCATCGGACTCGCGGGTCGGCGAGCTCGTCTGCCGCAACCCCTTCCCCTCGCGGCCGCTCGGGTTCCTCGGCGACGCCGACGGCAGCCGCTTTCACGACGCCTACTTCGCCCAGAACGAGGGCGTCTGGACCCACGGCGACCTGATCGAGTTCGACGAGGACGGACAGGCGCGGATCCACGGGCGCTCCGACGGGGTGCTCAACATCCAGGGCGTCCGCATCGGCCCGAGCGAGATCTACCAGGCGCTGCGCGAGGTGCCCGAGGTCGCCGAGGCGATGGCGGTCGAACAGCGCCGGCCCGAGGGAGCGCGGCTCGTCCTCCTCGCCGTGCCCCGCGACGGCGCCGAGCTCGACGGCGAGGTGGGCAAGCGGATCCGCAGGGCGATCGCCGAGCAGACGACGCCGCTGCACGTGCCCGAGCTGGTGGTCGCGGTCGAAGAGCTGCCGGTCACCCACAGCGGCAAGCGCTCCGAGCGCGCCGGCCGCGCCGCCGTCGAGGGCCAGGCCGCGAGCAACCGCGAGGCGCTCGCCAACCCCGATTCGCTGGAGCGGATCCGCGCGGCGGTCGTGGCGGCCGAAGCGGCGCTGGCGCGGCGCGAGGGGGCGGCGCTCTCCTCGGACCGCCCGACGGTGGACAAGGTGCGGGCGCTGTGGGAATCGGTGCTCGGCCTGCAGGGCATCGACGACGGCGACGACTTCTTCGCCCTCGGCGGCACCTCGCTGCAGGCGGTCCGGGTCTTCACCCGGATCCGCGACCAGCTCGGCGTCGAGCTGCCGCTCTCGGTACTGATGGAGGCGCCGACGGTCGCCGAGCTCGCTGCCGTCGTCGACGACCCCGGCAAGCACTTCGAACCGCTGGTCCTGATGCGAGGCGGCAGCTCCGGGCCGCCGCTCTTCCTCGTCCACTCGATCTGGGGCGACGTGCTGGGGATGCGGCAGCTCGCCGTCGCGATGCACGGCGACGTCCCCGTCTACGGGCTGCGGGCGCGAGGGCTGCAGGGCGAAGAGCCGCAGGGCAGCGTCGAGGAGATGGCGGCGAGCTACGTCGAGGTGATCCGCTCCCGGCAACCGCAGGGCCCCTACCGGATCGCCGGCCACTCCTTCGGCGGCCTGCTCGCCTTCGAGATCGCCCGCCTCCTGACCGAGCAGGGCGAGGAGGTCGAGTGGCTGGGCCTTATCGACGCCGAGCTCAACACCGAGGCGCACTCGCCGGCCCGCCGCTGGGCTCACCGCCTCGCCCTCCCCTACCACTACGCCCGCGCCGCGCTGCGCCAGCCGCGGCAGGCACTGCAAACCCTGCTGGAGGCGGTGCCGAAACTGCTGCGTCGCGGCTTCTCCCGCTTCCAGCGCGACGCCGCCCTGGCCGAGTCGGAGGCGACCTGGATGGAAGGCGCCTCCGCCGCCCACCAGCGCCTCGCCAACCACTTCCTCGGGCTCGCCGCCGCCTACCGTCCGCGCCCCTACCGCGGCTCGATGACCTACTTCCTCCCCACCGTCCGCCGCTTCCACCTCTTCGCCGACCCGCTGCCGGTCTGGAGCCGGGTCACCGCCGGCGAGATCAAGATCGAGCGGGTACCGGGCCCGCACGTAGGCATGGTCGCCGGCGACGCCGCGCTGGTCGTCGCGCGGCAGATCGACCGCCACCTGGCGGCTAAGTAGCAGAGGCCGCCTCGGGGGCCCCGGTCTCGACCGGGTGGCCGCCGTCGCGCCAGACGCCGACGCCTTTGCCGACGTGGATGACGTCCTCGAAGCCGGCGCGCTGGAGGATCGAGGCGGCGAGGCCGCTGCGCTTGCCGCCGCGGCAGATCGTCGCGATCGGGCGCTCGCGCGGCAGCTCCTCGAGCCGGCCGGCGAGGTCGCCGTAGGGGATATGGAGGGAGCCCGGGATGTGCTCGCCCTCGTACTCGGAGGCGTCGCGGACGTCGAGGATGACCGGGCCGCCGTCGCCCTCGGTGCGGCGGGCGAGCTCCTCGGGGTCGATCAGCTCGATCCGGTGGATCGGCCGGTCCTCGAGCCGCCAGGCGGTCATCCCACCTTCCAGGTAGCCGCGCACCGCGAGCCCGACCGAGGCCAGCAGCTGGGCGGCCTGCCGCTCGTCGCCACTGGAGGCGGCGACCATGACGATGTCGCTGCCTTCGGGGACGACCTTCGAGACCTTGGTCGCGAAGCCGGTGTCGTATGAGGAGGAGCTGATCGCGCCCTCGATGTGGGCCTCATCGAACTGCTCGTTGGTGCGGCCGTCGACGACGACGGCGCCCTGCTCGACCAGCGCTTCGACCTCGTGCGGGCTGAGCGGCGCCGGCGTCCCGAAGTCCTCGACCAGGGGGCCGCGGTTGAGGTCGACAATGCGCTCGATGTTCGGCGGTTTGTCGCCGAGCGAGCCGACCTGGTCCTCGATGAACTCCGCTTCGTCGGCGATCTGCAGGGCGCGGTTGTGGCGCCGCTCGAAGCCGATCGTCGAGGAGCTCTTGAGGTCGAGGCCGGAGCCGCCGCAGAGCGAGCCGCCGAGGTGGCCGGGCCAGACCTCGACCTCGTCGGGCAGGACCAGCAGGCGCTCGTGCAGGGAGCGGAACATCCCGGCGGCGCCCTCACGCGGTTCGACCGCGAGGTCGGGGCGGGCGACGTCGCCGATGAAGACCGAGTCGCCGGTCAGCAGCGCCCAGGGGTCGCCGCCGCGGCCCTTGTCGCTGAGCAGGAAGCAGGTGTGCTCGGGCCGGTGGCCGGGGCTGTGGATCGCCTCGACGACGAGGTTCCCCAGCTCCAGCTTCCAGCCGTCCGCAAAGGCCTCGTGCGGGTACTCGGCCTCGGCCAGCTCGTGCACGTGGACCGTCGCCCCGGTGCGCCGGCAGAGCCGCCCGTGCCCGGAGACATGGTCCGCGTGATTGTGGGTCTCGAGCACATGCCCGATCCGCACCCCATGCAGGCTCGCCAGCCGCCGGTAGGGATCGATGTCCCACTGCGGATCGACCACCACCGCGACCCCCGATTCCCGGTCGGCGACCAGGTAGGAGGCACAGCCCAGGTCCTCGTGAATGATCTGGCGAAAAAGCATCTTCGAATTCCCCTTCCGCAGGCTAGCGCGCCGAGCCCGCCGCCACAGCTAGAATGCCCTCCGATGCGGCTGTAGCTCAGCTGGCTAGAGCGTCTGCTTGCCATGCAGAAGGTCGAGGGTTCGAATCCCTTCAGCCGCTTGCATTGCTGACCGCGGTAGAGGTTATGTCCCTCATAGGGGCCAAAAGCTCTGCCGCGCTCTCACCGAATCGCTACGCATTCCTTACTTCCACAACTCGCGGCGCAGCATCTCGTTGCCGCGTTCGAGCTGGTCGAGGGTGGCGTTGGCTACTGAGCGGACTCGGGTGGCTCGGTTGATCCGGGCCTGGATCTCTCGGTGGGACTTGTTGGTGCGGCGGGCTACGTCGCCGACCAGGCGCCTGCGCTCGTTGCGGAGGCGCTCTCGGGCCGCGTAGGCCGACTCGCGCTCGGTCTCGGTCTCCTTCGCCGAGGCATCGGGTCTGGCCGGGGCGCTCGCTTTCTTCGCCGGCTTGGGGTCGTCGGTCGGGAAGAGCTGGAGCGTGGTTTCGCTCATGATCGCCTCGTCGAGCTCGGCGTCGCCCGAGCTGAGGGCGGCGAAGCTTTCGCCCGGCTCTCCTCGCTCCGGAGGTGAGTCCTCCAGCTCCTCGCCCTCCTCCTCGCCGATCGGGGTGAGGTCGAGCGCGTGGCGGCGCTCCAGCTCGATCTCGTGGGCCAGTGCCTTCAGCCGCGAGTCGGCCGGCATCAGCAGGTAGCTCATCTGGCGCCTTGGCTGCGGGGTGGCGCGGATGAAGCGGCCCACCACCTGGCGGAAGAAGAGCTCGGTCCGGGCCGCCGTCGCGTAGACGCCGACCCGCAGGCGGGGGATGTCGACGCCCTCGGAGACCATCAGGACCGAGACCAGCCAGCGCCGGTCGGAGGCGGCGAAGTCGGCGATGCGGCGGCTGGCACCGGGCTCGTCGCTCATCACCAGCTCGGGCTGCTCCCCCGAGACCGAGCCGAGCCGGGCCGCGATCGCCCGCGCGTGCTCCTGATCGGAGGCGATGACGAGGCCGCCCGCGTCGGGGTGCCCGTCGGCGCGCACCTCGCTCAGCCGGGCATCGCCGTCGCGCAGCACCTCTCCCATCCACTCCCCCTCCGGGGTGAGTGCCGTCCGCAGCCGCCGGGCCGACTCCGCCGCCGGCAGGACGAGGTCGAAGTCGGCGCTGCGCAACCGACCGTCCGAGATCCACTCCATCTCGCCGTCGTAGGGCAGGAAGGTGATCGGGCGGCAGACCCGATCGACCAGCGCCTGCGGATAGCCGTAGGCGTAGTCGGCCCGGCTGAGGCCCTCGTCGTCATAGGTGACCCAGGGAATCGCCGAGTTGTCGGAGCGGAAGGGCGTCCCCGAGAGCAGCAGCCGGAAGCGGGCGCCGTCGAAGGCCTTGCGGGTCTGCAGGCCCCAGGCGGCCTGATCGCCCATGTGGTGCGGCTCGTCGGCGATCAGCAGGGTCGGCCAGCGGCCGGCGGCCTTCCGGTGCGTCTCCGGACCCGCCGCGATCGTCTGGTAGGTGACGGCGACGCCGTGGAAGTCGGCCGACTCCGGCCCGTCCGCGTTCGGCCGGTTCGGCTCGAGATCGACGCCGTAGCGGGCGGCGTCGGCGGCCCACTGGCGGCAGATGTGGGTCGTAGGTCCGGCGACGACGACGCGGGAGACGTAGCCGGCGTTCAGCATCCGGTGGGCGATGTGGAGGCCGAAGGTGGTCTTCCCGGCCGCCGGCGTCGCCGAGGCCAGGAAGCTGAACCCTGAATGCGCCCGCACGGCCTCGGTCGCCTCCTGCTGCCAGGAGCGAAGGGGGCGGGCGTCGGGCCAGTCCGGAAGCGATCGGCCCGGCGCCGTGTCGCCGATCGAATGCTGAGAGAAGTCGTACAAGGGCGGGCAAGGATAGGCCCGCGCACGGCGGAGCATGGCTCGACCGCGGCAGAGCTTTTCGCCCTTATAGGCACATAATCTCTGCCGCGCGTTTGACGTACCTAATTCTGGGTATACTCTCTGCGTTCCCACATGATCCATTCCCCACCGACGCGAGGCGGGAGGAGCCTCCTAAGCAAGTTCGGCGCCGTCGTATCCCTGGCTACGGCCGCCCTGTTGCTCCTCCCCAGCCTCGCGTCGGCTTGGGCGCCGGCCGGTTCTGCCCCGGTCCATCCCGGCGTCCAGACCTTCACCCAGGGGGCCCAGTGCACCTCGAACTTCGTCTTCCAGGAAGGCTCGACGGTGTACCTCGGTCAGGCCGCTCATTGCTCGGGCACCGGCGAAGCGACCGAAACCGACGGCTGCACGAGCGCTTCGCTGCCGCTCGGCACCGCGGTCGAAGTAAAGGGCGCCGACCGGAAAGGCACCCTCGCCTACAACTCCTGGCTGGCGATGCAGGCTGCCGGCGAAAGCGACCCCGATACCTGCGCCTACAACGACCTCGCCCTCGTCCGCCTCGACCCGGCGGACGTCGGGCGGGTCAATCCCTCGGTTCCGGGCTATGGCGGCCCGACCGGGGTCGGCACGGTCGGCGACCTCGGCTCCACCGCCTTCTCCTACGGCAACTCCGAACTGCGGCTCGGGATCACCAAGCTGAGCCCGAAGCAGGGCACCGTGATCCAGAACGAAGGCGGCGGCTGGAGCCACATCGTCGTCACCCTCACCCCCGGCGTCCCCGGCGACTCCGGCAGCGGCTTCATGAACGAAGCCGGCCAGGCCTTCGGCGTCCTCAGCACCCTGCAGCTGGCGCCGCTCGCCGGCACCAACGGCGTCGGTGATCTACAGCGAGAGCTCGCCTACGCCCGCTCCCACGGCTTCCCCGACCTGCAGCTGGTCAACGGCACCGATCCGTTCAAGCCCGACCTGGTCGGCGCGATCCTCGGCTCTTAGGAGGCCAGCTCGGAGATCAGGTCGTCGAGGTCGAGCGGGGTCGTCCCCATCTCGACGCCCTTGCCGTCGGCTGCCATCGGCCACTGCTCCCGCGGCCGGTCCCAGTAGAGCTCGACCCCGTTCTGGTCGGGGTCGGCCAGGTAGAGCGCCTCGCTGACGCCGTGGTCGGAGGCACCTTCGAGCGGCCAGCGGGCCTCGCTCAGACGCCGCAGCGCGTCGGCGAGGGCGCGGCGGGTCGGGTAGCGGATCGCCGTGTGGAAGAGGCCGGTGGTCCCGGGCGGCGGTGGCGAGCCGCCTTTCGAGGACCAGGAGTTGAGGCCGATGTGGTGGTGGTAGCCGCCGGCGGAGACGAAGGCCGCGTCGGCGCCCCAGCGCTGCATCAGCTCGAAGCCGAGGATGCCGCAGTAGAAGTCGAGCGCCCGGTCGACGTCGGCGACCTTGAGGTGGATGTGGCCGATGTCGACGCCGGGATCGATCGGCTCGCTCACCGCTCGCCGTCCAGCGCTTCGTTGACGAGGCGGTCGGCGTCGGCGTTCTCGGCCCGCCGCACGTGGCGGATCGACCAGGAGTCGAAGCCTCGCAGCGCCCGCTTCACCTCGTCGTGCAACGCCTTCATGCCCGCGTGTTTGACTTTGTAGCGGCCTTCGACCTGGCGCACGACCAGCTGGGAGTCGCCGACCAGCTCCAGCTCCCCGGCGCCGTGGGCGGCGGCGAGCTCGATCCCCCGCAGCAGGGCCTTGTACTCGGCGACGTTGTTGGTCGCCTCGCCGATCGTCTCCCCCACTTCCTCGAGGACGCTGCCGTCGCCGTTGCGGAGGACGACGCCGATCGCCGCCGGCCCCGGGTTGCCGCGAGAGCCGCCGTCGACGTTGACCTTGACCCGGCTCACCGGCTCTGCGCCCCCTCCGCGGCGAGGCGCAGCTTGCCGTCCTTGCCGACCGCGGCGTTCCACTGCTTCGCCGCCGCGTCGAGCTGGTCGATCTCGCCGCCCTTGCCGAGCTCGAAGACCGGCCGCAGCTCGTCGGCGATGTCGACGCCCCACTGGTACCAGGAGAGCTCCCAGGCAACCGTCACCCGGACCTCGTCCGGCGATCCGGCCGAGGCGCCCACCGAGGCCCGCGGCCGCCCCAGCGTGCGGGTGAGGCCGACGACGGCGCGCCCTGCCTCGCTCGCGTTGAAGCGGGCGACGGCACGCTCGAACGGCGGCGGCGCGTCCGCCGCGGGCAGCGGTCGCGGGCGGCGGGGCTGAGCAGGTTGCGCGGTGACCGCAGCCAGCGCGCCGGGACGGCGCCCGCGACGTTGCAGCAGTCCACGCAGGCGGCCTCGCCCCTCGTGTCCCCGCTCCTGGCGCTCGGGGTCATCTGCACCCACCGGTCGCCAGCCCAGCCGCTCGGCGCGGGCGACGCAGAGCTCGCAGACCGACTGCTCCTCGCCGCTGCCGCTGTAGTCGTGCACGCGCTCACCGGCGAGGATCGTCCGGCCGCAGATCGCGCAGGCCGCTCCCATCACCCTTGTTGGAGATGCGACTTCAGCCGCATCACAGCCTTGGTGTGCAGCTGCGAGACCCGCGACTCGGTGACCCCGAGGACCTCGCCGATCTCGCGCAGGGTGAGGTTCTCGTAGTAGTAGAGCGCGACGACCAGCTGCTCGCGCTCGGGCAGCGAGCCGATCGCCTCGGTGAGCCGGTCCTTGACCTCGTTGGAGGCGAGCGCCTCCTGCGGGTCGGCGGCGCCGTCGTCGGCGATCGTGTCGAGCAGGGAGACCTGGTCGCCGGAGGAGTCGGAGACGGTCCAGAGCTCGTCCAGCGCGTAGACCGAGGAGTTGGCGATCTCCAGCAGCGCTTCCTGCAGTTCTTCCTCGGTCATGTTCAGCTTCGAGGCAAGCTCGGCCTCGCTCGGGGCCCGCTGCAGCTCGTGCTCGAGCTTGGCCTGCGCGGCTTCGATCTCGCGGGCGCGGGAGCGGACCGAGCGCGGCACCCAGTCGAGCGAGCGCAGTTCGTCGATGATCGCGCCGCGGATCCGGGTCATCGCGAAGGTCTCGAATTTGATCCCGCGCTCGGGCTCGAAGCGCTCGATCGCGCCGATCAGGCCGACGAGCCCGTAGGAGATCAGGTCGGCGTCTTCGACGTGCGAGGGCAGCCCGGCACCAAGCCGACCGGCGACGAACTTGACCATCGGCGAGTAGGCGACGACGAGCCGCTCGCGGGCGCTGTCGTCTCCCTCGCCCTTGTAGCGACGCCACAGGTCACGGAGCTCTACCTCTTTGACGCCCGTTTCCATCACGTAATCCTACGTTCGTTTGCGGGGGTTTGGCTCATGCGCGGGGGTGGCTTGCAGCGTAGGTGTCACGCAACCGAGCCGCGTCGACCCGGGTGTAAACCTGGGTGGTGGAGATCGACGCGTGACCCAGTAGCTCCTGAATCGTACGCAGGTCGGCGCCGCCCTCAAGTAGATGGGTTGCAAAGGAATGTCTGAGTGCGTGTGGAGACACCCCGGCGGCGAGGGCGGCCTCGCGGGTCCAGAGGCCGAGGCGGCGGGTGACGTCGGAGTTGGAGAGGCGGCGGCCGCTCTTCGAGAGGAAGAGGGCGTGCTCGCGGGGATCGGCGAGGAGCGCGCGGCGGCCTTTGTCGAGATAGCGCCGCAGCGCCTTCTGCGCCGGCTCGCCGACCGGCAGCAGCCGCTCCTTCTGTCCCTTGCCGAGCACGCGCAGCTGCTCGGTCTCGAAATCGAGCGAGCCCTCGTCGAGGTTGACGATCTCCTCGCAGCGCAGCCCGCAGGAGTAGGCCAGCTCCAGCATCGCCCGATCCCGCAGCTCAAGCGGCGTCCGCGCCGGAATCCGCTCCAGCAAGGAGCGCATCTGCTCGGTGGTGAGGACGGTCGGCAGCTTCTCCGAGCGCTTCGGGCTGGAAACGAGCTCGGCGGGATTGGCGCCGACCTTCTCGATGCGGACGAGGTAGCCGTAGAGCCCGCGAATCGCCGCCAGCTTGCGGGCGACCGTGGCCGGCGCGGCGCCGGCGCTGGAGAGCCCGGCGCCGTAGCGACGGACGTCGCGGTGCCGCACGTCCCCCGGGCCGAGCCCCTGATCCCCGGCCCATTCGGCAAAGCCACCGAGGTCGACGCCATAGGCGCGCCGGGTTCGCTCGGCAGATCCCCGAGCGCGCAGGTCACGGTCGTACGCGGCTAGAGCATCCGTCCAGTGCACGGCCTTTTGTTCTTCCTCCTTTCCCAAGCTCCTGCGATCAGCGGCGTGGAGGCCAAGCAGATCAAGGAGGAGAGAGGGAGCGTGCTCTGCACGTGACCGAACGACGACGCCGATACGCGCCGGTCTCCGCGCCGCTGATCAGCCGATGAAGATCGGCGTTCCGACTTCTACTTGGTCGTACAGTTCTTCCACATCGGGAATCGCCATCCGCACGCAGCCGTGGGAGGCGGCGCTGCCGAGCGAGTAGGTCTCTTCGGTGCCGTGGATGCCGGCGCCTTCGTAGATCCCCATCCAGCGGGCCTTGATCGGGTTCGACGGCCCCGGCGGGATCGTCTGCCCGGCCAGGTCGCCGGCCCAGTCGGAGAGCGGCACGCGCCAAACCGGGTTTTCTTCCTTTTCCTGGATCGCGTAGAGGCCTTCGGGCGTTTCCAGCCCTTCCATGCCGACGGCGACCGTGTAGGTCTTGGCCAGCTTCAGGTGCTTCCAGAGGCGCAGGGTGAAGGTCGAGCGGTCGAGGGTCAGGTAGGACGGGTACTCGGCCGCGACCTCCTTCTTGGTCACTTCCGGCGCGATCGAGTGGACCTTCGCCTTGATCACGTGCGGCGCGTTCGCGTTCAGGACTGCGGCCTTCAGGTCTTCCTCCAGCAGGTTGTCGCGCAGCTTCCGGCCCGGTTCGCCGGCGACGACTTCGAGCGAGTCGCCGCTCGCTTCGACGTCGGCGTCCTTCGGTTCGCGGTTGACGTCTTCGGCGACCCGGCGGACGAAGCGGTTGACCGCGGGCACCGAGTATTCGACTTCCGGGGTGATGCTTTCCTCGACTTCGCCGCCGCTGACGTAGCGGACCAGGCGGCCGGGCAGGCCGCCCTCCTGGCTGTCTTCGAGCGCCTCTTCGACCGCCCCGTCGATGTCGGCGCGGATCTTCAGCTGATCGCCGGAGAGCTCCCAGGTTTCGCCGTCGAAGCCGACCTCGAGCGAGTGCTTGAGCGGCGCCAGCAGCTTGCGGTGCACTTTCGCCGCCGCTTCGTCTTCGTTCAGGCCGCCGACGTCGACGCCGCCGACGGTGACGCCGTCGGCGATCTCGTCCTTCTGGGTGCTGTCGTAGGCGTAGGCGCCGCCGACGACGAGGACCAGCAAAAGGGCGGCGATCAACACCGCTATCGAAGTCTTCGTTCCCATCTGAACTGGACTAACCCTCAGTACGTCGCGTTACCGGTTTACAAAGTCTAGGCAGTCGCCTGATTCGGCCTGCCGGGCCCTCTTCCCTGCAATTTCGCATGTGCTCCGGTTCTATCGGCAGCGACGGCGGATATCTTTCGCGAACGGTGCGCACCAAGGACGAAGTCCGCGAGGAGGTCTGGAAGGCGATGGAACGCGAGGGCGTTTCCCGCTTCCCCGGGGCCGAGGGGCGGATCCCGAACTTCGCCGGCGCCAAACTGGCGGCCGAGAAGCTCGCCGGCCACCGCCTCTGGAAGCGGGCGCGGGTGATCAAGGCGAACCCGGACTCGCCGCAGACCCACGCGCGCCGGATCGCCCTCGAAGAGGGCAAGACAGTGATCATGGCGGTGCCGCGCCTGCGCGACCCCCACCCCTTCCGGGTGCTCGATCCGAAAAAGCTCTCGAAAGCGGCGATGAAAGAGGCGGCGACGATCAAGGGCGCGCTCAAGCACGGCCGCGTCGTCGCCCTCGACGACCTGCCCGAGGTCGACCTGATCCTCTGCGGCTCGGTCGCGGTCAACCTCAGCGGCGCCCGGGTCGGCAAAGGCGGCGGCTACCACGACCTCGAGTACGGGATCCTCGCCGATGCCGGCAAGATCGACGACCACACGACCGTCGCCACCACCGTCCACCCGATCCAGATCCTGCGCCAGCACCTGATGGTCACCGACCACGACCTGCCGGTCGACCTGATCGCGACCCCGCGGGCGGTGATCGACGTCGAGCGCCAGTACGCACGGCCGCGCGGCATCCTTTGGGACCACCTGCAGCCGCCGCAGATCCGCGAGATCCCGGTTTTGGAAAGGATGGGGTATGCCTGAGGGCGCCAACCTGCCGCTGTTTCCGGCCGCCGACTACGGCGAGCCCGACCCCGAGTGGCTGAAGATCGACTGGCGGGCGCACCTGCACCAGGTCGACCTGCCTGGCGCCAAGGGGGTCAACTACGCCGAGATCGGCGAGGGCGACCCGATCCTCTTCATCCACGGGATCGCCGGCTGCTGGCGCAACTGGCTCGAGAACCTTCCCTACTTCGGCCGCACCCACCGCGCGATCGCCCTCGACCTGCCCGGCTTCGGCGACAGCCCGATGCCGTCGTGGCCGATCACGATGGGCGACTACGGGCGGCTGATCCACGACTTCTGCGAGCGACTGGGGATCGAGAAGGTGGCGGCGCTGGTCGGCAACTCGATGGGCGGCTTCATCGCCACCGAGGCGGTGATCGAGGAGCCCGACCGCTTCGACCGCCTGGTCCTGATCTCCGCCGCGGGGGTCAGCTTCGCCGAGTGGCAGGGCCGCTCCTTCGACGCCGGCGCCCGGATCTTCAAGGCCGCGATCCCGATGATGAGCGGCGAACGGCGCTCCTACTGGACGCGGCCGCGCGGCCGCAAGCTCGCCTTCGGCCGCCTCTTCCGCAACCCCAACAAGCTGCGGCCGGAGCTGCTGGCCGAGCAGGTGCGACCGGGCCTGCAGGCGCCGGGCTTCTCCGACGCGCTGACGGCGATCTGGGGCTACGACACCCGCGAGCGGCTGCCGGAGATCGAGATCCCGACGATGGTCGTCTGGGGCCTGAACGACCAGATCGTCCCCGTCGAGGGGGCGATCGCGTACCACCGCCTGATCCCGCGCTCGCGGCTGGAGATCTTCGAGCGCACCGGCCACCTGCCGATGCTGGAGCGACCGCGGCGCTTCAACCCCCTGCTCGAGGGCTTCATCGAGTCCGCGCAGCCGCTGCGCGCGGCCCAGGACACCGCTGTCGGCTGACGATTGGTGAGTTGTAGGCCCTATAGGGACGAAAATTCACCAATCGCCACCTAGCTCCTAGGACGCCTTGACGCTAGGTGACGGCGCCCTTGGCGGCGGAAGACACGGTGGCCGCATACTTGGCCATCACGCCGGGTCCGAACGGCGAGGGCGGCGACTCGTAGGCCGCGACCCGCTCGGCAATCTCCTCGTCGGAGAGGGCGACGCTGAGGCTGCGCTCGTCGATATCGACGGTGATCTCGTCGCCCTCGCGGATCGCCGCGATCGGGCCGCCCTTCGCGGCCTCCGGGGCGACGTGGCCGATCATCAGGCCGCGGGTGGCGCCGGAGAAGCGGCCGTCGGTGACCATCGCCACGCTCTCCCCCAGCCCCTCGCCGACGATCGCGGCGGTGACCTGGAGCATCTCCCGCATCCCGGGACCGCCCACCGGCCCCTCGTTGCGGATGACGACGATGTCGCCGGGGTGGATCTGCTGGTCCTTGACCGCGCGGAAGCATTCCTCTTCGTTCTCGAAGACCCGGGCGGGGCCGGTCTGCCGGCGGCGCTCGGTGCCGGCGACCTTGACCACCGCGCCCTCGGGGGCGAGGTTGCCGCGGAGGATCGCGAGGCCGCCTTCGGGCTTCAGCGGGTTCTCGACCGGGCGCACCACTTCCTGGCCCGGTGCCTCGGTCGCCGCCGCGGCTTCCTCGCCGATCGTCCTGCCGGTGACGGTGATCGCCTCGCCGTGGAGGATCCCGGCCTTGGCCAGGCGCTCCAGGATCACCGGCACGCCGCCGGCCGCGTAGAGGTCGGTGGCGACGAAGCGCCCGCCCGGCTTCAGGTCGGCGAAGAGCGGGGTGCGGCGCGAGATCTGCTCGAAATCGTCCATCGTCAGCTCGACCCCGACCTCGTGGGCGAGCGCGATCAGGTGCAGGACGGCGTTGGTCGAGCCGCCGGAGGCGCAGACGCAGGCGATCGCGTTCTCCAGCGACTCACGGGTGAGGATCTTGCTCGGCCGCAGGTCCTCGGCGAGGACGTTGATCACCAGCTCGCCGATTTTCTCGGCCACGGTCGGCTTCTCGTCGTCTTCGGCCGGGACCATCGCCGAGCCGCCGGCGCTGATCCCGAGCGCCTCGAAGGCGCAGGCCATCGTGTTGGCGGTGAACTGGCCGCCGCAGGCGCCGGCGCCCGGGCTGGCGACGCCCTCGAGCTCGTTCAGTTCCTCGTCGGACATGTCGCCGGCGTTGTGGGCGCCGATCGCCTCGAAGATGTCGAGGATGGTGACGTCGCGGCCATGCCAGTGACCGGGGGCGATCGAGCCGCCGTAGAGGAGGACCGAGGGCACGTCGAGGCGGGCCAGCGCCATCGCGCAGCCCGGAATCGTCTTGTCGCAGGCGCAGAGGGCGACGATCGCGTCGAACTGGTAGCCGCGCGCCATCAGCTCGATCGAGTCGGCGATCACCTCGCGGCTGACCAGCGATGCCTTCATCCCCTGGGTGCCCATCGTCACCCCGTCGGAGACGGCGACGGTGTTGAACTCCATCGGCGTGCCGCCGGCGGCGCGGACCCCCGCTTTCACGTGCTCGGCCAACGCCCGCAGGTGGAAGTTGCAGGGCATCGCCTCGGTCCAGGTGTTGGCGATCCCGATCGTCGGCCTGCTCAGGGCGTCGTCGTCGAACCCGATCCCCTTCATGTAGGCGCGCGCGTGGGCGCGGTCGGGCCCGTCGAAGACGGTCGCCGAGCGAGGGCGGGGCAGCTGGGTCGCGGAGTCGCCGTTCGTGCTCATGGCAGCGGAATCTACTGAGGGTTCGCTTGCGGCGAGTGCACCGTTTTGGAGCGTAGGGCGGCCAATCTGATCATCCGACCCCGAGCGCGTTGACCGGGCCGGGCCCCCTTCCGATCTCCCGAAGCCCGGCGCCGACGGCCTCGGACGCGATCACGCGAGCCATGCGAGCGGCTTCCAGCGGCTCCGCGCCGAGGGCGAGGTAGGCCGCCAACGCCGAGGAGTGGGTGCAGCCGGAGCCGTGGGCCGCCCCGTCCGGATGCCGCTCGCCGGGAATTTCAACCACCTGGTCGCCGTCGAAGAAGAGGTCGACCATCTCCTCGCTGTGCCCACCGGTGACCACCACCGCCTTGGGGCCGAGCTCGAAGACACCGCGGGCGAGCTCCTCCTGGCTCGTCCCCTCCCCGGCGCCCATGAGCACGCGGGCCTCCGGAATGTTCGGCGTCACCACGTCGGCCCGCGGCAGCAAGCGCCCAACCAGCGCCTCCCTGGTTTCGTTGTCGAGCAGGATCGCGCCGCTCTCGGCAACCATCACCGGATCGATCACGACGGGCGCTTGCGCGATGTAGACGAGGATGAGGGCAGTGGACACCCACTCGACGATCTCTGCTGAGCCGAGCATCCCAATCTTGATTGCGTCGACCCGGATGTCTTCACCGACAGTCGCAATTTGATCGAAGACCATTTCCGGCGCGATTAACTCGACCCCGTCGACCTTGACCGTGTTCTGCGCCGTGATCGCCGTGATCGCAGTCATCCCGTGCACCCCGACCCGCGCAAACGCCTTCAGGTCGGCCTGAATACCGGCGCCACCGCCGGAATCGGACCCGGCGATCGAGAGGACGGCTGGGACATGTCTGGAGATCATGATCCGCAGCCTAGAGAGAGACTCGACTGCGACGGCATCAGCGTGCGCGAGTAGACACCCAGGCTGGAGCAGGTGAGATAACCCAGCAGCTCCAATCGCGCCAGCGCCGCGCCCGCCGCGGGTCCGGATAGGCCGGTTGCAGTTGCCACTGCGTCGCAGGTCGACTCGCCCGCCTCTACCGCGCTCAGGGTCGCTTGCAGCTCGGGGTCCAAGAATCCGATCGGGTCAGGGCGCTCAATCCGCCGACCCGGGCCGAGCATGGCGTCGAGGACGTCCTGGGCGTCGCGGATGACGTGGGCGCCGCTCGCCAAGAGGGCGTTGGGGCCGGCGGAGGCTCGGGAGGTGACGGGACCGGGGACGGCGCCGAGGTCGCGGCCCAGGTCGGCGGCGAGGTCCATCGTGATCAGCGAGCCCGAGCGCTTGGCGGCCTCGACGACGACGGTCATCCCCGCCAGGGCCGCCATGATCCGGTTGCGGGCCGGAAAGGTCCACTTCCACGGCGGCGCTCCCGGCGGCAGCTCCGAGATGACCAGGCCCTGTTCGCAGATCTGCCGCCAGAGCCCCCGGTGGCTTGCCGGGTAGGCGACGTCGGGGCCGCAGCCGAGGACGGCGATCGTGCGACCCCCGTCGAGGGCGCCGCGGTGCGCGCAGCCGTCGATCCCGAAGGCCATGCCGCTGACCACGACCATCCCGGCCCGGGCCAGCTCCCGCCCCAGCTCGCGGGCGATCTCGCGGCCGTAAGAGGTGGCGCGGCGGGCGCCGACGATCGTCACCGCCCCGAACGGCTCGAGGCCGTCGAGCAGGCCAGGGTCGCCGCGGCCGATCAGCGCCCAGGGGGCGTCGGCGGCGTCGCGGAGCGCGGCCGGGTAGAGATCGCCGTGGCGGCAGCAGGCCCAGCACTCGGCCATCGCAAGCTCTTCGTTCAGCCGCTCCTCGCTGAGCGCGGCGGTCCTCGCCAGCAACTGCTCGGCGACCTTCGGCGCCGCGACCTCGACCAGCTCCTCGTTCGAGAGGCGCAGCAGTTCCGGCGAGCGGGACCCGACCTCGCCGGTGGCGATCCGCTCGACGTACGGCCCCAGCGCGGCAAGGAGCCAGGAGCGTCGCAGGCACTCGAGACAGGCTCCCGGCTCAGCCATGGTCGCGCCTCCGCATCTGCAGGGCCTGCGCCATCTGCTCCTCGCCGATCTCGCCCAGCCCGGCCAGGTCGGTGAGCGTCTGCGCCAACCTCAGCGCCCGGTCGTGGGCGCGGCCGCTGAGCCGCCGGCGCGAGTAGAGCTCCGCCAGCAAGGAGGCGCCTGCTTCGCTGAGCGAGCAGCTCCTCGCCTCGGCCGGGGTCATCTCCGCGTTGCAGCGACCGGCGCCCAAGCGGTGCTCCTGACGCTCGCGGGCGGCGCAGACCCGCTCCCGCACCGCCGCGGAGGCCTCGCCGGGAGCGCCGCCGATCTCGGCGGCGCTCGGCTGGCGCACCGCGGCGAGGACGTCGATGCGGTCGGCGAGCGCTCCGCTCAGCTTCCCCTGGTAGCGCTGCACCTCGTACGGCGAGCAGGTGCAGTCGGGGTCGGCTTCGCCGCGGCCGCAGGGGCAGGGGTTTGCCGCCGCCACCAGCATGAACCGGCAGGGGAGGCTGCGCTGGCCGCCGACCCGGGCGATCGCCACCTCCCCGTTCTCCAGCGGCGCCCGCAATGCCTCCAGGGCATCGCGCCGGAACTCGCAGAGCTCGTCCAAGAACAAGACTCCGCGATGGGCGATCGTGATCTCTCCCGCCCTGATCGGCTGGCCGCCGCCGACGAGGCCGGCGGCGCTGATCGTGTGGTGCGGGGCGCGGAAGGGCCTCCCTCCCGGCAAGCCAGAACCGAGACGGCCGCAGGCGCTGGCGATCCGCGCCACCTCGAGCGCCTCCGAGGGCGCCAGCGGCGGCAGGATCGAGGGCAGCCGACTCGCCGCCAGCGACTTCCCCGCTCCGGGCGGCCCGACCATCAGCAGGCTGTGGCCGCCCGCCGCTGCCACCTCGAGGGCGTGCCGCAGGTGCGGCTGGCCGCGCAGGTCGGCGAGGTCGGGAGCGCCGGCGGCGACGCTCGGCAGTAGCGGCAACGGCTGCGGCCGGGGCGGGCTCCACTCGCCCTCGGCCAGGCCGAGCAACTGGCCCAGCGCTTCTACCGGCACCACGTCGATCCCCTCGGCCAGGGCCGCCTCGGCCCCGTTCTCGGCGGGCAGCACGATCGCCTTCGCCCCTTCCTGCCGCGCCGCCTCCGCCATCGCCAGGGCTCCGTACACGGGCCGGGTCGCACCGTCCAGCGCCAGCTCGCCGACCAGGGCCGCGTCGGCCAGCCCCTCCCACCGCAGCTGCTCGGAGGCGCTGAGGAGCGCCGCCGCGATCGCCAGGTCCATCCCCGGCCCCGCCTTGCGCAGGCTCGCCGGCGCGAGGTTGACGACGATCCGCCGCAACGGGAACTCGAAGCCGCAGTTGACCAGCGCCGCCCGCACCCGCTCCCGCGCCTCGCGGACGGCGGCATCGGGAAGGCCGACGATCGTGAAGTTCGGCAGCCCTCGATGGACGTCGACCTCGACCCGCACGGGGCGGGCGGAGATGCCGTCGAGGGTGAAGGTGCGAGCGGTGGCGAGCACGTCCGCCACGCTAGGGGGCTTCGATTCACGCGTTACGCGCAGAAACAAAATCTTCTGGACCGCAAGGGGGGAGAGTTTGTGACTTCCAAACCCTTAGCCCCACATGACCGTCGCCCGCCGCCGTACCGGCCAGATCGCCGAGGACCTCGTCGCCGAGTATCTGGTCGCCGAGGACTGGGAGATCGTCGAGCGCAACGCCCGCACCCGCTACGGCGAGCTCGACATAGTCGCCCTCGACGGCGACGTCCTCGTCTTCCTCGAGGTCAAGGGCGCCCGCGCCGGCACCAGCTACGGCCCCGAGCGGCCGATCTGCTCGATCGACTTCCGCAAGCAGCGCCGGGTCCGCCACCTCGCCACCGCCTGGATGTCAGAACGCCGCGAGCAGCCGCGCTACGAGGACATCCGCTTCGACGCGGTCGGGGTGATCCTCGACGCCGGCGGCCACCCGCTCGACGTCGAGCACCTCAAGGGCGCTTTTTGACGCCGTCCTGACCAAGCAGATCAAGGACGCAGGGAGCGTGGCGTGCTCTGCACGCGAGCGACCGAGGACGCCGATATGCGCCGGTCAGCCCAGCTCCAGCTGCGAGTAGGCCACCGACTGAAACGAGCGGCGGTGCAGCGGCGAGATCCCGATCTCCTCGATCGCCTGCCGGTGCTCGGGGGTCGAGTAGCCGACGTGCTCCTCGAAGCCCCAGCCGGGGTGCAGGGCGGCGACCTCGCGCATGTAGCGGTCGCGGGTGACCTTGGCGACGACGGAGGCGGCGGCGATCGCGCCGCTCGTCGCATCGCCCTTGATCACCCGCCGGTGCGGGACCGCGCACCCCGGCAGCCGGAACCCGTCGACCAGGCTGATCGCCTCGCTCTCCGGCGGCGCCAGGCGCTCCAGCGCCAGCGCCAGCGCTTCCATGTTGGTGACGTGGAGGCCGCGGCGGTCGATCCCGGCCGCGCAGCGGACGACGACGCTGACCCGCTCGGCCGCCCGCAGGACGCACGGGTACATCTCCTGCCGCTGGGTCTCGGTCATCTGCTTGGAGTCGTGCAGGCCGCTCAGCGTCCGCCGGTCGGAGACGGTGAGCCGCTCGTAGTCGATCAGCACCGCGGCGGCGACCAGCGGCCCGGCCAGGCAGCCCCGCCCGGCCTCGTCGGCGCCGGCGACGTAGCGACTCTGCAGCCCGCGGTCGAAGGCGAAAAGACGGCGGCTGCGGGCGAGCCGGCGCCGGTGCGTCTTCCCCGGCTTGGGCTTAGAGCCCGCCGATGCGGTTTGGGGGCCAGTAGGTGGCAAAGGCCTCACCGATGATCCATTCCTTGGGGACGGGTCCCCAGAAGCGGCTGTCGTCGCTTGCCCCACGGTTGTCGCCCATCATGAAGTAATGGTCGGGCGGGATGGTGATCTCTCTCGGCAAATTGCAGGCCGGAGCGGCGCCGCAGGGGTTGATGTAGGGCTCATCCGTCTTCTCGACCCCGTTGACGACCGGATGGCCGTTCTTGACGGAGAGCGTGTCGCCCGGCCCGGCGACGATCCGCTTGATGAAGTTCTGGTCCGAGCGCTCGGGCGTCGGTTCTTTGCATGGTTCGCCTTGTTCGGGCGCCCCACCCGGGACCCCGCACCTGGGCGCGCCGTCAGCCCCGGCCGGCGGGTGGAAGACGACGACGTCGCCGATCTGCGGGTCCTTGAAGTGGTAGAGGAAGCGGTTGACGAGGACGCGCTGGCCGACGTCGAGGGTCGGCTCCATCGATTCGGAGGGGATCTGGTACGGCTTCACGATCCAGGCCTGGATCGCCAGTGCCAGCCCGAGGGCGAGCACGACGATGACGACCAACTCGAGGAGCCCGCCGCCTTTCGATTCCGGCTTCGGGATCAGGCGTTTCAGGCTGCCGAGTCCTCGTCGGAGTCGCCGTCGGTTGACGGCTCCTCGTCCTCGGCATCCTCGGGCGCTGAAGTGTCCTCGGTCTCCCCTGCCTCGGACGCCTCCGCGTCCGGCTCTGCCGCCGTCTCGGTCTCGGCTGCCGCCTCCGGCTCCGCAGGCGCCTCGGCCTCGGCCTCCGGTGCCTCCTCAGCCTCCTCGGTCGCCTCGGCGGCCGGCGCCTCCTCCTCGGCGTCCTCCGGAGCCTCGACGGGGGCCGCCACCGGAACGACCTCCTCCTGGCTGACGCCCTCGGCGTCGACCGCGGTGGACTCGCCCTCGGCGGCGGCGGCGACCGCGACGACGTCGTCGTCGATCCCCCAGCGCCGCTCGGCGACGCGCGCGGCCTTGCCGATGCGGCCGCGCAGGTAGTAGAGCTTCGCCCGGCGCACGTCCCCGCGCGCCGCGACCTCGAGCTTCTCGATCTTCGGCGAGTGCAGTGGGAACGTCCGCTCGACGCCGACACCGAAGGACTGCTTGCGGACGGTGAAGGTCTCGCGCACGCCGGAGCCCTGGCGCCGCAGGACGACGCCCTCGAAGACCTGGGTCCGTTTGCGGTTGCCCTCGATCACCTGGAAATGGACGCGGACACGATCGCCAGGGGCGAAGTTGGGCAAGCCCTGCCTCAGCTGGGCGCGCTCGATGCTGTCGATTACGGAGCTCATGTGATGTGTGTCGCTGAGGGTGTGTTGCTGGGGATTTGCCGCGAGAAAAAACCGCCGGGACCCAGGTGCGGGAACCGCGCGGTCGCGGAATGGTAGCTATTCCGCGTCTTTTTCGAACTGCTCGGCGCGCAGCCGGCTCTGCTCCAGCCGCCACTGCCGCACTTTGCCGTGGTCGCCGGAGAGCAAAACCTCTGGCACCTCCCAGCCGCGGTAGCTCGGCGGGCGGGTGAAGTGCGGGTACTCGGGCATCCCCTCGAGGGCGTGGCTGAAGGACTCCTCGACGGCGGAGTCCTCGTGGCCGAGGGCGCCGGGGAGCTTGCGCATGAGAACATCGGCGACGACCATCGCCGGCAGCTCGCCGCCCGCGAGGACGTAGCGGCCGATCGAGAGCTCGTCGTCGGCGAGGTGCCGTGGACGCGGTCGTCGAAGCCCTCGTAGCGGCCGCAGAGCAGGGCGACGTGGGGCTCGGCGACCAGCTCGTCGGCGATCGGGTCGTCGAGCAGGGGCCCGGTCGGCGAGAGGAGGACGATCCGCGGCCGCGGCCCCTCGCCGTAGGCAGCCCGCAGCGCCGTGTCGACCACGTCGACCCGCAGCACCATCCCGGCGCCGCCGCCGTAGGGGGAGTCGTCGACCTGGCCGGCGTTCAGCGGGGTCGAGTCGCGGTAGTTGAAGAAGCGGAGCTCGTTGCCTTCGCGGAGCGCGTTCTGGACCGAGCGCTGCGTCTGGAACCAGTCGAAGGCCTCGGGGAAGAGGGTGAAGACGTCGAGGCGCACCGGGCGAGCGTTAGCGAGCGCTTTAGTCGAGGATGTCGACGATCACGCGCCGGTCGATCCGCACCGCGGCCGCCTTGGCGATCGTCCGGATCGCGTTCGCGATCCGTCCCCCTTTGCCGATCACGCGACCGAGGTCGCCGTCGGCGACGGAGATCTCGTAGACGAGGTCGCCGTCCTCTTCCAGCTCCTCGACCACGACCGCCTCCGGGTCCTCGACGAGGGCCTTGACGAGAAACTCCAGCAGCTCGGTCATCGCCGCCGCCTCCGGCTAGCTGCCGGAGGCCTTGATGCCCTTGGTCCGCAGCAGGGTCGCCACCGTCTCCGACGGCTGGGCGCCGTGCTCGAGCCAGTGGCGGGCGCGATCCTCGTCGATGTTGATCGTCGAGGGCTCGGTCTGCGGGTTGTACTGGCCGATCGTCTCGATCGTGCGCCCGTCACGCGGCGAGCGTTTGTCGGCGACGACGATGCGCCAGATCGGGTTCTTCTTGGAACCCACGCGTCTAAGTCTGATTCGGACTGCCATAGGGCCGGGCAGATTAGCGTCTTCTGACGCGGGGGCGCGGCGCGCGCTGGTTCCCGCCCGCCAGCTGGGCCATCTGCTGCGGCGTCGGCATCCGCCCGTTCGCCATTGATTTCATCAGCACCCGCATCTGGTCGAACTGCTTGACCAGGTTGTTGACCTGCTGGACTTTGGTGCCGGAGCCGTTGGCGATCCGTTTGCGGCGGGAGCCGTTGATCAGGCCGGGTTGGCCCGCTCTCGCGGCGTCATCGAGAGGATGATCGCCTCGACGCGGTCGAGCTCACCCTCGTCCACGTCGGCGTTCTTCAGCTGCTTCATCGCCCCCATTCCGGGCATCATCCCGAGCATCCCGCTCGAGCGGACCCATCTTGCGGACCTGCGCATCTGCTTGAGGAAGTCCTCCAGCGTGAACTGGTCCTTCCGCATCTTCTTCTGCAGCTCTTCGGCCTCCTCTCTCGTCGACCTGCTCCTCGGCTTTCTCGATCAGGCTGAGCACGTCGCCCATGCCGAGGATCCGGCTGCGACATGCGGTCGGGGTGGAACTGCTCGAAGTCCTCGATCTTCTCGCCGGTCGAGGCGAAGAGGATCGGCTTGCCGGTGACCGCCTTGACCGAGAGCGCGGCGCCGCCGCGGGCGTCGCCGTCGAGCTTGGTGATCATCACCCCGTCGAACTCGGCCGCCTCGGCGAAGGACTCGGCGACCCCGACCGCGTCCTGCCCGGTCATCGCGTCGACGACCAGCAGGACGTCGTGCGGGCTGGTCTTCTTGCGGATCCTCGCCAGCTCGTCCATCAGGTCCTGGTCGATGTGGAGGCGGCCGGCGGTGTCGATGATCAGCACGTCGCGGCGCTCGTCCTGGGCCTGCTCGAGCGCCCAGGCGGCGATCTCGACCGGGTCGGCGTCGGTGCCCTGCTCGTAGACGTCGGCGCCGGCGCGCTCGCCCACGTCACCAGCTGCTCGACCGCGGCCGGGCGGTAGACGTCGCAGGCGGCGAGGGCGACGTCCTTGCCTTCCTTCTCGAAGAGCTGGGCGAGCTTGGCGCAGGCGGTCGTCTTGCCCGAGCCCTGCAGGCCGGCCATCAGGATCACGGTCGGGCCGCTCGAGGCATCGCCAGCTCGCGCGCCGGTGCCGCCCATCAGCGCGGTCAGCTCCTCGTTGACGATCTTCACCACCTGCTGGCCGGGATCGAGGCTGTCCAGCACGTCGGCGCCCAGGCAGCGCTCCTTGAGCGTCTTCGGTGAAGGCTTTGACGACCTTGAAGTTGACGTCCGCCTCGAGCAGCGCGAGGCGGATCTCGCGCATCGCCGAGTCGACGTCGGCCTCGGTCAGCTTGCCGCGCGAGCGGACGTCCGAGAGGGTCGACTGGAGGCGGTCTGATAGCTGGTCGAACATGTCCGAGCAGCTTACGGGACGCCCGCCTGTTCCTTATCCGTCCCGAGCAACGAAAAGGAACAGGCGAATGGCTACTCGGCGAGCAGCGCTTTCGCGTAGTCGGCCGGGTCGAAGGGGCGCAGGTCCTCGAGCGTCTCGCCGACGCCGATCAGCTTCACCGGGATGCCGAGGTCGGAGGCGATCGCGAGGGCGATGCCGCCCTTGGCGGTGCCGTCGAGCTTGGTCAGGACGACGCCGTCGACGTCGACCGCCTCGGAGAAGACCTTCGCCTGGCGCAGGCCGTTCTGGCCGGTGGTCGCGTCGATCGAGATCAGGGTCTCGTGCGGGGCCCCGGGAATCTGCTTTTCGATCACCCGGCGGACCTTGGCCGAGCTCCTCCATCAGGTTGCCCTGGGTGTGGAGGCGGCCGGCGGTGTCGACGATCACGACGTCGGCGCCGCGGGCTCGGGCGGCATCGATCGCGTCGAAGGCGACCGCGCCAGGATCGGCGCCCTCGTTCGCCGCGGACGAGCTCGGCGCCGGCGCGCTCGGCCCAGGTTGTCAGCTGCTCGGCGGCGGCGGCGCGGTAGGTGTCGGCGGCGCCCAGCACCACGCCGAGGCCGATCTCCTTGCTCAGGTGCCAGGCGATCTTGCCGATCGTGGTCGTCTTGCCGGTGCCGTTGACGCCGACCATCATCAGGACCGCCGGCTCGGCGCTGAGGTCGATCGGCGCCCGGCCGGTCGAGGCGATCTCGGCGAGGATCTCGACCAGGCGGTCGCGAACGGCCTCGCCGTCGGCATCGGCACCGCTCCGGACTCGACCTCGTGCTCGAGCCGCTCGACCACCGCAGCGGTGGTCGGCGCCCCGACGTCGGCGAGGATCAGCGCCTCCTCCAGCAGCTCCCAGGTCTCGTCGTCGATCCGGTCGAAGAGCTGAAGCCGAGATCTCCTCGGTCAGCGCCTGCCGGCTTTTAGAAAGGCTCTCGCGAGGCGTCCGAAGACCCCCCGCCGCTCTCCGGCGCTTCCCCCTCAGCGGTAGCTACGCGGAGGCCGCGCGCCGCAGGACGATCTGCCAGCGTAGCCACGACGAGAGTCGAGCCATCTCCTGTCCAGGGCGGGTGCGGACATCAGCAAGGCGGGCGAGCGCGACCGGCAGCAAAAGACGACTCACGCCGAGCTGCGTCAGAGGGGTACCCCCGCCCCCTCCCCCACCAAGCCACCGCAGAAAGCCCGGCTTCGTCCTCCCCGTCGCCAGCGGCCACGTCGCGAGGCAGGCGCCGGGAGACGACCTTGGTAACCCCGTCGCCGCCCATGCTGACGCCGTAGAGGACGTCGGCGGCGTCCATCGTCCGTTTCTGGTGGGTGACGATCACGAACTGGGCGCGGTCGGAGAAGCGGCGGATCAGCTGCAGGAAGCGGTCGATGTTGGCGTCGTCGAGGGCGGCCTCGACCTCGTCGAGGATGTAGAAGGGGCAGGGCCGGGCGAGGAAGACGGCGAAGACGAAGGCCAGGGCGACCAGCGACTTCTCGCCGCCGGAGAGCAGCTGCAGCTTCCGCGTCGACTTGCCGGCCGGGGTGACCTCGATCTCGACCCCGAGCTCGTCGCGCTCGCTCTTCCTCCTCCTCGGGCTCGGGCTCGGCGTCGCTCGGCGCCTCCTGCTCGCCGGCCGGGCGCTCGTCGTCGCGAACCGGCCGCAGGCTGACCCGGCGCAGGCGGCCACGGCCGCCCGGGAAGAGGTGCTCGACCATCTCTTCGAAGTTCTTGGCCGTCGCCTCGAAGGTCTCCTCGAAGGCGCGCTTGATCTCCTCGTCGATGTCGCGGATCAGCGACTCCAGCTCGCGCATCGACGCGCTCGATGTCCTCGCGCTGCGCCTGCAGCGACTCGACGTGCTCGCGCGCCTCCTCGTACTCCTGCTCGGCCAGCGGGTTGACCGGCCCGATCTGCGCCCGGCGCCGCTCCAGCCGCTCCAGGCGGCGGTCGATCTCGGCCCGCGCCTCCTCGCTCAGCGCCTCCTCGGCCGGCGGGATCTCCTCGCCCAGCCGCTCGGCGATCGAGGCCAGCTCGCGCTCGGCCTCGGCCCGGCGGTCGCCGAGATGCGCCGCCTCGACCTCGGCCCGGGTCAGCTCGTCGGAGGTCTCCTTCATCTGCGCCTGCAGCTCGAACTCCTGCTGGGAGCAGCGGCGCAGCTCGGCGGCGATCTCGTCGCCGTCGTCCTCACCGCCGACGACCTTGCGCTCGATCGCGTCGACCCGGCCGCGGATCGCCGCCCCGACCGCCTCGGCGGCCTTCAGGGCGCTGCGCACGTCGTCGAGCAGGGCCTCGCCGGCAGCAAGCCGCGCCCGCATCCGCTCGCGGTGGCGCTCGCCGAGCAGCCCCTCGGCGCGTTTGGCATGGCGGGAGGCGCGCTCGGCGCCCTCGCGGACGTGGCCCAGCGCCGACTCGCGCGCCGCCTCGGCGGCATCGGCAGAGCGGGCGACCCCGAGGCCGTCCGTCGCCGTCCGCAACCCGGCGTCGATCTCACCCAGCTCCTCTTCCAGCTTCCGCGCCCGGTCGCCCGGCGAAGAGCCAGGCCCGACGTCGAGCGTCAGCGGCCCCATCTCCGTCCGCAGGTTCTCCAGCCCCGCCTCCAGCTCCGCCTCGCGGCTGGAGAGGCCGGCGACCCGGACCGCGACCCGCTCCTGCTCGCCGCGCAGCTTCGTCAGCAGGCCCCAGGCCTGGGTGCGCTCGCGGTCGCGGGCGGCGAAGCGCTCCTCGGCCGCCGAGCGCCGTTTCGCCACCTCCGCGAGCTGCTCCTCGAGCTTGCCGCGGACCCCGCGCGCCTTCGACGCCGCCTTTTCGGCGGCGGCGGCGCGGTCGGCGCCGAAGCGCAGCTCCTCGGAGACCAGCTGCGCCTTCAGGCCCAGCTCCTCGCGCTCGATCCGCGCCCCCAGCTCGGCCGCCTGCGCCTGGCGCTTCAGCGGCCGCAGCCGCGCCCGCGCCTCGCGCTCGACGTCGAGGGCGCGATCGAGGTTGTCCTGCGCCGAGCGCAGCTTCAGCTCAGCCCGTCGCCGTCGTTTGCGGTGCTTGCCGAGGCCGGCCGCCTCCTCGACCAGGAGGCGCCGCTCCCGCGGCTTCGAGTGGACGATCGTCTCGACGCGGCCCTGGCTGATCACCGAGTGCATCTCGCGGCCGAGGTTGGTGTCGGAGAGGACGTCGGTGACGTCGGCGAGGCGGCAGCGGGCGCCGTTCAGCCGGTAGCCGCTATCGCCCGAGCGGTCGAGCCGCCGCTCGACGGCGATTTCGGAGAACTCGGTGGCGGCGCGGCCGTCGGAGTTGTCGATCGTCACCTCGACCTCGGCGGCGCGGCGCTGGCTGATCCCCTTGCCCCCGGCGGAGATCACGTCCTGCATCGAGGCGCCGCGGATCGCCCCCGGGCTCTGCTCGCCGAGCGCCCAGAGGACGGCGTCGGTGATGTTGCTCTTGCCGGAGCCGTTGGGGCCGACGATGACGCTGACCCCCGGCGAGAACTCCAGGGTCGTGCGCTCGGGGAAGGACTTGAAGCCCTTCATCGAGATCGACCTCAGATACATGCGCAGGCACCCCGCATCGCCCGAATGCTCCCGGTCCCCTCGGACGCAACAGCCGCTGGATTAACCCCCAAGATGCGCCAATGCCTCCTCGGCGGCGATCTGCTCTGCCGCCTTCTTGCTCCGCCCTTTCCCCCTCCCGACCCGCTCGGAGTCGACGATCGCCGCCACCTCGAATGTGCGCTGGTGCGGGGGACCCGTCGCCGCGACCACCTCATAGGTTACGCGGGCTCCGCGCTGGGCCAAAAGCTCCTGCAGGGCGGACTTGAAATCGATCCGGGTCTCGGAGGCGAGCTCGATCCGCGGCTCGAAGGCCTCAGCCACCGCCACCGCGGTCCGCTCGAAGCCGAAAGCGACGTAGCAGGCGCCGATCAGGGCCTCGGTCGCCTCCGGCAGCGGCCGACCGCCGTCGAGCAGGATCTCGGCCGGGATCGCCCCGACCATCTCCTCGGGCTCGTTGGCGCGCAGCATCGCCGGCACCCCGAGCAGCGTCCCAACCTCGGCGCAGGAGACGCCGCTGACCGACTGGTTGTGGACCTTGGTGAGGCCGCCCGCGGCGAGCTTCTGGAAGCTCTCGTAGACGCGGGTGGCGACGGCGAGGCCGAGGACGCTGTCGCCGAGGAAGGCGAGGCGCTCGAAGGAGTCGACCCGCCGCTCGGTCCAGGAGGAATGGGTGAGCGCCTGCCGGCGCAGGTCCTCCGGCAGCTCGTCGATCAGCGCGGCCAGCGCTGCGACGGGGGAAGCGGGTTGCGGCGACACCGCTTCAGGCGGGCGCGTGCTCGAGCACGAAGCCGACCGCGTCGCCGACCGTCTTGATGTGGGTCGCCTGCTCCTCGCTCACCGTCACCCCGTAGCGGTCCTCGAGCTCCATCACGAGCTCGTAGAGGTCGAGCGAGTCGGCGTCGAGGTCCTCCTTGAAGCGGGTTCCCTCGTCGATCCGCCCGATCTCGACTTCGAGCTCCTCGGCGAGGTGCTCGCGAACCAGGGTCAGGACTTCGTCGCGGTTCATCTTGTCGCCTTGTTTATCACGGCGCCTCGCCATCACCGGCGAGGGCGCCGCGGCCGGCTCCGCCCTCCGCCAGCAGCGCCGCGGTGCGGCCGACGGCGTCGACTTCGGCGCAGCGGGCGGCGAGGCGGGCGGCGTTGGCGATCCCCTCGGCGCCGGAGCTGCCGTGGCCGACGACCGCGATCCCCCGCAGGCCGAGGAGGATCGCGCCGCCGGTCGTGTCGGGGTGGAGCTCGCGGCGCAGCCCGTTCAGGGACGGTTTCAGCAGCAGCCCCCCGACCGCGGCCATCGGGTTCGAGCGGGCGGCGTCGCCGACCGCCGCGGCGACCGTCTTCGCGGTGCCCTCGAGGAGCTTCAGCGCGATGTTGCCGGTGAAGCCGTCGGTGACGACGACGTCGGTCACGGCGGCGGGCAGGTCGCGGCCCTCGACGTTGCCGGCGAAGTTGATCCCGGCAGCGGCGCTGAGCAGCCGGTGCGCCTCGACCACCTCCTCGCGTCCCTTGCCCGACTCCTCGCCGACCGTCAGCAGGCCGACGCTCGGGTCTTCGACCTCGAGGACGGCGTCGCTGAAGGCGGCGCCGAGGAAGGCGAACTGGACGAGGTGCTGGGCGCGGACCTCGACGTTGGCGCCGACGTCGAGGAAGAGGACCGCTTTGCCGGGCACCGGCAGCTGCACGGCAAGCGCCGGCCGCTGCACGCCCCTGAGGCGGCGCATGCCGAAGGTCGCGGCGGCCATCGTCGCCCCGGTCGAGCCACAGCTGACGAGCGCGTCGGCACCGCCCTCGGACACCTCGCGGGCGGCGCGGACGACCGAGGCTTCCTTCTTCGCCCGCACCGCCGGCACCGGGTCCTCGTCGTTGCCGATGAGCTCAGCGGTGTCGACGACCTCGACCGCCTGGACGCCGTCCAGCCCGAGAGCGCGCTTCGGCCCGAAGACGCGAACGCCGATGCCGTCGGCGGCAGCCAGACGGGCGCCCTCCGCGAGCACCTCGAAGCCCTGCTCAGCGCCGTAGCCGTCGAGGGCCACGGTCACCGCGCGGTCCTGCGCCACGATTACTCGTGCGTGTGAGGCGCCGTCGGGTCGGCGATCCGCTGCGTAACCACTTCACGCCCCTTGTACGTGCCGCAATTCGGACACACCCGATGCGGCAACCGTGGCTCATGGCATTTAGGACAGCGGTTGATATTCGGCTTCGCAGCCTTGTGCTGAGCGCGCCGCTTGTCGCGACGAGCGCTCGAAGTGCGCTTCTTAGGGACGGCCATAGAGCGGGAGATAGTAGCGCCCGAACCTCCGGGACGAGTGGTAGGTCAGGTGATGGGGGTCCCTCACCAGACACTCAACAGCGAGCGCGGCGAGATGTGTCTGGGGAGGGACCCCCATCACCTGACCCCTCAATAGACCGCCTGCACAACAGCTAGGTCGTCGGCTTGCCAGGTGACCGTCCCTCCGGTCCATGCTGCTAGGTCCTCGGCCGTCTCCGGGAAGTCGTAGCCCTCCTCGATCGGGGCGATTTGGACGTCGGCTTTGACGACGTCGCCGATGACGAAGGCTCGGGCCTGCTCCTTGACCTGGCGGAAGAGGTTTTTCTTCGCCTCGGCCTGCAGGTGGTGGATCGAGAGGACGCCGATGACGAGGTCCCAGGGCCCGTCGGGCAGGGGATCCTCGATCCGCGCCAGCTGCACGTCGTCGTACATCTCGCGCGCCCGGAAGACCATGTCGGCGCTGGAGTCGAGGCCGATCACCCAGGAGTCCGGGTAGGCCTCGATCAGCCGCTTCGTCGTCTCCCCCGTCCCCATCCCCAGCTCCAGCACCCGCTCGGGCGGGAACGGGATCGCCGCGATCGCCTGCTCCTGCAGCTCGTCGTAGCGGGGGATCTCGGAGCGGACCAGCTCCAGGTAGGTGTCCGGTTTCCAGTCGAATTGACCCATTTCGTAACCTCGTCGGGAGCATGTCACAAGCACCGCAGACGATCATCGACCTCTCCCGCCTCACCCTCGCCCACGGCGAGGGCAAGCGAATCGAAGTGCCGGTCGCGCTGGAGCCCTTCGAGCTCGCCGGCCAGACCTACAAGCCCGAGCCCTGGGCGCCGACGGTGCGGCTCGAGGTCTCGCGCCCCAGCAACGGCTTCGCCTTCCGCCTCACCTTCCCGGTGCATCTGGAGGGGCCGTGCATGCGCTGCCTCGAACCGGGGCAGCTGGACCTCGACGTCGAAGCGCGCGAGATCGACCAGGCCGGGACCGACGACCCAGAACTGCGCAGCCCCTACGTCTCCGAGGACGAGCTCGACATCGGCCGCTGGGCCCACGACGCGACCATCCTCGCCCTCCCCACCAGGATCCTCTGCCGCCCCGACTGCGCCGGCCTCTGCCCGGTCTGCGGCGAGTCCCTCAACGACAACCCGCACGAGCACGAGGAAGCAACCGACCCACGCTGGTCGGCGCTGAAAGACCTGAAGCTCGAGTAACGGCAGCCCCGACGCACCGCTTCCGAGTTTGACCCCACCCTGGTGTGGCAAGTCTCGGCTGCGTGATCGCCGCGGTAATCCGAGTCGGCGCCCGCCCTAGGGCTGCTGGTCGAGCTCGGGCTGCGGCTGTTCCTCCTCGCGGCCGGCGAGCCGGTCGCGGCCGCGCTGGACGGCGGCGAGGAACTTCTGCAGGTTCACTTCGAGGGTGTTGAGGATCTCGTCGGCGTAGTCCTCGGCGCCGAGGCGGATTTCGCGCTCGCGGGTGCGGGCATCCTCGACGATCTCGTCGGCGGCGCGCTCGGCCTGCTTGGTGACCTCCTCGTCGGAGATCAGCCGGGCCTGCTGCTCGCGGGCCTCGCGGACGATCCGCTCGGCCTCGCGTTTGGCCTCCGCCAGCATCTCCTGGCGCTCCTTGACGATCCACCGCGCCTGCTTGATCTCCTCGGGGATCGTCGCGCGCATCTGGTCGAGGAGGTCGTAGATCTCCTCCCGATCCACGCGCACCTGATCCGTCAGGGGGACGGGGCGGGCGTTGTGAACTACGTCGTCGAGCTTGTCTATGAGGACCAGAACGTCCATATGAAGAGTCGTAAGCCTACGTGTATGCGGGGGTTTTAGGGAAGAAGGCGTTCAAAGAGTGTTTTTTTGCAAGGCGGCGCCCACGGGACAGACTGGTTCGCACAGCCTACCTGTCGTCCAGGCGGTCTCCCAGCGCCGCCGCGACGGCGGCCGGAACGAGGTCGGAAACGTTGCCGCCGAAGGTGGCCATCTCCTTCACCCCGGTGGACGAGAGGAAGCTGTAGTGGGGCGAGGCGATCACGTAGATGCTCTCGATCCCCGGGTCGAGCTTGCGGTTCAGCTGCGCCATCTCGAACTCGTACTCGAAGTCCGAGATCGCCCGCAGCCCCTTGACGATCGCCTTCGCCTCGTTTTCGCGGGCGAACTCGACCAGCAGGTTGGCGAAGATCTGCACCTCGACGTTGGCGAGGTCGGCGGTCGCCTCTTCGATGAACGCCTTCCGCTCCTCGGCGGTGAAGAGCGTCTTCTGCTTCCGCACCGGGTTGTTGACGACGCCGACGACGACGCGGTCGAAGACGTTGGAGGTGCGGGTGATGATGTCGAGGTGGCCGTTGGTCACCGGGTCGTAGCTGCCGGGACAGACGACCGTCCCGTTCTTCTCGCTCATTCGGCCGCCTCCCCGTAGATGGTGACGTCGGCGGCGCCGTAGCGGCGCCGGCGCAGCGGCTCCAGCGAGTCGAGCCGCAACGGCCGGCGGGCGCCGCTCTCGACCACCGCCCGACCGTCGGCGGCAAGCAGCTTCGGCAGGTGGATGTTGAGGTCCTGGGCCACGCGGTCGGCGAGTCTATAAGGGGCGTCGACGAAGACGAGGTCGAATTTCCCCGCGAAGGAGCCGGACGAAACCTCCCCCAGCCAGCGACCGGCGTCGGCGCGGACCAGCTCGGCGCGCTCCCCGAGGCCGAGGCGCTGGACGTTGCCGAGGGCGGGACGGGTGTCGCGGTCGACGAGGACGGCGCGCTCGGCGCCGCGCGAGAGCGCCTCGATCGCCAGGGCTCCGGTGCCGCAGTAGAGGTCGAGGACGAGGGCGCCGGCGACGCGGTCGCCGAGGGCGGAGAAGATCGCCTCGCGGACGCGGTCGGAGGTCGGGCGGACCTTCCAGCCTTTGGGCGCGACGAGGCGCCGGCCCTTGAGCTCTCCGGCGATCACTCTCATAAGGGGCACTTCATAGGGGAATCGGGTCGGCCGCGCCGGTGCCGAAGCGGCGGCGGGCGGCGTCGAGCAGCGGGCCGAGCCCCGGGTCGGAGAGGGAACCATGCTCTCGGAGCAGCGCCAGTACCTCACGGTGGGCTTCGAGCAGCAAGGGGCCGTCCTCGGGTAGCTTGGCGACGGCGAAGCGGGGCAGTCCGCTCTGGCGGGTGCCGAGGATCTCCCCCGCCCCCCGCAGTTCGAGGTCGATCTCGGCGAGCTTGAAGCCGTCCCCCTCCTCCGCCACCGCACCCAGCCGCCTGCGCGCGGTCTCACCCGCCTCTTCGGCGAACAGCAGGCACTGGCTCGGGTGCTCGCCGCGGCCGACCCGCCCGCGCAGCTGGTGCAGCTGGGAGACGCCGAAGCGCTCGGCCCCCTCGATCACGATCACCGTCGCGTTGGCGACGTCGATCCCGACCTCGATCACCGTGGTCGAGACGAGGACGTCGGTCTCGTGGGCGGCGAAGGCCCGCATCGCCTCCGCCTTCTCGGTCGAGTGCATCTGCCCGTGCAGGAGGCCGACCCGGAACTCGCGCAGCTCGCCGGCGCGCAGCCGCTCGGCCTCGACCTCGGCCGCTTTCCCCGCCACTTTCTCCGACTCCCCGACCAGCGGGCAGACGACGAACGCCTGCCGGCCCTCGCGCAGCTGCCGGCGCAGGAACTCGAACGCTTCGGCGCGCTGGTCCTCGGCGACGAGGTGGGTCGTGACCGGCCGTCGCCCGGCCGGCAGCTCGTGCAGGGCGGTGGTGTCGAGGTCGCCGTATTCGGTCAGGGCAAGGGTGCGCGGGATCGGCGTCGCGGTCATGTGGAGGACGTGCGGGGCCATCCCCTCCACCCCCTTCTCGTCGAGGGCGCGGCGCTGGGAGACGCCGAAGCGGTGCTGCTCGTCGACGACGACGAGGCCGAGGCGGGCGAAGCGGACGGTCGGCTCGATCAGCGCGTGGGTCCCGACGAGAAGGCCGAGCTCGCCGCTGGCGAGACGGTCGAGTGCCTCGCGGCGGCGGGCGGCGGGGGTCGATCCGGTCAGCAGCGCGAACGGGGTCGCCTCTTCGGCCAGCAGCTTGCCGAGCGTGATCGCGTGCTGCTCGGCAAGCGTCTCGGTCGGCGCCATCAGCGCCGCCTGGTAGCCGGCTTCGAGCGCCCGCAGCATCGAGTAGACGGCGACGACGGTCTTGCCGGAGCCGACCTCGCCCATCAGCAGCCGCTGCATCGGCTCGCCGGAGTCGAGGTCGCGCTCGATCTCGTCGAAGGCCTTCAGCTGGTCGCCGGTCGGCTCGAACGGCAGCGAGTCGAGCCAGCGGGCGACGAGGTCGCCCGGCTTCCCCAGCCGCGGCGCCGGCCGCGCCGTCCGGTGGCTGCTCTTGCGGGTCGCCAGCAGGGCCTGGTGGAGGAAGAGCTCTTCGAAGGCGAGGCGCTCGTACGCGGGTTTGAGATCTTCGGCCTCCCGGGGGAAGTGGACGACGCTGAGGGCGTCGCCGATCGCCGCGAGGCCGCGCCGGGTGCGCAGGTCTGAGGGGAGGCCCTCGATCGCGTTCTGCGCCAGCGGGACCGCTTGCTCTACCCAGTCGCGGATTTGGGCGGGACGAATCGCCTCGGTGGCGGAGTGAAGGGGCACGAGGCCGCTCGACTGCGGGTCCTGACGAGGGCTGTTCGGGGACCCCTGCGCAGGATGCTCGGGGTCCCCGGCACCCTCGCCACCCGCAGAAGAAACGAGCTCCCATTCCCTTACTGCGAAGCCTTTCCCTGAGAATTTGCCCGTCATCAGGAGCTCGGTGCCGGGAGTTAGCTTGCTCGCTACCCAGGGCTGGTTGAACCAGGTGGCTCTTACGTGGCCGGTGGCGTCGCCGACTTTGACCGAGACCATCCTCAGACGGCCTTTGCGGAACGGGCGGGGTTGGGAGCCCTGGACCTCGACGTGGATCGTGGCGGTCTCGCCCGGTTTGAGGTCGCCGAGTTGCCTTACTCGCAGGTCGCGGTGGCGGCGCGGGACGTGGTAGAGGAGGTCGCCGACGGTGCGCAGGCCGGCCGCGGCGGCCGCTTCGGCGGTTTTGGGTCCGACGCCCTTCAGGGCTCCCAGCCCCTGCTCGAGGACGCTCGGGCGCGGCCAGTGCAGGGGCGCGTTCAGCAGCTCGCCGCGCCCCAGCTCGCGCTCGCCGGCGAAGCACCGCACTACTGGGCGGCCAGCAGCCACCACCAGCTCGGCTGTCCCCCCTCGTGGGTCTCGATCTCGACCCCGTCGGGGACGTGGGTGTCGAGCTCCTCGAGGGCGATCGGCGCCCCATCGCCGGCGATCACGGTGACGATCTCCGCCCCCTCGGCCAGGTGCCGCAGAGTCTGGGTCAGGGTCGAGCCCGCCCCGCCCCAGGCGACGATCTCGCCGGCGGCGAAGCCGACCGCGTCGCCCTTGCGGAAGCGGCCCTGGGCGTCGTCGCGGGCGGCGGGGGCGATGCCGCCGGTCCCGACTCCCGCCAGCGCCTCCTCGAGCCGCTCGGCGTTTTCGTCCAGCGAGGCCTCCGGGTCGAGCTCGACCAGCGCCAGCAGGCTCGCCTGCTGCGATGTCGCCGCGACCACCCGGGCCGGCTTGTCGGAGAGCTCGCAGGCGCGCTCGGCGGCCATGATCACGTTCGAGGAGCTGGGCAGGACAAGGACCTCGTCGGCGGCGACGCTGTGGATCCCGGCGAGGAGCTCGTAGGTCGAGGGGTTGAGGGTCTCGCCGCCGGGGACGACGTGGGCGCCGAGCTCGCCGAAGAGGCGCAGGAGGCCGTCGCCGGCGGCGACCGCGACGACGCCGGTGCGGCCGGAGGCGAGGCGGGCGTCGCGCTCGGCCATCTGCTCGCGCATGTCGGCGACGTCGAGGTTCGTCACCTCGCCGACCCCGTCGAAGACCGCGACCGCGGCCTCGGGCTCGTCGGTGTGGACGTGGACCTTGAGGGTGGCGTCGTCGCCGACGACGAGGACCGAGTCGCCGAGCCTCTCCAGCCGCGGCAGGTACTCGCGGTTTTCGAGCCCGCGGCCGGAGACGATGAAGTTGGTGCAGTAGCGGTAGCGGCTGTCCTCGTGGTGCGGGAGGCTGCGGCGCGGCGGCTCGTAGTGGGCGACTTCGGGCTCGTCGCCGTCCCCGCGCAGGGCGGCGACGACGCCGGCGAGGATGAGGACGAGGCCGTGGCCGCCGGCGTCGACGACGCCGGACTCGCGCAGCACCTCGAGCTGCTCGGGGGTACGGGCGACGGCGCGCTCGCCGTCTTCGATCGCCCGTTCCAGGACCTTGGCGAGGACCGCGTCCTGCTGCTCTTCGCCGGCGTCGCTGCCGAGCCGCTGCTCGTCCTTCTCGAGGTGGGCGAGCTGGCGGGAGAGCGAGTGGGCCATCTCCCGGAAGACGGTCAGCATCGTCCCCTCGGCCGGGTCGCGGACCGAGTCGTAGGCGGCGTCGGCGGCGCGGGCGAAGGCGGCGGCGACGAGGGTCGGGTCGATCAGCTCGCCGGGGCGGCTGGCCAGCTCCTCGGCGGCGCCGCGGACGATCTGGCTGAGGATGACGCCGGAGTTGCCGCGGGCGCCCATCAGCGCCGCCCGGGCCAGCGCCTGGACCAGCTCGGTGCGGCCGACCTCGTCGACCGACTGGCCGTCGAGGTGGTCGAGCTCCTCCATCACGGCGCGCAGCGTCATCGCCATGTTGTCGCCGGTGTCGCCGTCGGCGACCGGGAAGACGTTGAGGTCGTTGACCTCCTGGCGGCGCGCCTCCAAGGAGGCATAGGCAGAGCTGATTACCCGCCGAAAACGGGCGATCTGGGGTTCGGGCATCCGCAGGGAATCTAGTCCCCGACCGCGACGGGAGATTGTTCACACTTCGCCGCCCCCTGCATTGGTACGGTGGCCGCGCCAATGCGTCGCTTTGCCACCTGGGCCACCGGCCACCGCAAGACGGTCATCATCAGCTGGATCGTCGCCCTCTTCGCGATGGGCGCCATCTCCGGCATGGTCGGGGCCGACTTCAGCGAAGAATTCCAGCTTCCGGACTCCGACTCCAAGGAAGCGCTCGACCTGCTGGAAGACAAGTTCCCGGCGCAGTCGGGGGAAGTCGCGCAGATCGTCTTCAAGGCCGACGGCGGCGTCGACTCCCCCGCGGTGAAGCGGAAGATGGAGAAGGTCTTCGCCGAAGTCGAAGAGGAAAAGCACGTCAGTGAAGTCGCCAGCCCCTACGGCAAGGGCGGCGGCGCGGCGGCGGTCAGCGACGACGGCAAGATCGCCTACGCGACGGTCCAGTTCGACGTCGCCGGCCCCGACCTCGACACCGAGGAAGCGAAACGGGTGATGGAGACCGCGCAGGCCGCCGACGGCGACGGGCTGAAGGTCGAGCTCGGCGGCTCGCCGATCGAGGAAGTCCGGGGCGAAGAAGAAGAAGGCTTCTCGGAGGGGATCGGGGTGCTCGCCGCGATCATCGTCCTCCTGCTGACCTTCGGCTCGGTGGTGGCGATGGGTCTGCCGATCGTCACCGCCCTCTTCGCCCTCGGGGTCGGGATCAGCTTCATCACCCTCGGCACCCACGTCTTCAACACCGCCGACTTCGCGCCGCAGCTGGCTTTCATGATCGGGCTCGGCGTCGGCGTCGACTACGCCCTCTTCATCCTCACCCGCTTCCGCAACGGGCTGGCGGAGGGCTTCGAGCCGCGCGAGGCGGCGATCGCCGCGATCGACACCGCCGGGCGCGCCGTCCTCTTCGCCGCGATCACCGTGATCATCGCCCTGCTGGGGATGATGCTGCTCGGTCTCAGCTTCCTCTACGGGGTGGCGATGGCGGCGGCGATCGCCGTCTTCTTCACGATGGTCAGCGCCCTGACCCTGCTGCCGGCGCTGCTGACGATCGTCGGCCGGCGCGTCGACCGGCTGCGGATTCCCGGCCTCGGCCGCGGCAAACGCAGCATCGACGAAGGCAGCTGGTGGCAGCGTTGGAGCAATCGCATCCAGCGGCGGCCGTGGACGGCGGCGCTGCTCTCCGGCGCGGTCCTGCTCGCGCTCTGCATCCCCACCCTCTCGCTCCGCCTCGGCACCAACGACGCGGGCACCGACCCCGAGGGGACGACGACGCGCGAAGCGTACGACCTGCTCGCCGATGGCTTCGGACCCGGGTTCAACGGTCCCTTCGTCATCGCCGCCGAACTGCCGGAAAAGGGCAACGACGAAGTCCTGCAGACGCTCCATACCGACCTGCAGAAGGAAGCCGGCGTCGAAGCGGTCACCGACGTCACCCTCAACCCCGAGAAGACCGTCGGCGTCTTCCAGCTCTACCCGACGACCTCGCCGCAGAGCGTCGACACCACCGACCTGCTCGACCGCATCCGCGACGAAGCGATCCCGGCGGCGGAGGAAGCGACCGGGGCGCAGGTCCATGTCGGCGGCGTCAACGCGATCTTCGAGGACTTCGGCAGCGCGATCGCCGAAAAGCTGCCGCTCTTCATCGGCGTCGTCGTCCTCCTCTCGGCGCTGCTGCTGATGATCGTCTTCCGCTCGATCTGGGTGCCGCTGAAGGCGATCGCGATGAACCTGCTCTCGATCGGCGCCGCCTTCGGGCTGATCGTCGCCGTCTTCCAGTGGGGCTGGGGCGCGAGCCTGATCGGCGTCGACAGCACCGGCCCGATCATCGCCTTCTTCCCGATCTTCCTCTTCTCGATCGTCTTCGGGCTCTCGATGGACTACGAGGTCTTCCTCATGTCCCGCATCCACGAGGAGTGGGAACACACCAAGGACGCCTCCGAGGCGGTCACCCGCGGCCTCGCCCTGACCGGCCGCGTGATCACCGCGGCGGCGGCGATCATGGTCACCGTCTTCGCCGCCTTCATGCTCGGCGAAGACCGGATCATCAAACTCTTCGGCCTCGGCCTCGCCTCGGCGGTCCTGATCGACGCCGTGATCATCCGCTCCGTCCTCGTCCCGGCGATCATGCAGCTCCTCGGAGCCCGAGCCTGGTGGTTCCCCGACTGGCTCGACCGGATGCTGCCGCGCCTGCACGTGGAGCCCGAAGAGGGTGACCCCTCGCCGACGGGCGAGCACCCGGTTGTGGCGACGGCCGAGTCGGACGCCTAAGAGGGGTTGGCGAAACGATTGACGAAAGTCTTGAGTTTCATCCCTGATCGTCCATAGGTTCGCCCGGTCCAAATCAAAAGTGGCCGGGCGACTGCGCAAACAGCCCCCGGCCGTGACACCAAGGAGCGTGACTCCCTGATGCACGACCAGCCTACGGCAGGCTCTAACGCTGCCAATGACCTGAAAGACGAACGGGCGATCCTCGCCCACGTCGTAGAGACCTACCCCGCGACGTTGCGGCTCTCGGACCTGATCCGCGAGTTCGGCGGCAGCGATGACTTCCGCACCCGAGACGGCATCGAAAGGGCCGTCAGGGAACTCGCCAAAGGCGGGGTGCTGCCCACCAGAACCGCCCTGCGGGCTTATGAGTTGTTCGTGGAGGGGGCGTGACGCTCGCGGAGCGGTTCGGCCACAACCTCCACATGGCGCGGCGGGAAGCGCGTATCTCGCAGGAAGACTTTGCGGCTCAGGTCTTCCTCGACCGGGCCGCTGTCTCCCGGATCGAAAATGGCCACCGCTTCCCTCGGCTCGACCACATCGTGAGGATGGCCGAGGTGTTGGGCGTGCAGGTGCGAGACCTCCTCTACGGGATCAGCTAACCGGCCCGCGCACGCGTCAGCGTGCAGGCCAGCTTGGTCAACACCGTCAGGTCGGCGTGCAGTCGAACGCGATCCAAGCCACGGACCCGCAGGGGCTTCAATCCCCAGGAGGTCTTAAGTCGGCCGAACTCGCGCTCGACTGCGGCCCGCTTGCGGTAGCCCGCTTTGAAGCGCTTGGTCTCTCGCGGGACCAGCGGGTAGAGGCGGTCGGCGGCAACCCACGTTGAAGCCGGTTTGCACTCTCCGGAGGGACACCGCCACTTCGTCGCGCCCCTCTTGCGGTCGGCGCCCGCGAAGGTCCAGACGCCGTGCTGGCATTCAGGTGGGCGATGATCCCCGCGCTTCACGTCGGGCGTCTGCCGGAGCGGGATCAGCGGCAGGCAGTCGCGCTCGGCAAGGTCGGCGTAGACGCGGTTGTTGTCATAGCCCTTGTCGCAGGCGGCGGTCGCCGCCATCGCGCCCCGCCGCCTCGCCGTGTCCAGCAGGTCGCCTACGAACCTGACTTCGTTGGCCTTCGCGGTCTCCACGGACCACGCGACCGGGAGGTCGGTGGCGGTGCAGGTAGCCATGTGGAGGCGGTAACCGAAGAAGCCACCGCCGCGCCGCGTCGAGACCGCCGAGCGATGACCCCACGAAGCATCGGGGTCGGTGTGCCAGTTGCGTTCGATCTCGCTGCCCTTCGACACGTAGCGTTGGCCGTTCGCGTAGGCGGGCATATCGCTCGCGTCGATGGCGAGGTCGCGGCCGTAGGTCGGCAGCTTCGCTTTCAGTCCTTCGACCACGGAGTCGATGCAGCGCTCGACTTTCTCGCCGTGCTGGCGCAGCGTCTTCGCAAAGCGATACGCAGCCCACTTGCTCGGCGGGTCGCCCTCGCATCCGAGGACGCGCTGCAAGCGCCAGTGGTCGGCCACCAGGGCGACGACTTTGGTCCACGTCGGCAGGGCGTAGAGGCTCTTGGCGAGCGCCAGCCCGATCATGGTCCGGATCGGGTAGCCCGGTCGTCCCGTCCAGCGGGTCTCTTCAAGTTCCTCGATCAGCCGCCCAATCTCGGGCGAATCAAGCAGTTGAACAAGCTGGGCGCACGCCGAAGGCCGTGCTACGTTGGCTGAGGCCAAGGAGCCACAATCTCCTGGGTCCAGACCCCCGACTGTTCCACCAGTGCGGGGGTCGATTTTTCGCTTTCTAGAGCGGAAAACTACACGGCGAGCCGGACAGAAAACCTGTTCGTCAGGGCCAAATCCGCCCCCGTTCTGGCAGGGAAACGGACTTGGCAGAAGAAGCCGGGGAGGTCAAGTCACTACCCTCCCCGACTTCACCGCAACGGGTGCGCGGCCCGGGGCTCTCTGTAAGCCCCGGGCCACGGCTTCACCGCGAGCTGGATCAGCGAGGTGGCCCGCCGAGTCTCAACGGTGCATCTGCGTCCGACCCCAGAACGGCCGGGCGAAGTCCACGGCAGAGCAGTGGCCTCCCGGCATACGGGTCCCAAAGAATGAGGGGTGTCTGCGGTGAGGTTGCTCAATGCCATCACGCAGTCGGCGGCGGCCGAAGGTGGCCGCTATCGGCTGGTGTCTTAGTCGGTAGTCACGGCACTCCTTCTACCAGCGCCGTCGGAGGTAAAAAATGCGAAAGGGTCGCCCCGCAAGAAAGCGACCCTTTCGCTGAAGCCTTCCGAAGGGAAGGGCGTGGCATTGAGCAAGGGGCAGAGTGACAGCAAGATCGGACGGAATGTGTCCACACATGGTTTGGCTCTACAGGCCGGATTGCGCCCTCGTGGAACGGCAGAAAACCGTCTGAGAGCGCTTAACCCCCGCGTACTCCACCCTGTGCGCCGCCCCCAAAACGCCCAGAAGCGCTCGTAGCCCGGACGAAGCCGGGACGCCCATAACGGCTTTTGCCGGCTTCCCTGCAATCTCCGGTTTTTCACCTGTGGGGTAGACCGCCCCGGAAAGCGAGGTATCCGTGAAATCACCGACCCTGCGAACCCGCTTGGCTACTGGCCCTGCGAGTTTCGTAAATCTCTCCTAAGCCGCACCGGCGCGGCTTAGGGCGCGCTTGACGTCTGCGGCAACCCGCTGCGGTTCGCCCTCCAACTGCACGTCGGTGTACCGCAGGACGGCGTAGCCGGCGGAGCGGAGGTCGAGCTCGCGGGCGTGGTCGTCCTCGAAGGCGACCGAGCCTCGGTGGTAGGTGAAGAAGTCGGTCTCGACCACGAGCTTCTGCTGACGCCAGAGGAAGTCGACGGTCCAGCGGCCAAGTTTCACGTTGACCTCGGGATACGGGAGACCGTGGTGGTGGACGAGGGCGAGGAAGAGGGACTCGAGATCGGAGCGGGTGCGGTCGGTGGTGAGGTGCTCGAGGCGGTACCCCCTGAGTTCGGCCTGGCGGGTGGCTCGGCGGAGGAGACGGGGCTGGAGCAGGTCTGAGGCGCGGAGGTCTTCGAGGGTCCTAGCCACGCTCGTGACGGGGATGTTGCGGCGGTGGGTGGTCAAGAGCCTTCCCCGTCGCCCTCCCAATTGCTGCGAGTAGGAGGGCGACGGGGAAGGCTCCGCGAGGGACGGGGAGCGGTGCAGGTGGATGCCGGAGCGCCGGGAGCGGCCCGAGGAGGTTGGGACGGTGACGTGGACCGGGCCGTCAATCGGCTTGAGGAGCTCCCAGAGCACCGCAGCGGATATGTGGCTGAGAACCGCTCCTTCTCCACAAGCGAGAACAGCCGCCATGAAGCGCCCGTGGAGGCTCAGGCCGCGGTGGCCTACCGCGTAGACACCACGGTGGATTCGATGCAACTGGCCTTTGCGAACCCGGATCGTGATCGCTTTCGACCCCAAACCGCACGCTTCGAGCTGTCGCCTCGTGATCGCACCGTGCTGTCGGGTCGCAATGGCTGCCGCGGCCGCGTCGGGCGTGTCGAGTTTTGCGTCCATTTGGACGCATAAGTCGACAGGGGCCTCGGTCTCTCCCCCTACCGCGCTGCTTTTTGGCGCTTAGTGCTGCAGTCGGAACGGGTGACTTGGGTGGTTCACGTAGCGGACCAGGCTTCCTTGGCTGCCGGCGAGAGGGACATTCGACGGAGCCAAGGCCGCCGAGATCCGCCGTAATCGAGGTTTCCGTCACCTCCACTTTCCTCAGCACCCCATAGACAGCGCTGGAGCCCTTACGGCCGAAGAAAAGAAGCAAGGCGTCGGGTTTTTCGTGGGGATCGCCGTCGACGGCAAGCGCGTGCAGTGAGTAGCCGTGGCTGGCCGGCAGGCGGAATCCCCCAGGTGGCCCACGAGCCCGCACAAGATGGTCAAACGCAGCCTCACCAGTCGGCGGAACCCTACGCGAACCCGCGGCCGAGAACGGGCGGAGACCGCCGATCTGATTCGATAGCCGCCGATGGCCGTCAGCGCTCAATACAGCGTCACGATCCGGGTCGAGCTCGATGCGCGGAAAGAGCCCCTGGGACGGCTTACCGCGGCGATCGCCGAGGCGGGGGGGCAGCTGCAGGGGGTCGACCTGGTTCCCGGCGCCGGGCCGGAGGGCAAACGGGTGCGCGAGTTCACGATCGACGCGACCGATCGCGAGCACTGGGAGCGGATCCTGCGGGCGATCGGCTCGACGCGGGGGGCGCGGGTGCTCGACTACGTCGACCGGACGATGCAAATGCACCGGGGCGGCAAGATCGACATGCGCAACAAGTACCCGGTGAAAACGCGCGACGACCTCTCGATGGCCTACACGCCCGGGGTCGCCCGCGTCTGCATGGACATCCACGACGATCGCAGCAAAGCCTTCGAGTACACGATCAAGAAGAACATGGTCGCGGTCGTCTCCGACGGCAGCGCCGTCCTCGGCCTCGGCAACATCGGCCCCGAGGCGGCGATGCCGGTGATGGAGGGCAAGTGCATGCTCTTCAAAGAGTTCGCCGGCGTCGACGCCTTCCCGATCTGCCTCGACACCCAGGACGCCGACGAGATCGTCCGCGCGGTCGAGCTGATGGCGCCGACCTTCGGCGGCATCAACCTCGAGGACATCTCCGCCCCGCGCTGCTTCGAGATCGAGGACCGGCTCAAGGAGAGCATCGATATCCCGGTCTTCCACGACGACCAGCACGGCACCGCGGTGGTGACGATGGCGGCGCTCTTCAACGCGCTGAAGATCACCGGCAAACCGATCGAGCAGCTGCGGGTTCTGGTGGTAGGCCTCGGCGCCGCCGGGGTAGCGGTGACGAAGATGATGCTCGCCTCCGGGATCACCCAGATCGTCGGCTGCGACCGCAAGGGCGCGGTCTCGACCAAGCGCGAGGACTACGAATCCGGCGAGATGAACGAGGCCAAGCGCTGGTACGCCGAGACGACCAACCCGGACGTGATCCAGGGCGATCCCGACGACGTAATCGAGGGCATGGACATCTTCGTCGGCCTCTCCGGCCCCGGGATCATCCAGCCCGAGTCCCTGGGGAAGATGAACGACGACGCGATCGTCTTCGCGATGGCCAACCCGACCCCCGAGGTGATGCCCGAGGAGGCGGCTCCCTACGTGCGGATCATGGCCACCGGGCGCTCCGACTTCCCGAACCAGATCAACAACGTGCTCGCCTTCCCCGGAATCTTCCGCGGCGCCCTCGACGCCGGCGCCCCCAACATCACCGAGGAGATGAAGCTCGCCGCCGCCAAGGGGATCGCGATGGCGGTCTCCGAGGAGGATCTGGCCGAGGACTACATCATCCCCAGCGTCTTCAACCGCGACGTCGCCCCGAAGGTCGCCGAAGCGGTGGTCGAGGAGGCCAAGCGCGACGGCATCGCCCGCCTCAACGAGGAGACCGGGACCTTCTCCACGGTGGAGGCGAGCTAGCCGGTGCGGGTCCTCGTCACCGGCGCCAGCGGCATGATCGGCCAGGCTCTGTGTGACGCGCTGTTCACCCGCGGCGACGACGTCGTCGGGCTGTCCCGCGACCCGAGCCGCTCCCGCCAGGCCAACCCCCGCGTCACCTGGCACAAATGGGAGCCGACGCTGGAACGCCCGGACCCCGCCGCCTTCGAGGGGGTCGACGGCGTCGTCCACCTGCTCGGCGAGCGGATCGACCAGAAATGGACCGACGAGGCGAAGGAGCGGATCATCGAGAGCCGGCGCCAGGGGACCCACAACCTGGTCCAGACGCTGATCGCGCTGGAGAGTCCGCCGAAGGTCCTGGTCAGCCAGTCGGCGGTCGGCTATTACGGCGACCGTGGCGACGCGATGGTCGACGAGAGCGACGGCCCCGGCGACAGCTTCGACGCCCGGGTGACGGTGGCCTGGGAGGCGGCGGCGCACGAGCTCGACCCGACAGGAGTGCGGCTGGTGATCGTCCGCACCGGCCAGGTGCTGAGCACCAAGGGCGGGATGCTGAAGGAGGTGCTGCCGCCGTTCAAGCTCGGCGTCGGCGGCCCGCTCGCCGGCGGCGACCAGTACCTCTCCTGGATCCACATCGACGACGAGGTGGGGATCCTCCTCTGGGCCCTCGACGACGAGAACGTCAGCGGCACCGTCAACGCCACCTCCCCCAACCCGGCCACCAACAAGGACTTCTCCAAGGCGCTGGGCCGCGCCCTCAACCGCCCCGCGGTGATGCCCGTACCCGGCCTCGTCCTCGACCTCAAATTCGGCAAAGAGTTCGGCCAGGTCCTCCGCGGCGGGGCAAAAGTCGTCCCCAAACGAACCCAGGAACTCGGTTACGAGTTCACCTATCCCGATTTAGATACTGCTCTGCGGGACCTGCTTTAGCCGCTCGCAGGAGGGGCGGGTACCCCCTCTGACAAAGGCTCAAAAAGTCACGCCGGAACCATAAGTTCGACCCAGCTGCGCGCCGGTCTTTGGCAGAGGGGGTACCCGCCCCTCCCCACAACGCGCCCTAACCGTCCCGCGCGAGCACGTCGGCCGGACCCTCGATCCAGATCCGCACGTTGTCGCCCGGGTGCCAGGCGGGGAAGCCGAGGCGGCGCGCCTTGACGACGGCGCCGGAGGGCAGCTGGAGCTCGACCAGCTGGTCGTGGCCGAAGAAGCTGCGGGAGACGACGGTTGCCTTCTGGCTGCGGCGGTCGGGGGGCTCGATCGTCCCGATCGCCAGGGACTCGGGCCGGACGATGACGTCGACCGCGCCGGTGTGGCCCTCGCGGTTGGGGAGGTTGCCGAGCTCGCACTCGATCGTCCCGTTGGTCGCCTCCCCGGGCAGCACCTCGATCTCGCCGAGGAAGTTCGCCACCCAGCGGTTGGTCGGCCGCGAGTAGACGTCCTCGGGGGTGCCCATCTGCTCGACCTTGCCCTCGTTGACGACGGCGACCACGTCGGCGACACTCAGCGCCTCCTCCTGGTCATGGGTGACGAAGACCGAGGTCAGCTTCTGCTCGGCGAGGATCTCGCGCACCTCTTCGCGCACCCGCGCCCGCAGGCCGGCGTCGAGGTTGGAGAAGGGCTCGTCGAGGAGCAGCGCCCGCGGCTCGGCGACGAGCGCCCGCGCCAGCGCCACCCGCTGCTGCTGGCCGCCGGAGAGCTCATGCGGGTTGCGCTTGCCGAGGCCGCCGAGGCCGACGGTCTCCAGCGCCCGCTCGACCTTGGCCCGGTCGGGACGCCGCCCCAGCGCGTAACCGACGTTGGCGGCGACGTCCATGTGCGGGAAGAGCGCGTAGTCCTGGAAGACCATGCCGATCCGCCGCTTCTCCGCCGGCACCGAGCGAGCGCCGCCGCTGACTTCCTCGCCGCCGATCTCGATGGTGCCGGCGTCGGGGCGCTCGAGGCCGGCGATCAGCCGCAGCGTCGTCGTCTTGCCGCAGCCGCTGGGGCCGAGCAGGGCGCAGATCGCGCCCTCTGGGACGTCGAGGTCGAGGTCGTCGACGGCGACGACGTCGCCGAAGGATTTGCGCAGGCCGCGGAGGCGCAGGCCGGGGGTGGGATTGGACTCTTCGTACTCCATGAGCAGAGGAATCCATAAGATTAGGGCAACCTAACTGCCTCCTCCATGATCTCCGTCACCCCGCAACAGAAGCGGCTGCTCGCCGCCCTGGCCGTCTTCGCGGCCGTTTTGCTCGCCGGCTGCGGCTTCAGCACCGAAGACAGCGGCGGCGGCTCGAACGAGCCCGACGTCGAAGGCATCACCCTCTACTCGGGCCGGATCCCCGCCGCGATCGGCCCCGCTGTCGACAGCTACGAGGCGCAGGCGAACCGCGACGTCCAGGTCCGCTTCGCCGAAACCGCCGACCTCGCCGCGACCCTGGTCGAGGAGGGCGACGCCTCCCCCGCCGACGTCTTCTTCGCCCAGGAGCCGGGGGCGATCGCCGCCGTCGCCGAAGCCGGGCTGCTGGCGAAGCTGCCGCGGAACATCCTCGACCTGGTCCCGGCCCGCTACCGCGACCCGGAAGGCCGCTGGGTCGGGGTCACCGGCCGCGCCCGCGTGATCGCCTACAACCGCGACGTCGTCGAAGAATCCGAACTGCCGCCCTCGCCGTTCGGGCTGACCGACCCGAAGTGGGAGGACCGGGTCGGCTGGAGCCCCGCCTCGTCGAGCATGCAGGAGTACGTGACCGCGCTGCGGGCAAAATACGGCGACGACCGGACCGAGCAGTGGCTGGAAGAAATGGTCGACAACGGCGCCGTCGCCTTCCCCGACAACGTGACGATCCGCGACGCGATCGCCAAAGGCGAAATCGACGTCGGCCTGATCAACCACTACTACGTCGCCCAGGCGATCTCCGAAGAAGGGCCCGACTACCCCGTCGCCGTCTACTTCCCGCCCGGCGGGCTCGGCTCGCTGATGCTGCTGACCAGCGTCGGCGTGCTCGAATCGAGCGACCGCAAGCCGGAAGCCTTCGCCTTCGTCCGCTCGCTGCTGTCGCCGAAGTCGCAGCAGTTCTTCACCTCGAGCTCGAAGGAGTACCCGCTCGCCAAGGGCGCGAAGCCCGACCCGTCGCTGAACGTGCCGATCGCCAAGATCCCCGTCTCCGACTCCAGTCTGGTCGACCTCAAGGAGCTGCAGGGGACGATCGAACTGATGAAAGAAGCGGGGGCGCTCTAGGTGGGGGCGCGCTGATGGCCGCGGCGCGCCGGGCGCCGCTCGGCCTGCTCGCCGCCGGGGCGCTGATCGGCGTCGCGGCGGTCCTCCCCGCCGCCTATCTCGTCGTCGTCATCGGCGGCGACCTCTCGGCGGCGCTGGAAACCGCGTTCTCCTCGCGGGCGCTGGAAACGCTGCTGCGGACCGCGGCGCTGACCGCGGCGGTCGTCGTCGCCTCGGTCGCGATCGCGCTGCCGATCGGCTGGCTAACCGTCCGCACCGACCTCCCGGCCCGCCGCCTCTGGGCGGTCCTCTGCACGCTGCCGCTGGTCATCCCCAGCTACGTCGGCGCCTACCTGCTGGTCGCGGCGCTGGGGCCGAACGGGATGCTGCAGGAAGCCCTCGGGGTCAACCGCCTGCCTTCGATCTACGGCTTCACCGGCGCCTGGCTGGTGCTGACGCTCTTCACCTACCCGCTGGTCCTGATCCCGCTGCGGGCGACGCTGCGGCGGATCGACCCGCAGCTCGAGGACGCCGCCCGGGCGATGGGCCGCGGGCCGCTCGAGGTCTTCCGCACCGTCGTCCTGCCGCAGCTCTGGCCGGTGCTGGCAGCCAGCTCGCTGCTCGTCGCCCTCTTCACGATCAGCGACTTCGGCGCCGTCTCGATCCTCCGCTTCCGCTCCTTCACCGCCGAAATCTACGTCGCCTACCAATCGAGCTTCGACCGCGTCGCCGCCGCCTCGCTCGGCGCCGTCCTCGTCGTCGCGATGCTCGTGCTGCTGCTGGCGAGCTCGCGGATCCGCGGGGCGCGCAAAGTCCACCGCCTCGGCCCGGGGACGCTGCGGCCGACCCGGCCCTACCGGCTCGGCCGCTGGCGCTGGCCCGCGCTCGCCTTCTGCTCGCTGATCGTCACCGTCGCCTTCGTGCTGCCGGTCGGCGTCCTCGTCTACTGGGCCTCGAAGGGGATCTCCACCGGCAGCACCTCGCTGCACACGATCGCCGCGCTCGGCGGCAACTCGCTGCTGATCGCGGTCTGGGCGGCGGCGATCGGGGCGGTGGCGGCGCTGATCGTGGCGGCGCTGGCGGTGCGCTACCCCTCGCGTGTCAGCGCCGCGATCGAGCGCCTCGCCCATGCGGGCTACGCGCTACCGGGGATCCTCGTCGCGCTCGGGCTCGTCTTCTTCGCCACCCGGGCGGTGCCGGCGCTCTACCAGACGATCGCGCTGCTGGTCTTCGCGATGACGATCCACTACCTGCCGCTGGCGATCGGGCCGACCGCCAGCTCGCTCGTCCAGCTCTCGCCGCGGATCGAAGAGGCCGCGCGCGGGATGGGCCGCGGCCCCGCCGAGGTCTTCCGCACGATCACGATCCCGCTCGCCCGCGGCGGCATGATGGCCGGTGCCGCGCTCGTCTTCCTGCACGCGATGAAGGAGCTGACGGTGACGCTGATCCTCTCGCCGATCGGGTTCAAAACGCTGGCGACCGACATCTGGACCCAGACCACCTACGGCTTCTACGAGGCGAGCGCGATCCCCGCCCTGGTCCTGCTGGCGGTCGCGGCTATCCCCGTCTACCTGCTGAGCGAGCAGGGCGCCGCGCCTTCCTGAGCCGGTGACCCTGCGCCCGCGCCCGGCGGTGGCGGTAGCGGCGGCGCTGGTCCTGGCCGCCGCCTCGCTCGCCCTCCCCTACCACCCGGTCTACGACCCCTGGGCCTGGCTGGTCTGGGGGCGGGAGCTGCTGCACGGCGGCTTCGAGACCGCCGCGGGACCGTCCTGGAAGCCGCTGCCGGTGCTGGTCGACGCGCCGCTCTCGCTGCTCGGCGACGCGGCTCCGGCGGCCTGGCTGCTGATCGCCCGCACCGGCTGGTTCAGCGCCACGTTCCTGGCCGGCCTGCTGGCGGCGCGGCTCAGCGGCGAGGAGACGGGCCGCTGGCGCTGGCTGGCTACCGCGATCGCCGCCGGCTCCGTCGCCCTGACCGCCGATTCGTTCACCCCGCCGCTGCGCCAGTTCACCGGCGGGCTCTCGGAGCCGCTGCTGGTGGCATTGGCCCTGGGAGCGGTCTGGGCGGCGCTCGACGAGCGGCGGGAGTGGGTGCTGGCGCTGGGCACGGCGGCGGCGCTGCTGCGGCCCGAAGCCTGGCCGTTCCTGGCGCTCTACGGGCTCAGCGTGCGGGGGCACCACCCGCGCCTGCGCGCCGCCACGATCGCCATCGCCATCCTCGTCCCGGTCGCCTGGTTCGTCCCCGACATCCTCGGTGCCGGCACCCCGCTGGAGGGCGGCGAGACCGCTCGCGCCGGCGGCATCGAGCCGCTCGACGGCCTCGAGGTCCTGGGACGAGCCGTCGTCGCTCCGCTGGCCGCCTGCTGGATCGGCCTTGCGCTCCTGCTCTGGCGCTGGCAAGGCGGCTTAGTCAACCGATGGTTTGCCAAAACGCCTCGGCCCACCGGACCCGATCGCGCCCTCGCGATCCTCCTCGCCGGCGCCGCCGCCTGGATCCTCCTCGTCGCGCTGATGGCGATCGCCGGCTTCGCGGGGCTCCCCCGCTTCCTCGCCCCCGCCACGGCCGTGATCGCGGTCCTAGGCGCAGTCGGCATCGCCCGCACCGCCGCCGGGTGTGGTCGAGCTTCGTCGCGCTATCCGCGACAAAGCTCAACCACACCCCCTGCCGGGGCGGTCCGTCTGCTCGTCGCGGCGACGATCGTCATCGCGGCGGCAGGGTTCGCCTGGCGCGCGGCTCAGGTGCCGGGAGACGTGCGGGTGGTCGAGCGGCAGACGCGCTCGCTCGACCAGCTCTTCGACCTGGTCGAGAAGACCGGCGCGGCGCGGCTACTGGCCTGCCAGAGGTACCTGCGGATGACGCGGGTTCGGGAGCAGACGGCGCTGGCCTGGAAGCTCGACGAGCCGATCTCCTCGGTCGCGATCCGGCACAGGCCGCGCTACGGCGTCGCCCTCTCGACCAAGCCGCTGCCCGGCGGGGATGTGTTCGCCCACGCCGGCGGCTGGCGCGCGACCCGCTTCCCCTGCCCGCAGGAGGGGTCTACTCGCTGACCTCGGCCAGCGGCCGGCCCATCGCCGGGGTCTCGGGCGCCACCCGGTAGGGCTGCTCCGGGGCCTCCTCCACCTCGTGGTAGGAGTCATCGGCATTTACCGCCCAGACGTCGTGGCCGGCGCCGTCGCAGAGGTTCTCGACCGCCCGCATCGCCGTCAGCATCGAGTGGTCCGAGTTGTTGTACCTGTGGAGCCCGTTGCGGCCGATCTGCTGCAGGTTGGCGATGCCGTCGAGCCAGCCGCGGATCCGCTCGACCCGGCCCGCGTAGGAGGCGTCGTAGATCGGGTAGGCCTTGGGGACGCGGACGACGTGGCCGCCCGCCAGCCGCTCCCGCTCGACCAGGCCGAGAGCCGTCACCTCCTCGCCCGCCAGCGCGACCAGCTCCTCGTCGCTGCGGCGCCAGAGCTCGTCGCCTTCGAAGCAGAAGTACTCGAGGCCGAGGCAGGAGCGGCCGGGGTCGGGGGTCATCCAGGGGCTCCAGGCGCGGAAGTTCTGGATCCGGCCGACCCGGGCGCGCTGGTCGTGGACGTAGACCCAGTTGTCCGGGAACGGGGCTCGCCCTCGATCGGCAGCGCCACGGTGAGGAAGTCGCGGTAGCGAGCCCGGCGGCGGCGGAAACGACCTCCGGCGGCGGCGCCGGGGCGGCGACCCCGACCGTCGTCCGCAGCGGGATCGAGGAGATCGCCGCGCTCGCTTCGACCCGCTCGCCGCCGGCATGGACGGCGGCGAGGCGGCCGTCGCGGTGCTCGAGGCCTTCGACGGGCGCGCCGAGCGGGATCTCGCCGCCCTGCGCTCGATCCGCCGCGCCATCCCTCCCACATCTGCCCGGGACCCGCAGCGGGTAGCGGAACTGCTGGATCAGGCTCCTCGGCGGCTCGCCGCCACCGGGCAGCGCCGCCCGCAGCGCTGAGCCAAGGGAGAGGTCGGCGATCCGCTGCGCCGCCCACTCGGCCCGCAGCTCGTCGGTCCCCACGCCCCAGACCTTCTCCGTGTAGGTCTTGAAGAAAGCTCGAAGAGGCGGCGGCCGAAGCGGAGGCGACCCAGTCCTCGTAGGTCTCCTGCGGCGCGGGGCGCAGCCGGGCGCGGGCGTAGGAGCCGAGGCTGCGAGCCAGCTCCAGCGGGCCGACCTTGGCGAAGACGTCGGCCGGCCGCAGCGGGTAGTCGAGAAGCGGCCGCGCCAGTAGATCCGCGAGAGCCGCGGCCGCACAGCAGCTCCGGCCCCCCAGCAGCTCCTCCCAGAGGTCCTCGACCTCCGCGCCTTGGTGAAGAAGCGGTGCCGCCGAGGTCGAAGCGGAAGCCGTCGACGACGGTGCGGGCGGCCCGCCGACCTCCTCGTCGGCCTCGAAGACGACGACGGGGACGTTTCGCCGGGCCAGCCGGTAGGCGGCGGTGAGCCTGGCCGACCGGCTCCGAGCACGGCGACGGGCGCGGACTCCGTCGTGGGGGCGGGCGCCGTCATCGAGGCGCCAGATGCTATTAGGTATCCCTAATGACGGACTCTACCCGGCCGCGGACGAGCGCCCCGGCCCCTCCCTCACCCTCGCCGCGATCGTCCCCGCGAGCGACGATCCACCGACCGGAGCGGGCGCGGGCGGCGTCGAAGCGGGGACGCGCAAGCCGGACCGGCGATCCTCCAGCGTGAGCCCGCCGGCGGTGGTCCTGCAGCAGCGCGCAACGCCGGCGCCGCCGCCGGCGAGGCCCACGTGCTCGTCTTCGTCGACTCCGACGTCGAGGTCCATCCCGATGCGCTGGCCCTCATCGAGCAGCGATTCGCCGCCGAACCCGAGCTCGCCGCCGTCTTCGGCGCCTACGACGACGCCCCCGCGGACCCCGGCCTCGCCTCCCGCTACCGCAACCTCCTCCCCCCACCACCATGTCCACAACGGCGCCGCCGGCGAGGCGGAGAGCTTCTGGGCCCGGGGCTGGGGGCGATCCGGCGCGAGCACTTCGAGGAGGTCGGTGGATTCGACGCCGAGCGCTACCCGCAGCCGAGCGTCGAGGACGTCGAGCTGGGATGCGACTGGGCCGCCGGGGGGCGAATATCGTCCTCGACCCGGCGATCCGCGGCCGCCACCTCAAGCGCTGGACGCCGCTGGAGCATCGCCCGCACCGACTTCGCCCGCCGCGGGATCCCCTGGGTCGCTTGCTGCTCGATCAAGGCGAGGGCAGCACCACCCTCAACCTCAGCCGCGCGCCGCCGCTTCAGCGCGGCGACGAGCGTCGGCCTCCTGGGCGCAGTGCTGGCCGAGGCGTCCGCGGCTCGCCGCCGCAGCCCTGGCCGCCGCGCTTCTCCTCACCGCGACCTCTACGCGCTGCTCCTGCGGCGCGGCGGTCCGCAGCTCCTCCTCGCCGGCATCCCGCTGCACCAGCTGCACCAGCTCTGCGCCGCCGCCTCCGTAACGGTCCCTAGCTCCTACCGGCCCTCGAGGACCGCGACTGATGCGGATCGCATCGCCGGCTGGGCCGGATCGCTAGCGCGGCTACCTGCCGGCGGCGCTGGGACCTGGAGGGGATCGACATCGCGGGCCTGGCCGATCCGACCAGGCTCGAAGGCAGCGAGTGCCGGACGCTCTGCGACGGGAATCCGGAAGCGAGGTTCCCGCCTTCGCCAGCGCAGGCGACCTGCTGCAGGGCGAGCCATCGACCTCCTCGTGGTCGCCGCCCCGGTCGCCCACCACGTCGCCCTCGCCGAAGAGGCGGCTTCGGCCGCGTGCTGTCGCTGATCGAGAAGCCGCCGGCTCCCAACCTCGAAGCCGCCCGCCATCTCGCCGCCCTCGACCCGCAGCCGCTCCTCGCCTTCAACCGCCGCTTCCTCCAGGGCGAGGAGCTGCGCGAGGCGGTCCCGCCGGAGGGCTGGCTCGAGCTCGACCTCGAGCTGCGCTTCCGCCGCGGCGGCTGGGGCGCCCACGAGGCGCGCGACGAAGCCCTGCTCGACGCCGGCATCCACCTCATCGACCTCGCCTGCTTCCTCACCGGCTCCGCACCGATTGCCGTCCGCCGAGCGAAGATCGAGCACGAGAGAGCCGAGTTCGAGCTGGAGCTCGCCCGAGGCCGCGCCCGCATCACCTGCGCAACCGACCGCTCCCACCGCGAGACGATCCTCGTCCGCGATCGCTCCGGAATAGCCCTGGCGCAATCGAGCTGGGGTGGATTCAGAAGCCGTATCTCCGGACTGCTGAGCCGGCCCGACCCCTTGGTCGTATCCCTACAGCGCCAGTTAGAGGCGGTGGGGGTGTCCCTGATGGACCCTCCCCATTTTGTCCAGCAGGGACACCCCCACCGCCTCGCTACAGCAACCGACGGAATCGCCGCGATGGCCGTTGTCGAGGCCGCCCACCGCTCGGCACAGCTGCACGGCGCTGAGGTCACGGTCGAGCCCGTCGAGACCCGCGCATGATCGCCGTCATCCAGTTCGACGCCGCCGGCGCCCGGCTGCTGGAGCGACTCGACGCCGCGGGACGCCTGCCGAACCTGGAGGCGTTGCGAAAGCAAGGGACGCAGCTCGACCTGAAGACCCCCGCCGAGCACTTCCCCGCCGCCGCCTACCAATCCCTCTACCGGGGAGTAGAGGTCGGCGACCACGGGCTCTTCTACCCCTTCCAGTGGGCAGGGGGCGACCAGCGGGTGCGGCTGGCCGGCTCCTTCGAGGCGCCGCCGCCGATCTGGGACCTGCTCGGCCGCGCCGGCCGCAGCACGCTCGCGATCGACCCCTACGAGTGCCACCGTCCGGCAGAGGCGCAGGGTGAGCTCTATTGCGGCTGGGGGATGCGCGAGCGCGTGGTGCTCGAGCGCTGGTCGGTGCCCGTGGGAGGCGACCGCCGGCCGCGCCGCCAGCACGGGCGGCCACCCGACGTCACCGAGGTCTTCGGCGCCCAGACCGAGCGCGAACTCCGCCGGCTGCGCGAGCGCTTCCTGGCGGCGCCGGCGCGGGTCGCCGACCTGGCGGTCGAGCGCCTGCGCGCGCGCCGGTTCGACCTCGCCTGGATCGTCTTCGCCGCCCCGCATCTCGCCGGCCACCGGCTCTGGGGAGATAGGGCCCTGGAGGAGATCTACGAAGAGGTCGACGCCCAGCTCGGTCGGGTGCTCGAGGCGCTACCGGATGACTGCGACGTGATCGCCTGCTCGGTCCTCGGCATGGACGAGAACACGAGCCGCGCCGACCTGCTGCCGGAGATGCTCTCCGCCGTCCTCACCGGCGAGACCGCCGCCGAGGACTCCGACTCGGGGGCGATCTGGCGGCTGCGCGGGGCGCTCTCGGGGCGGCTGCGGGCGCGGGTCGCGGCGGCGATGCCGGACCGCCTCGCGCTGGAGCTGACGGCGCGCCTGGAGCTGCGGGGGGTCGACTGGAACTCGACCCGCGCCTTCGCCCACCCCGCAGACAACCAGGGCTACGTCCGCCTCAACCGCCGCGGCCGCGAGCGCGACGGGATCGTCGGCGTCAGCGAGGCGCAGGAGCTGGTCGCCCGGATCCGCGAGGGGCTGCTCGACTTCCGCGACCCCGACGGCGAGCGGGCGGTGGTCGCGGTCGAGGAGGTGAGCGAGCGATGGCAGGGCGCCGCCGCCGACCGCCTGCCCGACCTCGTGGTCCGCTGGCGCCCCACCTCCGCCGTCGACCTCGACGCCCTCCACTCCCCCAGCTTCGGCACCGTCCGCCGCCACGGCGCCGGCAGCGGTCGCACCGGCAACCACACCGACGGCGACGCCTGGGCAATTCTCGCCCCCAGATCCGGCCGCCTGAACCGGCTGAGCCGCCCGGCCCGCATCAGCGACATCGCCGCCACCGTGGCGGCGGCCAACGACGTGCCGATCGAAAGCCTCAGCGGCGAGCCGCTCCTGCAGCGGTAGCGAGCTGGGCGGCGCAGACGAGGAGGCCCGGGGCGAGGCCGGCGCGGAAGCCGGCGCGGATCAGGCCGAGGTAGAAGCTCAGCGAGCCTGGCCGGCGACCTGGCCCAGACCTTCGGTATCGGGCAGCGCCCCGCCCGTAGCGGTACTGCTGGCGCAGAAAGCTGGTGATGCTCATGCCGCTCTGGTGCATGACTCGCGCCTCGGGGACAAAGCGCGGCCCCGCTCCCTCCCTCGCCGCTCGCTCCCCCCAGTCCCGATCCTCCCCTGCGGCCGCCGGGAACGACTCGTCGAACGGGAGTCGTTCGAGCAGCGTCTTCCTCGCCGCCAGGTTGGCGGTGACGGCGAATCCCGGCGATGCGGTCCCGGGCGCCGACGCCTTCACCTGCAGGTAGTGGACGATCGCCTCCCAAGCTTTGTCCGCCGCGGTTGCCCCATCCCCGATTCGCACAGGGCCGGTGGCTGCCTCGACCTCTCCGGCCAGGATCGGCGCCACCAAGGCCTCCACCCACCCCGCTTCCGGCGCGCAGTCGTCGTCGGTGAAGCAAACGACCTCTCCCCGCGCCCGCCGCACACCCTCGTTCCGCGCCCAGGCCGGTCCCCGTCCTTCGGCGTCCTCGACGACGACGACCTCCGCCGGCACCGTCTGCACCTCCAGCGCCGCCCGACATTGCATCAGCGCCTCCGGCCGCCCCCGCGTCGGCACGACCACAGAAACGCGGTTCACCCAAGCGCCTCGAAGACTGCCCGCCGCGGCTCGGATTCGTCGCCTTCTTCGATCGCGGTGACCACCTTCGCCACCGCCTCGCGTCCCGAGTAGCCGCCGAGCTCGGCGATTTCCGCCGCATCCACTATCGGCCGCGACTGCTTCCGCGCCTCGGGATCCGGCTCGCCGACATAGGCGATCGTGGTCGAATCCTCGGTCGCCCGCCGCGCGTTGGCGCCTACCCGCGCCAGCGTCCACCTGCCGTCAGGCCCCGATGCGTCGAGGCAGACGACCCGCAGCTTCAAGTCCTCGTCGCCCTTCCCCTGCGCCGCCTGCTCGCGTGCTTCGTCGCAAAGCTGCCGCCCCGCCTCGCCTTCCTCCCCTTGCAGCGGCGCGCTGACGTAGATCCTCACCGTCGCCCCGCTTACAGCGCCCTCTTCGCCGCAGCCGCCCGCAAGCACTGCCGACAGCGCGGCGGCAACGAGGAACGTGAGGAGGCGCGGCATCGGCGACGATCCTAAGCCGATTCGGCGCGTTCCCTCCTAAACTCGCCGGATGCGTATCGGAGTCCTAACCGCGGGAGGCGACTGCCCGGGCCTGAACGCGGCGATCCGGGCCGTCGCCCGCTCGGCGATGCAGCGCGGCGACGAGGCGATCGGGATCCGCCGCGGCTACCGGGGCCTGGCCGAGGACGACTACGTGCCGCTGGACATGCTCCGGGTCTCCGGGATCCTCCACCAGGGCGGGACGATCCTCAGCACCTCGAGCTTCGAGCCGATCCGCGAGGGCGCGGTCGACAAAGTCGCCGCCGCCTTCGCCGAGCAGCGCCTCGACGCCGTCGTCGCGATCGGCGGCGAGCACACGATGGAGATCACCCGCCAGCTCCACGCCGATCACGGCCTGCCCCTGGTCGGCGTCCCGAAGACGATCGACAACGACGTCGGCGGCACCGACTTCACCTTCGGCTTCGACACCGCGGTGCAGATCGTCACCGACGCGATCGACCGCCTCCACACCACCGCCCAGTCCCACGACCGGATCATGGTCGTCGAGGTGATGGGCCGCAACACCGGCTGGATCGCCGCCTACGCCGGCCTCGCCGGCGGCGCCGACTGCATCGTCATCCCCGAGCAGCCGACCACCGTCGAGGAGATCTGCCGCGACGTCACCCGCCGCCACGACCGCGGCAAGGACTTCTCGATCATCGTCGTCGCCGAGGGCGCCAAGCTCGCCTTCGAGGGGGGCGAAGAACGGCTGATCCAGCCGGTCAAGGAGAGCGACGAATACGGCTACCCCCGCCTCGGCGGGATCGGCGCCGCCCTCGCCTCAGAGCTCGAGGAGCGGACCGGGTACGAGACCCGGGTGACCGTGCTCGGCCACGTCCAGCGCGGCGGCACCCCGACCTCGACCGACCGCGTCCTCGCCTCCCTCTACGGCGCCCAGGCCTACGAGCTGGTCAAGGCCGGCGAATTCGGCCGCATGGCCGCCCTCCACGGCCGGACGATGACCTCGGTGCCGCTGGAGGAAGCGGTCAAGGTCAAGCAGGTGGACCTGCGGATGCTCGAGATAGCAAAACGCTTCTTCACGTGAGAGGGTGGTCGCCATGAACGACTCCCCTGACCTCAAAGCAGCAACCGAAGCCCAGCAGACGATCTGGTCGAAAGGCGACTTCTCCGAGGTCGCCCACCTCGTCGTCCCCGCCGCCGAGACGCTCGTCGCGGCCCTGGAGCTGGTTCCCGACGAGCGGGTCCTCGACGTCGCCTGCGGCAGCGGCAACGGGGCCATCGCCGCGGCGCGCCGTACCTGGGGCAGGGCGGTCGGCGCCGACTTCGTGCCCGCCCTGCTGGAGCGCGCCCGCGAACGGGCGGCGGCGGAGCGCCTCGACGTCGAGTTCGTCGAGGCCGACGCGCAGAGCCTGCCCTTCGACGACGGCAGCTTCGACGTGACGATGTCGATCTTCGGGGTGATGTTCGCGCCCGACCAGCAGCAGGCTGCCGACGAGCTGCTGCGGGTGACGAAACCCGGCGGGCGGCTCGGGGTCGCCAGCTGGTGCCCGGACGGCGGCCTGCAGGACTTCTTCCTGGCGATCATCAAGCACACGGGCGGCCCGCCGCCCGGCTTCACCCCGCCGGTGCTCTGGGGGGCCGAGGATCACGTCCGGGGGCTGTTCGGCGACTCGGTCGCCGATCTGCGGGTCGAGCGCCTGAAATCCCGCCAGGCCTTTCGCTCCGCCGATCACTACCTGGACTTCTTCCGCGACTACTTCGGGCCGGTCAAGAGCGCCTACGAGGCCGTCGGGCCAGAGGGCGAGGCGACGCTCACGGCCGACCTCAAGGAGGTCCTCGACAACCTCAACGTCGGCGGCGGCCGGGCGCTCGTCCTGGAGCCCGAATACCTCCAGGTAGTAGCCACCCGGCGTTAGCCGGCCGGCCCCGGTCGGCTATCGAACGTCGGCGTTGGATGCGGTCGACTGCAGGACCCGGATCGCCGCGCCGATGAGCAGGACGCCGAAGAAGATCATGCCGGCGACGCCGCCGCCCTGTCCGAAGGCGGCGTAGCCGACCACCATCGCGGCGATCGCCAGGAAGAGGGTTACGACCATTCCCATATCGCGGCGCATCCTAATAGAAGGGTCGGCCGAGGGGACGGGCGCGTCAGCGGCCGAGCGCCTCGCGGGTCTCGCCGAGGAATGAGGCGACGGCATCCGCGGCTCCTTGCGGCGAGCCGCCCTCGCCGGCGGCGCGGACGAGGCGGCTGCCGATGATCACCCCGTCGGCGATCTCCCCCACCTGCGCGGCCTGCTCAGGGGTCCCGATCCCGAAGCCGACGGCGACGGGCGTGGCGGCGTCGGCCTTGGTCGCCTCGACCAGCTCGGCCACCGCGGGCGGGATCTCCGCCCGCTCGCCGGTGGTGCCGACCGTGGAGACCACGTAGACGAACCCTTGCGCGGCCTCGCAGATCCGCCGCCGCCGCCCGGCCGGCGTCGTCGGCGCCAACAGCGGCACCAGCGCCAGCCCCGCGGCCGCAAAAGCCTCCCGCACCTCCCCCGCCTCGTCGAGCGGCAAATCGGGAACGATCACCCCCGCAGCCCCAGCGGCCCGAGCCAACTCCGCAAACTTTCCCGCCCCCCCATGGGCCAAGACCATGTTCGCGTAGGCCATGAAGACGACCGGGACCTTGTCGCCGACTGCCTCACAGACCTCCAGAGCGGTCCTCAAGGTCGCTCCCGCTTCCAGAGCCTTGGTGGCCGCAGCATGAATCGTCGGCCCATCGGCGAGGGGATCGGAAAAAGGCACCCCGAGCTCGATCAGGTCAGCGCCGGCATCCACATAAGCGGCGGCCACGGCGAGCCCGGTCTCGCGATCGGGATACCCGGCCATCATGTAGGGCATCAGGGCGGCGCGACCTTCATCTCGTGCGAGACCAAAAGCCGCCGCGATGCGCTCCTCCCCGTCCCGATCCGGGCGAGCCGGGGGGGTCTCGCCGGACCCTCCCCGCTGTTGTCCGGCAAGACCCCCCCGGCTCGCCCGCTCAACGCTCACGGCAAAACCTCGCCAGGCGGCTTCAGGCGAGTCGTGGCCTCGGCCATGTCCTTATCTCCCCGCCCGGAGAGGCACAGCACGTCGAACCCGCCCCCCTCCAGCGCGTTCTCCATCAACCAGGCAATCGCATGGGAAGACTCGAGCGCCGGGATGATTCCCTCCAGCCGCGCCAGCTCCTGAAACGCCCCCAGCGCCTGCTCGTCGGTAACCGCCTCGTAGGTAGCGCGGCCGCTGTCGCGCAGCTGCGCGTGCTCGGGGCCGACCCCGGGGTAGTCGAGGCCGGCGGAGATCGAGTGGGCCTCGAGGATCTGCCCCTCCTCGTCGGCGATCACCGAGGAGAGCGAGCCGTGGAGAACGCCTTTGACGCCGCCCTGCAGGGAAGCGCCGTGGCGCTGGGTGTCAAGCCCCTCGCCGGCCGCCTCGACGCCGACCAGAGCCACCTCGGCGTCGCCGACGAAGGGGGTGAAGATGCCGATCGCGTTGGAGCCGCCGCCGACGCAGGCGATCACCCGGGCCGGCAGCGAACCCTCGGCGGCCAAAGCCTGCTCGCGCGCCTCCTCGCCGATCACCCGCTGCAGGTCGCGGACCAGGGCCGGATACGGCGCCGGGCCGACGGCGGAGCCGATCACGTAGTGGGTGGTGGCGACGTTGGCGACCCAGTCGCGGATCGCGGCGCTGACCGCCTCCTTGAGGGTCCGGGCGCCGGCCTCGACCGGCGCCACCTCAGCCCCCAGCAGCTTCATCCGCTCGACGTTCGGGGCCTGGCGGCGGATGTCCTCGGTGCCCATGTAGACGACGCATTCGAGCCCGAGCAGGGCGCAGGCGGTGGCGGTCGCCACGCCGTGCTGGCCGGCGCCGGTCTCGGCGATCACCCGCGGCTTGCCCATCCGCGCCGCCAGCAGCGCCTGGCCGACCGCGTTGTTGATCTTGTGGGCGCCGGTGTGGGCGAGGTCCTCGCGCTTCAGATAGACCCGCGAGCCGACCCGCTGCGAGAGCCGCTCCGCCGGGTAGAGCGGCGTCGGCCGGCCGATGAAGTCGCGCCGCAGCGCTTCCAGCCGCCCCATGAACTCCGCGTCCTCGCGCGCCTCCGCCCAGGCGGCGCTGAGCTCGTCCAGCGCCGGGATCAGGGTCTCAGGCACGTAGCGGCCCCCGTAGGGCCCGAACCTCTCCTCGATCGCGCTCATGCCGCTTCGGCGCCGAGGGAGTTCGCGGCCTCGAAGAAGGCCTCCATCGCCGCGTGGTCCTTGCGCCCGGGCTCGCGCTCGACGCCGCTGGCGACGTCGACGGCGTAGGGATGGGTGAGGTTGATCGCGTGCGCCACGTTCTCCGGCCGCAGGCCGCCGGCGAGGATCGCCGGCACTTCGGAGCGGTGGTTGCGCAGCAGCTCCCAGTCGAAGCTCTGGCCGGTCCCGCCCCAGGCGCCGTTTGCGCGCCGGTCGAAGAGGTGGAAGTCGGTCCGGTAGGCCTCGGCGCCGTGGACGTCGGCGGCGCTGGCGACGTGGATCGCCTTCGCCAATTTGAGCCCCGTCCGCCGCTTCACCTCGGCGCAGAACGAAGCGCCCTCGGCGCCGTTCAACTGCACCATCGTCAGCCCCTCGTCCTCGACCGCCCGCGAGACCTCCTCGAGGGTGGGATTGACGAAGACGCCGACGACCTCGCACTTGCGCCGGAAAGCGGCCGCGATCTCAGCCGCCGCGCCGGGATCGACGTTCCGCGGCGAGCCGTGGAAGTGGATCAGGCCGATCGCCCAGGCGCCCAGGCGCACGGCCTCGGCCGCGTCGTCGAGATTGGTTATGCCACAGAACTTCACCCGCACAACCAGAGCGTACGGGAAGGGCGGGTCCGATCCCTCGGACCCGCCCGCACTGATTCGCAATCCCTATTCGGAGGAGTCGGGCTGGTCGCCCAGGGTGACGTCGGCGGTCTTTTCCTGATCGCCGCGGAGGATGGTCAGTTGCAGTTCGTCGCCGGGCTTGTGGCCCTGGATGATTTCGACGAGTTCGTCCATGCTCTTCAGCTTCTCGCCGTCGACCTCGGTGATGATGTCGCCGCCGAGCCGGACCTGTTCGCCGTTGATCTGCGCTTCGGTGCCGCCGGCTTCGATCCCGGCCTTGTCGGCGGGGCCGTCCTTGACGACCGACTGGACGATGACGCCTTCGTCGACCGGCAGGTTCAGCGCCTTCGACAGTTCCGAGGTGATCGTGCCGCCGCTGATGCCGATGAATGCGTGTTCGACTTCGCCCTTGCTCTTCAGCTGCTCGATCTCGGCGCGGACGGTGTCGATCGGGATCGCGAAGCCGATGCCGACGTTGCCGTTGCCGCCGCCGCCGGTGGCGATCTGGGCGTTGATCCCGATCACCGCCCCTTCGGCGTTGATCAGCGGCCCGCCGGAGTTGCCGGGGTTGATCGCGGCGTCGGTCTGGATCACGTGGGAGATCGAGAAGCCGTTCGGTGCCTGGATGTCGCGCTGCAGGGCGGAGACGATGCCGCTGGTGACGGTGCGGTCGAGGCCGAACGGGTTGCCGATCGCGACCACCGGGTCGCCGACTTCGGCGTCGGCGGAGCGACCCAGGGTGAGCGGGTGGATTTCGCTCTTCGGCGCGTCGACCTTGAGCAGGGCGACGTCGGTGCCGGGGTCGGTGCCGACGACTTCGGCGTCCCAGGTCTTTTCGGAGTCGCCGAGTTTGACCCTCACCTTGCCGGCGCCTTCGATCACGTGGTTGTTGGTGAGGATGTGGCCTTCGTCGTCGATCACGAAGCCCGAGCCGGTGGCGGTGCCGCCGCCTTCGGGTTCGACTTCGCCGAACGGGTTGAAGCTTTCGCTTTCCTGCGCTTCGAGCTGGGATTCGATGAAGGCGACGCCTTCGCCGTCGGCCTTGTAGATCTGGTTGACGACGTTGCCGACTTCTTCGTCCGAGCTCTCCTTCACCGGCGCGGTCAAGGGCGCGGCAACGGTGGTGGTCGAACCTCCGTCGGACTGGATCCAGCCCGCCGCAATCGCGATCAGGCCGAAGGCAGCGACGACGAGGCCCCCGAGGAGAGCGGAGAGAAACGGGCTGCGGAAGTTCTGCTTGAGCTTGGACATGGTCGGGAGAATGCCAGGACGAGGTGTCCCGTCCCTAAATGCTCTTCAAATTTTTTCTAAATTCGCGAGGGCGCCGCTAAACCAGGTGTTCCCGGGTTCCCTCTTCGCCGCCGGTCAGCTCGCGGACCTTGGCCTCGGGGTCGGCGACCGTCATCAGGGCGCCGCCGATCAGGACCGCGTCGACGCCGACCCGGTCGAGCTCCTCCAGCTCGCCGCGACCCGAGATGCCCGACTCGGCGACGACGGTCTTGCCGGCGGGGACGTTCGGCATCAGCTCGAAGGTGGTGGCGATGTCGACGCTCATGTCGTCGAGGTTGCGGTTGTTGATCCCGATCACCTCGGCGCCGAGCTCCAGCGCGCGCTCCATCTCCTCGCCGTCGTGGACCTCGACGAGGACGTCGAGGTCGAGGGAGCGGGCCTCCTGATGCAGCGAGCGCAGGTCCTCGTCGGCGAGGGCGGCGACGATCAGGAGGACGGCGTCGGCGCCGTTCACCGCCGCCTCGTAGAGCTGGTAGGGGTCGACGATGAAGTCCTTGCGCAGGATCGGCAGGTCGCAGGCGGCGCGGGCGGCGCGCAGGTCCGAGAGCGAGCCGCCGAAGTGGGGTTCGTCGGTGAGGACGGAGAGCGCGGCGGCGCCGCCGCGCTCGTAGGCGCCGACCTGGGCCGCCACGTCGACCGCCTCCGCGGCCAGCTGCCCGGCGCTGGGCGAGCGGCGCTTGAACTCGGCGATCAGCGAGAGGCCGGGCCGGACCAGCGCCTCCGAGAACGGGCGATCCTCGCCCCGGACGGAGAGGCGCGACTCGAGCTCGGGTTGCGGAGTCTCGCGGCGGCGCGCCACGACCCCCTCCCGGGCCCCTGCGATCAGCTGGTCCATCATTCCCACTTGAGCCCCGAAAGCCTAGTAGGGATTGGTGAAACCCGCGTGTGCGGCTGGCGAGTGCCGGACCGAGGGGTAGGACGCAGGGAGGCCGAATAGCAGCGCTCACAAGTATCCGGTTCCGTCAGGTTGACGGGACCCCGGGCCGAGGAGCGCGTGCGCGTGGGGGCCGCATCCGACTTTGGCCACACTCGGCTGGGGCCAAAGTCGGATGGGGCCTTCTTTTTCGGTGGCATCCGAGCGCAATCCTGAGACGCAGCCCTGAACGAACCGGATAGCCGAGCCCTACCAGAGCACGGCCTAATTGGAGGCGGCGACCGTGGCCGCCTGCAGGCGCTCCAGCACTTTCTCCGCGGCGCCGGAATCGATCGCCTCCGCGGCCTTCACGACCCCTTCTTCGAGATCGGCGGCGAGCCCGCCGACGTAGAGCGCGGCAGCGGCGTTGAGGAGGACGAGGTCGCGGTGCGCGCCGGGCTCGCCGGCCAGCACTTTGCGGGTGACGGCGGCGTTCTCCTCCGGCGTCCCCCCCGCCACCCGCTCCAGGTCGGCCGGCGCGAGGCCGAACTGGCCCGGCTCGACGAACCACTCCGAGGTGCGACCGTCGGCGACCTCGATGACGCGGGTCCGCGCCGCCAGCGAGAGCTCGTCGAGCCCGTCTTCGGCGGCGACGACGAGCGCCCGCTCGCTGCCGAGGCCGATCAGCGCCTCGGCGATCGTCTCCTGGTAGTGGCGGTCGGCGACTCCGAGCAGCTGCCGGTTGGCCCCCGCGGGGTTGGTCAGCGGCCCGAGGAAGTTGAAGATCGTCCGCACCCCGAGCGCTTTCCGCGCCGGCACCACGTGCTTCATCGCCGCGTGGTGCTTGGGCGCGAACATGAAGCCGAAGCCGACCTCGTCGATGCAGCGGCCGACCTGCTCGGGCTCGAGTTCGATGTAGACGCCCAGCGCCTCCAGGAGGTCGGCGGAGCCGCACTTGCTGCTGTTGGAGCGGTTGCCGTGCTTGGCGATCGCGCAGCCGCCGCCGGCCGCGACCAGGGCCGCCGTGGTCGAGACGTTGAAGGTCGAGGGGCCGCCGCCGGTGCCGCAGGTGTCGACGAGGTCGTGGCGTTTGGTCGGGACCGGCGAGGCGAGGCCGCGCATCGTCCGCGCCAGGCCGACCAGCTCCGGCACCGTCTCCCCCTTTGCCCGCAGGGCGATCAGGAAGGCGCCGGTCTGGACCGGGTCGGCCCGCCCCTCCATGATCTCGCTCAGCACCGCCGAGGCATGGTCGGCGGTGAGGTGGTCGCCGGCGCAGACGGCGTCGATCGCGCGGCTGACGACATTGTTAGGCATCGGCGGCCTCGGCGATGAAGTTGGCGAGCAGGTGCTTGCCCTGGGGGGTGAGCACCGACTCGGGGTGGAACTGGACGCCCTCGACCGGCAGCTCGCGATGGCGGGCGCCCATCACGACCTCACCCAGGCTCGCGGTCAGCTCCAGCTCCGCCGGCAGCTCGGGGTCGGCGACCAGCGAGTGGTAGCGGCCGGCGACCATCGGGCTCGGCAGCCCGGCGTAGATCGACCTGCCGTCGTGCTCGACCTCGGCGTCCTTGCCGTGGATCGGCTCCCCCTGGACGACCCGGCCGCCGAAGGCCTCGACCATCGCCTGGTGGCCGAGGCAGACGCCCAGCACCGGGATGCCGGCCTCGCCGAAGGCCTTGATCGCCTCCCCGGAGATGCCGGCCTCGGCCGGCGTGCAGGGGCCGGGCGAGACGACGAGGCGGTCGGGCTCGCGCGCCAGCAGCTCCTCGACCGTCGCCTTGTCGTTGCGCACGACTTCCACCTCCGCCCCCAGCTCGCCCAGGTACTGGACCAGGTTGTAGGTGAAGGAGTCGTAGTTGTCGATCACGAGCACGCGCATCTTCAGACCTCCGGCTAAGCCCAGTCCGGCTGTTCGCAGGCGACCTCGACCGCGCGGAAGACGGCCCGGGCCTTGTTCACGGACTCGTTGTACTCGTAGCTCGGCTTCGCGTCGGCGACGGTGCCGCCGCCCGCCTGCACGTGCAGTTGGCCGTCCTTGACGACGACGGTGCGGATGTGGATCGCGGTGTCGAGATCGCCGTCCCAGGAGAGGTAGCCGACGGCGCCGCCGTAGCCGCCGCGCTTGACCGGCTCGAGCTCGTCGATGATCTGCATCGCCCGCACCTTCGGCGCCCCGGAGAGCGTCCCGGCGGGCAGGGCCGAGCGCAGCACGTCCATCGCGCTCACCCCCTCTTTCAGCTTGCCGGAGACCTGGCTGACGATGTGGAGGACGTGCGAGTAGGTCTCGACGACCATCAGCTCGTCGACCTTGACGCTGCCGTACTCGCAGACGCGCCCGAGGTCGTTGCGCCCGAGGTCGACCAGCATCACGTGCTCGGCCCGCTCCTTCGGGTCGTTGATCAGGCGCTCGGCGAAGCGGCGGTCCTCGTCCTCGGTGCCGCCGCGAGGAGAGGTGCCAGCGATCGGGCGGGTCTCCACCCGGTCGCCGATCACCTTGACCAGCGGCTCGGGCGAGGCGCCGGCGATCTGGAAGTCGCCGAACTCGAGGAAGTACATGTACGGGGAGGGGTTGACGGCCCGGAGCCCTCGGTAGACCGAGAAGGCCTCGACCGGGGCCGGGGCGGAGAAGCGCTGCGAGGGGACGACCTGGAAGGCGTCGCCGGCGTGGACGTACTCGACGATCCGCGCCACCGCGGCTTCGAACTGCTCGCGACTCATGTTCGACTCGAACTCGGGCGGCGTCGACACCGACGGCGTCGCCGGCACCGGCACCGGCCCGCGCAGGCGCTCGCGCATCTCGGCGATTGTCGCCGCGGCCTTCCCGTAGGCCTCCTCGACACCCCCGTCCTCCTCGACGAAGGCGCAGGCGAGGATCGTCAGCTCGTGGCGCAGGTGGTCGAAGACGACCATCGCGTCGGTCACCATCAGCGCCATGTCCGGCAGCCCCAGCGCGTCCGGGTTCGGCTCGCCGAGCGGCTCCACGGTCCGCACCAGATCGTAGGCGAAGAAGCCGACGGCGCCGCCGGCGAACGGAGGCAGCCCGGCCACCGGGGCCGGCCGGTAGCGCCGCAGGCGCTCGGCCACCGCCGCGTAGGGGTCGGGGGCCGGCTCGGCGCTGCTCGGCTCGCCGCCGTTCGAGGCGGCCGCCCCGCTCCATTCGGAGAGGACGCCGTCGCTCCAGCGCAGCAGCGCCCGCGGCTTCAGGCCGACGAAGGAATAGCGCCCCACCTGGCCCTGCTCGGCCGACTCGAGCAGGAAGCAGGGCGCCCCCTCGGGCTCCCCGGCGCGCAGCTTGAGGAAGGCGGAGACGGGCGTCTCGCAGTCGTCGACGAGCCGCGCCCGCACCGGGACGACGTTGCCCTCGCGGGCCAGCTCCCGGGCCTGCTCGAGGCTCGGCTCCAGCCGCAGCTCGCCCAGGTCAGGCGCTCGCGCTCCTGACTCGCTAGCCGCTACGCGCATTCAGCACTTCCATCACCCTGGCCAGCGAGACGCCGCGCGAGGCCAGCAGCACGCTGAGGTGGTAGAGGACGTCGGCGGCCTCTTCGGCCACCCTCTCGTCGGTCTCTTCGCGGGCGGCGCGGACGACCTCCTCCGCCTCCTCCTCGATCTTCTCGCCGATCAGCTCGCGGTCGTCGAGAAGGGTCACCGTGTAGCTGCCGTCGGGGCGCTGCAGGGCGCGGTGGCGGATCGTCCGCTCCAGTGCCGGCATCGCTTCGAAGGTGACCGGGAAGGGCTCGCCCGGCGCCGGCGGCGCGTCCTTGCGCGGCGAGGCCGAGCCCAGCACCTCGCGATAGAAGCAGCTGCGCTCGCCGGTGTGGCAGGCCGGCCCCGCCGGGTCGACCAGGGCGACCAGCGAGTCGCCGTCGCAGTCGTAGCGAAGCTGGCGCAGGTGCATGAGGTTGCCCGAGGTTTCGCCTTTCTTCCAGAGTTCGTCGCGCGAGCGGCTGTGGAAATGGAGGTCCCCGGTCTCGAGCGTCATTTCCAGCGATTGCCCGCTCATGTAGGCGAGCATCAGCACCTCGCCGCTGGCGAAGTCCTGGACGACACACGGAACCAGGCCCTGCTGGTCGAATTCGATTTCGGCAAACACGCAGGTGAATCGTAAACGCCGAGTCGCTACTCGATGCCGAGGCGGTCGAGAAGGTCCTCGTCGCGGCGCCAGTTGCGGCGCACGCGGACGGTCAGATCGAGGTGGACCTTGGCGCCCAGCTCGGCCTCCAGGGAACGGCGGGCGGCGGCGCCGATCTCGCCGATCTTCACCCCGCTCTTGCCGATCAGGATGCCCTTCTGGGACTCGGTCTCGGCCCAGATCTCGGCCCGCACGGTGACCAGCCCGTCCTCCCGCGGCTCGACCTCGAGCACCGAGACCTCGACCGAGTGGGGAACCTCCTGGCGGGTGCGGTTGAGGACCTGCTCGCGGATCAGCTCGGCCAGCAGCAGCTCGCTGGACTGGTCGCTGCGGTCCTCCGGTGGGTACATGTACGGGCCCTCGGGGACCAGCTCGCCGAGGCGCTCCAGCAGCGGCGGCAGCCCCTCGCCGGTGCGGGCGCTGAGCGGGAAGACCTCGTCGACTCCCTCCATCTCCGCCGCCTCGGCGAGGACCGGCACCAGCTCGTTGGGGCCGAGGCGGTCGGCCTTGTTGACGGCGCAGATGACCGGGAGGTCGGCGCCGGCCCCCAACAGCGCCCTGACGATGAAGCGGTCCCCCGGCCCCACCCCCTCCTCGCCGTTGAGGACGAAGAGGACGACATTGGAATCGGCGAGCTCGCGCTCGACCCGCCCCTGCATCCGCTTGGTGAGGACGTCGCGGGGCTTCTGCACCCCCGGCAGGTCGACGAGGACCAGCTGCAGCTCCTTCGCGGGGTCGGTGACGACGCCGCGGATCGCCCGCCGGGTCGTCTGCGGCCGACTGGAGACGATCGCGACGTGGGAGCCGACGAGGGCGTTGACGAGGGTCGACTTGCCGACGTTGGGGCGGCCGGCGAGCCCGACGAAGCCGGAGCGGCTCATCGCAGCCCCGCCAGCACCCGCGCCTGCAGCGCCAGCATCTCCCCGCCGTCGGTCTCGTGGTCGTAGCCGCAGAGGTGCAGCGCCCCGTGGACGGCGGCCTCGGCGACGTCGCTGCAGTGCTCGGGGCAGATCGCGACGTCGCCGAGCTCGCGCGGGCCCACTACCGGCTCCAGTTCGTCGATCGGGAAGGCGAGGACGTCGGTCGGCGCGTCCTTGCCACGGTGCTCGCGGTTGAGCTCCTGGATGCGCCCGGCGTCGACGATCTCGACCCCGAGGTGACCCTCCTCGACGCCGGCGGCCTCCAGCGCGGCGGCGACGGCGCCGCGGAGCTCGGTGGGGACGTCAGTCAGATCGACCGTGCTCATCGTAGGCGGCGACGATCCGCTGGACCAGCTTGTGGCGGACCACGTCCTCGCCGCCGAAGCGGACGAAGGAGATGTCCTGGACGTCGCTGAGGATGTCGCTGACCGCGATCAGGCCCGAGCGCTGGTCGGTCGGCAGGTCGATCTGGGTGACGTCGCCGGTCACCACCATCCGCGAGTTGAAGCCGAGCCGGGTGAGGAACATCTTCATCTGCTCGGGGCTCGTGTTCTGGGCCTCGTCGAGGATCACGAACGAGTCGTTCAAGCTGCGACCGCGCATGAAGGCCAGTGGCGCCACCTCGATCACGTTGCGTTCGAGGTAGCCGTTGACGCGGTCGGGGTCGAGCATGTCGAAGAGGGCGTCGAAGAGCGGCCGCAGGTAGGGGTCGACCTTGGCCTGGATGTCGCCCGGGAGGAAGCCGAGCCGCTCCCCCGCCTCGACCGCGGGCCGGGTGAGGATGATCCGCTGCACCTTGCGTTCGGTCAGCGCCGCGGCGGCCATCGCCACCGCGAGGAAGGTCTTGCCGGTGCCGGCGGGGCCGATCCCGAAGGTGATCGTGTGGCGGCGGATCGAGTCGACGTAGCGCTTCTGGTTCAGCGTCTTCGGCGCGACCTTGGTGTTGCGGTGGCGCCAGACGACATCGTCGAGGATCTCCGCCGGGCTCTCGTCGGCGTCGAGGGCGCCGGTCACCGCTTCGATCGTGCCCGGGGCGACGTCGTGACCCTGCTCGATCAGCTCGACCATCTCGTCGACAACGGTCGCCGCGGCGGCGACGTCGTCGGGTTCACCCTCGAGGGTGAGGACGTTGCCGCGCAGGTGCAGGTCGGCGTCGAGCCGCCCGCGCAGGGCGCGGAGCACGCTGTCCTCCGAGCCGGCGAGCTCGGCTGCCACGTTGTTGTCCAAGGTCAGCTGCCTGCGGGCCAAGGCTTCAGGCACCCAGCTTCGCGCGCACCGCGGCGCTGACCCGCTTGCCGTCGGCGCGGCCGCCGACCTTCGGCATCAGCGCCGACATCACCTGCCCCATCTGCCGCTGCTCGCCGGCGCCGGTCTCCTCGACCGCCTCGGCGACCAGCTGCGCCAGCTCCTCGTCGGAGAGCTGCTGCGGCAGGTAGCCCTCGATCAGCTCCGCCTCGAAGCGCTCGGCGGCGGCCTGATCGGCGCGGCCCGCCTTCTCGTAGGCCTCCGCCGCCTCGACCCGTTTCTTGCGCTCCCGCTGCAGCACCGCGATCTCGTCGCCCTTGCCCAGCTTCGCGTCCTGCTGGAGGACGTCGACGATCAGCCGCAGCGCACCGGCACGCTCGCGGTCGCGCGCTTTCATCGCCGTCTTGACGTCGTCTTGGACCTGTTCGAGGACGGGCATCGGCCTTAAGGGTAGACGGCGGCGTCGGGGGTGACGGCGAGCCCCTTGGAGACGAGGTCGCGGACGTCGAGGCTGACCAGCTGCCAGCCGTTGCGACGGGCGGCGGCCACGTAGGCGGCGTCGTAGGCGGTTAGGCCGTGCTCTGAGGCCACTTTCACGACTTCCTCTCCGAATGCATGGTCCATCCGCTCCAGCTCCTCACCGCAGGTACGGAGAATGGCCCGCGCAATTCCTTGAGCCTGGTCGGGCTGGCAGTACTGCCTCGCCACCACGTTGACCACCTCGTAAAGAGTTAGGTCAAGAGCGGCTACCGGCACCCCTCCGCGGACCAGCGGGGCGGCGGTTTCGTGAGAGGGGTGGGTCTGAATCCCCGCGGCCACCCAAACGCTTGCGTCGAGCAGGAACAAGTCAGTGAGATTCCCGGTCTTCCCGGATCACCTGGGCCACGTCCAGAAGCTCGGGACGGTCGGCCGGAACCTCGATCCGGACCTCGTCCCAGAGCCGGTTGATCTCCTCCCGCCGACGCCGCTCGCCGGCCTCCACCTCGCGCTCGACGAGGCGCTGGAGGAAGCCGCTGCGGCTCTCCCCTACCTCCTTGGCACGGAGATCCAAGCGCTCCAGGAGCTTGTCGGGAATGGAGATCATCACCTTGGCCACGGGATGAGTATATACGGTATTGCCGAGGGACAAAACGGGCATGGCCTGATCGTGAAGGATCAAAACGCACAGGTGGCGCGCAGATCGGGCCGATTCGGCTCCGACTTTCGCGCAGAACTCAGATTTCGACCCGCTCGACCTCTCCCAGCGGCATCTGCAGGAAGCGGGTGCCGATCGCGTGGAAGGCCTCGCAGTCGCCGGTGCAGAGGAAGTCGTAGGTCCCCTCGCCGCGGGGCTCGCGGGCAAGGCCGGAGCCCTCGAGAGTGCGCTGGACCGCGGCGGCGACCGCGTGGCCGCCGCTGACGAGGCGGACGTCGCGACCGAGGATCCGCTGCAGCATCGGCGCCACCAGCGGGTAATGGGTGCAGCCGAGGATCAGGGTGTCGACTTCGGCCTCCCGCAGGGGGCGGCAGTAGGAGCGGGCCATCGCCATCGTCTCCTCGTCGAACAGCGACCCCTCCTGGATGAAGGGGGCGAGGTCGGGCGCGGCGACCTCGATCACGTCGAGGCCGCGGCCGACCGCTTCCAGCGCCCGCCGGTAGGCGCCGCTGGCGACCGTGTTCGGCGTCGCCAGCACCCCGACGCGGGCGTTGGCGGTGATCGCTGCCGCGATCTCGGCCTGCGGCTCGACCACCGGCACCACCTCCACCCCGCGCGCCGCGGCGACCTCCCGGGTCACCTCCTCGCCGACCGAGGTCGCAGTGTTGCAGGCGATCACCAGCAGCTTGGCGCCGCGGTCGAGCAGCATCTCGGCGATCCGCCGGATCCGCTGCCGCAGCTCCTCGGGGTCCTTGTCCCCGTAGGGGAACATCGCCGTGTCGCCGAGGTAGACGAAGTCCTCCTGCGGCAGCGAGACCAGGCACTCGTGCAGGACCGTGAGCCCGCCGACGCCGGAGTCGAACATCCCCACCGGCTGCGCCGGGCTGAGCTGTGGAACCGCGCCGGCCAGGGCCTTCAGGGCTTGACGGTCATGAAGAAGATCGTCACGACGACGATCAGCCCGGCGATCGGCCCGACGGTGCTGAGCCGGCGGCGACTTCTTCGAATTCCTCGCTGAAGCTGTCGCCGTTCTTCAGGTCCCGTTCGGCCAGCTCCTGCGCCTTGCGCCCCTGGGGGCGGAAGAAGGCGTGCTGGAACCCGAGCAGGACGACGATCGCCAGGAAGCCGACGGCGATGAAGGCTTCGCCCCCGTCCCAGTTCCCCTTCGACAGTCACGTAGATGCCGGCGAGCAGGACGACGAGCATCGCCGGGTTGACCAGATACGTGTCGACCTTGCGAATCGCCTCGAAGAAGGCAGGCGCTGAGCGCGGGTACTTCGGCATCACCGAGAAGATCAGCCCGTAGGCGAAAGTCGGGCCGAAGGCCAGGACAACGGCCAGGATGTGGATGAAGAGGCCGACGCCTGTAGGCGGTGATGGTCCCCGAAGCCATTGCCGGAACCCTATATCTCAGCCCCGACGCAGCAATAAGGCAGCCCAATCGCCGTCCTGGCGGCGGTCTGCCTCACTCAATCCGGAAATGCCGAACGCGGCAGCCACCCCGTCCACCTCATGCGGCAAGAGACCCGAGCAGACGACCGCGTCGGGACCCAGGGGAGGGGTCGCCGGACCTCCCCGCTGTTGTCCGCCGACCCCTCCCTGGGTCCTGCCCAGCCGACCCGAGCAGCTCCGCCACAGCCAGCAGGATCGGCGAAGTCATGTTTGCTACGACAGTGGGAGCCAATTCGGGCAGCTGTTCCCGCAGATTCGCGCGCTCGAGGTGAAGATCGACGCCGTTCGCCGCCGCATTGGCCGCAGCAGCTTCGAGCGCCGCCGGCTCATGGTCGTAGCCGCGAACCGGCCCCCAGCCCAGCTTCGCAGCGGCGATCGCGAGAACTCCGGAGCCGGTGCCCAGATCCACCAGCTCGCCGCCCGCCTCCAGCTCGCAGAGATAGGAGAGGCAGAGGCGGGTGGTCGGGTGGGCGCCGGTGCCGAAGGCCTGGCCGGGGTCGACGACGATGTCGATCGCGTCCCTCGCCGCGGCGGCTCCCAGGAAGGCCGCAGCCAGAGGCGGTCGCCGACCAGGAGCGGCTTGTGGAAGTCGCGCCAGCGGTCGGCCCAGTCGTCGGGGATCTCGGTGGCGCTGACCTCGACCCGGCCGCCGGCGATCGCGGCGTCGAGGTCGCCCAGCTCCGGCAGCTCGCCCTCGCCGCCGTAGATCGCGTACTCGACGTAGCCGGGCCCGCGCTCCTCCTCGACCCCGTTCGGGGCCAGCACCGTCAGCTCGGCGAGGACCAGTTCGGCCTGCTCGGGCTTGCAGCGGACCGCGAGGCGGATCAACCGAACGCCCGCCGCAGCGCGGCTGAAGAGCCCCTCGCCGTGCTGCGGGGTGAGGTTCTCCTCGTCGAGGCTCTCGTCGAGGCGCTCGGCGATCTCGCGCTGCTCCTCGTTGAGGTTGGTCGGGACGAAGACCTCGAGCATCACCCGCTGGCTGCCGCGACGGCCGCCGCTGAGGCGCGGAAGGCCGGCCCCGCGGAGCACCTTTTCGGTTCCCGGCTGCGTCCCCGGCTCGACCTCGATCTCCTCCTCTCCCTCCAGCGTCGGCACCGTCACCGTCGTCCCCAGCATCGCCTCGGTCGCCGGGATCGAGACGACGCTGATCAGGTCCGAGCCGTCGCGCTCGAAGCGCTCGTCCTCGGCCACCCGCACCTCGACGTAGAGGTCGCCGGCCGGCGCGCCCGGCTCGCCCGCGTGCCCGGCGCCGGTGATCCGCATCCGCTGGCCGTCTTCGATCCCGGCCGGGACGTCGATCGTCGCTGGTCCGCCTCTGGCGGGTGCGGCCGCTGCCGCTGCAGACCTCGCACGGCGTCTGCGGGAATCTTGCCGGCGCCGCCGCAGACGTCGCAGGCGGTGCTGCGGACCATCTGCCCGAACGGCGTCCGGGTGACCTGGCCGCAGCTCGCCGGCTGCCGCCGCAGCGCTCGCAGGTGGTGATCGGCGTGCCCGGCTCGGCGCCGTTGCCGTGGCAGTGCTCGCAGGCGGCGACGCGTCGTAGCTCGACCTCGCGGCGGGCCCCGGTCGCCACCTCGGCCAGCTCGACTTCGACCGCGACCCCGATGTCGCCGCCGGCGGCCGGGCCGCGGCCGCCGCCGAAGCCGAAGCCGGCGCCGCCGAAGAGGGCCTGGAAGATGTCGTCGATGCTGAGCCGAAGCCGGCGCCGGGGTCGAAGCCGCCCGAGCGCAGCCCCTCGTGGCCGTAGGCGTCGTAGGTGCGGCGCCGCTCGGCGTCGGAGAGGACCTCGTAGGCCTCGGCCGCCTCCTTGAACTTCTCCTCGGCCTCGGGGTCGTGGTCGTTGACGTCGGGGTGCAGCTCGCGCGCGAGGCGCGCGGAACGCCTTCTTGATCTCGGTCTCGTCGGCGTCCCGGGAGACGCCGAGGACCTCGTAGTAGTCGCGGGGCATCGGCTAGCTCGCGTAGACCGACTCGAAGTAACGGGAGAGCTCGCGGGCGGCGTCGCGGACCGAGGCGATCGCGGTCGCGTAGTCCATCCGCAGCGGGCCGACGACGCCGACGGCGCCGAGGTTGCGGTGGCCGAGGCCGTAGTTGGCGCCGACGACGCTGACCGAGCGCAGCTCCGGCTGCGGGTTCTCGTCGCCGATCCAGAAGAAGACCGAGCGCTCCTCGAGCGAGGAGCGCAGCATCTGCAGGACGTCGGCGCGGCGCTCCAGCGCGCGTCATCAGCTGATCGGCCCGCGGCAGGTCGGCAGGTGGGCGTCGGAGAGCAGGCGCGAGGTCGCCCTCGACGTAGAGGTCGCCGCCGTCGTCGGCGTCGAGGTCGGTGAAGGCGGCGCCGAGGGTGGCGACGAAGTCGGCCTCGATCCGGCTCAGCTCCGGGTCGGGGAGCCGGGTCGCGATCATCCGCGCGCCGACGGCGAGCCCGGAGAGGCGCTCGTTCAGGTAGCTCGAAGCCCAGGCGACGAGGCCGGGGTCGACCGGCCGGTCGAAGTCGAAGACGCGCCGGGTGACGTCGCCGGTCGAGGCGATCGCGATCACCACCACCCGGTCGGGCGCAGGCGCAGCACCTCGACCCGGTGGATCGTCGCCGCCGAGGCTCGGCGGCGGCGCCGTCGCCATCGCCACCAGGTCGGTGACCTGGGCGAGGGCGGCGGTCGTCTCCCGCATCGCCTCGTCGACCTCGCGGCGCAGGCGCGAGAGCTCGAGCTCGACCCCGGGCGCCGGCCGGGCGCCGCCCGGACGCCAGCATCGAGTCGACGTAGAGGCGGTAGCCGGCGTCGGTCGGGACGCGGCCGGCGGAGGTGTGCGGGTGGGTCAGGTAGCCCGCAGCCTCCAGCGCCGCCAGCTCAGCCCGCACGGTCGACGGCCCCCACTCCACCTCAGGCCGCTCGGCCACCTCCTTCGAAGCCACAGGCCGAGCCGAGTCCAGATAGGCCTCGACGACGAGGCGCAGAATCAGCTCTTGTCGCTCCGAAAGCACGCCGCACATCTTAGGAACCAGCAGAGCGTGTCGTAGGAGGGGTCGGGGACCTCCTCCAGACACTCAACGCCGAGCCATAGCGAGGCGTGTCTGGAGGGGGTCCCCCGACCCCTCCCCACGCCTACAACTCGAGCTCAGCCTCGGCGTTGCGTGATCAGCCCGTTCTCGCCCTGCGCCGCAACGGTGTCGACGACGACGCGGTCGCCCGTCGCTCGACTTGACGGTGCCGGTGACGACGATCTCCTGCTCGGGCACGCCCATGCCGCGGAACTGCACGGAGAGGCGCTTCAGCGCCCGCGGGTCGCCGTCGGCCACCGCCGGCGTTCGCTCGCGCCACCAGGCCCATCGAGTAGAGGCCGTGGAGGATGTTGCGCGGCAGCCCGACCGTTTTCGCGAACTCGTCGTCGATGTGGATCGGGTTGAAGTCGCCCGAGGCACCCGCGTAGCGGTGCGGCAGGTACTTGTCGGGAGTGACCCGCAGCTCCGGGATCTGGTCGCCCTCCTTCAATCAGCCATCTCATACCCCCCTGACGATGTTGGTCCAGGTGCCGCGAGCGACCTGGGCGCCGTCCTGGTTGACGGAGTTGGTCTCGAACACGTAGAAGCCCTTGCCGTCCCTCTCCTCGATCGAGAGGCACTTGGCCGTGGTCGTGATCTCGTCGCCCGAGCAGGCCGGCTCGTCCCACTCGAACTCCTGGCCGCCGTGGACCATCGCCGCGAAGTTGATCTCGACCTCGGGGTCGAAGATCGCCGGCGCCATCGCCGGGCGCTGTAGACGACGGCGAACATCGGCGGCGCGACGACGTCGCGGAAGCCGGCCGCGCGGGCCGCCTCGACGTCGAGGTGCACCGGGTTGTCGATGCCCAGCGCGTTCGCGTACTCCTTGATCTTCTCCCGGCCCACCTGGTAGGTGCGTCGCGGGCCATTCCTTGCCCAACTGCGTCAGTCTTCAATGGCATGGCGCAGCACTCTAACTGGCTAAGCGGCCAGCAGGCGACAGAGGGGCAACCCGGAGGAGCCTCCCCAGTCTGCGACGGAGGGTGGCCCCTCGGTCGCCCCCTCTACTCGTCGATCTCCAGCACCGCCAGGAACGCCTCCTGCGGCACTTCGACCCGGCCCACGGCTTCATCCGCTTCTTGCCCGCTTTCTGCTTCTTCAGCAGCTTCTGCTTGCGGGTGACGTCGCCGCCGTAGAGCTTCGCGGTGACGTCCTTGCGCAGCGCCTTGACCGTCTCGCGGGCGAGGATGTTGGAGCCGACCGCGGCCTGCACCGGGACGTCGAAGAGCTGGCGCGGGATCGTCTTCCGCAGCCGCCCGACCAGGCGCTTGCCCTGCTCGTAGGCGAAGTCGCGGTAGACGATGATCGAGAGCGCGTCGACCTTCTCGCCGGCGAGCAGGATGTCGACTTTGACCAGGTCGGAGACGCGGTTGCCGATCGGCTCGTAGTCGAGCGAGGCGTAGCCGCGGGTGAGCGACTTCAGCAGGTCGAAGAAGTCGAGGACGATTTCGGCCAGCGGCAGGTCGTAGCGGATCTGCACCCGCTGCGGGCTGAGGAAGTGCATGTCGACGTGGGTGCCGCGGCGCTGCTGGCAGAGCTCCATCACCGCCCCGACCTGCTCTTTCGGGCAGATGATCGTCGCCCGGATGTAGGGCTCTTCGATCGTCTCGATCGAGCCGGGGTCGGGCAGCTCGGTCGGGCTGCGGACCTCGATCTCCTCGCCGTGGTGAGGTGGACCACGTAGCGCACGTTCGGCGTCGTCGCCAGCAGGTCGAGGTCGTACTCGCGCTCCAGCCGCTCGCGCACGATCTCCATGTGCAGCAGGCCGAGGAAGCCGCAGCGGAAGCCGAAGCCGAGCGCCTCGGAGGTCTCCGGCTCCCAGGAGAGGGCGGCGTCGTTCAGCGACAGCTTCTCGAGCGCGTCGCGCAGGTCTTCGTAGCGGTCGGTGTCGATCGGGAAGAGGCCGCAGAAGACCATCGGCCGCACCTCGCGGTAGCCCTCGCAGCGGCTCGGAGGCCGGGTTCGCCTGGGCGGTCAGGGTGTCGCCGACGCGCAGCTTGGTCGACGTCCTTGATCCCGGTGATCAGGTAGCCGACGTCGCCGGCGTCCATCCCCTCGACCGCGGTCATCGCCGGGCGGAAGAAGCCGATGTCGTCGATGTCGGCCTCGGTCCCGTTCTGCATCGCGAGGATCCGCTCGCCCTTGCGGAAGGCAGCCGTCGACCATCCGCACGTAGGCGATGACGCCGCGGTACTGGTCGAACTCGGAGTCGAAGATCAGGGCGCGGGGCGGGAGCGTGGGCTCGCCCTGCGGCGGCGGGATCCGCGCGACGATCGCCTCCAGCACCTCCCGCACCCCCTCCCCGGTCTTGGCCGAGATCCGCAGCGCTTCGTCGGGGTCGCCGCCGAGCAGGTCGGCGATCTCCTGGGCGACCGCGCTCGGGCTCGGCGCCGGGCAGGTCGACCTTGTTGATCACCGGGATCAGCTCGAGCCCGTTCTCGATCGCCAGGTAGGTGTTGGCGACGGTCTGCGCCTCGACCCCCTGGGCGGCGTCGACGACCAGCAGCGCCCCCTCGCAGGCGGCGAGGCTGCGCGAGACCTCGTAGGAGAAGTCGACGTGGCCGGGCGTGTCGATCAGGTGCAGGTGGTAGGTCTGGCCGTCGTCGGCCGCGTACTCGACCCGCACCGCCTGCGCCTTGATCGTGATCCCGCGCTCGCGCTCGAGGTCCATCGAGTCGAGCAGCTGCGCCTGCATTTTCTTCGGGTCGACGGCGCCGGTGAGCTCGAGGATGCGGTCGGCCAGCGTCGACTTGCCGTGGTCGATGTGGGCGATGATCGAGAAGTTGCGGATGTGGTCCATGGGCGGGGTTGAGTATGAGGGACTGGGGCTGCCGGCGCGGCGGGTCCTGTCGGGGCGGAGGTGGTCCCTCTCCAGACACATCTCGCCAGGCTCGCTGTTGAGTGTCTGGAGAGGGACCACCTCCCCCGCCGCCACCCGCGCGAGAGGCCGGTCAGTTACACGCCGATGGACGGAGGCAGGGTGGCCTTAGCTTGAAGACGACGGTTGGGGGTTTGTGCAGGACGACTTTGGCGCTGGGTGGCTTCAGTCCAGCGGGCCGTCGGGGGTACGGAGGTTTGCCCGCTTCTAGGCGGTCGCGGGTGATGACGACGTAGTCGTAGTCGCCTTCGTCCAGGAGCCGGAGCCATTGGCGGCAGGTGGTCGGCGATTCGAAGCCGCCGTGGGGCGCTCGACGCCGACGTACTGGACTTGGTTGGAGAGGTCGGTGCCGAAGAGCGGGTACTGGCGGGTGCTGGTGGTGGCGATGCGGGCGCCGGAGACGTCGCGCGCCCAGGCGAAGGCGGCATTGAGCCCCGGGGCGAGGTGAAGGCCGGGTCCGCTGTAGCGGTCCTGCAGGTAGTGACGCTGGACCGGATAGCCGACCGCGACCGCAAGAACGCAGCGCCGCGACGTCCAGCCGTAACCGCGCGCAGCTCGGTCCCTTCCCAGCGGGTGCTGGTTGAGCTTCTTCGCCGCTATCCGGCGACAAAGCTCAACCGCGGCCCGTGGAGCGGCTGCGGCGGGGCGCGTCGGGAGCAGGGCGAGACCGAGGACCAGGGCCGGGGCGAGGTAGCGGAGGCCGGACTCGAAGCCGCGTGGCATCCCCTCGCGGTCCCGAGGCCGAGGTCGGCGCCACCAGCCAGGCCAGCGCCGCCGCCAGCCCCACGAGCCCCGCCAGCGCCAGCGCTACGTCGTTCCGTGGTTCCTTTTGCACGTCATGCGGTGCGAAAGGAACCGCGGAACCGGGAGACGGCGAGGATCAGGCCGGCCAGGGCGGCTGCGGGCGAGAAGGGGCCAGAGGAGCCAGAGACCGTGGTGCAGGCCGGGGAGGAACCAGTCGGACCAGACGCTGCCGTCGGTCAGGTAGCAGAGGACGCGTGTGGGCTTCGCGCCCGCCCAGCGCCTGCTCGGGCGCGGGCAGCGTGATCGGGCCGAGGTGGTGGATCCAGGGCAGCGGGTTGCCGCTGTGGGCGAGGTTGCGCAGGTACCAGTAGCCGCCGCCGGCCAGCGCGGCCGGCCGGCGGCGCCGAGCGCGCGCCAGCCTTTCCCGCCAGCGGTGCGACCGCCAGCCAGGCCGGCCACGAGCACCGCCGCCGGCAGCAGGAAGTTCAGCTTGGTCCCGGCCGCCAGGCCCGCCGCAAGCCCAACGACGAGGCCAGCGCCGACCTCGACGCCGCCCTCCTCCCTACCCCGCTGCTGCTCCGTCCCGCGATCCCGGCTCCACGCGTTCAGCGCCACCGCCACGCGCGCGAGCAGGAAGAAGATCCCGACGATGTCGTTCCGCGCTTCGCCCGCCTGGTCGGCAGCGCCGGGCACGCTCAGCGCCACCGCCCCCAGCGCCAGCGACCAAGGCCCGACCCTGTACGGCCGCCCGATGCACCAGCAGGCCGACCAGGCAACCCAGGAACCACCCCAGGTTCAGCAGCGGCGAGAGCAGGTCGCGGCCGAAACGCCAGCATCCCCGCCGCGTGGAAGATTTCCCCGTTCGCCGGGTAGAACCAGGCCAGGAACTGCGGCGCGATGAAGTGCAGATCGCCACGTATCGCCGCTCTGGAAGAACCCGGCAGCGAACGGCCCGTGGTACCAGGTCGAGTCGAACCCGGTCATCCCCGTCGACAGCTTTCGCCTTCACCCTCCGAGAGCGAATTGCAGCGACCGCCGCGGTCGCCGATGCAGAAGCGGCGATCAGCGTCGGCCGGAGGGGGGTCTCCCGCGCCCTCGCTTGCCGGGTAGGGCGCGGAGACCCCCTCCCCCCGGCGAGCCGCGGCAGGAACCACCACAGACCCGAGCCCGACCGCGCCACCAGCACCAAATACGGCACCGGGTCCCACCACCCGACCGTCCCCAGCAGCTCCGCCGCACCAGATCAACAGCGCCAGCGCCACCACCGCGCTCGCCAGACCGCCGGCGCACCCCTCGAGCTCCGGCACCAGCCACTGTCCGCACCGCGCCACCGCCCAGCCAGGCGAACCCGACCAGGAGCAGGATCTCCAGGACCCCCAGCAGGTACCGCCCCGGCCCCAGCATCGAGCGCTAGCTAGCCCCGCCGCAGCAGCAGGCGCTCATCTGCTCGAGCTCGGCTATCCGCAGCAGCTTCGCCACCGCGAGGTAGACGACGGCCGCCGACCCCGAGGCCGCCGCCGAGGGAGACGATCTGGCCGGCGAGCCCGCGGCCGAGGGCTCTCGTCGAGCAGGTCCCAGACGCAGCAGCGACCGCCGCCAGCGCGGCCGCGGCGACCGTGATCCGCACCGCCGTCGAGAGCAGCCGCCGCAGCTCCAGGCCGCCGAAGCTCGCGGCGCAGGATCACCGCCTGGGCGACACCGCGACGCGTCGTCCCGATCCCGGTCCCGGCGACGATGCCGCCGACCCCGAACGGCCCGTAGAGCGCCAGCGCCGCCACGGCGGAGACGACGAGGTCGATCGCCGCCAGCGCCGTCGCCTGCCAGGGCTGCTGCAGGCTGAAGAAGGTCCGCGTCTGCAGCAGGTAGAGGCCGTTGGTCGGCAGCGAGAAGGCGAACCAGAAGAGCGCCGTGGCGACGAGCACGGTTTCCGCGGGCGTCGAATTCGCCGCGCTGGTAGATCAGCCGGATCATCGGGTCCGAGAGCGCCAGGATCGCCGCCGCCGCCGGCACCAGGACGAAGAGGATCTGCCGCATCCCGTTCGCCATCGTCGCCCGCAGGTTCTCGATCTCGCCGGCGTTGGCGAAGCGGGCCAGGGCCGGGAAGAGCACCGTCGCGATCGCCACCGAGAAGATCCCCTGCGGCAGCTGGTAGATGCGGAAGGCCTTGTCGATCGCCGCCGGCGCCTCCTCGGAGACGAGGCTGCCGAAGAAGCTGTTGATCAGCAGGTTGAAGTTGATCAGGCCGAGGCTGATCGTCACCGGCAGCATCAGCAGCAGCACCCGCCGCACCTTCGGGCTGCGCCATTCGAAGCTGAAGCTGAACTTGAAGGGCGTGTGGCGCAGGTCCCAGGTCGGGATCAGCAGCTGGACGAGGGTGCCGACGAGGATGCCGATCGCGTAGGCGTAGATCCGGTCCTGGCCGTGGAACAGCGGCTCCAGCACGACGAGGACGAGGATGATCGTCAGGTTCCAGAACAGCGGCGAGATCGCGAAGGCGCCGAAGCGGTCGTAGCTGTTGAGGATGCCGACGACGACGCCGCTGATCCCGAGCAGGATCAGGATCGGGAACAGGACCTGGGAGAGGGTGACCGTGAGGTCGAGGATCTCCCCTTCGAAGCCCGGCGCGAAGAGCGGCATGATCACCGGCGCCAGCAGGACGAAGAGCGCGGTGATCGCGCCCAGCACCATCGTCACCAGCAGCAGCAGCGTCGAGGCGAGCCGGAACGCCTCCTTGTAGCGCTTCTTGCCGAGCAGTTCGGTGAAGACCGGGACGAAGGCGGGCTGCAGGGCGGCGTCGGCGAACAGCGCGCGGATCAGGTTCGGGACCTGGAAGGCGATCGTGAAGGCCGACATCGGGCCGCTTGACGCCGTAGTAGCCGGCGGCGACGACTTCGCGGGCGAGGCCGGCGACGCGCGAGGCGGCGGTGGCGATCGAGAAGAAGGCGGTCGAACGGGCGATGCGGCCGGCCGGCGCCCGGAGCCGGCTTCGGCGACCGGTTCCTCGCCGGTGTCGAAGGCCTCGCGCCTCCCAGACGCCGAGCGTCCTCGGCTTATCGCCCGCTCGTCGGGATTCGGGGTGTCATGCGCCCTGGGCGTCTCCAAGCTTGCGTCTCAATCGCTATAGTCGGCGGCCGCCCGGAGCCGGCAAGGCGCCGGCTCGGGCACTTGACATGGCCAACATAGCCTCACAGAAGAAGCGGATCCTACGCAGCGAGCGCGAGCGGACGGAGAACCGTCTGCTGACCAGCACGGTGAAGACCCACTTCCGCCGCCTCGAAGCGCGGTCGAGTCGCGGCGACGCCGAGCACCGATCGCCGCCGAGCAGCGCGCTCTCGTCTCGAAGATCGACAAGGCCGTGCAGAAGGGCGCCCTGCACAAGCAACACCGGCGCCCGCAAGAAGTCCAAAGCAGCGAAGCTCGCCGCCGCCGCCTCCTAACCACGCCTGGCCGTTACGCAGCGCCAGCTGCAGCTCGTCGAAGCGCCAGCGTCAACGCCAGCTCGTCGCCGTAGTCGGCACCGCCGCGGCACCAGAGCTCGAGGTCGGCCAGCGTCTCGGTCGCCGTGCCGCAGGTCTGGCGAGGTCGGCCTCCCGCAGTCGGCCGACCAGCTGCTTGGCGGCGTAGGGGTGCATCTTCAGCGAGGACTCGACCTGCTTGGGCGGGAATTCCCTCCTCCAGCTGGGCGGCGGCCGCGCAGGCGCTGCGCAGGCGTGAGGCGAGGCCGTAGATCAGGCCGGTGACGTTCTCGCCCTGGCCGATCAGCCGCTCGCCGATCCGCAGCGCCGCCGCGGCATCGCCTTCGAGCAGGGCGTCGGAGAGCGACCAGACGGCCGCCTCGGAGGTGTCGGTCGACCATCGCTTCGAGGTCGTCGACGCCGACGCTGCCCCCCTCCCCGGCCCAGAGGGCGAGCCGCTCGAGCTCGTTGTGCAGCCGCACCGGGTTGGCGCCCATCCGATCGACCAGCATCCGCGCCGCGGCGGGCTCGAGGCGCGAAGCCCATGCGCTGCGCATCGGCGACGAGGAGGCGGGGCATGTCGCGCGCCTTCGGCGCCTCGAATTCGTGGATCTCGCCGTCCGCCGCCTTCACCGCCTTGGTCAGCTTCGCCGGCGGCTTGTCGCGGGCAGATCAGGACCACGGTCAGATCCGGCGGCAGCTCGCCCAGCGCCGCCAGCACCGGCTCCAGCTGCTTGTCGCGCCAGCGCTCGACGCCGTCGGCGAGCAGGTAGCGGCGCGACTCCATCAGCGACATCGCCGGGATCGCCGCCAGCAGCGCCTCGTGGTCGGGCATCGCCCCTGCCCTCGCCGGGCTCGAAGACCTCCAGCGCCGCCGCGCCGCCCTCGCGTTCGGCCCGCGCCCGCAGCCGCGCCCGGGTCGCGTCGATCTTCGCCCCGTCGCTGCCGGCGATCAGGTAGAGCAGTCGCATCTCGTCGGCCATCGCGGCCGAGTCTAGATACCCGCGGCGGCTCTGCCGGCAGCAGCTGCTTCGAGTGCCCGAGGGCTTTGCCGTTGCCGTGCCGGGAGCGGCTTCTTCGGTGCTCGGCGAGCTGGAGCCGGCGACGCGGCGGCGAGGCTTCGACCGACGCCGTGGCTTCGAGGAGGCTTCGCCCGCCCCGGTCGCTGGCGTGAGCCGCGGCGGAGCTCGACCCGGAGTTGCCCGGGGCCGTGCAGCCACCGGCGTCGTGCGCAGCGGCCGGCGAGCCGGGCTCCGGCGCGGGCTTGGATGCCGGTCGATCGACAGGGGTCGAGGGCTGGCCCCGAGGGGCGGGATCTGAGCTGGACTCGGTGGTCGAAGCAGACTCGCGGACGTCGATTGGTTCGTGCCGCTTCCGGGGCCGCGCCCCTTCGGCCGGGCGCCGGCGCGGCGCGGTGCGGTTCCCGCGATGGGCGCGGGAGCAACCGGGCGCCGCCGGCGTTGCCTGCCCGGACCCGGCCGTTGACATCACGACCGGTCGCTGCCGGAGCCTGCGTCGCCGCCGCGTCACCGTAAGTGCGCGCGCCGGCGGCTGGTGCAGCGGCGACCGCCTCGGCGACGGCCTGACCCCTGTCGAGCGGTTCTTCAGGCAGCGGCGCCGGCGAGAGGACGGGCCAGCCGAGCTGGGCGAAGATCGACGACCAGGCCGAGGCCGGCGGCCGACCATGGCCCGAGCAAGGCGAAGGCGGTGCGTGCGCATCCGTTCGGGCAGCCCGTCGCCGGCAAGGCTGGGAAGGCTCGAACGCCTTCATGAGCTTGTCCAGCTTGGAAGCACCGTTCGCCATCGCACCGATTTGTGCCTCGAGCAGCAGAGCGCGGCGATCGAAACCCAATTTCGATTCGGTGATCCTCTAGACTTCGATCCGATCGTCGCGTCCGACGCGTGCACGAGCGGTCGCCCGACGTCGATGACGACATTGCCGTCCCGTCGGTGCGCAGCGTCGGCACGCGGTGCCGGCGGCAGCGTCGCCAGCGTGCCGGCGGTGGGGTGGCCGTAGGGGTTTCCGGCTGCCGACCGAGATCACCGCCAGCCGCGGTCGCGATGCGCTCGAGCAGCGCGGCGAGCCCGGCGTCGTCGCTGCCGTGGTGGGCGACCTTGAGGACGTCGACCGGGCCGGGGTCGAGCGGCACTGCCTCCGCCTCGGCGTCGGCGGTGAGCAGCATCGAGAAGTCGGCGCCAGCGGGCCTCGATCACCAGCGCGGGCTGATTCGGGTCGCCCGCTCAGCGGCCTCCGAGCAGCTCCGGCGGCGGCCAGAGCACCTGTAGCCGCAGGCCGCCGCTAGCGCAGCTCGGCGCCCGCCGCGATCCGGCTGCGGCTCGACTCCGGCGGCGAGCGCCGGGCGAGCAGATCCCGACGCGCAGCGCGGCGTAGACGCAGGCGCGCGACCGGCATCCGGCCCGAGCAGCTCCTCGACCCCGCCCGCATGATCGGACTGGTCGTGGGTGACGACCGCCGCCCCGAGGCTGTCGACCCCGGCGTCTTCGAGCTTGCGCTGCAGCCCGTCCCCCGGCGGCCCGCCGTCGACCAGCACGGCCGGCGCGCCGGCCGGGCTGCAGCAGGATCGCGTCGCCCTGGCCGACGTCGAGCACCTCTACGCGCAGGCCGTGCGCTGGGCGCGGCGGTCGCCGCCGGCCGCACCAGCCGCTCGCCGCCACGCCGGGCAGCGGCAGCCAGACCGCAGCCCCCGCGGTCCGACCGCGGCGCCGGTCGACGGGTCTGCCGCGGCCACCCGCGGCGCAGGCAGGCGGGGTTACGCCGACGGCCGCGCAGCAGGTAGGCGGCGAGCAGGCCGCCGGCCGCCGAGGCTGCACCGTGCAGCTCGGCCCAGCTCGGGCCGGCGCACCAGTCCGCGACCTGGGCGACGTAGGCGAGCAGCAGGGCGTCGAGGCCGTTGAGGGGCGCGAGCGGCAGGCCCGGCACCTGCGCGAGCCCGGCGCCGCAGCATCCCCAGCCACATCGCCGGCGCCACCGCCGGCAGGGCGAGGACGTTGGCGAGGAGCGCGGTGGTCGAGAGCGTTTCGAAGTGGAAGGCGATCAGCGGCGCCGTCGCCAGCGTCGCCGCGACCGTCATCGCGACCCCCTCGGCCAGCGCCCGCCGCCAGCGACCCCGAGCCGATCCGGGCCACGATCGCCTGCCGCAGCGGCGTCGCCAGGAGCGAGGATGCCCAGCACGGCGGCGAAGCTGAGCTGCCAGCCGACGTCGTCGGCGATCGTCGGGTCGACCGCCAGCGTCACCCCCGCCGCCACCGCCAGCGCGTAGAGGCGCGAGGCCGCCGCGCCGGCCAGCGTCGCCAGCAGCCCCGAGCGCGCCCATCACCCCCGCCCGCTGCATCGACGGCCCGGCGCCGGCGAGCGGCACGTAGACGGCGATCAGGCCGAGGACCCAGAGCAGCCGCTGGCGCAGCGGAATCCCGAGCGCTGCCAGGAGCGGCAGCGCCAGCAGCGCCAGCAGGGTGATGTTCTGGCCCGAGACCGCAAGCAGGTGGCTGAGGCCGGCGCGCCGGAAGCTCTTCCTTCGTCGCCTCGTCGATCTCCTCGTCCTCGCCGAGGACGAAGCCGCGCGCCAGCGCCGCCTCGCGCTGCGGCATCCCCCGTCCCAGCCCCGCCGCCGCCGCTGGCGCGGATCTCGCCGCTGTGCGCGATCGCGACGAGGACGAGCAGCAGCGATCCCGATCAGGATCGGCAGCGGCGGGCGTCCGCGGTCGCACCGCTCAGGGCTGCAGCCGCGCCCGCAGCGACTCCATCGTCGCCGGCCCGATTCCGGAGACCTGATCGAGCTGGTCGATCGAGGAGAGGCCCCCGTGTTCGTCGCGGAACTCGATGATGCCCTCGCGCCGTCACCGGGCCGATCCCCTCGATCGTTCGAGCTGCTCGACGGTCGCGGTGCCGAGGCTGATCGGGCCTTCTTCGCCGCCCGCGCCGGCGCGCCGCGACGGCGCCGCCAGGCGGCCTCTCCGGCACCACCACCTGCTGCCCGTCGGCGAGCCGTGGCGGCGAGGTTGATCGCTTCCAGCGTTGCGCCCGGCCGCCGCGCCCCCGGCCCGCTCGCACCGCGTCGTCGACGCGGCTGCCGGCCGGCATCCGGTAAACGCCCGGCCGCGCGCACCGCCCCGGCGACGTCGACGACCATGTCGCCGCCGGAGCCTCCGACCGAGAACGCTGCGCTCCTCGCCGAACCCCGGAAGCTGCCGCAGACGAGGGTGTCGGCCGCCTGCCCTCCGCGCGGATCGCCCGCGCCCCGACCAGCAGCAGCGCGACCGCCACCGCCGCGTAGACGACGAACTGGCGTCCGGCTCAGCTCCGGCATGGCCGGGATGCTGGCGTCGCGATTACGCACACGTGGCGCGCAACGAGTGTGCCAATTCTCACGCGAGAGTCCGAGCGAAGCGCAGCGCCGCCCGGCCGGCGCCTACTCGTCCTCGTCGTCGTCGTAGCCCGCGACCTCTGCCAGCTGGTCGCTGTAGAGCTCCGCGGCCGCGACCGGCGGCGACTGGATCGAGACGCAGGCGAAGCTCGTCGTCGCCGTCGTTGCCGATCGAGTGCTCGGTGGCGGGCGGGACCAGGATCAGGTCGCCTTCGGCCACCTCCTGGGTGTCGCCGGCGACCGACATCGTGCCGCTGCCGCGGACGACGACGTAGGCCTGCTCGGCCTCGCTCGTCGGAGTGCAGCGTCTGCTCGGCGCCGGCCGGGGACGCTCAGCCAGGTAACCGAGAGATTGCGCGATCCCAGTTCGCCGGCGTCCATCAGCACGTGCGCGCGCAGCCGGTGCCACTCCTCGACCGCCGCATCATCGAATCCGTCTGACCAGCATTTCGCGCGCTTTCTAGCAGAAAGGAGGGCCGTCGCGGAGGGCGCTCACCGGACGACCAGGTTGACCAGCTTGCCCGGAACTACGATCTCCTTGACTATTTGCTGGCCGTCCAGGTGCTTGGCGACCTTCTCGCTTGCCTTCGCCAGCGCGCAGCAGCTCCTCTTCCGGCGCCTCCGCCGGCGCCTCGATCCGGTCCCGCAGCTTGCCGTTGACCTGGACGACCAGGGTGACGGTGTCGCTGACCAGCAGCTCGGGGTCGGCCTGCGGCCACGGCTGCTCCCAGACCCGGCCAGCCGGCCAGCCGCTCGTAGACCTCGCTGCCCAGGTGCGGCGCGAAGGGGAAGATCAGCGAGGCCGCGGTCGCGGTCGCGAAGCGCACCGCGGCGCCCCCCTCGGCGCTCGCCGTAGAGGCCGTCCTTGAGCCGGTAGGCGTCGTTGACGAGCTCCATCACCGCCGAGATCGCGGTGTTGAACTGGAAGCCGCGCTGGAAGTCCCGCGTCACCTTGTCGATCGCCCAGTGCGCCTTGGCCAGCAGCTCCCGCGCCTCGCCCTCGGCCGCGGCGGGCTCCGCCCGCCTCGGTCCGGGCCTCGACCTCTTCGCAGAGCCGCCAGAGCCGCGAGAGGAAGCGGTTGACGCCCTCGACCCCCTCGTCGGTCCAGTCGCCGCCGCGCTCCGGCGGGCCCATGAAGCAGACGTACGTCCGAGCGGTGTCGGCGCCGTAGCGCTCGACGTAGTCGGCCGGGCTGACCGTGTTGCCCTTCGACTTCGACATCTTCGCCCCGTCGCGGGTGATCATCCCCTGGGTGAAGAGGTTGGCGAAGGGCTCTTGGACGCCCACGTGCCCGAGGTCCGCCAGCGCCTTGGTGAAGAAGCGCGCGTACATCAGGTGCAGGATCGCGTGCTCGACGCCGCCGATGTACTGGTCGACCGGCATCCAGTAGTCGCTCGCGTCGCGGTCCCAGGCCGCCTCCGAATTCTGCGCGTCGAGGTAGCGGAGGAAGTACCAGGAGGAGTCGACGAAGGTGTCCATCGTGTCGGTCTCGCGGCGGGCGGCGGCGCCGCAGCGCGGGCACTCGGTCGCCACCCACTCCTCTGCCGCCGCCAGCGGGCTCTTGCCCTGCGGCGCGTAGTCCTCGACCTCCGGCAGCTCGACCGGCAGCTGCTCGGTCCGGCACGGGGACGATCCCGCACTCGTCGCAGTAGACGACCGGGATCGGCGCCCCCCAGTAGCGCTGGCGCGAGACCAACCAGTCGCGGAGGCGGTAGTTGATCGCCGGCTTGCCGCGGCCGTCGCCCTCGAGCCAGGAGACGATCTCCTCGTAGGCCTCGCGGTTGTGCTTGCCGTCGAAGCGACCGGAGTTCTCCATTTGGCCGTCGCCGGGGTAGGGCAGGCCGAGCTCGTCGCGGGCCGCCTCCGGGTCTTCGCCCTCGATCACCCGGTTGACCGGCAGGTCGAACCTGCGGGCGAATTCGTAGTCGCGCGAGTCGTGCCCCGGCACCGCCATGATCGCCCCGGTCCCGTACTCCATCAACACGTAGTCGGCGACGAACATCGGGATCTCCTCGCCGTTGACCGGGTTGACGACCGAGCGCCCGAGCGGCACCCCGGTCTTCTCGCGATCCTCCGCCCCCCGCTCCTCGGCCGACTCGCGGCCGACCCGGTTGACGTACTCGCGCACCGCCTCCTCGGCGGGGGTGCCGGCGACCAGCCGCTGCAGCTCGGGATGCTCGGGCGCCAGCACGAAGAAGGTGGCGCCGAAGAGGGTGTCGGGACGGGTCGTGAAGACCGGGAAGTCGAGGTCGACCTCCTCGCAGCGGAAGACGACCTCGGCCCCCTCGGAGCGGCCGATCCAGTTGCGCTGCATCGTGATCACGTGCTCGGGCCAGGACTCGAGCAACTCGAAGTCTGAGAGCAGGCGGTCGGCGTACTCGGTGATGCGGAAGAACCACTGCTCGAGGTTTTTCTGGATCACCTCGGTGCCGCAGCGCTCGCAGCGGCCGTCGACGACCTGCTCGTTGGCCAGCACCGTCGCGTCCTTCGGGCACCACTGGACCGGCGCCTCGGTCCGGTAGGCGAGCCCGCGCTCGAACAGCTGCAGGAAGATCCACTGGGTCCAGCGGTAGTACTCGGGCGTGTGGGTGGCGAGCTCGCGGCTCCAGTCGATCGAGATCCCCCACTCGCGGAACTGGCGCTGGAAGGAGGCGATCGAGCGCTCGGTCGCGACCCGCGGCGGCTCTCCCGTTTTGATCGCGTTGTTCTCCGCCGGCAGGCCGAAGGAGTCGTAGCCCATCGGGTGGATCACCTGGAAGCCCTGGCGGCGGCGGAAGTGGGCGATCGCGTCGCCGACGGCGTAGCACTTGAGGTGACCGACGTGGGGCTCACCCGAGGGGTAGGGCAGCATCTCCAGCACGTAGGCCTTCGGCTTCTCCGCGTCGAAACCGGGCTGCCCGGGGTTGGCGACCTCCCAGGTCTTCTCCCCGGCCCAGACCGCCTGCCACTTCCGCTCGATTGATTTCGGCTCGTAACCCGCCATCGCGGCTGCGATCTTACGAGCCGGAGCCCCGGCGCCGCGTCGGGCGCCGCGCTAGAGGGTCTGCCGCAGGCCCGGCGAGAGCGCTTCGAGGATGTGGGGCCAGACGTAGACCTCGACCGTCGCCGCGACCAGCAGCGCCGGGATCGCCAGCGCCACGGTGATGAAGGTGGCGGCGAGGAGCTGGTTCCACTCGCCGCGGCGGCTGGCGATCAGCCAGGCGGCGAGCGGCAGGAAGAGCGCGGTCAGCTCGAGCAGCGCGTGCGGGAGGACGCTGAGGATCAGCTCGAAGCGGGTGATCTGCAGCTGGTAGGCGATCGTCGAGCCCTGGAAGCCGAGGTAGAGCGCCTGCGTGGAGAGCGAGAAGAGGGTAACGGCGCAGACGAAGAGGATCGCGAACTCGCCCGCCTTGACGTGGATCCAGCGGCTGAGAGCCGGTGCGCTGGGCGGCGGCGATCGGCATCGAGGCGCCGGCGATGAAGCCGGCGACGCAGGCGGTGCCGTGGAGCGCCAGGACCAGCGAGTTGCGCCAGAGGATCGGCAGCAGGTCGTCGGGGGAAGAGGGATAGGTGAGGCCGGCGATGTGGACGGGCGTGAGGTCCGGGGTCAGCAGGCCGGAGACGACCCAGACCGCCGCCAGCAGGGAGAGGGAGATCGCCAGGCTGAGGGCGACCCAGGCGCCGAGCACCCGTCCAGGCCGTTCGCTCCACGACTCCAGGGTCGCGCGGGTATCCCGGAGGCCGTGGCTGAAGACGTGCTGGTTGGCCGCGCTCATCCCCAGTCCATCGGCAGATCGCAGGCGCCATTTGAGCCGGGGCCGGCCGTCAGGTCAGTTTGCGCTCGAAGTCCTCGGCCAGCGCCGCGAGCTGGGAAAGCTCGACCTTCAGGCCCCTGGCGATCCGGCGCACGTTGCCCCAGGTCGGGTTGATCCGCCCCGACTCGATGTGGGAGATCCAGGTCGGGTGGATGTCCGCCCGCTGGCCGAGCGTCTCCTGGCTCAGCTCACCCTCCTTGCGGAGCGCGCGGATCGCCTTCCCCAGTCCGATCTGTGGGTCGTCGCGCCGCGGCATTCAGCGGAGGCAATTGCCCGCTCGCCCGCAGGTCCATAGAGTCGAACTCAAGCTACGAACTCGATCGCGCGACTTGCGTATTTTGCTAAGCCCAAGTTTCGGCATTCCACCCTCTAGACCGAACGCCGGCGCGGACTTCTCACAGCGAGGAGCGATGTAAGAAGATCCGTGGCTCGCGCGGTTTACATGGGTAGTTGCCGCATTTGATGAGCGAACAGCTAAGCCCAACCGACGCCCGTGACGAGCGCTTTCTGCGCCGGGCGCTCGCGGCTCGATCCGCCCGGGACACCGCCGCCGAACGCGAGGCGATCTCCCGCTTGCTCGAGCCCTACTGGTCCTGGGCGCGCTCGATCACCTACGGCAAGATCGGCGGCGCCGACGACCCGGAAGCCGACGCCGAAGAGATCGCCGGCGACCTGCTGCGGCGGCTGGCGCGCCTGCTCGAGCGCAAGCTCGAGTTCGACACCTCCTTCCGGGTGGTCGCCTTCGCCAACCTCAACTACGCGATCAAGGACTACCGGCGGCGGGTTGCCCGCACCGCCTCCACCGCCGTCGATCCTGACGACCTGGCCGCGGTGGAGGCGCCGCCCGAAGCTCCCGACGCCGAGGAGATGACGGCGGCCCTGGAGCCCTACCTCGACGGCCTCAACGAGCGCGAGCGCAGGCTCGCCCACGACCGCCTCGTCCTCGATCTCTCGCCGAGCGAGATCGGCGAGCGCCACGGAATGAAACGAGGCGCGGTCGATACGGCGATGCACCGCATCTTCAAGAAGATGCGGAAAAACGTTTCGGGGGATGTAAGAAATCGAGATCTGGGGACGGTGTAGGCGATATGGCAGAGTTCGATCCGATCGAAGAGCGGGCGGTGGAAATGCTCGACGACGTCCAGCTGGAGGCCCTGCGGGCCAAAACCGTCGCCGCCAACGACGAGCGCTTCGAGTTCGTCCTCTGGAACCTCTGCCTGCGCGGCGTCGCGGTGATCGAGAGGGTCTGCCGCAGCCGCGGCGAGGCCCGCGGGCTGGACGGTCAGGAGATCGAGCTGGCGATCGAGGACGCGGCGGCGCGGATGCTCCTGCGCCTCTCGCGGCTGGAGCCGCAGCCGCAGGTGCACGCCCTGGCGGCCGAGATCGCCGCCGCCTGCGTCGAACGCTCCTGGCCCTCGCAGAAGAACGCCCCGCGGCTGACGCACCGGACCCCGAATCTCCGTCTGATCGGCGGCCTCGACGTGGCGATCGAAACCGGAAAAGTCCGCCCCAACGACTGGGAGAGCTCATGAGCGTCTCCGAGGACGCCTTCGAGCGAGCGTTCTGGCAAGCCGTCGAGGACCTCAAGGAGGGCGGGGCGAAGCCGATCGAGGACTACCTGCGCCTCGTCCCCCGGGAGCAGCGGGACGAGCTGGGCCAGATGCTCGCCGACCTCTTCCTCGCCCGCGGCCCGGCGCCGAGCGCGGCGGGCGGCGAAAGCAGCGGCTACAAGCGCGCGGTCGCGATCGTCGACGAGGTCCTGGGCTCGCGCGGGTCCGCCGGGATCCTGCCGGAGACGCTGAAGGCGATGCGAAACGCGCGCGGGATCGAGCCCGACGCCGTCGTCGAGCGGCTGGTGGCGGACTTCGGCGTCGAGGGGGAAGGCGGGCGCCGGGCGCTGGCCCGCAACTACCACCGGCTCGAGACGGGCAGCCTGCTCGGCTCGAAGCTGAGCCGGCGCCTGCTCGCCTCGCTGGCCGCGGTCTTCGGCGTCGATGCCGCCGACGTCGCAGCCGCCGCCAGGCCTGCCGCGCAGGGCCCGGCGCTGAGGAGCGCGCCGGCGATGGGGCGAAGCGGCGGTGCCCGCGCCCCTTCGCCCTCCCATCCCCCCTCCGGGCCGCCCGACCCGGAGGTCGAGCTCGTCGAGCGCCTTTTCCATGGCGGCCCGGACGCTTAAGCCGGCCGCCGCCGCGCAGGCCCTGCTCCGCGACTTCGAGGAGCGCTACGACAGCGCCGATGCGCCGCCGGTCCCGGTGGAGCGGATCGCCCGCTCGCTCCTCGGCCTCTTCGTCGACGAAGCCGACGACCTCCGCGCCCTCCCCGGCGCCCCCGCCGACCAGGGCCGGCTCTCGGGGATGCTCGACCCGGCGGAGATGGTCGTCTGGGTCGATCGCGAGGAGGCCCGCCGCAGCCCCGGCCGCCGCCGCTTCACGATCGCCCACGAGGTCGGCCACCTGCTCCTCCACGTCCCCGCCTCGCGCGAGGTCTTCGCCGACCGACCGGCAGACATCCGCGAGCTCGACGAGGGCGGCCCCGGCGCGAAGGTCCCGGGGCTGCGCCGGCGCGAGCGCGAGGCGAACGTCTTCGCCCGCGAGCTGCTGATGCCGGAGAGGCTCCTCAACGAGCAGGCCCATGCCACCGGCTTCAACCTGCCGGCGCTCGCCGGGCGCTTCGAGGTCTCGGTGCCGGCGATGCGCCTGCGCCTGCGCCTGCTGAAGCTGCTACCACCTTTGGCGTGAAGATCGTCCACCTCTCCGATACGCACCTGGGAAGGCGCGAGCTGCACCACACCGACGAGAGCGGGCGCAACGTCCGCGAGCTCGACGGCTACGAGGTCTTCACCAGGGCGATCGAGAGGGCGATCGAGCTGGAGCCGGCGCTCGTGGTTCATTCCGGGGACCTCTTCCACGGCTATCACCCCTCCGCCGCGGCCTTCGGCGTCGCGCTCGACCAGCTCGAGCGCCTGCGCGCCGCCGGGATCGGCTTCCTCGTCATCGCCGGCAACCACGAGACCCCGCGGGGACGGGCGATCACCCACCCCTTCGCGTTGCTAGAGCGCTTCGGGACCGAGGCGGTTCACGAGCAGCCGCGCCGACTTCGCTTCGGCGAGCTCAGCGTCACCGCGATCCCCCACTCCCACGACCACGAGGAGCTGGCCGGCTGGGTGGCGGCCGCGGAGCCGGACGGCGAGGCGCGGTTCAACGTCCTCGCCGCCCACATCGGCCTCGCCGGCCTCGCCCGGGTCGGCGCCGGCGAGCCGGGGTCGCCGGAGCTGCCGGGAGAGGTCCTCGAGGCGGTCGCCGGCTTCGACTACATCGCCCTCGGCCACCTCCACCAGTTCGACCGGCCGCGGATCAATGCCGTCTACACGGGCTCGGTGGAACGGCTGGGCTGGGCCGACACCTCGAACCGGAAGGGGATCGTCGAGGTCGATCTCGCCGCGGAGCCGCTGGACAGGGGCTTCGTCAAACCGCACGAGATCGAGGGGCGCCCACGCAAGCGGCTGGCGGCGATCGACGGCGGCAAACCCGGCGACCTGACGAAAGCGATCTGCCGGGCGGCGAAAGGCAAGGGCCCGGAGGGCGCGATCGTCAGGGTGCCGATCGCCGACGTCAGCTTCGAGCGCTTCGGCGCCGTCGACCGCCGCAAGGTCAGCGAAGCGTTCGCCCACTGCCTGCACTTCGAGCTCGAACCCGAATTCGTCGAGTCCGCCTCCGGCGCGCCGCAGCCGGCGGCGCCCGCCGAGCTGCGCGACTTCCTCTCGCGGCGGGTGCCGGCGGGGGTCGAGCCGGACCTGTTCGTCAGCCGCGGCGAGAGCTACATGACCCGCGCCGCCGAGGACATTGGTGCATGAGGCTCCTGCGCCTCGAGGCGAGGAACTTCCGCTCCTTCGCCGAGCTCGACCTCGACCTCAACGCCGACGGGGTCTTCTCGATCACCGGCCCCAACGGGGCGGGCAAGAGCACGATCTTCGCGGCGATCGAGTGGGTTCTCTACGGCAGCAGCCGCGGCGCCTGGACCCAGAGCGTCGCCCGCCAGGGGGTCGAGCGCGAGGAATGCGTCGTCACCCTCGAATTCGAAGTCGGCGGCCAGGCCCTGCGGGTGACGAGGATCGACGGCAAGGACGCCTGGCTGACCGACGTGGCGAGCGAGGAGCGGCTGGCCCAGACCCTGACCGGGACCTCGCGCGAGGTGGCGGTCCGCCTCGGCCTCACCCGGGAGATGTTCCGCGGCACCTTCTACGCCCCCCAGAACGAGGTCGAGGCGCTCTCCTCCGACAACCCGCGGAAACGCAAAGACCAGCTGGAGCGCCTGCTCGGGATCCGGCACCTGCGCCGGGCGGTCGAACTGGCCGAGGGCGACGCGCGCGAGCAGGAGCTGGTCCTGGAGGGGCTGCGCCGTGAGGCGCCCGACCTCGTCGAGCTGAAAGCCGAGGTCAAGCGCCGCGAGAAGGAGGCGCGGGACGCCGCCCCGGCCGTCAAACGGTGCAAACGCGAGATCTCCGCGCTGGAGACGAAGCTGAAAAAGACGAACAAAGGGATCGACAAACTGGCGGCGCGGGTCGCCGAGCACGCCTCCCGGCAGCTCGAAGCCGAGCGGGCCGAGGGCGCGTTCAAGCTGAAGAAGGAGGGGCTCGAGGGCAAGGAGGAACAGCTCCAGGTGGCGCTCGCGGCGAAGAGCGAGCGGGGCGAGATCGAGGAGGCCCTGCGCGGCAGCGAGGACCTGGAGACCCGCGAGCGAGAGCTCGATCTCCTGCGGCAGAGCCACCAGCGTCGCCAGGGGCTGCTGGAGAAAGAGCGGGCGGCGCTGGAAGAGCTCGCCTCGGCCGACGACGCGCTGTCCGACCTCAGCGTCGCGGAGGACGGAGACCCGAGGGCGGAGCTGAGTGCCGCGCAGGAGGAGCTGAACGAGCTCGGCGGGCAGCTGCGAGAGGCGGCGTCCGCCCGGCAGGAGGCGGAGGAGGGCGCAAAGCTCGTCCTCGCGGAGATGGAGCGAGCCCAGCGCGGCGCGGAGATCGAGCGCCGGCTCGAAGGGCCGGCCAGCGCCGAGGAGCGTCTCGAAGAGGCGCGGGGCGGCCTGCGCGAGCTGCGCGACCAGCGTGCCGAAGTCAACGCCGAGATCACCCACCAGGAGCGCCACCGCGACGCCCTGACCGGCGGCGCGAAGGTCTGCCCGACCTGCCACCAAGAGCTGGAGGGGACGGCCGAGGAGCTGGTCGCCGGGTTCGAGGCGGCGATCGCGGAGGCGCACCGGCAGCACGAGGCGCTCGGCCGCGAAGTCACGCGCCTGGAGAAGGCGACGGGGGCACTGGAAGCGGAAGCCCAGCGGGAAGCGCAGTTGCGGGCTGAATTGGAGGCGCTGGGCGATCGCGGCGAGGAGGCCGCGCTTGCCGCCGAGGCCGCGCGGGCAAAGGAGCTGCTGGAGCAGACGACCGGGGCAGAGCGAAATCTGGAGAAGGCGCACGCGGCGCTGGAAAAGAAGATCCCGAAGCTGCGGGCGAAGGCGGAGGAGGCCGTGAAGACGGAGGCCGCCCGCCGCCTGGCCCAGGAGCGGCTGGTGAAAGCCGAGCAGCAGACCGGCCTGCTCGCCGAGCAGCTGGCGGAGATGCCCGCGGACGGCTACGACCCCGATGCGCACGCGAAGGTCAAGGAGGCCCTCGAAAAACGCGGGGAGGCGCGGCGGCGACTGGCGGTCGTCCGCGACCAGGCGGCGAGCGCCAAGCTGCTCGAAAAACAGGCGAAAGCGCAGCGCAAAGAGGTCGAGAAAGCCGCCAAAGCGGCCGAGAAACTGCGCCAGGCGGCGGAGAAAATCGCTCCGGAGCCGGAAGCCCAGGAGAAGCTGAGCGCCGAACGAGACCAGTTAGAAGCGAAGCTGGACGAGGGGCGCGAGGCCCTGGAGGAGGCGACCCGCAAAGCCTCGACCGAGTCCGAGGCGGTCGCCGCGGCGCGGAGCCGCCTCGAGGACGCCGGCAAGCTCGTCGAGAGGATCGACGAGGAGCGCGGGGAGTTCGAGTTCCGGGCGGCGCTGGCGGCGGCGCTCGAGGCCTACCGCGAAGAGTCCTCGCGGCGGGCGCGGCCGATGGTCGAAGCGGAAGCCTCGAAGCTGCTGCGGCGGATCACCGAAGCGACCTACCCCCAGATCAGGCTGACCGAGGGCTACTTCCTCGAGATCGCCGAGGGCAACGCCTTCTACCTCAGCCGGCGCTTCTCCGGCGGCGAGCAGGACCTCGCCGCCCTCTGCCTACGCCTCGCCCTGGCCGGCACCCTCGCCCATCAGCGGGGCACCGAACACAGCTTCATCATCCTCGACGAGGTCTTCGGCAGCCAGGACGTCAGCCGCCGCAAAACCCTGATGGAACAGCTCCTAGAGCTCTCCCGAGGCGAGTTCGAGCAGATCTTCGTGATCTCCCACACCGAGGACATCATCGAGCACTGCTCACTCCACATCGCTGTCTCCCGCGAGCACGGGATCAGCAAGGCGTCAGGGCCGTTTTACTAGGCGAAGACGCCGCCGCCGCGCCGGCGGGCACAGGCTCGCGTAGGGCCGGCCTCGCCTCCGCACCAGAACTTCCGAACCGGCAGACGCCCGATCGAGGTAGAAGCCGAAGTGGTTGCGGAACTGATGGGCGCCGACCTCCTCAACGGAGGGCGGAGATTCGGCTTGAGAAGTGGAGCTGAGGGGGCTCGAACCCCTGACCTCCGCCATGCCATGGCGGCGCTCTTCCAGCTGAGCTACAGCCCCGAGCCTGTACTGCTCCGCCCAGTGTAATGCCGCGCGCTGCCCGTTTCTCGCCGGTGCCAGGCGAAGGCTGATCGCGGTCTTGTCCTCCGCGACTGAAATCGGAATCAGAAAGCAACTCTTCAACTCCTCGCAGTAGGCACCGACCGCATCGATCTCCCCAGCGGTGTAACAGGTGCGGACGTGGCCATCTTGGCTTCGGCGACTCGTCTGCAGCGGCACGAAAATCACATCTCCTCGCCGCTTTGCCCACTTGCACTGGACGCGGACCAACTGCCCATCGATGCCTAAGACGAGATCCGCCCGGCCGTGCTCGGTCAGCGGATGCCAGACCTCGAGACCAAGTCGCGCCGCCTCAGCCGCGATTGCCAACTCTGCTGCATTTCCCTTCCGATTCGAATCACCATTCATTATGCCGCAGACAATACAGCGCGGCTCAGACGGAAAGTTTCGGACCTAGGCGGCGCGCTGCTCGGGACCCTGGTCCTCGTCGACGTCGAGGATGAGGTTGTCCGGGGCGTTGTGGCGGACCTTGAAGTCGATGTTCGCGCGCTCTTCGAGTTCGCGCAGGAGGTCGACCGGCTCATCGAGGTTCATCGAGAAGGTGGCGCGGCCCTCGGAGAAGCGCTGGACCGAGATATCGGAGGCGCCGAGCTGGCCGACCGCGTCCTCGAAGCCGACCAGTTGGGAGAAGTCGCTGAGGGGGCCGATGTCGAGGTTGACGCGGCCCGCGTAGAGGCCCTCGTCGGCGGGCTCCGGGGCGGCGCCGTCCGGCTCGGCGGCATCGGGCCGCAGGGCCGGTTCGGCCTCGGTCAGCGCCTTCACCTTCTTGCTCACCTCGACCGCCTCGCGCAGCGCTTTCATCCGGATCCGGGTCGCCTGCCCGCGGGCCTGCGCCTCCAGTTCCTCGAGCCGGGCGGTGATCGAGTCCAGCGAGGCGATGCTGCGGTCGTGGCACTCGTTCGCCTCGCGCAGGCGCTGGTCGAGGACGCGGATCTCCCGCTCCCGCTCCAGCACCATCCCGGAGAGCGTCGCCGTCTCCCCTTCGAGCTCGGCCAGCGACTCGCGTTGCGAGTCGGCCGTCATCTCCAAACCGAGGATGCGAGCGTCCCGGACGGAGAGCGCGTCCTCGACTTCCGTGCGCCGGTAGCCCAGCAGCGCCCGCTTGAACCCATTCATGGACCGGCACCGTAGATAGGCGCTCGGACGTAATTCTGTGCGGTCTTCTGTGCTGACCTATGCGCTGGCGGCTTCGGATGCCTCGGGGGCGTCGAGATCGAGCTCGAGCCGGGGCGCGTCGCGCCACAGATCCTCGAGTTCGTAGCGCTTGCGCGCCTCCGGCGTGAAGACGTGGAGAACGCAGTCGAGGTAGTCGAGGATCGTCCACCCGGCGTCGCCGCCGCTGTCGACGCCGCCGGGCAGAAGGCCCGCCTCGCGCTTCACCCGCAGCCGCACCTCGTCGACGATCGCCCGTGCCTGACGCTCGCTGCGCGCCGTGCAGATGACGAGGAAGTCGGTGTAGGCGACCAGCTCGCGCATGTCGAGGACGAGCAGGTCCTCGGCCTTTTTCGAGTCGGCAATCGCCGCCAGGTCGCGCGCCAGCTGCTCGGACTGTGCCTGGTTCACCGGTAGATCCCTCTCTCTTCGATCAGCTTCGCGACCGCGTCGGGTACGAGATAGCGCAACGGCCGCCCCTGGCGGGCCCGTTCGCGCACCGAAGAGGAGGAAACCCCGAACTGCGGCATCTCCAGCATCGTCACCTCATCGTCGCAGCCGAGGCTGCGCAGCGTCGCCGTCACCTCGGCGTCGGGGACGCCGGCGCGCCGGGCGACCGCGAGGCTCGCCAGCTCGACGACCCGCTCCGGCCGCCGCCAGCTCTCCAGCCCGACCGCAGCGTCCGCCCCCATTACGAACACCAGCTCCGTGTCGGCCCATTCCTCTGCAAGCGCCTCCAAGGTCTCATACGTGTAGGACGGTCCCTCGCGGTCGACCTCCAGCGAGGAGACCGAGAAGCGGTCGTCGTGGTCCGCGGCCAGATGCGTCATCTCCATCCGCACCTCGCTGCCGGGGTCGCCGGCGATCCGCTTGTGCGGAGCGTGGCCGGTGGGGACGAAGATCACCTCGTCGAGCCCGAGCTGCCAGAGCGCCTCTTGGGCGAGCGCCAGGTGACCGAAGTGCGGCGGGTTGAAGGCCGACCCCAGGACACCGATCGCGCCGCCGGTTCCGTCACTCACGCATCTGGCCGTCGCCGTGGGCGACGTACTTGAAGGTCGTCAGCTCGCGCATCCCGATCGGCCCGCGGGCGTGCAGCTTCTGCGTCGAGTTGCCGATCTCCGCCCCCATTCCGTACTCGAAGCCGTCGGTGAAGCGGGTCGAGGCGTTGACGTAGACGGCGGCGGCGTCGACGCCGTCGACGAAGGCCTCGGCGGCCTCGTCCGAGGAGGTGACGATCGCCTCGGAATGGCCGGTGCCGTGGCGGTTCACGTGGTCGACCGCGTCCTCGACCGAGTCGACGACGGCAACCGCCATCTTCAGGCCCAGGTACTCGTTGTCCCAGTCCTCGTCGGTCGCGGCGCCTACCTCGACCGCACCGGCGGCGGCGCGCGCCCGCTCGTCGCCGACCAGCTCGACCCCGGCGGCGGCGAGGTCGGCGAGGACGGCCGGCGCGACGCGATCGGCGATCGCGGCGTCGATCAGCAGCGTCTCGGCGGCGTTGCAGACCCCCGGGCGCTGGACCTTGGCGTTGAGCGCGATCCGGCGCGCCATCTCGGGATCGGCATCGGCGTGTACGTAGACATGGCAGTTGCCGGCCGCCGCGTACATCACCGGCACCGTCGCCACCTTCTTGATCGCCGCCTTCAGGCCTTCGCCCCCGCGCGGGATCAGCAGGTCGACCAGCCCCTCCTGCGTCGCCAGCTCGGCCAGCTCCTCATGGCCGCCGCCGCCGAGTGAGAGGACCGCGTCCTCGGGCAGCCCGGCCTCGGCCAGCGCCTCGCGGACGACCGCCGCCAACGCCGCGTTCGAGCGCTCGGCGTAGCTGGAGCCGCGGAGGACGATCGCGTTGCCGCTCTTGATCGTCAGCGCGGCGCAGTCGATGGTCACGTTCGGCCGCGCCTCGTAGACCACGGCGACCACACCCAGCGGCACCCGCACCTTGCGCAGGTCGAGGCCGCTGGCAAGCGTTTTCCGTTCCAGCTCCTCGCCGACCGGGTCCTCGAGATCGGCGACGACGCGCACGCCCTCGGCCATCGCCTCGACCCGCTCGGGGGTCAACCGCAACCGGTCGCGAAGCGCTTCGGTGAGGCCGGCGGCGCGCTCGTCGCCGAGATCGCCGACGTTCGCCTCGAGGATCTCGGCGCTGCGCTCTTCCAGCAGCCGCGCGGTCGCGTCCAGCGCCGCGTCCTTCGCCGCGGTAGAGGCGCTCGCCAGCCGCCGAGCCGCGCGCTTGGCGGCGGCGCAGCTCTCGGCGACGGTGGTCTCGGTCACGACCATCCGCAAAGGGTACCGGTGCCCCCCGCTTCGTCTGTTCCCTTTCGTTGCCGAGGACGGATAAGGAACAGACGAACTCAGAGCAGGACGAAGCGGTCGCGGTGGATGACCTCGGCGGCGGCGTGCGGCAGCAGCTCACGCACCTGTTCGGTCTTCATCCCCTTGACGCGGATCAGCTCACGCGAGGAGTAATCGCTGATGCCCTTGCCGATCGCCCCTCCGCTCCCGACCACGGAGACCGCGTCGCCGGCCTCGAAGGGGCCGTGCAGATCGCAGACCCCGACCGGCAGGAGGCTGGAACCGCTCCCGCGGAGGACGCGCGCGGCGCCGTCGTCGACCTCGACCTTGCCGCGAATCGGCTTCGCGTACTTCAGCCAGAGCTTGAAGCTCGGACTCCCTGCCCTCCTGGCCGTGAAAGTGCGTACCGCCCGTCTCGCCCGCTGCCGCACGGAGGAGCGTGCCCGCCTCGGTCCCGTTGCAGATCGTCGCCGGTATCCCGGCCTCGCTCGCCATCTCGGCCGCGGCGACCTTGCTGCGCATGCCGCCGGAGCCGAAGGCGGAGGTGCGGTCCCCGATCGTCAGCCCCTCGATCTCGGAGAAATCGATGACCTCGGTGACGAGCTCCGCCGCCGGGTCGAGATCCGGATCGCGGGCGAAGAGACCGTCGACGTTCGTCAGCAGCACCAGCAGCCGCGCCTTCAGCAGGACCGCCACCTGCGCCGCGAGGAAGTCGTTGTCGCCGAAGGTGATCTCGTCGGTGGCGGTGGTGTCGTTCTCGTTGACGACGGGGACGACACCCCAATCGATCAGCCGCCGCAGGGTCTGCCGCGCGTTCAGGTAGTTGGTCCGGGCGCCGATGTCAGCGGCGGTCAGCAGCACCTGGGCGGCCCTGCTGCCGTGCGTGGCCAGGCGGCTCTCGTAGGCGCGGAAGAGGTCCCCCTGCCCCACTGCCGAGGCGGCCTGCAGCTCGTCCATCCCGCGCGGCCGCACCGGCAGCCCCATCAGCCGCGTCCCGCGGGCGATCGCGCCGGAGGTGACCATCACCACCCGCTCTCCACCCTGCTCCAGCCGCGCGACCTGCTCGCAGACGGAATCGAGGACGTCCGTCCGCAGCTCACCGTCGTCGGCGGCGACGATCGAGGATCCGAGCTTGACGACCAGGGTCATGGCGGGGAAAGTAGCCGAGATGGGGTCCGCAATCGGCTGGGGCGCGCTGGCCGCAAGCTCACTGGTCATCGGCGCTGCGCTCAGCTTCGCCCGTCGCTGGCCCGAGCGCCAGGTCGGACTACGTCCTCTCCTTCGGCGCCGGGGCGCTGATCAGCGCCGTCAGCTTCGAGCTCGCGGCCGAGGGGATCGCGATCAGCGGCGCCGGCTACACCGGCGTCGGCCTCGCCGTGGGCGCTCTCGTCTACTACTTCCTCGACGGCCTGATCTCGCGGCGGATGTCGACCGGACGCGGCCGTCGGGGGCGGGCCGAAGGGCGGCCGGCAGCGGCACCGCTCTCGCCCTCGGCGCCTTCCTCGACGGCATCCCCGAGCAGCTCGTCCTCGGGATCGGGATCGCCGCGCGGCGCCGGGGTCGGCGTCTCGCTGCTGGTCGCGATCTTCGTCTCCAACCTGCCGGAGGCGCTCGGCTCGGCCGACGACATGCGCCGGGCCGGCCGGTCGCGGAGGCGATCCTGCGCCTCTGGGCTGCTGGTGGCGGCGATCTGCGCCGTCGCCTCCGTCATCGGCTACCTGGTCGCCGACGCGGCCTCAGCGCCGACGCCCGCGCGGCGATCGACGGCTTCGCCGCCGGCGCCCTGCTGGTGATGCTGATCGACTCGATGATCCCCGACGCGCGCAAGGACGCCGGCCGCGGCGCCGGCCTCGTCACCGTGCTCGGCTTCGCCGTCGCCGCCGGGCTCTCGAGCCTCGATTAGGTCGTCAAACGGGGCAGGACCAGCGCAGACCTGGGAAGCGCCCGAAGCCGCGGTCAGCGGTGACCAGCTCGCTCCCTGACTCAATCGCAAGGGCGGCGAGATAGGCATCGGGAACGTCGTTTCCCCGCGCCCCGACCGCCGAACAGAGATCGGTGAAGATCGCCCAATGCCTTGCGCCAGGGCTCAGGTGGATCGCTCCGGGCTGCGCCCGCAGGTCCTCGATTGCTCCGAGAGCCACCTGCAATGGAGTGGGCTGCTCGAAGATGCGGCCGTTGGTGACGATCCGCAGGAAACCCATGAGGCTGGAGTCGCAGAGGGCGTAGCCCCGGCCCGATCCGATCTCGTCGCCGAGCCAGGTGGAGTAGCCATCGTGCTGAGGCAGATCCCTCCGATGGGCATAGACGAGGACGTTGACGTCAGCCAGAATCACACCGGAAAGTCCTCGTCCATCAAATCCCTGGTGGAACGGTTGTCGTCCAAATCCACTCCCGGCCGGACCCCGCCCTTCCCGTAGGTGGTGAGCCGAAAGGGCTCTAACTTCATCTTCTTCGGCCGCGTGGCTAGACGCTCGCGAAGCGATTCGTCGAGCAGCTGCGTGAGCGTGATGCCCTGGGCTGCCGCGTGTAGCTTCGCCTCCTTGAGAAGAGCGTCGTCAAGTCGTACCGTGGTTCTCATATGTCAAAGCATATCGCTTAGACATATTAATGTCAGATATGTAGCTCGAACTCGTGCTCGCCGATGCGGACGTCGTCGCCCGGCTCGAAGCCGGCGCGGTCGAGGGCGGCGAGGACTCCGATCTCCTTGAGGCGCTGCTCCAGGTAGGCGAGGGCTTCCTCGTTTTTCGTGTCGTGGCGCTCGAACAGCATCTCGACGCCGCGACCGAGGATGCGGAAGCCGCCGTCGTCCTCGCGCTCGACCCGGTAGCCGCCCTCGCCGGCGGGACGGTAGACCCGGTGCTCGGCCTCGAACTCGTCGCCGGGATCGGCGCCGGGCGCCGGCGGGGGCGGCGGTCGGGCAGCGCGTTGAGGATCCGGCCGCGTAGGTCGTCCAGCCCCTCCCCGGTGGCCGAGGAGACGGCGAGGACGCCGAGCGCCCGCCCGCCGACCCGTTCCTCCCACTCCGCCGCCGCCGCCGCGACCTCCTCGGCCGGCAGCAGGTCGCGCTTGGAGAGCACGACCAGCTCCGGCAGCCGCTCGAGCCCGGCGCCGTAGCGCGGCCAGCTCGGCCCGCACGGTCTCGTAGTTGGCGACGGGCTCGCCTTCGATCGGGGCGACGTCGACGAGGTGGACGAGCATCGCGCAGCGCTCGACGTGGGCGAGGAACTCGTGGCCGAGCCCGGCTCCCTCCGCCGCGCCCTTCGATCAGCCCGGGGATGTCGGCGACGACCGCCTGGCGGTCCTCGCCCTCGATCGTGCCGAGCACCGGCGAGAGCGTCGTGAACGGGTAGTCGGCGACCTTCGGCGCCGCCCGCGTCAGCCGGCCCAGCAGCGAGGACTTGCCCGCGTTCGGCAATCCCGACCAGGCCGACGTCGGCGAGCAGTTTCAGCCGCAGCTCGATCCAGTCGGCCTCCCCCGCCGTCCCTTTCTCGGCAAAGCGCGGCGCCTGCCGGGTCGAGGTCGTGAAGCGCCTGTTCCCGTGCCCGCCGCGGCCGCCGCGCGCGACCACCGCCCGCTGTCCGGCGTCGACCAGGTCGATCGCGGCTGCCGTCGACTGCCGTCGCCTGCGTCCCCGGCGGCACCGGGATCTCCCGGTCCTCGCCCCTGTGCGCCGTGCCGGTTCGAGCCTTCCCCGTGCCGTCCGCGCCGCGCCCGGAAGTGCTTGCTCCCCCGCAGCGCACCGAGGTCGCGCCGCGACGGATCGCAGACGAGGACCACGTCCCCCCGTGCCCGCCGTCGCCGCCGTCGGGGCCCCCCGAGGCACGTGAGCCTCGCGGCGGAACTAGATCGCAGCCGTTGCCACCGGCACCGCCCTCGACCCAGATTTTCGCCTTGTCGTACATGGAGGGAAGGGATACTTCTTCAGGGCTGGGAGAGGAGAGCGACCCGATCAGTGTCCGGCCGTCGCCGAGGCAGCAGGGTGACCATCATCCCGGCGAGAGGTGAGACGTCATCCGCTTCGGTGATCTTCGTCCATGCGGCCGAGGCTTCGGACGCTCTCGCCGCGCACCGCGGCGCCAGTTCGGCCATACTCGGCGCGGACCGCGATCAGACGTCTCCGCAGCCAGCGTGAGGGAGGCGCTCCTCGGTCCCTCCCGGCATCACGCTAGTCCGGGAGGACGCTGATCGTCCGCCCCTTGCGCGACGGCTTGAACTCCACCGTCCTTCGCGGGTGGCGAAGATCGTGTGGTCGCGGCCGATGCCGACGCCGTCGCCGGGCCAGAAGCGGGTGCCGCGCTGGCGGACGATGATCTCGCCGCCGGAGACGCGCTGGCCGGCGAAGACCTTGACGCCGAGCATCTTCGGGTTCGATTCGCGGCCGTTGCGGCTGGAGCCGAGTCCTTTCTTATGAGCCATCGTCGTCCTTTTTAGCAGCGGGTTTTTTCCGGCTTTCGCAGCGGCCGTTTTGCGCGCGCCGATCTTCAGCTCGGTCACCTCGAGCCGGGTCAGCTCGGAGCGGTGGCCGGCACGGCGGCGGTAGCCCTTCTTCGCCTTGTATTTGAAGACTTTGATCTTCGGGCCGCGCAGGTGCTCGGCGACTGTCGCCTCGACCTTGACCTTCTCCAGCTCCTTCGGCTCGGCGACGACCTCGTTGTCGCGGAACAGGACCGGGCGGAGGGCGACCTTGTCGCCCTCCTTGCGCTCAGCCGATCGACGAGCAGGGACGTGCCCTTCTCGACCCTGTACTGCTTGCCGCCGCTCTCTATGACCGCGTACGTGCTCATTCGTCCTTGCTGCCTTGTTTGGCGCGCGAACGTCCGCGACCGCCCCGGCGGCCACGGCTGCGTCTGCGCGAGAGGCGGAGGATTCTAGCTGGGAGCCGTTTTCCTCGCCTCCGGCGCCGTTCGGCGACTCGCCGCCCAGCAGCGAGGCAACCGCCGCCGAGCGCTCGACCTCGTCGATCCGCACCAGCTTGCGCTCGCCGACGAAGCGGCCGCCGCCGGTGACGCTGACGATGTAGGAGTCGATCCGGGCGACCGCGTCGTCGGCGTTGTACATGTGCGGCTCGTCGATCTTGACCAGCACCTCCTCGCCGACCTTGAACGGCAGCGCCCGCTCCTCGATCTCCATCCGGCTGCCCGACTCGACCAACTCGAAGGTGTCGATCGGCAGCGCCTCGCCGCCCTCGAAGTGGAACTGCTTGCCGGTCTCGTCCTCGAGCTCGGTCAGGCCGCTGTCGGGATCGATCAGCTCACGCCGCGACCTTCGGGTTGACCCGGAGCAGGAACGCCTCGGCCTCTTTGTTCTCGGCGGCGATGTCGCGCAGCTTCGTCAGCCCCTCCAGCGCCACGGTCTCGGCCGAGAGCACGACCCCCTCGCCATCGCAGGTCGGGCAGGGGGCGGTGAGGATCTCCCGCACCCCGTCGGTGACGTTCTGCCGCGTCATCTCGACCAGGCCCAGCGGCGAGACCTCGACCACGTAGCTCTTCGACTTGTCGGCGTCGAGCGCTTTGCGCATCGTCTTCAGCACTTTGTCGCGGTTGCTGGCCCGCGCCATGTCGATGAAGTCGATGACGATGATGCCGCCGATGTCGCGCAGCCGCAGCTGGCGCACGGCCTCCTCGGCCGCCTCGGTGTTGACCCTGGTGATCGTCTCCTCGAGGCCGCCTTTGCCGCGGCCGGTGAAGCTGCCGCTGTTGACGTCGATCACGGTCAGCGCCTCGGCGTAGTCGATGATCAGGTAGCCGCCGGAGGGCAGGTCGACGCGCCGGTTCAGCGTCGACTCGATCTCCTCGTTGACCCCCCATTTCTCGAACAGCGGCTTCGTGCCCTCGTAGAGCTCGACCCCGTCGACCAGCTCGGGCGCGGTGCGCTGGAAGAAGTTGGTCACCCGCTCGAACTGCTTCGGCGAGTCGATGATCGCCTTCTCGAACTCGTTGAGGAAGACGTCGCGGAGGACGCGGACCGAGAGATCGGCCTCCTGGAAGACCAGGGCCGGGGCCTTGGTCTGCTCGGATCCGCCGCTCCAGCACCTCGTTCAGTTTCTGCAGGTACCTGATCTCGCGCACGAAGTCGGCTTTTTTGGCGCCGTGGGCGGCGGTGCGGACGATCAGCCCGCCCGGTCCCTTGTAGGTGCGGTCGACCATCTTGCGCAGGCGGTCGCGCTCTTTGTCGGAGAGCCTGCGGCTGACCCCGACGCCGCTGCCCTGGGGGGCGTAGACGAGGTAGCGGCCGGCGATCGAGAGGTTCATCGAAAGCCGGGCGCCCTTCGTCTTCAGCGGGTCCTTGACGACCGGACGAGGATCTCCTGCCCGGGCTTGATCAGCTCGTTGATGCGGCGGCCGCTGCCGCGACCGCGCTTCGGCGCCGCTTCGCCGTTCGGGAGGACGATCTCGTCGACATGGAGGAAGCCGTTGCGCTCGAGGCCGATGTCGACGAAGGCGGCCTCCATGCCGGGCAGGACGTTGTCGACCTTGCCCTTGTAGATGTTGCCGACGATCGAACGCCGGCCGCGCCGCTCGATGTAGAGCTCCGCGACGTCTTTGCTTGCCGCCTTTCTGCTTTGCCTCGAGGACGGCCACTCGGGTCTCACCGCGCTCGGCGGAGACCAAAATTGTTTTTTTCATTTGTTGTTCAGCTCAGTTCGGTTAGGTACGCATCGCCGGATCCCCTTCCAGAGATCACCAGGCGAACCTTCCCCTCCGGCTGAGACGCGCTTGGATGTTGATGCTCTGAAGAACTCCGATCGCCAGGAAAGTAGCGAGCACGGAGGACCCTCCGTAACTCATCAGCGGCAGGGGGATCCCGGTGATCGGCATGATCCCGAGGTTCATCCCCACGTTGACGAAGACCTGGAACAGCAGCGCGGCGGCGATGCCGCCCGCGACCAGGGTTCCGTACGAGTTCTTCGAGAGTGTCGTAATCCGCAGCGCCCGCCAGAAGAGCAGGGCGTAAAGGAATAGGACTAACGCGGCTCCCATGAACCCGTAGCGCTCACCGATCACCGCGAAGATGAAGTCGGTGTGCCGCTCAGGGACGAAGTCGAGCCGCGTCTGGGTGGCCTTGTCGCCACGGCCGGTCATCTGACCGGCGCCGATGGCGATCTTGGCTGGTTCTGCTGGTAGCCCGCGTCGGCTTCGGGCTCGCGGGGGCTGAGGAACGACGTCAGCCGTTCCTGCTGGTACCCCTTGAGAATCGGAGTCCCGACCGCGGGAGCGACCGACGAGGACCAGCGCGATCAAAGCGACGAGGGCCCCGCCGATGACCGCGAAGTGCGTCCAGGGGACGCCCCCGAAGTACATCACGGCGAGGGTGACGACCACGTACACCAGGGAGGTGCCGAGGTCCGGCTGCAGGAAGACAAGCGCAGCCGGTGCGAGGCCGAGACAGAGGTAACGCATGGTGCGCTGCACTCTCCGAGCCCCGCCTGGCGCCATCGATCACGAACCCGGCAAGCGCCAGAACGAGCAGGAGCTTGCCCAGCTCCGATGGCTGGAAGCTGAAGAAGGGAAGTTCGAAGGACGCGCCGCGAGCCGCGGGCGGCGAAGCCGAAGAAGAAGACGAGGGTGACGCCGGCGCAGAGGAAGGTGTAGATCCCGACCCGCAGCTCGCGGAAGCGCGAGTAGTCGATCCGGGTCAGCACGATCATCCCGACGATCCCGAGCATGGCGTAGATCGCCTGCCGCTCGAGGAAGTAGTTGGGGTCGCCGGGGACGTCGTTCTGGGTCGCCTGGCCGAGGGTGAAGACGCTGAAGGCGACCAGGCCGAGCCGGCGGCGATCGCCAGCGGCCAGTCCATGTGGGCGAGGCCGAGGCGCTCGGCGATGCCGACGCGGACCGCGAACGGCTCCGGCCGGGCGTTCCTGGTTCTGGTCGCGTACATCGCTCATTCGGCGCCACCGGCGCTCGATACGCGCCGAAGCCTGTTTGTCGTAGATCGCTTCGAGGATCTCGAGGCGGCAGGGGCAGCGGATTCGGCTCCGAAGCCGCCTTCCTCGACGGTCGCAACAGTCACGATACGCGGGTTCGGGTACGGGGCGAGCGACCGCGAACCATGATTGGTCGCCGTGGCCGCGCCGTTCCGCCGTTCCCGTCTTGCCGGCGACCGGGATCGGGAAGCCGCCGAAGACGCCGACGGAGGTGCCTCTCGCCTTCCTGCGCGGCGGCGTGCAGGCCTTCCAGGATCGCGGTGCGATAGCCGGGGTCGATGTGGATCTTGCGCTGGGGCTTGAAGTCGAATTCCTTCAGCACCCGCCCCGCCGCGTCCTCCACTTCCAGCCGACGTGCGGGGTCGACGATCTTGCCGCCGTTGCCCAGCGCCGCATAGGCGAGCGCCATCTGCAGCGGGTTGGTCTGCAGGTCCCCCTGCCCGGTCGCGAGCTGGATGTTGTCGCCGGCCGACCAGGGGCGATCGGTCAGTTCTTCGGCGTAGAGCTGGTTGCGCCAGGATTTGCTCGGCAGCAGCCCTTCGCCTCCCTCGGGCAGGTCGAGCCCGGCTCGCCCGGCCGATCCCGAGTTTGTGCGCCCATTCCTGCAGCTCGCTCGTCTTCCACATGTCCAGGCCGAGCATGTAGAAGTAGACGTCGGAGGAGACCTGCAGGGCGCGGACGCATTCTCGACCGCGCCGTGAGCGGCGCCGCCGGCGTTTTCGAAGGTTCTGGTGCCGACTTCGATCTGGCCGTTGTCCTGGACCACCGTGTCCGGGGTGATCTGGCCGTTTTCCAGCGCCGCCAGGGCGGTGATGATCTTGAAGATCGATCCGGTGGGATAGAGCGCCTTCGGTCGCCCGGTTGACCAGCGGCGCCAGGATCGGATCGCGGTAGAGCTGTCGACCTGCGCCTGGGTCTGGTTCGATCAGTTCGGTCGGGTCGTAGGACGGGTACGACCCCATCGCGAGGATTTCGCCGTTGTCGATGTTCATCGTGATGAAAGCGCCGGGCAGGCCCCTCGCCCCGAGCGCCCCTTCGCCCGCCGCCTGGACGTCGCCGTCGATCGTCAGCTTCAGGCTGCTCCCCGGCGTCGGCGGCTTCGGAGACCAGCTGCCCCCCGGCGTCGGCTCGCCCAGCGCGTTGACCTGGATCCGGGTGTGGCCGGGGTCGCCGCGGAGGAACTTGTCGTAGGTGTACTCGACTCCCCCCTTGCCGACCTCGTCGCCCGGTTCGAGGCCCCTGTACTCGGGTTCCTTCAGCTCCTCCTTGTCGATCTCGCCGACGCTGCCGAGGACGTGGGCGGCGCAGGTGCCGTCGGGGTAGTGGCGGACGAAGACCCGCTGCACGGTCGACGCCGGGGAATTCGGTCCTGGTTTTCTTCGACGTAGGCGACCAGGTCGAAGCCGACGTCGCGCCGCAGCGTCACCGGGGCGCCGGCGGCGACTTCTTCCTCGTCGGCGATCGTGCGGCGGACCTGGCGCAGCGACATGTGCGCGAGCTTCCCCAGCCGCGCCAGCTCGGCCCGTTCGGAGGCCGGGTCCTCGGGCAGTTTCGCGGTGTTCAGCTGCAGCGCCAGGCTGGTCCGGTTGTCGACCAGGACTTCGCCGTTGCGGTCGAGGATCTCGCCGCGCGGGGCGATCACCCTGACTTCGCGGGTGCGGTTGTTCTGCGCCTCGGCCAGGTACTCGTCGCCGGAGAGCACCTGCAGGTTCCAGAGGCGGAAGAAGAGGACCGCGAAGAGGGCGACGCCGACGCCGCCGACGACCGCCACCCGCAGCGAGAGGCGGCTGCCCTGTGGTCGCTGGTCGTTGCGCAGGTACACGTTCTTAGGTTCCCAAGGCGGTCGGGCGTCGGCTGCGTCGCACCGTCGACTCCTCGACCAGGGCCGGGCGCAGCGCCCGTCGGACGCCGGCGTAGATCGGCCAGCCGACGAAGAAGGCGAAGATGCTCTTCAAGCAGCATGTCACGGACGACGAGCCCGCTCACCGGGGCGTCGATCCCCAGCATCAGCTCGACGGCGCCGAAGCCGAGCTCGGCGAACAGGGTCAGGCCCATGCAGAGCAGCGGCGGCACCAGGGCGCTGTGGATCTCGAAGCGCTCGCGGAAGGTGCCGGCCAGGTAGCCGGTCGCGAGCAGGACCAGCGACCCGCCGCCGAGCGGGGCGATCAGCAGGCAGTCGAGCAGGAACCCGGCCCAGAAGCCGCAGACGGCGCCGGTCAGCGAGCCGCCGAGGAGGCCGAGGACGACGACCAGGGCCGGCAGCAGGTCGGGGCTGACGTGGAAGAGGGCGACCCTGGAGAAGAAGGTCAGCTGCAGGACGACGCCGCCGACGACGATCGCGACCAGGCGGGCGAGGATCTTCGGGGTGAGGATCATCCCCGCGAGCCCCCCGTCAGCACCTCGACGATGTCGAGGTTGCGGAGGTCCGCGTAGGGGCGGATGTGAACCTGCTGCTGGGCCTCCTGCTCGACTGCATCGGGGCTTCGCTGACTTCGCCGATCGGCAGGTTCGGCGGGTAGCCGGACTCGAACCCGATCGCGCGCCAGCCGGAGGTGACGACCAACTGGCCTTTGCCGATCAGCTTTTCGCTGTTGAGGAAGTCGAGGATGAGGTCTTCGGGGTCGCCGACCGTGGGCTTGATCACCCCCTGGACGCCGCTCGGGACCAGCTTCGCCCCGACGGCGCTGGAGTGGTCGACGATCAGGGTGACCCTGGCGGTGCCGCCGGTGACCGCGGTGACCTTGCCGACCAGGCCGTCGCCGTTGACGACCGGGTCGTCGACCTCCACCCCGTCGCCGCAGCCGACGTCGATCGTGACGTCGGAGAACCAGACGGTCGGCGAGCGGGTGATCACGCGCCCGGTGACGGGGGTGTAGCCGGCCGGGGATGGCGCCGCTTCTCTCGAGCCCGAGCAGCTTCCGCAGCTGCGCGTTTTCGGCCAGCGCCGCCTTCGCGCCGACCGCCTGGCGCGCGGGCGCTTTCCAGTTCCGCGTGGAGCTCCTCGTTTTCGCCCTTCGCGTCGAAGGTCTCGTCGAACCAGTTGACGAGGTCGCGCGCCGGCTTCAGGGCGCGGTCGGCGACCGACTGTGACGGGCTGAAGATCGGCGCTGACGCCGCGCTGCATGCCGTCGGAGCCCTGCCCGTAGGTGAGCGTGAGCAGGACGAAGGAGCCGACGATCAGCAGCGCCAGCACCGCTCTACGGCGGCGTACTTGCTTTCGATACACGTTGGGGGCCTAAGTTCGTTCGCATCGCGGTGGCTATCGCCGGGGCCGCGCTCCGTTGTTCTTGCCGGCGCGGTGGATCGTCTCGACCTCCTCGAGCGAGATGCCCGAGCCGACCGCCACGCACGTCAACGGCGACTCTGCCAGTTGGCAGGGCATCTGGCACTCGTCGCGCAGGCGCTGCTCCAGTCCTTGCAGGAGCGCACCGCCTCCGGCGAGCGTTATGCCGCGATCCATGATGTCACCCGCCAGCTCCGGGGGCGTGCGGTCGAGCGTCTCCTTGACCGCGGCGACGATGTGGCTGACCGGCTCCTCGAGCGCGCCTCGCGACCTCCTCGGAGGTCAGTTCGATCGTCTTCGGCAGCCCCGAGACGAGGTCGCGGCCGCGGATCTCGGTCCGCACCTCGTCCGGCAGCGGCGAGGCCGAGCCGGCCTCGAGCTTGACCTCCTCGGCGGTCTGGGTGCCGATCGCCAGTTTGTAGCGCTGCTTGCAGTGGTTGACGATCGCCTCGTCGAGCTCGTCGCCGCCGACCCGGATCGACTGCGAGACGACGATGCCCGCCGAGGCGAGATCACGGCGACCTCGGTGGTGCCGCCGCCGATGTCGACGATCATCGAGCCGGTCGGCTCGGCGACCGGCAGGCCGGCGCCGATCGCCGCCGCCATCGGCTCCTCGATCAGGTAGGCCTGGCGGGCGCCGGCCGAGAGGCAGGCCTCCTCGACCGCCCGCTTCTCGACCCCGGTCACCCCGGAGGGGACGCAGACGACGACCCGCGGGTGGGCGAAGCGGTTGGAGTGGACCGAGGTGATGAAGTGGCGCAGCATCTGCTCGGTGACGTCGAAGTCGGCGATGACGCCGTCCTTCAGCGGCCGGATCGCGGTGATCGTCCCCGGGGTGCGCCCGAGCATCCGCTTCGCTTCGACCCCGACCGCGTGGACCTGGCCGCTGACGCGAGTCGATCGCCACCACCGAGGGCTCGGAGAGCACGATGCCGCGGCCGCGGACGTAGACGAGGGTGTTGGCGGTGCCGAGGTCGACCGCCATGTCGCGGCCGCCGAGTCCGATCTTGCTGAAGATGCCCATTTACAGGGACGATGATGGCAAACGCGTCTTAGCGTTCTGTGAGCCTCGCCTCAGGAGCGTTCGAACAGCTCGCGGCGCCAGCTCGGCCAGCAGCCCGACCGGCAGCCCGACCACGTTGGAGACGCTCCCCTCGAGCCGCTCGACCAGCGTCGACCCGAGCGTCTGGATCGCGTAGCCGCCCGACCGCCCCTCCCACTCGCCGAAACCGACGTAGCGCTCCTTTTCGGCCTCAGAGAGCCGCTTGAAGACCACAGTCGTCTTCTCCGACCCCGACCCGCTCCTCGCCATCCACCACCACGACCAGGCCGCTCATCACCGTGTGAGCCCGCCCGACATCCGATCGAGGTATGCCCGCGCCTCGGACGCGATCGCCGGCTTCCCGAGCACCTCGTCGTCGAGGACAACGTCCGTGTCACAGGCAATCACCAAGCGGTCCGGTGGCGAGGGAGGCATGCCGAGCACGTTTTTGGCGCGCGCAGGCATGCCTTCCTCCCGTAGCGCCCCCGCCTTACGGAGCGCGTTCAAGCGAACCAACTCGTCAGCGTCCCCCTCGGTCAGCTCCTCGACGCCAGGGACGACACCTCGAACTCGAGCCGAGCTTCTCGAGGATCTCCCGCCGCTGCGGAGAGCCAGATGCGAGGACGACCCTCAGGAGAGCTCTGGGAACCAGATCCCGATCTCGCGCTCGGCCGACTCGTCGGAGTCGGAGCCGTGGACCATGTTGAAGGTCACCTCGAGGGCGAAGTCGCCGCGGATCGAGCCGGGCGCGGCCTCGACCGGGTTGGTGGCGCCGATCAGCTGGCGGGCCGCCGGCACCGCTTCGGCGCCCTCGAGGACCATCGCCACCAGCGGGCCGCCGGTGATGAAGGAGACGAGCTCGCCGAAGAACGGCTTCTCGGTGTGCTCGGCGTAATGCTGGTTGGCGATCGTCTCGTCGGCGCGCATCGACTTCAGGGCGGCGATCCGCAGCCCCTTGCGCTCGAAGCGGGCGATCACCTCGCCGGTGAGGGCGCGCTCGAAGGCGTCAGGCTTGACGAGGATCAGGGTCCGGCTCACGGCGGGGGCTCCTTTGCTCTTTGGTTGCTTGGTCGGCCCCTGGTCAGCCTCGCGGCGGCGCTTTACGGCGGCCGCGGCGGTGCCTCGGCGCTTCGCTGGCTGTCGCTGGCGCCTGGCGCTCGCTCGGGGTCCCTGACGTTTGCGGCGCGGCGCTCCTCGCCGCCGCCGCCGAGGCTCGTCTCGCAGTAGGGGCACAGGCCCCAGCGCGGGTCGACCGGCTTGCCGCAGCTCGGGCAGGGGTCCTTGAGCCGGCGCTGGCAGTTGGGGCAGCGCAGGATAGTTCTTCTCGACCGGGTACTCGCAGTTGGGGCAGGTCTGCTCGCGCAGCTGGCGCACCCGCAGCTCGGCCGCCTTGATCTCCAGCTCGCGCTCGTGCGCGTCCTCCAGGTACTCCGGCGGGCGCACGATCGCGTAGACGGCGGTGCCGATGTAGGGGAAGAAGGAGGCGACGGTCGCGCAGGCGACCAGGAAGGGGTCGGAGATGCGGCGGCGGGCGTCGAGGTAGGTGTAGACGATCAGCGCCAGCCAGAGGACGACCAGCATCAGCAGGAAGAGGTTGGCGACCAGGTTGAGGCCGCTGTTGGTGATGCCGAAGATCGCTAGGGGCATAGGCGAAAAAGGGGGTTCCGGGCGCTGCGGGAGCGGCAGTCTACTTCGCCGTTCCCGACGTCAAACCCTGTTCTCTAGAGGAAGAGCCGTCCGAACAGGTAGCCGACGCCGAAGAAGACCAGGATCACGATCGCGACCACGGCGGCGACCAGAGCCATCATCGAGAGCAGTTCGGAGCCGGCGCTGCGTCGGCGATCCATGGCCGAATCCTCGCACAGTCAGGCGGCGAGGATCGGCCCGGCGCGGGGGCGATCGCATAGTGGGAGCCGGCGACCAGCAGGGCGCCCTCGGGCGGCTCGAGCGCCAGGGAGCGGGCCCGCGCGCAGGGCAGCCGCGAAGCTCGGCTCGGCCTCCGCGGTCAGGCCCGCCGCTTCGCAGAGCGCGGCCAGCTCGGCGGCAGGGCGAGAGCGGGCGCCGGGCCGGCCCTGGCCTTCCAGCGCCGCCGGCGGGCAGCTCGGTGCAGACGGCGCGATCCAGCGCCGGCGCCAGCGCCGCGACCATCGCGCCGGCGTCCTTGTCGGCGAGGATCGCCAGGCAGGCGACGACGCGCCGCCCCCCGCTCACCGCCGGCAGCGACTCGGCCAGTGCGGCGGCCCCGGCGGGGTTGTGGGCGGCGTCGAGGTAGGTCGGCGGGTGCTCGGCGATCCGCTCGAGCCGGCCGGGGACTGTGACGCGTCGCCGCCACCCGCTCCGCCTGCTCGGGGTCGAGCTCGCCGAGGAAGGCCTCGGCCGCGGCGCAGGCGAGCGCGAAGTTGCGGCGCTGGAACCCGCCCGGCGCCCGCAGCCGATCTCCGGCGCCGGCATCGGCGGCAGCCGGAACAGCCGCGCGTCCGCGCTCGCTCGCGGTCCGCTCGGCCAGCGCCCCGACCTCGGGCGAGACCTCGCCCAGCACCAGCGTCGTCTGGTCGCGCAGCACGGCCAGCTTCTCGGCCGCGATCTCGACCTCGGTCTCCCCCAGCCACTCGGTGTGGTCGAGGCCGATCGAGGTCAGCACCGTGACCCGCGAGGGGATCGTGTTGGTCGCGTCGAGCCGCCCGCCCAGGCCCGGCCTCGATCACCGCCACCTCGACCCGGGCCGCCGCCAGGGCGACGAAGGCGGCCGCGGTCGCCGCCTCGAACTCGGTCACCGCGTCGCCCTCCTCGAGGCTGCGGTTGACCCCCTCGGCGGCCCGCGCGACCTGGCTCGACCGCCGCCGCCCAGGCCGCCTCGTCGACCTCCTCGCCGCCGATCAGCGTCCGCTCGGCCCAGCGCTCGGTGTGCGGCGAGAGGCAGGCGCCGGCGCCGCAGCCCGTGCGCCTCCAGCAGCGCCGCGGTCATCCGCGTCACCGAGGACTTGCCGTTGGTGCCGACGACGTGGATCGAGGCGAAGCGGTGCTGCGGGCAGGCCCAGCGCCGTCGTCAGCTTGTGCATCCGCTCGAGCCCGAGTCGCCAGCCGACCGGCTCCAGCGAGTCGAGATAGGCGTCCGGGTCCAAGATCAGCTCGGCGGCGCTTCCGCGCCGCCTAGCTCAGCTCGGCGAGTTCGGCGCGGTAGCGCTCGAGCTTCCCGCGCTCCTCCTCGACCACCTCGGCCGGCGCCTTGGCGACGAAGCCCTCGTTGCCGAGTTTGCGCTCGCCGCGCTCGACCTCGGCCCGCAGCTCGGCGCGGCGCTTGTCGAGCCGCGTCGGCGACGGCCTCGGCGTCGAGCTGGTCCGAGGCGAGGACGCGACCGGCCCGACCGAGGCGACCGGCTCGGCGCCGACGCCGTCGAACTCGAAGCGCGAGAGGCGGGCGACGAACTCGGGCGGCTCGACGCCGTCGATCACCGCCGCCAGCATCGGCCCCGGCGGGCACGCCGGCGAGGTCGCGCCAGGCGCGCAGCCGCTGGGTCAGCAGGATCCCGCCCTCGACGTCGGCCTCGGCCGCCTCGTCGAAGAGGGCCTCGTCGGCCACCGGGAACGGCGTGGACCGCGAGGTGGCCGCGGCGGCCGGGTGGAAGCTCCAGATCTCCTCGGTGACGAACGGCATCGTCGGGTGCAGCAGCGCCAGCACCCGCTCCAGCGCGTAGAGCAGCGTCGCCGCGACCTCCTCCTCGCCGTCGTAGAGGCGCGGCTTGACGATCTCCAGGTACCAGTCGCAGAGGTCGCGCCAGAAGAACGAGTAGGCCTCCTGCGACGGCGTGGGCGAAGTCGTAGGTCTCGAGCTTCTCGGTGACCGAGGCGATCGTCCGCTCCAGCCGCGAGAGGATCCAGCGGTCCTCGACGCAGGTCGGCCGCGGCGCCGGCTCGGCCGCGGCGACGTTGAGGAGGATCAGCCGGCTGGCGTTCCAGAGCTTGTTGGCGAGGTCGCGGCCCTGCTGCGACCTTGGCGTCGGAGAAGCGCACGTCCTGGGTCGAGGACATCGCCAGCAGGCCGAAGCGCAGGGCGTCGGCGCCGTGGACGTCGATCTCCTCCAGCGGGTCGATCCCGGTCCCGAGGCTCTTCGACATCCGCCGCCCGTCGCGGGCCTGGATCACCGAGTGGACGTAGACGTCGCGGAAGGGGATCTCGCCGGGGAACTCGAGCCCGGTCATGACCATCCGCGCCACCCAGAGGAAGAGGATCTCCCGCGCGGTGGTCAGGAAGCTGGTCGGGTAGAAGGCGCGCAGCTCGGGCGTGTCGTCGGGCCAGCCGAGCGTCGCGAAGGGCCAGAGCGCCGAGCTGAACCAGGTGTCGAGGACGTCCTCCTCCTGGCGCAGCTCGCCGCCGCAGGCGCCGCAGCGCTCCGGCTCCGCCTCGGCGACGATAGTCTCGTCGCAGGCGTCGCAGTACCAGACCGGGATCCGGTGGCCCCACCAGAGCTGGCGCGAGACGCACCAGGGGCGGATCTCGTCTCATCCAGTCGAGGTAGACGCGCTTCCACTGCTCCGGCGCGATCTCGACCTCGTCGCGCTCGACGACCTCGATCGCCGGCTGCGCCAGCTCGTCCATGCGGCAGAACCACTGCAGCGAGATCAGCGGCTCGATCCGCTCGCCGGAGCGGTGCGAGAAGGGGACCGAGTGGGTGTAGGGCTCCTCGGCGCGGAGCCGGCCCTCGTCCCGCAGCGCCGCGACCACCGCCTCCTGCGCCTCGGCGGCGGTCAGGCCCGCGAACTCGCCGGCCTCGGCGGTCATGCGCCCGTCCGCGCCGATCACGCCGATCTCCTCGAGGCCGTGCCTGCGGCCGATCTCGAAGTCGTTGGGGTCGTGGCCGGGGGTGATCTTCAGCGCCCCGGTGCCGAACTCGGGGTCGACGTGCTCGTCGGCGATGATCGGTATGCCGGCGCCCGACCAGCGGCAGGATCACGTGCTGGCCGACCAGGTCGCCGTAGCGCTCGTCGTCGGGGTTGACCGCGACGGCGGTGTCGGCCAGCATCGTCTCCGGCCGCACCGTGGCCACGGTGAGGACCTGGTCGGAGCCCTCGACCGGGTAGTCGATCGAGTAGAGGATGTCCTCGACCTCGCGGTTCTCGACCTCGAGGTCGGAGATCGCCGAGCGCGAGCCCGGGTCCCAGTTGACCATGTAGTTGTCGCGGTAGATGTAGCCCTTGTCGAAGAGCTGCTTGAAGACGCGGTAGACGGCCTTGACGTAGCCCTCGTCGAGGGTGAAGCGCTCGCGCTCGTAGTCGCAGGAGGCGCCGAGCCGCTTGTACTGCTCGACGATCCGCGAGCCGTACTCCTCTTTCCACTCCCAGACCCGCTCGACGAACTCCTCGCGGCCGAGCTCCTGCCGGCTCTTACCTTCTTTCCTCAGCTCCTTCTCCACCACCGCCTGGGTGGCGATCCCGGCGTGGTCGGTGCCCAGCACCCAGAGCGTGTTCCGCCCCCGCATCCGGTTCATCCGCACCAGCGCGTCCTGCATCGACCCGTTCAGCGCATGCCCCATGTGCAGCGCCCCGGTCACGTTCGGCGGCGGAATCGCGACCGAGAAATTCTCCTCCGCCGTCCCCTCCGCCTCGGGGTGGAAGTACCCGCCCTCGATCCACTCGGCGAAGACCCGCGCCTCGACCTCAGCCGGGTCGTACCGGGTCGTCTCCTCCAGCCTTTGTCGCTGCGCCGCGTCCACGCGTTGCTCCTATGTCAAGCCACCGCCGCAATTTGCGGCGCCAGCGAGCCTCTCTGAGGATGGACGGGGTTGCTCATGGATAGATCAATTTCAGATCTGATCAACAACTGCCAGACCCGGCGGGCGAGGTGGCGTTTGAGGCAGCGCAGAGCTTCGCTTCGCGACTTGCCCTCGGCCTGCTTGCGGGCAAGGTAGGCCTGTGCCGGTGGGTGGACCCGGCCCTGAGTGACCGCGATGCGGTGCAGGGCGCAGTTCAGCTGGCGGTTGCCGCCGCGGTCGAGCCGGTAGCGGACGTCGCTTGCCCGAGGAGGCGGGGATCGGGGCGACGCCCGCCAGGCGGGCGAACTTCGCATCGCTTGCAAGCCGGACGGCCCCGGCGGTCTCGGCGACCAGCTTTGCGGCGGTCAGGGCGCCGCAGCCCTGCAGCTTCAGCAGCTGGGGACCTGCTCCTCGACCCGGGCGGCGATCTCGGCTCGAGCTCGCTCGGTGCGGCGGGTGCGGCGGCGGATCTCGACCACGCAGCTCGCGGGCGATCTGCACGCTGGTCGCCCTGCTCGGCGCGGGAGAGCTTGCGGGCGACGCGCTCGAGCCAGACGATCCGGTCGAGGCAGCGGGCCGGCAGCTCGAGTTCGGGCCAGAGGTCGTGCAGGTGCCAGCGCAGGCGCTGCTGGTCTTCGGAGCGGGCCTTGATGAGGTCCTCGCGGTGGTCGAGCAGCAGCTTCAGCTCCAGCGCGTCCTCGTCGAGGTGGGCGGCGGGCAGGGTCTCGGGGCCCTCGCGCAGGGCGGCGCGGGCGACGGCCAGGGCGTCGATCGCATCCGACTTGCCGGCGGTCTCGTTCGCCACGCCGGCTCTCGCCCATCAGCTTCGGCGGGACCCGCACCACCCGTTCGCCGCTTGCCACCAGGAAGCGCTCCAGCGAGCCGGAGACGTGGCGGCAGTCCTCGATCGCCCAGATCCGCTCGGAGTCGAGCTTGCGGCCCCAGGCGAGCAGCTCGCGGAATCCCGGCTCCCGCGCGGAGGCGGTCAACTCGCCGGCGATCTGGCCGCTGGCCGCAAAGACGGCGCCGCAGGTGTGGGTCTGCTTGTGGGTATCCGCTCCGATCACGATCATCTGGCCTCGTCCCTTCGATTGGTCGTTGCCTTCGGACGGACCTCCGGCTGACAAACCTCACTCGGGGGCGATGCCACGCTCCTATCAAGTCAAGCCGGGGATCCTCGGGCGGCGGCGGGCGACGCAACGCATGGAGGTCAGACCCTCGGGTCGACACCGCAGCCTATGAGTCAGCCCGTCGCCGTTCCCGAGAACCAACCGACCCGGTCGGACGCCTGCCGTCGACCGTGGGCCGACAATGACAGTGAGGCGAGTCTAGGAGTTCCGCGGTTCCTTTGTCCTCCATAAGCGGACTAAGGAACCACGGAACTTCAAGACCTGTCGAAGAGGGGGCGGGGTGTCCCTTCTGGACACTCAGCATGAGGCGGGTCGACGGCGCCCGAGGCGAAGCCAGCAGAGCGATCTCCGCCGAGCTGCGTCCAGAAGGGACGCCCCCGCCCTCTCCCTACTCGCCCGCTCTAGGCGGTTTCTTCGGTGAGCCCGGTATCCGCCGCGCCGATGTCCTGCTGCGCCGCCTCGGTCACCAGGGTCGGGCGCCGGCCCTCCGTGATCGTCTCCTTGGTGACCACGCACTTGGTCACGTCGCGGCGCGAGGGCAGCTCGAACTGGACGTCGAGCAGGGTCTCCTCGAGGATCGAGCGCAGGCCGCGGGCGCCGGTCTCGCGCTCCAGGGCCTTGTCGGCGATCGCCTCGAGGCTGTCCTCGGCGAAGACGAGCTCGATGTCGTCGAACTCGAAGAAGCGCTGGAACTGGCGGGTGAGCGCGTGGCGCGGCTCGGTCAGGATCGTGCAGCAGGTCCTCGCGGCTGAGCTGGTGGATCGCCGTGATCACCGGCAGGCGGCCGATGAACTCGGGGATCAGGCCGTACTCGATCAGGTCCTCGGGCAGCACCTGCTCGAACCACTCGCCGGCGTCCTTCTTCTCGCGCGAGGAGATTTCGGCGCCGAAGCCGATCCCGCGGTCGCCGACCCGGCGCTCGATCACCTTGTCGAGCTCGGCGAAGGAGCCGCCGCAGACGAAGAGGATGTTGGTGGTGTCGATCGTCAGGAACTCCTGGTGGGGGTGCTTGCGCCCGCCCTGCGGCGGCACCGAGGCGGTCGTCCCCTCGAGGATCTTCAGCAGCGCCTGCTGGACGCCTTCGCCGGAGACGTCGCGGGTGATCGACGGGTTGTCGGCTTTGCGCGCGATCTTGTCGATCTCGTCGATGTAGATGATCCCCGTCTCGGCCTTCTTGACGTCGAAGTCGGCGGCCTGGATCAGCTTCAGGAGGATGTTCTCGACGTCCTCGCCGACGTAGCCGGCCTCGGTCAGCGCGGTCGCGTCGGCGATCGCGAACGGGACGTTGAGGATCCGCGCCAGGGTCTGGGCGAGCAGCGTCTTGCCGCAGCCGGTCGGGCCCAGCATCATGATGTTCGACTTCTGCAGCTCGACCTCGGTCTCTTCGGACTGGGCGATCTGGACCCGCTTGTAGTGGTTGTAGACGGCGACCGAGAGCGAGCGCTTGGCGGCCTCCTGGCCGACCACGTACTCCTCCAGGACGTCGTAGATCTCCTGCGGTTTCGGCAGGTTCTCCAGCTCGAAGGCCGGCGGCGCGGTCAGCTCCTCGTCGATGATCTCGTTGCAGAGGTCGATGCACTCGTCGCAGATGTAGACGCCGGGGCCGGCGATCAACTTCTTGACCTGGCGCTGCGACTTGCCGCAGAAGCTGCAGAGGAGCTGCTCGTTCGAATCTGTGGGACGTGCCAGCGGAATCCCCTCCTAACGGGACGATCTCTTGACCTCCGGCGGCGCCCCAACAGCTTAAACGGGCGGATGCACCGGTACGTGAGGGTCGTTTACGGCGTGCGCATCGATCGGTCCCTCCTCGTGACCGCGGGCTTGCGGGCGCTACCGTGGTGCGGTGCCAGCCGAGATGGAGATCGCCCCCGTCACTGTCGCCGAGTACGAGTCGCTGCTGCCGCTGATCGCCGCCTACCAGCGCTTCTACGAGGCCGAGGAAATCGACGAGGAGCGCAACCGCAGCCTTCTTCCGCCGCTTCCTCGCGCCCAGCGACGACGGGCATGCTGCTCGGCGCGCCGCGAGGCGGCGAGCTCCGTCGGCTACGCCTGCCTCTACTGGCACTTCTGCTCGACCCGGGCGGTCGAGACGGTGCTGATGAACGACCTCTTCGTCGGCGACGAGGCCCGCGGCGCAGGGCGTCGGCCGCGCCCTGATCGAGGCCACCGCCGCCGTCGCCCGCGAGCGCGGCGCCGCCCACCGTCGAGTGGTCCACCGCCCCCGACAACCTCACCGCCCAGCGCCTCTACGACACCACCGGCGCCGAGCGCACGGAGTGGGTCGAGTACGAGCTGGGGCTGTAGCTCAGGCCGCTTGGGCGGCGGGGCGGCTGCTGATCCAGGCGATCCATCACCATGAACATCGCCTCGATCAACGCCCTCTCTCGTTGCGCGCTTCTCTCAGCTCGATGAGGATCGTGTCGGTCCTCGGCGCGATTTCCTCCGCACCGCTCCTTTGCTTCGGCCTGCTGTTCGTCGAGCCTTGCTCTCTGCTCCGCCGCGCTTCCTCGGCCTTCTTCGTGCTCTTCTTCCTGCCTCGCGACCGCCGCTTCATGTTCGCCATGACCGCTTCGTGCTTTCGCCTGTCCTCCTCGATGCCGGCTCGTGCCGCCTCTACGCCCGCGCGAGCTATTTCGGTGCGGGCGGCGCACTCGGCCAAGACAGCAGACAGTTCCTTCCCGGTCACGACAGGGATTCTGCCAGGCGAGACCATACGCATCGCGCGCAGATTGGGAAATTCTGAAACCCGTTAGCGTCGACTCGGTGACTTTCGCGCTTCAACCGACGACCGCGACGACCCGCAGGTCATGGTGCTCTTCGCCGCCTTCATCCGCGAGGCGGACGGGCCGCTGCGACCGCGAAGAGGCCGGATCGACCTCGAAGAGGAGATCGCCGCCGGGCCGCCCGCGGACCTGGTGCCGCCGGACGGCGTCCTCCTGCTGGCGCTGGCCGACGGCGAGCCGGCGGGGCTGGGTGGCATCCGCCACCTCGACACCGACGTTGCCGAGGTCAAGACCATGTACCTCGCCCCCGCCTTCCGCGGCCCGGCCTGGCGCGGCGGCTTCTCGCCGAGCTCGAGGAGATCGCCCTCGGACACGGCTGCCGCGCCGTCCGCCTCGACACCTCCGACTACCTGACCGCCGCCCTCGCCCTCTACCGCGCTGCCGGCTACCGCGAAATCCCCGCCTACAACGAGAACCCCAAAGCCGACCTCTGGTTCGAACGCTCGCTCGGCGAGGGTCAGCTGTAGCGGTCCCAGCGCCGAGGTCCGCTGCCGGGTTGACGGCGACGCCGTGGACGTGGATCTCGAAGTGGAGGTGGCAGCCGGTGCCGGCGCGTTGCCGGTCTTGCCGACCGCGCCGACCCGCTCGCCCTCCTCAGACCCGCTCGCCCTGGCGCACCGCAGCCGGGCGCGGAGGTGGGCGTAGAAGTAGCTGCGCCGCTCCCCTTCGCCGTGGATCAGGACGTAGTTGCCGTAGAGGACCGGGTCGAACCCGGCCGCAGGACCCTGCCGTTGCGCACCGCGACCAGCCTCGGCCCCGCAGGCGGCGACGATGTCGAACCCTTCGTGGGTGCGGCCGCCGCTGCGCGGCGCGGGTAATCGCCGACCGCCCCCCGCACCCCGTGCGGACCCTGGACCGGGAAGACGTGGCCGAAGTAGGCGACGCCGCCGTCGCGGCTGGAGGCCTGGACCTGCGCCGGGGCTGCGAGAGCCGCGAGCGCGGCGAGGAGCAAGAAGGGCGGCGCGCTTCAGTGGTGCTCGATCACGCGGTCGACGATGTTGTACTCCTTCGCCTCCTCCGCGCTCATGAAGTAGTCGCGTTCGGTGTCCTTGGTGACCTTCTCGAAGGCTGGCCGGTGTGTTGGGCGATGATCTCGTCGAGGCGGCGGCGGACGTCGATGATCTCTTTGGCGTGGATCTCGATGTCGGTCGCCTGGCCCTGGAACCCGGCCGAGACCTGGTGGATGAGGATCTTCGAGTTCGGCAGCGCCATCCGCTTGCCGGCCGCCCCGCCGCTGAGCAGCAGCGCGCCCATGCTCATCGCGACGCCGACGCAGATCGTCTGCACGTCGGGCTTGATGAACTGCATCGTGTCGTAGATCGCCAGCCCAGCATAGACCGAGCCACCGGGCGAGTTGATGTAGAGGCTGACGTCCTTGTCCGGATCCTCGGACTCCAGGTGCAGCAGCTGGGCGACGATCAGGTTGGCGATGTCGTCGGTCACCGGGGTCCCGAGGAAGATGATCCGCTCGCTGAGCAGGCGCGAGTAGATGTCGAACGCACGCTCGCCGCGCGAGGTCTGCTCGACCACCATCGGGACCAGAGGACTCATCGCTCGCACTCTATAGAAGCCCTCCGGCGGCGCAGTATTTGTGGGGGGAAGGCGAGCGAGCTCCGGTAGCTCCCTGATTCAGCGAGTCCGCGAAAAACATCCTCCAGGGATGGTTTTCGCGGACTCGCGAGCTACCCGTCCTTAAACGCGTGTTGAAGAGGGGCGGGGTACCCCGCCCCCTCCCACCAACCTGTCTACTCGCCGCCCGGGGTCCAGAGCTCGCCGGCTTTGGCTTTGCCCTCTCCCTCTGGCGCCAGCATCTTCTCCCGCGCCTCGGCTTTCTCCTGGCGGGCATCGGCCTCTTCTTTGGGGATCGGCTTCGCCGCCTCGGCGACCAGGTCGATCGCCTTGCGGGCGCGCATGTCCTCGACGGACCATCGCGTCGCGGCCGCTCTCGCGCAGCCGCTCCAGCAGCTTCTCGGCGCTCGTGCGTTCGTGTTCGGCGCTGTGCTCGAGCGCCTCGACCATCTCCTCCTCGGAGACCTCGATCCCCTCGGCCTCGGCGATCGCGGTGACGACCGCCTCGCGCTTCAGCTCTTGCGCCGCGTCGGGCTTCGTCTCCTCGATCAGCTCCTCGCGGGTTTTGCCCTGCATCTGCAGGAACGCGTTCGGGTCCATGCCCCGGCCGGCGAGCTGGCGTTCCATCCGCTCCCAGCGTTCGGTCGCCCGCGCCGTCGACCAGCTCGGCGGGCACCTCGACCGTGGCCTCCTCGACGGCGGCGTCGATCGCCGCCACCCGGAAATCCTCCTCGGCGCGGCTGCCGATCGCCGTCGCCGACTTTCTCGCGGATGTCGGCCCGCAGCTCCTCGAGGGTGTCGAACTCGGAGGCGTCGGAGGCGAACTCGTCGTCGAGCTCGGGCAGGACTCTTCTCCCGCACCTCCTTGACCTTGACCTTGAAGACCGCGTCTTTGCCGGACAGGTGCTCGGCCTGGTAGTCCTCGGGGAAGGTGACCTCGACCTCGCGCTCCTCGCCGGCCTTGGCGCCGATCGAGCTGCTCCTCGAATCCCTCGATCAGCTGCCCGGAGCCGAGCGCGATGTAGGTGCTCCTCGGCCGTGCCGCCCTGGAACGGCGGCGCCGTCGATGAAGCCCTCGAAGTCGACCAGCAGCAGGTCGCCCTCGGCGGCCTCGCGCTCGACCGTCTCCAGTCGGGCGAAGCCCTCGCGGATCCGCTCGACCTCGGTATCGACGATCTCGTCGGGGACCTCGTTGCTCCTCCTTGCCGACCTCGAGGCCCTTGTAGCTCGCCGAGCTCGGCCTGCGGCCGCACCCCGACCTCGAACTTGAACTTGAGCGGCTCGCCCTCGCTCCTCGGGGGCCGAGACCATCTCGATCGCGGGGTCGCCGATCGGGCTGACGCCGGCTTTCGAGCAGCGCCTGTTCGTACCACTCGGGCAGCGCGTCGCGGATCGCCTCCGACAGCACCGACCCGAAGCCGAGCCGCTGGATCACCAGCGACGGCGGCGCCTTGCCGGCTCGGAAGCCGGGCATCCGCATTCTTTTGCCATCGCGCGGGCGGCGCGCGAGGTGCGCTTGCTCGACGTCCTCGGCGGGAACCTCCGCCTCGACCTCGACGCGGCAGTTCGGGAGTTCCTTGAGGGTGGTCTGCATCGGGACGAGTGACCCTAGCGACGTTGACTCAGCATCGTTCGCAGCGCCGACCGCGAAGTCGAGTCGCGAAGGCCAGCCCGCGGCCGATCGGGCCCGGTCACGAGCCAGGCCCGCAGGCGCTCGCCGAGATCACCCATTCGCGTATTCCAGCAGGGAGCAGTCGACGAGCCACTCGACGGGAGCCCGGTCGTCGGTGTAGACCTCGCCGCCCGGCAGGCGCGGCTCCAGCCCGCGGCGCCGCGCGCGGCCCTCCTGCCGCAGCGGCGCCGGCAGTGCCGCCACGTTCTCCGCGCAGCCGCGCCGCCGGAAGCGCCCCCTCGCCCGCGACCAGCAGCGTGTTGGTCTCCTCGATCGGGTAGCGCAGCACCCGCGGGAAGGCAGCCGCCATCGTCCGCCCCAGCACCCGCTCCAACTCGCCGCTGCCCCTCGGGGTGGCCGACGTTGACGATCGCGATCCCGCCCGGCGCCAGCCGCTCGCGCGCCAACTCGAAGAACTCGCGGGTGGCCAGGTAGAAGGGGATGTAGGGCTGGCGGTAGGCATCGACCATGATCGCGTCGTAGCCGCCGCCCGAGCGCTCCAGCCATGGCCGCGCGTCCTCGGCGAAGACCCGCATCCGCGGGTTGCGGAGGTCGAGGTAGCGGCGCCCGAGCTCGGTCAGCTCGGCGTCGATCTCGACCGCGTCGACCGCCGTCGCCGGGAAGAAGTGGCCGAAGGCGCGGGCGACGGTGCCGCCGGCGTTGCCGAGGATCGCGATCCGCGCGCGGCGGCCGCGCGCCGCGCAGCCGCGGGCAGAACCAGATGGCCGTCCCAGTAGTCGCCGGTCAGGTAGGAGCCAGGCCGGTAGAGCGAGTGGACCGCCTGGCCCTCGTTCAGCTCCAGCACCCGGGTGCCGTCGGCGCGTTCGACCACGCGCGCGTACTGGTGGGTCGTCTCCGCCTCGTAGAGGACGCGACCTCGGCGTCCGCGGCCTTGATCGTCCCCACCGGCATCGCCACCAGCGCCAGGCCAGACGCAGCCGGGACGAGCGCCGCGCGCCAGCCGACGCCCGCCTCGCCACCAGCGCCAGCGCCAGCGCGAAGACGAGGAAGGTGCGCTGGGTGCCCAGCAGCGGGATCAGCAGCAGGGCCGAGACCATCGTCCCCAGCAGCGAGCCGGCGGTCGAGATCGCGTACAGCCGCCCGACCACCTCGCCGGAGCTCCGCCACCTCCCCGACCGCCAGCCGCACCGCCCAGGGCGCCGCCGCGCCGAGCAGCGTCACCGGCACGGCGACCAGGACAGGACGCCGAACAGCGAGCCGGCGAAGCCGCCGACCGAGACCGTGTCGAAGGCGTCGACCGAGAAGCCGAGGAAGGGCCGGGCGGCGAACGGCACGAGCGCGATCAGCACCGCCGCGGCGAGCACCAGCAGGCAGAGGCCGCGCAGGTGCGGGTGGCGGTCGGCGTAGCGGCCGCCGAACCAGTAGCCGACCGAGAGGGCGACGAGGACGACCCCGATCGTGTTCGCCCAGACGATCGTCGAGGCGCCGAAGTAGGGCGCCAGCAGCCGCGCCGCGGCGATCTCGACCCCGAGGCTGGAGGCGCCGACGACGAAGACGAGCGCCGCCAGCAGCAGCCGCTCAGGCGGTCTCGGTCTCGCCGTCCCTCCCGGCCCGCGATCAGCTGCCGCTCGAGCCGCTCGGCCGTGGCCGGCGGCGACCGCCCGCTGCGCCCGCGCCTCGTCGAGCTCGACGCCGCGCTCGTCGGCCAGGTCGAGCAGGCGCTGCTTCTCGATCCCTTCGCGCGAGACCTCGAAGAAGACCCAGGCGAGCAGCCCGAGGGCGAGGAAGGTCCCCTCGACCATCATCACCACGCCGGCGGTGCTCTGGTCGGCGAGCGGCGAGATCCCCCAGTAGGCTCGCCCGGCCGCGTAGATCGGGTAGAGCACGGTGCCCGACCACATCAGGACGTTGCCGAGGATCGCGCCGGCGAAGCGGACGGCGACGACGTAGCCGACCTTCCAGGCGGCCGTTGAACCACTGCGGCTTCGGCAGCGGGCCGAAGACCGGCATCCACATCAGGCAGCCGAAGAAGATGAAGCTGGTGTGCTCGAGCGCGTGGACGAAGGCGCCGCCGTAGGCGGCGTCGTAGAGCGCCGGGATGTGCCAGAAGTAGAAGTTGACCGCCCAGAGCGGGAAGGCGACGAGCGGGTGGGCGAGGACCCGCAGCCGGTCGAAGACCGGGATCGCCAGGATCGGCTGCAGCAGCGGCCCGGTCAGGCCCAGGACCAGCAGCAGGGTCGCGATGTCGCCCAGCAGCAGGTGCTCGACCATGTGGGCGATCACCAGCTCCTCGCCGATGTGCGCGATCGGGGAGACGAGGGCGACGGCGATCATCAGCAGGCCGCCGGCGAAGCAGAGCTGGCGCCAGAGCGGCACCGGCCGGCCCTTCTCGGCCAGGGTCGATCGCGCGCTTCGCGTAGAGCGCGGCCGCGAGCAGCAGCGGCAGCAGCTCCAGCGGGGCGAAGGCGCCGCCGACGTGGGCGACGGCGGGTCACGTTCATCGTAGCGCGCCGATTCAGCGTCGCCCGCGGGCGCTGGTAGCTTGGCTCGGCCGTGAGCTCCCAGCAACGATCGCTTTCCCCCGATCGGCAGCTACGGCTTCCTCTCCGACTGCCACACCGCCGCCCTCGTCTCCTACGACGGCTGCGGTCGAGTGGCTCTGCCTCCCCCGCTTCGACTCCCCCAGCGCCTTCGCCGCCCTGCTCGACCGCGGCGCCGGCCACTTGAGCCAGCGGCCGCGCGGGGTCGTGGTCCCGATCAGCCGCCGCTACGAGCCCGGGACGCTGGTGATCGAGACGACCTGGGTCACCGACACCGGCTGGGTGGTCGTCCACGACGCGCTGACGATCGCCGACTGGGTCCCCGCCGGCGGCGACGAAGGACGGCGCGGCCGCCCGGACACCGCGCACGAGTCCGACCGCTCGCTGCTGCGGACGATGACCTGCATCGACGGCGAGGTCGAGATGGAGATGGAGTGCGCTGCCGCGCTTCGGCTACGGCCGCCGAGGGCGCGAGTTGGAGCGGCGGCGAGCTCGGCGAAGCGCTCGCCGCCGCCGCCGACGGGACCGAGCTGCTGCTGACCAGCGACCTGGAGCTGACGCTCGCCGACGGAGCCGTCTGCCGGGGCAAGCTGACCCTGCGCGAAGACCGAGACCGCCTTCTGCGCGCTGACCTGGGGCGACGGCGAGCTCGGCGGCCCCCGCAGCGCCCCCGAGGCGCTGGAGCGGATCGACTCGACCGAAGAGTTCTGGCGCGAATGGCTGCGCGACGGCAGCTTCCCCGACCACCCCTGGCGGATCCACCTGCAGCGCTCGGCCCTCGTCCTCAAGGGCCTGACCTACGCCCCGACCGGGGCGATCGTCGCCGCCCCGACCACCTCGCTGCCGGAGACACCCGGGGGCGAACGCAACTGGGACTACCGCTTCAGCTGGATCCGCGACTCGACCTTCAGCCTCTGGGCCATGCACACGCTCGGCTTCGACCACGAGGCGCGCGACTTCATGCGCTTCATCGTCGACGTCTGCCAGGACCACCCCGACCTCCAGATCATGTACGGGATCGGCCACGAGCGCGACCTCGACCGAGAAGACGCTCGACCACCTCGACGGATACGGCGGGGCGCGAGCCGGTGCGGATCGGCAACGGCGCCTACGACCAGCGCCAGAACGACGTCTGGGGCTCGCTGCTCGACTCGATCTACCTCCACGAAAAGGCGCTGCGGGGCCGCGGCACCCAGGCCGACCCGCGAGCTGATCCGCTACCAGGTGGAGGCGGCGATCGAGGCCTGGCCGCACCCCGACCAGGGGATCTGGGAGTCCCGCGGGGAGCCGCAGCACTACGTCTCCTCGAAGCTGATGATCTGGGTCGCGGTCGACCGCGGCGCCCGCCTCGCCCGGATCGGCGGCGTCGAGGAGCTCGCCGAGGAGTGGCGAGGCGAAGGCGGAGGAGTTCAAGGCCGAGATCCTCGAGCGCGGGGTCCGCGACGGGGTCTTCCGCCAGCACTACGAGACCGACGCGCTCGACGCCTCGCTGCTGCTGATCCCGCTCTTCCGCTTCCTGCCGCCGGACGATCCCGCGCGTCGGCGACACCGTCCGCGCGATCGCCGACGACCTCACCGAGCACGGCCTGGTCTGCCGCTACAAGGTCGACGAGACCGACGACGGCCTCCAGGGTCGCGAGGGGACCTTCCTGATCTGCTCCTTCTGGCTCGTCTCGGCGCTCTCGGAGATCGGCGAACCGCACCGGGCGCGGAGACTCTGCGAACGGCTGCTGGAGTCGGCCGGCTGGCTCGACCTCTTCGCCGAGGAGCTCGACGCCGAGTCGGGGCAGCACCTCGGCAACTTCCCGCAGGCCTTCACCCACCTCGCCCTGATCAACGCCGTCTCCCACGTGATCGCCGACGAGCAGCGCGCCGACGGCGGCTACACCGCCGTCTTCACCGAGATGGGCGGCGTCCGCGAGGACGTCTGACGCGTTCGGCATTATTCTGTCGTAGACAAAAGATCTACAGACAAGATACTTCTTTGTGCCTTAAGTGAAACGGGAGGGGCCGATGCAGGCAGTTGAGGAGAACCAGACCACCTGGGCGGAAGACGAGAACGTGGAGGCAGCTGTGATGCAGCAGGTGCTCGACCTCCACCCGACCCGCCTGACCCTGGCGGAGCTGATCCGGGAGCTGGGCGGCGAGCACGCCGGCTTCGCCGAACGCGACGCGGTAGAGCGGGCGGTGCGCAGTCTCAGCGCCACCGGCCTCCTGCACGAAGGCGAGGACTTCCTCGCCCCGACGCGGGCGGCACTGCGGTTCAGCGAGCTGCAGGACCGCTGATAACCCAGCGGAACTTCCCCCGCAGTCGCGAGCGCAACTCGCTTGCGGCTGCGGAGGCCGCATGGTCATCCTCGGAGCCGGCGCTGACCAGGATCACCTCGGTGGCGGGAAAGCTTCCGAGCTGATCTTCGACGGCCTGGACCACGTCCTCGTCCCCCACTCGCGCCTCCGCCTCGACGCCGGCGGCCGCCAGCGAGGCAACGCTGATCACGAGGCGCCGCTGGGCGTCCCGCCGCGCCGCCTCGACGTCAGAGGCCCAGCGGTCGAGGAACCCGATCTTGGCGGGAGCAAGGACCATCACCTCGCCGGCGCCTTTGCTGCGCACGACAGCGGCGACCTCCTCGATTGCGGCGGGGTCCTCGAGCGGGTCGCCGACGACGACGAGCACCCGATGAACGCCCGCGTCCTTTTGCGGGCCGATCGGCCCACGCGGTCGCTGCTTGACCGCAACCGCGACGATTGCCACCGCCACCAGGGCCCCGGCCGCGACCCCGACCCCGGGGCCGCCGAGCAAAAACAGGGCGGCGATCGGGACGGCGATCGCGGTGACGACCAGCGGAATCTTCCAGGGAGTCACTCCCGAAAGCCTCGCATGCGACCGCCGCCCCGAAAAATTCTTAGTAGCCCTTCGTAATCCCGGCGACCGGCACCACGCGCTCTTCAGTCAAGAACCTCACGAGTCCACCTCCCCTCTCTCCCTCGAATCCCCAATAGCCACGCCATGCGGCTACCACTCGAAAGCGGTTGAGCATTAATACTGGAGATTTCTCCAGCATTCAAGGGAAGACCAGTAAAACTCGTCAATAATCGGAAAACGCGGGAGCGTTGTGAAAATCCTGATTGACAAGGTGTAAAGTCTTGTTATCGGCCATTAACCCCCTGGAAACGATCCGAAGAAAAGGCCATGCCGAAGACCAAAAACAAAAAAGAGGGCGTCGAGCAGGTAGTAGCTAAAGCCTTCGCCCACCCCCTACGGGTGCAGATCCTGATCATTTTGAATGAAAAGGTCGCGAGCCCGAACATGCTCTCGCAGCAGCTCGATCAGAGCCTCAACCTCGTCGCCTACCACGTCCGCGTGCTCGAGAAATACGACTGCATCGAGCTCGTCGACACGAAACAGCGGCGCGGCGCCACCGAGCATTTCTACCGCGCCACCCGTCGTCAGTTCATGACCGACAACGAGTGGACGCGACTGCCGAAAAGCCTTCGGGGCGGACTGTCCGGCGCGGCGCTGAAACCGGCGCTCGACGACGTCGAGGAGGCGCTCGACAAGCAGACCTTCGACGAGCTCGACGACCGGCACCTGAGCCGGACCCCGATGTCCGTCGACAAACAGGGCTGGGAAGACGCCTCCGAGGTGCTGGCGAACGCGCTCGACCGCCTGATCGAGATTCAGGCCGAAGCCACTTCCCGGCTTGCCGCAAGCGACGAGGAGCCGATCCACTCGCGCGCCCTGATCCTGCACTTCAAGTCGCCGGGACCAGCTTCCTCCTGACTCGCCCCTAACTTGGCGACGGCGCCGCTCCCACCTGGGCGGCGTCGTCGGCATGGCCTCCCGCCACGTCCAGATAAAAAGGGCGTGAGCCGCTATCGCTATGGTTGCCCGGACGGTGGAGACGCCTCCGCCGCGCTGCACGGCTTCGGACTGACGCTCTCAGGGCAGCGACGTTGGATAAGTATCGCCGCCTAATGAACGAACCCTGCTGTGAACAGCGACCAGACGCGTAACAACGACCAGTCGAGCCCAGGCCCCGGTGAGGGCCTCACGAACGAGCGCCTTCTCTGGGAGCGCTTCGTCAAAGATCGCGATCCGGCAATCCGCGAGGAGCTCGTCCGCCGCTACCTCCCGTTCGCGAAAAACCTCGCCCTCCGCTACCGCGGCGCCAGCGAGTCCTTCGACGACCTCCTGCAGGTGGCGAGCCTCGGCCTCGTCAACGCGATCGACCGCTTCGATCCCGAGCGCGGCGCTCCCTTCACCGCCTTTGCCTCGCCGACGATCCTCGGCGAGCTGAAGCGCCACTTCCGCGACCGCGTCTGGACCGTCCGCGTCCCCCGCGGCCTGCACGACCGGATGGCCGAAGTGGAGAAAGCGATCTCCGAGCTGACGGTGCAGCTGCAGCGCTCCCCCTCGGTCTCCGAGATCGCCGAGCGCCTCGAAGTCGACCCGACCGACGTGCTCGAGGTCCTGGAGGCAAACCACAACCGCCGCCCGCTCTCGCTCGACCGCCCGGTCGGCGGCGAAGACTCCGAAGAATCTCCGGCCTCGGAGTGGGTCGGCGACGAGGACGCGGGCTTCGAGCTGGTCGAGGACAAACTCGCCCTCGAGGGCGCCCTCCCCCACCTCGACGAGCGCGAGCGCCTCGTCCTCCAGCTGCGCTTCGTCGAGGACCTGACGCAGTCGCAGATCGCCGAGCGGATCGGCCACTCGCAGATGCACGTCTCCCGCATCCTCCGCCGCACGCTCGAGCGGATCCGGGCCGAGGTGGCCGAGCAGAGCAGCGCGGCTTCTGAGCGGGAATAGCTTCGGGTTATTGCAGGGAGGGGGCGGGGGTACCCCTTCTGGACGCAGCTCGGCGGGGGAAGCGCTCTCCCGCTATCGCCCGAAGGTCACTGGCCCGCCTCGTGCTAAGTGTCCAGAAGGGATACCCCCGCCCCCTCTACGACACGCACTGAATTACGGCCGAGACCTCGGCGGCTTTTAAAAAGGAGGTGTCGGACCTTGGTCGTCTGCGGGAGCTCAATGGTTGGGAGGGGCCGGTGGGGGTCCCTGGGCACTTAGCACGAGGCGTGCCGATAACGACCGGGCGCCAGCGGCAGAACGGCGACACGCCGAGCTGCGCCCAGGGACCCCCACCGGCCCCTCCTCCACCAACTAGCTTCTAGTTCTTCGACAAGGAGGAGATGCCGACGACGAGGTACTCCCCTTCGGCGCCGTCTTCGACGCGGAGCTCGTCGGTCAGTTTCTCCAGGGAGCCGCCCACCTCGGGTAGCTCGAAGCTCTCGCGCAGGCGCTCGGCGCCGCCGTGGGTCATCGGCCCGACCTTCAGCTCGATCCCTTCCGGCATCTCCTCGATGCTGAGCGAGACGTGGCCGTCGGTGAAGCCCTGGGGGGCACGGGCGGAGATCGCGTCGCTGAGGAGCATCGTGTCGGAGAGGCGGTCGACGCTGATGTCCTGGCGCGCTGCCAGCGCCGAGAGGGCGCGGCTGAGGACCGGGCCGATGATCTCCGGCGGGCCGACGCGGATCCGGGTCGCTTCGTCCGTGGTGACGCTGAAGGTGGAGCCGCTCGTGGCGCCGTCTTCGCGGGACTGGAGCGGCAGATGCATGCGGATCTCGGTGCCTTTTTCGGCGCCGCCCTTGATCTCGAAGCTGCTGGAGAGCGCGGCGATCAGGGTCAGCCCGATGCGCAGGCTCGGGCGCTCGACGTCCGGCCGGGGCCGGATTCCGGTCCCGTGGTCGCGGATCACGACCGTGACCCCGTCGAATTCGCTCTCTGCCTCGACCTCGAGCGGGCCGGGCTCGCTGCCGGCGTAGGCGTGGACGACGACGTTCATGCAGGCCTCGGTGACAACCGTCTTCAGATCGGCGAGGGACGCCTCGTCCATCCCCAGCCGTTCGGCGAGGCCGGCGAGGGCATGGCGGACGACAGCCACGTTCTCGGCCCGCGCCGGGAGGGACATTTGCAGCCCCGAGCGATCATTGGTTGAGGTATTCAAAGTTCCAGCCTGCCCCCAGGAACGTCGAGGCTCTTCATCGGAATCGCGAGCATAACCTTCTGCCTCGCATCACAGCCTGCTTACCCCGCCACGGGCGCGCAAAACCGCGTGCCGGGTGGCTTTCCGTCTGCGCTATGCCTGCGGTAGCATCGTGCCGTGAATCCTGTCCCCTTTGAGGTAAAGGTCGGAGAGCTCGAACAGGGAGTGCGGACGATCTCGGTTCGCGGCGAGCTCGACCTCAGCACCGCCCCCGAACTCGAGGGTCCGCTGGAGGAGACGCTCGACGGCGGCGAGGGTTCGGTCCTGATCGACCTCTCGCAGTGCGAGTTCATCGACTCCACCGGCATCGCCCTGATCGTGCGGGCTTGGCAGCGCCTCGACAGCGGCGAAAACGGCCGCGCGCTCGTCATCTGCAGCCACAACGAGCAGGTGCGCCGGGTTCTGGAGATCACCGGCCTCGAACTCTCGATCCCGGTCCACGAGACCCGGGACGAGGCGCTGGCTGCGATCACCTCCTAAGGGACTCCCGTCACACTCGCATAGCGGCACTCCGCCGCGGGTAGCCGCTTCTCGATGCCCCCTGCTCCGCGACGCCGTCCCCGGCTCCCGAAAGAGCTGTTCGAGACCCGCAGCCACGCCTGGCACTCGCTCGGCCTCGGCGACGAGCTGGCGCCGCGATTCTCGAAACGGCAGTTCGGCGGGTTGCTGGCGGCGCTGCTGCTGATCGCCGGCACGCTCTTCGTCTACTACAACCGCCACGACATCGCCCCCGGCTACGGCCGGTGGATCCGCTACGGGACGGTCGTCGTCCTCGTCATCGTCGGCACGGCGGCGACCCACTGGCTGGTCCGCGGCCTCTCCCCTCCGCTCTACCGGCGCCTCGACCCGGCGACGGCGGGGACCGCCGGCTTCGTCGTCCGCCTGCTGGCGACGGTGGCGGTGGTGGTCCTCGCGCTGCGGATCGCCGGCGTCACCGCGAGCACGCTCGCGGTCGGCGGCGCCTTCACCGCGGTCCTGCTGGGGCTGGCGGCGCAGCAGGCGATGGGCGGGATCTTCGCCGGCATCGTCCTCCAGAGCACGCGTCCGTTCCGGGTCGGGGAACGCGTCCGCCTGGTCGGCGGCGCTCTCGCCGGTTCGCTCGAGGGGACGGTCTCCTCGCTCGGGCTCTTCTACACGACCCTGAGCCAGGGGGCGGATCGCCTGATGGTCCCCAACAACGTCCTCCTCAGCCTCGTCGTCGTGCCGCTGCGCGAGCCCGACAAAGTCGACGTCCGGGTCCGCTTTCCCGTCCACGCGAGCCCGAAGGAGATCGAGGACCGCCTCCTGCAGGCGATCACCGTCCCCACCCGCTACAAGCCGAGCGTCTCGCTCGAGGAACTCGAAGGCGACGCCGTCGTCTTCCGCGTCAACGCGACGCCCCTGCGTCCCGAAGACGGGTCGCAGCTGGCCGAGGAGGTGCTGGAGGCACTGCGCCGCTCGGAACCGGCGACGGCGGAAACGCGGCAGGAGTAGCCCGCAGCAAGACCCGGAGGTCAGAGGCGATCGCCTCCGGTTCATCGTCTAACTGGTTCCAGGTGAGGTGGATCACGGAGTAGCCGTGGACGTGGAGGACCCGGTCCCGAGCACGGTCGTCCCTGAAGGCGCCGCGGCCCTCGTGGCCCTGCCAGCCATCGAGCTCGACGATCTGGCGCAGCTCGGGCCAGTGGCAGTCGACCTCGAAGGTCTTATCGCCGACGGTGATCGGGTCATTGAAGCGGGGCAGGGACAAGCGGCGTCGACGGAGGAACGGGGCGAAGCGTTCCTCGAGCGGGCTCTTGCGCTCGCCGGACGGTTCGTCCTTTATGCCTTCCAGTGCCGCTCTGACCTTGCGGATGCCCCTGCGGCCGGGATAGCGGTCGACCAGGTCCCAGAGCGAGAGCGAGTCCCAGAGCTCCCGGTATTCCATCTCGCGCAGCAGGGCCTTGACGACGTCGAGCGGCTCGGTCGCCGCGAGGTCGAGGATCGTGCGCGCCGCCGTAGTTACAGGGATGCCTTCTTTGACGGTCCGCTCGTCGGGAGGCGGGTGGGAGACGTGGCGGCGGATCAGCTTCGAGGAGCGGGTGGCGTGCGGGACGGTGACGTCGATCGTCGTCCGCGAGGTGGGCCGGAGCCTCCAGAGGGCTGCCGCCGAGTAGTGACTCAAGGCGGCTTCTGGTTCCGAGGCGAGGACGGCCGCCATCCAGCGTCCCTCCTGTTGGATCAGTCGATGGCCGACGAGGTAGACGCCCGCGTGCAATGGGTGCATCCGCCCGGCCCGGATCCGCTTCTCGATGGCGCCGGTGCTCCATCCCTCCTCCAGCAGCTGCCGCCGAGATACCACCCCATGCTGCCGCTCCGCGAGTTCAGCCAGCCAGCGGTCATCACGAGTCCGCGAAAAACCTCCTCGGAGGATGGTTTTCGCGGACTCGGTGGGCACCCCCTGAGGGTGGCGGGTGCGGGATCACATTTGGCGCGCGGTTTGCGCCGGCTCTCTCGCGTCTGTGTGCCGGAGCCGTGACTTTCCGCCTGGGGGAGGGGTCCTAGTCGCCGGCGAAGATCAGGATCGCCAGGTTGATCAGGATCGCGGCGGGGGTGATCACCAGGGCGAGGCTGCGGAAGAACTTGGCGAAGCCGCCTCGGTAGCGGATGCTCTCGAAGATCCCGAGGCCGACGACGTGGGCGAGGTTTGCGAGGGCGACGCCGATCGCGATCAGGATCGCCACCGCTTCCCAGCCGGTCTCGTGGCCGTTGCCGGAGGCGATCGCGGCGGCGAGGATGGCGACGACGATCGTGCCGACGATCCCGGCGACCATGCCGGCGAGGTCAGAGCGGGTCAGCCCGGGGATGTAAGCGCCGCCGGCGACTTCCTGGTCGGCGACGGGGTTGACCGTGCCGCGGCCGGTCTCCTCGACCTGGACGACGTGGTCGGGGTGCTGGTCGTCGCCGGTCTCGACCACCACCACCCGCAGCGGCGGCTCGATCCCCTCTTGGGCCTTCTCCAGCAGCCCCTCCTCGTACCACTTCGACTGCTCCTCGCAGTGCTCGAAGATCAAGACCTCGTCGGCGGGGGCTTTCAGCAGCGCGTCCTGGGCGGCCTGCACGGGATCGGGGTCGCCGACCTCGCCGCTGACCTGGATGCCGTTCTCGCGCAGCGTCTTCAGCGCCCGCTCCAGCCGCTCCTCGGCTTCCCTTCTAGGCTCGTCGACGTCGCCCATCGTGTGGTGGAGGACGTCGGCCTCGGTGGCGGGGACGACGACCCGGAGTTCGACGCCATCCTGGTCGGCGTTGGCGAGGATCTGCTCAACGGGCTCGGAGCCGTGCAGGTTGTCGGTAAGGACCGCAATCACTCGACGCGACATGGCGCCCTCCTACTCGTCGTCGGGGATCTCTTGATCGGCTTCGCCGTAGACGGCGCCGCTCGGCTCCTCCGGTGGCGGGGCGTCACTGTCCGGGAACCGTTTCTGGTCGCCGTGCTCGGCGTTGTCGATCAACTCCTCCTCGGCGAGCTCGAAGCCCTCGGCCTCGCCCTCGCCGCCCTCGACCAAGGGCCGCTGGGCCGGGTCGTCGCCCTCGTCGTCGGGCGCCGGCCCGCCGATCCGCGCCGCTTCCGCGGCGGCGGCGTCAGCCTCTTCGTCGGCGATCGGATCGCGCTCGTTCTCTCCCATCAAGCCTTCCTCTCTCCCCACATGCCGGTCTCGCCCTGTGCCTCGTGCTGAGGCTGGCGGCCGGGCTGCTCGGGTGGGGCCAGTTTCTCGTCCGCGCGGCGGCTGAGGCCAGCGTAGGCGAGGAAGCCGACGAAGGCAATGACGAAGAAGACCAGCGCGAAGATCGGCGACCAGGCGACCGCGATCAGCGCCAGCAGAACGATGAGTACGAGCGGTATCCAGTACATGCACGGCGGTTACCCCTGCCAGGCAGGCACGAAACTCCGCCGACCGTTTTCCCCTTCCCCGCCGTGGGGTAGTCGCAGGGCAAGAGAGAAAGCGACAGCTAAGGAGTGATGATGGGCACGCAAGAGGCCGGCAACGTCACCGGCACCAAGGACAAGGACTACAACGTCATCTGGTTCGTCGAGCAGTGCCTCAGCAACGTGCTTCGGCTCGAGACCTACGTCGAAGACGCCGAGCGCGACGGGGACTCCGACCTCGCCGACTTCTTCCGCCGCGCGCAGGAGACGAGCCGCAAGGGGGCCGAGCAGGGCAAGGACATACTGCGCTCGCGCCTCTCGTCCTGAGGGATGCCGAGAATCATCCGCCGGCCCGGTGGAAGCCGGGCCGGCGCTTTTAGGAGCCGGTGCTGACCGAGGCGGCGTCGGCTGCCGAGCGGCCGGCGAGCCAGCCCGCGACGGCGCCGGCCATGCCACCGAGACCCAGCAGGGTGGCGGCGCGGAGCGGGTCCCGCTTCAGCTTCGAAGCGGTGCCGCGGGCGGTGTGCTTCGCGGTCGCCTTGACCGCCTTGCGAGCGAGGGTGTTCTTGATCGCTGACATGTCCGCCCACTACCCGCCCCTCAGCCACCTACACCCACCGCCGCGCCCGAGAGCCCGCGCCGCAGGGCGACCGCGTTGGGCGGGGCGAATTCCTCCCAGTCGTTGTTGAGGTAGGCGAAGACCTCGCGCCGCGACCGCCAGGCGGCGATGCGCCGCCGCCATTCGTCGAGCTCGGTGGCCGAGTAGTTGCCGTTGCGGCCGCGGGCGCCGTGGTGGAGGCGCAGGTAGGCGACCTCCCCCACCGGCCGCGCCCGCGGCAGCTCGCGGCGGGCGTCGTGGGGGATCACCAGCGAGGCGCCGTGCTCCTCCAGCAACCTCATCACCGCCGGTGCGAACCAGCTCGGGTGACGGAACTCGAAGCAGTGGCGGGCGGGCCGGGGCAGCTGCTCGAGGGCGGTGGCGAGGACGGCGTCGTCGCGGTGGAAGCTCCCGGGCAGCTGCCAGAGGACCGGTCCGAGCTTGCCGCTCTCGCGCAGCGGCTCCAGCGGCTCCCAGAAGCGCTCCAAGCCCTGCTCGATGTCCCGCAGGCGGCGGATGTGGGTGAGGTAGCGGCTGCCCTTGACGGCGAAGAGGAAGCCGGGCGGGGTCCGCTCCACCCAGCCTTCGACGGTGGAGCGCTTGATCAGACGGTAGAAGGTGGCATTGACCTCGACCGTGTCGAAGAGCTCGGCGTAGCGCTCGAGCCAACGCGCCTGCGGCACGCCCTTGTAGATCCCCTCGCGCCAGGAGGCGTAGACCCAGCCTGAACAACCGACTCGTACTTCCTTCATGCTGCCGGTCGTTTACCCGCCCGGCCGCCCGGGGTACCCCGAAGCGCGTGCCTCTGAACGCGATCCTCGACGTCGACGGCACCCTCGTCGACACCAACTACCACCACGCGCTCGCCTGGCACCGCGCCCTCCACGCCCACGGCCACCAGGTCCAGATGTGGAAGGTCCACCGCCACATCGGCATGGGCGGCGACCAGATCCTCGAGGCCCTGGTCGGGGCCGGGGCCGAGGCCGAGCAGGGCGACGCGATCCGCGAGGCGGAGGCCGAGGCCTACGGCGAGCTGATCGGCGAAGTCGAGCCGATGGAGGGGGCGCGGGAGCTGATCGAGAGGCTGCGCGAGCAGGGGGCGACGGTGATCCTCGCCAGCTCCGCCAAGCAGGAGGAGGTCGACCGCTACCTCGACCTCCTCGATGCCCGCGAGCTCGTCGACGACTGGACCACCTCGGCCGACGTCGAGAGCACCAAGCCCGAGCCGGATCTCGTCCACGCGGCGATCGAGAAGGCGGGCGGCGAAGACCCGGCGGTGATGGTCGGGGACTCGGTCTGGGACGTGAAGGCGGCGAAGGCGGCGGGCATCCCGACCTTGGCCGTCCTCACCGGTGGGTTCTCGGAGGCCGAGCTGCGGGATGCGGGTGCCACCCAGGTCGTCGAATCGATCGCCGACCTCGACTTCGAGCCGCTCCTCGACGAAGCGGCTCGAACCTGAGCCTCAGGACTTCGATTTGCCTGACTCGGACTTTTCCTTGTTGACCGTGCGCGCGGCGATCTCCTCGGCCCGCTTGGTCGAGCGACCCGCTTCCTTCTCGCTCTTCTTGATGTGTTTGTACTGGCGGTCGCGCTTGCTGCCTTTTTTCACGCCGCGTGGTGGCATCGCTCTACCTCCTCAACCGATCTCGGCTTTTTCGCGCTGGCCCTCGTGGACGCCCTCGGCGAACTCCTCGACGATCTTCGCGTTGAAGGCTTCGAGGTCGTCGGGTTTGCGGCTGGTCACCAGGCCCTGGTCGACGTGGACTTCCTCGTCGACCCAGTTCGCTCCGGCGTTGCGGAGGTCGGTCTCGAGGCTCGGCCAGGAGGTCAGCGTCCGCCCCTCGGCGACGCCGGCGTCGATCAGCGTCCAGGGGGCGTGGCAGATGGCGCCGACCGGCTTGCCGGCGGCGAAGAATCCGCGCACGAACTCCACCGCCTCCGGTTTCGTCCGCAGCTGGTCGGGGTTGGCGACCCCGCCGGGCAGGACGAGCCCGTCGTACTCGCTCGCGTCGGCCTCGCCGACCGGGCGGTCGACGTCGAAGGCGTCGGCCTTGTCGAGGTGGTTGAAGGCTCGGACTTCGCCGGCTTCGGGGGCCAGCAGCTCGGCCTCGGCGCCGGCCTCGCGAACCGCTCGCAGCGGCTCCTCCAGCTCGACCTGCTCGACCCCCTCGTTGGCGGTCAGGAAGGCGATTTTCTTTCCCTGCAGGCGATCTGACATCGCGGCTCCCTCCTCGTTCTCAGGTGGTTTGCGGCACCTCCCGGCTACCCTCCGCCTCGGGCGCCAAACGATCTACAGCCTGTCCCTGGGGCCGCTGCCAGCCGAGCTCGAAAGTGAGGGGAACCTGAACTTTCTCTTTCGCGAGGCAGCGGGGGCAGGCGGTCCACGAGGAGGCCGCCTGCGCCGAGTATCCGCTGCCGCAGTTGTCGCACCTGAACATGAGCTTCTTCTCCCGTTCGTATAAACCCGTTGGCATCGTCACTACCCAGAGGACAATGGGATAAACGGTCGGCGAAGGGGTAGCTTTGGAGCGGATGAGAGAGCCGCAGGAACTAGAGCTGCGGCGCTACCTGAAGAGCCAGCGTGAGCTGGCGGCGCGCCTCATCGAGGACGAGTCGCTCGACCAGGTTGCGCCGCGCTTCCTCGAGATCGTCGCCGGGCTGCTGCGGTGGGAGTCCGGGGCGATGTGGGAAGTCATCGGCGTCGAGGAGCCGCTGCGCCTGGTCACCGGCTGGAGCGCTCCCGAGCTCGACGCCCGACCGCTCTGGCGCCGCAGCCGCGAACTCGAGTTCAAGCGCGGGACCGGGCTCCCGGGCGATGCCTGGGGGAGCGGCCAGATCGCCCTTGCCCCTGATTACAGCGAGTACCCGACCCCCACCCCGCGCTTCGAAACCTCGGCGGAACTGGGCCTGGAAGCGGCGCTGGCGATCCCGGTCCCGATCGGGTCGCCGGAGAACGTGCTCGCGGTGGCCGAGTTCCACACCACCTCCTTCGAAGCCCAGTCCGAAGAGCTGATGGCCCTGCTGACCGGGTTCGCCGACCAGCTCGGCACCTTCATCGCCCGGCGCCGGGCCGAGGCGACGAGCGCCGAAGCCGAGCGCTACCGCCAGCACCTCGCCGAGGTCGTCCGCGGCACCCAGGACGCGGTCCTCAGCAAGGATCTGGACGGCCTCGTCACCACCTGGAACCCGGCGGCGACGCGGCTCTACGGCTACAGCGCCGAGGAGGCGATCGGGCGCCACATCTCCTTCCTCGTCCCCCCCGACCACAAAGACGAGGAGAAAGTGATCCTCGATCGGGTGAAGCGCGGGGAACGCCTGGACACCTACGAGACCGAGCGGCTCCGCAAGAACGGCAGCCGCATCTCCGTCTCGCTCACGGTCTCGCCGATCCGCAGCCCGATGCGGGGCCTGATCGGGGCCTCGGTCGTCGCCCGCGACATCACCGCCGAGGTGCGCCGGCGGCGCGCCCAGGAGTTCCTCGTCGCCGCCAGCCGCCTCCTCGACAGCTCGCTCGACCCGACCGAGACCGCGCGCACGATCGTCTCCACCGCCGTGCCCGAGCTGGCGGAGCTCTGCCTGATCGACTTCCGCCGCGCCGACGGCTGGCTCGGCGACAGCGTCGTCGCCGGCGCCGACCCGGAGATGGCGGCGCGCCTGGAAGCGATCCGGCGCGAGAAGCCGCTCGATCCCGGCGGCGAGCACCCGGTGGCGCAGGTCCTGCGGCTGAACCAGCCGATGGTCTGGCGCGACCTGAAGGCGCCGGAGGTCGTCGACAAGGTCTCGCAGAGCGCCGAGCACCTGCAGCTGATGCACGACGCCGGCTACAACTCCGCCGCCGTCGTGCCGCTGATCGCGCGCGGGCGGACGATCGGCGCCCTCTCCTTCCTCCACGGCCACGGCGACCTCCGCTACGACCAGGGCGACCTCGAATTCCTCGCCGAGCTGGGCGAGCGAGCCGGGCTCGCGCTCGACAACGCGCGGCTCTACCGCGAGCGCGACCGCGTCGCCAAGAACCTGCAGCGAGGGCTGCGGCCGCCGCGGCCGGCGGAGATCGAGGGGCTCGAGATCTCGGTCGTCTTCGAGGCCGCCGGCGAGGGGATCGAGGTCGGCGGCGACCTCTACGACGTGATGCCGACGGACGACGGCTGCTGGATCCTCGTCGGCGACGTCGCCGGCAAGGGGAGCACGGCCGCCGGCGTATCCGTCGCCGTCCGCCACTCGGTGCGGGGGCTGACCCGGGAGATCGCCGAGCCCGACGAGGTGCTGCGCCGGGTCAACGACCTGCTGCTGACCGGCGAAAGCCTGAACGACTTCGCGACCGTGATGCTGGCGCGGCTGCGCCGCGAGGAGGGCGGGTGGAGGATCGTCCTCGCCTCGGCCGGACACCCGCCTGCGGTGCTCGCCACCGAGGCGGGGCCGCGGATGCTCGGCGGCGGCTCGGTCCTCGGGGCCTGGCGAGAGGCGAACGTCGAGCGGCACGAGCAGACGCTGGCGTCAGGCGACACCCTCGCTCTCTGCACCGACGGCTGGCTCGAGGCGGGGCCGGTCAACTCCCACCAGGGCCCGGATGCCTTCGCCGAGATGACGCAGGCGCTTGCGGGGCTCGAGCTCGACGAGGTGACGGAGCGCCTGCGCGCCGATGCCGTCGGCCGCAGCTCGGGCCAGCTGCGCGACGACCTCGTCGTCCTCGCCGTCCGCCCCCGGGCGACCTCGGACGACGCCGAGGCGCCGCGGGAGCTGGCGGTCGGCGCCTAGCGTTTTTTGGCTTTTTTCGGCCGCGATTTTTTCGCCGCCGGTTTTTTCGCCGCTGATTTTTTCCGCGCCGGTTTTTTCCGCGCCGGTTTTTTCGCTTTCGGGCTGGCGGGTTTGCGCAGGGCCGAGGGGATGTCGGCCCGGGCGACGGCGCCGGCCAGGGACTTGATCTGTCTCTGGAGGAAGCCGGCCATCCGTTCCTCCTCGCGCCGGATCGCGCGGGCCAGCTTCGCGGTCTCGGAGTCGCGCACTTTTTCCGCCAGCGTCTCGATCGCGAGGTAGGTGGCGATCTCCTCGTGCTCGTTGAAGTACTCCGTCTTGGCGTTCTTCAGCATTTTCTCCGCCTCGCTGTCGCCGCGGATCATGTGCAGCGGGCCCTTCGCCGCGGCGGTCAGTTTGCCGACCGCCGTCTGCAGCGTCTGCCCGCCGCCGCCGAGCTGCTTGATCCGGCGCTCGACCTGCCTGGCGTGCGCTTTCGTCTCTTTGAGGTGCTGCTGCAGCCGTTTTTTGTACGGGCCTTTGGCGGTCATCGCGATGTGGGCCTGCAGAGCAGTCTCCAGTTCGCGCTCCTTGCCGTAGGCCTCGCTCAGGTACTGGACCAGCTTTGCGTCTCGCTCGTTCATCTGCGCCATCGGGATCTGCGCTCCTCCTAGTGCTCAGGGGTGGGGACCCGCTTGAGCTACCCACCGCGCTTTCCGCGAAACTGAAGGCGATGCGACTGGCACTGCTGGCCCTGACGGCGGCCTTCCTGCACCCGGCACCTCCCCCACCCCCGATCAAGGTCTGGCCGATCCCCTACGGCCAGAAGCGCAAGCACGAGATGGCCGCCTACTCGCAGCGCCACTACGGCGAACGGACCTGGCGACTGCGCCACCCGCACGTGATCGTCGAGCACATGGCCCAGAGCAGCAGCGCCGTCGCCGTCCGCAACACCTTCGCCGGCGACCGCCCCGACCCCGAGCTCCACGAGCTGCCCAACGTCTGCGCTCACTTCGTCGTCGCCGACTCCGGCCGCATCCTCCGCCTCGTCAACCTCCGCACCCGCTGCCGCCACACCGTCGGCCTCAACTGGACCGCGATCGGCATCGAGCACGTCGGCTACGGCGACGGCGACGTCCTCGACGACCCCGGCCAGCTCCGCGCCTCCCTGCGACTGACCCGGTGGCTGCGCTGCCGCTTCGGGATCGAGATCCGCAACGTGATCGGCCACGCCGAGAGCCTCAGCTCCCCCTACCACCGCGAGCGCGTGCCGAGCCTGCGCCACCAGACCCACGGCGACTGGCGCCACTCCTCGATGCGCGTCTACCGCCGCAAAATAGACTGCGGCCGGTGAGCGACGACGCGATCGAGCACGGCTTCAAGGAGGGCGACAAGGTCTGGGTCCAGGATGGCGACGGCAATCGCCATCCGGGCGTCTTCGTCGGCGACAACGAAGCCTCCGGCTGGTTCGGCGGCGGTCCCAGCGCCTACGTCGCCCATCCCGAGGCCCACCAGGCCGAGGTGGTCTCGATCTTCCGCATCACCCCGCGCGACGAGTAGCCGCCGCCTGTCGATTTCCCCGGCCGCCGTTCGTCGCTGAGGTAAAAGGGGCGGATCAGCCGCTCGTGACGAAGGAGGAGCCGATGCGCTTCATGATGTTCATGTACCCGCAGATCGAGGACGAGGATTGGAATCCGACGCCGGAGGCGGTTGCCGAGATGGGCCGCTACAACGAGGAGCTGCAGAAGGCCGGGATGCTGCTCTCCCTGGACGGGCTGCGACCCCCCGGCGAGGGCGTCAGCGTCAGCTTCGACGGCGAGGGCAGGGCGACGGTCACCGACGGGCCGTTCACGGAGACGAAGGAGGTCGTCGGCGGCTACTGGCTGATCCAGGCGCGCTCGAAGGAGGAGGCCGTGGAGTGGGCGAACCGCGTCCCCGGCGAGGCCTGCCGGGTGGAAGTGCGGCAGATCTTCGAGATGGAGGACTTCCCGCAGGAGGTCCAGGACGCCTACGAGGGCCCCTGAAGCCACGATGACCGAGGCCACGCGCGCGATCGAGGCGGTCTGGCGGATCGAGTCCGCCCGCCTGATCGCGGGCCTGGCGCGGATGTGCGGCGACGTCGGGCTGGCCGAGGACATGGCGCAGGACGCGCTGGTCGTGGCGATGGAGAAATGGCCCGAGACCGGGGTGCCGGACAACCCCGGCGCCTGGCTGATGGCGACCGCGAAGAACCGGGCGATCGACCGGATGCGGCGCGAGAAGACCTACGAGCGCAAGCGCGAAGAGATCGCCCACGACACCGGCGCCCTCTTCGCGCTCGAACGCTCCGACTTCGAGGCCGCCGCCGACGACGAGATCGGCGACGACCTGCTGGCGCTGATCTTCACCTGCTGCCACCCGCTGCTCTCCCGCGAGGCGCGGGTGGCGTTGACGCTGCGGCTGCTCGGCGGCCTGACGACGGGCGAGATCGCCCGCGCCTTCCTCAGCTCCGAGGCGACGGTGGCACAGCGACTGGTGCGGGCGAAGCGGACCCTGCGCGACGCGAAGGTGCCGTTCGAGGTGCGCGGGGCGAGGAGCTCGGCGAGCGGCTCGGCTCGGTGCTGGAAGTGATCTACCTCGTCTTCAACGAGGGCTACGCGGCCAGCTCGGGCGAGGACTGGGTCCGGCGGGACCTCTGCGAGGAAGCGCTGCGGCTGGGCCGGATCCTCGCCGAGCTGGCTCCGGCCGAGCCGGAGGTGCACGGACTCGTGGCCCTGATGGAGATCCAGGCCTCGCGGCTCGCCGCCCGCCGCGGCCCCGACGGCGAGCCGGTGCTGCTGCTCGACCAGGACCGGGCGCGCTGGGACCCGCTGCTGATCGTCCGCGGCCGGCGGGAGCTGGAGCGGGCCGAAGCGCTGCCGGGCCCCCTCGGCCCCTACGGGCTGCAGGCGGCGATCGCCGCCTGCCACGCCGGCGCCCTCCGCGCCGGGGAAACCGACTGGGTGCGGATCGCCGCCCTCTATGACGCCCTCTCCCAGATCCAGCCCTCCCCGATCGTCGAGCTGAACCGGGCGGTCGCGCTGGGAATGGCGTTCGGCCCGGAGGCCGGCCTCGAACTCCTCGACCAGATCAAGGACGAGAAAGAGCTGGCGAACTACCACCTACTCCCAAGCGTCCGCGGCGACCTACTGAAGAAACTCGGACGAAACGAGGAAGCTGCATCTGAATTCAAGAAAGCCGCCGCGCTGGCCGCCAACGACCGCGAGCGGGACCTCCTACTACGGCGAGCAGAGGGGGAGGGGTGACCCTCTCCAGACACTCAACGCCGAGCCATAGCGAGGGGTGTCTGGGGAGGGTCACCCCTCCCCCTCCCCACCACCACCCGCCAATCGTCTGATCCCGTCCTCTTCGAGCCGCAGCATCCGCCAGTCGTCGAGGCGGCGGGCCCCCAGCTTGGCGTAGAAGTCGAGCGCGGGTTCGTTCCACTCCAGCGCGCACCATTCGAGCCGGGCGTAGTCGCGCTCCTCGGCGATCCTGGCCAGGTGCTCCATCACCGCTAGCCCGATGCCACCGCGCCGGTGCTCGGGACGGACGTAGACGTCCTCGAGCCAGATGCCCGGTCGGCACTCGAAGGTGGAGAAGTTGGTGAAGAAGATCGCGTAGCCGATCGCTTCGCCGTCGTCGGTCTCGACGAGGAGCGCCTCCGCCGCCTTGCGCTCGTATAGGGAGCGCCGCAGCGTCTCCGCGCTCCCGGCGACGGAGTCGCCGAGTTTCTCGTAGGAGGCGAGCTCCAGGACCAGGTCGTAGAGCACCTGAACGTCCCCTTCGGTCGCCGGGCGGATCTCGATGTCGTTCGCGGTCGCCATCGTCGGCACCCTAAGCGACGGGCCGCGTCAGCCGGAGCCCTGGAGGCGCGGCAGCACCTTGCTCTCGTAGGTCTCGATCGCGGTCATCGGGTCGGCGCCGGAGTTGTTCATCAGGGCGACGATCGTCGCCCCCATCTCCTCGACCTCGCGGATCCGTTCGACGTGGACCTCGGGATCGGCGGCGACGATCAGGTCTTCCTTCAGCTCCTCGTCGGAGACCTGGCGCTCGCCCTCCTCGTACATCGCCTGCGGGTCGTGCCACTCGTCGCGGTAGAACTCTTTCGGCTGCGAGCCCTTCCAGACCCGGCAGCCCTCGAGCGCGGCGTCGTCGTCCTCGGCCCAGGAGAAGGCGGCCTGGAGGACGATCTCCCCGGGCTCGCGGCCGGCGTCCTCGGCGGCGCCCTTGTAGGCGTCGACGATCTCCGGCACCGATTCGGGGTCGGCGAGGGTCCAGAGGCCGTCGCCGTGGCGCCCGGCCACCTTCGCCGCCTTCGGCCCGAAGGCGGAGACGTAGATCGGCGGCCGGCGGTTCTCCGGCCGCGAGTGGACGAAGGCGCGGTCGGTCGAGAAGTGCTTGCCGGCGCCGCTCAGGCGCTGCCCGTCCCAGAGGGCGCGGATCATCTCCAGCGCCTCCTCCATCCGCTCGACCTTTTCGCCCGGCGAGGGCCAGTCGGCCCCCAGCGGCACCTCGTTCAGCGCCTCGCCGGAACCGACCCCGAGGTAGGGGCGGCCGGGGAACATCAGCTCCATCGTCGCCCAGGCCTGGGCGATCAGGACCGGGTGGTAGCGCGGCCCCGGCGGCGTCACCGCGGTGCCGAAGCTGACCCGCTCGGTCGCCTGCGCCGCCGCCCCGAGCCAGACCCAGGCGTGCCCCGCCTCACCCGGTTCCCACCAGGGCTGCAGGTGGTCGCTGCAGCCGATGCCGGCGAACCCGGCGTCCTCGGCGGCGACCGCCTGGCGCAGCAGCTGCTCGGGCGGGAACTGCTCGTGGGCGCATAGGTGGAGGTAGCGCATGGCCCGGGCGGCGACCGCTTACGCCTTGCCCTCGAACTCGTACTCGCGCAGGAAGCCCTCGAAGAGTCGGCGGTGCCCCTGCTCGTCGCGGAGGATCGCGATCACCATGTCCTGGGTCACCGGGTCGACTCCGTCGGTCACCTCGATCAGCCGCGTGTAGTGCTCGATCGCGCCGGTCTCGGCTTTGATCACGCCGCGGATCACGTGGACGACGTCGACCTGATGCTCGGGCGGCTGCAGGAAGCTCTGTTCGGCGCTGAAGGCCTCGGAGCCGGGGACGACTCCGTAGAGCTCCTTGATCCGGTTGGCGAACTGGCGGGCGTGGCCGAGCTCCTCTTCGATGTCTTCGGCGAGGGACTCGCGGATCTCCTGGGCGCGGACGCCGTCGAGGTTGGTGGAGGCGGCGAGGTAGCTCATCACCGTCTCGATCTCCATCCAGTAGGCCTTGGTCAGCAGGGCGACGATTTCTTCCCGGGTGCCGGAGGCATCGCTGCTGAAGATTCCCTTGTCGGGGGTGGTCGACTCCATCTCTAGCTCTTCTCCCTCATCGTGGTCTGGCAACTGGTCTTGAGCCTACGCCCGGCGGCTACCCCAGGCCCAAGCGGGAGAAACGCTCGCTCTGTTCCTTTTCGTTCCCTGGCAACGAAAAGGAACAGGCGCATGGCTAGGCTGCCGCAGCATGGACACCATCGACTCCCTGCTTCAGAACAACGAAAGCTTTGCCGCCGGTCTCGCCGAGCGGCACCTCGACGTCGAACCGCGGCGTCATTTGGCGATCGTCACCTGCATGGACTCGCGGCTCGACGTCTTCGCCGCCCTCGGCCTCGGCTCGGGCGAGGCGCACGTGCTGCGGAACGCCGGCGGGATCATCACCGACGACGTGATCCGCTCGCTGGCGCTATCCCAGCGCCGACTGGGTACCCGTGAGGTGATGTTGATCCACCACGACGACTGCGGCATGCAGAAGATCACCGAGGACGGCTTCCGGATGGAGCTGCAGGAGACGACCGGGGTCGCCCCCTCGTTCGCGATCGAGGCGTTCAAGGACGTCGAGGACGACGTGCGGCAATCGATCCGCCGCGTCCGCACCTCCCCCTTCCTGCCCCACCGCGACGTCGTGCGCGGCTTCGTCTACGACGTCGACACCCACCGCCTGCGCGAGGTCGAGGTCCCCGAGTAGTGGCCACGGTCGCCCCCTTCGGCTCCTGGGCCTCGCCGATCGACGCGGCGACCGTGGCAAGGGCCGGGCGGCGGCTGGGTTTTCCCGCGATCGCCGGCGACGGCGCCGTCTGGTGGGCCGAGGGCCGGCCGGAGGAGGGCGGCCGCGTCTGCCTGATGCGGCGCCCGGAGGGCGGCGAGGGCGAACGGGTGACGCCGGAGGGGGTCAACGTGCGGACGCGGGTGCACGAGTACGGCGGCGGCGCCTGGTGCCTGGTCGAGCCCGACCTCGTCGTCTTCGTCTCCTTCGACGACCAGCGCCTCTACCGGCAGCGGCTGGGTTCCGGGCCGGAGGCGATCTCGCCGCAGCCGCCCGAGCCCGGGGCGCTCCGCTACGCCGACATGCGGCCGACGCCCGACGGCAGCGCCCTCGTCTGCGTCCGCGAACGCGACGCCGAGCCCGAACCCGTCAACGAGATCGTCTCGCTGCCGCTCGACGGCTCGGCCGAGCCGCAGGTGCTCGCGAGCGGCCGGGACTTCTACTCCTTCCCCCGCGTCAGCCCCGACGGTGCCTGGCTCGCCTGGACCTGCTGGGACCACCCGAACATGCCCTGGGACGGGACCGAGCTCTGGCTGGCGCCGCTCGGCGACCCCGGCGAAGAGCGGCTGATCGCCGGCGGCCAGGAACGCTCGGTCTTCCAGCCCGAGTGGGACCGTTCGGGGCGCCTCCACTTCGTCTCCGACCGCGACGGCTACTGGAACCTCTACCGCGCCCGCGACCCCGGCGGCCAGCTCAACGGCGAGGAGGGGGCGCTGATCCAGCTGACCGAGGAGAAGGCCGACCTCGCCCACCCGCAGTGGCTCTTCGGCGGCTCCACCTTCGCCCTGCTCGAGAGCGGCGCGATCGCCTGCGTCCGCACCGAGGGCGCCGAGGAACGTCTGTTTCTACTGCGAGCGGAGGGCTGGGAACCGGCGGACCTCGGACTGCCGTTCACCTCCTTCGGCTATCCCGCCCTCTCGGCTCGCGGCGAGAAGATCGCCTTTGCCGCCGCCAGCGCTGAGAGCGAGAGTGCCGTCGTCGTCTACGACGCGGGGCGCGGGGAGACCGAGGTGGTGCGCGCCTCCAGCGACGACCCGGTCGACCCGGCCTACGTCTCGCGGCCGCGGCCGATCGAGTTCCCGACCGGCGAGGGCGAGGTCGCCTACGGCTTCTTCTACCCGCCGTCGAACCCGGAGTTCGAGGCGCCGGCGGGTGAGCTGCCGCCGCTGATCGTCGAGAGCCACGGCGGGCCGACCTCCCACGCGACCCCGGCGCTGGACCGCGAGTTCCTCTACTGGACCAGCCGCGGGATCGGCGTCGTCGACGTCAACTACCGCGGCTCCAGCGGCTACGGGCGCGAGTACCGCAACAAGCTGCGCGGCACCTGGGGCGTCGTCGACAACGAGGACTGCCTCAACGCGGCTCTGTACCTGGCCGACCAGGGGCTGGCCGACCGCGAGCGGCTGGCTATCCGCGGCGGCTCGGCCGGCGGCTACGCGACCCTCTGCGCGCTCACCTTCCACGACGGCTTCGCCGCCGGCGCCAGCTACTTCGGCGTCGCCGACGCCGAGGCCCTCGCCACCGACACCCACAAGTTCGAGTCGCACTACCTCGACCTGCTGATCGGCCCCTATCCCGAGCAGGCCGAGCTCTACCGCGAGCGCTCGCCGATCCACCATGCCCGCCAGCTGCGCTCGCCGGTGATCCTCCTGCAGGGGCTCGAGGACAAGATCGTGCCGCCGAACCAGGCGGAGACGATGGCGGCGGCGCTGAAGCGCAACGGCGTCCCCTACGCCTACCTCCCCTTCGAGGGCGAGCAGCACGGCTTCCGCAAGGCGGAGACGAACATCCGCTGCCTCGAAGCCGAGCTCTACTTCTACGGCCGGATCATGGGCTTCGAGCCGGCCGGCGAGCCGGAGCCGGTCGAGATCGTCGGCCTCAGCTGACGACGCAGTTCTTGGAGCCGCCTTCGGTTTCGCCTTTTTCCGGGAAGGCGTGGGCGAGGGCGTTGGCGATCAGCTGGGCGCGGGCGGCGTAGCCGGGCGAGGTGAAGTGGATGCCGTCTTCGATGAACCAGTCGTCTTTGACGTCGGAGGCCCAGTCGTAGACGCGCATGTTCGGATAGTCGGCGCAGGCGGTGACGAGTTCCTCGTCCCACTTCTCCATGTTTCCCTTCGAATACGGGATCGCCCGCTTCGACCAAGGAGCGGACGTTGACCCAGAGCACCGGTTCCTCGCCGATGATGATCATCATCTTTTCGATCCGTTCGCGCTCGGTAACGGTCGAGCCGGCGGCGACGTTGGCCGCCTCGTTGGTGCCGAGCGCGAGCACCCAGCAGCCTTTGAAGCCTTCGGCCTTCCAGTTGGCGGCGACTTCCTGCGCGTTCGGTTCGCCTTCGAAGCGCTCTTCGATCGAGGTCGCTCCCGTCACTTCCATGTGGACTTCTTTGGCCCCGACTGCGGCGTAGCGGGCGGGGATCCGCTGCGATTTCGATCGGCAGGTATTCGGCGTCGTCGAGGCCCTCGGAGGTCGAGTCGCCGATGTGGACGACGGCTTTGCAGGACGATTTGGTCGAGTCTTCGGCCTGTGCCTTGGTCAGTGGCGGCGGCTTCGTGGTCCCGGCGGCGCGCGCCTGCTCGACCCGGACGTCGTTGCCTTCTGCCGAGCTCGAGTTGAGGCCGGCCATGCCGGCGGCGGCGACCACGAGGACGATGCCCATGCCGACGATCGCTACCCGCATCCGCGGGGCGAAGCGCCTCCCACTTCCAGCCGACGGCGCGGCGGCGGGCGAAGAAGCGGCCGATCGCGCCGTGGCGGATCGGCTCCTCGACGAAGCGCCAGGAGAGCGCCGGCGATGGCGAAGATCGCCGCCACCTGGAGGAGCGTCGCGCGAGCGAGGCCGTCGTCGTGCGACTGCCCGCGGCGTGGTGAGGACGATCACCGGGGTCTGCCAGAGGTAGATCCCGTAGGAGCGGACGCCGACCCAGCGCAGCGGCCGCATCCCGAGCGAGGCGCCGAGGCGGCAGGCCGGGTGGGTCAGCGGCATCAGCACCATCACCGTCGCCAGCGAGAGGATCGACGAAGCCGCCGCGGTAGAGGAAGGGCGAGAACTCGCCGACCTGCCAGATCATCAGGGCGATGATCGCCAGGCCGGCGACGCCGAGCGCCGTCGAGCGTGTTGCGGCGCCTGCGGCGCGATCCGGCGGCTGAGTTGGCGGCTCGGCCAGACCATCGCCAGCGCCGCGCCGAAGAGCAGCTCGAAGGCGCGGGTGTCGGTGCCGTAGTAGACCCGCGAGGGGTCGAGGCTCGGCTCGTAGAGGACCGCCATCAGGATCGCCGAGACGAGCGCGCAGCGCGATCGTCAGCGACGGCCAGCCGCGGGCGCACGCCCGGAGGGCAGCGGCCGCTCGTGGACGAGCTTGACCCCGAGCAGCAGCAGGAACGGCCAGACGATGTAGAACTGCTCCTCGACCGAGAGCGACCAGAGGTGGTTGAGCGGGCCTTCGGGCGCGAAGCGGGCGAAGTAGGAGACGTTGGCGAAGATCTGCTGCCAGTTGTTGACGTAGAAGACGGCCGAGACGACCGCCTTGCGGAACTGGTCGCGGCTGGGCGGGGCCGAAGATCGTCACCCAGGCGACGACGATCGCCAGCATCAGGAACAGCGCCGGCAGCAGGCGGCGGGCGCGGGCGAGCCAGAAGCGGCCGAGCTTGATCTGGCCGCGCGGCGTTCAGCTGCGAGAGCAGGATGTCGGTGATCAGGTAGCCGCTGAGGGTGAAGAAGATGCCGACGCCGAGCAGGCCGCCGGGCGCCCAGTCGAAACCGAGGTGGAAGACGACGACGGCGAGGACGGCGATGGCGCGCAGCCCGTCCAGCCCAGGCATGTAGCGCTGGTTGCGCTTGACGGGTTCAGGCATCGGCGGCTCGGATGCTACGGCGTTCGGGTAGTCGGCAAGAGCGGCCGGCGGGAGGCGGAGGAGGCAGCCGCGGCGCTGCTAGTTTCTCCGCCCGTGGTCTCGCCCGCAGCTACTCGAAGCGCGTCGCCGTCACTGCCCGCGCGCTGGGCGCGGCCTCTGGCGGCTGCTGGCGCTGGTCGGCGGCCGCTCCCGCCTCGGCGGCGAGCTGCCCCAGCTTCCGGGTCCTGCACGACGACCGCATCGGCGCGGCGGTCCTGCCGGCCGGCAACTACGAGGTCACGGTCGAGCCGGACCTCGGAGCTGGCAGTGCGCCTCGACTCGCTGTTCGCCCGCTTCCTCGCGGACTACGACGGGGTCCTGCCGAAACCCTGGACGTCACCGCCGAAGGCACCGGCAAGGCCTCGTTCACCCGCGGCGGCCTCGCCGGTTCTCGGTCGCCGCAGCAGCGGCGGCGGCGAAGGCGGCGGCGTAGCAATCCTGCGCTCGGCAAGCTCTGCCCAGCTCCGTTCACCGTCAACGCCGGCCCAGCGTCGGCCCCCTGTTCTTCGCCAAGGGCCAGTACCTCTTCTACCTCCCGGCCCGCGTCGGGGATCACCTGCCGTCGCGGCTCCGTCCTCTTCACCCGCTTCCTCGCCGCACCCGGCGGGACGCTTCCCTCTCCCGTGGCGCCTGCTCAACCAGACGGCGACGTTCTACAAGCCGGCCCACCCGGAGCGGTCGGCATTCCGGATCGAGCCCGAGGACGGCGTCTGCTCCCTCCTTCTCATCTGGCTCCGAGCAGTGCGCGCAGGTCGGCGGCGATCGCCTCCGGTTCATCGTCGAGCTGGTTCCAGGTGATGTGCGTGACGGAGTAGCCGGCGACCTGGAGGCTGCGGTCTCGGCTCGCGATCTTCGCGGAAGGCAGAGCGGCCCTTGTGGCCTGCCAGCCGTCGAGCTCGACGATCTGGCGCCGGTCCGGCCAGTGGCAGTCGACCTGGAAGCGCTTGTCGCCAAGGTGATCCAGTCGTTGAAGCGCGGCATCGGCAGGCGGTGGCGGCGGAGGAAGGGCGCGAATCGTTCCTCCAGCCGGGGCTCTTGCGCTCGCCACCGGGCTCGTCATTCACGCGCTTCGAGCGCCGCTCGGACCTTGCTGACGCCGCGGCGACCGGGATAGCGCTCGACCAGGTCACAGGCGAGAGCGCGTCCCAGAGCTTGCGGAATTCCGATCTCGCGCAGCATGCGGCCTTGACGATGTCTAGCGGCTCCGTCGCCGCGAGGTCGAGGATCGTCCGCGGCGCGGTCGTGATCGGGATGCCCTCCTTCACCGTCCGCTCATCGAGCAGGCAGGTGGGAGACGTGCCGGCGAATCACCTCCGAGGAGCGGCTGTCGTGCGGGACGGTCACGTCGATCGTCGTCCGCGAGTTGGGCCGGAGCCTCCAGAGGGCCGCGGCGGAGTAGTGGCTCAAGACGGCGTCGGGTCCTGAGGCGAGCACTGCCGCCATCCATCGCCCCTCCCTCTGGACCAGCTGGTGACCGACAAGGTAGACGCCCGGATGCAGCCGGTATAGGCGCCCACTCGCGATCCTCTTCTTGATCGCGCCTTCGCTCCACCCCGCCCCCAGCAGCTGCCACCGCGCCACAATCCCGTACTGCCGCTCCGCAAGCGCAGCGAGCCAGCGGTCGTCATCGCGAGTCCGCGAAAACGGCTCTTCAGGGACCGTTTTCGCGGACTCGATGGGCATCGTCCCTTGATGAGGGCTGGGGGGACTTGGTTTCTCCCCCCTCGGGGCTTGGGTAACTGGCCGTTATGTCGAGTGCTGCGGAATTTTTGCCCCCTTCTCGTTCTCTGAAGGCGCTTGAGGAGGCGGTTCAGGGGTGCCGGGGATGTGAGCTGTACAAGGACGCGACGCAGGCTGTGTTCGGGGAGGGGCGGAATAGCGCGGAGCTGATGCTGGTCGGCGAGCAGCCGGGCGACAGGGAGGACTTGGAGGGGGAGCCGTTCGTGGGGCCGGCGGGGCGATTGCTGGATCGGGCGCTGGAGGAGGCGGGGATCGATCGCTCGGCGGCCTACGTCACCAACGCCGTCAAGCACTTCAAGTGGAAACCGCGGGGCAAACGGCGCCTGCACCAGACGCTTCGGGCAGGGGAGATCGAGGCCTGCAAGCCCTGGCTGCGGGCCGAGGTCGAGGCGATCAAGCCGCAGGCCCTGCTGGCGATGGGTGCTACGGCAACTCGATCTTTGTTCGGGTCGAAATTCAAGGTCCTCAAAGATCGAGGTAGGCAAATAGATTCGCCGCTGGCTCCGGTGGCTTCGGTGACGATTCATCCTTCGGTGATCTTGCGGATTCGGGAGCGGGACGAGCGCGAGGCTGAGTTCGCCGCCTTCGTCGCCGACCTCGAAGGGGTCGCGACGGCGCTACAGGGGGCGAGTAGGTGAGCGCCGTCGCCTCCGCGCCGGGCGGCGCCGCCCGGTGAGCCCAGCCGAACCGCCGCCCGTCGCCGGTGGCGCCTCCGCCGTGCCGACTGCGCCGGCCCCGGGATCAAGCGGGTGCGCCGGGGCCGCGGCTTCTCCTTCGTCGACGACTCCGGCGAGACGATCGCCGACGACGAGACGCTGGAGCGGATCCGGGCGCTGGCCATCCCTCCCGCCTGGAAAGACGTCTGGGTCTGCCCCGACCCCTTCGGCCACATCCAGGCCACCGGCTATGACGAAGCCGGGCGCAAGCAGTACCTCTACCACGAGCGCTGGCAGCAGCGGCAGGCGGAACGCAAGTACGAGCTGGTGCGCGATTTCGCCGCGCAAGCTGCCGAAGCTGCGGCGCGCCGTCACCGCCGACCTGCGCCGTCAGGGGATGCCGCGCGAGCGGGCGCTGGCCTGCGCGATCCGGCTCCTCGACCTCGGCTTCTTCCGCGTCGGCAGCGAGGTCTACGCGGAGGAAAACGAGAGCTTCGGCCTCGCCACCGTGCGCCGCGAGCACGTGACGATCGCCAAGACGCGAGGTCGTCTTCGACTTCCCGGCGAAGAGCGGCCAGCGCCGGGTGCAGTCGATCCGCGACGCCGCCGCCCGCGCGCGCCCTGGAAACGATGCACCGGCGCCGCGGCGGCCCCGAGGACCTGCTCGCCTACCGCGAGCCGGCGGCGAATGGCGTCGACGTCCGCTCCGACGAGATCAACGAGTACATCCACGCGAAGATCGGCGACGAGTTCTCGGCCAAGGACTTCCGCACCTGGCACGGCACCGTGCTGGCGGCGGTCGAGCTGGCCGGCGAGGAAGCAGCCGCGCTCCGAGGCGGCGGCGAAGCGAGCGATCGCCGGCGCCGTCAAACAGGTCTCCGAAGCGCTCGGCAACACCCCCGCCGTCTGCCGCGCCTCCTACATCGACCCGCGCGTCCTCGACCGCTACCGCAACGGCGACGACGATCCGCCCGACCGCAAGCGCCAACGGCCGCCTCAGCGCCAAGCAGCGGCTGAAGATCGAGAAAGAAGTCCTAGACCTCGTCTCGTGAGAAGGAGTCGGGGATGCCTCGCCGGACCCTCCCCATCTTTGTCCGCCGAGGCATCCCCGACTCCTCTTCTCCCCGTTTCGCCTTATCCAACCTCGGGGAGTTGGAGGGTCAAGACAGCTAGGGAAGGAATCCGATTATGCGGTCGCAGGAGCAGCGATGAAAGCCGCCGTCTGGCACGGTCCCCGCGACGTCCGCGTCGACGAGGTCGAGGACCCGAAGATCGAGGAGGCCGACCGACGCGGTCATCAGCGTCACCTCGACCGCGATCTGCGGCTCGGACCTCCACCTCTACGAGGTCCTCTCGCCCGTTCATGACCGAGGGCGACATCCTCGGCCACGAGCCGATGGGGATCGTCGAGGAGGTCGGCCCGGAGGTCACCCACATCGCCCCCGGCGACCGCGTCGTCATCCCCTTCAACATCTCCTGCGGCCACTGCTGGATGTGCGACCGCCAGCTCTTCGCCCAGTGCGAGACGACCCAGAACCGCGAGGAGGAAAAAGGCGCCTCGCTTTCGGCTACACCAAGCTCTACGGCCAGGTGCCGGGCGGGCAGGCCGAGTACCTGCGCGTGCCGCAGGCCCACTTCGGCCCGATCAAGGTGCCCGAGGGCCCGCCCGACGACCGCTTCCTCTACCTCTCCGACGTGCTGCCGACCTCCTGGCAGGCGGTCGACTACGCGGCGATCCCCGAGGGCGGCTCGCTCGCCGTCTTCGGCCTCGGCCCGATCGGCCAGATGACGGCGCGCATCGCCGCCCACCAAGGCGCCGCGGGTGATCGCGGTCGACCTCGTCCCCGAGCGCCTCGCGCTGGCGCGAGAAGCACGGGGTCGAGACGCTCGACCTCGACGAGCACGACGACATCTCCGACACGATCCGCGAGATGACCGAGGGCCGCGGCACCGACGCGGCGATCGACGCGGTCGGGATGGAGGCGCACGGCGCCCCGGTCGGCGAGTTCGCCCAGAAAGCCGCCGGCCTGCTGCCCGACGCGCTCGCCGAGAAGCTGATCGAAAAGGCGGCGATCGACCGCATGTCGGCGCTGCTACGCAGTGCTTCGACACGGTCCGCCGCGGCGGCACCGTCTCGATCAGCGGCGTCTACGGCGGCATGGTCGACCCGATCCCGATGATGCAGCTCTTCGACAAGGGCGTGCAGCTGCGGATGGGCCAGGCCCACGTGAAGACACTGGATCGACGAGATCATGCCGCTGCTGACCGAGGACGGCGACCCGCTCGGCGACCGAAGACCTCGCCTCCCACAAGATCGGCGATCGACGAGGTCGCCCGAGGCCTACGAGAAGTTCCAGAAGAAGGAAGACGGCGCGATCAAGTTCGTGATCCAGCCTTAGAGGAGCAAGCGATGCGAGTAGTCGTCACCGGAGCGAGCGGCAACGTCGGCACCAGCGTGCTCGAGGCGCTCGGGCAGGAGCCGGCGGTCGAGGAGATCGTCGGCCTCGCCCGGCGGGTCCCCGAGGTCGAGATGCCGAAGGTCGCGTGGGTCGGCGCCGACGTCGTCTCCGACGACCTGGTGCCGATCTTCTCCGGCGCCGGCGCGGTCGTCCACCTCGCCTGGGCGATCCAGCCGGGCCGCGACGAGGAGGTGACCGAGCGGATCAACGTCGAGGGCAGCCGCGCGCGTCTTCGACGCCGTCGCCCGCGGCCGGCGTGGAGACGATCGTCTACGCCTCCTCGGTCGGCGCCTACTGCCCCGGCCCGAAGCAACGGCAGGTCGACGAGTCCTGGCCCGTCGACGGCATCCCGACCTCCTTCTACTCCCGCCACAAGGCGGCGGTGGAAACCCTGCTCGACGCCTTCGAACGGCGCCAGCCCGAGGTCCGGGTCGTCCGCCTCCGCCCCGGCCTGATCTTCAAGTCCGAGGCCGCGAGCGAGATCCGCCGCCTCTTCGCCGGCCCCTTCCTCCCCGGCTTCCTCGTCCGCAAGCAGCTGGTGCCGCTGATTCCGCGGGTGCCGCGGCTGCGCTTCCAGGCGGTCCACTCGCGCGACGTCGGCGAGGCCTACCGGCAGGCGGTCGTCCGCGACGTCCACGGCGCCTTCAACCTCGCCGCCGAGCCCGAGGTCGGGGTCGAGGAGCTCTGCGAGCTCTTCGGCGCCCGCAGCTTCCCGCTGGCGGCGCGGGCGCTCCGCGGCGCCGCCGAGCTCAGCTGGAAGCTGCGGCTGCAGCCCTCTCCCCCGGGCTGGATCGACCTCGCCCTCGGGGTGCCGATGATGGACACGAGCCGCGCCCGCGAGCAGCTCGGCTGGGAGCCGCGGGTGAGCTCGCTGGAGGCCCTCGACGACCTCCTGCAGGGGATGCGCAACGCGGAAGGGGCGCCGACCCCGCCCCTGGACCCTGGAGCCGGCGGGCCGCTGCGCGCCCGCGAGGTCGCCACCGGCGTCGGACAGCGCCAGGGCACCTGAAACGCCGCCCTAAGGCACCACCCAGGACCGGCAGGAGAATTACCCCGCCTTTATCCCAATTTCGGGGATGGTTCACGGTTTTCGCGTCGAATGCAGGGGTACCGATCACCCATGGCGCGCTCCGATGTAAAAAGTCTTCCCAAACCCGGAGAGGTTTGGCTCAGCTGCCCGCCATACCTGCTGATGGCGCGGATCGTCGACGTCGACCTCGTCTCCGAGCCGCCCGTGGTCAGCTACGAGCTCCACGACGACGACGGCTCGCTCCTGCACGAGGTCGAGCACGCCACACTCGATCACGGCTGGTGGCGCACCTTCCAGCGCCTCGAGCCCCGCTTCGGTTAGCGCCGGGACCCGCTCAGCCCTGGTCGGCCGCGGTCTCGCCGAGGGCCGCCAGCGCCTCCTCGGCGCTGTCGAAGACGAGCCCGTTGGCGGTGAGGCCGGTCATCGAGAGGATGCGCAGGACCTGGTCGGTCGGCGCGTAGGCGGCGAGGCGGCGCCCCTCCCCCTCCATGCGGTTGTGGGCGCGGAGGATCACCGCGATCCCGGAGGAGTCGATGAACTCGCAGCGCTCGAGGCCGACGAGGACGCAGCTGCACTCCCCGGCAGCGCTCGTCAGGACCTCGTCCAACAGCCCGGCGACGGCGAGGTCCAACTCGCCTTCCACCCGGATATCCCTGCAGCCGGGTTGGAGGTCTCGCTCGCTGACGTTAAAGCGCTGCATGTAACTGATCGTACTTTTCGAAAGTCAGCATGGGCAGACACCTTCCGCGGATCGATTCTCACCTTCGGTCCGTAGATCGACTGTTCCCAAGCCGAACCCCGTGCCTCTGTATTTCAGACAATGATCCGGCGCCGCGCACCGAAGCATCGACTTGATCCTAACTTAACCTCGCCGCAATGTCTCCCCCTCGCCCCTTGCCGCCGCCGGAGCGCCTGGTCGCCGTGATCGTCGAGCTCGCCGACGACGGCTTCTGCCGCCGCGGCGAGCTGGCGCGGAAGTTCCCGGGCCTCGGCGCGCGCGACCTGAGGCGGGCCCTGCGCCGGGCGATCGCCCAGGGGTTCGTGATCGAGCGGCGCGGCCCCGACGGCGGCTTCCACCTCGCGGTCAGCAGCGAGGGTTGGGATCTCCACCGCAGCGGGTAGCGAGTGCCAATGAGCCCCACCCTCGAGGACGCCCCGGCGGCGGTGGCCGGCTACGCCGAGCCGCAGAAACGACCGCCCTTCGGCCCCTACCTCGCCTTCATGAGCATCTTCGGGGCGCTGGTCAGCGCCGCCCTGCTGATCGCCAGGCGGCAGGGGCGCGAGCTGCCGGAGAAGGTCTCGCCGGGGGACCTCGCCCTGGTCGGCACCGCCGCCCACAAAGCCAGCCGGCTGCTCTCCAAGGACAAGGTGACGAGCCCCCTGCGGGCGCCGTTCACCGAACTGGAAGGCAAGGGCGGGCCGGCCGAACTGGAGGAGAGCTCGCGCGGCAGCGGCCTGCAGAAGGCGATCGGCGAGCTCCTGATCTGCCCCTACTGCCTCGGCCTCTGGGTGGTCGCGGCGTTTTCGGTCGGCCTCGTCTTCGCCCCCCGCGTCACCCGCTTCGTCGCTTCGCTCTTCTCGGCGCTGACGATCTCGGACTTCTTCCAGATCGCCTACAAGGCGGCCGAGGAGAAGGGCCTCGGCTAAGCGACGAGGAGAAGCCCCGAGGTTTAGGTACGCCGCGGCCAGGGGTAACCTCGGCCCAACGTGCAGGAGCAACGCCTGGCATGGATCTTCGGCTCGTCCCGCAGTGGCAGCACCTGGCTGCTGAAGATGCTCTCCGACCTCGACGGCGTGGTGCCGATCGACGACCCGCACCTCGGCCATCACCTCGGCGTCTGGCGGCCGATCCCGCTCGCCTGGGCGGCCTGCGAGGACCCGCCGCGGCTCAACACCCTTCTCGACGTCAAGGCCGAGGAGCCGGGGTACTTCTTCGCCGAGCGCTACCGCGAGGCCTGGGAGGGCCCGCTGCGCGACCTGATCGCGGCCCGCTTCGAGGCGCAGGCGGAAGGACGGGACGCCGGGAGCACCGCCTACGTCGTCAAGGAGCCCGGCTCCCACGTCGCCCCCTTCCTCGCCGAGCTCTTCCCGCGCTCGAAGGTGATCTTCCTCCTCCGCGACGGCCGCGACGTCGTCGACTCCTGGCTCGACGCCTACAGCGAGAACTCCTGGGCGATCCCGGGCGGCGCCTTCCCGGTCTCCGAGGAGGGGCGGATCCCCTTGATCCGCTGGCTCTCGGAAGTCTGGGCCTTCCGCAGCCGCGAGGTCCGCAAGGCGTATGAGTCGCGGGCGCCCGAGAACCGGATCTTGATCCGCTACGAGGAGCTGCGGGAGGAGACCGAGGCCTGCCTCCAGCACGTCTGCGCGATGACCGGCATCGACTCTGCCCGCGTCCCGGAGGTGGTCGAAGCGCACCGCTTCGAGAGGCAACCGCGTGCCGCCCGCGGCCGGCGTCGCTTCATCCGCCAGGCCCGGCCGGGCGGCTGGCGCGAGAACCTCAGCCCGGCCGAGCAGGCGGCGATGCACGAGGTGATGGGCGTGGCCTTGGCCGAGTTCGGCTACGCGCAGGACTCCCCCCTCGCGGCCACCGGTTGATCGCGGTCATCGCCGATACCCATATGCCGAAGGGGCGGCGGGCCTTGCCGGAGGTGTGTGTGGAAAAGATCCGGACGGCGAAGGCGCTGATCCACGCCGGTGACTTCTCCGCTGCCTCGGTTCTCGCCGATCTGCGGCAGCTCTGCCCGGTCGTCCATGCCGTCCACGGCAACGTCGACGACGCCGAGCTGCGGCGCGAGCTGCCGGAGGCGCTGGAGGTGTACGTCGGCGGCCGCACCGTCGCCGTTCTCCACGACGCCGGACCCGCGAAGGGACGCCTGGCCCGCCTGCGCGCCCGCTTCCCCGATGCGGACGCGGTCGTCTTCGGCCACAGCCACCTGCCCTTGCACGAGGAAGATGACGGCTTCCAGATCTTCAATCCCGGCAGCCCGACCGAGCGCCGCCGCGCCCCCCGTCCCTCGATGGGGCTCCTCCACCCCGACCCCTCCGGGCTGCGCTTCGAACACCTCTGGCTCGGGTAGGGAAACGGCAACTGCCGACCCCAACCGAGGAGGACGACGATGGAGTGCGCCCTGCGGCTGGCGGGCGAGAAAGACCCCTACGAGGAGGCTTAGCCGAGCCGATGGCCGAGAGCGGTGAGAACGGTCGCTACCTGGCCATCTACCTGAACGACCACCTGGCGGGGGCCGCGCTCGCGGTCGAGCTGGCCCGCCGCCTGCGGTCGAGCAACGCCGGCGACCCCGAGTTCGGGCAGCCGCTGGCGCGGATCTGCGACGAAATCGAGGAGGACCGCGAGACGCTTATCCGGCTCACCGACCGCCTCGAGATCAAGCGCGACCAGGTCAAACCGGTGCTGGCCAAGCTGGCCGAGCGGCTCGGGCGGCTGAAGCTGAACGGGCAGCTGCGCGGCTACTCCCCGCTCAGCCGCGTCCTCGAGCTCGAGGTTCTCGCCTCCCTGGTCGGCGGCAAGATGCAGCTCTGGAACGCGCTCGAGGAGAGCCTCGGCGGCTCGGTCGAGGACTTCGACTTCCACGCCCTCGCCGAGCGCGCCGACCGCCAGGGTCAGGAGGTCGAGGACCTGCACCTGGCGGCGGTGAAGCGGACGCTGCCGCCGGCGGCTGGCGGCGCCCCTGCCACGTCCTGAAATCGGACCCGCCCTATATAGAGCGTTACGGTAGGCTATATAGAGAGATGGCTGAGACCCCGCCCACGATGACGGTCCAAACCCTCAAGGTGCTGAGCAGCCTGGCGAACGACCTCGAGCGGGAGTGGTACGGGCTGGAGCTCTCGAAACAGTCCGGCCTCAAACCGGGGACGATCTACCCGATCCTGAATCGCCTGCTCAAGGCGGGTTGGCTGGAGCGTCGCTGGGAGGAGGTCGATCCCGCGGCGGAGGGACGGCCCCGGCGGCGCCTGTACCGCCTGACCCGGGTCGGAGCGCCCGCAGCCAGGGCCGCATTGGAGGAGCACCTCGCCGCCCTCGACCGGCGGGGCACGCCGTTGCCCCCGAAACCGAAGCTGAGGGTCGCATGAGCCTCGTGGCGATTGTCGTCGGTATCGGTATCGCGTTCGCCCTGGCGCTGTTCAAGGCGCTTGCCCTGGACGAGGTGCGAGGCCGCATCCAGCGGCGAGCCGAGGCCAGCGTCGAAGCCACGATCTCCTCCCTTCCCCCGGAGCTCCAGGAGGAGTGGGCCGAGGAGTGGCGGGGCGAGCTGGCGGCGATGAGGTCGATGCCGCTGTCCGCCGTGGCCTTCGCGCGAGGCCTGCGCCGAACCGCCCTCCAGCTTGCGGGCGCGGCGGAGCTGTCCCCGGCCCGCGAGCGAACCGCCCCGGATCGGCCGCCCTCGAGGAGGCGAATCGCGCCACCGACACTGCTTCTGCCCGCCCGCCGGGCTCGTCACTGGCTGGAAGGCTTGCTGGGCAGGTTCTACTTTTCCTTCCTCCCAGCGGGGATCGTTCTCATCGTCCTGGGCAAGATCTTCGTCGGGCTCAGCCTCGCGTTCGCCATGGTCTTGGCGGCGGCGCTCGTCGTCGCGACCCTGGTCTTCTTGGACGATCGGTAGGAAACCCGTTCCCTTCGCCGCCAGAGCTCAGGCGACGCTCATCGAGACCGGCCACTGGTCGGCGACCGACCTGGCGGCGGCCTTCTCCTCGCCGAGGATCGATTCGGCGAGGGTGACGGTCTCCTCGTCGCCGGCGCGGCGGGCTACGCGGAGCAGCAGCTCGTAGGCGGCGACCTCGAGGTTCTCGACCGCGTAGGCGAAGCCGGCGAGCTTGGCCGCGGTGTCGGGCTCGGCGGCGAAGAAGACGCCCCAGTTGAGGGCGCCGAGCCGCAGGGCCGCGTCCTTGATCGCCGATGGCGTGGCACCGCGGTCGTCGAGGCGGCGCTCGATCTTCTCCAGGTGCCCTTCGGTCTCGGCGAGGTGATGGTCGAGGGCGGCGCGCAGCCCCTCCGGCACGTCGAGCTCGCGGCTTTTCTCCAGCAGCTTCTTCGACTGCCCCTCGAGCGCGTGGACATCGGCCAGGTAGGTGTTGAGGGTGTCGCCGAGGTCATCGGGTTCCACCTCGGGCGAGCGCCTGTTCGACGGCGTCGTCCCAGTGCTCCGCGATCCGGCCCGCCATCTCCCGCTCCTCGTCGGCGATCACCGCCGCCATCGCCGCCGTCACCTCGTCGCCGGCTTCACGGGCGGCGATCCCGAGCAGCTCGTAGGCGGCGACCTCCATGTGCTCGTAGGAGAAGGCGTGCATCGCCAGCTTGCCGGGCGTGTCCGGCTGCGAGCGGGCGAAGAGAACCATCCCGAAGCCGCCGGCCTGCCCGGCGACGTCCTTCAGCTTCGAGGGAGAGGCCCCATGGGCCTCGAGTCGCTCGCGCACGCGCTGCTCCTGGGATTCGGTCTCGCCTAGGTGCCTGCGGAAGGCTTCGGCGAACGTTCCCTCGACGAGATCAGGGGCGCGGCGCATCTGCACGGCGGCCTGTTCCTCGATCGAGTGGACGTCGGTCAGATACTTGACGAGCTGGGTCTGGGGATCGTTGTCTGGCATGTCGCTCGACTACCCGGGAGGCGCTGTGTCCACGCCGTAGTTCGGAGCGGCATTGGTAGGGAGGGTGTCGGTGGGGGTCCCTGGGAGCACCTCCGCCGAGTCGAATCGGGGACAGCTGGCGCCTCAGAACGCAACTCTCGGTCTCCGTGCCAAGTACCCACGGACCCCCACCGACACCCTCCAGCTAGCGAGCTCCGGCAGCTCGATTTCACCGAGTCCGCGAAAACGGTCCCTCAAGAGACGTTTTCGCGGACTCGCGAGGTGGTCGTCCTTAAAAAGGTGTTGGAGGAGGGTCCGGTCACCCTCCGCGGGAATGTGCGCGAAGCGGCGATATGCAATCTGATTCCTGCCCGCCATAGGCGGGCAGCATCTGAAGGGAGCTGCCCCGACATAGGGGCGCGACTAATTCACGCGGAGGGTGACCGGACCCTCCTACCGACCCGGCCGGCTCCTCAGACGAAGGCGGCCTCGTGGGCGAGGAGGTGGAGGCGGACCGTGGTGCCCTCTATTCCGGAGCGGATCTGGACGAGGTCGCAGAGCTTGTTGGCGAGCCAGAGGCCGCGGCCGCCCTCCTGGTTGACGTCCGGGCGGATGCGGCCGACGAGCGGCTCGTCGATCACCCCCCGGTCCTCGACCTCGGCCAGCAGCCGCTCGTCCTCCTGCCAGAGCCGCAGGGTCCCCTGCCCGCCCCCGTGCATGACGCTGTTGGCGGCGAGCTCGCTGGTCGCGGTGACGAGGTCGGCGACCTCGCCCGGGCCCATGCCGGCCCGCTCGGCCGCCGCGGTGACCCGGCGGCGCACCTCGCCCAGGCCGGCGAGCCCGAAATCGAGAACCTCGGGCTCGGCGGCGGGCGGGGGCAGCGTGCCGGCAAACATGTCTCCTTCGCGGACGAAAGAGGCGCTCGGCTCGCTGCGACCCTCGCGGGTGATCAGCGGGTGGGAGTGGGCAACCTGCTCCAGAATCTCCTCTCCGAGGCTTCCGGCGTCATAGGGGCAGAGCAGATCCCAGGCACAGCCGCGGTCGAAGGCGGTGTTGAGGAGGCACTCGTGCCGCTGGCACTCTTCGAGGGCGGCGGGGCTGCGAGCGGCCCAGATCGGTTCGCCGATCCCCCGCACCGGCAGGCCGTCGTTTTCGTCGACGAACTCGGCCCAGATCGGAATGATCGAGGCGGGATTGCGGCCGACCTCGCGCATGTCGACGAACCGGATCAGCTCCGAGTCCGCCCCCAGCTCCTCTTGCAGAAGCCGCGTCTGAACCGGGCCGACCGCGACCAAGGCCGGCTGTCCTGCCTCCAGGCCCGCCTGCAGGTAGGGCACGGCCCCCGCCAAGAACTCCTCGGCGCCGTCGTAGACCAGTGCCTGGTGTTGGAAACCGGTGTGTTTCATGGTTGTAGCCCTTGCGGCCGTCTTTCCCGCCGAAGATCGGGTCGAAACGGGTTTTGGTCACACAAGCAGTGGGTAGTAGGACGATCGGCACAACGGTTACAGGGCCGGTTGTGTCGACAGTCGAACCGCTCACTTCTCACGGCATGCGGCACGGAGATTGGGAGAGGGCATTGGAGATCGCCCAGTTTCTAGAGCCGGAGGAGCTTATGGACACGCCACCAGGACCCCTGAAAAGCGAGGACGTCGACCGGATCAAGGCAGTGCGAGGACCCGAGATCGGCCCGACTCTGAAACGCGACGCGCTCTTACAGCGAGTGCGCGCAGCGCGCAAAAGACTGTCACCAAATCCGGGCGCCGTTCCAAGGCTCCGCTAGCATCGTCACGTGGGTCTCGCCGACCCCCAGGGTTTAGGGGTCGGCCCGACACTCAGACAAACGGCGAGACCGTGGGCGCGCAACGAGACGCACTCCGGGACTTCCACTCAATTTCGAACGGAAGGTCCCACAGTGCCCACCACCGATGCTCGGGTCCGAGATGGACTCCTGACTGTCCGCTGCGCCGACGAGGGAGCGCACGTGCGCCTCGCCCTCGAAGGCGAGCTCGACCTGTCCAACCTGCCGACCCTCGAGGCGATGCTCGACGGCGCGATCGATTCCGGCAAGAAGGTCCTGATCGACCTCGAGCAGCTCGAGTTCCTCGACTCGACCGGCGTCTCCCTGATCGTGCACACGCTCGCCCGCAGCGACGCCGAACGCTTCAGCTTCATCCCCAGCCGCTCGGATTGCGTTCGTCGGGTGCTCACCCTGACCGGGCTCGACCAGCGGATGGTGATCGCGTCGGCAGAGGTGCCGATGCCGACCATGCCGCCGTCCTAGCCCGAAGGCGCCGTCGCAGCCGGCGCTCGGAGTGCGCCGCCAGCGAGATCACCGAGTCGCCGTAGCGGACGCCGCCGAAGCGCAGCCGCTGCAGCACCGCGAGCCAGGCGCAGACGGCGCGCTCGAGCACCCAGAGCGGCGCCAGCAGCGAGGAGGTGGCGGGGAAGACGGCGGCCCCGCCGCCCCGCCGGCGCCCGCGCTCGGCCAGCGCCACCGCGAGCGCGGCCGCCGCGGCGAGCCACCGCCGCCGCGAGGCGCTTTTGTCGACCTGTGGTTTGCCAAATCGCCTCGCCATGGCCAGCGGCAGGATCGATAGCCAGAGCGCCATCCGCGGTGGGATCGCGAAGTCGTCGTAGGCCTGTCGCGTCCGCTGGCCCCAGAAGTGCGAGGCCGAGGGCGGGACGCGGCCGACGTAGAGGTCGAGCGGGGCGATCTCGCTGCCGCCGTGGGCGCGGACGGTGCGGATCAGCTCCAGGTTCTCGAAGAGTACGTCGCCGTCGTAGAGGCCCATCGCCAGCATCCGCGAGCGCCGCACCGCCAGGGTGCCGGGGTAGTCGCGGCCGAGGCTACGGTTGAGCAGGGTCCGCGCCGTGTCCCAGCGGGCGTGCCAGGGCAGCTGCGTGAAGTAGTTCTGCGGCCGCACGAGGTCGTGCTCGTCGAGCAGCCCCGCCGTTCGTCGCAGCCCCTCGGGCTCGTAGCGGACGTCGTCGTCGGCGATCACCAGGCGCTCGTGGGAGGCCAGCCGCACCCCGCGTCCGCACCCCGGAGACCTTGCCCATCAGGCACTGCTCCTCGGCGGTCGGCGGCACGTGGGTCGCCAGATCGCTCCAGGCCGCGGCGTTGGCCGCGAAGACCTCGGGCGGCGAGCCGTCGACGACGATCAGCTCGGCGCAATCGAGAGCAACTGCCTCCAGGTAGGCGGTCAGATCTTCCCGCTGCTCGCCGTCGTGCCAGCGAACCGGCACGAGGTAGGAGACGTCCAGCGGAGCACTCACGCGGGAACGGGAACGACGGGAGCGCGCAGCGAGCTCTCCCCTCCCTCCCAGGCGCCCATCAGGTGGCCCGCCCACCTCGCCTCGACCTGCAGCAGCGCCCGCGCCCCGAAGAGGATGTCGCCGGCGACGTCGGGCTCGTCGGCGGCGAGACCGCCGGCCAGGTCCCAGGCGGCGATGTTCTCGTGCACCGCGTCGGCCTCGACGTGCTCGTCGTAGAAGTGGGTGACCTCGCGGTCGCAACCGAGCCGCCGCAGGGCGTTGCCGTAGCGACGGTTGGGGATCGAGGAGGTCATCTCAAAGCCGGCGAGGTGGCCGACCGCGGCACCGCGGCGGCGGCGATGGAGGCCGAACCCCGTAAGGAGGTTGACCGTCGCCAGCGTCACCCCGGGCCAGCGGTCTAGGTAGGCGCCGTACTCGGGGTCGAGGCCGAGCCCGGCCATCGTCTTCGCGAACAGCGCCGAGTGCATCCGCTCGGCGCTGCCGCCGCCGTACTCGTCGAACTGGACCTCGAGCATCGCCGCCTTCGGCCGCGGCGAGAGGCGCGGAATCGCCCACGAGTGCGGATCGGCCTCCTTCAGCTGGTAGGCGGAGCGGTGGACGACGTGCTCGAGCATCTGCTCCCGCGTCCCCTGGGTCTCCAGGTAACGCGAGAGCGGCGGCCCGGGGTCCTCGGCGACGACCCGCTGCAGCGCCGCGCCGACGGAGGTGAGCTCATCCGCTCCAGCCGGCGCCACCAGCTCCGCCACCGCCTCTTCGAAAGGCCGCTCCAGGGCCCCGCGGAAGGCGATCAACGAGGGCGACCACTCCCACTCTTCGTCGACGCCGTCGATCGCCGTGTAGTGGAGCTCGTAGGCGACGTAGAGGGCGAGCTGGAGGTCCTCGTCGGCGATCGGGTCGGCGCTTTCGATCGCCCCCGGTGAGGCGATCCGCGTGTGGGCCGGCCCCTCCAGCGCCTCGAAGAGCTGCTCGCTCAGCGGCCCCCGCGGCTGCGGCAGCTCGATCAGGCGCGCGGCCATTTCTCCTGCTCGCTCGGTGCCTTGAACCCGATCAGCTTGTGGGTACCGTCGCAAAACGGGCGCACCCGCGACTTGCCGCAGCGGCAGAGCGCGATCGTGCGGCGCTGGTTCGGCAGCTCGTTCCCGTTCTGGTCGGTGACGACGAAATCGCCACGGACGAGGTAGGGACCGTCGGGGTACGGCGTGATCGATGCCGCCGGGGAATCGGCGGACTGGTCGGTGGCCATTCCGCTCTCCTTACCCGCGCCGAGGCCGGATTAAATCGAGGGATTTGTGGGGTAGACAGCAAGCCATGGCAGACCAACCGAACATCGAGACCCTGGACCGCGAGAGCGGCAACCACGAGTCGGTGCGAGCGGAGATCTCACGCGAGATGGTGCGCCTCTACAAGGAACTGTTCGGGCGCGGACCGACCAAAGCGAGGACCGAATTCGCCGGCCCCGACATCGTCATCTGCTCGCTCGAGAACACCTTCACCCCGGCCGAGCGCAGCCTTGCCGACATGGGCGAGCACCAGCGCCTGCGGGACACGCGGATGTACTTCCAGTCCGCCACCCACGACAAATTCAAGGAGATCATCGAGCGGCTGACCGGGCGCAGGGTGCGCGGTTTCATCAGCGGCCTGGACGCCGAAATGGACATCTGCGCCGAGGTCTTCTACCTCGAAAACGGCTCCTAGCCCGGCCCGGATTCCGCCCCGCTAGCTGCCGTTGCCGTTCTTGCGGTCCTTCTTCTGCTCTTCGGCGGCCTCCTGGAGAAGCTCCGCTTCCGCCTCGACCGCCGCGGCGTCTTCCTTGGCCTCGACGCTCTCTTCTTTGGCCTCGAGCTTCTCCAGCTGCGCGGTTTTCTCCGCTTTTGCCTGGGCGCGCCTGGTTTTGGCGGCGGCTTTGGCCGCCTTCTCCTTCTTCTTCGCCTCGGCTTTCTTCGCCCGCGCCTCGCGCTCGCGGCGGCGTTTCTCGGCCTGGCGCTTCTCCTGCTCGGCCTGGCGGCGCGCCTCGGCCGCCGCTTTCTCGGCCGCCTCGCCGGCTTCGGCCTGGCGCCGGTCGGCCTCGAGCTCGGTCGCCTCGGCCTGCTCGCGCAGCTCGCCCGCCCGCTCGCGCTCCTTCGTCGCCAGCATCGCCGAGCGTCCCTGCTCCTTCAGCTCCTCGTCGGCGAAGAGGACGCCGGTGGCGCTGCGGGCGCCGGCCTCGGCGCGGTCGAGCAGGTGCTTGGCGCTCGAGTCCGAGCCGCCCATCGCGCCCAGCGCGAGGTCGAACGGCGCTCGCGCCAGCTTCAGCGACGAGTTGAAGATCGTCTTCGAGATCGTCGGCATCGCCATCTCTACTGCTCCTCCTTGGGATCGATCGCGGCGGCGGCCTCCTCGGCGCGGTCGGCTTCCCGCTGCAGCTCTGCCGCCTCGCGTTTCGCCGCCCCCTTCTCGTTCGCGGCCTGCCTCTTTTTCGTCTGGGCGCGGCTTTCGCCGGCGAGGCGCCCGCGCTCGGCGGCCGCTTTCTCCACCTGGGCGCGCTTAGCCGCCTCGCGCTCCTCCTCGGCGCGCCTGCGCTCAGCCCGCTCCTCGGCCTCGATCGCCGCCGCCTCGCGTTCGACCTCGTGGCGCTCGGCCTTGGTCTCGGCCCGCTCGGCCTCGATCTCCGCTTCCCGCTCCTTGCGCTCGGCCGCGGCGGCGTTCTGGCCGCGGCGTCCGCCTCGGCGTCGGACCGAACCTCCTGCAAGCGCCCCTCGCGCTCCAGATCCTCGCGCCCAAGCGCCGACCCGGCCAGCTGCTTCACCGTTCCTACGACCTTCCCCAAGGCCCCTCCAGCAACCCGCTCTTGCACACTCAAACCGTCTCCTTCCGTTTTCGCTACCTGACCTCCCCGTACCCCCGGGGGAACGGCGACGAACCGGACGAAAGTCACATACCGGGAGACGAGGGAGGGGGTCGCCGGACCCTCCCCGCAGTTGTCCGCCGACCCCCTCCCTCGTCTCCCGTGCTCAGTAGCGAAGGATCGCCGCCACCCCTTCGGCCTCGGCCAACCGCTCGGCGCTGCCGTCGCGGACGACGGTGACCTGGGCGCTGCTGGCGAGGGCGGCGCGGATCAGCGACTCGGCCTCATCGCCGACGGCACGGTCGAAGACGAGGTGGTCGACCCGGCCTTCGGCCAGCGCCTCTTTCGTCTCCTGCAGGCCGACGGCACCGCGGCTACCGCCCTTCGCCTCCTCCAGCGCCCACTCGACCACCGCCCGCTCGCGCTCCTGCTCGAGCCGCTCGACGACCTCGCCGACGACTTCGGTCAGCTTGCCCTTCGGCGTCGAGATCAGCTCGGCGTCGCCGCCCAGCGTCAGCTTCGCCTGCGAGGAGCTGAAGCCGGCGTCGAAGCTCTCGACGTCGCGCGCGGGCCCGAAGACGACGATCTCGTCGAGGCCGTCCTCCTCGATCCGGCGGGAGGCAAGGCCGCCGCACTCGGTGAGGAAGCGCTGGCGGTTGTGGTCGAGCCGTTCGTCGAACTGGTCGTCTTTCTGCTCGCGCCAGGCGAGGCTGAAGATGCTCAGTTCCCAGTCCTCGAGATCGTCGAGAGCCCCTTCCGTGCAGCTGAGCAGCCGCACCCGCTCCGAGGAGAGGAGAGCCACGGCGCGGCCGCCGCCGCGACTGCAGAGCTCGAGCAGCGGCGCCACCACCGGCTCGGCCCCGAACTCGGCGCAGGCGCTCGCCGCCGGGGCGACGCCGATCCCGAACCAGTGCTCGGTCCCCTCCTTCTCGGCCACCTCGACGAAGCCGGCTTCGCCGCGGGGCGGCGGCCGCAGCTCGCCGTCCTCGAAGCGCTCGGTCAGCCGTTTCGCCGTCGCCCGCAGGGCGACGCGGCGCTCGTGCTCGGCTTCCTTGTGCTGCTCGAGGATCGCGTCGAGGGCGTTGCGGAGCTCGGTTCGCCAGGCGCCGCCGCGGTCGGCGGGGTCGAAGCCGAGGTAGACGGAGAGAACTCCCAGCGGCGGGCGCCATTCGCTGAGGGTGCGGGCGTCCTCCAGGGTCGGTTGCGTCATCGACTGATCTCCTCCTTGTCGGGGTCCGCTCCGGCTACCCCGTCGGCATCGGCGGAAAAACGGGTAGGACCGGAGCATGGAGAGGTTTCTCGATACTCCCACGCTGGAGACGCCCGTTCCAGGGCCACCGCAACCGGACCCCGAACCGCCCGACCCCTCGCCGCAGCCGGGGCCGCCGGGCCCGCCGATGCCGGACCCGACGCCCCCCCAGCCGCAGCCTCAGCCGCCGGCGCCGCAGATCTAGCCGGCGGCGCCGGAGTAGCGCAGCGAACCGGGCGTGTCGAGGTCCTCGCCCGTCTCCAGCAGCGTCTTCAGGCCGGAGAGGATCATCGGCCAGCCGCCGTAGAGCTCGCTGTCGGCGCTCTCGCCGAGCTGGTCGTGGGTCACCCGCAGGCGGCAGGAGGTGCCGACGGGCTCGATCTCCCAGGTGACGCGGGAGGCGCCTTCACGCCGCACGTCCTCGCTCCAGAGCGCCGTGAAGCTCTGCACCAGCCGCCGCGGCGGCTCGACCTCGAGGTTCTCGCCGCCGGCGATCTCGATCACGCCGGGCACCCCGGCCTTGTACTCGGAGCCCGGGGTCCAATCGGACACGGTCCCGACTCCGAAGCTGTAGCGCTTGCGCATCTCCTCGCTGGTGATCGCCTCCCAGAGGCGCTCCGGCGTCGTCTTGATGTAGATCTCGAACACGGTCATGCTGCCGCGCCCGCCGACCACCGTGTAGGCCTGCTCGTCGTTCATCTTTCGTCCTCCTCTTTCTCGATGTCCTGCTTCAGCTCGCTGAGCGCCGAGGCCCAGGGCTCCGCGTACTTGCTCACCCAGCGGTCGTGGACGAGCCGGATCGGGACGGGGTTGAGGAAGTGCAGCTTCTCGCGGCCGCGCTTTTGCGTCGTCACCAAACCCGCCTCCTCGAGCACCTTCAGGTGCTTCATGACGCCGAAGCGGGTCATCGGCAATCGCTCCTCCAAGGCGCTCAGCGTCTGGCCGTCCCGCTCGAAGAGCCGGTCGAGCAGCTCGCGGCGGGTGGGATCCGCCAGCGCCTTGAAGACCTCGTCCACGGTCCGAATAATAGGTGACTTAATGGTCACCTGTCAACCTTGTCAACCGGGCGGTGCGAGGCTCTACCTCAAACCTCAGGCATCGCCGCGTACCGGACTTGACACGAGAATGTCTGACGCTCTAGGTTTCCTGAACGTTTAAGGGAGCTTCCGCAGGGGAGGCTCTCCGTCCATCTCTCTAGGGGAGGAATTGATGCAAGCGATCAAGCGCTTGACTTTGCTTGTCTGCGCGCTCGCGCTGTTTGCCGTTCCGGCGACCGCGAACGCGACGATCACGACGAAAACCATCGACTACGGCCCGTACACTATCCCGGCCGGCAGCGGCGACCCGATGGACCACATGGGCGCCGGGATGATCGAAAACCAGATCGTCCAGAACATCTCCAAGCCCTGCACGGGCTGCACGATCATCGGCGTGACCCCCGACCTGGTCTACAGCAACGGCAGCGAAGCCAACATCGAAACCGGGCCGATGCTCCACCACGCGGTTTTCACCGCGCAGTCGAGCGGCAAGTCCGACGTCACCTGCGGCAACAGCGGCCCCGGGCTGCTCGGTGAACGCTTCTTCGCCTCCGGCAACGAGCGCACCGCCGTCGACCTGACCTCGCTCTCGTACGGCTACAAGGTCAACAGCACCGAGACGTGGAACATGATCATCGACCTGATGAACTGGGAATCGACGTCGAAAACGGTCTACATCCGGATGACCTACAAGTACGGGACCGGCACCGACTCGACCAACCGCTCGGCGCTGCGCCCGGTCTGGCTGGATCAGGACGGCTGCAGCTTCGACTCGCTGATCACCGTTCCGACCGGCGAAAGCGACACCCACTACGACTGGAAAGCGAGCATCGGCGGCAAACTGATCGCCGCCGCGGGCCACATCCACGACTACGGTGTGCGCGAGGAATTGACCAACAAAAGCTCGGGCGAAGCCCTGCTCTGCAATTCCGAAGCGGGCTACGGCGGCACCGGCTACGTGACTCCGAACGGGATGGAACACATCTCCTCGATGGGCGTGTGCACCGGCAACCCGATCGCGACGATCAAAAAAGGCGAAACGCTGCGCCTGCACACCATCTACAACAACACGATGATGATGCCGATCGAAGACGCGATGGGAATCATGATCGCCTACTTCGGCTAGCAAGCCGACCCGCGGCAGCACGGAAAGCGCCCGTCCTCAGGGACGGGCGCTTTTCTCTGCCGGCTCACTCGCTGGGTCATCTATACCCCTAGGGGGTATGCTACGATGGCTCGTATGAACCACGACAGCCGCAACCTCAACGCCCTCGCCTTCTCCGCCACCGTCCACTGCCTCACCGGCTGCGCGATCGGCGAGGTCGCCGGGATGGCGATCGGCACCGCCCTCGGCTTCTCCAACTTCGCCACGATCGTGCTCGCCGTCGTCCTCGCCTTCTTCTTCGGCTACGGGTTGACGAGCCTCCCTCTGCTGCGCTCGGGGATGGCTTTGGCAGCGGTGGTCCCGATTGCCTTCGCCTCCGACACCCTCAGCATCACGACGATGGAGATCGTCGACAACCTGATCATCCTCACGATCCCGGGCGCGATGGACGCCGGCCTCGGCAGCCTCCTCTTCTGGGGCAGCTTGGTTGTCGCGCTCCTGATCGCCGGCGCGGTCGCGCTACCGGTCAACCGCTGGCTGATCGCCCGCGGCAAAGGCCACGCCGTCGTCCACCAGACCGGCGTCCACGGCTAGAGCTCGACGCTGCCGAGGACAACGGTCTCGCTGCGGCCGCCGATCCAGATCTCGCCGTCGACCTCGGAGACGTGGATGCGGCCTTCGCGGCCGATCGCCGTCCCCTGGCGGGCAAGGTAGGGAGCTTCAAGGCGACCGTCGGCCAGCAGCCACTGGGCGACCGAGGCGTTGAGGCTGCCGGTGACCGGGTCCTCCGACGCCATCCCGTCGACCGGGGCCCAGGCGCGCAGCTCGATTGCCGCCTCTGATCCGGGCGGGTAGAGGGCGACGGCGCCGAGGTCGAACTCGAGCGGCCCCGGGCGCAGTTCCAGCAGTCGCTCCGGGCTCTCGACGAGGGCCGTGATCCAGCCGGGCCCGTTGTCGACCCACTCAACCGCAAGCATCTCCCCGGGATCGAGGCCGAGCGCGGCCGCCACTTTCGCCCGGTCCTCCTCTGAGGCCGGTCCCGAGCGAACCATCGGCGGCGCCGCGAAGGCGAGCCGATCTCCGTCCCGGCGGATCCGCACCAGCCCCGCCTCGCACTCCTGGACGATCTCCTCGCCGGCCCCTCCCCCGGCTTCGAGCCAGGCGCGGCAGGTCCCGAGCGTCGGGTGGCCGGCGAACGGCAGCTCCAGCACCGGCGTGAAGATGCGGACCCGGTAGTCCGCCTCGGGCCGCGTCGGCGGCAGCACGAAGGTGGTCTCGGCGAGGTTGGTCCAGGTCGCGAAGCGCTGCATCTCCGCGTCCGTCATGCCCGCGGCATCGAGCACCACCGCGACCGGGTTTCCCGAGCAGGGGCCGCTGCCGAAGACGTCGACCTGGGCGAATCGGCGCGGCATTTCCGCGAGTCTTGCAGGCGGATTGGGATGTTTGTCTTTCAGAGGCGAGGGAACCCTCGGAGTTGGGTTGCAATGCAATGGCGAACTCGACGCTTCGCCGGTTAGGAGGGTCCATGCCCGACGTAAGCGACATCACCAGCACCGCAGTGCAGCTGGCGCGGAGGAAGGGGAAGTCCCCCGCAGCGCCCCTGAAGAACTTGAACGGCCCGAAGAAGATGGCGGCGGCCGGGGCGGGACTGATGGCGCTGCCGTTCGCGGCGGAGGGGATCGCGAAACTGGTCGGCGGATCTCCCGCGGAGAAAGCCGGCGAGCTCGGCAAGAAAGCCAAAGACAAGGCGGCGTCCGGCGCCAAGGAAGTTGCCGGCGAGGTCGCCGACGAGAAGCTCGGCTCGAAACTCTCGGGCCTCGGCGGCCTCTTCCACAAAAACGGTTCGGATGACTCCGAGGGGGAGGCGACGGAGGCGCACGGCAGCGGCCGGCGGATGCCGATCCAGCAGTCGGTCGACGTCGCGGTGCCGATCAACGAGGCCTACGACCAGTGGACCCGGTTCGAAGACTGGCCCGAGTTCATGCACCGCGTGGACAGCGTCCAGCAGACCGACGACTCCACCGTCCACTTCTCGACCAAGGTCTGGGGCATCACCAAGGAGTTCGACGCGGAAATCGTCGAACAGCGCCCCGACGAGCGGATCGAATGGCACTCCGAAGAGGGGCTGATGCACAGCGGGGTCGCCACCTTCCACCGGCTGGCGCCGCGCCTGACCCGGATCGAGGTCTCCCTCGACGTCAAGCCGGACTCGCTGCTGGAGAAAGCGGGTCGCGGCATGCGCTTCACCAAGCGCGCCGTTCGCGGCGACCTGCACCGCTTCAAGGCCTACGTCGAGATGGAGGAGCACACCGACAAAGGCTGGCGCGGGACGATCAAAGACGGCGACGTCAAGCGCAAGACCGAGCGGAAATCGAAAAAAGCCAAAGCGAAGGCGAAAGGCTGAGCTATTCGGCCACGTGCAGCTCGAGCGCGTGGATCTGGCTCTGACCGTATGAGCCCGTCTGCACCGGCCCGGCGGCGCTGATCAGCTTCCCGGGGCCCGGCAGCGGCCGGGGTCGCAGCCCGGCCCGCACGTCGATCGCGGTCAGGCCCGGCAGCGTGATCCCCTGCGGGTCGCGGATCACGAAATGCGCGTCGCCATCCCCGTCGGGATCGACCCGCTCGACATAAACGATCCGCCCCACCGTTTCCCGGCAGGCGGGATGCCCCGGCGGGCAGTGCGAGGGCTCGACCGTCTCCGTCTCCTGCGCGTGTTCATCGAGTCCGCGAAAACGGTCCCTGGAGGATGGTTTTCGCGGACTCGGCGATTCCGGGGCGGTGGTGCCGTCGGGGGCTCCGCAGCCCGCGAGGGCTGCGGAGGCGACGGCGGTGGCTAGTAGGGCTCGCAGCCGGTACCGTCGGAGTCGGCGTCGAGGCCGTAGTGGTCTTCGCCGACCACCGAGACCGTCCCCGTGTACTCCGGGCCGTCGCCGCTGCCCCCTTCGCAGTCGTAGTCGTAGGCGGAGGGGTCGAGGCAGGCGCCGGAGTAGTTGGGGTCGCATTCGCTGGCTTCTTCTTCTTCGGCGGCCAGTCGGGTGGCTTCGGCTTCTGCTGCTTGGGCTTCTTCGGTTACGCGCCGTTCGGCTGCTTCGGCTCGCGCCTGGGCCCGGCGGCGGGCGACGACCCGCCGATGGTGACGCCTGGCGGCGGCCCGTGCTCGCTGCCGCGCCTCGGCACGGCGCACGGCGGCCTGATGCCGCAGCGCCTGCCGCTTCGGCGCCGCCTGCCCCGAGCTCGAAACCGAGTTCGTGTCAGCTTCGCCACAACCGATCAGCAGTAGCGGCACGACTATGAGAACCAAGGCAAACTTGCTCACGCCGCCGCAACATATGTGCTGATTAGAGAACTCGCTTGTAGCGGTGCTACATGCGATAGACCGGCGCGCTTGCCTCGGCCAGCGGGGCGTCGGCGGAGGCGGCCAGGGCCTGGGCGAGGACCTGGCGGGTGTCGCGGGGGTCGATGACGCCGTCGTCCCAGAGGCGAGCGGTCGAGTAGAAGGGCTTCCCTTGCTCTTCATAGAGGTCGTGCAGCTGCTCGGCCGTCTCCGGCTGGCCGACCTCCTTCATCACCGCCGCCGCCATCTCGCCGCCCATCACGGAGATGCGGGCGTTCGGCCACATGAAGAGGAAGCGGGGCGAGTAGGCGCGGCCGCACATGCCGTAGTTGCCCGCCCCGAAGGAGCCGCCGACGATCACGGTCAGCTTGGGGACGCGGGCGGTGGAGACGGCGGCGACCATCTTCGCCCCGTCCTTGGCGATCCCGCCGGCCTCGTATTTGGAACCGACCATGAAGCCGTTGATGTTCTGGACGAAGACGAGGGGGATGCGGCGCTGGTCGCAGAGCTGGACGAAGTGAGCGCCCTTGAGTGCTGACTCCGAGAAGAGGATGCCGTTGTTGGCGACGATCCCGACCGGGTGGCCGTCGATGTGGGCGAAGGCGCAGACCAGGGTTTTGCCGTACTTCTCCTTGAACTCGCGCAGCTCGGAGCCGTCGACGATGCGGCGCAGGACCTCGCGGATGTCCCAGGGCGCTCGCGAGCCGATCGGGACGACGTCGAGGATCCCCTCCGGCTCGGTGGCCGGCGGCCGTGGCTTGATCCGCCGCCAGGGCGCCGGCGGCGCCGGTGGCAGGGTGGCGACGATTTCGCGCAGCATCGCCAGCGCCTCGGCGTCGTCGGCGGCGAGGTGGTCGGCGACGCCGGACTTGCGGGCGTGGACGTCGCCGCCGCCGAGCTCCTCCGCCGTCACCTCCTCCCCGGTCGCCGCCTTCACCAGCGGCGGGCCGCCGAGGAAGATCGTCCCCTGGTGGCGGACGATCACCGTCTCGTCGCTCATCGCCGGCACGTAGGCGCCGCCCGCGGTGCAGCTGCCCATGACCGCCGCCAGCTGCGGGATCTCAGCGGCCGACATCGTCGCCTGGTTGAAGAAGATGCGGCCGAAGTGCTCGCGGTCGGGGAAGACTTCGTCCTGCAGCGGTAGGAAGGCGCCGCCGGAGTCGACCAGGTAGATGCAGGGGAGCCGGTTCTGCAGCGCTACCTCCTGCGCCCGCAGGTGCTTCTTCACCGTCACCGGGTAGTAGGTGCCGCCTTTGACGGTGGCGTCGTTGGCGACGACGACGCAGCGGCGGCCGCTGACGGTGCCGACGCCGGTGACGATCCCCGCTCCGGGCGCGGCGTCGTCGTACATCCCGTGCGCGGCCAGCGGCGATAGCTCGAGGAACGGGGTGCCGGGGTCGCAGAGCTGCTCGACCCGTTCGCGCGCGGTCAGCTTGCCGCGGCCGCGGTGGCGCTCGACTGCCTTCTCGCCGCCGCCGGCATGGACGCGCGCCAGCTCGGCGCTGAGCTCGGCGATCAGCTCGAGGTGCTTCTCGCGGGAGCTCTCGACGGCGGTGCTCATCGCGGCGGGTTCTCCTTGAAGGGGTCGCGCTCGGCGTGCCACTCGACCGGCCCGGCGACGAGGGTGTGGGAGCCGAGCGGGCGGCCGAGGACTTCCTGCGCGGCGCGCGCGGCTTCCAGCAGCTTCCCCAGGTCGACGCCGGTCTCGATCCCCATCTCGTGCAGCATCGAGACCAGGTCCTCGCTGGCGACGTTGCCGGTGGCGCCGGGGGGGAACGGGCAGCCGCCGAGCTCGCCGAAGCTCGACTCGAAGGAGTCGACCCCGACCTCGAGCGCCGCCAGGACGTTGGCCAGCGCCTGGCCGCGGGTGTCGTGGAAGTGGGCGGTCAGCTCGGCCCCGACGATCTCCTCGTGGGCGCGGCGGAAGAACTCGCCGACCTGGATCGGGTTGGCCATCCCGGTGGTGTCGCCGAAGCCGATCTCGACCGCGCCCGCGGCCGAGAGCCGCTTGGCGATCTCGAAGACGCGCTCGAAGGGGACGTAGCCCTCGTACGGGCAGCCGAAGCTGGTGCTGACAACGCCCTCGCATCGCAGGCCCTCCTCGGTCGCCCGCGCCAGCACGTGCTCGACGCCTTCGAGCGACTCCTCGACCGAGCGGTTGACGTTGCGGCGGTTGTGGGTCTCCGAGGCGGAGAGGAAGACGTTGACCTCGTCGATCTTCTCCCGCACCTCCAGCGCCGCTTCGAGCCCGCGCATGTTCGGGACCAGGACGCTGACCGAGACCTCGTCGGGAATTTGAGCGCGTTCGAGCACCTCGCGGCCGTCGGCCAGCTGCGGGACGACGTCGGCGCGGACGAAGCTCGTCACCTCGAGCCGCCGCAGCCCGGTTCGCGCCAGCATCTCGACCAAGCGCACCTTGTCGTCGGTGGCGATCGTCTCCGGCTCGTTCTGGAAGCCGTCGCGCGGGCCGACCTCGCGGATGCGGACGCTCTTCGGGATCACGCCATCACCGTCCCTACGCCCCGAGGGCGCGGGCGATCACCATCTGCTGGACCTCGTCGGTGCCCTCGCCGATCGTGAGGATCTTGGCGTCGCGGTAGAAGCGGCAGACCGGGTACTCCTCGATGTAGCCGTAGCCGCCGTGGATCTGCACCGCCTCCTCGCAGCAGCGGACGGCGAGGCGGCCGCTCTTCAGCTTCGCCTGCGCGGCGGTGAGGCTGAAGTTCTCGCCCCGGTCCTTCATCCGCGCCGCTTTGTAGACGAGCAGCCGGGTGGCCTCGATCTCGGTCGCCATGTCGGCGAGCTTGGCCTGGATCGTCTGGAAACGGGAGATCGGCTGGCCGAAGGCCTGGCGCTCCTTCGCGTAGGCGAGCGCCTCGTCGAGCGCGCCCTGGGCGAGCCCGACGCCCATCGCGGCGACGCCGATGCGGCCGATGTCCAGCACCTGGAGGAACTGGCGGAAGCCCATCCCGCGGGGGCCGAGCAGGTTCTCCTCCGGCACCCGGCAGTCGGTGAAGGTGAGAGGGCGGGTGTCGGAGGCGTTCCAACCCATCTTCCGGTAGGGCTCGCCCTGCTCGTAGCCGGGCGTGCCGTTGGGGACGATCAGGTTGGAGATCTCGTCGGTGGCGGTGCGGGCGGTGATGCTGACGACGCCGGAGATCTCGGTGCCGGCGTTGGTGATGAACTGCTTGGCGCCGTCGATCACCCATTCGCCGCCGTCGAGCCGGGCTTTGGTGCGGACGTTGCCGGCGTCGGAGCCGGCCTCGGGCTCGGTCAGGCCGAAGGCGCCGAGGATCTCGCCGGCGCAGAGCCGCGGCAGCCACTCTTGTTTCTGCTCCTCGGAGCCGAACAGGTAGATCGGCTGCGTGCCGAGCGAGGTGTGGGCGCAGAGGGTTATCGCCACCGACGAATCAATCCGGGTCAGCTCCTCGACGGCGAGCGCGTAGGCGAGCGAGTCGCCGCCCCCGCCGCCGTACTCCTGCGGGAACGGGATCCCCATCAGGTTGAGATCGGCCAGCTTGGCGACGATCTCGTAGGGGAAGCGGTGCTCGCGGTCGAGCTCCTCGGCCAGCGGCGCCACCTCGCCGGCGGCGAAATCGCGGACGGTGCTCTGGATCAGGCGATGCTCGTCGCTCAGGTCGAAGTCCATGTTTCGACACAATACCGAATCAGCGTTCGGTTTTTCGCTACCCTCGACCGATGCCGGTTCCCTCCCCGCCGACCCGTCCGGCGCTGCGCGCCCGCTACGACGCCCGCCGCCGCGAAGTGGTGGCGACGGCGGCGAAGCTGTTCGCCGAACGCGGCTACGACGGCACCTCGATGAGCGAGCTGACCGAGGCGACGGGCCTCGCCGCCGGCGGGCTCTACCACTACATCGAGGGCAAGGACGACCTCCTGATCGCGATCTGCGACGAGCTGCTGGAACCGCTGCTGGGGCGGGCGCGGGAGATCGTCGCCGCCGAGGCGCCCCCGGTCGAGCAGCTGCGCGCCCTCGTCGGCGCCTGGGTCGCCCACGTCGTCGAGCACCGCCACCACATGCTGGTTTTCACCCAGGAGCGGCAGGCGATCGAGCGCGAGAGCCGCTGGCGCCGCGTCCGCTCCCAGCGCAAGGCCTTCGAGCAGATCCTCGACGAGGTCCTCGAGCGCGGCGAGGCCGACGGGTCGATGACCTTCGCCGACCGCCGCCTCTCCCTCCTCGCCCTGCTGGGGATGGTCAACTACACGCCGCAGTGGGTGCGGCCCAACGGCCGCCTCTCCCCCACCGCGATCGCCGAGGGCTATTGCGCGATGGTGCTGGGCGAGAGCTGACTAACCCTGGAAGCCGGCGCTGGAAGCGACCAGCAAGGCGATCACGACGGCGATCAGGAGCGTCAGCACTGCCGTCTTGAACGGTGCGGGTGGAGCGGAACGGATCATGTACCGAAGGTACGCCGTCATCGCCGATTCACCTGTGCGAAGTTGCACAGCTTGACGTTTGTCACATTGAGGGCCTCGCGGATCGACGGGTCGCAAAGCGTGCGCAGCTCGATTTGCCGCTCGGCGTCGTAGGAGGAGGTCGGTACCGGGCCGGCGGCCGGGTGGCAGCCGATCTCGGTCCAGCCCGGCGGCAGGTGGCTGATCAGCTCGATCAGGCGCTCGACGGAGATTGCCTCGGGCGCCGGGGCGCCCTCTGGCGTACGCCCGTAGAAGCTGCGCTCGTAGCGGATCCCCCGATTGCGCAGCGGCACTTCGAGCTCGGCGGCGAGCGCCTCGGCGCCGGCGCCGAAAGCCGGGTCGATTTCGTGCATGTGTTTGTGCGAGTCGAGGTGGGTGGGATCGCCGCCGACCAGGGCGCGGAAATCATCGAGCTGCCGGTGGAGGTCCTCCCCGGCCTCGAGGTGCAGGCCGACCGCGAGGCCGGGATGCTCCGTCAACGCCTCGACCGCCGCCGGCGCCTCGTCCCGCAGCGCCATCAGGCTCGTGCTGGTGACGATCCCGCCCTCGTGCGCGGCGAAGATCCCATCGTTGACCGACGCCGAGAGCCCCAGGTCGTCGGCGTTGACTATGAGAAACGTGGTGCTCGCGGCTCGCATCCGATTCTTGCCACAGCGGAGTGTGGCGAAAGTCGGTTGCGGCGTTACCCCGCCATCGAGCGGGCGATAACCACCCGCTGGATCTCGTTCGTGCCCTCGTAGATCTGGGTGATCTTGGCGTCGCGCATCATCCGCTCGACCGGGTACTCGTTGACGTAGCCGTAGCCGCCGAGCACCTGGATCGCCTCGACCGTGACCTTCATCGCGTTGTCGGAGGCGAAGAGCTTGGCCATCGAGGTCCACTTGCCGAGATCGGCCGGGCGCTGGGGCTTGTCGGCCATCGAGCAGGCTTTGTAGAGGAGCTCGCGGGCGGCGGCGGTGCCGGTCTCCATGTCGGCGAGCTTGAACTGGATCGCCTGCAGCTGGTTGATCGGCTCGCCGAAGGCGACCCGCTCGGCGGCGTAGGAGTTGGCGTAGTCGGTGGCGCCCTGGGCGATCCCGACCGCCTGGGCGGCGGCGCCGAGCCGGGTGCGCTCCAACGTTCCGAGGGCGACGGCGAGGCCCTTGCCCTCCTCGCCGATCAGGTTCTCCTGCGGGACGCGGACGTCGGTGAAGCTCGGCGAGCCGGTCGGCGAGCCCTTGATCCCGAGCTTGTGCTCGAGCTGGCCGGGGTCGAAGCCGGGGGCGCCTTTCTCGACGACGAAGGCCGAGGTGCGGCGGTTCTCGCGGTCGGTGGTGGCGAAGACGACGTAGAAGTCGGCTACGCCTGCGTTGGAGATCCAGGCCTTCTGGCCGTTGATCACCCAATCGTCGCCGTCGCGGACGGCGCTGGTCCGCATCGCCGCCGGGTCCGAGCCCGCCTCGGGCTCGGAGAGCGCGAAGGCCGGTGACCACTCGCCGCTGGCGCACTTCGGCAGCCAGCGCTGTTTCTGCTCCTCGGAGCCGAAGAGCTGGATCGGCAGCGTCCCCAGCTCCTGCACCATCAGCATCAGCGCCGAGGAGGCGCAGGCCTTGGCGATCTCCTCGACCGCCATCTGCAGGACCAGCGTCCCGGTACCGGTGCCGCTGTACTCGGCGGCGAAGGGCAGCCCGAGGACGTCGTGGGAGGCGAGCAGCTCGCGCACGTCCCACGCGTATTCGCTCTTGCGGTCGATCTCGCCCGCCCGCGGCGCGATCTTCTCCTCGGCCAGCCGGCGGACCATGTCGCGCAGGTCGAGCGCCTCCTGGGAGATCTCGTAGGCGGGGGTGACGGTGTCGACGCTCATCTGTTCCTTTCTCAGTGTCGTTTCCAGAATTACCCGGGTCAGAGCAAGGGAAAGTCTGGAAACGACCTCATCAGCGGGTTAGAAGACGGGTGACTCGGTGTAGGTCCCGAAGACCTCTTGCATCGCTGCGATCATCTCGCCCTCGGTCGCCTGGGTGCGGGCTGCCTCGATGATCGGCGGCATCAGGTTGCCTTCGCCGGCGGCAGCGCGCTTCAGCTCGGCGAGAGCGGAGTCGACGGCGGCGCCGTCGCGGGCGGCGCGGGTCGCGGCGAGGCGGTCGCGCTGCTTGGCTTCCAGGGACGGGTCGATCTTCAGGATCGGCATCGCGTCTTCGTCGTCCTGGGTGAAGTCGTTGACGCCGACGACGATCCGGCGGCGTTCGTTCAGCTCCTGCTGGTAGGTGAAGGAGGCGTCGGCGATCTCGCGCTGGGGGAAGTTGCGGCGGATCGCCTCGACCATCCCCCCCAGCTCGTCGATGCGGGCGAAGTAGCCGTAGGCCGCCTCCTCCATCTCGTCGGTCAGCTTCTCGACGAACCAGGAGCCGCCGAGCGGGTCGGCGGTGTTCGGCACCCCGGTCTCGGTGGCGATGATCTGCTGCGTGCGCAGCGCCACCCGCACCGCGTCGGTGGTCGGCAGCGCCAGCGCCTCGTCGAAGGAGTTGGTGTGCAGGGACTGGGTCCCGCCCATCACCGCCGCGAGCGCCTCCAGGGCCGTGCGAACGATGTTGTTGAGCGGCTGCTGCGCGGTCAGGGAGACACCGGCGGTCTGGGTGTGGAAGCGCAGCCGCATCGACTCCTCGCGGGTCGCCCCGTAGGTCTCCTTCATCTCCCGCGCCCAGATCCGGCGCGCCGCCCGGTACTTGGCGATCTCCTCGAAGAAGTCGATGTGGGAGTTGAAGAAGAAGGAGAGCCGCGGCGCGAAGTCGTCGACGTCGAGCCCGCGCTCGATCGCCCGCTCCACATAGGTGAAGCCGTCCTTGAGGGTGAAGGCGAGCTCCTGCTGGGCGGTCGAACCGGCCTCGCGGATGTGGTACCCGGAGATCGAGACCGGGTGCCAGCGCGGCATCTTCTCCGTGCACCACTCGATCATGTCGGTGACCAGACGCATCGCCGGCTCGATCGGGAAGCACCACTCTTTCTGGGCGATGTACTCCTTCAGGATGTCGGTCTGGATCGTGCCGCCGAGCCGCTCGGCCGGGACGCCCTGCTTCTCGCCGACCAGCACGTAGAAGGCGAGCAGGATCGCCGCCGGCGCGTTGATCGTCATCGAGGTGGTGACGCCGCCGAGCGGGATCCCCTCGAAGAGCCGCTCCATGTCCGCGAGGGTGTCGACGGCGACGCCCTCGCGGTCGACCTCGCCGAGGCTGCGCTCGTGGTCGGAGTCGTAGCCCATCAGGGTCGGCATGTCGAAGGCGGTCGAGAGCCCGGTCTGGCCGTGGTCGAGCAGGTAGTGGAAGCGCTCGTTGGTCTCCTCGACGGTGCCGAAGCCGGCGAACTGGCGCATCGTCCAGAGCCGCCCCCGGTACATCGAGGGGTAGGGCCCGCGGGTGAAGGGATAGGAGCCAGGCTCGCCGACCCGCTCCTCGAGGTCCGGAGCCTGGTCGGCCTCGGTGTAGAGCGGCTTGATCTCCTGCCCGGAGATCGTCGAGAACTCGGCCTCGCGTTCGAGCCGCTTGTCGTCGGAGATCTGGCTCACCGGCCAGTCAGTCTGACAGGGGGCTCAGCCAGCCGCCACGGCACGCAGCTGCGGCGCCCAGACTTCGTCGAGGAACTCGCTCAGCTCCTCGTTCAAGCGCTCGGGATCGAGGCGCCACTCGAGGATCGAGTTGGCCTCGACGAGGCGCGCGTTCGGCAGCTCCTCCAGCAGCATCCCGGAGTCGCTGAAGGGGTGGAGCGGGTCGCGGGGGTGGCCGACGATCAGGGTCGGGTGCTCGATCTTCACCCGGTCCTCGCGATGGGGCGCCGTCTCGCCGAGCAGCAGCCCCTCGAAGACGGCCTGCGAGGGCCCGGGGCGCTGCCGCACCCAGTCGAGCCCGATGTCGACGAGGTGATGGGTCCGCGGGATTGCCCTGGTCGCGAGGGAGAGGCCCTCGAAGAGGGGTCGCCCGAACTTCAGGCCCAGCAGCACCGGCGCGAAGAGGCCGGCGACGGCGGAGAGCGCGTTGTCCAGCACCGGCATCTCGATGAACAGCCCCCGCGCCCGGTCGGGGTAGCGGACCGCCAGCTCCAAGGCGATGTTCGATCCCAGCGAGGTGCCGCCGACGACGGCGCTCTCCTCGCCGAGGTGGTCGAGCAGCGCCACCACCTGGCGCGCGAAGAGCGGCATCGAGTAGAGCCGCAGGTCCTCCGGGCGGTCGGAGCGGCCGTGGCCGAGCATGTCGACGGTGACGACGCGGTTGCCGCGCTCCGCCAGCTCAGGTCCCAGCCGGTCGAACATGTGGCGGTTCATCAACAGGCCGTGGACGAGGACGATCAGCCGCTCGCCTTCGCCGTAGACGTCGTACGAGATGCGGTGCCCTTCGTAACGAAATTCCCCCATCGACCCCATGGTATGGGTTGTTTCCATCTTTTCCCTTGCTCTGGCCCCGGAAAGTCTGGAAACGACCCTACGGGGGCGAGATCAGGGCGATCGGGACCGAAAGGCCGGCGCCGCGGCGCAGGGTCGCGATCTGGCGGCCGGGCTGGACGGCGGGGCGGATCTCGCTGACCCGATCCTCGCCGAGGTGGGCGACGGTCTTCTCCAGGTCGGGGGCGAGGAAGGCGAGGCCCCAGAAGAAGGCCGGGCGGTCGCCGCCCGCCCGCGCCGTCGCCTCCGCCGGCTCCTGCACTACCTCGAGGATCGGCGCGCCGAGGCGGAAGAAGGCCTGCCGCGGAGCCCCCGCCGGCGTCGGCTCCTCGCGGACACGCCGCAGGTCGAGCCCGGCCGCCTCCAGCGCCGCCACCGTGCGGTCGAGGTCGGAGGAGATGGCGACGACGTGGTCGAGGCCGGTGATCCCGTTCGGATGGGCGGACCGGACGCACTTGTCCCCGGTACGCGGGGACAAGTGCGTCCGGCTCTCGCCGCGGCTCGTCGGCAGCCCGTCGAGCTCGGTCGATTGAAGCCCGCGCAGGGACCATCGGACGATCCCGCGCTCGCCCTGCCGCGCTTCCAGGCGGATGCGGACCTCACCGACGGCGCACTCCTCCCCCGCCACCTCGAAGCCGCACTCGCGCCACGCCCGCGGCGGGTCGGCCACCGTCAGCTCGCAAAGGGTCGCCGCCATCGCGGAATATCTCAGCATGGAATACGACCTTCGGCGTTTTCTCGACGCCCAAGACCGCGGCGGCACCTACGAGCGGGCGCTGGCGGAGCTGAGGGCCGGGCGCAAGACGAGCCACTGGATGTGGTTCGTCTTCCCCCAGCGGGCCGGCCTCGGGCTCAGCGAGATGTCACGCCTCTACGCGATCGCGGCTCCCGAGGAAGCGCGCGCCTACGTCGAGCACCCGGTCCTCGGGCCGCGGCTGGTCGAGTGTGCCGAAGCCCTGCTCGGGCATGAGGACCGTACGGCCCGGGAGATCATGGGCGAGATCGACGCGGTCAAGCTGCGCTCCTCGATGACGCTGTTCGCCCGCGCCGCCCCCGAGCAGCCCGTCTTCGCGCGGGTGCTGGAGCGCTACTTCGACGGCGAAGCCGACCCGGCGGGCTGGTTCGACGCCGGCGCCTCGTAGCGCTCGAGCGCGGGCACGACCTTCTCGGCGAAGGTCTTGACCAGCTCGGGGTCGAACTGGGTGCCGGCGCCGCGCTGCAGCTCCTCGACGGCTTCCTCGCTCGTCATCGGCTGCCGGTAGGGGCGGCCTTCGGTCATCGCGTTGTAGGCGTCGCAGATCAGGATCGCGCGGGCGCCGACGGGGATCTCGCGGCCGGAGAGCTGGTCCGGGTAGCCCTTGCCGTCCCAGCGCTCGTGGGTCGAGCGGACGAGCTTCGCCACCGGGCCCAGGGCCGGCGCCGCCTCCAGCACCCGCTCGCCGATCTTCGGGTGCTTGCGCATCAGGTTCCACTCCTCCTCGCTCAGCTCGCCGTTCTTGTGGAGGATCTCGTCGGGGATCGCGATCTTGCCGACGTCGTGCAGCTCGGCGGCGCGGACGAGGACGTCGATCTCCTCGGCGTCGAGGTTGATCTGGCGGCCGAAGACCGAGACCAGCCTGGAGACCCCGTCGAGGTGGCGCTCGAGCTCCGGCTCGCGCTCGTGGAGGACGCGCAGGAGGACGCCGCGGGTCTGGCTGCGGGCGGAGTCGGCGCGGCGGCCCTTTTTCGCGTACATGCGGCGGTCGGCGAGGCGCAGCGCGTCGGTCGGGGTGACGACCTCGACCGGGATCAGCACCTTGCCCCAGGAGGCGCCGATCGAGAAGCCGCTGCCGCGGTCCGAAAGCGCTTCCTCGGCCGCTTCGCAGATCGCTTCGGCCGGCAGCGTCCGGGTCGGGGCGAGGACGCAGAACTCGTCGCCGCCGAGCCGGTAGCCGCGGCCGTGCGGCGCCACCGAGGCCGCCAGCTGCTTGCCGAGGCGCCGCAGGAGGTCGTCGCCGGCGGGGTGGCCGAAGGTGTCGTTGTAGGCCTTGAAGCCGTCGAGGTCGTAGAGCGCGAGGACCGTCGGCTCGGGCGGGGTGGCGGTGGCGGCCCGCTCGAGGTCGGCCATCAGGGCGCGGCGGTTGGCGAGGCCGGTGAGGTCGTCGGTCAGCGCCTCCTCTTCGCTCGCCTCGAGCATGCCCGTGTTCTGGTTGAAGGTGAAGAGGAGGCGGGCGAGGACGGCGACGAGGCAGGCGGCGCTGAGGGCGACGGCGCCGGCGTCGATCTCGGTGAAGCTGCCGAGCACGAGCAGGGAGATGCCGATCGCGGCCATCGCCAGCGGGACGACGATGCGGCGCTGACCGCCGGCCGCGGGGGTTGCCTCGGCCTCGGTGACGGGCAGCCAGGAGGCGAGGGCGAGGAGGAGGAAGGCGAGCGGCCAGCCGACGCTTGCCGCGTTGAGGCCGGTGGTCGACTGCCCGGCGGCGGAGAGGTAGACGACGTCGCAGGCGCCGAACAGCAGCAGGGCGGCGGCGATGCAGAGCATCGTCCCGGCCAAGCGCCCGCGCGAGAGGACGAGGGCGGCGCTCAGGAGGCCGAGCAGGACGAGGTCCATGCAGGGGTAGGCGAGGCTGACGGCGACCCCGAGCGGGCTGCCGCCGAGCGCTTCGGAGACCGTCGGGAAGATCAGCGCCGCGGCGACCGCGGCGACGGCCAGGGCGCCGATCAGCGCGTCGACCCAGGCGAGCGGGTCGAGGCCGGCGACGCGGGCCCGCAGCAGCAGGGCGAGGGCGACGAAGCTGGCCGGGTAGAAGGCGAGGAAGAGGGCGTCGGAGGGCGAGGGGAACGGCGCCGGTTCGGCGTAGTAGAGGACGACGGAGTAGTAGGTCTGCCCCAGCGCCCAGAGCAGCAGGCCGATTCCCAGCGCCAGCCAGGCCCGCCGCTCGCCCGGCAGCTGCAGCGCCCGCCAGAGGACGATTGCCGCCGCGCCGAGGACGATCGCGTCGTAGACCCAGCGGCCGGCGGCCGCCTGCAGCCCTTCGCCTTCCAGTTCTCCGACCACGACGACGCCGTAGAAGACGAGCAGGGCGCCGAGCAGGCCGAGCAGGACGAAGGCAATCGTCCGCGAGCGATCAGATTTAGTAGACGATTTGTCCACCACCGATGCATCGGCGTTTTTTTCCAGTGACTTGAGCCGTACGATGCGCCGCCATGCCGTTTCTCTTCTTCGCCGCGATCGCCCTGATCGGCGCCGCTGTCCACCTCCACCGCGACAAGCAGCCGCGCAGCCCCGCCCGCACGCTGGAAATCTTCCTCGTCTGGTGGATGGTGGTCGCGGTCGGCGTCGCCGCGATCTTCGGCGCCATGTTCCACTTCTTCGACGGCCCCGATACGGCCCGCGAAATCGGCTACACCAACGGCGACGGCGGCTTCCAGACCGAGGTCGGGTTCGCCGACCTCGCGATCGGCGTCCTCGGCGTCCTCTGCGCCCGCTTCCGCGACGGCTTCCTCCTCGCCGCGATCATCGCCGTCTCGATCGCCTACCTCGGCGACGCCTACGGCCACCTCCACCAGGCGGCGATCCACGACAACCACCAACCCGACAACACCGGCCTCGTCCTCTGGTCCGACTTCATCGCCCCGCTGGTGGCGATCGGGCTCTACGCGGCTAGCCGGACCCGGGCTGCGCGAACTCGTCCTTCCGCTTGATCAGCAGCCATTGCGGCTTGGCGCCGGCGCGGGTCCGCTGCAAGGCGAATCCGCCCTCCAGCTTCTCGCCGTGGAGGACGAAGACGGCGTGGCCGCGCTCCAGCGCCTCGGGCCACGGCACCCGGCCGCCCTGCTCGTAGGTGCCGCGGTCCCAGATCTCCACCCGGCCGCCGTCGACTTCGCCCTCGAAGTCGTTGTAGGCGATGGAGTGGTCCTCGACCTCGATCGCCAGCCGCTTCACCGCCGGGTCCATCGAGGGGCCCTTCGGCACCGCCCATGAGCGCATCGCCCCGTCGACCTCCAGCCGCAGGTCGAAGTGGTGGGCGGTCGCCCAGTGCTCCTGGACGACGAAGGCGCCGGCGCTGACGCCGCGGACCGCGAACTGCTCGTGCCCCTCGACCTTGGTCGCCTCGACCTCCACCGCCTCGACCTCGGCACCGGGCGGGCCCTTCTCCAGGAACGCGAGCAGCCGGTCGACCGCGCCCTCAGGTCCCTCGGCGTGGACCGAGACGGTGCCGTCGTCGGCGTTGCGGACCCAGCCGAGGACGCCGGCCTCCCCCGCCTCCCGGACCGTCGCGTCGCGGAAGCCGACCGCTTGGACGCGGCCTCGCACGATCGCCCGTACGGCTTTGCTCGCGTTATTCACAAGCGCAGGGTCTCAGAGGTTCGAAATCGTTTAGCAGCAGCACCCTGTGAACCGGGGGAGCGGGGGCGCGGTGAAGCGCTCAAATTTGCGCGTGCGCGGGTCGTTGGATCGACGGTCAGGAATCGGAGAGCGTTTCGGATCCTCTGGGCCGGGGGACCAGCCCATTAGATGACCGACCGATTTCAGGGCCTCCCCTACCGCGCCTACGCCGACGCGCCGGTCCGGTGATGGCATGACCGTCGTCACCCTCCCCCGCCTCGGCTTCCTCGGCGTCGGCTGGATCGGCCGCAACCGGATGGAAGCGCTCGCCCGCGAGGGCCTGGCCGAGGTCAGCGCCGTCGCCGACTCCCGGCCCGCGGCTCTCGACGCGGCGGCCGAGCTGGCGCCGCGGGCGGAGCTGAGCGAGGACTTCGGGGCGCTGCTCGAGTGCGACCTCGACGGGATCGTGATCGCGACCCCGAGCGCGCTCCATTCCGAGCAGGCGATCGCGGCGTTGGATCGCGGGATGGCCGTCTTCCGCCAGAAGCCGCTGACCCGCGACGCGACCGAGACGCAGCGGGTCCTCGCCGCCGCCCGCGAGGCCGACCGCCTGCTCGGCGTCGACCTCTCCTACCGCCACGTCGAGGCCGTGCGGGCGGCGCAACGGGCTGTCGGGGAGGGAGAGATCGGCCTCGTCCACTCCCTCGACCTCGTCTTCCACAACGCCTACGGTCCCGACAAGCCCTGGTTCACGAACCCCGATCTCTCCGGCGGCGGTTGCCTGATCGACCTCGGCACCCACCTGGTCGACCTCGCCCTGTGGCTGACCGGCGCGAGCGAGTTCGAGGTCGAGACGGCGCGGACCCTGGCGCTGCAGGGCCACGAGGTCGAGGACCACGCGACAGCGGAGCTGTACCTCGGCGACGAAGAGGTGCGGGCCCGCCTCGCCTGCTCCTGGTTCCAGTCCGCGGGAGGCGAGTGCGCCTTCGAGTGCACCGCCTGGGGGACCGACGGCGCCGTCTCGGTCCGCAACGTCGGCGGCTCCTTCTACGACTTCCGCACCGAGCTCTGGCGCGGCACCTCGACCGAGGTCCTGGCCGAGCCGCCCGACGCCTGGGGCGGTCGCGCGATCGCCTCCTGGGCGGCGCGGCTGGCGAGCGACCACAGCTACGACCCCGCCGCCGAGGAGCTCGAGCTGCTGGCGCGGGTGCTCGACGGCGTCTACGCGGAGGCCGGACGATGAAGATCGTCTTCTGCGGACTCTCGATCACCTCGTCGTGGGGCAACGGCCACGCGACCAACTACCGGGCGCTGGTCCGCGAGCTCAGCGCCCGCGGCCACGAGGTCGTCTTCTGCGAGCGCGAGGTTTCCTGGTACGCGGAGCACCGCGACCTGCCCGATCCGCCCTGGGGGCGCACCTCGCTCTACGCCTCGCTCGAGGAGCTGAAGGCATGGCACACCGGCGACGTCGCCACCGCCGACCTCGTCGTCGTCGGCTCCTACGTCCCCGAGGGAGTCGCGGTCTGCGAATGGGTTCTGGAGAACGCCGGCCACGCCACCGCCTTCTACGACATTGACACCCCGGTCACGCTCGAGAAGCTGCGGGCCGGCGACCGCGAGTACCTCTCCCCCGAGCTGGTCGGCCGCTTCGACCTCTACCTCTCCTTCACCGGCGGCCCAACCCTCGAGGTGCTCGAGGACGAGTTCGGAGCCCGGCGCCCGGTCGCCTTCTACTGCCTCGTCGACCCCGACGCCTACCGGCCGCTGGAGACCGAGGCGCGCTGGGAGCTCGGCTACATCGGCACCTACAGCGACGATCGCCAGCCGGCCCTCGAGCGCCTGCTGCTGGAGCCGGCGGCGCTGCTGGCGGAGGAGCGATTCGCCGTCGCCGGCCCCCAATACCCCGAGGGGATCCGCTGGCCGGCGAACGTCGAGCGGGTGGAGCACGTCGCTCCCCCCGAGCACCCGGCGTTCTACGCGGCGCAGCGCTTCACCCTCAACGTCACCCGGGCGCAGATGCGCCGCGCGGGCTGGTCGCCGAGCGTGCGCCTGTTCGAGGCCGCCGCCTGCGGGGTGCCGGCGATCAGCGATCGCTGGGAGGGCCTCGACCAGCTCTTCGCGCCGGACGAGGAGATCCTCGTCGCCGACTGCGCCGAGGACGTCGTCGACTACCTGCGCGAGATCGGCGAAGAGGAGCGACGGGCGCTCGGCGAGCGGGCCCGCCGGCGGGTCCTCGCCGAGCACACCGCCGCGCGCCGCTGCGAGCACCTCGAGCGGGAGGTGGCGGGGGCGATGGTCAGGTGACGCTGCGCGCGGCGACATTGGCGACGAGTTCGTAGCGGTCGCGAAAGTCTTCGACTACTCGGGGAGTTGTCCCCATGTAGATGGTGGCTGCCCGGTAATCGACAGGGGTTGGAGAAGATGCGAAAGATCGTTTGTGCGCTGGCTGTGCTGGCGCTTGCCGTGTTGGGAATGTCCTCGTCGGCGATCGCCTTCGAGGGCGGTGGGCGAAGCCCGAGCCAGGCCCCGACCATCGCGGTGGGACAGCACTACACCGGCCAGCTCAACAATCACAAGAACGACGCCAACTACGGCGGCTACGCCGAGGTCGCCTTCTGGCGCCTGCCGCCGCTCTCGACCCGCGACGTGATCACGGTCGACTGGCACGGCGCTCCGTACACCAACTATCCCGGGATTTATCCGCTCTGCCTGACCCTCGCCCAGGGGATCAACGACTTCAACTGGGGCAGCGTGTTCGACCAGCGGCACGAATGCGACAGCAACGGCCCGTTCTACGACCTCTCGGGCAGCGGCACCGCCCATACCGAAATCGTCGCTCAGGAATCGACGACCGACACGAGCTACCTCGAGTTCTACGTGGGCGCCCAGGAGACCGAACCCGCGGACTACGAAACCTACCCCTACGACTTCACCCTCGGCCCGATCCTCCACTACCTCGCGGTCGCGCTGAAACCGGTCCAGCGGGTCAGCGCCACCGGGATCATCCGGGCGACGGCGAACCTGGCCACCGGCCAGCCGGTGCCGGACGGGCTGCCGTTCAACCTCACGGTGAGCTGGATCAACGGCGGGGTCGCCTCCTACACGGGCACCAGCAGCGGCGGCACCGTCGGCTTCCAGCTGGCGCTGCCGGAAACCGCCTACGGCAAGAACGCGAACTTCGTCGTCACCCATCCGGCCGACGGCACCTACCAGGGCATCGAAAGCGAGAGGCTGCGGGTGAGAGTCGCGAAGCCGAAGCCGCCTCCCCCCTCCCCCTGCGAGCTCGCCGAACACCGGGCCCTCGTGCTGAAGCGGCAGTTCAAGCGCTTGAAGAGGAACGCCCGCTACGCGAGCGGGGCGAGGAAGCGACACCTGAGCAGGCGCGCGAAGCGGGTCAAGCGCAAGCTGGTTGCGGCTCGTCGGGAAGTTCAGGCGCTCTGCGCCTGACGGAGGTTGACTCGGCTCAATAACACTGAACGTTCGACTAAGCTCCCGGCCCATGGATCCGAACCTGGTCTCGGTGCTCACCGGGGTCCTCGCGGGAATATTCGGCGGCGCTACCGGGGAGGTGGGAGCCGAGTCGGTGCGAGAGCTGCTCGCCCTGGTGCGTGGCTTGCCGGCGGATGAAGCCGGGGGATCGCCTGCGGACCTGGAACGCTCGATCATCGGCGGCCGCGCTGAGACCGCCGAGGACGTGGCCGAGGCGCTCGTGGCGCGGGCCGCCGAGAACCCGAAGTTCGACCGCGAACTACGGGCGTGGCTTACCACCGCCAAGAGCATCCAGGCGTCCAGCGTCACCAACACCATCACCGGCTCGGTCGGCGGCAACGTGATCCAGGCCGGGGAGATCAACATCGATTCGGTCCGCCGGGCCGAATGAGTCAAGTACCCCCCCCCCCCCCCCCCCCCCCCCCCCCGCAAATTGGCTGAAGGTGCCGATCGGCCCTGAAGCCGATCGCTGGTCAACCATTCCCACCGAGCGGACGGTGCTGATCGTCGTCCGAACGATCACCACCGTCGCCTATCTCTTCGACGCAATTCCGGACCTTCTCTCCGACCGCCGCATCCAAACGTTGTTCACCTTGAACGGGGACAATTCCGCCTACGTGGCAGGTGTGGAGGAGGCGGTCCGCGACCTCGGTGGACGTTTGGTTCCTTGGGAGCAGGCGGTCGCGACGAAGTTCGACCTCGCCATCAGCGCCAGTCATTACGGCGGCTTGGACGAACTTCGCTCGCCGCTCCTGATCCTTTCCCACGGCACCGGCTTCACGAAGAAGATCAGTCGTCCCGACGACGGCCTGGCGCCACAGCCGGAGCTGGATGGCCCCGAGCCGCGGGCGAGGACGACGGTGATCCTCTCTCACGAGGAGCAGCGGCACCAATGGCACGAGGACCGCGATGGCCTGACTCAAGCAACGGTCGCCGGTGACCCGGTCTTCGACCGTCTCGAGGCCAGCCTTCCCCATCGAGACCGATACCGGCGGGCGCTCGGGGTTGGCGAGGAGCAGAAGCTGATCGCGATCTCTTCGACCTGGGGACCGCTGGCGCTGCTTGCCACCCACCCCACCCTTCCCTCCGACCTGGTCGCGGAGCTGCCGTTCGACGAGTACGCGGTTCTCACGCTCCTGCATGCGAACATCTGGGTAGGCCATGGCCGCTGGCAATTGCGGCTGTGGATGGGGCGGGCGATGCAGGGAGGGCTGCGCCTGGTCCCCCATGACGACGGCTCGTGGCGTACCGCCCTGGCCGCCTCGGACCTGTTGATCGGGGACCACGGCTCGGTCACCTTCTATGGGGCCACCCTCGGGATTCCCACCGTGCTCGGGGCATTCGGCGAGGAGGAAATGGTTTCCGGCACGCCGCTGGCCGGCTTGGGTGCGATCGCGCCACGGGTGGACTGGAGCCGACCCCTGCGTCCGCAGTTGGAGGAAATCGGCTTCGACCTCGACCGTGGACGCTATGCCGATCTGGCCGACCGCTCCTATGCCAACCGCGGCCGCGCCCTGGAGGAGCTGCGGGCGACGGTCTACCGGCTGATCGACCTCGACCTACCGGGCGAGCCGATCTGGGTCGCCCCGGCCCCGGCGCCGGCCGCCGAGACGCAGCCGGTGCGCGCCTTGCTGGTCGTGGCCACGCTGGAGGATGCCGACCGTCACGCGCCCCGGGTCTCGGTCTCCCGGTTCCCGGCTGCCCTCGAACCCGAGCAGGCCGCGGAACTTGCGGGCCGCCACCTCCTCGTGCTCAGCGGCGAGAAGAATCCAAGCCTGTGGCAAAACGCGGGCGTCATCGCCCACACGCCGGAAGAGGGCGCGCCGCTGACGGAGGCCGAGGCGATCGGTTGGACGACCGAGATGCTGCGGGCCTATCCCGGCTGTCGCGTTGCGGCTGCCGCTGTGGAGGCAGACAGCTGCGTGATCGCGCTCCGCGACGACCGGCTCCTGCGAGCGAAGTTGGCGAATTGGGGCGATGCCGGGCTCGTCGCTTCCGCGATCTACGCCTGGTCCACTCAGGCACCGAGCCCCGCCCAGCCGCCAGAGAAAATCAGCGTCGGCTGCGGGCGCAAGATCCTCTCAGCAACGCTCTCTGCGGTTCCGCTCAGAACCGAGCTAGGGCCGACCTGACCTCCTCGGCACGAGGGCTGTCGGCGGCCACGTAGACCAGCAAGGCCTGCTCGAGTTGCCGGCGCGCCTCCCCCTTGTCCCCCATCTCATGCTTCACCTGCGCGAGGCTCTCGCGCGCCTGCGCTTCGTAGAAAGGCGCCTCCTCCTTGGCCATCGTTTCGACGGCCGCCTGCAAGACGACGGCCGCAGCCTCGCGTTTGCCGACCGCCCGGAGGGCGTTGCCGAGGTGAATCCGCACGCGGCCAAGGGTGAGGCCGTCGCTATCCGCGTCGATCAGTCCTTCCGCCTCCTGCAATACCTCGATCGCCCGCTCGTGCTGTCCGTCGAGGTCGAGGACCCTGCCGAGGTGGTAGGCGTGCACCGCCACGCCCCGGACGCTGCCGGTCTTCTCGCTGACCGCCTTGGCCTCTTCGAAGGCCTCGATCGCCTCGCCGTAGCGTTCTTGCGCCGCCGCGACGACGCCGGCGAACTCGCGAGCCGACGCGCGAAGTTCGGCATGGTCGGTGCGTTCGGCCAGCTCGATCGCTGCCTTCGCCTCCGCTTGGCCCCGGGCTTGTCGTCGAGGTCGAGGTAGCCGCGAGCCAGCTGGCTGCGCATCCGCGACTCCGCCGCGTCATGCCCCTGCCTCTGGGCGGCGCCGGCGGCGATCGTGTACACCTCGATCGCCTCGCCGAAGTGCTTGCGGTTGTGGTACGGGAGCCACAGAGCCTCGCCCAGTCGCCAGGCGCTTTCGTCCCATTCGCGTGCCGCCGCGTCCCGCATGACCGCAAGGACGTTCGCCCGCTCCTGGTCGAACCAACCGATCGCCTCGGCGGTCGACCCGAAGCTCGGCAGCAGCTCCGGGTCTGCCTCGGGCAGGGGATCGCTCAACCGCAGTCTCTCGGCGATGATCGCGAAGTCCATGCGCCGCGTCGCGGCCACGTAGAAGTCGACGACCCGCCGCACCGCCGCTTCCCGCTCCTCGGCGCTTTCCTCCTCAGCGGCGATCGCCCGCGCGTGGATCCGCAGCAGCTCGTGGAAGCGGAAGCGCTCGTCGCGACCTTCGATCAGGTTTGAGCGCCGCAGTTCTCCCAGCATCCGGCTGCCCTCCTCCGCCGGGACGTCGGCGACAGCTGCCGCCAGCCCCGGGCTGAAGCTGGTCCCCGGATGGGAGCCGAGCTTTCGGTAGAGGCCTCGCGCGGCGTCGGTCAGCGAGCGGTAGGCCTGGGTGAAAACGAGGTTGATCGACCGCTGCGGATCGACCTCCATATGGCGGAGGCGCTCGGACTCGTCGGCCAGGTGATCGGCCAGCCAGGCGACCGGACGATGTCTTTCCCGCGCCAGCAGCGCTCCGCAGACGCGCAGGGCGATCGGCAGTCCCGCGCAGATCTCGACCAGCGCTGCGACCGCGTCGGAATCGGCCTCCAACAGAGCGGGCATGCCCGACGCCCGCATCAGCACCAGCGCCGAATCCTCCTCTTCCAGCGGCTCCAGCTCGATCCAGGCGGCCCCGTCTCCGACCAGCTCCTCAAGGGGAGCGCGGCTGGTGATCAAGACAACACCACCTGAGGGCCCGGGCTCCAAGGACTTCACCTGCGCGGCGTAATCGACGTTGTCGAGCAGCACTAGTATCCGTTTCTCCGCCGCCTTGGAGATGAACAGGGCCGAACGCGCCTCGATCGAGTCAGGGATGACGTCCTCGTGCAGGCCCAAGGCCCGCAAAAAGCCCCCGAGTACGGCGTGGACGTCGACCGCGCCATCCCGCCGGAGGTCATCGAAGTCGGCGTGCAGGCACCCTCCCTCGAAGTGCTCGCCGTTGGCGTGCGCCCAGTATCGGCCGATCGCCGTCTTCCCCACTCCCCTCATCCCGTTGATGACGGCCATCGGGGTCACCCCGACCTCGTCCCAGGTGAGCAGTCCGTCGAGTTCTTCCACCTCTTCATGGCGGTTCACGAAGGGTCCTTCCAAGGAGGGGACCTGGCGAGGAATGGGAAGGCGACGGGCCTCGCCACCGTGTACGTGCACCGATATTGAACCGGCCTGCATCGCATTGCCGTAGACCACGCCGAGCTCGTTTTTCACCCTCTTCCCGCCGTCGGGCATGCGGGAAGATACTGTGGTCCAATCGAGCCGATGGAAACCAGTCAGGCAATCAAGGACGCCGCGGATGACCTGCGTTCGACGAAACGGCTCGAGAAGCGACTTGAGATCTTCACCAAGGCGGCGCGGAAGCTCGATCAGGAGAACCGTGATCAGTACGAGCTCGATGCCACCTGCCTCGCCGTTGCCCGCGATGACACTCTGGAGTTCGCCCGCTCGGTCCTCGCTCAGCCGGGAGAGGCAGACGACGAGACTCGCTTTCTGATCTTCGCGGCCGGGGCAATCGCCTGCCGCCGCTCCGAACGTCGACAGGCGGGGAAGAGCTCTTGGATCTGGTCAGGGGCGAGTTTGGGCAGCTGCCCCTCTTCAAGCATTTCGACGCCCTCGCACTCGAGGGCGGGAGCAAGCGCCAACTGAGGCGGGGCCTTGCTTTGGAGCGGGAGGTGTTGAGCCAGGAAGGGGGGCGGATCCATGCCGGAGGCGCCCACTTGATCGCCCGCTTCATCCTGCAGCTGAGTGAATGCGACGAGACGATCGGGCAGGCCGAGTTCGAAGAGGCGCTCGAATCGGTGAACGACGCGATCGACAGCCGCGCCCGCTACGCCAAGTTCTTTGCCACCCGCGCTTCCGTCTACACGCACCTGGGTCGCTTCGACGAGGCGCGGGAAGACCTGGTGAAGGCGATCAGCTACGAGGATCGGGACTCCGTCGATGCCCCGGACCGGATCGCCGAATACAAATTCGAGCGCCGGATGATCGAGGTGCAGCGCACCCTCCGCTCGGTAACCAGGCAGGCGAAATCCTTGGAGAGCCGCTCCGAGAAGACGGCCGAGCGGCTGCGCGGAGCCGAACTGTCGGTGATCAGCGCGGTTGCCTTCATCGCCGCGATCCTCTCCTTGATTCAGATCACCCTGGACAACATCGACAACCGTCCTCTCGGCGAGAGTCTGGTCGTCGTGGGAAGCTTCGCGGTGATCCTCTTCGGGGCGGTCGCCTTCGGGTCCTGGCTTCTCCGAAGGCCCTGGAGCCGCCTCGCTGATACCGCTTCGAGTGAGTCACCCGCCGACAACTGACCTTCGCACCACCCTCGGCGGTGTGCGCTTCAAGGGGCAGCAGGTCAGCTTGCCGGCTGCCGGCAAGGGGCACGACGCCTGTCTCGTCAGCGATGACTTCGTAGGCCTTGCCGACGGCTCCACTCCGCTGCTGGACGCCGACGGCATCGACGCGCTCGCCTATGCCCGTCTCTCCCTGGAACGACTGCGCCGACACCGCAGCTCGCCGCCGAGAGAGATGTTTCGCGACGCGCTGGGCGAAGGCGGCGGACCCAGCGTGCCGATCGCCCGCAGCCCCTCTTGCACGGTGATCGCCGTGACCGCGAGCGAAGGTCTCCTGCGGGGCGGATTGCTCGGCGACTGCCTTGGCGTGATCCGCCATCGTGACGGGCACTGCTCGGTCGCGTGGGACCGTCGGCTCGACCGCTTCGACGGGGCCGTCGCCGCGGCGATCACGCGCCACCTCGGCACCGGGATGTCGCTCGAAGAGGCGCGTGAGGCGGTCGTCCCTCAGTTACTGACGAATCGCAACGAGGCCAACACCGAGGGGGCCTATTGGCTCTTCGCGGATGACCCCGCCGCAGCCCGACATATCTACCCCCTCTCGGCGCCGCTGGAGGATGTGGATGCACTTCTCCTCTGCAGTGATGGCTTTGCGCGGCTGATCGATCCCTTCGGGATCGCCCGCGACCCCGAGGAGCTGATCCGGAGCGCGAGTGACTCCGGCCTCGCTGCTCTCGGCAATGAGCTGCGAGCTGCCGAGATGGCGCCGGGGAGCATCACCCGCTTCCCGCGCTTGGACGTTTCCGACGACGCGACGGCGATCCTGCTGCGGGCGGAGCGGTAGGCGGCGATGGATAGACAGGCGATCGAAACGCTCTCCGGCGACCCGACGCTGGAGCTGCCCGAGTTCGAGGACCCGCCGGCCGAGCCGCTGCCGCTGCTCGAGCGCTGGCTGCGGCTCGCCGACGAGCGCGGTGTGCGCGAGCCGCGGGCGCTGGCCCTGGCAACCGCCGACGCGGAGGGGCGGCCGTCGAGCCGCGTCCTCCTCCTCAAGCAGGCGTCCCCCGCCCTCGTCTTCGCCGGCAGCTACGAGAGCCGCAAGGGGCGCGAGCTCGCCGCCAACCCGCGCGCCGCCGGCACGCTCTACTGGCGCGAGACCCTGCAGCAGATCACGGTCGAGGGGCCGGTGCGGAAGCTCGGCGAGGAGGAGTCCGACGCGATCTTCGGCGCGCGGCCGGCGGACGCGCGGGCAACCGCCGTCGCCTCCCGCCAGGGCGAGCCGCTCGAGGATCCGGCGGTGCTGCGAGAGGCGGCCGACTCAGCCGCGAAGGAAACCCTGCGGCGCCCCGCCCGCTGGGGCGGCTGGCGCCTCGACCCCGACCTGGTCGAGTTCTGGCACGGCAGCCCCGACCGCCTCCACCGCCGCCTCCTCTACATAAGGGGCGACGAGGGCTGGGAGCACCGCCGCGTCCAGCCGTAGGCGTGTCGAGTTATGCGCCCATATGGACGCATAACTCGACACTCACCCCCGGGTGCCGCCGCCCGTCCCGTCCGGCGTCCAGCCGGGGCCGCCGAAGAGGTAGCCGAGGCGCTCGCGCCAGCTCTTCGCGCTGCGCACGTCGCGGCAGATCGCGAGGTACTCGTGGAAGGCGACCGCGTGCGGCTTGTAGGTCCTGATGTTCTTCGTCAGCCCGTACCGGACGCGCTCGCCCTCGGGCTCGAAGGTGCCGAACAGGCGGTCCCAGATGATCAGGATGCCGCCGTAGTTGCGGTCGAGGTAGACGCTCGTTGGAGCCGTGGTGGACGCGGTGGTGGCTAGGGGTGTTGAAGACGAACTCGAACCAGCGCCGGATCTTCCCGACCCGCTCGGTGTGGATCCAGAACTGGTAGATCAGGCTGATCGCCTGCTGGGTGAGGATCATCCAGGGCGGGAAGCCGAGCAGCGCCAGCGGTGCCCAGAACGGCAACGAGGTCATCGGCGCCCAGGTCTGGCGCAGGGCGGTCGAGAGGTTGAAGTGCTGGGAGGAGTGGTGGACGACGTGGCTCGCCCAGAACACGCGGACCTCGTGGTGGACGCGGTGAAACCAGTAGTAGGCGAAGTCGTCGACGAAGAACAGGAGCACCCAGGTCCACCACGTCGGCGGGCATCCGCAGCGGCGTCAGCTCGTAGAGCCCGGGTAGACGACGACGACGACCAGCTTCCAGCCCGCGTTGATGACGACGTTGCCGCCGCCCATCGACAGGCTCGTCCGCGTGTCGCGCGCTCGTAGCCGACCAGCTCGTCGTCCCGGGCGAGCCGGAAGGAGAGCAGCTCGACGACGAGCAGCAGCACGAACCCGGGAATTGCGAAGAAGATCAGCTCCGCCACGCGGTGAAGGGTAGAGCTACAAGTAGCCGAGGGGGTCGGTGGGGGCGCCGTTGATCCGCACCTCGAAGTGGAGATGGGGGCCGGTGCTGTGGCCGGTGTTGCCGCTGAGGCCGATCACGTCGCCCTGGTTGACGTGGGCGCCGATCGAGGTGGCGAAGCTCGACTGATGGGCGTAGCAGGTGGAGAGCCCGCCGCCGTGGTCGATGCAGCTGTAGTTGCCGTAGCCGCCGCTTTCGTACTCGGACTGCATCAGGATCACGGTGCCGTCGGCGGCGGCGCGGATCGGCGTCCCTTCCGGCACCGAGATGTCGATCCCCTCGTGCATCCGGCCCCAGCGGTAGCCGAAGCCCGAGGTCAGGGTGCCTTCGACCGGCCAGATCAAGCCGGCGGCGCTCGGCGAGGGCAGCGGCCCGGCCGGCAGCGCCACCCCGCCGGTCGCTTCGGCGATTTCCTGGGCGATCTGGGCGCGCAGATCGGCGGCGATTTCCTCGTGCTCGTCGCGGTCGCCTTCGATCCCCTTCAGGGTCTGGCGCCGCTCCGCCCGCGCCGAGAGCAGGGCTCCCTCGCGCGTCTCCAGCGAGGAGCGGGTCGACTCCAGCCGCTGCTCCTTGGCGGCGATCGCGTCGCGGGCGTCTTCGATCGTCAGCTTCGAGATCTTCCGCTGCCGCACCAGCTTCTTCGCTTCGTCGCGCAGGCTGCGCACCCGCTCGGCCAGGTTCTCGTCGCTTTCCTCGATCGCCTCGAAGTAGGTGGCCTGGGCGACCATGTCGCCGTAGTCCCCGGAGCTGAGGATGACCGAGGTGATGTCGGTCGAGCCGTAGGTGTAGATCGCGACCAGGCGCTCGCGCAGGTTGACCAGCGCCCGCTTCAGCCGGCCCCGCAGGGTGTCCAGCCGTTCCAGCGCTTCGTGCAGTTCGTCTTCGGCCCGTTCGAGTTCGGCCTGCCTGGCCGCCAGCTGTTCTTCGGCCGCCGCCTCCTGGTTGCGCAGCGCCGCCACCTCGCCTTCGAGGGCGGAGATCTTGTCCCCGATCGCGGCGATGTCGGAGGTCAGCACGCCTTCGCGTTCTTCGGCGGCGCCGATCTTCTCTTCGACCGCTTCCAGCTTTTCCGAGCTCGACTTCGCGGGCGCGGTCGCCACCGCCACCAGGCAGGAGGCGAGCAGGACGAGGGCCATCGCCGTAAGCGACGAGAGCCAGCGCCGGCGCGGTTTTGCGGTCGGAATCGGCATAGACAGAGAGGAAGCCGGGCATGCGCGCCGGCTCTGCCATTAACCGTAGGCGGGGGAAATGGCGCGCGCCGCCCGCCTAGCCGGGCTGCAACCTCAGTTGCGCCAGTACTCGCAGTGGCGGGCGCGATCCCCGCCGCGGCCGCCGATGCAGCGATCGGCCCCGCCGCGGCCGTCGAGCACGTCGCTGCCGCCGCGGCCGAGAAGGACGTTGTCCCGCGCCGAGCCGACGAGTCGGTCCGGCCCCGTCGACCCCTCGATCTTCTCGACGTCGCGGGCGATCCGGCCGGGCGCGCAGCCGGCGACCTCCGGGTCGACCACCTCGCCGCCGATCCGGGCTTCGACGCTGATCCCTTCGTTCCGCACCCGGGCGAAAGAGGCGCTGTCGTCGGCGCCGGGGCCGCCGCGGAAGCGATCGCCCTCGCAGGGCTGGCCGCCGATCAGGAGGTCGTCGCCGGGGCCGCCGAGCATCGTCGCCGCGCCGCTGCCGTGGCGCGGGTGGAGGATGTTCAGGCCGAAGAGCGCGTCGTCACCGCCACCGCCCGCGATCAGATCGGGGTCGCCGTCGTCGCCGGCGTAGAGGGTGTCGCCGCCGCGGCCGCCCCGCAGCTGGTCGCTTCCCGGCCCGGCGTCGACGGTCACCGCGACCCCGGGCGGCACCGAGGCCCCGAGCGCGAGGCGGTCGTCGCCGGGGCCGAGGGAGACGAGGATCGAGCTGACGCGGCCGGCGCCGATCTGCACCGGGCTCTGGCCCGCCGCGCGGACGAGGTAGCGGCCGCCGCGAAACCCCACCCGGACTTCGTCGGGACCCGCGTGTCGCCGGCGATCGCCAGGGTGGCGGCGCCGGTCAGGCTCTCGTAGCGCTCCACCTGGGTGCCGGTGCCGGCGGCGGCGCCACAGGACTCGGCGACCGCGAAGGGGCCGAAGCACTGGTCGCTGCCGGGGCCGCCGAAGGCTTCGTCTCCGGCCTGGGAGCCGAGCAGGCTGTCGTCGCCCGGCCCGCCCTCGACCCGGTTGGCGGCGGCTTCGGAGGTGGCGAGGAGGTCGTCGCCGGCGCCCCCAGCCACGTCCTCCACCCTGACCAGACGCTCGTTCTCGGCGCCGCTGACGATCCCGCTCGCGAGGTCGACCTCGACCGGGCCCCCGGCGCTGCGATAGGAGGCGATGTCGTGGGCGCCCGGACCGCCGTCGATGCGGTCGCGGCCGATCCCGCCGGCGACGGCGTCGAAGCCGCCGTTGCCGCCGTCGACGTCGTCGTCGCCGAGCCCGCCCTCGACGTCGTCGCGACCGCCGTTGCCGCGGACCGCGTCGTTGCCGCTGTCGCCGCGGACCCGGTCGGCGCCGAGGCCGCCCGCCACCTCGTCGGAGCCGCGGCCGCCGCGGACGAAGTCGGCGTTTGCCTGGCCGTCGAGCGTGTCGTTGCCGCGACCGCCGTCGATGTGGTCGCGGCCGCGGCCGCCGCAGATCGTGTCGTTGCCGCGACCGCCGAAGACCTTGTTCGGCCCGGGGCCGGCGAGGATCACGTCGGGGCCGCGGCCGCCGCGGATCACCCGGTCGTTGGAGGCGATCGTCGCCTTGCGGCCGCCGCAGAGGGGCCGCAGCGCCTCCGGGGCGTCGGCGAAGACGAGCATGAGGACGAAGGCGACCACGGCGATCACGGCCAGAGCCAGCCCGGAGCGTCGACCACCCGCAGCAGCTCCCGGCATGCCGATTCACCCCTTTCCGCCCGAAAAAAACCCTTCTGTCCTGCTATTACCCGCTCTGCCGGGCCGCAAGCTCGGCGGCCGGGTCCTCGTAGGCGAAGGTGCTGTAGCCGAGCCAGTCGGGGAAGCTGCGGACGAGGTGCTCGGGGCCGGTGAGGCGGATCCGCTTCGAGCGCATCGCCGCCCCCAGCTCCAGCCGGCCGAGCCAGACTTCGGCCATCGCCCGCGCCTCGGCGTCGACCTGGAGGTCGATCCCGAAGCCGGGGTCGGTGAAGCAGAGTTCGGCCTCGGCGGGCTCGGCGACCAGCCACCAGGCGCGTTTGCCCTCTTCGGCGTCGCGGTAGCGGAAGAAGACGACGAGCTGGTCGGCGGGCAGGCGGTCGAGCTTGACGCTGCGCCGCACGTCCCACATCAGCAGCGCCGGGTCGGCCTCCTCTTCGCTGACCTCCCGTTTCAGCCACTCGCGGCTCCAGTTGCCGAGCTGGACGACCAGCGGTCCCAGCGCTTCCCCCGCCGAGGTCAGCCGGTAGGCGTGGCCGCGCTCCCCCCGCAGCGGCTCCCGCGTGATCAGCCCCGAGCGCTCCATCTCCCGCAGCCGTTTGCTGAGCAGCGAGGAGGACATCCGCGGCACCCCGCGATGCAGCTCGTTGAAGCGGGTGCTGCCCATCAGCAGCTCGCGCAGGACCAGCAGGGTCCAGCGCTCGGTCAGGACCTCCGCCGCCTGGGCGACCGGGCAGAACTGTCCATAGCTCTCCGGCATCTCTCCTCTGCAGCGAGTGTACGCGCCTAACTGCAGATCTTGAAGTTGATCCCGATCCGAGGCGGGCGTAGAAAAGGATCACTAAGCAATTCGAAAAGGAGCTTCGACAGTGACCCCCAGCACCGAATCCCCAGGCCCCAGCCCCGAGCTGAGGCAGAAACACCGGAAGATGTGGGCCTCCGGCGACTATCCCTCGATGGTCGAGACCTTCCTCCTGCCGCTCGGCCCGCGCCTCGTCGAGGCCTGCGAGATCGGCCCCGGCGACCGCGTCCTCGACGTCGCCGCCGGCACCGGCAACGCGGCGATCGTCGCCGCCAGGCCGGAGCCGAGGTGGTCGCCGGCGACCTCACCCCGGAGCTCTTCGAGGCCGGTCGCGCCCGCGCCGAGGCCGAGGGGGTCGAGCTCGAGTGGGTCGAGGCCGACGCCCACGACCTCCCCTTCGAGGACGGGAGCTTCGACGTCGTCATCTCCTCGATCGGGGTGATGTTCGCGCCCTTCCACCAGAAGGTGGCGGACGAACTGGTCCGCGTCTGCAAGCCCGGCGGCAGGATCGGCCTCCTGAGCTGGACGCCCGAGGGGATGATCGGCGGGCTCTTCCGCGAGATGGGCCAGTTCATGCCGCCGCCCCCGGAGGGCGCGCAGCCGCCGCCGCTGTGGGGTAGCGAGGAGCACCTGCGCGGCCTGCTCGGGGATCGCGTCGAGCTGGAACGGGTCGAGAAAGGCGTGCTCGAGGTGACTGCTTTCGAGCGGCCCGACGACTACGGCGAGCACTTCAAGCGGCTCTACGGGCCGACGATCGCCGCCCGCGCCAACGCCGAGAAAGAGGGCCGGGCCGAGGAGTTCGACCGCACCCTGAGCGAGTTCTGCGGCGAGTGGAACCGGGGCAGCGAGGAGCAGGCGCACTTCGGCATGGAGTACCTGCTCACCGTCGGGCGGAAGCGGGGCTGATCGCGATGGGCGGGCCGAGCTACGACGCGGTCGTCGTCGGCGCCCGGGTCGCCGGCACGCCGGCGGCGCAGCGGTTGGCGGAGCGGGGCTGGAAGGTCCTGCTCCTCGACCGCGAGCCGCCGCCCGCCGACACCCTCTCGACCCACATGCTGTTCCCGAACACGCTGGCCCGGCTGGCGGAGCTGGGGGCCTACGAGCGGATCGAGTCGCGGCACCGCGTCAACCTGGTCGAGTACGCGATCCGCACGCTCGGCCACGAATCGGTCGGCCGCTTCACCCCGATCGGCGGCTTCGACCGGATGGCCTCGATCACCCGGCCGGTGCTCGACCGGGCCCTGCTCGAGGCCGCGATCGACGCGGGGGCGGAGACCCGGTTCGGCGAGAAGGTCACCGGCCTGCTCGGCGCCGGCACCGCCGCCGACCCCGCCCGCGGCGTCGTCCTCGAGAGCGGCGAGGAGATCGCGGCGCGCTGGGTGCTCGGCGCCGACGGCCGCGTCTCCACCGTCGCCCGCCTGCTCGACCTCGAGAAGGAGCGGCCGCTGGCGGGAGAGATGGCGTTCATGTTCGGCTACTGGCGCGGGCTGCCGGAGACCGGCCGGTTCAAAATCGACGTGATCGAGGAGGGGTCGCTGATCTGGACCCCGGCCGAGGACGACCTCTCGATGCTGGTCCTCGGCGTCGATCCGCGGCTGACCCGCGGCGACCAGGCGCAGCGCCGGGGCAACTTCGCCCGGCTCCTCGAGCCCTACGGCGACTGGTTCGACACCGCCTGGCTGGAGAGCGCCGAGCAGGTCGGCGGCATCCGCGTCGCGCCGGAGACGATGCTGCGCGGCTTCTTCCGACGTGTTCACGAGGGAGCGCCTGGAACGGTGGTTCGCGCAAGCACCGCAGCCTGCCTGATCAGAAGCAAAATCGTCTAGACGATTAAACGTTTAATCGTCTAAGCTTGCAGGATGATCTTCCGACTCCCGCATCTGCCTCCCTCCCTCCTCGACGACCTCAGCGAGCTGGAGGAGCTGAGACACGCTCTCGAACGAGGAACGCAAACCCGCAGCCGCTGGATGGGCTCGCTGCGCAGACAGGTGCGAGCAAGTTCCGTCGAGAGCTCTACCTCTATCGAGGGCTTCAGCGTCTCCCCGGAAGAGGCGCTCGCCCTGACCAGCGGCCGACTCCTAGCGGAGCCGGACGACGAAGACCGCCAGGCCGTCGCCTGCTATTCGAGGGCGATGGACCACGTCGGGACGATGGCGGCTGACCCTGGCTTCCGCTGGCTCGACCGGGTCATCCTCGATCTCCATTTCGAGGCCTGTTACTTCCAGCGCGACAAAGACCCAGGGCTGTGGCGGGCTGGGCCGATCGGCGTCACCGGGGCCGACGGATCGCTGGAGTACCGCGGGCCGGATGCCGAGGAAGTGGTGCCGCTGATGGACGAAGCGGTCGATTGGCTGTCGAACGGCGACCCCGAGGCAGACGTCTTCGTCCGCGCGGCGATGGCGCACCTCAACGTCATCTCCGTCCACCCCTTCCGCGACGGCAACGGTCGCATCGCCCGCATCGTCCAGTCGCTGGTCCTTGCTCGTGGTGGCTTCGGCTCGCCGGAGTTCTTCTCGATCGAGGAATACCTCGGCAGCCACACCGCCGAGTACTACGCCGCCCTGCGCGAGACCCAGGGCGGCAGCTACCAACCCGAACGCGACGCGACCGGGTGGATCGAGTTCTGCCTCCGAGCCCACCTCGAGCAGGCCCGGCGACGCCTGGCCCAGGTCGGGCAGGCGGCGGCGCGCTGGCAACGACTCGAAGAAGCGATCTCGGGGCGCAACTGGCCGGAGCGGATGGTGATCGCTCTCGAGCAGAGCCTGATCGGCGGGACCGATCGCAGCGGCTATGCGGAGGAGGCCGACATCTCCCCGGCTACCGCCAGCGCCGACCTGCGCCGCCTCCTCGACGCCGGGCTCGTGGAGCAGCGGGGCCGGGGCCGCAACAGCTCATACAGGGCAAGTGAACAGCTGCGGGCCGCCGCTACTCCGCCCGCTTCGGCTTGAACCCCCGCAGCCGCAGCGAGTTGGTGACCACGAAGACGCTGGAGAAGGCCATCGCGGCGCCGGCGATGATGGGGTTGAGGAGGCCGGCGGCGGCCAGGGGCAGGGCGGCGACGTTGTAGGCGAAGGCCCAGAAGAGGTTGCCCTTGATCGTCGTCAGGGTGCGGCGGGAGAGGCGGATCGCGTCGGCGATCGCGCGCGGGTCGCCGGAGACGAGGGTGATGTCGGAGGCCTCGATCGCGACGTCGGTGCCGGTGCCGATCGCGAGGCCGAGGTCGGCCTGGGCGAGCGCCGGCGCGTCGTTGACGCCGTCGCCGACCATCGCCACCGTCCGCCCCTCGCCCTGCAGCCGCTCGATCGTCGCGGCCTTGTCGGCCGGCAGCACCTCGGCGATCACCTCGTCGATCCCGAGCTCCCCGGCGACGGCGCGAGCGGTCGCCTCGTTGTCGCCGGTCAGCAGCACCGGCCGCAGCCCCAGTTCCTTCAGCGACGCGATCGCCTCGGCGCTCGTCGGCTTCACCGAGTCGGCGACGACGATGACGCCGCGCTCGACGCCGTCCCAGCTCACCGCGACCGCGGTCCCGGCGTGTCGAGTTTGTGGCCCCATAGGCAACAAACTCGACACGCCCGCGCGGCCGACCACGACGGAGCGGTCGCCGACGACGCCACGCACCCCCACCCCCGCCTCGCTCTCGAACTCGTGCACCGCCGGCAGCAGCTCGAACTCCTGCTTCGCCCGCGCCGCGATCGCCTGCGCGATCGGGTGCTCGGAGGCGTCCTCGACCGCGCCGGCCAGGCGCAGCACCTCGGCCTCGTCCTCGCCGGGGGCGGCGTGGACCGCCGCCACCGCCATCTCGCCGCTGGTCACGGTGCCGGTCTTGTCGAGGACGACGGTGTCGATCTCCCGCGTCGACTCCAGCACCTCCGGCCCCTTGATCAGCAGGCCGAGCTGGGCGCCGCGGCCGGTCCCGACGAGCAGCGCCGTCGGCGTCGCCAGCCCGAGCGCGCAGGGGCAGGCGATGATCAGCACCGCGACCGCAGCGGTGAAGGCGAAGGTGGCGCCGGCGCCGTTGCCGAGCCAGAAGCCGAGGGTCGCCGCCGCCAGGGCGATCACGATCGGGACGAAGACGGCGCTGACCCGGTCGGCGAGGCGCTGGACCGGGGCCTTGCCGCTCTGCGCCGCGGTGACGAGGCGGGCGATCTGGGCGAGCGCGGTCTCCTCGCCGACCCGGGTCGCGCGGACGACGAGGCGGCCGCCGACGTTGATCGTCGCGCCGACCACCTCGTCGCCGGGCCCGACCTCGATCGGCACCGACTCGCCGGTGACCAGCGACTGGTCGACGGCCGAGGAGCCGCTCTCGACGACGCCGTCGGTCGCGACCTTCTCGCCCGGGCGGACGACGAAGCGATCGCCGGCCGTCAGCTGCTCGATCGGCGCCCGCCGCTCGTTACCGTCGGCGTCGAGGATCGCAACCTCCTTGGCCCCGAGGTCGAGCAGCGCCTCCAGCGCCGCGCCGGCCCGCCGCTTCGCCCGCGCCTCGAAGTAGCGGCCGGCGAGGATGAAGGTGGTGACCACCGAGGCGACCTCGAGGTAGATCTCGTCGCTGCCGCCGCCGCGCTCGGGGACGAGGTCGAAGGGCATCTTCATCCCGTTCATCCCGGCGTCGCCGAAGAAGAGCGCGTAGAGCGACCAGCCGAGGGCGGCCAGCGTCCCGATCGAGATCAGGGTGTCCATCGTCACCGCGCCGTGGCGCAGGTTCTGCCAGGCGGCCTTGTGGAAGGGCCAGCCCGCCCAGAGGACGACCGGGACGGCCAGCTGCAGCGACAGCCACTGCCAGTTTTCGAACTGCAGCGGCTCGATCATCGAGAGCAGCAGCACCGGCAGCGAGAGGACGGCGGCGACGATTAGGCGCAGGCGCAGGTCCGCGGTCGGGTCCGTTTCCTCCTCCGCTTCGTGGTTTTCGCCGGCGGGCGCCGGCAGCGAGGCCGTGTAGCCGACGCTCTCCACCGCCCCGACCAGCTCCTCCGGCGCCACCCGCTCGGGATCGAACTCGACCGTGGCGCGCTCGGTCGCGAAGTTGACCGTCGCCTCGACCCCCTCGATCCCGTTGAGGCTCTTCTCGACCCGGCCGGCGCAGGACGAGCAGGTCATCCCCTCGATCGGCAGCTCCAGCCGCTCCTCCTTATGTTCGACCGCTTGGGTCATCGCGCCACCTCGACCGTGTACTCGACCGTCCGCACCAAACCTTCGTGCTTGAACTGCAGGTATAGGCGATAGCGGCCGGCGGTGGGGAAGGTGGCGTCGAAGACGATCTCGTTCGGGGCGGTCTCCCCCTCCTCGGGGTGGACGTGGAGGAAGGCGAGGTCGCCTTCACGCAGGGCCACCAGGTGGCCCTGCGCCCCCAGGTAGGGCGCGAGGTCCTCGACCGGGCGGCCGTCGCGGCTGACCGCGAAGCTGAGCTCGGAGTGCTCGCCGGCACGCGGCTCGCCTGCCGCGAGGCGCACCTCGTAGCCGTGAGTCGAGTCGACCGCCCGCGGGGCCGGGAGGGGCCGGGCTTCGAACTCGCCGCCGGAGACGAAGAGGTCGGCGGCCAGCGTCTCCTGCTCCCCGCCGGCGGAGAAGTCCGCGAAGGCGCGGTAGACGCCGGGCTCGTCGAAGCTGACCGGCACCGTCCAGGTCCCGTGCTCGTCGATCTCGGGGTGCAGGTGGCGGAACTCGGCGCCGTCGCGGCGGACGACGATCAGGTGCATGCGGCGCTCGTGCAGCTCGTCGAACTCGGTCAGCGGATGCCCGTCGGCGTCTTCGATCGAGAAGCGCAGCCGCTGAACCCTGCCGCGCTCGAACTGGGTGGCGCCGAGGCGCAGGGTGCGGCCCTCGGCCGAGACCCCGAGCCCGGCCGGCTCCTCTACCGCCCCGTGCGAAGCATCGGCCTCCATCGCGTGAGCCTCCATCGTCTCCTCCGATCCGCCGTTCCCCCCATCAGCCGGGTCGAAGGCCGATCCGACCGCCGCCGAGGCCACGAAGACCGCGACCAGGCCGAGGGCGAACAGAGCGACCTTCAGATAGGGGCGGGGGGTATTCATGGGATCGACTGTAGCACATACCTGGAGGGGGTATACTCGAAGACGTCCCCGGCTCGAAAGGAACGTACATGGCGGAGAACCAAGACCCCGGCTACATCGAGAACAAGGAGAAGGTCAAGAACCGCCTGCGCCGGATCAGCGGCCAGATCGGCGGCATCGAACGGATGGTCGACGAGGAGCGCTACTGCATCGACATCCTCACCCAGATCTCCGCCGCCCAGGCCGCGATCGACAAGGTCGCCCTCGCCCTGCTCGACGAACACACCCGCCACTGCGTGGTCGGCGCCGAGAGCCCCGAGGCGCGCGAGGAGAAGACCGAGGAGATGATGGAGGCGGTCGGACGGTTGCTGAAGAGCCGTTAATTGAGCTAATCGGGGGTCGTTTTAGCTCGTTTCCGCGATTAATTGCTCCATCAGGCTCTCCGGCCTCATTCCGCTTCAGCGCCAAGGGGGCGCCGAAGGACCTCGACGCCTACTCGGTCCGGCCTTCCCAGGCCTCGCGGTCGACCGAGTAGACGACGACGGGGTCGTCCAGCAGCTCGTCCTCGCGCCGCGGCGCCATCCCGAGCCGCCCGGCCACCGCGACCGACGGGTCGTTGCCGGGGCGGATCATCGCCGTCACGTAGGGGAGATCGAACCCCTCGAAGCCCCAGGCGAGGAGCGCCTTGCCGGCCTCGGTCGCGTGCCCCCTCCCCCGCGCCTCCGGCCGCAGCACCCAGCCCAGCTCGGTCTCGTCGAACTGGGGCCAGTATTTGAGTCCCGTGCGACCGAGGAAGCGGCCGCTGGCCTTCTCGGTTACGACCACGAAGCCATGGCCGCGCTCGGCCCATTCCTCGAGGCTCGCCTCGACCCGCCACTCGTACCACTCGCGGTCCCGCACCCCCAGGTACTCCGCGACCAGCGGATCGTCGTGGAGGCGGACGAGGTCCTCGACGTCGTCCCTGGTCACCGCCCGCAGGCGCAGGCGCTCAGTCTTCAGCGAGAACATCGATCACCCCCGGTAGCTCGTCGTGGCTGTCGAGGAGATGGTCGGCCTCGGGGCCGGAGTCCGCGTCGCCCTCGTCGTTCATCCCCCGGTAGCGGACGGTCCGCATCCCCAGCGCGGCGGCGCCGGCGACGTCGGTGCGGCGCAGGTCGCCGACGTGCGCCGCCTGGGCCGGCGGCACACCCAGCGCGCCGAGCGCCGCTTCGAAGATCTGCGGCGCCGGCTTGTAGTGGCCGACCTCGTCGGAGAAGCCCCAGCCGGAAAAGTGGGCGAGCAGGCCCTCGGCTTCGAGCAGCTCCCGCAGTAGCTCGCCGCCGCTGAAGCCGACGTCGCAGACGATCCCGAGTCGCAGCTCCCGGTCGGTCAGAGCCTCGAGGCAGTCCCTGATCCCCGGCGCGAGCTCCAGCTCGACTTCGCGGCCGGCACCGAGGAAGGCCTCCGCGACCATCTCCCGCGCCGCCCCCTCGACCCCCAGCGCCCGCACCAGCGTCGCCGCCGCCTCGTGCGGGTGCAGGTGCCGGCCTTCCGCCCACGAGCGCTCCCAGTCCAGCCCCACCCGCTTGAGGCTCTCCAGCAGCAGGTCGGCCTCGACCTCGATGTCGTGACTCGCGCAGGCAGCGGCGACCGCCCGCTCCCGCGCCGCCGACATCGCCCCCGGCGGCACCGTCGCGATCGTGTTCCAGAAGTCGAAGGTGACGGCCTCGATCACCGGCTTATCAATAGCAGTGAACTCCACCGCATCCATATGGAAACTCTTAGTATTCTTAAAGAGTCGCCGCCCAGGGTACGCCAGATGCCAGATCGGACCGGAAAAGCTTTTGAAGAACGCGTCGAGCGCCTCCTGCGACTGATCGGTTTTTCAGTCGAGCGTGACGTAAGAGTCCGAGGGACGCAAGTCGACCTCGTGGCCAGACGCGCCGATGCGATGGCTCCGGTCACCTACCTAGTTGAGTGCACCGACCAAATGCGTCCGGTAGGGATCGACTACGTCAAGGAAAAGGCGGGCTCCCTCCTCAACCTCATCAATGGCGACCAGCTCATCGTGCTTTCGATCATCGCCCCCAACGGCTTCACTGTCGATGCCAAGGATTTCGCAGCCGAGCGGCCGAACCTCATTCTTCGCACGGTCGAAGAGCTGGAGGAGGAGTTGATCCAGTTCGAGCCTTATCGCGACGGCTACCTCAACCACTATGAGAAATCGACTGGGATCTTCAAGGAGGCACAGCTCTACGACTACTACGTCGAGCCCACCGCCATCGCTTCCGACGAGGGCGCGAAGGGACCGATCGAGGGGATGGTCCGAGACTGGCTCACCGACGCGGAAAACAACGTCCTCTTCATACTCGGGGACTACGGAGCAGGGAAGACGTCGTTCCTCCGTCAATTCACCTACAAGCTCCTCGCCGCGCCACCAGCCGAGAACGGACACCCGTCGCCGGTGCCGATCCTCATTCCTCTTCGGGAATATCGGCAGGCGCTGAACATCCGGCAGGTGATCACCGACACTCTCCTGAACGAATACGGAGTTCAACTTCCATCCTTTGGAACCTTCGAGCACTTCTGCTCTCTGGGTCGAGCGCTGCTTCTTCTCGATGGCTTCGACGAGATGGCAGCCCAGTCCGACCAAGCCACTCTGTTCGACTGCCTGGCCCAAATATTCATCCTTGCCCAACTCGAGGTCAAGGTTGTCGTGACCTGCCGGTCGAACTTCTTTCGCAGTCACTATCAGCTATTCGAACTCCTCAAGGAGTTCACCATTGAACTACCACAACTCGGGTCTTCCGACGTCGACCAGCGACCTCTTGGACGGCACGGTGGCCTGATTACTATCCAGCCCCTTTCCCCTCTCAGATCCGAAGGTTTATCGCTCGCCGCTTCCCCGGCAAGGTCGATGAATACCTGAAGAAAATCGGCAAGATCCACGATTTGACTGACCTGTGCCAGCGGCCGGTACTGCTGGACATGATCCTCAGCACCCTGCCCTCCTTTGGGCCCGACGACGTGGTGAATTCGGCGGCCCTATATCAGCACTACACCGACAAATGGGTCAGGAAAGACCAGTGGCGGGTCTCAATGTCCCGTGACATGCGCCACGCGTTCTGCGACGTGCTTGCGTGGACGCTGCTAGCCAAAGGGGTGGAAGAGATCTCTTATCTGAGGATCCGCGAGCTGATCGCAGCAACGTTCGGCGGCGATCAGGCCGACGAGGAGGAGCTGGAGACCTACGCAAACGACCTTCAAACCTGTTCCTTTCTAGTTCGAGCCGGGCCTAGTGAGGGGTACGAATTCGCGCACAAATCATTCATCGAGTTCTTCACCGGCAGGCGAATCGCCAAAGCGCTCACCAAAGGCTCGGAGCTACCGGACGAGGAGAAACTGGCTGCCCCTTGGCACCGCCCGCGGGAACCGGAGACGCTTCCCTTTTCCAGCTCGCTCTCCAGTGATTCTCTATTTACCTTTCGCGACCTCCTCGATGCAAGGCTGGAGCGCTCGGGAGCGTGGTCGCGATTCGAGATGCTGGGTTCGGAACCGGTGCGCGGAACCTCTCGCGAATCGATCGGAACCCAGCTAGAACGGCGCGTCACCTCACTGTTCGAAGTGGACGACGCGTCGATGGCGAGCACCAGACTGCCATTCGAGCTGACGCCGGAGATCGCGACTTTTGCTCTTGAGTGGCTGCAGATGAACGATGTGTCGTTCGCCAACCTCGTGGACCGCGCTGCGGGCCCAGGGGAGCTCAAAACGTTGGTTGAACTAATCAAACGCGGGACCGCGCCTGACTTCTTCTCCACCAACGAGCGAGCCTTCACGAAATATCTCCGACAGAGCGAGGACCCCCAGTTTTCCGCCGCCCTCGCGGGAGCTCTGGTAACGAGCGGCTACATCAAATCCTCGCGGACCATCGCCGCGATGCGTGACTCCCTCGGGAATCGGGCCTTCAGCTATGTGGCCTTTGTCATCGCCGAAGATGGAGACGAGATCGCCCTGGAGGCCCTCGCCAACTACGCAGAGGCGACGGAGCTGGACACCCTTACCGCCGTAATAGTCACCTTCGGTTCGCGGCGGTCACTCCCACCCGCTGAGTACACTCGGAAACTCCTCAGGAGCATCCGAGCACTGGCAGCGGAAGGCGAGGATCTCGTCGTCGCGTTAGCCGATTCCACTGCACGCGATGCCGCAACCCTCTACGACCTCGTCGAAGCCATCCTCCAGTCCTCTACCTCGGAGGCGATGGAACTGAGCGCGGTCCAGTTGCTAGACGGGGTGCCTCTTGAGCGACAGGAGCGCAGACTGCGGAAGATGTGGACCCGCGAGGAGGTCAGCGACAAGCCGAGAAGAGCCCTACAGCGCCTGGAGGAGCGTTTCCGCAGCATGGAGGCGACGGAGCGAGACAGGCAGCGTTGGGGACATGGTGGGCAGGCGAAGGAAAGCCTCTGGCGATCCCTCCAGCCGTAAGCGAACGACCCCGCTCGCGTTGCTCCGGGCGCCGCCTCGTATATACGGGGTGTGCCTTTGAAATAGACCGCCCAAGGCTGCAGATCGGATCGCGACGTCGCTCGCGCCCTCGGTTAGCCCCCTGCGGCGCGGGGTAGCCGCAGGTCGATGAGCTACGTCGCCGCCCCCGACCGCTACGAGGGGAAGATGAGCTACCGGCGCTGCGGCCGCTCCGGCCTCGACCTCCCCCTCCTCTCGCTCGGCTACTGGCACAACTTCGGCGACGAGCGGCCCTTCGAGACGCAGCGGGCGATCGCCCGGCGCGCCTTCGACCTCGGGATCACCCACCACGACCTCGCCAACAACTACGGCCCGCCCTACGGCTCCGCCGAGCTCAACTTCGGCCGGCTGATGCGGGAGGACTTCCGTCCCTACCGCGACGAGATGGTGATCTCGACCAAGGCCGGCTGGGACATGTGGCCCGGCCCCTACGGGCAGGGCGGCGGCTCCCGCAAGTACCTGCTCGCCTCGCTCGACCAGTCGCTGCGGCGGATGGGGCTCGACTACGTCGACGTCTTCTACAGCCACCGGCTCGACGGCTCGACGCCGCTGGAGGAGACGATGGGCGCGCTCGACTCCGCCGTGCGCCAGGGCAAGGCCCTCTACGCGGGCATCTCCTCCTACGACGCCGAGCGGACCCGGGAGGCGGCGGCGATCCTCGGCGACCTCGGCACGCCGTTGCTGATCCACCAGCCCTCCTACTCGATGCTGAACCGCTGGATCGAGGACGAGGGGCTGCTCGACACCGTCGACGAGCTCGGGGTCGGGGTGATCGGCTTCACCGCCCTCGCCCAGGGCCTGCTCACCGACCGCTACCTCGACGGCGTCCCCGCAGGCTCGCGGGCGGCGCGCGGCGAAACCTTCGAGCGCGAGTGGCTGAACGAGGAGACGATCGGGCGCCTGCGGGAGCTGAACGAGCTCGCCTCGCGCCGCGGGCAGACCCTGGCGCAGCTGGCGCTCGCCTGGGCGCTGCGCGACGAGCGCGTCACCAGCCTCGTGATCGGCGCCTCCTCGGTCGAGCAGCTGGACCAGAACGTCGACGCGCTCGACAACCTCGAGCTCTCGAGCGAGGAGCTGGCCGAGATCGACCGCCTCACCGGCACCGCCGAGTGCGAGATCGACCTCTGGGCGAAAGCCCGCCGCGGCGAGTGGTGAATTACAGGGCTGCTTCTTAAGAACTCAGGGGTTTTTGCTCTTCCGCCCGATCGGCGCGAGACTCGCCGACGATGGCGAAAGCGACCGATCACGTCAGCGTCGACACCACCCCGCTCTACGACGAGCCGTCGGGAAGGAAGCACTCGATCTACCTCCTCTGGGGGGACCAGGTCGAAGTGCTCGGCAAATCGGGCGACCGCGTCCAGGTGCGGGCGCGGGGACGCCACACCAAAGGCTGGGTCGACCAAGCCGCCCTCGGCGGCGAGCCCCTGTTGGAGCTCTACTTCATCGACGTCGAACAGGGCGACGGCATCCTCGTCAAGACGCCGAACGGGCGCCACCTGATGATCGACGGCGGCCACCGCCGCTCGAAACAGAACACCGGCAAGAGCGCCGCCGACTTCGTCGACTGGAAGTTCTTCAAGGACTACGCCGAGGACCGGATCGTCCTCGACGCGATCATCGCCAGCCACTGCGATGCCGACCACTACGGCGGCCTCACCGACCTGCTCGAAGTCGACAAGGCGAACGAGCTCGACTGCGACGAGGTGCGGGTGAAAGCCCTCTACCACGCCGGGGTGGGCTGGTGGAAGAAAGGAACGAGGGGCCGCACCCTCGGCCCCTACGAGAAGGTAGGCAAGGAGAGCTTCTTCACCCGGCTGGTCGGCGACCGCGACGAAGTCGCCGCCGCCCTCGAACCCGGCGCCGACCCCGCCCTGAGCGGCGACTGGAGCGAGTTCATGGAAGCGGCCGTCGCCAGCCGCTGGACCAACAACCGCCCGACGGCGATCCGCCGACTCTCCAGCGAGGACGAATACCTGCCGGGCTTCGAGCCGAGCGGCGACGGCGAGCCGGAGATCAAGGTCCTCGCCCCGGTCCATTTCGAGGTCAAAGGGAAGCCGGCGGTCCGCCGCTACGACTCCGCCGACTCGAAGAACACGAACGGCAACAGCCTGCTGCTGGCGCTCAAATACGGCGCCTGCCGGGTCCTCCTCACCGGCGACCTCAACCGCCTCAGCCAGGAAGCCCTGCTCTCCGACTACGCCGGCAGCCGCGACGCCTTCCTCTGCGACGTCGGCAAGGCCTGCCACCACGGCAGCCAGGACGTCTCCTTCGCCTTCCTCAAAGCGATGAGCCCGGCGGTGACGGTCTTCTCCTCCGGCGACAACGAGGGCTACGACCACCCGCGTCCGGCGATCATCGCCGCCAGCGCGATCAGCGGCTACCAGGAGATCGCCGACGACGAGCTCGTCTCGCCGCTGATCTTCTCGACCGAGCTCTCCCGCAGCATCAAGATCGAGACCACCGGCGGCGTCAGGAAGGTCGCGGGCATCGTCTACGGCCTCGTCAACGTTCGCACCGACGGCCGCAAGATCCTCTGCGCGACGCGGGACGAGCAGACGCTCAGCTGGCGGATCGACGTCACGCAGTCGCGCTTTTAGCCCCCTCGACGCGCGTCGCCCGCGGGTGTACCTTCGTTACGTGTCGCACAAGGCTGCAGATCGGATTCGCAACGTCGCTCTGATCGGCCATCGCGGCAGCGGCAAGACCAGCCTCCACGAGGCGATGCTCTACGAGGCGGGGGCGGTCAACCGGCTCGGCAGCGTCGACAACGGCTCCACCGTCTCCGACCACGAGCCCGACGAGCGGGCCAAACGCCTCTCGATCGACGCCTGCGTCTCCTGCTTCCAGCACGCCGACCGCGAGATCAACCTGATCGACACGCCCGGCGACCCGAGCTTCGTCGCCGACGCGGCGGCGGCGCTGCGGGCCGCCGACTCGGCGGTGGTCGTCGTCAACGGCGTCGCCGGGGTCGAGGTGCAGACCGAACGGCTCTGGCGGCGGGCCGACGAGGAGGGGCTGGCGCGCCTCGTCTTCGTCAACATGCTCGACCGCGAGCGGGCCGACTTCTTCGCCGCGCTGGACTCGCTGAAGGCGGCCTTCGGCCCCCACGCCGTCGCCACCGAGATCCCGATCGGCTCCGAGCGCGAGGTGCGCGGCGTCGTCGACCTGATCGACATGGAGGCCTTCGTCTACCCGAGCGGCGAGCGCGGCGGCGCCGAACAGGTGCCGATCCCCGAGGAGCTCCTCCCCCAGGCCGAGGAGTACCGGGAAAGGCTGATGGACGAGGTCGCCGAGAACTCCGACGAGCTGATGGAGCGCTACCTCGAGGGCGAGGAGATCGACCACGACGACGTCGTCACCGCGCTGAAGCGCGGGGTGACCGAGGGGCACCTCTTCCCCGTCACCTGCGGGGTGGCGACGAAGAACCTGGGGACGAACCGGCTGCTCGACGCGCTGGTCGAGGACCTGCCCTCGCCGGCGATGCGCGGGCCGCTGGCGGCGCTCGACGGCGACGGCGAGGCGATTGAGGTCGCCCCCGACGAGGATGGGCCGCTGGTCGCCTACGTCTTCAAGACGACCGCCGACCCCTACGCCGGCCGCATCAACATCTTCCGCGTCTACAGCGGCACCCTCCACGCCGACACCCAGGCGGTCAATGTCAGCCGCCACCAGAAGGAGAGGATCGGGCCGATCGGCCAGCCGCTGGGAAAAGAGCTGAAGCCGGTCCCCGAGCTGGGGGCCGGCGACATCGGCGCGGTGGCGAAGCTGAAGGAGACGCGGGCCGGCGACGTCCTCTGCGACGAGCAGCGTGACCTCGCGGTCCCCCCGCTCAACCTGCCGGCGCCGGTGATGGCGTTCTCGTATGAGGCGAAGACGAAGGGGGACGAGGACAAGGCGGCGACGGCGGTGCGGCGGCTGAGCGAGGAGGACCCGACCCTCGACGTCCACCGCGACCCCCAGACCGGCGAGCAGATCATCGCCGGCCTCACCCAGGTCCACGTCGAGGTCCTGGTCGAGCGGATGCGGGAGCGTTTCGGCGCCGAGATCGAGCTGCACCCGCCGCGGGTCCCCTACCAGGAGACGATCCGCCGGCCGGCTTCAGCCCACGCCCGCTACAAGAAGCAGACCGGCGGCAAAGGCCAGTTCGCCGACTGCACGATCGAGATCGAGCCGGGAGAGGACGGCGGCGGCCTCGAGTTCGTCAACAAGATCAAGGGGGCGGCGATCCCCGGCGGCTTCATCCCCGCGGTCGAGAAAGGCGTCGCCGAAGCGATGCAGCACGGCACCGTCGCCGGCTACCCGGTCAAGGACGTCCGCGTCCGCCTCGTCGACGGCAAGCACCATGACACCGACTCCTCCGAGCTGGCCTTCAAACTCGCCGCCTCGATGGCCTTCAAGGAGGCGATGGCCGAGGCCGAACCGGCCCTCCTGGAGCCGATCGTCAAGCTCACCATCAGCTGCCCGGACGACGCCGTCGGCGACGTCATCGGCGACCTCAACTCCCGCCGCGGCCCGCCCCCTCGGGATGGAAGCCAAAGGCGCCCAGACCGAGGTCCGCGCCGAGGTCCCGATGGCCGAAGTCCTCGACTTCGCCCCCGACCTCCGCTCCATAAGCGGCGGCCGCGCCGACTACACCCTCGAGTTCGAGCGCTACGAGGAGGTCCCGCCCCACCTGGCCGACAAGGTCGTCGCGGCGGCGGCTTTTGTGGCTATTGCAGGCCAAACGTAGGGCCTCGATACCCCCATGCCGGCCCGAAATTTGGAGAAATAACCCAAGTCGGTTACGGTACGGTAGAAGTCTTTCACAGGGACGGAGGAATGGGATGAATTTGATTGAGTCGGGGGGAGTTCTTCGCCTACCCGCGCGCTTGGCGCTTTTGCTGCTGTGCCTGCCGTGGTTTCTAACGCCCGAAGCCGCGCATGCTGACGTTTCGATCGGTACGCAAGGAAGCGGAAAAGGTCAGGTCGAGCGCCCTCGAGGAGTCGCCGTGGATTCTTCTGAACACCTCCTCTTTGTTGCCGACGCCGGCAACAACCGGATCGACGTCTTTGACGCCGACAGCGATGAATTCATCCGAGCGTTTGGCTGGGGAGTATCCGATGGAACCAGCTCCGCTCTACAGGTCTGCACCGCGACCTGCTTTGCGGGATTGTCAGGCGGAGGGTCAGGGGAGTTCTCCAGTCTGGAGGGGATTGCCGTTGATAACGATCCGAGCAGCCCCGCCTATCACGCCGTCTACGTATACGACAACGGGAACCATCGAGTCCAGAGATTCTCGGCGGCAGGGGCGTTCATCTGGATGGTCGGCGGTGGCGTGAATCAGTCGAATAGCGGGAATCTCTGCACCGCAGCCTCCGGCGACATCTGCCGGGCGGGGACGACCGGATTTGAAGCGGGTCACTTCAACGAAGTGGTCGCAGGGGGAGTCGCAGTGGGACCTGGGGGCACCCTCTACGTCGCGGATCAGATTGGAGAAGCGCCAAACGGAAAAGTACGGGTGCAGAAATTCGCACCTTCTGGAGCTCTTCTCGAATCACTGACCTTGACCACCCCGGCCGGCTTTTTCAAAGTGACCGGTCTAGCAGTAGACAGTGGGGGCAATATCTACGTGGCGACCAATAATGAAACCGGCGCTGTTCGCAAATTCAGCCCAGTAGGAGTTGAACTATTCGAAGTAAATCCTTCTTTCAATAACACTGCAATTGCCGTCGATTCCACCGCGAGGTTGCTGGTCGCTGATCCGACGGCAGAAACCCAGGACGCACCGGTAATAAGCAAAGTATTGGCTTACGACTCTGCCGGCACCCAGGTGCACACCTACTACGGCACCTTCGAACGTGCTCTCACGGGGATTGCGCCGTACACGAACAGCAACGGTGACCTTTTCACCGCCGAACTCCAAGCTGATGGTTCCACGGAAAGCGGAATTCGCCACATCGCCTACGAGCCTCCCGGCCCCATTGTCTATCCACGTGGCCTCGAAGCCGGCTCGATTGTGAGCAAGAAGGCTACTTTGAAGGCGAAAATTAACCCCGAGGGCGAGCCCACCTCTTACCACTTCGAATATATCTCCGATGAAGCCTTCCAGGCCAACGGAGGCGCCTTCGGCCCGGGAGCGATCAGCACCCCAGAGACGTCGCTTGGATACGAAGACTTCATTCAACATCCGGTCCAGTTCCAGATCACTGGCCTGTTTCCCGAAACCCTTTACCACTTCCGGGCGGTGGCGACCAATCCGTCAGGTGCAGACGATCGGGTCACCTCGTCGTTCGAAACCAAAGGCCCCTTGGAAATCGACGCCCTCTGGACGGCCAAAGTCGGTATCAGCTCCGCCGTTCTGCACGCGGAAGTCAACCCATTGGAAACCCCTGCCACCGCCCGCTTCGAGTATGTCGAGCTTTCGGAGTACGAAGTCAGCGGCTTTGCCAACGCACAGGAAGCGCCGGCATCCTCCGAAGATCCGATCGACTTGGGTGAAGGCGAAGAGATGGAGGAGGTCTCAACGCAGCTCGGGGGTCTGCAGCCCGGCACGTCCTACCGCTATCGCATCGTTGCCACGAACCGCTGCAAACCCGAACCTGCACCACTGTGCGAATTCGACGAAGTCGAAGGCACCTTCACTACCTTCGTCCCCCTAGAAGCCCGCGAATCCTGCCCAAACCACCCTTTCCGAACCGGCTCGACCGCCTTCCTACCGAATTGCCGGGCCTACGAGATGGTCTCTCCGGTGAACAAAGAGGGCGGCAATATCGAATCGGTGAACAACATCAACGGTTTCGTGGCCGGCCTCGAGCAGGCGGCGCTCGACGGTAACTCGATCGCCTTTTCCTCCTACAAAGCGTTCGGCGACGTCGATGCCGCCCCCTACGCCAACCAGTACCTGGCGCGCAGAGGAGGCGAAGGGTGGATCAATGAAGCGATCTCCCCCAAACGGGAAGGCCCTTCACTGATGACCTACCTGAGCGCCGAGCTCGACCGTCAATACAAAGCCTTCAGCCCCGACCTCTGCAGCGGCTGGGTGGTTCAAGACGCCAAGCCGATTCTCGCTGAAGGTGGAATCGAAGGCTATCCCGGCCTCTACCGCCGCGAGGACTGCGGCGTTGGCACCGGGAGCTTCGAAGCAATTACTCGGGTGGAGGAACCGCTCGGCCCGCAGCCTCCCAATCTGCCGCCGCGCAAGTTCATTCCCGAACTACAAGGAGTGTCCTCCGATGGCTCAACCGCTGTTTTCTCCGTTCACGACAACCTGACCATCGACGCACCTGCGCAGCCCCAAGCCTGCATTGATGAACCAAGTCCTTCGGCAGAAGAATGTCAACCGCGTGTCTACGAAGCGCGTGCTGGCGAGCTTCGGTACGTCTGCATTCTGCCGAGTGAGATCGCATACGCAGGAGCTTGCGCCGCCGGAAATTCCGGCGGCGGTGGCACGGCAGAAAGAAGTGGAAGTATGACCCACGCGGTCTCCGAAGACGGCTCCCGAATTTTTTGGACGGCTGCCGGCAGTGAAACCGGGAAACTCTATCTCCGTTTAGATAACTCACAGCCATCGGCTGAGACGATCGAAGTTTCATCTGCCCCCGCAACCCAATTCTGGATCGCAGCGGCGGATGGGTCGAAAGCCATTTATTCGGTGGGTGACACGGCCTATGAATTCGATCTCTCAACCGAAACGTCCACGCCCATCTCGGGAGGTTTCCGAGGCGTCGCAGGAGCTAGCGACGATGCTTCGCGCGTTTACCTGGCATCCACCGAAGCTCTGACTGGATCTCAAACCAACAGCGCCGGGGACGAAGCCCAGGCGGGCGCGCTGAACCTCTATCTCTACGAAGCTGGAGATGGATTTAAGTTCATCGGCACGGTCCCCTCGGTAGAAGGCGGTCCGGCAGAACCCTCAGCCCTTTCCAGATTCCCAAGTCGCCATCTCGCAAGCGCAACTCCAGATGGCGAGCAGCTGGCTTTTATGACGAAGGCGAGCCTGACCGGCTACGACAACACCGACGCCCTGAGCGGTGAAACCGACTACGAGGTGTTTCTCTATTCGGCTGAAACCGGAGGGCCGGGAACCCTTGTCTGCCCCTCCTGCAATCCGAGCAATGCTCGGCCCGAAGGGCAGGAACTATCGGATAAAGCCATGTTTGGACGATGGGCAGCCGCACGCATTCCGGTATGGGAGTCCCAGCTCTACGGGCCTCGCTACCTCACCGACGACGGCACCCGCCTCTACTTCGACAGCTTCGAGTCGCTGGTCTCCACCGACACCAACGGCAAAGAGGACGTCTACCAGTGGGAGCAGGCGGGCGCGGGCAACTGCGAGGAAGAAGGCGACACCTACCAGCCCTCCTCCGGTGGCTGCCTGGACCTGATCTCCTCGGGCAGGAGTCCGCAGGGGTCTGAACTGACCGACATCTCCGCCGACGGGGGCGATGTCTTCTTCAAGACCTACGAGAGCCTCCTCTCTCAGGACCCCGACCGCCTCGACATCTACGACGCCCGCGTGCTCGGCGGCTTCGAACCCCAACAGCCACTACCGCCGATATGCCGTGGCGAAATGTGCCTTGAAGACCCGGCCCCCGCCCCGGTCGCCCTCTCGCCCTCGAGTCAGGCCGCCGGGCCTGGCAATCCGCCGGTCGCCAAGCCAAAGCCCAGGCGCTGCCGCAAGGGCACCCACAAGGTAAGGCGGAAGGGCAAGGTGCGCTGCGTCAAGCACAAGCACAAGCACAAGAAAGCCGGCAAGAACAGGAGGGCGGGGCGATGAGGCGGCTGATCGCAAGCCTCGCCGCGAGCCTCTGCATGGCGGCCCTACTGGCCCCCGCCGCTCAGGCCGAATTCGGACTCGAAGGTCTCGACGTCACTTTCGAAGACGAAGCGGGCACGCCGACGCTGCTGGCCGGCTCCCATCCGTTCGCGCTGTCGACCACCCTCGGGGTCAGCACGGTCGAAACCTCCCTGGGCCGCGTCCCCGAGGGGGAAATCCGCAACCTCTCGGTCGCCCAGATCCCCGGCCTGATCGGCAGCCAGAACGCGGTGCCGACCTGCAGCGCCGCCGAATTCAACGAACGTTTCGAAGGTCGCCCGGCCTGCGCCGATGAGACCGCCGTCGGTTATGCCGCCGCCGAAGTCGAATTCGAAGTCATCCCTCCCGCCGAAGCCGGCAACTTCTTCCACGTCCCCGTCTACAACCTCGACCCCCCACCCGGCGTCGCCGCCCAGCTCGGTTTCGTGGTCTTGAACGTGCCGGTGACGGTCGACGTCAAGGTATCCCCCACCCCCCCCTACAACCTCGTCGCCGAGCTCAAGAACGTCCCCCAGGCGATCCTCCTCTACCGCTCCAAGCTGGTGATCTGGGGCAACCCGGCGAGCGAAGCCCATGACTCGCTGCGCGGCAGCTGTCTCGGAGAAATCGCCAACACCACTCCCGAGCCGGTCTCCGAAGGCGATTGCTCGATCGATGTGTCAGAAGACGAACAGGAAGCCTTCCTGACCCTGCCCCGCTCCTGCGGCGGCCCTCTTGCGACCCTCTTCTCAGCCCTCTCCTGGGCCGGCGAAGCGGCGAGCGGCAGCGCCCTCACTCATGACGAAGTGGAACCCAAGGGGATCGAAGGCTGCCCGGATCTCGGCTTCGATGCCGACGTCAAAGCCCGGGCGAGCACGGCCGATGCATCCTCGGCGAGCGGCCTCGGCTTCGGGATCGAAGTCGAGGACGAAGGGCTGACTAACCCCGCCAAACGTGCCCAGTCCGACATCCGCAAGGTCGAAGTCGCCCTACCCGAGGGAATGGTGGTCAACCCCTCCTCGGCCAACGGCCTCGGCGTCTGCACCTTCGCCCAATACAAAGAGGAAGGGCCGCAGCGCAGCCCCGGGCAGGGCTGCCCGCAGAGCTCCGAGCTCGGCACCGTGCAGGTGAGCTCGCCGCTCCTCTCCCAGAAACTCGAAGGCGACCTCTACATCGCCGCGCAGGGCGACAACCCCTTCGGCACCCTCTTCGCCCTCTACATGGTGATCCGCAACGAACGCTACGGCGTCTTCATCAAGCAGGCTGGCCGGGTCGACCCGGACCCCCTCACCGGCCGGTTGCGCTCCAGCTTCGAGGAGATCCCCCAGCTGCCCTTCTCCGACCTTCAGGTCGACTTCCGCGAAGGTCCCCGGGCGCCGTTGATCACCCCCGATCGCTGCGGCACCCACACCGCGAACGCCACCCTCACCCCCTGGTCGGGCGGTCCTGCAATCGAGCGCAGCTCGAGCTTTGAGATCTCCTCAGGGCCCGGCGGCGGGCCCTGCCCCGGCGGTCTACTGCCCTTCTCCCCGAAGCTCTCCGGCGGCACCCTGCAGAGCACCGCCGGGGCCTACTCGCCCTTCTTCATGCGCCTCACCCGCTCTGACGGCGAGCAGCAGATCACCCGCTTCGACTCCGTCCTGCCGCCGGGGCTGGTCGGAAAGATCGCCGGCCTCGGGCGCTGCCCCGACGCGGCGATCGCGGCCGCGGCTTCAAGGAGCGGCCGCTCAGAGCTCGCCTCTCCCAGCTGCCCGGCGGACTCGCGCATCGGCTCGGTCAAGGCCGGCGCCGGGGTCGGCTCGCTGCTTACCTACGTCGAGGGCTCGCTCTACCTAGCCGGCCCCTACGGAGGCAACCAGCTCTCGATCGTCGCCATCACCCCGGCGGTAGCCGGACCCTTCGACCTCGGCACCGTGGCGATCCGCGAGTCCCTGCGGCTGAACCCCGAAACCGGCCAGGTCGAAGTCGACAGCGCCGCCTCGGACCCGATCCCCCGCATCCTCGCCGGCGTGCCGCTGCAGCTGCGCGACCTGCAGATCTCGATCGACCGGCCCCAGTTCACCCTCAATGCGACCAGCTGCGACCCCGAGCAGCTGCGGACGAGCCTCTTCGGCTCCGGCGCCGACCTGCTCTCGAGCGCCGACGATGCCCCCGCCCAGCTCTCAGAGCGCTACCAGGCCTCCGATTGCCGCGCCCTCGGCTACAAGCCGAAGCTCTCCCTGAAGCTCTTGGGCGCGACCAAGCGCGGCACCTTCCCCTCGGTGCGCTCGACCCTGATCCCGCGAGCGGGCGATGCCAACACCGGCCGGGCCGTCGTCACCCTGCCGCCGTCGGAGCAGATCGAAAACTCCCACATCAACAACCCCTGTACCCGGGTGCAGTTCAACCAAGGCGCCTGCCCGAAGGCCTCGATTCTCGGTAAGGCCAAGGCCTACAGCCCGCTGCTCGACGAACCCCTGCAGGGCCCCGTCTACTTCCGCTCAAACGGCGGCGAACGGGAACTCCCCGACATCGTCGCCGACCTGAACGGCCAGTTCCACGTCATCCTCGTCGGCTTCATCGATACCAACAAGAAGGGCCGCATCCGCACTACCTTCGCCGACGTCCCCGACGCGCCGGTCAGCCGCTTCAACCTCAACCTCTATGGCGGCAAGCGCGGCCTGCTGGTCCACAACCGCAACATCTGCGCACACAAGCTGCGCGCCAGGCTCAAGTTCACCGGGCAGAACAACCGCCGCTACGTCACCAAGCCGGTGCTGAAGACCTCCTGCAAGGCAAAAGGTAGGCGTTGAGCAGCCACAATCTACGCACACCGATTCGCGCGACGCACCAAAACGGATTCCTGGAATTACCAGGGTTTTGAGAAGGAACCCGCCGACCACTCTCCTGAATCGCCCATATTTTCCACCGCATCTTTTTTTTATTCAGGACTTCTTTGTTATAACCCCTATACCTGGGCTAATGCCCGGGCAGATAACAAAGAAAGGGAACACGCATGATTCGCAACATCAAGGCCCTCAGCCTTGCCATGGTCGCCATGCTCGCTATGAGCGCGCTGGTGACCTCGGCGGCTCCGGCCAAAGAAATCACGACTCAAAGGTTCAAGGCACAAGATGGGACCTACCCAGAGACGTTCCACGGGACGAACCCCATTACCAAGGAAACATTCACGACCGAAGCTGGAACCGTTGAATGCGACAGCACATTCTCAGGGTCGATCTCAGAACCCACGACAACAGTTAAAGTGAGCGCCAATTACACCAACTGTCGGGCGTTCGGCTTCCTCTCGGCGTCGGTGAACATGACAAGCTGTCACTACACATTCCACCTGACAACAGAAGTCGAAACAGACTGGTACCAGGCGCATGCCGATCTTACATGTACGACCGCGAATGACCATGTCGACATCGTCGCCTCAACCTGCGAACTCCAGATCGACCCGCAGGAAGGTCTGACAACCATCAATATCACAAACATGACAGGAACTACGCACAGCATTACAGTCAAAGCAGCAGTGACCGGAATCAACTACACAGTCACGAAAGACGGCTTCGGCTGCCCGTTCAGTGGCACCGGCTCGAAAACCGGGGCTGAATACAAAGCCCACGAATACGTGGAAGTCACCTCCCCCGGCGGCATCCTCATCGGCTGATTACCTCAGCGAATTGACGTCTCGACGAGACGTCGGATGCGCCCGAAGCCCCCATGCTGGGGGCTTCGGGCGTTCTCTGGGTGACGCCGAGGAGCGAAGCGAGAACATCCGCGACAATTAGCCCCTTTGGCGGATGACCTTTAACTTGGCGGTGGCCGGGGTGGTGTCGGTGCCGCCCGGACCGACGGCGCGGACCGAGAGCTTGTGCTTGCCCGGCTTCACCTTGTAGGACTTCGGTGAGCGGCAGGGCTTATAGGGACCCTTGTCGAGCTTGCATTCGAAGGTCGCGCCGGCGACGTCGGAGGAGAAGCTGAGCTTCACCTTCAGCTTCGCCTTCTTGGTGAACAGCTTGGCGCCCGGGTGGATGCCGATCTTGGTGTTCGGGACGGGAATCGGTTGGGGCGGCGGCTGACTGGTACCCCCTCCGCCACCCCCGCTCGGGCAGGGGTTGCCGGCGCCGACGGTCGCCATCAGCGCCTTGGCGCCTTCGTCGAGGCTGTTGGCGAAGACCTTGCCGCATGGGAGCGCTGGGCTCACCTTGGTCTGGGCGAACTGGCCGATGGCGCTGCCGCCATAGGTGAGGAAGGGAAAGCTGTCGCCGATCGCGGCAGAGGCGGCGAAGGCATCGCTGGGGATCAGCGCCAGGGTGCCGCCGAGGTTGGCGCTGCCGCCGACGGCGAGGGTGTCGTGCTGGCCCGCTCCGGTGCCGGCGACCTCGATCTCGAGGCGACCACCCCCCGTCTGGACGTAGCTGCCGGTGATGCTCAGGGTGCCGGGGCTTTCGCCGGGCGCGACGACGCCGGCGTTTTCGAGGGAGCCGTTGATCGTGCCGCTGCCGGTGATGCGGCCGGCGTTGGCGATGGTCCCCGAGTTGACCGAGCCGACGATCCGCAGGGTCTGCCCGGCGGCGAGGTTGCCGGTCATCGCCACGGGATTGGCATCCACCTGCACGGTGCCGGCGCCCGTCCCGGTGTAGGCGAGGCTGCCACCGCAGTTGATCCGCACCGGCGCCGCCCCGCTGGTGGTCCCGTTCCCCTGCTCGTAGAAGTTGACTTTGAGATAGCCGCTGCCCGGCCCGTTGATCGAACCGCCGGTGTCGTTCTTGACCCGGGAGCTGCCGTCGCCGCAGGAGTCGCCGAACGAGCTGACGACCTTTTCGTCGGCGATGTCGATCGCGCCCTGGTTGGTCACCGGCCCTTTCAGGCGGGCGCTCTGCTTGAAGTCCATCGTCCCGGTGTTGGTGAGGGTGCCGTCGGAATTGGGGCCCACCGAGGCCCCGGTGCCCGAGGACCCGTCGACGGTGAAGGTGCCAGCGTTGACGAAGTCCTCGTCGTTGACGTTGAAGCCGGCGCCGCCGGTGGGGCCCCCGCTGCAACCGAATGCCGGGCAGGTGAGGGTGATCGAGCCTTTGCTGGTGAAGTTGCCCTGCAGGACGGCGTTGGTGTTGCTGCTCTCGGCGCTGATCGTCAGGTTCTGGCCTTGCTGCATTTCGCCGACGAGGTTGAACCCGCCTGCGGCGCGTATCTCGCTTCCGCCGCCGCCGGTGTAGCTGAGGGTGCCGCCGCAGGGAATCTGGACGTCTTTGGTGACGCCGTCCCCCTGCTCGAAGTTCCTGACGCTGAGGACGCCGGTCGCGCCACCGTCGATCAGGCCGCCGGCGTCGTTTTTCACCGCGGCGCCGGGGTCGGAGCAGGAGCTGCCCTGGTTGGTGGCGGTGGCCCCGTCGGCGACGCTGATCGAGCCCTGGTTCACCACCACCCCGCTGAGGCTGCCGCTCTGCTGGAAGGCGATCGTGCCGGTGTTGGCAATCGCGCCGCCGACCACGGCGCCGCCGCCGGTGTTCGGGTCGACCGTGATCGTCCCCGCGTTCGAGAACGGGCTGGTGCCGCTGAAGATGTCGGGGCCGCCGCCGGGGCATCCGCCCGGCAGGCAGGTGAGCGTCACCGAGGCGCCGGCGGCGATCGCGATCCCTTCGGGCTGCGCGTCGAGGTTGGTATTCGGGCTCTGGTCGGAGATGACGAGGTGCGGCGTCGAACCGATCCCACCGAGGGTGAACTTCTTCGCGTTGGCGCCGCTGGTCATCGTCACCGTGTAGTCGCCGGCCGCGGTGATCGAGACGTCGCAGGAGCTGCTCGGGGTGCCGTTGCTCCAGTTGGCGCTGTCGCCGAAGCTGCCGTCGCCGCCGATCCAGGCCGTCGCGTTCCCGGGATTGACAGGACACGGCGCCGCCGCGGCGCTCGACGGCAGCGCAATCGTCGCGAAAATCGCGACCAGCGCCGGCAGGATCGCCCAGCGGGCAGCGTGACGGCGCACGCCGTTGTGACTGGTGGACAGCATGGACGGCGCGAACCTATCAGGCAGCCGAACCATCTCAATACGCAATCTGGCGTAATTTCATACCCCTTAGACTCACGTGCCGATGGCCCAGTTGAGTGCGCGGGACCTGAACGCGGCCCTCGCTTTCGTCGACGAGGCGCACTCCTTCGCGGACCTTGACTCGTGGCGCGGCGGCATCCTGCCGGGGCTGGAAAAGCTGATCCCCTGTGACCTGGTCGGCTACAACGAGGTCTACCCCGGCGACGAGAAGGCCCTCGTCATCACCTATCCCGACCCGCCGCTGCCGTTCGCCGGCGAGGTCCTCTCGCGCCTTGCCCACCAGCATCCGCTGATCGCCGTCCAGGCCAACGGCGACGACCGCGCCTACAAGATCTCCGACTTCCTCAGCCGCCGCCAGTACCACTCACTCGAGCACATCTACGCCCGCCTCGGCGTCCACAACCGCGCCGGGGCGGTGGCGGCAGCGCGCGAGGCGGGAAAGTCGCCCAGATGACCACTTTCACGCCTTCTGGCTCGCCCCTGGCGAGGCCGCCCAGAAGTCCTCGACCTTCTCGGAGTCGGAGTCGTCGTCACCGCCACCTGCTCGGTCCCCAGCGCCTCGCTCAGCGCCCGGAACTCACCCGGCACGTCGCTGTCGGCGTAGGCGTCGTCGACCTCGTCGGCGTTGACGATCGTGAAGTCGCTCATGTGCTCCCCCTACCCGGTGCGTGCGCAAACTCACGGTTGCGGCCAGAATCAAGGGCGTAGGTTGAATCGGAACCCGAGCGAGGAGGCTGCATGAGGTCACGTTCCGCCCTGCCCCCCGGGCCGTCGCTGCCGTCGGCGCTGCAGATGATGGGCTTCTGGACCAGGCCCCTCGCCTTCCTCGAACGCTGCCGCGACCGCTACGGCAAGCGCTTCACGGTGAAGCTGCCGGCGACGCCGCCGTTCGTGATGGTGACCGACCCCGACGAGGTGAAACAGGTCTTCACCGCCCCGCCCGACGTCCTCCGCCCCGGCCAGGGCGCCCAGGTCCTGGAACCGCTGGTCGGCCGCAACTCGGTGCTGCTGCTCGACGAAGCCGCCCACATGGAGCAGCGCAAGCTGATGCTGCCCGCCTTCCACGGCGAGCGGATGGAGAGGCTGAGCGGGCTGATGGAGGAGGTGACCGCGGCGGAGGTGGCGGCGATCCCGCGCGGCGTCCCCCTCGCACTCCACCCCTACACCCAGGACCTGACTCTGAAGATCATCCTCCGCGCCGTCTTCGGCCTCGACCCCGGCCCCCGTTTCGACGCGCTGCGGGAGCGGCTGCAGGCGATGCTCGAGTTCGGCGACAAGCCGATCAGCCTCCTGCCTCCGAAGCCCGACAGCTGGATGACGCGGGTCGGCGAACGGGTCGGGCCCTTCGCCAGCTTCGTGCGGATGCAGGAGGAAGTCGACGAGCTGGTCTACGCCCTCGTCGACGAGCGGCGGGCGGGCGAAGAAGAGCGCGACGACGTCCTCGCGATGCTGCTGGAAGCGACCCACGAGGACGACGGCTCGCCGATGAGCCGCGACGAGATCCGCGACGAGCTGATGACCCTGCTGATCGCCGGCCACGAGACCACCGCCTCGACCCTCGCCTGGGCCTTCGAGCGCCTGGTCCGCGAGCCCCGCGTGCTCGCCCGCCTGGTCGCGGCGGTCGACAACGACGACGACGCCTACCTGACGGCGACGATCCAGGAGACCCTGCGCGACCGCCCCGTCCTCCCCAACGTCGCCCCCCGCTTCGTCGCCAAGGAGATCACGGTCGGCGACTGGACCTATGAGCCCGGCTGCGCCCTCGTCGCCAACGGCTACCTGATCCACCACGACCCCGACCTCTACCCCGACCCCCACGCCTTCCGGCCCGAGCGCTTCCTCGAGGAGCCGCCGGGCACCTACACCTGGATCCCCTTCGGCGGCGGCCGCCGCCGCTGCCTCGGCGCCAGCTTCGCGATGCTGGAGATGAAGGTCGTGATCAAGGCGCTGCTCGGCGGCTGCGAGCTGCGCGCCACCGGCGAGGGCGTCGAGGTCGCCCAGCGCCGCAACATCACCGTGCGGCCGATCCGGGGAGCCCGCGTCGTGCTCGGCGAGCGCGAGCGGGTCCCCGTGGCCGGCTAGCTGTAGGCCCTACCAGCGCGCCCGCGTACCGCGCGAGTCGCCGTGGCGGGAGCCGCTCGCGTAGCGGCCGAAGCCGCCGCGGGCGTAGACCTTTTCGCAGGCCGCGTCGAAGCGGCCGTTGCCGAAGCTGTTGACGGTCTGGACCGTGAAGTCGGAGGCGTCCGCCTGCATGTGGCGGCTGTTCTCGGCTCCGCCGACCGCCTTGTTCCAGGCCGGCGTCCGGTACCAGCTGAGGATCGGCAGCGGCTCGTCGCCGAGCTCGTGCCGCAGCCGCTCGAGCGCGAAGGCCTGGCGCTGCGCGTTCGCCCGCAGCGAGGTCGGCACCGCGGTCCCGGCCGGGTCGTGGCAGGCCGCCTCCTTGAGCATGAAGTGGGGCGAGAGATGACCGTGCTTGAGGCAGAGCTCCTTGAAGGCGGTCGATTTCGCCGCGCCGCCGTCCCAGGGCCGCTCCCACTTGTCCCAGTGCTGTTTCGGCACCCAGGTCCGGGACGCCGTCGGGATGGTCGGTGCTCGGCTTCCCGTCGGCCGAGGGTCGGGCGAGCGGAGTGACCGGCGCTTTCGCCTTCCCGGCCAGGGCACGGATCTGGGCCTCGGGGATGAGCGAGCGGTTCATGTCGCACTTGCCCGAGACGCCCGGCGAGCTGCCGTGGTCGGTCCGCTGCCAGAGGGTCGCCCCTTTCCACGGCGCCATCTGGCGCGGGCGGTCGACCCCCCACTCGGCCTGGTAGAGGAAGCAGCGGGAGACGAGCTTCCGCTCTTTCGAGTCGAGGTTGGGGAGGATCTTTTCCCAGAACCCGGGCATCGTGTAGATGCCGGGGAAGTGGCCCTCGCTTGCCTCGTAGGCGCGGACGAACTGGACCAGGTGCTTGGCGCACTTGTCGGCGGGCTGGCCGTTGTCGGTCTCGAAGTCGTAGACCAGCGGCAGGTCCCCCGCCCAGCTCCAGCCGCCGTCCTTGGCGAAGCCGAGCACCATCTTCGCCTCCGCGGTGCCGTTGCGCTGGCCGTTCTGCGCCGACGCCACCCGGGCGAAGTAGTACGGCGCCATCAGCAGACCCGCTTCGCGGATCGCCTTCACGCGGGGCTTGCCCCAGAAGGCGTCGCGATGGTCGCCGTCGGCGACCCGTGGGATCGCCAGCTCGTGTTTGCGCGCGACCTTCTTCCAGTCGACGTCCCCTTGGAATTCCGATACATCCGGTCCCGTGAGCATCTCGCTCTCCCTCGTTCGGTTGATAAAAACCGACCATAAGGACTGGGACCTTATTTGACTAGTACTTCATGCGTTCCTGACTACTTCAGGCGTAGAGGCCCTCGATCTCCGCTTCGTACTTGCGCTCGATCGGGCGCCGTTTCAGCTTCATCGTCGGCGTCAGCTCGTCGCCGCCGGGCGCCCACTCGCCGGGCACCAGCTCGAACCGCTTCACCTGCTCGACCCGCGAGAGGCCGGCGTTGCCGCGCTCGACCGCGGCCTCGATCTCGGCCCGGATCGCCGGCTCGGCGGCCAGCCTCTCCAGCGAGGTCGCCTCGATCCCCTGCTGCTGGGCGAAAACGGGAGCGAAGTCGGGGTCGAGGACGATCAGGGCGACGTTGTAGGGGCGGTTGTCGCCGACCGCGCAGACCTGGCCGATCAGCGGGCTCGCCGCCTTGATCTGCGACTCGATGTTGGCCGGCGACATGTTTTTGCCGGCGGCGTTGATGATCAGCTCCTTCTTGCGGTCGACGATCCGCAGGTAGCCGTCGGCGTCGAACTCGCCGACGTCGCCGGTGTGCAGCCAGCCCTCGGAGTCGATCGCCTCGGCGGTCTTCTCGGGGTCGTTGCGGTAGCCGGACATCACCGTGCCGCCGCGCATCAGCACCTCGCCGTCGTCGGCCAGCTTCAGCTCCACGCCCGGCGCCGCCGGGCCGACGGTGCCGAGGCGGATCGCGCCAGGGAGGTTGCAGGCGCCGACGCCGGTCGTCTCCGAGAGGCCCCAGAGCTCGGCCAGCGGCACCCCCATCGCGAGGAAGAACTCGATCGTCTCCCGCGGGGTCGGGGCGGCGCCGACGTTGGCGATCAGCAGCTGGTCGAGGCCGACCCGCGCTCGCAGCTCGGAGAGGACCCGCTCCTCGGCCTCGGCATGCCGGGCGGCGAGATCATCGGGAAGCTCGCCGCCCGCCTGCTCGGCCTCGACCTTGCGCCGGCCCAGCTCCAGCGCCTCGTCGACCGCCTTCTGGCGCTCGGCGTCGGGGTCGGCGGCGATCCCGATCTCCAGCGCCGCCTTCAGTTTTTCCCAGACCCGCGGCACGGCGAAGAACCAATGCGGCCGCACTTCCGTCAGGTAGGCGACGACCTGGCGCGGGTCGGGGCAGCAGGTGACGCCGGCGCCGAAGGCGATCGGCGCGTAGTGGGTGGCGTTGCGCTCGGCGATGTGGGCCATCGGCAGCCAGGAGACGAGGCGCGAGTCGGCCGAGAGCCGCAGCACCTCGTCGAAGGACTGGAACGCCGCCATCACGTTGGCGTGGGTCAGCTGCACGCCCTTCGGCGGCCCGGTGGTGCCGGAGGTGTAGATCAGGGTCGCGAGGTCGTCGGGCTCGACCGCGCGCCAGGCGGCCTCGAAGTCGAAGCCCTCCGTCTCCATCCCCTCCAGCTCGTCGAGGGAGATCGTCCCCTCCCCCCTGCCGTCGTCGACGACGACCACGTGCTCGAGCGCGTCGACCGCCTCGCGCACCGCCAGCACCTTCTCGAGGAAGGCCTGCTCGGTGAAGACGACCCGGCAGCCGGCGTCGGCGACGAGGAACTCGATCTGCTCCGGGGTCAGCGTGTTGTAGACGGAGAAGGGCGTCGCCCCGAGGTGCATCGCGCCGGTGTCGGCGAGGTGGAACTCGGGCCGGTTGGTGAGCATGATCCCGACGGTGTCGCCGCGCCCGACCCCGAGCGCGGCCAGCCCGGCGGCGACGGCCCGCACCCGCTCGGCGTACTCGCCCCAGCTGATCGTCACCTCGTCGCCTTTGGTGCGGATCGCGTTGGCGCCGGCGTTCTCGGCCGCGGTCACCTGGAATGCCGCGGCGACGGTCGGCGCCTCCAGCGCCTGCGGCCTGGTCCCGCGGTCTGCTGCTGCTTCGAGCGCCATCTTCTCCTCCTCGGTCGTTCCCGAGCCACTATCCCACGAGACCCACCGCGACGCAGGCGGTCGCCCAAAACAGGGAGGATGCGCGGATGCCGCAACCGCGCCGCCAGGGCAAACGCAAGGAACCCCAGGACTTCGGCTGGGTGATCTCCTTCGGCTGCAAGACGACCGGCACCCTCCGCCGCCTCAAAGTCGACACCGACCCGGCCGCGGACACCAGCCCGATCGAGGTGCCCTGTCCGTGCGGCGAAACCCACCGCGTCACCGTCTCGCCCTACCGCCGCCGGCGGGCGGCCGACGAGCCTTTCGACATCGAGGTCAAGAACCTCGATGAGCTGCGCTGAGGGCTCAGCCCTCGGCTCCTACTTCTTCGGCTTCTTCTTCTTGAAGACGACGTGGATCGTGTGCGTGCTGGTGGTGACGCCGGCCTGGCCGTCGATCCGCGTCTTCAGGGTCACCTTGATCGTCGCCTTGCCCCGCTGCTTGAGCAGGGCGACGCCGGTCTTGTTGAGTCGCATCGCGACTTTCCGCGTCGCCCCGCCGGGGATCTGCGTCTTGCCCTTACCGACCAGGACCCACTTCGGCGGTTTCTTCTTGCCCTTGGGTTTGGCAAGCGCGCTCGTCGCGGGGCGGAACCGCAGCCCGGCCGTCACCGCGCCCTTCGTCTTGCCCGTCGTCGAGACGTCGCAGTGGGCCACGGGGCAGAAGTACTTGGCGACGTAGACCGGGCCGCCGCTCCAGAAGATCCGTTTCGTGATCCAGACGACCTGTGGCTTCTCCGCGCCCGGATGCGGCGGCGGTGCCTGCGGCGTCGAGCTGACCACGCGCCAGGCCGGGTCCTTCGCTTTGCCGGTGCTGGTCAGCGGCTGGGCGCCACCGGAGCCGTCGCTGTTGACGAGGTAGAGGTTGCGGGCGTTGATTTCGCCGATCAGGGCGCCTTCGTAGACGAGGCGCGAGCCGTCGGGCGACCAGGAGGCGCTGCGGGCGTCGCCTTCGCCGGGGCTCGCGAGTGGGTGATCGCCGCTGCCGTCGGCGTTCATCACCCGGTAGACCGTGGCGCTGGGCGCGGTCGCGCGGTAGGCGATCCGGCCGCCGTCGGGGGACCAGGCGTTGAAGGTCCACTCGGTGTAGGGGCTGGGCGTGACGATCAGCGGGGTGCCGCTGCCGTCGGGGCTGACGAGGTGGAGGTCGATGTAGCTCGAACTGCTGGACTGTTTGGCGTCGAAAGCGATCCTCGAGCCGTTCGGCGACCAGTTCGGTTCGTGCCCGACGCCGTTGGCGAGCGGCTGGCCGATGCCGCCCTGCGAGGAGGCGATGAAGATCTGTTCGGGTTCGTTTTTGACCACCGCGTAGGCGATCTGCGAGCTGTCGGGCGACCAGGTCGGGTGCCGCTTGGCGCCACCGCCGCCGATCTCCAGCGGGAAGGTCGAGGTCCCGTCGGCGTTGACGACCCAGACCTTGTCGTCGCCGGAGTTGTTGCCGCGCGTGAGGGCGATGCGGCTGCCGTCCGGCGACCAGGCGAGGTCGTCGATCGCCTTGGCTTCCGTGGGAAAGTGGGTGATCTGGGTGGCGAGGTTGACGTCCTGGCCGGCGGCCGTGGTCGACATCACGAAGACCTGCTTTTCACCGCGCCCGGTGCTGGTGAAGTCACTGACGAAGGCGACCCTGGTCCCGTCCGGCGACCAGATCGGCTTTTCGTCGAAGCTGGTGGCACCGTTGTCGGAGAGGTTGGTGACCGAGCCCGGGTTCGCCGGGTCGAGCAGGCAGACGTCGAGATCGCACTGGTAGGCGATTTCGTTCTCCGCCTGCGCGGCCGGCGCCAGGGTCAGCAGCAGCGCCGCGAGAACGAGCAGGAGGGCGAGCGGTGAGCGGTCACGCATTCGCCATCACCTATTTCAGCTTCACGGTGAGGCGGGGCGAGTAGCCGAGCGTCGCGTGGTTCGAGGCACGGATGAGGACAGCGCGGTAGACCGTCTTCGCGGTCACCTTGACCCGCTTGCTCGCGGTGCATTTCGCGCCCGGCCTGATCGCTTTGCCGAGGTTGCTCCAGGAGCGCGGCTCTTTTTCCTGGAAGAGGACGAGGCGCTGCCGGCAGGTGGCCTGCGGGTTGACGATCGCGGTCAGCTTCGCTTTCCCGCCTTTCGCGACCTTCAGCGGTTTGGCTTTGATCCGGATTTTGTCCTTCTCGGTTTTCGGTGGCTCCGGCAGGGTCTCGGGGGCGGCGCCGCTGGTGTTTTCCGGATTGATGCCGCCGCTGAGGCCGAAGGCCTGGATCTGGCCGACCAGCGGCATGTAGGCGTAGAGCTCGCCGTCGGGGCTCCAGTCGAGGCGGCTGAAGTAGGAGCGCGGGTCCGACTGGTAGGCGACCCCGGCCTGGCACTGACCGATTTCGACCCCGCAGACCTGCATCGTGTCGGCGCCGTCGAGGACGCCGTAGCCGAAGGAGGCGATGTAGTGGCCGCCGGCGTCGAAGACCGAGATCCGCCGGTTACCCCCCTCGCTGACGTAGAGCCAGCCGGTGCTCGCCTGGCGGACGATCGATTCCGGTCCGGAGAGCTGACCGGCGGCGCTGCCGGGTCCCTGGCCGAAGCGCAGGTCGAGGGTGGCGCCCGGATTGGCGACGGTGTTGTAGTGGGTGATCCGGTTGGCGCCGCCCTCGGAGATGTAGAGGCCGCCGAGGCCGATCGCGACGTCGTTGGGATAGTTGACGCCGTCCGGAGCCCCCTGGGCTTCGGTACGACCGGACTCGTCGCCGCAGTTGTCGGGTTCGCCGAAGACCGGGGTCGCGCCCAACCCGACCACGCAGCTTTCGAGGTTGAACGGCGGTTCCGCGGTGAAGTTTTTGTTGATCCCGGCCCCGTGGAAGCCCTGCGGGTAGTAGGGGTGGCCGGTCGAGAGGTCCTTGCCGTCGAGGGTGCCGACTTTGTTCTCCTGGCCGGAGGCGATCGCCATCCCGCCGTCGTCGAACATCCGCAGCATCGCCTGGTTGCCGCCGATCCGTTCGTCGGTTTCGGTGTCCGACTCGAGCGGGTCATGGTTCGGGTCGCTGGAATTGACCTGGTAGGAGACCAGGCGGTGCCCGAAGCTGCTCGCGGTGGTCATGTAGACGCGGTTGCCGTAGTAGCCGATCCCGAGCGGGTAGTAGTAGGGGTAGTTGAAGCCGTCGCCGAGGTTGTTGCCTTCGTCGTCGGTATGGATGAAGCTGCCGCCTTCGTAGCCGACCACGCTCCAGAGCGTCCCGTCAGCGGCGACGTCGAACAGCGAGGCGCCTGGCGGGAAGGTCCGCGTCGGCGTCACTGAGAGCGCCGCCGAGGCCGAGGCGGCAAGGGCGAGAAGAGCAACGAGGGCGATCGCGAGGCTGGCAGCAAAGCGACTGGTGACTGGCTTCACGGTCAACACAATACCTACGGTCCGGTCACCTCACGGGACTGCTCGCTCAGGGGGTTTTCTCGAGGCTGGCGAAGTCGGCTTTGCCGTCGCCGTCGATGTCCCCCGCAGTGATGAACGAGGGCGTGGTCATCCCTTTCATCGCGAACAGCCAGCTGGAGACGCCCGTGCCGCTGCTGATCCCGTACATGAAGCGGGATTTTTCGCCTTCGGGCTCGGCGGAGATGAGGTCGGCTTTTTTGTCGCCGTTGACGTCGCCCAGGTCGAGCGCCTGCGAGTTGCTCATGCCGCCGAGGATTCCGCTCCAACTCGAGATTCCGGTGCCGCTGCTGACCCCGAGCATGTAGCGGTAAGAGCCGATTCCGTCGGCCTCGACGCTGACCACGTCGGCTTTGCCGTCACCGGTGAAGTCGCCGACGGCCACCCTCTCGGCTGGACTCATCCCGCCCAGCACTTTCGACCAGCTGGAGATTCCACTACCGCTGCTGATCCCGAACATGTAGCGATATTTGCTGCCGCTTTCGGACTCGACCGCGACGATGTCGGCTTTTTTGTCGCCGTTGACGTCGCCGACCCGCATCCAGCTGACGGCGCTCATCCCCCCCAGCGCCTGGAACCAGCTGGAGATGCCGGTGCCGCTGCTGATCCCGAACATGTAGCGGTATTTGCCGCTGCCGTCGGGCTCCAGCGCCACGAGGTCCGCTTTGCCGTCGCCGTTGACGTCGCCGACGCCGAGCCAGCTCGGCGGGGTCATCCCGCCCATCACCGTCTTCCAGGCTGAGATCGCCCCGGTGCCGGTGCTGAAGCCGACTCTGTAGCGGTAGTTGCCGCTCGTTTCAGGCTCCGCGGAGATCAGGTCCGCTTTGCCGTCGCCGTTGAAGTCGCCAAGTTTGGCGGAGCTCGGTTTGTTCATCCAGGTCTGGACGGTGCTCCAGCTGGAGAGACCGGTGCCGTTGCTGAACCCGACTTTGTGCAGGTAGGAGCCGGAGCTGTCGGAGGTGATGGCGACGATGTCGTCTTTGCCGTCGCCGTTGAAATCGGCGAGCGTCATCTTGCGCGGCAGGACCACGCCGGTCAGCACCGATCCCCATTTGGCGACGCCGGTGCCGCTGCTGGTGCCGAGCATGTAACGGAATGAGCTTCCGGATTCGTACTCGGAGCTGACGATGTCCGCTTTGCCGTCGCCGGTGAAGTCGCCGAGGGCCGTCTTGTAGGGAAAGGCCATCCCGCCGAGGACCTTGGTCCAGCCGGAGAGGCCGGCGCCGGTGCTGGTGCCCAACATGTAGCGGAAGGTGCCTCCGGTCTGCGCCTCGACGCTGACCACGTCGGCTTTGCCGTCGCCGTTGAAGTCGCCCAGCGAGGTCTTGAACGGATATTCCGAGCCCGTGCGCACATTCGTCCAGCTCGAGATGCCGGTGCCGTTGCTGGTGCCGAGGACATAGCGGAAGGTGTCCGGCCCTTCGGGCTCGACACCGACCACGTCGGCTTTGCCGTCGCCGGTGACGTCGCCCAGCGCCATCCTCGTCGGCAGCGCCCGACCGGTGGCGATCGCAGTCCAGCCGGCGATGCTGGCGCCGTTGCCGATTCCCAGCATGTACGCATACTGGCCGTTGCCTTCGGGCTCGACGGCGACCACGTCGGCTTTGCCGTCGCCGTTGAAGTCACCGGCGGCGATCCGCTCCGGCTCGTCCAGCCCGGTGCGCGGGGTGAGCCAGCTGGAGATCGCCGTGCCGCTGCTGAGGCCGACGCGCAGCCGATAGGAGGCGCCGCCTTCCCATTCCGGGTGGACGAGGTCTGCTTTGCCGTCGCCGTTGAAGTCGGCCGCCATCGATTCCAGCGGCAGGCTCTGGTTGATCACCGCGCCCCAGCTGGAGACGCTGGTGCCGTTGCTGAGGCCGCGCATGAAGCGGTGGCCCGGGAGCGTCACCGTGCGGTCCTTCCCGTATGAGGTCCCGAGCGGGTTCTTCGCCACCAACCGGTAGTGGTAGGTCGACCCCGGCTGCACGCCGGTGAACGTCGTGCTGACGCCGCCGTCCGTGTCTCTGCTCGGCGTCGGGATCGGAATCGCGACGTCGTAGGCGCTGGTGGTGCCGTACTCGAAGTAGTAGGTGGTGGAGCTGGCGCCCGCATCGACGATCCCGTTCAGCGTCGCCTGGCCTTCCTGGACTTCGGTGGCGCCGCCGCTCGTAGCGGTGGGCGCCGAGACTTCCGCCCCCTTCGCCACCAGGCCGGCCGTGGCCATGCCGTCGCCGTCCCAGTCGGCCCCGAGTGGATCGAACTTACCGCCGCCCCCGAACTGGAACGAGACGTCCGGGGCGCCGGCGCCGTTGGCGTTGCGCAGGTTCCAGTTGCCGGCACTCGGGTCGTGGACGCCGATCGTCGTGTCGCCGTCGCCGTCCCAGTCGCCGACCACAGGGTCGCTCCACACCCCGCCGCCATACTGGAAGGAGATGTTCGGCTCGCCGGCGCTGTTGGTGTTGCGGAGGTTCCAGTTGCCCGCTGCCGGGTCGTAGACGCCGATCGTGTCGTCGCCGTCGCCGTCCCAGTCGCCGGCGATCGCGTCTTTCCAGACCCCGCCGCCGTAGCCGAAGGAGAGTTCTGGCGCCCCCGCACTGTTCGAGTTGCGGATGTTCCAGTTGCCGTTTACAGGGTCGTAGACGCCGATCGTGTCGTCGCCGTCGCCATCCCAGTCGCCCACCACCGGAACCTTCCAGGGACCGCCACCGAAGCTGAACTGGATCTGCGGCGAACCGCCGGCTTTTTCGTTGGTCAGCTTCCAGCCGCCGGTGTCGACGCGGTAGACCCCAGCCGTCTCGGTGCCGTCGCCGTTCCAGTCGCCCGCGACCGCGATTTCCGAAGGCAGGCCGAAGTAGAAGCTCGCGTCGGCGCTGTGCCGGTCGTGTTGGAGTTGCGCGTCAACCACGACCGTTCTACGGTGGCGTCGGAGTCGGTGACGCCGATCGTGTCGTCGCCGTCGCCATCCCAGTCACCGGCCACCGCCGCCACCTGGGAGCCTCCGAACTGGAACGAGATATCGGGAGCGCCGCCGCCGTTGGTGTTGCGCAGGTTCCAATTGCCGGCACTCGGGTCGTGGACGCCGATCGTCGTGTCGCCGTCGCCGTCCCAGTCGCCGACCACGGGATCGCTCCATGATCCGCCCCCATACTGGAAGGAGATGTTCGGCGCGCCGGCGCTGTTGGTGTTGCGGAGGTTCCAGTTGCCCGCTGCCGGGTCGTAGACGCCGATCGTGTCGTCGCCGTCGCCGTCCCAGTCGCCGGCGATCGGCTCTTTCCAGACCCCGCCCCCATACTGGAAGGAGATGTTCGGCGCGCCGGCGCTGTTGGTGTTGCGCAGGTTCCAGTTGCCCGCTGCCGGGTCATAGACGCCGATCGTGTCGTCGCCGTCGCCGTCCCAGTCGCCGACCACCGGCTGCCTCCACGGCCCGCCTCCATACTGGAACTGGATCTGCGGGCTGCCGCTGGTGTTGCTGTTGCGCAGCTTCCAGGTCCCGTCGTCGGGGTTGTAGCTCCCCGGCGTGGCGACCCCGTCACCGTCCCAATCCCCGGAGACCTGAATCTCACCCGGCACCCCGAACCAGAATCGCGCGCTCGGAGCGCCGGCGGAGTTCGAGTCGCGGAGCAACCACCGCACTCCGGTGGTGAAGGTGCGATCGCTCCCGTAGACCGTGCCGGCGGCGTTGGTCGCGACCAGCCGGTAGTGGTAGTGCATCCGCGGCTGCAAGCCCGTCAGTCGTTTGCTGACCACGACCGTGCCGTTCCCCGAACCGGCGTCCGCGTCGGGGACCGGGATCGAGTTGCCGTAGGCGGTCGAAGTACCCCATTCGAAGCGGAACGAGGTCTGCCGCGCATGCGGGTCGACCGTGCCGGTAATGGTGGTTTCGGTTTCGGTGCGTTCGGGCGCGTCGCCGGTCACGACAGCCGGCGGCGGCCACGCGGGCGCCCCGGTCTCTTCCTGGTAGACGACCCAGGACTTGCGGTAGTCACCGCCCCCACCACGCAGCCCGGCTCGATAGGCCCAGCCCTGGAAAGCCGGTACGTCGCGCATGTTGTACCAGGCAAGGAACTCGATGTTCTGCGACGCGGCGACGGACTTGATCCAGTCGAAGCTTTCGCGCAAGAGGGTCGCCTGCTGGGCTTCGGTCACCGGTTCGATCCCGTTCGGGCTTTTGAATTCGAGCTGCCATCCGAGCTCGGTGATCCAAAGCGTCTTGCTCGGGCCCGTGGGCAGTTGGCTCATCAGGATGTGGACCCCTTCGATCATGTTTTTCATCCCCGGGATGCCGCCGGTTCCGAAGGAGTAAGGGTGAATCGAGATTCCGCTGATGCTGCCGGGAAGGCCGCCCACCTGCCAGGCTTTTTCGATGAATTCCTGGAACCCGACGGGGAGATAGAGCCCGCCGAAGAGGACCTTCGTGTTGATCCCGGCCTTGGTCTGAGAGCCCTGCTGGATCGCCGCGGCGGTCCAGACGACGAGGTTGGCGTAGCTCTGCGGGAAGACGCTCGCTCCCCCGGGATTGTTTGCCGGCAGGTTCGGCTCGTTCCAGACCTGCCAGGCCGTCACCGGCTTCGGGTTGGCCTTGCCTTCCCAGAAGGTGCCGTTGTAGCCGTACCTTTCGACGGCTTCCTTCGCCCAGATCCACCATTCGTTCCATTCCGGGCTGGAGCTGGTCAGGAACTGGGTCCCCTGTTCGTTGCTGCGGACGAGACCGGGGAGGATCGTGATCCCGTTCTGCCACGCTTTTTCGAAGTACCGGTTGCACGGTTCCCAGCCCGTGTTTTTGTTGCAGAGGCTCTTGTCGAGCGGCATGTGGTACTGGGTCGCTCCGGAGCGCTGGACGATGTCCATTTCCGATTCCACCAGCCCGTAATCCCCCGGCCAGACGACGCCGAAGCTGACTGCGGACGCCGACGAGGTAGCCGAACCCAGGGCGACCACCAGAGTCAGAAGGCATCCGATACCGAAAGCGGCCATCCGTCGCCATCCGCCCTGCCACACGATCCGATAGTCGCCCACTGCATCCTCCCTGTTGAAACCGACGAAGAAGCTCCGATCCTTCCAGAGCAATAGGGAAATGCAATGCAAAAATGTGAAAGGTTTTTCCTCTATTCGCCAACGAACTCGATGACGCTGCGGATGCCGTCCTGGGCCTCCATCAGCTCGAAGCCGCGGTTGACTTCGTCGAGGCTGAGGCGGTGGGAGACGAAGGGCGTCGACGTCGATCTCGCCGGCCAGGTAGCGGTCGATCAGGGCCGGGCACCTGGTCGCGGCCCTTGACGCCGCCGAAGGAGGAGCCGGCGATGCGGCGGCCGGTGATCAGCAGGCGCGGGACGACGTCGAGGGTCTCGCCCTTGCCGGCGACCCCGGCGACGGTGCAGAGGCCCCAGCCCATCCGCGCCGCCTCGACCGCCTGGCGCATCACGGCGACGTTGCCGGTCGCCTCGAAGGTGTAGTCGGCGCCGAAGCCGCCGGTCATCTCGAGGATCCGCTCGACCGCCCCCTCGCCCGCCGATCGAGCAGGTCGGTCGCGCCCTGGCCGCGGGCCAGCTCCAGCCGCTGCGGCGGAGAGGTCGACGCAGACGATCGCGCTCGGCTCCCTGCAGGCGGCAGCCGGCGACCGCGCCGAGGCCGACCATGCCGGCGCCGAAGACGGCGCAGGTGCTGCCGGGCCGCACCTCGGCGGTGTTGATCGCGGCGCCGAGCCCGGTCGAGAGCCCGCAGGCGAACAGGCAGGCGTGCTCGAACGGCGCCTCCGGGCTCACCTTCGCCAACGCGATCTCCGGCATCACCGTGTACTCGGCGAAGGTCGAGCAGCCCATGAAGTGGCGGATCTCCTCGCCGTCGCGGGAGATCCGCGTCGTCCCGTCGGGCAGGTGGCCCTTGTTCTGCTCCTCGCGGATCGCCAGGCAGAGGTTGGTGCGCGGGTCGAGGCAGTGGACGCACTCGCGGCACTGGGGCGAGAAGAGGGTGACGACGTGGTCGCCCGGCGCCAGCGAGCCGACCTCCGGCCCGACCGCCTCGACGATGCCGGCGCCCTCGTGGCCGAGCACGGTCGGCGCGTAGCCGGACGGGTCGGCGCCGGAGGCGGTGTAGAGGTCGGTGTGGCAGACGCCGCAGGCGTGCAGGCGGACCAGCACCTCACCGGCCCGCGGCTCGGCCAGCTCGACCTCCTGCACCGCGAGCGGCTCCCCGAACTCCTCCAGCACAGCGGCGCGCATTTTCATGCGATCACCGTACCTCGTCTACGGACGGCCGAACGGCGGCCGCTCAGGGCGTCGCCGGTTGGTTCACGAAGGCTTCGAAGCCGCGGCACGGCTGCCCGCGCAGGCCCGGGCAGGGCGGTAGGCCGGTCGGCACGCTCACCCCGGGGACGACGGGCAGCAGGAGGTTCGAGGGGGTGGCCCCGCCGTAGGCGATCGAGACCTGCGCGGTGCCGCCTTCCGGCTCGGTCTCGTCGAAGGCCCAGATCGGCTGGGTGCCGTTGGGGGCGGCGATCGTCACCCGGATCCGCGAGCCGGCGCGGTAGGCGTGGCCCTCGTAATAGAGCGGGATCGTCACCGGGACGAACTGGTCGGGCGGCAGCGGCGAGACGTCGGCTTCCCGCAGGCTCAGCACCGGCTCCAGCGCGGTGCTCTTGGCGGCGTCGAGCTTGCGCTCGCTACCTCGCACCCAGCCGTTCTGGACGAAGGTCTCCTTGCCGTCGGGCCTGACCTCGCTGATCGTCGCCTGGAGGTCGACGTCGGGGGTCGAGGAGCGGACCCAGACGTTCACGGCGCCGGCCCCGAGGACCGCCGTGTTGGCGCCCAGCGGAGCGGTCAGGTAGGAGACGGCGCTCCCCGGCGGACTCTGCGCCCAGTTGTATTCGGGCAGAGCGGTCCAGAGGCCGCCTTCGCCGGAGGCGGTGTCGCCGCTGAAGTCGGTCCGCGGCAGGGCGCCGGCGTCCCAGGTGAATTCGTCGGCCGCCGCGCGGCCGCGGGCGAGCTGCCGCTGAGGCCGCCGCCGGGCGAGAGGTACCAGGCCTTCGCCTGGGTGCCGGGAACCGGGAAGTCGTCGAAGGACTTCTCGAAGCCGGGGTAGGGACGGCCCGGCGAGAGCCCGCCGGCGCCGCTGTCGAAGAGGACCCGGACCGGCTTCTGGTTTTCGAAAGCCGACAGCGCCAGCCCGTAGGTCGGCAGCAGCTGGATCGGGTCGGCCGGCAGGGTCACCCCGGGTATCCCCATCGCCTCCTGATAGATCAGCGGTGCGCCGGCTCTGATCGCCGACGAGGCGAGGATCGGCGGTCGCTTCGCGACATAGAGCTGGAGGAAGTCGTACCAGCGGTTGAAGGTCGCCGGGTCGAGCGAGTCGATGTGGGTGCCGTTGGTGAAGGTGAACCACTTCTTGTCGGTGCCGGTGAAGTGCCGGACGAGGGCCGGGCAGTGGCCGCCGGTCTGCTCGTCGGTCCACTGGCAGGCCATGAAGGTCGGCACGTCGATCTTGTCGACGAAGGTGATCGGCGAGAGCGGGTCGGCGACCTCGGGTTTGTAGTGGTCGTTTTCTTCGACCTTTTTCAGCAGGTCGACCGCCTCCGGGTGCAGGGCCTGGTTGGCCGCGCAGGTCTGGTCGCCTTCCTGGACGCGTTTGTAGGCCCACGCCTGCCCGGAGCTCGGCCCGGCCGCTTCGGCGTCGTGGACCCGCTCTTCGGCCCAGGCGAGCGCGAACCCGTTGTTGAGGATGCCGCCCGGATACAGCGTCGTCTGGGTGTTGTCGATCACCGACAGCGGCGAGATCGCGGACAGGTGCGGCGGCTGGGTGGCGGCGGTGAAGAGCTGGCTGATGCCGCCGTAGGAGATCCCCATCATCCCGACTTCGTGGTGCAGGGCCCAGGGCTGGGCGGCGATCGTCTCGACGACGTCGTAGCCGTCGAGGCTCTGCAGCGGCTCGAAGAAGTCGAAGGCACCGCCCGAGCAGCCGGTGCCGCGCATGTTGACGTCGACCACCGTGAACCCCATCAGGTTGGCGATGATCGAGATCCCGCTCTGCGGCCCCGCCGGGTCGGCATACCCGTAGCCGGAGTACTCGATCAGGGTCGGCGTCGGACCGCTCGGGATCGACGGCAGTTCGACCCCGGGCAGCACGTGCGTGACGTCCTGCGGCGGGTGGACGTCGATCGCCAGCTTGGTCCCGTCGCGGGTGGTCAGGTACCCGTACCCGCTCGACGGGATCGACTGGCCGTAGAGGGAGGTGCTGGGGGGCGCCGATTGGGTCGTCAGGACCTGCAGGGGATCGGACCGCGGCCCGCCGGCCGTCAGGCCGACGGTGTAGCCGGCGCCGGGGGCGACTTCGCGGAAGAGGACCCCGCCGAGTTCGTTGACAGTCTTGCTCGCCACCTCGTTACCGCCGCTACCGTAAAGCGACACCTGAGCGCCCGGGGAGAACCCGGTCCCGTAGACCTGTTCAACGCTCCCATGCGCGTCGATCGCCGGGTCTGCGACGGCGGATCCGGGTGCGAGCAGCAGCACCAGCAAAACGCAACCGAGCGCCACCCGCCTCGGCGCCCCACGCCGGCCCCGCCGGCAATCCACCTCTTCGCCTCTACCTAAGATTGGGTACTTGTACCACGCGACACAGTCTTCGCAAACCTCCTGATACCGAGATCCCATCAGACCTCGACCAGGGAGTCCATGATCACCGTGCGATCGCGCGGGAGGGCGAAATAGTCGGCGGCGTCGGCGCTGAAGTGGGAGCTGGCGATGAAGAGGCGCTTGCGCCACCGCGTCATCCCGGGGGCCTCCCCGGGCCGCAGCTCGATCGTCGAGAGGAAGTAGGAGGCCTCCTCGACCTCAAGTGGCAGGGCATGTAGCCGAAGTAGGCGGTGAGGTGGCTGATGCCGTCGTCGCCGTAGCCGAGGTCGTCGACCGTGAAGCGCTCCGCCCCTGCGACGGTGGGCACCGGCAGCGTCTCGATCGAGAGGATCAGGGCGTACTCCTGGAGGATCTGGTTGTGTTCGACATTCGCGCGCATCGCCAGCGGCGTCGTCGCCTTGTTGCGGTTGAGGAAGACGGCGGTCCCGGGGGAACGCCGCAGCGGCGAAGGGCACCGATGGAGCTCCTCGACGAAGGTCCGCAAGCACCCTTCCTCGCGCTCGCGCCGCTCGGAGACCAGCTGGCGACCCCGCTGCCAGGTGGTCAGCACGGCAAAGATGATCAGCCCGACGAGGAGCGGAAACCAGGCGCCATGGGCGAACTTCGTAAGGTTGGCCGTGAGGAAGAGCAGGTCGACGGTGAGGAAAGCGCCGGCGCCGGCGACCACCAGCCAGAGCGGCTTCCCCCACTGGCGGCGGACGATGTAGAAGAAGAGCAGGGTGGTGATCGTGACCGTCCCGGTCACCGCCATCCCGTAGGCGAGGGCGAGGGCGCCGGAGGTGCGGAAGGCGAAGACCAGCGCCAGGACCGCGGCCATCAGCAGCCAGTTGATCCAGGGGAGGTAGATCTGGCCCATCGTCTTCGCCGAGGTGTAGATGACGCGGAGCCGCGGCAGGTAGCCGAGCTGCACAGCCTGGTGGGCGACCGAGTAGGCGCCGGTGATCACCGCCTGGGAGGCGATCACGGTGGCGACGGTGGCGAGCAGGACCATCGGCACCCGCCCCCACTCCGGGACCAGGAGGAAGAAGATGCCGCTGACGTCGCCGCCCGGGTGGTCGAGGAGGAGCGCCCCCTGGCCCATGTAGTTGAGGATCAATGCCGGGAAGACGAGCAGCAGCCAGGCGGTGGTGATCGGCAGGCGGCCGAAGTGTCCGAGGTCGGCGTAGAGGGCCTCGGAGCCGGTGATCACGAGCACGACCGCGGCGAGGGAGAAGAAGGCGGTGCCGAAATTGCCGACCAGGAACTCGAGCGCGTAGGTGGGCGAGAGCGCCTCGAGCACCTGCGGGTGGGCGGCGATGCTGGAGACGCCGCAGGCGGCGAGGATGGCGAACCAGACGACCATGATCGGCCCGAAGAGGCGCCCGACCGCCGCCGTCCCGAAGCGCTGGGAGGTGAAGAGGACGACGACGATCGCCGCCGTCAGCGGCACGACCAGGCTCACCAGCGAGGGCTCGACCACCTTCAGGCCTTCAACCGCGGAGAACCGAGATCGCCGGGGTGATCATGCTGTCGCCGAAGAAGAGCGAGGCGCCGAAGACGCCCACCGCCGCCACCAGCCCCAACGGCCAAGCCCACAAGCTCGAGACCAGCAGCACTCCAGGGATGCAGGCGACACCCAAAGACACCACCGGCGCCACCGACTTCAGCGGATAGATCAAAGCCGTCGACCCCGCCACAACCCCCAAGGAGAGGCAGGCCGCTCGTCACTTATCCCAAGGAGGCTGATCGGCACGGGATCAGCGTATTCCCAGTTGCCATGGGAGCAATGAGTTCCGGGTGCATTCCGCAGAGGTGGGGTCCGCAGAGGTGGGGTCCGCAGAGGTGGGGTCCGCAGAGGTGGGGTCCGCAGAGGTGGGGTCCGGGCTCCCCATTACACTGCCTGTTTCTATTGGCGACCCCAGAAAGATCCTCACAGCATTACGCCCCGGCCAGGGCGGTAGCGACATGACCCCGAGCGACCAGTCCTTGAGATTCCTCACCTCCGAGACGGAGAGCTGGCAGGACGTTTCTGGCGATGGGGAAGCTGCATTCTCCAGTTTCTTGACTCAGGTTCTGACCAGTCGCCACTTAGGAGTCCTTTGCGGACTTGGAACGAGCCGATGCATCGTCGATGACCAAGGGTCCCTACTTGCTCCCGACATGGGAGATCTATGGCAGGCAGTTAAAAGAGCTGATGACGAGCGGTTTCAACGTGTTCTAGACATAGTCTCATCTCCTCCTGGCGAAGAGAACATCGAGTTGTTGCTTTCACGGTGCCAAATGCAACAAGAGCTGGCGCCTGATACTGAGTTGAAAGCGTTTATCGAAGACGGTGAGAAAACGATCGCCGAGAAATGCAACTTCATCGATGACGACACCAGCCTTGCAACTCACGAATCGTTTTTGCGAAAGGTAGCTCGGCGCTCAACGAAGCTGCCTAGAACTCAAGTTTTTACGACGAACTATGACCTCGCCTTTGAGGTCCGCGGCGGCGCGAATAGGTTTTGCAGTCATTGACGGCTTCAGCGCCTCCAGCCCCGCAAGGTTTGACCCAGTCGCCTTTGAGCGCGATTACGCTCGTCGTGATCAAAGTGCGACCACTGAGCCCATTGATTGGATGCCAAATGTTGTTCAGCTTCACAAGCTTCATGGCTCCATCGATTGGATTCGTCAAGGGTCGGCAGTCATGAGAAAAGGACCCGATCAACGTCCCCTCATCGTCTATCCGCGTTCAAATAAGTTCGAAATTTCCTACCAACAGCCTTTTTTGGAGTTGATGGGGCGCTTCCAATCAGCAACTCGACGCGCTGCAACCGGAATGATCGTGGCGGGATTTGGGTTTGAGGACAGCCATATCGCCGAGCCGTTCATGGCAGCAGTTAGGGGAAATGTTGGTCTCAATGTCGTGGTCATTTCTCGGAGTCTTGAGAGCAAAACTGATGGGGTGGTCGGGAGCTTGAAGAAGCTGATCGCAGAAGGGGATCGGCGAATCGGGCTAGTTGCCGGTTCCTTCAGTGCCGCAGTCAAGGCATTTCCAGATCTCGTTGCGAGCATGGAGGAAGAGCTTCATGCAAAGCGCCTCGAGGCCCTCGTTGATGGTTGAGTCCCTACCGGCCTACCCGTTCGAGCCTGGTCGGTATATCGGGACCGTCGTAGAGATTGGGCCTAGCTACGCCAAGATAAATCTGCCAAGCGCTGCCGACCCGGATGGCGCCCTGAGGCATGGCGAGCGCCTTGGTGGAAGCGGGGTTGGAGAGTTTGTCGTTCTTGACGCAGGCGACGTTGCAATCTTTGCCCGCCTGACTCAGGTCAAGGTTCCGGAGGGTGATCGCTTGGCAGTCCAGCCAAGAGTAGGAGATCATCGGGATGCTCACCCAGTTGGAACCGTCCAGCTTTTGACCTCAGTTCCTTTGGATGGCTCTCCCGTTGAGCGAGGGGTAACGCGCTTTCCACGGGTTGGGGCGAGGGTCTACTCTCTGGATCCAGCCCTTGTGACTTGGGTTGTCCGTCGCGCGAGCGAGGCAGAGGGCGAGCCCAGCGATTCCGCGCAGACCGGCCCAGGCGTGCTTCTGGACCTTGCAGTTCTGCCAGGGACTGGATCCGCGCGGGTACGCGTCACCCCTGAGCGCCTTTTCGGGCGACACTGCGCCATCCTCGGAGCAACTGGCAGTGGCAAGAGTTGGTCGCTAGCGCGAATAATGGAGTGCGTCGCAAGGTTCAATGCAAAGGTATTGCTACTGGACGCTACTGGTGAGTACCACGGGCTTGATGAGCGGGTCGCTCATCTTTCCCTGGGCGGAGACGATAAACCGTCGGAGACGGTCCTCACTTCGTTTCCTTACGACAACCTTGAGGAGCGGGACTTATTCGCTCTATTTCAGCCCGCAGGAAAGGTACAGGGACCACGACTACGAGAGGCTTTCAAGAGCCTGAAGCTTGCCCGCATACTTGGCGATGGACATGACTTGGTCGACGGGGGCACTATTAAGAAGGCAGGGAAAAGCAAGGAGCCGTTTGAAGCTGAGTATGCGAATCACGCGGCTTCGCTAGATGTACCTCTCGCCGACTTTGATATCTGGAAATTGCCAGAGCAGGTCAAGCACGAGTGCGTCTGGCCATCTGCATACAGCGGAGATTCGGCCACGTGGGGAAACGTAAATGATTCTGACTTCAGCATGTGCACTACCCTCATCTCGCGAATCGAGAGCGATCTTTCCTCACCGCAGTTCGCTCCGATCTTTCAACCTGGTGGTGCCTCTCCGCTCCTTCAAGAGATCGAGGACTTCCTTCTGGCCGAGGATACGGCTGTTCTTCGCGTGTCGCTCCGAAATCTCGCTTTTGATCGAAACGTCCGCGAGATAGTCGCGAACGGAATTGGGAGAAACCTTTTGCGTCTGGCGCGGGAAGACAAGCGCTTCAGGGAGCGCCCATTAGTCGTTTGCGTGGATGAGGCTCATCAGTTCCTCAATAAGGAGCTTGGTGATGAGTTCAGTCGCTATCCATTAGATGCTTTCGATCTCATCGCAAAGGAGGGTCGGAAGTATTCCCTGAGCCTCTGTCTCGCAACTCAACGTCCCCGAGACATTCCGAACTCCGTTATTGGCCAGATGGGAACTCTGATGGTCCATCGGCTCACCAACGATAAGGACCGGGCGATGGTTGAGGGAGCCGCCGGCGAGATGGACCGTTCCGCGGCTGAGTTCCTGCCCACGCTCGCACCGGGCCAAGCACTTCTTCTGGGGGTGGAGTTTCCAATCCCGCTGACGATCCAAATCTCTCCTCCGAATTCAAAGCCCGACTCAAGAGGGCCGAATTTCCAAAAACATTGGAGGCGCCGTTCCGGCGACGGGTCGGACGCGGACAACGTTGTCCCCCCCGCTCCGACTGCGGATCAAGCCGCAGCCTAGGTACGAGTCGTTTAGTACTTCGGCGACTGAAGCGCCGACCGCCCGAGTACCTGCCGGTTGCGATTTCGACAACCGTCAGGGCAGATGCCATGCGGAGCACTTCGTATGCATCCGCGAGACGCTTCCACAGGACGCCGCTCGTCCCATTACGGCAAACTTCGAGAGGGGTGGCAGACGGGATTCGAACCCGCGACCGCCGGCACCACAATTAGGCCGCCCTCCAACGGCGCCAACCGCCGATCCCGCATGGCAAGCGGGTTTGCGCCCGCCTCCGATTTCTGCCGCCGAAGCCCGATACGCGGGGATATTCGGCGATTGTCGGGGTGTACTGGCAGAAATGCAGATTTCTGCCTGATCGGGCCTACCCTCGGTTTAAAGGAATAGTGGGCTTCAGCCGCGCAATGAAAGTCTGGGACCGAATCTCAAAATAACCGCGCTCCTGGCCAAAGCGGATAGCCCGATCTCAAGCGCTAGACACGCGCCTGAGCCTCCAGCTCAGCAGCGAGTCGGAGTTCCATCTCGGCGTAAAGCTCGGTTGCCCGCTCAACCTCCAACGAAACCGCAAGGCCATATGGCTGCGGGCTTGAACCTGGCTGCATCCATTTGTCGAGGCTCTTGACTACAAGGAACCAGTCGTCACGAAAGTCCTGATGGGGACGTTGTGGACTTGAATAGCGGGCCATCTGGTTTGCACCCTTATTGCGGTCGGTGCGGGTAGGTCGCATCGTCCGTTCGTGGTCGGAGAGCCTTACCCCCTCCGGCGAATCGAGCTCCGCGCTGGCCAACTCAAACACCTGCTCTAGCTCCAATCCGCGGAGAAGCTGGAAGTCCATCTGGAAGCCGAGATAGTCGTAACGACGGTTACGCACCGGCGGCGAGAAGGCGAGACCGATGGTGATCTCATGCGCCCCACTTATGTCAGTGAACTGGGGTGGCATGGGAATCCGATAGACGTGGAAATCGTCGGGGAGCAACTCAGCTTCGGCGACCATCACAACCCTGTTGTCATCGGAGAAGCCGCACCGCTCCCACTCCAGGGCTCCGAATCCACAAAGGGCATGGCGGGCGGCCTCCGGGTCCTCGAAGGAGGAAAGGAGCTGTTCGGTCTCCTCTAGGTGGGCGGCACCTTGGAGCATCAAGGCTCGGATGACGTTTGAGCTCACACCTGGATAGCGGGTGATCAAGCGGCCAGCAACATTGGTGATCACCGGAGCCGCAAAGCTCGTTCCTGAGGCCGTCTCGAAAAGCCGGGTTGGATAGCGCCCCGAAGTGGATACGACCTCGATCGCGGGATCGGGATGCACGGTGCCGGTGGTGAGGTCGTAGCGGTAATTGCCACCCTCAGCCGAGAACTCCGGCTTGATCGCTCCTCGAACGCCCGGGCCAGAACGGCTGAATGGCGCCGGGCCCGAAGCTGATGCGACAGCAACCGCATCGAGGGTGGTGCCGATGCTGCGGTCACTTAAGCCGTCGGAGCCCGACATCGCCCCAACCGTCAGTGCGGCCGAAGTTTGAGCAGGGTTGAGCAGATTCCCCTCTGGCTGCAACAAATAGCCTGGCCAGTTCTCGTGGTCCACATCTTCGTGAGGGAGATTGCCGGCGCTGATGATCAACACCAGTTGATATCGACGAATGAGGGTGTCGAGCTCAGCCGCTAGCGCGGTCGACTTTCCGCCCCCAAAAGGAGAATCTGGATCACCGATCGAAAGATTGATGACGCGAACCTGCCAACTCTCGGCGAGGTAAATGATCGCTTCGGAGATCGCTTTCACCCAGTTCACCGAGTCGGGGAAACGAGCGTCATCATCGAGCACTCGGACGCTGGCAAGCCAAAACTCCGGGTCAAAGCTTCCCTCTCGCGCCGCTGCTAGAACATCACCGTAGAGAGTAATCCCAGCCACCAGCGTGCCGTGGCCAGCGGTGTCCTCACCTTGACCACCAAACTCAGGGTGCAGGACCGTCGCCTCGGCAATCGCCGGCTCCAAAACAGGGTGCCCCTCTAACACGCCCGAATCGATCATGCCAATAACCGGCGCGCTGGGGTCAGGCTCCGATACTTCGATGTCTTGAACGTCTTGTAGGTCGTAGAGCTCCGACCGCTCCAACGCAGGCGTAGGTACAAGGTCAATCGAGGCGACCTGATCGATCTTCGCTAAGGCATCTATGGCGTCCTTGCTTCCGCGAAACCGGGCGAGTGCCACACCCGCCCCTACGCTCACATAGGTATCAAGAAGATCGGCACCCAGTTGAATGGCGAGCGACGCAGCCTCTTTCATCCATTCGTCGCGGCGCTCTTGGGAGCCAACGAACCAGTACTCAACATCGAAAAGGTGTTCGACATCAGCCCCCTCCACGGCAGCTTGGAGGCGTGGCGTCAGACGGTCCCCGGCTTCAGTGAAGCGGAGACCATCGATCGCATCGAAGAACCCCTCGTGGTGGGCGGTAGGTTCCGTCATGCCCTCGCCGTCTTCTCGGGGCTGTGGCTCTCCCGGACCCTCCGCATATTCCTTGAGGCGGGCACGAAAGCGATCCAAATTGCCGGCATCCGCGAAGACGATGACTGCCTCGGTATCGCTCGAATCCAGCAAGGTCAAACCAGCCCGCCTCCACTCCGCGTCGCTCACACGACGGTTGAGATGAAAGCGAAGAATTAGCTTTGGGTCGAAATCCTCGACCCGCTCTCGCCGCTGGCGATAGTCCTCAACCGACTCAGCGGCAGCCTCCTCAAGTTCCGCTGCGTGGCCCCCGAAGTCACCGTAGGTGCGCGGTGGACGCCAGCCGCTCCTCGACTTCTGCCGCTTGCTCGGCGGACGCTGGACCCGGTTCAGGACGAGATGATCATGATCTGCCATCGGTGGCAATCTGGTGTCGCTTTTGAGCCGCGTCTGCCGCTGCAATTAGCTCATCCAAACTGAGAGGCTTTTTGCTGCCACTAAGCAGGTGCTGGCGGTGGGCATCTTCCACCACCTGTGAGACGTCGGCCTGGGTGAGACCCTTGCAGGCGCTAGCAGCCGCCTCGACGTTGAAGTTGCTCTCGCGCCTCAACGGCCGCAACTTCAAGCGGAGCAGTTCGCGAAGGTCATGAACAGATGGGGGATCGAACTGAAGCACGATCTGAAAGCGTCGCCAGACGGCGAGATCAACAAGGTCAGGGTGGTTAGTCGCAGCAACCAAAACGCTTGGTCCATTGAAGTTGTCTAGCTGCTGCAGGAAGGCGGTAACGACCCGCTTCAACTCGCCGTGGTCGGTGCGCTCGGCTCGCTCCTTCCCGATGGCATCGAACTCGTCGAAGAGGACAACCCAAGGCTCAACCGAAGCAGCTTCAAAGATGGAGGAGAGGTTCTTAGCGGTATCGCCGAGAAAGGAAGAAACCACGGTGGAGAGATTCACCACGGCGAACTCCCGGTCCAGCTCGCGGGCAAGCGCCTCGGCCGTGACCGACTTGCCGCACCCAGGAGGCCCCGTGAAGAGCAGCGTGCGTCGAGGGGCGACGCCATTGCGGACCAAATACGACTCGCGCTGAAGCTCTAGCTTGACTTCCTCCAACGTTTGGCGATGTGCCTCCGGCAGGAGCAGATCGTCAAATCCCACAAATGGATCGCGAACCTGGAGGAGATCGAACTCGCCTCGTGCCCGGGGAAGCGAACGAAGCCGTCCCGTAGATTGAGCCGACGGGCGCCGGCGCATAACCCGCGCGTCGCTTCGCTGTGGATCGGCGCTAGCCACGGCGCCGCAATAGATGATCGAAAGCGCGCATGAATTCTGAGTCTAAGCGGACCCTCGGCTAGAGCAAGTCGCTGTATCGACAGCGCCCTCGTCTGCAAAGACTTCACGCACGAGAGAGACTTCCTCATGCCGCCAAGCCGCCTCGGCTTCATCAGCGTCTTCTACGTTGAGGCAGATGCGCCGATCAACCTCGTTAGAAAAGACGCCGTAGTAGCGAATGGCCACTTTTATTTGAGCGGGAGTGAGATTCAGCAACTTCGCAGTAGCGTCAATCGCTTCCTCGAAATGAACCTTCCCGCTCTTGAGCGTGGCCATGAGCTCCCAGACGTCCGGTCCGCCAACCAAAGCGGCGCGGCGGCCGGTGGGTCCGTCACGGAAGACGATGCCGGGAAATTCCTCCATACCCCCACCGTAGCCAATGACGTCCCTTGTCGCCGGACTGAGCGCCTATCGCCGCACATCCCCGCCTATCCACCATCCATCAGGCAGAAACTGCCTGATCGGGAGCGGAACCTGGCCCCGGTTCAAACCGATCCCGCCGACCCCGACACGCCGATTTGCAGGGACTTCTTTTAGGGGTGGCAGACGGGATTCGAACCCGCGACCGCCGGCACCACAAGCCGGAGCTCTACCAACTGAGCTACTGCCACCGCGATGGGACCAATTTAGCTTGCGGGGGCGGGGGATGCTGGCGCGTAGCGGTGGTGGATGGCCAGGGCGTTGCCGTCGGGATCGTTGAAGAAGGCCTGGTGGCAGACGCCGGAATCGAGGGTGTCGCCTTTGAACTCGATGCCGCGGGATTCCAGCTCTGCCTTGGCGGCCTCGAAGTCGTCGACGTGGAACTCGATCGGGAGGTTGTTGGGGCGGAACTCGATGTTGAAGGCGTCCACCTGCATCAGGGCGATCGTCAGGTTGCCGGTCTCGAACTCGCCTGCGGGCATCTCTCCCCATCGCTTCGAGAACTCGAGGCCCAGCGTCTCGCCGTAGAACTCGGCGGCCCGCTCGTAATCCTGCGTCGCCACGGTGATGAAATCGGTGCCGGTTATGAGCTTGGTCTGCGTCGCCATCTGGCTCCCTTCGTCGGTGTTCCCGCTTGCTCGTCTCGCCAGCACTGAGAAGGCCAGCGCCGTGCCGGCGGCCGCCAGCCCGAGTATGGCGACGATCAGAGCCGCGAGGGCGAGGTCGTCGCTGCCCCCGCCGGAATCCTCTTCAGCAGCCGTGGCTTCGCCCGCGGCGGCGCCCTGCCCCCCGGCGGGAGCGGTGACGAGGACCTGCGGCGCCGGCTCCTGGGTGCCCGGGCCGCCGACCCAGCGCACGACCTCCCCGCCCTCGTAGGTCTGCACCGCCTTGAACGTCAGCCTCACGCCCACCTTCCCCGGAATCTGCACCGCGATCGGGAAGTCCACGGCCTGGTCCGGCTGGATGCCCGCTCCTGGATCCTTTGCGGTCCAGATCACCCGCTCGACATGTTCGGGGACCGTCTGGCCGGTGATCCCCGACTTCGCGGCTTTGGCCGTCCTCACGTCCACCGACCAGCCCGCGACCGGCTGGTAGAAAGCGTAGCCGAAGCCCGGCGGAAACTTCACTTCCACCCTGGTCGTCGCCCGGTCGGCACTCTCGTTGGGGACGTTCACGCGGAGCACGGTGTAGGTGCCCGCCGCCGCTTCCTCGGGCTGCACCCTGATATGCGCCTCGGCGCCGGCGGGAGTCGCGAGGGCGAGGACGACGAACAGCGAAGTGAAGAGGCGGGCACTCATGCACCGCGAAGGCTATATGGGTCGGAGGTATTTGCTTAATCAGTGAACGCGCGGGTTTCGGACTAATGGAGACGTCGCCTGGTGCCGATAGGGCGGGCGTGCAGGTGGTTGGCGAGGCTTTTGGCCAAGGAACCCATCGGGTCGTCGATCCCGCGGATCAGCCGCGGGACCTGAGCGGCTGGGCCTGGTGCGTCTACGTCAGCCTGGGGCTGCTGGCGATCGTGATGGTCGCCCGGCTCGTGACCGCGCTGGACCTGCACTCGGCGGTGACCGGCGGCGGCGACATCGTCGGCAAGTACCGCGACTACGACCGCTGGGTCGCGATCGACGGCCTTCTCTTCCTGCTCAGCGCCGCCCTCTTCATCGGCTGGTTCTTCCAGGCCTACAAGAACCTGCGCCGGCTCGGCGTCCAGAACCTGCGCCACGGCAACGGCTGGGCAATCGGCTCCTGGTTCGTCCCCATCCTCAGCCTCGTCCGCCCGAAGCAGCTGGCCAACGACATCTGGCGCGGCAGCGAGCGCGGTGCCGAGGTCACCAACGGCTGGCGACTGGTCCCGGTCCCAAGCCTGCTGCACTGGTGGTGGGGCCTGTTCCTCGCCCAAGGCGCGCTCGTCTACTGGGGCCAGACGGCGACCCAGGGCGGCTACGACAAGCTCACCACCTTCGGCGAACTCAGCAGCGGCTTCTCCCAGATCAAGACCGGGACGACGATCGACGTGATCGGCGACCTCCTCGGGATTGCCGCCGCGGTGGTCGCGATCCTCGTCGTCTCGATGATCACCGAGCGCGAGGACGAGATCCGCACCGAGGCGATCGCCAACGCCCCGCAGGTCCCGATCTACGCACCGCCCGCACCGCCCGCCGGGTACGCGCCGCCGCCACCGGCGACTGCGCAGACCCAGTACGCGCAGCCGCAGCCGCCCCCTCCCCCGCCACCGCCGCCGCCGCCGCAGTACGGCGCCCCGCCGCAGGCCCCGACCGAGCAGCTGATCCAGTGCCCCGAATGCGCCGAGTGGATCCAGGCGCAGGCGAACGTCTGCCGCTACTGCGGGCACCGGTTGCGGCCGCTCGGCCAGTGAAGCTGCTCCTCGCCGACAACCTCGAGCGCAGCCGCGGGACCGTCTTCTTCCGCCTCATCTTCGCCCTGCCGTTCCTGATCTGGCTGGCGGTCTGGGGGATCGCCGCCGTCTTCGTCGCCTTCGTCACCTGGATCGCGACCCTCTTCGAGGGCCGCCCGCCCGCGCCGCTGCACGAGTTCCTCTCCCGCTTCGTCCGCTTCGCCACCCACACCTACGCCTACCTCAACCTCGCCGCGGAGCCGCTCCCGACCTTCGACGGCAAGCCGGGCTACCCGGTCGACCTCGAGGTCGAGCCGCCGGTCCCGCAGGGCCGCTGGAGCGTCTTCTTCCGGCTCGTCCTCGCGCTGCCGGCGCTGCTCCTTCTCGCCGTCCTCTTCGGCTCCGGCAGCGTCGGCGACTTCACCTTCAGCAACGCCCGCGGCGGCCTCGGCGGCCTCCTCGGCACCGCCGCCCTGCTCGCCTGGTTCTACGCGCTGGCGCGCGGGCGGGCGAACCGCGGCCTCCGCGACCTGGTCGCCTACGTCATCTCCTACGGCGCCCAGGCCTGGGGCTACCTGCTGCTGGTCAGCGACGAGTACCCCGACAGCGACCCGCTGACCGCGATCGGCCCGCTGCCGACCCGCACGGACCCGATCCGGATGGAGGTGAGCGACGGGCTGCGCCGCAGCCGCCTGACCGTCTTCTTCCGCTTCGCGCTCGCCTTCCCCCACCTCGTCTGGCTGACCCTGTGGGCGATCCTCGCCCTCTTCGCCGCCTTCTTCAACTGGTGCGCGATCGTCTTCACCGGCGGCCCGACCCGGGGCCTGCACCGCTTCCTCGCCGCCTACCTCCGCTACCAGACCCACGTCTTCGCCTTCCTCTACCTCGTCGCCAACCCCTTCCCGGGCTTCGTCGGCGCCCTCGGCTCCTACCCGGTCGAACTGCACATTGCCGACCCCGTGGCGCAGAACAAGTGGAAGGGCTTCTTCCGGCTCGTCCTCGCCTTCCCGGCGCTGCTGCTCGCCGGCGCCTTCTCCCAGGTGCTGCTCGTGGTCGCGGTACTCGGCTGGTTCGCCTCCCTCGCCACCGGCCAGATGCCGGGCGGCCTCCGCAACCTCGGCGCCTTCGCCCTCCGCTACACGGGCCAGGCCTACGGCTACCTCTTCCTGCTGACCGAGGCCTACCCCTACAGCGGCCCCTGCCACGAAGTCGCCCCGCCGACGGCACCGCCTCCGCCTCTCGTCGCCGCCCCCACGCGATGACCCGCTCCCGGGTCCCGGCACTGGCCCTGCTCCTCCTCGTCGCCGCTGCCTGGGCCTGGGGAGCGCACGCGCTCTGGCACGCAACCGAGCTGCCGTCCGTCGACCTCCCCCACCTCGACCCCCACGACTACTTCAGCGACTCCTTCCTCGACCGCACCGCCACCTTCGAGCGCTTCCTGACGATCCTCTCCCTGCTCGGAACCGCCACCCTGGTCGCCGTCCTCGTCGTCTACGCCCGCCACGGCGAGCACCTGGCCCGCGAGTCGGCCGCCGGCCGCGTCGGCACCGGCCTGCTGCTGGCGATGCTCGGCTTCGCGATCGTCTGGCTCGCCGAGGTTCCCTTCGACCTGGCGGCGCTCTGGTGGCAGCGGCGCTACGACGTCTCCCACCAGGGCTACCTCCCCCACCTCCTCAACAGCTTCCTCTCGCTCGGCTCGGAGTTCGTCTTCCTCTGCCTCAGCTTCGCGGTGATGATGGGCTTCGCCGGGACCTTCCGGCGCTGGTGGTGGCTCGCCGCCGTCCCCTGTTTCGCGGTCCTGGCGCTGGCCTTCACCTTCCTCACCCCCTACCTGATCCCCGGCACCGACCCCGTCACCAGCCCCCGGCTCGTCGCCGAAACGAGGGCCCTGGAGCGGATCGAGGGCGCACCGGAAGCGCGCCTCCGCGTCCAGGAAGTGCACGAGTTCACGGACGCCCCGAACGCGATGTCGGCCGGCCTCGGCCCGAGCCGGACCATCGTCCTCTGGGACACCCTCCTCGACGATGGCTTCAGCCCCGCCGAGGTCCGCGTCGTGCTTGCCCACGAGGTCGCCCACCTCGCCCACGACGACCCCCTCAAGGGAGTCGGCTGGCTGGCCGTCTTCCTGATCCCCGCGCTCGGCCTGCTCGCCCTGCTGACCCGCCGCCGCGGCGGCCTTGCCCGGCCCGAGGCGGTGCCGCTCGCGCTCCTCGTGCTGGTGGTCGTGCAGCTCGTGGCGACGCCGTTTCTCAACACCGCCTCCCGCCGCCAGGAGGCCGCCGCCGACTGGGCGGCGCTGGAAGCGACGCGCGAACCCGAAACCGACCGCGAGCTGAAACAGAAGCTGGCGGAAAAAAGCCTCAGCGACCCCGACCCGCCCGCCTGGATCTACGGGTGGTTCGGCGACCACCCGACGATCATGCAGCGGATCGCTCTAGCGGACGCGTGGGAACAGCGGCAGCGGGACCGCGCGAGAAAGTGATCTCGTCGTCGACCGGGCCGCGCTTGAAGAGGCGGAGGTCGCGGGCGTAGTTCTGGTGCAGCCGCCAGGGGTGGGTCTCGCCCTGCTTCGGCAGCTGGTCGATCGCCCGCAGGACGTAGCCGGACTTGAGGTCGATGAACGGTTCGCGGGCCAGCTGCGGGCCGGGCTCGCGCGGGGTCGCCACCTTGTAGCCGTGCGCGTCCATGTGGTTGAGGAGGCGGCAGACGTACTGGGAGACGAGGTCGCACTTGAGGGTGAAGGAGGCGTTGGTGTAGCCGAGCGCGATCGCCAGGTTGGGGACGCCGCCGAACATCGCGCCCTTGTAGCCGACGAGCTCGGAGAACTGCTTGCGCTCGCCGTCGACCCTGACCTCGATCCCGCCCAGGACCAGCAGGTTGAGCCCGGTCGCGGTGACGATGACGTCGGCCTCGAGCTCGCGCCCGGAGGCGAGCTTGATCCCCTTCTCGGTGAAGGTCTCGATCGTGTCGGTGACGACGTCGGCCTTGCCCGAGCGCAGGGCCGCGAAGAGGTCGCCGCCGGGGACCAGGCAGACGCGCTCGTCCCAGGGGTCGTACTTCGGTTCGAAGGTGCCGTCGACGTCGTAGCCGGCCGGCAGCTGCCGCTCGACACCGCGCCGGATCAATTTGCGGGTGAACAGCGGCGCCCGGCGCGAGAGCTGGTAGAAGGCCATCTGGGTGAGGACGTTCTTCCAGCGGACCAGGGCGTAGCGGGCCTTGTCGGGCAGCACCCGGCGCAGCGCCTTCGCAATCGGGTCCTGACCGGGCAGGGTGACGACGTAGCCGGGCGAGCGCTGCAGCATCGTGATCTGCTCGGTCTCCGGCGCCATCGCCGGGATCAGCGTCACCGCGGTGGCGCCGCTGCCGATCACGACGACGCGCTTGCCGCGGTAATCGAGGTCCTCGGGCCAGTGCTGCGGATGGACGATCTGCCCCCCGAAGCGCTCGCTGCCCGGGAACTCCGGCGTGAAGCCCTCGTCGTAGCGGTAGTAGCCGGTGCAGCCGTAGAAGAAGTCGCAGGTCAGCTCGACCGTCTCGCCCTCGTGCTCGGCGCGCACGGTCCACAGCGCCTCGTCGCTCGACCACTCGGCGGAGAGGACCTTGTGGCCGAAGCGGATGTGATCCTCGACCCGGTATTCCTGCGCCGTCTCCTGGATGTAGTCGCGGATCTTCTCGCCGGCGGCGATCGAGTCGTCGTCGGTCCAGGGCTTGAACGAGTAGCCGAGCGTGTACATGTCGGAGTCGGAGCGGATGCCGGGGTAGCGGAAGAGGTCCCAGGTGCCGCCGATCGCCTCGCGGGACTCGAGGATCGCGTAGCTCTTGCCGGGGCAGTTCCGCTGCAGGTGGGCTCCGGCGCCGATGCCGGAGAGGCCGGCGCCGACGATGAGGACGTCGACGTGCTCGCGGTGGTCAGTCCGGTGTGCAGTCATCAAGGAGCTCCTGCCTATCTGGTCAGGCGAGCGATCAGGTCGCTCGTCATCGGGGTTGACTCGAACTGACCGCGCTTGGCGCCGGCGCGCATCTGGCGGCGGATCGCCCGCTCGACCAGGCCTTTGGGGAGGAGGCGCAGGGCGGCGTAGGCGCGGGCCCCGCGCTTGGTGGTGGCGAGGTCGCGGGCGGGCTTGCCGTAGATCGCGCGGACGATCGTGGCGACGGCGGCGCCGAGGGGCTCGGCCGGGACCATGCCCTCGAGGCCGACGCCGGCGTTGCGGCTGGCGTCGTGGATCGGGGTGCGGATGTAGCCGGGGTAGACGGTGGTGACTGTGACCTCGTCGCCGACCTCGGCCCGGAGCTGCTCGGAGTAGCCGACGACGCCGCGCTTGCTGGCCGCGTAGGCGGTGGCGAAGGGGACGGCGAGGTGGGCGAGGCCGGAGGAGATGTTGACGACGCGGCCGTGGGAGGCGCGCAGGGCCGGCAGCGCCGAGGCGGTGACCCGCCAGGTGCCGAGGAGGTTGACGTCGATGACCCGGAGGGCGTCGGGCCCGGGGGTCTCGGTCGCGCTCTGGGGGAGGCCGATGCCGGCGCAGTTGACGAGCGCGTCGACCCCGCCTCCGAGCCGCTTCACGGCCTGGGCGATCGCGGAATCGATCGATTCCTGGTCGGTGACGTCGCAGGCGACAAGATCCTCGCCGCCGTCGGGTTTGAGGTCCAGGCCGACCACCTTCGCCCCACGCTCTCGGAGCGCCTTGGCGGTTGCCTCACCGATGCCGCTGGCGGCGCCGGTGATGATCACGCGTTTGCCCATCGGCGCAAGCGTATCAACACTGTGTCGAGTAAGTCAACGACTTGTCGAATTTGTCGACGCGCTGTAAGGTGGGAGGCATGGAGGCAGCCTCGAAAGCGCGTTCGGGTGCCAACGGGCGCGGCCGCCGCGCCACCCGCGTCAGCGGCGACGACCGCGAGCGGGCGATCCTGGAGACGGCCGAACGCCTGCTGGAGGAGAAGCCGCTGAGCGAGATCTCGGTCGACGACCTCGCCAAGGGCGCCGGCATCTCCCGCCCCACCTTCTACTTCTACTTCCCCTCCAAGGACGCGGTCGTGATGACGATCGTCGAACGGCTGGTCGAGGAGGCGACCGGCAGCCGCGACGAGGTCCTCACCGCGCTCGCCGAGTCCGGGCCGCGGGCCGGTTTGGGGAAGGCGCTGGAGAACCTCTACGCCGCCTTCCGCTCCCGTCCCGGCGTCGTCCGCGCCGGCGCCGACCTGCGCGCGACCAACCACCAGGAAGCTCGCGACCTCTGGACCCAGGTGATGGGGGGCTGGGTCGACGACGTCACCGCGATGATCGAGTTCGAGCGCGGCCGCGGCGCCGCCCCGGCGGGGCAGCCGGCCCGCGAGCTGGCGATCGTCCTCGTGCAGATGAACGAGCGCGTCCAGTACGCGACCCTCCTCGAGGAGTCCCCATCGCTCGAGGTCGACCGCGTCCTCGACGTCCTTATCGACGTCTGGCTGCGGGCGATCTACGGCAGCGCTAAATAGCGAAACCGCAAAATTCCTTCTTGAGGAGGCATTTTTGCGGTCTCGGCGTTAATCGACCAGCGCCGGGGCGATCTCCCGGCCCATCAGCGCGACCGCGTCGAGGTCGCGGTGGAGCAGGTGCTGTCCCATGATCCGGGCCAAGCCCGCCTCCCGCAGCTCGCGCAGCTGCTCGATCGCCTCCTCGGTGGTGCCGAGGATCGTGCTCGGGCGCAGGCCGGCGATGAAAGCCTCGCCGTCGCCGTCCTCGCCTTTCCAGCGCGAGAGGCGCGAGGCGCGGTCGAGCACCTCAGCGCGGTCGGCGCCGACCAGCCAGCCGGTCATCATCGAGAGCGGCAGCGTCGCCGGGTCGCGCCCCTCCTTCTCGCAGGCCTCGTCGAGCCGCTAGCGGGATGTCGGCGGTCTCCTCGGCGGTCGCCATCGACCGTGTTGTACTCGTCGGCCCAGCGGGCGGCCGATCCGCAGGCTGCGCGGCCCGCCTTGGCGCCGAGGATCAGCGGCAGCGGGCCGCTGCACCGGCTTCGGCCGCGCCTCGAGCTCGTGGGCGCGGTAGTGCCCGCCGTCGAAGCTGAACGGGCCCTCGGCCCAGTGGCCGCGGACGACCTGCATCTGCTCTTCCAGCGCCTCCATCCGCGGCCCGACCGGCGGCAGGTCGAAGCCGTAGAGCTCGTGCTCGCGCTCCCACCAGCCGGCGCCGATCCCGACTTCGACCCGGCCGCCGGAGACGTGGTCGGCGGTCACCGCCGCCTTCGCCAGCAGCGCCGGGTGGCGGAAGGTCGCCGGCGAGACCATCGTCCCCAGCCGCAGCTTCTCCGTCACGGCGCCGAGGGCGGTGATCGTCCCCCAGGCGTCGAGCGAGCCGCGCTCGCGCCGGTCGTCGACCGAGAGGTAGTGGTCGGAGCGGAACATCGTCCCGACCCCGTGCTCTTCGCAGGCCGAGGCGAGCGCGAGCCAGTCCTCCCAGGTCACGTCCTCCTGGCCCTCGATCATCAAGCAGACCTCCATCGGCCCTCCCTCTACCCGCCGGCGACGATTTCAGCGAAGGCCTCGAACCCCGGCGCGGTGCGCGCGACCAGGGCCGCCTCGGCCGCGGCTGCCCGCTGCGGCAGCGCGTGGGCGCCCTCGTTGCCGAGCGCCGCGACCGCCTCGTCGATCATCTCCGGCACCGCCAGCCAGGCCTCGACCAGGGCGAGGTCGGCCTCGGGGTGGAAGAGCGCGCCCCAGGCGTTGCCGAGGCGGAAGGCCTGGTGCTCGGTCCGCGCCGAGGAGGCGAGCGGCTGGGCGCCCGCGGGCAGGTCGAAGACGTCGCCGTGCCAGTGCAGGACGTCGGTGCTCGGAGCGAGCCCGCCGAGCACCGGGTCGGCCGGGTCGCTCACCTCGACCGGGGCGAAGCCGATCTCCGGCCGCCTCCCCCGCCCGCACCTCGGCCCCGAGCGCCCGCGCCAGCAGCTGGGCGCCGAGGCAGATCCCCAGCAGCGGCAGCTCCCGCGCGCACCGCCTCGGCCAGCCACTCGCGCTCGGCCGCCAGCGCCGGGAAGCGCTCGACCTCGTCGACGTTCATCGGCCCGCCCATCACCACCGCGCCGGCGACCTCCTCGTGCGGCGGCAGCGGCTGGCCGGCGAGCGGCTTCACCGTGTGCACGTGCAGGGCGCCGCAGGCGTCGAGGATCCGGTGCGGCCCCTCCCAGGGCACGTGCTGGATCGCCAGCAGGGTGGGACGCCCGTCCGCGCTCATCGGAGCGTCAGCCTAGCCGCGCAGGATGAGGCTCGCGACTTCCCGCTTCGCCACCGCATAGATGAGCCTGCAGATCATCAGCGGTGTGCCGTTGCCCGCATAGCGGATAACAGGAACACCCCTGCGGGGCTGGGCCTGTTGGGGACGCTCGCCGCGCTCGCCCTCCTCGCTTCTCCCGCGCCGGCCGTCGGCCCCTATCCCGACCTTGGCCCCTGCCCGGTCTTCCCGGCGCCGCCGCGCCTCCCTCTCCCCGCGCGCCCCGTCCCTCCCCGACCGAGGCCGCCTGGAACCAGGACATCTCGAAGGCGCCGCGCGACCCGCGCTCGGCCGCCTACGATCGCCTACATCGACGCCCACGGCGGCGATCACCTGCACCCCGACTTCGGCTCGCCCGCGCCCCTACGGCTTCCCCTTCGCGGTCGTCGGCGCCGGCCAGCGCGAGCTCCCCGTCCACTACACCGCCTACGGCGACGAGAGCGACCCGGGCCCGTTCCCGGTCCCGGCCGAACGCGCCGGTCGAGGGCGGCAACGGCAGCGACGGCGACCGTCACGTGCTCGTCGTCGACCGCGCGCGCTGCACGCTCTACGAGCTCTACCGCGCCTTCTCGTCGCCAAGCCGCGGCCGCACTGGAACGCCGACTCCGGCACCGCCTGGGACCTCGCGCTCCACCGCCCTGCCGCCCCGACGGCTGGACCTCCGCCGACGCCGCCGGGCTGCCGATCTTCCCCGGCCTCGTCCGCTACGACGAGGCCGCGTCCGGCCAGCTCGACCACGCGATCCGCGTCACCTTCGACAGCACCCGCGACGCCTGGGTCCACCCCGCCTCGCACTGCGCCGGCGACACCTCCGACCGCGCCGCGCCGCCGATGGGCCTGCGCCTGCGGCTCAAGGCGCGGCTACGGCCTCGGCCGCTTCAGCGGCGCCGCCCGCACGATCGCCGTGGCGATGAAGCACTACGGCCTGATCGTCGCCGACAACGGCTCCAACTGGTACTTCAGCGGCAGCAGCGACCGCCGCTGGGACGACGAGAACCTCGACCAGCTGAAGCGCATCCCCGGCAGCGCCTTCGAGGTCGTGAAGAGTCGAGCAAGCGTCCAATCATGCTGATTTGCGGGGATTGGATTGGGTACTTGAGCCAATAGGGAACCCCCTTAGGAGAGAGGAAAATGGCTCAGACCAAAACCAAATCGACCCCGAAAACGAAATCGAGATCGAAACCGAAATCAAAAAAAACGTCACCTTCGAAATCGGCAAAACCAGCCACGAAATCGAAATCGTCGCCGAAATCGAAAGCTTCGAAACCGAAAGCGAAAGCAAAACCGAAATCGAGCAGCAAATCGCGCAGCTCGAGCAACGGCGCTTCGCGCTCCAACGGCTCGTCGAGCAAACACTCGAACGTCGAGGCAGTGCGCAACGCCGTCGGGGGTATCGGCGGCAAAGCGAAAGGCGCGGGTAAAGCCGCGGGGAAATCCGTCGGCAAAGCCGCGAGCAAAGCGAAGGTCCCGCTTGTCGCCGGCGGAGCCGCTGTCGCCGGAGCGGCCGGAGGCATGGCCCTCGCCGCCTCCAAGAAAGGGCGCAAGGGCGGCATCGGCAAGGCGATGGCCAAAGGCACCAAGGCGTTGCCGCGGAAACCGAAGGTCAAGGTGAAGTCCAAGGACGTCGCCAAGGCCGCCAAGGGCGTCGGGAACTTCAGCTCGCAGGTAGCCGAGATCGCCGACGGTCTCGAGAGTGCTGCTTCGGGGAGGAACGGGAAGCACAAGTCCCCGATCGAGGTCGTTCTACAGGGACTCACCGCGAGGCGCTAGCGCCGGGCCGGCCCTGAGGACATGGCTGCGACCGCGCGCACGGGACGCGCGGTCGCCAGCCCCAACTTCTTCGCTCAGTCCCCCTCCGCTTCCCGCCTGCGGCGCTCCTCCACTTCCCGCGCCACGTCCTCGGCCTCGAAGTCCTCGTCTTCGGCCGGGTGGACGACCCACTGCTCCACCGACCAGTCGACCTTGACGTCGCGGTAGGTGACGCCCTCCTCGGGCTCCTCGGGGATGTTCTCGCGCTGGACGTCGACCTCGGTCTCGTGGCCAGGCTCGCCGTAGTAGGTGACCTTGCGCCGCTCCGGGACCTTCCCGAAGGTGACCTCCTTCGCCTTCACCGAAGTGAAGAACTCGAGGTCGGGACGGCGGCCGCTCACTGAGCCGCCGCCTTTTCGACGTCGTGGACGGTGACGCGGCCTTCGGCGCCGGTGCCGTCGACCTCGTCGATGTCGACACCATGCTCCTCGGCCTTGCGCAGCGCCGCCGCGGTCGCGTTGTGCTTCTCGGCCCGCCGCTGGCGCCGGCGCTCTCCGATCTCCATCACCTTGTGGGTCGCCGCCAGCCCGACGTCCTTGGCCTCGTCACTGGCCGCGGCGCCGAGTTCCTTGGCGACGACTTTGGCGATCGCTTTGGCGAGCTGGCCGCCGGAGATCCCTTCGCCTCCGTTGCCACCGCCGCCATTGCCTCCGCCGTTGCCGCCACCGCCGGAGCCGCCGCCCGCCGCGCCCGCGAGCCCGGCGAGACCGCCGACCCCGCTCAGCGCATCGCCGGCGCCTTCGCCGAGGCCGCCGACGGCCTGGCCGGCGCCTTCGCCGACGTCGCCGACCGCCTGGCCCGCGCCTTCGCCGATCTGGCCGACGGCTTTGTTCGCGCCCTCGCCGACTTCTTCGACGGCACCGCCGGCCCCTTTGCCGACGTCTTTGACCGCTCCGCCGGCACCCTCGCCGACGTCTTTGACGGCGCCCCCGGCGCCCTCGCCCACGTCTTCGACGGCGCTACCGGCCCCTTCGCCGATCTGCCCGACGGCTTTGTTCGCGCCTTCGCCGACCTCGCCGACGGCTTTGCCGGCGCCTTCGGTGACCGGTTTCAGCGACTTCGCGATTTCTTTCAGCACGTCCGGGTTGCGGTCGAGCGTGGTGAGGACGCGATCGATGATCGCGGTGACGTGGTCGAGCCGCGCCCGCATCAGCGCCTGCGCTTCCACGCCTTTGATGTTGAGTTCGACCTTGCCGAGTTCGACGTGGACGCCGACGCTCAGCTTCACCAGGTCGAGAACCTCCGCGTGCAGGGAGACCCGGGCCATCAGGTCGTCGAGCTCGAAGTGGATCTCGTCGACCTTGACGACCGGCACGTCGACGATCACGTCCGGCTCGTCGGTATCGCTGATTTCGACCGGATCGATCACCGTATAGTCTTCGTACATCCGCTCGGGCACGGTCTTGTCGCTGCCCTGATTGCGGATCTCGCTCTTCCGCTCGCCGTCCACCGAGCTTCCTTTTTGTTTGTCTTTCTTCAGCGGGCTTTTGTTGCGCCCGCTGCCCTCGGTGCTCTGGTGAACGTCCCTTTTGCGGCTTTTGCTGCCGGCTTTTTTCGACTGCGACCGTTTCCGACTGCCTTTGGATTTGGTCTGCTGGGCCATCTAGATCTCTCTCCTCGCTTGCGCAGTTCTCTTCCCTTGAGGAACTTTTTCCCGTTGCGATGAGGCGCAAACTGCGCCATGGCCGGAATTCGGCGCCTGCGTAAGCTTCAGCAGCGATGGGTCCCTCGATGGCAGTGCTGCAGGTGACGATCGCCCTGATCGGGGCCGGCGGCGGCAACCACGCGGTCAACGCGATCGGCGACAGCCTCGCCCTGGTCGAAGCGCGCCGGCAGGTCGAATCCCGCCCCACCGCCGCTCCCGCCCCCAAGAAGGTCGAGCTGCCCACCGAAGAGGAAATCGCCGCCGACCCGTCCGTCCTGCCCCCCGCCTCGGCCGGCAGCAACGGCACCCACGTCCCCCACGCCTCGAACCTCAGCCGCGGGGAGATCTTCGCCCACCGGCGCGGCGGCGGCGAAGGGTCCGCGATCCTCCTCACCGGCGTCGCCCTCGCACCCCCCGACGCGCCCGAAGCGGTGCAGGGGGCGATCAACGCCGCCAACACGATCGTCGGCCGGCCCTACGTATGGGGCGGCGGCCACGCCTCCTTCTACGACAGCTCCTACGACTGCTCGGGCGCGGTCAGCTTCGCCCTCTTCGGCGGCGGCCTCATCCCCCGCCCCCTCAGCTCAGGCGATCTGATGCGCTGGGGCGAGCCGGGGGCGGGCAGGTGGATCACCGTCTACGCCAACCCCGGCCACACCTTCGTCGAGATCGCCGGCCTGCGCTTCGACACGGTCGGCGACGAGCAGGGCACCGGCCCGCGCTGGCACCTCGCCACCGCCGAGACCAGCGGCTACGTCGCCCGCCACCCGCCCGGGCTCTGACCCGCGACCCAGGCGGTCAGCGGCTATCGTCCTCCTCCCCCAGTCGCACCCAGGGAGGGATTTCTTGAATATCCGCAGGGCATGGCTGCTTGCCATCGCGCTCGCCATCTTGATCGTGCCGGCCACCGCCCAAGCGGCGACGATCAGCGGCACCGTCGTCGACGCGCTCAGCGACGCCCCGGTCGAAGGCGTCCACGTCTGCCCCTACCCCGAGGAAGGCTACGACGCACAGGCCGAGTGCACCACCACCGCCGCGGACGGCACCTACACGATCGGCGGCCTGCCCGGCGGCTCCTACGGGGTGGAATTCAGCGCCGGCTTCGAACCGGCCAGCCGCGACTACCTGGTCGAGTACTTCGACGGCGCCTCCAGCCGCGGCCAGGGGACCGCTCTCGACGTCTCCCCGGGGGCCACCGTCACCGGCATCGACGCGGCGCTAGAGAAAGGGGCGCAGATCAGCGGCTCGGTCGCCGACGAGGGCGATCAGCCGCTCAAAAACGTCCAAATCTGCGCGGAACCGCTCGGCCTGCGCAACGAATACAGCAGCTGCGCCTTCACCGCAGAGGACGGGACGTACACGATCCACCGGGTGCGCTCCGGCAGCTACAGGATCCGCTTCACCTCCTTCCCCTGGGTCGGCAACTACCTCGACCAGTTCTACGACGATCAGCCCAGCCGCCAGCTCGCGACCGTCCTCGAAGTGACCGCGCCGTTGGTCCGGGCCGGCATCAACGCGACCCTGCACCCCGGCGGCCAGATCTCCGGCACCGTCACCGCCGCGGACTCCGCCTCGCCGCTGAACCAGGCCCGGGCGTGCGCGATCAAGGCCGGCAGCGCCGAAGGGCGCGAATACTGCTCGGCCACGGCGGCGGACGGCGCCTACACGATCGGCTCGCTCCCGACCGGCAGCTACGAAGTCGTCTTCTCCGGCGGCTCGATCAACCGGCAGTACCTGTCCGAGCGCTACGACGACCAGCCGCTCGGCGGCAGCGGCCAGCAGCTGACGGTCACCGCGGGCGGGACCGTCGGCGGCATCGACGCCGCCCTGGCCCGCGGTGCCTCGATCTCCGGCCACGTCGAGGACGCGGTGAGCGGCGATCCGCTCTCCACCATCTCCGTCTGCCCGCTGCTCGACGGCCGGCTGCTCGACGAATACGAAGGCTGTGTCCTCAGCGACCCCGCCGGCGATTACGAACTCCCCGGCCTGCAGCCCGGCACCTACACGGTGCGCTTCAAGCCGGGGGTGCCGTTCGGTCCCGCCGAACCGGCCGACCCCCGCTACGCGACGCAGTTCTACGAGGGCCAGGCGGACCCCGCATCGGCGCAGCCGGTCGAGCTCGAAGCCGCGGAGGACGCGACCGGGATCGACGCCCAGATGAGCTTCGGGACGACGGTCTCCGGCACGATCACCGGCCCCGGCGGCATCCCCCTCCCCAGCGGCTACGCCTGCACCGAGGTGGCGAACGGAGAAGAAGCGCGCTGCGGCTGGGCGAACAAGCAAGGCGAATACGCGATCAAGGGGCTGAGCGCCGGCGATTACGTGATCCGCTTCGGCGCCAACCCGGAAGCAACCCGCGGCTGGCTGCCCGAGTACTGGAACGACAAGGCGAGCGCGGCGCTGGCCGACAAGCTGACCGTGGCCGGCACGCCCGGCGAGGTCGAAGACGTCGACGTCGAGTTGGCGGCGGCGGGGGGCATCTCCGGGCGGGTCACCGTCGCCGGCAGCGGCGCGCCGATCGGCAGCGCCTTCGTCTGCGCGATCCCCGACGGCGAGACCGAAGCGAGCAACTGCAGCGAAACCTGGCCCAACGGCCATTACCTGATCCCGATGCTCGCGACCGGCTCCTACCGGGTCGAATTCTCGGTCAGCGGCTGGGAAGACGGACAGGTCTTCGAGGAATACGAAACCCAGTTCTATCCCGCCGCGGGCTCCCTGGCCGCAGCCGGCCTCGTGCCCGTCACCGCCGGCTCGACGACCGGCTCGATCGACGCCGCCATGTCCAAAGGCCCGGTGCCGACCCCGATCCCCCCGGACCAGGGCGAACCGGAAGGCGGCAGCTCATCGCCGCCGCCCGCGGCCGCACCCCTTCCGCCCTCGAAGCCGAAACCGATCAGACGCCACTGCCGCAAGGGGTTCAAGGCGAAGAAAGTCCACGGCAAGCGGCGCTGCGTCAAGAAGAAGAAACACCGGCCGCACCGCCGGAAGCACCGCTGAGCCGCGCTACCTGAAGCGGAAGCTGGCGAGGTCCTGGTTGAAGGTCGGGTTGTAGACGACTTCGTCGAGGTCGATCTCCGAGGAGACGAAGGTCGGGATCGTGCCGGTGCCGTAGGGCGCCCAGGGGGCGAGCCGCATGAATTCCTCGTCGAGCGCCGCGTATTCGCCTTCCACCCCGGGGGTGAGCGGCTGTTCGGCGAGGCCGGCGATCTTCGCGCTCAGCTTCGGCTCGGCGATCCGCGAGAGGTTCGAGGTGTTGGTCGGGAAGATGCTTTCTTCGGAGAGCAGCGGCTGGAAGAAGTCGTTCGGGTGCGGGTAGTCCTGGAACCAGCTGGCCCAGCCGGTGTCGAGGTTCGGGGTCGAGGCGTTGCCGATGACCGTGAAGTAGTTGTCGGCGTTGGGGACCTGCAGCTTGACGTCGAAGCCAATGTCTTCGAGGACCGCCGCGTAGTAGGTCCCGGCTTCTTCCTGGGTGCGTTCGTTGTCGGTCCAGACGGTGATCTGGCGGTCGGCGGGGTCGGCTTCTTCGATCATCTCCTTCGCCTTGCCCAGGTCATACGGGTAGAGCTCGTAGCGCTCGTATCCCGGCATCCCCGGCGGCAGGATCTGCTGGGTCCCGACCAGCTGGCCGGCGTAGATGCGTTCCAGCGCCCGCGGGTCGACCGCGTAGTTGACGGCGCGGCGGACCTGGACGTCGTCGAAGGGCGGCGCGGTCACGTTCATCCAGAAGAAGTAGGTGCTCTCGGTCTCCTCCTCGCGGAACTGGGTCCCCTCGTACTTTTCCTTCACCGCCGCGTACTGGTCCGGCGGCGGCGGGTTCTCCATCCAGTCGAGGCGCCCGCTTTCAATGTCGGCGACCTGGGTGGCGGGATTGCGCAGCACGGTCACCTCGATCTTGTCGACGTGGCCGCCGGGGATCTGCGGCAGCCGTTCGGCGTCGGCCTTCTCCCAGAACGGGTTGCGCGCATACGACCAGCCTTTGCCTGGCTGCGAGGAGACGATCTCGTAGGGACCGGAGGCCGGCGGCGGGTCGGCGGTGAGGTCCTCGTCCGGGGTGCCGGCCGGGAGCGGCGCGGCGAACGGGAGCGCCAGCTCCTGCAGGAAGGTGCCACGCGGGCGGGAGAGGCGGATCGTGATCTCGCCGGTCTCGTCGTCGGTGACGATGCCGGCGATGCCGCCCTCCTTCGTCTTCGCGAACTCGGCCGCGCCGACGATGTCGGTGTAGAAGGGCGAGCCGCTCGAGTTGAGGAGGAAGACGCGTTCCATCGCCCGGGCGAAGTCGGAGGCCTTGATCGGCGAGCCATCCGAATACCGCAGCCCGCTTCGGAGCTGCAGGCGGTAGGTCTTGCCGTCGGCGCTGATCCGCGGCAGCGAGCGCGCCAGCCCCGGGATCACCTCGCTCCCTTCTTTGCCGGAGGCGTGCTTGTAGGTGAGCAGCGGGATGTAGGTGTCGTAGATCGCCGTCCACCCTTCCTCGGAATGGGAGAGCGCCGGGTCGAGGTAGTCGGGGAAGGAGCCGAACGTCGCCCGCAGAGCGCCGCCTTCGCGGCCCTCGGAGCCCGAGCTGCCGCAGCCGGCCAGGCCGACGAGCGCCGCGGCGAGGAGGAAGGCGAGCGCGGCTCTCCACGAACCCGCTCTTTTAATTGGATCGCTACGCACCGCGGCCCCCTTCGGCAGATCCGGGCCGGAACTTGAGCGCGGCACGATCGTTGCCACGCCGCGGGGCGAGACTTCATCCTGTAGGACTGATGCGATGAAACGCGCCGATGCCTTGAAGCCCCTGTCGCGCGAGCACCTTGCCGCCCTCCTTGTCGCGAAGAAGCTGCGAGCGGCAGATGACGCCGCCCTCGCGGCAAGCGAGTTCCTCGATTTCTGGACAGAGGACGGGCAGCGCCATTTCCGGATCGAGGAGGAGGTCCTGCTGCCCGGCTGGGCCGCGAACGGCGAGATCGACCGCTCCGGCGTCGCCAGGATGCTGGAGGAGCACTTGGCGATCCGCCGGGAGGCGCTGCTGCTGCAGGAAGGCACCGTGTCGCTCGAGCAGCTCCACCGGCTCGGGTCGCTCCTGCACGATCACGTTCGTTTCGAGGAGCGGCACTTGTTCGTCGCCGCGGAAGAATCGCTCGACGACGCCGCCCTCGCTCGCCTCGCTACCGCCATCGAGGCGGCAGAGGCGTCTTCCAGGTAGCAGACGGAACGTCGAGTAGAAAACCGCACCCGTTTGTGGTGCCTTCCCCCTTGTGGGAGGCGACGGCGATCTCGATGCTCTCTGCGAAACCGAGAAGGGAGACGCATGAGCACCGCAACCGACCACCAGGGAACCAGACGCCGACGCCGCCGAAAAGGGCCGCCGAGGCCGCCGCGACGCAACGGCCCGGTGGTGCCGCCCCCCAACGATCCGATCGAGAGAGAGATCGACGGCCGGATCGACGAACGCTTCGACGCGGAGACGACGCGCAGCAGCTTCGCGATTCTCCTCGCCGGCTTCGCCGTGGTGATGGCGGCGGTGGCGGGAATCGCGGTCCTGATCATCGGCGGCGAAGGCAGCCCCGGCGAAGCGCCGGCTGCCACGGTCTCCGCTGCGCCCGCGGATGCTCCCGAAGCCGCAGCGGACGGTGCCGCCGGCGCGGCGACCGGCGCGGCCGCCCAGAATGTCGACTTCGAGCCCTTTCAGCGCGTCGACCCGACGCTCCCCGCCGTGCCCCCCGGGCCGGTCAAGCACTTCCGCGTCGACGTCTTCGAGCACGTCACCAAAGTCTCGCCCGAACAGCCGCCGACCCGCGTCTGGTCGTTCGGCGTCAACGGCACCTTCTACCGGGGCAGCGGCGTCTCGGCCCCGATGGTCGTGAACCAGGGCGACAAGGTCGAGATCACGCTCGTCAACGGCGCTTCCAAGGCGATGGGGGTGACGATGCCCCACTCGATCGACCTCCACGCCGCCGAGGTGGCGCCGGGTGAAGCCTACGTCGACGTCATGCCGGGAGAGAGCCACTCCTTCACCTTCGTCGCCAAGCATCCCGGCGTCTTCATGTACCACTGCGCGACCGCGCCGGTCCTGATGCACACCGGAGCGGGCATGGTCGGCATGTTCGTCGTCAAGCCGAAGAGCCTGCCCCCCTCGCACCACGAATTCTGGGTCACCCAGCAGGAGTACTACCTGGGCGAACCGGGCGGCCTGCCCGACATGGCGAAGATGGAATCCGAGCAGCCCGACGTGATCGCCTTCAACGGCTACGCAAACCAGTACAAAGAAGAGCCGATCCTGGTCGACCGCGGCCACCGCGTGCGCCTCTGGGTGCTTAACGCGGGCCCGAGCAAATGGTCGGCCTTCCACGTGATCGGCAGCGTCTTCGACCGCACCATGGTCGAGGGGGTCGAAGGCCACGACTCCCAAACGATCAGCCTGGCCCCCTCACAGGGCGGTTTCGTCGAACTGAACCTCGACCAGGAGGGGACCTACCCCTTCGTCACCCACTCCTTCGGAGACATGGTCAAGGGAGCAGCGGGCGCGCTGCAAACCACCAACGCCCCCGAAGCGACGCCCGGAGCCTCCCACTAGGAGGCTCCGGCCCGCCGGTAGCGGATGTGCGTGGCGAGCGGAGAGTGGAGCGCCTCGACCGGCTCGAACCCGAAGGACTCGACGCCGTCGAACAGCCGCTCGCCGGACCCGAACAGGACGGGGGCCACGTCGAGCGTGAGCTCGTCGATCACCCCGGCGGCGAGCGCCTGCCTGACCGTCGAGGCGCCGCCCGCGATGTCGACGCCATCCTCGCCGGCCGCCTCGAGCGCCTGCGCGTAGGCGGCCTCGAAGCCGTCGGTGACGAAGTGGAAGCTCGTGCCGCCCTCCATCTCGACCGGCTCGCGGGCGTGGTGGGTGAGGACGAAGACGGGCGCGTGGTAGGGCGGCTCGGAGCCCCACCACCCATTCCAGTCCTCATCCCACTCGCCGCGGATCGGCCCGAACATGTTCCGGCCCATGACATACGCCCCCCGCGGTCGCATCAGCCAGCCCTCCGCCGTCGCATCGGCCTCATTCGCCCGTTCGTCGCCGAGATGCCACTTATGGACCTCCATCCCGCGCTTCCCCAGCGGGTTCTCCCGGCTCTGCTCGGGCCCGGCGGCGAAGCCGTCGAGCGAGATCGACATGTGGCAGGTGGTGTCAGGCATGCGCCCTCCAGATAATTGGATCAGTTCGCTGGGGTTGGGGACGAGGTTTTCGCGGATTCACGGGTCTCATATGGCGTCGATTCAGCACTCAATTACTCGCTGCTGGAAGGAAGCTGGGCAACCGCCCAATCGCCGATGTCGTTGACCAACGCAAGGGTGGCCTGGCGGTCGATCGGCTCCGTGTCCAAGATCTCGTCGTAGCGCAGCGGCACCGCGTGTTCAGTGAGCGCAACCACTTGCGCGTTGTCGAATGGAAACTCCCCGACGACCGCCGTCACCTCCGCTATCAGACGACGAAGGTCGTGCGTGTACTCGAACTCGATTCCCCGAGACCCCAGCACAGCCTTGAGCCACTTCTCGACGGCCTGCTGAGCGTGGAACCCGACGATATCGTCGCTGATCTCCGCGTCGGCCAGCAAACGCATTGCGTTCGCGTCGTCTTCTGCCTTGCGGACGAGAACTTCCGCTTCCGTTCTCGGATCACGCTCCGGCAAGGACGCGGCCTCGCTGCATCGCCTCGTGGACCATGGTCCCGCGAATCCGAGCCCTCTGATCTGCGTAATCCGCGCTGAGGACGACGAGATCAACCGGGACGCCGATATCGCCGAGAGCTTCACGGAGTCGCACGAACTCAGCGCGGCGGCTCTTTAGATCGGGCTCGATGACGAGCAAATCCAGATCGCTGTCGGGGCGACCCTCGCCCCGAGCGCGAGAGCCGAAAAGGATCACCGTGGCGTCTGGGGCTGCCGCAGCGAGACGGCGACCCGCCTCGGCAATCAACGTCTCGTCAGTCATGACCTAGATCGTAACCGCCGCAGCGCGGGGCAACATCGGCGAAAAGCCCGCGCATCCGCTCCGCTTCCGCGCAGCGCCGTTGGACTTCGGATTTAGAGAGCTTGGTCACCTGGGGCGCCCGCCTATTCTCGACCCGACCCTACCCCTCGCCGTCTGCGGCCTAGAATGGGCCGTGCTCTGCCTCCAAGGCGGCGATCTCCTCGCCAGAGACCTCACGCTCGCCGTTGCCGAACATCGCTCGCCAGGAGGTGGTCTCGATGTGATCGGGCTCCTGCACATGGAGAGCGTGGCAGACCAATCGGCGAGGACTTAATCTGGCGCCATGGCTCACCACAAGCGCAAGCGGTCCAAGCATCGCCGAAGCGGATGCCTTCTCTGCAAGCCACACAAGTTGACCGCCAACGTGAAGGCGGAACGCAGGAAGAACTGCCGTAAGGCGTTCTCTCATGAGCGTCACGCCGGGTAGATCTAACCACGACCTCGGTCGATCACTTCAAGCCTGAACGCCCCGGCTGGATTCGAACCAGCGACCGCCGAATTAGAAGTTCAGCCGGGCAGCGTCCGAGGGAGCGAATTCAGTCCGAGGAGTTTGCCAGGCACGATGCTTGCCGTATCCAGATCACTGAGGACCGCGAGCTGACTGCGGCGCTACGTGCTGCTGCGCCCCATCTGCCGGCGGATATGCCCCGCTCGTTCACCACCCAGGTCTCGGGCCCTCTCAGCTCAAAAGCCGGACCTTGACCCTCAGTCCGGAAACCTTGTTCAGCTGCTGATCTCCGGTGACGATCAAATCGACATCCGGGTCCGCCTCCGCCGTTGCAAGGATCAACGCATCAGGCATTCGAAGCGCTTTGAAGCGAGACCGAAGGTCGGCTGCCGTATCGGCGACCGCAACGTCAACGGGCAGGACGGCGGAAAGCAATCCACGAAAGAATCCTGCGACATCGTGTTCGTTGTGGTGCCCGAGGCGAGCGCCGGTCAGAACCTCGGCATAGGTGACGACCGATACCAGCAGCCGTTGCTCGCGCGCGAACTCGCGAATGACCGCGTCCGCGGCATCGTGAAGAGCGTCCTGTCGATCGAGAAAGCCAATAACGACACCAGAGTCGAGGACTACCGCCACTCCCCGCGCAACCCTTCCACGCGCTCGCGCAGATCGCCCCCCGTCTCCAGACATCCGGAGTAGCGATCAACCAGCTCATCGATCCGCGTCAGGACCACCCGACCGACCCCCTCGGCCTCGACCCGCAACGTGTCACCAGGAGCAAAACCTGCGGTGCGAAAAGCTCCCGCTGGAATCGTCACCTGATGCTTGCTAGAGACTCTAGTCTGATCCTTTACCTTTTCTGCCATAGGTAAAGCGTAGCATCGCGAGCGCCCCCGGCTGGATTCGAACCAGCGACCGTCGGATTAGAAGTCCGATGCTCTATCCGGGCTGAGCTACGGGGGCAGGGGGTCTAGGTTAGGCGGTGATTGGGCGGCTCGCCTAGGATCCGGCAATGCCGAAAGTCGAGGTTGCGGGGCGGGAGTTTCACTTCGAGCGGGGTGGCTCGGGTGAGCCGTTGCTGCTGATCCAAGGGATGAGCGGGACTCATGTCTCCTGGGGGGAGCCTTTTAAAGAGGCCTTGGAGGAGAGCTTCGACGTCGTCGCCTTCGACAACCGGGGGATCGGGTTGTCGGGCCCTGTCGACGGGCCGTTCACGATCGTCGAGATGGCCGAGGACACCGCCGCCCTGCTGGGGGAGCTCGGGCTGGAGAGCGCCCATGTGGTCGGTATCTCGATGGGCGGAATGATCGCGCAGGAGCTGGCGCTGGCCGAGCCGGGGCTGCTGCGGTCGCTTACGCTCGGCTGCACCTACTGCGGCGGGCCCGGCTCGCAGCTGATGCCGGAGGAGAACCTGCAGAAGCTGGTCGCCGGGATGGCCTCTGGCGATCGGGACAAGGCGATCCGGGCCGGCTACGAAGTCAACCTCTCCCCCGCCTTCCGCGCCGACGAGTCGACCTGGGCGCCCTTCCACGAGATGGCGACTTCGGTGCCCGCCGCGAAAGCGACGATCGAACTGCAGGCGCAGGCGATCTTCGGCCACGACACCAGCGGCCGGCTCGGCGAGATCTCGGTCCCGACGCTGATCGTCCATGGCACCGACGACGGCGTCCTCCCCTTCCCCAACGGCGAGCTGATCGCTTCGCTGATGCCCGCCGCCCGCTTCGAGGTCCTCGAGGACGTCGGCCACATGTTCTGGTGGGAGCAGCCGCAGCGCTCGGCCGAGCTGATCCGGGCGCACGCGCTCGCTACCGACCGCGCCTGAATCGAACCGGCAATTTGGCACCGTATAGGTGCTTAATTGCCGGATCGATTATTCGATCGCTTCTTCGCCCGCTACTTCGGGGCGTTTTTCCGGCTTGCACGCCCCCGGGTCGAGCTTGCCCTCGACCTTGAAGACGTAGTCGGGCTGCGGCGAGGCGTCGTTGTCCTTGACGACCAGCTTCACCGCCGGGTCGTTCTTCACCCAGGCGAAGACGGGGAACTGGTACGGGTTGGGGACGCCCGAGTTGTAGGGACCCGTGTCCTGCGTGTACTGGCTCAGCACCAGGTATTCGTAGCCGCCCTCGTTGATCAGGGCGCGCAGCCGCTTGCAGGTGGTCGGCAGGCGGTTGGCTCCGTGGGGGCCTTTGACGCCGATGTACTCGACGTGGTTGGAGGCGTCGTTGCCGTAGAAGCCGTACTGGCCGAAGATGATCTGGCTCGAGCCGATGATCCCGATCTTCTTGTCCTTCAGCTTCTGGGTGTAGACGTAGGCCTCCTTCGGCCCGCCTTCGCCGAGGAACGGGTCCGGGTTGACGTAGTGCTGGTCGGCGTACTGGACCTGCTGCGCCCGCCCGAGCACGACCGCCAGCAGCACCAGCACCGCCGCCCCCACCGCGACCGCGGCGCGGCTGACGCTCCAGCGCGTCCGCCCCAATGAGAGCGCGGCCGGCGCCCAGACCAGGCAGAGGGTGAGGAAGACCGTGCCGACGATGTAGGAGGTGAACCAGCGCGGCGTCGTCAGCACCGTGATCGCGAAGACCCCGGTGAGGAAGAGCAGCGTCTGCCAGGCGCGCCGGTCGGGCGCCCGGATCGGCCGCGCCAGCGGCAGCATCGCCATCGCCAGCACCAGCCCCGGCACCAGGTAGCGAGTATTGGTGAAGAACCCCGTCGGCGAGCCCTCCTGCCCGGCCGCGGTCAGCGGCGTGAAGACGTAGACGACCGCGGTCAGCAGCGAGGCGACGGCGATCACCCGCAGGACCTTGTTGCGCGATTTCCAGGCGATGTAGACGGCGGCGCTGACGGCCATGATCAGGATCAGCGGCCAGAGCGGGCCGAAGGCGTTGTCGAGCTCGGGGAAGAACCAGCGCCGGTAGATCGTCGGGTTGGTGATGTAGTCGATGACGGCGAAGCGCGGCCGCGGGTCGAGCGGCATCTGGTCGGGCTTCGGCAGGTTGAGCGGCCCGAATTTGGTGATCGGGATCGGGTTGCCGCCGGTCTTCACCGCCGCCCGCAGGTACCAGTAGCCGCCGACGACGAGCATCGGAAGTCCCATCACCCAGGCGGTCGTCCAGCGCCGGCCGCGGCCGCTGAAGATGACGACGCCGAGGGTGATCGCGACCACCGGGACCAGGAACGTCGTCTTCACCGAGGCGGCGAGCCCGGCGGCGATCCCGGCCATGATCAGCGGCCCCTTGTCGAGCAGCGGCGCGTCGCGCTCGGGCGCGTCCTGGACGGCGCCCGCGGCCGGGGCTCTTCGCTGGTGCCCGTTGATCAGGAAGGCGGCGAAGGCGAGCAGGAAGGCGAGGCCCATGATGTCGTTGCGCGCCTCCCCGGGCTGGGTTTCGATCATCACCCCCGCGTCGAGGACGATCGCGGCGGCGACCAGCGTCGCCGGCCCGACCTTGTAGGGCCGCCCCATGCACCAGGCCGCCAGCAGCCCGATCGGCAGCCAGACGAGGTTCTGCAGCGGCGCCAGCCAGTCGCTCTTGAAGATGACGATCGTCGCCGCGTTGACGAGCTCGGTCGAGGCCGGGTAGAACCAGGCCGCCAGCCGCAGCGGGTCCGTGTAGTGGAGGTGGACCGTCGAGTGTTCCTGGGCGATGAAGGCCGAGAACGGCATGTGGTACCAGGTCGTGTCGCCGCCGAACATCCCGAAGTCGAGGCTCGACTGGGCCGGAAAGGTCCACTCGGCGACGGTCCAGGAAGCGACCCCGAGGGCGATCAGCAGGGCGATGTCCTGCACCCGCGGCGCCACCACCTCGCGCCCGTGCCCACCGGCTTTCGAGTGCCCGAGCCAGGCGGCGCCGAGGCCGACACCGACGCAGAGGACGACGATCCAGCCGAAGTAGAGGAGGCTGAGCGAGCCGAGGATCTCGAGGCAGACGACCAGCATCGCCACCGCCAGCGTCGCGTCGGCGAGCCGCGCCAGAGCGCCGGTGAATTCCGGCACGATCCAGCGCCGCAGCCAGTAGGCGCCGAAGCCGAGGGCGGCGACGATCCCGATCAGGGCCAGGCAGCCGGCGATGTAGGAGCCGAAGGAGGGTGCCACGAAGGCGGAGATGCTATTCGCCGCGCCCCCCGGGCACCGCCGCGCCCCTTACGCCGCGGCGGGGATGGTGCAGGCGACCCCGGTCCCTTTCAGGCCGCAGTAGCCGTTCGGCACCTTGTGCAGGTACTGCTGGTGGTAGTCCTCGGCGTAGTAGAAGGGCCCGGCGGGCTCGACCTCGGTCGTCACCGGCTCCTTGCCGGCCGCGCGCAGCGCCCTGTCGTAGGCCTCCACCGCCATCTCCGCAGTCGCCTTCTGGGCGTCGTTGGTGAAGTAGATGCCGGATCGGTACTGGGTGCCGACGTCGTTGCCCTGACGCATCCCCTGGGTCGGGTCGTGCTCCTCGAAGAAGACCTTCAGCAGGTCGGCGTAGGAGACGAGCTTCGGGTCGAAGGCGACCAACACCGCCTCCGCGTGCCCCGTCTTCGCGGTGCAGACCTCCTCGTAGGTCGGGTTCGGGGTGGTCCCGTTCTGATAGCCGACCGCCGTCGTGTAGACGCCGTCCAGCTCCCAGAACAGCCGCTCCGCCCCCCAGAAGCAGCCGAGCGCGAAGTAGGCGACCTCGATCCCCTCCGGGAACGGCGGCTCCAGCGGCGTCCCGAGCACGGCGTGCGTCTTCGGGACCTCGTAAGCGCGCTCGCCGCGCCCCGGCAGGGCATCCCCGGGCGCGACCATCTCGGTCTTGCCCGCGTGCATCAACGACATCAGCTTTCCAAGTCTGTCCATTTGCGCCCGTTCCTCGTGTTGGCCTCCTACGGAGAAGGTAGCGTGCGGGCATGGCCTGCTTGGTGGTCCTGCTCGCCTTCATCTCGCCGCGGCTGGCGCTGTTCGCGATCTTCCTCTTCTCGGACCTGCTCAGCGACGCCTTCGACAGTTGGTTCGTGCCCCTGCTCGGCTTCTTCCTGCTGCCCTGGACGACGCTCGCCTACGCGGTGATGTGGGCCTCGAGCACCAACGAGGTCAGCGGCTTCGAGTGGTTCATCGTCATCCTCGCCTTCCTCGTCGACCTCGGCTCCTACGCGAACCGCAACCGGATGCGGCGGGACTGACGTAGACCGCTACTGCCCGAGCCGGGTAGGCAACCCGGATCTGGCGCTTGGCGAGGACGAGGAAGGGGATCTCGGTCACCGAGCCGTCCTCCAGCGAGGTCACCTTGGTGTTCGTCAGCGGCACGAATTCGAACTCCCCGCGGTTGAGGGAGTCCGAGAAGCGGCTCTGGTAGCCGGCCGGCGGCAGCGTCAGGTCGCCTTCGATCAGCTGCCGATCCGTTTCGAACACGGCACGCTCGACCCGGCGCCGCTCACGCGTACCCGCCGGATCCTCGACTTGGCTTCCGAATAGCTGCTCCATCGCGTTCTCCCCTGTTGTCGGCGCGAAAGGGGGAGAACTTGACGCCTCCAAGCCCTTAGGCAGGGGTAACCGCGATGCCCTTTCCACTTTCCGAGCGAATGGACGTTAGAATGACCATATGGCCAGAACGATGACTGCAACTGCCGCCAAGACCAACTTCCTCCGCCTCCTCGACGAGGCCGCCTCCGGCGAAGAAATCGAGATCACCCGCCACGGCCGCCCCGTCGCCAGGCTCGTCCCTCCCACGGGGGCCCGCACTTTGAAGGGGATGTTCAAAGGGCGCGTGGTGACGGCGGTCGACGAGGAGGAACTGCTCTCCACCGGAGAGATGTGGGATCCCTCGCTTCCCGAATGAGCACTCTTCTGCTCGACACCCACGTCGTCCATTGGTGGTCGGCGGAACCGAACCGACTCAGCCGGGTCGCCCAGCGGGCGCTGGAGGCTACCGAAGAGATGCTGGTCGCGGCCATCACCTGGCACGAGCTGGCCTGGCTCGCGCGCCATGAGCGGATCGTCCTCGACATCCCGATCCGATCCTGGCTGGAGGAGCTCAGCGCCAACGTGCGAACCGTCGGCCTGACGCCGGCGATCGCCGATATCGCGGTGTCCCTGCCGTCTTCGTTCCCGCGCGATCCCGCCGACCGGCTGATCTACGCCAGCGCGATCGAGCGAGGCGCGAAGCTCGTGACCAAAGACCGCTTGATCGCCGAGCACGACGCTCCGCGGTCCCTGGTCCTCTGGTAGCCCCGCCCTACGACGTGTGCTGCGCTGCCTTCTCGCGCGCTTCGGCCTTCTCCTCCAGCGTCATCGCGCCGGGGTGGCCGTCGCCGGGCCACGGTGAGAGGATCATCAGCAGCCGCGTGTCGGAGCGGGCGACGATCGTCCGCCGCTCCCCCGGGTCGAATTCGAAGAGGTGCCCGGCGCCGGCGTTGGCGAAGTCCTCGCCGCCCTCGGTGCTGAGGTCGACCTCGCCGTCGACCACGAACACCCGCGCCCGCTCGTGCACCTCGTGCTCCTGCAGCTCCTCCCCCGCCGGCAACAGCAGCAGGATCGACCGCGCATCGTCCGCCGAGGCGAGGATCCGCGGCTGGTGCGCCTCGACCTCGACCGACTTCAGGTCCCAACTCTCCATCTAAAGCTCCTTCGTCCGGTGACCCTTGGAGCTTCCCCTACCCACGTCGGCCGCGCAACTCACCTGCGGTCAGGTACCAGCGTGGCGGGCGAACCACTCGCCCAGCGCCTGCACTCCCTGGCGCTGCGCCTCGCCGCCGCCGAGCCCGCCCAACGGCCCCTCGCCTTTCATCATCAGCAGCTTCAGCTTCGCGCCGTCGGTGGTGCGGAGCTTCAGGGCGACGCTGACGCCGTCCATGACCGCGGTGCCGATTTCGGGCCAGCCTCCGCCACCGCCTTCAGCCTTGGCCTCCGCTATCTGCTCCGGGGTCAGCGAAAGCGGCCCGCCGTCCGGCTCGAACCGCCGGTTCATCCCCTGCACGACCAGCCTCTCCGGGGCAACGATGAGCGCGACCATCCGACCCCTGAAGAGGCTGGATTGAGTGGCGACGCAGCAACCCAGCAGCTCCTCGTCAGGGGAAAGCACCGATTTGGCGACCGGGCGCAGCTTTTGTCCAAGATCAATCACCGGGGAAAGCGTAGACATCGGGAAAGCAAAGCCACCACGCGGTCAGGCATATTAGCTAATTTCTAATAATCGAAATTTATCAGGAATTAGCTAATATAAGCAGCGCCAAGGCTCCGGCTATCGAGACGCTGGTGAAGGTGCCCACCAGCAGGTACTCCGTAAGTTCGTGGATGCTGGTATTCGTTGGCCTGTTCACCTCGGGAAAACGGAGCAAACCCTTCGCCGCGACTACGAAGCCGGCCCTACCGGATCGCCGGCCACCACTGCGGCAGCGATGATCAAACGCTCCATCGGCCCGAGCAGGCGACCGCCCTTCGGCAACTCGTTCTCTTTTAGACACTTCGCGTCGGTCGTGGCGAGTACTAGCTTCACGATCTGATTACTCGTTGCCAGCAAGAACAGAAAGACCCCGACGCCGAGTACGAATTGGTCGACTGGTATCGCCTTGGAAGAGGCAAAGTCAAAGGGGAGCTGTTCATACCAGTGAGCGAGATCGCCTTCGACCGGGGAAGCCGATCCGCTGACGGCGATCGTTCCGAGCAGTGCCGTGATCGGCAGCAGCAACAACCACGCATCTCTTTTCTTGGGTGCTTCGGGTGCGAGCAGAACCCAGACCACCGCTGGTACCGCGATTATCGCGGTCAGCGCGACCGAACCCGCCGACATGCCGCTCAGCGCGGCGACTCCGAGCGTGACCAAGATTGCCGCCGCTGCCCCCGCCGCTCGATCGAACGCGGTCTTCAACAGTGAAAGCGCCACCAGATCACCGATCCCGAAGCTGAGCAGTGCAAGTGCGCCGAGAATCAAAGCGTCCGGTCCTCGAACGCCAGCTGACCAGCGAGGATCGCATAAGCACCACTGCGAGTGAGGTTCTGGGAAATAGCGCCCTGAGTGGTCTTCTCTGCGCGCGCGATTTCGGTCTGGGTGCGACCCCGAAGGAGCGCGAGCAGTCGGCGTCGGCTTTTGGCGTTCATCCGGTCCACGATCCAGTCACGGGTGGCCAGGAACGCGTTGATTGCACCGGGGTCGTCGAAATTCGGCACCCCTTCGTTCGCCCAAGCTTTAAAGCGCGTGCGCGCAAACGAACCAGAGGGACCTTCGGCAATCGTTCCTGCCAATTCGATGGCGTCCCGAGCGCTCCACCACCCCTCGCCGTCCTGGGATTTCGGTCTCCGCTTGGCAAAGACCGTGACCCATCCGTGGCCAAGTCCGTAGCGAGTGTCGATCTCAACTCGATCGAGCAACTCCAGGCGCAGCACGAGACTGGCCGCAACCACTTCCGAAAGCGTGTCGAAGCAGCCTTGGAACTCGTCTCCGAGCGTCGGTTCCAGCGGCAGCGCAGGCTTCAACTCGCGATTGATCCGAATCAGGACGTTTCTCAACTTCCTTTGTAGGGCGGAGCGATCAGATGCGCCGCGAGAGGCCACGACGTCTCCGATCAGGGTGAAATAGGTCCCGTCTTCAGGCACAGGTGCCAACATTATCAGGCATCAGAAAATAGCTAATATTTCAAGATTATAAGCTATTTCCTGATATGCAACCAACGTTGCGGGTAAAAGGCCGGATATATCGGGGCGCCCGGATTCGAACCGGGGACCTCCGCCACCCAAAGGCGGCGCGCTACCAGGCTGCGCCACGCCCCGACTGAGGCAAGTGTAGGTTCTGGGGCGATGGCGGAGGTGCTCCCGTTCGACGCGTTGCACTACGACCTCGGGAAGGTCGGCTCGCTGGATGCCGTCGCGGCGCCGCCTTATGACGTGATCGACGCCCCGCAGCGGAGGGCGCTGCTGGAGCGCTCGCCGTATAACGCGGTCGCGATCGACCTGCCGAAACCGTTCGACCCGCGCCGACCCCGACAGCAACCCCAGCGGCGACCCGTATGCCGAGGCGGCGGCGCGGATCGAGAGCTGGCGGGCCGAGGGGGCGCTGGTCCAGGACGAGGCGCCCTCGCTCTGGGCGCTGACCCAGGACTACGTCGCGCCGGACGGCAACGGCTACAGCCGCAACGGCATCCTCGCCCGCGTCCGCGTCGAGGACTACGAGAGCGGCACCGTCCGCCCGCACGAGCGCACCCACCCCGGCCCGCTGCTCGACCGCCTCGAGCTGACCCGCGCCGGCGGCTACAACCTCTCGCCGATCTTCTCGCTCTCGACCGAGGACGCCTGGCCGCTGGTCGAGCCGGGCCTGGCCGAGGAGCCGTGGGGCGAGGCGCGCGACGAAGACGGCACCGTCAACCGCCTCTGGAAGGTCGAGGACCCGGCCGTCCACGCCGCCGTCGGCGAGTGCCTGGCCGGTGCCCAGCTGCTGATCGCCGACGGCCACCACCGCTACGAGACCGCCCGCGCCTTCCGCGACGAGGTCGGCGGCGAAGGCCCGCACAACTACACGCTGATGTCGCTGACCGGGCTCGACGACCCGGGCCTGCTCGTCTTCCCCACCCATCGCCTCCTTTCCGGCTTCGCCGACAACCCGGAGCGACAGCAAGCCCTCGGCAACGGCCTGCGGGAGCTCTTCGACGTCACCGAGGTGCCGCGCGAGCAGATCGACCCCGCCGGCGAGGAGGGAGTCGGGGTCTTCGGTCTTTACGACTCCTTCCACAAAAGGGCCTTCCGGCTGCGACTGAAGGACCTCGGGGAGGTCGACCGCCGCCTCGAGGGCATGCCGGAGGCCTATCGCCGCCTCGACTCGGCGATCCTCGAGACGCTCGTGCTCAAGGGCCTGGCCGGGATGAGCGACCACGACATCGACGAGCGCCAGGGGCTCGAATACGCGAAGAGCGTCGACGCCGCCCTGGGCATGGTCGACGGCGGCGACTACGACGTCGCCTTCATCCAGCGCGGGGTCCCGGTCGAGCAGGTCAAGGCGATCTGCAACACCGACGCGGTGATGCCGCCGAAGTCGACCTTCTTCTACCCCAAGGTGATGACCGGCTTCGCCTTCAACCCGGTGCGCTGAGCGTGGTCAAGATCTACACCAAGAAGGGCGACGACGGGACCACCTCGCTCTGGTACGGCGGCCGCGTCCCCAAGCACCACGGCCGCACCGACGCCTACGGCACCCTCGACGAGGCCTGCTCGCAGCTCGGCGTCGCCCGCGCCCTCTGCGGCTCCGAGCAGGGGGAGCTGGCCGCCGACATCCTCCGCCTCCAGGACGACCTCTTCGTCGCCGGCGCCGAGCTGGCGACGGCACCGGAGGCCGCCGAACGCCTCGAAGACGGGGTCAGCCGCACGACCGAGGAGATGGTCGCCGAGCTCGAGGAGCTGATCGACCGCTACATGGCGCGGGTCGAGCTGCCGCCGAAGTTCGTCATCCCCGGCGGCAACCAGCTCTCCGCCCAGCTCGACGTCGCCCGCACCGTCGTCCGCCGGGCCGAGCGGCGGATCTCGGAATTGAAGGAAAAGGGTGAGATCGCGGGCGAGACCGTGATCCACTTCGTCAACCGCGCCTCCGACGCCGTCTACGCGATGGCCCGCTTCGCCGACATCGACGACCCCGCCCTGTTCGAGGGCCGCGGCAAGGGCTGAGCGTGCGGATCGTCGCCCGACGAGTTGAGGGTTTCGCCCACGACGTCGAGCTCGAGGGCGGCCACGAGCTGCGGGTCGACGAGCCGCCCGCCAAGGGCGGCACCGACACCGGCCCCGCCCCCACCCACCTGCTCGGCGCCAGCCTCGCCGGCTGCATCGCGATCACGGTCGAGATGTACGCGGAGCGCAAAGGCTGGGACGTCGGCGCGCTCGAGGTCGACGTCGAGATGGTCTACGACGGCCCGGCCCCGACGCGCTTCGAGGTCGGGCTGAAGCTGCCCGCCGAGCTCGACGACGAGCAGCGCCGCCGCCTCCTCGTCATCGCCACCAAGTGCCCCGTCCACAAGGTGCTCGCCGGCGAGACCCACGTCGAGGTGGTCGAGCGGCTGGAGCCGAGCTGATGGACCTCGGCCTGGCGGGGCGCGGCTGCGTCGTCACCGGCGCCAGCAGCGGCATCGGCCGCGAGACCGCCCTGCAGCTCTGCGCCGAGGGCGCGAGGGTGCTGCTGGTCGCGCGCGGCGAGGAGCGGCTGGCGGCGGCAACCGAAGAGGCGGCGCAAGCGGCGGAGCCGGCCGGCGGCGCGGCGGCGGCGCTCGCCCTCGACGTCACCGCCGAGGACGCCGGGACCCAGATGCTGGCCGCCTGCGAGGAGCGCTTCGGCGCCCTCGACGTCCTCGTCAACAACGCCGGCGCGGCGAAGTGGCGCGACCTCGACGACGTCCCCGACGAGGACTGGCGCGCCCAGTACGAGCTCAACGTGATGGCGCCGCTGCGGGCGATGCGGGCGGCGATCCCGCCGATGGCCGAGCGCGGCTGGGGCCGCGTCGTCAACGTCTGCTCGACCGCCGGCAAGCGCCCCTCGGCGGCGATGGCCGAGTACTCGGTCGCCAAGGCCGCCGAGCTTTCCTTGTCGCGCCTGTTCGCCGACCGCTACGCGAAGAGCGGCGTCCTCGTCAACGCCATTGCCCCCGGCCCGGTCGAGGCGGAGATGTGGATGGAGCCGGGCGGGCTGCTCGACCAGTCGATGCAGGTCTCCGGCGCCGAGAGCCGCGACGAGGCGCTGGCCGAAGCCGGCTCGAAGCGCCCGATCGGCCGCCTCGCCCGGGCCGAGGAGATCGCCTCGGCAATCGTCTTCCTCTGCAGCGAGCGCGCCTCCTACGTCGCCGGCGCCGCCTGGTCGGTCGACGGCGGCACCGTCCAGGTCATCATTTGATCGGCCGCTCGGTCGAGGCGGCCGTCCTCCTGCCGCTCTACGGGTGGCCCGACGAGCCGGGCCTGGTCTTCACCGAGCGTCGCGCCGACCTCCGCCGCCACGCCGGCGAGATCTCTTTTCCCGGCGGACGGCGGGACGACGCCGACGCCGACCTCCAGGCGACGGCGCTGCGGGAGGCCGAGGAGGAGATCGGGCTCGACCCGGCCCAAGTGAAGATCGGCGAGGCGCTGCCGCCGACCCAAACCTTCGTCACCAACTACGTCGTCCACCCCTTCGTCGGCTACGTCCCCCACCCGGGCGAGCTCGACCTGCAGCCGAACCCGACCGAGGTCGAGACGGTCCTCACCTTCTCACTGGAGCTGCTGCGCGAGGGCTACGAAATGCGCCGCCTGGTCCGCCGCGGCGTCCCCATCCACACCCCGACCTACGAGGTCGAAGGGCACTTGATCTGGGGAGCAACCGCGCGGATCCTGGCGGACTTCTTGGAGCGCCTCGACTAGTTCTTGCTCGGCTGCGGGACGATGCGGATGTATGGCTTCGGCGACTCCCAGCCCTCGGGCCAGAGCTCTTTCGCCTCGTCCTCTTTGACCGAGCCGGAGATGATCACGTCATCGCCCTGCTGCCACTGCGCCGGGGTCGCGACTTTGTGGTTTTCGGTCAGCTGCAGCGAGTCGATCACCCGCAGCACCTCGTCGAAGTTGCGCCCGGTGGTCATCGGGTAGACGAGGATGAGTTTGATTTTCTTGTCGGGGCCGACGACGAAGACGTTGCGGACGGTCTGGTTGTCGGCCGGGGTGCGGTCGCCGGGGTCGCCGGAGACGTCGGCCGCCAACATCCCGTAGGCCTTGGCGATCGCGAAGTCGGAGTCGCTGATGATCGGGTATTCGACCTTGGCGCCCTGCGTCTCCTCGATGTCGTTCGCCCACTCCTCGTGCCTGTCGAGCGGGTCGATCGAGAGGCCGGCGATCTTGACGCCGCGTTTCTCGAACTCGGGCTCGATCCGCGCCATGTAGCCGAGCTCGGTCGTGCAGACCGGGGTGAAGTCCTTCGGGTGGGAGAACAAGACGGCCCACGAGCCGTCGATCCAGTCGTGGAACTTGATCCGACCTTGGGTGGTGTCGGCCTCGAAATCCGGTGCTACGTCGCCGAGCTGCAGTGCCATCAGGAAGAGCTCCTCTCGCGTCTTCTTCTAATTACCTGAATTCTTATCGGAGTTTAGCTCTTTGCCTTCACCGACCCGCCAGGAGCGCCTTCACTTCCTCCGCGAGTCCGTTCATGTCCCCCGTATGCGGGGACTGAGACCGATTCGGGGCGATCGCAGTTGGGATTCGCCAGGTTCGGCTTGCGATGTGCACTACCTCGGCGCCCGCGTCGACTCCCTCGTAGAGGACTCCTCGGACCGGGGTTTCCACCAGGTGTTCGAGCAGCCGCTCGAGGCGCGGGCCGTGGATCGCCGCCAGCTCCTCCTCGCTGCCGCTCGCGTTGCCAAGCAGGAGGACCAGCACCGCGACGTCATTCACCAGCTCGAGGATCGTCCCCGGCCGGTCGGGATCGGCAAGCGCCGGCTCGATCCCCGCCGCCTCGATCGCCGCCAACCCCCCCTCCCGGCGGCTGGTCCCGCGCACCGCCCAGCCGTCCTCCAGCAACCGCTCACCAAGCTCCCGGCCGCGGCAACCGCAGCCGACGATCAGCGCCCGCGCCATTTAGGAAGGACTAGTGAGAGTCTTGGTTTGCATTGGTAGCCCTCCTCGGTTCGCCCGACCAAGCCGAGACGGGCTAGAGCAAATTCTTCCACGGGAACACAACGATGCAAATCCTCACGGGCGACTACCTCAATCCAGAGCTCGAACAGTTCAACCCAGTCGTCGACGGCCGCCTTGAACTTCCTCGCGTTCGCAAGCGTCACCCGGTGTCTGGGCAGTGCCAGCAATCGATTGGCCGTGAATTCGACGATCTCGTCCTGCTTCCACTTCGCGACACCGCCGAAGGGCCAGTCGCGATCGTCGTCCCGGTCGCCTGCGAAGAAGCCGAGCCAGTCGTATCGGGAACGGGAATGAAGCACCGTCCTACCAACGAAGTTGCGCTCGAAATCAGGCAGCACAATGTGAACATCGACGCCGCCGATCCGCGCGGGCTTCAACAAGCCCAAGAACTCCGGACCTAGCCAGAGGGGGGCCGATAGCTCGATGGAAGCCTCTGCGTCATAGGTCTTCGCCCTCGTTGCCAAGGCCAGCAGTGCATGTCCCCGATGCCGCATCCGATTTTGAACACAGCGGAGTGTGGTCAATCTCGGTTGCGGTGTCTCAGGTCCTCTAGAGGTTTCCTTAGGAGGCCTCGAAGGGGCCGCGGCCGCGCAACCGCATCTGCTCGTCCTCGGCGACGCTCCGGTGCAGTTCCTCCTCGGTCATCTCGGGAGCGCCGCGGCGACGTCGCATCTCGTTCTGCGCCTCCATCATCTGCCGCACGTCGTCGACCTCGTTCTGCGCCTCGACCTCGGGCGAGCGGGTCGGGACCCAGTCGACGAGGCTTGCCGAACTGCCGGGGTAGAAGTGCCCGACGACCAGCAGCACGCCGATCATGAAGGCGACGATTCCCAAGGTCCCCAGAATGAAGAGCACACGAGAAGGATACGGTTCGCACCCATGCCCGACGCCTACATAGTCGAGACCGCGCGGACGCCGATCGGCGCCTACCGTGGCGCCCTCTCCGGGGTCCGCCCCGACGACATGGCCGCGCACGTGATCCGCGCCGTGGTCGAGCGCAGCGGGGTCGATCCCGAGAAGGTCGCTGATGTTTATTTCGGCGCCGCCAACCAGTCGGGCGAGGACAACCGCGACGTCGCCCGGATGGCGGCGCTGCTGGCCGGCCTGCCCCAGAGCGTGCCCGGGGCAACCGTCAACCGCCTCTGCGCCTCCGGCCTCGAGGCGCTGAACAGCGCCGCCCGGGCGATCAAGGTCGGCGAGGGCGACTTCTACCTCGCCGGCGGGGTCGAGTCGATGAGCCGCGCGCCCTGGGTTGTCGAGAAGCCCGAGCGCGGCCTTCCCCGCGGCCCGCAGACGATGCACGACACCACCCTCGGCTGGCGGATGATCAACCCGCGGATGGCCGAGCTCGGGGTCTCGACCGAAGTCGATGGGCGAGACCGGCGAGAACGTCGCCGAACGGTTCGACGTCAGCCGCGAGGCCCAGGACGCCTTCGCCCTGCGCAGCCACCAGCGCGCCGTCGCCGCGACCGAGGCGGGCAAGCTGGCCGAGGAGATCGTCCCGATCGAGGCGCGGCGGGGCCGCGAGACCGTCCTGGTCGAGGCCGACGAGGGGCCGCGGCCCGACGCCTCCCCCGAGAAGCTCGCAGCGCTCCGCCCCGTCTTCCGCGAGGGCGGCACCGTCACCGCCGGCAACGCCTCGACCCTCAACGACGGCGCCGCCTGCCTCCTCGTCACCTCCGAGAAGGGCGCCGAGGAGCTCGGCGCCGAGCCGCTGGCCCGCGTCGTCGCCACCGGGGTCGCCGGCGTCGACCCCGCCTACATGGGCATCGGGCCGGTCGAGGCCGTGCCCCAACGCCCTCGCGCACCGCCGGCCTCACGATCGACCAGATCGACCTGGTCGAGCTCAACGAGGCCTTCGCCTCCCAGGTCCTCGCCAGCGCCCGCGAGCTCGGGATCGACGAGGAGCGCCTCAACGTCAACGGCGGCGCGATCGCCCTCGGCCACCCGCTCGGCTGCTCCGGCGCCCGCCTCGCCGGCACGCTCGTCCGCGAGCTGCGCCGCCGCGGCGGCAGGTACGGCGTCGCCACCCTCTGCGTCGGCGTCGGCCAGGGCCTCGCCACCGTCTTCGAAGCTGTCTAATCAATAGGCTGGCGTCACTGTCAATGTCGGCCCCAAGGTCGGCGGCAGCGTCCGACCGAGACGGTTGGTTCCTCGGGAAGCGGCGAGCTGACTCTTAGGCTGGCTGTCGACCCGGAGGGTCTGACCACCACGCGTTTTGTCGCTCGCCGCCGCCGAGGATCGCCGTCGTGACTTGATAGGAGCGTGGCTTCGCCCCGAGTGAGGTCTGTCCGCCGGCGGTCCGTCCGATAGGCGACAACCAATCGAAGGGACGCGGCCAATGATCGTGATCGGAACGGACACCCACAAGCAGACCCACACCTGCGGCGCCGTATTTGCGGGCACCGGTCAGCTCGCCGGAGAGCTGACGGCGTCGGCCCGCGCCAGGCGGGCTTCGCCGAGCTGCTCGACTGGGGGCGCAAGCTCGACGACGAGCGGATCTGGGCGATCGAGGACTGCCGCCACGTCTCCGGCTCCTTCGAGCGCTTCCTGGTCGCTTCGGGCGAGCGCGTGGTCCGAGTCCCGCCGAAGCTGATGGGGGCCTCGCGCAAGGGCGAGCGCACGCGAGGGAAGTCAGACCCGATCGATGCCCTGGCGGTTGCCCGCGCGGCGCTCAGGGAGGGTCCGGAGAACCTGCCCGGCGCCCACCTCGACGAGGACGCCCTGGAGCTGAAGCTCCTGCTCGATCACCGCGAGGACCTGGTCAAGGCTCGCTCAGAAGACCAGCAGCGCCTGCGCTGGCACCTGCACGACCTCTGGCCCGACTTCGAGCTGCCGGCAGGCTGCCTTGACCGCGTCCTCTGGCTCGATCGAGTCGCTCGCAAGCTCTCCCGCGCTCAGCAGGGCGCCCGTGTTCGCATCTGCCGCGAGTTGGTGCGGACGATCCGCGATCGCACCAAGCGCACCGCCGAGCTGCAGCGCGAGATCGCCGACGCGGTGCGCGTCCAGGCCCCACAGTTGCTCGACCTCCCCGGCTGCGGAGTTCTGACCGCGGCAAAGCTCGTTGCCGAGACTGCGGGGGCAGGGCGCTTTGACACCGACGCCAAACTGGCCCGCCTGGCCGGCGTCGCCCCGATCCCCGCCTCATCGGGCAAGCGCGTCCGCTACCGGCTCGACCGGGGCGGCAACCGCCAGCTCAACTGCGCCCTGCACCGCATCGCCGTCACCCAAGGGCGGGTGCATCCTCCGGCGCGTGAATACCTCGCCCGAAAGCAGGCCGAGGGCAAGTCCAGAATCGAAGCCATACGCTGCCTCAAGCGCCACCTCGCACGCCGGGTCTGGAGGCTGTTGATTGATTCTGAAATTGATCTATCCATGAGCAATTCCGTCCATCCTCAGAGAGGCTCGCTGGCGCCGCAAATTGCGGCGGTGGCTTGACATAGGAGCAACGCGTGAGGCTGCTGACCCCGGCAATCGTCGCCCTGGCGCTGCTGCTGCCTGCCACCGCTACGGCGGCCGAGCCGACCGCGCACGCCTCGATCGTCAACGGGCACAGCGCCACCGTCGAGGAACTTCCGGCGCTCACCTTCGTCGAAGCGCGCGAGGGCAAAACCGGCTTCTCCTGCACCGGCACGGTGGTGCTCCCCCCGGGTGGTCCTGACCGCGGCGCACTGTGTCGAGGATCTCGACCTCGGCGGCCTCACCCCCGCCCAGGCTACAAGGTCGCGACCGGCCGCGCCAACCCGCGCCGGGACGAAACCGGAGAACGTCCTCCAGGTCGCGCGGCACCCACGTCTTCCCGGGCTTCGACCCCGGCACCACCCACGGCGACGCCGCCCTGCTGATCCTCGCCAGCCCCACCACCGCCGCACCGATCCCACTGGCGGCCAGCCGCCGACAGCCCGCTCTACGCGGGCGGGGCGCCGTTGCAGTTGGCCGGCTGGGGCCTGACCCGCGCCAACGCCCGCTCGCGCCCGAGGGACTCCGCACGACCGCCAGCATGGTCGTGCTGAACCCCGCCTCCTGCAGGAGGCAGATCCCGCGCTTCTACCGGCCCTACTCCCCCGCCCTGCAGATGTGCACGACCGACCCGCCCGATCGAGCCAACGGCGCCTGCTTCGGCGACAGCGGCGGCCCGGCGATCGCCCACCGCGCCGACGGCTCCCCGGTCGAGATCGGGATCGTCAGCACCGGCGGCCCCGGGTGCAGCACCAGGTTCCCCAACATCTTCACCCGCGTCGACCGCATCTCCACCTGGGCCGCGGAATGGATCGCCGCGACCGAACTCGGCGCCCCGCCTCCCGCGCTGAAGGCCCAGTTGCCGACGCTGAGCAGGGAAAGCGCCGAGGGCCTGGCGGCCGGCCTGCTGAGCGCCCGGTTCGGCCGGCTCTTCACGGGCAACCAGGGGCTGCGGGGCGGCTGCCGGCGGCTCGGGACGACGCGGCAGAAATGCGAACTGCTCTGGCGCTTCGGGCCGAAGGTCTACTTCGGCACCGTGACCGTCTTCTACGCGCTGCGCCAGGGCACCGTTGCCTGGGGCAACAGCTATGCCATCAACCGGGCCAGCATCCGCTGCCTGCGGAGCGATCACAGCAAGCGCTGCCGGGTCGAAACCCGACGCGGGTAGCGGCGACAGCCGTCTCAGGTAGCCTCGCCAGCGGTGACTTCGGGCTTCACAGAGCTGGCCAGCGTCGACGGGACGGTGACTCCAACCGCCGCGGCGATGGTGCCGATCAAGGACGACGGCCTCTACCGCGGCGACGGCGCCTTCGAGGTGATCCGGCTCTACGGCGGGCAAGCCGTTCGCGCTGGTCGACCATCTCGACCGCCTCGGCGCTCCGCCGCCGCGATCGAGCTCGAGTTCGACCGGGCGGCGCTGGAGGCGCGAGATCGCGGCGCTGCTGGCAGACCGCCGGCGCCGGTCGATGGCCAGCTGCGGCTGATCGTCACCCGCGGCGGCCGCCGCATCGCCGCACCGAGCCGATCCCGACCACGCCGAGACGCTCGACGCTGGCGACCGTCACCTACACCCCGACCGATCATCCTGAACGGGGTCAAGTCGCTCTCCTACGCCGCCAACATGCAGGCCACCCGGCTCGCCAAAGGCCGCAGGGCGCCGACGAGGCGGTGCTGGTCCGGCCCGACGGCACCGTCCTGGAGCCGCCGACCTCGTCGATCTTCTGGGTCTCGCCCGAAGGCGAGCTGCGGACGCCGGCGCTCGACGACGGCGTGCTCGAGTCGATCACCCGCGACCGCCTGATCAAGGCGCTGCACGTCGAAGAGGGCAGCTGGCACGTCGACGACCTGCGCGCCGCCGGCGAGGCCTTCCTCGCCTCGACCACGCGCGAGATCCAGGCGGTCGCCGCGATCGACGGCAGCGGCCTTCCCGGCCGCCCCCGGCCCGCGCACGCAGCGAGGCGCAGGCGGCCTTCGCCGAGACCGCTGCGGCGCGAGCTGCAAGGAGCCTGACTCGATGAGAGAGCATGAGACTTGGACTTCCAGCTGAGCGACGAGCAGCGGCTGATCCCCGAGGCGGCGCGCGAATTCGCCGACCGCGAGATCGCTCCGCGGCGTCAAAGAGAACGACCGCGCCGCCCGCTTCGACCGCGAGCTGGCGCGCAAGCTCGGCGAGGTCGGCTACCTCGGCGCCCCGGTCGCCGAAGCCTACGGCGGCCGCGGCCTCGACTACGTCGGCTACGGGCTGATCGTCGAGCAGATCGGCCGCGCCGACTCCTCCGCCCGCACCGTCGTCTCGGTCGCAGACCTCGCTGGTCGCCGGCTCGATCGAGAGCTGGGGCACCGAGGAGCAGAAGCAGCAGTGGCTGCCGCGCCTCTGCTCGGGCGAGGCGCTGGGCTGCTTCGGGCTGACCGAGCCCGACACCGGCTCCGACGCCGCCAACCTCCGCACCCGCGCGACCAAGACCGACGCGCGGCTGGTCGATCAGCGGCCAGAAGATGTGGATCAGCCTCGGCAACTTCGCCGAGGTCGCCCTGATCTTCGCCCAGACCGACCCCGAGAAGAAGCACCGCGGCCTCGCCTGCTTCCTGGTCCCGACCGCGAGCGAGGGCTTCTCCACCCAGGAGATCCACGGCAAGCTCGGCCTGCGCGCCTCCGACACCGCCGAGCTCTCGCTCGACGAGGTCGAGGTCGGCGAGGACGCGATGCTCGGCGAGGTCGGCGACGGCTTCAAGGTCGCGATGAGCGCGCTCGACAACGGCCGCTACAGCGTCGCCGCCGGCTGCGTCGGCATCTGCGAAGGCTGCGTCGACGCCTCGGTCGACTACGCGAAGGAGCGCAAGCAGTTCGGCGTCCCCCTCGCCCGCTTCCAGCTGGTCCAGGAGATGATCGCCGAGATGATCCTCAAGCGCGACGCCAGCCGGATGCTGGTCCTCCGCGCCGGCCTGCTCAAGGACGAAGGCAAGCCGAACACGACCGAGACCTCGGTCGCGAAGCTGTACGCGACCGAGTCGGCGGTCGAGTGCGCGAACCTCGCGATCCAGGTCCACGGCGGCTCCGGCTACGTCGACGACTACCCGGTCGAGCGCTACCTGCGCGACGCCCGCGTCACCACCCTGTACGAGGGCACCTCGCAGATCCAGAAGCTGATCATCGGCCGCGCCGCGACCGGGATCAACGCGATGCTGCCGCTGCAGGAGACCTGAGCCTTGGCCCTCGTCGAGGCCTCGCGTCGACGAATTCCACGTCGCGCCTGCTGCGGCTCAACCGGCCCGAGGCCCGCAACGCGCTCTCGCCGGAGATGCGCGAGGAGATCGCGGCGGGTCTCGAGCGCTTCGACGCCGACCCGGAGGTGCGCTGCATCGTCATCGCCGGCTCCGACGAGGTCTTCGCCGCCGGCGCCGACATCCGGGCGATGGCCGACGCGGCCTGGTCGAGCGCGGCGCCCGACCCGACCGGGCTCGGGTTCTGGCGCCGCCTGGCCGCGATCGCGGACGCCGATCGTCGCCGCCGTCTCCGGCTACGCCCTCGGCGGCGGCTGCGAGCTGGCGCTGGCCTGCGACATGATCGTCGCCGACGAGAAGGCCCGCTTCGGCCAGCCCGAGATCACCCTCGGAATCATCCCCGGCGGCGGCGGCACCCAGCGCCTGCCGCGCGCGATCGGCAAGCAGCGGGCGATGGAGTACGTGCTGACCGGCCGCCTCTTCGACGCCGAAGACGGCCGCGCGCTGGGGGCTGGTCAACAAGGTCGTCGGCACAGGGTCACTGGCTGACCGAGGCGATCGAGCTCGCCCGGATCGATCGCCGAGCGGCCGCCGCTCGCGACGCGGCTGGCGAAACAGGCGGTGCTGGCGGCGCAGGAGACCGGGCCTCGCCGAGGGCCTGCGGGCCGAGCGGTCGCTGTTCGAGGAGGCGATGGCGACCGAGGACCGGGTCGAGGGCATGCAGCGCCTTCCTCGAGAAGCGCGAGCCCCGCTTCCAGGGCCGGTGAAGGTCTCCCGGATCGGCGTCCTCGGCGCCGGCACGATGGGCGCGCGGGATCGCCCAGGTCGCGGCGCTCGGCGGCTTCGAGACCCGCCTCTACGACGCCGACCGCGAGGCCCTCGAAAACGTGGCGCGATGGCCATCGGCGAAGCGCTCGCCAAGGGCGTCAATCGGGGGCGCTGGAGCGAGCAAGAAGCGGAAGCGGCGCTCGACCGGTTCCGGAGCAGCCAAACGCTCGACGAGCTGCGCCGGCTGCGAGCTCCTGATCGAGGCGGCGCCCGAGGACTCGAGCTGAAGCGCAAGGCTCTTCGCAGGCATCGCCGACGGCCTCGGCCCTGACGCGGTCCTCGCCAGCAACACCTCCTCGCTGCGGGTCGCCGACGATCGCCGCCGGCGTCCCCCACCCCGAGCGCGTGGTCGGCATGCACTTCTTCAACCCGCCGCCGCTGATGAAGCTGGTCGAGATCGTCGCCGCCGAGCGCTCCTCGGACGAGGCGCTGGCGCGCGAGCGCCGAGGTCGCCGAGCGAATGGGCCGCACCCCGATCCGGGCCAAGGACAGCCCCGGCTTCGTCGCCAACCGGCTCGCCCGCCCCTTCTCCCTGGAGTCGCTGCGGATGCTCGGCGACGGCCTCGCCGACGTGGCGACGATCGACCGCGCCGTCCGCCTCGGCGGCGGCTTCCGGATGGGCCCGTTCGAGCTGATCGACCTGATCGGGCTCGACGTCAACCTCGAAATCGCCCGCTCCTTCTTCGTCCAGGGCGGCGAGCCGGAGCGCTGGCGGCCGAGCCCGATCCAGGAACGCCTGGTCGCCGAAGGCCGCTTCGGCCGCAAGAGCGGCCACGGCTACTACGACTACGACGAAGAGCGCGAGCCGGACCCCGACCTCGGCATCGCCGCCCCCACCGCCGACCCCGCCGAGCTCGCCAAGATCGACCCGGCCGCCGAGCAGATCCTCAGTCGCCTCTTCGCCCAGATCGCCAACGAGGCCGCCTTCGCCCTCGAAGAGGAGGTCGCCTCACCCCAGGACATGGAGACGGCGATGAAGCTCGGCTTCAACTGGCCGCTCGGCCCGCTCGGCTTCGCCGAGCTGATCGGCCCCGACCGCGCCGCCGACCTGCTCGAAGGGCTGGCGGCCGAGAAGGGCGAGGCCTACACGCCCGCGCCGATGCTGCGAGCAATCGCTCGGCTTACTCCTCCCTAGATGTAGTTCCTAACCACGTTGTTCATCCGGGCCTCCTTGAAGGCTGGGGTTGTCGAGACACCCAGATTCAAGGAGGACACCGGATGAACCAGCACGCTAATGCTCCCCTCGGCCCGAAGGGAAGAGGGACAATGGTCAGGCGAGTGGTCGAGCAGGGGTGGTCGCTCACGGAGGCGGCCGAGGCCGCCGGAGTGAGCGAGCGCACCTGCTCGAAGTGGGTAGGCCGCTACCGCACCGAGGGCGAGGCCGGCCTGTTTGACCGCAGCTCGGCTCCACATTCGGTCCCGAGCCGCACCCCCGAGGACCGGGTCGCCGCGATCGCCGCCCTGCGCCGGGTGCGGATGACCGGCCCCGAGATAGCCGAGTGCCTGGGCATGGCGCTCTCGACCGTCTCGGCGGTGCTGGCCCGGATCGGCCTCGGCAAGCTCAGCCGCCTGGAGCCGCCTGAGCCACCAAATCGCTACGAGCGACAAAGACCGGGCGAGCTGCTCCACATCGACGTCAAGAAGCTGGTGCGGATCGAAAAGGGAGCCGGTCACCGGATGACCGGCAAGCGCACCAAGCAGGCCGAAGGCGCCGGCTGGGAGTTCGTGCACGTCTGCGTCGACGACGCCACCCGCCTGGCCTACGTCGAGGTCCTGGGCGACGAGAAGGCCACCACGGCGATCGGGTTCCTGCGGCGCGCTGTCGCCTATTACGCCGCCCACGGGATCGAGGTCGAGAGGTTGATGACCGATAACGGCTCCGCCTACCGCTCGATCGCCCACGCGCTTGCCTGCAAGGCGCTCGGGATCCGCCACATCCGCACCCGGCCCTACCGGCCGCGCACCAACGGCAAGGCAGAGCGCTTCATCCGCACGATGCTCGGCGGCTGGGCCTACGGGGCGATCTACCGCGACTCCCGGGAGAGGACCGCGGCACTATCCGGCTGGCTGGACTTCTATAACTGGCGCAGACCGCACGGATCCCTCAGCCACAGGCCGCCCGGAGCTCGGCTCGCCGAGCTGAACAACGTTGCTGGGACTTACACCTAGAAGCCGTAATGGCCTTGACCAGCTCCTCCGGCCTGCTGCCGAGCTTGGCATCCAGGAGAGCGCGATCCAAGGTCGCCAACACAGCAGAGCGACCCTGCGCGACCGCCGCATAGGCGGCGTCGTAGAGGGTCAGCTTGTGGCGTTCAGCCAGCAGACTTGCCGCTTTCATCTCTTCGGGACTCGGTCGGATGGAAGGGCAGATCTCGCCCAGGGCTTCGATCACCGTCGCGGCCTGCTCGGCACTGGCGCCCGCACGGCCGCGCATCAGGGCATTGCCGACCTCGTACACCGTCAGGTCGAGAACCGAGAGGGCAACCAAGCGTTCCTTGTGGGCATCGAGGAGGGCGCGGCCGGTTCCACTTCGTCCTCCCCTTTGGAGTGGAACCACTTCAGGACGACGTTCGCGTCGCTAACGACGCTGATCGCGGGCATCGCGCTCATCCCGCTCAGAGCGGATCAACTCGGCGGCCTCGAAGCTGCCCAGCCTGGCCAGTGCGGCGCGGCCTCGCAACAGTGCGGCGTCGACTGCAAGGGGATCAGGCCAACCCAGCCGGCGCTGCGCGGCCTCTTGGAGAAACTCGCTGCGGGTTTGACCAATGCTGCTGGTCTCTCGATCGATCCGCTCCAGCAGATCGTCGGGCATCGTCACGAGGACCTTCGTCGCCTTCGCCATGCCAGGAATCGTAGCAGGGCGATATCCGGAGGATATCTAGCCGCTGCTGAGGCGCATCATCAGCTCGTCGACGTAGCACCAGCTCCAGTCTTCGCCCGGCTCGGCCGAGCGGATGATCGGGTGGCCGGTGTCCTGGTGGTGGGCGGTGGCGTGCTTGCCGGTCGAGTTGTCGCAGCAGCCGATGTGGCCGCAGGTCTGGCACATCCGCAGGTGCACCCACGTCATCCCCATCGCCAGGCACTCCTCGCAGCCCTCGACCTCACCGGGCAGGTCGAGGTAGGTAACCGAATCGAGATGAGAACAGGAGGAACTCACGGGGTCAAGATATAGGTGCCTCGATACCCGCTTAGTTAAGAAGGATTCTTAATCCAAGAACTGGGGAGAGGTCAGGGCCCGGTGGCGATCTCGGCCGGCTCGCCGCCCGGCATCCAGTGCGCCTCGACCGGGACGTCGGCGTCGCGCAGGTAGCGCTCGGCGTCGAGCGCGCCCATGCAGCCGGTGCCGGCCGCGGTCACGGCCTGGCGGTAGGTGTGGTCGACGACGTCGCCGACGGCGAAGACGCCGCCGAGCCTGGTCCGGGTCGAGCCGGGCTCGGTGACGATGTAGCCGTCCTCGTCGGTCTCGACCTGACCCTGGACGATCTCCGATTTCGGCACGTGGCCGATCGCGATGAAGGCGCCGTCGGCCGCCAGCTCCTCCTCCTCACCGGTCTCGGCGTTGCGGAGGCGGACCTTCTCGAGCTTGCCGCTCTCGCCGGCGACGAACTCCTCGGCGACGAACGGGGTCTTGAGGTCGATGTTCTCCTTCTCGCGTGCCCGCTCGAACATGATCTTCGAGGCCCGGAACTCGTCGCGGCGGTTGACGATCGTCAGCTGGCTGGCGAACTTCGAGATGAAGATCGAGTCCTCCATCGCCGAATCGCCGCCGCCGATCACGATCACCTTCTGGTTTTTGAAGAAGGCGCCGTCGCAGACGCCGCAGGTGGAGACGCCGCGGCCGCCGAGCTCGATCTCGCCGGCGACGCCGAGCCGTTTCGGCTCCGCCCCCATCGCCAGGATCACGGTCTTGGCCCGGTGCTCCTCGTCGCCGAGGAAGACCTTCTGGACGCCCCCGTCGGAGAGCTCGACGCGGTCGACGTCGTCGGTGACGAAGCGGGTCCCGAAGCGCTCGGCCTGGGCGCGGAACTGGGCCATCATCTCCGGGCCCATGATCCCGTCGGGGTAGCCCGGGTAGTTCTCGACGTCGGTCGTGTTCTGCAGCTGGCCGCCCCACTGGAAGCCCTCGAAGACGAGCGGCTCGAGGTTGGCGCGCGCGGTGTAGAGCGCTGCGGTGTAGCCGGCGGGGCCGCCGCCGACGATGATCACGTTCTCGACCTTCTTCTGCTCTGCCTGATCTGCCATTTTCTGCCGCCTGGAGTCTATTACTTTACTTTTTATAGTAGCTCTCTCGCCCCTCGAAGGCAATCGCCGCCGTCGACCTCCACAGGCGTCAGCGGGCCGCCGTCGCGGTCAACCGGCAGCCCCTCCTCTTCCCACTGGTGAACGGTGTGGCGAAGCTGGAAGAAGGCGAAGATCCCCGGCGGGATCGGCATCCAGAAGGAGACGAGGCGAAAGATCAGGATCGCCGGGAAGACCGTCTGCTCGTCGAGCCCGAAGAGGACGAAGGCGCCGATCATCCCGGCGTCGACCGCCCCCACCCCGGCCGGGGCCAGCGGGAAGAGGTTGGCGACCATGCCGAGGAAGAAGCCCTGGACGACGACCGCCAGCGGCACGTGGACGCCGAAGGCGTGGAACGAGGCCCAGAGGACGCCGATGCTGAAGGCCCAGAAGCCGGCGGCGGCGATCACCGCGAGGCCGCCGCGACGGGGATGGGCGAAGAGGCCGAGGGCGAAGCGGAACCCTTCCCCCAGGGTCGCCGGGACTTTGCCGGCGTTCTGCAGCCAGTGGCGCGAGCGCTCGCTGTGGGCGAAGCGGGCGAGGCGTCGCTCGGCGTCGGGCGGGATCAGGGTGACGAGGACGCCGAGGATGAGGATCAGGCCGGCGACGCCGGCGGGGACGATCGTCAGCTCGACCGAGCTCTTGCCGTTCAGGACCCCGGTCCGCAGGAGGATCCCGAAGACGATCAGGGCGATCGGATAGAAGGCGTAGTGGAGGGAGACGAAGGCGACCATCCGCCGGGCGACATCGCGGCGCTGCATCCCGGCTTTGCGCAGCGACCAGTAGGTGACGGCGATGCCGCCGGCGCCGCCGGCCGAGAAGAGCAGCGTCCCCGCCACCCCCGCCATGTTGATCTCGTAGGTCTCCTTCCAGTTCAAGCGCAGCGCGTCGCCGCCGACCACCGCCTTGAAGAGGGCGATATAGGTCGCGTAGGCGAGGACGTTGAACCCGATCGCGATCGCGATCCAGAGCGGATCCGCGTCGTCGAGCTTGCCGAGGGCGTCGCTGAGGCCGATCAGCTTCGGGAAGAGGAAGTAGATCCCGCCGAGCAGGAGGAAGACGACGACGATGGTCTGGACCAGCCGCCGCGTCGTGAATATCGGCATTTCGGCGAAGCGGTTGCTGCCGTCCTCGTTCGCGCTCCCGTTCGCCGACTCTTGCGAAGACACCCTTGGGAAATTACCCGTTGGCGATCCTCTCCAGACGCAGTAGGGCTCCGTTTACCCCGCGTACGAGGGGTTCTGCGAGCGGCTCCCCCTTGCGGACGGCGGCGACCAGGGCGGCGCCGGCGAGCAGATCGGTGACGTAATGCTCCCCCAGGTAGACGAGGGCGAAGCCGAGCGTGCCGGCGTACCCCCAGCCGATCGCGCCCTCGGCCTTGCCGGCTTCGGAGAGCGAGAGCGCCGCCTGCAGCGAGGTGGCGAAGTGGAGTGAGGGCATGGCCGCCCAGGGGTTGCCGCCGAGGGCGTCGTAGAGCCGCTCCCAGGCCCGACCCCAGGTCGGTTCCCCGACCTCGACCATGATCCGGCGCACCTCTTCCCCGGTCAGCCCCTGCTCGGCCGCCCACCACGGCGGCGCCGTCGGGACGGCGAAGTAGACGGCGCAGCCGAGGTCGAAGACCGCCGCCATCTGCCGCGCCGAGCGCGGGAAGCGCTCGTTGTGGCGGACGAGGATCAGGGCGAGGGAGAGGTAGGGCTCGATGAACCAGAGCCAGTGGGTCCAGGTGAGGAGCTGGTTGACCACCCGCACCCCCGGCAGCCGCGCGAGGCCGCGCTGGAGGCGGGCGTTGGGGAGGCGGCCGGCGCCGATCAGCTTGTCGGTGCGGATCGGGTAGCGGCTGCGCAGCCGCGCCCGCAGGCGCTCGGGGTCGTCGTAGGGAAGCTCGTGGGCGACCGTGAAGGCCCACATCTGCAGGGCGAAGAGGGCGACGTCGCGCCGCTTCGAGCGCGGGTAGAGCACCGCCAGCGCCAGCGGGGCCGTGGCGACGCTGCCGACCGTGACCAGGGTCGGAACCCGCAGCCGGCGGCGCAGGACCGGGACCGCGAAAGCCGCGCCGATCGCCCCGACGGCGCCGGCGCGCACCGCGAGGCGGAGCGCGTTCGATGGCCGGGAGCGCCTCCTCATGAGGAGCGCGAGTATAAGTCGAGCCCCCCGCTCGCCTGTTCCTTTCCGTTGCAGGGCACGGAAAAGGAACAGGTGAACAGCCGCAAGCCGCGCGGCGCCGCCGCACGTGAATAGAATGGCCGCGCTTTGGCGCCTCACTCCCCTGGCACTGACCAGATCGACACCCTGCTCTGGATTGGCTTCTTCGCCGCCGCGATCCTGATGATCGCGATCACCGGCGCGCTGCTCTACGTCGCCCGCCGCTACCGCAGCGAGCGCGGGACCGAGCCGCGCCAGCTCCTCTCCGGCCGCGGGCTGCAGTTCCGGGTCGCCGGCGTCCTCACGATCTTCGCCGCCCTGCTCTTCGTCCTCGGCGTCGTCTTCACCGACAACGCCCGCGAAAAGCCCTCGACCGGGGAGGCCGGGCTCGCCTCGCTGAAGTCTGAGCCGCTGAAGATCAAGGCGACCGGCCAGCAGTGGCTGTGGCGCTACGACTACCCGAACGGGGCCTTCTCCTACTACAAGCTGGTGGTGCCGTCGGACACCGCGGTCGAACTGGAACTGCTCTCCACCGACGTCGTCCACACCTGGAACGTCGAAGAACTCGCCCGCAAGGCCGACGCGGTGCCGGGGAAGGCGAACAAGGTCTTCTTCAGCGTCAGCGCCGACGACGCGGGCTCCTACGAGGGCGACTCCGCCACCCTCTCCGGCCAGGCCTACGCCTCGATGCGGACCGAGGTCGAAGTTGTCTCGCCGGACGAATACGAAGACTTCATCGAAGCCCAGAAAGAAGAAATCGATGCCGCCCAGGAACGGGTCGTCGGCCTGATCGAAGAAGGAAAAACGCCATGAGCCCCAGCCCGCGTCCCGAGCTCGTCGCCGACGGCTACGCCCCCCGCCGCCCCCGCTGGGCGCAGCTGGCGACCAGCGCCGACCACAAGGACATTGGCCAGATCCTCATCTGCGGCGCCCTCGGCTTCCTCTTCATCGCCCTCGTCGAGCTGCTGCTGATGCGGATCCAGCTGCTGGTCCCGGAGAACACCTTCCTCTCCCCCGTCGGCTTCAACCGCATGCTCTCGCTCTACGGCGCCAGCGCGATCTTCCTCTTCGCCCTGCCGCTGGCGATCGGGCTCTTCTACTACGTGGCGCCGCTGCAGATCGGCGCCCGCGGCACGGCGCTGCCGCGGCTCGGGCAGGTCGGCCTCGCCCTCTGGGTCGCCGGCGCGGTCGCCCAGTACGCGACCTTCGTCTTCACCCCGACCGAGGCCGGCGTCAACCCGCTGGCGCCGCTGAGCGAGGTCGCCTTCCTCTCCAACAACGGGGTCGACGCCTGGGCGACCTCGACCGGGCTCGCGACCCTCGGCTTCGTCCTCCTCGCGGTCAACCTCGTCGCCACCATGCGGGTGATGCGGGCGCCGGGGATGGCCTGGCGGCGGCTGCCGGTCTTCGCCTGGGCGGCGGCCGTCTGCTCCTGGCTGCTGGTCGTGATCGGGCCGGTCCTGCTGGCGGCTCTGACGATGCTGATGATCGACCGCAACTACGACGGGATCTTCTTCGCCGACGGCTCCGGCGGGGCGCCGCTGCTCTGGCAGCACCTGAGCTGGATCTTCTACACCGGCACCTACATGCTGATCCTGATCTTCGCCTTCGGCGCGATCGCCGAAATCGCCGCCGCCTTCGCCCGCAAACCGCTCTTCAACCGCAACGTGGTGATGGCGGCGCTGGCCGCTATCGCCGTCCTCGGCACCCTCGCCTGGATGCAGAACATGCTCACCGCCCCGATCGGGATCGGCTGGATGTACTTCGCGATGCTGGTCTCGCTGGCGCTGATCGTCCCCTTCGGCCTCGTCTTCTTCAACCTGATCTCGACCCTCGCCGGCGGCACCCTGCGGATGCGGGCGCCGCTGCTGTTCGCGATCGGCGCGCTCTTCGCGATCGGGATCGGGCTCGCCGCCGAGCTCTGCCACTCGCTGGTCGGCGCCGCCTGGCAGCTGAAGAACACGACCGACGCCACCGCCGCAACCCACTTCGCCCTTATCGGCGGCTCCGTCTTCGGCGGCTTCGCGGCGCTGCACTTCTGGTTCCCGAAGATGACCGGGCGGACGATGGGCGAGAGCCTCGCCCGCATCTCCTTCTGGACGATCCTCGTCGGCCTCCTGCTCGGCTTCGTGCCGCTCTTCTTCGCCGGCGCCGGCGAGGGCCAGGTAATCGACGCCTACAAGTACTTCGACGACACCGGCGTCACCGCCTACAACGTGATCGCCTCGATCGGGGTCTTCGTCCTCTTCGCCGGCATCCTGCTGACGATCCTCAACGCGATCTTCAGCCGCACCAACGGCCCCGAGGCCGGCCACGACCCCTGGGACGGCGACACCCTCGAGTGGTTCACGCTCTCGCCGCCGGAGCCGCACAACTTCGACGTCCTCCCCGACGTCCGCAGCCCCCGTCCGCTGCGCGACATCCGCGAGGCGATCGACCATCGCACCCGCCGCAGCCAGCAGGCGACGGCACGCGAATCGCAGCCGGTAGCCTGAGCCCCATGCAATCCGGCGCCGGCGCGCAGACCGCGCCCAACCCGACGGCTGCCACCCGCTCGGTCCTGCCCAACGTCGTCCGCGATTACCTGACGCTGACCAAGCCGAAGGTACAGTCGCTGCTGCTCTTCACGACGGTGACGACGATGTACGTGGCCGGCGACCCCTCGCTGGGCCTGATCCTCCTCACCTGCCTCGGCGGTGCCCTCTCCGCCGGCGGCGCGGGAGCGATCAACCACGTCGTCGACCGCGACATCGACCGGACGATGGCCCGCACCGCCGACCGCCCGATCGCCGCCGGCCGGATCTCGCCGCGGGCGGGGACGATCTTCGGCCTCGCCCTCGCCGCCTCGTCCTTCCTGCTGATGTCGCTGACGATCAACCCGCTGGCGGCCTCGCTCTCGCTCAGCGGCTTCGTCGGCTACGTCGGCGTCTACACCCTCTGGCTGAAGCGGCGGACGCCGCAGAACATCGTCATCGGCGGCGCCGCCGGCGCGGTCCCGCCCCTGGTCGCCTGGGCGGCGGTCACCGGCGGGCTCAGCGGCATGGCCTTCTACATGTTCGCGATCGTCTTCTTCTGGACCCCGCCCCACTTCTGGGCCCTCTCGCTGCTGATGAAGGACGAGTACGCGAAGGCCGGCGTCCCGATGCTGCCGGTGGTCCGCGGCGAGCAGGAGACGCGCCGCCAGATCCTCCTCTACACCGTCCTCCTCTACGCCGTCACCCAGCTGCCCTTCTGCGCCGGCGGCCTCGGCGTCGTTTACGTCATCCCCTCGATCCTCCTCGGCGCCGGCTTCATCTACTTCGCGTTTCGGCTCCTCCGCAATGCTGATCGGCGTTGGGCGCTTCGTACGTATCTCTTTTCCCTGGGGTACCTCGCGTTGCTATTTCTCTCGATGGCTATCGCGGCCAACGTCTGAGGCGGCGATACGGGGTTGGCGGGTTGGGGGTCGGGTACCCCTCCGAACGTTTTGCGCCGCTGGCCAAGAGGCCATCTCGGACGGCCCAGGCGACCCGCCAGTCTGGCGAGTGAGGGGGGTACCCGACCCTCCCCACGAAGCCGTCGCACCCCCTCCGCTCCTGATAGAAATCCCTCTTCATGGATCGTGAGACCGCACGTCGGCAGCATGAAAGCGGGGCTGGTCGCAGGTGGCATCGCCGCCGGCATTTTCGCCCTCAGCTTCGTCGCCGCCTTCCTCTACATCGCCCAGTAGAACGATGGCCGAGCACCGACACATCCCCGAGCCCGGCGAGACGATCTACGCGCCGCGTCCCTCCTGGGCACCGGCCTTCTTCGCCCTCGGCGCCCTCGGCTCTGATCTGCGGGACCTTCGCCGGAGGTTCATCTTCAAGCCCCTGATTTGGGCGATCGTCGGCGCGATCTTCCTGCTCGCCGCCTTCCGCAGCATCGTCCGCGGCTCGGCCCGCGACTACTACCGCCTCCCCCGCCGCCAGGAGACGCGTGGAGCGGCTCTTCCCGTCGAAACGATCTCCGGGCCACCCAAGGCCTAGAGAAGTCTCAGCGCTCTTCTCTTAGCTCGGCAACGGCATTTCCGACGTCGCCCCGTCGCTGGTCCAGCAGCGGACGATGTCTCGCATCGAGAGGACCCCGATCGGGTCGCCGCCGTCGAAGACGACGAGGTGGCGGACGTTGCGGCGCGACATCTCCGACGCGGCCCGCTCGAGGCTCCAGTCGGGGGCGGCGCTGAGCACGCCCTCGCTCATGTGGTCGGCGACCCGCTCCATCGCCGGGTCCTGGCCGCGGGCGATCGAGATCAGCAGATCCCGCTCGGTGACGATCGAGGGCGCCGGCAACTCGGCATCGATCACCAGCGCCGCGCCGGTGCCTTTCTCGACCATCTTCTCGGCCGCCTCGCGCAGCGTGTGCGACGGGCCCACGGTCAGCGTGACCTCCGACATCCCGTCCTTCACCTGCATCTGCGGCCTCCCATCGCTCTGGTTTTCCTGTTAGTGCGGATCGACTCAAGAGTACTCCGACGGGGCCGCCTCCGCGTGACGCTTCCCGGGGGCGCCGACATATAGACTTCCGCCCGCATTGCACCCCATGGCTCGCCCTCGGAAACTCATCGCCCCGCTGCTTGCCCTCGTGGCCCTGATCGCCCTCGCGGTGGCCTCTTCGGGCTGCGGGACGTCGAACCCTGACCCGGAACGCGGACGCGACCTCTTCCGCATCAAATGCGGAACCTGCCATGCACTGGCGCAGGCCGGGACCACCGCCCAAGTCGGCCCCAACCTCGACCACGCCTTCGCGGCAGCCCGCGAAGAAGGGAACGACTCGGACACGATCGAGGGCGTCGTCAAGGCGCAGGTCGAGTACCCACGCGAGAGCAACGGCAATCCCGCGGTCTCGATGCCGGCTGACATTGTCACCGGCCAAGACCTCGACGACGTCGCCGCCTACGTCGGCGAATGGGCCGGCGTCCCCGGCGCGGCGCCGCCGAAGGTACCCGGGGGTCCAGGAGCCCAGGTCTTCGCCAGCAACGGCTGCGGCAACTGCCACACCCTCGCCGCCGCTGAATCTGGCGGGGTCACCGGCCCGAACCTCGACGAAGTGCTGCCGGGTGAGGACCAGGCCCACGTCGAAGAAATGATCACGGACCCGAACGCGGAAATCGTCAAGGGCTACCCGCCGAACGTGATGCCGCAGAGCTACGAGCAGGAACTGACTCCGCAAGAACTCGAAGACCTCGTGAAGTACCTGCTCGAAAACGCCGGCGGCGGTGCCGGCAAATCCAAAGGCTGAGCTGGGGCGGCCCGACGGCCGCTGCCATCATGGGTGCTAGATGCGAGACCGCTTGAAGAGCCGCCTCGAGATCTCCCCGGAGCGCTACGCGCAGGTGACCTTGGTCGCGCTCGCGGCCCTTGCGCTGATCGTGCTTACCGGCGCCGGCGTGCGACTGACGGGCTCCGGCCTCGGCTGCCCTGATTGGCCGAAATGCTACGGCGGCTCGACGCCGCCGGTCGAATCCCACGCGGTGATCGAGTACGGCAACCGGCTGCTCACCGGCTTCGTCGGCTTCGCCGTGATCGCCGCCAGCGTCCTCGCCTTCTTCCGTCGCCCCTACCGCTGGCACCTCGCCCTCTTCGGCGCCCTCCTCCCCCTCGGCGTCGTCGGCCAAGCCATCCTCGGCGCGCTGGTGGTCAAGTACCACCTCGCCCCGGGCCTGGTGATGTCCCACTTCATCCTCTCGATGATGCTGCTGGACGCGGCCTTCGCGCTCGCCTGGTACTCTCGCTACGAACCGTGGGAGCGGCGGCGCTCGAATGACCGGCTCAGCGTCTGGGCGGTGCGGGTGCTGATCCCGATGGGGCAGCTGACGATCCTGGCGGGAACTATCGCGACGGCCTCCGGTCCCCACGCCGGGGCGCACGAAGGGCAGCTCGTCCACCGCTTCGACTTCGAGGGAGCCAGGACCCTGGAATGGGTCGTCCAGCGCCACGCCGCGATCGCCGCGATCTACGGCCTCGCCGCGGTCGCCGTCTGGTTCCTGCTGCGCCGCCCAGGCGCCGACGGGCGGGCGCTGAGGCCGCTGACCCTGGTGATCGCCCTCCTCGCCCTCCAGGGAGCGATCGGGGGAATCCAGTGGGCGCTGGAGCTGCCGGCGGGGATCGTCTGGGTCCACGTCGCCGTCGCCACCGGCAACTGGATGGCGATGCTCTGGGCGGTGGCGGCGGCGGGCCGCCTCGAGCCGCGCCGCCAGCCCGCCAGCAACGGCCCTGAGGAGTCAGAGAGGCCAGCCGCAGCGGCAGCCGGCTCTCTCTAGGGCTTGCTTCCCTTCTGGCTCTCGATCGGAGTCCTCAGCCTCGTCCAGGCTGTCCTCGTCGCGGCCCCGCGCCCGCCCTCGCTCACCCTGCTGCGTCGGCTGCAGAGCCGCTGGTGGGCCCTGGTCTTACCGCTGTCGATCATCGTCGTCATCTCGGCGATTGCCCTGGAGTCGGCCAGCGCCCGCTTTCTCACCTACCTGGCGCTGGTGGCGGTGCCACCGCTGGCGGCCGCGGCTCTGGCGTGGCTGACGCGGGGCACGCGGCCGCTCTTCGCACTCGCCGTCGTCCCCCTCTTCGCGCTCGCCTGGGCACGTCAGGACGCGCTCAGCGGCGAGACGGCGGCGCTGGCGCTCTCCGCCCTCTCCTGCGTCACCCTCGGCTGGCTGACGGCCTGCGTCGTTCCCTCGCGGTGGCTGAAGCTGGGGATCTACGCGATGGCGGCGATCGACGCCTGGCTCGTCTTCTCCGACCTCCTCCAGGGCCCCAACGCCGTCCTCAACGCCGCCGCCCTCGCCGCCGACCTCCCGCGCCTCCAGCTCGCCTCCTTCGGCTCCGCGGTGATGGGCTTCGGCGACCTCTTCATCGCCGCTGTCCTCGGCGCCCTCCTCGCCTCGGACCGACGGCTGCAGCTGCAGGGAGCCCTACTCGCGGCCGTTATCTGCCCGGCCTGGGACCTGCTCTTCTTCTTCGTCGACCAGACGCCGGCGACGGTCCCGATTGCGCTGACGCTGGCGACGCTGGAGCTTTCACGCCGCGCTAGATCTGGGTGACCAGGGCCGCGAAGCCCGCCATGAATGCAGAGGAGAGGGCGAGCACCGCGAACACGATCATGCGGTTCTGTGAGAGGTACCGATCGGTTGCTTTCTGCTGCACGGCTTCGATCCGGCCATCGATCTTCTTGAGATGAGCTTCCAACCTGTCGAAACGCCTACCGGCCTGCTCGAATTGTTCCTTCGATTCCCCGCGTGCCGCTTCGATGCGTTCGTCGGTGCGATCGAAACGCTCATCCACGCGGTCGAAGCGTTCGTCGATCCGCTTCCCGAACTCGTCCAGCCGCTCGTCCGTCCAGTTCTCTCTGGTCATCAGGTGCATGCTTCCAGACTACAGAGCAAAGTGCAACGGATTGTCTACAGAAGAAAATCCTTTGTGCCACCTTCGCGCCGCTTCTGCTTCATCCACCGATATCCGTGGACACAGGCGGCGATGACGAGCACCAGCCCCAGCAGCGCCCCGACCAGTGGCCGCGTCAGCAGCGTCACCACGATCACCGCAGCGGCCGCAACCCCGACGATCACGACCCATTTGAAGACCGCCGCCTCGTTGAGTTTCATCCGCCCATTCTCCTAGCTCGGAGCACACCCGGGCGCGAAAACCAAGCAGGTCGGTGGACGCAGGGAGCGAGGTGAGGGGAGCGCACTAACAGTGCGTGACCCGATCCGAGCGACCGAGGACGCCGAGATGCGCCGGTTTGCAGCGTCCGCGCTAAAGGATGTACACCGTGACGTACACGATGATCCACATTATGTCGACGAAGTGCCAGTAGATTCCTGGCACCTCGACGCCGAGGTGGTCCTTCTCGGCGGGGCCGAAGTGGCCGCGGAAGGCGCGGATCGTCGCGAACGAGAGCAGCATCAGGCCGACGAAGACGTGGGCTCCGTGGAGGCCGGTGAGGCTGTAGAAGATCGAGCCGAAGGAGAGGTCGCGGGCGCTGAAGCCGAGGTGCACGTACTCGTTGATCTGGATGAAGAGGAAGGTCGCGCCCAGCAGCCAGGTCGCGACGAGGCCCAGTTTCAGGCCGGTGCGGTTGCCGCGCCGGATCGACTCCAGGGCGTAGTGGATCGTGAAGCTCGAGGAGACGAGGATCGCCGTGTTCATCCCCGCCACCGCGACCGGCAGCTCGTAGGGGTGCGGCGGCCAGCTCGGCGGGTCGACGACGACGCGGAGGAAGAAGTAGGAGGCGAAGAAGGCCCCGAACAGCATCACCTCGGAGACGATGAAGAGGAGGATGCCGAGCGTCTGGCGGTCGATCCGCGAGCTCTGGTTGGCCTCGGGCGGGCCGTGGTGGTGATCGGCGTGGCCGTGACCGACGGCTACGGTCGCGCTCTCCATCACTCCTCCCTCCCCTGAACCGCCTGCGGCTCCCCCTCGGCGACGGCGGCGGCGACGGCGGCCGCGGGCCGGCCGACCTCGATGTGCTCGACGGACTTGTCGGTGATCTCGCGCACCCGGCCGATCAGGTCGTCCTCCAGCCACTGCGAGCGCTCGCCCGCAAAGGTGGAGATGAGGATGTCGTCGATCCGGTAGTGCTCGATGCCGTTCTTGACGGCGTAGAAGGGGTCGGGGCTCATCGGCTGGCCGGTGGCGTCGACGTCGGAGCGGTAGAGCTCGGCCAGCGTCGAGGCGAGGTCGCGGACCACCTGCGGCTCGCTGACGTCCTCCGCGCGCGGGCAGATGATCGTGAAGCGGTGCGGGCGGATTCCGGCGCGCTCCTTCATCCGGTTGACCAGGTCGGGGGCGGCGACGGTCTTGGTCGCGACCACCAGGGTGTGGTTGAGGTCCCAGCGGACGGCGTCGTCTTCGATCCGGACCGGGATGTGGGTCAGCTTCACCTCGGGTTCGAGCCGCTCGCGCACCCACTCGACGAGGTCGCGGCGCATGAAGCCGAAGCGGCTGTCCGAGAGGCAGGAGAGAAGCACCTCGCCGGGCCGGTGCGCCCGCACGGCGTCGTCGAGGGCCAGCGACGGCTCCGGGTCCATCACCTCGCCCACCGACTCGATCCCGAACTCGCTCAGCAGCGCCATCGTCACCTCGACGCGGGCGCGAGCAGCCTCGCGGATCTCGCCGGCGTCGATCAGCTGGCCGACCGAAGGCTGGTTCTGCGGGGCGGCGACGACGACGCCGGACACCTGGTCCTGGCGCTCCCGCACCGCCTGCAGCAGCTTGCGCCCGCCGGCCACCTCGTTGAGGAAGACCAGCAGCGGCTTGCGCTCGTCAGCCACCTCGGGGCTCATGAGCCGGTACCCACCACGCTTTTCTCGCCGGCGGGCACCTCGGCGCCCTCGGTCCCTTCGCCGGCCATGATCGCGTGTCTGGCCCCGGGGATCCCGTACTCGTAGGGGCCGCCGACGACCCGTGGGATCTCGGTGAAGTTGAAGATCGGCGGCGGCGAGGAGACCTGCCACTCGATCGAGTTGGCGCGCCAGGGGTTGGCACCGGCCTTCGGGCCGAAGCGCCAGCTGACGACCATGTTGTAGACGAAGACGAGCTGGACGGCGCCGAGCAGGAAGGCGAAGGCGCTGATCAGCAGGTTCCAGTCGCCGAACTGGGCGGCGTAGTCAGCGACCCGTCGCGGCATCCCGTCCATCCCCACCCAGTGCATCGGGATGAAGGTGCCCCAGGTGCCGACCAGGGTGCCCCAGAAGTGGACCCGCCCCAGTTTCTCGTCGTACATCCGGCCCGTCATCTTCGGGAACCAGTGGTAGACGCCGGCGAAGATCGTGAAGACCGAGCCGCCGAAGAGGACGAAGTGGATGTGGGCGACGATGAAGTAGGTGTCGGAGACGTGGATGTCGATCGGCACCATGCCGAGCATGACCCCCGAGATCCCGCCGATCGTGAAGGTGACGATGAAGGCGAGCGCGAACAGCATCGCGGTCGAGTAGGTGTGGATTTTCCCGAAATAGAGCGTGCCCAGCCAGGAGAAGATCTTGATCCCGGTCGGCACCGCGATCAGCAGGGTGGTGATCATCATCGGCACCCGCAGCCAGGAGAACATCCCGGCGACGAACATGTGGTGGGCCCAGACCGAGTAGCTGAGGACGACGATCCCGATCAGCGCCAGCGCCATCAGGCGGTAGCCGAAGATCGGCTTGCGGGCATGGGTCGAGATCACCTCGGAGACGATCCCGAACCCGGGCAGCATCATGATGTAGACGGCCGGATGGGAATAGAACCAGAAGATGTGCTGGTAGCTGATGACGTCGCCGCCGGCGCCGAAGTCGAAGAAGTTGGTGTGCAGGGCGCGGTCGAGGAGGACCATGAACTGGACGCCGGCGATGAACGGGGTCGCGGCGACGACCAGCAGCGAGGTCGAGAGGTTCGCCCAGACCAGCAGCGGCATCCGCCAGAAGGTCATCCCCGGCGCCCGCATGGTGATGATCGTGACCAGGAAGTTCAGCGCCGTCGCGATCGAGGACGCACCCGCGAACTGGACTCCCAGGTTGAAGAAAGACTGTCCTAACGGCGCCCCGGTGGAGAGCGGCGCGTAGCCGGTCCAGCCAGCGTCGAAGGCGCCGCCCGGGGCGAGGAAGCTGCCGATGAAGAGGATGCCCGCAAGCGGCAGCATCCAGAAGCTGAGCGCGTTGAGGCGCGGGAAGGCCATGTCCGGAGCGCCGATCATCAGCGGCAGGACGTAGTTCGCAAGCCCGGCGAAGACCGGGATCACGAAGACGAAGATCATCAGCACGGCGTGGGTGGAGAAGAGGCTGTTGTAGGTCGCCGCGTCGACGATCTGGGTGCCCGGCTGGGCGAGCTCGGTCCGGATCAGCATCGCCATCAGGCCGCCGAGGAAGAAGAAGATGAAGGTGGTGACGACGTACTGGACGCCGATCACCTTGTGGTCGGTGTTGAAGCGGAAGTAGTCCTTCCAGCTCTTGGCACCGTGCTGGGAGTGGTCCTCGGGGATCGTCGGCATCCCCGCCGCCCAGCGCAGCCAGTAGTCGAAGCAGCCGAAGCCCCAGAGGAAGCCGAGCGGGGCGGTGATCGCCGGCACGATCACGTGCGGGTAACCGGTCTGTTCGGTCTGGTAGAGCGGCAGGTCGGAGATTGCCCGCAGGGCGATGACGAGGCCGAAGCCGAAAGCTCCGAAGGCGACGGCTCCGAAGAGCCCGCGCCACCAGCCGGGGTTCTTGATCGCGGCGACCATCAGCTCAATTATGCCCCTCCGGCACCCAGGGCCGGCGGATTCTCGGTGGCGGTGTCTTCAAGCACTTTCATCATCGGTTCGGGAAGTCTCTGGTCGAGCCCGTCGACCCATTCGTTGAATTTAGCGGGCGACTCGACGACGACTTTCGCGCGCATCGTCGAGTGGCCGAAGCCGCAGAGCTCGGTGCAGACCAGCTGATAGCTGCCTTCCTTGTCGGGGGTGACGATCGCCTTCGTCGTAATTCCCGGGACGTTGTCTTTCTTGATCCGCCACTCGGGCACCCAGAAGGAGTGGATCACGTCCAGCGCGTGCATCTTGAAGACGATCTGCCTGTCGACCGGGACGTGCAGCTCGCCCTCACTCCAGGCATATTCCTTGCCCGGGTAGGCGAAGCTCCAGGCGTACTGCTGGGAGAAGACCGAGACCGTGAGGGCGCCGTCCTTCGGGTTTTCGATCTCGTCGAGCACCTTCCAGCTGTAGCCGCCGGCGAAGAGGACGATGATCGTCGGGATCAGGGTCCAGGCGATCTCCAGGCGCGTGTTGCCGTGGATCGGCTCCCCGTCGGACTCGTCGCCCGGCTTGGCTTTGAACTTCCAGAGGGCGTAGAAGAGCATCACCACGACCAGCGAGAAGACGAAGGCCGAGAGGACGATCATCACGTTGAGCAGCTGATCGATCTTCGGAGCAGCCGTGGAAGCCTGCTGGCCGTCCCAGTGGATCTGGACCATCACCACCGAGATGACCACCGTCGAGGCGATCGTCACCAGCAGCATCTTGACTATGGGCAGGCGGCCGTACATTGGGGCGGCGGGCATTCTATTGAAGCGGCGGCGGGAGGCTTTGCGGCCCCCGGGTGACGCTTGGCACTAGGCCTCCGGACGGGGTAGGTCCTCAAGCTCGCCCGCGGCCGCGGCGAGCACCCCGCGGGCGACGCCTTCCCAGCTCCAGAGCCGCGCAACCGTGCCGACCAGGCGGCGGCGAGCCTGCTCCCGCTCGACCTCCGGCAGCGCCAGCCAGGCGTTCAGGCGAGCCGCGATCGCCTCGACGGCGCCGGTGGCGACCGGGAAGGAAGTCAGATCCCCCACCTCCTCCGGTAGGTCCGCCTGCAACTGCCGCGAGACCTCGAGCATCCCCGAGTGCCCGGCCGAGACCGGCAGCGTGCCGCAGGCGGCGGCCTCGACCGCGACCATGCCGAAGGCCTCGGGGAAGGTGCTGGGCATGACCATCGCCTGGGCCCGCGGGAAGAGGGAGGCGACCTCGCTGTGCTCGAGGCGGCCGACGAACTCGACCGAGCCGGCGGCTTCGCGAGCCAGGTCGGCGTAGCCGGCCGGCGGAGCGGCGAGGAAGGCCGAGAGGATCGGCAGCGGCCTCTCCTCTCCCCCTTCGAGCGCCCAGCCGAGACGGGCCACCTCGCGGGCGTCGTCGAGGTCGCCGCGCTCCAGCGCTGCCAGCAAGCGGCGCAGTCCCTCCTCATAAGCGCCGAAGCCGGCAATCTCGAGCCGCGCCCGCGGGTGCTCGGCCCGGACCAGCGGCCAGGCGGCGAGCAGCAGGTCGACCCCCTTGGAGACGATCAGCTTGCCGACGAAGGCGACGAGGTCCTCGCGCTCTCCGCGCGGGCCGAACTCCTCGATGTCGACCCCCGGCGGCCCCAGCCGCGTCTTCTCCGGCAGCCCGGGGAGGTCGGCGAGCGTCGCCCAGAGCGACTCCGCGGTGTGGGCGGAGCCGATCAGCACCCCCTGCGCCGCCGCCATCCCCTCGCGGGCGTATGGGAGGAAGCGCGGGTTGGGCTTGACGGTGTACTCGAGGGCCGAGCCGTGGATCTTCGCCGCGAAGGGGGCGACGCCGGCGCGGGCGAGGATCGCCGGCCCCATCACCAGGTGGTTGGCGAGGGCGGCGTCGATCCCCCCCGCGCGCCCGGCGACCTCCCGCACGGCGGCGACGTTGGCCTCAACGTAGCGGTCGAGCTCCGCCTCGCTGAGCTCGGGGAAGGCCTTCACCTCGAACCCCTCATAAGGGTCCTTGACGTAGACGGGCAGGAGGCCGCCGATATCGGGGTTGTGGATCTCGACGCCCCCGACCCGGACCTCGCGGTCCTGGCAGAGCAGGTGCACCTCGTGGCCCAGCCGCGCCAGGGCCCGCGCCAGGTTGACGTTGTAGATGTTGCTGCCGGTGCCGCGCAGCATGTAGCCGTGGAAGACGAGGACGCGCATCGGAGCCGCCCAAGGTATTAGTCTCCCCGGCGATGAACGAGAAGCAGCTCTACCGCATGCGCGCCACGGCCTCCGGCCGCGAGGCGATCGCCCACGCCGAGCCCGGCTCGGTCTACGTCGACCGCGAGACCGGCGAGGACATGGAGCCTGTGGCCAAAGTCCTCCCCCTCGCCCCCTCAGCCTCCGCGCTGCCCCGCAGCCCCGAGAACCTCCGCGCCTGCCGCCGCTGCGACCAGCTGATCGGCCTCGACGTCAGCGACTGCCCGTACTGCGGCTTGCGCCAAGAAGCGCTTTAAGCGCCCATCGCGATCGCCTGAGCCCTACCGCTTCCCCTTGCCGCCCCTCTTGCCGCGGCCCTTGCCCTTGCAGCCGGCGGGCTTGAGGCGCGGGTGGGTGAAGTGGCGGCGCCCGTTCTGACCGGTCAGGTTGAGCCTGGAGCGCAGCTTGCCCTTGCAGATGTTGCGGTTGTTGACCAGCAGGCCCCGCTTGCCGCCGAAGAGCTTCAGGGTGAACCTGGAGACGGGGGCGTCGGGGACGTCGGCGAAGGTGGTGCGGATGCGCTTGCCCTTGGTGTCGATGAAGCCGACCAGGACGATGTGGAACTGGCCGCGCAGGTCGGCGACGATGTCGGGGAGTTCCCTTTCGCCGCCGTTGGAGCGGAAGTAGACGTTTCCTTCCAGGGGCTGATCGAGCAGCGGGCTGATCGCCTTGGCCCTGCCGAGGATCGACTTCGCCGGGCAGCGCCGGGCGGCGAACTGGACCCGGGTGCAGGGGTTGTTGATGTGGGAGTTCTCGATCTGCTCCGACGGCGGCAGGAAGACGACCGCGCGGCCGATGTTGGCGTCGCCGGCGCGGGGGACGAGGGTGGATCTGAGGGCCGGGAACTTCCCTCGCTTGGTGCCGCCCTTCAGCTTCAGGGTGAGCTTGGGCTTGAAGCCGAGCGCGCCGCAGCCGGAGGCCTGGTAGCGGGCGCCGAGGCTCGCCGAGAGCCCCCCGGCGAAGAGCGTGGCCTTTGCCTGCTCGACTTCGCACGAGGTCGGGTTCAAGGTGAACCCCGCCCGGTCGACGTAGAGCTCGAGACTGCGGACGGCCAGAGGGACGCCCTCGATGATGCGCGGAATCGGGTCTGAGTCGGCGCCGATCACTTCCACCTGGGCGGTGTCGGGATTCAGATCCAGAGCGCTCCTGACGACGACGGTCCCGAGGTCGAAGGGACCGGCCACCGCCGGGACCACCGAGACGACCGACAGGGGATGACCCCCGTAGGGGCCGCCGAGATAGAGGCTGCCGGAAGCGTGGGTCAGGGCAGGGCCCACCCCGGCGCCGGCGAGGACGCGGCCGATCTGCGAGTCGGCGGGACACGACGCCTGCGCCTGCTCTGCCCTCCCGCGCTTTGCTCGTGCCTCTGCGATCGCGGCATCGGAGCATTGACCGAGGCCGGCGATCTTGCCGACCAAGCCCGGGGGCAGGGTGGCATCGAGGCGGGTGATTTCTCCTTCTCCGTCAGCGCGGGTGAATCGCATGTAGAAGGGGGAGTAGGCGCCGGCGGCGTTGTCCATCGAGCCGGCGATGAAGCCCGGGGCAAACGGCGTGCCCGAAATGCAGGGCCCGCCGTTAGGGCCCGATGAGACCTGGAAGCTCGACTGCGAGGCGAGCGGCGGATTCCCCGAGGAGGGGGTGAGAAGCGTGGTGGTGGTGTAGGTGCCGCAAGCAGTGGGGGTGGCGAGAGGGGCGCGGGGTCCTTGGCGGAAGTGGACGCGAAGGTCGGAGAAAGGCAGTTCGGGGATGTCTTTGAAGGTGGAGGTGAGCTGCCCCGTGACAGGGTCCGGCGAGATCTCCCCGGCCTGGGAGATGAAGATCCCGAACCGCTGGTTCCTGATCACCAGGTAGGTGGCGAGCAGGCTGTCGAAGGGGTTCTCGTGGGGGGCGGCGAGGTAGAGGGTGCCCTGCAGAGGGTCTTCGAGCAGGGGCGAGGAGACCTCGACCGTCCCGAGCTTGGAGTCGGACGGGCAGCCGGGATCCGCCAGGCTCGCGGCGCTGAACTGACCCGGAGCGCAGGTGCCCTGCCCTTCGGCGGAGGAAGGGTTGGCGACCAGGCCCGGGGGCAGATCTACCTGCACGCCGGTGATGTCGGCCAGGGCCCGGGCGTCCTCGGCGGGAGAGGTGAGGCCGGGGTCGTCGACTTCGATACCGAAGTCCAGGCCGGCCGGACTCGCGCCCTGGGACGTGGTGGGGGTGGCGGAGGTGCCGGCGGCGAAGGGCAGGCCCTCGCATCCGCCCATCTGCTCGGTGGTGGCGGTGCCGTCGTCGGCGCTGCCCTGCCAGGACGTGGCGGCGAATGAGGTGATGAGCGGGCGGCAGTTCCGCGGCGTGGTCAGCAGCGGCACTTCGTCGGCGTCGGATTCGCAGATCCCTTTGGAGACCGGATCGGGACTGGCGGTGGCCGGTTCGCCTACACAGGCCCCACGCAGAGAGTCGTGGGCGGGGTCGGCGGGTACGCCCCAGAGGGTGACTTCAGAGCCGTAGAACAGCAGCGCCTGGGGGGTGTCGGGAAGGCGTACCTCCAGGTTGTGGGGAGGCGCGGGGTTGACGACGACGTCGAAGGTGATCGGCACGTTGCCGGGGATGAAGCCGAAGGTGGCGGCAACGCCGGGGAGGGGCTCGAGGTTGTAGAGGGGGACGTGCCAGGATTCGTCGGTACCAACCGGATAGGCTCCGAATTCGGCCTTGACCGAGGCATAGCCGACGGCGGTCTCATCAGGACATTCGGGGTAGCTTTCGTGGCGGCTCGCGAACTGCGCCGCGCTGCAGCGGGGGATCCCGGCCTGGGAGCCGACAAGCCCCAGCATCTGGGCGACCTGCAGGTCCTTTAGTTCCTCGTCCGGGACTTCGCCGTCGACAGTGGCGTCGGTGATCGGGTCTTTGGCCCCGCCGGGGAGGATCTTGGTTTCCACGCCAAGGGTGGTGGTCATCTGGAAGGGATGGGCGCCGGGAGCGGTGACCGGATTTCCGTCTTTGTCTTCGAAGCTGACGGCAAGGTCACGCAGACCGAAGGCGGCGTTGGCAGGGGCGGCGGCCGCCGCCAGTACCAGAACGAGCAGGGCGGCGATGATCGACGGACGCTTCATTTGCCGGCCCTCCTGCTCTTGTTCACATGGCGCTTCTTCTTCTTGACGCAGACGACCTTGCCTTTGCGGCGCGCCTTGTGCTTGCCCTTGGGGCACTTCTTGGGCTTGGTGCCCTTTTCGACCACGTTGCCCGGCCCGACGAAGGTGAGGCTCTGGGGGGTCGGCTGACCCGGTTCGGAGCCGGCAGGACCCATGCACTCTTCGTCTTCGCAGGAAGGTTCGGGGGCCGGCGGGGGCGGCGAGGGTAGGCCGCCTTCCACCCTGGCGTCGTAGATGTCAAGGAGGCCGGGATCTTGGGGGACGAGGCTCTCGGTGGTCTTGAAGAAGACATCGCCGCCAGAGGCGCTGGCGTCGACGAATTCAGAGGCTTGAGGACTTTCTCCCGAGGAGACGAGGCCGACGCAGCCACCGGCGCTCTGGACATAGGCGTAACCGCCGCCCTCGCAGTCGCCCGACCCAGGAGCCTCCCATTGGTACACATCCTGCATTTCGTTTTTGTCACGGGCAACAAGCGCGTCGAAGCTGTTGAAGAAGACGCGTTTGCCGTCATCGGAAACGACGCGGGAAGGGTAGAGCTGGGTTGGCCAGGTGGGGATCCAGCCGGCGGCCGGGGTCGAACTGTCGGCAATCTTCGCCAGTCTTCCCACGGGCCTCGAGAGACTCGGGTTGCAGGAGACGCACAGGACTTCTCCTTCGCCACCGTCGGCCGTGGCGTCGTAGAGGAAGACCTCCGAATCCGGCACACCGCTGACCGCATCGACGTTGTCGTAGCCCGTCAGGCTCGTCTTCGACATGAAGACGAGGCGTTCTCCATCCGGAGTCACGCGGGAGGTGCGATAGATCGGCGAATCCGCCATAGGACTCAGAAGCTGCCCCAGATCGAGCAGCCCTAGGGTCGCCACCAGCTTCTTCGCCCCACCCTCAGACCTGTACAGGTTCGGGCTTCCGGCAACAGCTCCCGGCGCCAGGCTCTGAGTGGACACGAAGTAGACGATCGACGCGTCCTCACTCGTCCCCACTACCCCTTGGACGTCTTCCGCGATTAGGTGGTGGTCGCCGGACTCGAGGTCGTATTCGAAAAGCTCGTCTGATGCCGGGCCGGTGAGATAGATGGCGCGGGCGCCGTCGCTGGCGGCGCCCCGGAACTGAATAGGGCCAGATGCAGCGAGAACGCTTTTGCCGGCGCTGCGGATGTAGAGGGAGTTCGAGGGCCCGCCGGACCAATAAACCCGCTGGCCGTCATCGGAGACCGCGTGGAACGCTTTGCCGAACCGTTCTCCCCCGGGCCCTCCGATCCCGCAGGTGGTTACGCTTTCACTGGGCAGCACGCAGACGAGATCGAGCTGTTCTTCGATGGCTTCGTAGGACTGGCTCTGGCCACTCAACGCATCGGCGGTCAGCTTGTCTTTGACGTCAAAGAACGTCCTCGACCCGTCCAGCGAGAAGCCTTGGACCACCGGAAAGAAATCGCTCTGTGGACCAGTGGGGCTCCCGGTAGTGATCGCCTCATAGCTGCCGCCGTCAGGATCGCAGTTGTCGCGACGGTAGAGGTTCGGATAGTCGCTGATCGCCCCGGGCGCGAGCAGCGGGCCGGGAACGTCCTGGAGGAACCAGCCGTAACAAAGATCCTCGGTGAAGGCCTTGAACTGGAAATCCAGCCCGGCCGTGTTGTAGAAGGTGGGCCCTTCCCGCGGAGGAGAGATCGATGCGACCTGCCAGCCGTCACCCGTTCGCCGTGACAGGTACTGGGAGCTGTAGGGCGAACCCTTCGGACTTGCGAAGGCCCGATAGGCGGAGTAGGTGACCTTCTCGCCATCGACAGCGCTCTCGTCGAAGTTCGCGGGGAACCCGGTGACGTTGAAGACCGGTTCGACGTTGACCCCGTTTTTGTCGACAGGCGACACCATCTCGTATCCCCGGCAATCGCCGAGCAGCATTGCGGCTCCGATCCGGAAGGGATTCGACCCTTCAGGGCAGGTGAACTGCGTCGGCTGAAGGGTGCGCAACACCTTTTCGGGCCCTTCGAAGGTGCAGACGATCGAGAAATCCGCTTTGCAGTGGTCTTCGGCTTTCAGCCGGAAGTGATAGACGGTGTCCGGCGCCAGCCCGGTGGCCTGGCTGCTCGCCACCTGGAATTCTTCTTCAGACCCTAGATCCAGCGGCGCCCCGGCAGGGGTTTTCTGCGCCGTTGCGAAACCGCTCTGCTGATAGCCGTCCTCATCGACGTATTCGAAGTAGCCGACGGCCGGGAAGCCCTGCGGATTTACTTCGGCACTCAAAACTGCTCGGGCGATGCCAACCGAGCTTGACCACGTATCGCCGAAGGCGAGCGGCGGTTCGGTCACGAACGTCGCTTCCACGCCGGTGGCCGCTCCCGCTGGATTCGTGGCGACGACGCGGAAATGGTATTCGGTTTCAGAGAGGAGACCGGTGACTTTCTGGACCGCGTCGTGGAGCTCGAAGTCCGATCCCGTCAACGGGCTCTCCGGGCTTTTCTGGACACCAGGGCTGCTCCAGCCCCCCGTTTCGAAGCCTGCCTGATCGACATACTCGAAGTGAAAGGTGGTCGAAGCACCCTCCGGATTGACCAGCGAGTGCAAAGTAGCGTTCGAACTGTTAACGGGGTCCGCAAGGATCCCCTTCAGGCTGATTGGGACGACGGGCCCGGGGGGAGGAAAGTCCATGAGCAACACCCGGTCAGATTCGGACGTGTAAAGCCGGCTGGTTCCATCGGAGTAGGGGGCGATCCCTCGAACCGCATTTTCCAGCAAGCCATAGAAGGCTCTGATCTGCTCTTCGGTCGAGTCGAACTCGCGAATGACCGAATACGTACCCCGTGGCGTCACACTAAGCTCCCCGATGAACAGGTGTTCGTCGGCATCGGCGGCTATAGCCGAGATGTTGAACGAAGGATTGATCGGGCTGGCGCAGTTGAGGCAAACCCCGGCTGAGTCGTAACGACGCACCGCGCCAGTAGAGTCGGAGGTCGCAACGTAAAAGTCGCCTGAAGTAGTGACGGCGATGCCGAGAGTTCTACCCGCCCCACCGCTGACTTCGAGGACCAGCGGTGGATTTAAGTAGGACCCGTCTTCGGCGTACTTTTGTACTCGGCTTTTCCGACCAGAAGATTCACCAAGCTGATCTCCTACGTAGAGCACGCCTTCGGGGCCAACATCGATCCCCCCGATTTCTTCCAATAGGTTGAGGTTAAATTCTTCCTCTCCGCTGCCGCTTGATCCAGCGCCGCAGGTGTCACCAGAACCCACCGAACAGAAGTTGCCTCCGGTCGTATCGTTGACTCCGCCACCCACCATCCAGAGGAAGGCACCCCCCGCAGAAAATTTTTGCACTCGCGCGTTTTTACTGTCTGCCACATACACGGCTCCTAGGGAGCCGCTGACGGGACCATTGTCCACGGCAATACCCGTCAAACCATTGAATTGCCCGGCTCCGGCACCGGCGACCCCTGGCAGGCAGGTGGTGGTGCAGGTTTGAAGTTCGGAACTCCCGTCGGCAACCCCCCAGCCGAACGCCCGGAGAAAGGCATGCGTGTCGGCATCGAACACGTCGACGCGGTTGTTGCCCCGGTCGGCGACGTAGAGGAGGTCGGTGGATTCGTCCACCGCTACCCCCCGTGGCTGAAGCATCTCCCCCGCGCCGTTCCCCGGCGCCCCCACAATAACTTCGCCGCTGGCCCTAGATGAAAGCGCCAGGCAAAGAAACGCGGCCACAAGAGCTACGCGCTTGGCTCGCAATCCCTTCCTCCCCCTGTGATATTTACTGCGAATCGATCCTTCTCCCTTCGGGCGAGCATAAAGGTACCCGCCCGTCCTTGTCAAGGAACAGAGGGTCGGGCATCTGCCCGACCCTCTGTGGAATACATTTCGCTGACTATGTTGTAATTGTCAGTCTGTGCGTGCTGGAGGTAATTGTGATGTAACCCGTGGTGGTGTATTCGCCACCGGTCTTGGCGCCGGTGCCGCTGAAGGGGCAACCGATCCCGTCCTGAGTCACGGTGTAGGCAACTGGGCCTTCTTTGCCGTTGCCGCCATTGGCTTTACCTTTACCAAGTGTCGGCTTCACTGTGAGGTCATCAATCTCGGGTGCGGTCCCCGTCATATTTGTAATGTCGACGGTTGTAAGACCGGTCTGCGCTTTGACTTCCGCTTTGCACGTAGACGCATTGATCTTGATTGACTGACCCGCCGGACAGGTCACGTCGACGTGCGCTGTGTAGGTAGCGGTTTTTTCGTCGTGTTCTGTTGCGTGGAAGACGTAGTTACATTCTTCGGTTGCCACCGTCGCTGAGAGGAACCCGAAGGCGGTGCATTCTGTGTAGGTCGGATGCACCGTGAGTGTCGAGGAGAGTCCGGTCAACGTGCCGGTGTAATGGCTGACGTTGCATTTGACCTCGCCACCTTCGGTGTTGAACGCCTCGCCGACTTCTGATCCTGTCCCAGAGATGGTTGCGGGGTAGGTTTCCGCATCGATGTGAATCGCTTGGGCGGCGCTGGCCACGAACGCGCTCATCGCCATGACAGCGAAAAGGGCGACGCCCAGAGCCTTGAACTTGCGCACCATGTTTGTTCCTTTCGATTGAGTATCCGGTCGGGAGTACCCGACGAGCAATCAATAGAAAGGAAGGGCGAGGTTAGTCAAGATATTTCAAGTGTCGGTCGCTCCCCTTCGGGCCGCCCGGGGCCCCGACAGCGCCAACCTCCTGCTATTCACAGGATGCAGGTTTCGCACGTGCGCCAAGCCGTACACGCAGGTTATAAGCCGCTCCACGGCTTTGCGCCTTCGCCGATTTGCGTCTCCGCGGCTTGGCGCTCTACGGCTTCTTGACCAGCGTCGCCGTGTAGAGGAGGCGCGCTTCGGAGTAGTAGCAGCCGTAGGTCTTGGTCTTGCCGACGCCCTGCTGGGGGTGGCCTCCCTGGACGTCTTCCCTGGAGATGCAGTGTTCGGGGAGGCGGCTGCCGCGCCAGGTGTTTTCGGGCGAGAGGTTGAGGGCGAACATCGGCGCCCAGGTGAGAATCGTCAGCGCCACGACCTGGCCCTTGAGGACGGTCAGCGGGTGGTCGAGGGCGAAGACGGGGGTGCTGCCGAAGTAGGGGTTGAGCGTCTCGACCGGGCCCTGGCGCACGAGTTTGTATTTCGGCGGCTTCGTGCCGTCGACCGGGCGCAGGATGCCGATCCGGGCTCGCGAGGGGGCGCCGAGGAAGTCGTTGAAGAACCCCACCTCGTCGGTGGTGGTCTTCGTTTCCTTGGTCGAGGGCTTGGCCAGGGTGATCGACCAGGCGACGACTTTGCCTTCGAAGGGTGCCTCGAAGGGCCGTGGGACCCCGTCGGCGATCGACTGGAAACCGGTGACATGCCCCTCGACCCGGCAGGGGACGAGCTCGACGTTGTTGACGATCTTGCCCGGGCATGAAGGCGCCGGCGTTTCCGGGGTCTGGCCGAGGACGACGACCCGCAGCGGCGCCGAGTCGGCGGCGCCGGGAGCGGCGACCGCGACCAGGCCGGCCAGCAGGCAGGCAGCGGCGAGCAGCGCCCAGAGGCGCCGGAGATTGGTTTTGGCTTCTGCAAACGGCATCGATCAAGGCAACACGGCCCCGTCGGCCCAGTTGCGGCGCCAATCTTGCCGTTCGCGCCCGTCGGATGCCCCGCAGGCGACCCTTTTGCACGATCCCGGCCAACTACCGAGGTAGGGTTGGCGGCGCCGATGGACGCCGAGACGAGCCAAGACTTCATTCCCGCCGGCCTCGCCGCGCTCGGAATCGAGGCCGACGAGATCGAGCTGGCGGTGATCGGCGCCGCCCACCAGCTGTTCTGGCCGCCGATCCTCGAGCTGCTCTCCTTCGACACCAGCGCGATCCCGGTGGAGTGCAACCCCGACCTCTCGCAGGCGCCGCCGAGCCGATGAGTGAGGCACTCGACTTCCCCCTGCGCCGGCAGGCGGCGGCGATCGCCGCCGGCGAAGCCGACGCGGCGGAGCTGCTGGAGGCGACGCTGGCTCGGATCGAGGAGCGGAACCCGGCCCTGAACGCGGTCGTCGAGACCTTCCCGGAGCGCTCGCGGGAGATGCTCGCGGCGGCGCCGCGGGGCCCGCTCCACGGCGTCCCGATCGTGATCAAGGACGAGTGGCCGCTGCCCTGGCGGGCGCAGCGGTTCGGCGCCGCCGACATGATCGCCGAGGCCGAGCCGGGCGAATCCGCCCCCTACCGCGCCCTCCGCGACGCCGGCGCGGTCGTCGTCGGGGTCGGCAACATGCACGAGCTCGGCGCCAGCAGCACCGGCAACGTCTCCGTCTACGGCCCGGCCCGCAACCCCTGGAACCCCGAGCGCTGTCCGGGCGGTTCCTCCAGCGGCCCCGCCTCGGCGGTCGCGGCGCGACTGGTCGCCGGCGCCGTCGGCGCCGACGGGATCGGCTCGATCCGCTACCCCGCCGCCTACTGCGGCCTCACCGGCCTCAAGCCCACCTTCGGACGCTCGGCGATGGCCGGTCACCACATGGCCGAGATCTCGACGACGATCGTCTCCGGCGCCCTCTGCGCCGACGCCGCCGACTGCCGCCTGCTCGACTCGGTCCTCTTCGGCGAAGAGCTCGCCGCCGGCCGGCCGCCGGCGCTGCGGATCGGAATCATCCGCAACGAGGTCTCCGAGGACGTGGCGCCCGCCGTGCGCGAGGCCTGCGAGACGGCGATCGAGGACCTGCGCGAGGCGACGGGCGGCGAGGTGCGGGAGATCGAGCTGCCCGAACTGGCGGCGGCGACCCTGGCGACGGTGCTGATCGCCAACAGCGAGAGCCTCGGCGGCATCACCCCCCAGCGCCTCAACGAACTCGACCCGGAGCTGAGCCCGATCGGGCGCGGGCTGCTCAAGTACCGCGTCCTGCTGCCGGCAGTGGCGACGATCAAGGCCGCGCAGCTGCGGACGCTGGCCCGCCACACCGTCGCCGCGCTCTTCGAGGAGGTCGACGTGATCGCCTGGCCGACCGTGCCCGCGGTGGCGCCGCCGCTGGAGGCGCCGCTCGTCGAGCTTCCCTCGGGCACCCTCACCGCCGACGAAGCCAACGTCCGCGGCGGCGCCCTCGCCAACCTCACCGGGATCCCGGCGATCAGCGTCCCGGTCGGCTCCTCCGAGGGGCTGCCGATCGGCCTGCAGCTGCAGGCCGCCTGGGGTCGCGACGAGCTGCTGCTCGACGCCGCCGAGGCGCTCGAGCAGGCAAACGGGCGCCGCTGGGTCGAGGCGGTGCCGCCCTCCGCGCGCGGCGCCGAGCCCCTGGAGGCCTGATGGGGTTGATCATCTAGTGCCGGCAATCGTCGTCGCCGGCCTCGAGCGCGCCTTCGGCCAGTTCCGGGCGGTGCAGGGAATCGACCTCGCGGTCGACGAGGGCGAGATCTACGGCTTCCTCGGCCCCAACGGCGCGGGCAAGACGACGACCGTGCGGATGCTGACGACGCTGCTGCTGCCGAGCGGCGGGCAGGCGAGCGTCGCCGGCCACGATGTCGTCGGCGAAGCGCGCCAGGTCCGCGCCTCGATCGGGGTCGCCCTGCAGGAAGCGGCGCTCGACCCGCTGATGACGGGACGGGAGCTGATCCGGCTACAGGCGACGCTGCAGGGGCTGCCGCCGGTCGAGGGGCGCAGGCGGGCCGACTCGCTGCTCGAACGCGTCGACCTCGCGGCCGCCGCCGATCGCCGAGTCGGCACCTACTCGGGCGGAATGCAGCGCCGGCTCGACCTCGCGGCGGCGCTGGTCCACGAACCGCGCGTCCTCTTCCTCGACGAGCCGACCACCGGCCTCGACCCGGTCAGCCGGAAAACGATCTGGGAGGAGGTGCGGGCGCTGAACGAAGACGGCACCACCGTCTTCCTCACCACCCAGTATCTGGAGGAGGCCGACCAGCTGGCCGACAACGTCGGCATCATCGACAGCGGCCGGATCGTCGCCGAGGGGACGCCGGAGGCGCTCAAGGCCGAGGTCGGCAGCCCCCACATCGAGCTGCTGGTCGGCGAGGGCGCGGTGGCCGAGGCCGAGCGGGTCCTGGTCGAGATCGGCAGGCTGCTGCCGCCGAAGGACGGCAAGCGGGTGCTGGTCGAGGTCCAGAAAGGCAGCGCCGAGATCCCCCGCGTCGTCCGCGCCCTCGACGAGGCCGGGATCGAGGTCGAGTCGCTGGAGCTGGTGCGGCCGACCCTCGACGACGTCTTCGTCGACAAGACCGGCTACCACCTCGAAGAGGAGGAGGCCGGCGAGGAGAGCGGGGAGCGCTCGCCGGCATGAGCGACCTCGCCGCCACCGCGCGGGTGGTGCGGGCGCTCGGCGCCCGCTCGATCCGGCAGACCTTCCGCCGGCCGCAGCTGATCAGCCCGATCGTCGTCTTCCCCACCCTGCTGCTGGCGATCCAGACCGGCGGCGCCGGCGCCGGGATCGAACTTCCCGGCTTCCCGCCGGTCCAGAGCTTCCTCCAGTTCATGCTCGCCGGCTCGATGATGCAGTCGATGATGCTGGCCGGCAACAGCGGCGGCATCGCCTTCGCGGTCGACATCGAGATGGGCTTCACCGACCGCCTCTTCGCCGCCCCGATCCCCCGCTTCGCGATCGTCCTCGGCCGGCTGGCGGGGACGGCGGCGCTTGGCCTCTTCGCCTCGATCTGGTTCCTCGCCATCGGCCTCGTCTTCGGCGCCGACATCGAGGGCGGCGCCCCGGGGGCGCTCTTGGCGATGGCGCTCATTACCGCCTCGGCGCTCGCGGTCGGCGGGATCGGCGCCGCGATCGCCCTGCAGACCGGTAGCGCCAGCGTCGTCCAGGGGCTGTTCCCGCTGGTCCTCGTCGTCCTCTTCCTCTCCTCGGCCTTCTTCCCGCAGGCGCTGATGGTCGAGCCGGCGCGGACGATCGCCGAGTACAACCCGTTCAGCTTCATCGTCGAAGGGGTGCGGGAGCCGATCATCTCCGGCATCGACCTGACCCAGACGCTGGAAGCGGTGGCGGCGATCGCCGGGATCATCGCCCTCGGCCTCGTGCTCAGCGCCCGCGCCCTCAAGCACCGTCTCCGGGTCGGCTGATGGAAGCCGCGGCGAGCTCCTCCCGGCGGGCCGACCTGGCGACGATCGCCGCCCTGATGGCGCGCGCCAAGAACGAGCTGATCCGGGTGCCCGGCGCCGCGATCCCCGGCGTCCTGGCGCCGACGATCTTCTTCCTCGGCCTCAACGGAGTCTTCGGCGCCCTGACCCAGCTGCGCGGCTTCGAAACCGGGTCGTACGAGAGCTTCATCGTCCCGGTCAGCATGCTGCAGGGGGCCGGCTTCACCGGCGCCGCGGCGGGGGTGAACCTGGCCCGCGACTACGAAGCGGGCTGGGTCGACCGCCTCCTCGTCTCCCCCGCCCCCCGCTGGGTGCTGCTGTCCGGGAACGTGCTGGCGGCGAGCGTGCGGGCGCTGGTCCCGGCGACCTTCGTGCTGGCGATCGGCTTCGCGATCGGGGTGCAGTGGCCCGGCCTCGACGGCCTCGTGATCTGCTACCTGATGGTCGTGGCGACGGCCGCGGTCGCCGCCTGCTGGGGATCGATGCTGGCCCTCCACTTCAAGAGCCAGTCGGCGGCGCCGCTGATGCAGGCCGGGATGATGGGCCTGATCCTGCTGACGCCCGCTTACGCCCCGCTGGCGCTGCTGCAGCCCTGGCTCGAAAGCGTCGCCGAGGTCAACCCGCTGACCAACGTCCTCGAAGCGGCGCGGCAGGGCTTCGTCGGCTCGGTCAGCTGGGCGGAAACCTGGCCCGGCCTGGTGGCGCTGGCCGGCCTCCTGGTCGTGCTCGGCGGCCTCGCCCTGCGGGAGATGCGCCGCACGAATGTCTGAGCGCCGGACGGTCCTCGCCGAGACCGAGCGGGTGCTGCGGCAGAACTGGGTGGTCGGCCGCAGCGGCGAGGTCGACTTCAGCTACACCGAGCCCAGCCCCGGCCGCTACCCGTGGCAGTGGTACTGGGACTCCTGCTTCGCGGCGATCGTCTGGCGGCGCTTCGAGCCGGCGCGGGCGCGGGCCGAGCTGGAGAGCCTGCTGTCCGTGCAGCGCGACGACGGCTTCATCGGCCACACGATCTTCTGGCGCAGCCACGTCTCCTGGCTGCGGCTGCTCTTCTACAACGTCGCCGACCGCAAGGCGCGGCAGACCGAGTCGATCCAGCCGCCGCTGCTCGCCTGGGCCTGGCGGATCGCCGTCGGCGACCCCAACGAGGAGCCGCGGATCGGGCGGCAGGTCGAGTGGCTGCGCGCCAACCGCGACCTCGAGGGCGACGGGCTGCTGTGGATCGTCCAGCCCGACGAGTCCGGCCTCGACGCCTCGCCGAAGTTCGAAGAGGTCTGGGGGGCGCGGGCCAACGGCCGCATCGGCTTCCCGCTGCTCGTCCACCGCAACCGCCGACTGGGCTGGGACGCGCGGCGCGTCCGCGACGCCGGCGATCCCGTCCTCTGCGAGGTCCTCGTCAACACCCTCTGGTCGCTCTCGCTGCAGGCACTCGGCCAGCCCTCGGCGACCCCGGCGCTGGTCGAGCGCCTCTGGGACGAGCGGCGAGGCCTCTTCGTCGACGAGGCGCAGCCGGGCGGGGTGCGACCGCGGACCGTCACCTGGGCCTCGCTGGCACCGCTGGCGCTTCCCGACCTGCCGGAGGAGATCGGCCGGCGACTGGTCGAGGAGCACCTCCTGGACGAGGCCGAGTTCTGGACGCCGGTGGCGCCCCCGTCGGTCGCGGTCGGCGAGCGCGGCTACGAACCCGGCGGCGGTCACGGCCCGATCCGCCGCTACTGGCGCGGCCCGACCTGGATCAACTCGGCCTGGATGGTCTGGCTCGGCCTGCGGCGGCTCGGCTACGAGGCGGAGGCGGAGCGGCTGGCGAGCGGCGTCATCGGCGCCGTCGCCCGCGAAGGCCTGCGCGAGTACTACGACCCGCGAAACGGCAAGGGCCTGGGAGCAAAGGACTTCGCCTGGTCAGCCCTGATCGCGGAGCTGGCCGATCCAGCTTGAACCGGTTTAGGTAGGGGGTCCTCTCCAACACGCATCCCAGGACGGCCAGCTCGCGAGTCCGCGAAAACGTCTCTTGAGGGACCGTTTTCGCGGACTCGGTGAAAATCAGAGAGCTGCCGGAGTTCGCTCGCAGGAGGGTGTCGGTGGGGGCAGGTGCTCCCAGGGACCCCCACCGACACCCTCCCTACCGCTGACGCTCCGCGCAAACGTCAGGGGCTATTTGTAGCGGTAGGTGATGCGACCTCGGTCGAGGTCATAAGGCGAAAGCTCGATCTTCACGCGGTCGCCCGGGAGGATGCGGATGTAGTGGCGGCGCATCTTTCCGGAGATGTGGCCGAGCACGTCGTGCCCGTTGTCCAGTTTGACCCGGAACATCGTGTTGGGGAGAGCCTCGGTGATCTCCCCCTCCATTTCGATCTTTTCCTCTTTGGCCATGCGGCGAGGAGCGTATATCAACGGCGCAGGTGTTCGAGCGCTCCCGCACGATCCGTAACTTCGCCTGCGTACTGGGCCGCCTCCAGCTCGGCGAGGGCGGAGCCGAGCTCGGGCCCCGGCTCGATGCCGAGCTCGGCGGCGATCTCGTCCCCCCGCAGCAGCGGCTCGGGGGGTCCGTCGCGGCGCCAGTCGAGCGCCGCGGCGACCATCTCGCGCGCCAGCTGCAGGTGGGCGGCGACCATCTCGGGAGAGGCGATCGGGCCTTTGCCGCGGGCCGAGAGGCGATCGGCGACGGTGAGCAGGGTGACGTCGACCGCGACGGGTTCGGTGGCGCGCAGGTAGGCGTGAACGCGTCGCGGCGGCAGCGGCATCTCGGGGATCAGGAAGCCGAGGCGGAGGTGGTGCAGCGCCAGCCCCTGCAGGTGCTGGGTGAGGCGGCGGCTGGCGCGCAGCCGCCTGCAGATCTCCGCGATCACCTCCGCACCCACCTTGTCGTGACCCTTGAAGCCGACGAAGCCGTTGTAGTCCGCCTTCGTCGCCGGCTTGGCGATGTCGTGGAGGAGGGCGCCGAAGCGCAGCGCCGTGCGGCGGGTCATCTCGTCGGCGAGGGGTTCGTCGAGCAGCGCCTCCACCTCCGCGGCGCGCTCGCCGGCGAACCGCCCGAGGTCGCCCTCCACCTCGAGCGTGTGCTCGAGCACGGCGATCGTGTGGTCGTAGACGTCGAGGTGGTGGTTGGGACCCTGCTCGACCCCCCGCAGGGTCTCGACCTCGGGGAGGACGGCAGCGGTGACGCCGAGGTCGCCGAGCAGCCGCAGACCACGCAGCGGGTCGGGCCCGCCCATCAGCTGGCGCAGCTCGGCCAGCTGCCGCTCCCCCGCCGGCTCAGCGGCGTGGGCGGCGGCGTTGCGGGCGAGGGAGACGGTGCGCTCGTCGATCTCGAGCTCGAGCTCGGCCGCCAGGCGCGGGGCGCGCAGCAGGCGCAGAGGGTCGGCGGTGAAGCTCCCCTCAGCCACCGCCCGCAGGCGCTTCTCACCCAGGTCGGTGAGGCCGGCGTAGGGATCGACCGGTTCGCCGCCGGCGAGTGGGACCGCCACCGCCCCGATCGTGAAGTCGCGCTCCGCCAGGTCCGCCTCGATCGAAGCGCCGCGCAACGCGGTGACGTCGATCTGCCAGCCGTGGTCGCGGGAGACGACGCGCCAGGTCCCGAACTCGGCCGAGAGCTCGAAGGCGTGCTCCCGCAGCGCCGAGCCGATCTTCCTGGCGACGGCGCCGGGATCGCCGGCGACGGCGAGGTCGAGATCGTCGACGTCGCGCTCGAGGGCGGCGTCGCGAACCGCACCTCCCACGATCCAGACGCCCTCCGCGTCGCCCACGGCACCACGCACCGCGGCGACGATCGTCTCGGAGGCAAGTCGTGAGGCGCTTTTGTCAACCATGGGGACGGAAAAGCGCCTTGGTTACGCCGGTCGCCTCGGCACCCGTGGGGAGATCGCGCAGGTGACCTCGTAGTTGATCGTCTCCAGGCGCCGCGCCACCTCCTCGGCGAGGATCGTCTCCTCGCCCTGGACCCCGATCAGGACCGCCTCCTCGCCGGGCGCGATCTGGGTCTCCGGACCGAGGTCGATCGTGATGTTGTCCATCGAGACGGTGCCGACGAGCGGGTAGCGGCAGCCGCCGACGAGGACCTCGCCGTTGTTGCCGAGGGCGCGGCGGACGCCGTCGCCGTAGCCGAGCGGGACGACGCCGACCCAGGTGTCGACCTCGGCCTTCCACCTGCGGCCGTAGCCGGCGCTGGCGCCGGCGGGGAAGCGCTTGACGTCGGCGACGTAGGAGCGCAGGGAGAGCGCCGGCCGCAACCCCTGCTCGGCGGGATCGCGCTGGAAGGGGTCGAGGCCGTAGACGGCGACGCCGCAGCGGGCCATCCCGAAGTGGGAGCGGCGGTCACGGAAGACGGCGGCGCTGTTGGCGGCGTGGACGGTGACCTCGGGGTGCTCGGCCTTGACCGCGGCGGCGACCTCCTCGAAGCGGCCGAGCTGCTCGTCGAAGTAGCCGGAGTCGAGTTCGTCGGCGGTCGCGAAGTGGGTCCAGATCCCTGCCAGCTCCAGGTCGGGGTCATCCGCGCAGGCGCGGACCAGCGCGAGCACCTCGCCGGGGTCGGCGTTCCCCAGCCTTCCCATGCCGCTGTCGTACTTGACGTGGACGCGGGCGCGGCTGCCCGTGGGCTCGCGCCCGGGCCGCGATCACGCGGCGGAAGTCCTCGCGCCAGACGGCCAGTTCCGAGCCGGCCGAGATCACCGCGTCGACCTCCTCGACGGTCAGCGCTCCCATCGTCAGCAGCGGCAGGTGCTGGAAGCGGCGCCCGATCTGCTCTGCCTCGCCCGCCGTCGCCACCGCCAGCCGCGTCGCCCCGCCGTCGATCGCCGCCGTGGCGCAGCCGTCGGCTCCGTGCCCGTAGCCGTCGGCCTTGACGACCGCGCAGAGCTCTGCGCCGTCCGCGAGCTCGGCCTTCAGCCGTTCGCAGTTGGCGCGAACGGCGCCGAAATCGATCCGGGCGACCGCCCGCTCCATCTCACTCCGGGTCGGCGACCAGGGCGGCGAGCGCGTCGGCCCTGGTGACCATGCCGGCGAGGTAGCCGTCGGCGTCGACCACCGGCAGGTGGTTGTGGTGCTCGTCGGCGATCTTCTTCGCCACCCGGTCGGCCGACTCGTAGTCGTGGGCGACGATCGGGTCGGCGCTCATCAGCTCGGAGACCTTGGTCGCGAAGGCTTTCTCGAGCCGCTCCTCGAACCCCTTCATCGAGCCGACGAAGACGATGCCGCCCATGATGTTGAGGTAGTGCGGCAGGTGGAGGTCGGATTCCTCCTCGCTGATGATCAGGTCGGACTCGCTGACGATGCCGACGACCTTGTTGTCGCCGTCGACCACCGGAATCGCGCCGAGGTCGGACTTCGCGAGCAGGTCGATCGCGGCGCGGGCGTCGTCGTCGGGGGTGACGGTGGGGACGTCGCGGTCCATGATCTCGCCGGCGGTCTTCATGGCCGGCGAGATTATTCGACCGGCCCGTCGGGGCGTATCCCGGCGGGACCGAGTCGATCACGTCGGTGGCGATCACCGACTCGGCGGCGCCGACCCTGGCCGCGGCGTCGAGGCCGGCCCGGGCATGGCCGACGACCGCCGCGCAGACGGCGGCAAAGGGTCCTCGAAGCCGAGCGAGGAAGGCGGCGGTCATCCCCGAGAGGACGTCGCCGCTGCCGGCGGTGGCGAGGGCGGGAGCGGAGACCGCGTTGACGGCGGTGCGCGAGCCGTCGGTGACGATCGTGTCGTCGCCCTTGAGGACGACGATCGCATCGGCGGCCGTGGCCGCCTCTTGGGCGCCGGCGAGGCGGTGCGCGCCGACCTCCCCCGAGTCGCGCTCGAGCAACCGGCCCAGCTCGCCCGCATGCGGGGTGAGGACGGTCGGGCGATCGCGCGAGGCCAAATCGCCCGAGTCGCCCGGCGAAGGCGTTGAGGCCGTCGGCGTCGAGGACGAGCGGCGCCTCGATCTTGGCGACCACCTCGCGCGCCAGCTCGAAGGAGCCCGGGTCCTTGCCCAAACCGGGCCCGACGATGCCGGCCGCGGCGCGCTCGAAGGTCCGCAGGACCGCCTTTGCCGAGGCCGGGACGAGGCAGCCGTCGCCGCCGGGACAGGCGACCGACATAACCTCGGGCTGGCGCGACCTCGAAGACGAGGTTGAGATCGGCGGGCACGGCGACGGTCGCGTAGCCGGCCCCGGCCCGGATCGCCGCCAGCGAGGCCATCTGCACCGCCCCGGTCAGCCCGCGCGAGCCACCGGCGATGGCCACCTGCCCGGAGCTGAACTTGGTCGAGTGCGGACCTCGGCGAGGGGCCAGGTCGAGGACCGCCGAGTCGATCTCGCCGGCCACCGCCTCGTCAGGGGCGCCGGCCGGGATCCCGATCGGCGCCACCCGCAGCTCGCCCGTGTGCCACTTCCCAGGCGCGACCCGCTGCCCGATCTTGGCGGCGTGGAAGCTGACGGTGACTCAGCCTGGACGGCCTCCCCGGCGACCTCCCCGGTGGAGGCGTCGACACCGGAGGCGATGTCGCAGGCAACCACCGGCGCCCCGCACCCGTCGATCGCCCGGATCGCGGCATCAGCCGGCTCCCGGGGCGCCCCTTCGAAGCCGGTCCCGAAGATCGCATCGACAATCGCCCCCGAACCTGCCAGCGGGGCGGCAAAGTCCCCCTCGACCAGCTCGCCCCCAGAGCGCTCGAAGTTGGCAGCCGCGTCTCCCCGCAGCCCGTCCCCGGGCCAGAGCAGCAAGACGTCCACCTCAAACCCCATCTCCCGCAGCAGCCGAGCCGCGACGAACCCGTCCCCCCCGTTGTTCCCCTTCCCGCAGACAACCCGCACAGGCCCCTCAGGAGCCAGCCCGGCAACAGCCTCAGCCACAGCCCGCCCCGCAGCCTCCATCAACTCCAGCGAAGCAACCCCCCGCTCCTCGATCGCCCAACGATCAACCCCCCGCATCCCCTCCGCGTCGTAAAGCGGTCGAAGCCAACTCTCCATGCGCGCAGCCTACGGCCTTCTTTCTTCGAGACCGCAAAAACCATCCTTGAAGGATGTTTTTTGCGGTCTCGGTGAATTCAGGAGCTGCCGGAGCTCGCTCGCCGGAGGGTGTCGGTGGGGGTCCCTGGGTACTTGGCACGGAGACCGAGCGTTACGTTCTGTGGCGCCAGCTATCCCCGCTCCAGCTCGGCGGAGGTGCTCCCAGGGACCCCCACCGGCACCCTCCCTACCAAAGAGGATCCGGATCGGAGCGCTACTTGACGCCGACGATCAGCTTCGCCTTGGCGAGGTCGCCCGATGCTTCGGACCCGAGCGCCAGGTAGCTGATCTTCCGCAGGTACTGCTCGGCTTCTTCGAATCCTTCGCTTCTTCGCCGGCCGGCATCAGCGCCTTGGCGAGGTTGAGGGCCATCGGGCCGTCGACGAACATCGCCACCGGGGTGCTGCCGAGGGCGTCGACGGCTTCCTCGTAGGGGGCCGAGTCGGCGAGGGTCTTGCCCGATTCCTGGAAGCTCGCCAGGGTCGGGGCGAGGCCGTAGCCGATCGCGATCCGGCTGCCCTTGGCGACGACGACTACCGGCTGGCGGCCGAGTTCGGGGCTGCGGATCGAGAAGCCGCTGGCGCCTTCGGTGATCTTGGTGATCCCGGGGGTGCCGGTTTTGCGGAGGAAGAGGCCGATGTTGGAGACCGTGTTCGTCGCCTGGGTCTCGCCTTCCGCTTCGAGGACGAGGGCGCCGCCGAGGGTCTTCTCGCTGTTGCCGGTGACGTAGCCGCCGACGTCGCCGATCGAGGAGGCGATCGCTTCGAGGTCGACGCCCGCCTGCTTCAGCGATTTCTTCAGCTGGTTCGGCGGCACCTGACCGGGGATGCCCTGTTCGTCGATCTGATCGATGCCTTCGCTGAAGCGCTTGCCGAATTCGGGCGAGGCGAAGGCGGCGACCGAGGTGGCCGGCAGCGATTCGAGCAGCTCGGAGGCATCGCCCGAGGGCGGGTTTTCGCCGCTGAGGTCGCTACTGAAGTCGATCTCAATTTGATCTGAGCCGGGAACGAGGCTGGCGACCGCGGTCGCTTCGTCAGGTTCGATCCCGACGCTGTCAAGGAAGAGCTTGGTTTCGGAATCGACCCCGCTCCCCGCTTCCTTGATCAGGCTTCCGATGTCGACGAAGACGTCGGCGGCGCTGTCGTCGGGAGTCCCGGAGACGGCGCTGGTGTAGTCGTCGTCGCCGGCCAGATTCTCGCCGTCGGAGGCGTCGACCATTTCCTTGAAGGTCGCTTCGTCTTCGGCGAAGACGACGAGGCCGTCGAAGACGCCGATCGTCGTTTCGTCTTCCTGGACCTTGAAGTCGACTCCGCCGTAGGAACCGTCCTTGGCGGCTTCGTCGTCGTTTCCGACCTGCTTGTCGACGAAGTCCTGGGCGGCAGCTTCGTCGCTGGTCTGGATGGCGGCGCCGTAGCTTTCGAAGTCTTCGTCTTCGTAGCTCTGAAGGAAGATGCCGCCCTCGTCGCCGAGCCAGGGCTCGACTTCCTTTTCGTAGTCGAAGTCTTCGCCTTCGCTGGAGGCGGCGCTTTCGAGTTCCCCGATGATCAAGCCGCCGAGGTCGTCGACGCCGGCGATCTTCCTGCGCCAGCGCTTCGATGTTCGCCTTCGTTTCGCCTTCCGGCCGGACGGTGAAGCCGATGAAGACGGGTGCCTTGACGGGGGCGACGCCGGCCGGGTCGGTGCCGCTGCCGCCGCCGCTGTCGCTGCTGCCGCAGCCGGCGACGAGCAGGGCGGCGAGGGCCGCGAGAAGGACTGGAAGGACGAGACGAAGCTTCACGGAGGCGGGCACTCTAACGAGCGCTTTGGACAACTTCAGCCGACCAGCCGCTGGTTGGACGGATTGTCACTCGACGGTGACGGTCTTGGCGAGGTTGCGCGGCTGATCGACGTTGAGGTCGCGGCCGCGGGCGATGGCATAGGCGAGCAGCTGGAGCGGCAGGATCGCGACGATCGGCTGCAGGATCCAGTCGGTGGCGGCCACCTCGATCGTCTCGTCGGCGACCTCGGCGACCCGCTGGTCGCCGGCGGTCGCGATCCCGATCGTCTGGGCGCCGCGGGCGCGGACCTCCTCGACGTTGGAGAGGACCTTCTCCAGGACCGGGCTCTCGGTGGCGATGCAGATCACCGGCGTCGACTCGTCCAGCAGCGCGATCGGGCCGTGCTTCATCTCCCCGGCGGCGTAGGCGTCGGTCGGGATGTAGCTGATCTCCTTCAACTTCAGCGCCCCCTCGAGGCAGACCGGCAGGCCGATGTGGCGCCCGAGGTAGAGGAAGAACTCCTGCTTGCCGTGCACCGCCGCGATCGCCCGCGACCGGCTCCTCGGCCGCCGCCAGCGTCTCCTCGATCTGCGAGGGCAGGCGCTTCATCTCGGCGACCAGCTCGCGCACCCGCTCGGCCGGACAGGGTCCCGCGCAGCTCCGCGAGCCGCAGCCCCAGCAGGTACATCGCCGCCACCTGGGCGACGAAGGTCTTGGTCGCGGCGACCCCGATCTCGAGCCCGGCACGGGTGTAGAGGACGGCGTCGGCGTCGCGGGTCGCCTGGCTGCCCATGATGTTGGTGATCGCCAGCACGGTGGCGCCGGCGTCGCGCGCCAGGCGCATCGCCGCCAGGGTGTCGGCGGTCTCGCCCGACTGGGTGATCCCGATCACCAGGTCGCCCGCCCCGACCACCGGGTTGCGGTAGCGGTACTCGGAGGCGATGTCCATCTCCACCGGCACCCGCGCCCACTCCTCGATCGCGTAGCGGCCGACGAGGCCCGCGTGGTAGGAGGTGCCGCAGGCGACGATCACGATCCGCCGCGCCTCGCGCAGGAACTCGTCGGAGAGGGCGACGTCGGAGAGGTCGACGCCGTCGTCGCTCGGGCAGGCGGTCGGTGATCGTCTCGGCGACGGCGTCGGCCTGTTCGTGGATCTCCTTCAGCATGAAGGTCTCGATAGCCGCCCTTCTCGGCGGCGTCCGCGTCCCAGGTCACCTCTTCGGTGTCGCGCTCGATCGGATTGCCCTCGGCGTCGGTGATCGCGGATCGCCGCCGGCTTCGATCTCGACGATCTCGCCGTTCTCGATCGGCATCGCCGTGCGGGTGTCGGCGAGGAAGGCGGGGATCGCCGAGGCGAGGAAGGTCTCCCCCTCGCCGACGCCGGCGACCAGCGGGCACTCCTTGCGGGCGCCGACCAGCCGCTCGCGGCTCGTCGGCGTGCATGGCGACGAAGGCGTAGTGGCCGCGCAGCTCGGCGTAGGCGGCGCGGACGGCGGCGGCGAGGTCGCCGTCGTAGTGGGCGGCGATCAGGTGGGCGACCACCTCGGCGTCGGTCTCGGAGGTGAAGACCTCGCCCTCGGCCTGGAGGCGCGCGGCGCAGCTCGGCGTGGTTCTCGACGATCCCGTTGAGGACGATGTGGACGCGGTCGGAGCTGTCGTCGTGCGGGTGCGCGTTCTCCTCGGTGACCCGGCCGTGGGTGGCCCAGCGGGTGTGGGCGATCCCGGTCGCCGACGGCGGCAGCTGCGCCGGCGCCGTTGCTCGCCCGCGCCTCGACCGCCGCGCCGCAGGTTGGCGAGGTTGCCGACCGCGTGGACGCTCTCGACCTCGCCGTCGGCGAGCACGCGAGATGCCGGCCGAGTCGTAGCCGCGGTATTCGAGCTTTTCCAGCCCCGAGAGCAGCAGCTCCTCGCAGGGCCGGCCGCCCACGTATCCGACGATGCCGCACATGAAGGCGAGTAAGGGTAGAGGGCGGGGCCGGGGCAAGCTCGGCTAGGAGAGCTCTCGGCGCACGAGGTCGGCCAGGCGCTCGCAGACCGCCTCGGCCTCCTCGCCGCTCGGCGCCTCGACCATCACCCGGACCAGGGGCTCGGTCCCGGAGGGGCGCAGGAGGACCCGGCCGCGGCCCTGAGCGCCTCGTCCTCCTGCTCGACCGCATCCCAAACGGCGCTCGCGCCGTCGATCGCCTCGCGATCGGCGACCTCGACGTTGACCAGGACTGCGGCAGCTTCTCCATCGGCACCGCCTGCGCGAGGCGGCCGTCGCCGAGCTCCCGCATCGTCATCAGCGCCGCCGCGATCCCGTCGCCGGTGGCGACGAAGTCGGTGGCGATGATGTGGCCGGACTGCTCGCCGCCGAGCGGCCAGCCGCGCCGCTGCATCTCGTCGATCACGTAGCGGTCGCCAACCTGGGTCACCGCGACCTCGATCCCGGCCTCCTCCATCGCCCGGTGGAAGCCGTAGTTGCTCATCACGGTGACGACGACGCCGCCGGGCAGCTCGCCCCGCGACGCCATCCCCCGCGCCGCCAGGGCGATCAGCTCGTCGCCGTCGTGGACGCGGTCCGGCGCCGTCGGCGGCGAGGACGCGGTCGCCGTCGCCGTCGAAGGCGAAGCCGATCTCGGCCTCGGAGGCGGCGAGCCGCTCGGCCAGGGCCTCGACGTGGGTGGAGCCGCAGCCGGCGTTGATGTTGCGGCCGTCGGGCTCGACGCCGATCGCCTCGACCTCGGCGCCGAGGCGCTCGAAGATCGCCGGCGCGGCGCGGTAGGTGGCGCCGTTGGCGCAGTCGAGGACGACCTTGCGCCCGCTCAGGTCGAGCGGGAAAGCCGCCTCGAGCTCACGCAGGTAGTCGTCGAGGCCGCCGTTCAGCTCGCGCACGTGGCCCGGCTGCTCGGCCGCCGGCGCCTGGTCGATCAAGGCCTCGATCCGCGCCTCGACCTCGTCGGCGAGCTTGACCCCGCGACCGTCGAAGAACTTGATCCCGTTGTCGTGGAAGGGGTTGTGGGAGGCGGAGACGACGGCGGCGAGGTCGAGGCCGAGGCGGCGGACGAGGATCGCGGCGGCCGGCGTCGGCAGGACTCCGGCCAGCAGCGCGTCGCCGCCGGCGGCGGCGATCCCGGCGGCCAGCGCCGACTCCAGCATCGGGCCGGACTCGCGGGTGTCGCGGACGATCAGGACCTGCGGCCGCTGGGCCTCCAGCGAGGCGGTCGTCGCCCGGCCCAGCGAGGTCGCCAGCTCGGCGGTGAGGAAGGTGCCGGCCTCTCCTCGGACGCCGTCGGTTCCGAAGAGCTTGCGCGCGGTCGTCAAGCCGCCCTCGTCAGCGCTTGCTGAACTGAGGCCGCTTGCGAGCCTTCTTCAACCCCGCCTTGCGGCGCTCCTTGACGCGCGCGTCGCGGGTGAGGAAGCCGCGGCGCTTGAGGTCGCCGCGAAGCTCGGAGTCGATCTCGGTGAGCGCCCGGGCGACGCCGTGGCGGACCGCCCCGGCCTGGCCGCTGATGCCGCCGCCGTGGACGCGGACGCGGACGTCGACGTTGCCCTCGTAGCCGGAGACCGCGAGCGGCTGCTTGACCATCGTCTGGTGCAGGGGCCGCGGGAAGAACTCCTCGAGGCTGCGCTTGTTGACCGTGATCTCGCCTTTGCCGGGCAGCAGGGTGACGCGGGCGATCGAGCTCTTGCGCTTGCCGGTGGCGAGGAAGCGGGCGCCTTTCTCCATTTTCGCCGGGGCGCGGCTCGCGGCGGCGGTGTCGGCCTCCTCGGCCTCCGCCAGCGCGGCTTCGCGACGCGCTTTCTCTTCTTCCTCGGCTTCGAGGCGGGCGCGCTCCTCGGCGCTCAGCTCCGGTTTCTCCGGCTCGACCAGGATCGGCTCCAGGTCGGCGCCGGGAATGACGTCTTTTTTCTTCTCCTCGGCCTGGGGCTCCGGGGGAGCCTCCTCGGTCTGCTCCTCGACGACCTCCTGGTCGGGCTCAGGCGAGGTCACCTCCTCGGCCACCGGCTCCTCAGCCACAACCTCGGACGGCTCGACCTCTCCACCATCCTCGGACGGCTCCCCCTCAGCGGAGTCTGCCGCGGGTGGCGACGATGGCGAATTCTCCGGCTGTTCCGGAGAATCGCTATCGGAGACAGGACCCGCGGCCCCAGCGCCCTCGTCCTGCGAGGTCTCGTCCTGCGAAGTCTGTCGTCCTGCTCCGGCGTTTTCTGCTCGTCGTCCATCAAGTTCAGTTCGTCTCCATCGGTTTCGGCTGCTGCGCCGCGTGCGGGTGGTCCGGCCCGGCGTACACCTTCAGCTTCGTCAGCTGCTGGCGGGCGAGGCGGTTGCGCGGCAGCATCCCCTTGACGGCCTTGCGGATCACTTCCTCCGGCTTGCGCTCGAGCATCTCGCCGAGCGTCCGGGACTTGATCCCGCCGGGGTAGCCGCTGTGGCGGTAGTAGGTCTTCTGCGCCAGCTTGTCGCCGGTGACGCGTATCTTCTCCGCGTTGACGACGACGACGAAGTCGCCGGTGTCGATGTGCGGCGTGTACTCCGGCTTGCGCTTGCCGCGCAGCGTGTCGGCGATCTGCGTCGCCAGCCGGCCCAGGGTCTTGCCCTCGGCGTCGACGACGTACCAGTCCCGCTGGCGGTTGGTTGGCGTGGCAACAAAGGTCTTCATCGCGCAAAAACCGCGCGGCTCTTCCCACGCGGCCGGGGGATGATAGCCATCTCGCGGCCGCCGGGGGCTCCGGACGGTTGCTTATACTGCCGCCCGAGCAATGCCGAATCCCGCGCGGGCCACCGTGCGGGAGCGGAGGAACCGAAGAGGCCTTTGCAGGTCTCAGGGGCGAATCGGACGAAAACGTCCGTAGCGCAGCTCTTTCAGCGCGAGCCCGTCAGCTAACTCCGCAGGCGATGGAAAGAGAGGGCTAGCGGTTTGAACAGAGGTTTCGTCCGGCCGAGCGCGGCCGGCCAGATATGCGTAATGGGCGTAGCCGCCCTGGTCGCGCTGCTCGCCTGCTTTGCGGGCACCGCCGCGGCGACGACCGGCGGCGCCGGCGCTCCCGGCGGCGCGCCGACGGCCAAAGGCAGCCCCTCCGGCGCTCCCGCCGCCTCCCCCGACGCGGGCGGGATCACCCTCCTCGCGGGCAAGACCACGCCCCGCAAATCCTTCTACTTCGGCTACCGCTACCCCAGCCTCAGCTACACGATCGGCAGCGACCAGCCCGAAAACGACCTCCAGATCGACGTCGTCAACGCGGCCGGCGAAGTCGTCAAGACCTTCTACCGGGAAAACGTCGCCCCCGACGTGGCCGGCAAGGTGCGCTGGGACGGGACGACGAACGAAGGGCGCCCGGCGCGGAACGGCCGCTACAGCTTCCGGATCAGCCCCCAGTCGGCGACCGCGACCGCCCCCGCCGCCCGCAAGGCCTCGAGCTCGACCGCGCTCAGCCTCGGCTTCGCCTTCTACGGCTATGCCTTCCCGATCCTCGGCAGCCACGAATACGGGATGAGCGCCGGCCGCTTCGGCGCCGCCCGCAGCGGCCACACCCACCAGGGCCAGGACGTGATGGCGACCTGCGGCACCCCGATGGTCGCCGCCCGCGGCGGCAAAGTCCAAATGTTCGACCTGGGACGACGCGGCCGGCAACTACCTCGTGATCGACGGCAAGGGGACCGGCAACGACTTCATGTACGCGCACCTGGCGGAACCCTCGCCGCTGAAGGCCGGCGAAAGCGTCCGCACCGGGCAGCCGATCGGGGTGGTCGGCGAGACCGGCGACGCCCAGGGCTGCCACCTCCACTTCGAGATGTGGGGCGCGCCCGGCTGGTACGAGGGCGGATCGCCTTTCGACCCGTTGCCTTACCTGAAGAAGTGGGACGCCTACAGCTGAGCCGAGCCGGCTTCGCTCGTAGGTAATTCCCCATTCACCGGTAAACGCTCCTTTTCTAACACCGGCGTGTTCTGGATTAGGCCAGCTGAATGGTCTATATATGTTTACTGCATGACGAACGCCGCCGTACTCACCCCCATCACCCCAAGGAGCCGATCATGAAGGAGCCCCTCCCAGACGCCATCGACCAACGGCTAGTCCGATCCCTCGCCCACCCGTTGCGAATCCAGATCCTCGAGCTCCTCACCGATCACGTGGCGAGCCCGGCGACGCTTGCCAACGAACTGGAGGTCGCCCTCGGCGACGTCGCCTACCACACCCGCGCGCTCGATCGCTACGGGGCGCTGGAACTCGTCGACACCGCCCAGAAGCGCGGCGCGACCGAGCACTTCTACAAGGCGACCCCAGGCGCCTTCGTCGGCGGTCCCCCATGGCGCAAAGTGCCGAAATCGCTCCGCGGCGGGATCTCAGCCGCAACTTCTGCAGACCTTTCTCGACAAGGCGATCGCCGCCCTCGAAGCGGGCACCCTCGACTGCCGCGACGACACCGTCTTCCGCTGGATGCCCCTCTTCCTCGACGAGGAGGGCTGGAAGGAGGTCGTCGCGATCATGGAAGAGGCGACGAAGCTGATGCTCGCCGCCCACGTGCGCAGTCAGGACCGGCTCGGCGAGAGCGGCGAGAGGCCGGTCTCGACGGTTGTCGGCCAGGCGGCCTTCGAGACTGCGGGGTCTGTGGAAGCGGCCTAGTTGGGGGAGGTGTTGGTGGGGGTGCCTGGGAGCACCTCCGCCGCGGGAACTGACTGCCTTCGGCTGGCGCCTCGGGCCGCGTTGGCGCGGCTCCATGCCAAGTACCCAGTCACCCCCACCAACACCTCCCGGGCCGTCGAGCCCTGGAAGACGCCCAAGGTGCAACAGCTTTCAAAGAAGGGCATCTCCTCTAGGCGCGGAGAAACCATAGAAGGCGAACTGCCCGAGCTCGCTCGCTGGAGGGAGTCGGTGGGGGTCCCTGGGTACTTGGCACGGAGACCGAGCGTTGCGGTCTTAGGCGACAGCCATCCCCGATTCGACTCGGCGGAGGTGCTCCCAGGGACCCCTACCGACTCCCTCCCTACCTAAAGCGCTACTCCCACTCGATCGTCGCCGGCGGCTTCGAGGAAATGTCCAGGGCCACCCGGTTGACGTCGCGAATCTCGTTGATTATGCGGTTGGAGACCCGCTCTAGGAGGTCGTAGGGGAGGCGGGCCCAGTCGGCGGTCATCGCGTCGTCGGAGGTGACGGCGCGGATCACGATCGGGTAGGCGTAGGTGCGGCCGTCGCCCTGGACGCCGACCGAGCGGACCACGGGGAGGACGCAGAAGGACTGCCAGAGCTGGCGGTAGAGCTCGGCGGCGCGGATCTCCTCCTGCAGGATCGCGTCGGCGGCGCGGAGGATGTCGAGGCGCTCTTCGTTGACCTCGCCGCCGACGATCCGGATGCCGAGGCCGGGGCCGGGGAAGGGCTGGCGCCAGACCATCCGCTCGGGCAGCCCGAGCTCGGCGCCGACCGCCCGCACCTCGTCCTTGAACAGCATCCGCAACGGCTCCACCAGCTCGAACTCGAGGTCGTCGGGGAGGCCGCCGACGTTGTGGTGGGACTTGATCGTCGCCGCGTGGTCGGAGCCGCCGGACTCGATCACGTCGGAGTAGAGCGTTCCCTGCACGAGGTAGCTGACGTCCTCGAGCTTCGCCGCCTCCTCCTCGAAGACGCGGATGAACTCGGTGCCGATGATCTTCCGCTTTTCCTCTGGGTCGTCCTTTCCCGCCAGCTTGGCGAGGAAGCGCTCTTCGGCGTCGACGTGGACGAGCGGGATGCCGAACTGGCTGAAGGCCTCGACCACCTGCTGGGCCTCGTTCATCCGCATCAGGCCGTGGTCGACGAAGACGCAGGTGAGCTTGTCGCCGACCGCCTTGTGGACGAGGAGGGCGGCAACCGAGGAGTCGACCCCGCCGGAGAGGCCGCAGATCACCTTCCCGTCCCCCACCTGGGCCTGGATCTTCGCGACCTGCTCGGCGATCACCGACTGCGGCGACCACTGCTCGGTGCAGCCGGCGACGTCGCGGAGGAAGCGGGTGAGGATCTCGGTCCCGTAGGGCGTGTGGACGACCTCGGGGTGGAACTGGATCCCGTAGAGGCCGCGGTCGGGCAGCTCGAGCGCCGCCACCGGCGAGCTCGGGCTCGAGGCCAGCGGCGTGAACCCCTGCGGCGCCTCGAAGACGGCGTCGCGGTGGCTCATCCAGCAGCTCTGCTCCTCCGGCAGGCCGCCGAGCAGGCGGCCGCCGCCGTCGCGGAGGACGAGGTCGGTGCGGCCGAACTCGCCCGTCTCCGCCGACTCGACCCGGCCGCCGAGGGCGAGGACCATCGCCTGCATCCCGTAACAGATGCCCAGCATCGGGATCTCGAGGTCGAGCAGCTGGGTCGGGAACTTCGGCGCCCCCGGCTCGTAGACCGAAGCCGGCCCGCCCGAGAGCACCAGCCCCTTCGGCTTGCGCTCGCGGATCTTCTCCAGCGAGGTGGTCGCCGGCAACAGCTCGGCGAAGACGCCGCATTCGCGGATCCGGCGGGCGATCAGCTGCGAGTACTGGCCGCCGAAATCGAGGACGAGAACCTCCTCGACGGCCCGGGTGTCCTCCGCAGGCAGCTCGCCGCCAGGCTCGACGATCGGGTCGTCGCCGATCCTGGCGGCAACCTGCTCAGTCATCCGAGACGGCCACTCCCGTCGAGACGGCGGCCCGGCCGTTGGACCCCATGCCGACATGCTGCTCGTTCTGCAGCTTCTTGCCCTCGCTCATCAGCGCCGGCGCGACCATCACCTCGGCCCGCTGGAAGCTGCGGATGTCCTCGTAGCCGCAGGTCGCCATCGAAGTTTTCAGCGCCCCCATCAGGTTGAAGGTGCCGTCGTTCTCTTTGGCCGGGCCGAGGAGGATCTCCTCCATCGTCCCGTCCTGCTTGGTCGAGACGCGGGTGCCGCGGGGCAGCGAGGGGTGGAAGGTCGCCATCCCCCAGTGGAAGCCCCGCCCCGGCGCCTCTTTGGCCCGGGCCAGCGGCGAGCCGATCATCACCGAGTCGGCGCCGCAGGCGATCGCCTTGGAGACGTCTCCCCCGGTCCGCATGCCGCCGTCGGCGATCACGTTCACGTACTCGCCGGTCTCCAGCATGTGCTGGGAGCGGGCGGCCGCGACGTCGGCGATCGCCGTCGCCTGCGGGACGCCGATCCCGAGGACGCCGCGGGTCGTGCAGGCGGCGCCGGGGCCGACGCCGACGAGGACGCCGACGGCGCCGGTGCGCATCAGGTGCAGCCCGGTCGAGTAGGAGGCGCAGCCGCCGACCACGGTCGGCACCGGCACCTCGGCGATGAACTCCTTCAGGTTCAGCGGCTCGACCGTGGTCGAGACGTGTTCGGCGGAGATCACCGTGCCCTGGATGACGAGGATGTCGAGGCCGGCCTCGACCGCCACCTCGTAGTACTCGCGCACTTTCTGCGGCGTCAGCGAACCGCAGACGACCGCCCCGCGGGACTTGATTTCCTCGACCCGCTTGGCGATCAGCTCGGCCTTCACCGGCTCGGTGTAGATCTGCTGCATCAGCCGCGTCGCCTCGTGCTTGGGCGCGGCGGCGATCGCCTCCAGCTTCTCCTCGGCGTCCTCGAAGCGGGACCAGATTCCCTCCAGGTTGAGGACCCCGAGCCCACCGAGCTCGTTCGTGAGCACGGCGGTGTCGGGCGAGACGACCCCGTCCATCGCCGAGGCGACGAGCGGAATCTCGAAGCGGTAGGGACCTAGGGTCCAGCTGACGTCGATGTCGTCGGGATCGCGCGTTCTACGGGAAGGAACGATGGCGATGTCGTCGAATCCATAAGCCCGGCGCCCCTTCTTGCCGCGGCCGATTTCGATTTCCAAGTTAATCCTCCAAGGCGTGGCGTTGAACCACTGAGCCTACACTTCGGCGGGGACCTCCAAATCGTGCACCGAGACCTCGCCGAGCAGGCGCTCGACCTGGTTTCGGTCGACGGTGCCGGCGCCGAAGTGCTGGGTCGACTCCGCCCCGCAGGCGACCCCGTAGGCGAGGCAGTCCTCGGGCGAGCGGCCCTCGTAGCGGGCGGCGACGTAGCCGGCGACGAAGGCGTCGCCCGAGCCGACCGAGGAGACCGGCTCCAGCGGCTCGGTGTGGACCTCGAGCAGGCGCCGCGAGCCGCCTTCGCCGACGGCGGCAACGCAGCCGTCGGGGCGGGTGATCGCGGCCTCTGTCGCCCCCAGGCGGACCAGTTCGAGCAGGCCCTGGGCAAGGTCGGAGCGCTCGGGGAACTCCTGCCCCACCAGCTCCTCGGCCTCGGTCTCGTTCGGCGTCACCATCGAGGCGCCGGCCCGCACCCCCGCCAGCATCGCCTCCCCCTCGGCGTCGAGGACGACGGGGATGCCGCGGCGGCCGAGGTCGTCGACCAGGCGCGCGTAGAGGTCGTCGCCGGCGCCCGGCGGCACCGAGCCGGCGAGGACGCAGATCTTCGCCCCGCTCGCCAGGTAGCCGATGCGGTCGAAGAGCCGCTTCACCTCCTCGGCGCTGACCGCCGGCCCGCGCTCGTTGATCTCGGTCTGTTCGCCCGAGGTGGGGTCGATCACCGCCAGGTTGATCCGGGTCTCGGAGGCGATGCGGGTGAAGTCGGTGAGGACGGATTCGTCGTGCAGCTGTTCGAGCACCCGGGTGCCGCTGGGGCCGCCGACGAACCCGGTCGCGATCACCGGCCGGCCGAGCAGGTTGAGGGCGCGGGCGACGTTGATCCCCTTGCCGCCGGCGACGGTGCGGCTCTCGACGGCGCGATGGCGCCGGCCGAGCTGGAAGTTGGGAACCGCCACGGTGCGGTCGATTGCCGCGTTCAAGGTCACGGTGAGGATCACTTGGCCTTCACCCGATTCTGCTCCTGGAGTCGTTTCCGCGGGCGCGCAGGCGCAGCACCAGCGCGACCATGAGTATCACGAAGAGCGCAATCGCGATAGGGATCGAGTTGTCGGCGACGAAGCCGCCGCGCCCGGTCGAAGGCGCTTGCCTCGGCGACGGCGCGACCGGCGCGCAGGGGGACCGATCCGACCCTGCGGCCGGCGACAAAGACGTTGACCTGGCCGAGGCGGGCGCCGCGCCGGATCGGGCCCTCGACCTCCCGCGGCGCCCGCACCCGCACGTCGATGATCTCGCCGCGGCGGACCCCCACCTGCAGGGAGCGCGCCGCCCGCAGCGGCACCTCGCCGCCGGAGTAGCGGATCTCGGGGTCGGCGAAGTCCTGGCCGCGGCGGACCGGCAGCCGCCGCTGGTACCGCGAGAACCCCCATTCGAGCAGGGCGAGGCTGTCGGCGAAGCGTTCTTCGTCGGTCCAGGTGCCGACCACGGCCGAGATCAGGCTGACGCCGTCGCGGCTGCCGGAGCCGACGAGGACGTACTGCGCCCCGAAGGTGTGGCCGGTCTTCACCCCGGTCACCCAGGGCGCCATCAGCAGCAGCTCGTTGATCGTCGCGATCCGCCGCGGCGGCCGGACGCTGCGCAGCTTGGCGCTGCGCGAGTCGGCGATCCTGGCGAAGGCCGGCTCCCCCAGCAGGCGCCGGGTCAGGGTCATCAGGTCGAAGGCGCTGGAGTAGTTGCCCTTCGCGTCGAGGCCGATCGGGTTGGCGTAATGCGTGTGGGCGAGCCCGAGGGCGGCCGCGTAGCGGTTCATCTCGGCGACGAAGCGCTCTTCGGAGCCGGCGGCGGCGATCGCCAGCGTGTGGGCGGCGTCGTTGCCGCTGCGCAGGATCAAGCCGTAGATCAGGTCGCGGACGCTGATCCGCTCCCCCGTCCGCAGCCCCATCAGCGACTCGCCGTATCCGGCGTCGTAGGGCTGGGCGCGGACGATCCTGTCGAGCGGCAGCTCCCGCATCGCCACGTAGGCGGTCATCAGCTTCGTCGTGCTGGCGATCGGCAGCTCGCGGTTGCCGGCGTGGGAGGTGAGGACGTCGCCGGTGCGGGCGTCGACCACCCCCCACGAGCGCGCCGCCAGCTGCGGCGCCGCCGTCGCCCCGGCAGGCAGCAGCAGGCAGAAGAGCGCCGCGATCAGCGGCAGGGCGCCTCGGCGGCGGCCGCTCACCTGAGCTTCAGCGTCTGGCCGGCGATCAGGATCTGCGGATCCACTTCAGGGTTCAAGGCGAGGATCTCGGCGACCGGGACCCCGGTCTTGTGCGCGATCGCGGTCAGGGTGTCCCCCGATTCGACCGTGTAGGTCTTCGCCTTGGTCCGGTGCTTGGCCTGCTGCTTGGCGGGGTGCTCCTTCTTCTTGCTCGAGGAGGAGGAGCTGTCATCCATCGCCGTGGTGACGACGCCGATGACGACGACGACCGCGGCCACGAGGGCAAGGGCGGCGGCGATGCGGGTGACGGCGCTGGAGCGTTTTTCCATGGGACCGGGGTGAAGGGATCGGATGAGGCGGCCTGATCGTAATCGCGATCGAGGTTCTCAGGCGGTGGATATCTCCCAGACCGACTGCCGCAGCCGCTCGGCTGCCGCCGCCGGGTCGGGGTCGGCGGCGATCCCGCGCGAGGCGGCGACCAGCCCGGCGGCGCGGCCGGCCGAGAAGGCCGCTCCGAGCTGCTCCGGCTTGCCGCCCTGGGCGCCGACGCCGGGGATGAGGAAGATCGCCCGCGGCATCAGCTCGCGCAGGCGGGCGAAGTGCTGGGGCTCGGTGGCGCCGACGACCGCGCCCATGCCGCTGAGGCCGGACTCCCCCGGCAGCCGCTCGGAGAGCTCGTTGACGATCCCGGCCAGGCGCTCGTGCAGCGGCGCCTGCGGCGCCGGCAGGTCCTGCAGGTCGGCGGCGCCGGGGTTGCTGGTGCGGACCAGGGCGAAGACCCCCGCCCCGCCCTCGGCCGCGGCGGCGAGGAGCGGCTCCAGCGCGTCGCGCCCGAGCAGCGGGTTGGCGGTGAAGGCGTCGGCGCCGAGCCCCTTGACCGGGCCCCATGGGGTCGGCGTCTCCCCGACCAGCGCCTGCGCGTAGGCGGCGGCGGTGATGGGGACGTCGCCGCGCTTGCCGTCGGCGACGACCAGCAGGCCGGCTTCCTGCGCTACCGCGCAGGTCTCTTCCAGTGCCCGCCAGCCGGGCGCGCCGAGGCGCTCGAAGCAGGCGAGCTGCGGCTTCACGGCGACGCAGGCGGGGCCCGCGCGCTCGATCAGCTGACGGCAGTGGTCGGCGACCGCGGCGGCTGCCAGCTCGGCGGCCGGTGCCCCGGGGTCGCCCGTGCCCGCCCCGGTCCCGGCCAGTTTCGCCGGGTCGGGGTCGAGGCCGAGACAGATCTGACTGCGGCGCTCTTCGACGAGCGCCGCGAGCCGATCGGAAAAGCCAGTCAGCGGATTCAGCCGCCCTTGACTTTGGTCTTCAGGGCCGAGCCGGCGGAGAAGCGCGGAACCTTGCCGCCCGGGATGGTGATCCTTTCGCCGGTGCGCGGGTTGACGCCCTGACGGGGGCCGCGCTCGGCGACGTGGAATTTGCCGAATCCGGTGAAGGCGACCTCCTCGCCCTTGCTCAGAGCACCGGTGATGGCATCGAGAACGGCGTCCACAGCATCACTGGCTGCTTTTTTACTGCCAAGCCGGTCATCGTTGGCAAGTTGGTCAAGAAACTCAGCCTTGGTCACGTCGAGATTCCTCCTCGGGGTTTGAAGATCGGCGCAATCTAACAGCGCTCACGGCGTAAGAAATTCGCGCTCTAGAGCCAGATGTCACGAACCGCTGATCGCCATCTCGGCGACCAGCAGCGGCGGCGTACTGACGGAGCCCCCAAATGGAACCCAGCGAGGCTTCGCGCCGGCGGCGCTGACGGCGCTCAGCATCGCCACCAGCTCGCCCGCGATCGTGAACTCGCGGACCGGCTCGGCCAGCGCTCCGTCGCGGATGATCCGGCCCGAGGCGCCGACGGAGAAGACGCCGGTGACGGGGTTGACGCCCGAGTGCAGGCCGGCGACGTCGGTGACGTAGACCCCCTCCCCCGCCTCGGCCAGCAGCTGCTCCATGGTCAGGGCGCCGGGGGCGACGACGAGGTTCGAGGGCGAGACCGAGGGCAGCGAGCGGTAGCCCTGGCGCGAGGCCGAGCCGGTCGAGGAGGTGCCCTCGCGGTTCGCCGTGTAGGTGTCGAAGAGGTAGGAGCGGAGCCTGCCGCCCTCGATCAGGGCGGTGCGGCGGCGCGGCATCCCCTCGGCGTCGAAGGGCGCCGAGGCGGGGCCCTCCGGGTCGCGGCCGTCGTCGAAGAGGGCGAAGGCCTCGCTTGCGACCTCCTCTTCGAGCCGGCCGGCGAAGGGCGAGCGGCCGCGCTGGACCGCTTTGGCGCCGAGGCCCCCGCCGATCAGGCCGGCGAAGCTGGCGGCGACGGTCTCGTCGAGGACGACCGGGCAGGAGCGCGAGGCGGGCTTGCCGGCGCCGATCATCGCCAGCGCCCGCTGGGCGCCCTCGTCGCCGATCGCCTCCGGGTCGAGGCCGCGGGGGCCGCGGGCGAGGCCGAACCCGAGCCCGGTCTCCCGCGCCCCCTCCCCCTCGGCGAGCGCCGAGAGGTAGGCGTAGGCGCTGGAGGCCTCGTAGGAACCGGCGACGCCGGTCGAGGAGGCGATCGCCACCTGCTCGTCGGCGTCGGCGTAGACGGCGACCTCGACCCCGACCAGGCGGGGGTCGGAATCGAGCGCGGTCCGCTCCACCCTCAGCGCCAGCTCGGCGATCCGGGAGCTGTCCCATTCGGCGATCGAGGGGTCGCTGAGGCCGGGCAGCGCCTCGACCTCGGCCGGCTGCGGCGGCGCCGCGAACTCGTCCTCGTCGGCGGCCGCGGCCGCTTCGGAGGCGCGGCCGGCGAGCTCCCGCACCCCCGCCTCGGAGAGGTCGGTGCCGTAGGCGTAGCCGACCCGGTGCCCGTGCCAGGCGCGGACGCCGACCCCGGTCTGGGTCGCCGCCTCCAGGCTCTCGACCTCGCCAGCGTGGACCCTGACGGTGCGGCCGCCCTCGCGGGAGACGTAGGCCTCGGCGTCGCTCGCCCCGGCGGCGGTGGTCGCCTCGACGGCCCGCCGCGCTACCGCGCTCAGATCAGACATCAAACGCTCCCGCTTCCATCAGACGCTCCCGCTCTCATCTCTCGGTCCCCCCGACCGTCATCGTGCCGACGCGGACGTGGCCCTGGCCGGTCCCGACCGGCACTTTCTGGCCGCCCTTGCCGCAGATCCCGGTCTTCATGAAGAAGTCGTCGCCGACCGCGTCGATCGCCGCCAGGGCGTCGAGGCAGTTGCCGATCAGGGTGGCGCCGCGGCAGGGTTTCGTCACCTTGCCGCCCTCGATCAGGTAGCCCTCGGAGACGCCGAAGACGAAATCCCCGGTCGCCGGGTCGACCTGGCCGCCGCCGAAGGAGACGGCGTAGAAGCCGCGCTGGACCTCGGCGATCATCTCCTCCGGGGAGGAGTCGCCGGGAGCGATGTAGGTGTTGGTCATCCGCGGGATCGGCAGGTGGCGGAAGCTCTCGCGGCGGCCGTTGCCGGTCGAGGCGACGCCGTCGCGCTCGGCGGTCAGGTGGTCGTAGAGGTAGGAGGTGAGCCGGCCTTCCTCGATCACCTGCGTCTTCTGGGTCGGCTGCCCCTCGTCGTCGATCGCGTCGCTGCCCCATTCGCTCGGCAGGCGGCCGTCGTCGTAGGCGTTCAGCAGCGGCTGGGCGACCTGCTCGCCGAGCTTGCCGACGTAGACGCTGGCGCCCTTCTGGATGTGGTCGGCCTCGAGCCCGTGGCCGGTCATCTCGTGGAAGAGGACGCCGCCGAAGCCGCCGCCGACGACGACCGGCATCGAGCCCGAGGGGGCGGGGACGGCGTCGAGCAGGGTCAGCGACTTGGCCGCCGCCTGCTCGGCGATCTGCCCGGGGTCGTCTTCCAGCAGCTCGAAGCCGCGGTGGGCACCGAGGGTCTCGGCCCCGGTCTCGACGGTGCCGTCGCGGCGGGCGACGGTCTGCACGGCGATCCGGGTGCGGGTGCGGTCGTCGCCGCTGAAGAGGCCGTCGGAGTTGGCGACGGTGACCTGACGGCGCGCCTCGGCGTAGACGGCGGTGACCTGGGCGATCTCGCCGCCCTTGCCGCGCGCCCGCTCGTCGAGCTCGCGCAGCAGCTCCGCCTTGCGCCCGGCCGGCACGTCTTCAGGACGCCGCTCGATCGGCAGCGGCGTCACCGCCTGCGCCCGCAGCGGCTGCGGCCGGCGGCGCTCGGCCCGCAGCGCCGCCGCGGCTTCGCCGGCCGCGCGCTCGAGGTCGGCCGGGTCGAGGCCGTCGACGTGGGCGAAGTAGGTGGTGTTGCCGTCGACGACGCGGACGCCCGCGCCCTCCTCGGCCCCCGACTGCACCGCCTCGATCCGGCGCTCGTCGATCGACATCGACTGGCCGCGGCGGCGTTCGGCGAAGACCTCGGCGAAGCGGCCGCCGTTGGCGAGCGCCCGCTGCAGGACGCGCTCGGCGAGACCCTGGTCGATCAGCTCCCTCATCCCTTCTCCTTCTTGCCCGCGACCTCGATCAGGCGCCCGGCGGCGACGAAGAGCTCGGCGCCGCTGCGCGAGTCCTGGGCGTGGTCGGCGCTGCGGCCGTGGGGGTAGTAGAGGCGGGCGAAGGGACGCCGCGCGATCCGCCGCCGGCGCATGAAGGCGGCGGCCTCGTCGGCGTAGACGGAGACGCGGTCGAGGAGGACGCGGTGCGGCTTCGGTGGGGTCATTCGCCACTCCGCGATTTGGGGGGCTCTGGCCCCCCAAAGTTCGGAGAGGTCAACTGCCGCAGCGTCGAGCGCATGTCGAAGAGCATCAGCGAGGCGAGGGCGAAGCGGTCGGTGACGGTGACGGCGGCGAGGCCGGCGTTGCGAATCCCGAAGACCTCGCCCTGCTCGGTGGCGATGTGGACCTGCTCGACGGGGACGTCCTCGGCAGCGTCGGCGGCAGCGAAGAGCGCGGCGGCGTCCTCGCCCCAGCGCTCCGGCTCCTCTCCCGTCGCCGCCAGGACCTCGCCCTCGGGGCCGAGGATCGCCGCCCCGCGCAGGTCCGGCGACATCTCGGTCAGGAAGGCGAGCGCCGCCTCCGCGGACTCCTTGTCGGGAGCGGCAGCTGGGGCGGCGTCGGCCATGTCGGCGAAGATACCGGGAGTGACCCTCGCCCGAGCCTCCTGGATCATCACCGTCGTCGTCTGCGCGATCGCCGCGATCCTCTTCGCGGTCAGCGGCTACACCGGCTACGCGATCACCCTGGTCGCGATCGGCCTCGCGGCAAGCGTCAACCTGCTGCCGCCGGCGTAGGCGTGTCGAGTTATGCGTCCATATGGGCGCATAACTCGACACGAGTGCCTTACCCCGACCTGTAGGGCCCGCTTTCGCGCTCGCGGTAGGAGGTCTCCGGCTCGACGTGGATCAGGACCTCGGCCTGCGGGATCTCGGCCTCGATCGAGTCGCGCATCTCGTGGGCGAGCTCGTGGGCGCGCTCGAGCGTGGTCCCGGAGCGGTACTGGACGTGGAAGTCGATGTGGCGGCGGCGGCCGGCGCGGCGGGCGCGGAGCTTGTGGTAGCCGGCGACCTCGGGGGTGCGGGCGGTGGCGATCGCCTGCTCGATCCGGTCCATCTCCGCGTCGGGCAGGGTTTCGTCGACCAGGACCCCGGAGGAGCGGCGGATGATGTTGATCCCGGCCGAGACGATCGCCGCCGCGACGAGGAGGGCGGTGATCGAGTCGAAGGCGTCGATGCCGGTGAGCTGGACCAGGGCGAGGCCGAGGAGGACCCCGGCGGAGGTCAGCGCGTCGGTGCGGAGGTGGGCGGCGTCGCCCTCCAGGGCCGGGGATTCGTGGACTCGCGCCTGGCGGTAGAGGACGCCGGAGACGACGAGGTTGGCGAGGACGGAGAACCCCATCACGGCGATGCCGACGCCGAGGCTTTCGACCGAGGCGCCGACGGCGAGGCGGTGGGTCGCCTCGTAGACGATCACCGCGGCGCCGACGAGGATCAGGATTCCCTCGATCGTCGCCGCCAGGTTCTCGACCTTCTCGTGCCCGTAGGGATGCTCCTCGTCGGCGGGCTCGTCGGCTTTGCGGACCGAGACGAAGGCGATCACCGAGGCGACGAGGTCGACCAGCGAGTGGACTGCCTCGGTGATGATCGCGATCGAGCCGGTGATCGCCCCGGCGGCGAGCTTGAGCGCGATCAGGATCGAGTTGGAGGCGATCGAGAGCGCCGCGGCGCCGGTTTTGGTCCTGACCATCGTCCCGCCTAGGTCTCTAGGCCGAGGTGCCGCGCCAGCATCCGCACCGCCTTGCCGCGGTGGCTGATCGCGTTCTTCTCGGCCGGGGGCAGCTCGGCCATCGTGCGCTGGTCGTTGTGCCCGGTCTCGTCGGGGACGAAGGCCGGGTCGTAGCCGAAGCCGCCGTCGCCACGACCTTCGGAGAGCAGAGCGCCCTCGCAGCGGGCCTCGAAAACGTACTCGTGGCCCTGCTCGTCGACGAGGGCGATCGCGCAGACGTAGGCGCCGTGGCGGTCGCCCCCGGACGCGTCGAGCTCCCGCAGCAGCTTCTCCAGGTTCGCCTCGTCGCTCGCCCCCTCGCCGGCGTAGCGGGCGGAGTAGATGCCGGGGGCGCCGCCGAGCGCGGCGGCTTCGATCCCGGAGTCGTCGGCGATCGTCACCTCGCCGGTGGCGGCGTGGGCCGAGCGGGCCTTGATCAGCGCGTTGGCCTCGAAGCTGTCGCCGGTCTCCGGCGGCGAGGGAACGTCGTCCGGCAGCGGCCGCAGCTCGACCCCGGGGAGCATCTCGGCCATCTCCCGCAGCTTGTGCTGGTTGCGGGTGGCCAGGATCCATGCGACCCGCTCCTGCACCTCCCGCAGGCGGCCGATCCCCATCTCGGCGAGCCCGAGCAGCTCGTCGAGCGAGGCCCGCGAGAGCGGCGTCCGCTCCGCCGTCGCCTGCACCTCGACCAAGCCGCCGTCGCCGGTCATCACCACGTTGGCGTCGACCTCGGCGTTGGAGTCCTCGCCGTAGTCGAGGTCGCAGACGGCGCGGCCGTTGACCATGCCGACGCTGACCGCGGCAACCGAGCCGTTCAGCGGCAGCGCCTCCAGCGCTTTCTTGTCGACCAGCTTCTGGAAGGCCTGGCGCAGGGCGACGAAGCCGCCGGTGATCGCCGCGCAGCGGGTGCCGCCGTCGGCTTCGAGGACGTCGCAGTCGACGTAGACGCTGCGTTCGCCCATCGCCCGGAAGTCGACGACGACCCGCAGCGAGCGCCCGATCAGGCGCTGGATCTCGACCCCGCGGCCGTCCTGTTTGCCCTTCGGAGATGTCGCGCTGCTTGCGGTCGCCGGTGGAGGCGGGCAGCATCGCGTACTCGGCCGTCACCCAGCCTTTGCCCTTGCCCGTCATCCAGCGCGGAACCTGCTCCTGGATCGAGGCGGTGCAAATCACCCGCGTCCGCCCGATCGAGATCAGCGCCGAACCATCGGCGCTGCCGACGAACCCCGAGTCGATCGTCACCGGCCGGATGTCGGCCGGCGCCCTGTCATAACTACGCGAAGCTGGCATCGCGCGAGTGTTTCATGTGCACGCGTCTGGCGGAGCGCGGCGCTCAGGAACGCTTTCGCTCGCGCCAATCGGTGGCCGCGGCGCGCACTCCCCCGGGGCTGACGGTGTCGGCTTCGGATCCGTACGCGTATTCGCAAGCCAGCTGCAGAACCGCCAGCGTCTCGCGCAGGTTGCCGCCGCTCTCACCGTAGAAGGCGGCGAGCGTTTGCAGCGCCGCGTCGGAGAGAAGCCCATCGGCGCTCACCTCACGGTCGCCATGCTGGAGCAGGCGGCGCTCGATGATCCTGATCAAGGCGGGCACGATCTCGACCTCCTCGAGCCCCGGCAGCTCGACCAGCGCGAACGCCCCCGCCAGGTCTCCGAAGGCCCGGGTCGACGTGAAGACGTCCTGGACGGCAACCAGGAACGAAGCCTCGAGCTCGTTGATGAAGGCATGCACCGGCCCCGAGAGGAACCGTTCCGCCATCTCGGGATCAGAGCCGCCTATCGCGGCCTCCGTGTCCTCCAGGACGAAGACGGGACGGCGATCGCGAGAGCGGAGGATCGAAATCAGGCGCTCCAAGCCGGCCAGCCGATCGACCGCCTGGCTCTCGCTTCTGACCTCTTCGCGAAGCGACCCCAGCTCCGCGTGGACGGCCGCGGGGATCGGTCCGCCTCCCAGGGTGCCGCCGATCTTCCCCGGTTCCTCGGCAACAACCCGACCGTCCGCCCGCGCCAGCTCGAGCTCCTCGCGATGCCGCTCCTCCATCTCGAGGTCGTTGAGCGCTTGGCTCAGGGCCACGGCTCCGATCACGCTGACAGAGGTGGGGTCGTCCGCCCCGCTGACCGGCACCCGCAAGGCCACGAGGTCGTCGGGGAGATGGCTGCAAACGTAGGCGATGAGGCTCGACTTCCCGCCGCCTCGCGGGCCGACGATTCCCACCGCGCCTTCCCCTGACACCGAGCGGAGCGCTTTCGCCTCGAACATCTCACTGGCGGTGAGCGAATCGAAGGGGACGTGGTCGGCGGCAAGCCGTCCGAACTGATGCCGGGGCTGGAAGATGCTCCGCGCGACCACCAGCTCAATCAGCTCAGCGCTCATGGGACAGATTCGCCCGGTAGACGAGGCGAGGGCGGCCGGGGCCGTCCGCCCGTTCCGATTCGGAGACCACGAGCCCTGCGTCCAGCAGCTGATGGAACATCTGCGTCAAGCGTGCGCGGGTGACCCCGAGGGATTCCTGCAGCTCGGCGTCCGACGGGCTCGCCTGGCCTCGATCGAGCAGCTCGGCCAAAAGCATCGCGGGCGCCCGGCCCAGCTGCGAGGCCCGATCCAACAACCGGCTCCGCTCTTCAAGCAGCACACCGGGGTCTTCGTCGTTGACGACGCCGAAGCTCAGCGCTCGCAGCGCCTGGCGGGGGCTGCCATCCGCGCCGGCGGCAGCGGCCGCGATCAGGCGGTCCGGAAGCTCACCTTCGCCACGCTTGCCCAGGAGGTCCGTCAGCGCATTGATCGGCCAATCCCCCAGCGGGAGGACGAGGTCGAAGAACGCGTCAGCGGGGGGCTTCAGCACTGCCGCACGGTGGTTCGCGTCAAGTGCGACAACCCAGCAATGGGGCTGCTGCCAGAGCACATCCCGCATTCGCCCGAAGAGGTCGTAGACAGCCTCAGGCGAGCTCGGACCGTCGAGCAGGATCACGCTTGGTGGCGCTTCGCCGATCGCCTGCAACTGCAGGCCGAGTTGCCGCGAGGCTCCCGCCGGCAGCTCTCCGCCGCCCCGCAGAGCCTCGAGAGCGCTTCCGGCGACCGCCGCTACTGAAGGTTCGCCGGTGAGGGCGTTGCGCACGCGCGCGGTCAGCTCGAGGACGCCGGCGGCACCGTTCCCCTCGACGAAGACGACCGCCTCGCCCTGCTCCCGAAGGACCATCTGGATCTGGTGCAGCAGGGTCGTCTTGCCACTGCCCCCGCGCCCCAGGACGAGCAGGTTGAGGCGCCGCCTGATCGCCTCCATCACCTGATCCCACACGGGCATGTGGACGAAGAGGCGGCTATCCGCCTGATTGTCGTAGAGGGGTCGCCCGTTGAGAAGCATTTAACTATTATTTCAGTAAGATTTTCAATGTCAAGGGAAAGAGGGCTCAGGCCGCTTGAGACCGAGCCCTCCTCGGGCGAGGCCCTATTTGAACGCGACCTTGTCCACCGCCTCCTTGATCTTGTTGACGATGACGTCGGCGAGCTCGGTCCCCTGCTTGCCGTTGAACCCCTTCATGGCGGCGACCATCCCCACCATCAGCAGCGAGACCAGCAGGATCAGGCCGACGTACTCCACCGTCCCCTGTCCACCCTCCCCCGCCAGCCGCCGCAGCTCGCTCCAGCGCCGCGAAACGGTCGCGTGCAGGTACCCCATCAGCTCGTAGAACATCGGTGCCTCCCTTCGTTTTGCATGGAGGCCGGATGCTCAGAGGCGGCGACGCACAGAACAAGACACGATCGCGCCAATAGAGCGACAGCTTTGGAAAACCTTCGTGACTTAGGACGTGCCGCTACCTCAAAGCGGGGATCGGCTCGCCAGGTCTATTGACGATTCAAGCGGCGCCCGCCACGATCCGGGCTGTGGGGAGCGGACCGGCAAGACGGGCGGCACTGCTGGCTGCGCTCGCGCTAGCGACGTCCGCCTCCCTGCCTTCAATCTCCCGCGCCGAAGAAGTTCCGGCGATCACCTCCTTCACGGCCACGCCGGGGACCGTGCAGGTCGGCAGCTCGACTTTTCTCTCAGCCGATTTCTATCCAGACAACTGGAGATACCACGTCGCCATCGTCAATACCGACACCGGCCAGCAGCTCGCCAGGTGCGTGGCCTGGGCCACTGCCTGCACCTTCGAAGCAGCGATTCCGTGGAGTGAAAACCCGGCGCCCAAAGACCTCCATCTGGAGGCGGAGGTGGTGCCCGAAGCGGCGTCCGCCAGCGGCAGCGGCGTGCCGCTCGTCGTTCCGGTCGAACGCGTCGAATGGGACCTCACGCTCAGTGCCAGCAAGAACCCGCTCACGGTCGGGGAAAAAACGACCCTGCGCATCGAAGACCTCGAACCGGAAATCGTCCGCACGGGGTATTGGACCAAGATCGTCAACGACGAGACGGGCGAAGTGATCACGATCTGCGCCGACGAATGCTGGCATGAAGTCGAATTTCCCTATTCGATGCAGGCCGAAGCCGGACCGGTCCCGGTTCACGCTGAAGTCGTCTCGGAAACGGACCCCACCGACGTCACCGGGCGAGCTGACCTGACGTTGTACGTGGACCCGCTTCCTCTCCGGATCGGCCTGGGCTTCTCTGAACCGCAAACCGCCTCCAACGGCGACCGGACGTGGCTGGCCGGCGCTACGCCATCCCCCCAGCTCTCCGGCACGCCGTTCACGACGCGGATCTACCGACTCGACGGCACCTCCGTCGCGGGCTGCGTGCTGTGGATCACCTGTACCAGTCGGCTTGGCCCCGGCACCTACCGCGCGGTCGTCGAGGACAGCGAAAACGTCTACGCGGCAAGTCAGTGGTGGACGATCAGCCCGGGCAGCAGCACCGAATCCGAAGAAGAAGCCGAACCCGAAGAAGAGGCGGCCGACGACTTCAATCTGCTAGCGCTGGCGGCGCTGTTCGCCGGTCCCGCGGACGTCTGCACCGCCCTGCTCTTCTATCCCGGGACCCACCTCCGGGGAAGCTCGGTGTCCGACCAGTACCTCGCCTGCGAAGAAGCGGTCGCCGCCGGCAAATCAACCTCCGCCGTCCTACGGGCGGTGTCCGCGGCCGGAGGAGGCACCGCGGTGCTCTGGTACCTGTACGACGAGAAGACCAAGGAGCAGACGCCGGCCGAAAGCACCGAACCCAGCGAAGAAACCGAACCCCCGCCGGTGCCCCCGATGGTCTGGCCAGGAGAAGTGACCACCCAAGCGGAACTCCTACGCGAACTGAACCCCCAGATCCAGTCCGACCGCGAAGCCCGCATCGTCATCAAGCAGTGCCAGCGCCTGACGATCAGAGCAGCGCTCCCGGTCGGCGACTGCACCAGCATGCCGATCTTTGCCTCCGGCGATCTGGATGTGCCGCAGGCGACCCAGCATGACCGCGAGGCGCTGTTGCGCTATCCGGGGTGGGTGAAGTTGAACTACGACAACCCTACGTTGAAATCAAATCGCAGCTGGTACAACGCCTTTTCTGTCTGCGATGAAGACCCTCGCATCAGGAACTGCGACGAGTTCCCGTTCTTCAGCACTGAACAGGGCGGGGGAAATGCTAAACCCCGTCCAAGTCTGAAGCTGATCAACGCAACGCAGAATAAGCGGCAGGGAGGGAAGCTGTCGCGGTTCTACCAGACCTGCGGTGTCAGCCTTGGTCAGGGGAAACCCTTTCTCAACGTGCCCGTGCCCTCTGGGTCGAACGTCCCGACGCTGATCCTCTGCAACGGAAATTCTTAGACTGCAGCCAGAATGCCCCAATTCGAGCGACTGAGCATGGATCAACTCAGGAAGCTGGAGCGGCTACTGACTGAGCAAGAAGCACCCGTGGTCGAACGACTTCAGCCTCCAGTCTCACCGGTGGCAATTGCAGCACTCGAATCCGAATTTGGTTTGACCCTGCCCGATGAATTGAGGTTGTGGTGGGAATGGCATAACGGGACCGATGTCAAGCCTCACGAAAGAGCGGTGAAGGCCTCCATCGGGCCGCTGTTCGAATTCTTAGGCGCCGAGGAGGCACTGAAAGTTACCCGCGAGTCCCAAGAGCTCGCACGAGAAATAGACCCTGACGAGCCGGAAGTCTATTGGGGCTCAACCTGGCTGGCGATTGGCAACGATGGTCGAGTCGCCTGCGACCTGGCGGTCAACCCCGACGCTCCCGTCCCTGTTCTTGACGTCGATTACCACAAGGTCGCGCAGCCGGGCGCGATAGTCGCTAAGTCGCTGGGAGAAATGGTCGCGTGGTGGATTGAAGCACTGGAAACCGGTGCCTGGCATTACGACGACGGACATGATCGCTGGGAAAGAACCTATGAGTTAGTCCCACCAGAGCGAGACCAGACGGGGCTCGTTTAGTGGTTGTAGTTACCTCAAAGCGGGGATAGGCACCGGGAAGTTCCTTGACGATTCATCTGCGGTGAACGTCCATGGCACGATCCCGCATGCCTGGGTGAAGCTGGCGATGCTGGGCTTGAACCTCGTCGTCTGGGTCGATGCGGTGGCGAGGCTGGGCTAGGGCTCGACGGATCAGGTCGTGCAGAGCCGCACCGGGCCGTCGCCCTCGAGCCCGAGCTGCCAGGGTCGCTTGGCCGAATCGGGCGGGATCTCGAGGGCGGCTCTGGCGCTCCTATCCAACGGGCCGAGGCTGACCGGGAAGTCGTCTTCGGCGAACCGCTTGAGCATGACCTCCACGGGGGCGGCGCTTTGGTTGCCGATCGTGAAGCCGCCGCGAAGGAGGGTGATCCCCGTGTCGCCGCTCGGCGTCGCCGTGAGCCGTTGACAGCGGACGTCGGCGGTGTGCGGAGAAACGAGCGAGAGCCCCAGCGCCTGCGCCATCGTCAGGTCGGCACCTGCTCTTTCGGGCTCGGGCCGCTCCGCCAGCTCCGCTTCGCTGTAAGCGGGCGAGCCGTCCCGGGCGGCGTCGAGGTACCTCGCGGCGGGCACGGTGGGATTGGGGGCAAAGGTGACCGGAAAGGCTGGGTCTGCGCTCGGCTCCGCGAGCTCGACGGCCGCCAGCGAGGAGCGGATCGCATCCGCGGCCGGGCGCCAGCGTTCCTCGTGTTCGCGCTCGATCAGAGACATCCCGCTGATCGCCGCCAAGACGACACCGGCGCTCGCCAGAGCGAGGGCGGACTTGGGGATACGAATCCCGCGCAGGCTCTCGCCGATCACGAGAAGCAGGAAGATCGCCGACGGGTACTGGTAGCGGCTCGAAGTCGGAAACCGCTCGTCGCTTCGATTCAGGCCGGCGAGAACCCAGAAGGCCAAGGCCATCGCCAGGGCGATCGCCAGGCCGCGCGAGACTCCCCTGTCCCGCCAGATCCGAAAGGCGACCAGCGCGGCCAGCAGGGGCACGATCACCTTCCCCCAGATCAGGTGGGCCTGATCCGGCGAGGTTCCGTCGTCGCTCGCCAGGCCGAGAAGCGAGACCACCCCGGCCGCCGCAGCGTCGTACACGTAGCTGAGCAGGCCGGTGAGGTTCTCACCGCTGAGGTGACTTTCGGCCTCGTGCCCCCAGACCAGCCACCAGAAAATGAAAAGCGAGGTGGGCAGGAGGACGACGAAGAGCCGCCGCAAGCGCGGCTGCCGCCCGAGGAGAAGGTCGGCGATCGCTCCGACGAGGAAGACGAGCCCGAGGCTGGAGAAGGCGATCGATACGACGAGCAGACCGCAGGCAACCCCATCGCCCCGCTCGTCCTCCCGATCGAGCGCGAGCAGCATCCCCAGCCCCGCCGCGGCGGAAGCGAAGTAGCCGAGCTGGAAGGCCCAGAGAAGATCCTCGAAAGCGGCCCCCAGAAAGAGGATCGAGACCGCCGCGAGGAGCGCGAGCCAATCCCCGACCCGCGAGCGCAGGTAGGCGAAGAGGAACACCGCGCTCGCCAGGAACAGCGAGATCGAGACGACGTAGAACGGCATCGCCGACGAGATGCCGAAGAGGGCCTGCAGCAGCTTGTAGACGAGCGCCGGGCCGACCACGATGTTCTCGTGAAACGGCTCGAAGACCGTGGCGCCCGAGAGCCCGTCTCGCGCGACCAATAGCTCCCAGTCGTCGGCGAGGAAGGTCAGCTGGGAATCCAGCTGGAGGATGAGGATCGCCGAGGCGACGACGGCGACGCCCAGGACGCCCCATGCCGGCAGTCGCCCGGCGTCAACCTTGGAGGCCACCTCCTAAGTCTTCTGGATTTCCTCTCGCTCCAGCGCTTTGACCACCGCCTCGGTGCGGGTCCGCGCCTCCAGCTTGGCCATCGCGTTGCGGATGTGGGTGCGCACGGTCTCGGGCGAGAGGACGAGGCGCTGGGCGATCTCCTCGCCGGTCAGGCCGCGGGCCAGCATCGCCAGGACCTCCTTCTCGCGTTCGCTCAGCGCTTTCGCCGGCGCCATGCCGTTGCCGTTGCCGTCGCGTACCTCGGAGAAGCGGGGGTCGAAGTAGCGGCCGCCGCGCCAGACTTCGCGCAGGGCGTCGACCAGGACCGAGAGGCCGGCGGGCTTCGCGACCAGGCCGCGGGCACCGCTGCGGAACGCGGCCCCGAGTAGGTCCGGATCCTGGAGCCCCGTGTAGATGACGAACTTCGTCCCGTTCATCCCGTTGAGGCGGCGGACGAGCTCGGTCCCGCGCTCGTCCGGGAGGTCGACGCCGACCACGGCGACGTCGGGATGCTGCTCGGAGATCACCTGCTCGGCGGACGCCGCGGTGGTGGCGCAACCCAGAACCGAGAACCCCCGCCGCTCCAAGAGGACGGCAAGGCCGTCCCGCAGCGCCTCATGCTGCTCCACCAGCACCAACGACGGACTCCCGCTCGCCTCCATCTGCTCCTCCCGCTTCGCTACCCATTGGCGACTCGCGATCGGTCAAATACCCAAGGGGCAATGACGGGAAACAGCAGTGTTCTCAGCGGAACGCCTGGATGCCGGTGACGGCGCCGCCGATCACCAGCGCGTGGACGTCGGCGGTGCCCTCGTAGGTGACGACGGACTCGAGGTTGTTCATGTGGCGGATCACCGGATACTCGAGGGTGACGCCGTTGGCGCCGAGCACCTGGCGGGCGTTGCGGGCGACCTCGAGGGCGGCGTCGACGTTGCCGAGCTTGCCGAGGCTGACGTGCTCGGGTCGTAGGGTGCCGCCGTCCTTCATCCGCCCCAGGTGCATCGCCAGCAGCGTCGCCCGGTTCACCTCCAGGACCATCTGCGCCAGCTTCTGCTGTTGGATCTGGAAGGAGGCGATCGGGCGGTCGAACTGGGTCCGCTCGAGCGCGTACTCCAGCGCCGCTTCGTAGCAGGCGCGGGCGGCGCCGGCGGCCCCCCAGACGATCCCGTAGCGGGCCTCGTTGAGGCAGGAGAGCGGCCCTTTCAGCGAGCTCACCTCGGGGAGGACGGCGTCGGCGGGAAGGCGGACGTCGTCGAGCAGCAGCTCCGAGGTGACGGAGGCGCGCAGCGAGAGCTTGCGGTGGATGTCCTGGGTCGTGAACCCCTTGGTCCCCTTGGGGACGAGGAACCCGCGCACGCCCTCGTCGGTGTGTGCCCAGACCACCGCCACCTCGGAGACCGAGCCGTTGGTGATCCACATCTTCTGCCCGTGGAGGATCCAGTCGGAGCCGTCGCGCCGGGCCCGCGTCCGCATCGAGCCCGGGTCCGAGCCGGCGTCGGGCTCGGTCAGGCCGAAGCAGCCGATCGCCTCGCCCGCGGCCATCCGCGGCAGCCACGCTTGTTTCTGCTCCTCGGAGCCCCAGCGCCAGATCGCGTACATCGCCAGGCTGCCCTGGACCGAGACGAGGCTGCGGATGCCGCTGTCGCCGGCCTCCAGCTCCATGCAGGCGAGCCCGTAGGCGGTCGCCGAGGCCCCCGCGCAGCCATAGCCGTCGAGGTGCATTCCGAGGACGCCGAGCCTGCCGAGCGCGGGCGCGAGCTCGGCGAGCGGCACCGTCGCCTCCTCGAACCACTCCCCCACGTTGGGGACGATCTCCTTGCGGACGAAGGCGCGGACGGTGTCGCGGATGTCGCGCTCCTCGTCGGAGAGGAGGGCGTCGAGCGCGAGGTAATCGGCGGGGCGGATCGGCGGGGCGGCGGTGGTGGATGACATCGGCGTCCTCGAAGTCGGTGGCGGGTTTCTGAGATCGTGACCGAATGAGCGACTCGGCGCTGGGACGGCTGCGGATCCTCGACTTCTCACGGGTGCTGGCCGGGCCGCTGGCGACGATGACCCTGGCCGACCTCGGCGCCGAGGTGACCAAGGTCGAGCGGCCGAGAGGCGGCGACGACACCCGCTCCTGGGGGCCGCCCCACGACGCCGACGGCGAGGCGACCTATTTCCAGGCGGTCAACCGCAACAAGACCAGCGTCCTCCTCGACCTCGGCGACCCCGACGATCTCGCCGAGGCGCGCCGCCTGGCGCTGGCCGGCGACGTCGTCGTCGAGAACTTCCGTCCCGGGGTGATGGCGAAGCTCGGCCTCGACTACGAGACCCTCGCGGCGGAGCATCCAGGCCTCGTCTACTGCTCGATCACCGGCTTCGGCGGCAGCGGGCCCGGGGCCGAGCTGCCGGGATACGACCTCCTCGTCCAGGCCCTCGGCGGGCTGATGAGCGTCACCGGCGAGCCCGAGGGGGAGCCGCTGAAGGTCGGCGTCGCCCTCGTCGACGTCGTCGCCGGCCTCTACGCCGCCGTCGGCATCCTCGCCGCGCTCGAGCACCGGCGCGAGAGCGGCGAAGGCCAGCTTGTCGAGGTCGACCTCCTCTCCGCCCTGCTCGCCGGCCTCGTCAACCAGAGCTCGGCCTTCACCGCGGCGGGCGTGGTGCCGGGCCGGATGGGCAACCGCCATCCCAGCATCGCCCCCTATGAACTCCTTCACTGCCGCGACGATGAGATCGTCCTGGCGGTCGGCAACGACCGTCAGTTTCGCGACCTCTGCGAGGTGCTTGGCCCGGCGGGGCTGGCCGACGACGGGCGCTTCGCCACCAACCCGGCGAGGGTCGAGCACCGCGACGAGCTGCGGCCGCTGCTCGAGGCCGCCCTCGCCGCCCGCCCTGCTACCGAATGGGTTGACCTCCTGCGCGCCCGCCGCGTCCCGGCCGGCGTCGTCAACGACATCGGCGCCGCCTTCGAGTTCGCGACCCAGATCGGCCTCGACCCGATCGTCGAGATCCCCCGCGAAGACGGCGAGCCGGCCCGCCTCCCCCGCAGCCCGATCAAGCTCTCGAAGACGCCGGCGACCTACCGCCTCCCGCCGCCCCGGCTACCCTGACCCCGGTGCGGGTCCTTGTCGTCACCAACTTCATGCCCGACGCCGGCGCGCCCCAGCGGGGCTGCTGGGTGCGGGACCAGGTCGACGAGACGCGCAGCCGGGGAATCGACGTCGACCTCTTCGAATTCGCCCGCGGGCGCAACGAGTACCTGCCGGCGGCGCGGCGGCTGCGGGCGCTGCTGCGGCGCGAGCGCTTCGACCTCGTCCACGCCCACTACGGCCTCGCCGGCTGGGTGGCGCGGCTGGCCGGGGCGGCGCCGCTCATCGTCACCTTCCACGGCACCGACGTCCGCCACCACCTCGTCGGCCACCTCTCGCGCCGGCTCGCCTGGCGCTGCGACCTGGTGGCGGGGGTCTCGCGGGCGCTGTTCGAGCCCGAGGACGGCCGGCCCGGGCTGCCCGCCGTCCCCGGCTCCGCCGTCCTCCCCTGCGGTCCCGACCTGGAGCGGTTCGGGCCGCAGCCGCGGGCCGAGGCGCGGCGGGCGCTCGGCCTCGACCCCGAGGGCAGCTACCTCTTCTTCCCCGCCAACCCGGCGCGGTCCGGAGAAGCGGCACGACCGCGCCGCCGAGGTCGCCGCGGCCTGCGAGGCCGACCTCCTCAGCGGCGGCTCGATCAAGCCCGAGCAGATGCCGCTCTGGCTCAACGCCGCCGACGCCGTCCTCGTCACCTCCGACTACGAGGGCTTCGGGATGGCGGCGATCGAGGCGCTCGCCTGCGACGTCCCCGTCCTCTCCACCCCGGTCGGGATCGCCCCCTACGCCCTCGGCGGCGTCGAGGGCTGCCTCTGCGCGCCGTTCGACGCCGCCGCCTGGGCGGCCGTCGCGCGGCGCCACCTCGCCGCCGCGGACCCGCGGGTCGATGGCGCCCCCCGCGCCCACACGCTCTCCGCCGGGTCGATGGCGGAGCGGGTGATCGAGGCCTACCGGGCCGTGGTTGGCGACGCGGGTTCCTGAGCGGTAATAGATTGAGTGCAGTGAACGCTGACGCCGGTCCCGCAGGAGACAGCCTCGAGGAGCAGGTCCGCGAGGCCGAGCGCCGTCTCGAGGAGGCGGCGACGCTGGCCGCCGAGGCCGAGAAGCGGGCCGCAGAGGAGATCGAGGCGCTGGAAGCCGACCTCGAGCGCGAGCGCGAGGAGAAGGAGAAGGCGCTGGCCGCGGCCGAGGAGCGCCTCGGCGAGATCGAAGCCCAGGTCGAGACAGCCGAGCAGCGGGTCGAGGCGGCCAAGCGGCGCGCCGCCACCGCCGAGGAGACGATCGCCGACGAGCTTGCCCGGGCCCGCGAGGGGGCGGCGAGCTGGCTTCAGGGGCAGCTCGACTCCCTCAGGCGCGAGGCCGAGGGCCGATAGCGTCATCGTCAACAGAGTCAGGCGGTGAGTTCGACGTCGCCGTCGTCGGCGGCGGCGCCGCCGGCCTCTGGAGCGCTTTGCGGGCGGCCGAGCTCGGCGCCCGGGTCTGCGTCATCTCCCGCACCCCCCTACCGCAGAGCGCCAGCTACTGGGCCCAGGGCGGCCTCGCGGCGGCGCTCGAGCCCGACGACTCCCCCGACCTCCACGCCGCCGACACGATCGCCGCCGGCCGCGGCCTCTGCCGCAGCTCGGCGGTCCGGGTCCTGGTCGAGGAAGCACCGGCGCTGGTCCGCGACCTGATCGCCCGCGGCGTCGTCTTCGACCTCGACCACGAGGGGCGGCTCGGGCTGGCGCTGGAGGGCGGCCACACGCGGCGGCGCATCGTCCACTCGGGGGGCAGCCAGACCGGCGCCGAGATCACCTCGAAGCTGGCGACGATGGTGGCCGCCGAGGAGCGGATCGAGGTGATGGAGCGGACCTCGGCGCTGGCGCTCTGGAGCGACGGCGAGCGCTGCCACGGCGTCGTCACCGAGGACGGGGCGGTCGGGGCTCCGGCGACGATCGTCGCCACCGGCGGCGCCGCGGCGCTCTGGCGGCGGACGACCAACCCGCGCGGGGCGATCGGCGCCGGCATGGTCTTCGCCTCGGTGGCGGGGGCCGACCTCGCCGACCTCGAGTTCTGCCAGTTCCACCCGACCGCGCTGGCGATGCCCGACACGCCCCACGACGGCCGCCTGATCACCGAGGCGATCCGCGGCGAGGGGGCGAAGCTGCTCGGCGCCGACGGCGAGCGCTTCACCGACGAGCTGGCGCCGCGCGACGCGGTGACGGCGGCGATCCTCGAGAAGATGCGCCTCGACGGGACGGCGCACGTCGACCTCGACCTGCGCGAGATCGACCCCGCCCGCTTCCCCAACGTCTTCGCCTCGCTCGCCGAGGCAGGACTGGACGCGCACCGCAAGCCGGTGCCGGTCACCCCCGCCGCCCACTACACGATGGGCGGGGTCGCGGTCGACGTCGACGGCCGCTCCTCCCTGCCCGGCCTCTTCGCCGTCGGCGAGGTCTCCTGCACCGGCCTCCACGGCGCCAACCGGCTGGCCTCCAACTCGCTCAGCGAGTGCTTCGTCTTCGGCGGCCGCGCCGGAGCCGCCGCGGTCAGCGAAGAAAGGGCGGCGAGCCGGCCCGAGCCGCCGCAGTGGCGCTTCGAGCCGCCGAGCGACGAGACCCGGGAGGCGGTCTGGCGCTACGCCGGACCGATGCGCAACCCCGACGACCTGGCGCGGCTCGTCTCCAACCCCTACCCGCTGGCGCGGGCGCTCGCCGCCAGCGCGCTGGACCGGCGCGAGTCCCGCGGCGGCCACCTGCGCCGCGACGCCCCGGAGACCGACCCCGCGCTCGACGGCATCCACGTCGTCGTCCACCCCGACGGCACGGTGACCGAGGAACAGTGGCTCTGAGGCTGTCTTAGTAGCGTCAACGCATGCTTCTCGGAGTCGACGTCGGCGGGACCTTCACGGATGCCGTCCTGCTCGACGGCGGCGCCGTCCATACCGCCAAGGTGCCGTCGACGCCGCGGGAGGAGTCGGCCGGGGTGATGCGGGCGGTCGAGGCGGTGCTGGAGCGGACGGGCGCCGCAGCGGACGCGGTCGAGGTCTTCGCCCACGGGATGACCGTCGGCACCAACGCCCTGCTCGAGGAGCGCGGGGCGAAGACGGCGCTCGTCGCCACCCGCGGCTTCGCCGACCTGCTCGAGATCGGCCGCCAGGACCGCCCCGACCTCTACCGGCTCTGCACCCCGAAGCCGGCGCCGCTGGTAGAGCGCGGGCTGCGCTTCGGGGCGGCCGAGCGGGTCGGGCCGGACGGCGTCGTCGAGCCGCTCGCCGACGAGGAACCCGAGCGGCTGGCGGCGGCGATCGAGGCGAGCGGCGCCGAGTCGGTCGCCGTCTGCCTCCTCTTCTCTTACCTTGACCCGGGACACGAGGAGCGGATCGCCGCCCACCTGCGCGAGCGGCTTCCCGGCGTCCACGTCTCCGCCTCGCACGAGGTCCTGCCGCGCTTTCGCGAGTACGAGCGCTGCTCGACCACCGTCGTCGACGCCTATCTCAGCCCGCTGCTGGGCCGCTACCTGGAGAGCCTCGGCGCGGCCGCCGAGAACGCCGGCCTGCCGCAGCCGCAGGTGATGCGCTCCTCCGGCGGCGTCGCCCCGGCGGCGGAGGCATCACGCGCCGGCGCCTGGAGCGTCCTCTCCGGCCCGGCCGGGGGCGCCGTCGGGGCCGGGCTGCTGGCCGGGCTGAGCGGCAACGGCAACGCCCTCGGCTTCGACATGGGCGGCACCTCCTGCGACGTCTGCGTGGTCGAGGAAGGCGAGGTCAGAAGGACCGACGGACGGGAGATCGACGGGCGGCCGATCCAGCTGCCGATGGTCGACGTCCACACCGTCGGCGCCGGTGGCGGCTCGATCGGGTGGCGCGACAGCGGCGGTGCCCTCCGCGCCGGTCCCCGCAGCGCCGGCGCCGACCCCGGGCCGGCCTGTTACGGCCGCGGCGGCACCGAGCCGACGGTCACCGACGCCAACCTCCTGCTCGGCCGTCTCGCCGGCGACTCGGAGCTGGCCGGCGGCGTCGCCCTCGACGCCGACGCGGCCGAGCGCGCGGTCGCCGAGCTCGGCCGCTCACTCGGGCTCGACCCGCTCGAGACCGCCGCCGGGATCGTCCGCGTCGCCAACCAGGAGATGGTGCGGGCGCTGCGCGTCGTCACCGTCGAGCGCGGCGTCGACCCGCGCGGCTTCGCGCTGCTGCCGTTCGGCGGCGCCGGCCCGCTGCACGCGGCGGCGATCGCCGAGGAGCTCGGCATCGAGACGATCCTCTGCCCCCGCGCCGGCGGCGTCCTCTCCGCCCTCGGCCTCTGCGCCTCCGATCGCCGCCGCGACACCGCCCGCACGGTGATGCTCAGCGGCGAGGAGCTGACCGCGGAGCGCCTCGCCGCCGAGGTGGCGGCGATGGTCGCCGGGACCGGCGCCGGCATGGAGGAGGACGCCGAGCCCGAGGTCACCTACAAGCTGCGCTACGCCGGCCAGGCCTTCGAGCTGCCGGTCCCGGGGCCGGTCGATCCCGACCCGGCGCGGCTAATCGAGGGGTTCGAGAACCTGCACGAGCAGCGCTACGGGCACCGCGACCCCGACGGCGAGGTGGTCCTCGTCGACGTCGAGCTCGCCCTGGTGGTGACGGGGCCGCAGCCGCGGCCGGTCGCCGCCACTGAGAACGCGGCCACGGAGACCTCGCGCCACGTCCGATTCGGCGACGAGTGGGTCGAGACGCCCGTCCTCCGCGGCGAGCCCGCGGCGGGCCACGAGACCGAGGGACCGGTCGTCTTCGAGCTCCCCGAGGCGACCTTCGTCGTCCCGCCGGGATGGACGACGCGCGTCGATCAGCACGGCACGATCATCGCCCTGTTCCTTATCGGCGCCAGACAACGAAAAGGAACAGGCGAATGAGGGGGCTGGACCCGATTGCGCTCCAGGTTCTGGTCGGCGGCCTGCGGGCGGTCTGCGACGAGATGGGGGCGACGCTGATCCGCTCCGCCTACTCGGCCAACATCAAGGAGCGGCACGACTGCTCGACCGCGATCTTCGACGCCGTCGGGGAGCTGGTGATGCAGGCCGAGCACATCCCCGTCCACCTCGGCTCGATGCCCGACGCGGTCGCCGCAGTCCTCGACCGGGAGCAGCGGCCGGGGCAGAGCTGGATCCTCAACGACCCCTACCGCGGCGGCACCCACCTGCCGGACATCACCCTCGTCTCGCCGGTCTTCATGGAGGGGGAGCTGCTCGGGTTCGCGGCCAGCCGCGCCCACCACGCCGACGTCGGCGGCCCGACCCCGGGTTCGATGCCGGCCTTCTCGCGCGTGCTCGGCGAAGAGGGCGTCGTCATCCCGCCCACCGTCGCCGACGCGGACACGCTCGCCGGGCTCGCCTCGCAGATGCGGGCGCCCGACCAGCGGCTCGCCGATCTGCGCGCGCAGCAAGCTGCCAACCGGGTCGGCGGGCTCCGCCTCGGCGAGCTCTGCGACCGCCTCGGTGCCGCGGAGCTGCGCGCGGGGATGGCCGAGATCCTCGCCTACAGCGAGCGCCGCACCCGCGCCGCGATCGCCGAGCTGCCCGACGGCAGCTACCGCGCCGAGGACGTGCTCGAAGGCGACTGGAACGGCGCCGAGCGGGATCTGCGGCTGGCGCTGGAGGCAACCGTCGAAGGCGAGGAGCTGCGGCTCGACTTCGGCGGCAGCGACGAGCAGGTCGAGGGCAACCTCAACTGCCCGCTCTCGGTGACGAAATCCGCCGCCTTCTTCGCCGTCCGCGTCCTCACCGACCCCGAGGGGCCGCCCTCGGCCGGCGCCCACCGGCCGATCGAGGTCGTGGCGCCGGCGGGCTCGATCCTCAACGCCCGCCCCCCGGCCGCGGTCGCCGCCGGCAACGTCGAGACCTCGAGCCGGGTCGCCGACCTCGTCCTCGCCGCCCTCGCAGGCGCGGCCGGGGCCGGCCCAGGGACAGGGGACGATGAACAACCTGACGCTCGCCGGCGAGAGCTTCACCTACTACGAGACCCTCGGCGGCGGCCAGGGCGCCTGCCCCGACGCCGACGGCCCGAGCGCGATCCACGTCGCGATGTCCAACACCCTGAACACGCCGACGGAGGCGCTGGAGGCCGAATTCCCGCTGCGGGTGCGCGAGCTCTCCCTGCGCAGGGAGAGCGGCGGCGGCGGCGCCCAGCGGGGCGGCGACGGGCTGGCGCGGGAGATCGAAGCGCTGGCGCCGATGGGGTTCACCCTGATCACCGAGCGCCGCCGCCACCGGCCCCGGGGCCACGGCAACGGCGAAGACGGAGCCCCCGGAGTCAACCTCCTCAACGGGGAGCCGTTGCCGAGCAAGGCGGCCGGCGATCTGCGCCCGGGGGACCGGCTGCGGGTCGAAACTCCGGGCGGCGGCGGGTGGAGTTAAGTCACATTTCGCAAATTTCGCGGTTTTTTAGTTGAGATTTCGCTGCACTCCTCTAGAATGCGCGCCTCCGGGCGGGCGTAAACAGCCTGTACAGGCCACCTAGTCACGGCCCGACCCCCAGAGACTTAACGAACTAACTCCCTGCTGGATTACTTCTAATGCCGATCGCTCTCAAGGAATGGGCTGTAACCGTTCGCGCTCTCGCCGAGGGCGAGCAGCTACTGACCCTGCGCAAGGGCGGCATCCGCGAGGAGAACAAGCACTTCGAGCTCGAGCACGAGCGCTTCTTCCTCTACCCGACCTTCGATCACCAGCGGAACAACCTGGTCCGCGAATCCCACCACCCGGAGCTGCGCCGCGCGCTCGAGGAGGGTGTCTGGCCCGACGAGGAGCCGCCGCCGAAGGCGCTGCTCCAGGACGGCGGCATTCCCCAGCCCGACCGCGTCCGCCTGCGCGCCTGGGCCGAGGTCGTCGACCACGTGACGATCAACGACCGCCGCAGCCTCGACGCTCTTTCCCCGTATTACATCTGGACGCCCGACTACGCCGAAAAGCGGCTCGCCTGGAAGCGGCGCCACCCGCTCCACGTCCTGCTGCTGCGGGTCCATCGGATCCCGCGCCCGGTCACGGTCCGCGTCCGCGACGAGTACCACGGCTGCCGCTCCTGGGTCGAGATCGACCGCGAACTACCCTTCGAGGGCACCCCGGTGATGGCCGACGAAGAGTTCGACCGCGCTCGCGAAGAGATTCGCAACCGCGCCGGCGCCGGCGAGCCTGCTCTCGTCTAGGCAACCTCTCGCCTCGCTAGCCTCGCCTCGATGAGCTGGGTCGAGACCGAGAGTCTGTCGTTCACCGCGCGCCACGACTCCGACGATTCCGCCTTCGCGGAGCGGACGCTGGACCGGCTCGAGCACCTGCGGCTGCGGCTCGAAGACCGCTTCGAGGCGGTGCCGGAGGAGGTGACGGTGGTGGTCCACACCAACCCGCTCTGGCTGACCGCGGCGCACCCGTTCCTCCCCCTCGCCCGCTGGTCGGCGGCGCCGGCCGGGCGCCGCTACCTCGCCGGCTGGCCGATGTCGACCGAGCTCCACGTCCTCAACGACCCCCACATGGAACGGCGCGCCGCCGGCGACGACTCCTACGAAGCCCTCCGCGGCACCGCCGAGCGCCTCTACGCGCAGATGGTGGTCGCCGCCAACAACACCGCCCTCCCCCCCTCCTGGACCCCGCGCCGCTTCCTCCGCTACCTGCGCTGGGCCTGGCTGGTCGAAGGCGCCGCCCAGTACTTCTCCCGCCAGGTCGGCCTCTACCGGGCGGCGACGATCCGCCGCCTGCGCGAGAGCGCCCGCCCCTCCTTCCCGCCCTCGCGCCGCGACGCCGTCATCCTCGGCGGCACGATCTTCGACCTGCTGGAGAACGAGCGCGGCCCCGAGGCCTGCGAGCGCCTCGTCGCCAAGCTCCTCCCCCAGGGCCCGGAGGTGCAGCTCGAAGACGCCTTCGACGCCCGCTTCCGCGACGTCGAGGACGCCTGGCGCGACTACCTCCGCGAGATGGTCCGCGGCCCGGTCGCTGTCTAGGTCGCCTGGTAGAGCAGCCAGACGAGGATGAAGCCGCCGATCACGGCGGCGAGCAGCCAGAAGGCGAGGCGGCCCGCCGAGGGGCCGTCGCCTTCGCCGCGGGCGAGCCGGCGTTCGCCTTCGAGCTCGGCCACCTCGTCGGCTTCGTCCTCGATCAAGACGTCGGCGAGCACCTCGCGGGCGCGCCCGGCGGCGCCGGCGTTGACCATCACGTCGCGGGGGCCGCTGGGGAGGAAGTCGGGGTTGTCGAAGCCGATGCTGCGCTTGAGGATGCTGGGGATGCCGGCCTCGGTCAGCAGTCCCTGCAGCATTTCCCCTTCGACCTGGTTGCGGGCGAAGGCGATCTTGACGAGGTCGCCGCCGCCTCCGCCACCACCACCGCCGCCCTCCTCGCCGCCACCGGAATCGCCGCCGCCGTGGGCGCCGCGCCGGTGGCCGCTCGGCGGCGACTTATGCGACGTCGAGCTCGACATTGGCGATCTTCAGGTCGGCCAGGTCGTAGGCCTTCACGTCCGGCGCCTCTTCGTCCTCCAGGGAGACGATCACGTAGGCCTGTTCGGGCCACATCCGCGCCTCGTTAACGTCGGTCTGCGAGGGGTAGGCGGCGCTGCGGGTGTGCGAGTGGTAGATCCCGATCAGCTCTTCGCCCGCGTCTTCGATCGCCTTCAGGGCGTCGTACTGCCCCTGCGGGTCCATCTCGTAGCGCAGCGGACTGGCAGCGGCGTTCGCGACCCGCACCACCCGGCTCGCCGCCCCGTCGCGCCCGCCGATCATCCCGCAGCACTCGTTCGGCAGATCCTCCCGGGCATGGGCCACCATCTCGTCGACCAGCTGCCGGGAGATCTTCACGAAGCGAGGCTAGCGGACTGCCGACCCTTCAGTTCCCAGAACCACGCGCCGCATTGCCCGCCAGGCCGGCTTCGGCTGACCGCTGACGTCGAAGAGGCCCGCGAACTGACAAAAGACGCAGTGGCGATCCGAAGTGGGGATGTCCCTCCAGGTGAACCAGTAGGCGCCGACGAGCCGCCAGCGACGCCGCTTCTCCAGCATTAAGCCGTAGACGTCTTCGAGGAAGCGCGCCTGGCCGCGAAGCCCCTTGTCGAAGGGATTTGGATAGTCGCCCGCCGAGGCAACCCCGATCTCGGTGACCAGGAGGGGCTTCGAGCCGTCGCCGGCCCGCGCCATCACCCGGCGCATCATTCGCAGCTCGTATTCCAGGCCCGATATCGAGGTCGCATAGGGATGCAACGCGGCCACGTCGAAGTCTCGCTTCGCGCCGGGCACCCGATACATGCGCCGCAGGAACTCCCAGGGACGGAGGCCATCCTCGACCGGAGCCAGGCCCGCGGCCACTACCTGGGCATTCGGGTCAGAGCGCCAGATCGCTCGAGCCGAGTGACGCAGCAGCTTGACGTAGCCCCTCGCGGAGGGGCGCCGCCAGAACAACCGGAAGTTGGGCTCGTTCCAGATCTGCCAGCGGCGGATCGGCTGCCTCACCTTTCGCCCCCGCCAAAACGACCCGTGGGGACCGTAGCGCCCGACCAGCCGGCCGAGAAGCCCGTCCCAGGCCGCGGCCCGCAAGCCCGCGAGCGGCGGTACCCGGGGGTCGCCCGCCATCCAGAGCGGGGAGCCGGTGACGATCGGCAGCACCCGAACCCCAGCAGTCGCAGCCTGCCCGAGCGTCCGGTCGAGAGCCGAAAAGTCATAGCTGCCGCGCTGAGACTCCACCTCGGACCAGAAAACGGGAACCCTCAGCGTCAGGCCCAGCCGGGCCATCCTCTTCAGATCACCCGCGCCGACCTGCGTCTGCGGGGAGACGCCGAAGAAGCCGGGTGGCGGCTGTCCTGACGCATTCGCACGGGGCGCTGCGACGAGCATCAGCGAGACGACCGCGCCGCAGGCCGCGATCGCGCGGCCGCTAGCTGTTCTGCCTCAAGACGTCCCGAACGCGACTGACGGGTGGGCGGTTGCCGATCGAGCTGTGGCGTCGAGCGTGGTTGTAGTGGTGGAGCCAGTGTGGCAGTGCCTCGGCCCGATGGACTGAGGATCGGTAGCGCTGCCCGAGGCCCCACTCCCGCTTGAGGGTCTGCTGGTAGCGCTCGACCTTCCCGTTTCGCTTCGGCATCCGCGGTGGGATCGTGCGATGGGAGATGCCCTCCTGGGCCAGGAGATCGGCCAAGGCTCGGTTCTTCGTGTAGGTCCAGGCGTTGTCGCTCTGCAGCCTTCGGGGCTCGATCCCGTGGGCGCGAAAGAAGGCGATCGCACGCTCCACGAACCCCACCACCGTCGGCCCTCTCTCGTCGCGATGCAGCTCGGTGTAGGCGAGACGGGAGTGGTCGTCGATGATCGAGTGGGCGAGCTCGTATCCCACCCGTTCGCGCTTGTGGGCGCCACTGCGGGTGCGATCCCCGGTCACCGCGTGACCGGGGCTGGTGAAGCGGGCAAAGCGCTTGGTGTCCATCTGCAGCAGGTCGCCGGGACAGGGCCACTCGAAGCGGCGCACCGCCTCCTTCGGCGTGGCCGGCCTGCGCGAGAGGCCGCGGCGGCGAAGGCAGCGGGAGACCGTCGCGTGGGGGATGCCGAGCTCGGAGGCGATCAGCCGCGGCCCCCAGCCGGTGCGCTTCCGCTCCTCGCAGACGAGGTCGTGGACCTCCTCGCTCGCCAGGGACGGCTGCCGGTGCGGTGCTGAGGATTGGTCCCGCAGGCAGGCGAGGCTGCGGCGCTCGGCCTCGCCTGCCTGCCGCCAACGGGTCACCCAGGTGTGGGCTGTGGACCGCGACACGTTCGAGGCGGCCGCGGCCGCCTCGAACGTGAGCTGCTCCTCTTCGACGAGCGCCACCAGGCGACGTCTTCCGTTCGGGGTGAGCGGGGCATTACGGTGCTGCATCCGGGTCCTCCTTGAGGTCGTAGGCGTCGAACACCCACAGCCTCTCGGCGGGCCCGGATCTACTTCATGGCGTTCGGAACGTGGTGAGGCACGTCAGCTAGCGGCTACCAGGCTCAGCAGTGAAGACACGAAGCAGGGTCCAGCCGGGCTGTCGACAGCTGCGGATGCATTCGACGGGCTCTTCGCCGAAAACCACGAGCCTGCCGTCGGACTGGAACCCGAGGGCCAGCGGTTCGCTCGTCTCGGGCAGCGAGACATAGCCGGGCTGATTCCCACCCCAGTTTCGGTCGTGGCGACCTCTTGGAGTCAGTCTCGCCAGGCGGCCTGCGCTCGGCACATATTCTTCCTGGCTGTAGCGGACCCCCGCCGCATAGAGGCGGCGATTCGCGTCCGCGACAGCCGGAGAAGTCGCGGCATCCATCTTCGAGAAGCGGACGATTCCCCCTCGGCCGAAGCTCTTGTCGAGACGGCCAGACGGCCGCAGGCGCGCAGCGAACATCCCCTGCTCGGAGCTGCCGACCAGGTAGAGCCCGCCCTTGGGCAAGGGGACCACCGCGCTTACCCAGGCATGAGGTCCGACCTTCAGGTAGCGCCATGGCCGCGAGTGGCTGGCTTGCGGCAACAAGCCATCTCTCCGACGCCTGGTCGTGTAAACCGACCTCTGCGTCTTCGCGGTGCAGCATCCTGGCCCGGCGAGCGCTATCGCGCCGGAGCCCCACAGGGAGAGAGCGCCCGGGGTGCCGCGAAAAGCCGTCCATCCTTTCCCGTACTTCTCTGGCCCTTTCGCGGCGAAGGATGGATCCAGTTCGCCGTTCGGCTGGAAACGAGCGAGCACGACGAGGTCGCGGCTGCGCTGACCGCGAACGGATTTGCCGGCAACGATGATCTGTTCGTCATCGAGGAGGGCAAGCTGGGGGCGGCTCTCCCAGCCGCCGAAATCGGCATGGACGGCTCCCTCGTTGCCGAAACTCCGCGCCAGCCGGCCGGATCGATCGAAGCGAAAGAGAGCCAAGTCTCCCCTGTCGGCAGCGGCCAAGACAGGCTCCCCGCTCGGCCCCACCGCCAGTGAGCCGTAGCTCCCCCTCCTGGAGAGAACCGAGCGGAGGGGAGCGGTCACCGCCGCTTTCTCGCTGAAGCCGTCGATGCCGAAGCTCTTGTCGAGAGCACCGTCCGCCAGATAGTGCTGGATGAAGAATTCGACCCGGCAGTCATCCCCCTGACAGTCCCAGAAGCTCTGCAAGACGAAAACTTCATCTTCAGGGCCGATGGCCATGTCGATGCCGTGGGTTCCGGACGACGTCACCGGCGGCCAAGGCTGCACCACAAGCCCCCCGTTGCCGAAACCCGGATCGAGGCTGCCGGGCGTCTTTCCGCTCGCGGCTTGAGCCCCCGCGATCGCCGCCAGCCACAAACAGCAGGCTAGGACGACGAGGAGACCTGCCTTTTTCGGTACCCGTTCGAGCGCCATTCCGGCCGCTTTAACCCGCTCGCACGAGGGAGTTGCGGAAACGCCTTGGTTGCCTACCACCAGACGGTGGAGTCGAGGTTCTCTATCTCCTCGATGGGCTTGGTGTAGACGCCGGAGGAGAGGTACTTCCAGCCGTCGTCGGGGATCAGGAAGACGACGTTGCCGGAGTCGAGCTCGCCGGCGATGCGGTGGGCGATCGCGGCGATCGCGCCGGCCGAGACGCCGGCGAAGACGCCCTCCTCCTCGAGCAGCTTCTTGGTCCAGACGATCGCGTCGCGGTTGTCGACCATGATCTTGCGGTCGAACAGGGAGATGTCGATGATCGGCGGGATGAAGCCGTCGTCGAGCGAGCGCAGGCCCTGGACGAGCTCCCCCTGTTTCGGCTCGGCGGCGACGATCAGCGTCTCCGGGTTCGCCTCCTTGAGGCGGCGGCCGTTGCCCATCAGGGTGCCGCCGGTGCCGAGGCCGCCGACGAAGGCGGTCACCTCGTCGAGCTCTTCGAGGATCTCGACCGCGGTGCCGTTGTAGTGGGCGAGCGGGTTGGCCGCGTTGCCGTACTGGTAAGGCATGTAGTAGCCGGGGTCCTCGGCCATCTCCAGCGCCACCTCGACGGCGCCGTTGGAGCCCTTGGCGCCCTCCGAGTAGACGATCTCCGCCCCGTACATGCGCAGCAGCTGGGTCCGCTCCTCGGTGACGTTGTCGGGCATCACCACCTTCAGCGGGTAGCCCTTGCGGCGGCAGATCATCGCCAGGGCGATGCCGGTGTTGCCGGAGGTCGGCTCGAGGATCGTGTGGCCGGGTTCGATCGCGCCCTCGGCCTCGGCCGTCTCGATCATCGATTTGGCGACCCGGTCCTTGACCGAGCCGGTCGGGTTGTGCCCCTCGAGCTTCGCGTAGATGCGGACCTCGGGCTTCGGCGTCAGCCGCGGCAGCTCGACCAGCGGCGTGTTGCCGATCGACTCGACGATGTTGCCGAAGCGGCCTCCGCAGGGTTTGTTGAGTAGTTGCTCTCGCGCCATTCGCCCGCCCTTACTTCAGAAAGTGTAGCGTCGGCCAGGTGGCAGGCTGTATACCTTGGGGCGTCTGTCCACCCGATCGGAGGAGATTCATGAGAACGACCCGGCTGACCGCCCTTTTCGCGGTCTTCCTTCTGGCCCTCGTCTCGCTCGTTGCGGCGGGATGCGGAGGCAGCGACGACTCGACCACCGGCGGCGGCGGCGGTGAAGGCGGCGGCGAGCCCCTGACCGTCGGCTCCGACATCCCCTATCCCCCGTTCGAGCAGGGGAAACCGGGCAACTACACCGGCTTCGATGTCGAACTCCTGGAAGCGGTGGGCAAGGCGATCGACCGTGAAGTCGAATTCGAGGACACCTCCTTCGACACGATCTTCCTCGACCTCGCGCGGGGCAACTTCGACGTCGTCGCCTCGGCCGCGACGATCACCGACGAACGCGAGAAAACGGTCGACTTCACCAACCCGTACTACATCTCCGAACAGGCGATCCTGGTCAAGGAAGGCGGCGAAATCGACTCGGTCGAAAAGCTGGCCGGGGCCACGGTCGGCGTCCAGCAGGGCACGACCGGGCAGGAATTCGTCGAAGAAGAGGGCAATGCCGGCGACCTGCGCAAATACCCGCAGGGCCCGGACGCCGTCAACGCGCTGCAGAACGGGACCGTCGACGCCGTCGTGATCGACATCCCGGTTGCCGAAAACGCGGAAGCCGCCGGCAACGGAGTCGAAATCTCGGCCGCGATCCCGACCGAAGAAGAATATGGATTCGCCGTCAAACAGGGCGAAACCGAACTGCTCGAAGAACTGAACGAAGGGCTGAAGCAGGTGATCGACGACGGCACCTACGCGAAGCTCTACGAACAGTGGTTCAAGCACGAACCGCCGAAGGAGATCGAGACCGCGACCCACGAAGCGAGCTGAGCTCGAAGCGAGATTCCGAGAAGGGGCGCCGGAGACGGCGCCCCTTCTCTACGTTTAGGGGCTAATGGAAGAGTTCCTCAAGCAGTTCTTCGACGTCGGCTTCATGGTCGACCACTTCGACGAAGTGCTGGACGGCTTCTGGGTGACCGTCCAACTCTCGATCATCTCGGGCGTTCTCGCCCTGATCTGGGGTCTGCTCCTCGCCACGCTTCGCCAGCTGCCGGGGAAAGCCGCCCTACCGGTCCGCTTCCTGACGATCGCCTACATCGACGTCTTCCGCGGCATCCCGCTGCTGCTGCTGATCCTGATCATCGCCGGCGGCATCCCCGCCCTCGACTTCCTGCCTGAATCCCTGCGGCTGCCCGAGTGGTTCGGCAAACCCGACAGCTTCTGGTTCGGGGTCCTGGCAATCACGATCACCTACGGCGCCTACATGGCCGAGGTCTACCGCTCCGGCATCGAGTCGGTGCCGGGCGGGCAGATGGAGGCCGCGCGGTCGCTCGGCATGAACCATGGCCAGGCGATGCGCAACGTGATCCTGCCGCAGGCGGTGCGGAAGGTGATCGCGCCGCTGCTCAACGACTTCATCGCCCTGACCAAGGACACGACCCTGGTCAGCGTCATCGCCCTCAACGAGGTGGTCCTGGTCGGCAGCGACATTCAGTCGGAAACCTTCAACAGCTCGGCGCTGACGCTGGGGGCGCTGATGTTCCTCGTCCTCACCCTCCCACTCGCCCGCCTCGTCGACAAGCTGATCGCCCGCGAGCAGGGCCGCTTCACCCGCGGCGCCCCCCGCGTGGAGGCGCTCTGATGGAGGCTGGAGACAGCGGCGACGGCGCGATGCTGAGCCTGCACGGCGTCTGCAAGCGCTTCGGAGATCTGGAGGTGCTGCGCGGCGTCGATCTGGTGATCAAGAAGGGCGAGGTCGTCTGCGTCCTCGGCCCCAGCGGCTCGGGCAAGAGCACCCTGCTGCGCTGCGTCAACCTGCTCGAGCCGCCGGAGGAGGGCGACATCCGCCTCGAGGAACGCAGCATCTGCCGGGGGCCGGGCTCGGGGACGGGCGAGCAGAGCTGGGAGCTCGATTTCGTCCGCCAGCGGGTCGGGATCGTCTTCCAGCAGTTCAACCTCTTCCCGCACAAGACTGCGCTCCAGAACGTGACCCTCGCTCAGGAAAAGGTGCTGGGCCGCTCTCAGCAGGAGGCGCGCGCAAAAGGCACGCAGTTGCTCGAGCGGGTGGGTCTCGGCGACAAGCTGAACGAGTACCCGGAACGCCTCTCGGGCGGCCAGCAGCAGCGGGTGGCGATCGCCCGGGCCCTGGCGATGGACCCGCACGTGCTGCTCTTCGACGAGGTCACCAGCGCCCTCGATCCCGAGCTCGTGAAGGAGGTGCTCGACGTGATGCGGGAGCTGGCCGAGGAAGGGATGACGATGATCGTCGTCACCCACGAGATCGGCTTCGCCCGTGAGGTCGCCGACCGCGTCGTCTTCATGGACGGCGGCGTGATCGTCGAGGAGGGGCCGCCGGCCCAGGTGCTGGAGAGCCCGCGCGAGGAGCGGACCAAGCAGTTCCTCGGGTTGGTCCTGGACCGCTGAAGCGCGCCGCTACGCGGCGCGGGCGCCGCCGGCCATGGCGGGAAGGATGACGACGGTGTCGCCGTCCTTGACCGCGGTGCCGAGCCCGTCCAGGACCCGCACGTCCTCGTCGTTCAAGTAGACGTTGACGTAGCGGTTGAGCTCGCCGTCCTCGCCGAAGAGCTGCGGCTGGGTGTCGGGGAACTCGCCGGTCAGCGAGCGCAGGACCTCGCCGACGTCGGAGCCGCCGGACTCGACCTCGGCCTGGCCGCCCGTTTTCGGGCGCAGCACCGGGGGGATGCGAACAGTTGCCATCGGCGGGTGATCCTACCTAGGCGATGGACTGGCGGTCGCCACCCGCTCCGGCGCAAAAGGCGTCGTAGTCGGGGAACTTGCCCATCTCCGACTCCGGGATCTCCTCGGCGTGCTCGCCGCAGATCGGGCAGTCGGGGTCGCGGCGGACCTTGAGCTCGGTGAAGCGGGTGCCGAGGGCCTCGTAGAGGAGCAGGCGGCCGACCAGCGGCTCGCCCTTGCCGAGGATCAGCTTGATCACCTCGTTGGCCTGCAGGGTGCCCATCGTCCCGGCCATCACGCCGAGGACGCCGTTGGCGGAGCAGCTCGGGGCGAGCTCGGCCGGCGGCGGGGTCGGGTAGAGGCAGCGGTAGCAGGGCCCCTCGTAGGGGACGAAGGTCGAGATCTGGCCGTCGAAGCCGAGGATCGAGGCGGAGACGACCGGCTTGCGCAGCCGCACCGAGGCGTCGTTCAGCAGGTAGCGGGTGGGGAAGTTGTCGGCGCCGTCGACGACGATGTCGTACTCGGAGATGACGTCGAGGATGTTGCCGGCGTCGAGGCGGCCGTTGTGCTCGACGACGTTGACGTCGGGGTTCAGCCCTTCGATGAAGAGGCGGGCCGAGGTGGTCTTCGGCATCCCGATCCGTTCGGTGTTGTGGATCACCTGGCGCTGCAGGTTGGAGGCGTCGACGACGTCGTCGTCGACGAGGCCGATCGTCCCGACTCCCGCGGCGGCGAGGTAGAGCGCGGTCGGCGCGCCGAGACCGCCGGCGCCGAGCAGCAGCACCTTCGCGTTCAGCAGCTTCACCTGGCCGTCGACCCCGACCTCGGGCAGCAGCGTGTGGCGCGAGTAGCGCTCGCGCTGCTCGGGGGTCATCCCCGACGGCGAGACGACCGGCAGCCCCTGCTCCTGCCACTCGAGGATGCCGCCGCTCATCGAGGCGACGTTCTCGTAGCCGAGCTGCTGCATCTGCGCGGCGGCGATCGCCGAGCGGTTGCCGGAGCGGCAATAGAGGATCGTCCGCGCCGACTTGTCGGGCGCCGCGGTCGCGATCTCGTCGGCCAGCACCCCGGGCGGCACCAGCTTGCCACCGTCGAGGTGGGCCTCCTGGTACTCGTGCGGCTCGCGCGTATCGATCAGGACGACGTCGCCGCCGTCGATCTCCTCGGCAGCCTCGAAGGGTTCGATCTCCTCGATCGTCTGAACGCGCTCGGTGTCGATGGCCATTTCTGAAATCCCCTAATCCGGATCAGCTTTACTTCAAAAATGATAGCGAGCCCCGCAAAGGGGGTCGCGGAAAAGAAAAGCGACCCCGGGTGAAGGGACCCGAGGCCGCTTATCTTCTTCCCGAGAAGCTGCTCGCGTTTCTTACGCGAAGCTGGGGCGCATCTGGCGCAGGCGGCGGACCCGCTCCTCGATCGGGGGGTGGGTCGAGAAGAGGCCGGCGATGCCCCCACCCTTGAAGGGCTTGACGATGTAGAGGGGCTCGGCCGCCTGGTTGACCTGCATCGGCATCGCCGCCGCGCCCTGCTCGAGCCGCAGCAGCGCGCTCGCCAGCGACTCCGGGTTGCCGCAGATTTCGGCGCCGCCGGCGTCGGCCGCGTACTCGCGCTGGCGCGAGATCGAGAGCTGGATGATGCTCGCCGCGATCGGCGCCAGGAGGACCATCGCCAGCCCCGAAACGAGGCTGAGCGGGGAGTTGTCGTCGCCGCCGAACCACATGAACATGTATGCGAGGTAGGTGATCGCGGCGCCGATCGCCGAGGCGACCGACTGGATCAGGATGTCGCGGTTGCGGATGTGGGTGAGCTCGTGGGCGAGGACGCCGCGCAGCTCGTCCTCGGAGAGCAGCTTGGTGATGCCGCGGGTGACCGCCACCGCCGAATGCTTCGGGTTGCGCCCGGTCGCGAAGGCGTTGGGCTGATCCTGGGGGATCATGTAGAGGCGCGGCATCGGCAGCTCCGCGCGGGTCGAGAGTTCGCGCACGATCTGGTAGAGCCGCGGCGCTTCCGACTCGTCGATCGGCTTCGCGCCGCTCATTTTCAGCGCCATCTTGTCGCTGAAGAAGTAGGCGAAGAAGTTGATCGCGAGGGCGACGAAGAGGAAGGTGAGCGCGGTGCTCGGGCCGCCGATCGCGGCGCCGATGACGACGAGCAGGCCGCCGAGAGCGGCCATCAGGATCGTGGTCCGCAGCGTCGCGCCCCAGGTGGATTGCTTGGTGGTGGTCATCGAGTAGTCGCTCCTAAGAGTCGGGGTGTCCCCGAAGTATGCGACGAAAGCGTGAAATCGCCTATAGGGGCCAACCCCCAAAGCACCCCGGAACGCCCCCTACCCATTCGCCTGTTCCTTTTCGTTGCTATCGGCCGAAAAGGAACAGGCGAATGGGTGCTTCTAGGCTGCGTGGATGACTTTGGCTGTGATCGGGCTTGCCCTCGTGGTCGTCGCGCTGATCCTGGCGCTGGCGCGGGAGCGGCGGCGGCTGCGGCCGCTCGAGGATCTGGTCGAGGCGATGGAGAAGGTCGACCTCTCCTCCCCCAGGCTTCACCTCCCCCCCTCGATCGACGGGGTCGGCGAGACCGAGGAGGTGGAGCGGATCGAGCTCGCCTTCCTGCGGATGATGCGGCGGCTGGAGGCCGAGCGGCGGCGCGCCGGCTCGGCCGCCCTGCACGCGCAGGAGGAGGAGCGGGCGCGGGTCGCGCGCGACCTCCACGACGAGGTGAACCAGTCTCTGACCGGGTTGCTGCTGCGGCTGGAGGCGGCGCGCGAGGCGGCGCCGCCGGAGCTGGAAGGCGAAATCGCCGAGACCAAAGCGCTCGCCAACCAGGCGATGACCGAGCTGCTCTCGCTCGCCCGCCAGCTGCGGCCGACGGCGCTCGACGACCTCGGTCTGGCAGCGGCGATCGGCGGCCAGGTCGAGCAGCTCGGCCGCGGCGAGATCGAGGCGCGGCTGGAGGCCGACGGCGACTTCTCCGACCTCGGCGACGACGCCCAGCTGGTCGTCTACCGCGTCGCCCAGGAGGCGCTCAACAACGCCGCCCGCCACAGCGGCGCCGGCCGGGTCGAGGTGCTGTTGCGGCGCGCCGAGGACGGCGGCGTCGCCCTCGAGGTCGCCGACGACGGCCGCGGCTTCGCCTTCGACGAACAGCAGCGCGGCCTCGGGATCGGCGGCATGCGCGAGCGGGCGCTGCTGGTCGGCGGCGAGCTGACGATCGAGTCCCGCCCCGGCGCCGGCACCACCGTTCACCTCGCGGTCGCCGGGAGAATCGGCCCGATGAGGGTGCTGATCGCCGATGACCACGGGATCGTCCGCTCCGGCCTGCGGCTGCTGCTGGAGCGCCAGCCGGACATCGAGGTCGTCGCCGAGGCGGGCGACGGGGCCGAGGCGCGGGACCTGGCGGTGCGGGAGCGGCCGGACCTGGCGATCCTCGACGTGAAAATGCCGAAGCTGACCGGGCTGCAGGCGACGCGGGAGATCAAGAAGCAGGCGCCGGAGGTCTCGGTCCTGATCCTCTCGATGTACGACGACGAGCGCTACCTGTTCGAGGCGCTGAAAGCCGGCGCCTCGGGCTACGTGCTGAAGGCGCAGGCGGACACCGACCTGCTGGCGGCGATCCGGGCGGTCGAGCGCGGCGAGCCCTTCCTCACCCCCGAGGCGCAGCGGACGCTGATCAAGGACGTGCTCGAGCGCGGCTCCAGCGGCGAGGAGGAGCTGACGCCGCGGGAGGAGGAGATCGTCAAGCTGGTCGCCGAGGCGCACACGACGAAGCAGATCGCCGAGGTCCTCCACCTCTCCGAGAAGACGGTCGAGAACCACCGCGCCAACGCGATGCGCAAGCTGGGGATGCGCGACCGGGTCGAGCTGGTCCGCTACGCGATCCGCCGCGGCCTGATCGAGCCATAACCGACCTCTTCAGTAGGATTTGAACTCGATGCTGTTTTCGACCAAAGCCGAGTACGGAGTTCGCCTGATGGTCGAGCTGGGCCGCCAGCCCGGCTCGCAGCCCGTCTCGCTGGCCTCCGTCGCCGAAGCGGAGAACCTGCCGCTCTCTTATCTGGAGCACCTGGTGGCGAAACTGCGCAAGGCCGGTCTCGTGACCTCGACCCGCGGCGCCCACGGCGGCTACCGCCTGGCGATGCCGGCCGAGGAGATCACGATGGACGCGGTGGTCGAGGCGCTGGAAGGGCAGATCGCGCCGATGGAGTGCTTCCACGACACGCCCGAAGGCAAAGTCCTCTGCTCGCACGAGTCCGACGGCGACCAGGCCTGTTCGACGAAGCTGCTGTGGATGCGGGTCCAGGGCGGCGTCACCAAGGCGCTGGCGGGGACGACCCTGGCGGAGCTGGTCGGGTTCTCCGAGCAGAGCGCGCCGAAGCGAGCGGCCGCCATCGGCAGCGCCGCCTGAGCATCACGACAACTTCGAATCAACCCCAGGAACGGAGCGAAATTGGCTGAGCTGGAGATACGCAACCTGCACGTGGAGGTCGAGGACAAGAAGATCCTCAAAGGCCTCGACCTCGACGTCGAGAAGGGGAAGGTGCACGCGCTGATGGGCCCGAACGGGTCCGGCAAGTCGACGCTCGCCAACGTGATCATGGGCCACCCGGCGCTCGAGGTGACCGAGGGGACGATCACCTTCAAAGGCGAGGACATCACCGAGGCCGACCCCGAGGACCGCTCGCAGGCCGGCCTCTTCATGGCCTTCCAGTACCCCGTCGCGATCCCCGGCGTCTCGGTCAGCAAGTACCTGCGGATGATCATCAACGCCCAGCGCGAGGCCCGCGGCGAGGCGCAGATCAAGATCAAAGACTTCGCCCGCGTCGCCCAGGAGGCGATGGAGCTGGCGAACATCCCCAAAGACTTCTCCAGCCGCTACCTCAACGACGGCTTCTCCGGCGGCGAGAAGAAGCGGATGGAGCTGCTGCAGCTGGCGCTGCTGCGGCCGGAGCTCGCGATCCTCGACGAGACCGACTCCGGCCTCGACATCGACGCCCTGCGCACCGTCGCCGAGGGCGTCAACAAGTTCGCCGGGCCGGACATGGGCGTCCTCATCATCACCCACTACCAGCGCATCCTCCACATGGTCAAGCCCGACGCGGTCCACGTCATGTACCAGGGGCGGATCGTCAAAGAAGGCGGCCCGGAGCTGGTCGGCGTGCTGGAGGAGAAGGGCTACGGCTGGATCAAAGAGGAGGTCGAGGCAGGCGCCGCCGCCTGACCTCCTCGCGATGGAGCCGGTGAGCGCCAAGAGCCCCGCCGCGGCGACGCCGTTCGACATCGAGAAGGTGCGCGCCGCCTTCCCGGCGCTCGAGCGCGAGGTCCACGGGCAGCCGGTCGCCTACCTCGACAGCGGCGCCAGCGCCCAGCGGGTGCTGGCCTCGATCCAGGCGGTCGACCGCTACGAGCGGCGCCACCACTCCAACGTCCACCGCGGCTCCCACACGCTCTCGGCCGAGGCGACCGAAGCCTACGAGGGGGCGCGGGCCACGGTCGCCGACCACATCGGCGCCGGCGACCGCCGCGAGGTCGTCTTCGTCCGCAACGCGACCGAGGCGATCAACCTCGTCGCCCGCGCCTGGGGCGACGCCGACGTCGGGCCCGGCGACCGCCTGCTGCTGACCGAGATGGAGCACCACTCCAACATCGTCCCCTGGCAGCAGCTGGCCGAGCGGGCCGGGGCGGAGATCGACTGGGCGCCGATCGACGAGGACGGGAACCTCGACATGGACGCCTTCGCGGCGCTGCTCGAGCGGGGGCCGAAGCTCGTCGCCGTCACCCACGTCTCCAACGTCCTCGGGACCGAGAACCCGATCGCCGAGATCTCCCGCCTCAGCCACGCTGCCGGCGCCAAGGTGCTCGTCGACGGCGCCCAGGCGGCGCCGAAGATGCCGCTCGACATGGCCGAGCTCGGGGTCGACTTCTACGCCCTCACCGGCCACAAGCTCTACGCCCCGACCGGGATCGGGGCGCTCTGGACGAAGCTCGACCTGCTGCGCGAGATGCCGCCCTTCCTCGGCGGCGGCTCGATGATCCGCAAGGTCACCAAGGAGGGCACGACCTACGCCGACCCGCCGGCCCGCTTCGAGGCGGGGACGCCGGCGATCGCGCAGGCGATCGGGATGGCCTCCGCATTCCGCTGGCTCGACATGGTCGGGATGGAGAAGGTGCGCGAGCACGAGGAGCAGATCGCCGACTACGCGCTGGAGCGGGTTGCCGAGGTCCCCGGCCTGCGCGTCTTCGGCCCGCCCCGCGGCGCCGGCCGGCTCGGCCCGGTCTCCTTCGAGATCGAGGGCATCCACGCCCACGACGTCTCCGAGATCCTCGACCGCCACGGCGTCGCCGTCCGCGCCGGCCACCACTGCGCCCAGCCGCTGATGGACCGGCTGCAGATCGCCGCCACGGCGCGGGCCAGCTTCGGCGTCTACACGACGCCGGAGGAGATCGACCGCCTGGTCGACGGCCTCGAAGACGCGCGCCGCGTCTTCGGTCTCGCCTGATCAGTCACCCGGGGTAGCGCCTCACGCTCACCTCCGGTCCCGTTATGGTTCCCGCGCTCTTGAATAAACAAGAGCTTTTATCTAAAGAGAGGGAATCCAATGACTCGCAAGTTCGCCGTCGTGGCGGTCGCCGCCTTCGCACTGATCGCAGCGGCTGCCGTTCCGGCCCAGGCAAGCACGTTCAACGCCGAAAAATATCCGGCGACAATCGAAGGGAGCCAGGTCGGGCAACACGTCTTCTCGGTCGAAGACAACCTCAACGTGAAATGCAACCGGGCGACCTTTCACGGGACGCTCGCCGAAGCCTCCTCGACAATGACAATCACGCCGACGTACACCGAATGCGTCGCCTTCGGATTCCTCAACTCGACCGTCAACTTCAACGGTTGCGACTACCTCTTCCACGCCGGGGAAGAAGTGGCCGCCGACAAACACCAGGGGACGGTTGACATCACCTGCCCGACCGAAAATTCGATTGTGATCGTCGCCGGCACCTGCGAAACGAAAATCGGCGCTCAGACGGGCCTCAACTCCAGCAACGTCGAAAACAACACAGAACCGCTGGACGCAACCGCAACCGGCTCGTTGACCGGCATCACCTATTCGAAAGCGAAAGACGGTTTCGGCTGCCCGCTGACAGGGACCGGCACGAAAACCGATGGCGGCTATGCCGGCACGGCTACAGCAATCGGCAAGTCAGGCGGCGTGCAGGTCGGCATCTGGGTAGAAGGCTGACTCGATTCCGAAGGACGAGCGGGCCGGGGTGCTCCGGCCCGCTCGGCCGCCCTCAGTCGATGTTGAGGACCTGCGATTTGTCGCCCTTGCACTTGCCGCGCCTGGCGACGGTCGCGAAGTAGGAGCCCGAGCGGAGGTTTTTCCCGACCGGGATCTTCCACCTGCCCTTCTTGTTGCTGGTGTCGCGGCCGAGCAGCTTCCTCTTCCCGTCGTGCTTGCGGTACATCTTCACCTTGCGGCTGCCGAGGCAGGCCTTGCGGGGGGAGCTCAAGCTGCCGTGGAAGGCGGGGAATTTGATGCTGACGACGATCGTCGTCGAGTTCCTCCCGGCTCCCATGCCGAGGCTCGGCAGCGCCAGCATCGCGGTCAGGGCGACGACGGCGAGCGCGGCGAACAAGGTACGGCGGCGACTGGTGGACATCTTTCCCTCCCTGGATCGAAGTACGCCGAACACTCTAAATGCCTTGGGAAACCGCTGCGGTAGCCTCGGATGGATGGACGAGCTCTACCGCGACCAGATCCTCGAGCACTACAAGCGCCCGCACAACTTCGGCCACCTCGACGAGCCCGACCTCGAGTTCGAGGACACCAACCCGTTCTGCGGCGACGAGCAGCACGTGACGATCAAGCTCGGCGCCGACGACCGGGTCGAGGCGATCGCCTTCGAGGGCAAGGGCTGCGCGATCTCCACCGCCGCCACCTCGCTGCTGACCGACGAGCTGGTCGGCAAGAGCCGTGAGGAGCTGCTGAAACTGCCGAAGGAGTTCGTCCTCGAGCTGCTCGGGATCGACATTTCGGCGACGCGGATGAAGTGCGCGATGCTCGGCCTCAAGATCGTCAAGAGCGCCTCCCTCGGCCAGCCGGCCGAATGGGAGGACGAGGGCGCGGTCGGCGACCCCACCGAAGCGGTCGCCGACCTCGGCCAGATCTAGCGAGTCCGCGAAAACCATCCCTCAAGGATGTTTTTCGCGGACTCGGCGTTTTGCGGACCCAGATCCTGGCCCGCCGGGGCGCCCCGCTAAAATCCGACCTTGGAAGTAGGATTAAGTCTCGATCCGCACTAGGCCGTCGCTGGCGGCCCGACTGGAGCACACCCTCTTGACCGACACCGCAGGAACCAAGATCCCCGTCTGCCCGGCAGCCGAGCTGCAGCCCGGCGGCATGCGCCTGGTCGAGCACGAGGGGAAGAAGATCGGCGTCTTCAACTGCGAGGGCACGCTCTACGCGATCGAGGACCGCTGCTCCCACGACAACGGGCCGCTGGCCGAGGGAGAGTTCGACGCCTCCGCCTGCACCGTCGAGTGCCCGCGCCACGGCTCCCTCTTCGACCTCAGCACCGGTAGGCCGAAGACGCTCCCAGCTTTTCAGCCGGTGCAAACGTTCCCGGTAGAGATCGAGGACGACACCATCACCCTGGAGGTCGACTGACATGGCAACGCCCGAGGTACTCGCCGAGAAACGCGAGCTGGCCGGCATCAATGCCGACTACAAGGAGAAGTTCGGCTTCAACGATCCGGAGACCGGCTACGCCTACAAAGCGCCGAAGGGGCTGACCCGCGAGGTCGTCGAAACGATCTCCGACTTCAAGGAAGAGCCGCAGTGGATGCGGGACTTCCGGCTGAAGGCGCTGGAGCACTTCGAAAGCCGCCCGACCCCGAAATGGGGCGGCGACCTCGACCAGATCGACTTCGACGACATCCACTACTTCGTCCGCGCCTCCGACAAGAACAGCCGCGACTGGAGCGAGGTCCCGGACGACATCAAAAACACCTTCGACCGGCTGGGGATCCCGGAGGCCGAGCGCAAATTCCTCGCCGGGGTCGGCGCCCAGTACGAGTCCGAGGTCGTCTACCACCAGGTGAACGAGAAGCTCGAGGCCCAGGGCGTGATCTTCACCGACATGGACACCGCCCTGCGCGAGCACGAGGACCTGATGCGCGAGTACTGGGCGACGGTGATTCCGCCCAACGACAACAAACTGGCGGCTCTGAACAGCGCCGTCTGGTCGGGCGGCTCCTTCGTCTACGTCCCCGCCGGGGTCAAGGTCGAGATGCCGCTGCAGGCCTACTTCCGGATCAACACCGAGAACATGGGCCAGTTCGAGCGGACGCTGATCATCTGCGAGGACGGCGCCGACGTCCACTACATCGAGGGCTGCACGGCGCCGGTCTACTCGAGCGACTCGCTTCACTCGGCGGTCGTCGAGATCGTCGCCAAACCGAGCAGCCGGGTCCGCTACACGACCGTCCAGAACTGGTCGCAGAACGTCTTCAACCTCGTCACCAAGCGCGCGATCGCACAGGAAAAGGCGACGATGGAGTGGGTCGACTGCAACCTTGGCTCGAAACTGACGATGAAGTACCCGTCGATCTACCTGCTCGGGCCCGAAGCCCACGGCGAGATCCTCTCGATCGCCTTCGCCGGCGAGGGCCAGCACCAGGACGCCGGCGGCAAGATCATCCACGGGGCGCCGCGGACCTCGTCCTCGATCTTCTCCAAGTCGATCTCCAAGGACGGTGGCCGCTCGACCTACCGCGGCCTGCTCGAGGTCGCCGACGGGGCGAGCGAATCCCGCTCCAAGGTCGTCTGCGACGCGCTGCTCCTCGACGAGGACTCGCGCTCGGACACCTACCCGACGATCCGCATCGACGAGAACGACGCCGACATCGGCCACGAGGCAACCGTCTCCAAAATCGGCGACGAGCAGCTCTTCTACCTGCAGAGCCGCGGCCTCGACGAGGAGGAGGCCTCGAAGATGATCGTCAACGGCTTCATCGAGCCGGTGACCAAGGAGCTGCCGATGGAGTACGCGGTCGAGCTCAACCGGCTGATCGAGCTGCAGATGGAGGGCTCGATCGGGTGATTTGACGGCCCGAGGGCGCCGCTGGCGGCGTCCTCGGTGGAGCCGTGCAAAGCACTGTCTCCACCTGCGTCCTTGCCATCGACACCCTCGACCTCGTCAAAACACCCGATCGGAAGACTGATGACTTCTACTCACACCCTCCCTCCGCTCCCCGACGCCAAGACCAAGGGCTGGGAATTCACCGACATCTCCGCGCTCGACCTCGACGCCTACGAGGCGACCGAGGCGGTGCCGGTCATCGCCGGCGGCAGCGGAGCAACGGTGCTGGATCTCGCCGAGGCGGCCGATGCGCACCCGGACCTGGTCGACCGGCTTGGGACCCTCGTCCCGGGGGACGACCCGTTTGTCGCGCGCAACGAGGCGACTCCCCGCAACGGGGTGCTCATCCACGTGCCGGCGGGCGTGACGCTGACCGAGCCGATCCAGATCGAGGTGCCGGTCGATACTGCGGGCGCCGCCGTCAACTGGCGGACGCTGATCGTGGTCGAGGACGGCGCCGAGGCGGAGGTCTGGGAGCACTGGTCCTCGCCCGGCGACGACATCGACGCGGTAATGAACTCGGTGGTCGAGCTGGCCGTCGGCCAGGCCGCGACCCTGCGCTACGTCAACACCCAGGACATCTCCGAGAAGGCCTGGATCTTCGCCACCCAGCGCGCCGAGGTTCAGCGCGACGGCCGTCTCGACTGGGCCGCCCTCGGCTTCGGCTCGGCCCGCGGCAAGGTGCGGATGGAGACCAAGCTCGCCGGCCCGGGCTCCGAGGCGCGGGTCACCGGCGGCTACGCCGGCGGCGCCGGCCAGCACCTCGACTTCGACACGCTGCAGGAGCACGCGGCGCCGAACACCAACTCCGACCTCGCCTTCCGCGGCGTCCTCGCCGCCGGCGCCACCGCGGTCTGGCGGGGGATGATCAAGGTCGACCCCGGCGCCCAGCAGACCGACGCCTTCCAGGAGAGCCGCAACCTCCTGCTCTCGCCGGAGGCCCACGCCGACGCGATCCCCGGCCTCGAGATCCTCGCCGACGACGTCCGCTGCACCCACGCCGCGGCAATCGCCCAGGTCGACAAGGAGCAGCTCTTCTACCTCACCTCCCGCGGCCTCGGCGACGAGGCCGCGAAGGCCCTGGTCATCGAAGGCTTCCTCGAGTCCCTGGTCGAACGCCTGGCCGAGGGCCCGGTCCGCGACAGCATCTCCGAGGCGCTCGAGACGCGCCTCGCCGAGATTCTTTAGCCGCCCCGCCGCTCAGCCCGCTCCTCGTCCCCTGCTCGCCGCTGGGCGATCGTGCTGCGGACGATCGCGAAGACGACGAAGAGGACCGGCAGCGCGTAGAGCACCCAGAGGGCGTAGTGGCCGGCGTGGGCTACGGGCAGCACGCCTCTCCCCTACCCGTTGGAGACCGAGAGCAGGTAGAGGCCGAAGCAGGTGAAGGCGACCATCACCGCCAGCATCCAGTACTGGGAGGCGGTCGCTTTGCGGTAGTCGGGCCAGTAGACGAGGGCGCGGTCGTGGGCCAGCATCAGCCCGAGGACGTGGCCGACGATCAGGGCGCCGACCTGGACGTACCAGATCGTGTTGGCGCTGAGGATCGTGTAGTCGACTCCGGAGGAGGCGGTGCCGAAGAGGTCGGTCGTCCCGGTCCCGAGCGGGTCGGAGAGCAGGTAGGTGAACTGGGCCTGCTCGAGGAAGACGAAGAAGCTGAAGTAGTGGGCGACGAGGTAGGCGAGCGCGATCGGGATCAGGGTGTGGGCGAAGCCGTCACGCAGCTTCGCCGGCGAGGGGGCGCCGGGGACCGTTCGCATTCCCCGTACCCCGAGCAGGTAGACGAGGGAGACGCCGGCGAAGGTGAGCAGGAGGAAGATCGTGTCGGTGAGGCGGATCGAGGCGGTGAGGCCGAGGCCGGCGCCTTCGAACCAGGCGATCACCTTTTCGATCGCGTCGGCGAAGGCGCCCTCGGAGGCGCCGTCGTAGCTGGTGGTGGCGATCGAGGCGAGGACGAGGGCGGCAGAGCCCGGGACGGTCGCCCAGGTGGTCGCGGCCGAGAAGGGGCGGCGCCGCACGAGCCGGCCGTCGCGGGTGCCGAAGATGCCGAGGCGGCCGAACATCCCGAAGTAGACAGAGAAGAACTCGCCCGCGCGCGCACCACTCCTCGGCCCCGAAGACGGCCATCATCACCAGGGCGTAGACGGTGTAGACGCCGGCGGCGAGGGCCGCCGTCGTCCGGTTCGAGGCGAGCGACGCCGCCGCTGCCGTAGACGACCTCGAGCCAGACGAAGGCCAGCAGGCCGGCGCCGCGGGCCAGCGGCCGAGCCACTCGGGGTAGGTGGCGTGGGCGGCCCGCTGCCCGGCGATCGCCTCGAAGCCGGCGCCGACGGCGCGGCCGCCGCCCGCCAGGGGTTGAAGGGCCGGAAGAGGTCGCCGAGGATCGCCGAGAAGAAGGGGAAGCCGAGCCAGCAGGTGACGAAGAGGAAGGTGAGGGCGAAATTGCGGTCGGGGGCGACCGTGCCCTTGAAGCCGGCATAGATCGCGAAGCCGAGGAGGAAGACGCCGATGCAGCCGCAGAGGATCTGCACCGGCAGCGGAGGAGCGCGCGGGAGAGCCCCGCCCCGAGCGGCCGCGAGTGCGGTCGCTCGAAGCGGGGGGTGCGCCAGCCTGCCGAGAGCGCGAAGAAGGAGACGATCAGGACGATCGACGCCCCCCAGGCGAAGAGCCAGGCGGGGACCGGGAGGTCCTGCCTGGAAGCCAGGGCGTGCGCCAGCGGCAGCCAGCTCACGGTTCGACCTTCAGCTCCACGATCTGCTCGCCGCGACCCTCGAGCTCGGCCTCGAAGACCCCTTCGAGTTCGGCGGGGAGGTCGTAGGTGACGGTGCCGCCGCCCTTCGGGACCTCCTTCATCACGTCATAGCCGTGGAGGTGGATCTCTTCTTCGAACGGGACTTCGACCTTGAAGTGGATCCGCTCGCCCTTCTTGTAGGTGAGGTCGGCGATGCCGCCCACCGGTTCTCCCTGCTTGTCGACGACGATGGTCGGCACCTTGGCGGCGTCGGCGCTGGTGCTCGAGTCGCTGCTGCTGCTGTCGCTGCCGTTGTCGCCGCCGAGGACGACAAAGAGGCCGACGGCGACGACGACCAGGCCGACGCCGATTACTGCGGTTCGTGCGTTCATGCTCACTCCTTCCGCGCCGGCTGGGCCGCGCGTCTTCGTCTGACGAATCGAGATCAGGCGGGGAGCGGCGGCGGGCGCTGGGCGAGCCCGAGGGCGATCAGGAGGCCGCCGGCGGGCGCGAACGACCGCGGCGGCTTCGGCAGGCCCGGGCGGCGATCCGCGTCGCGAGTGCGACGGGGCCCGGCGATCCGCTCCGAGAGGCGGACGATCGCCTCGCAGCCGGGGTAGTGGCCGAGCACCAGGGCCAGCAGCAGTCCCAGCAGCGGCAGCGCCGGCAGCAGGAATGTGACGAGCGCGGTCACTCGGGCCAGGATACTGTCCCGCCTCAACCCTCCCTAAATGCTTCCTGGACGCGACAACATCGCCGCCCCCGACCTGCCGAGCGACCTCGCCTGGATCGGAACCGAACCGGAGTCGATGCCGGCCCTGACCGCCGGCGGGCCGGCGGTCGTCCACTTCGTCGAATACGCGCAGCTGAACAGCGTCCGCACGCTCCCCTACCTGGCCGAGTGGCAGCGCCGCTACCGCGAGGCCGGCCTGAGCGTGATCGCTGTGCAGGCGCCGCGCTTCCCCTTCGCCGCCGAGCCGGAGAACGTCGCCGCGGGGCTGGGGGCGCTGGGGGTCGAGTTCCCGGCCGCGATCGACGCCGAGCACGAACTCTGGGGCGCCTACGGCTGCGAAGGCTGGCCCAGCCTCTTCCTCTGGAGCCTCGGCGGCTCGCTCGCCTGGGCCCACTTCGGCGAGGGCGAATACCGGGCGACCGAGGAGGCGATCCAGGCCGAGCTGCGGGAGATCGACGCGCTGCGGGAGCTGCCGGAGCCGATGGCGCCGCTGCGGCCCACCGACGGCCCCGGCGCCCGCGTCATGGCCCCGACGCCCGAGCAGTTCCCGGGCGGCAGCTGGGAGCGCCCTTGGGTCGCGGGAGAGGACGGCGAGGACCTGGCGCTCGACTACCAGGCCGGCGGCGCCTACGCGACCCTCGAGGGAGCGGGCGAGCTGGAGGTCGAGATCGACGGCAGCTGGACCACCCTGCCCTCCGATCCGGTCCCCGGCCTCCGGACCCTCGCCGAGCACCCGAGCCACGAGGCCCACAGCCTCGTCCTCCGCCCGGCGCCGGGCACCAAGGTCTGGTCGCTCAGCTTCGCCGCGGGCGTACCCTGAGCTACTCCCCGCCCCACCCCAAGGAGGAAGCGATGATCACCAAGACCGACTTCATCGGCATCCCGTCGACCGACGCCGAGCGCTCGCGCGCCTTCTACGTCGACACCCTCGGCCTGCGGCCCGACGAGAAGAGCCGCTTCGAGTGCTGGGCGGGCGAGACCTGCTTCGGCATCTGGGAACCGGCCAAGATGGGATTCGAGTTCGCGCCCCAGAAAAACGCCCACCCCGCCCTCCACGTCGAGGATGTCGAGGCCGCCCGCAAGGAGCTGGAAGGCAAAGGGGTCGAGTTTGCGGGGGACACCTTCGACACCGGCGTCTGCCACATGGCCCTCTTCACCGATCCCGACGGCAACGACCTGATGCTGCACAGGCGCTACGCGCCCTACGAGTAAGCGATTGGTGAGTTGTAGGGGCCATAGCCCCTACAACTCACCAATCGTCAGGCCCGTGTCGCGACCTCGTCGCGGATCTCCTTCGGCAGCATGAAGCGGACGTCCTCGTGGACGGTCCGCAGCTCGGAGACGTCGTCGGCACCGCGCTCGCGGAAGAAGGCGACGAGGCTCTCGACCAGCTCCTCGGGGGCCCAGGCGCCGGAGGTGATGCCGACCGTCTCCACTCCCCGCAGCCACTCCTCCTGCACCTGGGTGTGGTTGTCGATCAGGTGGGAGGCGGCGCCGTGTTCGCGCGCGACCTCGACCAGGCGGTTGGAGTTGGAGGAGTTGGTCGAGCCGATGACGAGGACGAGGTCGCACTCGCGGGCCAGCTGCTTGACGGCGATCTGGCGGTTGGTGGTCGCGTAACAGATGTCGTCGGACTTGCTGGCGACGATGCCGGGGAACCTGGACCGCAGGGCGGCGATCACCTCGGCGGTCTCGTCGACCGAGAGCGTCGTCTGGGTGATGAAGGCGACTTTGCCCGGGTCCGGGACCTCGAGGCTCTCGACTTCGTCGGCGGTTTCGATCAGGACGATGCTGCCGGGCGCCTCGCCGGTCGTCCCTTCGACCTCCTCGTGGCCCTCGTGGCCGATCATGATGATCGTGTAGCCCTGGGCGGCGAAGCGGCGGGCGGAGACGTGGACCTTGGTTACCAGCGGGCAGGTCGCGTCGATCGTCCGCAGCTGCCGGGCGGCGGCGTTCTCGTGCACGCTCGGCGCGACGCCGTGGGCGGAGAAGACGACCATCGCCCCCTCCGGGACCTCGGTCTCCTCCTCGACGAAGATGGCGCCGCGCTTGGCGAGCTCCTCGACGACGTGTTTGTTGTGGACGATCTCCTTGCGCACGTAGACGGGGGCGCCGTAGAGCTCCAGCGCCCGCTCGACCGTCTGCACGGCGCGGTCGACGCCGGCGCAATAGCCGCGCGGCGCGGCGAGGAGCACCCGTTTGGGTGCCGTAGCGGTGGCAGGCATGTCTTCAGGGTACCGAGGGACGTGTCTGACTTTGACCGTCACATCTGACGGGGGAAGTCAGACACGGTGGCGAGATTGCGAATAATCGAGCGGGAAAGCCCCGATTTTGCGGCCTGAGTAGCCTTGCTCAATGGCAACCTCCGGACGCCACTTGGACCGCCTCACCGCCGTCGATGCCTCGTTCCTGACCAACGAGCACTCGAACAGCCACATGCACGTGGGGGCGATCCTGATCTTCGAGGGGCCGCCGCCGAAATACACCGAGCTGGTCGAGCACGTCCGCAGCCGCCTGCCGCTGGTCCCGCGCTTCCGCCAGAAGCTGGTGGTGCCGCCGCTGGAGGCGGGCCGGCCGCTCTGGGCCGACGACGTCAACTTCAACCTCACCTACCACATCCGCCACACCGCGCTGCCCGAACCGGGTGGCGAGGAGCAGCTGAAGAAACTTGCCGGGCGGATCTTCTCCCAGCAGCTCGACCGCTCGAAGCCGCTCTGGGAGCTGTGGCTGGCGCAGAACCTCGAACGCAACCGCTTCGCGATCCTGACCAAGACCCACCACGCGATGGTCGACGGGATCAGCGGCGTCGACATCGGCACCGTGCTGTTCGACCTCGAGCGCGAGGCGAAGCCGATGGAGCTGGAGGACAACTGGGTGCCGCAACCCGAACCGGGGACGACCGAGCTGGTCGCCCGCGGGATCGCCGACGCGGTGGCGGCGCCGGTGAAGCTGGCCGAGCGCGCCGTCGACGTCGTCCGCAACCCGGAGACGACGGCGAAGAAGCTGGTCGAGGGGCTGGAGGGCGTCGGCGAGATCGTCAGCGCCTTCGCCGACCCCGCCCCCGACGTGCCGCTGAACGAGGGGATCGGCCCCCATCGCCGCTACGTCTGGGCCCGCTCGGACCTCTCCACCTTCAAAGAGATCAAGGACACCTTCGGCGGCACCGTCAACGACGTCGTCCTCGCGGTGGTCACCGGCGCCCTGCGCAAGTGGCTGCACGGCCGCCGCGTGCGGACCGAGGGGCTGGAGCTGCGGGCGCTGGTCCCGGTCTCGATCCGCTCGGAAGACGAGCGCGGCGACCTCGGCAACCGGATCGCCCTGATGCGGGGGCCGCTGCCCGTCTACATCGAGGACCCGGTGCGCCGGCTGCGCACGATCAGCGACGCGATGGCGGGCCTGAAGCGCTCCAAACAGGCGCTGGGGGCGGAAGTGATCTCCCGCTTCAACGACTTCGCGCCGCCGACGATCCTCGCCCAGGCCTCGCGGATCAACTTCTCGACCCGCCTCTTCAACCTGATCGTCACCAACGTGCCCGGGCCGCAGATGCCGCTCTACGTCCTCGGCAGGGAAATGGAGGAGGTCTTCCCGGTCGCCTTCCTGCCGCAGAACCACTCCCTCGCGGTGGCGATCATGAGCTACCACGGCAAAGTCGGCTTCGGCCTGCTCGCCGACTACGACTGCATGGAGGACGTCGAAGTCGTCAGCAACGGGCTCGACGAATCGCTGGCCGAGCTGCAGAAGGCGGCGGGCAAGAAGGTCAAGGCCGCGTAGCTGTCGAGTTGGTCTCCCGATAGGGGACAAACTCGACACTCCCTAGTCTTTCGCTATGCCACTGATCCTCGTTCTGCTGTTCATCGTCGTCCCGATCGCGGAGCTCTACGTGATCATCCAGGTCGGCCAGTGGATCGGCGTCGTTCCGACCCTGATCCTCCTGCTCGCCGATGCGATCCTCGGCTCGATGCTGCTGAAACATCAGGGCCGCGGAGCCTGGCGGCGCTTCAACGAGGCGCTGGCGGCGCGGCGCTTCCCGGGGCGCGAGGTCGCCGACGGCGTCCTCATCGTGATCGGCGGCACCCTGTTGCTGACCCCCGGCTTCATCACCGACGTCTTCGGCATCTTCCTGCTGGTGCCACCGACGCGGGCGGTCGCGCGGCGGCTGCTGAAACGGCTGACGATCGGTCGCTTCGCCGTCGTCAGCGTCGGTGGGGGCGGCTTCGGCGGACCCCCGCCCGGCTCCGGCCCCGGGCCGCGCCCCAGCCGCGACTACGACTTCGAGGGCAGCGCCGAAGAGGTGCCGCCCAACGGCGAGCCGCGCCTGCCCCGCACCGACCAGGGCTGAGGCGATGGGCGGGGAGCGGCGGACCGAGCGGCTCCACCTCCGCCGGCCGAGCCCCGACGACCGCGCCCTCTACCACGCCCACTTCACCCATCCGGCGATCGAGCGCTGGCTCCGCCCCCCTCCCCTGCCGTCCTTCAACGCCGGCGCGATCGACGAGCTAGTCGAGGGTGACCGCGCCCATTGGGCCGACCACGGCTTCGGCCCCTGGGTGGCGATCGAGCGCGAGAGCGGCGCCTTCGCCGGCCGCGGCGGGCTCCACCGGACCGTAGTCGAGGAAACGGCGATGGTCGAGCTCGCCTGGAGTGTCGAGCCGCACCTGCATGGCAAGGGCTACGCGACCGAGATGGCCAAAGCGGCCGTCGAGTGGGCGGATGAGCTAGGGATCGATGAACTGGTGGCGCTGGTCCTGCCGGCAAACGCCCCCTCGCGCCGGGTCGCCGAGAAGGTCGGCTGCGAGCCGGCCGGCGAGGTCGAGCACGCCGGGATGCCGCACCTGCTGTTCCGGCTGCGGGTCGCGGAAATCCCGTCGCCGACTTTGTAGCGATCCCCGGATGAGGGCGGCGCCGAGCGCTCGTACGTTGGGGGCATGAGAGAGCGCCACCATGACCATGCCTCTGACGGATACGACCCGAACGCGCGGCTGCTGAAGGCAGAGGGGCTGGAGCGCTCCTTCGGCGAGGGGGCGACCGCCGTGCGTGCCTTGCGGGGGGTCGATCTCGAGGTGAGCGGGGGCGAGATGGTCGCGATCATGGGGCCTTCGGGCTCGGGCAAGAGCACGCTGCTGCACATTCTCGGCGCCTTGGACCGGCCGGATGCCGGCGCCACCTGGGTCTCGGGCCGTCGCTACGACGACCTCGACGACAAGGAGCTGACGGAGCTGCGCGGCGACGTCTTCGGCTTCGTCTTCCAGTTCTTCAACCTGCTGCCGACGCTGACCGCGGCCGAGAACGTGCTGCTGCCGGCGCTGGTCAACGGGGAGCGCCCCGGGCGCTACGCGGAGCGGATCGACCAGCTGCTGGAGCTGGTCGGGCTCGGCGAGCGGGCGGCGCACCTTCCGACCGAGCTCTCGGGCGGGGAGCAGCAGCGGGTCGCGATCGCTCGCGCCCTGCTGCGCGATCCCCGCCTCGTCCTCGCCGACGAGCCGACCGGCAACCTCGACTCGGCCAGCGGCGGCGTCGTCATGTCGCTGCTGCGCAAGGTCGTCGACGGCGGCCAGACGGTGGTCATGGTCACCCACGACCCGCGCGCCGCCTCGCTCGCCGACCGGGTCGTCTTCCTCCGCGACGGCGCGATCGCCGGCGCGGTCCCGGGCGGCGACAGCGACCGGGTGATCGACGCCTTCCGCGAGGTCGAGCACGGCAAAGTGCTCGCCCCGACGCCATGAGCGCCGGGGCGCTGCCGCGCGGGGCGCGGCTGCGCGGCTTCCACGGCATCGGCCTGCGCTCGCTGCGGGCCCGGCCGCTGCGCTCGGTCCTCACTGCCGGCGGCATCGTCCTCGGCGTCGGGATGGCCTTCGGCGTCCTCATCCTCGTCACCACGATCCACTCCAGCTTCGAAAACCTCTTCGACGCCGTCTACGGGCGCACCAGCGTGATCGTCTCCGGCAGCAACTCGATCGGCTCGGTCCCGGAGAGCGAACTGCCAAAAATCCGCCGGGTCGAGGGGGTGAAGGCGGCCGAAGGCGACGTCTTCGGCGTCTTCCGCACCGTCAGCGAAGAGGGCACGGCCGAAAACGGCCGCGACTCGATGCTGTTCGTCGCCGGGGTGAACATGGACGGCTACGACACCGCCGGCTCGGAAGTGATCGCGGGCCGGGAGCCGCGCGGGCGGCGCGAGATCGAGCTCGAGGAGAGCTGGGCGAGCCAGCAGGGCTACGAGCCCGGCGACCGGCTGCGGCTGGCGACGCCGACCGGCCGCGCCGACGTCACCGTCACCGGCATCTACAAGCTGGAAACGAACCTCGACCTCGGTGGCTACGGGACCGCGGCGATGCCGATCGACGGGCAGCGCGAGCTGACGAACAAATACGGGACCTTCGACGAGATCAACGTCGTCGCCGAGGAGGGGACTTCGGCGGAGGAGCTGAAGCGGCGGATCGCCGCCGTCACCGGCCCCGGCGTCGAAGCCGAAACGCCGGCCGGCAAGGGCGAGGAAGCAAATGAATCCCTCTCCGGGCTCGACATCGTCCTCTACTTCTTCTCCGGGATCGCGCTCTTCGTCGGCGCCTTCCTGATCCTCAACTCGTTCAACATGACGGTGCTGCAGCGGATGCGGGAGATCGGGACGCTGCGGGCGCTCGGCGCCTCGCGGCGCCGGCTCGCCGCAGGCGGTCGTCTTCGAGGCGCTGATCCTCGCCGTCGTCGGCGCCGCGCTCGGGCTGGCGCTCGGGCTCGGGCTGGCCGAACTGCTGGCCTCGGCGATGCGGAGCTTCTTCGGCCTGCCGATCTCGGCCCTCAAGGTGACCCCCGCCGCGGCGGCGGTGGCGATCGCGGTCGGGCTGCTGGCGACGCTCGCCGGCGCCCTCGTACCCGGCCCTGCGGGCCGGCCGCGATCCCGCCGATCCAGGCCCTGACCGGCGGCGGCCGATCGAGCGGCCGCCGGGTCTGCGACGCGCCCTCGCCGGCCTCGCCCTCTTCCTCCCCGGCCTGGCGATCGGCGGCCTCTTCTGGTTCAGCAACCAGTCCGGCGGCGCCCTCTCGGCGATCGTCGGCGTCGGCTCCACGATCGTCATGTTCGTCGGCATGGTGCTGCTCTCGCCGTTCGTGGTGATGCCGCTGGTCCGCCTGCTCTCGATCCCCGCCCGCGCGGTGATGCCGGCCGAGGGCCGCCTCGCCGCCGACTCGGTCCGCGCCAACCCGCTGCGCACCTCGGCGACCGCCTCGGCGCTGCTCGTCACCCTCTCGGTCGTCGTCGTCAACGCGATCGATGAGCCCGAGCTTCGTCGGCTCGATCTCCGACGAACTCGACAAGCGGTTCACCCGCGACCTGACGGTGCAGCCGGTCGGCTACACCGAGTACGGCGGCGGCCCGGGGACCGACATCGCCCGGCCGCTGCGGGAACAGATCGCCGCCCTGCCCGAGGCGGCGACGGTCACCCCGGTCCGCTCCGTCTACATGCTGCACCTGCCGGGGAGCGAGGAACCGGGGCTGCTGGAGGCGGTCGACCCGCGGGCCTGGCCGAAGGTCGACCGCAGTCGAATACGAAGGCGCGACGACGGCGCAGGCGATGGCCGGCCTGGCACGCGGCGGCGCCGTCGTCGGCAAGGGCTATGCGGACGACACCGGGATCGGGGTCGGCGAGCACGGTCCCGCTGAAGGGCGCCTCGGGCGCCCGTCAGGCGCCGGTGGTCGCGACCGTCGACACCTTCGAGGCGAGCGGCAACCAGATCGTCGTCTCGCTGCGGACGATGAAGCGGGTCTACGGGATCACCACCGACTCGGTCCTCGCCGTCACCGCCGCCTCGCCCGGAGCCGTGCGCCTGCTCGAAACGAAGATCCACCGCCTGCTGGCAGACGACTACCCCGGCTACGAAGCCGTCTCCAACGCCAAGTTCAAGCAGCACTACGAAGACGCGATCAACCAGCAGTTCGCCTTCTTCAACGCGATCATCGGCATCGCCGTGATCGTCGGCCTGCTGGGGATCGTCAACACGCTCTCGATGTCGGTGATCGAGCGGACGCGGGAGATCGGCGTCCTCCGGGCCCTCGGCGGCTCCCGCTGGCGGGTGCGGCGGGCGATGCTCGACGAGAGCCTGCTGATCTCCCTCGGCGGCTGCATCGCCGGCATCCTCGCCGGGCTCCTGATCGGGATCGTCTGGATCCTCTCCGTCCGCGCCAGCACCCTGGTCGGGCTCAACCTCCACATCCCCACCGGGATGCTGATCATGACCGCCGTGCTCGGCGTCCTCATCGGCACCCTGGCGGCGATCCTGCCGGCCCGCCGGGCGGCCCACCTCGACCCGCTGCAGGCGCTGACCTACGAGTGAGGCCGGCGAGGGATTTCCGCGCCGCCCTTCAAACTGGCCAGCCAGCCAGTTAGTATCCCGGCAGCGTGGCGGACCAGAGAGAGATCGCGGCCGGAGAAGGGAAGATCGAGGACGCGCTGGTGCTCGAGCGCGAGCACTGGGAGAACGGGCCGCCGATCGATCTGTTCAAGCGGATGCGGAGCGAGTGCCCCGTCCACTGGACCTCCGAAGTGACCGAATTGCCGCAGGCGAAGGGCTTCTGGTCGGTGACCCGGGCCGACGACGTCCACACGGTCAGCCGCGACTGGGAGACCTACTCCTCCGAACGGGGCGGGGTGGTCGTCATCGACGAGGTCTTCCCGATCGAGCTGGCGCGGGCGATGTTCATCGGCATGGACCCGCCCAAGCACGACCGCCTGAAGGCGCTCTTCCAGGCGGGCTTCACGCCGCGGCGGATCGCCGCGCACGAGGACGCGATCCGCGAGATCGTCACCAAGACGCTGGACCGGCTCGAGGGGCAGGAGAGCTGCGACCTCGTCACCGCGGTCGCCCAGCCCGCCGTCTCCCGCGTGATCGGCAGCTTCATGGGCATCCCGGAGGAGGACGACGCCGCCTGGACCGAGCTGATGAACATGGCCCTGGCCGCCAACGACCCCGACTACAGCCCCGACGTCGAGAACGTCGAAGCGACGATCCAGGCGGCGATCGGGCAGATCTTCGAGCGCTGCGGGACGATGATCGCCGAGCGCCGCGAGAACCCGACCGACGACCTGACCAGCGTCCTCGTCCACGCCGAGGTCGAAGGGCAGCGGCTGGAGGAGCACGAGATCGTGATGGGCTTCTTCCTCCTCGTCGCCGCCGGCAACGACAGCACCAAGGCGACCTACTCGAGCGCGATGCGGGCGCTGATGGAAAACCCCGAGCAGCGGCAGATGCTGGTCGAGGACCCCTCGCTGATCCCCGGCGCGGTCGAGGAGGCGCTGCGGATGTTCCCCGCCTTCGCCCACTTCCGCCGCACCGCCACCAAGGACGTCGAGCTCGGCGGCCGGCAGATCAAAGAGGGCGACAAGGTGGTCATGTGGTACGCGTCCTCCAACCGCGACGAGACCCGGTTCGAGGACCCCGACCGCTTCGACGTCCATCGCAACCCCGACCACCAGGCCTTCGGCGCCGGTGGCCGCCACTTCTGCCTCGGCGCCGCCCTCGCCCGCCTCGAGCTGAACATCCTCCTCGAGGAGACCCTGAAGCGCTACCCGAACATGGAGATGGCCGGGGACCCGATCTACGTCGAGTCCGGCTTCCTCAACCAGCTGAAATCGCTGCCGGTAAAGCTGGCGTAGCGGCGCTCAGAAGCCGAGCGCGAACTTCGCCTCCTCGGTCATCATTTCCGGGCTCCAGGCGGGGTCGAAGACCATCTTCGGGTGGACGGCGGTGACGCCGGGGAGGTCGCCGACGAACTCGCGCATCTGCTCGGAGACCTGGGGGCCGATCGGGCAGGCGGGGGTCGTCAGGGTGAAGGTGACGTAGACGTCGGAGCCCTCGATGTTGACGTCGTAGACGAGGCCGAGGGAGACGAAGTCGAGGCCGAGCTCGGGGTCGATGACCTCCTCGAGGACCTCGTAGACGTCCTCCTCGGTCAGGGTTTCGTCGGTCGTGGCGTCGGGCGTTGCGGGGTTATCGCTCATGGGTGCATGGTAGCCAGCGGCTCAGCGCGGCTCCGGCGGCGGGCCCTCGGGCGCGGGCGCCAGCTCCAGCTGGTACCAGCCGACGTCGCGCCAGGCCCCTTCCTTGAAGCCGATCTCGCGGTTGACGCCGACCTGCTCGAAGCCGAGGCTTTCGTGCAGCCCCTCACTCGGCTCGTTCGGCAGGGTGATCCCGGCGCAGGCCATGCGGAAGCCGCGCTCGCGCAGCCGCTCGAAGAGCGCCTCGTAGAGGGCGCGGCCGATGCCCTCGCCGCGGGCGCCCTCGGCGACGTAGACGGAGACGGAGGTGCTCCAGCGGTAGGCGGGCCGCTCGTTGAAGGCGGTCGCGTAGGCGTAGCCGACCACCCCCCCCCCCTCACGTTCGGCGACGAGCCAGCCGTGGCCGGCGCCGTAGCGCTCGATCCGCGCCGCCATCTCCCCCGCCCCCGGCGCCTCTTCCTCGAAGGAGACGGGGCTGCCCTCGACGTGCGGCCGGTAGATCGCCGCGCAGGCGGCGCCATCGCGGGCGGGGTCGGCGTCTCGGATCGGCATGGGTCGGCAATCTAAGTCACTAGGCTGCCGGACATGAGCGAGCAGGGACAGATCGTGCGGCGGTCGATCGGGATCGTCTTCTCCGACGGCGGGCTGCTCGCGCTCACCGCCCACCTCCCCGACGGGGCGAAGGCGCACGGCGAGGAGGAGGTCGCGGCGGTGCTCTGCGACCCCGACGGCGCCCCCCTGCAGTTCGAGGAAGCGCTGCTCTCGACCGAGTACGGCTCCGACCGCGTGCAGCGGCGGGCGACGCTGGAGCTCTGGCCCGACACCGAGGAGATGCGGCCGCTGCGCGGCGCCGGCACCCTGATCAGCTCGGTCTCTGTGCACCGCGACAACATCGACTCGGAGATCGCCTTCTTCCGCTGGTCGGTCGAGGGGCGCGAGGGGCTCGGCACCTACGAGGTCGCCCGCGCCTCCGTCCATGACTGAGCCGCCGATGACCAACATCACGACGGTCATCTCCGACTTCGGCGGCGTCCTCACGACTCCCCTCCTCGCCGCCTTCGCCGCCTTCCAGGACGACAGCGGGATCTCACCCGAAAAGCTCGGTCTGGCGATGCGCGAGGGGCTCGCCGAGGGCGAGGAGATCCCGCTCTTCAAGCTCGAGCGCGGCGAGATCAGCGAGGACGCCTTCATCGAGCGGCTCGAAGAAGGGCTGGAGGCGGTCCTCGGACACCGCCGCCACCTCCATCACTTCCGGCAGAAGTTCTGGGGCGCGCTGCACCCGAACGAGGAGATGATCGCGCTGATGCACGAGCTGAAGGCGAGCGGGCTGAAGATGGCGATGCTGACCAACAACGTGCGCGAGTGGGAGCCGCTCTGGCGCTCGATGCTGCCGGTCGACGAGATCTTCGAGGAGATCGTCGACTCCGCCTTCGTCGGCTGCCGCAAGCCGGAACCGCGGATCTACGAGCTGACCCTGGAGCGGGTCGGCGTCCCGGCCGGGTCCTGCCTCTTCATCGACGACCTCGAGGTCAACTGCGAGGGGGCCGAAGCCGCCGGGATGAGCGCGGTCCACTTCCGCGACAACGAGCAGACGATCGGCGAGGTCCGCGCCGCGCTCGGCCGGACGGAGGCGGGGAGCTAAGCGCGCTCGCGCGGCGGTGCCTCGGCGCCGTTCCCGCTGTGGGCCGGCGATTCGCGCCAGCGCCGCGCGAACGGGAGGCGCCAGCTGTGCGGCGCGATCAGGGCGCCGATCTCCGAGGGGCCCCACGATCCCTGCGGGTACGGTTTCACCGGCGGCGGATCCTGCAACAGCGGTTCGGAGACTTCCCACAGCCGCTCGATGCCCTCGGCGGTGGTGAAGAGGGTGCGGTCGCCGATCATCGCGTCGCGGATCAGCCGCTCGTAGGCCTCGACGGTCTCGTGGCGGTAGCCGGTTTCCTCGAGCGAGAACTGCATGCTCGCCTTGTCGAGCACCATCCCCATCCCCGGCCGCTTGCCGTAGAAGGAGAGCGAGACGCGGGAGGACTCGTCGAGGTCGAAGGTGAGGTGGTCGGGGCCGTAGCGGCCGACCCGCGAGTGCTCGGGGAACATCGCGTGCGGCGGCTCGCGGAAGGCGATCGAGATGATCCGGGCGCTTTCCCCCATCCGCTTGCCGGTGCGCAGGTAGAACGGCACCCCGCTCCAGCGCCAGTTGTCGAGTTCGCAGCGCAGGGCGACGAAAGTCTCGGCGCTGGAATCGCCGCCGACCCCCTCCTCTTCGCGGTAGCCCTCGTATTGCCCGCGGACCACCTGGGCCGGGTCGAGCGGCTGCAGGCTGCGGAAGACTTTGTTCTTCTCCTCGGTGATCGGCATCGGCGCCAGCGCCGTCGGCGGCTCCATCGCGACGAACCCGAGGATCTGGAAGAGGTGGGTGACGACCATGTCGCGGAAGGCGCCGGTCTTCTCGTAGAAGGCGGCACGGGAGCCGACGCCGATCGTCTCCGGGACGTCGATCTGGACGTGGTCGATGTGGTTGCGGTTCCAGATCGGCTCGAAGAGGCCGTTGGCGAAGCGCAGCGCGAGGATGTTCTGCGCCGCCTCTTTGCCGAGGAAGTGGTCGATGCGGAAGACCTGGTCCTCGTCGATGACTTCGTGGACCATCTCGTTCAGCTTGCGGGCGCTGGCGAGGTCGGTCCCGAACGGCTTCTCCATGATCACCCGCGAGCGCTCCGAGAGCCCGCAGGTCTTCAGCATCTGGATCACGTCGGGGGCGGCGGTCGGCGGCACGCTCAGGTAGTGGAGCAGCCGCATCTCCGACCCCAGCTCCCCTTCGGCCTTGCCGACGGCCTCCTTCAGCGCCTCCGGCGCCTGCCCGTGCGGGACGTAGGAGAGCCGGTTGGAGAACTCATGCCACTCCTCGCCGCCGAAGGCGTGGCGGGCATGCTCGCGGCAGGCGCTTTCGGCGATCGCCCGGAAACGGGCGTCGTTGATCTCCTCCATCGAGACGCCGATGATCCGGAACTCCGGCATCAACCCCGCCTGGAAGAGCCGCAGCAGCCCCGGCAGCAGCTTCCGCCGCGCCAGGTCGCCGGTCGCGCCGAAGATGACTATGGCTTGCGGGGGAACGTCCATCAAGACGAGACTAGCCCCGGCAGAAGGCGGCTAAACAAGGAACAGTCGGGAAGTCCACAAGCGCCCCGGCCGATCGCTGGAGTGGGGATGACTCAGCTCCGGTTCAGGTCCTGGAATTTCTCCGCGATTTTCTTGGACCTCATCTCGAATTCGTACGTACGTTCGTCGCGTCCAGAAACGACCACCACGGTCTCCTCGGCCTCTGCCGCTTCCCTTATTGCCACCTTGGAAACGCCAAGCTCCGTGGCCAGCTCCGCCTCCGTCTTCGGCCCGGCATCCCTCAGCTTCCCCATTACTTTGCGCTGAAGGCCGCTCACACGCCTAAGCTAACAGCGCCTGCAAACCGAACTGTTCGGCGTATCGGCCCAAGCGAGGTTCCTCAATGCCGCATCCGACTTCGAGCACACTCCGCTGTGGTCAAAGTCGGATGCGGCGCTCGGTGGCGACCAGGCCTGACGGTTGCTCAATTATCGCTGCCGGCTCTATCCCAGACGTACAGCTCCAGCGCCTCGGACCGCCAGCTGCATGAGGCGCGGGGGGCCGAGGAGGCCTAGGACCAGCTCGAGGGCGTCCTCCTCGGTGACGCCGGAGTCGACGGCCTCCTCGCCGCGGAAGCCGGCGGCGAGCTTGAGGGCCTCGCGGCGGTTCTCGCCGAGGGAGCCGAAGGCGGCCATCAGGAAGTCGCGGTTGGGGACCGGCTGGCCGGCCTCCAGGGAGCCGTGCCAGGCGGCCAGCATCGAGAGGTCGTGCTCGTCGAGCTCGGCGATCGCCTTTGCGTAGTGGACCTCGAGCTCGGACTCGGGGATCTCGTCGACCCAGGCACGGACCGCCTCGCCGAGCAGCTGGCGGCGGGCCTCGCGGCCGACGGAGTCGGCGATGGCGCGGATCGCGTCGGCGGGGTCTACGAAGCAGAGGGACATTGGCTGCGGAAAAGGTAGAGGCGCCCGATGACGCCAAAAGATGCCCGCTAATCCCCCAGTTTGCGGGGTCGTGCCGGGCGCCCGCCGGTCGACGCCGGAGCCGTCCGTAGGCTCGGCCGAGTGCCCCTGAAACTGATCCACGGGCCCCCCAATTCGGGCAAGCGCGGCGAGGTGCTGCGCGAGCTGCGGGAGGTCCTCGACCGCGGTCCGATCCTCGTCGTCCCCAACCAGGACGACGTCTTCGACTTCGAGCGCGAGCTCTGCGCCGGCGGCTCGCTGCTCGGCGGCTCCGTCGTCACCTTCGGCGCCCTCTTCCGCACCGTCGCCGCCGCGGCCGGCGCGCCCCCCGGCGGCGAGCTCTCGGCGCCGCAACGACTGCGGGCGATCGCGGTGGCGATCAAGGCGCGCCGCGAGCGGCTCGGGCCGCTGCGCCGCTCCACCGCCCGCCCGCGCTTCGCCGGTCCCTTCGAGCGCCTGCTCGACGAGCTGCAGGCGGCGGGCGTCGACCCGGAGGAGGTCGAGGCGAGCGCCGGGACGCTCGAAGGCTCCGCCTACCTCAGCGACATCGCCACCCTCTACAGCGGCTACGAGGAGGTGCGGCGGCGGACCGGGCGCACGGACGCCCACGGCATCGCCCGCGAGGCGATCGCCCAGCTGCGCCGCGACGGCTCCTTCTGGGGCGAGCGGCCGGTCCTCCTCTACGGCTTCGACGACCTGACCGAGAACCAGCTCGAGCTGATCGCCGTCCTGGCCGAGCGGACCGAGGTGACGGTCGCGCTCCCTTACGAGGAGGACAACCTGGCGCTCGCGGCCCGGGGCAGGCTCCTGGGCCGTCTGCGGGAGCGGGTCGGCGTGGCGGGCGAGACCTCGCTGCCGGCCGAGCCCGGCAACACGCTCAGCCCGCTCCTCTTCCACCTGACGATCTCCTTCGGCGCCCCGAAGCCGAAGCGAGCCGAGGTGGACGGCAGCCTCACCCTGCTGCGCTCGGCCGGCACCCGGGCCGAGGCGGAGGCGATCGCCGCCCACGTCTCCCGTCTCCTCCAGGGTGGAGCCGAGGCGGCCGAGATCGCGATCGCCCTGCGCGACCCCTCCCGCCGCGGGCCCGAGATCCAGGCGGCGCTGGAGGCGAACGAGATCGCGACTGCGCTGGAGGCGGAGCTGCCGGTGGCGCGGACCAGCGTCGGCGGCACCCTGATCGCGCTGCTGGAGGCCGAGTTCGGGAGCGGGCGCGCCGCCGACTTCCTCCGCTACCTGCGCGGCGCCTCCGGCTTCTCGCTCGGCCGGGTCGACTGGTTCGAGCGGCGGCTGCGCCGCGGCCGGGTGCGCGACGCCGAGACGGCGCTGCTGCTCTGGCAGGGGGACGAGGGTGAGCCGCCGCGCGACCTCCTGCGCCTGCGCGCCGCCGCCGGGCGCTCGCCGGCCGAGCTGGCGGCGGCGGTCGCGGCGCTGGCGGGGACGATGGCGCAGCGGCCGCTGCGCGACCCCGAGGACGGGCCGGCGCTGCAGCGGGGCGAGGGGGTCGAGCTGCGCGCCGCCGCGGCGATCTCCAGCGCCCTTGCCGACCTCGCCGAGCTGGGCGACATCGCCCCGCAGGCGAGCGAGCTGGCCCAGCTCGTCGAGGAGCTCGGCTTCCGCGTCTGGTCGGGCCCGGTCGAGCAGCGGGTCCGCATCGCCGATCCCTACCGCCTGCGCGCCGCCCGCTTCGACCACGTCGTCGTCGCCTCACTGCAGGACGGCGAGTTCCCGCGCCGGGACCGGGGCGCCGACCCGTTCCTCTCCGAGTCCCAGCGGGAGACGCTCGGCCTCGACCCGCGCCGCGACACCGAGGCCGAGGAGCGCTACCTCTTCCACGCCTGCCTGGCCCTCCCCCGCCGCAGCCTCGTCCTCTCCTACCGCGACAGCGACGAGGACGGCGCCGCGACCAACCGCTCGCCGCTGCTCGACGACGTCCGCGCGCTGCTGGCGCCGGCCCCCGACGCCGGCGGTCCCGACCAGGTCGAGGAGGAGATCACCGTCACCCGCGACCTCGCGCAGGTCGTCGCGCCGCTGGCCGAGGCGCCCTCGGGGGACGAGCTGGCCCGGGCGCTCGCCGCCCACGGTCCGAAGGCGGACGCGCCGGCCCTGCTGTCCCGAATCGGGGTCGAAGCGGAGCTGGCGGGGCAGCTCGCCGCCCGGGTCGCCGACGCCCGCCGCGCCGAGTCCGCCTCGCGCGCGCCCGGCCCGCTGAGCAACCCGGCGGCGCTTGAATCGCTCGCCGCGGTCGCCGCCTACGGCGGCACCACCCTGGAGGAGTTCGACGTCTGCTCCTACCGCTGGTTCGCCGGCCACGAGCTCGACCCGCAGCTGCTCGACCCGGTCCCCGACCCACTCGTCCAGGGCGGGCTGATGCACGAGGCGCTCGACCGCCTCTTCAGCGAGCGCCCGGGCGGCGACCCCCTCCCCCGCCCGGACACGCTCGCCGCCTGGAGCGAGCGCGGGCGCGAGCTGCTGGCGGCGATCGTCGCCGAGCGCGAGCTCGGCGACCACCCGGCCGAGCGGGCGATGGCGCGCCGGGTCGAGCGGCTGCTCGACCGCTTCCTCGCCGAGGAGGCAGAGCGCGACCCGGGAGGCTTCGAGCCCTGGCTGCTGGAGGCGCGCTTCGGCGAGCATCCCGATGCCGAGCGGCCGGCGCTCGACCTCGGCGGCTGGGGCCTGCACGGCGCCGTCGACCGGGTCGACCGCGCCGGCGACGGGCGCGCCGTCGTCATCGACTACAAGCTCGCCTCCCAGGTCACCCCGCTGGACAAGTTCGAGGAGCGGGCGAAGCTGCAGCTGCCGCTCTACCTGCTGGCGGTCGCCGAGCACTGGGGCGGGAAGCCGGCCGGGGCGCTCTACCACCCACTGCGCGGCACCTCCTCCCGCCGCCCCCGCGGGGTCGTCTCCACCGCCGCCGCCGGGGCGCTGGCCGGGTACGGGCTCTACGACAACGACGTGGTCGAGCCCGAGGGGCTGGAGGAGCTGCTGGAGGACACCCGCCGCCGCGGCGGCGAGATCGTCGCCCGGATGCGGACCGGCGACATCCGCCGCGACCCCGGCCCGCGCCAGGGCCTGCGCGGCCACGACGTCTGCCCCGCCTACTGCACCTTCGCGCCGATCTGCCGCCGCGACCGGGCGCCGCGCTGGGAGCAGGACGAGGGAGACGAGGAACGGTGAGCGCCGAGGAGGCGACGGTGGCACGACCACGCGAGCCGACCCCCGAGCAGGCCGCGGCGATCGCCGTCCGCGGTCGCGACGTCCTGCTCGAGGCCGGCGCCGGGACCGGCAAGACCGGGGTGATGGTCGAGCGCTATTGCCGGCTGGTCTGCGACTCCGGCCTCTCCCCCGACTCGATCCTCGCCTTCACCTTCACCGACAAGGCCGCGGCAGAGCTGCGGCAGCGGGTCCGCGCCGAGCTGGCACGGCGGGCCGAGCGCGGCTCCGAGCGCGCGGCGGCGGCGCTGGCCGGGCTCGGCGGCGCCTGGATCACGACGATCCACGGCTTCTGCAACCGCGTCCTCGCCGCCCACCCGGTCGCCGCCGGGGTCGACCCCGGCTTCCGCGTCCTCGACGCGCCGGAGGCCGGGCGCGCCGCCCGCGAGGCTTTCGACGACGCCGTGGTCGAGTTCCTCGCCGGGGGCGACCGCGCCCGCGAGGAGACCGTCGCCGCCTACGACCTCGAAGGGCTGCGGGCGATGATCGCCGCGGTCCACGACGAGCTGCGCAGCCGCGGCGTCGCCGACCCGAAGCTGCCCGAGCCGCCGCGGCCCGACCCCGAGGCGGCGATCGCCCGCGCCGCCGCGGCGGCCGAGGAGTGCCTCGAGGAGCTGCGGGAGAAGAACGGGAAACGCGGCGAGGCCGACCGCGAGTTCCTCGAACGGGCGCTGGCTCGCCTCTCGGACCCGGCGGCGCCACCCAGCCTCGACGAGCTGCCGGCGCTAGCGACCAGGAGCAAGGCCAAGGCCCTCGCCCCATACAAGGAGGCGATCGACGCCGCGGTCGCGCGGGTCGCCGAGGCGGGCGAGGGCGGCGTCGTCTACGGCCACCTGGCGCAGCTGCTGGAGCTGTTCTCCGCCCGCTTCGAGGAGGCGAAGGAACGGCGGGCGGGGATCGACTTCGAGGATCTGCAGGTCCTCGCCGCCCGCCTGCTCGAGCGGGCCGAGATCGGCGAGCACTACCGCTCGCGCTTCCGCCAGATCCTCGTCGACGAGTTCCAGGACACCAACCGGCTGCAGCTGCGGCTGATCGAGGCCCTGCGCGGGCCGAGCAGCGAGCTGGTCGTGGTCGGCGACGAGCTGCAGTCGATCTACGGCTTCCGCCACGCCGACCTCGAGGTCTTCCGCCGCCGCCGCGAAGAGATCGACCGCCGCGCCGACGCCGACCTGATGCGGCTGAGCGGCAACTTCCGCTCCCGGCCGGAGGTGATCGGGGCGATCAACCTCTTCGGCGAGGCGCTGCTCGGCGACGCCTACACGCCGCTGCGGGTGGGAGACAGCTCGCTTCACACGCGAGAGGTCGCTGGTTCGGAACCCGCCGTCGAGCTATTGCTGACCGCGCGCGACGGCTGGGACGGTGAGGGGATCGAGCTGGAACCGGCGATCGACGGCTCCACCCCGCCGGGCTGCCTCGCCGAGGCGCGGTCGGTCGCCGAGCGCCTGCGCGAGCTGGCCGACGCCGGGGTGCCGCGGGGCGAGATGGTGGTGCTGCTGCGCGCCTTCACCCACCTCGACGCCTACGAGGACTCGCTCGAACGCGCCGGCCTGCGGCCCTACGTGGTCGGCGGCCGCGGCTACTGGTCCCAGCAGCAGGTCGCCGACGTCTGCGCGCTGCTGGCGGTCCTCGCCAACCCACTCGACGACCACGCTCTCTTCGGCGCCCTCGCCTCCCCCGCCTGCGCGGTCGCCCCGGACACGCTCTGGCTGCTGCGCCGGGCGGCCGGCAAGCGTCGCCACGTCTGGCCGGCGGTCGAGCGCGCGGCCGGCGCCGGCGAGGCCGAGCTGGCGGAGCCGGAGCGCCTGGAGGGGATTCCGGAGAGCGAGAGCCAGCTGCTGGCGCGCTTCGTCGCCACGATCGCGGCGCTCCGCGAGCGCGCGCCGCGGCTGGCACTGCCGGCGCTGGTCGAGGCGGTCGTCACCGAGACCGGCTACGACCTCGCGGTGCTCTCGCGGCCGGCGGGTGAGGCCCGCTTCGCCAACGTCCGCAAGATGGCCCGCCTGGCGGCCGAGTTCGAGTCGCGCGAGGGGCGCGACCTGCGCGGCTTCCTCGACTTCCTCGCCGCCCGCGCGGAGGGCGAAGCCGAGGCCCAGGCCGCGACCGCCGCCGAGGGCCACGACGGGGTCCGGATCATGACCGTCCACAACGCCAAGGGCCTGGAGTTCGGCGTCGTCGCCGTCCCCGACCTCTCGCGCCGGCTGCTGAACGGCAACCGGGCGCCGCTGCTGGCGATCGGGCGGGAGGAGCAGCCGCGGGTCGGCCTGCGCCTGCTGCGGCTCGGCAGCCCCAAGGTCGACCTCTACGACTACGGCGCCCTCTGCGAGGAGTCAGCCGAGCGCGAAGCCGAGGAGGAGCTGCGCCTCTTCCACGTCGCCGTCACCCGCGCCCGCGCGCACCTCGTCCTCAGCGGCGTCGTCAACCCGAAAGAGGGACGCGAGACGAAGGGCCGGCCGGTGGTCGAGCGGCTGGTCGAAGCGCTGGCGATCCCGCGCGACGCCGACGCGACCGTGCCGGTGGCGCCGCCGGAGCCGCGGCCGGGGCTGGAGGCCGGGTTCGAGCCCTCGGAGATCGAGGTGCGGGTCAACCTCCCCTCGCCGGAGCGGGCCGCCGAGCTGCGGCAACTGCGCCGCGAGGACGCGGGCGAGCGGTCGCTCGGCGAGGGAACGCCGCCGCTGGTCGAGCGCAAGCCGCCGATCGTCCCCGGCCGCCCCCTCTCCTACACCGCGATCTCGGCTTATGAGGAATGCGCCTACCGCTTCTACATGGAGCGGGTGCTGGGCCTGGCGCGGGTCGAGACGCACGAGCAGGGGGATGGTGAGCCCTCGGCGCGGGAAGAACGAACCGCTCGGGGAGCCGCGGTTCACGCCCTGCTCGAGTGGAGCGCGGCGCACGATTGGCAGATCCCCTCGGAGGAGTTGGCACTTCGCCATGCGGCGGCGGCTGGGATGGGGACCGGTACCCCCTCTCCGGACACATCTCGCCGATGGCTCGATGTTGAGTGTCCTGAGAGGGGGTACCGGTCCCCATTGCGAGCGGGGGAGTTGCTCGCTCCCGTTCGGGCGTGGATTGACTCTCGACTACGCGAGGAGATCGCGAAAGAGGGAGCGCGGGTTCGGGCCGAGGTTCCGCTCTTGCTCGGCGTTGGCGACACGGTGTTGCGCGGTTCGATCGATCTGTTGGTCGAGCGCGACGGGAAGGCGCCTTTGGTGATCGATTACAAGACCGACCGCCTCGCTGGCGCCGATCCCGCCGAGCGGGCCGCCCACTACGAGGTCCAGCGGTCGATCTACGCGCTTGCCGTCGCCGAGGCTCTCGGCGCCTCCGAGGTCGAGGTCGCCTACGTCTTCCTCGAGCGTCCCGACGAACCCGCGGTCACCAAGCTCGACGCGGCCGCGATGGCGGCGGCCAGGGAGAAGCTCGAGGCGATCATTGCTCGCATCGGCCGGGGGGAGTTTCCGGTGGTGGCGCCGGAGGAACGGGACTGGTCGCTGTGCCGGGGCTGCCCGGCGCTACGGGGTCTCTGCTCCGGTCCCGGAAGCGTCGAGCCGAGCGGCGAGATCGTCGAGCCGTAGCTCCTTCAGCCCCTCGCCGACCTCGTCGAGCTCGCCGGCGCAGTAGTTGACCAGCTCCTTGCCCTCCTTGCATAGCTCGAGCGTCTCGCGCAGGCCGGCCTGGCCGGAGTCGAGCCGGTCGATGATCTCCTCCAGCCGCTCCACCGCGGCCTCATAGGTTTCAGGCTGCGCCGTCACGCTCAGGTCTCGCTCGGACTCGTCCATCGCTGAAGCGAAGGCTAATGCGCTCGGCGGCGCTCGCCTCCGCGGCGCTGGTCAGCGGCTCGCCCCCCTCGCCCTCGACGAGGGCGTAGCCGCGCTCCAGGGTGCGCTCGGGTTCGTGGGCGCGCAGGGTCACCGTCGCCTGCCGCAGCGCCTCCCGGCGTTTCTCCATGTCGGCGCCGACCGCGCGCCGCCGCGCCCGCTCCAGGACCACCGTCCCGATCCGGTGCTGCGAGGCGCTCCGGTCGGCCAAGCCGCGTTCGGAAGCGGCGCGGATCTCGCGGATTTTCTGGTTGAGGAAGGAGCGCTGGCGCTGCAGCGCCCGGGCCGGCCCCCGCGCCAGCTGGCCGAGGTGGCGGGAGCGGCTGCCGATCGCCCCCTCCCCCGACCGCCGCAGCGCCAGCGCGCAGCGCTCGAGGCTCTGCCGAGCCGCCAGGCAGTCGAGCGGCACGGCCGCCTCCGCCGCGTGGGTCGGGGTCGAGCAGGCGACGGCGGCGACGTCGTCGATCAGGGTGCTGTCGCGCTCGTGGCCGACGGCGCTGACCACCGGCACCCGCAGCATCGCCACCGTGCGGCAGAGGGTCTCGTCGCAGAAGGCCCAGAGGTCGGCGAGGCTGCCGCCGCCGCGGGTGACGACGATCGCCTCGACCTCCGGCCGCGCCGCCAGGTCCTGGATCGCCATCGCGATCGCCGGCGCCGCGCGCCGGTCCTGGACCGGCGCGAAGGCCCAGACGACGGTCCCCTCCCAGCCGCGCCGCGCCAGCCCGGCGACGAGGTCGCGCCGCGCCGCGCCGCTTTCGGCGGTGACGACGCCGATCGTCTTCGGCAGCCGCGGCCGCCGCAGCTGCTTCTGCAGCTCGAAGAGGCCCTCGGAGCGCAGCTGCTTGCGCAGCGCCTCCAGCCGCGCGATCAGGTCCCCCTCTCCCGCCAGCCGCACCTCGGTGGCGCGGAAGCAGAAGCTCGGCGAGGCCTGGCCGCCGCCGGGGTAGTAGTCGGGACCGCCGGCGATCACGACTTCGGCGCCGTCGCGCAGCGCTCCCTCGGTCAGCCCGGCCTTCTCGAGGTCGTTGAGCCAGATCGCGCAGGGCACGGCGCCGTCGCCGTCGCGCAGCTCGAAGTAGGCCTGGACTTTGCTGCGGCCGATCCCGGTCACCTCGCCGATCAGCTGCACCCGCGCCCGCTTGCGCATCTCCTCCTGGAGCTTGCGCGCGTAGGCGCCGACGGCGAACGGTCCCGGAAGGCTCATGCCGACTGCCAGCGCTTGGCCCAGGACTTGAGCTCGCGCAGCGCGGGGTCGAGCTCCTGCCCGACCACGGTCAGCGAGTAGGTGACCCGCACCGGCGTCCCAGCTTCGACCTGCCGCTCGACCAAACCCTCTTCCTCCAGCTCCCGCAGCCGCTGCGAAAGCAACCGATCCGAAAGCCCAGGAATCGCCTTCCCAAGCTCCGCATACCGCATCCCACCATCGGTAAGAGCAAAAACAATCGCCCCAGTCCACCGCTTCCCGATCAACTCAATCGCGCGATGAAAATGGGGACAGACCGCCGCTGACCTCTCCCCCTCGCTCTGCGCAACACCGACCTGCTGCTCCATGAATCGAGCTTACAGAACGTAAGTGACGGGCTGCAAAGGACGCTGGCAGTGGGGTCGGGGGCTCCGTCTCCAGACACTCAACAGCGAGCCATAGGCGAGATGTGTCTGGAGATGGACCCCCCGACCCCACCCCACCACAACCCCAGCCTCACCCGGTGCAGGGCCCGGTGTCCACTTCCCCAGCCGTGTGCCCCAGAGCCTCCCGCACCTGCTCGGCCGGAATCGCAAACCCCCCAGCCGGCCCACTGGTAGTAGCCGCGAAGACCGTCCCGACCACCTCGCCCCGAGGATCGACCAGCGGGCCGCCCGAGTTGCCGCTCCGCACCGTCCCGCTCATCGCCGTGATCGTCCGCTCGACCGGCCCGTTGCCGTAGGAGTCCTCGCTGATCGTCGCCCTGGTCTCGCCGAGCCGCGCCGGCGCCAGCGCGTAGGGCCCGTTCTCGGGATAGCCGAGGACCGCCGCGTCCTCCCCCACCCGGCGCTCGTCGCTGATCGGCAGCACCGGCAGCGCCGCCCCGATCCGCAGCAGCGCCAGATCCTGCCGCGGTTCGTAGTAGATCGCGGTCGCGTCGAGCTCGGCCCCGTCCTGGGTGGTGACGGTGGTGTCGTCGGCGCCGGCGACGACGTGGGCGTTGGTGGCGACGACCCCGGGAGCGACCGCCCAGCCCGAGCCCTCGATCCCCAGCCCGCAGGCGGTGCTGAGGACGCGGACTACCGAGTCGCCGGCGCCGAGGACGTCGGGATCGGAGGCGATCTTCTGGTTCGGCGCCGGGCCACCGGGGCGGCCGGCCCGAGCACCGTCGGCGCCGGGTCGACGCGATCGAGGGCGTTCAGCAGCGGCCCGCTCGGCGGCAGCACGTCGTTGAGGCTGCGGAGGATCAGCGACCGCTGGATGTCGGCGCGCAGCTGCGTCGTCGAGGGCGCGTGCAGGAGGACGGCGCCGAAGACCCAGGCGAGGCCGAGGGCGACCGAGGCGATCAGGGCGGCGCCGCCGGCCCCGTCGGCCGCCTGCAGGTAGGGGCGGCTGACGATCTTTTCCCGCAGCCCGAGGGCGAAGCTCTCGACCGTCACCGCCATCAGCGCCCCCACCAGCAGCGCCCCCAGGGCGGCGCAGAGCGGCGCGTAGGGCGAGTGCGAGCCCTTGGTCAGGAGCAGCGGCGCCACCCGGCTGCCGGCGAAGGCGCCGATCCCGAACCCGATCAGGGTCAGGGCGCCGACGATCAAGCCCTGCCGATAGCCCCAGAGGGCGAGGGCGATGGTGAAAGCCAAGATTGCCCAATCCAAAACCGTCACCCGCTGAATAGAAGCATGCCGCCAACCCCTCCTTTACCTTTCGCCGGTGAGTTCATTGCCCACCGAGGCGGAGCGCCGCCGCCGCCTCCTCACCCGCACGCTGCCGCTGGCGGTCGTCGCCCTGGTCGCCTTCATCGTCGGCGTCACCGCCGGTTCGGGGGGCTCGCCGGAGAAGGAAGCCGCGCAGCGCTTCGCCAAAGCCTGGGAAGCGAAGAACTTCAAGGCGATGTACGGGGAGCTGAACGAAGCCTCGCGAGCGCGGGTCAGCCGCAAGGAATTCGAAGCGGCCTATCGCGGCGCCCAGGAGGTGGCGACGACCCGCTCGCTCGATGCGGGCTCGGCCGGCGACGCCGAAGACGGCAGCGCCGGCAAAGTCGTGCCGGTGGAGGTCACGGTCGGCACCGTCGCCTTCGGCGCAGTCGAAGGCGAGGTCGAGATCCCCTACGCCGACGGCGGCATCGAATGGGGACCGAACCTCGTCTTCCCCGGGCTCGAGAAGGGCGAGGAACTGGCCGCCGACGTCGAACTGGCCGAACGGGCGCCGATCCTTGCCCGCGACGGCACCGCACTGGCCGAAGGACCGGCCGAAGAACGGGAACACCCGATCGGCAGCGCCGCGATCGACGTCACCGGCGAAGTCGGCGAAGCCCCCGAAGAAGACCTGGCGAAGCTCTCCCGCCACGGCTTCCCGCCGGAAACGCCGGTCGGGATCAGCGGCCTCGAGCGTGCCTTCAACACCCGCCTCGCCGGCAAGCCCGGCGGCTCGCTGCTGGCGGTCGCCGAAGACGGATCCTCGGTCCGCGCGCTGGCGAAGTCGAAGCCGAAGCCGGGGGCGCCGGTGAAGACGACGATCGACCCCGACCTGCAGGAGTCGGCGGTCTCGGCCCTGGCGGGACGGGTCGGCGGCGTCGCCGTCCTGGACGCGCGCAAGGGCGACGTCCGGGCGCTCGCCGGCCAGGCCTTCTCGGCCCCCCAGCCGCCCGGCTCGACCTTCAAGGTCGTCACCACCACGGCGGCGCTCGAAGCCGGCGAGGTCAGCCTCGACGACGAATTCGAAATCAGCAACGGGGTCAACGTCGGCGGCCGCTTCCTCAACAACGCCAACGGCGAGTACTGCGGCGGCAGCTTCCGCGAATCGTTCGCCGAGTCGTGCAACGCGGTCTTCGCCCCGCTCGGCCCCGCGGTCGGCAACGACAAGCTCGTCGAAACGGCGGAAGCCTTCGGCTTCAACTCGCCGCCGACCCTGTACGCGCCGCAGGTGATCCAGGAAGTCGACCCCGGAGAATCGACGATCCCGACCGAAATCGGCGAAGAAATCGACCTCGGCGTCTCGGCGATCGGCCAGGGCGAAGTGCTGGCGACGCCGCTGGAGATGGCGAGCGTCTCCCAGACCGTCGCCAACGACGGCGTCCGCCTGCCGAACTCGATCGTCCTCAACCCGAAGCTGCGGCCCGCCGCCGAGCCGGTGCGGGTGATGTCCGAGCAGACGGCGAATCAGCTGACCGAACTGATGATCGGCGTCGTCGTCGAAGGGACCGGCACCGCCGGCGCGATCCCCGAGGCCCAGGTCGCCGGCAAGACCGGCACCGCCGAGCTGGGGCCGAAGCCGAACGAAGAGAACTCGGACAACCCGGTCCAGATCAAGGACGCCTGGTTCACCGCCTTCGCGCCGGCCGAAAAGCCGCGGCTCGCGGTCGGGGTGCTGCTGATCGAAGCCGAAGCGGCGGGCGGCGAAGTCGCGGCCCCGATCGCCTCGGAAATCCTCTCGGCGGGCATCGGGTAGGGATCGGGGGACCCCTCCGTCACAATTTGGGGAGGTTCCTCCGGGGCTCCCCGATCCCTACCTAGAGGTCGAGGGTTACTTCAGCACCCTCTTCATCTCCTTCGCCAGGAATATGGAGGGTTAACGGCCGGTTCTCGGAGGCGGATTCCGGCAGCAGGAAGATCGCGATCGAGCCCTCGATCGCGCCCAGCTGGGCGGTGGTGTCGAGCTTCGGCACCTGTTCTTCGGCTTCGACTTCGCCGTCGAATTCGAGGGCGTAGATGCTTTCGCTCGGCAGCACCTCGAACTCGTTCTCGTCGGCGTCGGTGATCGTCAGCGTCGAGGGCAGCACCTGCGGCTCGTCGCTTTCGTTCTGGACTTCGAAGAAGACGCCGAAGTAGGTTTCGCCCTGCGGCGGTTCGGGCTGACCGACAAGGTAGGCCTCGTCCTCGCTGTCGGTCGGGTTGAGGTACCGCGAGAAGGTGACGTTGTACTTGAGCTCGCCGAGCTCGACCGACTGCCCCTCGTCGACCTCCTTCGAGGTGCTCTCGTAGCCGCAGGCGGAGACGCCGACGGCGAGCAGGAGCAGCGCCAGGAGGGCGAGCAGCGGCAACAGTGGGCGGCGGTGGCGCAGGGACATTCGGCGGCCGTGAGTCTATATAGACGCGTCTGGCGGCGGCGGACCGGCGCGCTGCGGCGTCCTCAGTCGCCTAAATGGCGCTGCCATTCAGGCTCCCTGCGTCCTTGCATCGCTTGGTCCGGCGCTCGCCAGCGGTGTCTACGGGATGCCGGTCGCGTAGCGGTTGCCGCCGGCGACGGCGATCCGCTCGGGAGCGCCCTGGTCGGACTCGAGCTCGTCGCGGAGGCGGCGCAGCGCCTGCTTCCAGCCGCGGGCCTGCCAGACCGAGCCGGCGCTGAGCAGCTCGAGGACGCGATCGAGCGGGCCCGGCTCCGTCCAGTGCGAGACCCGCACCACGGTCAGCCCGCCCGGCGCCTCCTTCAGCTCCCAGACGGTGTGGTTGCGGATGCGGTTGACGCGGCCCGCCTCGCCTTCCTCGACGATCCGGAACGGCTCCTCGAGCGAGGCGATGCAGGTGTCCATCCAGACGCTGCGCAGCGGGCCCTTGGCGCGGAACCGGGCGCCGGCGCCTTCCCCGGCGGAGTCGATCCGCGTCAGGTGGAAGTCGGTGAGGAAGTGGTCGGTGAACGAGGGCCGCGCCGCCAGGTCCGCCAGCACGGCGAAGGCGCGCTGGCGGGAGACGTCGATTTCGATTTCGGCGCTGATCGGTCCCATCGGGGCGCCGATTCTATGGCTCCGCGACCCGGGTGACCGCGTCAACGAATTTGAGTGACAGCGGTTTGGGGCCGGGGTAGTATCGGCCTAAGAGTTTTAGGAAGGAGAGGTTTCCCATTTTCAACAGCGCCGACACCAGCCCTGTCGGCGAGGCCCATGCCACCGGCACCGTGCCCGGAGAGGGCACCTGGTTCTGCCTCGTCTGCGGCACCCAGCTTTCCCTGCGCGAGACCGAGCCGCTGCCGAGCTGCCCCCGCTGCGGCGCCTCCCGCTTCCGCCGCGACTCGATCTTCTCGGCCCTGCAGGAGCACGGCTCCCCCACCGTCGAATTCGCGCTCAGCCCCACCCACGAGCCGCCGGTCTGGCTCGACGACGCCCGGGCGAAGCTGACCGAGCCGGGCTACCACCTGGTGGGCAGGGAGCGGGGCGAGATCGTCAGCGTCCACCTGGAGGAGGGCTGGTCCCGCCTGGGCCGCTGCCCCACCGCCGAGGTCTGCCTGGACGACCCCAGCGTCTCCCGCCGCCACGCGATGATCACAGTCGAGGAGGGAAGATCCCCAAGGCTCCTCGACGACCGCAGCCTCAACGGAGTCCTCGTCAACGGCCGCAAAGCCGACGTGGCCGAGCTGAAGCCAGGCGACGAGCTGGCCATAGGCCGCTACCGCCTCTACCTGCTGCAGGCGTAAGCAGGCAGAGATTCCACGAGTCCGCCAAAACCATCCTCCAAGGATGGTTTTGGCGGACTCGGCGTTCGAGCCACCTTTTCCGGCCACCCCCGCGCCTACGATGCGCCCGGTGAGCACCATCCCCCCAGACGATCCGGGCCGCCCCGACGGCGAGGAGGCGATCTCCGCCTCCGCCGAGCGCGCCCGCGCCGAGCTCCACGCCGAGATCGAGCGCGTCCGCCGCGGCGTCGAGCAGATGCTCGACGAGCAGAACGCGCCCCTCAACAGCGACCTCCGCCGCGAGCTCGACACGATGCAGGAGGACCTCCGCCGCTACGTCAAGACCCGCATCCGCAAATCCCAAAAGCGCACCGACCGCCGAGTCTCCCGCCTAGAAGACCGCACCGAGGTCCTCGAAAAGCGCCTAGACAGCATCGACGCCGAGCGCCGCCTAGCCGAATGGCGCATCCACTCCGACACCGAGCGAATGCTGGACGGCTTGCTGCAGGAGGTCAGAGGAATCGCGGACCGGCTGGAGGGAAAGCCGAGATAGGCGACTTCTCGGTACGGCTGGATATCGTTCCCCTCCTTTGAACAGCAGCCACCGGGAGGAGCGATGGAGGAAGTGACTCGTTGGGAGTACTACGTCGAGACGTTCAACCTGACCGAACGCTGGAGTTCACGCCGCCAAGCGGAAGAGGTCCAGAAGTTCATTGCCCGCCTGAATGCAATCGGCGCCGAAGGCTGGGAGCTGGTCACTCAAGCCGAGATCACGCTGAAAGGCGGGATCACCGGTTCAACTAAAGGCGAACTCACTACCTGCTTTTTCAAGCGGCCTGCGTAAGCGTTCACCGCATCCGACTTCTACCCCAGTGGGCTGTGGTAAAGGTCGGGTGCGGTGGCGGCCGAGGGCTTCGGCCCTCTAAATCACTCGGTGCTGATGCTCGGGTCCGCCTGGACCTTGAGCGGGACGATCATCAGGAAGTTGCTCGTGGCGTCGGCGGCCAGGTTGAGGACGCGGTCGGCCTCCTCGTTCTGGTCGGTGGCGCGGAGCTCCTTTGCGTAGCCGCCTAGGAGGTCGTCTATGTCTATCAGGGCCTCGGCGTCCAAGTCCTTGAGTTCGACTTTGGCGCCTTTGCCGAGACGGCGTTCGATCGCTGCGCGGTCGATGCCGAAGGCGTTCTGGCGGACGTAGACGCGGCCGCCGGTCATGCCCGCGCAGGCCCAGGGGCCGATGTCTCCGAGGACGATCGCTCGGCCGCTGGTCATGTACTCGAAGGCGAAGCCCTTGGCGTTGGCGCGGTCCGCGAGGGCTCCGCGTCTGTCGTCGATCGGGCCCTCGGGCTCGCCCGCCAGGACCACGTCGGCCCCGGAGAGGCGGATGCAGAAGCGGGAGTCGGCGCTGCCCTGGACGTGGAGCTTGCCGCGCTGGGCGCCGTAGGCGAAGGACTTGCCGACCGAGCCGTTGAGGCGGCGACCCTTGGCCCCCTTGCCCTTGAGGATCGAGATCGAGCCGCCCAGCATCGTCTTGCCGACGCCGTCCTGGGCGCCGCCCTCGACGCGGATGTTGACGCCGTAGGAGTTGAAGGCGCCGAGCCCCTGGCCGGCGACCGAGCCGCCGTTGAACTCGAGGCTCGCGAGGTCGTCGCCTTCGCCGCCGGCCGGGCCGCCGTCGAAGATCCGCCAGCGCGCCAGCGCCCCCGCCAGCTCGGTCCCGAGCACGCGGTCGTTGGCGTCGGTCGCCCGTGGGAACTGGCTGCGGACAGGGCCATGACCGCCGCCGCCGCAGACTTCCGGCGCCAGCGCCGCGATCTGGCTCGAGGCCTCCTTCGCCTCCATCCGGATCGGCCGCGCCATCACCAGGCCGGCTTCCGCCCGCGCCTCGTTCTCCTCTGCGACCGGCAGGTCGAGGGGTTCGAGGTCGAGGTGCTCCTCCAGCGGTTCGATCAGCGGCGTCAGGTCGATCGAGTCCTTGTTGGCGACCTGCTCGAGCAGGTCATAGCGGCCGACCAGGTCCTGAGCCCTTTCGTAGCCCAGCGAGGCGACCACCTGCTTGACCTCCTCGCCCATCGAGGAGAAGAAGCGGGCGCAGCTTTCAGCCGCGCGGTCGACCTCCTGCGGGGTGAACTTCTTCAGCCCGTGGGCCTGCGCTTCCTCCGGCGTCTCGATCTGGGTCGCGATCCCGACGTGACAGGTGTCGAGCTGGCAGCCGCGGCAGATCGTGCAGCCGAGGCTGACCATCGCCAGGGTGCCGAAACCGACGCGGTTGGCGCCGAGGCAGTGCAATTTGACGATGTCGTGGCCGGTCCGGTAACCGCCGTCGGCCCAGATCTCGACCCGGTTGCGCAGCCCGGCCTCCATCAGCGCCCGGTGGACGGCGCGGGTGCCGATGTCGCTCGGCAGGCCGACGTGGCGCAGCGCGTGCTGGCGCGCGGCACCGGTTCCGCCCTCGAAGCCCGAGAGGGTGATGATGTCCGCCCCGGCCTTGGCGATCCCGAGCCCGATCGTGCCGATGTTCGGCACCACCGGCACCTTGACCGAGACCCGGACGTCCGGGTTGACGGTCTTCAGCTCGTCGATCAGCTCGGCCAGGTCCTCGATCGAGTAGAGGTCGTGGTTGTTGGAAGGCGAGATCAGGTCCGTGCCCGGCGCCGCGTTACGGGCGGCGGCGACCTTCTCGGAGACCTTCTTGCCGGGCAGGTGGCCGCCCTCGCCGGGCTTGGCGCCCTGGCCGATCTTGATCTCGGCGACGTAGGAGCTGTTCAGCATCTCCGCCGAGACGCCGAAGCGGCCCGAGGCGACCTGCTGGCCGCGCCATTTGCGGTACTGCCCGTACATGTCGCGGATCTCGCCACCCTCGCCGTTCATGCAGAGGATGTTGGTCGCCTTCGCCGCGTCCGCGTAGGCGCGGAAGGCTGACTCCGACTGCGAGCCGAAGCTCATCGAGGAGATCACGATCGGGTAGTCGTGGTGGCCGACGCCGGCGTCGACGCCGGCGGGGTCGACCGCCGGGCGGTCGCCCTTCAGGCCCATGATGTGGCGCATCGAGATCGGGCTCTGCTTCTCCAGCTCGCGGACTTTCTCCGAGTAGTCCTCGTAGCTGCCGGTCCCGTTCGCGGTCGCGATCGCCGCCTTGTAGACCTTCGGGTAGAAGCGGAACGTCTTCGCCGGTTTCGCCGCCGCGTCGTCGCCGCTGAGCGCGTGGGCGCGAGCGTTGGTGTCCTCGTCGAGGTCGGCGAAGCCGGTCCCCGCCTTCTCCGAGGCGGCGTAGAGCTCGGTCTGGAAGATCTCCGCCAGCTCCGGCTTGATCCCGATCGAGCTGAACTGGCGCGCGTAGCCGCGGACCTCGTGGATGCCGATCGTCGAGATCACTTTCTCGATCCCTTTGCGCAGCGCCGCGCAGAGGTTGGAGACGTCGGACTCGTAGTCCTCGACGCAGATCACCTCGACCATCGTGTACGAGCAGACGCCGTTGGCGCCGAGCCCGAGGGCGAGCATGACGTCGTGGACGTTGCGGATCGCGGCCGAGCGCAGGACGAGGCCGCAGCGCCGCCGCAGGTTGACTTCGCCGGGCTCGACTTTGAACTGCTTCAGCGCCTGGTCGACCGCCGAGGTCGCCAGGTGCGGGTCGAGGTAGCGGCGCTCGGCGTCGTAGACGGTGCGGTCGGTGAGGACCAGCAGCTCGCAGCCGTTGCGGACCTTCTTCACCGCCTCCTGCTTGATCCGCTCGATCGCCCCGCGGGTCGTCTCCGACTCCAGCAGGGAGATGTCGACGGCGGCGGCGCGGCCGCGGAACTCCTCCCAGAGGTCCTCGAGCAGGTAGGTGTCGTGGTCGCAGGCGATCTTGCGGTACGCCTTGTCCGCCAGCGGCGCCAGCTCGTGGTGGCCGCCGAGGATGACCGGGAACCCGGTTTCGACGCTGCCGGTGTCCTCGCCGGCGTTGTCGGGCGAGGGCCGGCGGCCGAAGAGGGCGCGGGTCGAGAAGTGCTCGAGCTCTCGTTCGCGGTCGAGCGCCGGGTTGGTGACGACGGCGACCGTCTCCTTGAAGTAGTCGGCGAGGTTCTGCCGCTCCGGCGAGAGCGCCGCCAGCGGGCCGTCGTAGCCGAGCGAGCCGACCGGCTCGGCCCCGTTGGAGGCCATCTGCTGGACCAGTTTGACGTCGTCGCGCTGCCAGCCGAAACCGGCGAGGACGCGGTCGGAGACCTTGACCGGCTCCTCGGGGCCGGCGTCGGAGTAGCCGGGGACGTCGTGGCCCTCGAGCGGGCCGCCGGTCTCCAGCGCCCGCTCGTAGCCGGCGACGGCCTCGGCGCCGTTCCGCGCCAGCCAGCGGTCGCGGACGATCCGCAGCATCTCGTCGTGGGCGTGCAGGGTCGAGCTGCGGGCGCCGCGGTCGATCAGCACCATCGCTTTCTCGCCCGGGGCCAGCGGCTTCGGCTCGGAGACCATCTTCGCGACCGAGACGACGCCCGGCTCGGAGCTGAAGACGAAGTCGTTCTCGCTCTCGACCTGCCAGAGCGGGCGCAGGCCCATCGCGTCGGCGGAGAAGACGCACTCGTCGGACTGCCGGGCGATCAGCGCCACCGGGCCCTGCGCGAACGGGCCCATCGTCTGGTGCAGGTACATGTAGAAGGCGTGCAAGTCCTCCGGGAGGCCGCGGATCTCCTCGACGATCGGCGGCACCACCATCTCCATCGCCTCGGCGAGGCTGAAGCCCTCGCGGCTGACCAGGGTGTCGATCGTCCGGTTGAGGTCCTGCGAGTCCGAGGAGCCGGGCTGGATCGGCACCGCCAGCATCTTCGCCTCCTGGCGCAGCTGCTGGATCGTGTTGATCTCGCCGTTGTGGCCGAGGACCGAGAACGGCTGCACCCGCTTGAACGAGGGCCAGGTGTTGGTCGAGTAGCGGTTGTGGCCGAAGCAGCCGATCGTCTCGAAGCGCGGGTCGCGGAGGTCCGGGTAGTACTCGCCGAGCACGTTCGGCGCCCCCATCACCTTGTAGACGCAGGTGGTGGCGGAGAAGGAGGGGACGTGGACGTCGAGCTCTTTCTCCAGCGCGATCATCAGGTCGAAGAGGACGGCGTCGCGGCACTCGGCGTCGGGGACGAGGCCGGCGAGCTGCCAGAAGATCGGCTCCTCCTCGCGCGCGGTCGGGCCGAGGGCGGGCGAGTTGACGACGCCGATGCGCTCGGCGAGGACGCGGAATCCGCCCGAGGCGAGCAGCTCGCGGGCGTCGTGCTTGATCCGCTCGGCGTCCTGGGAGCGCTCGATGAAGACGTGGGCGACGGCGAAGGCGTCGTCGGTCGCCAGCGAGGGGTCGTGGCCGCCGGAGCGGACCTCCTCGGCCCAGATCTTGCGCGGGATGTCGACCAGGAGGCCGCAGCCGTCGCCCTCGCCGTCGACGTTGCCGGCGCGGTGGAGCATCTTCTGCAGGGCAGGGATCGCCAGCTCGATCGGTTCGTGGCTCGGCGTCGCGTCCTTGCGGACCGAGGCGTAGATGGCGCAGGCGTCTTTGTCCTCGACGCTGGGGGGCGAAACGAGGGGCCGGTAGGGGCGCTCTGGCGAGTAGCGCTCGACCTGAGCGCGGCGATCGGACTGGGTCTTCAATTTGACCTCCCGGGTTCCACGCCTTCTTCGAGCGGGCGCGCGACGGGGTTAACGAGTTACGGGATTATAGGGGCCGGTCAAGGGGGCTCGGTCAAGCCCAGGACATCGGTTCGTAGCCGCCGTCGGGCTCGACCCCGATCAGCATCGCCGTCACCGTGCCCTCGGAGCGGTTGAGGATCGTCCGCTTCGCCGGCGGCTCGATCGAGGCGAAGGTGCCGGCCGGCGCCGGGTGCTCCTCGCCGTCGAGCCGCATCACCGCCTCGCCCTCGAGGATCAGGTAGAGCTCGACCTGCCCGCTCTCGGCCTCGTCGTGCTCGGGGATCTGCCCGCCGGGCGCCAGCTCGACCAGGTTGTAGCCGAAAGCGGTCGTGCCGCAGGCCTTGCGGGCGAGCAGCCAGGTCGCGTTGCCGGACCCCTCCATGGCTCGAATTCGTCGCGGTGCTTGATCGTGTAGTTGGCAGGCATTACGTTCGACCCTAACTCCCGATGACCGGTCAGAGCAAGGACTCAGCCGAGGCGCTGCGCGATGCGATCGAGCGCTACAACGAGGCGTGGAACGACCACGACCTCGACGCGATCATGGCGCTGCACGCGCCGGACATGGTCTTCGACAACCACACGGCGGGCGAGTCGGCCGAAGGCGAGGCGGTCCGCGCCCACATCGGCTCGATCTTCGAGACCTGGCCCGACATCGAGTTCACGACCCGGCGCCTCTACGTGCGACAGGGCCTCGTCGTCCAGGAATGGACCGCCGTCGCCACCCAGACGAAGACGATGCGCCGGGGCGACCTCGTCGCCGAGCCGACCGGGGAGCGGGTCGAATGGGACGGCCTCGACGTGATCCCCTTCGAGGGCGGTCTCGTCAAACGCAAGGACGTCTACTCAGACAGCGTCTCGATCCTGCGTCAGGTGGGATTGCTCGACTAGCGGCTCCAGCTCGGTTCGAACGCTTCCTTGACGAGCGTCTTCGGCCTGCCGCCGCCGTAGGGGACGGTTTGCACCTTGTGGTTCTTGAGGCCGGGGTCGAAGCCGCCGTTGAAGCCGAGGACGAGCTTGCCGTCGCTGGAGAGGTCGGTGCCGACGAAGCCGCTCTCGCCGGTGCCGGCGACCGGACGCTGGGCGCCCGTCTTCGGGTTCACCGTGACGGCATAGCTCGTGTCCTGTCCGGAGAACTCGGTCAGCAGCCGGGCGCCGTCGGCCGACCAGTCGGTCGGGTTAAGGCCCTGCAGGAGTGGGTCGACCTTGGTGTGGGTGAGGCGCTTGACGCCCTTACCCTGCGGGCTCATCAGGAAGAGCTCGTTCTTGCCCCCGTACTGCCGTTTCTTCTCTTCCAGGGTCTTGACGAAGACGATCTTCTGCGGGCCCCAGAGCGGCTGCGAGGAGCGGTGGTCCTTGGTCAGGCGAACCGCTTCCGGCGCCCGCACGTTGACCACCCCCGGAATCGGGACCGGGAAGCGGAAGACGTCGCTGCGCGGGGGGAACTTTTCGCTCTTCGCCACCCCGTAGGCGATTTCGCTGCCGTCGGGAGAGAAGCTGTAGCCGCTGAAGAAGCCAGTCGCGATCACGCTCTGGGTGCCGGTGGCGACGTCGATCGCGACCAGCTTGCGCTTCCCCAGTTCCGGCCCGCGCAGCGCCGCGATCGTCTTCGAGTCCGGCGACCAGGCGAGGTAGAAGGCTTCGCGGAAGTTCTTCATCAGCGTCGTCGCGGCACCTCCGGAAGCCGGCGCCAGCTTCAGTTCCTGGGCGAACTTCGGGCCTTCGTGCAGGTAGGCGACCCACTGCCCGTCGGGCGAGACGCGCGGGCTGTGTCCCTTGCCGACCTTGTGGGCGCCCGACCCGTCGTCATCGGCCACGTAGACCGTCGCGTTGAACGGGTTCTTCACGTAGGCCAACGTCGCCCCCGCGCTCGCGGGCAGAACCAGCAGCGCGGCGAGGACGAGGGCGGGCAGCAGCAGCTTCAACTTCGGCAGGGTCGGCATCAGCTGATGCTATCCCCCGGTCGATTGAGCCCCGTTGCGGGGGTACTCGATCACTTCGTCACCACCGAAACTCCGGGCGACCTCGAAGAGAGGGGGCAGGCTGTCACAGGCCTTCTTGACGATCTCCTCGTTATTCAGCAGCGTGGTCACGTCGGTCAGAGTCTGGGCACTGCCCAAGGTCAAACTGGCGATCGTGTCATCGGGCTGGCGTTCTCCGCTCGGCGTCGCTTTCCAGGTCAGCGGGTAGTACTCGAGCTTGTACTTCTCGACGAGCGCCTGCTCATCCGGAGTCAGCTCAAGCCGGTACCTGAGGGTGAACGCCACTCCCTTGTGACCCCCGAGCATGCCCTTCTTTTCCGTCTGAGAGCGATTGATGATGAGCTTCAAGGCCTCCCCCTTTCGAATCCGATCGTTTCCAGCCAATACTCGGGAGATCCTATTTACTGAACGCCGTCAGGTCAGCCCGGCCCGACGATCGCCGCCGCTACAAGGCCGCCGCTGACGCCGATGAAGGAGACGACCGCCAGCGCCCGGTACCAAAGCCGCTGGTCCACCTCGGGGTCGAAGGCGAGCGGGACGAAGAGGAAGGGGTTGACGAGGGTGCCGAAGACGAGTGCCGCGGCGACCGCGGTCGGCAGGTCCGGCACCGCGAGGCCGACGCCGATCAGGATCAGGCCCATCATCACGTAGTCGAGGTGGACCTGGCGGATCCGCTGCGGGGCGACGATGCCGATCCGCCGCAGCCACTCCGGCTTCTCGCCGCGGATCACCATTGCCCAGCCGAGCAGGCCGCCGAGCGCCAACTCGATGAGACCGATCTGAACTACCCAGTCCATCGGCTAGAGCTCGGGGACGTCGGCGCCGAGGGGGTCGAACGGCAGGCGCTTGACCTCGGCCCAGCCGCCGCAGCGCTCATCCAAGGCCGCGGCGACGTTGCCGGCGTCCTGCCAGGTGGTCCAGACGAGGACAGTCGGGCCGGCACCGGAGATCGTCGCCCCCAGGGCGCCCAGCTCCCGCGCCGAGTCGACGATCTCCATCGAGCGCGGGTAGAGCCCGCGGCGCCGGTCCTGGTGGATGCTGTCCCGCAGACCCCGCGCGAGCAGGTCGAGGTCGGCGCTACGAAGGCCCAGAACCAGCATCGCCGCGGCGGAGACGTTGGCGACGGCATCGGCGAGCGGCACTTCAGCCGGGATCGCCTCCCGCGCCCGCTCGGTCGAGACCTCCTCCGGCGGGATCACGACGATCCCCTCCAGCCCCTCGGGCGGGTCGAAGCGCGCCGCGGTCGGACCGTCCTCCCCGCTCCCGCAGACGACGAAGCCGCCGTAGATCGCCGCGGCGACGTTGTCGGGATGACCCTCGATCGCGGTCGCCCGCGCCAGCATCTCCTCCTTCGTCAGCGCCAGCTCGTAGAGGTGGTCGGCGGCGTAGAGGCCGGCGACGATCGCCGCCGCGCTCGACCCCAGCCCCCGCGCCAGCGGGATCTCGCTGCGCAGACGAAAGGCGATCCCGTCCGCCGGCCGCAGGCTCTCGAAGGCGCGGACGATCAGGTTGTCGCGCCCGGTCGAGACCTCGAGACCACCGGCGTCGAAGGAGAACTCGCCCGCCTCTTCGACCTCCAGCTCCAGGTGCAGCGCCATCGCCGCCGCCATCGCGTCATAGCCGGGGCCGAGGTTGGCCGAGGAGGCGGGGACGCGGACGAGCCGCCGGCGCGTGGTCATATCGCCCTCCTGCGGTCGCCAAGCTCGAGGCGAATGATCCACTCGGCCAGAAGGGGATCCACCAATCGCCATTCTCCATTCATCTGCTGCAGATGCCCCACGCGCCCGAGTTTGTCACGCGCGTGCTGAGCGGCTCCCTTCGAGAGGTTGAAGCGGCTCAACGTGCGCTGGTTGAAGAGAGACTCATCGCTGAGCGAGAGAGCCGCCATCACCGCCTGTTCGCTGTTGCCCAAGGCGTCCCAGACAGCCTCCAGGGCTTCGCTGTGCTCTTCGAGAACAGCATCCAGGGTTTCGGCCCAGATCTCGGCCGTCGCCTCCCCTCCGCGAGGCGTTCGCTCCCAGAGGTGGTGCGCGAGGAGCATCGCCCTTTGCGGATGCCCCTCTGCCTTCGCCAGCAAAGGCGAGAGCGCCGGCATCGCCTCGCGGCCGGTTTCTTCGAAGCGGATTCCCACGTATTCGACGAGGTCGGCATCGGAGAGAGGGTCCAGCCGGAAGACCCTGGCCTGACCGAAGAAGGGTCGCTCGTGCAGGCCGAAGAGCTCGTGCATGAGCCCCGGCTGAGAGCCGGCATATATGTAGCTCGCTGCGTCACCGTGCCGCTGGATGTGACTGCGGAAGAGCCCGTCGATCCCCTCTCCGATCGCGAGCAGCTCCTGAAACTCGTCAAATGCCACCAAGGTCCTGGTGCCGTTCCGCTCGAACAGCGTCAGAGGCAGGTCGAGAAGGCCGGCCAGGACCCTGTTCGCCTCCGTCCGGGGCAGAGCCTGGGCCTCGATCCGCAGGGGATCGGCTCCGATGCTGAGCTTGGGCCTCAAGGCGTCGATCGCCGCCAGGGCCGCTCGACGCAGGGGCGAACGCAGCCGCCCGTAGGCTTCTTCCATCCGCCCCACCACGTCGGTGATCGAAAGCGCCCCGTAGAAGTCGACCTCCACATAGGCGAGACCGGCGAGCTCGGCGTCGCGGCCCACGCGGCGCAAGAGGCTGGTCTTGCCATAGCGGCGCGGCGCCGACAGCCGGCTGGCATGACCCCCCTCCGCCAACTGGAGAAGATGCTTGGCCTCCTCGTTGCGATCAATCAGCTGCTCAGGGTCGAGCGGCTTGTTGAAGACGAAGGGATTCAGCTCCACAGTACGGGACAGCATACCACCTAGTATTGGAACTCATACCCAGCAGTACTGAGGATCGTACCGCTAGTCGAAGACGGCGCGCTCGACGGCGCTGAGGTCGTTGTCGCAGTTGATCACCGCGGGGGCTTTTCGAGAGGGCGGTGTCGGGGTCCTTGAGGCCGTGGCCGGTGAGGACGCAGACGACGGTCTCGGGGCGGGCGCGGCCCTCGACGACCGGCAGGCCGTGGGCGAGGAGGCCGGCGACCGAGGCGGCGCTGGCGGGCTCGCAGAAGACGCCTTCGTTGTCGGCGAGCCAGCGGTAGGCGTTCAAGATCTGCTCGTCGGAGACGGCGGCGACGCGGCCGCGGGAGGCGGTGAAGGCGGCCATCGCCTCCTCCCAGCGCGCCGGGTTGCCGATCCGGATCGCCGAGGCGACGGTCTCGGGGTTCGCGACCGGCTCGCCGCGGACCAGCGGCGCTGCCCCCTCGGCCTGGAAGCCGTAGAGGATCGGCGCCGCCTCGACCTCCTGGAAGCCGCGCCAATAGGCGGTGACGTTGCCGGCGTTGCCGACCGGGATCGCCAGCGCGCCGGGGCTGCCGCCCAAGTCCTCGACCACCTCGAAGGCGGCCGTCTTCTGGCCTTCGATCCGGTGCGGGTTGACCGAGTTGACGAGCTCGATCGGGTGCTTCTGGGAGAGCTCGCGGACGATCCGCAGGGCGTCGTCGAAGTTCCCCTGCAGGGCGACGACCCGCGCCCCGTGCATCAGCGCCTGGGCGAGCTTGCCGATCGCGATCTTCCCCTCGGGGACGATCACCGCCCCGCGCAGCCCGGCCCGGGCCGCGTAGGCGGCGCAGCTGGCGGCGGTGTTGCCGGTCGAGGCGCAGATGATCGCCTCCGCCCCGCGCCCCTTCGCCCGCGAGACCGCGACCGTCATCCCCCGGTCCTTGAACGAGCCGGTCGGGTTCAGGCCCTCGAACTTGAGGTAGGCCTTCGCTTCAATCCGCTCCGAGAGCCGCGGCGCCTCGATCAGCGGCGTCGCGCCCTCGTTGAGGGTGACGACAGGATCGCCGGGCTCCAGCGAGAGCCGGTCGCGATAGCGATCGATCAGCCCCGCCGCCATCAGCGCCCCCAGACCATCAACAGAACCAAGCTCACGCCGAGTACTCCTCCTCGACCACGCGGATCGAGCGCGGCGGCGAGCGCAGGTCGTCGAGCCGCCCCAGCTCGTCGAGGGCGGCGGCGAAGCGGGACTCGAGGCACTCGTGGATCACCATCACCAGCCGCGCCTCCTCCCCGGTCCCCCGCTGGACGACGCTCTTGACCGAGATCTCGTGCTCGCCCAGCACCGCGGCGACCCGGGCCAGCACGCCGGGCCGGTCGGCGACCTCGAGGTGCAGGTAGAAGGAGGAGCTGACGTCGGTGACGATCGGCAGCTCGACCCGGGTCTCATGCACCGGCGCGTCGCCGGCGAGGATCGAGACGACGTCGCCGAGCACCGCCGAGGCGGTCTGGACGCCGCCCGCCCCCGGCCCCGACATCGTCACCTCGCTGATCGCCGGCGCCTCGACCATCACCGCGTTGAAGGCGCCTTCGATCGGCGCCAGCGGGTGGCCCGGGTAGAGGAAGCAGGGGAAGACGCGGACGCTGATGCCGCCGTCGCGCCGTTCGGCGACCCCGAGCAGCTTCAGCGAGAGGCCCAGCTCCTTCGCGTATGCGAGGTCGTCGGGCTGGATCGCCTCGATCCCCTCGTAGGAGACCTCGGAGAGGGTGACCGGCGTGTGGAAGGCGAGGCGGGCGAGGATCGCCATCTTCGCCGCCGCGTCGGCGCCGTCGACGTCGTCGGAGGGGTCGGCCTCGGCGTAGCCGAGCTCCTGCGCCCGCGCCAGCACCTCGTCGTAGCCGGCGCCGCTCGCCGCCATCTCGGTGAGGATGAAGTTGGTGGTGCCGTTGACGATCCCGAAGACCCTGGCGATCTCGGTGACGCCGAAGCTCTCCTGGATCGTCCGCACGATCGGGATCACCGCCGCCACCGCCGCCTCGAAGCGCAGCTGCACCCCGGCCTCGCGGGCGACCGCGAAGAGCTCGTCGCCGTGCTGGGCGAGCAGCTGCTTGTTGGCGGTGACGACCGGCTTGCCGGCGCGCAGCGCCCGCAGCACGTACTCGCGCGCGGGCTCGGTCCCGCCCATCAGCTCGACGACGAGGTCGGCCTCGTCGAGGATCGCCCCGGCGTCCCCCTCGCTGCGGGTCAGCGCCCCGCAGATCTGCGGCCGCCGCCCGGTCGCTGAGGTGACCGCGTCGGCGCGCTCGGCGAGCAGGTCGGCGAAGGCGGCGCCGACCGTGCCGCGTCCCAGCAGCCCGATGCGGACCGGTTTGGAGCCCTCGGCGTCCACGCGCTCAGACGTCCCTCGCCGTCAGGTCCTCGTAGGTCTCGCGCCGCACCACTACGCGCGAGGAGCCGTCGCGGCAGAAGACGACCGGCGGCCGCGGCACCCCGTTGTAGTTGTTGGCCATCGCGTAGCCGTAGGCGCCGGTCGCCGGCGTCACCAGGACGTCGCCGACGGCGGGCTCGGCCAGCATCGCGTCGCGGACGATCACGTCGCCGGACTCGCAGTGCATGCCGGCGATCGTCACCAGCGTCTCCGGGGCGGCGGCGGCGCGGTCGGCGACGAGCGCCTCGTAGGTGGAGCCGTAGAGCATCGGCCGCAGGTTGTCGGACATGCCGCCGTCGACGGCGACATAGGTGCGGACGCCGGGGATCTCCTTGACGGTGCCGACCCGGTAGGCGGTGAGGCCGGCGTTGGCGACCAGCGAGCGCCCCGGCTCGACCAGGATGCGGACGCCGGGGCCGAAGACGTCGTGGACGCCGCGGACCTTGACCTCGACGTAGGCGTCGATCGAGGGCGGCTCGTCCTCAGCGGTGTAGGCGACCCCGAGGCCGCCGCCGACGTTGACGACGCGGCACCAGTCGCCGGCCAGCTCGCCGAGCGCCTTGATCGCCAGCTTGTAGGGCTCGAGCTCGAAGATCTGGGAGCCGATGTGGGCGTGCAGCCCGACCAGCTCCAGCTTCTCGGAGGCCAGCACCCGCTCGATCGCCCGCGCCGCCAGCCCGTCCCCGAGCCCGAAGCCGAACTTGGAGTCGAGCTGGCCGGTGGTGATGTAGTCGTGGGTCGAGGGCTTGATCCCCGGGGTGACCCGGATCAGCACCCGCTGGGGTTCGTCGAGCAGCCGCTCGCAGCGCTCGATCTCGTCGAAGGAGTCGAGGATCAGGTGGCGGATCCCGGAGCGGGCGGCGAAGAGGATCTCCTCGTCGGACTTGTTGTTGCCGTGCATGTGGATGCGGTCGGGTTCGAAGCCGGCGGTGAGCGCCATGTGCAGCTCGCCGCCGGAGGCGACGTCGACCGAGAGCCCCTCCGCGGCGAAGAGCCGGTAGGCGGCGGTGCAGGGCAGGGACTTGCTGGCGAAGAGGATCTCGAAGTCCTCGGTGCGGGACTCGAACGCCTCGCGGTAGGCGCGGGCGCGGGCGCGCATGTCGTCCTCGGCGTAGAAGTAGGCCGGGGTGCCGTGCTCTTCGGCCAGCGTGACGACGTCGCAGCCGGCGACCTCGAGGTGGCCGTCCCGGTTGACGCGGCTCCCCCGCGGGAAGACCGCCGAACCCGCAACCGGATCGCTCGCCACCGAGCCCGCCTGTCCTCGCTCCGCCATAGGACGGGCATTTTGACGATTAGCCCGCTAGCAGGCGGAACGCTCTGGTTATTTCGGTTTGAGGACGCCTTCGACCGTCTTCACGGTCCCGTCGACGACCTGGCCGACGGTCGATTCGGGGCCGGCGACCCCGTTGACGACTTCTTCGGTCGTCTGGGTGACGCCGGTTTCTTCGAGCGTGCCGCCGGTCACCGTCTGGTCGACCTGGTTGACGGTTTCGTTGACGGTGCCGGTTACCTGGCCGGAAGTCGAGGTGGTCGTGGAGCCGCCGCCTTCTTCGCCGCCGCCACCGGTGCCCCCGCCCGAACCGCCGCCTCCGCTGCTGCTGGCTGCCGACCCGCCGCCGCCCGCGCCGCCGGTCGCGGCGGTCGAACCGCCACCTCCGCCGCTGCCGCCGCCGGAGCCGCCGGTCGCTTCACCACCACCACCGCCGCCAGGGGACTGCTGCCCCCCGCCTTCGACGCCCTGGGCGCCGCCGCCGTTGCCGCCCGTGCCGCCGCCTTCGGCCGTGCCGGCACCGCCTGCGCCTTTGCCTCCCGCTTTCGCTCCCGCGGGGGCGGCCGTCGCGGCGGCCACAGCCGTGCCCGAAGCCGCCGGCTTGGCGTTGGAGACGGAGGCATCGCCGCCGCCGGTCAAGCCGACGAGCGGAAGGTCCTCGAAGACAAGGGCCGAGACGAGGAGGACGAAGGCGACGAGCGCAGCGGCGATCAGCCCTGCGCCTGACATCGCTCCCACCAGATAGCTCTTAGCCTGCCTGACCATTCGCCTTCGCCCTACCCAGGCTAAAACGACTCACACCGGAGCTCGTCAGGAACTACTAAAATTAAGTAGACGTAAGCCTTAGCGACGCCCGAGAAGGCTCAGCCCGGTCCGACGTTCTCGACCCGCAGGAGCTCCTGGGAAGCCTCCTCCTCCATCTGCAGCGTCGTGTGCTCGATCCCGAAGCGCTCCTGCAGGGTCAGCTCGAGACGGCGGCGGATCAGGTCGCGGTCGGCTCCCTGGGCGACGACCACGTGGGCGGCGAGCGCGCCGAAGCCGGAGGTGACGGTCCAGACGTGAAGATCGTGGACCGAGCGCACCCCATCCTCGCCGCAGATCTCCTTCCCCACCCCTTCGACGTCGACCCCGGCCGGCGCCGCCTCCATCAACACGTCGACCGGCTCCTTGATCAGGCGCCAGGAGGAGGCGAGGATCAGGGCGGCGATCAGGAGGCCGACGATCGGGTCGACCACCGGCGAGCCGCCGAGGAGGACGAAGGCGCCGGCGGCGACGACGCCGACCGAGCCGAGGGCGTCGGCGGCCGAGTGGCGCAGCACCCCCTCGAGGTTGATGTCCTCGCGCTGGCCGCGGGCGAGGACGAGGGTGGCGGCGAGGTTGCCGGCGAGGCCGAAGACGCCGAGGGCGAGGACGCCCCAGCCGTCGATCCCCGGCGGATCGGAGAAGCGGCCGATCGCCGCGACCGCGATCGCGACGCTGACGACGACGAGCAGGACGCCGTTGACGAGCGCGGCCATCACCTCGGAGCGCTGGTAGCCGAAGGTGCGGCGGCCGGCCGCCGGCAGCGCCGCCAGCCGCGCCGCGATCAGCGCGAGGACGATCGAGCCGGCATCGGAGACCAGGTGGCCGGCGTCGGCCAGCACCGCCAGCGAGCCGGTGAGGATGCCGCCGATCGCCTCCGCCAGCAGCAGGCCGACGTTGATCGCCAGCGCCCACCACATCCGCCGCCGGCTGTCCTCGCGCCGCGCGTCCAGCGCGTGGCTATGGCTGTGACCGTGTCCGGGCCCGTGCACGGACCGAGGATACGCCCGGCTCAGCCCGTAAGCCGCGACCGGCTCCTTCTTCTGCGCCTCCGCGGCGACTTCGGCGGCGTAGCCGAGGCGCTCGGCGTATTCGCGCGCCTGCATCCGCGAGATCACCATCCGCTGGATCTCGGCCGTGCCCTCGAACAGCTGGTAGATCTTGGCGTCGCGGAACCACTTCTCGAGCGGGCACTCGGTGCTCTGCGCGTAGGGGCCGACGAGGTCCATCAGCGTCGTCGTCGCCCACATCGTCACGTCGCCGGCCTTGAGCTTCGACATCGAGCCCTGGCCGCCGGTCATCGGGACGCCGTTGCGGCCCATCCAGGCCGCCCGCTGGACCAGCAGTCGCGCCGATTCGATCTCGGTGGCGACGTCGGCCAGCGTCTGCTGGATCCGCTGCGCCTGCAGCAGCGGCACGCCGTTCGTCAGACTGGCCGTCGAGGTACTCGAGCGTCCACTCGTAGGCGGCCTGGGCGATCCCCAGCGCCGAGGCGCCGACCAGCGGCCGGGTCACCTCGAAGGTCGCGAGCGCGTCGGCGCCGCGCGATTTCTTCCCTTCGCGGCCGCGCTGCAGCTTCTTCTCCAGCTTCTCGTCGCCGCCGAGCAGGCAGTCGCCGGGGATGCGGCAGTCCTCGAGCACGACCTCGGCGGTGTGCGAGGCGCGGATCCCGAGCTTGGACTCCTTCTTGCCCTGGGAGAGGCCCGGGGTGTCCTTGGGGACGACGAACGAGGCCTGGCCGCGGGTGCCGAGCGCCGGGTCGACGGTGGCGACGACGACGTGGACGTCGGCGATGCCGCCGTTGGTGATGAAGACCTTGGTCCCGTCGAGGACCCACTCGTCGCCGTCGCGCTTGGCGGTCGTCTTCAGGCTCTTGACGTCGGAGCCGGCCTGCGGCTCGGTGACGGCGTAGGCGCCGAGCTTGATCTCCTCGGCGGTGCCGAAGCACTCGGGGACCCAGCGCATGATCTGCTCGGGGGTGCCGGAGGAGGCGATGCCCGCGGCGGCGAGGCCGGAGCCGGAGATCGCCAGGGCGGTGCCGGCGCAGCCCCAGTGGAACTCTTCGGCGGAGATCACCTGCAACTGGCCCTCGGGATCGGCGGCGGAGCGCTGGATCGACTCGAGCGTGCCGAAGCCCTGTTTGCGCGCCTCTTTGATCACCTCCCAGGGGATGCTCTCCTCCCGGTCGTGCTTGGGCGCCGCCGGACGGATCACCTCACGGGCGAACTTCCGGCACCGCTGCTTGAACTCTTTCTGCTCGTCGTTGAGTGCGAAGTCCATCTCATCCTCTCTCTGCCGCCGCCTACCTGATCGACTGATTGACTGGTCAGTCAGCCAGTCGAACTCTACTCCTCCCGGCGGCAGGCGCTCAGTTACGGTGCGGGGCGTGATCCCGAAGCGGCCGATCAACGCCGACGTCCCCGCGGAGGAGGAGAAGGATGCGAAAGAGCCGCCGAAGGCGCCCGAGAAGCCGAAGCCGGACAAGCAGCCCGCCGCCGGCGTTCGTCCTTCGGACGGACATACCGGTCCAAGGACGAACGCCGGCCCGGGTCCCGGCGCGCCGCGGGCGCTGCTCGCGCTCGTCGTCCTCGCGCTCGTCTTCATTGTCGTCGCGGTCGTCTGGGGGACGAGTGGCGAGGACAGCGGCAACGAGGCACCGGCGCCCGCTCCGGCGCCCGCCGGCAAGGGCGACGACACGGCTGCGTCTGCGGCGGAGACGACCGAAGCGCTCGGCTATCCCGGCTTCGCGACCAACAACACGACCCGGATCGGCGGCTCCGACCCGGCCGCCGACGCCGCCGGTGCCGCGCTTGCCGCCTTCCCCTCGACCACGCCTGGGCAGCGGCCCGCGGCGGTGACCGTGGTCAACGAAGAAGACTGGGCGGGGGCAATCGCCGCCGCGGTGCTGATGGCGCCGCCGGTGCGGGCGCCGATCCTCTTCTCGACCGCCGACGAGGTCCCCGACGTGACCGAAGAAGCGCTCGACGCCCTCGACCCGCAGGGTAGTCCCGCGACCGGGGAAGCGCCGACCTTCGCGATCGGCTCCGTCGCCTATCCCGGCCGGGCGGCGCCGGTTGCCGCCGGCGAACCCGCCCTCACCGCCGCCCGCGTCGCCGACCTCCGCGACCGCCTCTTCGGCGAAGCGCCGAAGCACATCGTCGTCGCCTCCAGCTCCCGTCCCGACTTCGCGATGCCGGCCGCCGCCTGGGCGGCGCGCTCCGGCGACCCGGTCCTCTACGCGGAAGCCGACAAGCTCCCTGCGGCGACGAAGACCGCGCTGAAGAAGCACGCCAAGGTGCCGGTCTACGTGCTCGGCCCCTCCTCGGCGATCTCTTCCAAGGTCATCCGCGAGATCGCCGAGGTCTCGGCGAAGGTGAAGCGCGTCTCCGGCGAGGACCCGATCGCCAACGCGGTCGCACTCGCCCGCTACCGCGACGGCAGCTTCGGCTGGAACGTCAACGACCCGGGTCACGGCTTCGTCCTCGCCCGCAGCGACTCGCCGGCGGACGCCGCCGCCGCGGCGCCGCTCTCGGCCTCGGGTACCTGGGGGCCGCTGCTCCTCACCGACGACGCCGCGAAGCTCCCGGAGGCGGTCCGCAGCTACCTGCTCGACGTCAAGCCCGGCTACACCACCGACCCCACCCGCGCCTTCTACAACCACGTCTGGATCGTCGGCGACGAGGACGCGATCGGCGTCGACCAGCAGGCGGAAGTCGACGAGCTTGCCGAGCTTGCGAAGATCGGGGGCGGAGAATGAGCGAAGCCGAGAACCCCCAGCTGCTTGGCGGCGAGAAGGAAGTCACGCCCGAGGACATCCGCGCCCTCGCCGGCCCCGTCACCCCCCACTTCTCCCTCCAGGTCCGCAACCGCATCCGCCGCCTGATCGAGCTGCTGCCCGATGGCCACCCGGCCCGGGCCGAAGGCGAGCGCCAGATCGCCCGCCTCGAGGAGCTCTCCCGCCACAGCGGCGAGCCCCGCGACGGGCTCGGGATCTCGCATTGAAGTACCTCGCCCCCGGCGTCTGGCGGCTGCGGGAAGTCCCCCGCCCGGTGATCAACGTCTACCTCGCCGAGGACGTCCTCGTCGACGCCGGCCGCCGCTGGGATGAGCGGCGGATCTTCGCCGAGCTCGAGGGGCGGGAGATCTCCGAGGTGGCGCTGACCCATGTCCACCCCGACCACCAGGGCTGCGCGAAGGCGATCTGCGAGGCGCGCAACGTCCCGCTCGCCTGCCACGCCGACGACGTCGACGCGATGGAGGGCCGACGGCCGGTGGCGGCCAGTCCCAAGCCGGCGGCCCAGCTCTTCGGCAAGCTCTGGACGGGTCCGCCCCACAAGGTCGACCGGGTCCTGCAGGAGGGCGACGAGGTCGCCGGCTTCCGCGTCGTCCACGCCCCCGGCCACGCGCCGGGCGAGGTGATCTTCTTCCGCGACTCCGACCGGGTCGCGATCTGCGGCGACGTGATCCGCAACATCACCTACGTCACCCTGCGCACCAAGCTCGCCGAGCCGCCCGCCGACCTCACCCCCGACCCGGCCGAGAACCGCCGCTCGATCCGCAAGCTCGCGGACCTGAACCCCTCGCTGATCCTTCCCGGCCACGGCCCCGCCGTGACCGACATCGCCGCCTTCGAGCGCTTCGCTTCCTCGCTTCCCGGGTAACGACCTAATCCACAGGACCTACCGCAGCGGCTCGCCTCCCGGCGGGTTACTGAATTCAGGGTATTCGGTCACAACTGGAAGGGAGTCCGGGATGAGGAAGCTTGCGAAGGGGCGTCCGTCACCGGCGATGGTCGTGGCGATGATCGCCCTCGTCGTCTCCTTGGCGGGGACCGCCTACGCGGCGCAGACGATCAACGGCGGCGCGATCAAGAAGCAGACGATCGGCGGCGGGAAGCTGAAGAAGGACACGCTGACGGGGTTCCAGATCAACGCCAACAAGCTCGGCACGGTGCCGTTCGCGAAGGTCGCGACCCACACCTTCTGGGCCGTGGTCCACAACCCAGCGAGCCCCGGCAACGCGGCGCTGGCCCGCTCCAGCGGTCCCGGCATCACCGCCACCGAGGGCGGTGGCGCGGTCACCGTCACCTTCCCCTTCAACGTCTCCGCCTGCGCCGACGTCGCCGCTCGCAACAACGCCGGCACCTCGGTGCCGAACTCCGGCTACGCGCAGACCAACAGCTCGGCGGCGAACCCGAACGCGATCGAGGTCCGCACCCGCGGCAAAGACGGCAACAACGAGGACGCCGACTTCCACCTGATCGTGATCTGCCCTTAGGAATCCAGCGCCCGCGTTCGAGTCTGTCTCAGCCCGCGAAATAGACGGGCTCAGACAGGCTCGGCGCCGAGGGGGACCCGGGCGCGGCTCATGTCGACCCGCTCGCCGCGGAAGGGAACGCCCTCGGACCGCAGCAGTGCCTGCTGCCGGTCGCCCTTGGCCAGCGAGCCGTCGGCGCGGACGACCCGCCACCAGGGCAGGTCGGGATCGTCATCGTGAAAGAGAACGGTCCCGGCGAACCGCGGCGCCCCCGGCGACACATCCCCGTACGTTCTTACGAACCCGGCCGGGATCGCGCGCACCCGCTCCAGCACCTCGAACTCGCGAGTCCGCGAAAACGGCTCTTCAGGGACCGTTTTCGCGGACTCGGCGCTCACGCCTCCGGGCCGAAGGCGTCGATGATGCGGTTCTGGAACTCGCTCAGCTCCTCGGGGGAGATGAAGTAGGTGGGCGGGGTGAGGAAGAGGCCGTCGGCGCGCTCGGCGGTCGCCTCGACGCGGGCGCGAACCTTGTCGATCGGGCCGGCGGCGCAGTAGGCCTCGACCATCTCGTCGCTGATCGCGGCGGGGACGGCGGCGAGGTCGCCGCGGCGGAAGGCCTCGCCCGCCGCGACGGCGTTGTCGGCGAAGCCGTGCATCTCCCAGAGCGGCATGTAGGTCTTGACGGTCGCGTAGAAGGAGATCGTCCGGCGGGCCATCTCGATCGCCCGCCCCTCGTCCTCGTCGATCGCGCAGCAGACGGTCGGCAGGTAGTCGAACCCGGAGCGCTCGCGGCCCGAGCGCCGCAGCCCCTCCTCGAAGGCCGGGACGATCACCTCGTCGATCCACCGCAGGCTCTGGATCGGATGGCCGATCAGGCCGTCGGCGACATCCCCGGCCATCCGCCCCATCCCCGCCTGCACGGCGGCGGTGTAGATCGGCACCGCCTCGCGCGGCGCCGGGTGCGGCCGCACCCAGCCCTTGATGTCGATGTCGTAGTAGTCGCCCTCGTAGCGGATCGGCTCGCCGGCGCTCGCCTGGCGCATGATCAGCCGGGTCGCCTCGATCGCCTCGCGCAGGTGCGGTGCCGGGCGGCCGTAGTCGGCGTTGTGCCAGGTCTCGTTCAGCCGTTTGACCCCCGCCCCCATCCCGAGCCGGAAGCGACCGCCCGACATCTCGTCGACGTCGAGGGCGCTGATCGCGTGGATGAAGGGGCTGCGGGTGAAGGCCCAGACGATCCCGGTCGCGACCCCGATCCGCTCGGTCTTCGCCGCCAGGTAGGCGGCCTGGGTGACGGCGCTGCGGAAGAGCTCCGGCGCCCAGACGCACTCGACGCCGGCCGCCTCGGCGCGCAGCGTCTCCGCCTCGAGGTCGGCGACCGAGGTGCCGATCGCGGCCACCGAGATGCGATCGAGCGCGCCCATCGCTGCCGGGCCGCTCAGGCGCTCGCGGGGGCGGTCGCGCCGGCGAGGACGGCGTCGGCGACCCGCTCGCGGTGCCACTTGGCGTCGCCGAGCATCGCCGCGTTGGCGCGGCCGCGCTTGAGGAAGAAGTGGAGGTCGTGCTCCCAGGTGAAGCCGATCCCGCCGTGGACCTGGATCGCCATGTCTGGGACCCGCCAGCCGGCGTCGGAGGCGTAGGCCTTGGCCATCGAGGCGGCCAGCGGCAGCGACTCGGGCTCGGCGTCGGCGGCCCAGGCGGCGCCGTAGACAGCCGAGCGCGAGTTCTCGGTCTCCAACAGCATCTGCGCGCAGCGGTGGGAGACCGCCTGGTAGGCGCCGATCGGCCGCCCGAACTGCTGGCGGTCTTTGGCGTAGGCGACCGACATCTCGAGCGCCCGCTGGGCGATCCCGGTGGACTCGGCGGCAATCGCGACGCAGGCGCGGAAGAGGACCGGCAGGTAGTCGGCCGGCGCTCCGGGCAGCGTGTTCTCCGGCGCCACCTCGACCCCCTCGAAGCGGACCGAGGAGAGGCGGCGGGTGAGGTCGATCGACTCCTCGGGGACGATCGTCACCCCGCTGGCCCCCGCCTCGACGAGGTGGCGGGCGCCGTCGGCGGTGGCGACGAGGAGGAGATGGGCGCTCGCGGCGTCCATCACCAGGGTCTTTTCGCCGTTGAGGACGACGCCGTCCCCGCTCTGCTCGACCGGCATCGTGAAGGCGCCTGGGTGCGCCGGGCTGTCGGCGTCGAAGAGGGCCGGCGTCGCCCGCATCTCGCCCTCGGCCAGCGGCCGCAGCCAGCGCTCCTTCTGCTCGTCGGAGCCGGCCGCGGCGAGCGCCAGGCCGACGATCGTGTTCGAGAACAGCGGCGAGGGCGCGAGCGCGTAGCCCATCTCCTCGAAGAGGACGGCGAGGTCGACGGTGCCGAGGCCCTGGCCGCCCCACTCCTCCGGCAGCGCCAGCCCGGCCCAGCCGAGCTCGGCCATTTCCTTCCAGCCGCTCTCGTCGAAGCCGCTCTCGCTAGCGGCGATCTCGCGGATCCGCTCCGATTTGAAGCGGGAGGCGAGGAAGTCGTGGGCGGTCGACTTGATCGCCTGCTGCTCGTCGGTGAGGTCGAAGTACATGGAAGCCCCCAGATTCCTTACCGCAGCCGCGGCAGGCCCAGGACCCGCTCGGCGATGATGTTTTTGAGGATGTCGGTGGTCCCGCCCTCGATCGAGTTGGCGCGGGAGCGGAGGAAGGAGTACTGCCAGGCGCCGCCCGAGACGGCGTGCTCGGAGCCCCGCATCAGCACCGAGTAGGCGCCCTCGATCTCCAGCGCCAGCTCGGTCAGGTCCTGGTTGATGTCGGCCCACTGCCACTTGCCGAGCGAGCCCTCGGGACCGGGGATGCCGGACTGCATCGTCTTCGTCAGGCCGCGGTAGGCGTTGAGGCGCATCGTCTCGACCTCGATGTGGAGCTGGGCGATCCGCTGGCGGAAGTAGGGATCGTCGGCGGCGGTGCCGCCGTTCTCCGCCGTTTCCTGAGCCAGCTTCGAGAGCCGGCCGAGGCTGTTCTGGATCTGCGAGATCGCCCCGAAGGCGAGGCCCGCGCGCTCGTTCATTAGCGTCGTGATCGCCACCGTCCAGCCGTTGCCGACGCCGCCGACGACGTTGGCGTCGGGGACCCGCGCCTCCTCGAAGAAGACCTCGTTGAACTCGCCCTCGCCGGTTATCTGGACCAGCGGCCGGGTCTGCACCCCCTCCTGTTCCATGTCCATCAGGAAGTAGGTCAGCCCCTGGTGTTTGGGGGCGTCGGGGTCGGTGCGGGCGACGAGCATGCACCACTTCGCGTACTGGGCGAAGGTCGTCCAGACCTTCTGCCCGGTGACCACCCATTCGTCGCCGTCCTTGACCGCGCGCGTCTTCAGCGAGGCGAGGTCCGAGCCCGACTCGGGCTCGGAGAAGCCCTGGCACCAGATCTCCTCGCCGGTCAGGATCGGCTCCAGGTAGCGGGCCTTCTGCTCGTCGGTCCCGTGGGCGATCACCACCGGGCCGCCCATCGCCAGCCCGAGCACGTTGGCGGGGGCCGGCGCTTCCTGGCGGCTCGCCTCGGCGGCGAAGATCGCCTGCTCGATCATCGTCGCGCCGCGACCGCCATACTCCTTCGGCCAGGAGATCCCGGCCCAGCCGGCCTCGTGCAGCTTCAGCTGCCACTCGCGGCGGAAGGCCATCACCTCGTCGAGCCCGGCCTCCGGCTCGGGACCTGGATGGTTCGCCTGCAGCCAGGCGCGAACCTCGTCGCGGAACTCCTCCTCCGATGGCGACAGCGTCAGGTCCATCGAAGGGGGAGCATATAGAGGTCGCCTGGCCAGATGGCCAGGCGACCTCTGGGGCTAAACGACTCCGCAGTCGAAGCCGTAGGCTTTCGCTTCTTTTTCGAAGTTGCTGAAGAGCGCGTAGTCCCCGGCCACTTTGATTCCACCTTCTTCGATCTCTTCGAGATTTCGGTTGAAGGTCTGCAGCATCTGGTCGACTGCCTCCTGATCAGCCTCCGGAGCCGCGAGACCTTCAAGCGCTTTCAGCTCCGCCCGCAGCCGAGGAAGCAGCGAATCTTCGAGGAGGGCTTTGAAACGAGCTTCGTTCGGTTTTCCTTGCTTGTAGAAGCGAGTAAGGACCGCTTCACGATCTTTCCTGTCCTTGGTGCAGACGGCGTGCGCCTGCTGCGTGAATTCAGCCTTGCTCAAGGTCGCGGTCGCCTCGGCGGTGTCTTCGCCGCCGCCACCGCACCCGCCGACCACCACCGCACCTACGACCACCAGCGCTGCCAGCGCCAGCGCCCCACTGATTCGCCCGTACAACACAGTTCCCCCTCTAATTAGTTTGACCACTGGGGGAACCTTTTAGGACAGCCAGACCCTCTACGTCAACGATTCGCAAATTTGCGAACGCGTGCCGGCGGTCGCACTGTGGGCGACCGCCGGCGACTGCTCATTCTTCGCCGCAGACCTTGAAGCCGTAGGCCTTGGCGAGCTTGGTCGGCTCTTTCAGCACTTCGCCTTCGAAGACCGAGCCCGGCTCGTCTTCGATTTCGTCCGCCGCGCCTTCGAGCGAGACGATGATCTCTTCGACCTGCTCCTCGTCGCCTTCCGGCGCCCCGAGCTCGTCGAGTTCTTCGGCCTGCTGGTTCAGGCTCGGGACCAGGACCTCGGCAACGGCTTCTTCGAGCTGCTCTTTGCTCGCTTTTTCGAGCGTGAAGTCGTTGTCCTCGGCGAATTCTTCGGCTTCCTTTTCGCTCTGCTCGTTGCCCTTCTTGCAGATCGCGTCGCCCTGCTTGATGAACTCCGTCTTCGTCAGGGTCACGGTCTCGTCGGTGGTCGAGTCGCCGCCGCCGCAGCCGGCAACCAGCGCAGCGAGAGCCACCAGCGCGGCAAGCGCCGCAAGCAATGCCTTGTTCAAGTTGTCTCCTAGAGATAGGGGTGGACGAGGCAGGGAAGGTACCCCCTGCCCCGGTCCCTACACCCGGCTCTCAGACGCGCTGGATCAGGGTGCCGGTGCCGAGCCCGCCGCCGCAGCACATCGTCACCAGGCCCATCTCCTTGTCGGAGCGCTCCATCTCGTGCAGCAGCGTGGTGATCAGGCGGGCGCCGGTCGAGCCGAGCGGGTGGCCGAGGGCGATCGCGCCGCCGTTGACGTTGACCCGGTCCATGTCCGGTTCGAGCTCGCGCCGCCAGGCGGCGACGACCGAGGCGAAGGCCTCGTTGATCTCGACCAGGTCGATGTCGTCCATCGTCATCCCGTTGCGCTCGAGCAGCTTCCGGGTCGCCGGGATCGGGCCGGTCAGCATGATCACCGGGTCGACGCCGACGGTCGTCTGGTCGAAGATCCGCGCCCGCGGCTTCAGCCCGAGCGCGTCGGCCTTCTCGCGGGTCATCAGCAGCACGGCGGCGGCGCCGTCGGAGACCTGGGAGGAGTTGCCGGCGGTGATCTTGCCGTCCTCCTTGAAGGCCGGCTTCAGCGCCGAGAGCCCCTCCAGCGTCGTCTCGCGCAGCCCCTGGTCGGCGACGTAGGTGTCGCCGTTGACCTGGATCGGCAGGATCTCGCGCTCGAAGCGGCCCTCGTCGGTCGCCTGCCTGGCGAGCTGCTGGGAGCGGACGCCGAGTTCGTCGAGCTCGGAGCGGGGGATCTCCCACTGGTCGGCGATCATCTCCGCCGAGAGGCCCTGCGGGATCAGGTCGTAGCGCTCCATCAGCTCCGGCGAGAAGGCCATCCCGTGCTCCTCCATCACCGAGTAGGAGTCGGCGAAGGAGATGTGGCCCATGTGCTCGACGCCGCCGCCGATCGCGACGTCGTGGACGCCGGAGGCGACCAGCGCGGCGGCGAAGTTGACGGCCTGCTGGGCGGAGCCGCACTGGCGGTCGACCGTCGTCGCCGGCACCTCCTGCGGCAGCCCGGCCTCGAGCCAGGCGTTGCGGCCGATGTTGAGGCCCTGCTCGCCGAACTGCTGGACGCAGCCGGCGATCACGTCGCCGACCTCGTTCGGGTCGATCCCGGCGCGCGTCGATCAGCTCCTTGTAGGTGCGGGCGAGCAGGTTCGAGGGATGGAGGTCCTTGTAGTAGCCCTTCTCCGGATGGCCGCGGCCGATCGGGGTCCGCACCGCCTCGACGATGACGACCTCGCGGCCCGCCGAACCTGCCCTTGCCGTTGTCCATCGCAGCCTCCGTTTCCTCTGAAGGTCTCCGACGAGATAGCCGATTGACTGGTCAGTCAGCCAAGGATCCGGGTAACGCCTCTCCCCCTACCGGGGGTGTCAGCTTGACCGTCATATATGACGGGAAACTCAGACACGCCTGCGCGGGGGAGGCGTCATTGGGGCGTTAATGCGTGATAGAAGCCCGGCCAATGAGCGCTAACCAGGGGTACGACGAGTCCGGGGATCGCGGGCAGCGGGGCGATAGCCACCGGCCTTGCCGCGGTCTCGACCACGACCGCAGACACGATTCTGCTCGCCCGCAGCGAGGCCTCGGCCTGGCGCGCGGAGGAGAAAGTGGTCGCCGCCTGCGCCAAGATCGAGGGCGGGGAGCCCTCGCGGCTGCGGGTCACCACCGACCCCAAGGACCTCGCCGACTGCGACGTCATCGTCGAGGCGATCGTCGAGGAGGTCGAGCCGAAGGGCGAGCTGCTGCGGACGATCGCCGAGGCCTGCCCGAACGCCGACCTCGCGACCACGACCTCCTCGCTCAGCATCGCCGAGATCGCCAAGGCGGCCGGCACCGAGAAGCTCTACGGCTTCCACGTCTTCAATCCCGTCCCGCGGATGAAGCTGGTCGAGGTCTGCATCCCCGACGGCGCCGCCGACTCCCGCGAGAAGGCGCTCGCCTGGTGCGCGGCGCTCGGCAAGACCGCGGTCGAGGTGCCCGACGAAGCCGGCTTCGTCGTCAACCGCCTCCTCTTCCCCTACCTCTTCGACGCCGCCCGGATGGTCGAAAGGACCGGCATGGAGCCGGCGCGGTCGACACCTGCATGAAGCTCGGCGCCGGCCACCCGATGGGCCCCCTGGCCCTCCTCGACTTCGTCGGCATGGACGTCTCGAAGGCGATCGGCGACGCGCTCTACGCCGAATCGAACGAGCCGACCCACAACCCCCCGCCGATCATCGTGAAGATGTGCGGGGAGGGAAAGCTGGGCCGGAAGTCCGGGGCGGGTTTTTACAGCTACGACTGAGGTTGCTAGGCGCTCCCTCTGCCGTACGCTAGCGCTTGCCTGACGATGTCCCAGATCACATCCGCCTCCGAGATTCCTTGGCGACGGGCGACCGTCTCACCTCGCCCCAGGGAAGCTCGGCCTCGGGGAGGTCGTCCCAGCGGGCCAGGTCGAGGGCCTCGACGGCGCCTTTGAGGGCGGGGCCGAGGTGCTCCTCGGAGCGCAGCAACGCCCTCAGGACCTCGAGCTGCTTGTCGGTCAGGCGTACAACCCACATGCGGTACCTCCAGGTTTCGAGCGGGGGGTGCGGGTTGCCCGATGAAGTTAGGCGGGGGTGCGGACGGAATCGCCGTTGCCGCCGCTGATCCGGACCGCCTCGATGCGGTTCTCCCGCACCGCCTCGACCCGGATCGTGTAGCCGTTGGTGACGATCGAGTCGCCGCGTTTCGGCAGCCGGCCGAGCTCGCCGAAGACGTAGCCGCCGACCGAGTTGTAGGCGTCGGTGTCGACCGGGAGCTCGATGCCGGCGTCGGAGAGGTCGCCGAGGGAGACGTGGCCGCGGACGAACCAGTCGCCGTTGGTCAGCCTGCGCACGGCGGCGGCGCGGGGGTCGGTCTCGTCCTCGATCTCCCCCACCACCTCCTCGAGGATGTCCTCGACGGTGACGATCCCGACCGTCCGCCCGTACTCGTCGACGACCACCGAGAGCGAGGTCCGCTGCACCTGCAGGTCGTGGAGGAGGTCGTCGAGGGGGCGCGTCTCGGGGACGATCAGGGCGTCGCGGGTGACCGTGTCCAGGGGCGCCTCGGGCCCGTCGCTCATGTAGAGCCGGGCGAGGCTGTTGTTGTGGACGACGCCTTTGACGCGGTCGGGGTTCTCGTCCTCGATCACGACCAGGCGGGTGTGGCCGGAGGTGACGCAGCGCCGCAGCGCCGCCTCGACCGACTCCGAGGCGTCGACCGTGATGACCGCCGGGATCGGCGTCATCACCTCGCGCGCCTCCTGCTCGTGCAGGTGGAAGACGCCGCCGAGCATGCCGGCCTCCCCGGGATCGAGGTGCCCTCCCATGCGAGAGCTGTCGATGATCTGTTTCAGGTCCTCGGAGGTGTGGTGCTCTTCGAGGTCGGTGGGGTCGACGCCGAAGAGGCGGACGATGCCGTTCGAGACCCAGCTCAGCGATTTCGTGATCGGCGTCGTCGCCAGCGCAAACCAGCCGAGGGGGCGCGAAATGCGGCGCGCCGTCCGATCCGGCTTGGAGATCGCCAGCATCTTCGGCACCTGCTCGCCAATCGAGATGTGCAGGGCGGTGACGAAGGCGAAGGAGATCGCCAGCGCGATCCCGGCGGCCGCCGCGTGGGAGAGCCCGCCGAAGAGCGGCTCCAGCAGCTTCGCCAGCGAGGGCTCGCCGAGGAAGCCGATCCCGATCGAGGCCATCGTGATCCCGATCTGGCAGGCGGAAAGCGACACGTCGATGTGGTCGAGCTGCTCGACCACCGCCTCGGCTCCCGCCTCACCCTCCTCGGCGGCCTGTTCAATTTTGCCGCGGCGCGTGCGGACGAGGGCGAACTCGGCAGCGACGAAGAAGCCGTTGACCGCGATCAACAGCGCTAGAAGGACGAGCAGCAGGACGCTCATCGGCTATGCGGCCCGGTACTTCGGGCTGGGACGTCCTCGGCCATTCGGCACCGGGAATATAGCTACCCGTTTCGGCGGTTTCGCTCCCGGGCCGCAGCGCAACTGCGATATTGAGCGGACGATGAGAGTCGCCACGCTCAGCGAGATGCTCGAAGAGGTAGTGCGGCTGGGCGAGGCGACGGGGATGGAAGAGCACGCCCACGAGCTGCGTGGCGAGCTCGAGGGACGCCTGGCAAGCGTGCGCGCGGCGGTGGCCGGGACCAGCGCCCCGAGGGTGGTGGCGCTGCAGCGGCTCGACCCGCCGCGGGTCGGCGGCTTCTGGATCCCGGAGATGATCTCGATCGCGGGCGGCGAGGACGTCGCCGGCGACCCGGGGCTGAACCCGCCGGCGGTCGGCTGGGGGGAGCTGGAGAGCCTGCGGGCCGACGCCATCGTGGTCATGCCCGACGTCGCGCTGGAGAACGCGCAGGCGCAGGCGATGGAGCTCTGGGAGAAGCTGGCGGCGCTTGGCGCCACACGGCTCTACGCGGTCGACGGGACGACCTTCGCCGACCCCGGCCCGCGCCTGGTCGACGGCGTCGAGCTGCTGGGTCACCTCCTCCATCCCGACCTCGTCGCGGCCTGCTGGCGATGGGTGCTCGGAGGATTCGAGGTTCGACGGCCGAGCTAGCCAGAAAGACCGACCCGCCCCCTCGGCGGCAGATCCCAGTGCGTTCGCTGGGGTGTCTCTGAACCGCCCCGGGGAGCCCTCCCGTCGAGCT
>CAVZZR010000002.1:0-205930 GCA_963779815.1 uncultured Actinomycetes bacterium | reverse complement strand
TCCTGCGGGGTGGGCTCGCTCATCGGGGCGCGAGCCTAACGGTCCTCAGCGAGCTTTCTCGATCTTGGTGATTTTGAGTTTTTTCTTCGGCCCGCGCGGGACCTCGACCGTGACGATGTCGTTGCGCTTCTTCCCGATCAGCGCCTTGCCGATCGGCGACTCGTTCGAGAGCTTGTGCTCGAGCGGGTTGGCCTCGGTCGAGCCGACGATCTGGAATTTCTGCGAAGCGCCGGTTTTCTGGTCTTTGACGTGGACGATCGAGCCGAAGGCGACCTCGTCGGTGCTGATCGCCTTCTCGTCGATCACCTGGGCGCGGCGCAGCTTCTCCTCCAGCTGGGCGATCCGCGCCTCGAGCAGGGCCTGTTCGTTCTTGGCGTCGTCGTATTCGGCGTTCTCGGAGATGTCGCCGAATTCGCGCGCCTCCTTGATCCGGGCCGCGACCTCCCGCCGTTTGGTCGTCGAGAGGAACTCGATCTCCTCTTTAAGTTTTTCCAGCCCCTCGGGGGTGATGACGGCCTGACGCACTGGCGGACCTCGCTTTGAATTGGAAAAGGGAGCCTGTCCGGTCTCCCAGACCTAAAAAAACGCCCTGATGCGCACCAACGGCGGCGGCACACCCGGGCAGGGAGCGCGCGATTATAGCGAGGGTGGCTGGCCGGCCAAAGAGGGCTGTGGACGCCCGCTTCAGGCGACGGGCGCGGGCGCCGAAAGGCTCGCGATCAGCTCTCTCGCGCGGGCCAGATCGGCGCTGCGCTGGAGCTCGTCGGCGACCTCCTTCGGCGCTCCCAGGCGCTCGACGTACCAGGGGTGGAATTTGCGCAGGTAGCGCTGCGCCCGCTCGCCGCCCATGTGCTCCTCGGCGCGCTCGGTCACCCAGAGCCACTCGGCGACGATCTCCTCCCGGCCCGGCGGCTCGACCCGGCGCCCGGTCAGCTCCTCGAACACCCAGGGGTTGCCAAGCGAGCCGCGGGCGATCATCACCGCGTCGGCCCCGGATTCCTCGTAGGCGCGGCGGGCCGCCGTGGCGCTGGAGAGGCCGCCGGAGACGATCACCGGGACCTCGAGCCGCTCGACCAGCTCGCGGGTCAGCTCGTAGTCGGGCTTGCCCTTATGGCCCTTGGTGGCGGCGCGGGGGTGAAATGCGATCGCCGCCACCCCGGCCTCCTCGGCGAGGCGGATCGCCAGCTCGAAGCCGGAGCGGTCGCCCGCCTCGATCCCCGAGCGCAGCTTCACCGTCACCGGCAGGCCGCTGCCCTCGGCGGCGCCGCGGGCCAGCGCCAGGGCGAGGTCGGGGTCGCGCAGCAGCTGCGCCCCGGCGCCGGTCTTCCGCACCTTCGGCACCGGGCAGCCCATGTTGATGTCGATCAGGTCGGCGCCGGCCTCGGCGGCGATCTCGGCGCCGGATCGCATCACCTCAGGGTCGTGGCCGAAGAGCTGCATCGAGACCGGGTGCTCGTCGGGGTGAATCCGCATCAGCTCCCGCAGGGTGCGCTCGTTGCGGTAGTGCAGGGCAAAGCTGGAGACCATCTCCGAGACGGCGAGGCCGGCGCCGTGGCGTTTGGCCTGCAGGCGGACGAACCAGTTGCCGATCCCCGCCAGCGGCGCCAGCAGGACCCGGTTGGCGATCGCCACGCCGCCGATCTCGAACGGATCGGTCAGCGCCGGCCGGCGCCCTGCTCTGTCATCGGTTGCGCTCATGGATCAGTCGCAGTCCCTTCAAGGTCAGCAGATCGTCGACCTCGTCGATCGTCTCGGTGAAGGGAACCACGGCGGAGGCGTAGCCGCCGGTGGCGAGCACGCGGGGGCTGGGGAGTTCGTCTTCGATCCGCCCGACGATGCCGTCGATCAACCCGGCGAAGCCGAAGATGAAGCCGGAGTTGATCGCCGCCCGGGTCGAGCGGCCGATCGCCTCCTTCGGCTCTTCGAGGTCCATCCGGGTGATCCGGGCGGCGCGTTCGATCAGGGCGCTGAGCGAGGGCGCGAGGCCGGGGCCGATCGCGCCGCCGAGGTACTCGCCCTCGGCGGAGACGGCGTCGATGTTGATCCCGGTGCCGAAGTCGACGGAGACGCAGGCCCCCTGGATGCGGTCGTAGGCGGCGATCGCGTTGACCAGCCGGTCGGCCCCGACCTCGAGCGGGTTCTCGATCCGGATCGGCATCCCGGTCTTGACCCCGGGCCCGATCGTCAGGCACTCGGCGCCGAGGTAACGCCGCGAGAGCTGCTCGAACTGGCTGCCGAGCGGCGGCACCACCGAGGAGACGCAGACCGCGTCGACGTCGCCGAAGGACATCTTCGAGAGCGAGAAGAGGCCGGCGATGCGCTCGGCCAACTCGTCCCCCGTCGCCCCCGAGCGGGTCTGGAAGCGCCAGTGCTCGACCAGGCTCTCGCCGTCGAAGGCGCCCAGGTGGGTCTGCGTGTTGCCGACGTCGACCGCGAGCAGCATCGGCGGATTATCCCCGCGAGCGACTGGCTGGGTAGCCAAACGGGTGCGATTGTGCATAGGATCGCCCGCGATGGACGCGCGCCTTTATGTAATCCCCGGCTCCCACCCGAGCGTCGCCGTCGAGCTGATGCTGAAGCACAAGGGCATCGCCTACAAGCGCAAAGACCTGATGCCGGTGGTCTCCAAGGGCGTATTGAAGGCACTCGGCTTCCCTGGAATCACGGTGCCGGCGCTGAAGATCGAGGGCGACAAGATCCAGGGGTCGCGGCCGATCGCCCGCGAGCTCGACCGCCTGCGTCCCGAGCCGCCGCTGTTCCCGGCCGACGCCGCGAAACGGGCGGCGGTCGAGGAGGCCGAGCGCTTCGGCGACGAGGAGCTCCAGCACCCGATCCGGCAGCTGCTCTGGTGGGGGTTCAAGCAGGACCGCTACCCGATGGCGAGCTACTCGGAGGGCGCCAAGCTCGGCGTCCCGATCGGCCTCGCGGTAAAGACCGGCGGCCCGCTGGTCGCCCTCTCGGCGCGCTTCAACGAAGCGAGCGACGAGAACGCCCGCGCCGCGCTGGCCGAGCTTCCCGACCTGCTCGACAAGGTCGACGCCTGGGTGCGGGAAGGGGTCCTGAACGGCGAGCAGCTGAACGCCGCCGATTTCCAGATCGCCCCCAGCATCGGTCTGGCGATGACCCTCGACGACCTCCGCCCGGCGATCGAGAACCGCCCCGCCGGCGCCCTCGCCAAGCGCCTGGTCCCGAACTACCCGGGCAAGATGCCGCCGGTGCTGCCACCCGAGTGGCTGGCACCGCTGCGCGGCGCGCCGGCCGCCGCCTAACCCGGCCCGCGCTCCAGCCCGCCGCGGTTTTCAGCCCGGTCGGCCAGCAGCATCGCCGCCAGCGCCGCACCGGCGATCATCGCGGTGGCGATCGCGAAGCTGACGCAGAGCTCGAGCGTCTCGGTGTTTTCCCAGCCGCCCAGGACCACGAAGAGGAGCTGAAAGAGGAACCCGCCGATCGCTCCGGCGAGGAAGCCGCGAGCGGTGCGGCGGGGTCGCCAGAGGTAGCCGACCAGCGAGCCGAGGACGCCACCGGTGACGGCGAGCCCGAGCAGGTCGGCGGTCGACCTCGCGTCGAAGGAGGCATTCGGGTCTGGGATGTAAAGGAAGAGACCGAGGATCAAGCCGCCGAGCAGCCCTGCCAGGCCGCCGGTGAGCAGCCCGCGCACCAGGTTCCGCAGCGGGTCGGTGCCCCAGAGCCTGCGCGCCAACCAGAAGGCCAGGGCCGCCCCGACCAGTGCCAGCGTCTCGGTCCGTCGCAGGGCGAGGGCGCCGACGTGTTCGGCGATCTCCCGCGTACTTTCGTCGCGGGAGCCGGAACCGCTGGGGAGCAGCTCCCCCAGCAGGCGGGCCGGGAAGGCGGTCGCCGCCGCCACCGCCATCCCTTCCATGACCATCCGCCAGCCGAGGGGAATCGGTTCGCTTGCCGGCTCCACAGGCGGTGGCGGCTGCGCCGGCGTCGCCGCCGGGAGCAGCACTTCGAGCGTCTCCACCAAGCGGCCGACGTCATAGCTCCAGCGCCCGTCGCTGAGCTCGATCGCGTTGCGGCGCGCGATCCCGCGGATCTCCTCGGGCAGGTCCTCCCGGCGCGGCATCCGGGCGCCGCTGACCAGTACGGGAATCGGGGTCACCTCCGGCCTGCCGAGGCCGGTTTCGACCTCGAGGCGGACGAAGTCCGAGGGGTTGTCGATGCGCCGCTGTCCGTCTTCCTCGGTCGTCTCCGCCCAGTCCGGCCCCATCACGATGATCAGGACGACGCAGCCGGAGACGACTTCGGTGATCCGCTGCACGAAGTCGACGCCCGGGGCCATCTCGACGTCCATGAAGACGTTGTCCTCGCCGAAGCGGGCGACCATCGTGTCGTAGAGGCGGCCCGCGTAGGCCGGCGTCTCCTTGCGGCGGTAGCTGATGAAGACCTTCTGGGCGCCGGCGGTGGACGCCGGGGAGGCCTCGACGGTCATCGCTCGCCCCCCGTCTTCTGGGTGGCGTCCTCGCGGTGGGCGGCCCAGGCGGCATGCTCCTGCGAGACCAGCCCCTCGACCCGTTCGGCGAGCAAGGCGTCCGGATCGGCTGCCGTCGCGTAGGACCCGGCCCGCGAGAGGTAGAGGAACTTTTCGTGCTTGAGGCGCTCGCAGGTGGCGCGGTAGGTGATCCAGTTCTGCTGGTACTGCTGCAGCTGCTGCACGCTCTCGAGAACGACGATCAGGGCGCCGGCCGCGCCGACGAGCCAGTCGGGCACCGAGCCGGTGGCGGCGACGGGGATGGCCGCGGCGGCAACGATCTGGCAGGTCTTCAGCGCTTTGAACCAGCGCTGGTTGTACCGGCTCTTGCGGTCATACCAGCCGATCTGGTCGCGGACCCGCTCCAGCGCAGGCGACTCCGTCGAGTCAACCGCTCGCGGCCCGCTCACCAGCTCTTCGGTTGCCATTCCCACTTCGATCGCCCTGCGTTCGGTCTAACCGCAGCCCGAACTTCTGTCAAGAACAGTTGAGTACTTAATCATCAGGCCCGTGCTGTCACGGGCGCTCGTTAGGCTGCGCTCGCCTCCGCAGGGGAGGCCGCGACGTTGAGCGGAAGCAGGAGGCTGAGATGCGTTTTGCCTACATGGACGAGGCCGGCAACACCGGGCGGAGATGCGACGACCCGAAGCAACCCATCCACCTGATCCTCAGCAGCCGAAGCCGTCGAACGGCTATGGGAGGAGAGGGTCGAGCCGCACATCCACCTGGACGAAGTCTGGTATCCGGGCTGAAGAAAAGGCCCCGCCGAAGCGGGGCCTGGAAGATGTGCCGACCAAGGACCGAAGCCTGAAGCTCGCTCGTGCGAACCTGCTCTCAGCCAGCCGTTCGAAGATAGCAGTGGGTCGGGATGGTCTACTAACCGCGAGGGGGAAAGGGGTCGCGACCGTAGCTGTCCCGCTGGCGGACGCGGCCATCGCGCCCGTGGACGATGTGCTCGGAGCGATTTCCCTGGGCCAACCGCCGGCCGGCCTGGATCGCCTCTCGCTGCGTCGGGTAGTGGGCGGACGCCCGCCGTCCCTCGACCTTGACGTCCCAGCCAGCCTCGCTTGGCACCACGTGAACGTTGTTCTTCATCGCTGGCAATGGTTACAACGACGTAAGACGGCCCTTTTGCTCGACCCGCTGGCCCGGGCCGAGCGCGTCCAGCGCCTCGTCGAGCCGCGTCCCGTCGGGGAGCGCCAGCTCCGGGTCGAGCTCCAGCAGGGGCGCGAGGACGAAGCGGCGGGTCGTCACCTCGGGGTGGGGCAGCGTCAGGCGGTCGGTGCTGAGTTCGAGGTCGCCGAGCAGGAGCAGGTCGACGTCGAGCGGTCGGGGGCTGTGGCGCGGGGCGTCGAAGGAGCGACCGCGCTCGGCCTCGACGCGCTTGCAGGCGTCGAGCAGCTCTTCGGGCTCGAGCTCGGTGCGGATGCGGACGGCGGCGTTGAGGAAGTCCGGCTGGTCGAGGATCTCGCCGACCGGCTCGGTCACGTAGGTGGAGGAGACGGCGTCGATCTCGATCCCCTCGGCTTCGAGCAGCTCCAGCGCCGCCCGCAGGTGGGCGGCCGGGTCGCCGACGTTCGACCCCAGCCCGAGGTAGCCGCTTCGCCTCTCGCCGGCCAAGCGCTAGTCCTCGGCTTCGTCGTCTTCTGCGACCGTCCGCTCCTGCGTCACCTCGACCGCGACCTCCTGGATCGCCAGCGGCAGCGGCGGCTCCGGCTTCGCGGCGCGGACGCGGACCGATTCGCACCCGTAGCGCTCCATCAGCCGCTCCCCCACCACCTGCGCCAGGCGCTCCAGGGTCTTGTAGCTGCGCTCGGTGGCGGCGAGGGTGACGATGTCGCAGACGGCGCCGTAGTCGACCGTGTCCTCGAGCCGGTCGGTCAGCACCGCGTCGCAGTCGGGGACGTCGAAGGAGATGTCGAACTCGAGCCGCTGCCCGACCTCCTGCTCGGCTTCGGAGACGCCGTGGTGGGTGTAGATCGAGAGCCCGCGCAGCTCGATCTCCGCGCTCGAGTCAATGCCGTTGTCGTGGCTCTCCATGCCGGGGAAGCTACCCGAGTATCGCCGCCGCCACGGCCAGCGCCTGGCGCACCTCGGCGACGTCGTGGACGCGCAGCACCTCGGCCCCCTCGGCGGCGGCGAGGACCGAGGAGGCGATCGTGCCGCCGAGGCGCTCGCCGGCGGCGGAGCCGTCGACCCTGCCGATGAAGCTCTTGCGCGAGGTCCCGATCACCAGCGGCCGGCCGAGCTCGCGCAGCTCGCCCAGCCGCCGCAGCAGCTCCATGTTGTGGGCCGCGGTCTTGCCGAAGCCGATCCCGGGGTCGAGCCAGACCCGCTCCTCGGCGATGCCGGCCGCGGTGGCGGCTTCGAGGCGTTCGGCGAGAAACGACTTCACCTCGGCGACGACATCTCCGTAGCGGGGGTCCTCCTGCATCGTCCGCGGCTCGCCGAGCATGTGCATGAGGACGACGGTGGCGCCGCGCTCGGCGCAGAGCGCCGCCATCGCGGCGTCGCCGCGCAGGGCGGTGACGTCGTTGACGATCGTCGCGCCGGCGTCGAGGGCGGCCGCGGCGACTGGCGCCTTCGAGGTGTCGACGGAGACCTCGCAGTCGAGCTGGCTGAGACTCCGGACAACGGGCACCACCCGCCGCAGCTCCTCCTCGGCCGCCACCGGCTCGGCCCCGGGCCGGGTCGATTCGCCGCCGACGTCGAGGATGTCCGCCCCGGCCGCGGCGAGCTCACGCCCGTGCGCGATCGCCGCCTCGGGGTCGAGGTAGAGCCCGCCGTCGGAGAACGAGTCGGGGGTCACGTTGACGACCCCCATCAAGGTGGGACTGGAGTTCACTGACCAAGCATGGCAAGGACGCAGGGAGCGAAGTGTGCTCTGCACACGAGCGACCGAGGACGCCGCCAGGCGCCGGTCAGGGAGCTCCAGTCAGGACGCGTCGCCGCCGGCGAGACCCGGGCGGGGGCGCGGCACGGGGCGGCTGCCCTCGCGGGCGGCCTTTTCGGGCTCTGCCGCGGGCTCGGCCGGTTGCTCGGCGGCTCCTCCTCGTCGACGAAGACCTCCTCCGCCGGCTTGCCTTCGAGCAGGGCGATGAACTCCTTGGCGTCGATCGTCTCCCGCTCGAGCAGAAGCTGCGAGACCCGCTCGAGGTCGTCGCGGCGCTCGTTCAAGAGGCTCTTCGCGGTCTGGTGGGCGCTCTCGACGATGCGGCGGATCTCGTCGTCGATCTCGCGGGCGATCTCGTCGGAGTAGTCGGGCTCGGAGGAGAACTCGCGGCCGAGGAACGGCTGGCCGCGATCGTGGCCGAAGACGCGAGGGCCGAGGCGCTCGGACATCCCGAACCGCATCACCATCTGCTTCGCCGTCTCGGTCACCTTTTCGAGGTCGTTGGAGGCGCCGGTGGTGATCTCGCCGAAGACGATCTCCTCGGCGGCGCGACCGCCCAGGGTCATCGCCATCGTGTCGGTCAGCTCCGCGCGCGTAGTCAGGAACTTGTCCTCGGTCGGCAGGCTGATCGTGTAGCCGAGCGCCTGGCCGCGGCTGATGATCGAGATCTTGTGGACCGGGTCGGTGTGCTCGAGCAGCTGGCCGACGATCGCGTGGCCGACCTCGTGGTAGGCGGTGACGAGGCGCTCCTTCTCGCTCATCACCCGGGTCTTCTTCTCGGGGCCGGCGATCACGCGCATGATCCCCTCCTCGAGCTCCTTCATCGTGATCTCGCGACTGCCCGAGCGGGCGGTCAAGCAGCGCCGCCTCGTTGATCAGGTTGGCGAGGTCGGCGCCGGTGAAGCCGGGGGTCTGGCCGGCGAGCGTGTCGAGCTCGATCTCGCGGCCCAGCGGCTTGCCGCGGGTGTGGACCTCGAGGATCTTCTTGCGGCCCTTGCGGTCGGGGCGGTCGACGACGACCTGGCGGTCGAAGCGGCCGGGCCGCAGCAGCGCCGGGTCGAGGATGTCGGGCCGGTTGGTGGCGGCGATCAAGATGATGTTGTCCTTCATCTCGAAGCCGTCCATCTCGACCAGCAGCTGGTTCAGCGTCTGCTCGCGCTCGTCGTGACCGCCGCCCATGCCGGCGCCGCGGTGGCGGCCGACGGCGTCGATCTCGTCCATGAAGATGATGCAGGGCGAGTTCTGCTTCGCCTGCTCGAAGAGGTCGCGGACGCGGCTGGCGCCGACGCCGACGAACATCTCGACGAAGTCCGAGCCGGAGATCGAGAAGAACGGGCACGCCCGCCTCGCCGGCGACGGCGCGGGCGAGCAGCGTCTTGCCGGTCCCGGGCGGGCCGTAGAGAAGGACGCCCTTGGGAATCCGGGCCCCGAGGCCTGGAACTTCTTCGGGTTCTCGAGGAACTCCTTGATCTCCTCGAGCTCCTGCACCGCCTCGTCGACGCCGGCGACGTCACGGAAGGTGATTTTCGGCGCGTCCACCGACATCCGCTTGGCTTTCGATTTGCCGAAGTTCATCACCCGGCTGCCCCCGCCCTGCATCTGGTTCATGAGGAAGATCCAGAAGCCGAAGAAGAGCACGAAGGGCAGGATCAGGGTCAATAGCGAGAGCAGGCTGGAGCTGCCGGAGCCGTGGACGTCGGTCTTGACTTCGTTGTCGCGGAGGAGGTTGACCAGCTCGCTTCGCTGTCGGGCGGGTAGCCGGTGGAGAAGGTTTCGCCGTTGGTGCGCTTGACGTCGAGGGTGTTGTCCTTCGTGTTGACGTCGTCTTCTTCGATCTGCCCCTTGGCGACCAACCCCGATTTCGTGTTGATCAGTTCGTTATAGGCGGGGACTCCTTGCCATCGCCACCGCTGATCATTTTCGAGGCGATGAACGCCAGGATTACGACCAGCAGGATCGGGAACGCCGCGCTTTTGAAAAAACGCCTCACGAGGAGAAATCAGCGTACCAGGGCGGATTTTCCGATCTACCCGGAAAGCGCCGCGACGAAATCCAGGTTTCGGTACTTCTGCGCGTGGTCGAGGCCGTAGCCGATCGCGAACCGGTTCGGGATCTCGAAGCCGACGTAGCGCGGCGAGAGGTCGACCCGCAGCCGCTCCGGCTTGGTCAGCAGCGCGCAGGCGTGCAGGGAAGCGGGATTGCGGGCGTTGAGGTTGCGCATCAGGTACTGCAGGGTGAGGCCGGAATCGATGATGTCCTCGACGATGAGGACGTCACGGCCCTCGATCGGCGCGTCGAGGTCCTTGAGGATGCGGACGACGCCGGAGGAGTCGGTTTGCGAGCCGTAGCTGGAGACGGCCATGAAATCGATCTCGCAGGGGACGTCGAGGTGGCGCATCAGGTCGGCGAGGAAGAGGACGGCGCCCTTCAGCACCCCGACCAGGACCAGCTCCCGCCCCGCGTAGTCGCGGCTGATCTCCACCCCCAGCTCGGCGATGCGCCGCTGCAGGTCGTCTCTGGCGACAAGGGTCTCGCCGATCGCGGGGTCCGACACGGCGCGCAGTCTAGATATATGCGGGGGGCGAAGCCCACCGGCGCTTTTAGTCGCGCTCGGCGCGGAGGACGCCCTTCTCGAGGACGGCGCGGACGCCGCCGCCGAGGTCGAGGCTGGAGCCGCCGCGGGCGAGGCCTGCGACCTGCTCGGCGAAGCGGGCGGCGCCGGCGACCGGGCGGCCGGCGGCCTCGTCGGCGAGGCGCTGGAGGACGAGCCGGCGCAGCGCCGGGTGCAGCTCGGCGAAGCGCGCCTGCGAGATCGTCCCCCCGCCCCGCCGCCAGCTCGGCGTCGACCAGCGAGTCGAGCAGCTCGGCCTCCTCGCGCAGCAGCGCCGCCGTCCGCAGCACGTTCTCCTTCGCCGCCGGGTGGACCCGCTCCAGCTCGGGGATCAGATCCCGCCGGATCAGGTTGCGTTTGTAGTCGGCCTCGTCGTTGGTGGCGTCGTCGCGCCAGGCCAGGCCTCGCTCTTCGCAGTAGGCGGTGACCTCGGCCCGGGTCGTCCCGAGCAGGGGCCGGACCAGGCGGCCGTCGCGGGGCCGCATCCCGAGCAGCGCCCGGCGGCTGGGCGAAGAGGCGAGCCGGTAGAGGATCGTCTCGACCTGGTCGTCGGCGGTGTGGCCGGTGGCGATCGCGGCGTCCCGCTCCTCCGCCAGGCGCGCGGCGGCGGCGTAGCGCACCTCCCGCGCCCAGGCCTGAAGGTTGCCGCGATCCCGCGGGCGCGACGACCGCTCGATCTCCATCCTCACCCCGAGGCGCGCGCAAATTTGCGCGCAGTGATCCTCGTCCTCTCCCGCCTCGGCTCGCAGCCCGTAGTTGACGTGCAGCGCGCTCACCGCCTCTCCCCCCGCACCCGCACCGCGAGGTCGAGCATGCAGACGGAGTCCCGCCCGCCGGAGAGCATCACCAGCAGCGGCGCCGGTCCAGCGATCAGCCCACCGCCCTCGACCCGGGCAAGAAGCTCGTCGCCAGTCATGTGCCGCGGACGACGAAGAGCGCGGTCGGGGTCGGGAACCCCTTCAGGCTGACCTCGCCGATCGGCTCGAACTCGAGGTGGTCGTGGGCGGCGATCGCGCCGCAGACCGCGTCGGTGACCAGCACCTCGCCGGCGAGCGCCCGGTTGACCACCCGGTGGACGAGGTTGACCTGGCTGCCGAAGTAGTCGCCGTCGCGGTAGACGGCATCGCCGTAGTGGATCCCGACCCGCGGCTGCGGCCGCTGCGGGAAGCGCGAGAGGAACCCGACCGCCCACTCGGTCAGCGAGCCGGGGTCCGGCGAGACGACCATCACCTCGTCGCCGATCGTCTTCACGATCGTCGCGTCCCGCGGCAGCGTCGATTCGACCGTGGCGACGAAGTTCTCGACCACGTCGAGCGCCTCGATGTCCCCCTCCTCCTCGGTGTAGCGGGTGAACCCGGTGAGGTCGATGAAGCAGAGGGTGACGTTGACGTGGCCGAGCTCGATTTCGGCCGTGTCCATCGCCGTGTCGGCCTCCATGTGGCCGACGACGTCCTGTTCGACGAAGAAGCGCAGGTAGCGCTCGTGCAGGTATTCGGTCAGCGGCGCCGTCAGCGGCAGGACGTCGGCGGCGAGCTCCCCCATCTCCTCGGCCATTTCCAGCTCCGGGACGGCGTCGCGGATCATCGGCTCGTGGACGTAGAGATGGAACAGCCGCACCTCCGCGTCGGCGATCCGCCGCATCGAGAGCGCGTAGACGCGGACCAGCTGCAGGAAGGCGACGAGGGGGAAGCCGGCGGCGAGGACGCGAGCGCAGTGGCGCATCGCCGCCAGGTCGTCTTTGTCGAGCTCGCGGCGGCCGGCGGGGGTGCCGAGGATCACCAGAATGCGCTCGACCAGCTCCGGCTCCAGCCCCGTCTCGGCCGCCGCCTCCTCGATCGAGAACGTCTCCTGCGAACCCGAGAAGAGCTCCTCGGTGAAGGCGAAGGCAAGCCGCCCCTCCTTGCCCGCGCTCCTCAAGTCCTCCAGCGAGTACCCGCGCTCCCGCATCCGCGCCACCACCCGAGCCTGCGCCGCCGCCACCGCGGTCCACCGCCCCTTCCGCACCGGAACAACCTTCTGCTCAGCCCATCGTTTCAGCGTCTTCGTCGGCACCCCGGAGCGCCGGGCAGCCTCAGACAGCGAAATCCTCTGATCGGGCATAGAGCGAGGCTAACCAGGTCAGCGGAAGGGCCGCCCCTTATCTCGTGTCGCCGGCGGGTGTGGGCACCCCCCGGCAAAGGCTCAAGAAGTCACGGTGGCAGTGAAAATCCGACCAGCTGCGCGACGGTCTTTGACGGGGGGTGCCCACACCCGCCCCACCATCCACGCCAAGACAAACGGGGCGGCCCGAAGGCCGCCCCGTTGGCTCTTGTTCTGGGGGAATGCCGGAGCTAGGTAGGGATCTCCGACTCCTCGTGCAGCTGGAGCACGGACTGGCCGTCCTCCCCGGTGCGGATGCGAATCGCCTCCTCCACCGGCAGCACGAAGATCTTGCCGTCGCCGACCTCGCCCGTACGGGCGTGCCGGAGGATGGCCTCGACGACGACGTCCTTGTCTTTGTCCTCGACCACCACCTCCAGCTTGATTTTCGGCCGGACGTTGACGGTCAAAGTCGAGCCGCGGTAACGCTCGACGATGCCCTTCTGGCGGCCCGAGCCCTTGGCCTCGATGATCGACAGGGACGGGAACCCCTTGTCGAGCAACTCGGCTCGGATCGGCTCGAACGCCTCGTGGCGGATGAACGCCTCTATCTTCTTCATGCGCTCAGCCCTCCTATGGGGTCTCGGTCGCGGTCATCTGGGCAGGTGCGGGCACCGGCGCGGCAGGCGCCGCCGGCGAGGACGTCCCCGGCAGGCCCGTCGAGTACTCCGGCTGCGGGATGAACGCCTCCGGGTAGCCGTACATGCCGTGGGAGCTGATGTCGAGACCCGCGTCCTCCTCCTCGGGCGGCACCCGCAGACCGATCGTCGCCTTGATCAGGGCGAACGTGGCGATCGAGATCGCGAACACCACCAGGAAGGTGAACAGGACCGCCAGCCCCTGCACCCCGAGCTGGCCGAACGAGGAGCTGAACGGCACGTTGTCGGTGATCGAGTACCAGACTCCCGGCGCCGCCCCTTCGGCGATCAGCCGCGGCGAGGCGAACAGGCCCACCGCGAGGGTGCCCCAGATTCCCGCCAGGCCGTGGGCGGACAGAGCCCCGACCGGGTCGTCGAGGAGCCGGTCAATCGCCAGCACCGCGTAGACGACGATCAGGCCGGCGATGAGGCCGATGATCGGCGCCGCCCAGTACTCGACAAAGCCGGAGGGGGCGGTGATGCCGACCAGGCCCGCGATCGCGCCGTTGCCGGCCATGCCGACGTCCAGCGATTTGCTCTTCATATAGACGGCGATCGAGGCACCGATGACGCCGGCGGCTGCCGCGAGCTGGGTGTTGAGCATGACCTCGCCGAACAGATTGCCTTCGGAACCGAAGGTGGAGCCGCCGTTGAAGCCGAACCAGCCGATCCAGAGGATGATCACGCCGAGGCCGACCAGCGGCATCGAGTGGCCGGGGATCGCCCGCGGCTTGCCGTCGGCGTCGTACTTGCCGATCCTCGGGCCGAGCAGCAGCAGCGCCGCCAGCGCCCCGGTCGCGCCGGTGAGGTGGACCACCGAGGATCCGGCGAAGTCCATCACCGGCTTGCCGCCGACGTCGCCGAGCAGACCTCCGCCCCAGACGCCGTGGGCGATCAGCGGGTAGATCAGCGCGCCGAAGACGATCGCGTAGATCGACGTAGGCGCCGAACTTGATCCGCTCCAGCGTCGTCCCCCAGACGATCGCCAGCGAGACCGCGCAGAAGGCGAGCCCGAAGAGCATCAGCATCGCGCTTTCGCCACGTTCACCGCTTCGCCCGCGACCGTCTGGCCGAAGTGGAAGAAGAAGCCGCTGTCGCCGAAGAAGTCGTTGCCGCCGCCTTGCGACCCCGTAGCCGATCGCCCACCAGGCAATGCGTGCACGATCGCGAGATTGACGAAGATCTTGGCGACCCCCGTGCCGGCGTTCTTCTGCCGCGAGAAGCCGATCTCGAGGAACATGAACCCGGCCTGCATCAGGAATACCAGGACGCGTGCGACCGCGACCCAGACCATGTCCAGCTCGACGCGCCTTTGGCGGCGACCACGTCGCCTCAAGCTCTCGGCGGCGAGCCACCCCCGGGTACCACCAGGGAGGCGAGGGCCGTCAGGGCGACGGCGATGCCCACCTTCTTCTTCATCGATTCCTCCTGCCCGCCGGAGCACGCCCCGGCGGTCGCGGTTTGGTTACATCGCGGCCAAGCTATGGACGGGGCGGCGAGCTGTGTTTGGACGGCTGGAGCAAATTCGGCGGGGGGCGTTTCTCACCGAGTGGCAGCCGTGCCTGGGCGGCGATTCGGCGAGCGATGCCCGCCCGCCTGAGCCCCACCGCCCCGATCGCCGCCGACGCGATGCTGGTCGGCGACCCCGGCCGGGCGCTGATGCTGGCCCAGGAGCTGCTGGAGGAGCCGAAGATGAGCAACCACGCGCGGGGGCTCTGGGGCTACTCGGGGAGGCACTCCGGCGGGCGACGAGCTGACGATCCAGTCGACCGGGATGGGCGGGCCGAGCGCCGCGGTGGTCGCTGGCCGACCTCGCCGAGCTGGGAGTGCGGCGCGCGATCCGGGTCGGCACCTGCGCCGCCCTCGGCCGAGCCGGCGCCGGGCGACCTGCTCGTGGTCGACGCGACGCCATCGTGGCTTTCAGCTCGTTCCTTCGGCGTCCCCGCAACGACGAGGCGGACGATGCGCCGAGCCGCCTGATCGGGCGGCTGACGGAGGGAGCTCGAGCAGCGCTGCCGACGCCCGCGCGACGGTCGCCAGCCTCGACTCGCTTCCCGACCAGACGGGTCCCACGCGGCGGCATGGCCGTGGTCGCCGACATGCAGACGCGCGGCCGTCCTCGGCCCGCGGCCGAGACTGGGCATCGCCGCGGCGGCGGTCCTGATCGTCACGGGAAGCGCGCAGGCGCGAGCTCGCCGACGAGGAATTAGCGGAGGCGGCGCAAACGGCCGGGAGCGCCGCCTCGGCCGTACTCTCAACCTAAAGTTGAGGGTTAGTCTCTGCTTTTCTGCGGCGCCTTTTCTCGGCGTCTTGGCGAGCTTGCGGCGAATCCCGGCGAGCTCGCGCGCGACGTCGTCGATCTGCCTCCTCGACGTCCTCGAGGCGCTGCGAGAAGGAGCGCAGCCGGCGCTCCAGCCGTTCGACGTCGGTCGCCGAGGGCAGGTTGAGGGCGCTCATCGCCGCCTGCTGAGCCTCGAGCGCCTTCTCGCGGGCGCCGAAGGCCGCGGCGACGGCGTTCTCCAGCATCGGGCTGTCGATCAGCGCCTGGGCCAGCTCGCCGATCGCCTGCTCGCCCCGCGCGCCCGTCAGCCGTCCTGCTCGTCCTCTTCGAAGCTCAGTCGCTGCTCTTTCCGCTCAGTCGACACCAGCTTAACGAGCACATCCGGAGCGACTGAAATTCTCCACCCTACAGCGCATGGACAGACCTTGATTAAGGCCTTGTTGGGGGGCGGCGTATCGCCGTTGCGGACCCCCGCTGCGAGTCAGTAGCTTGGGCGTGCCTGTCGCGCGGGGAAACGGAGTTCGGGGTATACGAGGTCCGCGCCGGCCGGCACGAGGCGCCGTCGGATGAGACACAAGTTCGCACTGACCATCGCTCTGGCAGGGTTCACTGGCGGTCACCGCGTTTGGCGTCGGCATGGCCGGCGCCGATCCACTCCCGGCACGGCGCCGGGCGCGTCGAGCGCCGCCAGCGTAGCCACCGCGGTCCCCACCGGACAGGCCGCCCGCCTGCGCCAACGGGGTCGACGACGACGGCGACGGGCTGGCCGACCTCGAAGACCCCGATTGCGAGAACGCCCGAGGACACGAGCGAGGCGCCCGCCGCCCCAGCCCCCGGCGAAGAGGAAGCGACGCCGTCGCCGGCCCGCGCCCGAACGGCGCCGGCCCCAAACAGGCGGCAAATCGCTCGAGACGCGGCCGAAGCGACGGCGGCAACGCCGCAGGGCGGGGTCACGCACAACCATAGCCTCGGCGCGCGGCGCCGGCAGCAGCAGCGGCGCCGTCACCGCGCCCAGCGCCAACGGCCGGCGACCAGCCCAGCCGGCGCAGGGCCCCGACGGCGGCTCGCAGTTCAACCAGGGCGGCGCCCCCACCGTCGCCAACCCGACGACGACGATCGCCCCCTTCGGCCCGGCCCCGATCGGCGTCCCCAACTTCGTCATCGACTCGCTTCGAGATCCCGCCCTTCCTGCTGCCGATCTACCAGGCCTGCGGCACCGAGTACGGGATCCCCTGGGAGGTGCTCGCCTCGATCAACAAAATCGAGACCGCCTTCGGCACCAACCTCAACGTCTCCAGCGCCGGCGCGGTCGGCTGGATGCAGTTCCTCCCCTCGAGCTGGGCAGACGTACGGCGCTCGACGCCAACGGCGACGGGCGCAAGGACCCCTACAACCCGGTCGACGCGATCTGCGCCGCGGCCCACTACCTGAAGGCCGCCGGCGGCGACGAGGACCTCTACAAGGCGATCTTCGCCTACAACCACGCCGACTGGTACGTGCAGGAGGTGCTGCTCTACGCCACGCGCCTACGGCAAGCTCCCGTCCGACCTGGTCGGCTCGCTGACCGGCCTGACCGAGGGCGCCCACTTCCCGATCGCCGCCGACGCCCGCTACGCCGACGACATCTCCGCCCGGGCGGCGCTGAAGCAGCGCGACCGAGGCGCGCGACGAATACGGCAACGCCGCCGAGGTGATCTCCTCCTCCCCCACCCGCGCGCGGGATCAACATCTTCGCCGCCGAGGGCGCGCCGGTCGTCGCCGTCAACGACGGCGTGATCCTGAAGCTCGGCAACTCGAAGCGGCTCGGGCGCTTCGTCGTCCTCGAGGACGCCTACGGCAACCGCTACACCTACGCGAAGCTCGGCCACGCTCGTCCGCAATCACCGCACGGTGGTGATGCCGACCGGCAAGGAGAAGCGGGTCCCGGTCGACAGCCAGAACATCCGCCCGCGCCTGCTGCGCGCTGCCCGGGCGGATCCGCGGGCGAGCGGCGAGACGGCCGGCGAGCAGCGTCGACAGCCGCATCGGCGCCGGCGCCGACGGAACCCTCAAGGTCGGCTCGAAGGTGATAGCCGGGCACCGTCCTGGCCCGCGTCGGCGCCGCGGGCAGAAGGCTCGACCCCCACATCAACTTCTCGATCCGCCCGGCCGGCGAGGGGCGCCGCGGATCGACCCGAAGCCGATCCTCGACGGCTGGAAGCTGCTCGAGGCGACCGCGATCTACCGCGCCAAGGGCAAGAACCCGTTCAGCCAAGCTGAGCGGCGCCGGCGTCCTGCTGCTCTCCAAGGAGGCGCTGCAGAAGCGCGTCCTCGCGACAAGCGCCTCGACATCTACGGCTGCGGCCGCACCGACATCGCCGCCGGCCAGATCGACCGCCGCATCCTGGCGATGCTCGAGTACCTGATCGCCAAGGGCTACAGCTGACGATCACCTCGCTGAAGTGCGGCCACAGCCTCCTCACCACCTCCGGCAACGTCTCCGAGCACAGCACCGGCGACGCGGTCGACATCGCCGTCATCAACGGCGTTCCGGTGACCGGCCACCAGGGACCGGGCACCGCTCACCGACGACGCTGATCCACGCCGTGCTGCAGCTGCAGGGGACGATGCACCCGCACCAGGTGATCTCGCTCGAGGACCTGCCCGGGCCGACCAGCTTCGCCCTCGCCGACCACTACGACCACGTCCACGTCGGCTACCACGCCACCAGCGGCCTCGGCGAAGCGCAGTTCGCCGCCCTGCTCAAACCAGACCAGTGGCAGCGGTTGATCAACCGCCTCGGCCAGATCGAAAACCCGAGCGTGCCGATGCACCCCTCGAAGTACTCGCTGCCGGACAACGCCAACGGCGGCCTCGCCGCCGGCAGCGGCGACTGACGCTGGTTCGGCCTCGTCCAACTCGACTTCGCCGGCGCTCTGCCGCTGGCCGACGGTCGCTACCTCGTCCGCTCGCCGGAGCCGGCCGCCGCGGAGAGCGTCCTGGTCGTCCAGCGCCTCGGCGCGCCCGCCCGCCCCGCTGCGCCGCCGGCGGCGCGTCCGCCGGCTGGAGGGCTCCGAGCCCGAGCCCGTGAACCTGACCCGGATCACCGCGATCCGGGCCTTCGGAAGTTCGAAGGCGAGGAGGAGGCGGCCCGCTGGCTCGACGAGGCCTGCGAGGCCGAGGACACGGTCGACGTCCTCGTCGGCGAGGCGATGGCGCTGCTAACCGGGCCCTCCACGCCCAGGCGGTCGCCACCGGCGACCCCAACTCGCGCAATGAACTTGCCGCCGAGGACGCCGAGCGGGTCGCGATCGGCTACGGCAGCGGCGAGGAGATCGCCGCCGGCCGCTTCCGCGACGCCCGCCGGGTCGACGTCCGCGCCGGCTCCTCGCAAACGGCGGCGCCGCGAGGAGGAGCTGCGCCCCAGGAACGGGTCGCGGCGGTCCTCAGCGGCCGCGAGCAGATCGACGCCTGCGAGACGCTGCTGCTGCGCGCCCGCGCCGACCTCGACGCCGGCCGCGACCGCGAGGCCGCCCTGCAGCTGCGGGTCGGCCTCGAGGCGCTCCTGGTCGAGCTCGCAGGCGCCGTCGCCGATCCCGGCCACGCGGAGGACATGGGGACCCTGAACGCGCGCAAAGGCGAGGTCGGCGCCGCCGCCAACTCCGCCTTGGCCGGCGAGCTCTCCGCAGAGCAGCGAGAGCAGGTCGGCGAGCTCTGGCAGTCGCCGAGCGCGTATTGCGGCGCCGACGCGTCCTCCGCGGCTAGCGCTGTTCCTTTTCCGTCCCTGACAACGAAAAGGAACAACTGAAGTCTCACGCTGAGGTTTAGGGTGAGACTTGGAGGTGGTGCATGACCACCTCGTCGAGCAGGCTCTCGGCGATGTGGTGGGCCTCCTCCAGGGCGATCCCCTCGATCGAGGGAACGCCGATGACCGTCAGTCCCGCCGCTCGGGCGGCGGCGACGCCGGTCGGGGAGTCCTCCAGCGCCACGACGGAGGGTCCCGGCTCAACCCCCAGCCGCCGGCAGGCCTCCAGGTAAGGGTCGGGCGCCGGCTTCGGCGCCGCCACCTCGTGGGCGCTGAGGATGACGTCGAAGTGGTCGCCGAAGCCGGCGATCTCGATCGAGCGCTGGACGAAGCGCAGCGGCGAGTTGGAGACGAGCCCGAGCGGCGTGCCGCGCTCGCGCAGCCGCTCGAGCAGCTCGCGGGCGCCGACCATCGCCTCCACCCCGTGCTCGAGCTCGGCGACGACGAGCGCGTTCAGCTCCTCGATCAGCTCCGCCGCCCGCGCCGGCTCGCCGAGCCGGCGCTCGAGGATGCCGCCGGCGATCTCGGCCGAGGTGCCGACGAGCTGGCGCTTGTCGGCGGGGGTGAACTCGAGGCCGCGGCGCTCGAAGAGGTCTTCCTCGGCCCGGGTCCAGACCGACTCGGTGTCGAGCAGGAGGCCGTCGTTGTCGAAGACGACCGCGTCGGGAAGCGTCGCCATCAGCCGAGCGCCGCCAAAAGCGCGTCGAGCTCCTCGTCGACCTCGCCCTCGAGCTTCAGCTCGGCGTCGCCGTCGTAGGGCGTCTCGCCCTTGGTGACGATCGCGAGGGCGCCGCCGGCCGAGAGCGTCAGCCGCGGCAGCCCGGCGACCGGGTGGACGGCAAGCGAAGAGCCGACGCAGAGCATCAGGTCGGCGCGCTCGGCGAGTTCGCTCGCCCGGGCCATCACGCTCTGCGGGAGGAGCTCGCCGAAAAGGACGACGTCGGGTTTGACGCCGCCGCCGCAGGCCGAGCAGATCGCGACCCCCCGCTCGTCGAAGAGGCCCTCCACCGCGCCGGCCTCGAACGAGGTCGCGCAGATCCTGCAGGAGGAGGTCTCGATCGAGCCGTGCACCTCGATCACGTTCTTCGATCCCGCCGCCCGATGCAGGCAATCGATGTTCTGGGTGATCACGCCCTCGATCAGGCCGCGGCGCTCGAGCTCGGCCAGCACCTCGTGGGCGCGGTTCGGCTCTTTGCCTCCGAGCGACTGGAAGCGCGGCCGGTAGTAGGACCAGAAGCGCTCCGGATCGCGATCGAAGACGTCGATGTGGGCGACCTCCATCGGGTCGACGGTCTCCCACAGACCCGTCCCCGGACTGCGGAAATCGGGGATCCCTGACGGCACCGAGACGCCCGCCCCGGTGAGGACGACGGCGCGGCGCGACCGGCCGAGCAGCTCGGCCAGTCGCTCCACCCCGCTGCCGATTGCTACCTGCCGCTCCACTTCGGGGTGCGCTTGCCGAGGAAGGCGCTGATGCCCTCCTTCGCGTCCTCGCTGCCGAAGGCGGCGGCGAAGCCCCCCTTCTCGGCCTCGATGCCCGGCGTCGATGTCGCCGTTGCCGGAGACCGACTTGATCTGCTCGACCGCGACCGGCGCCTGGGCGGCGAGCTTGCGGCCCCACATCAGCGCCGTCTCGAACAGCTCGTGGTCGGGGACGACCCGGTTGACGAGGCCCAGCTCGAGCGCCTCGTCGGCGAGGATCGCGTCGCCGACCAGGTTCATCTCCAGCGCCTTGTTCGGGCCGACCAGCCGCGGCAGCCGCTGGGTGCCGCCGAAGCCGGGGATGATCCCCAGCTTCACCTCGGGCTGGCCGAAGACGGCGGACTCGGCGGCGATCCGCACGTCGCAGGCCATCGCCAGCTCGCAGCCGCCGCCGAAGGCGAGCGAGTTGACCGAGGCGATCGTGACGACGCGGGCCTGGCCGAAGTCGCGCAAGAGCGCGTGGGCGCGGTTGATCAGCTCCGCGCCCGCTCGCCTCGTCCATCGTCGTGAACGCCTTGATGTCGGCGCCGGCCGAGAAGACGACCGGGACCGAGGAGGCGACGACCATCGCCCCGACCTCGCCGTTCGCCTTGACCCGCTCCCAGACCGTCTCCAGGTCGGCGATCACCTGCGGCGAGATCGAGTTCATCGGCAGGTTGGCGAGCCAGGCGATCGCGACGTCGCCGCGCGTCTCCAGCTTCACCGTCTCGGTCTGCTCGCCCTCGTCGGCCTGCGGGTAGGGGTAGAAGCCCTGGCCCGTCGAGAGGCCGAAGCGGCCCTGGGCGACCAGCCGCTTCAGGGTGATCGGCGGCGAGAAGCGCTCGCCGTATTTCTCCTCCAGGTTCTCCATCGTCTCCAGCGCCTTGTCGAGGCCGGTGACGTCGGCTTTCCAGAACGGCGGCAGCAGGCCTTTGCGCGGGTCGAGCCCGGCCCCGGCCATCATCCCGAGGTCGATGTCGCGGACCGAGCAGACGCCCTCCTCGACCAGCAGGCAGGCCTCGATCAGAGCGCGGCTGGAGAACATCGCCACCAGCTCCTCGGCGTCCGGCTCGGCGTCGCCCGGGACGTTCTGCTCGCCGTCCTTGAAGAAGCCCTCGCCGCCGGTCTTGGCGCCGAGCTTGCCTTCGCCGACCAGGCTCCGCAGGCCCTCGTGGACGTAGAAGCTCTCGCCGTAGGACTCGTGCAGGTGCTCGGCGACGTGGAAGACGGTGTCGAGCCCGAGCAGGTCGGTGAGGAAGAACGGGCCCATCGGCGCCAGCTTGGCGCCGGCGATCGCCTCGTCGATCGCCTTCAGCGACAGCCCTTTCTCCTCCTGGGCGCGCCAGATCTCCCCCATCGTCGCCATCAGGATGCGGTTGACGACGAAGCCGGGGACCTCGCCGCAGACGATCGGCTGCTTCTTGATCGCCTGGGCGAAGTTGTAGGCGGCGGTCGCCGTTTCCAGCGAGCTGTCGTCGCCGCCGATCACCTCGACCAGGGGCATGATCGAGGCCGGGTAGAAGAAGTGGAAGCCGACGACCTGCTCGGGCCGCAGCGTCGCTTCCCCGATCTCGGTGATCGAGAGCGAGGAGGTGTTGGAGGAGAGGATCGCGTGGCCCGGCGTCGCCGCGTCGAGCTCGCGAAAGACGGCCTGCTTGATCTCCATCTTCTCCGGCACCGCCTCGATCACGAAGTCGACGTCGCCGAACTCCTCGTAGGTGGTGGTGCCGATGACGTTGCCCATCACCTCGGCGAGGCGGGCGTCGGCCCCCTCCTGGGTCAGCTTTTCCTTCTTGACGAGGCGGGCGAGCTGGCCCTCGGTGACCGCGCGGGCCTTCTCGACGGCCGCGTCGACGAACTTCTGGTCGATGTCCTTGACGACGACGGGGATGTCGGCGGCGGCGATCGCCTGCGCGATCTCCCCGCCCATGGTGCCGCCGCCGACGACGGCGGCCTTGGAGACGAACATTGGCTGAGGTTTCCTCCGGTTTTCGGCTTTACGGTGCGGCGGGGCCGCGGGAACCGCAGGCTATAGATAAGCCCGCGGCTCCCGCTGATCGGCTATTCCTCCTCGGGCTTGAAGCGCTGGTAGGCGAAGGCGCCGACCAGGAGCAGGAGGCCGAGGGCGACGAAGGAGAGGGCGCGGGCCAGCTCTTCCAGCTCGGCGAGGTCGTAGGTCCAGACCTTGACGATCGCCACCGCCAGCAGGGCGAGGCCGCCGAGGCGGGCCTTCGGCGAGTGCCTGACCATGCCCCAGATGACGGCCCCGAGGCCGGTTGCGGCCCAGAAGGCCGAGAGCCAGGACTGGCCGATCTGGCGGGCCTCGCCGCTGCCGTCGGCGCCGATCAGGTCGATGATCGCGACCGAGCCGAGGTAGACGAACCCGACGGCGCCGATGAAGCCGGCGACCGTCGCCGTCTTCGGCTCGACCACCCGGCCGTAGTACCAGCAGGCCAGCGCCGCGCCGGTGCAGCAGGCGATCGCCACCAGGGCGGCGCCGAGGTCGCCGACCCCTTCGGCGATCGCGGTCGGGGGCGCCTCGACGAGCAGCACGTGCGCGCACGCCAGGGTGAGGAAGCCCAGCGCCCCCAGCCAGAGGCGCTCGACGTTGGAGAGCGCCGGCGAGGGTGAGTCGTCGGCCCGCGTCGCCAGGTAGGCGAGCGCCGCGGCGAGCGCGGCCCAGGCGGCGACCACGGTGGGCCCGTCGAAGGCGTGGGCCACGCCGAAGCTGGCGAGCCCGATCCCGCCGCCGGTCAGCAACGAGCCGACTTCGCGGTGGACGCCGAACCGCCTGGCGACCTCGCCGAGCAGCAGGTGGGCGCCGGCGAAGCCGAAGATCCAGGCGTCGAGGGCGAGCTCCGAATCGCTGCCGCCGCCGATGACGATGGCGCCGGCGCCGACCACGAAGACGCTGCCGGCGAGCAGGAGCAGCCAGGAAGAGACCGGCAGTCTCTGCTCTTCACGGCTCCGGAGCTCGTAGCCGAAGGTCGCGGCGGCGTAGAGGACCCAGAACCCGACCAGGACCGCGAGGACCAGCAGCACCGGCTCGCTGGGATCGACGTCTCCCTCGAAAGTGATGAAACCGCTCTCGCTGATCCAGGAGATCAGCTGGGGCGCGGAGACGGCGAAGGCGCCGAGCGCGAGCCAGTTCCAGCGCTGCCAGAGGAGGACGCCGACGCTGGCCGCAAGTGCGAGCGCGACGAAGGCGATCGTGCCGCCGTCGGTCTCGGTGCCGACGAGCATCGGCGCCGCCAGCGCGCCCAGCATGCCGACGCTGCCGACCAGCGCCGAGGACCAGCGCACGGCGATGAAGATGCCGAGGACGCCGATCAGCGCCGCCGCCTCGAGCCCGAGCACCGCCGGGATCAGGTCGTAGACCTGGGTGGCGACGACGGTAGTCGCGTAGAGACCGGGTATCGCCACGGCGACGGCGATCCGGGCGACCTCGAGGCGGCCCTTGCGTTCGTGCAGCCAGAGCCCGAGCCCGAGCAGCAGGAGCGAGCCGAAGCCGGCCATCAGGGTGCGGACCTCCTCCGTGAACCAGCTGCTGTCGACGGCGCTGCGCATCAGGAAGATGACGCCGAGGAGGGTCGCGAGCCCGCCGATCCAGGCGAGGACGCGGCCGCCGAAGACGCGCTCGAACTCGATTCTCGTGATCGGGTTCGCCGGCGGCGGCGGTTGCGGGGGCTGGTGCCCGGGTGGGGGCTCCGAGCGGGGACGAAATGCGGGCGGGACGTACTCGTCGTTCATGACCTTCTCCTTGTCCGTTATTGACCGACGGTCAACACCGTAGCAATCTTGTCAACCAGTGGTCAATAAGCCGTTACACTTCGGGCACATGAGTGAGCCGACCTACCGCCGAATGGACGTCGACGAGCGCCGCGCGCAGCTTCTGAAAAAGGGGGCCGAGCTCTTCACCAGCCACAGCTACGACGAGCTCTCGATGAACAAGATCGCCACCGAGGTGGGGATCTCGAAGGCGCTGCTGTACCACTATTTCCCCAGCAAGCAGGCGTTTTTCGAGGAGACGCTGAGCGCCTGGGCCGAGCGCCTGCGGGTGCAGACCGAACCGGACCCCGCCCTCTCCCCGCTCGAGCAGCTGACCGCCAGCCTCGATGCCTTCCTGGCGCTGGTCGAGGAGAACTCGGGCGCCTACCGGAACCTGATCCGCAGCGCCACCGCGGTCGCCGAGATCCGCGAGCTGGTCGAAGAGGTGCGGCGGGCCACCGCGCAGCGGATCCTCGACGGCCTCTACCCCGGCGGAGCGCCGCCGAAGGCCCGCACCGCGGTCAGCGGCTGGCTCTGGTTCATGGATGGCGCCTGCCTCAACTGGATCGAGCACCGCGACATCGAGCGCGAGGAGCTGCGCGACCTCCTGCTCGGCGTCCTGATGGGCTCGCTGATCGCCGCCGGCTCGCCGCCGGACCCCGCTCAAGTCTCCTGAGAGAGCCGTCGATACATCACCTTCATGCGAAGGTGGGGGAAGCTTTCTGTGGTCGTCTGCGCGCTGCTCTGCGGCGCCGTCCTGCTCGGCGCCGCGCCGGACCTCGGCGGCGGTGCCGCAGGCGAAGCTGGTCGGCGACGGCCGCGCCATCGCCCCGCCCTCGGCCCCGCCGGCGGTGAAGGCGATGATCGAAGCCGCCAACCGGATCCGCCACCGGCCCTACGTCTGGGGCGGCGGCCACCGCCACTGGAACTCGCGCGGCTACGACTGCTCGGGCTCGGTCAGCTACGTGATGCACGCTGCCGGCCTGCTGGAATGGCCGCTCGACTCGACCGGCTTCATGCGCTGGGGCGGAGGCGGGGGCGGCAGCTGGGTCCGCGTCTACGCCAGCAAGGAACACGTCTTCGCGATCATCGCCGGCCTCCGCTGGGACACCTCCTACAGCGAAGACGGCGACCGCACCGGCCCCGGCTGGAGCGAGCAGATGCGCCCCACCGGCGGCTTCCGGATGCGCCATCCCCTCGGCCTCTTCAGCGCCACCCCGCTCGCGTAGCCGACTTTCACCCCAGCCGGGTGTGGTCGAACTCGGCCGCGCCGCCAGCAGGGACAAGCGCCCTGGCCCCACCTTTGTACGGCGGTACAAAAGCGCGATCGCGGAGGCCCTATTAGGCTCTGTGTCGCTCTTTTCGAGGGACTGAGACTTTCAACCGATCGCGCCCGGCAACTGGGCGCGCGCCTAGTGGGGGAGAACCCGAACCGATGACCCGGAATCGCCAGCAAAACGTGACCGCAGCGCAGTGGAGCTCCAACGGCGGAGCCCTCGGCGCGCAGGACCTGACCCTGCCGGAGAACAACCCCTTCGGCCAGAACGTCTTCTCCGCCGCCGTCCAGAAGGACCGGCTGCCGAAGGACGTCTTCGAGAAGCTGCAGACCACGCTCGAAGGGGGCGAGGCGCTCGACCCGAGCCTCGCCGACGCGGTCGCCGAGGCGATGAAGGAGTGGGCGCTGGAAAACGGCGCCACCCACTACACCCACATGTTCCAGCCGCTGACCGGCTCCACCGCCGAGAAGCACGACTCCTTCTTCGAGCCGAGCGGCGAAGGACAGGCACTTGCCGGCTTCTCCGGCAAGGAGCTGATCCAGGGCGAGCCCGACGCCTCCTCCTTCCCCACCGGCGGCGTCCGCGCCACCTTCGAGGCCCGCGGCTACACCGCCTGGGACCCGACCAGCCCCGCCTTCATCCTCGAGAACCCGAACGGGGCGCTGCTCTGCATCCCGACCGCGTTCGCCTCCTGGACCGGCGAGGCACTCGACGCGAAGATCCCGCTGCTGCGCTCGATGGACGCGCTCTCGCGCTCGGCGATCAAGGCGCTGCGGCTGCTCGGCGACGAGCAGAGCCAGCGCGTCTTCACCACCGTCGGCCCCGAGCAGGAGTACTTCCTGATCGACGAGCAGTACTTCTTCGAGCGGCCCGATCTGATCGCGACCGGCCGCACCCTCTTCGGCGCCAAGCCGCCGAAGGGCCACGAGCTCGACGACCACTACTTCGGCTCGATCCCGGAGCGGGTGCTCGCCTTCATGCTCGAGTCCGAGTTGGAGATGCGCAAGCTCGGGATCCCGGTCAAGACCCGCCATAACGAGGTGGCGCCGGCGCAGTACGAGATCGCGCCGATCTTCGAGAACTCCAACGTCGGCTCCGACCACCAGCAGCTGCTGATGCAGACGCTGGAGAGCGTCGCCCGCCGCTACGGCCTCGTCTGCCTCCTGCACGAGAAGCCGTTCGCCGGCGTCAACGGCTCCGGCAAGCACAACAACTGGTCGATGGGCACCGACACCGGCTTCAACCTGCTCGACCCAGGCGAGACGCCGGCCGACAACATCCACTTCCTGTTCTTCTGCACCGCGGTGATCCAGGCGGTCAACAAGCACCAGGGGCTGCTGCGCGCCTCGGTCGCCAACATCGGCCAGGACCACCGCCTGGGAGCGAACGAGGCGCCGCCGGCGATCATCTCGATCTTCCTCGGCGCCGAGCTGGAAAAAGTGTTCGAGGCGATCTCGACCGGGCTCGGCGACCCCAACACGCCGGCCTCCTACCTCGACCTCGGGGCGACGGTGCTGCCGCCGCTGCCGATGCACGGCGGCGACCGCAACCGGACCTCGCCGTTCGCCTTCACCGGCAACAAATTCGAGTTCCGGGCGCTGGGGTCGAGCATGTCGCTCGGCTTCCCGAACACGGTCCTGAACACGATCGCGGCCGAGGCGATCGACGAGCTCGCCGGCAAGCTGGAGGCGAAGCTGGACGGCGGCGAGCAGATGCCGCAGGCGGTGATCGAGATCGTCAAAGACAGCTACCTGGCCAACAAGCAGGTCTGCTTCGGCGGCGACAACTACTCCGAGGAGTGGCACCGGGAGGCCGAGCAGCGCGGGCTGAAGAACCTGCGCACGACTCCCGACGCGCTTCCGGAGGTGCTTGCTGACAGCACGGTGGCCGCCTTCGAGAACTACCACGTGCTCTCCAAGGCCGAGCTCGAGTCCCGCTACGAGGTCTGGGTCGAGCAGTACTGGCTCCGCGCCAATATCGAGGCGGAGACGGCCTTCTCGATCGCCAAGACGATGATCCTGCCGGCCGCCCTGCGCTACCTCGCCCTGATCGGCGAGTCCAGCGTCTCGGCGATCGAGGGTGAGGTCCGCGGCCTCGTCGACGAGCTGATCTCCGGGCTCGGCGAGCTGGAGGCGGCGAACGCCGACCCCGGCCTCGAGGGCCTGGAGATGGCCAAGCACGCCCGCGACAAGCAGCTGGCGGCGATGGACAGCGTCCGCGACGCCGCCGACAAGCTCGAGGCCGTCGTCGCCAATGAGCTCTGGCCGCTGCCGAAGTACGAGGAGATGCTGTTCATCAAGTAGGGGCGACCCGGAAGGGCGCGACCAGGCGACGGGGCCGGTCGCGCCCGCCGGTGATCAGCTCGGTGACGGCCTTGACGATCCGGTAGCGACCGGGCTCCGTGTCCCGGGGCAAAGAGAGGGCGCTGCATCTTCCGGGCGAGCCGGGACCGCCGATCCCTAGCCAGAGGAACCAAATTTCGGGTCCGAGGTGCGTAGCCGGTACCCAGGCTCCGCTCTCTCGCCTCTGCACCCGGAAATCTTCTCCATAGCTCATGAGCCTGGTGCCGTGGTTCTCCGGCCGGCTGAGCACGAGTTGTCCCGGCCGGTAGGTGCGGCGATCAAGACCCAATCTCGCTTTCCAGAACGAACGGGCGACCTTGACATATGCGCTGTAAGCACCGAGCCGCACGCCCTCCTTGTCGGCGAATTGGATGTCGAAGCGGTAGAAGCCGCGCCTGCCGAGGGTGTCGGCGTCGATATGGGGCTGGTGCAGCGCATCCAGCTCGCCAATAACGAGGGTGCTGTGGTCGACTTCCCGGAGGGGCTTCCCGTCGCGCCCGAGGAGCCACATCTGGGCCGTCACCGTCCAGTCGAGGCGCACGGTGCCCTCGTAGTTTTCCTCGCTGAAGCCATAGCCGAAACTGCCCCGTCGGGTCAGCACCTGGCCAAATACCGGGCCGCCGTAGATGTTCACGTTCGGTCGCGCGAACGGCAGCTGCCCGCTGGCGGGCACTCCGCGGATCTTCGGCAGACTCGAGAAGCCGAAGTCCCGTACCGGCTCAGGCGGTTCGCAGAACTTCGGATTGCCGAAGTTGAAGGGGTTGTAGGCCCGGGCGCCTTCGGCGCCGATCCCCAGCGTGATTGCCATCAGCAACCCGATGACATAGAGAACCCTTCTTCCCATGGCTCTACTACGAGCCCCCCGCCGGTTCGTCACGTGGGAAAGAATCGCAGAGAACTCAGGAACGGGGCGAGACTCGCATCCGCAGCCCGCCCTTGGGCGAGAGCGTCGGCATCTGGCGGACCGTCATCGTCCGGCCGGGCAGGGCGTCGATCCGCAGGCGCTGGAGCAGCTTCGTCGCCACCAGCTTCACCTCGGTCTGGCCGAAGCGCTTGCCGATGCAGATCCGCGAGCCGCCGCCGAAGGGGACGTAGGCGCCGCGGGGGAGCGCCGCCTTGCGCTCGCGGGTGAAGCGCTCGGGGATGAAGGCCTCGGGCTCGGGGAAGACCTCGGGCAGGCGGTGGCTGGCCCAGGAGCAGTAGTTGACGTAGGCGCCGCGGGGGACCGTGTAGCCGCCGAACTCGAACTCAGCGGTAGCCCGCCGCGGCCCGATCCAGGCGGGCGGGTAGAGGCGGAGGACCTCGTCGAGGACCATGTCGAGGTAGGGCATCTCCTTTTCCAGCTGCAGCGCGGTCGGGCTCTCGCCCTTCAGCACCCGCTCCTGCTCCTCCTGCAGGCGCCGGGTCACCTCGGGGTGGCGGGCGAGCTCGTGGAGCATGAAGGTCAGGGTCGAGGTCGAGGTGTCGTGGCCGGCGAACATCAGCGTCATCACCTGGTCGCGGATCTCGCGGTCGCTGAATTCCTCGCCGCCGGCCCCGCGGGCACCGGTGAGGAGGCTGAGGATGTCGCGCCGGTCGGGGTCGGGATGGGCCCGGCAGCGGGAGATCTCGCCGAAGACGATCTCGTCGAGGACCTGGCGGGATTGGTTCATCCTCCGCCAGGGCGAGCCGGGCCCGCGCAGCAGGCGCATGTGGAAGTCGATCCCGTAATAGCCGAGCGCGCGCTCGAAGTGCTCGGCGGCGGCCGCTCCCTTGCCGGCTTCGTCGGGGTCGAGGCCGAGCAGCGCCCTCATCGCGATCCGCATCGCCAGGTTGCGCATCCACTCGTAGACGTCGACCACCTCGCCGACCGGCAGTGCGTCGATCGCCTCGTCGGTCTCGATCGTCATCGCCTCGGTCGCGGCGACGATCTGCTCGCGGTGGAAGGCGGGCATCATGATCGCCCGGGCGCGGTCGTGGTAGTCCTCGTCGACCGTCAGCAGGCCATCGCCGAGCAGCGGGATCAGGTCGCCGAAGCTCGACTCGCGCCAGTGGAAGTTCTCCGGCTGGGCGACGGTGACGAAGTGGTTGGCCTCGGGGCCGAGCATGAAGACGGTCCGCGTGTGCAGGAGCCGCAGGCTGAAGATCGGGCCGTAGCGTTCGTAGGCGTCGAGCAGGATCGGCAGCGGGTCACGGGCGATCCGCAGCGTCCGCCGGCGGTTGAGGTCGGTGTCGCCGGGCGGGAACTTCCCGCGCTCCCGCCACTCGCCGGCGAGGTCGTCCACCAGCCGCCGCAACGGGTTGGCGGACATTCGGGAGGACGCGCAACAGGCGTCGTCGTGTCGACCGTGGCCATCCCCTGCATCCTAACTGGCTGCCTGGCCAGTTTCGGTCGAGGGCAGCCGCCGGGCGGGGTACGTAATCGTTCCGAATAAACGCGCCTCGACCTCGCAGTGGACCCCGCTGGGGAGCCGAAGAGCCCGAGTTACGCGCGGATGGGCGGCAGAGAGATGTACGCGGCCGGCACGCGGGCGCTCGACCAGCGCGAGGTCGTCACCGAAGGGATGGAGGGCCTGCTCTCCCCCGGCTACGAGCTGAAACCGAAGACGCTGCCGGACCTGGTGCCGACCCTGGTCTACGTGACGCTGGCGCCCTTCCTCGAGGCGAAGGAGGCCTACGAGGTGGCGGTCGGCTAGAGCCGCGTGACTGGCGGCTGAGCACCGAGCGGAGACCTGGCGGTCGTTTCAGTTGTCGAGGCCGGGAATCTCGTCTTCGGGGAGCTCGCCATTGAGGGCTTCGAGCTCTTCGAGATCGCGGCGATCCTGCGGGCGTCCGGCGAGGCGCTTGAAACCGACGATGCTCCGCAGGGATGCGAACTTTGCCGGCTCCCCACCTGCCTCGCCTTCGATCGCCCGGGCGGACACAGTCTCGAAGTCAAGCGGAGGCGAACCACCGCGCAGGAGGTCGACGATCCCATGCCGGCTGCGCACCCGGAGGTGGTGGGCCGCTGTGACTTCATCTTCGGCGAGCACCTTGTCGTCATGGAGGCGAGTCGCCCCGATGCGCTCGAGGAAGCGAAGGATGGCGGAGTCGGCAGCCGCTCCGTCCGGAACCAGGAGGTCAGAATCCTTGGTGGCACGCACGAACCCGTTGGCGATCACGCTGAAGCCGCCGATCACCACATAAGGGAGGCCGACCGCGTTGGCGTCGGCGACGACGCCGTCGAGGTCAGGACCAGAAGGCTCTGGGTTGGACATGGCCGCGGCGGATCGTGGAGGCGAGGAGCTGCACGGCTTGCTGGGAGAGCTTCTGTCCTTGGGCGACCCGCTCGGAGGGAGTCAGGGCACGAGCCTGCTGGTGGTGATATTCCCGCTTCTCGCGGTTGAGCTCAGCCCACTCGGCGTCGTGGCCGGGCTCGAGGAGCGTCCTGCGGGATGACGCGCTCATTTCGTAGATGTTACGCCCGCCGCTCGGCGGTGCCTGGTCGCCGCCAGCTGGCCGCAGGCGGCGTCGATGTCGCGGCCGCGGGTGAGGCGGACGGTGGCAGTCACCCGGTGCTCGGCGAGGATCGCCCGGAAGCGCTCGATCCGCTCCGGCGAGGAGCCGTCGTAGGCGCCGGTCGGGTTGTAGGGGATGAGGTTGACCTTGTAGCCGCGCGGGTCCAGCAGCTCGGCCAGCTCGCGGGCGTGCGCGGGGTGGTCGTTGACGCCGTCGAGCATCACGTACTCGACGAAGACCTTGCGGCGGCGGGCGGCCCGGTAGCGCTCGCAGGCGGCAAGCACCTCGGCGATCGGGTAGCGCTCGTTCACCGGCATGATCTGCGAGCGCAGGCCGTCGTTCGGCGCGTGCAGGGAGAGGGCGAGGCTGATCGGCATCTCGCACTCGGCGAGGCGGTCGATCCCCGGCACCCAGCCGACGGTCGAGATCGCCGTGCGGCGGTGGGTGACGCCGAGGTCGGGCAGCTGCTCGCAGGCGGCGAGGACGTTGTCGACGTTCATCGTCGGCTCCCCCATCCCCATGAAGACGACGTGGTCGATGTCTTCGCTGCGGCGGAAGTGGAGCGCCTGGTCGAGGATCTCGTCGGCGCTGAGGTTGCGGCCGAACCTCATCTGCCCGGTGGCGCAGAAGCTGCAGGTCAGCGGGCAGCCCGACTGCGAGGAGAGGCAGACCGAGCGGCGCCCGTCGCGGTAGCGCATCAGCACCGCCTCGATCGGCCGACCGTCGGCGGTGTGGAAGAGCGCCTTGACGGTGCCGTCGTCCGACTTCGCCTCGGCGGCGAGGGTCAGGGTCGAGAGCGGCACCGTCTCGGCGAGCCGCTCGCGCAGCGCCGCCGGCAGGTTCGTCATCTCCTCATAGGAGCCCGCCCCGCGCGCGACCCACTCCCACACCTGCCCGGCGCGGTAAGCGGGCTCGCCGGTCTCGGCAAAGGTCGCCTGCAGCAGCTCGCGGTCCACAGGGCGAGTGTAGGGAGGGAGAGCCGGGGGATCCCCTCCGTCGCAAATTTGGGGAGGCTCCTCCGGGGACCCCCCGACTCTCCTAATGCAGCGTTTCGCCCTGCTCGAGCATCTCGACGAATTTGCGCAGGCGGCGTTCGCGCGTCTCCGGCTTCTTCGCCTCATCGAGGCGGTACAGGATCGCGTAGCGGTTGGCGCTGTCGAGAGTCGAGAAGAAGTCGGCGGCGGCCGCGTTGGCGTCGAGTTCGCGCTGCAAGTCGGGTGGAACCTTGGCGGTGCCCTGCCCCTCGTAGGCGGCCTCCCAGCGGCCATCCGCTTTCGCCGCTTCGACCTCCGCCACCCCGGCCGGGCGCATCCTGCCGGACTCGATCAGCGCTTCGGCCTTCTCGCGGTTGATCTTCGACCAGCGGCCGCGCGGCCGGCGGGGGGTGAAGCGCTGCAGGAAGTGGGTCTCGTCGAGGCCGCGCTTCTGGCTGTCGATCCAGCCGAAGCAGAGCGCCACCTCGAGCGCCTCGGCGTAGGTGACGCTGGGCTCGGGCGCCCCCTTCTTCGCGATCTGCAGCCAGACGCCGCTCGCGTCCTCGTTCTCCTCCAGCCAGGCCTCCAACTCGGCCGGGCCGGCGAAGAGGTGAACCGGGAGGTCGTCGGGCGGCTTCGGCAAGGGCGTCTACAGCCCCGCCGCGTCGGCGAGGAGGTCGACCTGGGCGGGGTCGCTGGAGCTCGGGAAGAGGTAGAGCTCCTGGCAGCCGGCGTCGGCGAAGGCGGCGATCGCCCCCTGCACGCTCTCGGTGTCCTTGGCCGCCGAGTCGACGATGAAGTTGGCGATGTCCTCGCCGAGCCAGGCGTAGTAGTGGGTCAGGTAGGCCCTGGCGTCCTCCTCGGCGTCGTCGCCGAGGGAGAAATAGGCGAGGGCGGCGTTGTCGGGCTCCTCCTTGCGACCGGCGTCGCTCCAGGCGGCCTCGAATTCCTGGCGCCACTCGGCGAACTGGGCCGGCGGGACGCCGGCGGCGATCCAGCCGTCGCCGAAGCGGGCGGCGCGCTCGAAGGAGGCCGCGACCGAGCCGCCGACGAGGATCCGCGGATCGGAGGTGTGTTCGGGGCCCACCTCCTCCCCCTCCCAGACCTCCTTGATCCGCTCCAGCATCGCGTCGAGGTCGTGGCCGCGCCTGCTGGTGTCAACGCCGGCGATCTCGTAGTCGTCCTCGCGACCGCCGAGCCCGATCCCCAGCGTCATCCGGCCGCCGGAATCACGTGGAGGCTGTAGACCTGCTTGGCGAGGGCGACCGGGTTGACCCGCAGCGGCCCCAGCAGGACCGTGGTCGCGAGGCCGATCCGCTCGGTCACCGCCGCCGCGGCGGCGAGCGCGGTCAGCGGCTCGAGGTTCGGATAGGCGATGCGATCGATCGTCCCGAGGCTGGAGAAGCCCCGCGCCTCGGCCCGACGGGCCCACTCGGTCAGCTGCTCTCCGCTCGTTCCGGGCACGGCGTTGGGAAGTCCGATCGCGACGTCCATCTGAAGCTCCTTCCGGCGAGGTTCTGGGGGTTCGGGAACCGTAGCTACCCGGTTTCGCCGGGCAGCTCGGCCAGCAGCCGGTCGATCGCCTCGCGGGCGTAGCCGAAGACGGCGTCCTGACCGCTGAGCCGGTAGCGCGAGTTCGCCCCCATCACCAGCGAGAAGAGCTCGAAGGCGAAGCGCTGGGGCTGCTCGACGCCGGCGATTCGGGCCTGGCGCTCGAGCTCCCCCGTCCAGGCGTCGAGCGCGGCGGCGATCGCGTCGCGGACCGGTCCGGGCCGGTCGTCGTACTCGGCCGAGGTGGCGGCCCAGAAGCAGCCGCCGGAGTAGTCCTGGAGGCGGTCGAGGTAGCGCTCGCTCATCAGTCGCAGTCGGGGGGCGCCGTCCGGCAGCTCCAGGGCCGGGTCGATGACGGCGGCGCGGAAGCGCTCGCGGGCGGCGCCGATCGTCGCCAGCTGCAGCTCCTGCTTGGAGCCGAAGTGGGCGAAGAGGCCGCTCTTGCTCATCTGCAGCTCCGCCGCGAGCCGGCCGATCGTCAGCCCCTCCAGGCCCTCGGCCGAGGCGAGGTCGACGGCGCGGTCGAGGATCGTCGCCCTGGTCTCCGAGCCCTTCTGGGTGACGGGAGTCACAGACGCAGGCTACAAAAAAGCACGAACGTTCGTTTAAAGGCGGCAGCGGCCGCGAGAGCGATGGGAGGAGTGCGATGAGCGACTACACGGTGAAGAAGATCGACGACATGGAGGCCGTCTTCCTCGGCGCCTTCAAACGCGCCCGGGCCGAGCTCGGGGTCGAGTCCTTCGGGCTGCAGGTGATCGACATGCCCCCGAACTACGACAACTACCCCGAACACGACCATGCGGGGGACGGCCAGGAGGAGGTCTTCATGGCGATCCGCGGCGGCGGCGAGATCGAGATCGCGGGCGAGCGCTTCCCGCTCGACCCCGAGCACATGGCCCGCGTCGCCCCGGGGACGATGCGCAAGGTCTGGCCGGGTCCGGAGGGAATCCGGATGGTGATCGTCGGCGGCGTCCCGGGCGGCGTCTACGAGGCGCCGGACGTGAGCAAGCTCGGGCAGCCCGACCCGATGCGGAGCTGAGCCGCCGTGGATAGGCTGGTGTCACTGTCAATGTCGGCCCCAAGGTCGGCGGCAGCGTCCGACCGAGACGGTTGGTTCCTCGGGAAGCGGCGAGCTGACTCTTAGGCTGGCTGTCGACCCGGAGGTCTGACCACCACGCGTTTTGTCGCTCGCCGCCCCGAGGATCGCCGTCGTGACTTGATAGGAGCGTGGCTTCGCCCCGAGTGAGGTCTGTCCGCCGGCGGTCCGTCCGAATAGGCGACAACCAATCGAAGGGACGCGGCCAATGATCGTGATCGGAACGGACACCCACAAGCAGACCCACACCTGCGGCGCCGTATTTGCGGGCACCGGTCAGCTCGCCGGAGAGCTGACGGCGTCGGCCCGCCAGGCGGGCTTCGCCGAGCTGCTCGACTGGGGCCGCAAGCTCGACGACGAGCGAATCTGGGCGATCGAGGACTGCCGCCACGTCTCCGGCTCCTTCGAGCGCTTCCTGGTCGCTTCGGGCGAGCGCGTGGTCCGAGTCCCGCCGAAGCTGATGGGCGGCCGCCGCAAGGGCGAGCGCACGCGAGGGCAAGTCAGACCCGATCGATGCCCTGGCGGTTGCCCGCGCGGCGCTCAGGGAGGGTCCGGAGAACCTGCCCGGCGCCCACCTCGACGAGGCACGCCCTGGAGCTGAAGCTCCTGCTCGATCACCGCGAGGACCTGGTCAAGAGCTCGCTCAGAAGACCAGCAGCGCCTGCGCTGGCACCTGCACGACCTCTGGCCCGACTTCGAGCTGCCGGCAGGGCTGCCTTGACCGCGTCCTCTGGCTCGATCGAGTCGCTCGCAAGCTCTCCCGGGCGCTCAGCAGGGCGCCCGTGTTCGCATCGCCGCGAGTTGGTGCGGACGATCCGTCGATCGCACCAAGCGCACCGCCGAGCTGCAGCGCGAGATCGCCGACGCGGTGCGCGTCCAGGCCCCACAGTTGCTCGACCTCCCCGGCTGCGGAGTTCTCACCGCGGCAAAGCTCGTTGCCGAGACTGCGGGGCAGGGCGCTTCGACATCCGACGCCAAACTGGCCCGCCTGGCCGGCGTCGCCCCGATCCCCGCCTCCTCGGGCAAGCGCGTCCGCTACCGGCTCGACCGGGGCGGCAACCGCCAGCTCAACTGCGCCCTGCACCGCATCGCCGTCACCCAAGGGCGGGTGCATCCTCCGGCGCGTGAATACCTCGCCCGAAAGCAGGCCGAGGGCAAGTCCAGAATCGAAGCCATACGCTGCCTCAAGCGCCACCTCGCACGCCGGGTCTGGAGGCTGTTGATTGATTCTGAAATTGATCTATCCATGAGCAATTCCGTCCATCCTCAGAGAGGCTCGCTGGCGCCGCAAATTGCGGCGGTGGCTTGACATAGGAGCAACGCGTGATCCGGCGCGTCCCGTCCCTGGCCATTCTCCTCGTCCTCGGCGCCCTCGCCCTGCCGGCGGCGGCGCCCGCGGCGCGGACCGGCGCGGACGGCGGCGACGCGATCCTCGTCATCTCCGGCGACGTCACCGTGCCGCGCGGCGAAGAAGTCGACGGGATCGTCGTCGCCAGCGGCGACGTGCGGCTGGCGGGGCACTCCGACGGCGACGTCGTCCTCTTCTCGGGCGACGCGACGGTCAGCGGCACGATCGACGGCGACCTCGTCACCTTCGGCGGCCAGGCGCGGCTGCTGCCCAGCGCCCACGTCAGCGGCGACGTCCGCTACGGCGACGAGCGCCCGATCGTCGCCGGGGCGGCAATCGTCCGCGGCGACGTCACCAAGGAGGACTGGCCCGACTCCTGGGACTTCGTCCCCTTCGTCGGCGCCTTCATCCTCTGGTTGGCAGTCACCGTCTCGATGGCTCTGCTCGGCCTGCTCATGCTGCTGATCGCCCCGCGGGCAGCCGAGGCGATCGAGGCGCGCTCGCGCGAGCGGGTCGGGCCGCTGATCGCGATCGGGTTCGCGGTTGCGATCGCGCTGCCGATCGCCGGCGCGATCGCGGCGGTGACCCTGGTCGGGCTGCCGCTGGCCTTCCTCGTCTTCCTCGCCCTGCTGCCGCTGGCGGCGCTCGCCTACGTCGCCTCCGCCTACGTCCTCGGCCGGCGCATCGTCAAGGAGCCGAAAGGCCGCATCTGGGCCTTCCTCGCCGGCCTCGCGGTGCTGCGGGTCGTCGCTCTCGTACCGCTCCTCGGCTTCCTCGCCGGCCTGGCGGCGGTGATCTTCGGCCTCGGCCTGATCGGGGCGGCTATCGGGGCCGCTCGCGATCGGAAGCAGCCGCGGCCCGCTCCCAGCCCGGGCAGCTGAGGACCGGCAGCCGCGGGTAGCGCGGGTAGGCCGGGTCCTCGCGCGAGCGCTCGCAGAGCGAGAAGACCGAGCCCCGGGTGTTGGGGACGAGCTGCTGGTGGCGGCAGCTGTCGCAGAGTCCGGCAGCGGGGCGTGCCATTCCCGGAACCTAGAACATCCGCTCCGCGCAAACTGCGACCTCGGCGAGGGCGAGTCCCGCCTTCCAGGGGCCTAGCCTAGGTAGCGATGAGATCGGCAACCCTCTTCGACGCCGACGCGGCCTCCTACAGCGGCACCGTCGAGGTGCTGAACGTCCGCTTCTGCAGCGAGGACGGGAAGTTCGCCGTCATCTGGGTGCGGGAGATCGACTCCGACGAACGGTTCGCGCTGGTCGGACCGGTCGGCCATCTCGAGGCCGGGGACCGCGCCGAGGTCGCCGGCGAGTGGGACGAACACAGCCAGTACGGGCGCCAGCTTCGCGCCCAGGGGGCGACGCCGATCGATCCCTCCGACCGCGAGGGGCAGGTCGCCTACCTGACGACCCTCCCCCACATCGGCCCGGCGCGGGCCGAGCGGCTGGTGGAGGCGCATGGCGAGGGCGTGCTGCAGGCGATCGCCGCCGACCCCGAAGGGGTGCTCGGCTCGCTGCGGGGAGTGACCCCCGACCAAGCCGCGGAGGCGGCCGAGTACTGGCACGAAAGCCGGGCGATCCGCGACCTCCACGTGCAGCTTGCGCCCCACGGCCTCGCCCACCTGGCAGTCGCGATCCACGACCGCTTCGAGGGGGAGGCGCTGACGATCCTCCACCAGAACCCCTACCGGCTGACGGAGGTCTCCGGGGTCGGGTTCGCCCGCGCCGACAAGATCGCCCTCGCGGTTGACATGGCGCCGGAGTCCGACGAGCGCGCCCAGGCCGCCGCGTTCTACGCCCTGAAGGAGGCCGAGCAGCAGGGCAACAGCTTCCTCCCGCTGGAGGAGCTGACCGAGCGGGTGGGAAGGCTGACCGGCCTCCCCGCCGACCCCGACGTCCTCCTGCGCTCGCCGGGCCTGGTCGACGAGGAGGGGCGCGTCTACCGCAAGCGGACCCTGGAGCGGGAGCAGGCCGTCGCCGCGACGCTGCTGAGGCGCGCGGCCGCCGCCGCCCACCTCGACCACGAACCGGCCGAGGAACCGCCCGAGCCGGTGGGCGACGAACAGGGGTTCACCGACGAGCAGTGGGCCGCGGTGCGGGCGGCGTTCGAATCCCGGATCTCGGTCCTCACCGGCGGCCCCGGCGTCGGCAAGACGAGGTGCACCGAGGGGATCGTCAGGGAGGCCGAGGCGGCGAACGCGAAGATCGCCCTCTGCGCCCCCACCGGCCGCGCCGCCCGGCGGCTCAACGAGACGACCGACCACGAGGCGAAGACGATCCACGGCCTGCTCGACTGGGTCCCCGGGCAGGAGCCGGGTTTCCACGCCGGGCACCCGCTCCCGGTCGACCTGGTGATCGTCGACGAGTCCTCGATGCTGAACCTGCACCTGATCGAGGTGCTGCTGGACGGTCTCGCCGAGACGACCCACGTCGTCTTCGTCGGCGACGCCGACCAGCTGCCGCCGATCGGGGCGGGGAAGCCGTTCGAGGACCTGATCGACTCCGGCGCGGTGCCGGTCGTGCGGCTGACCCAGATCTTCCGCCAGGCGGCCAGGTCGATGATCACCACCGCCGCCCACGAGGTCAACGAGGGCCGCCCGCCCCACCTCGAGCCGGAGGAGGACCAGGAACACGACTTCTTCTTCATCGACCGGGTGGTGCCGGAGCGGGCGCTGGAGACGGTGGTCGAGGTGGTGACCGAGCGGGCGCCGGCGAAGTTCGGCGTCGACCCGATCCGCGAGGTCCAGGTGCTGGCGCCGATGTACAAGGGGCCGATCGGGATCGACAAGCTCAACGCGCGCCTCCAGGAGGAGCTCAATCCCGAGGGCGATCCCGCCCTGCACGGGCGCTTCCGGATCGGCGACCGGCTGATCCAGACCCGCAACTCCCACGAGCTGGAACTGATGAACGGCTCGATCGTCTTCCTCCGCGCCGACAACCGCGAGCGCAAGACGATCACCGTCGAAACCGACGACGGCGGCTCCCGCGTCATCCCCTACCGCGACGCCGACGACCTCAGCCTCGCCTACGCGATCTCGGTCCACAAGGCGCAGGGCTGCGAGGTGCCGGTGGTGGTCGGCGTCTGCCACCGCTCGCACTCGCGGATGCTCAACCGCCCGCTCCTCTACACGGCGATCACCCGCGCCCGCAACAGCTGCGTGCTGATCGGCGACCAGACCTCGCTGGCCGGGGCGGTGCGGCGCGACGACAGCGGCGGTCGCCACTCCGGGCTGGCGGAGCGGCTGAGCTCGGCTCGCTGAGCGGCATCTAGCCTAGGCCGATGGAGACGAGGCGCCTGCCGCTGGCGGAGATCGCGGTCACCCTCGCCGGGATCGCGGTGATGGCGGCGATCGTGGTCGCGGTCGATCCGCTGCGCGAATCGGTCTCGGCCCTGATCCAGGGCGACCACGACAAGGTGCGGGAGGAGATCGACACCCTCGGGATCGCCGGGCCGCTGCTGATCCTCGCCCTCGCCCTCCTCCACAGCGTCGTCTTCTACCCGGCCGAGATCGTCGACGCGGCGGCCGGCTTCGCCTACGGGTTCTTCCCCGCCCTCGCCCTGATGATGCTCGGCTGGCTCCTCAACGGGCTCGTCTGCTGGGCGATCGGGCAGTCGGTCGCGCGGCCGTTGTTCGACCGCTGGTTCGGGGAGGAGCGCTTCGAGCGGATCGAGCGGGCGATCGAGCGCGGCGGCCCGACGCTGCTGCTGGCGATGCGGCTGATCCCGATCCTCCCCTTCAGCATCGTCTCCTACGCGGCCGGGGCGGCGCGGGTGCCGCTCTGGCGCTTCGTCTGGACGACGCTGCTCGGCTACCTGCCGATTACCGCGCTCTCGGTCTACTTCGGGACTCGCCTGGAAGGGCTCTCGCTGACCGACCCGCTCGTCCTCCTCAGCGCCCTCGCCCTGCTGGCGCTGCTGGGGGCGGGGCACTGGGCGGCGCGGCGGCAGACCCGCCGCTCCTCCGCCTGAGGCTCAGCGGCGGACCCGGAAGCGGAAGACGGCCGGGGTCGGGTCGAAGAGACCGCCGGCATCCGAGCGCCTTGACGCGGAGGACGTGGCGGCCCACCCGATAGCGGCGGGCGAAACGGGGCCGGCAGGAGCGGAAACGGCGACGGTCGACCCGGCAGAGGAAGGTCGCATCCGCCTGGTCGGAGCCGAAGCGGAAGACGAGGCGGGCCGAGCGCCCGGCGGTGCGGACCAGCTTCGGCGGGTGCCTGACGATCAGCGTGCTCGGGGCCGAGGGGGTCGGGGTCGGCGTCGGCGTCGGCTGCGGCGGCGGGGAACCGGGAGGCGTCGCGGTCGGGGCGGGCGCGGGGTCGGCGGTGCCGGTGGTGCTGGGCGGTTCGAGCGGCGGCGCCGGTTCGCTGGGACCGTCTTCCCCTTCGAGCGGGCCAGGGAGGCTGCCGATCGCGGCAAAGGCGTCGAGAGCCCGGCACCGCGCGCCTCAGGCGGGTAGGAGCCGACCGGCGCCGCCGGTTCGGCGAGGGCGTCGCGCACCTGCTGCTCGGAGAGGGTCGGTTTCGCCTGGCGGACGAGGGCGGCGACCGCGGCCGCGTGTGGAGCTGCCGCCGAGGTCCCGCAGAAGCGCCAGGTGCCGCCGGAGAGGAAGGCGAAGAAGGTGGTGGCGCCGCAGTCGGTGGCGGCTAGGTCGGGCTTGGCGAGGACTTCCGGGGCGCCGAGCGGCAGCGCCGGGGTCGGCCCTTCGACCGGCCCGTAGAAGTGGGTGACGGGCCCGCGCGAGGAGTAGGGCTCGACTTCGGCGCTTTCGTTGAAGGGGACGGCGGCGACCGCGATCGCCGCGTCGGCCCCGGAGTGGCCGTAGATCGTCGGCCCGACGACGTCGCCGCCGCTCGACTGCGGGTACTCGGTGGCGCTGACGCCGCCGCCGTTCTCGAGGAGGATGAACTTGAGGCGCGGGCTCAGCCCGGCGATAGCGGTTGACCGCCAGCGCACCGTTTTCGCCGAGCTCGATTCGTTTTTCCACTGCAGGATCTCGACCGGCCGCTGGGTCCCGGTCGGGCTGACGTTGTCGGCGGGGGACTCGGCGAGGATCTGCCCGCCGGCCGAGAGGAGGAAGGCGTCGAGATCGGTGGCGACCCCGTTCCAGGGTTCCGCCCACTGCAGGTCGAGCGTCAGCGCCGCTTCGCCGCCGACCGTGATCCCGAAGGTGCGGTCGGTGCCGGCGCCGGGGTCGAAGTCCATGCAATGGGTGCCGTTGAAGCCGCCCAGTTTGGCGATCGCTTCGGGGCAGCCGAGGGAGTCGCGGAATGCGGGCGCTTCCCAGGAGGCGATTTCGCGGCCGCTGGAGTCGAAGAGGTTGTTGTTGCCGGCGGCGCTGAGGTAGCTGACGCCGTCTTCGGTGACGCTTGGTCGATCGCGACGGCGATCGGCCCGTCCTGGAAGAAGGGCTCTTCGAACCAGCCGACGTCGTCGACGATGACGTCGGCGCCGGCGCCGCCTTCGGAGATCGGCCGGGCGAGCGCTTCGATGTTCTGGGCGAAGGATTCTTCGCTCTTAAAAGCGGTGGCGAAGGCGAGGTTCGCGTGCGGGGCGAGGTCGTGGACGATCTGCAGCATCGCCCGGCCCTCGTCGCCCCTCCCCGTTCGGGCCCTCGTCGAGGACGTCGACCGGGAGCTGCTGGTCGGCGCAGGAGCCCATCGGCCCCGGCAGGTCGCCGCTGACGACGTCGTCTTCGGCAGTGGTGGCGGGCGCTTCGCCTCCGAGCCCGGCGGTGTCGTAGGAGTCGGAGAGGACGCCGACGGTGAGGCCGTCGCCGCGAAGTTCGAATGCTTCCCGCGCGGTGTCGACCCGCAGCTGCTGCAGCCCCTCGGAGATCGCCGCCCCGCCTTCGCAGGGCCGGTCGGCCCGTAGGCGATCGGCTCCCGCACCGGGCCAGGCCGACTCGACCCGGCCACGGCGGCGACCTCGGAAGCAGCGCCGGGTCGACGGCCACGTCACCGTCTGGGTGCGGCGGCTGGCGCTGACGATCCGCGCCCCCGCCCCGCGCAGGCGCGGCAGGGCGGCGAGCGCGCCGTGGTCGAAGCGAGCTTGAGAACAGCCAGACGCGACCGTCTGCGCGGACCAGCGCTCGCCGGCGGCCGCTCGACCGGGGCTCGCCGAAGGCAGGCCGGGCCGAGAGCTTCCTGCTCGCGTCCCCGGTGCCGGAGGGCGGCGCCGGCAGCCGCCGCCGGCAGCAGCGTCAGGGAGATCGCGAGCGCAAGTCCCGCGAAAAAACGGTTGAAGCCAGGTGCCGACTGCATCCTCCGAGCTTTGTATCGGCATCGAGATCGCAAATTTCTTAGCGCCCGATCCTGCTACGGTCCCGTCCATTAGGGCCGGTGTAACCGGCGAAAGTTGTGCGTAGCGCTCGCAGTCGTTGCTTTTGCATTGTCCGCGTTCGCAGCACATGAAGTGGAGGCAATGCATGCCGACTGGAACTGTCAAGTGGTTCAGCGACGACAAGGGCTACGGGTTCATTACGCCCGACGACGGCTCGAAGGACGTCTTCGTCCATCACAGCGCGATCATGGGTGAGGGCTTCAAGTCCCTGACCGAGGGCGCGAAAGTGAGCTACGAGTCCGAAGAAGGCCCCAAGGGCCCGGCCGCCGCGAGCGTTCAGCAGCAGTAGCTTCAGCTAAACGCTCTTCGCAGTTCGAAGCCCGCCGCAAGGCGGGCTTCTTCTTGCCCGCGGCCGGCCGAACCGCGTCCCCTACTCTCCCCACTCGCCATGAGCACAGCCCGAGACGACCTCCGCAACGTCGCGATCATCGCCCACGTCGACCACGGCAAGACGACCCTGGTCGACGCGATGCTGTGGCAGACCGGCACCTTCCGCAAGGGCCAGGACGTCGCCGAGCGGGTGATGGACTCGATGGACCTCGAGCGCGAGAAGGGGATCACGATCCTCGCCAAGAACACCGCGGTCAGCCACGGCGACGTCGAAGCTCAACATCGTCGACACGCCGGGCCACGCCGACTTCGGCGGCGAGGTCGAGCGGGCGCTGACGATGGTCGACGGGGCGCTGCTGCTGGTCGACGCCTCCGAGGGACCGCTGCCGCAGACCCGCTTCGTGCTGCGCAAGGCGCTGGAGCGCGAAGCTGCCGATCATCCTCGTCGTCAACAAGGTCGACCGGCCCGACGCTCGGATCGCCGAGGTCGTCGACGAGGTCTACGAGCTGTTCATCGACCTCGACGCCGACTCCGAGCAGATCGACTTCCCGATCGTCTACACCAACGCCAAAGCCGGCTGGGCCTCGCTCGAGGAGGGGGTCGAGGGCGAGCGACCTGACGCCGCTGCTCGACCTGATGCTGGAGAAGATCCCGGCGCCGAGCTACGACGAGGAGACGCCGCTGCAGGCGCACGTCACCAACCTCGACGCCTCCCCCTACGTCGGCCGGCTGGCGATCTGCCGCGTCCACCAGGGATCGATCCGCTCCGGGCAGCAGATCGCCTGGTGCCGCGCCGACGGCAGCGTCCAGCGCGCCGCGGTCTCCGAGCTCTACGTCACCGAGGGGCTGGAGCGGGTCGCCGCCGAGGAGGCGGGGCCGGGCGAAATCATCGCCGTCGCCGGGATCGAAGAGGTGACGATCGGCGAGACGCTGGCCGACCCCGAGGACCCGCGGCCGCTGCCGGTGATCACCGTCGACGAGCCCTCGCTCTCGATCGTGGTCGGGATCAACACCTCGCCGCTGGCCGGCACCCAGGAGCGGCGACAAGCTGACCGCCCGGCAGATCCGCGCCCGGCTCGACGCCGAGCTGGTCGGCAACGTCTCGCTGCGGGTCAAGGACACCGACCGTCCCGACGCCTGGGAGGTCCAGGGGCGCGGCGAGCTGCAGCTGGTCGTGCTGCTGGAGATCATGCGGCGCGAGGGCTTCGAGCTGACCGCCGGGCAGCCGCAGGTGGTGACCCGGGAGATCGAAGGGCAGATCCACGAGCCGGTCGAGCGGCTGGCGATCGACGTGCCCGAGGAGCACGTCGGCGACGTCACCCAGATGCTCGCCGCGCGCAAGGGGCGGCTCGAGCAGATGGTCAACCACTCGACCGGGTGGGTGCGGATGGAGTACCTGGTCCCGGCCCGCGGCCTGATCGGCTTCCGCACCGAGTTCCTCACCGAGACCCGCGGCAGCGGCCTGCTGCACCACGTCTTCGACCGCTGGGAGCCCTGGGCGGGCGAGCTGCGCACGCGCCAGACCGGCTCCCTGGTCGCCGACCGTCGCGGCCAGACCGCCGGCTACTCGCTGATGAGCCTGCAGGACCGCGGCACGCTCTTCGTCGGCTCCGGCGAGGAAGTCTACGAAGGGATGATCGTCGGCGAGAACTCCCGCTCCGACGACCTCGACGTCAACCCGACCAAGGCCAAACAGCAGACCAACATGCGCGCCGCCAGCGCCGACGTCCTGGTCCGCCTGGCGCCCGCCGACCCGCCTCTCCCTCGAAGCGCTCGCTGGAGTTCGTGCGCGAGGACGAGTGCGTCGAAATCACCCCCGAAGCGATCCGCCTGCGCAAGGTCGAGCTCGAGAAAAACGCGCGGCTGAAGGCCTCGAAGCGCCGCGACACGGCGCCGGCGCGCTAGCCGCGACGCTGTGCGAGGAGGCGGGCGACCCGCCGGACCACCTCGTCCGCTTCGCTTTCCAGCCGCGGCCCGGTGACGCGGGTTGATGCGATTCCGGCAAGCAGCAGGTCCTCCTGGCGCTTGCGATCGCGCTCGAAGGCGGCCCGCGTCCCATGGGTCTCGAAGACGTCCAGTTCGACCGCAAACCGGTACTCGGGCCAGTAGCAGTCGAGCTCGAACCCTTGCTCTACGTAGTTCGTATGCGGGCTGGGGCAGGCCGGCTTCGAGGCACGAGCTCCAACCACCGCTTCTCCAGCCCGGAGCGGGTGAAGCTGGAGGGCCGGTAGAGCGCAATCGCCCGTCGCAGGCGCTTGTGGCCGTGATGCCCGAGGGTTCGCTCGAGCAGCTCTTCAACCGCCCGCAGATCGAACAGCCCCAGCTCTTCGCACCGCTCCACCATCTTCTCCAGCCAGTCGAAGCGCACCGTCGCTGCCATGTCGAGCAGCGTCCGAGGAACGGCAGAGACAGGAATGCCGTCTACACGCAGGCGATCCGCTGCTTCGAGGCGCCGCGCCCGATGAATTCGCACCGGAACCGCGGCCGCCGCGCAAGGGTCCGGTGACATGAAACGGGGCCGGCTGCCATCGAGCCAGCCCATGCAGCCAGGCCGCCGAGTAGTGACTCAGCACCGCCCCCGGCCCACAGGCGAAGACTGCCGCAAAGCATTCCCCATGCGGCGACAGGTTCTTATGACCGATCGCGTAGACGCTCCGGTCGACTGCGTGCCAACTCCCCTGCCGAACAGCCCAATGAATCTGATCCTTGGTGTACCCGAGCCGCTTCAACTGCCCTATCGAGACGACGCCGTGTTGGCGGTCGGCTAGAGCAGCGAGAGCCCGGTGTCGCCCCACCCCATGGCGTGGTCGAGCTTTGCCGTACATGACACGCCAAAGCTCAACCACACCTCTCTTTCTCCCCCCTACCCCGCCGCTGTTCGACCCTCCTCCCCGCTCCGAGGGCATAAAAAAGCCGCCGGCCCTGGGGCCGGCGGCTCTTATTGCGGCTTGTCTCGCTTAGACCGTTGCGGCGGCCTGCTCGGACTGGCTCTGCTCTGAGGCCTGGGCCTTGGCGTCCGGCGCGTCGGTTTCCTGGCGCGGGAGCAGGACTTCTTTGGCGATCACGAGGCGCTGGATCTGGCTGGTCCCCTCGTAGAGCTGCATGATCTTCGAGTCCCGCATCAGTTTCTCGACCGGGTACTCCTTGATGAAGCCGTAGCCGCCGTAGACCTGGACGGCGTCGGTGGTGACCTCCATCGCCGAGTCGGCGGCGAAGCGCTTGGCCATCGAGGAGATCTTCGAGTTGCGGACTCCCTGGTCGAGCAGGAAGGCCGAGTTCCAGGTCAGCAGGCGGGCCGCCTCGACCTTGGTCGCCATGTCGGCGATCATGAACTGGATCGCCTGGTGCATCGCGATCGGGACGCCGAACTGGACCCGTTCTTTCGAGTAGTCCGTCGCGTACTCGAGGGCGGCGCGGGCGATCCCGACGGCCATCGCCGAGACGCCGGGACGGGTGCGGTCGAGGGTCATCATCGCCAGTTTGAAGCCCTTGTTTTCCTCGCCCAGGAGGTTCTCGGCCGGGACCTCGACTTCGTCGAAGGAGATGGTCGCGGTGTTGGAGGCCCGCTGACCCATCTTGTCCTCCTTCTTGTCGACCGAGACCCCGGCGAGGTCGGCGTCGACGACGAAGGCGCTGATGCCGCGGTGGCCGGACTCCGGGTCGGTCTTGGCGAAGACCGTGAAGTAGTCCGCGTAGGTGCCGTTGGTGATGAAGCACTTGGAGCCGCTGAGGACGTACTTGTCGCCGTTCTTCACAGCCTTGGTCTTCATCCCGGAGACGTCGGAGCCTGCGTCCGGCTCGGTGAGGCCGAAGGAGCAGAGCTTCGGGGCTTCGGAGAGCATCCCGAGGTACTTCTTCTTCGTCTCCTCGGAGCCGCCGAGGGTGATCGGCGCCGAGGCGAGGCCGTTGGCCGCCAGCGAGGTGCCGATCCCGGAGCAGCCCCAGCCGAACTCCTCCTCGATCAGGCAGCCGGAGAGGTAGTCGAGGCCGGGACCGCCGTAGGCCTCGGGGATGTGGGTGTTCATCAACCCGACCTCCCAGGCCTTCTCGATCACGTCCTGCGGCCAGGTGCCGTCCTTGTCGTACTCCCATGCGACCTTGCGCATGTCTTTCTCGGCGAAGCTGTGGGCCAGCTCGCGCAGGTCCTTCTGCTCGTCAGTCAGGGTGAAGTCGACCACCGGTCGGTGCTCCTTTTTCTTCGCGGTTCTGGAAGTTTGCGGGAGCGCCGGCAGGAGCCTGACGTTCCACCGATTGACTGGTCAGTCAACCAGTCCTCGAAGGTTAGCGGACACGGGCGGATAGGAGGAGGAATCCAGCCGACAAACCGGTACGGGACGCGGCCTCTACCCTTGGCCGATGGCTCTTCCGCTCGCTCTCTCGGCGCTGCAGAAGGGGGGCGTCCTGCTCGTCTTCACCGGAATCGCCGCGCCGCTGATCGGCCTGCTGCTGAAGCGGGTGGGCGGCGGCTGGGAGACGATGGGCGGCGGCCCCTTCGCGATCCTCGAACGAGCGGCCGCGGAAGCCCCCCGCCGGCGGGCAGCGGATCGACCCGGCGATCCAGGACGGCCGAGGTGCGGCAGATGCTGGAGGCGAAATCCGAGCGCCGGCGCCGGCGCGGCGAGGCTCCGCTCGACGTCGAGGCGGAGACGCAGCGCCTGCTCGCCGCCGCCGAGCAACCGCGCGGCCAGGAAGCGATCGACGCCGAGCTGCAGGCCGAGGTGCGCCAGCTGGTCGTCGCCCGCAACGAACGGCGGATGCGGGAAGGGCTGGAGCCGCTCGACGTCGAGACCGAGACCGAAAGGCAACTGGCCGATCTCATAGGATCGAGTTGATGCCGCCGACCGAGGAGAACGTCTACGAGGTCGAGGAGATGCTCGACCAGCCGGGGACCTACTTCAACCCCCAGACCGAGGTCGTCGTGATCGTCGACGACTCCGCCTCGATCGACCAGGAGGTCTTCAACAACCTCGAGGGACTCGAAGGCGCCGAGTGGGTCCGCGTCTCCGACGACGTCCCGGTCGACGAAGACGGGCGCGACCGCGCCCTGGAGGCGTTCGAGACGCACTACACCCAGGGCGGCACGGCCGATCGCCGCGAGCGACCTCGAAGAGAGCGACGACGACCTCGAAGAAGAAGAGGAACGGCCGGAACCGGACCCAGACCCCGAGGAGCTGAGTAGCGTGCTCGCCGAGGGGACAGAGCGCCGAGCTTCACGCTGCCCGATCAGAACGGCGAGAAGGTGAAGCTGTCCGACTGAAGGGGCAGACCGTCGTCCTCTACTTCTACCCGAAGGCCGACTACCCCCGGCTGCGCCACCCAGGCCTGCGGGGTCCGCGACCGCAGCGCCGATTACGCGGCGGCGGGCGCCAAGGTGATCGGGATCTCGCCGGACGAGGTCGAGGCATCGACAATTCGCCGGCAAATACGACCTCGACTTCACCCTGCTCGCCGACGCCGACCACGCGGTCGCCGAGAGGTACGGCACCTGGGTCGAGAAGTCGATGTACGGCAAGAGGTACATGGGCGTGCACGCGCGACCTTCATCATCGACCCGAAGGGGAAGATCGCCAGGGTCTTCCCGAGGTCTCAGCCGAAAAAGCACGACGACCTGTGCTGAAGGCGCTGACCGAGCTCGCAGCCGCCTGATCAGCGCGCTCGATCACGACCGCGACGATGAAGGCTCGCGTAGAGCGCGAACCAGCCGATCACCGCGGGCAGGTTGAACCGGCGCGCGAGGTGCAGGCTCTCGTAGGCGAGCAGGCCGCCGGCGAGGCCGAGGCCGATCGAGAGGACCGCGTGCCAGTTCAGCTCCCAGTCGGTGAAGATCAGCCCGATCCCGACCGGGATCATCGACTGGAAGACCATCGCGCCGGTGATGTTGCCGAGCGCCAGCGCGTCCTTCGCCTTCCCGCACCCAGAAGAAGCTGTTCACCTTCTCCGGCAGCTCGGTCGCCAGCGGCGCCAGGATCAGCGCCAGGACCAGCGGCTCGACGCCGATGCTCTTGGCGATGTGCAGCAGCTCCTCGACGAAGAGGTGGGCGCCGCCGACCATCGCCCCGAGCCCGACCAGCAGCTGGAGGACGCAGAGGATCATCGCCGGGTCTTCGCGGCGTTCGCCGCGGCGCTCGAAGATCAGCGGGTTGAGGGACTCTTCGCTCTGCACCTCTCCCGCCGCCCCTCAGGGTCAGCCGGATGTAGACGACGTAGGCGAGCGAGGAAGGCGATCCCGACCGGGATCCGGACCGCCGCCGGCGGCCCCCAGGCGAGCAGGCCGGCGATCGCGAAGAGCACGAGGAAGAAGACGAGGTCGCGCTCCAGCGTCGGCCGGTGGACGTTGAGCTGAGCCCTGGTCGCGCGCTGTCGCGGTAGAGGTAGGCGAAGAGGCCGACCAGCCCCATCGCCAGCGTCGCCAGCAGGAACGGGGCGCCGACGATCGCCCCGATCGCGACGTCTTCGGAGCCCTCCTTGGCGCCGACCAGGGCGACGATCGCGATCAGCGTCTCCGGCATCGCGGTGCCGACCGCGGCGAGGATGCTGCCGACCGCCCCCACCCCGACCTCGAGCCTGTGGCCGATCCACTCGACGGCGTTGGTGAAGAGCAGCGCGCCGGCGAGGACGACGGCGAAGCTGACCAGCAGAAGGACTGCTTCCATCAGCGCAGGCTATACCGGTCGGGACGCGGCGGCTCAGGCGAAGTAGAAGGCGAGGCCGAAGACGAAGTACACCGCCAGCAGCTGCACGCCCTCGAACCAGGTCGACTCGCCGTCGCTGGGTGACGTGGTTGGCGATCAGGATCGCCAGCAGGATCGCGCCCAGCTCGAAGCCGTTGAAGACCAGCGCCAGCGGATAGGGGCCGATGAAGAAGGAGGCGATCACCAGCACCGGGGCGACGAAGAGGGCGACCTGGGCGCTGGAGCCGACGGCGATGTTGACCGCGAGGTCCATCTTGTCCTTCATCGCGACCAGCACCGCGACCCAGTGCTCGGCGGCGTTGCCGACGATCGCGACGACGATCACGCCGATGAAGAACTCCGAGAGGCCGACCGACTCGCGAGGCCTCGGTGATCGAGCCGACCAGGACCTCCGACATCACCCCGACCAGGACGCCGGCGATCGCCAGCGCGATCACCGAGGTGCGCGCCGACCAGCCCCAGGTGTCCTCCTCCTCGTACTCGGGGTTGAAGAGGTCGCGGTGGGTCTTCAGCGAGAAGAACAGGCCGATCACGTAGGTGACGATGAGGACGATCGCCACCGCCAGCGAGAGGTGCTCGACGGTGCCGCCGTAGTGGATCGCCTCCGCGCCCGGCTGCGGCAGCCCCTTGCCCTCGACCAGCTCGAAGATCGCCGGCATGATCAGCGCCGCCGCCGGCCAGCATCAGCATCGTCGTCTGGATGCTGGCGCCGGTGCGGCTGAAGGTCTGTTTCTCGCGGCCGATCCCGCCGACGAGCATCGCCGCGCCGAGGACGAGCAGGATGTTGCCGATGATCGAGCCGACGATCGAGGCCTTGACCACCTCCTGCAGCCCCTGGCCGAGGGCGAAGAGGGCGATGATCAGCTCCGGCGCGTTGCCGAAGGTGACGTTGAGCAGGCCGCCGATCCCCGGGCCCGAGCGCGCCGCCAGCTCCTCGGTCGCCCGCCCCATCAGCGCCGCGGTGGGGATGATCCCGAGCGCCGAGGCGGCGAAGACGACCGTCGCCGGCGGCGCCGAGAGCTCGAGCACGACCGCGACCGGGATCAGCGGCGTCGAGCAGGTAGGGCCAGCCCATCGGCGTCCTCAGGAAGGACGCGTCCAGGCGTGGCCCCCGCTCGTTCACGACCGCGCGGCTAACCGGCTATTTGAGCAGGCTCGCGCACTTCTGCAGATCAGCCGGGGATTCGGATTGCTGCAGGCATTCCACGTATTCCTGCTGCGCCGCCGGCGAGGAAGCCCCGATCGGACGAGCCGCCGCCGGAGCCGACCCGCCGCCCGAGGACGTGCCCGGCGCCGAGCCGCCCAACAGTCCTTCCAGCAGCCCTTCGATGCCTTCTCGGCTTCCGGCTTCCAGCAGTTCAGCGGGTTGACCTGAGCCGCTGAAGAGGCCTTCCAGCGGCTTCGCGTTGGCGGCTCCCGATCTCTGCTCTTCGTTGACGCCGGAGAGCGTCAGTTCCATTTCCAGTTCGACTTTTTCGCTTCGGCGCCGGGCGGGGCGATCGTCAGTTCGGCGTCGATCTTGCGGACGATGTCGTCGTCGCCGACGTAGAGGTCGACGTGGGCCGTCTTGACCGCCTTGCGCAGTTCGCCCTTCGCTTCTTCCAGTTCGGTCCAGCGGCAGCGGCCCGGCGGCTTCGAGCTGCGAGCTGCAGGCCGGGTCTTCGAGTCAGTTCGATCAGGGCGTCGATCGCGCCGGCGACGCTGAGGTCGCCGCTGATCTTCGTCGTCGAGGTGCCGTCGACTTCGGCGCTGCCTTCGTTCGTCAGCTTGTCGACGAACTGGCGAGCCTGAGCCCTTCGGCCGCTTCCTGGCAGGCGGTGATGTCGGCCGTTCCTTCCCGCTTTCGCTGCTGCGACTGTTGAGGGCCGACTCGAGGAAGCCGAAGGTGGTCGGGTCGACTTCGTACGCGTCGCCCTTGTAATTGATGTAGGCGCTGTTCGGCAGGAGCGTCAGGCCGCCTTCGAAGTCGATGTCCTTGCCGTCGTCTTGCCGTTCGCTTCGCGTCATGTCCAGCTGCGGCGTTCGGCCTTTGCCGCCGGCTCGAACGGGCCGGAGAGGCTGACTTCGACCTTGCCGCCTTCGTCGCTTTCGGCGGTGGCGTCGAGCGAATCTCCAGCTGGCCGCTCTTGACGCCTTCGAGGCTGGCGTTTTCGAGGATCTTCTGCGGGTCTTCGCCGCTGCTGTCGGTGCTGTCGCTGCCCCCGCCACAGGCGGCGAGCAGGCCGGTGAGGGCGGCCAGGGTCGCGAGCAGCGCAAGAATTCGGAAACGACTCAAGAGATGGGACTCCTCGTGTGATCGGAGAACAGGGCCGATCCGGGAGTTTAGGGCGGGGGCGGAGGCTCCTGCCCGCGCGTTCATCCCCTCCTCGATTTCCTCGATCACCGGTCCATCACCTCGACCCGGGCGTATCGCTTCGACTCTGCCGGGATGACGTGCCAGGGGGCGCGCGGTTGTCGGTCCGCTCGAACATGTCCTCGACCGCCTCGATGTACTGCGGCCGCTTCTCGCGGTTGCGCCAGTCCTCGTCGGTCAGCTTCCAGGTCTTCAGCGGGTCGTCGCGCGCGGCGCTCGAAGCGCTTCAGCTGCTCCTCGGCGGAGATGTGCAGCCAGAACTTGACGAGGATCGTGCCCTCGTCGGCGAGGCTGCGCTCGAAGGAGTTGATCTCCTCGTAGGCGCGCCGCCACTGCTCCCGCGTGGCGAACCCCTCGACCCGCTCGACCAGCACCCGGCCGTACCAGGAGCGGTCGAAGACCGCCATCCCGCCCCAGCCCGGCAGCGCCGGCCAGAAGCGCCAGAGGAAGTGGTGGCGCTTCTCGTCGGGCGTCGGCGCCGCGAACTGGACGACGCGGACGTGGCGCGGGTCCAGCGGGCGACCAGGCGCTTGATCGCACCGCCCTTGCCGGAGGCGTCCCAGCCCTCGAAGACGACGCAGACCGGCGGCCCGAGCCGGCTCGCCGATCAGCCCGCCGAGGGTCAGGCGCAGCTGGGTCAGCCGCTCCAGGCCTCCTTCAGCCCGCTCCGCTTCCTCCTCGCGGCTCAGCGTCAGCGAGAGGTCGACTTCGTCGAGGCGTCCCATGAACGGAGTTCTACCCGCTATCGCCGCTGCCCGGCGGGATTCCGCGATCGGCGGCGGGCGTTTCGGTGGTGCCGTTGAGCGAGCGAGCGGGAAGAGGAAGGCGCCGAGGAAGATCAGGATGATCCCGGCGGCGACCAGCCAGCGCGGGCCGGGTCAGGTGGCCGAGGATGCCGATCGCGAAGCCGACCAGCATCAGGGCGATGTAGGGGCCGGAGCTGTGCGGGAGCAGCGCGGCGAGCGGCGAGGACGAGGTCGAGCACCGGGCGGGATTATCATCGCGCGCCGATGGCCGAGCGAGCACCCGTCGGTCGCCGAGATGAAGGAGGCGCTGGCCGAGCGTCGGCTACCTCGCCGACGAGCCCGCGGCGCTGGTCTCCTTCCTCGCCCAGCGGCTCGGCAAGCCGGTCCTGGTCGAGGGCCCGGCCGGCGTCGGCAAGACCGAGCTGGCCAAGGCGCTCTCGCGCGCGAGCGGCCGCGAGCTGATCCGCCTGCAGTGCTACGAGGGCCTCGACGAGGCCAAGGCGCTCTACGAGTGGAACTACCGCAAGCAGCTGCTGCGCATCCAGGCCGGCGGCGAGGACGGGCTGGGCAGCCGACGAGGTCCACGGACGACATCTTCACCGAGGAGTTCCTGCTCGAGCGGCCGCTGATGCAGGCGATCGCCAGCCCCGAGCCGGTGGTCCTGCTGATCGACGAGATCGACAAGACCGACCAGGAGTTCGAGGCGATGCTGCTCGAGCTGCTCTCCGACTTCCAGATCTCGATCCCCGAGCTGGGCGCAGGTCGAGGCGACGACGATGCCGATCGTCGTCCTCACCTCGAACAACTCGCGCGAGCTGACCGAGGCGCTGAAGCGGCGCTGCCTCTACCTCTGGCTCGACTACCCGGAGCTCGAGCGCGAGATGGAGATCGTCCGCCTGCACGCGCCCGACCTCGCCGAGGCGCTGGCGCGGAGGCTGGTCGAGGTCGTCCGGATGGTCCGCGGCCTCGACCTCAAGAAGCCGCCCTCGATCGCCGAGTCGATCGACTGGGCGCGGACCCTGCTGCTGATGGGCGCCGAGGACATCGACCGCGAGACCTTCGAGCAGTCGATGTCGATCATCGTCAAGCACCGCACCGACATCGACCTGGTCGCCGAGCGGGTCGGGGTGAAGCTTGCCGACGCCCCTACGGACCGAAGGCTGACGCCGGGCCGCCGGGGCTGGCGGCGAAGCTGCTCGGCTTCTGCGAGGAGCTGCGCGGCGAGGGGGTCGCGGTCGGCACCTCGGAGATGCTCGACGCCTTCGCGGCGCTCGAGCAGGTCGCCCTGGACCTCGCGCGACGACTTCCGCGAGGCGCTGGCGGCGACGATCGCCAAGTCGCAGGAGGACCGGCGCGTCTTCGAGCTGCTCTTCGACCGCTACTTCTTCCGCACCGCCGAGGCCGAGGCGGTCGAGCGCGGGGATCGAGCGAGGAGGGCGGCGCCGCCGGCCGGCGACGGCGAGCGCCTCGACATCGAGGAGCTGCGCGAGGCGATCCGCCAGGCGATCGCTCGCCGGCGACGAGGACGGATGCGCGACCTCGCCCGGCTGGCGATCGCCGCCTTCGGCCGCCGGCGAGGGCTCGGGCGTGGTCGGCGTCGACGTGCAGCGGATCCGCCGCACCCTCGGCCTCACCGCCGGGCGCAGCCGCCGGCGGACGACGGCGGCGAGCGGCCGCCGATCGACCGCGACCAGCTCGACCGGCTTCGAGCGCCACCTGCGACGCGAGCTCGAGCGCGACCTGATCGAGCGCACCGAGACCCTGCCCCCCTCGCGCCCCCTGGCCGAGCTCGACCGCGCCCTGCCGACCAGCCCGACCCAGGACCTCGCCGCCGTCCACCGCGCGGTCTCGCAGATGAAGCGCCGGCTGGCGACCCTCGGCCACGAGCAGCGCGGCCGGCGCAAGGGCCGGCACGGTCGACGTGCGGCGGACGATGCGGGCCTCGCTGGAGACCGGCGGCGTGCCGCTGCGCCTGCGCTACCGGCCGAAGCGGCCGCGCCGGCCGGAGATCTACGTCCTCTGCGACGTCTCCACCTCGGTCACCTCGGCCAGCGTCTTCTTCCTCTCCGTCCTGCACGCCCTCCACGACTCGTTCCGGAAGCTGCGCAGCTTCGTCTTCATCGAGCGGATCTCCGAGGTGACCGACGTCTTCGAGCACGAGCGCGACTTCCGCCGTGATCGCCCAGAAGATCTCCAGCGAGGGCGGCGTCGCCGACGTCTCCGGCTACACCGACTACGGCCGCGTCTGGCTCGAGTTCCTCGAGCGAGATCTCCGAAGACCTCGACCCGCGCTCGACCGTGATCGTCCTCGGCGACGCCCGCACCAACGGCCGCGAGCCCCACGCCGAGGTCTTCGCCCGGATCGCCGAGAAGGCCGGGCGCCTGTTCTGGCTCAACCCCGAGCCGAAGCTCTACTGGAACTACGGCGACTCGGTGATGGCCGCCTACGAGCGCTACTGCGACGGCGCCTTCGAGTGCTGGACGACCAAGCACCTGGAGAACTTCGTCAACGTCGTCGCCGGCGCCGCCCCCGCCGCCGAATGAGGGCGCTCTTCCTGCGCCACGGCGAGTCGGTCCACAACGCCGACCGCAGCGGCGAGCCGGCCGCGCACTCCGACCGCGATCGCCTGACCGAGAAGGGCCTGGCGCAGGCGCGCGCCGCGGGCGAGGGTCTGCGCGAGCTCGGCGTCACGCGGCTGCTCAGCAGCCCGCTGCGGCGGGCGCGGGAAACGGCGCAGGCGGTCGGCGAGACGATCGGGCTCGAGGCGGAGGAGATCGACTACACCGGCGAGCTGACCTCCGGCGAAAGCTTCGAGCAGGCGGTCGCCCGGGTGCGCCGGCTGAAGGCCGAGCTGGAGTCGGGCGCCGACGGCGAGCTGCCGCTGCTCGTCACCCACGGGATCTTCACCCGCTTCTTCCTCCTCGACTCGGTCCTCGGCGACGCCTTCGCGGCGCCGATGGCGGCCGGCCTCTGGAACCTCGGCTCGCACAACTGCGGCCTCTCGGTCTTCGCCCACGGCGAGAGCCGGGACCCGCTCGGCAACCCGATCGTGGGCTGGACCTGCCTCACCTGGATGGAGCGGCCGTGGAGTCGGCCGTGACGATCCGCACCGGGTCGTCCGGGGAGACCTGCCACTGCTCGTTGACGATCGCGCCCTCGGGGGGCTCTACGAGTCCCTCGAGCAGCGGGTCCTCGGTCTCCCGCATCCAGGCCTCCAGCCGCTCCCGCAGCTCGGCGACGACCTCGGCCTTGCCCGGATCCTCGACGCAGTTGCGTCCCTCCTGCGGATCCATCACCAGGTCGTAGAGCTGCTCCTCGGCGACCTCCTGCTCGCCCCATCCGGCGGCGACCAGCAGCTCCTTGGTTTCGCTGTCGTCGCAGTTAGCCAGGACCGGATGCGGGTATTCGTCAAATCTCCTTATGTACTTCCAACGCTCGGTCCGGATCGCCCGGTGAGGCTGGTAGGCAGCGTGGTAGGTCGTCTCGGTGAAGATCGCGTCGTGGAGGCTCTCGACTTCCCCCCGCACCAGCGGCAGCAGCGAGGTGCCCTGCAGCCAGCCCGGGTGCTCGGCGCCGGAGACGTCGCAGAGGGTCGGGTAGACGTCGAGGTGGCTGACCGGCGCGTCGATCACCTTGCCCGCCGGGAAGCCGGGGCCGCGGACGATCATCATCACCCCGGTGCCGCGGTCGAAGAGGGTCGCCTTGGCGCCGGGGAAGGCGATGCCGTGGTCGGTGGTGCAGATGACGATCGTGTCCTCGACCAGGCCGAAGTCGTGGAGGGCGTGGAGGACGGCGCCGATCCCCTGGTCGAGCGAGCGGGCGCTGGCCTTGAACTCGGCCATGTCGCGGCGCGTCACCTGCGTGTCCGGCAGGTTCGAGGGCGGCAGCGAGTAGAGGGTGTCGCGGACCGAGGTCGGGGCGGAGAATTCGCGGTGCGTCTCGAAGAAGCCGACGGACATGAACCACGGCTGCGCCGGTGCCTCGCGCAGCGTCTTGATCGTCAGCGGGGCGACGAACTGGGCGTGGTTCTGGTCGACGGGGACGACCTCGTCGTAGCCGATCACCCCCGGGTCGAGCGAGATGTGCTGCTCGCCGATCAGGATCGAGCGGTAGCCGGCGGTGCGCAGGGTGTGGACCCAGTGCTGGTTGTAGTCGTTCAGCTTCCAGCCGCGGTGGGCGAGTCCGAACATGCCGTTGTTGTGGCAGTAAAGGCCGGTGAGAAGGCTGGCGCGGCTGCCGGAGCAGGTCGGCGCGGCGCAGAAGGCCTGGCGGAACAGCACCCCCTGGTCGGCCAGCATCTGGATGTTCGGCGTCGGCACCTGGAAGCCGTAGGGCTGGACGTAGCGCCCGGTGTCGTGGGAGTGGATGTAGAGGATGTTCGGCGGCTGCATGTGGGGTACTTAAATTAGATGAAACCCGATCGCTCCTACCTCGTCTGCGCCACCCCCCGCAGCGGCAGCACCCTCGTCTGCCACGCGCTCGAGGAAACCGGCGTCGCCGGGCGGCCCGAGGAGTACTTCGAGGCGCTGCGCCACAGCGGCCGGCCGCGGCGGTCCGGAGGAATACTTCCTCGGCGTCGAGGACCAGTCGATCCGAGACCACCTCGGCGAGCGCAGCGTCGGCAACGACCCCCAGCCCCGCTCCCCCCTCTGGAGCCGCGCCGCCTACGACCGCTACCTCGAATGGGCCTTCGAGACGGGGACCACCGAGAACGGCATCTTCGGCGCCAAGCTGATGTGGGGCTACTTCGGCGAGTTCATCAGCCTCCTGCGCAACATCGCCGCCTACCGCGACGTGCCGCTGGCGGAGCTGCTGCCGACCGTCTTCCCCGACCTCACCTTCGTCCGCGTCGTCCGCGCCAACAAGGTGCGGCAGGCGGTGTCCCTCTGGAAGGCCGTCCAGACCGCAACCTGGCGCGAGGACGAAGCCGGCGCCGTCTCGGTCGAGGAAGACGGCTCTCCCCCCTACCGCACCTTCATCGAGGAACATCGACCCCAATTGCGCTTCCACTACAAGGCGATCGACCACCTGCTCCAGCAGCTCCTCGTAGAAGAGGCCTCCTGGGACGCCTTCTTCGAGCACGCCGGCATAAAGCCGATCCTCGTCCTCTACGAGAACTTCGCCGCCGACTACGAGGCCAGCACCCTCAACCTCCTAGAGCGCCTAGACCTCTCCTGCGCCGACGACTTCGAGTTCGAGCCACGGATGAAGCGCCAATCCGACCGAATCAACGACGACTGGACCAAGCGCTACAGCGAGCTGCGGCTCGGGACGGACTTCGACCTCGTGCCGGTGCCGGTCGAGGAGGGCGCTCGATAGTCGGGCTCGTAGCCCGAAGGTCGTGGGTTCGAATCGTGTCCCCGCTATACCGAAGTCCCGCAATTACTCTGGTGGATAGTCGCTTCCTTCCTCGGTTCGTGGAAATGCGAGAGCTTCCGTGAACTCGGCGAAAAGCACCCGTCCCTCCACCCTTACCGATTCCGTCGATCCTGAGCTTTACCGCTCGCCTGCTCAACTTCGATCCGCCGTAGCCGACGACGGCTGAAGCGATAGGCCCTCAGCTCCCAGGAATTCTTGCTTCGGGTAACGATTAAGAAGATGGGGTGGGGGCATCGGGCCCTATTGGTGTCTGCGATGCGACGAGCGGTGCAGTGGTCGAGATTACTGGGGCCGTTGCCAGCCGGGTGCGAGTGCCAGTCGCCTAAGTAGGCAAGAGTTCTCGCCGATTGTGCATATCGCTTCGCTATTTCCGCTCGCTGCCAGGGCCCATCGGGAGTGAATCGGTGGCGCTCACGCTTCGCCCGAGGGCCAGCACCGATGATCTCCGTTACTTCCCACTCCCCTTTGCCGGGCCCTGCTACCCCTAGAAGGATGCCACCCGTCTCCCGGGGCCGATACCGGTCGGCCTCTGCCTCCAACTCTAGGCAGAGCCTGGAGCTTAATTTCAATAGCTTCCCCCGTCTCAAGTGTCCCCCTGGCAGTACGGGCACTGAGGATGAACAGATACAGGGAATTCCTCCCACTGCGGGGCGCTTTTGCCATTACTGGGGATTGCGCATACCCACACCATGGAGCACAGCTCCGCGTGGGGGTCCAATGCCTTCACTGCCACTCGGGCGGCCTGGGCTATGACCGGAAGTAGGTCGAAGCTCGCGCCGGTGAAAGTGGGAGAGGCGCAGCCACGAGGCTGAACAGTTCCGTCACCGTCGAAGGGTGGCAATGGGATTCGATGCGCTTGATCCTCTGGCTGATCCGTGTGCAGTTTCCAGCAGTACCAGCAGCCACCGGCCCCGGGGACAATCAGCGCGACGTTGCCTCCGCGCGCGCCCTCGGTAGAGGAGGTATAGACCTGCTTTAACTGAGGCTCCCGTGAAAAGTCAGAGATAAGTTGTTGGAGACCCCGCTCGGCCGTGGCATCCAGTACCAGGGAGGCGCCCCTTAGAAAACGGTCGAGCAGGTCTATCTCATTCTCATCTCGATTCTTCCGCTCTAGGGCGGTCCCGCCGAGTCGATGAGCGAACCGCGTTACGTCCGTGTGGGGGTAATTCCGCTCAACAAACTGAGCAATCACCTCGAGCTTTGGGCGACCCGCGCCATCAAGTCCGAACGGCCAGCGCACCGTCTGGGCCGCTTCCACATCATCACTCTCAAGCAGACGCAGCTCGCCGACCTGATTTCGGGCGAGCTCAAGGGCTAGAGGTGCTCCGATGGCACCAAGGCCAAGCTGGGAGACAATTGCGTCAGGGAGGTTCTTGAGCTTAGGAATTCTGGCTTGGAAATCCTGCGGACTGAGACGTTCTCCCCTCGCGACGTACGCGCCTTCCTGAAGGATTCCCGAGACACGACGCCTGTGCTGCACTGCGAAAAGCCATGCATCCTCCATCTCCCCTTGCCGAACCTCCTCGGGAAAGACAACCGCGGCAATGGCCACCTCTCCGTCCCGAACGGGCTGCCACGGAGGTTTGGCGAATCCTGATTGAACGGCATCCGCGGCAGCGAAGACATCTGCCGGCTCAAAGCCGTTTGGAGCTGCGTCAAGGCGAGCCCAGCGTATTTGGAGGTTTTCGCCGCCGAAGCGACGAGCGACTCTGTCCTCAGCTCGCGCAACAACCTTTCGCTTGCGATTTCGAGCCCGTACGCTGAGCTCGCAGAGCAACCCCCGCAGCCCAGCCTGAGGAGGTTCACTAGGCATAAAGCAAAGCTGGCCCGATCCTGCTCGAAGCTCGGGGTCCAGTTCGAGCATCGTCCCCGGCACATACAGCGCAACGCCGGTGACCCGCTGGAAGTAAACCGAGACAGGCTCACCCTGCGGGACCTCCCCGGCGGCCATCGCTTCTCCACCTTCCTTATACAGACGGAGGAGCTTGGGAACTCTTTTCTCGACTAGCCATGCCCCGGTCTCTTCGGGCCGCCAATTGCGGGTTCCGCGGTCTAAGAGGCAGAGGTTGCGATCACGTGGGTTCTGATGGCGGTCTAGCGCGAGTGCAGGTGCGAAAACCTCTGGCCGGGTGTATGGGAAGAGATCGGGATAGAGGACTTCAAGCTCGACGTCCTCGCCATCGACCTCGATCTTCCCGCGCAGGAGGACTCGGTCCACGCCTCGAAAGAGCTCTTCGTCGAGCTCAAAATCGAGGCCGCGGTCCGAGAAGTCCTTGAGCTCGAGCCTCCAGCCGCCCCGGAAAACGATGCCACCAGGAGGTCAAACCCGTGCCTTAGCCGACCGGCCTATCGTCGGGCGGTTCGGGCGGATTAGGTGGCCCAGGCGGGTGCGGTGGATGAGGCGGATGGGGAGGATGTGGTGGCTTATCCGGCTCAGGTTTCTTAGGATCCTTCTTCTCGCTCATGAATACGTCCTCTCAAATGGTGGCCGGGCCCCGCTTGACACGGCCATGTCGTATCGTTACGACAGAATAGCGACATGAATGCACTGGCGCCCCTTATAGAAGACCCATTTGCCGCAGAAAACGAGGTTCTTCCCAGCGCGGAATCAGTAGATCCGAGTGCAATTGAGGCCCAGCTTGCCGATCAGAATGAGCTCTTAGGGCGTGAGCGTGGGGTTCCGGAGTCTGTCCGCCTATTTGTTGAAGACTTGGCTGACCAGCTTGCTTCGGCACCAGCCGAGGCCACGCTTCGCACCGATCCATATCTGCTCGTTTCGCTGCAACGCTCGATGATCGCGGCGCTTCGCGCTATCGAGCGCGAAGACGAAGAGGCGGCACGGGCTGAATTACGGATTCGACTTGAGCAGCTGCGCCACGTATATCGCGACCTAGCTGACGTGCGGCCGGTTTTCGAAGATCGACCGGCGAGCGAGTTGGTGCGGTGGCTCCACGAGGTACTTGCAGTTCCTCAGCCCCGTTTAGCGGCAATCTTGGGCGTCTCCCCGCGAACCTTGCAACGATGGCTTTCCCCGAGCGGGCCCGCGGCGCCAGCTGATGCTGATGCCGACCGCATCCGTTTGGTTGCTTCGGTGGTGGCTCACCTGCGCCACTCCTTTACCGGACGCGGCGTCATCGGCTGGTTTGAGCGCCCGCACCCGATGATTGAGAATCGTGCTCCGCAGCAGCTGCTCGATGAGCCCGATGCGCTTCAGCGCCTTTCTCGTCTCGCTGCAAGCACTCGGTCCGGTCTTGCTGCGTAGGGTTCGCTGTGCCAGAACTCGCCGGCTTCCGAGTTGCCTCATGGGACACCCCCTTGCGGGTGAATCCAAACCGCGAGGCGGGACGTTGGAATAAGGCGGAATCATCCGCTACCCAGTACATTGCCCTACACCCTCTGGGCAGCTGGGCGGAGTATCTCCGCTGGCATGGGTTGCGACATGGGGAGGATCTTGCCGAGATCCGTCTCGGCGTCTGGGCGATCCGAGTGATTGTCGACCAGCTTCGCATCATCCACTTCGACAACGCCGGGGAGATAGGACTCACGGCCGAGGATCTCGTGTCAGAGGATTGGTCCGCGTGTCAGGCTGCTGCCGACCGCTTGCGCTCCGACCGGGCGGCGCCAAAGGTGCTTCAGGTCCCGAGTGCAGCTTTGCCTGGAGCTCGCAATATCGTCATCCTCGAGCCTCGCGTTGCGCTCCCTTATACGGCTGAGCCACAAGGACCTGTCGACTTACCGCTCACCCTTGGGGCGGCCGGGGCTAGGCCACCAAGCAGCCTGACGGAGCTGGTTCGCTACCGCGGCGAACCACACGCTGAGCTGGTGGCTTGGGCGCGGGGGGAGAGCTACCGGTTGCCAGAGCCAAGCGACGCATTATTGGCCGCGGAGCTCGGTAGCTGATCGTGAGCACGGATATTGGGGTGCCGCTCGGTGTGGGCTGTCCTAGCCACGGGCGGACGGCTTGGAACGCTGGTTTGGGATGACCTCGATCCCCTAGCGGTAGCCGCGAAGAAGAAAAACTTCGATCGGGCGGTCGTGGCAGCGGTGATCGTCTGAAGCGCCATAGTTAAATCTGATAATAAATTTATTATCATGAGAGCAATGACGGACTCGGACAAGAGCTTCGACGCCTTGGTAATCGAGGAGCAGTTAGCCAATCCGAGCTTTCGAGCGGAGTGGCAAAGGCTCGCTCCTGCGCGAGAGTTCGCGGCAACGCTGCTGCGCTATCGCGCCAAACACAAACTGAGCCAGAGGGCCCTGGCGAAGAAGTTGGGCGTTTCACAGCCTCGCGTCGTAAAGCTCGAGGCTGGAGAGCACAACCCGGAGCTCGACACGATCATCAACGCTGTTAGGCGACTGCGAATCGAGTTCGTGCTGGACGTGGCACCCGCCGGCCGCAAGCCGGCATTGGTGACCACGCGGGCCCAGAAGCGTGGGGCGATCGCCCACGACGACGTTTCCGTGGTGGCAGCTTCTTCGGTCTAGGGTCCTAAGCACTGCGGTTATTTGGCCGTGTCTGCTTCACCCGCTCGGCGGCATTTCCTCCGTGTGGGCGGGCGTGACGGAGCAAGGCCCGCATCTGCGTCGCACGGCTGGTGAGGATTGACAGCTCTGCGTCGGGACTGCCCTCGTGAATCTCAACCTCGGCCCGGTCCAACTCGGCGTCAAAGTCGCCAGGCTGGGGATCGGAGTCTTTCCAGGGATCCTTGTCCATCTCGACGACTCTATGTTCGCGATTGCGATCTGCCGGAGGGGACTGGGGTAAACGAGGGGGCCGCCTGCCCGCTCAGGACTGCGGCTTCAGGCGCGTCTTCTCGACCTGCGCGAGCTTCTTTTTGAGGCGGCGGAATTCTCGCTCCTGCAGCTCGGAGCGTCTGTAGGTGCGGTGGGCGAGGTTTTCGGTCTCTTCGGGGTCCTTTTTGAGGTCGTACATCTCCCATTGCGGCGGGGTGGGTTTTTTTGGTTCGACCGCGTAGTACTTCGCCAGCTTCCAGCGCTTTTCGCGGATGCTGACGATGTGGTTGGGGGCTTTCGGATAGGGCCCGTTCTTCTGCCCTGACTGGACGTCGTCGTAGGTGAAGACGACGTAGTCCTGGACCGACTTGCCCTTCTTCGGCTGCAGGATCAGGCTCGAGTAGTCCTTGCCCTGCCATTTCGACCGCGCCGGCTTCGGCGCGTCGACGAGGCTGGCCAGGGTCGGCAGGAAATCGACGTGGGAGACCATCGCGTCGGTGGTCCGCGGCGACGGGAAGAGCTTCGGATTCGAGTAGACGAGCGGCACCCGCGTCGCCTCCTCGTAGAAGTTGAAGTTCTTCTGCCGCATGCCGCCGTGGGTCAGGCCCATCTCGCCGTGGTCGGCGGTGCGGACGATCAGGGTCTCGTCGTAGAGCCCGACCTCTTCCAGTTTGTCGAGGACGTCGACGATGTAGTTGTCCGAGGACCGCATCAGGTTGCCGTAGAAGTTCAGGTACTGGGCCTGCTGGAGCGGCCCTTTCGGCTTCCCGGTGAGGTTGAAGATGTTGCGGAATTCTTCCTGCACCGAGGGCTTCGTCTTCAGGCTTTCTTCCGCGGTCGCCGGTGGCTTGATTTCGCCGCGAATCCAGGAGTCGTCGTAGCCGGCTTCTTCGAAGGTTTTGCTCGGGAAGAAGAGGACGTCGTGCGGGTTGACCAGGGAGATGACCAGGAAGAAGGGCTGCTGTTTGGCCGCAACCGAGCCGAGGTACTGCATCACGCCCTCTTTGCCTTCCTCGTTCGACCCGACCGATTCGATGAAGCGGCCGTCGTTGTCGATGTAGCCGCCGCCGGCCTCGGGCACGGTCTGGTTGGCGCCGGCGTCCGGCGGGTTCCAGCGCTCCCACCCGTACTTCGCGAGGTCGGAGGGCTGGGCGTCTTCTTTGACCGCCGGCTTCGAGCAGTGCCACTTGCCCTTGTAGACGGGGGTGTAGCCGGCGGCGCGCACCACAGTTGCCGGGTTCCCGAGTTCGGGCGGGCGCGGCAGTTCGGCCTGCAGCGGGTATTCCGGATATGGCATGTCTTCCTCGAGCGTGTACTTGACCCCGTGCTGAGCCGGGAAGTACCCGCTCATCAGCGTCGAGCGGGCGGGAGAGCACATGCAGGCGTTGGTGAAGGCCCGTTCGAAGCTGAGCCCGTGCTGTCGCAGTCGCCGCATCCCCGGCAGGTTCCTGCGCAGCCAGTTCGGCGGGAAGTGCTGGATCGCCCGCTCCTGGTCGGTGAGGATCAGGATCACGTTCATCCCGGCGACGTTCTTGCGCCCGCCTTTGCCGGCGGCGAGCGCATGATCGACGCCGCTGCCGGCGAGCAGGGCCGCGGCAGCGGCGCCGGCGCCGGTCCCCAGCAGCTGTTTCCGGGTCAGGCCCTGGCGCTCGTCGTTGCTGCTGTGATCACTCATCGGTTCCTCCTGAAGACGTCGACCGCATTGCTTTCGTTTGCGGTCGCGTAGACGTTGCGGCCATCGGGGCTGACCGCCACCGAGCTGACTCCGGAGAGCGCCCGGGCGAACCTGCATCCCTGAACCTGCTTACGGGCGAGGCAGCCGGCGGCCGCGGGCAGCTGGCGCACGGCGCCCTTGCCGTTGCGGACCAGCACGTCGACCGCGCCGGTCCCGAACGAGGCGATGTAGACGTTGCGACCGTCGGGCGAGACGTCGAGCCCCTCCGGCGCCAGCATCGCGCGGCCGAACGAGCAGCCGGCCGAGCGCAGGAAGACCAGGCAGGCGTTGGTCACTTCCTTCTGCGCCAGGACCCCCGTGCCGGCGGCGCGGTCGAAGGCGGTGACGCTGTTGGAGAGCAAGGAGGTGACGTAGGCGTTTTCTCCGCCCGGGGCGACCGCGACCGCGTTCGGCCCGCCCAGCTCGCGACCTTCCCCGCAGCCGGCCAGCGGCGCGTCGGCGATGCAGCTGTTCGGAGGCGCCACCTGGGTGAGGACTCCGGTCGAGGGATCGCGGGCGAGCTCGGCGAGGGCGTTGGAGGCGGCGGCGGCCGCGTAGACGCTCGCCCCGTCGGGACTGACCGCCAGGCCCTCGATCGCGCCCAGCCCCACTCCCGTGGCGCAGCCGGCGGTTGCCGCGGCGATGCAGCCGGCGGTCCCGGCGAGCTGGGTCAGGGCCCCGGTCGAGGGATCGCGTGCGAAGGCGACGACGGCGCTGCCGAAGAAGGCGCCGGCGTAGACGTTGCGGCCGTCGGGGCTGACCGCGACGACGTCGGGTCCGATCAAAGCGGTGACCGGAGTGCAGGCCGGGAGCGCGACGCCGGCCATGCAGGTGGCGCCGGGGATCGGCCGCAGCGCCCCGGTTTTCGGGTTGCGGGCGAAGCTCAGCAGCGTGCTGCTGTCGCGGGCGGTGGCGTAGACGTTGCGGCCGTCGGGGCTGACCGCGACCGAGTTCGGCCCGTCGAAGGCGGCGACCTTGGCGCAGCCGGCGCTGCCTTTGGCGGAGATGCAGCCGGCGGTTCCCTCCGGCTGCGTGAGGGCGCCGCTTTTCCGGTTGCGGGTAAAGGTCGCGATCGCGTCGCTGGCAAAGGCGGCGACGTAGACGTTGCGGCCGTCGGGGCTGACCGCGACGGCCTCCGAGCCCATGAACGGGCCCGCCCCCTTCAGCCCCCGGCCGACCGCACAGGTACCCCGTTTCGAGGAGCGGTCGACGATGCAGCCTCGCTTGCCCCGCAGCTGGGTCAGCGTGCCGGGCTTCGGCTTCGCAGCGAGGGCGCCGACGGGCAGCATCGCGGCAACCGCGACCAGGGCCGTGAGGGCGAGCAGCAAGCGAGAGCGAGGGGTCATGTCAGCCATTCTTCGGGTTGCCGATGACGCCGATCCGGATCCCCAGCCACGGGTAGACGGCGGTGTAGAAGGCGTTGTCCTGCGGCTGCAGACCGACCGCCGAGATCCAGAGCTGGTAGACGGGCGCGTTGGCAATTCCGCCGTGCAGCCGGCGCCAGACGCGCGCGCCTTTGACGCCGAAGGGCGGCGGCGTGATCGTGTCGGTCCACTCGACCGCGTTGCCGCCCTGGTCGAGGGTGCCCCAAGGCGAGGGGGTCAGCGCCGTGCCGACCGTGCCGAGGCTGCCGGCGAATGCCTTTTCGTAGTTCTGCGGTTCGATCCCCAACGGGTTTGCCGTGTTGCAGGCTTCAGCCGTCTGGCTGGAGGGGCACCAGTAGGGCGCCGGCGTCGGCGGTTCGGTCCCGGTCATGTGGAAGATCGAGACCGGCTGTTCGGCGGCGTTGGCGACGTTTCCGTCGGCGTCGAGCTGCGCCTGCTTCGGCCCGTCTGCCATCCCCTTGCCGACTTCGCCGGCGTTGGTCGGGTACTTCCAGTAGGAGTAGGTGCCACCGCCGTTCGGTTCGTAATAGGCGGCCTTGATCCACTCGTCCTGGCTCGGGATCACGAACCCGGCCCTGGCCTGACGGGTCGTCTTCGGGTTGCTCATCTCGTACATCCCCGTCTCGGTTTCGGGGGATAGCCGGACCTTGTAGGTGGTGTACTTGAACGCCCCGGAGGTGCTGTCCTTCCTCGCCAGCACCTTGCCGTTGTAGAGCGAGTTGGCGAAGCGGGCCGAGCGGAGGAAGTTGGCGAAGCCGTAGGGCTTGTTCGCCCATTCCGGCGAGGCCAGGGAGTAATGGCGGCCGGGCTTCGCCTTCCCGGTGAAGTTGATCTGGCCGAAGCGCGGCCAGGCGCGGCCGCTCTCGGTGTAGCTGTAGAGCCGGTGCCGGTTCGCCCCCCGCGGGTCGACGGTGTTGAGGAAGGCGACGTACTGCGCCGCCGTCACCTCGAGCTTGCCGATCCTGTAGCGGTAGCCGACGCCGCCGACTTCCATGCACCTGGGAGCGCGCGGACCGCTCGGCGGCGGTGCTTCCGAGCAGCTCTTGAAGAGCCTGTCTTCGAAGGGGATGATCCCGACCGACGGGTTGCCCGGGGCGCCGACCTTGGCCACCGTGAAGGTGAGCACGGCGGGCTTCGCCGCGAAGGCGGACGGCGCCATCGCCAGCATCGCCGCGAGCGCCACCCCGAATGTTGCAAATCGATATTGCATCTTGGATCGGGAACCCTAGTTAATCGATATGACGTATCGAAATGGCTACGATTTTCGGCCAGATGGCAAGGAGCGCCGACGCCGCGGGCAGCACCAATGCCATCGGCCCTGCGATGGGCCGCGACGGTGCCCGCATGCCGGAGCCGCCGAAGCAGGCGCGCGGCGTCGAGAAGCGCGAGCGCCTCTATGCCGCCGCGCTTGCCAGGTTCGAGCGGGACGGGGTCGCGGAGACCCGGGTCGAGGACGTGATCGCCGACGCCGAAGTCAGCTGGGCGACCTTCTTCCGTTACTTCCCGCGCAAGGAGGACGTCCTGATCGAAGCGATCGCGCGGCACTTCCGTGAGCACGCGATGCCGCTCGTGGAGGAGGCTCGCGCCGACCGGCGGACCCGCGTACGCAAGACGATCGAGCGCCTCCTCGTCGCCCTTCTCACCGCCGACGAGATGGCGCAGCCCCTGCACAACCAGGCCTTCATCGAGGTCTTCGCCAACCCCGCCCGCTTCGCCGTCATGGTCGACAACGGCCACCCCGCCCCGCTGATCGGCCTGATCGCGGAACTGCTCGACGAGGGGCGGCGCCGCGGCGAAGTCAGCTCGGAGCTCGATCCCGGCTTCGCCGCGCTAACCGTCACCGCCGGGGCGATGTTCCCTGCCGTTCAGGCTGCGGCCGCGGGCGCCGAACCCGCGATCAGCATCGGCCCCGCGCTCGACCTGCTCTGGTCGGGGATCGGCTAACGCGCGACCCAGGCGTCCGGCGCCGAGGTGAGTTCGCCGACGACGGCGGGGAGTTCGCCGGAGACCAGGTCGGCGAGGGTTACCTCCTCGAGGACGGTGCGGAGGCTGGCGCGGACGGCGATCCAGACCGCTTGCAGGCTCTCGGCGCTGCCGCGGTACTCGATGTCCTCGGGCGGGGTCGACTGGACGTGGGCGATCGGGCCCTCGACGGCGCGGACGATCTCGGCGACGGTGACCTCGTCGGCGGGCCGGGCGAGCCAGTAGCCGCCCTTGGCGCCGCGGCGGGCGCGGACGATGCCGTGGTGCTTCAGCTCCAGGAGGATGTGCTCGAGGAACTGAAGGGGGATGTCCTGCGCGTCGGCGAGGCGCTCGCCCTTGACGGGGCCCTCGTCCCCGGCGGCGGCAAGCTCGGCAGCGGCCCGAACCGCGTAGTCGGCCTTCGCGGAAACTCGCATGTATTCAGTTAATCAGTCGGCGGGCAGCGTCCGCGCGAGGGCGGCGCTCTGATCCGCCTCTTCGCCTGGATCTGCTGCTCGCGGCGGCGGTTGAGGTAGTGCGGCGCGTAGAGGATCGCGGCGAGGCCGACGGCGGCGATCGCGGCGGCGATCGGCCAGACGGCGGGGTCGCCCTTCTGGACGGTGACGATCCCGGAGCCGACGAGAACGAGGCCGAGCGCGGTGCGGAGGAAGCCCTGCGGGGCCCTGTCGGAGAGCGAGGCGCCGATGATCACGCCCGGGACCGAGCCGAGGAGGATGTTGCCGGCGAGGACGAAGTCGACGTTGCCGCCGGCCCAATGGGCGATGCCCGCCGCCCAGAGCAGGATCGCGGCGTGGAAGACGTCGGTGCCGACGACTTTCTTCGGCGCCAGGCGGTAGACGGCGATCAGCAGGATCGCGATCACGGTGCCCGAGCCGGCCGAGGTGATCCCGATCACGAAGCCGGTGGTGGCGCCGATCACGATCGCGGCGACTTTGTGGCGCCGCTCGACCTCGAAGCGCTCGCGCTCGTCGATCAGGCTGCGGAGGATCAGCGCCCGCGCCAGGGTGATGACGCCGACCATCAGCAGGGTGCCGCCGAGGACGGCGTAGACGAGTTCGTCGAGGCGGGCTTCGCCGACCTGCGTCTGCAGCCAGGAGACGAGGATGACGCCGCCGACGGCCGAGGGGACGCTGCCGAGCGCCAGCCACTTGACCAGGTCCATGTTCACGGTCTTCATCCGCAGGTGGCGCCAGCCGCCAACGGTCTTGGTCACCGCCGCGTAGAAGATGTCGGTGCCGATCGCGGTCGTCGGCGAGATCCCGAAGATCAGGATCAGCAGCGGCGTCATCAGCGATCCTCCGCCCATGCCGGTCATGCCGACGAGTACGCCGATGCCCAATCCGAAAAGGACGATTGCCGGGTCCATGGTTAGCTCCTGGGGGTCAGCACGGTGCTGATTTCGACTTTCCTGACCTCCTTGGTCAGGAGTGCGAAGTGCGTCAGGATACCAGGGTGAAGCTCGAAATTGCGGGGTTAACGCATGCCCACGGCGAGATGCGGACCCTTGACTCGTCCTGTCGCCTGGGCGGGGGACGCGCATGAGGTGATCGGGCTCGTCGGGCCGTCCGGCTGCGGCAAGTCGACCCTCCTGGAGCTGATCTGCGGCCTCCAGGAGCCGAGCGGCGGGACGATCTCGGTCGAGGGCGGCTCGACCGCGCGAGGAGCGGCTCCGCAGCTGCGCCTTCATGCCGCAGCGCGACCTCCTCCTCCCCTGGTACTCGGCGATCGACAACGCCGCCCTGGCGCTGCGCAACCGGGGGATGAAGCGGGCCGAGGCCCGTGCCGAGGCGGCGGAGCTGTTCGACCGCTTCGGGCTCGCCGGCTTCGAGCGCTCGCGGCCGGGCGAGCTCTCGGGCGGGATGCGCCAGCGGGTCGCCTTCCTTCGCACCCTGATCGCCGGCAAGCCGGTGCTGGCACTCGACGAGCCCTTCGCCTCGCTCGACGCGATCACCCGCGCCGAGATGCAGGAGTGGCTGGCGGCGGCGCTCCGCACCGACCCCCGCACCGCCGTCCTCGTCACCCACGACGTCGAGGAGGCGCTCTACCTCTGCGACCGGGTGGCGGTGATGTCGGCCCGCCCGGCCCGCATCGTCGCCGAGCTCGGCGCCCCCCACCCCCGGGCCGAGGACCGCGACGCCGCCGTCACCGACCCCGGGTTCGTCGCCGCCCGCGAGGCGGCGCTGCACGCCCTGCGGGAGGGCTCGCGATGAGGCGGTGGGTCCTGCCCGTGGCGTTGATCGCCCTGCTGCTCGGCCTCTGGCAGCTCGGCCTGCTCGCTGCGGGGTGATCGCCGACGCGCTCAGCCTCGAGGACTTCCTCGTCCCCTCGCCGACCGAAATCGCCGGCTCGATCTGGGAGAACCGCGGCCTGCTCGCCGAAAACGCCTGGGTGACCCTGCGGGAGATCCTGCTCGGGCTCGCCGCCGCGATCGTCGTCGGCGTCGGATTCGCGGTCCTCATGCACCGCTCGCGCGTCCTCCGCGACGCGGCCTACCCGCTCGTCGTCGCCTCGCAGACGATCCCGATCGTCGTCATCGCCCCGATCCTCGTCGTCTGGTTCGGCTATGGGATCGCCGCCAAGATCGTGATCGTGGCGCTGATCTGCTTCTTCCCGATCACGGTCAACACCCTCGACGGCCTGCGCTCGGTCGACCCCGAGGCGGTGAAGATGATGCGCAGCCTCGGCGCCTCCAGCCGGCAGCGGTTCCGCCGCGTCGAAGCGCCGGCCGCCCTGCCGAGCCTCTTCACGGGGCTGAAGATCGCCGTCGTCGTCGCGCCGATCGGCGCCGTCTTCGCCGAGTGGTCGGGGTCGAGCTCCGGCCTCGGCCATCTGATCCAGTCCGATACCGCCTACTACCTGGTCGATCGGCAGTTCGCCTCGGTCGCGGTTCTCTCCGCTCTGGCGCTCGCCTCTGATCGGCCTGACCGCCCTCGCGGAGCGGCGCGTCGTCACTTGGCGATAGAACTCAGGCGATGACTCGTCTCCGGATCCCGGCGATCGCCCTCGCCGTCCTCGTCCTGGCCCTGACCCTCGCCGCCTGCGGCGAGAAGTCGGAGGACACCACCGGCGGCCGAGAGAGCTTCGGCCTCACCCTCGACTTCTACCCCAACCCCGACCATGCCGGGATCTACATGGCGCAGAAGCTCGGCTACTTCGAAGAAGCCGGGCTCGACCTCAGCATCGAGACGCCATCCGAACCGGCGGCGCCGCTGAAGCAGCTCGCCGCCGGGCGCACGGACCTGGCGATCTCCTACGAGCCGGAGGTGGCGCTGGCGCGCGAACAGGGCCTCGACGTGGTCGCGGTTGCCGCCCTCGTCAACCGGCCGCTGACCTCGATGATCTGGCTGCGGAAGTCGGGGGTCAAAGGCGTCGCCGGCCTCAAAGGCAAGACCGTCGCCACCGCCGGCATCCCCTACCAGGACGCCTTCCTGAAGACGATCCTCGCCCGGGTGAAGCTGACCCCGGACGACGTCAAGGCGGTCAACGTCGGCTTCGGCCTCCTCCCCGCCCTCCTCGGCGGCTCCGCCCAGGCGATGCTCGGCGGTTTCAGCAACGTCGAGGGGATCGACCTGCGCGAACGCGGCAAAGCCCCCGTCGTCACCCCGGTCGACCAGCTCGGGGTACCGACCTACGACGAGCTCGTGCTGGTCGCCCGGCGCCAGAACCTGGAAGCCGAACCGGAGAAGTTCCGCCTCTTCCTCGCCGCCCTCGAGCGCGGCACCGACGCCGCGGTCGCACAGCCGGGCGCCGCGACCAAGGCTGTCACCGAAGCGAACCCGGACCTGGAACCGAAGCTGACCGCCGCCGAGGTGAAAGCGACGCTGCCGCTGCTCGGCGCCCGCACGGAGGGGCGGCCCTACGGCTACATGGACCCGCAGGAGTGGGCGACCTTCGCCGGCTGGATGCGGGACAACGGCCTGATCGGGACGCTGCCGCAGACGGGCGAGCTGCTCGACAACGGCTACCTGCCTTCGGGCGAAATCCCCGAATAGCCGAGCGCGCCTTCGGCGATCAGCCGGCTGACCTCGCGCTCCGGCATCGCGGCGTGGAAGAGGTGCCCCTGGGCGTAGTCGCAGCCGAGCCGCTGCAGCTCGGCCAGCTGCACCTCGCTCTCGACCCCCTCGGCGATCACCTCGAGCGAGAGCGCCCGGGCCATGCCGATGATCGCCTCGACGATCGCCGTCGCCTCCTGCTCGATGCCGAGGGCCTCGACGAAGGAGCGGTCGATCTTCAGCGCGTGGAAGGGGAAGCGGTTGAGGTAGGCGAGCGAGGAGTAGCCGGTGCCGAAGTCGTCGAGGACGAGGCGCACGCCGAGCTCGTTCAGCGCCTGCAGCGAGGAGATCGCCGCCGCCGACTCCTCGACGAGGACGCTCTCGGTGATCTCGAGGCGGAGGTGGACCGGGTCGAGCCCGGTGCGGGCGATGATCTCCTCGACCGTCGAGGGCAGGTCGCGGTGGGCGACCTGGCGGGCCGAGAGGTTGACGGCGACGTCGAGGGGGCGTGAGTCGGGGCGCAGCTGGTGCCACTCGAGCGCCTGCCGGCAGGCCCGCTCCTGCACCCAGCGGCCGATCGGCTCGATCAGGCCGCTGTCCTCGGCGATCGAGACGAACTCCGCCGGGTCGAGAGTGCCGCGCTCGGGATGGCGCCAGCGGACCAGCGCCTCGAGCTCGTCGATCCCCCCGCTGCGGAGGTTGACGACCGGCTGGTAGTACAGGGTCAGCTCGTCGCGGTCGAGGGCGTGGCGGAGCTCCCGTTCGACCTCCAGGCGCTGCATCGCGCTGGCCCGCATCTCGGCGTCGAAGAGGACGCAGCGGGCGCGGCCGCCTTCCTTGGCCCGGTACATCGCCGCGTCGGCGTCGCGGATCAGCAGCTCGGCGTTGACCGCGCGCTCTTCGGAGGCGCGGGAGACGGCGACGCCGATGCTGGCGCTGACGAAGTGGTCGACCCCGTCGATCGTGAAGGGCTGGGTGAAGGCGGCGGCGACGCGGTCGGCGATCGCCACCGCCTCGCCTTCGTCGGCGAGCCGGTCGATCAGGATCCCGAACTCGTCGCCGCCGAAGCGGGCGACGACGTCGCCGGGGCGCAGGTGGGAGCGCAGCCGCGGCGCCACCGCCCGCAGGAGGGCGTCGCCGGCGTGGTGGCCGAGGCTGTCGTTGATGAGCTTGAAGTGGTCGAGGTCGAGGAAGAGGATGCCGACCGGCGAGCCCGAGATCGCCGCCTTGCTGAGCGAGTCGCCGAGGGCGTCGACGAAGCTGAGGCGGTTGGGGAGCCCGGTGAGGGAGTCGTGGAGGACGCGGTAGCGGAGCGCCTGGTCGGCGGCGTGGCGCTCGATCGCGTCGGCGAGGACGTTGGCGGCCGCCTGGACGAAGGGGACATCCTTGGCGCTGAAGCGGTGGGGCTCGGTCGAGTGGACGTCGAGGACGCCGAAGGGCCGGGTCTTGCCGTCGATCACCACGGCGAGGCTGCTGGCGGCGCCGAAGACGCGGAGGACGGGCGGCATCGTGTGGCGGGTCTCCTGGTCCCAGTCGGCGACGATCGCGTGGGTCCCCGAGTCCAGGGCGGCGCCGGCGTGGGAATCGCGAGCGGCCGAGACCCGGCGACCCGCCCCGACAACCGCCTCCTCGAGTCCGGCCCGGAGGTTGAGGCGGCGCCCGTCGCGGCCCAGCTCCCAGATGCAGGCGCTGTGGACGCCGTCGACGCGGCCGATCAGCTCGGTCACCACCGCCATCAGCTCCTGGGGGTCGCTGTTCTGCATCGCCCGCTCGCCCAGCCGGGCGACGACCGCCTGCTGGGAGAGGGCGCGCTGCAGCTCGTACTCGGTCTCCTTGCGCTCGCTGACGTCGTAGATGACGCCGTGCCAGACCGGCACCCCGTCCTCGTCGGCTTCCAGCACCGCCTCGTCGTGGATCCAGACGATCTGCCCGTCGCGGCGGTGGACCCGGTATTCGATCGGGGTGGTGTCGCGTTTGCCGAGGTGCTCCTCGGTTTCGATCGCAAGCGCCCGGCCCCGGTCCTCCGAATGGAGGATGCTCGCCCAGAGGCCGGGATCGCGGATGAAGTCCTCCTGCCGGTAGCCGAGGATCTCCTCGACCTGGGGGCTGACGTAGCGCCAGCGCCCGCGCTCGCCGAGCTCGGCGGTGTAGATGATCACCGGCAGCCGCTCGACCAGCCGCCGGAAGTCGTGCCCGCCCGTGGCCAGCTGGTCGAGAAAGCGCTCGACCTCGTGCTCGGACCAGTTCCTATCGACAGGCTCAGGCATCCACCCCGCTCATCGGCGAGCGAAGCGGCGGGCTTGAGAGGCGTCGGGTGCCGGCCGCGTCAGGAACCAACCGGCGACAGCTCGGCGCCCTTATGAGTCAGTTGCCCGTCGAATCCGGAACCCGCGAGAGCGACCTGCCCAAGGCCCAGGAAGGGCACCGAGAGATCGCCGGTCCAGGGCGACGAACTCGAGTTCATCAATTCCGCAGTTCCGTGGAACGGGCTGGGGGGCGCGACCGACGCCGTTTGCGCCTGATTGTCAAATACGAACTGGCCTGCGACCGGCTCGCCGCCGGCGAACGTGGTTCGCCGAATTCCGATGTTTCGCCGCCGTTCAATCAACGTAGCTTCGAATCCCTGAATGCGCGTGCCCCATTCCTCCTTGGACCAGGCTTCAAAGCCAACCTCTCGCTCGTTGGACTTCCGGCGATCGGCAGTCAATATCTCTTCGGACACAGTCGGCGGTTGAGGGCCCGCATTGGGCCCTTTGCAGACTTCCCGAAAGGTCTGGGAGGTGAATCCCTTGACCCGCCTGACCTTTACCGCGGTGTAATTTCGCTCGCCGCGGAACGAAAAGCCTCCAACGAAGACTCCCTGCTGATCTAACGACTTTCGCCCCTTGCAGTCTCCTTGGGGTTCGTCGGACACTTCAGGTCTCCCCGAAGGTTGCCAGCGCATATCGAGATGCCCCAGGCCCGGAAACTGCGCCTTGATGTGATCCTCGGTGTATGAGCCTCGGACCGCGTATTCGACCGATCCCGATTTCCCCCACTGAAAGACAGACACTTCAGCAATACCCCCGACGCTCACCGACACAAACAGTTCGCTCCCATGACTCCCACGAACAAAAAACTCTCGATATTTGCTCGCGGGATGAATCGAGTAGCCAGGTACGGCATCAGCATTTTGTGGCCTGACGCTGAAGCTCAATAACCCGAGAGCGATCAACCCCACGACCTGTGCTGTCTTCATGCGCCTCATCATCCCGCTACAGATCCTACCGACTCGCTTGAGTGCGTACGGAAAAGTGCCGACTGCCCTTACGGCATTTGTACTTCACAGCATTGGGGCGTTCTGGAAACCCTTCACACAGCCAGGCCCCTCCTTCAGAATCCTCGATCTTTTGGACCCCGTGTTCGGCCGATCCAATGAGACCAAGAATAATGCTTACATGTTCACAGTCCAAGCCGGAATTCTCCAAAACCAGCACATAGCCAGTTTCTGATTCTTCGCAGTCAGATAATGATTCACGACTGCCTTCGCCGCAACCACTTCCAGATAAGCACAGGCCGCAAATAGATGCGACTAGGAAGGTAACAAGCACCCCCCTCATGGCACGGGACCGCCAACAGGGCATTCCTTGTGCAGAGTTGATCCGCTCCAGTCCCAATTCACATGCTTCTCTTGGAACCCGGTCGGATATACCCATGCAAACAGCGTGAAGTTTTTTTCGTATGCAGGTTTATCCCCTTTTGGTACACCGAGCCAGCCTTCTACGGTGAAGTGCCCATACGCGGTTAGGTGCTTATGTTCCCCATGTCGCACAATGGTTTCGCCGATATAACCACAATTCCACCTCGTTGCCAGGAATACTGCCGCCCACTTCCAGTTCTGATCGATTCTGGCATGGATCTCCGTACCGGATTCCCACTTCGACCAGTCGCCGTTGGTTGCAGACCAAATGCCGGCGTTGTAGACCTTTGCGTTCCATTTGCTGCAACTCGGGCCACACTGGCTCCTATATAGTTCACTGCGAACCTTGCCGTTAGATCCCGGAATTGGGGGGCCAGTGGTTGAAAGCTCTTCTGCGCCAAATAATGCGAACCGTTCGAACTGCGCTTGGGTATGCGGTTCGGAAAATTCTTCTAGTTCCTGCTGGGTCGGTGGGATTGATTCTTCCCCTTCGGCTTCCCGTTCACGTTCCTGTCGTTCGCGGGCTTCACGTTCTTCTCGTTCAAGAATCTGGGTTTCATCTTCCGGACCTTCGATTACAACGGGAGCACTGTAGCTCGTTTCCCAACCTTGCCCCGCAAGGATTGGGTATACGAAGGACCCGGAGTGAAAAGCGACTTTGAGGGTCAAAACGTTGCCGCTGACAGAAAGCGAAGTGGGCACCGTTGCGCCAGTCGCGTCATGGGCGGGTTCGGCCGTGATGAGGAAGGCCTCTTTCCCGTTTTCATAGGCTACTTCCGCGAATTCGTCGCTAACACGCTGCAACATCTGGCCTTCTGCAAGATGGACGGTCCATGAGTAGGTTTCCGGACTCGCATCCGACCGGATGGCCTGAAAGGTAGTTACCCCGTTGTATTCCGGGCGTATCACGCTATCGACCTCGCCTTTCACGTTTGCTGAGATGCCTGCTACCCCTTCGGCAATCGTGGTGGGCGATGCGGTTTCGCTGACTGCGGGAACAATGGTCGTTTCCCCATAAGGGCTGTTTATAGTGAAGCCGGCCGCTGGATTGGTGGTCATAGTCGTGAGATCTGGAGAATTAATACTCGTAATGGTCGAACCCATCTGTCGGAGTTCGGGGTCGTAACCGTTTTCGATCTGTTCCGGCTCTAGAAGTTCCTCGTTCGAGGCGATTGGAGTTCCATCGGTCGTGCCTTCGACCGCTTCAAGAGTTGCTTCAGCTTCTTTCGTTGAGATATGGCCTTCCGGATCGACGTTGATCGTCCACTGCTGTTTGGCGTTGTTGCCGGCATCGTCGGTCGTCACGATTTCTGCTGGATGGGCTCCGCCTGCATAGCCGGCCATGCTGATCTGTTTGCTCAGGGTCTCACCGCATCCTCCGTCTAGGCAGGACTGGGACGCCGCGGCCACCTGCTGCCCGTCGATCTTGAAGACGATCGACGTAACCCCCGCTCCCCCGTCGGTCGCAGTGGCATTGAAGCCGTAGGTTTCCTGTTCGACCCAGCCCTCCGGGGCATTGACGAGTTCACCCCCCGCTTCGAGGATCGGCTTGGTCGTGTCGGGAGTGATCTGGAAGGAGACGGTGCTTTCGGTGCTGCGCCCCAGACCGTCGGTCGTCTTCACTTTGGCGCTGTGGCTCCCGGCTGACAGTGCTTTCGATTCCACCGTCCACTGCGGTTCGATCGTGCAGCTGGCGCTCTTACAGATGCCGTGAAGGCCGGACTGCTGGTTGTTGTCGAGCCAGAGGGTGGTCGTGATTTCCGATCGCGGCACTTCTTGGGCCCATTTCTGGACCTTGTCGTGGCCGGGATCGACGACCCAGATGTTGCCGGTCGCATCAATCGCGATCCCCGCCCCGGTCGAGAAGCTGAACTTGCCGCTCCCGTTGGCGCCGAACTGCCCGAAGTATCTACCGCCTTCCCCGAACTCCTCGACTCGGTTGTTTTTCTGATCGGCGACCCAGATGTCGCCGGAGGAGTCTGCCTCGATTGCAACCGGGGCCCTGAATTCGCCTCCGCCGCTCCCTTCCTTGCCGACTACCCGCACCAGGGAGAGGCTCGAGTTCCATTGCTCGACTCGGTTGTTGCCGGTATCGGCGACCCAGATCGAAGCGTCGGGGGCGACCGCGATGGCAGCCGGTTCTTTCATCAACCCGCCGCTCGTGCCGTTGCCGTCGAGCAGGTTGATTGCTTTGCCGCTCGGGCCGAACTTCTGGATGCGGTTGTTGCCAGTGTCAGCTACCCAGATGTTGCCGCCTGAGGTCAGGGCGATCCCCTTCGGGGTTTTCAGCTGCCCTGCCAGGCTGCCGGCGGTGGCCGCCTGGCAGGCGTTGCCGGAGGCGGCGGTGCAGAGGTTCTTTTCAGCTTCGGTGCCGCCCGTTTCGACATTCGTTTTGTTGACGTTGGTCCCGAAGGTCAGGACGAATTCGCCTGTTTCGTTGAACTCGACGATCCGGTTGTTGCCGGTGTCCGCCACCCAGACGTTGCCTTTCGAGTCGGTCGCCGCCGACCTCGGGAGAGACAGCTTCCCGGCGCCACTACCCACGGAGCCGGCGTTGCGCAACCATTTTCCGGTGGCGTCGAACTCCTGCAGGTGGCTCAGCGCGGAGTCGACCACCCAGAAGTTGCCGGCGTTGTCTGCGGCGACGTCAGCCGGTTCAATGAAATGGCCGCTGCCCAAACCGGAGCTACCAACCGAGGACGAATAGACGGGGAAGCCAGGAATGGTCCAGTGGTAGACCTTGGGAGCGAACCGATCAGCCACCCAGAGTGACCCCTTAGCGTCGATGGAGAGGCCCCGCGGCGTCCCGGCAACGCCTGCCGCGTCGGAGAACTTCTGGATGAAGATGCCTGATTCGTCGAACTCCTGGACCCGACCATTGCCGAGGTCACTGACCCAGATCGCGCCGGTCGAGTCGGCCTCAATGCCGGAAGGGTTTTTAAATTCCCCGGCGCCGGTGCCGTTGGTGCCGACGGCCCGAACGAAAGCGAGGCTGGAATTCCACTGCTCAATTCGGTTGTTGCCGAAGTCGGCGACCCAGATGGAGTTATCCGGGGCAACCGTGATCGCCATCGGCGTTTTCAGTTTGCCCGGCGCGGTTCCTTCGCCGGAGACGTTGTTGATCAGGCTGCCGGTGGGGCCGAACTTCTGAATCCGGTTGTTGCCGGTGTCGGCAACCCAGACGTTGCCGCCGGAGGTCAGGGCGATCCCCATGGGGGATTTCAACTGCCCGGCGAGGCTGCCGGCGGTAGCCGCCTGGCAGACGTTCCCGGAGGCGGCGGTGCAGAGGTTCTTTTCCGCTTCGGTGCCGGCGGCTTCGACCTTCGTTTTGTTGACATCGGTCCCGAAGGTGAGGACGAATTCGCCTTTTTCGTTGAACTCGACGATCCGGTGGTTACCGGTGTCGGCCACCCAGAGGTTGTTTTCGGTGTCAACCGCCACCCCCCACGGCATTCTCAGCTTTCCATAGCCCGAGCTGCCGGTGCTCCGTAGCCATTCGCCTTTTTCATTGAACTGCTGCAGCTGATTGGCCACCCGAAGAAACGAGTCGATGACCCACACGTTGCCTTTGCTGTCGGTGGCGGCGTCGACCGGCTCGTAGAATCGGCCAATTCCTTCGCCGTAGGTTCCACCGAGGGTTGAAACATAGGTGGCGGGGGCGCCGAGGCTCGGAGTCTCGAAGCCGGCCGAAGTCGCGGTCGATTTAGCTCTGAGGGCGTAGCGGGGCCGCGAGGTGCCGAGACTCGCCTGTTCAGTCATCGAGCCGCTCAAGCTCAGCGTCGGAGGCGTCGCGGAGTGGGTTTCAATCGACAGCGTTTTCGTCGCCGAGATGCCTACGGCGTCGGTGGCGATCACTTCAATCGTGTGTTTGCCTTCGGCGAGACCGGCGGTGGTCAGGGTCCATTCCGCCGCGAGGGGGCAGTTTCTAGTCGCGCATTTAGGCGACCATTCTTCAGCTTGTTTTCCTTCCATCGCCACGACTTTGCCGTCGAGCTTGACTTCGGCTTCGGCAATGCCGGATTGCGGATATTCGGTGTTGCCGTCCGCAGCGTTGGCTTTGAGAGTGTACGTAGCGCGGCGGGTGCCGAGCTGGTCCTGTTCGGTGATTGATCCCGTCAAGGCGAGAGCGGGTGCTATGTGATCCACCCGGACCTCCTCCCAGGATCCCGCCGATTTGTTGCCGATCGGATCTTCGGCGACGAGCTTCAGGTAGTTGATCCCCGTTGGGAGCACTTTCGGGTCGTAGGTCAACGGTTGTTTGGCGCCGGAGGAGCTCCAGGAAAGGGGACAGGCAGAATCCCCGACGCCGATGCACCCGTTTGACGTTTTCCAGGTCGCAAGAGGCTGCCCAGACCCGTCCACTTCTTCGGTGCTGGCAGACACGGCGAAGACCCCCAGACCAGAGTCGCCCGTGGAGAACTCCAGCGGTGGCGCGACTTCATTTACCCATTGCGTCTGAGACGTGGGCACGGGGGCCTGAGGCGGGAGGTTGTCTCCCAGCTCTATCTGGGCATAGCCTGCGTAGACACGAGCGTTGCTTTCGGCGGTATTTTCCGTCGCATTGATGCTGACTGCAGCAATCTTGGTATTGGTATTAATACCTTTGTTCTGGAAGTCATAGATGAATGCAGGTTCGTTCGTTCCATGACCGACCTGACCGGTGTGGGAGTAATATTCCACCCAGCCAGGTTTCGCCGTGTCCCAGATCCCAGCGAAAAGATATGGACTGGGCGACGGGCTGTAGGCGGTCCAAGTCAGGTCCGAAAGCTTGAAGCGCTTGATGTAGCTGGTCGGAGGGGATGCGTCTTTAAAGAAACGCGGAACGGCGTAAAGAATCGTTCCGTGATCGTCGAGCGTCTGCGTCCCTGACGCCGAGATAAAGATACCGGGCTTTGACCCAACGCCCATGACATTATTTACCGAGATGTGGGTCGGAAAGTAGTGAGACACGACTTCATATCCCCACTCTTCTCTTCTGTTGCACGAGTTGGAAATTTCTGGTTCGATGCTATTGCTGCAGATCCCAGCGCTGGTGTTTTTGGCATCCCATTCGTAAGTCTGGAACAAGGGATCGATGAGGATCGGCAAGGGGGTGCCGCCGTCAGGATAGACGTGCACCTTCAAATGGTCTCCGCTAACTTCGATGTCAACTGGCACCGTTTCACCAGATGCGTCAACGGCAGTAGGGGTCGGCACGCTGAGTAGAAGTTCGTCACCTGATCGCACCTCAGCCCCGCCCGAATTGGTGGAGACAAGACTCGCACCGTCGGGAAGCGCGAAGCGGTAGGTGCTGACGTCAGGAGAATCAGCGCTACGCAGTTGGGTCAACGTCTCGACCCCGGTCGGCGTCGGGGAAATTGCGAGATCAGTGTCATCGGCGACATTGGGATAGAAGGCAACACTGCCGCCATTGATCGAGGCAGCTCGTTCAGTTGCGAGACCAGCGACTTCGATCTTGATCCCGGATGCCGGAAATTCGATTTCTTCGTCGAGTTCTCCTGGAATCCGCGTTTCTACGAGCGGAGCAACCGGTTCCAAGGCGCCATCGTGGCGCTCAAGGTTGAGATCGACGGCTTCTTCATCTTCCCCTACCTGAAGTGGCACGGTCGAGTCGACAAGAGAGGCGTTGGCTAGTTCCGCGGGAACCTCGGGCGGAGGTCCGGTGACGATTCGGGCTTCCGCCTCGGGCATCGCTTCAGCGGCTTCATCCCGACCGAAGCTGCCCTTGAGATGTGGCACTCCGCCCTCGGACCCAGCGGCCGGCTCTTCCTCGCCCGCCGTCTCGGCTTCGGACCGCTTGAGCCTCGGGCAACACGGCGACATTGGGACTAAGGAGCGTGGCTTCTTGGAGTTCGTCGTAAATCCCCACCGTCGACTGGATTGCTCCTCCAAAGACGCTGTTGAGAAGTTCCACCGCTTCTTCTCTTTGCAGGCCTTCAAGAGGCACGCCTTCTGCCGCAGCCGGTTCCGCCACGGTACCGAGAGAACCTTCCGAGGCTCCTGATTCGATGGCCGTGCCGACATCCGCCTGGTTCGGAAGCAGCGCATCGGCTTCGTCAGGCGAGTCACCGGCCGCAATTGCCGACGCCGAGGCAACGACAGCGACAAACAAGGCGAGAACTAATACGAGGACGCCGTTCGGACGGCCTGGTGACTTGACGCCCCTGCGCTTGGTGAACAAAAACTCTCCCTTGTTTGGTGGCTACAGCTCCCAGGGGGGATGGCACCCCCTGGAACATCGGGGCAACCCAACACCAAGCGAAGGGAAATTCCAATACTCATTATTTACTTTCAGCCGCCCTTGGTAAAATCGGAATTCCTGACTGGGCAGCCTGTCCACTAGTGCAAGAAGGCCACTTTGGTCGTGAACTAACCAATTCTGGACTAGTGGATCCCATTGGACTAGACAGACTGCCTCGCCAGTTGACTGGGTCGAAGGGCACAGCTGCGTTTTCGGCCCAAACACGGCAAATGCGGCGTGCTGCTGTTGCGAGACAGTGCCTCAGGCGGGGGCGAGGCGCATCGGCGGCCCCTGCGAGACCAGCCGGTGCAGCCCGGAGAGGGTCAGCGCGCCGACGAGGCCGCGATAGGGCTCGTAAGGCGCGTAGAACTCTTCCACCTCCGGGATCGTCGCCCGCCGGCCGCCGCCGTTGAGGCGCCCGACGAGCTTGATGTAGCCGAGGTCGCCGGCGGGCAGGGAGTCGAGGTCGTTGCGGCCGAAGAGGCCGAGGCACTGGACGGTCCAGGGGCCGATCTGCGGCATCGCCAGCAGGCGGGCGTCGCCGTCGGTGCTCTCGATCCGGCAGCGGCCGGCGGCGACGTCGCGGGCGAGGCGGCGCAGCGCGACCGCCCGTTTGCCGACCAGTTCCAGTTGCTCGATTTCGGCCGGGGCGCGGCCGGCGATCGCCGCCGGGCCGGGGACGTCGCGCAGGGCGCCGCGGCCCTCGCCGAGGCACGGCCCCCAGCGGCCGGCGATCCGGCGCTCGATCAGCGCCGCCCGGCCGGCCTCGATCAGCTGGCCGACGACCGCCGCCGCCAGCGCCTCCCAGGGCCACGGCCTCCCTTGCGGGCGGAAGCCCGGCGCTCGGCGGATCAGCGGCCCGACCAGGCGGTCGCGGCGGAAGCGGCGGTGGAAGTCCGAGAGGTCGACGTCGACCCAGAGCGCCCGGCGCATCGCCGCGATCGCCTCCTCCAGCTGCTCCCGTCCCGCCGGCCCGGGACACGGCGGCATCTCGATCCGGGGCCGCGTAACGCGCGCCGGGTCGACCGCCTCGGCCCGCAGCCGGACCCGGTCGCGGGCCGGTTGCCAGGCCCGCACCAGCACCGGGCTGCCGCCGACGTGGAGGAGCCGGGCGGCTACCCCGCTGCGGACGCGCAGGGTCCGGTCCGAGCTGCCGCGCGGCATCCGGAACGGCGAGGGCGGCCGGACGTCGGCTTCAGCGACCGAGCAGGTGGACATCGACCAGGAACGAGCGGCTGGCGACGACGTTCTGGCGGTCGCGACGGCGGCGGGCGAGCCGGCGCGGCGCCTTCGCCTTGGTGGCGGCGCCGGTCACCGCCCGCACGGCGGCGACGGTCGCGGCCCCGGCGAGCACCCCGCCGGCGGCGGCGAGCGCAGCGGACTTGACCTCGGGCCGCAGCACCGGCAGCGAGGAGCTCTCAGCGGGCTCGTAGCTGGAAGGCAGCGGGCGAACCGGGTCGGTCGCCTCGGCCGGTCCGGCGTCTTCCTCGGCCACGACCTCGGCGTCTACGTGCAACTCGGTCACCCCGGCGACTCTAGCGCGGCGAGGGGTCGCCTCCGGCCAGCGATCGCTCGTAAAGACGGTACTTCTTGACGATCTTGCCGCCCATTCCCTCCATCGCCCGGTTCATCGGCTTGTTCGTCTCCAGGATCCAGCCCATCTCGCCCCACTTGATCTTGTCCGGCTGCGCCGCCAGCTTGATGTGCTCGAGGTAGAGCCCGGCGGCGACGCCGCTGTGGCGGTAGTCGTGCTTGACCCCGAGGGCGAAGACCCGCAGGCGGTCGATCTTGTGGCGCCCGAACAGGAACTTGGCCCAGCCGAAGGGCAGCAGCCGCCCGTTCAACCCCGCCATCACCTGGTTGATGTCCGGCAGGGTGAGGGCCGCGCCCACCACCTCGCCGTCCTTCTCGGCCATGAAGGTCCACTCCTCGTCGAGCACCTGCTTCAGGTTCTTGGCCTGGAACTCGACCTCGGCGTCGGTGATCGGGACGAAGCCCCAGTTGTCCCCCCAGGCCTCGTTGTAGACGTCCATGAAGCGCCGCACCTCGCCCGCCATGTCGCTCTTGCGCATGTTGCGGATCACGATCCCTTCGTCGTGCAGCGCTTTCTCAGCCGCCTCGTGGATCGAAGGGTCGAATTTCTCCCCTTCTTTCAGCTCCCCCATCCGCAGCTCCCACATCAGCACGTCCATCGTCTTGGCGAAGCCCTCGGCCTCGATCAGCCGCTGGTAGTAGGGCGGGTGCCAGGGCTCGAGGATCATCGGCTTGCGCTCGAAGCCCTCGATCAGGATCCCGATCTCGTCGTTGGTGGTGAAGTCCATCGGCCCGAGGATGCGCTCGCGCCCCCTGCCGGCTGCCCACTCGGCGGCGGCGTCGAAGAGCGCCCGCGCCACCTCGGGGTCCTCGGCGGTCTCGAAGAAGCCGAACATCGCGTCCTTGCCGCCCTGGAACTCGTCCCAGCGGCGGTCGAGGTGGGCGCTGATCCGGCCGACCGGCTCGCCGTCGCGCTCGGCGAGGAAGAACTCGGCCTCCCCGTGCTCGAACCACGGGTTCTTCTTGCGGTCGAGGAACTGCATCCGCTCGAAGACCAGCGGCGGCACCCACTGCTCGCTCTCCCGGTGGAGGGCGAAGGGGACCTTGACGAAGCGCTTCAGCTCGCGCCGGCTGCGCACCGGCCTGATCGTGACGCTGGGCATCGAGAGCGCAACCTACACTCTGAGGAGATGAGCGAGACCGCGAAGGCTCCGGTCGACGTCTTCGAGAAGGCGCGCAGCCACGACCGCCTGGAGCAACTCGAAGCCGCCAAGGAGCACGACCTCCTCCCCTACTTCCGCCTGCTGACCTCGCAGGCCGGCCCCGTCGTCGAGATGGAGGGCCGGGAGACGATCATGCTCGGCTCCAACAACTACCTCGGCCTGACCGGCGACGAACGGGTCAAGGACGCGGCCCGGGAGGCGCTCGAGACCTACGGCACCGGCGTCACCGGCTCGCGCCTCTTGAACGGGACGACGCCGCTGCACCTCGACCTCGAGCGCGAGCTGGCCGAGTGGATGCGGACCGAGGACGCGATCGTCTACACCACCGGCTACCAGTCGAACGTCGGCTGCATCGGCACCATCCTCGGCCCTGCCGACACCGTGATCTGCGACTCCGGCGACCACGCCTCGATCCTCGACGGCTGCCGCCTCGCCGGTGCCAAGCTGCGCCCCTTCCGCCACAACCGCATGGACAAGCTCGAGAAGATGCTCGAGCGAGCCGCCGGCGACGGCGGGGGCGTCCTCGTCATCGTCGACGGCGTCTTCTCGATGGAGGGGGACGTCTGCAACCTGCCCCGCATAGTGGAGCTCTGCCGGGCCTACGGCGCCCGCCTGATGGTCGACGAGGCCCACGGCGCCGGGGTCCTCGGCGCCCGCGGCGCCGGCGCCTGCGAGCTCTTCGGGCTCGAGGATGAGGTCGACCTGCGGATGGGCACCTTCTCCAAGAGCCTCGCCTCCTGCGGCGGCTTCATCGCCGGCCCCGCCGACGTGATCGACTACCTGCGGATCTCCTCGCGCTCCTTCATCTTCAGCGCCTCGGCCGTCCCGGCGGCCGTCGGCGCCGCGCTGGCGGCGCTGCGGGTGATCCGCGCCGACGGGCCCGAGCTCTTCCAGCGCCTGCTCGCCAACGCCGAGTACCTACGTGAGGGCCTGCGCCACCTCGGCCTCGAAGTGATCGAGCCGGGGACGCTGCCCGACGGCAGCGTCGCCACCACCCCGGTGGTGCCGGTGATGGTCGGCGACGACTGGCAGGCGGTGCTGCTCTGGAAGCGCCTCTTCGAGGCCGGCGTCTACACCAACGTCGCCATCCACCCGGCGGTTCCACCCGGCGGGGCGCTGCTGCGGACGAGCCTGATGGCGACCCATGAGCGCGAGCACCTCGACGGCGCCCTCGGCACGATCGCCAGGGTGATCGAGGATTTCCCGGACCTTCCTCGCACTTAATTTTTTGGTCACAACAATTTGACATCCCCCCGGGGGGGAGTTTCGGGCTTGTCCAGATTTGGACAAGGCGGAGGATGTGTCGAAATTGTTGCTCTTAGCGAATGGCTCGGACGGAACTTTGGGGAGGGTGGGTTGACGGCCGGTACCCGGAAGACGTAGCTTGGCCCCCTCGCCGAAACGACCCAGGGTGGGTCTTCGGGAAGAGAGAGATTCGGCGCAGGATCAGCCCGGCAACTCTGGTCGCGCACCGGACAAATACCCCCAGTTATTTTCGATTCCTTGAAGGGAGGAGTCCAGTGGAAGCTGCCTCAACGGCAACCCCAACGACTATCGCCGCCTCATCAGAGGCGCCACAGCACATGAGGGCGCTGGAAAGAGCCAACATGGTGCGATTGGCCCGTGCGGAGCTGAAGCGCTCGATCGCCCGGGGTGATGTCGATGCCGCGGAGGTGGTTCGCGACTGCCCCTGGGAGACCGAGAGCATGACCATCGCCGAGCTCCTCACGAGCCAGCGCCGCTGGGGCCGCACCCGAGCCCGCAAGTTCCTCATGCCCCTCTCCCTGAACGAGAACAAGCAGCTGGGGACGCTGACCTCGCGCCAGCGCCGCGTTCTCGCCAACGAGCTGATGACCCGCGCCGGAGGACGGGAACCGCTCTCCGTCTGAGGCCGTTGCTGCCGCGGCGCCGCGCCAGCGGTCGCGGCGTTCTATCCGCGCATTCCGCCGACCCGGTAGCTGAGGCCACCGGAAGCGCGCTGGAATGCGCGGCGGGCGAGAAAGAAGACGGCGGCGAAGGCCACGACGCCGATCGCCAGCGCCACCGCCAGGATCTGACCGGCCGCGTAGAAGGCGAGGCCGGTGGTGAGTACGAAGGCCGCTCCCGCCAGCATCGTCGTGTGGGAGCGAAAGCCGGCGAAGTGCTCGCGGATCGCCACCTCGAGGCCGCCGAGCCCGGCGAGGGCGGTGCCGACGGCGATCGCGGTCGGGTGGCCGCCGATCACCCCGACCGCCAGGGCGACGATGCCGGCGAGGATCACCAACTCGGCAAGCGGCGCCGACCCCCAGGGGGCGGGCGGGCGCTCGTCCGGTTCAGCTACCCGCTTCGCCGCGGGCTTCGGCTTCGTGCTCAACGGCCGCAAGCCGCCCGGATAAGGGGCATCCAGACGAGACCTTGACCCGCCACCAGCCCATCAGCATCCCGATCGGCCCGAGCCGGGGGCGCGAGTGCCAGTGGCCGCAGCCCGGGAGGCCGAGCTCTTCCCTGGAGATGCGGACCCACTTGAAGTCCTCCGGGGCGGCGAGCATCTGCTCGACCAGAGCCTGCATCTCCTCCTCGGCCCGCCGGCGCTCGACCAACGCCTGCCGCGCCTCGGCGACGCGGTCGGCGAGCTCGTCGCGAAGCACCTCCAGCTCGCCGAGGTCGAGCAGCCGCGGCCGGGCGCCGATCGCCTCGACGCGGTGGGGCACCTCGGTGTGGCCGAAAGCCTCGCCGAAGAGGCCGGCGAGCTCCGCCTCGAGGCGAGCGATCTGCCGGCGCAGCTCTTGCCGCGCCCGGCGCTCGTCGACGGCAACCCCGAGCCCACCGATCAGCCCGCCGACCTCTTCATGTCTGAGCAGAGCAGGCATCCCCAAAAGTGTAGTCAGGCCGCCTCCAGAGTCGCCGCGGCCATCCACAGCGCCTCCTCGACGGCGATCTGCGGGACCCCCTTGACCTGGACGGCGGCGACCGCGATCCGCCGCGTCCCGCGCTCGACCTCGAAGCCCTCGGCGGTGGCGCCGAAGAGGAGGCCGAGCGGCCGGGCCTCGTCGGCGATCGTCAGCGTCCCCTTCGCCAGCTCCGCCGGGGCGCCGGCCAGCGCCTCGCCGGGGGCCGAGTCGCGGATGCAGAGGCGGCCCTCGATCGCCTCGGCGTCGAAGGCTCGGAGGGCGACGCCGGTCTCGACGATCGCGATGTTGAGCGCGTCCGCCGGCAGCCCGTGGCTGCGGAAACCGCCGTCTTCGAGCCGCTCCAGCGTCAGCTGCTCGATCGCGGTGCGGGTGCGGTCGGGGTCGAGCCCGATCTGGCGGTAGAAGACACGGTAGGCCCAGGGGATCGGCCGTTCCCGCAGGCGGATCGCCTGGGCGCCGTAGGTGCGGTCGGAGAGGTCGCGGAGGCGGCGGCGGACGGGGTCGGGGCTGCGGCCGGGCTTGGCGTCGACCTCGACCCAGGCGACGCCGAGGCCGGGGAACTCGGAGGCGATGTGAGGGGCGACCCAGCCCTGCCGCGGCGCCGGCACCCAGCCCATCCGGTTGGCGGGGTCGGCGCTCACCTCATCCCCTTTCCGCGGCTGCGGTGGCAGCCAGCAGCTGGTCGACCCGGCGGCTCAGCTGCGCCGTCGTCAGTTCGCCGATGCCGGCGCTCTCCAGCGTGCCGCCGGGGAAGACGTAGGCGAAGGTGGGGCAGAGGCCGACGCCGTAGAGGCCGGCGACGGCGCCGTCGCGGTCGAAGCCGACCGGCATCGTCCAGTGCCGTTGCCGGATCAGGTCGCGGAGGGTGTCGCGGTCGTCGCGGATGTCCAGCGAGAGGAAACCCACCCGTCCACGGTAGCGCCGGAAGACCTCGTCGACCAGATCTTGCTGCTCGACGCAGCCGCCGCTTTTGGTGAACCAGAACGAGATCACCAGCGGCCGCGCGAAGAGGTCGCAGACGCGGATCGATTCGGGCGTGTCGATCTCACAGGCCGGCCTCCGCTCCGATCCCCCTGGGCAGGGGATCGCCGAGGTTTCGCAGTCGTCCTGGGCGATGTTGGCGTCGCCTTCCAGATTCCCCGCCCCTGCCGGCACCGCGAACTCCGGCAGCGGCCAGCGCGGCGGCAGCTTGTCGAGGCCGAGGGTCTTGCTGCCATTCCCTCCCTCGATCGTGTTGACGGTGGCGACGACGATCACCGCGAGGAAGATCAGGCCGACGACGATCGAGTAGCGGTCCCTCATTCGCGCTCCGCCAGCAGCAGGGTCGCCGGCAGGACCAGGAGCACGCCGATCAGGGCAGCAGCGAGGTCGACGACGGTGACGAGGCCGAAGTCGCGGAGCATCTGCACGTCGCTGGCGACCAGGACGGCGAAGCCGGCGATCGCGGTGGCGCCGGAGGCGACGACGGCGGCGCCGGTGCGGGAGTAGGCGCGGGCGAGCGCCTCCTCGACGTCCACCCCACCCCGGCGCTCCTCGTGGAAGCGGCCGACGAGGAGGACCCCGAACTCGGTCGCGATCGCGATCGTCAGGGCGCCGAGGGCGGCCGACATCGGGTTGAGGGGGATGCCGGTGACCCAGAGCAGCAGCGAGGCCCAGCCGGTGGCCAGCACGGTCGGGGTCAGCGGGACCACCGCGCGTCGCCAGGACCGGTAGATCAAGAGCAGCGCCAGGCCGACCAGAGCTATCCCCGCAAGCGTCAGCCAGTACCTGCTGCTGGAGAGGTCGCCGGCGGATTCAGCCGCGAGCACCGAAAGGCCCGCCAGCTGCACCTCCACCCCCTCCGGCGGCTCGCCGATCTCGTTCCGGACCCGATCGACGAGCTTCTGCTGGTCCTCCAGCGACTGCGCCCGGATCCCGAAGGAAATCAGCGCCTGGTGGCCGACTTCGCCGGTCTCCGGGTCGATCGGAGCCACCTGCCGCAGGGCATAGGGCGAGAGCGCCGAGAGGGTCGCGTCGATCCGCTCCGCGGTCGGCTCTTCTTCGCCCCGCAGGAGGAAGTCCGACAACGCTGGTCCGGGACAGATGTCGGCCTTCAGGCAGCTCGGGCTTTCGCCGCCGAAGCCATTGGCCTCGAGCACCCGCCGCTTGAACCCGGCCATCCACTCGACCACTTCGGGATCGGTGAGGTCGTCGGCTTCGATCAGTGCGTCGAGCGAGCCGGAGACCCCGGTCGTGTCCTGCAGCTCGTTCAGCCCTTCGACCGCCTTGATGCTCTGAGGCGCCAGCTCCCGGATATCGGAGACAGTGTCCACCCGCGTCCCGGCGATCCACCCGCAAACAGCCAGGGCCACGCCGATGGCCAGCACCGCCACCGGCTCCCTGTGGGCGAGGGACAACAACCGCTCCACCGGGAGGTGGCGACGATCGCCTCCGGCGACAGGTCCCGCCCGCCAGTGAGCCAACCCCCCTAAGCCAACGGTCAAGGCGAGCCCGAAGGCGACCGCGATCCCGAGGATCAAGACCCAGCCGAATCCCCGCACCATCGGCACCGGCGAAAGCTGCAGCGCCAGGAACCCGACCGCCGTCGAGATGCAGGCAGCCGCGATCGTCGGCCCTCCTCGACGCGCCGCTTCCTCGGCCGAACCCGTCTCGTCGAACCGCGCCTGGAACTGGATCGCGTAGTCGACGCCGAGGCCGATCAGGATCGGCAGCGCCGCGATCGAGGCCATCGTCAGCGAGCCGCCGACCAGAGCCAGCAACCCGAAGGTGATCGCCGCCGCCATCAGCGCGATCAGCAGCGGCAGCAACCGCCGGCGCGACCCGAAGACGAGGAAGAGCACCAGCGCCATCACCGCGATCGCCACCGCGAAGAGGACCAGCAGGGCGTCCTTCAGCGCCCGCGAAACGCCGTCGACGACGACCGGGGCGCCGGAGACGACGTAGCTGCCGTTCTCGAGCTCGAAGCAAGGGGCGGGCTTGCCGCCGTCCTTGCACGCCTTCCGCGGCGTCGTGTCTGCGACCGCGGCTTCGATCCGGCGGATCGCCTGGTGCCGTTCGCTCTCGCTCAGGTCCGGCTTCAGCCGGATGACGATCTGGGCCGACTTCGCGTTCGGGAAGAGGTAGGAGAGGCGGGCCTTCGGCGTCCCCCGCGGCCGCGCGAAGTCGAAGACGACGGTGGCGACGAACTGTTCGTTGGTGATGCTGGGAGCGCTGGTGATCCCGTATTTCGTCGCCACCGCCAGCAGGTATTCGCGAAAGCGGTCGGCGGGGACGTTTTCGGCCAGGCGGCGCAGCTGGTTGTCGATCTGCACCACCGACTCGTTGAGGAAGGTCGCGGGGCCGGTGAGGAACTCGACCGCGCCGGATTCGGCCAGCTCGGCGCAGGGCCCGGGAATCGGCTCGGCTCCCTTCGGCACCTTCCCCGAGAGGCACCCCTCGAGGCGCAGGAGGCGAAAGAGGTCTTCGGTGAGGAGCAGTTCGGGCAGTTCGCCCTTGACGAGGACGACGACCGGTTCTTCGCCGAAGTCCTGGCGGACCCGTTCGGTCGCCTCGACCGTCGGCGAGGAGGAGTCGGCGAGGGTGTCGACGCCGGCGTCGGTCGGCAGCTGCGTCGCCGCGACGGCGGCGGCGACCGCGACGGCGGCGGCGATGGCGGCGAGCGGACGAGCGTGCCGGGTCGCCCACGCCGCGACGCGCCCGAACAGGGCTCCAGCGTCCAACCTCAGTCCATCGAGAGCGGCCCGGTGACGTCAGCGTTGAGGAACTGGCTGACGAACGGGTTGCTGGAGTCGAACAGCTCCTCTTTGGGGCCGGACTCGACGATCTTGCCGCTCCACAGCACCGCGATGAAGTCGGCGATGCGGCGGGCGGTGCCGAGGTCGTGGCTGATCACCAGGTAGCAGCCGCCGTTCTCGGCGTGGACCTCGCGGATCAGCTCGCAGAGGAGCGCCGTCCGCACGGGGTCGAGGCCGGAGTCGGGCTCGTCGAACATCACGATCGCCGGTTCCAGGACCAGTGCCCGGGCGAAGCCGGCGCGCTTGCGCATGCCGCCGGAGAGCTCGTTCGGCATCTTGTAGGTCGCCTCGCTGAGCCCAACCTCCTTCAGCCGCCGGTTGACGATCTCGCCGATCTCCTCCTCGCCTTTGTCGGTGTGCTGCCGCAGCGGGAAGGCGACGTTGTCGTAGATGTTCATCGAGCCGAAGAGCGCCCCGTCCTGGAACAGCAGGCCGAACTTTTTCCGCACGTCGAAGAGCTCGTCGTCGGTCATGTTCGGGATCGACTCCCCGTGCACGAGGACGTCGCCCGAGTCCGGGTAGAGAAGGCCGACGATGTGCTTGATCAGCACGCTCTTGCCGGTCCCCGAGGGGCCGAGCACCATCGAGACCTGATCCTCCGGCAGCCCCAGGTTGAGGCCGTTGAGGATGCGGGCGCGGCCGAACTGCTTGACCAGGTCGATGATCTCGATCGCGTCCTCGCCGCCGTGGTCGCGCTTGCGGCCGGTGTGGAATTTGTAGGGGTCGTGCTCGCGCGGGTTGACGCCGGGGATGACGAAGTCGCGCCCCATCACCGCCCCGTCCTCGCTCACGTAGGGGCCTTCGGTGGTGGCCTGTTCTTCCCTCTGGACGTCGTCCTGGAGCATCTGCTCTTCGCTGCGAATGTCGTCGCTCTCCGGCAAAGTCAGCCTCCTATTGGCGCGCGTGGGTTGGCACCCCAGAAGACCAGGGTCCCGAGCATCCCGATGATGTGGACTAAGACGATGTTGAGGACCATCGATTTCGCCGTCGCGGTCCCCACTCCGACCGGCCCGCCGCCGGCGGTGTACCCGTAGTAGCAGCCGACCAGCACGATCGCGGTCGCCATCACCATGCCCTTGATCAAGCTGAAGATCAGATCGGGCGGGTTCTGGAACATCCAGAAGATCAGGAAGTAGCCGCCGGAGGAGACGTCGCCGATCTGCTCGACGACGGCGAGGTAGCTGGCCAGGTACATGATCCCGATCCCGACCAGGTACATGAACGGGAAGGAGATCCAGGCGGCGAGCAGGCGGGTGGCACAGAGGAAGGTGACCGGCGGCACCCCCATCACCTCGAGGGCGTCGATCTCGTCGGAGATCCGCATCGCCCCGAGCTCGGCGACGATCCCGGTCCCGACCTTGGCCGCGAGCATGTAGCCGAAGGCGTAGGGCATGATCTCGCGCAGGTCGCACCAGGCCGAGAAGACGCCGGCGTAGGCGGGCGCGCCCTGGGCGCGCAGCAGGTAGGCACCCTCGATCCCGCACTGGAGGCCGAGGGTGAAGACGAGCCCCCAGATGATCAGCGCCGAGCCGAGGATGAGGATGCCGGCCTGGCGCAGGCTCTCGCCGAAGAAGCGGAGGACCCGGCCGGAGTAGACGAGGCCGGCGACGCGGGCGGCGAAGCGGGCGATCTCCCCCGCCGAGTCGAGCCAGCCGCGCGGGACTTCGAGCCAGGCGTTCATCGGATCGTCTGCAGCTCCGGGTTGGTCGCCAGCAGGGTCTGGGTGAAGACGTAGTTGAAGGCGAAGACGCCCATGAAGGAGATGACGACGGCCTCGTTGACGGCGCGGCCGACGCCGGCGGCGCCGCCGGAGGCGGTCATCCCTTTGTAGGAGCAGACGACCGCGATCAGGGCGCCGAAGAGGGTGCACTTGAGGACCGAGCCCCAGAGGTCGGTGATCGAGGCGTTCGAGAAGAGGGTGGCGAAGAAGCCGCCGAGCGGCTGGTTGTAGAGCATCTCGGTGAGGATGCCGCCGCTGATCCCGAAGACCAGCGCGTAGATGTCCAGCAACCCGGTGATCAGCATCAGCGAGAGGAAGCGCGGCACGACCAGGTTCTTGATCGGGTCGACGCCGAGCACCTGGAGGGCGTCGAGCTCCTCGCGGATCTTGCGGGCGCCGAGATCGGCGGTGATCGCGGTGCCGGCGACGCCGGCGACGACCACCGCGGTGACGAAGGGCGCGAACTCGCGGATCGAGGCGAGGACGAAGAAGCCGCCGAGCCGGTCGAGGGCGCCGAAGAGCGAGAGGAAGTTAGCCGCCTGCAGGCCCGGGGCGCCGAAGCCGAAAGCCACGGTCGAGACCAGCAGCGGGAACCAGCAGAGCTGCAGGGCGAAGAGGAACTGGCCGATGAACTCCTCGCCGTAGGGGTAGGGCGGCTTGACCGCGGAGACGATGGTTCGCGCGGTGAGGATCATCATCTCCCCCACCTGTTCGAACAGGGACTTGGCGGGCAGGAATGCCCTGTTGACCGCGGATCCGACCATCAGCTCCTCCATCCGGGCCGGCGACGCAGGCGCGCGGCACCCCACCCGGTGGGCAGGAGTCTAGGGGATGGGAAACCGTCAACCATTAGTGGCGTGTTGAGATCCGGCTAACGCCTTGGCGGGGCCGGAAATGCCTGCGAAAGCGGCCAAACCCCGTGCTATGTTCGGGCCGCTTTGCGGGGGACCGGAAGACATTCCCGGCAGACCCGCCTCCAAGCCATCGCCGCCGGGTTCGCGGCGCTGGCGGTGGCGGCGTCTCTGGCTGCCTGCGGAGGCGGCGACTCCTCGAGCGCTCCCGAGGAAGCCGAGCGGGAAGTTCAAGGTCAAGGTGACCGAAGCGGAGCTTCCCCGCCGTGCAGCGCCTCGGCCAGACCTCGCAGCTGCGGCTCGCCGTCCGCAACGCCGGCGACCGCGCCGTCCCCGGCCTGACCGTCAGCTTCACGATCAAGGGCCAGCAGGGCGAAGACTCGTCGCTGCCGTTCGGGGTCAGCGACCCCAGACCGGAACTCGCCCAGCCCGATCGTCCCGTCTGGGTGCTGGCGGCGACCTACCCGCACCTCAACGGATCCTACGAGCCGGGCGGCACCTCGACCTCGAGCCCGAAGACCTTCGCCCTCGGGCCGCTGAAGCCCGGCGAGACCGCGACCGCGATCTGGAAGCTGAGCGCCGTTCGGGCCGGCAAGTACACCCTCCTCTACGACGTCGGCGCCGGGCTCGGCGGCAAGGCGAAGGCGGAAACCGACGGCGGCGTCTCCCCCGGCGGCTCCTTCACGACCGAGGTGACTGAACGACTGCCGGAAACCGAAGTCACCGACGACGGCGAAATCGTTGAAGTCAAGAAGGGCAAGTAGGGCCTCTACAGCCGTTGCTGCCGTGGCGCTGCTGCTGGCGCTGGCGCTGCCGGCCTGCGGTTCGGCGAATGACCGAGGATCGCTCCGCAGGCTACCTCGCCGCGGGCAAAAGGGGGCGGCGTCGCGCTGAAGAAGATCGGCTCCTTCGACAGCCCCGTCTACGTCACCGGCGCGCCCGGCTTCCCGAAGCTCCTCTTCGTGGTCGAGCAGCCCGGCCGGATCGTCGTCCTCAAGGGCGGCCGCCGCGCCGGCAACCTTCCTCGACATCCGCGGCCTCGTCAACTACGGCGGCGAGCGCGGCCTGCTCTCGGTCGCCTTCCCGCCCGACTACGCCCGCAGCAGGCGCTTCTACGTCTATTACACGGACGCCGCCGGCTCGATCCAAGTCGACGAGTTCCACCGCCGCAGCGCCACCCGCGCGGCAGCCGGCTCGCGGCGCCCGGTGATCACCATCCCCCACCCCGTCAACTCCAACCACAACGGCGGCCAGCTGCAGTTCCTCGGCAACCTCCTCTACTTCGGGACCGGCGACGGCGGCTCCGGCGGCGACCCGCCCAATAACGCCCAGAACAAGGACGTGCTGCTGGGCAAGCTGCTGCGGATCGACCCGCGGGCCTCCGGAGGCAAGCCCTACTCGGTGCCGGCCAGCAACCCCTTCGTCGGCAAGCCGGGCCGCGACGAGATCTACAGCTACGGCCTCCGCAACCCCTTCCGCTTCTCCTTCGACACGACCCACGGGCAGCCGCGGATCGCGATCGGCGACGTCGGCCAGAACGAGTTCGAGGAGCTCGACTACACGACCGTCGCCCGCGCCGGCGGCGCCAACTTCGGCTGGGACGCCTTCGAGGGGTTCAACAAGTACACGGACGAAAGCAGCGGCACCCCCGACCCCGGCGGCACCGTCAAGCCGATCTTCGCCTACCCGCACAGCCGCGGCGGCAGCTGCTCGATCATCGGCGGCTACGTCGTCCGCGATCCGCGCCTGCGCGGCCTCCGCGGCCGCTACGTCTACGCCGACCTCTGCGAGGGCCAGCTGCGCACGCTCGTCCCCCACCTGAAGCGGGCAAGCGACGACCGCAAGCTCGGCCTCCAGGTCAACAGCCCCAGCTCCTTCGGGGAAGACCAGCACCACCGCCTCTACGTGGTCTCGCTGGAAGGGCCGGTCAACCGCCTCGTCCCGCGCTGAAGTCCCAAAGGTTTTACTTTTCCGCGCGCCATCTGTAGCAACTTCTTGTCTACAGTTGCTTTCATGGTCGTGATGACACCACCGAGAGAGAGCTGGACCGACGAGCGCCTCGATGACCTCAAGGAGCGCATGGACGAAGGCTTCCGCGATCTGAAGGCGGAGCTTCGTCAGCAGCGGGAAGAGATGGCTCAGCAGCGGGGAGACATGGGCCAAATGGCCCGGCAGAAGGAGATGGACGCAAGATTCGACGCCGTCGATCGCACGATGCAGATCGGCTTCGGCATCATCGGCTGCATCTTGACCGCGATGCTCGGCTTGCTCGGCCTGATCGCCACCCAGCTCTGAAAACGCCGCTACAGTTGGCTGGTCAGCCAAACGGGCGAAGGGAGCTGTGGTGGAGAGCGGAACGGCGGCGCGCGGTACCGAGGCGAACGGAGCGTCGGCTGCGGCTGACGCGATCGAGGTCCACAACCCGGCGACGGGTGGGCTGATCAAGACCATCCCGGTCGCTTCGCCCGAGGATGTCGCCGCAACCGTCGCCCGGGTTCGCGGCAACCAGCCCGAGTGGGAGGCGATGGGGATCGAGGGCCGCTACCACTGGCTCGGCAAGCTGCGCGACTGGCTGCTCGACAACGAAGATCGGGTACTGGACACGATGCAGGCGGAGACCGGCAAGGTCCGCGCCGACGCCGGCAACGAGCCCGGCTACCTGGCCGACCTGATCAACTTCTACGGCACCCGCGCCGCCGGCTTCATCGGCGAGGAGAGCGTCCGCCCCCACACCCCCCTCCTCGCGGCGAAGAAGCTGCGGGTCCAGTACCGGCCGCATCCCGTCGTCGGCATCATCAGCCCCTGGAACTTCCCGCTGATCCTCTCGCTCGGCGACGCGATCCCGGCACTGCAGGCCGGCTGCGCGGTCGTCGTCAAGCCGTCCGAGTTCACGCCGCTCGGCGTCGCCGAGGTGATCGAGGCCTGGAAGAGCGAGATCGGCGGCCCCGACGTCTTCGACTGCGTCCAGGGAGTCGGCGAGACCGGCGGCGCTCTGGTCGATGCCGTCGACTTCATCCAGTTCACCGGCTCCGACCGCACCGGCCGCAAGGTGATGGCGCGGGCGGCGGAGACGCTGACGCCGGTCAGCCTCGAGCTCGGCGGCAAGGACCCGATGATCGTCCTCGCCGACGCCGACCTCGACCGCGCCGCCAACGCCGCGGCCTGGGGCGGGATGATGAACTCCGGCCAGATCTGCATGTCGGTCGAGCGGATCTACGTCGAGGAGCCCGTCTACGACCAGTTCTTGAACAAGCTGACGGCCGAGGTCGGCCGGCTCCGCCAGGGCTCCGACGACGCGCGCAATCCCAAGGACGTCGGCGCGATGACCTCGCCGAACCAGACCGCGATCGTCGAGGACCACGTCGGCGACGCCCTCTCCTCCGGCGCCCGGGCTCTGACCGGCGGCAAGCGCGTCGAGGGCCCCGGCGACTACTTCGAGCCGACCGTCCTCGTCGACGTCGACCACTCGATGAAGGTGATGCGCGACGAGACCTTCGGCCCGGTGGTCGGGGTGATGAAGGTGCGCGACGCCGAGGAGGCGATCCGCCTTGCCAACGACAGCCCCTACGGCCTCTCCGGCTCGGTCTTCGGCGAGCGCGACCATGCCGAGCAGATCGCCCGCCGGGTCGAGTGCGGCGCGATCAACGTCAACGACGTCCTCGTCAACTACTTCGCGATGGACGTGCCGATGGGCGGCTGGAAGCAGTCGGGGATCGGCACCCGCCACGGCGAACCGGGGATCAAGAAGTACTGCCGCAGCGAGTCGCTGGTAATCACCCGCTTCGGCGGCAAGCGCGAGCCCACCTGGTATCCGTACACCAAGGCCCGCCGCCGCCTCCTCGCCCCGATCTCCCGCTTCTTCGGGGCCCGCGACTGGCGCCGCAAACTGGGTTTGCGCCGCTAGAACCGCGCTCCCCAAGGCGCACCTGTTTCCTCTGAATGCCATTTTGCTGATATAGCAAAAGTCCTATATGAGGAAATAGCGACCCTATAATCTCGATTTGTGATGAGCGCAAATACGGATGAATCGGAAAAAGAACTGCTGTCATGGGCTTTTTCTTGGCTCCGGGAGCGGATCCCCTCCTCCTGGACCCTGGAAACCCCGCTAGGCCCGAACGGAGACCCGGAAAAAGTTCTGCGGCTCACGGGAGGCAACTCCTTCGCCTCGATTCTGGTTGAAGAAAAGCGCTCCCTGACGCCGCGTCAGGCGGAAGGCCTGGTCTCGGGCTTTGCCCCTGGATTGAGATCGATGAGCCCAGGCACCGCCCTCCTCGTCTTGGCCCCCTGGCTCAGTGAGCGAACGCGAGAAATCCTCACCGAGATGGGCATCAATTACATGGATCAGACGGGCAATGTCCGGTTGCGCCTCGAAAACCCGGCCCTGTACCTCCAGACGGACGGCGCGAACCGGAATCCGGCACCCAAAGAGCGTGGCAAAGCCCAAGTTCGTGGCGCCAAAGCAGCCCGCCTGATCAGATTGCTGATCGACGTCCGCCCCCCCTTGGTCCCGGGCAACTGGCGAAAGCAGCCGGTTTGGCCCCCGGCTATGTCTCCCGCCTGCTCGAGACCCTCTATGACGAGGCTCTAATCGAGCGCGCCCCCAGGGGGCCGATCGAATATGTCGACGCGCAAGGCCTGATCCGCCGTTGGGCCCGCTCCTACGACGTCCTGGAGACGAACCGCGTCTCGACTTTCATCGCTCCGACCGGAATCGACAGCGCGCTGAGAAAACTCCCGACCCTGGAATCGCGCTTGACGATCACCGGCTCGCGCGCCGCAGTTCGATTGGCTCCCGTGACTGCTCCGGCGATGCTGCTCGCCTACTGCGATCGTCCTGAGACGCTCGCCGGAGAGCTGGGACTGCTGCCGGCAAGCGAGGGAGCCAACGTGATCTTGCTGGAGCCCTTCGACCCGATTGTCTGGTGGAACACCGATGACGAGGCCGGCTTGCGCTTCGTCTCTCCGTCCCAGGTGGCAATCGACTGCCTGACCGGGAACGGCCGCATGCCGGCCGAGGGCGAGGCCGTATTGACCTGGATGCAGGAAAACGAAACCGGATGGCGGAGAAGCTCTCTCCCAGAGCCGGGTGAGATCTCCGAGCGCTCGTGACGAACGCAGATCCGCGATATGTCGAGGCTCGGCGAGTCCTGCTGGACGCCCTCGATGTCCTCAGCCCTCATCTGGACGCGGTTGTCATCGCCGGAGCCCAGGCGGTCTACCTGCGCGCCGGCCCCAACAGCCTGCCGGTGGCGGACTACACGGCTGACGGCGATCTCGCCCTCGACCCCACGATCCTCCTGGACGAGCCCGGACTTGAAACGACGATGAAGGAGGCGGGGTTCAACCTGGCGGTCAAGGAAGGCTCGGCCGAGCCAGGGCTTTGGGTCGTCGAGACGAGCGTCGACGGCGTGCCGATGGAGGTCGGCGTCGATCTGATCGTTCCTGACGCCCTCAGCCAAAGGCCGGGCAGGAGGGGTGCGTTGCTCCACCCCCACGGCAAGCGAGCCGCGCGCCGTGTGGTCGGGCTCGAGGCGGCCCTCGTCGACTACGACGTAATGCCGATCGAGCCTCTCGATCCTTCTGACGGCCGCTCGCGGTCGGTCAAGGTTGCAAGCGTGCCCGCCCTGATCGTCGCCAAGGTTCACAAGATCGCCGACCGCCTCGCCGGCGAGCGCGAGGACCGACAGAAGGACAAGGATGCCGCCGACGTAGTCCGGCTCATGCAGGCAGAGCCGGCGGCAGAGACCGCTTCGAGCCTCTCGTCGCTGGCCGCCGACCCCATCGCCGGCGCGACCACTATCGAGGCGATCGCGGCCCTCGAGAGCCTGTTCGGTTCCCGTGCGGGGCGGGGGATCGCGATGGCTACTCGCTCGCTCCGGACCAGCATGCCCGAGGAGCGCGTCAGGGCCCTCTGCCTTGCCTACGCGCTCCAGCTACGGGAGAACCTGACGGTCCCTCGGTAGCCTCTTTAGGTTCATGCCGGACCGTGACTACATAGCTGCTACTCGTGAGCGCGTCGTTGTCTTCGACGGCGGTATGGGCGCGACGCTGGAGATGTTCGACCTGACTCAGGAGGACTACGGCGGGCTCGAGGGGAAGTGCCACGAGGCGCTGGTGCTGAACCGGCCCGATGTGATCGAGGGGGTCCATGCCTCGATGCTGGAGGCCGGGGCCGAGGTGGTCGAGACCGACAGCTTCCAGGGCTCACGGCTGAAGCTCGAGGAGTGGGGGCTCGGCGAGCACACGCTGGAGATCAACACGAAGGCCGCGGAAATCGCGCGCAAGGCGGCCGGCAAGGAGCGCTTCGTCGCCGGCTCGATCGGCCCGACCGGCTTCCTCCCCGCCTCCACCGACCCCACCCTCGGCGACATCTCCTTCGGCCGCCTGGTCGAGGTCTTCGCCGAGCAGGCGCAGGGGTTGGTCGAAGGCGGCGCCGACCTGATCATGATCGAGACCGCGCAGGACATCCTCGAGGTGAAGGCGGCGATCTTCGGCGCCCGTGAGGCCTTCGCGAAGACCGGTCGGGCGCTGCCGATCCAGTGCAGCGTCTCGCTGCTGCCGAACGGGGGCAAGATGCTGCTCGGCACCGACATCCGCTCGGTGCTGACGACGCTGGCCGCGCTCGAGGTCGACGTGATCGGCCTCAACTGCTCGACCGGCCCGGAGGACATGCGCGACGCGATCCGCTTCCTCGGCGAGAACAGCCCCCTGCCGGTGCACTGCATCCCCAACGCCGGCCTGCCGCTGCAGGGCCCCGACGGCGAGACGATCTTCCCCGAAAAGCCCGAGCCGCTGGCGGCGACGCTGGGCGAGTTCGTCGAGCGCTACGGGGTCGGCATCGTCGGCGGCTGCTGCGGGACGACCCCCGAGCACATCGCCGCGATCCGCGAGCGGGTCGGGGGCAGCACCCCGGGCGAGCGGCCGGCGCCGGGACCGGTCGAGGTCTCCTCGATGATGACCTCGACGCCGCTGGTGCAGGAGCCGCGGCCGACCCTGGTCGGCGAGCGGGTCAACTCCCAGGGCTCGAAAAAGGCGAAGGAACTGCTGCTCGCCGACGATTACGACGGGCTCGTCCAGGTCGCCGAAGACCAGGTCGAAGGCGGCGCCCACGTGCTCGACACCTGCGTCGCCCTGACCGAGCGCCAGGACGAGGACGAGCAGATGAGCGCGGTGGTGAAGCGGATCTCCCTCACCCAGCCGGCGCCGATCCAGGTCGACTCGACCGAGCCCGAGGTGATCAAGGCGGCCCTGGAGACGATCCCCGGCCGGGCGATCGTCAACTCGATCAACCTCGAGGCCGGCCGCGAGAAGGCCGACACGGTGATCCCGCTGGCGAAGGCCCACGGAGCGTCCCTGATCGCGCTGACGATCGACGAGGTCGGGATGGCGAAGACGGCAGAGCGCAAGGTCGAGATCGCCGAACGCATCCGGGACATCGCCTGCGGCGAGCACGGGCTCGACCCCGAGGCGCTGATCTTCGACGCCCTCACCTTCACCCTCACCACCGGCGACGAGGAGTGGCGGCCCTCCGCCGTCGAGACGATCGAGGGGATCCGCCGGATCAAGGCCGAGATCCCCGGCGTCAAGACCTCGCTGGGCGTCTCCAACGTCTCCTTCGGCGTCTCGCCGCGGCCCCGCGCGGTCCTCAACTCCGTCTTCCTGCACCACTGCGTCGAGGCGGGCCTCGACCTGGCGATGGTCAACCCCAACCACATCACCCCCTACGGGGAGATCCCGGAGGACGAGCGGCAGCTGACCGACGACCTCGTCTTCAACCGCCGCGACGACGCGCTGGAGCGGTTCATCTCCCACTTCGAGTCGAAAGGCGAAGAGATCGAGGCCGAGGCCGCCGACCCGACCGCCGAGATGGAGCCGGAGGAAGCGCTGCACTGGCACATCCTTCGCCGCAAGAAGGACGGGGTCGAGGACCAGATCGAGCGCTCGGTCGAGAAGATCGGCGCCGTCCCGACCCTGAACGAGGTGCTGCTGCCGGCGATGAAGGAGGTCGGCGACAAATTCGGCGCCGGCGAACTGATCCTCCCCTTCGTCCTGCAGTCGGCCGAAGTGATGAAGCGCGCCGTGGCGCAGCTGGAGAACCACCTCGACCGGATCGAGGGCCACACCAAGGGCAAGGTCGTGATCGCGACCGTCTTCGGCGATGTCCACGACATCGGCAAGTCGCTCGTCAACACGATCCTCACCAACAACGGCTACACGGTGATCGACCTCGGCAAGCAGGTCCCGGTCGACACGATCATCGAGGCCGCGGTCGAGAACGAGGCCGACGCGATCGGCCTCTCGGCGCTGCTGGTCTCGACCTCGAAGCAGATGCCGACCTGCGTCGCCGAGCTGCACCAGCGGGGCCTCGAATTTCCGGTCCTGATCGGCGGCGCCGCGATCAACCGCGACTTCGGCCGTCGCACCCTCTACCCGAAGGGCAAGGAGTCCGACGAGGTCTACGAGCCCGGCGTCTTCTACTGCAAGGACGCCTTCCAGGGGCTCGACACGATGGACGCCCTGGTCGACGAGGACGCCCGCGGCGCCCTGGTCGAGCGGATCAAGGGCGAGGCCAAGCAGCTGCGCGAGAAGCCGGTCGTGGTCGACGACGCGCCGCCGACCACCGACGCCGGCGTCCGCTCGGACGCGCGCACCGACGTGGCGATCCCGGCGCCGCCCTTCTGGGGAGTCCGCGAGATCGACGTCGACCTCGAAGACGTCTTCCCGTACCTGGACCGCCACGTCCTCTTCAAGCTGCACTGGGGCGGCCGCGGGGTCAAGGGCGATGCCTGGCGCGATCTGGTCGAGGGAACCGCCGAGGAGGAGGGGTTCGCGCCGCGCCTGGAGCGGATGTGGCAGCAGCAGGACTACCTGCGCCCGCGCGCCCGGCTCGGCTACTTCCCCTGCAACTCCGAGGGCAACGAGCTGATCGTCTTCGACCCCGAGGACCCCGACCGCGAGCTCGAGCGGCTCGTCTTCCCCCGCCAGCCGAAGCACGACCGCATCTGCCTCGCCGACTTCTACCGCCCGCTCGCCTCGGGCGAACGCGACGTCGTCGCCCTCCAGGGGGTGACGGTCGGCCCCGAGGTGACCGAGCTGATCGAACGGCTCGAGCGCGAAGGCGAGTTCGCCGAGCAGCTCTACGTCCACGGGCTCGGGGTCCAGGCGGCCGAGGGATTGGCCGAGTGGCTCCACTCCGACATCCGCCGCCAGCTCGGCATCGAGCTCGACCAGGGCCGGCGCTACTCCTGGGGCTACCCGGCCTGCCCGGACCAGTCGGAGCACGAGAAGGTCTGGCGCCTGCTCGACCTGGAAGCGATCGGGATGACCCTCTCCGGCGGCTACGCGGTGATGCCCGAGCAGTCGACGGTCGCGATCGTCGCCCACCACCCGCAGGCGGTCTACTTCGGGATGAAGTCGGGCTTCATCCCCGAGCAGAAGGCGCCCGACGAGCTGATCGCCGGCACCGCTCGCGGCGGTGAGCTGCCGCCGGAGTCCGAGCCGGACCCCGGCGACGAAGGCGAGGGCTCCGAAGCGGCCCCCGCCCCCGAGCTCAGCCGCTGAACCTGTCCGGCACCTGGGCCGGGTGCAGCGCCGGCCGTTGCCAGTTGCGACCTTCGTAGGCTTCTTCGAATCCTGCCTTGCGCAGGTTGCGGGTGACCGCCGACCAGGAACCTAGATCGCATTCACCGACCTCGATGAAGACGGTGTGACAGCCGGCGCGGTGCGCGTCGAGCAGGCGCTGGTGCAGCAAGGCCGCGTTGCAGCCGTGACCGCGAGCCTCGGGCAGCGTCGTCCCCGCCCCCAGCTGGGCCACGCCGTCGACGATCAGCATCGATCCGGTGGCGACCGGAACCTCGTCCGGCCCCAGGGCGGCGGTGTAGCAGTGCCACCCGTTCTGCTGCGGCAGCGAGAAGAACAGGGTTCCCGCCACCAGCGGTATCTCGAGGGCTTGAGCAGCGATCGTGCTCAGCCCTTCCCCTTCGGCTTCGTCGAGCCCGAGCCGGTAGATGACGATGTCGGGATCGACGTGGAAGTCGGGCGGCGAGCCGTCGCGGACCAGTTTCACCCAGCCGCCGCCGCGCTCGTAACCGCGCACGCCGAGCCAGGCCTCCGCCTCGGCCGCCCCTGGGCGACCGGCCGCCACCGGAATCCGGTAGTCGACTTCCCGGGCTCGCATCCATTCGACCGCGGCGGCAAGGTGGCCGTCCTCGATCGCACCAGGCTCCGCCGCACCCTGGATCTGCTGCAGCAGGTGCACCTCCGGCAGGTCGCCGAACGCGGTTGCCTGGACTGGCCCGAATCGCTCTACTTCAACCCCTGATTCTGAAATTGCTTCCGGAACTACCGAATCCCACATGTCGCGCCGGAAGCGCTGCGCGACTCTCTCCAAAACTGCCGAGTCGTATCTCACGGCTCACTTTCCCCCAGTTCGCGTGAGTGATTGGCCGATTGCTCGACTCTATGCACATTAGTGCAGACCCGTCAAGGAACCTTGTCGATCCGGCTAAGAAGTAAAGGCCCGAGAAGGCGGGGCGGCGGCCTGCTGGATGGAACCGGCGCCTGCCGCGCGCCTTCCCGGGTGCCAGGAGTGCCGGCCTGGGAATGGTGGCGGCACGCCTCCAGGACCCATCCTATAGAAATACACCGAGTTTTTTTAACCGCTAAAGGAAAGCTTAAAGAGAATTTACGGCTGCGGCTGGCCGGCGCGAGCCCGCGGCTTCGGCTCCAGCCGCACCGGCGCCGCGGAGACCGCCTGCACCCGCAGGTCGCTCCAGGTGAGCCCCTCCCGGACGAGGGCGGGTAGGCCGAGGGCCACAGCCGTCGCGATCTCGACCGCCTGCAGGATGACGCCGTAAGCGAGGGCGTCGGCGGTGCTGACGCCGAAGCCGGTGTGGAGGACGCTGATCACGGCGAGTTGGAAAACCCCGATGTTCGAGGGGGTCGCCGGGACGACAGCGGTGACGTTGACGGCGAAGAGGACGGCGGCAGCGGCGCCGATCCCTGCCTTGCCGTCGAGGCCCAGGGCGTAGAGCAGCGCCCAGCAGGCGGCCAGCTGGATCGCCCAGGCGGCAAGCTGGGCCGCGGTCGCCGCGAAGCCGTGGCGCGGATCCCGGAAGACGGCGAGCCCGGCCCGCACCTGGATCAAGGCCCTGTGGACCGACGCTCCCGCCCGCGCCAGGCGGCCGTTGCCGTTGCGCCGCATCAGCAGCGGGGCGACCAGGACGACGATCAGGACGAGCAGCGGGACCAAGCTGAAAACGAAGAGTTTCTTGGTCCCCGAGTGGAACAAGGGCGTGGTCGAGACGATGATCACCCCGAGCAGGACCAGCGCGATCAGGTTCAACATCGTCTGCGAGACGAGCGTGCCGAGGAGAACCGGGAAGGTTTCCCGCATGCGGCCGCTGCGGCGGGCGAGGGTGAGCGCGCGGGCCGGCTCCCCGAGACGAGCCGGCAGCGTCGCCGACATCAGCACCCCGATCATCGTCGCCGAGGTGACGTCGCGGCGGCGGATCGGCCGGTTCGGCAAAGCAGCGCGCGCGATCCAATACCAGGAGGCGGCGCGGAAGAAGAGGGAGCTCGCCATCAGCGCGCAGGCGACCAAGACCCAGGTCAGGTTCGAGCGGACGATGCTTTCGACGACGTTGTCGATGCCGATCTTCTGGGCGGCGAGCAGGGTCAGCCCCACTCCCATGATCCCCGCGACCGCCAGCCCGATCCGTCTTGCGACGACCCGTCCTTTCCTGCCGGCCTGGGCCGGCGGCGGGTCGAGCGAGGGCAGGCGCTCGGCGGGACGCTTGGGGCCGCCGTCGGCGGGCCGCAACCCGGCCCAATGCGCCACCCGTTCGCCGGCGCTCACCGGCTGCGGAGCCTCGATCGCCCGCTCGTAGACGGCCGTCACCTGGTCGGCGACGCGGGGCCAGGCGTAGCGCTCGGCGCTGCGGCGGGCGGCTTCGCCCATCGCCTGTAGCCGCTCCGGCTCGAAGTGGACGCGCTGCAGCTCCTCGGCCAGGCGCTGCGGGTCGCCCGGGGGGACGAGGAGGCCGTCGACGCCGTCGCTGACGACGTCGTTGTAGCCGGCGATGGCCGAGGCGATCACCGGCGTCCCCGCCGCGAAGGCCTCGGTCAGGACCATGCCGAAGCTCTCGCCCGAAAGGGAGGGCGCGCAGAGGACGTCGGCATCGTGCAGCTCCGTCCAGAGGTCCTCGCGGGAGACGCGACCGCGGATGTCGATCCAGTCGAGAAGGTCGGGGTCGGCGACGTAGCGGAGAACGTCCTCACGCTCGGCCCCGATCACCGTCAGGCGACAGGGCACATGCTCGACCAGGGCATTGAAGGCGGTGAGCAGGATCGGCAGCCCCTTGCGCTCCTCGGGGCGGCCGACGAAGAGGATCCGCAGGTCGCCGTCAGCCGGCTTCGGCCCTTGCGGCGCGGTCTCGGTGTCGACCCCGTTGGGGATGATCGTGTACTCGCCGCCGAACCAGCGCCGACCGGTCCAGGCGGCCGCCTCGGAGACGGCGATCCGAGCCGAGAGGCGGTTGAAGACCCGGCGGGCGCCGAGGCCGTTGGCGATGTAGTTCGGCAGCGCCTTCGTCGCGTAGGCATGGAAGGTGCCGACGACGGGGTCGCGGGCGCCCAGGGTCGCGTTCCAGCCGACGAGCGGAACCAGCGGCTCGTGGACGTGGATGACGTCGAATTCGCCGCTGCGGACGAGCCGCCGCGGGGCGACGACGCCGCCCGCCGGGAAGGGCGCAAGGTTGGAGACCGAGCCGTTGGCGCCGAAGCCCATCGTCCGGCCCAGCGGCATCAGGTAATCCGGCAGCTCCCGGCGTTCGGCCGACGCCCGGTGCAGGACGCGGCTGAGCCGACCCGGAGGGTCTACGGGAGCGAGGACGCGGACATTGTGGCCTCGCCGCAGGAACTCCTCGGCGAGCGCCTCAACGTGCCGGTTCACGCCTCCCTGATAGGACCAGGAATATGGCGAGACGAGACCTATGCGCACGGACGATCAAGGTTAGATCATCGCCCGGCAGGCACCCAGGCACAGGAGTGCCGCTTCCGGCTTCAGAGCTGGGTGCCGATCAGCCCGAGCATGCCGATCAGCAGGGTCCCGATGAGACCGCCACCGAGCTGGATCATGATCCGCTTGAGGTCGCCGATATCCCTCCGCACGTCGCGAATTTCTTCCCTCATTTCCCCCACTCGACCGTTGAGGTCGTCCAAGCGCGAGTCGGTCCAGGTGGAACGCATCCGTCTCATGCCTCCAAGCTACGGGATCAATTCATACGTGTGGCGCACGTAATTGTAACTTTTCGTCTGCGGCAGTGCTCTCTGCCGAATTTGCGGGACTCTCAGCCCAGGCGAAGCCGGTGAAGACCAGCAGGTAGGCGGTGCCGATCTCGAGCAGGAGGGCCCCGGAGTCGTTGGCCAGGGTGCCGACGACGGTTGCCGCCAGGGCACCGAGAAGACCAGCGCGCATCGCCGGCACGCCGGCCACCCAGGCGCGCAGGCGGTCGCGGCGCCGATAGGCAAGGGCGGCGACCACGGCGACGATCGGGAGGAAGGCGAGCAGCACCGGCCGGGCGAAGCTGTGGGCCGAGAGCTGGAGCCGGCGCTGGGCGACATTGGCGAGATCGCCGAGGCCGCCGGCATCGAGGACCGAGCGGGTCAGATGGGCGTTGGCGCCGCTGAGGAGGTCGACGAGGGCCAACAGGGCGAGGACGGCGAGCGGCGCCGCGATCAGGGCGAGGACGAGCGGCCTCTTCTTTCGGTCGGCGATTGCCGCGGCCGCCACGCCGGCCCCGACCGGGAAGACGATCGCGGCGCCGACGTCGGCCCCGAAGCGACCGGCCGCGAAGACGAAGGCCGCGAGCAGGCCGGTGGTAGCGAAGACGAGGACGCGGGCGCGCCGCGACCCCCGCGGCAGGAAGCCCGCCAGGCCGGCCCCCGCCCCCGCCGTGACCAGCACCACCAACAGCGCCTCGAGCTCGTTGCCGATCCCGTAGAAGCGGACGCCCAGGCCTGGATTCGGGCCGAGCAGCGACAGCGAGGTCAGGGGCGACCCGGCGATCACGTCGATCGCGTAGGCGAGGACGGTTGCCGCTGAGGCGACGGTGAGAGCGCGATACCCCCGGAAGAGCAGAAGCGTCGCCGCCCCCAGCAGCGGCGCCAGCAGGAGGACGAGAAGACGTTCGGCCATCTCCCCCGGTTCGAGCGCCGCCCCCAGGAGGAGGACGAGCGGCAGGTAGACGATCGTCAGGCCCGCCAGCCGCACCCCCGGGCGCGCCAGGCGACCGCGGCTGAGCAGAACGACGAGGAACAGCACCGCCAGCCAGATGACGACGTTGAGGCCGACGACCGGGCCGCGCCGCGAAGAGATCACCGCCATCCGCGCCCCCAGCGATTCGACCGCGGCGACGTCGACGGCGCCCTCGGCCTCGATCGGCTGCCCCGACATCTCGGCGGGAACGGCAATCCCGAACTGCCGCAGGATCGTCGGCGCCACGTCGGTCGAGAGCACGTAGCCGTCCATCCGGGTGCTGTCCGAGGTGAGATTGCCGTCGAAGCCGCGGCCGGCGATCCCGATCGGCACGGGATCGTCGCTCTCGCCGGCCGGCCGGGCAATCGCGATCACCAGCTCGCCCTCGCGCGGCGATGCCTTGGCCAGCCCTGCCGGGCGGATCTCGAAGCTCCCGGCCGGCGCCCCTTCCTTCCGCAGGGTCGCGGCGAGAAGGCCCGGAACGATGTCCGCAGGCGCCGATTCCGCCCTCTCCGCCACCGCCCGCCACCAGGCCGCACGATTGCCCGTTCGCGCCGGCAGGTCCGTGTCGTAGAGCGAGTCGAAGACGCGGTTGCCCTGACCAATGTCGAGGAAGGTCTGCTCCGGGGGGACCGTGCCGAGGCCGGCGCTCATCAAACCCGGAGAGAACCCGGCCCCCGCCAGGTCTTCGACGGTCGTTTCCGGAGGCAACAGCATCAGACGGACCTCGGGCATCTCCCGCGCAGCCGCTGCCGGCGCCAGAGCCAGGAGCAGGGCGAGCGCTATCGTGGCCCCGATGGCCGATCGCACGTTCGCCAAGTTCACGTTTTTCAAGATCGATCCAGCCTGGCGTCGTCGGGACCCGGAGCTGCGCGCTGCCGACAAGCAGGAGTTCCTCGCCGCCTGCGAGGACTTCGCCGTCGACCGCTCGCTGCGCGCCTACTCAACCATAGGCACGCGGGGCGACGTCGACCTGGTGCTGCTCAGCCAGAGCCCCAACCTCGACGACATCCACACCTTCCACGTCGTCCTCGGCCAGAGCGGGCTGGCGAAGTGGACGGAGACGCCGCACTCCTTCCTCTCGATGACCAAACGCTCGCCCTACTCCGAGGAGGACGCGCGGCCGGAGATCTGCACCTCCGAGCGCAAGTACCTCTTCCTCTACCCGATGGTCAAGCAGCGCCGCTGGTACGGGCTGCCGGCGGAGGAGCGCGGCCGGATCATGAAAAGCCACATCGAGGTGGGCCGCCGCTATCCCGAGATCACGATCAACACCAGCTACTCGTTCGGGCTCGACGACCAGGAGTTCGTCGTCGCCTTCGAGGGCGACGACCCCGGCATGTTCCTCGACCTCGTCAACGAGCTGCGGCCGACCGAGTCGAGCGAGTACACCGAGCGGGAGACGCCGATCTTCACCTGCGTCGCGACCTCCGTCCGCAAGGCGCTGGACGCGCTCGACGGCACCCCGAGCGCCGTCGCCACGGGCGCTCCCGTCCGGCGCTGACTTTCCGCTTAGAGCTTGGGACGGCGAGGTAGCAGGGCGGTCCAATCAACGCCATCCACCTTGCCGGACTTCCACAGGCAGGTGAGGCTCTGGGTAGGCGTGTTGTAGGGGAACGTCAGCAGGAACGCTTCGTTGCCGTAGCCAAGCGCACGCTTTTCCTGCCACTCGAGGTCATGACGCTCGACTCCGTCCTCCAGCAGTTGCAACCCAATCTCACGGCAGCGTTGCTCCAGCTTCTCCCGCTCCGCGCTCTTAGGCCCATTGAACGCCCGCGGTGCCAAATGGTTCTCGGCAAGCTTGACAGTCCCGTTCAGTTCCAGCCGGTCGAGCGCTTTTTCGAGCACGCCCACTCCTCCCTGCATTCCGCTGGCAAAGACGAAGCCCAAGGGACGACTTCGCAGTCCCTCCCTATAGACCTCGCTCAATGGGTCTCCGCGGTCCTCGTGGAGATCCGTGCTCGGCTCGACTCCGAACCAGGCCTCAAGAATGCTTACGGCCTGTTGCCCTGAGCCGATGAAGTCGTCGATGAAGACGATCGGCTCTTCGCCGGCCAGGGCATCTGGAACCGAGAGCACGCGCACTGCGCGCAGGTCCCGTGCGTAATAGGTGGTGATTGCGGAGCTGTCCTTGGCCGTCCCTAAGGGACAGACCGAGGGGTCGTCGAAAACATCTCGATGCTCATGAAGGAATTCCTCCAGAGTCGTGACGACCTGGTCGCGACCGACCACCCGCAGTTTTTCCAGCAGCTTTAGTGGCTCGTCTCCGAACTCGGATCCGAATTGCTTCAGCCAGTCGAGTATCCGTTCGCGGCTTCGAAGCGGAAGCCCCTTGTCGGAGCGAGCGTGCTTCGGGCCTTCGTACCCCTGGAGGTTGTCGAGCACCTTGTCGATCCGGCGCCCAGCGGCCGCGGTCTCCAACTCCTCGGGTAGCGGGGCCAGATCCGAAGGCAGCGAACGGAAAAACCTCTTGCTGTCGAGCTGCCGACGTTTCTGTTCCAGATCGCGCGTTCCTTGCTTCGTGTAGGGGTGCATGGTCGATGGCACGCGAACGCCGTGATCCCTCCGTAGGACGACCTCACTTGCCAGGTAGGCGAAGGGTGCTAGCTCCTCGGGGCTGAAGACGTAGCCGGTCTCACGGGTCAGGAGATATGCATCGGACCACCGCGACGCGCCCGCAATGCCCGGGCGGGCGGGGTAGATCCGATTGTTGTCCCCGCTCTCGGTAATCAAGTAGGCATGGATGGCGTCGGTGTCGAGAGGCGCGAGCTTCGGCGGATCCAGGGCAAGGAACGGGGTGAACTCCCCGTCGTATTTCTCGACAAGCTGAGGCTGCAGCAGTTCGCAAATCTTCACCAGCTCGGCCGCAATTCGCTCGACCACACCTTCGACAAACTCAAGGTCTTCCCCATTGGTCACCAGGTCACCGAGACCGTCGATGTGCTGAGGCTCGGCATGGTATGGGTCGCCCGGCATGTCCCGGGCAAAAGCGAATGCCCGGACGAAGAGCTCGCGACGTCGCAGCATCTCAGCCAGAAGAACCGCGATGCGACCCCTCTTGCGCTCCCTAGAGGTCAGGCTCCTCCCAGCAAGGCCACGGAGGTCCTGCAGCTGAAGCTCAAGTAGCTGATGGTCCTCGAGCTTCAGGGGTGCCATGGCTGGTCCCTCTTCGACCACGGGAGCGATCAACCGGAAAATCGAACCCACCATCGCCTCAGCGGCACGAACCTTGTGGTGGCGATAAAGCTTGTCGTGAAGCAGCACCCTGCCAAGCATCAACTCGTCAATCGCACGCGCCCCAGACATGCTGATACCCGTCATCACGTATTCATCCTGGGGGGCCACGGTGTCGGCAACCTTGTCAGGCAGCTTTCCCTCTGGGACCCGGACGGCCCGAATCTTCTGCACCAGGCGCTCCGTGTCGGTGACAATCGGCACCCCGCTCATCATCGCGTCGCGCGTCATGTAGTCGAGCTTGTCGGCATCGAAAGGACCGGACATGAACTCTTGGAGCAACGGAATGCGGTCGTTCACCTTCTCGCCCAGGACCAGCCTCTGCATCTGCTCCTCCGCGCTGGGAGGAAGGTGGTCATTCGTCGCGGCGGCAGCTGCTGACAGGAGGTCGCCGAATGCCGGCGTCCCGATGATCAGGTAAGAGGCGACCTCCGAAAGGGGCTTTTCCTCGCTTCCGATCTCGTCGCTGAACGCATCTCTTATCTCTTGCGCTTCGGGAAAGTGCTCCAGTGCGTTCTCTGAGACGTGAGACATCGCACCATGTCCAACGTCATGGCACAGCGCCGTGAGACGCAAGACGTGGCGCAGCTGCTCGCTGATCGCGCAGCCGACGTCGTCTCCCGCGGCGCCCGCTGCGGTCCGGTTCGCGAAGTGCTCATTCACCGACTCAACCAAGCGATCGATCTGCCGGACCACGCCGATCGAATGCTCGAGACGACTGTGGTTGGCGGCCGGGTAGACCAGGTGAACCAGGCCCAGTTGACGGATCAACCTCAATCGCTGCAGCAGAGGGCTATCGAGGATCGTGACCTCGAGCGGTCGCAGAACGATCGTGCTCCAGACGGGGTCGTTGAACTCCTTGGAAGTCTTCCGGACCTCCCCCGCTTCGACGCGGGCGATGTATGGGCGCAGAAGCTGCTCCGTCCAGCCTTCCAGTTCATTCCGGAACTTCTCGTGAGCGAGCATGGGTGGTGGGCTCGGTATCGACGGTCAGTTACCGGGGGGCGGCTCGCGCCGCTCCCGGTAGACCCGAATGAACTCGTCGGCCAAGCTGTCGAAGAACCCGTTTGGGGCATCTAACCTGCTCAGCTTTCGTGCCGCATCAACCTCATCGAGCTGCACTCGTATATCGAGGTAGTCCGGGTTGTCGAAGGAGATCACCCGACCTTGAGCAGCGGCGCTGAGGGCCTTTCTGACGGTTTTGGAATCACCGTAGATTTCATGGGGACGAACCTTGAAACGAAGGCTGACATTCTCGCCGCCAGGCAGGTCCGGAACCTTTTCGTAGATCTCCCTGATCGTGGCGTCGAATCGATCGGCCCTGATCGAAAAGGCGTCCTGCCCTTGGAGCTTCAAAGCCGAGAACAGGCCGAGGAAGAACTCGTTGGCGGTGAAGTTCACCGATGCGGCAGTGGGACTCACGATCATCGACTCCTGTGAGGCGCGACCTGATGATCAGCGCTCGTCGAGTGCCGTTTTAGCTCCACCCACATTCCGCCTGACCATATACCCGGCCGCGGCGACCGATCCTCGTCATCGTTCCAATTTGCGAGATCCATCGAAAGGCCTCCCCATCTCTCTTTTGAATCCTGTATTTTCAATGTAGATGTATTTTTAAATATTGATCGGACGGGAAAAGACCAAAATGGGGATTCAAGAGTTCCCGAAGGACACTGAAGATTTTGGCTGCATCCCGGTGAGCGGTCAGGGCCAACTCACGATCCCGAAGGCAGCCCGAAAAGCTCTGGGCATCGACCAGGGAGACCGCGTCTACCTCTTCGCCTCCGCGAGCAGGCGTCGCGCGTGGATAGTTGTCACCTCCCGTGACGGGCAGGAGATAGCCCGCTTTCTGACCTCCGAGACCTGAGGATCCGAGACTTCCGTATCCTGCTCCGTCCCATGAGCAAGATCGGAACTGAAGGCAACCCCCTCCGCGTCGCCATCGTCGGCGCCGGCCCCAGCGGCTTCTACGCCGCCGAGCACATCCTCAAGGACGGCGACCTGCACGCCCAGGTCGACCTCTTCGACCGCCTGCCGACCCCGTTCGGGCTGGTCCGCGGCGGCGTCGCCCCCGACCACCCGAAGATCAAGTCGGTGATCCGGGTCTACGAAAAAACCGCTGCCCGCGACGGCTTCCGCTTCTTCGGCAACGTCAAGATCGGCCACGACATTGAGGTCGAGGAGCTGGAAAGGCTCTACCACGCGATCGTCTTCACGGTCGGCTGCGAGACCGACCGCCAGCTCGGCATCCCCGGCGAGGACCTGCCCGGCAGCCACGCCGCCACCGCCTTCGTCGGCTGGTACAACGCCCACCCCGACTACGCCGAGCGCGAGTTCGACCTCTCCTGCGAGCGGGCCGTGGTGATCGGCAACGGCAACGTGGCGATGGACGTCGCCCGGATGCTCGCCCTCACTGACCACGAGCTGCGCCAGACCGACACCGCCGACCACGCGATCGAGGCGCTCGACGCCAAGCAGATCCGCGAGATCGTCGTCCTCGGTCGCCGCGGCCCGGTCCAGGCCGCCTTCACCAACCCGGAGATCAAGGAGCTCGGGGAGATGGAGGACGCCGACGTCGTCGTCGACCCGGCCGAGGTCGAGCTCGACGCCGCCAGCCAGGCCTTCGTCGAGTCCGACGAGGCCGACAAGACGACGAAAGTCAACTACCAGACGCTGAAGGAGTTCTCCGAACGCGAGCCGGAGGGCAAGAAGCAGCGGATCGTCCTCCGCTTCCTCGCCTCGCCGGTCGAGATCAAGGGCGACGGCAAGGTCGAATCGATCGTCGTCGGCCGCAACGAGCTGGTCGAGGAAGGCGGGACGCTGCGCGCCAAGGACACCGGCGAGCGCGAAGAGCTCGAGTGCGGGCTCGTCCTCCGCTCGGTCGGCTACACCGGCATCCCGATCGAGGGCGTCCCCTTCGACGAGAGCCGCGGCCTGATCCTCAACGAGGGCGGTCGCATCCTCGACTCCCACGACGCCGGCCATAAGACCGGCCACTACACCGCCGGCTGGATCAAGCGCGGCCCCTCGGGCGTGATCGGGACGAACAAGAAAGACGCGCTCGAGACGGTCCAGCACCTCCTTGCCGACGTCGAGGCCGAGCAGCTGCTGAGCCCGGAGAACCCGGACCCGGCGGCGGTCGAGGATCTGCTGCGCGAGAAGGGCGTCCGCTACATCAGCTTCGAGGACTGGCAGGCGATCGACCAGGCCGAGGTCGGCCGCGGCGAGCCCCACGGCCGCCCGCGGGTCAAGTTCGTCCGGGTCGAGGAGATGCTCGAGACCGTCGGCGAGCGCCTCGCCGGCTGACCGTGGCCGCCGACCTCGCCGAGCTGACGCGGATGATCGAGGCCGCCCTGCCGGGCGCCGAGGTCGAGGTGATCGACGAAACCGGCACCGGCGACCACCTGCGGGCAACGGTCAGCGCCCCCCAGTTCGACGGCCTCTCGCGGATCGACCAGCACCGCCTGGTCAAGGCGGCGGTCAAAGAGCGCTTCGACGACGGCACGATCCACGCGCTGTCGGTGAAGACCAGCGTTCCCGCTTAGTCCGCGAAAGCGCGGACACAGAGTTACACTTTCGTGCGCCACGTGTGCGTTTTTTCCTTCTACGCTGGAGCCATGAGATTGAGATCCACCTGGACCGATTCCCGCCTCGACAACCTCAATGGTCGCGTTACGGAGATCAGCAACCGGCTCGATGGTCTGAGCAATCGGGTCGACGGACTGCAGCACACGATGATTGGCGGGTTCCTCACCCTGGTGGTGATCATGGTCGGCGGCTTTATGGGCCTCGCCGGATTGATCGTCAGCAAACTCTAGGCCGAAGAGCGCGTCTCCCTACAATGCCCTCCATGGCCGACCCAGAGCTGAAGAGCAAAATCGAAGAGCTGATCACCGCCAACCCGGTCCTACTGTTCATGAAAGGGACCCCGGACATGCCGCGCTGCGGCTTCTCGATGCGCGTGGTCCAGGTGCTGGACCAGGTCGACGTCGACTACGGCGCGATCGACGTCCTCCCCGCCCTGCAGCCGCTGCGCGAAGTGACGGCGGAGATCTCCGACTGGCAGACCTTCCCGCAGCTCTACGTCAACGGCGAGCTGCTCGGCGGCTGCGACATCGTCGAGGAGATGTTCGAGTCCGGCGAGCTGGCCGAGGCCCTCGGCGTCGAGCAGCCGGCGGACACGAAGGCTGCCGAGCCTGCGCCCCCGGCGCAGTCCCCGCCCCTGCAGATCGAATAGCGGCCCTAGACGGCCGCTTGCTCGGCAGCGTCCTCTTTCACCTGGAAAGAGGAGCCACAACCGCAGGCCGCAACCACGTTCGGGTTGTTGACCTGGAAGCCGGCGCCCTGGAGGCCTTCGACGTAGTCGACCTCGGAGCCGAAGACGAACTGCATGCTCACCTTGTCGACGATCACGGCGACGCCATCGACCTCGAAGACGTTGTCGTCCTCCTTGGCCTTGTCGAAGGCGAGCGCGTACTGGAAGCCCGAGCAGCCGCCGCCCCGGACCGCGACCCGCAGCGCCTGCTCAGCACCGTCCGGCTGCGAGCCGAGCAACTCGCCGATCTTCTCGGCGGCCTTGTCGGTGAGGGTGATCGCTGCTTGAGGCGTATCGGTCACTTCACAAAGTGTAGCGGTCGTCGGCGATGGCGATGTTGGTCTCCGCGTCTAGAATCGCTTTGTGAGTCCGCCTGCCGAGACCGCGGTCGTCTGCGACACGACCTGCTACCTCCCGTCCGACCTCGTGGCCCGGCGGGGGATCAAGGAGATCAGCCTCTATGTCGCCGCCGACGGGGAGCTGGAAAAGGAGTCGGAGATCAGCGACTTCGACGACTTCTACGAGCGGCTGCGCGCTTCGGAAAGCGGGGCGACGACTTCGCAGCCCTCGATCGGCGACTTCCTCGAGGTTTACGAACCGCTGCTCGACGAAGGCCGGGAAGTCGTCTCGGTCCACATCTCGGCTGGCATATCCGGCACCTTCGAGGCCGCCGGTCAGGCGCGCGAGCGGCTGATCGAGGAAGACAAGGGCGGCGAGCGGCTGCACCTGCTGGACTCGCGCTCTGCCGCCGGCGGGATGGGCCTCTGCGCCCTCGGCGCCGCCTCCGCGGCGGCTGCGGGAGCCGACGCGGCGGGGGCGATCGCCCAGGCGGAGGAGACCCGCAACGACCTGAAGATGTGGTTCGCGATCGACACCCTCGAGTACCTGCGCCGCGGCGGCCGCATCGGCGGCGCCCGCGCCTGGATCGGCGGCGCCCTGAAGATCAAGCCGATCCTCACCCTCGAGGAGGAGATCACCCCGGTCGAGCGGGTCCGCACCCGCGCCCGCTCGCTCGAGCGGCTGCGCGGCTACGCCCGCCAGCGCCACGAATCGGGCCGCGACGGGTGGGTCGTCCAGTACATCCAGGACAAAGAGACGGCCGACGCGCTGATCGAAGACTGCTACGAGATCTTCGGCTGCGAGCCCGTCTTCATCTCCGAGGTCGGCCCCGTCCTCGGCGCCCATGTCGGCCCAGGACTACTCGGGGTCGGGTCGGTCCGCACAGACCTCGTCGCTTAGGCGACCCTAGCGATTGCGGCGGCGGCGCAACATTGCGCGCGCGCCGATCAGGAAACCGACGGCGGCGGCGCCGACGATCAGCTGCTGTTTGTGCTCCTCGACCTGGCGGCGCCAGTCGGTCAGCTCGTTGACCTTGCCGCGCAGGGCCTCGACCGAGGTCCCCAGCTGCCGGCGCTTGAGCTCGATGTCGCGGCGGATCTCCGCCGGGGAACGACCTGGGGCGCCGGTGCTCACGAGGCCTCCTTTTCCAGCATCTCCTTGGTCAGCTTCGCCTCCTCGATCGCCTGCTCGGGCACCGGCGGCGCTCCCGCCTTCAGCGCTTTCGAGGCGATCCAGCCGGCGAGGGCGGCGAGCAGGAGGAAGATCGCGGCGGTGACGAAGTAGCCGGCCCAGATGTTGCCGCTGAAGAGTTCTTCGCCGAGCAGCCAGGCGATCCCGTGCAGGATCATAATCAGCGCCAGGAAGGCGAAGGCGCCGGCCGCCGCGCCGACGGCGGAGCCGCGGAGGATCTTCGCGACTTTCTCGGAGACCTCGGCCTTCGCCAGCTCGATCTCCTCGCGGATCAGCGTCGAGGCGTTTTCGGAGACGTCGACGACGAGGTCGGCGAGGGTGCGGTCCTCGGGGGTCGGCGGCGGCCCGGGGGGCGGGATCGGCGGCGGGTTCTGGGGTGGCTCCTGCATCGCTGCCTCCTACTCCGGGGGGTCCTCGTCGTAGATGCGACGGTAGAGAAGGGCCGCGGCACGCGCCGCGACGATGCTCGCCAGCGCGCCGGTGGCGGCCAGGAGGCCGCTCCAGACGAGGCGCTTGACCATCTCGTTGTCCACTAGCTCGAACCTTTCCCCATGCGAACTCGGCAGTAAACCCTATCCGCGCGGCTCGAGGCCGTCGCAGATCGTCGTGACAAGGAGATCCCGCGCCTGGTCGAAGTCTGTGTCGGTGGCCGGGATCGTCCCGAAGATCCAGCCCGAGAGCAGCTGCTCGATCGCGCCGTAGAAGGACATCGAGGCGAATATCGGCGCCACGTCGCCGCGGAAGTCGCCGCTTGCCTGTCCGTCGGCGACGATCTTGGCGATCGACTCGTACGCCCGCTGGATTTCCTCGAGGTGGGTCTTGCCGAAGGAGTTGGCCGCCCGCGTCACCTCGACGATGATCACCTTCATCAGCTCCGGGTCGTGGCGGTAGGAGTCGAAGATGAAGGTCGCCACCGCGCCCAGCTTCTGGCGCGGGCTCGCGCCGGTCCTGTCCGCCTCCTCGATCGCCGCCAGCAGCAGCGACCAGCGCTCGATGAAGAGTTCGTTCAGGACCTCGTCCTTGGATTTGAAGTAGTGGTAGACGAGGCCGTAGGCGACCCCCGCCTCGTCGGCGATGTCGGAGACGCGGGTCGCGTGGAAGCCCTGGCGGGCGAAGACGCGGACGGCGGCGTCGAGGATGAGGCGGCGCTTGTCGGCGGGCGGTGCCTGCGCCATCAGCCCTGTCCCTCCGGCTGCTGCGGCCAGACGTAGGCACCCGGCCGGCGGTTGGCGAGCGAGGGCAGCGAGGCGCGGACGCGCTCCTGGGCGGCGAGGTCGAGCTCGGCGGCGACGAAGCACTCTTCGTCGGGAGCGGTGGCGAGGACGACGCCCCAGGGATCGACGATCAGCGAGCGGCCGAAGGAGCTGTAGTGCGGGGGCGCCTCGCCGACCTGGTTGGGGGCGACGACGAAGAGCTGGTTCTCGATCGCCCGCGCCCGCAGCAGCACTTCCCAGTGATCGCGGCCGGTGGCGAGGGTGAAGGCCGAGGGCACCGAGATCAGCTTGGCGCCGCGGAGGGCGAGGATCCGGAAGAGCTCCGGGAAGCGGAGGTCGTAACAGACGGTGAGGCCGGCGGTCAGGTCTCCCAGCGGGGCGACGACGGGTTCTGAGCCGGGCCGCTCGAACTCGGACTCGCGGTAGGAGACGCCGCCGGCGTCGACGTCGAACATGTGGATCTTGCGGTAGACGGCGAGGTCCTCGCCGTCGGGCCCGATCAGGACCGAGGTGTTCGAGGCCTTCTCGCCATCGCTCCCACGCTCGGAGATGCTGCCGGCGAGGAGGTGGATACCGAGGTCCCGCGCCCAGCCCCGCGCCGCGGTCAAGCTCTGCCCGTCGAGCGGCTCGGCGCCGGCGACCAGTTCCTCGCCCCCGCCGAAGAGGTTCCACTTCTCCGGCAAGGCGACGAATTCGGCGCCGTCAGCCGCGGCGGCGCGGACCAGGCGCTCGGCCACAGTCAGGTTCCTGTCCTTGTCCCCGTTCGAATTGAGCTGTACCGCCGCTGCCCGCAAGGCGTTTCCTTCGGTTGATTGACCAGTCAATCGACCGCAGTATATGAACGCTTCGGGCGGTTGGCCGCCTAGAGATTCAGCTGGCGGGCGACGATGCGATCGAAGAGGGCAATCGGGATCAGCGGTTTGATTCGCGCCTGCACCTTGGCGTCGATGCCGACCAGGTAGCGGCTCTTCGGCCGCGAGGACTCCAGCGCGTGGGAGATCGCGTTCGCGACCTTCTCCGGCGGGATGCCCCTCTCGGCGGTGTCTTCGATCACCTGCTTGAACTTGTCCAGCGCGGCGCCGTAGAGGAGGTTCGTCCGCGGCGCCTTCGCTTCGATCTCCTCGCCTTTGCGCTGTCCCCGCTCCCAGATCGGCGTGTCGATCGAGCCGGGCTCGATGATCGCGACCTTGATCCCCCACGGCCGCAGCTCCTGGCGGAAGACGTCGCCGATCGCCTCGGTCCCGAACTTGGAAGCGTGGTAGGGACCGCCGAACGGGAAGGCGACCCGCCCGCCGATCGAGCTGAGGAAGACGAGGCGGCCTTCGGCGCGGCGGATCTGCGGCAGCATCGCCTGCGAGACGGCCACGTAGGCGACGAGGTTGACCTCGATCTGGCGGCGGAAGTCCTGCAGCGGAACCGTCTCCAGCGGCCCCGGGATGGCGACGCCGGCGTTGTTGACGAGGCCGTCCAGCCCGCCTTCGGACTCACGCTCGATCAGCTCCGCCGCGGCGGCGATCTGCTCCGGCTCGGTGACGTCGAGGGTGATCGGGAGCAGCCGCTCGGAGGCGGCCTGTCGCAGGCTCTCGCCGTCGGCGGGGTCGCGGATGCCGGCGAAGACCCGCCAGCCGTCGGCGTGCAGGCGCAGGGCGGTGGCGCGGCCGATGCCGGTGGAAGCTCCGGTGACGAGAACGGATCGCACCCAACGAGGCTACATACGAGCGACCGCGTCCCCGAAAACGTTCCGGAAAACGCGGACTCCTCGAGAGCTGGACGGGGAGAGAACAACGCTCCCGATTCTTGACACAGCAGGGTGGGGCGAGAACCGGATACGCGAAGCAGGCGAGCGTGGGAGCTGGCGGCGAGGCAGCACGGCATCGTCACCCGTCGGCAGTTGCTGGCGCTGGGCTTCGGGCGGCGATCGATCGAACATCGAGTGGCACGGGGACGCCTCTTCCCGGTCAGCCTCGGCGTCTACGCGGTGGGCTGGCCGGCGCTGAACCAGAAGCGGTGGTGGATGGCGGCGGTTCTGGCGGGCGGGGACGGTGCGGCTCTGAGCCACCGGAGCGCGGCGGCGCTGTGGGAGATCGGCGAGGAAGGCCGACGGATCGAGATCAGCGTTCGGCGGCGCTGCGAACTGCGGCGCCCGGGGATCCGGTATCGCGGCAGGCCCAGCCTGGCGCCCGGTGACATCGTGCTCCGCGACGACATCCCTGCCACCTCGCCGGCGCAGACGCTTGTCGACCTCGCGACCGAACTCGACCCGCTCGCGCTCGAGCGCGCGGTGAACAACGCCGACAAGCGTGACCTGATCGATCCGGAGGCCCTACGGGCAGACCTCATCCGCTTTCGCGGGGACCCTGGCGTTCGTCCCCTGCGCCATCTGCTCGACAAGCTCTTCTTCCGGCTCTCGGACTCGGACCTGGAGATCTATTTCCGCCGCATCGTCAGAGCGGCGAGGCTCCCGATTCCACTCACCAAACAACGCGTCAACGGGTTCGAGGTCGACTTCTTCTGGCCCGACCTCGGGCTTGTCGTAGAGACCGACGGCCTCCGCTATCACCGCACGCCTTCGGCGCAGCTCCGGGACGCCCGCCGCGACCGGGCCCATGTGCTGGCCGGAATGACCCCACTGCGCTTCACGCATTACGAGGTCCGCTACGAACCCAGCCGCGTCGGCGCGGAGCTCACCAAGACGGTCGCGATGCTTCGGGGGCGCATCCGACTTTGACCACAGCCCGCTGGGGCAGGAATCCGATGCGACGCGTGACCACAACGGCGGAGGCGTAACCTTGTGCTGTCGTGCACGAGACCATCAAGGACGATGCCGAGCGCAAGCAGGTCACGGTCCTGTTCGCCGACGTCAGCGGCTCGATGGACCTGGCCGAGCAGGAGGACCCCGAGGAGTGGCGCGAGATCATGCAGCGCTTCTTCTCCACCCTCGCCGACACGGTGACCCATTTCGAGGGCACCGTCGACAAGTTCACCGGCGACGGGATCATGGCGATCTTCGGCGCCCCGATCGCCCACGAGGATCACGCCAGCCGCGCCTGTTACGCGGCCCTGCAGATGCTCGACGAGGTCGCCGAGTACGCCGGTGAGCTGCGGCGCGAGAAGGGGCTCAACTTCTCGACCCGGATCGGGATCAACTCCGGCGAGGTCGTCGCCGGCGCGATCGACGGCGGCGGCGGCTCCGCCTACACCGCGATCGGCCACACGGTCGGGCTGGCACAGCGGATGGAGGCCCTGGCCGAGCCCGGCAAGGCGTACCTGACCGAGAGCACCGCCGAGCTCGCCCGCGGCTACCTCGACCTCCGCGACCTCGGCGAGTTCGAGATCAAGGGCGCGAGCCGGCCGGTCCAGGTCTTCGAGCTGGCCGGCGTCGGCGAGGCGCGCTCCCGCCTCGACCTCGCCCGCGAGCGCGGCTTCTCCAGCTTCGTCGGCCGCCGGCGGGAGCTCGGCCAACTCGAGGAGGCGCTGGCCCGGGCCAAGGACGGCGAGGCCGCCGCCGTCGGCGTCGTCGCCGAACCCGGGATCGGCAAGAGCCGCCTCTACCACGAGTTCTCCCAACGCTGCCGCACCGAGGGCCTGGAGATCTTCGAGGCGCAGGCGCAGGCCCACGGCAAGTCGATCCCCTTCATGCCGATCCTGCAGATGCTGCGCTCCTTCTACGGGATCGCCGACCAGGACCCCGAGCAGCTGGCGCGGGAGAAGATCGCCGGCCGCTCGCTCCTGCTCGACCCTGCCTTCGCCGACGACCTGCCGCTGATCTTCGACTTCCTCGGCGTCCCCGACCCGGAGCGGCCGGTGCCGCGGATGGACCCCGAGGGCCGCCAGCGCGCCCTCGCCGATTTCCTCTGCCGCCTGGTCAGCAACCCCGCCCGCCGCAAGATCCTCGTCCTCATCGTCGAGGACCTGCACTGGATGGACGCGGCCAGCCAGGCGATGCTGAACGGCCTCGTCGAAGGGATGGAGGGGACGCCGACGCTGGTCCTCGTCAACTACCGCCCCGAGTACGAGCCGGCCTGGCTGGGCTCGCCGCGCTACGAGACGATCGAGCTGCAGCCGCTCGACCGCGGCGACACCGCTGCGCTCCTGACCGACCTCACCGGCGAGGACCCCTCGCTGGACGGGATCGACGAGCCGATCCACGAGCGGACCGGAGGCAACCCCTTCTTCATCGAGGAGATCGTCCGCGAGCTGGCCGAGCGTGGCTACCTGGAGGGCGAACGCGGCGCTTACCGGCTGGCGAAACCGATCGAGGACGCGGGGGTGCCGGTCACCGTCCAGGCCGTCCTCGCCGCTCGCATCGACCGCCTCGATCCGGCCGCCAAGCACCTGCTCCAGGTCGCCTCGGTGGTCGGCAAGGAGGTCAGCGGCGAAGCGCTCCTGATGACGGCCGGCCACGACGCCGAGACGATGGAGCGGGCGCTGGGCGGACTGATCGGCGGCGGCTTCCTCTACGAAGCCGAGATCTACCCGGAGCGGGTGCTCGCCTTCCGCCACCCGCTCACCCGCGAGGTCGCCTACGGAACCCAGCTGGCCGAACAGCGGGCGACGACCCACGCGGCGGCGGCGCGAGCGCTGATCGGGCTGGAAGCGCCGGACCGCTACGACGAGCTCTCGGCCCTGATCGCCGACCACCTGCGGCAGGGGGGCGAGCCCCTGGAAGCGGCCCGCTGGTCGGCCCGCGCCGCCTACTGGGCCGGCCACAGCCGCCCCCGCGACGCCCTCCGCCTCTGGCGCGACGTGATGGAGCTGACCAGCGAGCTCGGGGACGAGGAGGACACGGAGGTCGCCGCGCTGGCGATCCACTCGCGGTTGCTGCAGCTGCAGTACGCCTGGCGGGTGGGGATGAGCCGCTCCGAAGAAGTGCGGCTCGCCGCCGAAGCCGAGGAGATCGCGCAGCGGGAGGACGACCTGCACTCGCTGGTGCTGCTGAAGGTCGCGACCGCGGTGCGGCCGGGCCTGCCTCACCACGGGCCGACCTGGATCGAGGCCGTCCAGGAGACGATCGAGCTCGCCGATCGCTCCGGCGACCGGCACCTGCGGGCGGCCGTGCGCGGCGCCGGCGCCTACGCCTACCTCTGCATCGCCGACTTCGAGGGCTTCGAGCGGATCCTCGACGAGATGCTGGAGATCGTCGGCGACGACGGCTCGGTCGGCGCCAACATCGTCCTCGGCAGCCCGATCGCCTGGGGCCTGATGGGCAAGGGGATGATCCGGCGCGAGCGGCTGGAATTCGCCGAGGCCGAGGAGCTCTTCGAGCGGGCGCTGGAAAGCGCCCTGGAGGAAGACGACCCGGAGACGGCGAGCTGGATCCGCAGCAACCAGGCGAGCCTTGTGATCCGCAGGGATCCGGAGGCGGCGCTGGCGATCGCCCGGCGCAATTGCGAGCTCACCAATCGCCTCGGCGACGTCTTCTCGCGCAGCCTCGCCCTCTCGAACCTGGCCTGGGCGCAGCTGATCGCCGAGGAATACGAGGGGGCGCTGGAGGCGATCGAGGAGTCCGAGCGGATCTACCGCGAGGCGATGGACAACGGCGGTGAGATGGAGGGCTGGCGGGGCCAGCTCCGCGCCCGCGCCCTGGCCCTGGTCGGGAGGACGGACGAGGGGCTCGAGGTGGCCGAGGAGGCCGCCCGGATCGCCCGCGAGCGGGAGATGATGTGGTCCTACCCGGTGGCGATGCTGACCCTCGCCCGGGCGCGGGCGGCGGCGGGAGCCGCGGGGGTGAACGAGGCCTTCGAGGAGGCCGAGCGGGTCGCCCGCGAGACCGGGGCGACGACGCTGCTGATGGACATCGAGGCCGAGCGGGAGCAGCTCGGCAGCGGCGCCGGCCCCGCGGCGAAGCCGCGTTTTTAGCCGCGCCGCTCCAGCTCGGCGACCATCAGCTTCGTGTGCAGGGCCGCGATCAGGTCCTTGAGCGGCTGGGCACCGGCTTCGAGCATCTCCACCACCCGCTCCGGCGGCACCTCGCCGGCCAGGCGTTCCATCACCACGTCGACCTCCTGCCGGGCCAGCTCCTCGAGCGCTTTTTTGTAGCGCAGGGTGTCGTAGACGGTGAAGCCGATCTGCTCGTCGTAGCCGCCGGCGCGGAAGCGGCTGATCGCCTCGACGATCGCCACGTCGGAGGGCGAGTAGCCGCGGCTGTTGGGGGTCAGGACCTCGAGCTCGGCGAGGCGGTCGAGGACCTCCTTGGGGACGCCGTAGCGCTTGCGGACCTCGGCGGCGCTGGTCCGGGGGCGTTCCCTGAGGTCGAGGATCATTCGTCTTTGATCGCCTTCAGCGGCAGGTACCGCTCTTCCTGCAGCTGCTTGATCAGCTTGATCCGGTCGACGAACTCGGGCGGGTAATAGGCCATGTTGCGGCTGGTCTTCACCGGCTCCGGCAGCAGGCCCTCGCGCAGGTAGTGCTTGATCGTCGGCGCCGGGACGCCGGAGGCCTCGGCCAGCTCGCGCATGCGGAGCAAGCCGTCGCCGTTGGTGGCGGCGTCGTTGCTGCTCACGCCCGGAACTCCCCCTGGGGTTCGGCGGCCGGTCCGGCGGCGGCGCCGTCGGCTTTCATCGCCGCGATCTCCTCGGCCGAGTAGCCGACCTCGGCCAGAACCTCGTCGGTGTGCTCGCCGAAGGCGGGCGCCGGGCGGGTCGGGTCGGCGGGGGTGCGGCTCAGCTTCACCGGGTGGCCGAGCTGGCGGACGGTCCCCAGCTCGGGCTGCTCGAGCTCGACGACCATCTGGCGCGAGCGCACCAGCTCGGAGTCGAGCGCTTCGTCGAGGTCGAGGACCGGCTCGATGCAGCAGTCGCGCTCGTCGTTGAAGGCTTTCCACTCCGCCCGCGTGCGCGAGCGGAAGACCGCGGCGACCTCCTCCCATGCCTCGGAGCCCGGCGCTTCGAACTGCTTCTCGACCAGATCGGGGCGCTCGACGCCGTTGCAGAAGGCGGCCCAGAACTTCGGCTCCAGCGCCCCGCAGGTGACCCAGCCGTCGGCGGCTTCGTAGGGCAGGTAACAGACGAGGCCGCCGGCGAGCTGCTGCTCGCCGCGCCGCGGCACCTCTTCGTCGCAGAAGTAGCGGCCGGCGACCATAGCCAGCCAGGAGAGGGCGCCGTCGGCCATCGAGACGTCGACCGCCTGCCCCTCGCCCGAGCGCTCGCGCTCGTGCAGCGCCGCCATCACCCCGAAGGCGGCCATCAGGGCGCCGCCGCCGAGGTCGGCGATCTGGCCCGCCGACTGCACCGGCGGGCCGTCCTTGGCGCCGGTCAGGCCGAGCAGGCCGACGAGGCCGAGGTAGTTCATGTCGTGGCCGGCCCGCTGCGCGTAGGGACCGTCCTGGCCGTAGCCGGTGATCGCGCAGTAGACCACCTGGTGGTTCGCCTCGCGCAGGCGCTCGTAGCCGACCCCGAGCTTGTCGAGGACGCCGGGGCGGAAGCCGTCGAGGACGACGTCGTGGGTGGCGACGAGGCGCAGCAGCGCCTCCTTCCCCGCCTCGGACTTGAGGTCGAGGCGGACCGAGCGCTTGCCGCGGTTGAGCGAGAGGTAGAGCGAGGAGCGGGTGCCGAGCGCCTGCTGCTCGTCGGTGCCGTAGTAGGGCGGCGCCCAGCGGATGTAGTCGCCCATGCCGGTGTCCTCGACCTTCAGCACCTCGGCGCCGAGGTCGGCGAGCAGCAGCGAGCAGAAGCCGCCCGGCAGCAGGCGGGTGAGGTCGAGGACCTTGACGTCGCTGAGAGGAAGGCCCGCCATCAGGCGGCTCGCCTAGGCCGCTGCCCGTTTCGGCACGCCCAGCAGCTCGCGCGCCTCGGCGACGCTTGCCGGGCGGCGGCCGACGTCTTCGGCCATCTGCCGCGCCTTGGCGATCAGCTCGCCGTTGGACCTGCACATCTCGCCGTTCGGCAGGTAGAGGTTGTCCTCGACCCCGGCGCGGACGTTGCCGCCGAGGACCAGCGAGGAGGCGAGCAGCTTCCACTGATCGCGGGAGATCCCGATCACCTGCCACTGGTTCGGCCCCTCCGGGCCGCCGGGGATCTGGTCGGACATCAGGGTGACGTTGCGCGGCGTCGGGCGGATGCCGCCGGTCACCCCCATCACCAGCGAGATCTGCAGCGGCGGCTCCAGCAGCCCCATGTCGACGAGCGGGTCGAGGTTGGCGACGTGGCCGGAGTCGAAGCACTCGTGCTCGGGCTTGATCCCCAGCTCTTTCATCGCCGTCAAGAACTCGATGATCGTGTCGAAGCTGTTCTCGAAGACCGCCTTGAAGACGAAGTCCTTGCGCCGGCGCGAGTACTTGGCGTAGTTCATCGAGCTCATGTTGAGCGCGGCGACGTCGGGGCGGCAGGCGCGCAGGTACTCGATCCGCTTCTCGATCGGGATCCCGATCGCCCCGGTCGAGTAGTTGACGATCACGTCGCCGACCTCGGCGAGGATCGCCTCGGTGATCGCTTGGAAGTCCTCGATCTCGTACGAGGGCGTGCCGTCGGGTTTGCGGGCGTGGATGTGGATCTGCGAGGCGCCCTCGTCGACCGCGCGCCGCGCCTCCGCCGCGTACTCCTCCGGCATGTAGGGGATCGCCGGGCACTGGTCGCGGTTGGCAATCACGCCGCTGATCGAGCAGCTGATGACCACGGGATCGTCGAAAGAGCTCATCGCGCCTCCTCAGTTGTTCCTTATCGGGGCATAACAACGAAAAGGAACAGACGAATTCATACGGGCATCACGCCGTGGCGTTTCTTCGGCTTCTCGACGTGCTTGTTGCGCGCCATCTTCAGGGCCTTGGCGATCGTCGGCCGCGTCTCCCGCGGGTCGATGATGTCGTCGATGACGGCGTTGCCGGCGGCGATGTAGGGGTCGATCTGCTGACGGACCGCATTCAGCATCGTCTCCCGCGTCCCCTCCGGGTCGTCGGAGGCCTCGATCATCGAGCGGCCGATGATTTCGACCGCGCCCTCGGCCCCCATCACCGAGATCTCGGCCCCGGGCCAGGCGACGATCAGGTCGGGCTCGTACGCCTTGCCGCACATCACGTAGTAGCCGGCGCCGTAGGCCTTGCGGACGACGACGGTCACCTTCGGCACGGTGGCGCGGCTGACGGCGTAGAGCATCTTCGCCCCGTGGCGGATGATCCCGGCGTGCTCGACTTTCGAGCCGACCATGAAGCCGGGGACGTCCTGGAGGAAGACGAGGGGGATGTTGAAGGCGTCGCAGAGGTTGATGAAGCGGGCGGCCTTGTCGGCGGAGTCGTTGTCGAGGATGCCGGCCAGCTGCTTGGGCTGGTTGGCGACGATCCCGGCCGGCTGGCCGCCGAAGCGGGCGAAGCAGGTGATCACGTTCTTGGCGAACTTCGGCTTCAGGTCGAACCAGTCGCCGTCGTCGACGATCTCGCGGATCACGTCGTACATGTCGTAGGGCTGCCGCGGCGACTCGGGGACGATCTCCATCAGCTTCTCGGAGGCCCGCTCGATCGGGTCGGAGACGTCGACGACCGGTGGCCGCTCCTCGCAGTTGGCGGGGAAGTAGGAGAGGTACTTGCGGACCGAGGCGATGCACTCCTCGTCGTCGGCCACCTCCAGGTCCCCCACCCCCGACTTGCGGCAGTGGACCTTGGCGCCGCCGAGGTCCTCCATCGAGATCTCCTCGCCGGTCACGGCTTTGGTCAGGTGCGGGCCGGCGAGGGCCATCGCGCCCTGGCCGGAGACCATCGGCACGAAGTCAGAGAGCGCCGGGATGTAGGCGGTGCCGGCGGCACAGGGGCCCATCATCGCGGCGACCATCGGGATCACTCCCGACATTTCGACCTCCTCGCGGAAGAGGTGGCCGGAGCCGGCGAAGAGCGAGCCCGCCGCCTCCTGGATGCGGGCGCCGGCGCTGTCGAGCAGCCAGACGAACGGCATCCGCTTCTGCAGCGCCATCTCGCGCAGGCGGGTGACCTTGAGCTCGCCGGTCATCCCCATCGAGCCGGCCATCACGGTGAAGTCGTAGGCGGCGATGCAGGTCAGCGCGGCCGTCGACGTCTCCCCAGCCGGTGACGACGCCGTCGGCGGGCGCCTCGACCCCGTCCATCGCCCGCTGGGCGAAGTGCGGGCGGCCGTGGATCCCCATCTCGACGAAGGTGCCCTCGTCGACGAGGAGGTCGATCCGCTCGCGGGCGGTCAGCTTGCCGCGGTCGTGCTGCTTGGCGATCTTCTCCTCGCCGCCGCCGAGCTTGGCCTTGGCGCGGCGCTCGTGCAGCTGCTCAGTCAGGTCTGCGAGCGGGGCGGTCCCGGGTAAGAGGTTCGGGGATTTCTCCTCGGTCGCCATCGGCTCAGCGTCCTTTCCACTGCGGGTCGCGTTTCTCGAAGAAGGCGGTGACCCCCTCGACGATGTCCTCGGTCGTGAAGGTGAGCGAGAGCTGCGAGCGCAGGAACTCGAGCGCGTCGTCGAGCGCCATGTCCTGCTGGCGGTACATCGCATCGTGGCCCAGCCGCATCAGCACCGGGCTCTTGGAGGCCAGCTTGGTCGCCCACTCGGAGACGGCGGCGTCGAACTCGCCCGCCGGGACGACCTTGTTGGCGAGCCCGTACTCGACCGCCTGCTCGGCCGAGAGCCGCTCGCCCAGCAGCATCATCTCGTTGACCTTCTTCCGCGGGACGTTGCGGTAGATGATCGACATGATCATGTAGGGGAAGGCGCCGACGTTGATCTCCGGCGTGCCGAAGGTCGCACCCTCTTTCGCGATCACCAGATCGCAGGAGAGCGCCAGCCCCATGCCGCCGGCGAGGACGTGGCCGTTGACGGCGCAGAGCGAGGGCTTGCCGAGCCGCGGCATCAGCCGGAAAAATTCAAGGAAGAGATCAGAGGCGAAGTGTTTGGCGACCAGCGGCACCTCGGCGGCGAACCCGCCGAGGTCGGCGCCGGCGCAGAAGACCTTCTCTCCCGCCCCGGTGAGGACAACGGCGCGGACCTCGTCGGAGGCTTTCGCCAGCTTCATCGCCTCGACCAGCTCGCTCAGCATCTGGCCGGAGAGCATGTTGCGCTTCTCCGGGTCGTTCAGCGTCACCGTGGCGACGCCGTCGGCGACCTCGTAGGCGACCTTCTCGTCCGCTCCACTCGCTCTCCCTGGGGCATCCGGCCCGGACCATAGCAAGCTGAAAGTGGGAAGTGCTACTGTCCACTTCGCATTCGGGGCCGTGGGTGTCCCGGCGAACCCAGGAGGAGAGACCAGTGGCGACCGCGACCGACGGCTCCAGCGTCATCAAGCCCGACCACGCAGCAGGGCGCAAGCACTTCATCTTCAGCCAGGAGCACGAAGACCTGCGCGAGTCGATGGAGTCGTGGGTGAAAAAGGAGATGTGGCCTCACCGCAACGAATGGGAGGACACCTACTGGCCGAGCGAGCAGATGAAGCGCGCCGGCGACCTCGGCTTCCTCGGCCTCTGCTTCCCGGAGGAGTACGGCGGCCAGGGCGGCGACTACTTCTACTCGCTGGTCCGCGCCGAGTGCATGAGCTACTCCGGCTCCGGCGGCACCAACATGGGCTTCGCGGTCCAGACCGACATGGTCCTCCCCCCGATCCACCTGCTCGGCACCGAGGAGCAGAAGCGCAAGTACCTCGAACCGGGGCTGAAGGGCGAGAAGATCGGCGCTCTCGGGATCACCGAGCCCGGGCGCCGGCTCCGACGTCGCCGGCATCCGCACCACCGCGATCCGCGACGGCGACGAATACGTGATCAACGGCTCCAAGACCTTCATCACCAACGGCCCGCGGGCCGACTTCATCGTCCTCGTCTGCAAGACCGACCCGGACGAGCGCCACGCCGGCATCACCCTCTTCGTCGTCGACCTGCGCGACGAGAACGGCGAGAAGGTCCCCGGCTTCACCGTCTCAGCCGAGCTGGAGAAGATGGGGATGCACGCCTCCGACACCGGCGAACTCGCCTTCGAAGACGTCCGCGTCCCGGCCGACGCCGTCCTCGGCGAGGTCGGCAAGGGCTTCTACCACATCGCCTGGGAGCTCCAGGGCGAGCGGCTGGTCGCCGCCGCCGGCTCCCACGCCGGCTGCGAACGGATGATCGAGAAGACCCTCGAGTACGCCAAGGAGCGCGAAGCCTTCGGCCGCCCGATCGGCAAGTTCCAGGCGATCCGCCACAAGTTTGCCGAGATGGCGACGAAGACCGAGGCGGCGAAGCAGTTCACCTACGCGACCGCCTGGCGCTTCGGCAACGGCGAGTACCCAGTGCGCGAGATCACGATGGCCAAGCTCTTCGCCTCGCGCGTCGGCTGCGAGGTCGCCGACGAGTGCATCCAGATCCTCGGCGGCTACGGCTACATGAAGGAGTACGAGATCGAGCGCGCCTACCGCGACGTCCGCCTCAACCGGATCGGCGCCGGGACCGACGAGGTAATGCTCGACGTGATCGGCCGGAGCTACGGGCTGTAGGACGCCCGAGGCACGGCGCATCCCGGTTCCTCGGTCCGGGACGGTGGTCAGCACGTATAGGTGCGCGCCCCTCGGCGGCAGCCCGCGGCCCTGGACGGCTTCGACCACGGACGGCCTCAGAAGCGGGATGAGTCGTCAAGGACAGCGGCGCCCGCGCCACCCTGCCGCCTTTCGGCGAGGAGCACGAGGAGCTGCGCGAAACCGTCTCCCGCTTCGTCGCCAAGGAGATCGCGCCGAACGTCGACGAGTGGGAGGCGGCGCGCGAATTCCCCCGCGAGCTCTACACCCGCTGCGCCGAGCTCGGCTTCCTCGGTCTCAAGTTCCCCGAGGAGCTGGGCGGCCAGGGCGGCACCCACCTGCACGACGCGGTCTGGGTCGAGGAGCTGGCCCGCTCCGGCGGCTCGGGCGGCGTCGCCGCCGGCCTCAACGCCCACACCTCGATCGCGATGCCGCCGATCTTCAAGTTCGGCACCGAGGAGCAGAAGCAGCGCTGGCTGCCCGCCGGGATCGCCGGCGAGAAGATCGGCGCCCTCGGGATCACCGAGCCGGGAGCCGGCTCCGACGTCGCCTCGCTCGCCACCACCGCCGTGCGCCACGGCGACACCTACGTCGTCAACGGCGCCAAGACCTTCATCACCAACGGCGTCCGCGCCGACTTCCTCGTCTGCGCCTGCAAGACCAGCGAGGAGGGCGGCCACGGCGGCATCTCCTTCCTCGTCCTCGAGCGCGAGATGCCCGGCTACGAGGTCAGCCGCAAGCTGGAGAAGATGGGCTGGCACTCCTCCGACACCGGCGAAATCTCCTTCACCGACGTCGAGGTCCCGGCCGAGAACCTGCTCGGCGAGGAGAACGGCGGCTTCAAGCTGATCATGGCCAACTTCGCCTGGGAGCGCCTGCTGATGGCGATCGGCGCCGTCGGCGCCATGCAGCGCCTGATCGAGACCACCGTCGCCTACGCCTCAGAGCGCGAAGCCTTCGGGCGGCCGATCGGCAAGTTCCAGGCGATCCGCCACCACGTCGCCGAGATGGCCACCAAGGCCGAGGCCTCGCGCGCCCTCACCTACAACGCCCTCCGCCTCTTCCACGAAGGCCAGAACCCCATCCAGGAGGTCTCGATGGCCAAGCTCCTGACCCAGCGAGCCGTCCTCGAAATCGCCGACCAGTCCCTCCAGATCCACGGCGGCTACGGCTACATGCGCGAGTACGACATCGAGCGAGCCGTCCGCGACGCCCGCCTCGGCCCGATCGGCGGCGGCACCGACGAGATCATGAAAGAGATCATCGGCAAGACGATGGGGCTGTGACCCGGGAATGATCTATAAAATTTTCTTTTTATAATTGAGTTCACCTCGCGTCCAGGCGCGTGAACCAATCATGGAAGAGCATTTCCCCACGGGTCGCGACGATCCGTCAGCCGGCGTGAGCTCCGCGGTCTCGTCCTTGAAGGAGATCGTCACGGTGATCATGGCGCTGACCATGACGAACACCTTGGTGCTCCTTCTCACCAAAGGCAAGTACGCGGAGGTCCGGAGCCTCGGGGACCTCCCGCTTCAGGAGAGCGTCTACTCCGCCCTGGTGATCCTGACGATCTTCCGCTTCTACCACGGCAACATCCGCCACCTCGACTCCGTGTACGGGCGCCGGGAGGTGCGCGGCCACCAGGTCAAGCCGGCGCCTCGAGGAGGGCTCGGGATCGACTTTTTCGTCATCTTCACGCAGAGCATCCTCTTCGCGGTGATGAGCTTCTACTCGGGGCGACCGGACGAGCTTCTCGTGCTGTTCACCATCCTGCTCGCCTCCGACGTCGTCTGGGTGCTGCTGGTCCAGCAGCCGAGCCACGACCACGCCGGGTTCTCCCATCAGCGCAACTGGACGCTCTCCAACGTCCTCGCACTGCTCGCGATCCTGGCGATCTACGCGATCTCGGGAGGGGTTTCGCTGACCGGGTCCCTGGTCTACGTCGGGGCTTTTGTGATTCTGGCGAACGCGGTATTCGACTTCATCATCAACTGGACCTTCTACTTTCCGCCCCGCCAGAAGAACAAGAAGGCCTCGCCGGGCAAGCGGACCATCTTCGTCGCCGCGCCCCTCACCCAGACCCTGGAGAAGGCCACCGGACAGGTCGCGGCCGGCTACCGGGAGTGGCTGGAAGGCCTGATCGACGCGCTCGGGAACGAGGGCTACCAGGTGATCAGCGCCCACAAGCGGGAGCACTGGGGCGACCGGCTCGACGATCCGATAGTCGCCCTGGAAACGGTACCTCCTCGGCCTGGGGAAGTCGCACGCCGTGGTCGCCCACGTGGGCGACCCCCCCTGGCCGGGGGTTCGAGTTCGAGCTCGGAGTGGCGACGGCGGCGGGCATGCCGGTGGTCCTCCTGCTGGACAGGGACCGCCCGAAGCCGTACCTGACCCCCGCCCTGCCCGCCGTCAACCCCACCCAGATCGTCCAGCTGGATCGCAGCGACTCCTCCTACCTCCGGGTGACCGACGCTCTCTCGAAGCTCCTGGCCGGCGAAAACGGCCGGCAACCGCGGGACCCCGAGACCGTCGGTCTGAACGGGGGCTGAGGGGTCGGCATGCGGTCACGCGGGCAGCTCCGGTACGTCGACCCCCGCAAACGCCGCGGCTTCGTTTACCTCGCCTGGGCGCGCTCGGTGGCCACGCCGTTCGGGTTCTGGCTCTCGCGCCACATCGCCTGGAAGGCCGACCCCTTCCTGTTGCGGCTGACGCGGGGCCGGGTTGGATCGGGGCTGATCATTCCCACCCTGCTGCTCGAGACGGTGGGTGCGCGGTCGGGGAGACCGCGGCGCAACGGTGTCATCTACTTCCACGACGGCGACAAGGTGATCCTCATCGCCTCGAACGCCGGTGCGCCCACGCATCCATCTTGGTTCTTCAACATCCGGGCGGATCCGGACGTCAAGCTGAACGGGCAGCCGTACCGCGCCGAGGTGGTCGAAGGCGAGGCCGAGAGGGCGCGGCTGTGGGAGCTGGGCGACCGTGTCTTCCCGCCCTTCCTGCGATACCGCCAGAGCGCCGCCGCCGGCGGTCGGACGATTCCGATCCTCCGGCTTACGCCGGCAGACGGAATCGACTGAGGCTCAGCGCCGCGGGCCGGCGTTGCAGTTGTGCGACTTGCCCCAGCCTCTTTGGCCGTTGCAGTAGTCGTAGCCGGGGCCGCCGTAGAGCTGGTCGGGGCTGGGGGCCGCCGTAGAGGCGGTCGTTGCCGGGGCCGCCGTGGCAGCCGTCCATGCCCGGGCCCATGATGCACATGTCGCGACCGCGGCCGCCCCAGCAGCCGTCGCTGCCGGCCCCGTGGCGGCAGAAGTCGTTGCCGCCGCCGCCGACGCAGTCGGAGTTGCGGGGGCCGGTGATGCAGACGTCGTTGTTGCCGCGGCCGACGCAGCGGTTGCGGCGGGCGCCGCCGGGGAAGCAGATGTCCCGCTCGGCGTTGCCGACGAACTTGTCCGAGCCAGGGCCGAGGTAGACGACGACGGGCATCGGCATCTTGTTGGAGATGCGGACCAGGTCCCCCTGCGCCCCATCTTGATTTCGATCACCCGTTTGCCCCGCGCCCGGCAGACGGCGACGCTGTGGCCGTGCCGGAAGTGGCAGCCGCGCGGGCGCCGGTGCGCCATCCTGCCGCGGACGATGATCTTGCCGTGCTTCTTGTGCAGGGTCAGGGTCGAGCCCTTGTTGGACCCGTAGATGACGATCTTGCCGGCGGTGGTGGCGCTGCCGGGCAAGGCGAGAACGGCGACCGCCGCCAAGGCAATCACCACGAGCACGCCGGCCACAGACTTGCGGCTGGGGGGCAAAAGCATCCGCGGCATCATAGACATGTGTATCGGCTAATAAATCGCCAACTCAATCCCCACACGCAAATTCTTGTCGCATTGGAGGGGGAAATTGATCTTTTACTGCGCCGCGGGGACGCCAAAGCCGGCGACCGAGACGGAGACCTCGCTGCCCTGGCGAACGAGGCCTAAGTGGGGACGGCGACGAGCTCGGAGGCGATCTGCTTCGCCCAGTCGCGGATCTCGCCCCAGTCGCGGCGGTCGCAGTACTCCTTCGGGACACCCTGGACCATCGCCTTCTCCATGAAGCCCTTCGGTTCGCTCGGCAGGCAGCCGCCGAAGACGACGTGGCCGCGGCCCCCATCTCCTCGACCTTCTCGACGACCTTCGAGGGCTCCGCCCAGTCCGGGTCGTCCTTCGCGGGGTCCCCGACGGGGCCGGAGCTGAAGACCCAGAAGGGAACCTGCCGCAGGGCCTTGCGGTGCTTCTTGAGGAAGTCGCGCGCGTCCCCGCGCCAGCGCTTCATGTAGACAGCGCTTCCAAGCACGACGGCGTCGTAGCCCTCCAGGCTCCGCACGTCCTCACAGCGCTCGAGGCAGACGCCGAGCCCCTCGCGACGCAGCGTCGCAGCCACGGTTTCGGCGATCTCCGCGGTCGAGCCGCGCTTGGAGGCGTAAGCGACGAGAACTGTCATCGGTCTTGATTCTGCCGACATTTGGACACGTTGTCATCGTTAATTCGCCACAGAAGAAATGCGCAGATGTGCGGAGAACCCCCCAGGTGCTCCAAGCGGCGCTACGGTGGGGAAGCGATGAAGCAGCGCCTCAGCCTGATCACGCTTGGCACTCCCGACCTGCAGCGCTCCCGCCGCTTCTACGAAGCGATGGGCTGGGAAACGAAGGCGTCCCCAGATGACGATGTCGTCTTCTTCCAGGCCGGGGACATGGTCCTCGCGCTCTGGGACCGGGCGCGGCTGGCGGAGGACAGCTGCGTCAACGACAGCGGCGGCTGGGGCGGGGTGACCCCGGCGCTGAACCTGGCCAGCCCGGCCGAGGTCGACGCGGTGATCGAGGAGGCGCGGGCCGCCGGGGCGACGATCGGCCGCGAGCCGGCGGAAACCTTCTGGGGCGGCTACAGCGGCGTCTTCATCGACCCTGCCGGCCATCCCTGGGAGATCGCCCACAACCCCCACTGGACGATCACCGAGGGCGGCGGCACCCGCCTCAACTAGGCCTCCCCGGCGACCGACTGGCCGGTCAACCAGGATCGGTTCAATCCCGATAGCCTCCCGAGCCGACTTTTCATCGAGCGAAGGAGAGACGGAGTAATGGGACTTCTGGACGGGAAAGCCGCGATCGTCACCGGATCGGCGCGCGGAATCGGGCGGGCCACCGCCGAGCTGTTCGTCAGCGAGGGCGCCAAGGTGCTGATCAACGACCTCGACCCCGACGTCGCGCAGCAGACGGCGGACGAGATCGACGGCGAGACCGCCGTCTTCGCCGGCGACCTGACCAAGGAGGGCGCCGCCGACGACCTCGTCAAGGCCGCCACCGACGCCTTCGGCACGGTCGACATCGCGATCAACAACGCCGGCTACACCTGGGACGGCGTCGCCCACAAGATGAGCGACGAGCAGTTCCAGGCGATGCTCGACATCCACACGATCGTCCCCTTCCGGGTCGCCCGGGCGCTCGCCCCGCACTGGCGCGAGGCCGCCAAGGCGGAGCGCAACGAGGGCAAAGAGGTCTTCCGCAAGATCGTCAACGTCTCCTCGACCTCGGGGATGATGGGCAACGCCGGCCAGGTCAACTACTCGGCCGCGAAGATGGGCGTCGTCGGCCTGACGAAAACCCTGGCCAAGGAGTGGGGCCAGTTCAAGATCAACGTCAACGCGGTCGCCTTCGGCTTCGTCGAAACCCGCCTCACCGCCGCCAAAGAGGCCGGCGAAGAGATGACCTCGCCGAGCGGCGAGAAGATCGAGCTCGGCATCCCCGAGCAGATGCGGGCGATGGCCTCGGCGATCATCCCGCTCGGCCGCCCGGCCACCCCGGAGGAGGCCTCGGGCCCGGTCCTCTTCCTCTCCTCGCCGCTCGCCAACTACGTGCACGGCCAGGTGCTGAACGTCACCGGCGGCATGTTCGGGGGGATGTACACCTGAGCCCCACCCCGCAGTCGGGCGCGCGGCGCCCGCCGCGCTACCTCGACCTGGGGGACCACGTCTGGCCCCTCACGCGCCGCTTCATGGGCGCCCACACGTTCCTCTACAAGAGGACGGGTGGGCGCCTCGGCCACACCATCCCCGGCGTCCCGGGGAAGATGCTGCTGCTCGACCACGTCGGCGCCAAGAGCGGCACCAAGCGGACCTCGCCGTTGCTCTACGTGCGCGACGGCGATGACCTGGTCGTCGTCGCCTCCAAAGGCGGCTTCCCCAAGCACCCGGCCTGGTACCACAACCTGATGGCCAATCCCGATACCACCGTGCAGGTGATGGGAGAGCAGATCCCGGTCCACGCCCGGACGGCGAGGCCGGAGGAGCGCGAGCGCCTCTGGGCCCTCGCCGTCAAGGGTTACCGCGGCTACGACGACTACGCGGCGCGCAGCAAGGGCCGCGAGATCCCGCTGGTGGTGCTCGAGCCGCGCTAAGAGGGGCTTGCGGTAGGGAGGGTGTCGGTGGGGGTCCCTGGGCGCACCTCCGCCGCGTGAACTGACTGCCTTTGGCTGGCGCCCCGGGTCGCCTTGGCGCGGCTCCATGCCAAGTACCCAGGGACCCCCACCGACACCCTCCTGCGAGCGAGCTCCGGCAGCTCGATTTCACCGAGTCCGCGAAAACGGTCCCTCAAGAGACGTTTTCGCGGACTCGCGAGGTGGTCGTCCTGAAAGTCCTGTCGGAAGGGTCCTACTTCGGCCGGCGATCCTCGGCGACCGGGTCGCCGCTCTCGGTTGCGATCGCCTGGGGCGGCCAGGGGCCGGCCCAGTTGTCGCGGGCGCCGTCCAGAGTGATCGTGGTGCCGGAGAAGAAGTCGCCGGCGGGGGAGGCTAGGTAGGCGACGAGCCAGGCCATCTCCTCGGGCCGGCCGGCTCGGCCGATCGGGATCGAGCGCTCGAGGTTGTCGACGACGACCTGCGGATACTTGGTCAGCAGGGTCTCGGTCGCGAACTGGCCGGCGGCGAGGGCGCAGGTCTTGATCCCGAACCGCGCCCACTCGACGGCCAGCGTCCGCATCATGTTCTCGACCGCGGCCCGGGCGGCTCCCGAGTGGACCATCCCCGGCATCCCGTTGTGGGGCGAGAGGGTGACGCTGAGGACCTTGCCCTCGCCCTGCGGGATGAAGGCCCTGGTCGCCGCCGCGTGGGTCATCAGCCAGGTCCCGAGGACGTTGAGGTCGATCACCGTCTTGAACCCTTTCGGGCTGATCGCCTCGGCCGGGCTGAGGAACTGGCCGCCGGCGTTGTTGACGAGGACGTCGAGGCGGCCGTGGCGCTCGAGCAGGCCGTCGAAGAAGCGGCCGACCGGCTCCTCCTCGCGGATGTCGAGGCACTCGTGCTCGAAGCTGCCGGGGAGGTCGGCGCCCAGCGCCGCCGTCTCCGCCAGCGGCTCCTCGCGCCGGCCGCAGGCGACGACGGTGGCGCCGAGGCGCAGCATCTCCAGTGCCGTCTCCCGGCCGAGGCCGCTGCCGGCGCCGGAGACGACGCAGACCTGGCCGGCGAGAAGATCGTCTCTGAAGATCCGCGAACGGTCGCTTTCAGCCATCGAGGGCGGAGCCTATAGACAAGCCGAGCCGCGTAAATTGCCTTGCTCATGGGCGTCAGCGTCGAACCGCATCCTCTGCACGAGCCGCTTGCCGGCGGCACCCGCGGCGCCACCGTCACGGTCGAGCCGCTCGTCGCCGGCCACGTCGAATGGTCGCGCTCGATGATGGTCAAGCCGGAGGGCCGGATGCTGACGGCGAAGCTGCTGCGGGCGCTGCTCAGTCCCAAGGACGCGCTGAAAGTTCCCTGCCCCGCCTTCCTCGTCCGCCACCCGAGCGCCGGCGCGATCCTCGTCGACACCGGCCTCCACCCCTCGATCGCCACCGACCCGAAGGAGAACTTCGGCTCGCTGGGGGCGCGTTTCGGCAACCCGACCCTGGCGGCCGGCGAAGACGTCCCCTCGCAGCTGCGCAGGCGCGGCCTCGAGCCGGGCGAGATCCCGATCGTGGTGATGACCCACCTCCACCTCGACCACACCTCGGCGATCTCCGAGTTCCCGAACTCCACCTTCGTCGTCAGCGAGACCGAGTGGGAGGCCGCGGCGCACGGGTCCAAACCGATGCTGAACGGCTACCGCCGGCCCCACTTCGACTACGCCTTCGAGTACCGCACGGTCGACTTCGACCGCGGCAACATCGACTCCTACGCGAGCTTCGGCCGCACCTTCGACCTCTTCGGCGACGGCTCGATCCACCTCGCCTACACCCCCGGGCACAGCCCCGGCCACATGTCGGTGATCTGCCGCCTCGAGGAGCGCGACTTCGTGATCGGCGGCGACGCCATGTACGTGACCGGGCAGCTCGACGGCTCCGAGCCGCCGCCCCCGCGCCCCTACGACGCCCACAACTTCCGCCGCTCCCTGCAGGAGCTGCGGCTCTTCCGCCGCCAGTTCCCCGACGCGGTGATCACGCCAGGGCACGACCCCGACTTCTACCCCGGCCTCGAGCAGCGCTACGAGTAGTCAGCCGCCGCGCGCCCGGAGGCCCTCGTACAGCTCCCGCACCCGGCCGAAGACCTCGGTCGCGACCTCGAGCTGGCGCTCGCGGCTCGGCGCCGCCTCGACCGGGTAGGTGAGGGGCTCGCCGAACTGGACCGTCGTCTTCGGGAAGCGCAGCTTCTTCCACTGCCGCGCCCGCTCGGAGCCGTGGATCGCCACCGGGACGATCGGCGCTCCGGTTTCCAGGGCGATGCGCCCGATGCCGGGCTTCGGCTCTCCCAGGGTCTGGGAGCGGGAGCGGCCGCCCTCGGCGTAGACGAGCAGCATCTCCCCCTGCTCGACGAGGATGCGGGCGGTCTCCATCGCTTCCTCGTCGTGGTGGCCGCGGCGGATCGGGAAGACGCCGCCGTGCTTGTAGATATAGGTGAGGAGCGGCGGGCCGAAGAGCTGCGATTTGGCCATGAAGCGGATCTTCCGCCGTAGGTAGACGCCGACGAAGAAGTGGTCCATCTGGCTGAAGTGGTTGGGGGCGAGGACGAGGGGGCCGTCCTTCGGCACGTTCTCGACCCCGATCGCGCGCACCCGCCAGAGCAGGATCGTCGGCAGGGTCAGGACGAGGCGGGCGAGGGTGTAGGTCCACCCCACTCCCTTGCGCGCCGCCCGGTGGAACTGCTGGAAGTACTCGGCCGGTCGCGGGTCCCTATAGACCTGCGGCTTCATCTCGCCCATGCGCGGGAACGCTCCACGGCTCGCTTCCAGTCGGCCAGCAGCTCCTCGCGCCGGGCGCCGTCCATCCGCGGCTCGTAGCGGTCTGCCTCGCGCCACATCCGGGCCACCTGGTCGGCGCTCCAGACGCCGGTCGCGATGCCCGCCAGGTAGGCGGCCCCGAGGGCGGTCGTCTCGGCGATCTCCGGCACGGACACAGGTACACCGAGAACGTCGGCTTGGAACTGCATCAGCCAGCGGTTGACGGTGGCGCCGCCGTCGGCCCGCAGCAGCTCGAGCCGCTCCCCCGCCGCCGCCTCCTGCGCCCACACCGCGTCGACCGTCTCGTAGGCGATCGCCTCCAGCGCCGCCCGGGCGAGGTGGGCGCGGCCGCTGCCGCGGGTGAGGCCGACGATCGTCCCGCGCGCGTAGGGGTCCCAGTGGGGGGAGCCGAGCCCGGTCAGCGCGGGGACGAAGTAGACGCCGTCGTTGGAGTCGAGCGAGGCGGCCAGCGCCTCGCTCTCGGCCGCCTCCTCGATGATCCCGAGCCCGTCGCGCAGCCACTGCACGGCGGCGCCGGTGACGAAGATCGAGGCCTCGAGCGCATAGTGGACCTTCCCCCCCGGGCCCGCCGCGACCGTCGCCAGCAGCCCCGCCGGGGCCGGCGGCGGCTCGGTCCCCGTGTTGAGGAGGACGAAGCTGCCGGTGCCGTAGGTGTTCTTCGCCATCCCCGGGTGGTGGCAGGCCTGGCCGAAGAGGGCCGCCTGCTGGTCGCCGGCGACGCCGGCCACCGGCACGTCGCCGCCGAACTCGGTCGTCGTGCCGAAGACGGAGGAGGAGGGCCGCGGCTGCGGCAGCCGCGCCGGGTCGACCCCGAGCAGGGCGCAGAGCTCCTCGTCCCAGGCCAGCCGGTGGATGTCGAACAGCATCGTCCGCGAGGCGTTCGTGTAGTCGGTCAGGTGGGCGCCGGTGAGCTTGAAGAGGAGCCAGGAGTCGACGGTGCCGAAGACCGCTTGCTCCGCCCCCTCGGCGTTTCGCAGCAGCCACTCGATCTTCGTCCCGGAGAAGTAGGGGTCGATGGTGAGCCCGGTCCGCTCCCGCACCAGCTCCTCGTGCCCGGCCGCCTTCAGCTCGTCGCAGCGGGACGCCGTGCGCCGGTCCTGCCAGACCAGCGCCCGGTGGATCGGCTTGCCGGTCTCCGGGTCCCAGGCGACGACGGTCTCGCGCTGGTTGGTGATCCCGATCGCCGCCAGGGCGGCGCCGTCGACCCCGGCGTCGGCGAGGGCCTCGCGGGCGACCCGCCGCGTCACCTCCCAGATTTCCTCGGCGTCGTGCTCGACCCGGCCCGGCCGCGGGAAGTGCTGCTCGAACTCGGAGTAGGCACGGCCGGCAATCCCTCCCTCGGCGTCGAAGACGAGGCAGGTGGTTCCCGTCGTCCCCTGGTCGATCGCGAGGATCAATCGCGGACCTGGCAGGTGCGGATCAAGGTGGAGGCGAGTTTACGGCCGTCGGCGAAGGTCATCGCGACCCGCACGAAGGGGAAGACCCCGATCCGGGAGCCCGCCGGCGCCCCGCAGGCCGCCGTCAGGTAGCTGCGCTTGTTGCCCTTGTAGACGTAGTCGCGCCGCAGGTTGAGGACGATCCGTTTCAGGTAGCCGTTGCGGTTGATCGCTTTCGGCAGGGCGGCGGTGAGGACGGTCCCGTAGGTGCCGTGGGCCTTGCGGATGTGGAAGACGAAGATGCGGCTGTTCGGGTAGGGATTGTCGCCGTAGATGTGGGCGAGGATCGCCCGCTGCCCGTCGACGCGGGCGTTGAAGGCGAGGATCCGCCCCTGCAGCGGGAAGGTGTCCTGTTCGGGGAAGGAGACGCCGGCCTTGTAGCGGCCGCTGCCGACCAGGGCGTCGCCGCAGGCCTGCAGTGCCCGGGCCGAGGTCGAGGCCTCGATCTGGGAGCGCCGGCAGAGCGGCAGGCCCTTGGTGTCGATCTGGCCGCCGCGATTGATCGCGATCGAGATGAAGCGCAGCGCCGGCGGCCTCTCCCCCGTCAGCGTCCGCACCGTGCCGTCGACGCGGACGGTGATCGGCGCCGGTTCGTGGCGAGGCAGCAGGCTCGGGTCGATGCCGCCGCTGAACTTGACGAAGAGGTTGCCGCGCTCGACCAGCTCCGCGTGGGCCAGGGAGGCGCCGCAGGCGAGCGCGGTGACGAGCACCGCGAGCACCGCGAGTTTCTTCTTCTCTTTCCGCATCCTCATCCTCGCGAGCCCTGGGCCCGCCTCCTCCGTGACCAGTAAACACGAGCGAAGTCCCGCAGTTGTCGCGCCCGGTGGACGAAGCCGGCGAAGCTCTTCCCCGTCGCCCGGTGCTCGAGGTCGAGCTCGTACTCGCGCAATCTATATCCCGCCCTGACCACGTCGACCGTGATCCCGATCTCCATCCCGTAGCCGCGCGCGAACGGCAGCGCCGCCCGCAGCGCCTCGACCCGGAGCGCGCGCTGGCCGGAGATCGGCGCCCCGGTCTCGACACCGCAGCGCCGCCGGATCGCCCAGCGGGCGAACCCGAGCGCGAGGCCGAAGCCGCCGCCGACCCGGCGGCTGAAGGCCGCCACCGCGAGGTCGCACTCACCGGCTTCCACCGCCTCCACGAGCGGTACGAGCCGCCGGGCGGAGGCGCCGAGGTCGCCGTCGCAGAGGAGCACGAGGCGCGGCGGCGGCGAGACGCTGAGGGCGGCGTCGGCCGCGGCGGAGACGTTGGCGCCCTTGCCGTGGGGACGGCCGCGGCTGACCACCTCAGCCCCGGCCGCCAGCGCCACCTCGGCGGTCCCGTCCTCGGAGGCGTCGTCGGCGACCCAGACCCGCGCCCCCGGCAGCGCCTCCCGCAACGCCCGCACCGTCTCGCCGACGCGGTCGGCCTCGTTGCGCGCGGCGACGATCACCGCCAGCCCGTTCCCATCGTCCTCGCCCCGCTGCGGTCCCATCGTCGGGTTATTGTCCCCGGCCATGGCAGACATCGAGGCACACATCACCGGCAACGTCTGGAAAATCGAGGTCGCGGTCGGCGACGAGGTCGCTGACGGCGACACCGTCGTCATCCTCGAGTCGATGAAGATGGAGATCCCCGTCGAGGCTGAAGACGACGGCGTCGTCAAGGAGATCCGCTGCGAGGAGGGCCAGTCGGTCAGCGAAGGCGACGTCCTCGTCGTGCTGGAGTAGCGCCGTGGGCGAGCAGCTCGCGGGCGGCAAGCTCCTGCTCGACCGGCCGGCCGAGGCGGTCGCCCGGCTGACCATCTCCAACCCCGAGCGGCGCAACGCCCTCGACCACGAGATCCTCGACGCGATCGCCGAGGCGCTGCCGCAGCTCGACCGCGGGATCGAGACCCGCTGCGTCGCTGATCACCGGCGCGCCGCCGGTCTTCTCCGCCGGCTACGACATCGCCGCGATCCCCGACGAGACCTTCGAGCGCGACGCCGAGGCGCTCGTCGCCCACCCCTTCCACGCGGCGATGGAGGCGATCGCCAAGCACCCCTGGCCGACCGTCGCGGCGATCAACGGCCACTGCCTCGGCGGCGGGCTCGAGCTGGCGATCACCTGCGACCTGCGGATCTGCGCCGCCGCCGCCAAGCTGGGGATGCCGCCGGCGAAGCTGGGCCTGATCTACGGCCACACCGGCCTGCGCAAGTTCCTCGACACGATCGGCCTGGCGCGGACCAAGGAGCTCTTCCTCACCGGCCGCAACTACGAGCGCCGAGCGGGCCGAGCGGATCGGCCTCGTCAACGAGGTCGTCGCCGACGACCGAGCTCGAGGCAGACGCGGTCGCAGCTGGCGGCGGCGATCGCCGCCAACGCGCCGCTCTCGATGCGCGGCAACAAGCAGGCGATCGACCTGCTCAACGCCTCGCCGAGCTGAGCGAGCAGCAGGAGGCCGGGCCTGGTCGCCCTGCGCGAGTCCTGCTTCGCCTCCGAGGACTTGCGCGAGGGCATCCGCGCCTTCGCCGAGAAGCGCCGCCCGCAGTGGACGGGCCGGTGAGCGCCAAGGCGCGCGCGAGCGCTCGCCGCCTCCGACCCGACGATGGCGGCGCTGATCGAGCGGGTCGGCGAGATCGACCTCGCGACGCGGCTGCGGCGGCGCAGCGAGGAGCGCCCCGCCGACGCCTACGGCGCGCTGCTGCGGGCGATCGTCGGCCAGCAGCTCTCGACCAAAGCGGCGCGGACGATCTACCTGCGGGTGCTCGACCTCTTCGACGGCACCACCCCCTCGCCCGAGCAGCTGCTCGAAGCGAGCGAGGAGGACCTGCGCGGCGCCGGCCTCTCCGGGCCGCAAGGTCGAGTACGTCCGCGACCTCGCCCGCCACGTGCTCGAGCGGCGAGCTCGAGCTCGACCGGCTCGACGAGCTCGGCGACGAGGAGGTGATCGAGGAGATCGTCGCCGTCCGCGGGCTCGGCCAGTGGACGGCGGAGATGTTCCTGCTCTTCCACCTCGAGCGGCCCGACGTCCTCTCCGGCGGCGACCTCGGCATCCGCAAGGCGATCCAGATCGAGTACGGGCTGGAGGAGATGCCGACGCCGGCGCGGGTGCTCGAGATCGGCGAGCCCTGGCGCCCGCACCGCAGCCTCGCCTGGCTCTACCTCTGGGAGTCGCTGGCGACGCCCGGCCTAGCGCCCGTCGATCGAGGTCGGCGCTCGACTGGCCGACAATACGACGATGCGCCTTCGCTTCTGGATCGGTCTCGCCGCGGTCGCCGCTGATCGCGCCGGCTCGGTCGGCGGCGGCGCTGATCGTCCACCGCGACGACAGCGACGACTTCGACGGACGCAGCGCGACGAGGCGGTGCGGGCGGCGCACCAGGCCGAAGCCGTGGCCGCGCTCTCGGTCGGCCAGCTGACCAGCGCCGCCGCCTTCTTCCAGGCCGAGGACAACTTCAGCCGCCACGAGTTCGACGTCGATCGCCCGCTCGCTGCTCGACCAGGGGGCGCTGAGCGGCGACCGCCTTCATCGCCGCGGGTGCCCGGCTCCGAGCGGGCGCGCTTCGAACGCAGCCACGGCGTCCCGATCCTCGAACGAGGGCCGCGGGCGCAGCTACCGCGCCGCGCGCGGCAGCGGCGTCTACTTCCCGATCGTCTACGTCGCCGCCAGCGCGCCCGGCAGCGCCGACGCCGATCGGCTATGACCTCGGCGCACGACGCCCGGCCGCGGGCCCTTCCTGCGCCGCGCCCGCGACAGCGGCAAGCCGGTCGTCGACGCGCGGTGATCCCGCTGCTGATCGGCGGCGATCGGCATCAACGTCTTCCAGGCCGTCTACCGCGACGGCGCGCCGACCGCGACCGTCGGCGCAGCGGCGCCGGGCCCTGGTCGGCTTCGCCGCCGGCGCCTTCCGCGTCGCCGACCTCGCCGGCGGCGACCTCCGACCGTCCCGACCGACGTCGAAGTGCAGCTGCGCGATCGACGGCGACGCCGTCTTCGGCCCCGAGAGGCCGGCTCGACGACGGCGCCGCGCCCCGCTGCGGATCGCCGACCGCACCTGGCTGCTGGTCGTCCGCGACCCCGAGCCGGCCGGGCATCAGCCTGCCGCTGCTGCTCGCCGTGCGTCGGCCTCGCCCTGGCCGCGCTGCTCGGCGCGCTGATCCTCGTCTGGAGCCGCAACGAACGGATGCAGGAGCTGGAGCGGCAGGCGAGCCAGGACCCGCTGACCGGCCTCAAGAACCGGCGCCGCTTCGACGAGGACCTGCGGGCGGCGATGGCGCGGAGCCGCCGCGACGGCACCACCGGGGCGCTGCTGATGCTCGACCTCGACCACTTCAAGCAGGTCAACGACACCCTCGGCCACCCGGCCGGCGACCGGCTGATCGCAGGAGATCGCCGACGTGCTGCGCAGGCGCACCCGCGAGAGCGACATCCTGGCCCGGCTCGGCGGCGACGAGTTCGCGGTCGATCCTGCCCCGCTGCAGCCAGAGCGAGGCGCGGGCTGGCGGCCGAGGCGATCGCGACGGCGATCCGCGAGCACCGCGCCGCCGGACGGCGGGACGAGCCGCTCACCGCCAGCATCGGCGTCGCGCTGTTCGGCGACCGACCCGCGCGCCAGCGTCGCCTCGGTCGTCTCCGAGGCCGACACGGCGATGTACGCGGCCAAGGACGGGGGCCGCGACGCGTCCGCGTCTTCGACCCGCTCGCGGTCGCGCGAGCGACGCCTCCTGGGACGAGCGGCGTCCGACTGAGCGTGAGCGCCGAGCCGCGGCGCAGGTCGAGCACCCGCTCGGCGGAGGCCTCGAACTCGCGCGCGGTCGAGGCGGCCGGCGCGCAGCTCGCCGACCAGCGCCCGCCACGCCTGCCGGCCGGCGCCGAGGTCGGTGAAGAGCAGCAGGTCGGTCGCCGGCGCGGGCGCCGCCAGCGCCGGCCTTCGCGGGCCGCCGAAGTGCTCGACCGCGACCGTTTCCAGCGCGTCGGTGATCGAGACGCCCTCGAAGCCGAGGCGGTCGCGCAGCTCGCCGGTCGGCGATCGCGCGGGCGAAGGCGGCGGGGCGGTCGGAGAAGGCCGGGTAGATCGCGGTGCTGAGCATCACCAGCTCGCCGCCGGCGGCGACGAAGCGCCGGTAGGGCGCCTCGTCGACCGCGCCGCAGCGTCGCGCTTCGAGAGGCCGATCCGCTGCACCGCGAAGTCGGTGTTTTCGCGCGCCGCGCCGAAGCCGGGGAAGTGCTTGGCGGTCGCCGCGACGCCGCCCGCCTGCAGGCCCTGCGGCGAACGGGACCGCGGTCGCGGCGACCGCGCGCGGCGGTGGAGCCGAAGCCGCGTTCGGTCGCGGCGATGTCGCCGCCGGGGCGGGCGACGTCGAGCACCGGCGCCAGGTCGACGTTGACGCCGACGCTCGCGCAGGTTGCGCCGCGGTGCGCCGGCCCTGGCGGCGGCTGAAGGCGGCGCCGCGCTCGCCCATCTCCCGCGGCCGAGGCGGTCGGGCGCGCCGCCGACCCGCTTCACCAGGCCGCCCTCCTGGTCGACCATCACCAGCAGCGGGTCGCGCAGCTCCGGCGGCCGCGCGGATCGCCTGCAGCCGGGCGATCAGGCGCCGGCCGGCGGCGCGGCTGGGGAAGTTCTCGGCGAAGAGGACGACGCCGGCGACCCGGCCCGCGGCGATCGCCTCGCGCAGCGGCGCGGCGAGATCGCGGTGCCGGACAGCCCGGCGACGATCCGCTCGCCCGCCAGCTGCGCGGCGACAGCGTGCTCGGCGACGCTCGGCTGCGGCGCGCCCGCCGCCGTCGCCGAGCGCGGCGCCGAGCGCGAAGGCGCCGACGGCCAGCCCGACCAGGACGCCCAGAGCCACCAGCCGTCGCCTGCGCCACCGCCCCGCTCCATCGCCCGATGCTAGGCGTGTCTCGAGTTTCACCCGTCTATGACGGGAAAGCCGACACGCCCCGCCGCTGAGGCGTCCGGGCCGCGACTAGCTTAGGCCGTGCGAGCCGCATGCCCTCCCTGATCACCTCCGACGAAGCCCTCGCCTACGGCCGGCTCACCGACCACGCAGGAGATCGACGCCCTCGTCGAGCGCGCCTGGGAGGTGCGGCGTCGAGAACTTCGGCGACTCGACCGACATGTGCTCGCTGGTCAACGCCAAGTCCGGCGGCTGCGCCGAGGACTGCGGCTTCTGCGCCCAGTCGCGCTACGCCGAGGCCGACACGCCGATGCACGCGATGATGGAGCCGGAGCAGATCCTCGAGCACGCCGAAGCGGCCGAGGCGGCCGGCGCCCACCGCTTCTGCATGGTCACCCAGGGCCAGGGCCTCTCCAAGCGCGACTTCCAGAAGATCCTCGAGGGGACGAGGCTGGTCTCCGAGCAGACCAACCTCAAGCGCTGCGCCTCGATCGGCCACATGTCGGCCGAGCGGGCGAAGGCGCTGAAGGAGGCCGGCGTCCAGCGCGTCCACCACAACGTCGAGTCGGCCCGCTCCTACTACCCCGAGGTCTCCACCACGGTCCGCTACGAGGGCCGGCTGCGGACGATCCAGGCGGTCAAGGAGGCGGGGCTGGAGACCTGCGTCGGCGGCATCCTCAACCTCGGCGAGAGCCAGGAGCAGCGGGTCGAGATGGCCTTCGAGCTGTCCGAGATCAACCCGACCTCGGTCCCGATCAACCTGCTAATCCCGAAGGAGGGGACCAAGTTCGGCGACCGCGCGCTGATGGACCCGTGGGAGGTCGTGAAGTGGATCGCGATCTTCCGCCTGATCATCCCCGGCGCCCTCTTCCGCCTCTGCGGCGGCCGGGTCGAGAACCTCGGCGAGCTGCAGCCAGCTCGCGGTCAAGGCCGGCCTCAACGGGGTGATGATGGGCAACTTCCTCACCACCCTCGGCGCCGAGCCGGCCGACGACCGGGCGATGTTCGAGGAGCTGGGCCTGAACGTCGCCCGCCAGCCCGACAACGGCGCCAACCCGCGGCCCGACAACCGCTCCGGCTGGCTCGAGGGCGAGAGCCCGGCGACGCCGATGGACGAGCTGATCGACCGCCAGGACGAGGCCAACTTCTGGGATCCCTCGACCCAGCTGCGGGTGGTCAAGAAGGCGAAGAAGCCGCCGCCCTACCCGACGAGGCGGCGTGACCGACGTCGCCGACGCGGCTGGCAGCGAGCTCCGCGACCGCGGGCTCTACCGGCGGCTGCGCCTGGTCGAGGGCCCCAGGGCCCGCGCGTGCTGCTCGACGGCCGCCAGGTGCTGCTGCTCTGCTCGAACAACTACCTCGGCCTCGCCGACCGACCCGCGGTGCGCGAGGCCGCGGCCGAGGCGGCGATGCGCTGGGGCGCCGGGGCCGGGCGCCTCGCGGCTGATCTCCGGCAACATGGAGCCGCACCGGCGCCTCGAGCACCGCCTCGCCGACTTCAAGGGCTACGAGGCGGCGCTGCTGTTCGGCTCCGGCTACCTCGCCAACACCGGCGTCGATCGCCGCCCTGGCCGGCCGCGGCGAGGTCGTCTTCTCCGACGAGCTGAACCACGCCAGCATCGTCGACGGCTGCCGGCTCTCCCGGGCCGAGACCTTCGTCTACCGCCACGGCGACCTCGAGCACCTCGCCTGGGGCCTGCGCGCGAGCGGGCGAGCGCGGCTCGCTGATCGTCAGCGACGGCGTCTTCTCGATGGACGGCGACCTCGCCCCGCTGCCGCGAGCTCGCTGGAGCTGGCCCGCCGCCACGGCTGCCCGGCTGATGGTCGACGAGGCCCACGCCACCGGCGCGGTCGGGCCCGGCGGGCGCGGCTCGGTCGCCGCCGCCGGCCTCAGCGGCGAGGTCGACGTCGTCGTCGGCACCCTCGGCAAGGCGCTCGGCTCCTACGGCGCCTACGTCTGCGCCGAGCGCGCGAGACTGGTCGACTACCTGCGTCAACACGCGCCCGCCCCTTCATCTTCTCGACCGCGCCGCCGCCGCTCGGCGGTCGCGGCGGCGATGGCGGCGCTGGACGTCCTCGAAGCCGAGCCGGAGCGGGTCGAGCGGCTGCAGGCGCAACGCGTCGCCGCTCCGCGCGCGCGCTCGCCGCCGAGGGGCTCGACACCGGCGCCTCGGAGACCCAGATCGTGCCGGTCGAGGTCGGCGACGCCGAGCCGACGATGGAGCTCTGCGAGCGGGCGCTCGAGCGCGGCGTCTTCGCCCAGGGGATCCGGCCGCCGACCGTCCCCGAGGGCTCCTCGCCGGCTGCGCTTCACGGTGATGGCCAGCCACCGCCGCGAGCGAGCTCGTCGCCGCCGCCGCAGCTGATCGGCGGCGCGGCCCGGGAGCTCGGCCTCGTCGCAGCCGCAGCCGCTCGGCCGCCTGAGGCGATGACCGAGCTGGCCCGCCGGCGTCTTCGTCACCGGCACCGGCACCGAGGTCGGCAAGACCGTCGTCGCCGCCGTGATCGCCCGCACCCTCGCCGCCGAAGGCAAGCGGGTCGCCGTCTTCAAGCCGGCGGTCACCGGCCTCGACGAAGCGCCGGCGAGACCCGACCACGAGCTGCTGCGCCGCGCCGCCGGCTCCGGGCAGAGCGACGAGGAGATCGCGCCCTACCGCTACGGCCCGCCCGCCTCGCCGCACCTGGCGGCGGCGCTGGCCGGCGAGGAGATCGACCCCGGGCGGCTGCGCTCGGCCGCGGCGCGCGCGGCGCGGGAGCCGACGCGCTCGTCTGCGAGGGGGTCGGCGGCCTGCTGGTGCCCCTCTCCCCCGGCTACCTCGTCCGCGACCTCGCCGCCGATCTCGGCTACCCGCTGGTGGTCGCCGCCGCGCCCCGGCCTCGGCACGATCAACCACACCCTGCTGACGATCGAGGCGGCCCGCGCCGCCGGGCTCGAGGTCGCCGCGGTCGTCCTCACCCCTGGCCGGCGGACCCGACCGCGATCGAGCGCGCCAACCGCGAGACGATCGCCGCCCTCGGCGGGGTCGAGGTCCAGACCCTGCCCCCAGCTCGACCTCGGCGAGCCCGAGACCTGGCCGCCGCTGCGGATCTAGCGACGATTACGTCGAGGTAGCCGCGGCGAGCTCGACGTCAAGCCGGCGGCCTCGGCGAGCGCGGCCGCGGCCTCGGGATCCTCCGGCGCCTTCTTCGCCCCCAGCAGCGCCCGCGCGACTTCGCCGCGCACCGCCTTCGCCATGTGGGAGACGGGCTTGCGCTCGCCGCCGCTCTCGCTGAAGGCGCGCACCGCCAGCAGCTTTGCCCGCTTCGGCTTCCAGAAGGAGGCGTAGGCGCCGGAGCGCATGTCGACCACCAGCTCACCCGCCTTGTCGGGCAGCGCCGCGGCCAGCGCCGGGCGCCAGTAGGCGGCCGGGGCGCCGATCCGCGGCAGCTTCGCCTTCGGCCGCGAAGCCGGTAGTAGGGGATGCGGTCCCCGGGCCGCACCACACCCCAGAGGGCGCTGGCGATCAGCACCCGCCGCCGCGCCTCGCCGGCAGCGCCGGCAGCCGCAGGCGGTCGTAGAGGACGCCGGTGTAGACCTCGGCGGCCGGCGCCGCCGGGCGCCGCGCAGCGTCGCGTCGACCTCAATCTCACCCACCTGGCCCGCGGAGATGTCGAGCTCGCTTCACCGCCCGCGCGGTCGAGACCGCCCCAGCTCGCTCGAGCGCGTCGAGCAGCCGCGCCCGCGCTCCGCTCAGCTCGGCCGCGAAGGCGAGCGCGTCGAGATCGACCGGCGCACCCTCCGACGGGGCGGCCTTGCCCTCCGACGGCGGCAACAGGATCGAGCACTGGTCGAGGCCTTCGGCCTTCGCGCGGATCGGCCGGCGCCGCCGATCGCCTCGCGCGCGGCCAGGGCGACGACGCCCGGGCGACGGTCATCGCGTGGCTGAGCGCGTAGACGAAGGCTTCGCTGCCCGCCGAGGCGACTTCCTTCACCTGCGCCCGGTCCAGGCCCGGCACGTGCGGCACGGCGCCGCCGCCGAGCGGGTCGGAGATCGCATCGCGCTGCGAGCGCGTCGACGCCCTGCTGCCGCCCAGCAGGGTGTCGAGCCGCGAGCTGACCAGGCCCTGGAAGATCGCCCCGGTGACGGCGACGCCGAGGCTGCCGCCGACCATCCGGAACATCGAGAGGACGCCGGAGGCGATGCCGGCTTTCTGCACCGGCACCGCGTTCATCGCGGCGCTGGTCATCGGCGACATCGTCATCGCGATGCCGATGCCGAGCAGCATGAACCCGGGCAGCAGGTCGAGGTAGGTGGAGTCGACCGCGATGCCGGCTGAAGCTGAAGAGCGAGGCGGCGACCATGGCGAGCCCGCCGGCGATCAGCCAGCGCGGCCCGAAGCGGTCGGAGAGGCGGCCCGCGACCGGCGCCACGCCGACGATCATCAGGGTCGAGGGCAGGAACCTCACCCCCGCCTCCAGCGGCGAGTAGCCGAGGATGTCCTGCATGTAGAGGGCGAGGAAGAAGAAGACGCCCAGCATCGCGAAGGTGATGATCAGGGCGACGACGACGGCGCCGAGGAAGTTGCGGTCGGAGAGCAGGTCGAACTGGACCATCGGCGCCTTGACCCGGCTGCTCGACGCGACGAAGGCGGCAGCGCGAGCGCGGCGCCGGCCAGCAGGCGCGACGATCTCGGTCGAGCCCCAGCCCCAGCTGTTGCCCTCGACCAGGGCGAGGACCAGCGCGGTCAGGCCGGCGGTGAGGACGGCGACGCCGGCGTAGTCGACCTCGCGGCCGACCGAGGTGTCGCGCGACTCGCGCACCGCGAACAGGGTCGCGATGACGGCGCCGATCGCGACCGGGATGTTGAGGTAGAAGATCGCCCGCCAGCTGACGTGCTCGGTGAGGAAGCCGCCCAGCACCGGGCCGATCGCCAGCGCCAGGGCCGAGACGCCGGCCCAGGTGCCCATCGCCTTGCCGCGCTCGTGGGCGGGGAAGGCGTCGGTGATGATCGAGAGCGTGGCCGGCATCATCAGCGCCGCGCCGACGCCCTGGACGACGCGGCTGAGCGACCAGCGCGGTCTGCGTCGGGCGGCGAAGCCGGCGGTCGCCGAGGAGAGGGCGAAGATGACGACGCCGGCGAGGAACATGCGGCGGCGGCCGAAGATGTCGCCGAGCCGGCCGCCGGTCGCCAGCAGCACGGCGAAGGAGAGCGTGTAGCCGTTGATCGTCCACTCGAGGCCGGAGATCGAGGCGCCCAGGTCCTGCTGGATCGAGGGCAGGGCGACGTTCACGACCGTGTTGTCGAGCATGATCATGAACAGCGCGAAGCACATCGCTCCGAGCGTCCACCACTTGCGGTTCTCGTCGGTGATCAGGTGGCGGTAACGGGTCAAGCGCGGTCACTTCCCTTCAGGTGCTCATAGGTCTGGGCGATGTCCTCGCGGTCCATCAGCGACTCGACGGCGGCGTCGAGCTTGCGGCGCTGGGCCGCGCTGAGGGTCGAGGCGAAGGCCTCGATCCCGGTCAGGCGAACGGCGACGAGGGTGTCGACGAGCTCCTTGCCCTTGGCGGTGATCTGCACCCGGCGCACCCGGCGGTCGTCGGGGTCCTCGACCCGGGTCGCCAGCTCGCTCTTGACCAGCGCGTCGACCGCGCGGCTCATCGAGGGGACCGAGACGCCGAAGAGCTCGGCCAGGTCGCTGACCTGCCAGGCCCCTCGTCGCCTGCCCGAGGCCGCCGAGCTCCAGCAGCGCCTTGCACTGGGTCATCGAGAGGCCGGTCTCCTCGATCACCCGCAGCTGGTTGCCGCGGTCATAGAGGAAGAGGTGGCGGAGCAGGGCCGCTATCCGAGCGGTGGTGTCAGTCGCCTCGATCGTCGTGTTCATCACGACAATAGTTGCACACGCGCAACCTTTTCAAAAGGGCAATATTTGTTTGTGTGATGGATATCCGCGGCTCGCGGAGGCGGTCACTCGCCGTCGAAGTAGTCGACCTTGCTCTCGCGGCGGACGATCACGTCGGCCTCCGGGTCGCCGGTCCAGATCCCGACCTTGTCGCTGTCCGGGTAGACGGTGGCGGTGGGAGTGACGACGGTGGAGAACATCAGCACCCGGACCGTCTCCTCGGTTTCGTTGCGGACGCCGTGGACGCCCGCCGGGCCCTTCTCGAAGAAGACGACGTCCCAGGGGGCGAGCCGGTCCGAGCCCTCGGCGTGGCGCAGGGTCGGCTCCCCCTCCAGCACCAGCAGCCACTCCTCCTCCCCGCACTCGTAGTGGAACGGGCAGACCGCCTGGCCGGGAGGCAGCTCGTAGACCGTGATCCCCGATTCCTCGACCCCGCCGAGCAGCTTGCCGAGGCGGGCCATGCCGCTGCGGAAGCCCTCGGGGTCCTCCTGGTTGTACTCGAACTGGGGTGCGGCGATGTTGATCCGTCTCATCCGGGCGACGCTAGCAACGCGCTAACTCGGCACTTTTGGGCGCCGGCTGCCGCCGCTCGCGAGGCTAAGTTCAGCCCATGCCGGACTACGCGCAGCTCGACCGCGATTACCTCTGGCATCCGTTCACCCAGCAGCAGGGCTGGAGCGAGGAAGAGCCGCTGATGATCGAGCGCGGCGAGGGCTCCTACCTCTATCGACACCGAGGGCCGGCGCTACCTCGACGGGACGCCTCGCTCTGGTGCAACGTCCACGGCCACCGCCACCCGGTCGATCGACGCGGCGGTGCGCGAGCAGCTCGACCGCGTCGCCCACTCGACGATGCTCGGCCTCTCCCACCCCGGCGCGCCGAGCTCGCCGCGCGCCTGGTCGAGATCGCGCCGGAGGGGCTCAGCCGCGTCTTCTACTCCGACTCGGGCTCGACCGCGGCCGAGATCGCGCTGAAGATCGCCTTCCAGTACCAGCAGCAGCGGGGCGGCGAGCATGCGCGGCGGACCAAGTTCGTCCGCCTGCGCGAGGCCTACCACGGAGACACGATCGGCTCGGTCTCGATTGGAGGCATCGACCTCTTCCACGCGACCTACCGGCCGCTGCTGTTCGAGACCCACGTCGCGGAGCCGGGCGACGCCGCCGACCTCGAGCGGGTTCTGGCGGCGCACGGCGCGGAGGTCGCGGCGGTGTCGTCGAGCCGCTGGTCCAGGGCGCGGCTGGGATCCTCCTCCAGCCGCCCGGCTACCTGCGGGCCGCTGCGCGAGCTCTGCGACCGCTTCGGGGTCCTACTGTCTGCGACGAGGTCGCGACCGGGTTCGGCCGCACCGGCACCATGTTCGCTTCAGAACAGGAAGGCGTCGCCCCGGACCTGATGTGCCTGGCCAAGGGCATCACCGGCGGCTACCTGCCGCTGGCGGCGACGCTGGCGAGCGAGGAGATCTACGCGGGCTTCCTCGGCAGCCACGAGGAGTTCAAGACCTTCTTCCACGGCCACACCTACACCGGCAACCCGCTCGCCTGCGCGGCGGCGCTGGCCAACCTCGACGTCTTCGAGCAGGAGCGGACGCTGGAGCGGCTGCAGCCGAAGATCGCCCTCCTCGAAGGGCTGCTGGCCGAGGTGGCGGCGATGCCCGAGGTGGCCGAGGTGCGCCAGAAGGGCTTCATGGTCGGCGTCGACCTCGGCGCCGCACGACGCCGCCCTGCGGATGGGCCACCGGGTGACGGTCGAGGCACGCAAGCGAGGAGCCATCATCCGCCCGCTCGGCAACACGATCGTCCTCATGCCCCCGCTCTCGATCAGCGAGAGCGCGCTGCGCGAGCTGGTCGCGATCACAGCCGAGTCGATCCGCGCGGCGGTCGCCTCGCGCTCCGGCCCAAGAACTGCCCCAAGCAGCCTGACGCTTGGTGAAAAAGGGGGCCTATAGCCCCCACAACTCACCAACCGCTCGATACTCGCCGTGATGAAACCGGATTCCGGCCGTAGTACGGGCATGGAGCAAACGCTTGTCGCCGAAGCCAAAGACGCGCCGCGGGCAGCCGACCTCGCCTTCGAGCGCCTCTACCGCTGCAGCCGCGACGACGTCTACGCCTATGTCGCCAGCCTGCTGCGCGACGCGCCGGCGGCCGAGGAAGTCACCGCCGCCGCCTTCGAGCGCGCCTACCGCAAGCGCAACCGCTTCGATCCGGAGCCGGGCGAGCCGCGGGCCTGGCTGTTCGGGATCGCCCGCAACGCCGCCCTCGACGAGCTGCGCCGCCGCGGCCGCCAGGCGGAGCTGAGCGCCGAGCCCGCCGACCTGCAGAGCGCCGGTGCCGAAGAGAGCGCCGAGCGCAGCGAGCGCCGGCTCGCCGTCTCGGCAGCGCTGGAGCGCCTGGAACCTCGCGAGCGCGAGCTGATCGCGCTCAAGTTCTTCGCCGGCCTCGAAAACCGTGAGATCGCCCGCGTCCTCGGCATCAGCGAGTCGAACGCCGGCACCAAGCTGCACCGAGCGATGACCAAGCTGAGGGAGGCCTGCGATGGAAACGCCTAGGGACGAGCAGCTCGCCGCCGATCTGCGGGCGCTGCGGCCGACGCCGCGCCCCGAGTTCGCGGCCGAGCTCGACGAGCGCGCCGCCGCAGGCTTCCCGCGGCGCTCGCGTCTGCCGATGAAAGGTCCGCCGGACCTTTTTGCCGCTCTGCGGAACAAAGACCGACGCACTGGCGGCGGCTGCTGATCCCGGCGGGCGGGGTGGCGGTGATCGCGGTCGCGGTCGTGACGGCGGTGGTGGTCTCGAACGAAGGCAAGGACCATGCGCAGCTTCGGCCCGGGCATACCCTCGGCACGCTCCACGGCGACCAGTCGGGCGCGAAGGCGCAGCCCGAGAGATCGACGGAGTTCGCAAGCCCGCCGGTTGAGCTCGAATCCTCCGAATCCGCCAGCGCCGCTGGTAAGGCCGCCGGCGAAGCGAGTTCCTCCGACATGCCGGCCCAGTCGCCGGCGCAGATCGAAAGACTCTCCGCCGATTTGAAGCCCGGCGTCCACAACCGCGCCGTCGAACGAAACGCCGAGCTCGTCCTCGGCGCCGATCCGGCAGACGTCGGCGACGACGCGTCCAAGGTCTTCGAAGCCGTCCATGCCCACGACGGCATCGTCCTGCGCTCCTCCACCCGCGAGGGCGAACCCGGCGTCGCCGCCGCCCGCTTCGAGCTGCTGATCCCGAGCGGCAAGCTCGGCGACGCGCTCGCCGCCCTCTCGGGCATCGACGAGGTGCGCTCGCGCCACGAGGCGACCAACGACATCACCGCCCCGACCGTCACCACCGGCGAGCTTCTGGCCGACTCGAAGGCGCGGATCTACAGCCTCCTCGACCAGCTCGCCGGCGCCGAAACCGAATCCGAGCGCGAAGCGGTGGAAGCGGAGCTGGCGCAGGAGCGACGCCATCGCGCCCGCCTCCGCACCCAGCTGCAGCACCTCGAGCGCCGCGCCGACTTCTCCCGCGTCCTCGTCCGCATCGAGACCGGCGACTCCGCCCAGACCCCTGACGAAGGCAGCTGGGGGCTCGGCGACGCGATCGACGACGCCGGCCAGATCCTCGCCGTCGCCGCCGCGGTCACCGTCGTCGCCCTCGCCGTCCTCGGCCCGATCGCGCTGATCGCGCTCCTCGCCTGGCTCGCCCACCGCGCCTGGGTCCGCCGCGAGCGCCGCCGCGTCCTCAGCTGACCAGGGGGTGTCTGACTTCCCCCGTCATATGTGACGGTAAAAGTCAGACACCCCCATCGCGGATACTCTGCTCCGATGGAGGAGCGGCGACGGGGACCGGCCGAGATGCCCAACTTCGGGCCGCCGTCGACGCCGCGGCCCGCGGCGTCCGTCGTGCTCCTGCGGCGCGGCGGCAAGCACTCGCAGCGGGCGCTCGAGGTGCTGATGCTGCAGCGCAGCGAGGAGGCGAAGTTCATGCCCGGCGTCTGGGTCTTCCCCGGCGGCTCGCTCGACCAAGCCGACGGCGCCGAGGAGGCCGGCCTGCGCGCCTGCGCGCTGCGGGAGCTGGCCGAGGAGGCCGGGATCGAGCTCGACGCCGGCGAGGAGCTCGTCCCCTTCACCCGCTGGATCACGCCCGAGGTGATCGCGACCCGCTTCGACGCCTGGTTCTTCCTCGCCCTTGCCCCCGCCCACACGCCGCCGCAGCCGGACGGGGTCGAGACGACCGAGGCGCGCTGGTTCCAGCCCGCCGCCGCCCTCGAGGCCCACGGCGCCGGCGAGGTCGTCCTCTCCTTCCCGACCCAGACGCAGCTGCGCTGGCTGGCCGAGTTCCGCACCTCCGACGAGGCGATCGCCGCCTACCGCGAGCGGACGCTCGAGCCGATCCTCCCCGTCGTGGTCGCCGAGGACGCCGCCGAACCGCGGGTCGTCCTCCCCGGCGACCCCGACTACCCCGCCTGAGCTTCGGCCGGGAACGGCTCCAGGCCCGCGTGCCACGGGCCGGGCGGGTAGGTGTGGATGCCGCTCTCGTCCATCTCGCCCTGCAGCCGCCGGAACAGCTCGGCCGGCGTTCTTCAGCGCCGCATTCAGCTCCGCCTCGCTGCGCTCGCGCAGGTGCCAGAGGAACCAGAGCTGGCGGTCGTTGACGCCGAAGTCGATCTCGCCCGGTCATCGTCGTCACCCAGCCGAGGAAGCCGGGGCTGAAGAGCTCCCGCAGCGTGACCGGGTCGTACTCGCTCGGCACCGTCGCCAGGAAGCGCTTGTTGAAGTCGATCGACTCGAACTCGACCTTGCGCGGGAAGCGCTGGGTCACGACCTCGTGCCCCTCGATCGACTCGACGTTGAAGGCCGGGATCACCTGAGCCAGGTCGGGCATGTGGGCCTTGGCGAGGATCGCGGTCGGCACCACCGCCTTGCTGAAGAAGCCGCCGACTTCCTTTTCGTCGGCGTCGCAGCAGGCGCCCCAGAAGCCTTCGTCGAGCTGCCCGGTCAGCCGGTTGACGCCGCCGACGCAGAGCGCGACCGGCCCGTCTTTCGGGTTGATCCCGCCGACCGTCTCGTAGGTGAGCCCGTTGCGCTCGCCGTAGCGGCGCACGATCTCCGCCCATTCCTCCGCTTCCTGCCTTGCCGCCCATCGCACTGATCCTATTCGCCGGCGTTCGTCCTTGGACCGGTATCGACGTCCTCAAGGACGAACGCCGCAGCGTTAGGATGGCGCCAAGCCCGGTTCGACCACAGGAGCGTCAATGACCATCGCCATCATCGTCGTCGTCGCGATCCTCGTCATCGCGGTCCTCTACTACATCGCGAAGCGCAACTCGATCATCGCCTCGCGCAACCGGGTCGACGAGTCCTGGAGCGGGATCGACGTGCAGCTGAAACGGCGCCACGACCTCGTCCCCAACCTCGTCGAGACGGTCAAGGGCTACGCCGAGCACGAGAGCGAGACCTTCGAGAAAACGACCCAGGCGCGGGCCGCGGCGATGTCAGGCCCAGGGCGTCGAGGAGACCGCGAAAGCCGAGCAGCAGCTGACCCAGGCCCTGGCCGACGTGCAAAGCCGTCGCCGAGAACTACCCGACCCTGCGGGCGACCGAGAACTTCCAGCAGCTGAGCCGCAACCTCTCCGAGCTCGAGGACGAGATCCAGGCCTCGCGCCGGATCTACAACTCCAACGTCCAGTCCTACAACACGGACATCCAGCAGTTCCCGGGCTCGATCATCGCCAACCAGGGCGGCTTCACCGCCCGCGAGTACTTCGAGATCGAGGACGCCTCCGAGCGCGAGCCGGTCGCGGTCAGCTTCGGCAACTAGCCGCGGCCCGTCTGCCAACATTCAAGGCATGAGCACGACCGAGACCAAAGACGCCACCCTCTGGATCTGCGAGAGCTGCGGGTTCATCTACGACCCCGCGATCGGCGATCCCGATGGCGGCATCCCACCGGGCACCGCCTTCGAGGACATCCCCAAGGACTGGTTCTGCCCGGTCTGCGGCGCCCGCACCTCCGACTTCCGCCCGCTCGAGCCCGGCGAGGCCTAGAGCCAGCCGCGGCCGCGTCGGCCAGCGCTGGGACTGGCTGATGAGCCGGTACGACTTCGACTGGATCGTTGTCGGCTCCGGGTTCGGGGGCTCGGTCTCTGCCCTGCGGCTGGCCGAAAAGGGCTACTCGGTCGCCGTGCTCGAGTGCGGCAGCCGCTTCCGCGACGAGGACTTCCCGAAGTCGACCTGGGACATCGCGCCGCTACTTCTGGGCGCCGCGGCTCGGCCTGCGCGGGATCTTCCGCCTCACCCCCTTCAAGGACGTCTCGGTCGTCAGCGGCTGCGGCGGTCGGCGGCGGCAGCCTCGGCTACGCCAACACCCTCTACGTGCCGCCCCGAGCAGTTCTTCAAGGACCCGCAGTGGGCCGACCTCGAGGACTGGCAGTCGGACGCTGGCGCCCCACTACGACGAAGCGCAGCGGATGCTCGGCGTCACCGAGTACGAGGCGACGACCCCGCCGACCAGCTGCTGCGCGAGTACGGCGAGGAGATCGGGGTCGGCGACACCTACCGAAGACCCCGGTCGGGGTCTTCTTCGACCACCCCGGCGAAGACCGTTCCCGACCCCTTCTTCGGCGGCGAGGGCCCCGACCGCACCGGCTGCATGCGCTGCGGCCGCTGCATGGTCGGCTGCCCGCCACGGCGCCAAGAACACGCTGGTCAAGAACTACCTCTGGCTGGCCGAGCAGCGCGGCGTCGAGGTGATCCCCGACCGCACGGTGACCGAGATCCGCCCGCTCGGCGCCGCCGACGGCAGCGACGGCTACGCGGTCTCCAGCGAGCGCTCCGGGATCCTGCCCCGGCCGCGGCAGGCGCACCCTGACGCGCCCGCGGCGTCGTCGTCGCCGCCGGCGCCCTCGGCACCAACAAGCTGCTGCAGCGCTGCCGGCTCGGCGGCGCCCTGCCGCGGATTTCGGCGCGCCTCGGCGAGCTGGTGCGGACCAACAGCGAGTTGATCCTCGCGGTCACCGTCCCCGAGGACTACCCCGACGACCTGACCACGCGGGTCGCGATCACCTCCAGCATCTACCCCGACCCCGACACCCACATCGAGACCGTCACCTACGGCAAGGCCGGCGACTCGATGAGCCTGCCTCTACACGCTGCTGGTCGGCGACGGCACCCGCGTGACCAGGCCGCTGAAGCTGCTCGGCCAGATCCTCCGCCACCCGGTCCGCTTCGCCAAGGTGCTGCTCCCCGACAGACTGGTCGCGGCGGACGATCATCCTCCTGGTGATGCAGACGCTCGACAACGCGATCGCCCTGCGGCCGAAGCTGAAACGTTCAGCCGCGACGTCCGGCTGCAGACCGAGCAGGACCCGGAGCGGCCGAACCCGACCTTCATCCCGGTCGCCAACGACGCCGCCGAATGGCTCGCCGAGCGCACCGGCGGCGTCGCCCAGAGCTCCGTGATGGAGGCGATGATGAACATCCCGACCACCGCCCACATCCTCGGCGGCGCGGTGATCGGGCACGGGCCCGAGGACGGCGTCGTCGACGCCCGCCAGCGGGTCTTCGGCTACGAGAACCTGCTCGTCTGCGACGGCTCGGCAGTGCCGGCCAACGTCGGCGTCAACCCGAGCCTGACGATCACCGCCCTGGCCGAGCACGCGATGAGCGAGATACCCCCCGCCTCAGAGCAGCAGAGCTACGAGGCGAACCTCTCCGCGACGTAGTCCCAGTTGACGACGTTCCAGAAGGCGTCGAGGTATTCCGGGCGCTTGTTCTGGTACTTCAGGTAGTAGGCGTGCTCCCAGACGTCGACGCCGAGCAGCGGCGTGGTGCCGTCGGAGATCGGCGAGTCCTGGTTCGGGGTCGAGATCACGGCGAGGCCGCTGGAGTCTCTTGACCAGCCAGGCCCAGCCGGAGCCGAAGCGGGCGATGCCGGCGTTTTTGAACTCCTCCTTGAAGGAGTCGAAGGAGCCGAAGGTCTCGTCGATCGCCGAGCCCAGATCGCCGCTCGGCTCGCCGCCGCCGTCCGGGCCCATCATCTGCCAGAAAAGCGTGTGGTTGTAGTGGCCGCCGGCGTTGTTGCGGACCGCGGCCCTGCTTGTCGGCCGGCAGCGCCGAGAGGTTGCGGAGGACCTCCGCGACGTCGCGGTCGGCCCACTCGGTGCCCTCGAGGGCGGCGTTGGCTTTGTCGACGTACGCCTGGTGGTGCTTGTCGTGGTGGATGCGCATCGTTTCCTCGTCGATGTGAGGCTCCAGCGCGTCGTAGGCGTAGGGCAGGTCGGGTACGGAGAAAGCCATCGAAACTGCTCCTTTGCTCGTTTTGAAGTCCGAGCGGAGCCTAGCGATTCCGCCCCTTCAGCTTCCTCTTCGCGTCCGCCGTCGCGGCTGCCGATCCGCGGCACGATCGTCGGGTCGCCCCCGGTCCATTCGTTGAACCGGTACCAGGCGGGCTTCGCTTCCCGCTTCGCCGTCAGCAGGCCGGCCGAGTGGCAGAAGACGCAGCTGCCGCCTTCGTCGGACCAGGTGAACCACCAGACGCCGCGCACCTTCCAGCGCAGGCGGTTGGCCGAGAGCATCGCAAAGGCCTTGGAGAGCTGGGTCGCCTGTCCCCAGAGGCCGCGCTGCCAGCGGGTCGGGCCGGACTCCGACCCCCAGCCGAGCTCGGTCACGTAAAGCGGCGTGGCGCCATCGTGGTGGCGGCGCATGATCCGCCGCAGGTTCGCCAGCTGCTTGCCCATCGCCTTGGCGTCGGCGACGTAGGGGTGCAGGGCGACGCCGTCGAAATACGGCTTCACGTGCCGGGCCCGGTAGAGGCGCGAGAGGAAGTCGCCGGAGGCGATGTTGGGCGGGATCTGCAGCGGCCGCCCGAAGAGGCCGCCGACGATCACCTTGCTGCCCGGGGCTTCGCGGTGGATGACCCGGCCGGCGATCCGCATCAGCTCGGCGAAGCGCTTCGGTTCCGGATTGGCGTCGAAGGTGACGATGTTCTCCTCGTTCCAGATCTCCCAGCGGCGGATCGGCACGTAGGGCAGGTCGTCTTCTTCTTTCCAGAACGCCCCTTCCGGCCCGTAGCGGCGGACCGCCGCCCGCACGAACGAGGTCCAGGCGCGGCGCTGCCAGAAGGTGGAGACGGGCAGGTCGATCCCCCGCCGGGCGACCCATTCGGGCGAGCCGACGACGACCGGGAAGATCTCCTGGTCGGACCGCGCCGCCAACCGCACCTCGTGGTCGAAGGCGTCCCAGTGCCGTTCGCTGAAGGCCGGGACGTCGGGCTCGACCTGGCTCCAGTTGAGCGGCTGGCGCACGCTCTGGATGCCCGCTTCCCGCATCAGCTCGTAGTCCTTCGCGGTGCCGCCGCTCTGCGGCGAGATCCCCACGAAGCCCTCCGGCAGGTAGCCCTGGGCGGCCGCCGGCATCGCCGCCAGCAGCATCAGAGCAATCATCGGGATCAGCTTGCGTGCCATCTAAATCGAAAGGAACCGCTTCCCCGTCCAAAGTAGCGCTGTTCCCCCTCCCCGCGCCCAGCCCGCCGCTCTGGGATAATCACCCCTCTCGGGGCGTGGCGCAGCCTGGTAGCGCGCACCGTTCGGGTCGGTGAGGTCCCCGGTTCAAATCCGGGCGCCCCGATAATGGATTCGATCTCGCATTACCGGTCTGCCTCGGAGGCCGGTGACATCCCCTCGGCTGATGGAGGCGACGGCGCCGGAGGTCGAGGTGGTCTCGCCGATCTCGGGGCGGATGGTATTCAAGGGGCAGAAGGACGTCGAGTTCCTGCTCAGTGCTGTTTACGGCGCTCTGCGCGGTCTGCAATGGAGAGAGGAGATCGGGGAGGGCAGCCACCGCGTCCTCTACGGCGAAGCGCGCCTGCTCGGGGTGCGGATGACGGATGCGATGGTCTTCGAGCTCGACGGCGAGGGGCGGATCCGCAGGATCAGCCCTCACCTGCGGCCCTGGCTGGCGCTGACGCTCTTCGCGATGGTGCTCGGTCCCAAGGTCGGGACCAGGCCCGGGGTCGTCTGGCGGGCGCTGCGCAACGGCAGTAGGTAGCTGCCGTGTGGCTGCAGCGGCGGATCCAGCTGGAGGCGCGGCCGCGGGGGTTCCACCTCGTCACCGCTGAGGTGACGGAGGCGCTGCCCGAGCTGGGAGAGGTCTCGGTCGGCCTGCTGCACCTGCTGATCCAGCACACCTCCGCCTTGCTGGCGCTGAACGAGGACGCCTCGGGGGACGTGCGGCGCGACTTCGAGAGCTGGTTCGACCAGGCGGTGCCGGAGGGCGCTCCCTACTGGACCCACACGCTCGAGGGGTCCGACGACATGCCCGCTCACATCAAGGCCGCCCTGCTGGGTCCCTCGCTGACGCTGCCGATCAGCGAGGGCCGTCTGGCGCTGGGCACCTGGCAGGGCATCTACCTCTGCGAGCACCGCGATCGCGGCGGCTCGCGGTCGCTGGTCGCCACCGTCTGGGGCGAGGCCGGCGGCTAAGTCCACCGTCGCTTAGCCGCCGGCGGCGTAGACGCTGCCCCTGATCCCCGCCGCGAAGGCTTCGATCGCGCTCCGCGAGGTCTCGAGCGGCCAGTCCATCCCGTTTTCGTATTTGTCGAACCAGACGAGGCCGCGGACCTTCGGGTACTCGGCGGGGAGGTCGCGCAGCATCTCGCCGATCCACTGCGCCTTCGACCCGCCCTGCTCGGAGGAGGCGATCTCGCCGAGGATCATCGGCTTGGCCGGGGCGATCTGCGTGACGATCTCTTCGTAGCTGTGGCGGTAGAGCTGGTCGAAGCTGCGCCAGCGGTCGTGTTTGGCCGGATTGGTGCCGGAGTTGTAGCCGTCCAGACAGGTCCACTCGACATAGCCGTTGCCCGGGTAGAGCGAGCGCAGGTCCCGGAACTTGTCTTCGAAGTCGACGTTCGGGCACCAGACCCAGATCGGGTTGGTGGCGCCGACCGCGCCGAAGATGTCGTGGACGTGGCGCCAGGCGCGGACGAACTCGCCGGGCCGGTTGCCGTTGGCGTCCTCGGCCCAGGGGAACCAGTCGCCGTTCATCTCCCAGTCGAAGCGGAGGAAGAAGCGATGGCCCCAGCGCTTCGCGTCCCGCGCCCAGTCGCGGATGAAGCCGTCGTAGCGGCCAGAGATCACGTCGCTCAGCTGGTAGTCGGGCTGGACCTCCGTCGAGGGGATCGCCTGCGAGCTCCAGCTGAAGAAGGGGACCGCGCCATGGCTGCGGATCGTCTGCATCTCCTCGTCGGGGAAGCGGTAGTAGCCGCAGCCCTCCGAGGAGCAGTGGGCGAAGGGCGCCATGAAGTGGAGCAGCGACATCCGCTTGCCCAGCAACGCCTCCAGCTGCCGCGGGCCGCCCATGTCCCAGGGCGCCTGGTGGCCGCTGATCTGGTCGCCGACGAAGGCGCCCCAGTAGATCGGCCGGCGGCCGCTCGTCCGCTTCTCGGCCTTGCCGAGGCTGCGCTGGAAGGCGACGTGCGCCCGCAGCTTGCCGTTCCCGGCGGCCGAGGCGACGCCGTCGACCCCGGACCACGTCAAAGCGGCAAGAAGCAGCAGGAGCGCAGGGAAGGGCGACCGATTCCGGACCAGGTCCATGACAAAGGCATCGGAAACGAGCGGTACCGGCCTTTAGCGTCCGCGCCCCCGCTAGTGTCTTCCCAATGCCACCCTCCCCGGCCTTCGAGGTCCACGAGGCGAACCTGCACGGGCACCGGGCCGTCTACCGGACGATCGGCAGCGGCCCGACCGTCGTCCTGATCCACGGGATGATCAACTCCTCCCGGCACTGGGAGACGGTGGCGCAGCGGCTGGCGGGGTCCTACCGGGTGATCGCGCCGGACCTGATCGGGCACGGGGACGCGGCGACGCCCCGGGGCGACTACTCGCTGGGGGCGCACGCGGCGAGCATCCGCGACCTGCTGACGACGATCGGGGTCGAGCGGGCGACGATCGTCGGCCACTCGCTCGGCGGCGGCGTCGCGATGCAGTTCTTCTACCAGTTCCCCCAGCGCACCGAGCGCCTTGTCCTCATCTCCAGCGGCGGCCTCGGCCACGAGGTCAGCCCGCTCCTTCGCGGTGCCGCCCTGCCCGGCTCGGCGGCGCTGCTGCGGCTGGCGACGCGGCCGCGCCTCGTCGGCGCCCTGGCGGCCGGCGGCGCCAGGCTGCGCGAGCGCGGCAACTCCACCGGCGTCTACCTGCAGGCCGTCGCCCGCGCCCTCGGGCCGCTGCAGGAGCCCGGCTCCCGCCGCGCCTTCCTGCAGACGCTGCGCTCGGTGATCGACGTCCAGGGCCAGAAGGTCAGCGCCACCGACCGCCTCTACCTGCTGAAGGAGATGCCGACGCTGATCGTCTGGGGCGAGCGCGACCGCACGATCCCGCTCGAGCACGGCCTCGAAGCCGAGCGCTCGATCCCAAACTGCCGCTTCGAGACGCTGCCCAATGCTGCACACTTCCCCAACCTCGAAGACCCCGAGGGCCTCGCCGCGGTGCTGGGCGACTTCCTCGCCAGCTCCGCCCCCGCCCACATCGTCGACTCCGAGTGGCGGGACGTGATCGCGCCGCGAGCGCGCCTGCGCCGCGTCGCCTAGTTGTAGTTCCTAAGCACGTTGTTCATCCGGACCTCCTTGGAGGCTGGCGGTGTCGAAGCCCCAGCAACAAAGAGGAACCGGATGAAGCTCCACGCTAACGCGCCCCTCGGCCCGAAGGGCAGGGCGACCATGGTCAGGCGCGTCCTCGAGGAGGGGATCGCGCTCACGGAGGCGGCCGAGGCCGCCGGAGTGAGCGCGAGAACCGCCGGCAAGTGGGTGCGCCGCTACCGGGACGAGGGCGAGGCCGGGCTGCTCGACCGCAGCTCCGCCCCGAAGGACGTCCACAACGCCACCGCGCCGGAGAGGGTCGAGGCGATCGCCGCCCTGCGGCGGGTGCGGTTGACAGGACCCGAGATCGCCGAGACGCTGGAGATGCCGACCTCGACCGTCTCCGCCGTGCTCAAGCGGATCGGCCTCGGCAAGCTCTCCCGCCTGGAGCCGGCGGAGCCGGTCCGCCGCTATGAGCGCTCCCGGCCCGGCGAGCTGATCCACATTGACGTCAAGAAGCTCGGCCGGATCAGCGCCAAGGGAGCGGGTCACCGCGTCACCGGCAAGCGCAACACGGAGATCAAGCGGCGCAGGGGCGGGGCCCTGCGCACGGGCTGGGAGCGGGTCCACGTCTGCGTCGACGACGCCACCCGCCTCGCCTACGTCGAGGTCCTGCCCGACGAGAAGGCAACCACCGCGGTCGGCTTCCTGAGGCGAGCCCTCGCCTTCTACCGATCTCACGGCATCACGGTGGAGGGACTGATGACCGACAACGGCTCCGCCTACCGCTCCGCCGCCCACGCCGTCGCCTGCCGGGCGCTGGGGATCAAGCACATCCGCACCCGGCCCTACCGGCCTCAGACCAACGGCAAGGCCGAGCGCTTCATTCGCACGATGCTCCGGGAGTGGGCCTACGCCGCCGTCTACGGCAGCTCACCGGAGAGGGCCGCGGCCCTCTCCGGCTGGTTGGAGCGCTACAACTACCGGCGACGACACGGCGCCCTCGGCCACCGGCCGCCAATTCAGCGGCTACGGGAGCTCACCGGGAACAACGTGACTGGCATCTACACCTAGTCGACTTCGGCGATCGCCTTTTCGACTTCGCCGAGCGACGGGCCTTCCTGCAGGGTCACGGTGCCGTTCGGGCCGGTGATCACCATCCCCTGGCCGGTGCGGATTTCGAGGTCGCGGCCGAGCTTCTCGTAGCTTTCCAGCCGCTGCTCGATCGGGCCGCCCTTCTGGCCGTTCTCTTCCAGGTCGGCGTTCCATTCCTCGATGTCGAGTTCCTCGGCCCCGCCGCCGATCGAGGCCAGGTAGTCGTCGTCGATCCCGACCCGTTCGGCTTCGTCCTGGTTGCGGAAGAAGAGGTAGATGTACTGCCAGCCGTAGTTCTGTTCGGCGGCCGCCTCGGCGCCGTAGAAGCCGAGCTGCTCGGGGTTGACGCTGTTCGAGTAGTGGCGCCAGAGCAGCTTCACGTCGCCCGGCCGCGCGTAGCGTTCGGTCAGCTGCGGGATCGTCTCGAGGAAGTCGTCGCGGCAGTCGTCGCACTGGATGTCGTTGAAGACCTGAATCGTCACCGGGGCGTCGTCGGAGCCGAGACGGTCGCCTTCCTGGGGGATGCCGCCGAAGAGCCGCTGGGCGTCTTCGATCCCGGCGACGTGGACGACCGGATCGCCGGGCTCCTGGGTCGACATCTCGACGATCGTGTAGCCGAGCGCGACCAGTCCCAGCCCGAGCAGCAGGATCACCCAGATCCTGCCCCGCCGGGGCAGGGGCTTGACGGCGACTTCGGAGGGCGCTTCGGAGGCCAAGGGAGACATTTTCCCAGTTGACGGCGTCCGGCCGCGGCGCTAGACATGGAGCTACCTAATTTCACCGACCTGGAGGTCATCCATGGCGCACCACCTGACGCCCGCCGAGCTCGCCGACCAGATGCAGATGGAGCGAGGGGAGGTAATCGGCAAATGCGTGCAGCTGGGGGTGCCGATCTACCACGGCCGGATCGACAGGACGCTGTTCGAAAGCTCGCTGAGAAGCCTCACCGCCTCCAAATCGACGCACGGCTCCCCCCAGAGCCGGCGCTGAATTAGACTCCCCCGGCAGATGCCGGGGAGAGGTACGCACTCGCAGACGATCGCCGACCTGCTGCCGAAGGCAGCGGAGCTCTACGGGTCCAAGGTCGCCGTCCGCTACAAGGAGGGCGAGCAGTGGATCGGCAAGAGCTTCGAGGAGGTCCGCGAGATCGTCCGGCCGCTCGCCTTCGGCCTCGTCACCCTCGGAGTCGAGAAAGGCGACCGGGTCTCGATCCTCGGCAACACCCGCCCCGAGTGGACCTACTTCGACTACGCGGCGCTCTCGATCGGCGCCACCGTCGTTCCGATCTACCAGACGAACTCGCCCGAGGAGTGCCGCTACGTCCTCGAGAACTCCGACTCCAAGGTCGTCGTCGTCGAGGACGCCGAACAGCTGGAGAAGGTGCGCGCGGTCCGCGACCAGCTGCCGAAACTGGAGCAGATCGTGATGATGACCGGCAGCGCCGAGGACGCGATCTCGATGGAGGACCTGGCGGCCAAAGGCGGCGGTGGCGACGCCGCGAGCTGGGAGGCTCTCTACAGCGCCGTCACCCCGCAGGACATCTGCACCTTCATCTACACCTCCGGCACGACCGGGCCGCCGAAGGGCTGCGTCATCAGCCACGGCAACTACCGCTCGATGCTCGACATGGTCAACGACGTCAGCGTCATCGAAGACGAGGACCTCGCCTACCTCTACCTGCCCCTCGCCCATTCCTTCGCCCTGCTGATCCAGTTCGGCACTTTCGACCTCGGCACCACCCTCGCCTACTGGGAGCGGGACCCGCTGAAGATCCTGCCGAACCTGGCCGAACTGAAACCGACCTACTTCCCCTCGGTGCCGCGGATCTTCGAGAAGATCTACACCGCCGCGACCAGCGCGATCGAGAAAGAGGGCGGGGCCAAAAAGGCGATCTTCAACTGGGCGATCAAGGTCGGCGAGAAGATGCGGGCGGCCGAACGCGCCGGCCGCAAGCCGGGCTTCCTGCTGCAGCGCCAGTACGACTTCGCTGACAAGAAAGTCCTCTCGAAAATCCGCGGCCTCTTCGGCGGCCGCATCCGCCTCGCCGTCTCCGGGGCGGCGCCGATCAACCCGGAGATCCTCCGCTTCTTCGACGCCGCCGGCGTGCTGGTGCTCGAGGGCTGGGGGATGACCGAGACCTCGACCGCGGCGACGATCTCGACGCCGGACGACTTCAAGGTGGGGACGATCGGCAAACCGTTCCCCGGCTGCGAGGTGAAAATCGCCGGCGACGGCGAGATCCTCGTCAAGGGCCCGAACGTCTTCCAGGGCTACCACAAGAACCCGGAGGCGACGAACGAGACGATCGTCGACGGCTGGCTCCACACCGGCGACATTGGCGAGGTCGACCGCGACGGCTTCATCAAGATCACCGGCCGCAAAAAGGACATCATCATCACCGCGGGCGGCAAGAACATCACCCCGGCCAACCTCGAGGCCGAAATCAAGCAGCACCCCCTCGTCTCCCAGTGCGTGGTCGTCGGCGACCGCCGGCCCTACCTGGTGGCGCTCGTCACCCTCGACCCCGAAGAGGCGGTCAAATACGCGCAGGAGAACAACCTGCCCGAGGACCCGGTCCAGCTGGCCCAGAACCCCGACGTCAAGGCGGCGATCGAAGCCCACGTCGAGAAGATCAACCAGAACTTCGCCCGCGTCGAGCAGGTGAAGAAGATCTCGATCCTCCCCCACGACCTCTCCCAGGAGTCAGGCGAGCTGACGCCGACCCTGAAGGTAAAGCGCGCTGTCGTGGCTCAGAAGCACGAGGGCGCGATCGAGCAGCTCTACGCGGCGTAGCTTCGGTTCGACCTCGGGCGGGGTTGAGGAGCCGGGGATACCCCTGCTGGGAGCACCTCCGCCGAGTGAAGCGGGAATTGGCTGGCGCCCACAGGTTTCTGGCTCGGCTCCATGCCAAGTACCCAGCAGGGGTATCCCCGGCTCCTCTCAGCAGGTCCAATGCGCGGAAGCTGACGCTCTGCTCCGACCCAGGTTGATGAGGTTCGAAAGGCGCGGTAGAGCTTTTACCCCCTATAGGGCGCATAAGCTCTACCGCGCTTTGTGTGCAGCCTTGAGCTGCAAGGTTGGAACCTGATTTCGAAGCAGATAAGCCAGGGTCCGGTGGGGGTCCCTGGGTACTTGGCATGGAGCCGCGCCAGCAGCCTTCGGGCGACAGCTCTAAGCGATTCCCGCGGCGGAGGTGCTCCCAGGGACCCCCACCGGACCCTGGCCCTCGCTCGTGAGTTAAGAAGCCTCGCCGGACTGGCGGAGCAGGACCGAGGTCGTTTGCTCGAGAACCCGGCGCCACGCTGAGGTCTGCTCGGGCTCCTCCTCGGAGGCCTTGGCGACCACGTTGCGGACGCGGCGCTCGGAGATCTCGAGGCCGTGGCGCTCGGCGATCTCGGCGTAGCGGTCGTAGTCCTGGGCAAGGGCGGCGGTGACGGTTTCGAAGCCGTGACGGGCGATCTGGAGGCGGCGGGAGTAGTCCATGATCGGGGTGCCGAACATCAGCTCGTCGTTGGGCTGCGGCTCGAGCAGGATGATGTCGACGCCGGGGTATTTCTCCTGCCACATGCCGACGGCCTGGTGCAGCCGCTGATGGGCGATCAGGCGGAAGGTCTGGTTGGCGATCGCCGGCAGGCCCATGTCGGAGACGCGGCGGACCCGGCGGCCGAAGACGGTCGGGATCGTCTTCTCGAAGTCGTTGACGTAGGGGACCAGCGGGTTGACGACGACGATGAACTTGGCGCCCTTCTCGACCGCGATGTCGACGTTGGTCGTCGAGCGGATGCCGCCGTCGACGAACTGGCGCCCCTTCAGGTCGACCGGCTTGTAGACGAGCGGCAGGCAGGTCGAGCACTCGACCGCTTTCGAGATCGGCACGTCCGACCAGCCGTCTTCGCCGAAGACGATCCGCTCGCAGGTGTCGAGGTCGGTGGCGGTGAGGTAGAGCTCGGGATCGAGGAGGCGGAAGTCGTTGACGCGGCCGTCGCCGGTCAGCACGTCGCCGACGTAGTCGTTGAGCCCGGAGCCCGAGTAGAGCCCGGTCGGCAGCGCCTCGGCCAGGCCGACGCCGATGTCGATCGCCGAGAGCTCGCCGATCCGCGCCAGCGAGCGCAGCAGCTGCGCCGTGCGCAGGGGCAGCGCCGCCGCTTTGCTGAGGAAGCCGAGGTAGTTGGGCTTCAGCACCCGGTCGAGGTCGAGGTCTTCGAGCGCCGAGTCCTCCTGCGCGTTCAGCACGTGCATCATCTCGTCGGGGCCGATCCCGTTGGCCAGCATCGAGGCGACGAAGGAGCCGGCGCTGGTGCCGACGTAGACGTCGAAGTTGTTGACGGTGCTGTTGACCGCAAGCAGGTCGAGGGCCCGCAGGGCGCCGATCTCGTAGACGCCGCCGGTGAAGCCGCCGCCGCCGAGAACCAGCGCGGTCTTCGACGGCTTTTTGCGCCGGCCCGGCCGTTTACGCGGCTTGGACTCGATGTCTACGACTTCACCCATACGTGCAGTATTCCAGGGCAGGAGGTCATCCTCGACCGCTACCTTCCACGTTCCGCGTGTTGAGAAACCCGATGAAACGCATCCTGCTGCCCTTTTTGGTCGCCTCAGCAGGCCTTTTGCTGCTCCTGGCCGGCGCCGCGCAGGCGAGTCAGACCTGTGACCGAATGCGCGCCTGGCTGCATCAGGGAGGCGGTTCGGCGAGCGGGCTGCTCGTCGTCGATGCCGAAACCGAGCAGGTCCTCTGCGCCGGCGCCCCCGGCCGAGCCCGGCCGCTGGCCTCGAACATGAAGCTTTTCACGACCTCCACCGCGCTCTCGAAGCTGGGGCCGGAGTACAGGATCCCGACCAAAGTCTTCCGCGACGGCCGCGTCGACGCCGAGGGCGTCCTCCACGGCAGCCTCTACCTGCAGGGGGGCGGCGACCCGGCCCTCGGCACGCCCGGCTTCTACCGCAGCTACCTCGGCGGCCTCGGCACCAACCTCTTCTCGCTGACCCCGCAGATCAAGGCGGCGGGGATCAAGTCGATCACCGGCCGCCTCTACGCCGACGACACGATCTTCGACCGCCGCCGCGGCGTCGCCGACTCCGGCTACGGGACCAGCCCCTACATCGGCCCGCTCTCGGGGCTCGCCTTCAACTCCGGCTTCAGCGGCGCGACCAGCGCCGGCGGCTTCTCCTCCGACCCGGCGAAGCTGGCGACGACGAAGCTCGCCCGCTCGCTGCGCAAGGCCGGGGTGCGGGTGCCGACCCGGATCGCCCTCCGCCCCACCCCGCCGAACGCCGAACGGGTGGCGATGGTCCGCTCCCCCAGCCTCGACCGCATCGTCAACCTCACCGACGTCTACTCGGACAACTACTTCGCCGAGACCCTGATCAAGCTGCTCGGGGCCAGGTTCGGCGGCGCCGGCACGACCGCGGCGGGCGCCGACGTGGTCGAGGCCTTCGCCCGCGCCCACGGCTCCGCCGTGCGGGCGGTCGACGGCTCCGGCCTCACCCGCACCAACCGCGCCAGCCCCCGCCAGGTAGTCGAGCTGCTGCTCGGCATGCAGGAAGACGAAGCCGGCGAGGAGTTCATCCAGGACCTGGCGCTGGCCGGCCAGGAGGGCACCGTCGCCAGCCGCATGGAGGGCACCGCCGCCTACGGCCGCTGCCGGACCAAGACGGGGACGATCAGCGGCGTCAGCAACCTCTCCGGCTACTGCTTCAACAAGAGCGGCAAGGTGATCGCCTTCTCGATCCTGATGGCGGGCGTCGGCAACCTCACGCTCGCCCACCTGAACCAGGACCGGATCGCCGGCGCCGCCGCCGGCTACTGAGCGCCGCTAACTGCCGACGAGGTCGCGCAGAGCCGCCTCGTCGAGGATCTCGGTGCCGAATTTCTCCGCTTTCGCGAGCTTCGAGCCGGGGTTTCGCCGGCGACGACGTAGTCGGTTTTCTTCGAGACCGAGCTGGTCACCTTGCCGCCGGCCGACTTGACCAGCGCCGCCGCCTCCTCGCGGGTCAGCTCCGGCAGGGTGCCGGTGAGGACCACCGTCTTGCCTTCCAGCGGTCCGCCCTCCTGGCGCGCGTTCGGAGGCGTCGGCTTCGAGGCGCAGGCCCTTCGCCTCCAGCTTCTCGATCAGCTCCCAGGTCGGCTCGTCGGCCAGCGACTCGGCGATCTGCACGGCCATGATCGGCCCGACGCCCTCGACCTCCTCGATCTCCTCCGGTTGCGGCGTCGATGCAGGGCGCTCGATCGAGCCGAAGTGGTCGGCCAGCGCCTCCGCGGTGACCGAGCCGACGCCGGGCAGGCCGAGCGCGAAGAGGACCCGTTTGAAGGGCTGGCGCTTGGAGATCTCGATCGCCGCGAGCAGGCTGCGGGCGGATTTCTCTTTGAAGCTCTTCTTGCCGATCTTGCGACCCATGAGCTGCTCTTCGGTCAGGTCGTAGATGTCGGCGACGTCCACGATCACTCCCTGGGCGAGGATGTTGAGGGCGACCTCTTCGCCCAGCCCCTCGATGTCCATCGCCCCCTTGCTGACGAAGTGCTTGACGTGCTGGAAGGCCTGCCCGGGGCAGCCGGAGCGGTTCGGGCAGATCGTGAAGACCGAGTCCTCGGGCTTGACCGTCGGCGTGCCGCAGGCGGGGCACCGGCTTCGGCGGCTTCGGCCTGCGGGCGCGCCTTGTGCTTGCGCGGCAGCTTCGGCGAGACCACCTGGGGGATCACGTCGCCGGCCCGCATCACCACCACCTCGTCGCCCTCGCGGACGTCCTTGCGGGCCAGGTCCTCCTCGTTGTGGAGGGTCGCGGTGGTGACGGTGACGCCGCCGACGTGGACCGGCTCCAGCATCGCGAAGGGGACGAGGTGGCCGGTGCGGCCGACGTTCCAGACGACCCGCTTCAGCGTCGTCGTCGCCGTCGTCGGCGGGAACTTCCAGGCGATCGCCCAGCGCGGCTCGCGGCCGACGACGCCGAGCTCCCGCCAGAGCGCCCGCTCGTCGACCTTGACGACGACGCCGTCGATCTCGTAGTCGAGCTCCTCGCGCCGCTCCTCCCACCAGCGGCAGCGCTTGACGACGCTCCTCGACCCCCTGGTGGTGGTCGGTGTCGGGGTTGACCTTGAAGCCGCGCTCGGTCAGCCATTCGACCTCGTCCATGTGGGTCGGCGAGGTCGAGCCCGCGGACGGCGCCGATCCCGTAGAACCAGGTCGAGAGCGGCCGTTCGGCGGCCAGCGACGGGTCGAGCTGGCGGATCGAGCCGGCGGCCGAGTTGCGCGGGTTGGCGAAGGTCGGTTCCCCGGCCTCGGCGCGGCGCTCGTTCAGCGCTTTGAAGGCGGCGATCGGCAGGTAGACCTCGCCGCGGACTTCGACCAGCGCCGGCGCCCTGCCCTTGATCCGCAGCGGCACCGAGCCGATCGTGCGCAGGTTCTGGGTCACGTCCTCGCCGACCCGGCCGTCGCCGCGGGTGGCGCCGCGGACCAGGACCCCGTCCTCGTAGGTGAGGGTGATCGCGAGGCCGTCGATCTTCGGCTCGGTCGTGTAGCTGAACTGCGAGGCGGCGATGTCGAGCCGCTTCAGGTGGTTGGCGATCCGCTTCTCCCAGGCCGCGCAGCTCCTCCTCGTTGCGGGCGTTGCCGAGCGAGAGCATCTGCTCGGCGTGCTCGACCTGCTCGAAGCGGTCGAGCGGCGGCGCCCCGACCCGCTGGGTCGGCGAGTCGGGCGTGCGCAGCTCCGGGTGCTCGGCCTCGAGCGCCCGCAGCTCGTCGAGCAGCTCGTCGTAGTCGTCGTCGCCGATCTCGGGGTCGTCGAGGACGTAGTAGAGGTGGTTGTGGCGGTCGAGCTCCTCGCGCAGCTCCGCCGGCGCGCTGCTCCGCCCCGCCGCTCACGCCGTCGCGGAGGCTCGCCGCCAGCATCTCCTCGAAGCCCCAGCCCGCCAGCCGCTCGAGCCCGCCGTGGTCGGTGAGGTCGAAGTGGATCGGGGTGACCGCGATCCGGCCCTCGGCGACCGCGTGCAGGTCGGTCCCCTCGATCTCCTCGTAGCCGGGCTGCCAGCCGTAGATCTCGTAGCGCTTGCGCCCGTCGCTCGGTCTCCTCGCGACCAGCTTCAGCTCGTCGTTGTAGATCCGTTTGCCGAGCTTCGTCACCTCGACCCCGGTCGGCTCGCCGGCGGGGCAGTTGACGTTGATCAGCGTCGCCTCCGGCATCGGCTCGCTCGCGCAGCCGCGCGACCAGCTGCGGCGGTGAAGGCGGCGGCGACGCCGAAGTCGAACTGGCCGCTGACGTAGCCCATGCCGCCGGCGCGAGGACTGCTGGGAGAGCGCCATCGCCGGGATGCCGAGCACGATCCCCTCCAGCGCCGCCGCGACCGTGCCCGAGTAGGTGATGTCGTCGCCGAGGTTGGCGCCGTGGTTGATGCCGGAGACGATCAGGTCGGGGCGGCCGCCGACCAGGCCGAGCTCGGCGAAGCGGACGCAGTCGACCGGCGTGCCGTCGGTCGCGTAGCCGCGCGTCGCCGTCGCCGAACTCGACCTCCTCGACCGTGAGCGGCGAGCGGGTGGTGATGCTGCGGGCCGTGGCGCTGCGGTTGGAGTCCGGGGCGATGACGTCGACCTCGACCCCGTCGAGCTCGCGCAGCGCCCGCCGCAGCCGCCTGCAGGCCGGGGGCGGAGATGCCGTCGTCGTTGGTGAGCAGGATGCGCACGGGCTCGATTCTAGGTGGCGGGCCGGACCCGAGCCGGGGTCGTGCGATACTGCCGCCGTGCCCACGGTCCGGCTCGACATCGAATACGACGGCGCCGGCTTCCGCGGCTGGGCGCGGCAGCCCGGCCTGCGCACGGTCCAGGGCGAGCTGGAGGCGGCGCTGGCGACCGTCCTGCGCGAGCCGGTCGAGCTGACCGTCGCCGGGCGGACCGACACCGGCGTCCACGCGCTGCGGCCAGGTCGCGAGCTTCGAGACGGCCGACGAGCCGCCCGCCGACCTGGCCCGGCGCCTCAACGGCCTCGGCCCCGACGACGTCGCGGTCACCGCCGCCGCCGTCGTCGCCGACGGCTTCGACGCCCGCCGCGACGCCACGCTCGCGCAGCTACCGCTACCGCCTCCTCGCCCGCTCGGCGCCCGAGCCCCTTCGAGCGCGGCCGCGCCCTCTGGTGGCCCCACCGCGTCGACCGCGAGGCCTCGACGCCTGCGCCGCCGCCCTCCCCGGCGCCCACGACTTCACCGCCTTCACCCCGACCCAGACCGACCACGTCCGCTTCGACGCGCAACATCCTCGCCGCCTCCTGGGAGGCCGAAGGCGACATCCTCAGCTTCCGCATCACCGCCGACGCCTTCATGCGCAACATGGTCCGCGTCCTCGTCGGCACCATGCTGGAGGTCGCCTCCGGCCGCCGCACCGTCGAGAGCTTCGCCGCGCTCCTGGAGGGCGCCCCGCACCGCAGCAGGCGACACCGCCCCACCCCACGGCCTCTACCTCGAGTCCGTCGAGCTACTCGATGCTGCGCGAAGGCAGCCGGCTCTCAGACCAGCTCGAGGTAGACCATCTCGGTCGAGTCCGAGCTGCCGCGGGCCGAGCTTGACGATGCGGGTGTAGCCGCCGGGCCGCGTCGCAGTAGCGCGGCGCCACCTCGTCGAACAGCTTGTGGACGATGAACTTGTCGTTGTGCAGGGTCGCCAGAGCGCCTGGCGGCGGGCGTGCAGGTCGCCGCGCTTGGCCAGGGTGATCAGCTTCTCGACCTCGGGCTTGACCGCCTTCGCCTTGGCCTGGCTGGTCTTGATCCGCTCGTGCTCGATCAGCTGCTTGGAGAGGTTCGAGAGCAGCGCCTCGCGGTGGGCGGCGTCGCGGCTGAGCTTGTTCCGCTTCTTGCGATGGCGCACAGTGCTTCTCCGCTCCGCTCTCGCCGTCCCTAGTCCTGCTGCAGGTCGAGGCCGCGGGCGTGCAGGGTCTCGATCACTTCCTCGATCGACTTCTGAGCCGAAGTTGGGGATCGCGTTCAGTTCCGCGCGCGACTTGCGCACCAGGTCGCCGACGGTCTGGACGCCGGCGCGCTTGAGGCAGTTGTAGGAGCGGACGCCGAGTTCGAGCTCCTCGATCAGGATCTCGTCGAGGCCGTTGTCGCCGGCGCACGCCGTCGCCGCCCGGCGAGGAGAGCGGGTCGGCCGGCAACGCCGGGACCGGCTCGCGCGCGGTCAGCTCCTCGACCCGCTCGGCGTCGGTGAAGATCGCCAGGCTCTTGATCAGGATCTCGGAGGCCTCGCGCAGCGCGGCGCGCGGGCTCGATCGAGCCGTCGGTCTCGAGGTCGAGGGTGAGTTTGTCGAAGTCGGTGCGCTGGCCGACGCGGGCGGCGGCGACCGCGTAGGAGGCGCGGCGGATCGGCGAGAAGATCGAGTCGATCGGGATCACGCCGATCGGCTGCTCGTCGGACTTGTTCTCTTCGGCCGGCGAGTAGCCGCGGCCGCGGCCGATCGTCAGGTAGACCTCGAGCTTGGTTTTCTTCTCGAGCGTCGCGATCGGCGCCTCGGGGTTGAGGATCTCGACGCCGGAGGGCAGGTCGATGTCCTTCGCCTTCACCTCGCCGGGGCCGGTGGCGACCAGCGGCGCCTCGACCTCGTCGGCGTCGGTGTGCATGCGGACGACGAGGTCCTTGAGGTTGAGGATGATGTCGGTGACGTCCTCCTTGACGCCGGGCACGGTCGAGAACTCGTGCGCGACGCCCTCGATGCGGACGCTGGTGATGGCGGCGCCGCCCAGCGAGGAGAGCAGGACGCGGCGCAGGCTGTTGCCGAAGGTGTAGCCGAAGCCCTTGTCGAGCGGCTCGATCGTGAAGGTGCCGCGGCGGTCGTCGACTTTCTCGGAGATGATGCGGGGGACCTGGAAATCAGTGGTCATGAGTTCCTTGCGTATGCGTGTTCAGAAATTCGGTGTCCGGACTACTTGGAGTACAGCTCGACGATCAGCTGCTCCTGGACCGGCGCCGAGATCTCGGAGCGCTCGGGGTAGCGCAGGACCTTGGCGGTGAGCGCGTCGTGGTCGGCCTGCAGCCAGGCCGGGACGGTGGAGACGAGTTCCGTCGCCCGGCTGGATCGTGTCGGTCGGCTGACGAGCCGGCCTTGATCGAGATGATGTCTTCGGGACGCACCTGGTAGGAGGGGATGTCGACGCGGCGGCCGTTGATCATCCAGTGGCCGTGGCTGATCAGCTGCCGCGCCTGGCGCCGCGAGGCGGCGAAGCCGAGCCGGACGAGGACGTTGTCGAAGCGCGACTCGAGCAGCCGCAGCAGGTTCTCGCCGGTGACGCCGTCCTGGCGCGAAGCCTTGTCGTAGTAGGCGCGGAACTGTTTCTCCAGCACCTGGTAGTAGCGGCGCGTCTTCTGCTTCTCGCGCAGCTGCACCCGGTACTCGGACTGGCGCAGGCGGCCGCGGCCGTGCTCGCCGGGCGGGTAGGAGCGGCGCTCGACGCCGCACTTGTCGGTGAAGCAGCGCTCGCCCTTGAGGAAGAGCTTCTGCCCCTCGCGGCGGCACTGCTTGCACTGCGGGGAGGTGTCGCGGGCCATCAGACGCGCCTCCGCTTCTTCGGCCGGCAGCCGTTGTGGGCCTGCGGCGAGACGTCCTTGACGGTGGTCACGTCGAGGCCGGCGGCCTGCAGCGAGCGGATCGCCGTCTCGCGACCGGAGCCGGCGCCCTTGGCGAAGACCTCGACCCGCTCGAGGCCGTGTTCCATGCCCTTCTTGGCGGCCGCGTCGGCGGTCACCTGGGCGGCGAACGGGGTCGACTTGCGCGAGCCTTTGAACCCGGCCGAACCGGCCGACTCCCAGGCGATCACGTTGCCGTCGGTGTCGGTCAGGGTGACGATCGTGTTGTTGAAGGAAGTCTTGATGTGCGCCTGCCCGTAGGTGACGTTCTTTTTGACGCGGCGACGGGGGCGCCCTTTGGCGGGTTTTTTCTCGGCCATGCCTCTCTACCTATGCCTTGCGCTTGCCGGCGATGCTGAGGCGCCGCGGTCCCTTGCGGCCGCGGGCGTTGGTCTTCGTCCGCTGGCCCCGGACCGGCAGGCCGCGCCGGTGGCGGAGGCCGCGGTAGGAGCCGATCTCCATCAGCCGTTTGACGTTCTGCGAGCGCTCGCGCCGAAGGTCGCCCTCGACCTCGCGGTTCTCGACCGCCTCGCGCAGTCTGATCACCTCGTCCTCGGTCAGGTCCTTGCCCGGGGTGTCGGGATCGATCTTGGTCTCCTGCGAGGATCCTCTGCGCCGTCGAGCTGCCCGATCCCGAAGATGTAGGTGAGCCCGATCTCGACCCGTTTGTTGACGGGGATGTTGACGCCTGCGATTCGCGCCATCGGCTAGCCCTGCCTCTGCTTGTGGCGCGGGTTCTGGCAGATCACCAGGACCGCTCCATTTCGGCGGATGACCTTGCACTTCTCGCACATCGGCTTAACGGAAGCTCGAACCTTCATTGCTCCGGATCTCGTATCGACAACAGGATTCCTCTCCGCCCCATGAATCGGACGGCAGGACGAACCAACCGGCCAACAAGGCCGACGGAGAAAGATAGCAGGGGAGCGGCCTCGGCGAGGCCCGGTCAGGCGGGCTCGACGAGGGCGATCAGGAAGCCGTCGTAGCCCTTGACCCCGACCGTCTGAATAGTAGTGGCGCTGACCCTGGAATCTCCGCTCAGCATCTCGTGCAGGCGGCGCTGGGCCCGGGTTGCGTCCTCAGCGGAAGCGGCATCGGCAAGGGAGCCGTCGCGGACGACGTTGTCGGCGATGATCAGGCCGCCGGGCCGGGTGCGCCCGAGCGCCCAGGCGAAGTAGTTGGGCGTATTGACCTTGTCGGCGTCGATGAAGACCAGGTCGAACGGCCCCGCGCCCTCCTCCTCCAGCCCCGGCAGCGCCTCCAGAGCGGGCCCGACCCGGATCTCGACCTTCTCCCCCACCCCGGCCGCCTCGATGCTCCGCCGCGCCACCTCCGCGTACTCGGCATTCGCCTCCAAGGTGATCAGTCGCCCGTCCGCCGGCAGCGCCCGAGCCATCAGGATCGCGCTGTAGCCGCCGAGCGTCCCAAACTCGAGGATCCGCTTTGCCCCCACCAACCGCACCAGCAGCTGCAGCAGCTTTCCCTGCGGCGGCGAGACCTGGATCGAAGGCAGCCCCGCCTCCCCGGCGGCGGCGATAGCACCTCGCAGCCCCTCGTCCTCCCCGGCGATCGTCTCGCCGATGAACTGGTCGACTGCAGCGAAGGTCTCCTGGTCCATCACTTCCCTTCCTCGTCGGGCGGCCGCAGCCGGTCCAGCATTTTCAGGGTAGCTTCGCGCTGCGCCTTGTTCTCGGCTCTGATTTCGGCAAATGCGCGTTTCAGATCCTCGCTGGCGGCCTGGATGGTTTTCACGTGCGCGTCCGTCATCTGAACGAGCACCCTCTGGATGTGGTCGTTCTCGAACTGCCGCCTCTCGTCTGCGGTCATTAGCCGACCGTTGAGCTCCTCCCACTCGCGCCTGCGAGCCTCTCCACCTTCCCGCAGGGTGCGCTGAAGCTCTTCGATTCGCTCGACGATGTCGCCGCGCCCTTCTTCCAGTCGCCGCTCGAAGTCGCACCGCTTTCTCTCCAGCTCCATGTCGAGATCGTCCCAGAGCACGGCATACAAAACTACACCTCAGACAAAAAGTTCTACAACTCCTTCGGCGCGCATCTGTGACTTCTGGCGATAGTGGGGCCTCAGCGCACTTCGATCCCGATCTTCACTTCCGGGCTGCTCGGGCTCTGGCCTGTCAGTGTGGTGGCCGAGGTGGCGGTGAAGGTGGCGCCGGTCTTGGAGCCGGTGCCGGAGAACGGGCAGCCGAGGCCGTCTTTGAGGACTTTGTAGGCGATTTTGGTCACTTCGGGCTTGAATGTGAGGTCTTTGACCGGGGTGGCGGCTGTGTCGTCGGTCAGGTGGGCCGAGGCGAGTCCGACCTGGCCGGGGATTTCGATTTCGCAGGTGCTGGCGGCGACCTTGATCGCTTGACCGGCTTCGCAGGCAAAGCCGAAGTTCGAACGGTATTCGTCTTCGGCGAGTAGTTCGGGTTCTTCGAGGCTGTAGCGGCAACCGTTGGCGGTGACGGTGGTGCCGGAGGACAGGAAACCGAAAGCTCTGCATTCGCTGAAGTTCGGGGCGAGGAAGAGGGACCCGCGAGCTTCACCGATTTCGGTGTGCGGGCTTTCTTTGCATTCGACTTTGCCCGCTTCGGTGGTGATGAACTCGTTGCCCAGGGCCGAGGTGCCGTGGATTGTCGCCGGGTAGGTGGCGGCCGAGAAGGGGACAGCTGGGGGTGGAGGAGGTTCCCCCACTTCGATCCCGATCTTCACTTCCGGGTTGCTCGGGCTCTGGCCTGTCAGTGTGGTGGCCGAGGTAGCGGTGAAGGTGGCGCCGGTTTTGGAGCCGGTGCCGGTGAACGGGCAGCCGAGGCCGTCTTTGAGGACTTTGTAGGCGATTTTGGTCACTTCGGGCTTGAATGTGAGGTCTTTGACCGGAGTGGCGGATGTGTCATCGGTGAGGCGGGCCGAGGCGAGTTCGAGCTGACCGGGGATTTCGAATTCGCAGGTGCTGACGGCGACGTTGATCGCTTTGCCGGCTTCGCAGGCGAAGCCGAAATCGGAGCGGTATTCGTCTTCGGCGAGCCGTTCGGGTTCTTCGAGGCTGTAGCGGCAGCCGTTCGGGGAGACGGTGGCGCTGAGGAAGCCGAAGGCCCTGCAGGAACTGTAGGTCGGGGCGAGAGCAAGGGTCGTGGCGGCTTTACCGATTTCGGCGTGCAGGCTTTCATTGCATTCGACGGTGCCCGCTTCGGTGGTGATGGCCCCGTTGCCCACCGCCGAGGTGCCGTGGACTGTGGCGGGGTAGGCGCCGGCCTTGAAGAGGCCTTCGGCAGATGAGGGTTCTCCCACTTCGATCCCGATCTTCACTTCCGGGCTGCTCGGGCTCTGGCCTGTCAGTGTGGTGGCCGAGGTGGCGGTGAAGGTGGCGCCCGTTTTGGAACCGGTGCCGGCGAAGGGGCAGCCGATGTTGTCTTTGAGGACTTTGTAGGCGATGCCGGTCACTTCGGGCTTGAATGTGAGGTCTTTGACCGGAGTGGCGGATGTGTCATCGGTGAGGCGGGCCGAGGCGAGTTCGAGCTGACCGGGGATTTCGAATTCGCAGGTGCTGACGGCGACGTTGATCGCTTTGCCGGCTTCGCAGGCGAAGCCGAAATCGGAGCGGTATTCGTCTTCGGCGAGGAGTTCCGGTTCTTCGAGGCTGTAGCGGCAGCCGTTTGCGGTGACGGTGGCGGTGCCGCTGATGAAGCCGAAGGCACTGCATTCGCTAAAGGTCGGGACGAGGAAGAGGGTCGCGACGGCTTCTTCGGCTTCGGCGTGCAGGCTTTCTTTGCATTCGACTTTGCCGGCTTCGGTGGTGATGAACTCGTTGCCCTGGGCTGAGGTGCCGTGGACTGTGACGGGGTAGGCGCCGGACCTTGAAGACGGAGGCTGCATCGGCTCGAGCACCTCCCCCGAGAGCAAGCAGAGGCACAAGCAGGCCGATCAGTAGGCCACACTTCAGGAAAAGCGAGCAAGAGCGGTTCGCGAACACCGCATGACCCTAAACACAACTCTTTAAGTATTCAAGTGCCTCTGTGCGTTTACCGCCCCAGGCGCTGCGTCGGCGTCGCCACCTGCTGGAAGGTCGGCCGGTTCTGGAAGGGGAACGGGGGCATCGAGACGCCGCCGGTTACCTGCGGTCGGTTCTGGTCGAAGCAGGAGGGCTCGGGGTTGGTGGCGCAGGCTCCGTCGCCGCCGCCGTAGAGCTGCTGGGGGGTGACCTTGAGGGCCGCGCGGAGGGTGCGCTGCAGCATCGCCCGGCACTTCCTCTTCGAGCCGCCGCCGCAGTAGACCCGGCTCCAGGCGCCCTTCGGCTTCGGGTCGAAGAGGTCGCGGAGGTCCTTGGAGACGTAGCTCCACCAGCCGTCGGAGAAATCGGGTTCGGTCGGCGAGCCGCCGGTGTAGGAGCCGGTCCGCACCATCTCCTCCAGCTGCCCGTAGGCCCTGCCGCCGATCACCGGCTTGAACTCGCCTTCGAGCAGCTTCGGCCACCAGGCGTCCATCAGTTCGACCGCCTCGTTTTCCTCGTCGACGCCGTCGCGGTCGAGGTCGCGGCGGTGGGCGCCGTGTTCGTGCCAGGTGCGCAGGGTCACGAACGCCCGACGCAGCGGCTTTGATTTCGGTTCGCCGATCGCCTTGAGGAGCGTCGGCAGGAGGCGGTAGCCGCGCAGGTCCTGCGTCGCCGGCTCCTCCATCGCCTGGACCAGCTGGGCGATCGTGATCTTCTTCGGCCCCTTGATCGCCGCCTTCACCTTGTCTTCGATCATCTGCGAGCGGAACAGCGGCCCGTAGCTGTACTTGTCGTCGGCCGCCGCCCACTTCGGCGCCTGCTTGTTGTTCCAGGAGACGAGGAAGGGCGGGTCGACCGCCTGCGGGTGCTTGGCGAACGGCAGCCAGCTCGCCTGCCGGGTCGAGGGCTTGTACCCCTTCCAGTCGAACCCGCCGGTGCCGAGCACCGGGAAGTCCGGCGAGGTCCCCTTCGCCCGCTGCGGCATCCAGCCCGAAAGCGCGTAGGCGATGTGCTCGGAGTCGATGTAGGACCAGTTGAAGAGGAAGTTGATGTTGGAGACGGCTTTCTTGAAGCCCTCCGGCCCCGTCACCACCCCCGGTTCGTTCAGCTGACGCGAACCCGATCACCGAGTCGGCCTCGTGGAAGTAGGTGCTGCGCTGGCGGGCGAAGGCGACCTTCTTGCCGCCGACCCTGCCGCGGGCGTAGACGATCCCGTGCGCGGTGCGATAGGAGACCAGCGTCTGCGAGCCCGCCGGCGTCGAGTCGGCCGCGTTCGGCGTCCAGCTCTCGCTCCTTTCCAGCTTTTCCATCGCCAGGCACTTGCCGCGGTAGCGGTAGTGGAAGTTGTCCTTGCAGAGGACCTCGGCGAAGGTGTCGACGTTGTCGGAGGTGGCGGTCGTCGCGCTCCAGGCGTAATCGCGCCCGTGCCCGAGCTCGACGTAGAGGTTGACGCCGGGGAAGGCGGCGCCGCGGGCGTCGATCCCCGGGCCGTGCAGGTCCTCCTCCATCAGGATCTGGGGAGCGAAGTAGCCGACCTGCGGGCCCATCACCGCGAGCGGATGGCCGCTCGCCGACTCCTTCGCCGAGACCAGCTCCCAGTTGGAGGCGTGGCCGGCCGCTTCGAGCGCCGCCCGCAGCCGGGCGCCGACGGTGGCGAGACCGCTCGCCGGCCGCGGCGCCGCGCCCGAGGCGCTCGCCGCGGTGTCGGTGAAGCGGACGCTGTTGCGGTCGGGCAGCGCGAGGCCGCGCTTGGCGAAGGCGCTGCGGGTCTCATACGGGAAGGCTTTGGAGACCGTGGTCGGCGCCTCGGGGTCGTTCTTGGAGCGGAAGCCGAGCCAGGCCCTGCGCCCGGCCTTCTTGCCCATCCGCTTGACGAACGCCTGCATCGTCAGCGCCGAGTTCAGCTCGTTGCCGCCGCCCTGGCCGAAGATGCCGCCGACCAGCGAGGCGATCGCGATCACGTCGGTCGGCTTCCACGGTTCCATCTGCTTGCCGAGCAGCGTGTACTCGCCCGGCTTCAGGTGCGGGTCGAGGTTGGCGGCGGCGATGTAGGCGTTGATCCCTTCGACGTAGGCGTTGACGTCTTCGACCGCCTGCTGCCCCGCCTGCCCGTGTTGCTGGATCGCCGTGCTCAGCTGCCATTCGAGGTCGGCTTCGGTGTAGGGAGCAAAGCCCCACTGGCCGGCGTCGGCACCGGCGTTGGCGCCGCCGAGGAAGGAGGCGAGTTCGGCGCGGCCGGTGTGCCGCAGCACGTCCATCAGGAAGAGGCGGTCGGCGGCGCCTGCATAGCCGGCGCCGAACATCGTGTCGGCGCGGGTGTGCCGTAGACGTGGGGGATGCCGAAGGCTTTGTCGCGGACGATCGTCACCCCGGGCCGCGGTTCGATCGTCGATTCGACTTCGCCCGCGGGGACCCCGAAGGTGGCGTCCTTGAAGTAGTTCGGGATCTGGTCTTCGGTCAGCGTCGGGCGCGCGTAGAGCAGGTTTTCGTAGAGCGGCTGCTGGTCGGCGAAGTGGGGCGGCAAGAGGTGAGCCGATCCGCGCGAGGCGAGGACTTCGGAGAAGTCCGCGGTCCCGTTCTCCCCCGGCGGCAGCACGCTGCGGAAACCGCCGGCGTCGTTGGCGCCATACGGCTCCGGCGCGGCAGCCGGCGCGGACGGGACGATGATCGCGAAGAGCGCCGGCAGGAGAACCAGGGGCGCGAGCTCACGGCGAGACCAGACTCGAAGACGCAAAGAACTACTCCTTCCCGTTGCGGCGCCCCACCGCAAGGAGAAGACTACCCGGCTGGCCGGGCCGGCTAGTCGGATTCGTGCCAGGGAGTGAGGATGCGCGGCCCCTCGGGCGTCACCGCGACCGTGAACTCGAAGTGGGCGGCCAGCGAGCCGTCTTCGGAGTAGACCGACCAGCCGTCCTCCCCCATCCGCACCAGCGGCCCGCCGACGTTGACCATCGGCTCGATCGCCAGCACCATCCCGGCCTCCAGCTCCGGGCCCTTGCCGGGCTCGCCGAAGTTCGGCACCTGCGGTTCCTCGTGCATGTCCCGGCCGATCCCGTGGCCGACCAGGGTGCGGATGATCGAGAGCCCCTCGAGCTCGACCGTGCGCTGGATCGCCGCCGAGACGTCGCCGAGGTGGTTGCCGGGCCGCATCTGCTCGACCCCGGCGAAGAGCGAGGATTTCGTCACCTCGAGCAGCTTCTGCGCCTCCGGGCTGACCGGCCCGATCGGCAGCGTCATCGCCGCGTCGGAGACCCAGCCGTCCTTGATCACGCCGACGTCGATCGAGATCACGTCGCCGCGCTTCAGCTCGTAATCGCCGGGGATCCCGTGGACGACCATCGAGTTGGGTGAGGCGCAGATCGACCCCGGGAAGCCGCGGTAGCCCTTGAACGCCGGCTCGGCGCCCTGCGAGCGGATGAACTTCTCCGCCGCGGCGTCGAGTTCGCCGGTCGTGGTCCCGGCCCGCGCCTTCGCGGCGAGCATCTTCAGACAGCGGACGAGGACGGCGCCGGAGGCGGCCATCTTCTCGACCTGCTCCGGGGTCTTGTTGATGATCATCCGATACACGCTAATGGTCGACGCCGGCGAGACGGCGAAGCCGCGTCAGACGGTCTCGTCCTGCTCCATCCGCATCGTCGCCAGGGTGCGGCGGACCTGCTCGGCGACCTCGTCCGGCGCCGCCTCGCCGGCGATCCGGCGCAGGACGCCGCGGTTGTCGTAGTAGGAGACGAGCGGCTCGGTCTTCTCGTGGTAGGTCTCGAGTCGCTTGCGGATCACCTCGGGCTTGTCGTCGTCGCGGACGATCAGCGGCGAGCCGTCGATGTCGCAGACGCCTTCCTGCTCGGGCGGTTCGAACTCGACGTGGAAGACGTGCCCGTTCTCCTCGCAGGTGCGCCGGCCGCCGAGCCGCCGCACGACCTCGTCGTCGGAGACGTCGATCAGGAGCACCGCGGTCACCGCCCTGCCCAGCTCGCCCAGCTTCGCGTCGAGCGCCTCGGCCTGCGGGGTGGTGCGGGGAAAGCCGTCGAGGATGAAGCCGTCGCGGGCCTCGCTGGAGTCGATCCGCTCGGCGATCACGCCGACGATCACCTCGTCGGGAACCAGGTCGCCCCGGTCCATGTACTCCTTCGCTTCCCGCCCCAGCCCGGTTTCGTCCCGCACGGCACCGCGAAGAATGTCCCCGGTCGCGTAGTAGGGCAGCCGCAGATCTTCGTTGAGCCGCTCCCCCTGGGTGCCCTTGCCGGACCCGGGCGGGCCTAGAAGTACGAGATTCAGCTCCGACATAGGCTCAATTCACTCTTTCAAATGGTCTGAGGGGCCGAAAAGCAACCAGATCGGGGGACGCAGGGAAGTCGACGAGGGGAGCGCACATTAGTGCGTGACCCGAGGAGGACGACCGAAGACCCCGAGATGCGCAGCTTTGCAGGCTCCTCAGACTATTTGAGGAAGCCCTCGTAGTTGCGCATCATCAGCTGCGCCTCCAGCTGCTTGACCGTGTCCAGCGCGACGCCGATCACGATCAGGATCGAGGTACCGCCGAAGTAGAAGTTCGCCGCGGTCTGGCTGATCAAGATCGTCGGCAGGGCGGCGACGGCGCCGAGGTAGAGCGCGCCGGGGAAGGTCAGGCGGGAGAGGATCCGGTCGAGGTACTCGGCGGTCGGGCGCCCGGGACGGACGCCGGGGATGAAGCCGCCGTATTTCTTCAGGTTGTCGGCCTGGTCGACAGGGTTGAAGGTGACCGCCGTGTAGAAGTAGGTGAAGACGATGATGAAGAAGACCTCTCCGACCACGTAGGCCCAGCTGTTGGGGCTGAAGAAGGCGGCGAAGTCGAGCGCGGTCGGGGTGTTCAGCATCTGCCCGATCGTCGCCGGGAAGGCCATGATCGAGGCGGCGAAGATGACCGGGATGACGCCGGCCATGTTGACCCGCAGCGGCAGGTAGGTGGAGCCGCCCGAGGTCATTTTGCGGCCGACTACGCGTTTCGCGTACTGGACCGGGATCCGGCGCTGCCCCTCCTGGACGAAGACGATCGCGACGATCACGGCGAGGGCGATGAACGGCATCATCACGACGAAGACCTGATCGGGGTTGTTCCACCACTTCGAGAGCCCGGGGATGATGCTGGAGGCGATCGAGGCGAAGATCATCAGCGAGATCCCGTTGCCGATCCCCCGCTGGGTGATGAGCTCGCCCAGCCACATCAGCAAGGTGCAGCCGGCGGTCAGGCAGATGACGATGAGGAAGAGCCGCGGGAAGGTGAGCTTGCCGACCACGTTGGTCCCGGCGCTGTTGCCGAAGGAGCGGAAGAGGAAGACGTAGCCGATCGACTGGGCGAAGGCGAGGCCGACGGTCAGGTAGCGCGTGTACTGGGTGATCTTCTGCTGCCCGACCTCCCCCTCTTTCTGCAGGCGCTCGAGCGAGGGCACGACCACGGTCAGCAGCTGGAGGATGATCGAGGCCGTGATGTAGGGCATGATCCCCAGCGCGAAGAGACTGAGCCGCGAGAGGCCGCCGCCGGAGAAGAGGTTGAGGAAGCCGAGGACGCCGGAGCCGTTGAAGTTGTCCTGGATTTCCTTCACCGCCTGCGTGTCCACCCCGGGAGCCGGGATGTAGGCGCCGAGCCGGTACAGCGCCAGCATCGCTGCCGTAAACGCAAGCTTCTTGCGGATGTCGGCAACGCTGAACGCGTTGAGAATCGTTTTGAGCATTACGGCTCCAGAGTGTGACAGGAACCGCCGGCCGCTTCTATCTGCTCCTTCGCGGCCGCACTGAACGCATGCGCGTGGACCTCGAGCTTCTTCTTGATCTCGCCCCGGGCGAGGATCTTGACCGGGTCCTTGCGGGTCGCCAGGCCCTTCTCCTTCAGGCTCGCGGGGGTGACTTCAGCGCCGCTGTCGAAGCGCTCCTCGAGGTCGGAGAGGTTGACGGGCTGGGTCTTGGTGCGGAAGTTCTCGAAGGGCATCGACTGCTTTTTGTGCGGGCCGCGCAGCTTTCGCATCCGCATGTGGATCGGGTTCTGCCCGCCCTCGTAGCCGGCCTTGCGCTTGCGGCCCGAACGCGAGCCGGCGCCCTTGTGACCGCGGCCGGAGGTCTTGCCCAGGCCGCTGCCCTCGCCGCGGCCGATCCGCTTGCGCGGTCTTTTCGAACCCGGCTTCGGCTTCAGGTTGTGAAGGCCGATCTCCTCGCTGCGCGAGGTGTCCTTAGATGCTTTTCTTGAAGGAGTTTTTTCGGTTTTCTCAGCCACCGTCGACCTCCACCAGGTGCGAGACGACCCGCAGCTGACCCTGCAGCTGCTCGGAGTCTTTGAGCTCAGCCGATTTGCCGATCCGGCCCAGCTTCAGCGCCTTCAAAGTCGCTTTCTGGTTCGGATTCGTCTTTGCGGCAGAGCGGATCTGCCGAACCTTCACTTTGCTCACGCCTGCTCACCCTCCGCGGGCTGCTCGGCCGGCTGTGCCGGAGCCTCCTCCTCGGACTCGGCAGACAAAGTCTCGGCGGCGGCTCCGTTGCCGTTGCCCTCTATGCCCAGTACCTGGCTGATCGTCAACCCGCGCAGCTCCGCGACCTCCTCGGGCCGGCGCAGCCGCACCAGGCCGTCCATCGTCGCCTTGACGAGGTTGATCGGGTTCTGCGTGCCGATGCTCTTGGTCAGCACGTCGCGGACGCCGCCGAGCTCGAGCACGGCGCGAACACCGCCGCCGGCGATGACGCCGGTACCGGGACTGGCCGGACGGAGGACGACGTGACCGGCGCCGAAGCGGCCGATGATGCGGTGGGTGATGGTGTTCCCGTATTTGGGCACCCGGATCAGGTTCTTGCGGGCGTCCTCGACGCCCTTCTGGATCGCCAGCGGGACCTCGCGGGCCTTGCCGTAGCCGATCCCGACGACGCCCTCCTCGTCGCCGACGGCGACGAGGGCGGTGAAGGAGAAGCGACGGCCGCCCTTGACCACCTTGGCGACGCGGTTGATCTCGATCACGCGCTCCTGCAGGTCCAGCCCGCGGGGACTGACGGTTTCCACGTTTTTTACGTCCATGCCCTTCATAAGCAGCGGCCCACCGTAGCGAAACTACGGTTCTAGAAAGCCAGACCCCCCTCTCGCGCGCCGTCGGCAAGCGCCTTGACGCGACCGTGGTACTGGTAGCCGCCGCGGTCGAAGACGCAGGTTTCGACCCCGGCGCCCTTCGCCCGCTCGGCCAGCAGTTCGCCGGCCTTCTTGGCCTGCTCGGAGGCGGTGAGCTTGCGTAGATCCGGCTCGATCCAGTTGACCGCGGCCACGGTGTGGCCCTTGGTGTCGTCGATGAGCTGGGCGAAGACGCCCTTGTTCGAGCGGTAGACGGAAAGCCGCGGCCGCTCCGCCGTGCCTTTGACCCGGGCGCGAACCCGGCGGCGCCGTTTGAGCCGGCGCTGGCGCTTGGTGAGAACGGTCATGCGCGCTTACCCACCTTGCGCAGGACCTGCTCGTCCTTGTAGCGGATGCCCTTGCCCTTGTAGGGCTCCGGCGGGCGGCGCTTGCGGATGTCCGCGGCGACCTGGCCGACGAGCTGCTTGTCGATGCCTTTGATGATGATCTCGGTCGGCTGCGGGACTTCGAAGTCGATCCCCTCCGGCGCGTCGATCGCGACCGAGTGCGAATAGCCGAGCGCGAGCTCCAGTTTTTTCCCTTTCAGGGCGGCGCGGTAGCCGACGCCCTGGATCTCCAGCCGCTTCTCGAAGCCGTCGGTGACGCCCTCGACCATGTTCGCGATCAGGCTGCGGGTGAGGCCGTGCAGGGCGCGGTGCTCGCCGCGGTCGGTGGGGCGGGCGACGGTGACGGCACCGTCCTCCTGGGCGATCTTCATCTCCGGCGAGAGATCCTGCCGCAGCTCCCCTTTCGGGCCCTTGACGGCGATGTTGCCCTCGCCGATCTCGACCGTGACGGCGTCGGGAACGGGAACGGGTTTTCTTCCGATTCGGCTCATCTAGGCCACCCTCACCAGACGTAGGCGACAACCTCGCCGCCGACGCCCTTGTTCCGGGCTTCGTGACCGGTCATCACGCCGGTCGAGGTGCTGACGATCGCGGTGCCGGTCCCGCCGTGGACGCGCGGGACGTTTTCGTGGTTGACGTAGCGGCGCCGGCCCGGGCGCGAGACCCTTTCGATCCCGATGATCACCGGCTGGCGGTCCTGGGTGTACTTGAGCTCGACGTTGATCAGCTCGCCGACCCGGGCGGGCTTGCGGCTGAAGTCCTTGATGTAGCCCTGCTCCTTGAGGATCCGGGACATCTCGAGCTTGAGGTTGGAGAAGGGAATCTCCACCTCGTCGTGGCCGGCCCGGATTCCGTTGCGGATCCGGGTCAGGTAATCGGCGATCGGGTCGGTCTGCATCTTCCCTACCAGCTCGACTTGGTCATTCCGGGGATGTACCCCTCGTGGGCAGCGTCGCGCAGGCAGATCCGGCAGAGGCCGAATTTGCGGTAGTAGGCGCGGGGGCGACCGCAGCGACGGCAGCGGTTGTACTGCCGACTCTTGAACTTCGGCTTCCGCCCCTGCTTCACCTTCATCGAAGTCTTAGCCATTCTCAGAACTCTCCTCGGCCGTCTCCGCGGCCTCATCGTCTCCGCCCTCGGCGGCACCCTCGTCCTCGCCTTCGGGCTTGGCGTAGGCCTCCGGGTTCTCCTCTTTCAGCTGCTCGAGGGCCGCCTGCTCGACTTCAGCCTTCTGGCGGGCCTCCTCTTTGAGCTGCTCCTCTTCGGCTTCTTTTTCCTTCGCTTCCCGCTCGACGCCTGACCGGGGCGACCCTCCTGGGCGAAGGGCATGCCCAACCCGAGCAGCAGCTCGAAAGCCTCGAGGTCAGTTTTAGCGGAAGTCGTGATCGTCACGTCCAGACCCCGGACGACGTCGACCGAGTCGTAGTCGATTTCGGGGAAGATCAGCTGCTCTTTGACGCCCATCGAGTAGTTGCCGCGGCCGTCGAAGGAGCGCGGGTTGAGGCCGCGGAAGTCACGGATCCGCGGCACCGCGATCGAGACGAGGCGGTCGAGGAACTCCCACATGCGGGCGCGGCGCAGCGTCACCGAGACGCCGACCGGCATCCCCTCGCGCAGCTTGAAAGAAGCGACCGACTTGCGGGCGCGGCGCACGTTCGGGTACTGGCCGGCGATGATCGCCAGCTGTTCCTGGGCGGCTTCGAAGGAGCGTTTGTCCTGTTTCTCGGTGCCGAGGCCCATGTTGAGCGTGATCTTCTCCAGGCGCGGCGCCTCCATCGGCGTCGAGTAGCCGAATTTCTGCGTCAGCGCCGGCAGCACGTCCTGCTCGTATTTGTCGCGCAGGCGCGGCGGCGGCGCAGCCTGCGAGGTGGATGCCACGGTCGCCTCCATCAGCCGATCTCGTTTCCGGACCGCTTCGCGTAGCGGACGCGCTTGCCGCCTTTGTCGACGCGGACGCCGATGCGGGTCGGTTTGTTGTCTTTGGGGTCGAGCAGCATCACGTTGGAGACGTCGATCGGCCCCTCCTTCTCGACGATCCCCCCGGCCTGGGCGTTTTTCAGATCGCCCTGGGAGCGCGGACGTTCGTGGCGCTTGACGATGTTCAGGTTCTCGACGTAGACGCGGCGCTTCTTCGGGTCGGTGCGGACGACGCGGCCTTTCTTGCCGGCGTCCTTGCCGCCGATGATCAGCACCTGGTCGTCGGTGCGGATGCGCATGGACTTGGCCATCGCTAGAGCACCTCCGGCGCCAGGGAGATGATTTTCATGAAGTTGCGGTCCCGCAGTTCGCGCGCGACGGGGCCGAAGATGCGGGTCCCGCGCGGGTTGTTGCTGGCCGGGTCGATCAGCACCGCGGCGTTCTCGTCGAAGGAGATGTAGGTGCCGTCCGGGCGGCTGAGCGGCTTGCGGGTGCGGACGACGACCGCCTGCACGACCTCGCCCTTGCGGACGCCGCCCTGCGGGCTGGCCGATTTGACGGTGGCGGTGATGACGTCGCCGACGCTGGCGTAGCGCCGGTGCGAGCCGCCTTTGACGCGGATGCAGAGGATCTCGCGCGCACCCGAGTTGTCGGCGACCTTGAGCCTGGACTCCTGCTGGATCATCGCCTACCTCGCCTTCTCCACCACGTCGACCAGGCGCCAGCGCTTGGTCTTGGAGAGCGGCCTGGTCTCGATCACGCGGACCACGTCGCCCTCGCCGGCTTCGTTCTTCTCGTCGTGGGCGTGCAGCTTGGTCGAACTGCGGACGATCTTCTCGTAAGTGCGGTGACGGCGGGCGATGTCGATGCGGACGGTGATCGATTTGTCGCCCTTGCTGGAGACGACGATCCCCTGGCGCACCTTCGCCGCGTTCGCCTCGCGCTCGGCGGGCGGCGTACCGGTGCCGGCCGAGTGGACGGCCTTGGCGGCAGCGCGCTGTTTGCGGCGCAGGGTCGCCTTGCGCTTGCGGCCCTCGGCGCGCATCGCTTTCCGCTCCTCCGGATCGGAGGGCAGCGTCTTCTTGACCGGCCGGCGCGATTTCGCCAGGCGACGCCGCTCCTTCCAGGGCAGCTCGTCCTCGGGATCGGGCTCGGCGGGTGCCTCTTCGGCGGCAGGGGCGTCTCCCCCGTCCGCAGCGGGCGCCTCCTCGGCAGGTGCGTCTTCAGCCGCAGGCGCCTCCTCGGCAGCCTCGGCCGCGGGGGCCTCCTCGGCGGGACTCTCGTCCTGGGGCGCCTCGGCCTGCGGCTCCTCGGTTTGAGGCTCCTCGGTCGTCTCGTCTTTTTTCTGCTCGTCGTCGCTCATATCCGTCGGGTCTCTTTCTCCACATCGATGCCGCGCTGCCGCGCGACCGTCAAAAGCCTTGCGATGTCCCTCTTCGCCTGTCCGAGGCGGGCGGTGTTCTCGAGCTCGCCGGTGGCGTTGCGGAAGCGCAGGGCGAACGCCTCCTGCTTGGCGTCGATCAGTTTCGCCACCAGCTCGTCGTCTTTCAGGTTATGCACCTCGGCCGCCTTCATCACTCGCCGGCCCCTTCGCGCATGACGAATTTGGTTTTCACGGGAAGCTTGTGACCGGCGAGGCGGAGCGCTTCGCGCGCCAGATCCTCGGGTACGCCCGCCAGCTCGAACATCACCTTGCCGGGCTTGACCACGGCGACCCAGCCCTCGGGGTTGCCCTTGCCGGAGCCCATTCGGGTCTCGGCCGGCTTCTTCGTGTAGGGCTTGTCCGGGAAGACGTTGATCCAGACCTTGCCGCCACGTTTGATCTTGCGGGTCATCGCCACACGGGCGGCCTCGATCTGGCGGTTGGTGATCCAGCCGCGCTCGACGGCCTTGATCCCGTACTCGCCGAAGGCGACGGAGCTGCCGCCCTTGGTGTTGCCGCGCATGCGGCCGCGGAACTGTTTGCGGTGCTTGACCCGTTTCGGCATCAGCATCAGCGGTGCCTCCTTCCGGCGCAGTGCGCCTCAGCCGAGCGAAAACCAAGCTGGTCGAGGACGCAGGGCGCAGCCTTTGGCGGCGCCAAAGGCAAGCCCGAGGACGAAGATCCAGCGCCGGTTTGCAGCCGGCTGAGGTGTGCTGCGTTGGGAGGAGTCACCGCTAACGACCACCTCCGCGCTGTCCGCCGCGGCCGCCGCCGGGCCCACGCCCGCCGCCGCGTCCGCCGCGATCTCCACCGGGACCGCGACCGCCACGGTCGCGCCCACGCCCGCCGCCGCCTCGATCGTCGCGCCGGCCGCCGCCGCGACCCGACTGCGGCGCCTCGTCGGCGGAGACGAGGTCGGAGCGGAAGCCCTCGGGCATCACTTCGCCCTTGTTGATCCAGCATTTGACGCCGATCCGGCCGGTCGTCGTGCGGGCCTCGAAGAAGCCGTAGTCGATGTCGGCGCGCAGGGTGTGCAGCGGCACGCGGCCGTCGGAGTAGCTTTCGGTTCGCGCCATCTCGGCGCCGCCGAGGCGGCCGGAGACCTGGACCTTGACGCCCTTGGCGCCGGAGCGCATCGCCGAGGTCAGGGCGCGTTTCATCGCCCGCCGGAAGGCGACCCGGTTCTGCAGCTGCTCGGCGATCGACTGGGCGACCAGTTTGGCGTCGAGCTCGGGGCGCTTGACCTCGCGGATGTTCACTTTCACCGGGCTGCCGGTGAGCTTGTGCAGCTCTTTGCGCAGGGCATCGACTTCTGAGCCGGACTTGCCGATGACGATGCCCGGGCGGGCCGTGTGGATGTCGACGGCGACCTCGCCGCGGCGCTCGATCGTGATGCTCGAGAGGCCCGCGTGCGAAAGCTTGTTTTCGATGTGGTCCCGGATCTGCAGGTCTTCCTGGAGGACGTCGGCGAAGTTTTTGTCCTCGTACCAGTTCGACTTCCAGTCGTGGATGTAGCCGACGCGGAAACCCTCGGGGTGGATCTTCTGTCCCATGCCTAGTCCTCCACCGGGGTCAGAGCCACGGCGATGTGGCTGGTTCGCTTGTTGATCGGGGTCGCCCGGCCCATCGCCCGGGGGCGGAAGCGGCGCAGGGTCGGCCCCTCGTCGACGGTGATCGAGGAGACGCGCATCTCGTCACCGATGAGATCGTGGTTGTTTTCCGCGTTGGCAGCAGCGGAATTGATCAGCTTCTGGATCGGGTGGGCGGCACCGCGGGGCGAGAACTCCAGCAGCGCCCGGGCCTGCTCGATGTGCATGCCGCGCACCTGGTCGGCGATCAGCCGCGCCTTGCGGGGGGCGATCCGCACGTAGCGGGCTTTGGCTTTGACGACCGGCGGCGCAGCCGGTTTCTTCGCTTTTTTCGCCGGTGATTTTTTTGACTCGGGTTTCGCCGGCTCTTTTTTGGCTTTGGCTTTCGCTTTTTTGGCGTCGGTTTTGGCAGCCGGTTTTTTCGACTCTTTTTTCGCCGCCGGTTTTTTGGCAGCTTTTTTCTCGCCTTTTTTCGCCTCTGCTTTTTTCGCAGGTGCTTTCTTGGCTTTCGAGTCCTTTTTCGCAGCTTCTTTTTTTGCTGCGGGTTTCGCGGCTTTTTTGTCTTTGTCCTCAGCCATCGCTATTCCTTACCGCCGTGCGAACGGAAGGTCCGGGTCGGCGCGAACTCGCCGAGCTTGTGCCCGACCATCGACTCCGAGATGAAGACCGGGACGTGTTTTTTGCCGTCGTGGACGGCGATCGTGTGGCCGACCATCTCCGGGAAGATCGTCGAGGTCCGCGACCAGGTTTTCAGCATCTGTTTTTTGTTGGCCTCGTTCAGCGCCGTGATCCGCCCCATCAGGCGCTCCTCGACCCACGGGCCCTTTTTCGTCGAACGTCCCATCTCTAACGGCCCTTCTTCTTGCCGCGGCGTCGGCCGCGGACGATGTAGCGGTCGGACTGCTTGCCCTTCTTCCGGGTCCGGTAGCCGAGGGTCGGCTTGCCCCACGGGGTTACCGGGTGGCCGCCGGGCGTGTGGTGCGCCTCGCCGCCGCCGTGCGGGTGGTCGACGGGGTTCATCGCGACGCCGCGGGTCTGCGGGCGCTTGCCCTTGTGGCGGCTGCGGCCGGCCTTGCCGACCTTCATGTTCTGGTGCTCGGCGTTGGAGAGGACGCCGATGCTGGCGCGGCAGTTGGCGCGGACCATCCGCATCTCCGAGGAGGGCAGGCGCAGGGTGACCATCTCGCCCTCCTTCGCGACCAGCTGGATCGAGGTGCCGGCGGAGCGGCCGAGCTTGCCGCCCTGGCCGGGGATCAGCTCGACGTTATGGACGATCGTGCCGGTCGGCATCTGGCCCAGCTCCATCGCGTGACCGGGTTTGATGTCCGCCTCGGGACCCGAGTTGACGACGTCGCCGACCGCCAACTGCGCCGGGGCGAGGATGTAGCCCTTGTGCCCGTCGGCGTAGTGCAGGAGAGCGATGTAGCAGGTGCGGTTGGGGTCGTACTCGATCGAGGCGACCTTGGCGGGGACGCCGTCCTTGAGCCGCTTGAAGTCGATCTTGCGGTAGCGCCGCTTGGCGCCGCCGCCGCGGTGGCGGGCGGTGACACGGCCGTTGGCGTTGCGGCCGCCGGACTTTTTCAGCCCTTCGGTCAGCTTCCGCTCCGGCTCGGTGGCGGTCAGCTGCTCGCGCAGCGGGTAGGTCGCGAAGCGGCGGCCCGGGCTGGTCGGTTTGGTTTTGCGGTTCGGCATCTCTCAGATCTCCCTAGGCGGTCTCGGCGCCCTCGAACAGCTCGATTCGTTCGCCCGGCGCCAGCTGGACGATCGCCTTCTTCCAGGCGCGGGTCTTGCCTTTGGTGAGGCCGCGGCGCTTCGGCTTCGAGCGCACCTTCGCCGTCCGCACCTCGGCGACGTTGACCCCGAAGACCTCTTCGACCGCCTGCGCGATCTGGGTCTTGTGGGCGCGATCGTCGACCCGGAAGGTGTACTTGCCCTCGGCGATCAGGGCGTAGCTCTTCTCCGAGATCACCGGACGGACGAGGATCGTGCGCGCGTCCATCAGCCGAGCCTCTCCTTCAGGGTCTCGAGGGCGGTTTCGGAGATGACGACGGCGGCGGCACCGATCACGTCGGCGACCCCGGCGGCGCCGATCTCGAGCACCTGGGTGCGGGGAAGGTTGCGGAAGCTCTTCATCGCCCCGATCTCCTCGGCGGTGACGAGGAGGAGGATCGGGTTCTTGGCGCCCCATTTGGCCAGCGCCTGGGCGGCCGCTTTGGTCGAGGGCGTCTCGAAGTCCTTGGCATCGAGGACGGCGACCGAGCCGCGCTCGGCGTGGACGGAGAAGGCGGAGCGCATCGCCTTGCGACGAGCTTTGCGGTTGACCTTGACCGTGTACCTGCGCGGCTTCGGGCCGAAGGCGACACCGCCGCCGAAGCGGTTGGGGACGCCGAGCGTGCCGACGCGGGCGCGGCCGGTGCCCTTCTGGCGCCAGGCCTTGGCGGTCGTGAAGGAGACCTCGCCGCGGGTCAGGGTCGAGGCGGTGCCGCGACGGCGCGCGTTGAGGTCGGCGCGGGCCGCCTCGTGCACGAGCGACTGGTGGAAAGGCTCGGCGAAAATCTCTTTCGGCAGGTCGGCTTTGGTGGTCTTGCCGAGCACTGATGCTTTAGCGCTAACCATCGGTCCTCACCTCGACGATCCCGTTGCGGGAGCCCGGCACCGAGCCTTTGATCAGCAGCAGGTTGCGCTCGGCGTCGACGTCGGCGATCTCCAGCCCCTTCTGGGTGACCCGCTTGTTGCCCATCTGGCCCGGCATCCGCATCCCTTTGAAGACGCGGGCGGGGAAGGCGCTGGCGCCGATCGAGCCGGGGGCGCGGACGTTGTGGGAGCCGTGGCTGACGGGGCCGCGGCTGAAGTTGTGGCGCTTGATCCCGCCCTGGAAGCCCTTGCCGATCGAGATCCCGGCGACCTTCACCTTCTGGCCCGCCTCGAAGCCCTCGACGGTGACGTCGTCGCCGACCTTCGGGCCCTCCTCGGCGCCGAGGTCCTCGTCGCGGAACTCGACCAGGTGGCGCATCGGCGCGGAGCCGGCCTTCTTCAGGTGACCTTCCTCGGCCTTGCTGAGCTTGCCCTGCTTGACCTCGCCGAAGGCGAGCTGCACGGCGGCGTAGCCGTCGCGATCGGAGTCGCGGACCGCGGTCACCTTGCAGGGACCGGCTTCGATCACGGTCACCGGGATGACGCTGCCGTCCTCCTGGAAGACCTGCGTCATGCCCAGCTTCTTGCCAAGGATCGCCGCCACGACAGCACCTAGAGCTTGATCTCGATGTCGACGCCGGCCGGCAGCGAGTCGAGGCGCTGCAGCGAGTCGACGGTTTTCGGCGACGGCTGGAGGATGTCGATCAACCGCTTGTGGGTGCGGATCTCGAAGTGCTCGCGCGAGTCCTTGTCCTTGAACGGCGAGCGAATTACGCAGTAGACGTTTTTCTCCGTGGGCAGCGGCACGGGACCGGAGACCGTGGCGCCGGTGCGCTCGGCGGTCTCGACGATCTCCTTGGCAGCCCGATCGATGGCGTCGTGGTCGTACGCCTTCAGTCGGATCCGGATTTTCTGTGCCGCGATGGTTGCCACTTCGGTGCGTCTCTTGTCTTTCTCTTCGCTTTACCGCGCAAAGAGGGCGGGGCCCCTTGTGCTTGGGGCGCCGCCCCGGTCGTATGTCCTTGCAGTTGTCTCCGCCCGAAGGCGGTTTGGGGCGGGAGGAGGCCCGCCCCAGGGGGTGCTACTCGGTGATCTCCGAGACGACCCCCGAGCCGACGGTGCGGCCACCCTCGCGGATGGCGAACCGCAGACCCTGGTCCATCGCGATCGGCTGGATCAGCTCGATCGTCATCTCGACGTTGTCACCCGGCATCACCATCTCCGTCCCCTCGGGGAGGTTGGCGATCCCGGTCACGTCGGTGGTCCGGAAGTAGAACTGAGGCCGGTAGCCGGAGAAGAACGGAGTGTGGCGACCACCCTCCTCCTTCTTCAGGCAGTAGACCTCTGCTTTGAACTTCGTGTGCGGGGTGATCGAGCCCGGTTTGCAGAGAACCTGGCCACGCTCGATCTCCTCGCGCTTGGTGCCGCGGAGCAGGCAGCCGACGTTGTCGCCCGCCTGGCCCTCGTCGAGGATCTTGCGGAACATCTCGACCCCGGTGACCGTGGTTTTGCTGGTCTCGGGGTGGATGCCGACGATTTCGACCTCGTCGCCGGTGTTGACGACGCCCTGCTCGATACGGCCGGTGGCAACGGTGCCGCGACCGGTGATCGAGAAGATGTCCTCGATCGGCATCAGGAAGGGCTTGTCGAGCTCGCGGGTCGGCTCCGGGATGTAGGAGTCCAGCGCCGCGGCCAGCTCGAAGACGGCTTTCTGGGCCTCCTCGTCGCCTTCCAGCGCCTTCAGCGCCGAGCCTTTGATGATCGGGGTCTCGTCGCCCGGGAAGTCGTACTCGTCGAGGAGTTCCTTGACCTCCTCCTCGACCAGCTCCACCAGTTCCTCGTCGTCGACCTGGTCGATCTTGTTGAGGAAGACGACCACGTGCGGGACGTTGACCTGGCGGGCGAGCAGGATGTGCTCGCGGGTCTGGGGCATGACGCCGTCGGCGGCGGAGACGACCAGGATCGCGCCGTCCATCTGCGCGGCGCCGGTGATCATGTTCTTGACGTAGTCGGCGTGGCCGGGGCAGTCGACGTGGGCGTAGTGCCGGTTGTCGGTCTCGTACTCGACGTGCGAGGTCGCGATCGTGATGCCGCGTTCTTTCTCCTCCGGCGCGTTGTCGATCTCTTCGAAGCTATGAGCCTCAGCACCGCCCACGGTGGAGAGGGTTTTGGTGATCGCGGCCGTCAGCGTCGTCTTGCCGTGGTCGATGTGACCGATGGTGCCGACGTTCACATGCGGCTTATCGCGCTCGAATTTCTCCTTGGACATCTCTCTCCGTTTCGCCTTTCGAAGTCGTGTTCTGTCTGATCTAAGTGCTTGAGTTCTGTGGGCGGACTTTCCGCAGGAGCTTTACGCTGCCTGCGGGCAACCCGGGAAATATAGCCAGGTTCAGTGCCCAGCCGCAGTTGGGCTCATGAAGCCGCACCAACCGGGTCTCCTGAGCGGTGCTCGACGATCTCCTCGGCGATGTTCGAGGGGACCTCCTCGTAGCGCTCGAATTGCATCGTGTAGGTCGCCCGGCCCTGGGTCATCGACCGCAGTTCGGTCGCGTAACCGAACATCTCGCCGAGCGGGACGTAAGCCTGGACGGCAAGGGCGTTGCCGCGCTGATCCTGGCCCTGGACTTTGCCGCGGCGACGGGAGAGGTCGCCGATCACGTCGCCGAGGAAGTCCTCGGGCGTGACCACCTCGACCGCCATCACCGGCTCCAGCAGGACCGGGTTCGCCTTGCGGGCGGCGTCCTGGATCGCCATCGAGCCGGCGATCTTGAAGGCCATCTCCGAGGAGTCGACGTCGTGGAAGGAGCCGTCGACCAGTTCCGCTTTCACGTCGACCATCGGGTAACCCGCCTTGACGCCGTTTTCCAGCGCCTCGCGCATCCCCTGCTCGGCCGGGCCGATGAACTCGTTCGGGATCACGCCGCCCTTGATCTTGTTCTCGAACACGAAGCCCTCCTCCGGCGCCGGCTCGAGGTTGATGACGACGTGGCCGAACTGGCCGCGACCGCCGGTCTGGCGGACGAACCGGGCCTCGACCTTCTGGACCTGCTTGCGGATCGTCTCGCGGTAGGCGACCTGCGGCTTGCCGACGTTGGCCTCGACTTTGAACTCGCGCAGCATCCGGTCGACGATCACCTCGAGGTGGAGCTCGCCCATCCCGTGAATCAGGGTCTGGCCGGTTTCCTCGTCGGTTTCGATCCGGAAAGTCGGGTCCTCCTCGCCGAGCCGGGCGAGGGCGTTGCCCATCTTCTCCTGGTCGGCCTTGGTTTTCGGCTCGATCGCGACCGCGATCACCGTCTCCGGGAATTCGATGCTCTCCAGGGCGATCGGGGCGTCGGGGGCGGCGAGGGTGTCGCCGGTCCCGGTTTCCTTGAGGCCGACGCCGGCGCAGATGTCGCCGGCATAGGTCTCGTCGATCTCCTCGCGGCTGTTGGCGTGCATCATCAGCAGCCGCCCGATCCGCTCGGTCTTGCCGGTTTTCACGTTCAGCACCCGGCCGCCTTTTTCGAGCTTGCCGGAGTAGACGCGGAAGTAGGTGAGCTTGCCGACGTAGGGGTCGGACATGACCTTGAAGGCGAGCGCCGAGAAGGGAGCGCTGTCGCTCGCCTCGCGCGTGTCCTCGATGTCCTCGGCCTGGCCCTTGCCGGCGGGGACGACGCCGGTCACCGGTGGCACCTCCAGCGGCGAGGGCAGCAGTTCGACGATCGAGTCGAGCAGCGGCTGCACGCCCTTGTTCTTGAACGAGGTGCCGCAGAGGACCGGGGTCAGCTTGGTCGAGAGGGTGGCCTTGCGAAGAGAGTCGATCAGCTTGGCCTGCGGGATCTCTTCCTCGCCGAGGAAGGCTTCCATCAGCTCTTCGTCGTAGTCGGCGCAGGCTTCGATCAGGGCCGTGCGATATTCCTCGGCCTGGTCGGTGAGCTCCTCGGGGATCTCGATTTCCTCGTAGGCGGCGCCGAGCTCGTCGGTCCAGATCAGGCCCTTCATCTTCACCAGGTCGACGACGCCTTTGAAGTTCTCCTCGGCGCCGATCGGCAGCTGGATCGGCAGCGGGTTGGCGCCGAGCCGGTCCTTCATCGTCTGCACCGAGTAGAAGAAGTCGGCGCCGGTGCGGTCCATCTTGTTGATGTAGGCGAAGCGCGGGACGCCGTACTTGTCGGCCTGGCGCCAGACGGTCTCCGACTGCGGCTCGACGCCGGCGACGGCGTCGAAGACGGCGATCGCGCCGTCGAGGACGCGGAGGCTGCGCTCGACCTCAACCGTGAAATCGACGTGGCCCGGCGTGTCGATGATGTTGATCCGGTGGTCCTTCCACTCACAGGCGGTCGCGGCCGAGGTGATCGTGATCCCGCGCTCCTGCTCCTGTTCCATCCAGTCCATGACCGCGGCGCCCTCGTGGACCTCGCCCATTTTGTGGGTCCGGCCCGTGTAATAGAGGATGCGCTCCGTCGTCGTCGTCTTACCGGCGTCGATGTGCGCCATGATCCCGATGTTCCGGGTTTTCTCCAGTGGAAAGCTGCGTGCCATGAGTCCTAAGTCCAGTAGTCGTGATAAGCCGCAAAAAAAGGCCCCCAAGGGCCCGGCCAAGCGTCCTGCGAAAAAACAGCGAAAACTGCCTGAGCGACGGGCGATGATAGCAGCGGCGCGCCGCTTGTCCCGCCAGGCCGACCGGGCCGGCAATCGCGGCCTGGAGCGGGCCTACCCGCCGCTGCTCACGGCCCGGCACCACGGCGGCCGCGCCACCCGCCGGGGCTGGGCCTGGATCTGGCCGCGGCTGCGGCCGCTGCTCGCCCTCTTCTTCCGGCTCCTCGCCGCCGGCGACCGCTGGGCCCGGCGCGCCTGCGCTCTCCTGGCCCGAGCGGCGACCGCCGCCAGCCGGGTGGCGACGCCGGCGCGGGTGGCGGCGCTTGTCCTCGTCGGGGCCGGCGCCCTCCTGGTGGCCTCGCAGTTCATCGACTACCGCGCCGTGGAGATCGGCCAGCCGGGCTACGCCGACCTGCCCGAGGCGGCGGCGGCCGTCCCGACCACGGGAGCAAAGGCGGCGGGTGCCGCCCACCTCTACCTCCTGGTCCCGGTCGGGCTGGCGGCGATCGCCCTCGGAGTCCTCGCGCTGTGGCGCGAGGCGCGCCGGCTGGGGCTGCTGGTCGCCGCCCTCGGGCTCGTCTCGCTTGCCGTCATCCTCCTCGTCGACCTCCCGCACGGGCTTGACGAGGGCGTCGAAACCTCGCGCTTCGCCGGCGCCTCGGCGGTGCTCGAGGACGGCTTCTACGCGGAGCTCGCAGCAGCCGGGGCGATGGTCTTGGCCGGACTCCTCTACTATGCGCGGCCGTGCCGAATACGAATCAGCTTGTCAGGAAGGGCCGCAAGAGCCCGAAGAAGAAGACCGCGACGCCGGGCCTCAAGTCGGGGCAGGGTCGCAAGAAGCGCGTAGCAGCCCCGCAGAAGCGCGGCGTCTGCACCCGTGTCGCCACGGTGACGCCGAAGAAGCCGAACTCGGCGCTGCGCAAGATCGCCCGTGTCCGTCTCACCAACGGGATGGAGGTCACCACCTACATCCCGGGCGAGGGCCACAACCTGCAGGAGCACTCCGTGGTCCTGATCAGGGGTGGTCGAGTCAAGGACCTGCCGGGCGTCCGCTACAAGGTCGTCCGCGGCACCCTCGATGCGGCCGGGGTCTCCGACCGCAAGCAAGCCCGCTCCCGCTACGGCGTCAAAGCTTCGTAATGCCCCGCCGCTCAGCAGCACAGATTCGGCCGATCGAGCCGGACGCCAGACACCGCAATCGCCTCGTCCAGCAGGTGATCAACAAGGTGATGAGCGACGGCAAGAAGAGCCTGGCCGAGCGGATCGTCTACGACAGCCTGGCGATCGTCGGCGAGCGCACCGGCGAGGATCCGGTGGAGACGCTGGAGGCGGCGATCAAACAGCTGACGCCGGTGCTGGAGGTCCGCTCCCGCCGCGTCGGTGGCGCCACCTACCAGGTGCCGGTCGAGGTCCCCGCCCGCCGCGCCCGCACCCTCGCGGTCCGCTGGCTGGTCCAGTTCGCCCGCGCCCGCCGCGAGTACTCGATGGCCGAGCGCCTCGCCGCCGAGATCCTCGACGCCAACCAGCAGCAGGGCAGCGCCTGGAAGCGGAAAGACGACATCTACCGCATGGCCCAGGCGAACAAAGCTTTCGCCCATTACCGCTGGTAGATCTGCCTCCTAAGCCTTCATTGGCCGTCGACATCGACGGCGTCATCAGCCTCTTCGGGTTCGAGGAGCGGCCGCCTCATACTCAGCTGCAGCTCGTCGACGGGGTGCCGCACTGCATCTCCTTGGTCTGCGGCGACCGGCTGCTGCGGCTGAGCGAGAACTTCGAGCTCGTCTGGGCGAGCGGCTGGGAGGACAAAGCGAACTTCTACCTCCCCCAGCTGCTCGGCCTGCCGGAGCTGCCGCACGTCAGCTTCGACGTCGAAGCCCGCGGCGGCGGCGCGCACTGGAAGCTGACCGGCATGGAGGCCTACTGCGGCAGGCGGCCGATCGCCTGGGTCGACGACAACTTCGACGCCAGCTGCTTCGAGTGGGCCGAGCGCCGCCCCGCACCCACCCTGCTCGTCCCGACCGAGCCCCATCTCGGCCTCGAGGAGGGGCACGTCGAGGCGCTCAACGCCTGGGCCCGTTCACTGGGTTGAAGTAGGTGTCTAGACTTGAATCAGGGTGACGGGTTTCTGGCCGATCTTCTTCCTTGCCGTGGTGCTCAAGATTCCGGTCTTGGCGTCGATGTGGCTGGTCTATTGGGCGGCCAAGCAGCACGACGAACCGGAGGCGGCGACCGACGAGGACGGCGGCTTCAAGCGCAAGCCACGCCCGCGGGTGCCGAAGGGCCCGCGCCGCGGCGGTCCGCACGGAGGGGGCGCCGCGCTGCCGGTCCCGGACTGCCCGCCCGGCGGGCGCACCCGGGTCGTCAAGCCGGCTGCGCAGCCCGCTTTCGCTCGCGCCGGATCTCGCGCAGGTAAGGGTGGAAGTCGACCTCGACGGTATGACGCTTAGAGGCAACGAAGCGTTTCGCCTGCTTCCGTTCCTCGCGCGCGATCTCCCTCTTCATCTCCCCCGCCGGCGGTAGCGTCGCCCGGCCGCCGAGCAGGTCGGCGACCCATTCGCACTGCGCCTCGGCCAGCGGCATGATCGGCCCCAGCGGCTGGATCAGACCGATGAAATAGAGCCCGGGGCGCTCGACCGAGACGACCCGCCGGTAGAGCGGCAGCCGGTTGTCCCGCGCCGCGCAGCACCTTCGAGTCGAAGAACGGGAAGCTGATCTTGTAGCCGGTGCAGTAGACGACGAGGTCGATCTCCTCTTCGCTGCCGTCGACGAAGCGGACGGTGCGACCGCCGGCGAAGCGGTCGATGTTCGGCTTCACCGTGATGTCGCCGTGGCCGAGCCGGGGCAGCAGCTCCGAGGAAACGGTCGGGTGGGCCTCGAAGAGCTTGTGGTCGGGCTTCGGCAGGCCGTAGGCGGTCATGTCGCCGGCGGCGATCTCCAGGCCTTTCATCGCGAAGAAGCGCTGGACCGAGAGCGGCAGGTAGAGGCCAGTGGGCGGAGCCGCCTCGTCGATCGGCTTCCCGTTCATGTACTTGGGGAGGACGTAGGCGCCGCGGCGCACCGCGAGGAAGGTCTTCTCGGCGATCCGCGAGGACTCGACGGCGATGTCGGTGGCCGAGTTGCCGAGCCCGAGGACGAGAACGCGCTTGCCGCGGAGAACGTCGGGCTCGCGGTAATGGTGGGCGTGCATCTGCTCGCCCTCGAACTCCTCGGAGCCGGGGAAGGCGGGTTCGGGCCAGCGCGGGTCCCAGTGGTGGCCGTTGGCGACCATCACGGCGCGGTAGCGCTCGGTGTGCTCGTCGCCTCCCGCTCCCTTCGTCGTCACCGCCCAGCCGCCGTCGGCCGGCTCGACCTTGACCACCTCGGTGCGGAAGCTGATCTTCTCCCGCAAGCCGAAGTGGTCGGCGAATTCGTCGAAATAGGCGGCCATCTGGAAGTGGTCGGGGTAATCCGGGAAGTGGTCGGGCATCGGCAGGGTCTTGAAGGCCATCACCTGCCGCGAGGTGTTGATGTGCAGCGAGCGGTAGGCGGACGACATCCCGTTGTCGTTTTCGTAGCGCCAGTTGCCGCCGATCTACGAGCCCTTCTCGAAGCAGTCGAAGGGGATGCCGCGCGCGTCCAGCACCTGCGCCGCGGCGATCCCGGAGCTGCCGGCGCCGATGATGCAGACCTTCTCGGCCGAGTCCATGGCCGCGAAATCTACCGGACTGGCTACCCAGCCAGCTACCGGTCTCCTGCAGCCTCGAGGTCCTCCAAGTCCGCAAGGTCACGGGTTCTTCCCGCCGCCTTCTTCATGGCCTTCAAGTCGTCGATCGCGCAGACCAGGACAGTCACACCGAGGATCTCCGCCCTCACCGCTCGCTCCTGCAGCTGCTCGAAGGTAGGAATGCCGTCCAATCCTTGGACAACGTCGAGGCGACCAAGATCCGTTTCGATCGGGACCTGTTCACCACCCGCCAAAGCAATGGCGATCGAGATCGGAGTCCCGAGCAGCGCCTCTCCCTGCTGGATGTGGCCCCCGGC
>CAVZZR010000001.1:0-1882042 GCA_963779815.1 uncultured Actinomycetes bacterium | reverse complement strand
CCTGTCGCGCTTACTGCCAGGGAAGCGATAGAGATAGGGATGGAACAGGCTCTTCCGGGTGACTCAATCGTTCAGACCGCACGGCAGTATCTCATCCATATGCAGAAAACCGATGGTGCGGAAGAAAACGGCTGGTGAGCGCCTTCACAACCCGCTGATCCAGCAGGCGGCGGCGATTGATCGGGCGGAATGGGACGCGGGGAGCCGTCCGCCGGAGCACTACCCGCACGTTGTTCCGCCGAGCCCGCCGGAGGTGCTGCGATTCGATCTCTCCGCCATGACGATGCAGAGCTGGCGAATTGTCGAGAGACCGGCTTCTCGCACTCTCGGAAGACGAAATGCGGTCCGTTCAGGGATCCGACGAGATCCGGAGGGACAAAACTTCGTAAGCCTGGGCCGACTGACGAGGCGACGGACGTCGAGCTCGAGATGATCGCCCAGACCTGGTCCGAGCACTGCAAACACAAGATCTTCGCGGCGAACATCCGCTACCGCGAAAACGAAAGCGAGGAGACCATTTCGTCGCTGTATCGAGAGTATATTAGAGATACGACGGAGCAGCTCGCGAGAAAAAGCGCTACCTGCGCTCGGTGTTTCATGATAACGCGGGAGTTGTCAGATTCGACGACGAGAATCTCGTCTGCTTTAAAGTCGAGACCCACAACTCGCCTTCGGCGCTCGACCCGTACGGCGGGGCGATTACGGGTATCGTCGGGGTGAACCGGGACATCATCGGGACCGGGAAAGGCGCGCAGCCGATCTTCAATACCGACGTTCTCTGTTTCGGAGTGCCCGATACGCCTGAGAGGATATTCCCGAAGGACTCCTTCATCCGAGGCAGGTAATGGAGGGCGTACATCAGGGGATCATTGACGGCGGAAACCAGTCGGGAATTCCCGTTGTGGGGGGCGCGTTTCTGTTCGACGAAAGCTTTACCGGAAAGCCTCTGGTTTTCTGCGGAACGGGAGGAGTTCTGCCGGCGAAATTAATGGCGAGGCATCGTGGGTCAAACATATCAATCCCGGCGATCTTGTGGTTATGATCGGCGGCAGAATCGGGAAAGACGGTATCCACGGAGCGACTTTCTCGTCGCTGGCACTCGACGAGACTTCACCTACCTCGGCCGTGCAGATCGGCGATCCGATCACTCAGAAAAAAATGCTCGACTTTCTTCTTGAAGCGAGGGACCGGGGACTATATAACGGAATCACCGATAACGGTGCAGGCGGACTTTCTTCATCGCTGGGAGAAATGGCGCAGACTCCGGGAGGAATGAGGATCGAACTGGACAAATGTCCGCTGAAGTACCAGGGGCTCGCGCCGTGGGAGATCCTGGTATCCGAATCGCAGGAGCGGATGAGCCTCTCGGTCCCGCCGGGAAATGCGGCCGTTCCTCGAGCTCGCGAAAATGCGGGATGTCGAAGCGACGGTTATAGGAACGTTTACCGATTCTGGAAATATTGAAATTTTCTACAACGGTAAAATAGTCGGTCTTCTCTCTCTCGATTTTCTGCATGACGGACTTCCTGCCATGGAACTCGAAGCCGAGTGGACGGCGCCTCTCAGAACGAAAACCCGGCCGTCAATCGGTGAAGAGACCGTGAAAACATCCGCACAATATACGGACATTCTCTTTCGTCTTCTCTCTGAGCCGAATATAGCTTCTAAGGAAGAACTCGTTCGCAGATACGATCACGAAGTACAGGCCGGTTCCGTCATGAAACCTTTTGTCGGGAGAGAGAGCGACGGTCCTTCCGACGGTGCAGTATTCAGGCCTGTGTACAACTCGCCACGCGGCGTGACGGTAACACATGGAATCTGTCCGAAATACAGCGATATCGATACCTATCATATGGCGATGTGTGCGGTCGATGAGGCTTATCGGGCCCACATAGCCTGCGGAGGCGATCCCGAAGAAGCATCCGCTCTGGATAATTTCTGCTGGCCGGATCCGGTAGAGTCGCCCGAGACCCCTGACGGCAGGTATAAACTCGCTCAGCTTGTCCGTGCCTGCCGCGGTTTGAAGGATGCCCGCATTGCCTATGGCTTGCCGCTCATTTCAGGCAAGGATTCTATGAAAAACGACGCAAGAATCGGTGGTAAAAAAGTCTCGGTAAAGCCGACTCTTCTCGTCTCTTTAATGGGAATCATCCGTGATATCGGAAAAACCGTTACGAGTGATTTCAAGAGTCCTGGAGACCTGATTTATCTTCTTGGTGAGACAAAGAACGAGCTCGCTGGAAGTTATTATGAAACGGTGACCGGAAGTATACAAGAAGATGTTCCCAAGGTGGAACTGCAAAAGGCTCTTCCGCTTTACCGTGCGCTTCATGCCGCGATGGAAGAAAAACTCGTGGCATCCTGCCATGATATCTCGGACGGCGGTTTTGCGGTCGCACTTGCGGAATCCGCTTTGGCAGGAACATTCGGTGCCGAAGTCGATCTGCAACCCTTACTTTCCACTGCCGGACCGGATACGGATACTCGGAACGGAACGCCCCGCCTGAATCCCGAAGCTCTGCTTTTTTCGGAATCGCCGTCCCGGTTTATCGTAACGGTCAAAGCGGCGAAGGCGGCGGAATTTCTAAGCAAAACTACGGAATGTTGCTTTATATAAGCTGGGAAAGGTCAGCGGAAGCTAGAGGTCGGTCTCCTCCGAGAAGAGGAAGAAGCGCTCGTCGAAGCCGCGGCCGTCGAGCGCCTCGCGACTGACGAGCATGAAGGAGCCGGAAGTCCAGTCACAGGGCTGCTCGCGGTCGTACAGCTCCGGCGCGATCACGCGCTCGCCGAGGAAGCGCCGGGCGATCGGCACGCGCTCGACCGCGAGCGCTTCGGCGAGCATGTTGCGGGTGGAGGGAAAGCGGCGCATGGTCGGCGCCGGGCGATCGTCGCCTCCCAGCTGGCGGACCCCTGCCAGGCCGACGCCAGGCCTGCGGTCGAGAGCGCGCACCAGGTCTTCGAGGCTGCCCTCGAGGAATTCGGTGTCGGGGTTGAGGAAGAGCACGTAGCGCGCCTTGGCGGTCGCCAGGGCGACGTTGTTCGCCGCCCCGAACCCCCGGTTCGCGCAGCGGATGGTGCGAGCACGCGGGAACCACTCCTCGACGTGAGCGGCCGAGCCGTCGCTGCCGTTGTCGACCACCACCACATCGAGGGCTAGATCCCCCGCATTGGCGAAAAGCGTGCCCAGGCAGCCGTCAAGCCAGCGCTTGCCGTTGTGGGAGACGATGATCACGCAAACGTCGTCCATCCCCCGATCAACGTCCCACCGCGCCCCCATCTTGCGGTGTTCCCTCCCCTCCAAGGGGGAGAATCAAGGTCGTTTCCAGACTTTCCCTTGCTATGACCCCGGAAATCCTGGAAACGAGGAACCGGCGGGCCTGGGAGTTGGCTCGACGGCAGCACGGGGTGGTGTCGCGGTCTCAGCTCTTGGGGCTTGGGTTCGGTGAAGAGGCGATCGAACATCGTCTTCGGACGGGGAGGCTTCACCGCTCTCCGTTTCGCGGCGTCTACCTCGTCGGGTGGTCTCGTCTCACGAAGGAGCGACGCTGGATTAGTGCGGTGCTCGCCTGCGGGCCAGAAGCACTGCTCAGCCATCGAAGCGCCGCGGCCCTATGGCGTTTCGGGGATGAGACGCCAGGGGTGATCGACATCAGCATTGCTCGCCACTCTTCGCGCCGACGACCCGGAATCCGCATCCACGACCGAGCCGGCCTCTGGAATCGGGACATGAGCACTCGCTTGGGGATTCCGCTCACCAGCCCGGTGAAGACCTTCCTCGACCTCGCTTCGGTCACCGGACCGATCACGATCGAGCGGGCGATCATGGTCGACAAGTTCGGGGTCGATTTCTTCTGGCCGGAGCTCGGACTTGTCGTGGAGACGGACGGCTGGCGCTATCACCGGACGCCCTCGGCGCAGAGCCGCGATGCGCTGCGGTTTCAGCGCCACGTCGCCTCCGGCCTCACCCCGCTGCGGTTTTCTCACCACCAAGTGAAATACGAACCTCGACACGTGGAAGACATTCTTCGAAGGACCGTTGCGCATCTACGCGGCCTCGGGCGCGCTTCGTGATTCGGGGGAACCGAGCGGTTTGATGGTGGATCGAGCGCCTTTCCGAGCTTGTGGGGGTCAGGGCCCCCCAAACCTCGGAAGGGCTGGGTTGGGGCAGCGCTAGGATGCGCGCCTCGTGACCGGAACGGACCTTCTTCCCTCCGACCTCGCTCCTGGTCTCCTCATCGGTGACAAGGTGGTGATCGGCGAGGGGGCGTTGATCGGGGGGCACGCGATCATTCACTCCGGCGTCCGGATCGGGGCTGGGGCTCGGGTCGGGGACCACGCGCAGGTTCGGGACGGGGCCGAGGTCGGGGCCGGCTCTACCGTCGGCAGCTATGTCTCGGTCGACCCTGGGGTGGTGATCGGGGAGCGGGTGAGCATTCAGACCCGCTGCTACATCACCGGCGGCACCCGGGTCGAGGACGACGTCTTCGTCGGCCCCGGCGTCACGCTCACCAACGACAACACGATGGACCGACACGGGGATGAGTTCGAGTTCGAAGGGCCGCTGCTGCGGCGGGCCTGCCGGGTCGGCGGCGGCTCGACTATCTGCCCCGGCGTCGAGATCGGCGAGGAGGCCTTCGTCGCTGCCGGCACGGTCGTTACCGCCGATGTGCCCGCGCGCGCCGTGGTGATGGGAGTCCCGGCTCGGGTCGTGCGGGAGATTCCCGAGACCGACCTACTGCGGCACTGGCGCTGACGTCGGCAGCGGCAGCGCGGGGTTGCCGGCCACGGTGGCACCGGGCGCGACGTCCTTGACCACGACGGCGCCTGCGCCGACGGTTGCGCCCGCGCCTATCCGCACCCCGCCGAGCACGGTCGCACCGGAGCCGATTCCGGCCCCTCGCTCGACCACGGTCTCGAGCAGCTCCCAGTCCCCGTCGCCCTGCAGCTCGCCGGAGGCGTTGGTCGCCCGCGGGCGCTTGTCGTTGACGAAGACGACGCCGTGGCCGACGAACACCTCGTCCTCGATCCGGACCCCGTCGCAGATGAAGGTGTGGCTCTGGATCTTGCAGTCGGCCCCGATCACGGCGCCGCGCTGGATCTCGACGAAGGTGCCGACCCTCGTTCGCGCCCCGATCGTGCACCCGTAGAGGTTGGTGAACGAGTAGACGACCGCACCCTCGCCGAAGCTGACGTCGTCGAACAGGCGGTGAGGCGCGGTATTGGCGGGAGCGCTATGGGTCGCTACGGGCATCCAGCAGAGGAACGCTGCGGCGGCGCGCAAGCTTTCGGCCGCCTCGCCCGTTGGTGACTCGTGGCCGTCCTCTCACAACCAGTCGCCGGTACCCCGAACTCGTCTGCCCACCTTTGCGTGGTCCTCGCCTCCGGCGGGGAGAGCATCCGCCGGCGGATCGAGGACTCGCTCCACAAGGCCGACCTGGGGAGCAACCTCGTCCTCGTCGCGGGAGTCGACGAGCTGATCGGCCTCGAGCTCGAGGCGCCGGGGATCGCCGTCCTCGTCTGCGACCTCGACCGACCCGACGAGATGGCCGACCTGCGCCGCGCCCGCCGCGAGCTGCAGGAGGTGGCGATCGTCGCCGTCACCCCGCCCGCGACCGGGACCGGGGTCCGCCGCGGCCTCGACGCCGGCGCCGACGCGATCGTCTTCGAGCCGATGATCGAGTCGACCCTCGCGGTCACCGTCAGCGCCGTCGGCTCCGGCCAGTCGGTCGTCCCCCGCGAGCTCCGCGCCAGCGTCCAGCGCCCCGCCCTCTCGCACCGCGAGCGCCAGGTCCTCACCTACGTCACCGAGGGGCTGACCAACTCGCAGATCGCCGAGCAGCTCTTCCTCTCCGAAAGCACCGTCAAGAGCCACCTCTCCTCCGCTTTCGCCAAGTTCGGCGTCCGCTCCCGGCGCGAGGCCGCCGCCCTCTTCCTCGAGTTCGACCGGGTGGCGCAGTGAACGCCCCCGGCGCGGGAACGGCGCTGCCGTCGGCGGCCACCGAGGGCAAGCGCGTCCCCTTCATCCGCCTCGACAACGCCAACCCGGAGCTGATGGCCGAGCTGCTGGAGGTCGTCGAGCGGATCGCCTCTGAGGCGGCCTTCACCCTCGGCCCCGAACTCGAGCGCTTCGAGCAGAACTTCGCCGCCTACTGCGGCACCGAGCACGGGATCGGCGTCTCCTCGGGGACTGCCGCTCTGGAGCTGGCCCTGCGCGGGCTCGGCATCGGCCCCGGCGACGAGGTGATCGTCCCCACCTACAGCTTCATCGCCACCGCCGAGGCGGTCAGCACCGTCGGCGCCACCCCGGTGATCGTCGACGTCGAAGAGAAGACCGCGCTGATCAACGCCGAGATCGTCGCCGCCGCGATCACCGAGCGCACCCGCTGCGTGATCCCGGTCCACCTCTTCGGGCGCACGGTCGAGATGGACCCGCTGCTCGAGCTCTGCCGCGAGCATGGGATCGCCGTCGTCGAGGACGCCTGCCAGGCCCACGGCGCCCTCTACCGCGGCAAGCCCGTCGGCTCGCTCGGCGACGCCGGCTGCTTCAGCTTCTACCCGACCAAGAACCTCGGCGGCTGGGGCGACGGCGGCGCCTTCGTCTCCGACGACCCCGAGCTCAGCCACCGGGTGCGGCTGCTGCGCTCCCACGGCGAGGGCACCCGCCACCACCACGAGATCGCGACCGGGACCCATCGCCTCGACACGCTGCAGGCGGCGATCCTCGACGTCAAGCTGCGACACCTCGAGGACTGGAACCAGCGCCGGCGCGACGCCGCCGCCGCGCTCGGAGCGGCCCTCGCCGGCAGCTCGGTCGACCTGCCCGTCCCGCCCACTGCCCACGGCGACAACGTCTTCCACCTCTTCGTCATCCGCTCGCGCCACCGCGACGCCCTTCGCGACCACCTCGATGCCTGCGGAGTGGCGAGCGCGATCCACTACCCGACCCCGATCCACCTGCAACCGGCCTACGCCGACCTCGGGCTCGGCCCCGGCAGCCTGCCGGTGGCGGAGCGGCTGGCGAGCGAAAACTGCTCGCTGCCGATCTTCCCGGCGATCGAGGACTGGCAGATCGCCGAGACCGCGGCGGCGGTCACGAGCTTTGAAGTCCCGACCGATAACTGAGGCTCCACCCGTCCCCGAGCGGCGCGGCGGGCTGCGGATCTGCATGGTCCACTACTCGGACTTCGTCGTCGACTCGCGGATCCAGCGGCAGGCGCGGGCGCTGGCCGAGCGCGGCGATCGGGTCGACTGCGTCTGCCTCAACGACGACGTCTCATTCCCGGTCGGCAGCGGCGAGATCGCGCTGCACCGGGCCGCCGCCGGCAAGCCGCGCGGCGGCGCCCGCGCCTACCTCAGCGGCAACGCCAGGTTCCTCGCCGGGGCGGCGCGCAAGGTCAGCGCCCTCGACCGCGAAGAGCCCTTCGACCTGGTCGAGATCCACAACATGCCCGACGCCCTGGTCTTCGCCGCCTGGCGGCCGAAGCTGCGCGGGACGCCGCTGATCCTCAACTTCCACGACACCTTCCCGGAGCTCTTCGCGACCCTCTTCGACCGCTCGCCGCGGCACCCCCTGGTGCGGGGGGTCCGCGCCGAGGAGCGGATCAGCGCCGCCCTCGCCGACGGCCTCGTCTTCGTCACCCCGGAGGCGCGGGACCTGCTCGCCGCCCGCGGGGTCGGCGCCGAGCGGACCGAGGTCGTGATGAACACCCCGGACGAGCGGATCTTCGGCGAGCGGCGGGAGCCCTCGGCTGCGGTCGGCGAGGGCGAGCTGCGGGTCGTCTACCACGGCGGCCTCGCCGAGCGCTTCGGAGTCGAGACGCTGGTCTGCGCGGTGGCGATGCTGCGCGCCCGCGGCGTCCCGGTCCACCTCGACGTCCTCGGCTCCGACGCCGAGGCGGCCCGCAGAGCTGGCGGCGCTCGCCGCCGAGGAGGCACCGGACGGGGTCTACGTCGCCCCGCAGCCGACCCCGGTCGAGGAGATCCCCGCCCGCCTCGAAGAAGCCGACCTCGGCGTCGTCCCCACCCTCGACGACGACTTCACCGAGCTGCTGCTGCCGGTGAAGCTGCTCGAGTACGTCCACATGGGCCTGCCGGTGGTCGCTTCGCGGCTGCCGGTGATCGAGCGTTATTTCGGCGACGACGTGCTCTTCGCCGAACCGGGAGACCCGGCCTCGATCGCCGCCGCGATCGAAGGGATACGGCGGGCCCGGATACCGCCCTGGCCCGCGCCCGCGGCGCCTCGCAGCGGCTCGCCGAGATCTAGTGGCGCCGGCAGCGCCAGCGCTACCTCGAGCTCGTCGACGGACTGTGTCGAGCGGACGCGGAGCCGCTGAGGTGGAGCGCCTGCTGCTGATCACCCCGGCCGCGACGAGGCCGCCCACCTGGAGCGCACCGCGCGCGCGGTCCAGGCCCAGACCCGCCCCCCGACCTCTGGCTGATCGCCGACGACGGCTCCAGGACGCGACTCCCGCTCCTGCTCGAGCCTCGCCGCCGAGACGACGTTCCTCGAGGTCCGCCGTGCCGCCGAGCGTCCCGCGCGGCCGCGAGGCCGACGGGCTCGCGGTCGCGGCCGAGGCCGTGCCTTCAACCAGGCGCTGGCGGGGATCGACCTCGGCGAGTTCACCCACGTCGGCAAGCTCGACGCCGACGTCGAGCTGCCGCCCGATTACCTCGCCGGCTGCTGGGACGCTTCGCCGCCGAGCCCCCCTGGGCGATGGCCGGCGGGACCCTGCTGGAGCGCGAACGACGCGAGCTGGCGGGCGGCCAGGGTCCCGCCCACCACGTCCGCGGCGCCCTCAAGCTCTACAGCGCGCGAGTGCTTCGAGGCGATCGGCGGCATCCAGGAGCGGCTCGGCTGGGACACGATCGACGAGACCTACGCCCGCATGCAGGGCTTCTCACCCGCTCACTTCGCCGAGCCCGCGGCCCGCCACCACCGCCCTGTCGCCGACCCGCGGCGGCACCCTGCGCGGCCGCGCCCGGCACGGCCACTGCGCCTACATCCTCCGCTACGGCTTCTGGTGGGTCGCCCTTCGCTCGCTGAAGGTCGCTCGCCTGCGCCCGCGCGGGCTTTCCGGGCTCGCCTTCCTCTACGGCTACCTGCGCGCGGCGGCGCGGCGGGAGGGCCGGGTCGAGGACGAGAGCTACCGCCGCTTCGTCGCCCAGGAGCTACGCGATCGCGTGCGCGCGGCGAGCGATTCGGCGCCGGTGAAAGTTCCTACGTTTTTCATGCGTTCTTAGACCGATGGCACTCGTCGAAATCGCCCGTGAGCTGTGGCAGCGCAAGCTCCTCGTCGGGATCGTGGCGGCCCTCGCGCTCTTCGCCGCGATCCTCTCCGCCTACCGCTTCTCCCCCTCCCGCCGAGCTTCGAGAAGCGCTCGCTGACGGTCGCCGCGGCCTCCAGCCAGATCCTCGTCGACTCGACCGACTCGACCCTGGTGACCGGCGCCGAAGCGGGCGAACTCGACGCCCTGGCGACGCGGGCGAAAATCTACGGCCAGTACCTGAGCAGCCTCGCCGCCCGCGAGGAGATCGCCAAGCGGGTCGGCGTGCCGCCGGAAGCGATCTCCACCAGCGGCCCCTTCAGCCCCGCCACCGGCCAGCAGGAATACGCCGCCCAGCCCTCCGGCGAACGGGCCGACGAACTGCTCCAGGAAGGCGCCGGCAACCGCCTCGTCTTCACCGCCCAGGAAGGCGTCCCGATCCTCACCGTCTCCGCCCAGGCGGCGACCACCGATCGCGCCGTCGCCCTCGCCGCCGCCTCCTTCGAAACCCTGAAGGCCTACGTCGACGAGCTGCGGGCCAGCGGCAAACCGGTCCGGCAGGGGGTCACCGTGCGGCAGCTCGGCGCCCCCGAGGGAGGCACGCTCGGCGGCTCCAACAACCTGATCCTGATGGTCCTCGCCTTCCTCCTCGTCTTCGGCCTGGGCTGCGCCGCGATCCTCGTCCTGCCGACCTTCGTCGCCCGCTGGCGGGCGCTCAACAAACTCGACCGCCCGCAGCCGGCGGCGATGCCGATCCAGCCGGTGGAGGACCCCGACCCGTTCGATCCCCGCCTCGCCGGCGACGAGCCCGACGAGCCGCTGGCCCCGCACGCCACCACGCGCCTGCGCTAATGGAGGCGACGACCGGGTCCCGCCCGCTGCTCGGGCAGCCCGTCGGCTCGGCGCGGCCGGCGGGAGAGGCGTCGCTGCTGGGGCCGCAGAGCCAGGCCGCCGACTGGCCGGCGACCACGAGGCTCCTCCCCTGGGCCCTCTTCTCCTTCGTGGCGATGCTCTGGCTGGTTCCCTTCGACAGCGTCAAGCTGCCGGTCGGCGGGCCGATCGACGCCACCCTCGACCGACCGCTGCTGGTCCTCCTCGTCGCCTTCTGGCTGCTCAGCGTCCGCGCCGTCCGCCACCGCCGGCCGCTGCGGCTGAGCGCGATCCACTGGGCCTTCGCGGCCTTCGTCGCGATCGCCGCGATCAGCATCGTCGCGCAGGGGGAAACGCTGGTCCGGATCGGCGAGATGGACCTGGCGACCAAGCAGCTCGCCCTGCTGATCTCCTACCTCGTCTTCTTCGGCCTCGCGGCCTCGATCCTCCGCGCCTCCGAGGTGACAAAGATGCTGAAGGCGATGGTCGTCCTCGCCTGCGTCACGGCCTGCGGGGTCGTGGTCGAGTACCGCCTCGGGATCAACCCCTTCCACGACTGGATCGGGCCGCTCTTCCCCGGCTACGTGCGGCCGGAAGGGATCGGCGGCATCGACTCGATCGGCCGTGAGCAGATCTACGGGCCCGGCGTCCACCCGCTCGCCGCCGCGGTGATGTTCTCGATGGTGCTCCCCTTCGCCTTCGCCTGGCTGCTGGAAGCGAAGGAGCGGCGAGGGCGGGTCCTCTACGGGCTCGCGGTGGTGGTGCTGATCGCCGGCGCGGTGGCGACGCAGAAGAAGACGGCGATGGTCGGCCCGCTGGTCTGCATCCTCGTCCTCACCGCCTACCGGCCCCGGCAGATGCTGCGCCTGACCCCGCTGGCGCTGGTCCTCGTGGTCGTCGTCCACTTCACCGCCCCGGGAGCCCTCGGAGGCGTCGTCGACCAGTTCTCCCCCGGCTCGGTGAACAAAGTCGACACGACCCAGGACCGGGTCAGCGACTACGAGGCGGTGACGCCGGATTTCGCCGAGCACCCGCTCCTCGGCCGCGGCTACGGCAGCTACGACCAGAAGAAGCACCGGATCCTCGACAACCTCTACCTGACCCTCGGGATCGGGGTGGGCCTGCTGGGGATCGTCGCCTACCTCTCGATCCTCCTCACCTCCTTCCTCGAGGCCAGCCGCGTCGCCCGCTCCGGCGACCCCGACCGGGGACCGCCGGCGATGGCGGCCTCGGCGTCGATCTGCGTGGCCCTCGTCAGCGGCGCCCTGCTCGACTTCCTCTCCTTCCCGCAACTTCCTTACCTGCTCTGCTTCATCGCCGCAATCGTCTTCGTCCTCGCCCACGACCGGGCCGGGAGGCTGAGCCTGTGAGCGCCTGCCCGGGATGCGGGGCCGCGAGCGAGCGGCCGGCGGTGCTGCTCGACGGCCACGACCGCCTGACCGGCGCGCCGGGCCATTTCGAGGTTCGCTCCTGCCCCGACTGCGGGCTCGCCTTCACCCACCCGCGCCCGCGGCCGGAGGAGTTCGCCACCTACTACCCGGAGAGCTACAGCGCCTATGAGCCGAACCTCGGCGGCCGGCCCTCGCTGGGCGAACGGGTGGGCGACCTGCAGCGCAAGCTGGTGGCGCGCTTCGGCCCCTACCGCCGGGTCTGGAAGCGGCCGCCGGGCCGCCTCCTCGACGTCGGCTGCGGGACCGGCGAGCTCGCCGCCGTCTTCAGGGGACGGGGCTGGAGCGTCGCCGGGATCGAGCCCTCGGCGGCAGCGGCCGAGCACGCCCGCGGCAGCGGGGTCGAAGCGGTTACCGGCACCCTCGCCGACGCTCCCTGGGGGCCTGGCGAGTTCGACGCGATCCTCTTCAACCACTCGCTCGAGCACATCGACGAGCCTGCCCGCGCGGTCGAAGCGGCGGCCCGCCTGCTGAAGCCAGGCGGCCTCCTCGCGATCGCCGTCCCCAACTTCGGCAGCTGGCACCGCCGCCTCTTCGGCTCCGCCTGGTTCCAGCTCGACCTGCCGCGCCACCTCCAGCACTTCGACCGCGGCTCGCTCGCGACCTTGGTCGAGAGCGCCGGCCTGCGCCCGGTCGAGACGACCGCCGCCTCGATGCGGCCGAGCCCGCTGGGCAGCTTGCAGTACGCGACCTTCGGCAACCTGCGCTACGAGGGGCGCGGCTTCCGCCTCCTCGCCTGGGCGCTGGCGCCGCTCCTATTCCTGAGCGACCGCTTCTTCGAGGGGGACTGCCTCCACCTCGTCGCCGAGCGCTAGCGCCAGCACCTCGGCGGTTCGCGCCGACCAGGAGTTGGCGGCGATGAAGCGGCGGCGGTCGGCCTCGGCGGTCCGGGCCGGCGGCGAGGGCCAGGCGGACGCCGGCGACGAAGTCGCCGCCCGGCGGCACCCGCAGGACCGGGCCGTCGACGCGGCGGACCGGCTCGAGGTCGGTGGCCACGGTCGGGGTCCCGGAGGCCAGGTACTCGTAGAGCTTCAGCGGGCTCATCGCCTCGGTCAGCGGGGTGCGGCGGTGCGGGAGGAGGCAGGCGTCGGCGGCGTACGCGAGGGCGGCGACCCCCTGGCGCGAGACGGGGCCGTGGAGGACGACGTTCGGCTCCGCCAGCAGCGGCCCGAGGTGCGGGCGGTCGGCCAAGGGCCCGACGAGGACGACCGAGCCCTGGGGCCAGGTTCGCGCCAGCTGCCGCAGCGCCCTGACGTCGAGGCGGTCGTCGAGGGTGCCGACGTAGAGGAACCGCGGTCCCCGCAACTCCGCGAACCAGCTCGGCGGCGGGCCCGGCTCGACCCAGAGACCCGGGTCGACGCCGTTCGGCACCACCGCCGCGGGACCCTGCGGGTCGATCCGCTCGACGAGCGCATTGCTGACCGCGCAGACCCGGCGGCCGCGCTCGGAGACGGCGCGGTAGGCGTCCAGCAGGCCCTCGCGCCAGGGCTGGTAGTCGCGATGGGCGGAGAGGTCGTCGCTGGCGTACAGGGTCACCGGCCCGGCCCACTCGAGCTCGGCGAAGCCGGCGAGGAACGGCTGCGAGGTGATCACCGCCGGGCGCTCGAGGCCGGCCCGCTCCGCCACTCGCCGCAGCCGCCGGTCGTAGCGCTGATACGCCCGTCGCAGCGCCGCGGGGCCGGTCGGGTCCTGGCGGCGCAGGCGCAGGGGCTGCCAGAGGCGGGCGCGGTCGCTTGCCTCGAAGCGCGGCGGGCGCTCGACCAGGTCCCGCGCCCACTTGACCGGGGCGCTGCGGGGGCGGTCGCAGACGAGCAGCCGCTCGATCGCCGGCTCGCGCAGCATCGCCAGCACCAGCTGGTCCTGCGGGAAGCACATCCCGCGCCGCTGGGCGGCGGCCCAGGTCATGTCGTCGAAGGTGTAGATCGCGTGCTTCGTGCCCATCCGCTCGAATAACGGGTGCGGGCTGCCGCGGCTTGCGGCGCAAGTCCACGCCCCTCCGGCCGTTGGTCCTACGTGGGCCCACCAGACTCTCAGGACCAGCTCTCCCACGAGGAGCTGAAGGACGCCGCCGTGGCCGGCGTCCGCTGGACGACCGCCGGGCGGATCGCGATCGAGGCGATCACCTTCGCCTCGGCGATCGTCCTCGCCAGGCTGATCCCGCCCTCGGGATTCGGCGAAGCGGTGGTGCCGCTGATCCTCGTCCCCCTGGCGGTGATCTTCACCTTCGAGGGGTTCGGCAGCGCCCTCGTCCAGCGCAAGACGATCGACCCCGCCCACGGCGAGGCGGCGATGCTCGCCAGCGTCGTCACCGGCGCCCTCCTCACCTCGCTGGTCGTGCTGCTGGCGCGGCCCGTCGGGGAACCGCTCTTCGGCCAGGGCCCGGCCCGCCTCCTGGTGATGATCTCGCCGGTCTTCCTGCTGGCCGGGATCGGCGCCGTCTCCCGCAGCCTGCTCTGGCGGCGGCTCGACTTCCGCCGCATCAGCCTGATCGAAATGGTCTCGCTGGGGATCGGCTCGGCGACCGCGGTCGCCCTCGCCGCCGTCTCCGGGCTCGACGCGCCGGCGATCGTCCTCGGCGCCCTCTGCGGGGCGCTCGTCACCACCGTCCTCCTGCTGGCGGTGGCGCCGCCCCCGCCCCCGCTCTGGCACCGCCGCGAGCTGCGCGAGGTGATGGCCTTCGGGCTGCCGGCCTCCGGCGCCGGCATGACCTCGGTGGCGATCACCAACGCGACCCTCGCGGTCGCCGCCGTCCGCCTCAGCGCCGGCCAGGTCGGGATCTTCTGGCGCGCCTTCCAGCTCGGCGTCGTCTACCAGGAAAAGATCAGCGGGATCATGATCCGGCTGGCCTTCCCGGTCTACTCGCGGACCAAGGACCTCGGCCAGCTGCGCCGCTTCCACGAGCGGGCGACGCGGATCCACGCCGCCGTCCTCGTGCCGCTGCTGTCCCTCCTCGTCGTCACCGCGCCGGACCTCGTCCCCTGGCTCTTCGGGGAGCGCTGGGCGCCGGCCGCGGGCCCGGCCCAGATCCTCTGCGTCGCCGGGATGATCGCCGCGATCCTCACCGGCTACCCGCAGATCATGCTCGCCGCCGGCAAGCCCCGGGCGCTGCTCGGCTTCAACCTCGCCCTGCTCTCCCTCTACCTCCTCGTCTCCTGGGTCGCCGCCCCCCACGGCACGATCGCCCTCGCCCTCGGCGTCGTCGCCGTCCACATCGTCCTCCTGGTCGCCGTCTACGGGTTCCTCTTCCGCCGCGTCCTCGAGATCCCGGTGCGGCGCCTCGTCACCGACCTCTGGCCGGCCCTCGCCTGCAGCCTGCTGCTGCTCGGCGTCGCCCTCCCCGCCGCCGAGCTGATGCGCAATGCCGGCACCCCGGTCCCCCTCTTCCTGCTCGCGGTCGGAGCCCTCGGCGGCGCCGTCTACCTCGTCGCCCTGCGCAGCTTCTTCCCCGTCGTCTGGAACGACGTCGCCGAGCTGACCCGACGCGTCCTGCCCACCCCGAGCAATGCGATCGGCGCGCCCCGCGTGCGCCGCACGGCGCAGCGCGCCGTAGGAGGAACTTGAACCGATGACCGCTATGTCTGGCCGTATTTGGTCCAACAGCCCGAGCCGGCGCCGGGACAATTGGACTGTGCGACTACTAGCCGCCTGCGCCCTCGGGCTCTTCCTCCTCGTCGCCTCGATCGGCCCGGCAGACGCCGGCGCCGCGACCTGCCCGAACGCCAACCCGGTCGTCAACGAGAACCAGTGCAAAACCGGCTCCGCCGGCTGGCAGGTCAACGACTACAGCAAAGACCTCGGCGGCTACACGACGAAATCGAGCGTCGACCTGGGCGAAAGCGTCACCCTCAAGATCGGCCGCAACGGCCCCGTCTCGCCGACCCGCACGGTCAGTATCCAGGTCTACCGGATGGGCTACTACGAAGGGCTCGGCGGACGCCTTGTCCACAGCGCCTCCAACGTCGCGATCAACAACGACTTCACCTGCAAAGCGATGGACGCGACCACCGGGCTGGTCGACTGCGGCAACTGGGCCTCCACCTACACGATCCCCGGGAGCGCCTTCCCCGCCTCCGGCGTCTACCTGGCGAAGCTGACGGCCTCGACCGGCGACCAGACCGAGGTCGTCTTCACGGTCCGCGACGACAAACGCGCCACCCCCTCGAAGCTCCTCTACGTCCTCCCGGTCGCCAGCTACCAGGCCTACAACCTCTTCGGCGGCAAGTCGCTGTACTGGGGATACGAAGGCGAAAACACCGTCTCCGGCACCGACCGCGCGGTCAAGGTCTCCTTCAACCGGCCGCTACGCGCAGGCGGGGGCGCTGCAGAACTGGTTCCTCGGCCCCGACTTCGAACTCCTCTACTGGATGGAGAAGCAGGGCTACGACGTCTCCTACACCGATGACGTCCAGGTCAGCGCCAGCCCGGCGCAGCTGCTCGCCCACGACGCCCTGGTCGTCTCCGGCCACTCCGAGTACTGGTCGCTGGAGCAGTTCAACGGCTTCCTCGCCGCCCGCGACGCCGGCGTCAACATCGCCTCCTTCAGCGCCAACACCGCTTACTGGAAGGTCCGCTACGAGGACGGCAACCGCACCCTGGTCTGCTACAAGACCGTCCAGGGCAGCGGCTCGGAAGGCAACGGCGCCGTCAGCGCCAACGACTGGGGCCCCGACGGCCTCCAGGGCACCGCCGACGACGCCCTCGGCCTCGACGGCAAAGCGGGCACCGCCGACGACAAGCCGCAGAACTCGACCACCACCTTCCGCGACAACGGCGCGCCGCCCGGGGACCCGGCGGCGCCCGCCGGCGGCCGCGTCGGCCCCGACATGCCCGAGAACCAGCTCTTCGGGGTGATGTACGTCGGCGACAACGATTCGATCTCCTTCCCGCTGACGGTCCCGGCCGGCAACGCCGCCGACGAGTTCGCCGCCGACCGGGTCTGGCGCAACACCGGCATCGCCGAAAACTCGACGACGACGATCGGCACCCGGCTGGTCGGCTGGGAGTGGGACGCCGTCCCGACCCAGGCGCAGTACCTCGCCAAACAGCCGGCCGAAGTGATCAAGCTCGCCTCGAGCAACGTGCAGGTCGTCGGCTCCAACTCCTGGCTGCAGGACGAGGGGCGGCTCGCGCAACACCTCCCCGCCCCCGGGCCAGCCGGGAACGGTCCAGGCGGTCAAGTACACGGCTCCGAGCGGCGCCCTCGTCTTCGCCGGCGGCACCATGCAGTGGGCCGAGGGGCTGCAGGACCAGGCCGACGAACGGATCGAACAGGCGACCTACAACGTCCTCTCGGACATGGGGGTGCAGCCGGAAACGCCGGACGGGGTCACGCTCGACCCCGGCGGCTCAAACCGCGCCCCCAACGGCAGCTTCACGGCGACGCCGAACCCGGTCAAAACCAACACCCAGGTGACCTTCGACGGCACCGCCTCGACCGACCCCGACGGCACGATCGCCAAATACGAATGGGACCTCGACGGCAACGGCACGTTCGAGACCAACTCCGGGACCAACCCGAAAACGACCCGCAGCTACAGCGGCGAGGGCGAAATCAACGCCCGTCTGCGGGTGACCGACAACGGCGGCGCCACCGACCTCGCGGTGCGGACGCTGACCGTGATCGACAACCAGCCGCCGAGCGCGGCGATCACGGCGACGCCGAACGCGCCGCTGACCGGCGAAGCGACGACCTTCAGCGCCGCCGGCTCCAAAGACGTCGACGGCACGATCGCCAAATACGAATGGGACCTCGACGGTAACGGCAGCTTCGAGACCTCGACCGGGACGACCCCGAGCGCGACTCACACCTACTCGGTCGCCGGCGAACTCGAAGTCGCGGTCCGGGTCACCGACAACGGCGGCAAGACCGGGACCGCGGCGACGACGATCACCGTCCTCAGCAACGGGGTCAGCAACTACAGCCCGACCGTCCTCGGCACTCCGGGCCTCGCCCACTACTGGCGCCTCAACGAGACCAGCGGCACCAGCTTCGCCGACAAAGTCGGCACCAGCACCGCGACCAGCGTCGGCGAACCGGTGCTCGGCGTCGCCGGCGGCATCCCCAACGACTCCGACAAAGCGGCGCGCTTCGACGGCGTCGACGACGCCGCCTCGGCGGCGGTTGACCTCTCGAAAACCCATGCGGTGACGGTCGAGTTCTGGCTCAGGTGGAACGCCTACAGCGGCGACGACCGCCTGGCGATGGAGCTGACGAAAAACTTCAACGAAGAAGCGGGCGGCTTCCTCGTCGACCCGAACGCGCCGCAGCTCGGCGGCACCTTCGGCGTCGGCCTCGGCTTCGGCGGCTCCCGCAACAACGCCTTCTTCGCCCGGCCCTCGGCCAACGCCTGGCACCACTACGCCTTCGTCTTCGACACCTCGGCTCCCGCGGCCCAGCAGATCACCCCCTACGTCGACGGCAAACCGGTCACCTACACCAAGCTCGACAGCGGCAGCGGCGCCGGCAACTTCGCCAGCTCCAGCCTCTTCCTGATGTCGCGGGCGGCGAAAGAACTGCGCGGCGCCGGCGATCTCGACGAGGTGGCGATCTACGACCGCGCCCTCGACGCGACGACGATCGACGAACACTTCAACAGCGACAGCGCCAACAAACGCCCGAAAGCTAGCTTCACCGCCCCGCTCAGCGCCAAAGCCGGCGAAACGCTCGCCTTCGACGGCTCCGCCTCGAGCGACCCGGACGGGACGATCGCCAGGTACGAATGGGACCTCGACGGCAACGGGACCTTCGAGACCGACACCGGCACCACGCCGACCGCCGACCACACCTACACGAGCGGTGGCAGCGTCGTCGTCGGCCTGCGGGTGACCGACAACGAAGGGGCGATCGGGACGGCGACCAACACGGTCACGATCGAAGGCGAAGAAGCGCCCGAAGAAGAAGTCACCAGCAACTACAGCCCGACCGTGCTCGACACGCCGGGGCTGATCGACTACTGGCGCCTGGACGAGACCAGCGGCACCAGCCTCGCCGACCTCGTCGGCGGCAGGACCGCGACGACCAGCGGCGGGCCGACCCTCGGCGTCACCGGCGGCGTCCCCCACGACAGCGACAAGGCGGTCCGCTTCGACGGTACCGACGACGCCGCGACCGCCCCCGTCGACTTCGGCAACAGCAGCGCGATCACCGTCGAGTTCTGGCTGAAATGGAGCTCCTACGCCAACGACGACGACCTAGCGATGGAGTTCACCGGCAACTTCAACGAAGTCCCCGGCGGCTTCCTCGTCGACCCCAACGCGCCGCAGTTCGGCGGCACCTTCGGGGTCGGGATCGGCAGCGGCACCTCGCGCAACACCGTCTTCTTCACCCGGCCCTCGGCCGGCGCCTGGCACCACTACGCCTTCGCGATCGACACCACCGCGCCGGCGGCGAGCCAGATCACCCCGTACGTCGACGGCCAGTCGGTCACCTACCAGAAGGCCGACAACGGCACCGGCGCCCCCGCCTTCGCCAAATCGAACCTCTACTTCATGTCCCGCGCCGCCGGCTTCCTCAACGGCGCCGGCGACCTCGACGAGGTGGCGCTCTACAACCGCGCCCTCAGCGGCGCCACCGTCGCCGAACACTTCAACAGCGACAGCGCCAACAAACGGCCGGTCGCCAGCTTCCAGGCCCCGGCCTCGGCGAAAGTCGGCGAAACGGTGAGCTTCGACGCCTCGGCTTCGAGCGACGCCGACGGCACGATCGCCAGATACGAGTGGGACCTCGACGGCAACGGCAGCTACGAGACCGATACCGGGACGACGCCGAGCGCCGGCCATGCCTACGCGGCCGCGGCCGCGGTCAGCGTCCACCTGCGGGTGACCGACGACAAAGGGGCCACCGCCTCGGCGGTGCGGACGCTGACCGTCGAAGGCGAAGCCGGGCCCGAAGAAGAAGGCGAACCGCAGCCGACCTACTCCGAAGGCGTCCTCGAAACCTCCGGGCTGCTCGATTACTGGCGCCTCGGTGAGGCGGTCGGGCCGGCCCTCCTCGACAGCGGCGGAACCAACACCGCGACGGCGAGCGGCGAACCGACGCTCGGCGCCGGCGGCGCCCTGGCGGGCGACCCGGACACCGCCGTCAGCTTCGACGGCGTCGACGACGCCGCCACCGCCCCGGTGCAGCTGGGCGGCAAGACCGCGGTGACGGTCGAGTTCTGGATGAAGTGGGACGCCTGGCAGAACAACGACGAACTGGCGATGGAGCTGACCGACAACTTCAATTCGGCGCCGGGCGGCTTCCTCGTCGACCCCAACAGCAGCTACGGCAGCTTCGCTGTCGCGATCGGGATCGGGTCCTCGCGCAACGTCTCGATCTTGGCCCGGCCCTCGGCCGGCGCCTGGCACCACTACGCCTTCGTCCTCGACACGGCGGCGCCGGCCTCCGAACAGGTCGTCCCCTATGTGGACGGTTCCCCGGTCGCCTACACCAAGGTCGAGAGCGGTACCGGCGCCTCCACCTTCGCCGACGCCAACCTCTACCTGATGTCGCGTGCCGCCGGCGGCCTCTTCGGCGCCGGCGACCTCGACGAGGTGGCGCTCTACGGCCGCGCCCTGAGCGCGAGCGAAGTCGCCGGCCACTACGCCCTTTCGATCCCCAACGCCGCCCCCGAAGCCTCGTTCACGGCCGCGCCGAACCCGGCGGCAACCGGCGCCGTCGTCAAATTCGACGCCTCCGCCTCCAAAGACCCAGACGGCACGATCGCCAAGTACCTCTGGGACCTCGACGGCAACGGCGCTTTCGAGACCGACACCGGCACCGCCGCCGTCGTCACCCGCACCTATGCGAGCGCCGGCGACCGCCAGATCGGGCTCAAGGTGATCGACGACAAAGGCGCGACGGCAACCGCGACGCGCACGCTGACGATCCAGAACAGCGCCCCGTCCGCCTCCTTCACCGTCTCGCCGAACCCGGCCACGGTCGGGGCGACGGTCAGCTTCGACGCCTCCGGCTCCGAAGACAGCGAGGGCACGATCAGCAAATACGAGTGGGACCTGAACGGCGACGGCATCTTCGAGACCGACTCCGGCACCACCGCGGCGATCAGCGCCACCTTCGGCACGATCGGCGAACGGACGATCCGCCTGCGGGTGACCGACAACGACGGCGCCACCGCACTGGCCACCGAAGCGCTGGCGATCCAGACCACGCCGCCGACCGCGTCCTTCACGGCCAGCCCCGAATCGGCCCCCACCGGCACCGCGGTCAGCTTCGACGCCAGTGCCTCCAGCGACGTCGACGGCACCGTCGCCAAATACGAATGGGACCTCGACGGCAACGGGACGTTCGAGACCTCGACCGGGACGACGGCAAGCGCCGGCACCACCTACGCGACCCCGGGAGCCCGTTCCGTCGGCCTCCGGGTGACCGACGACAACGGCGGCACGGCGACGACGACCCGCACCGTCACCGCCCAGAACCGGGCCCCGGCAGCGTCGTTCACCGCCACCCCCAACCCGGCCGTGGCCGGCAGCGCCGTCACCCTCAACGCCTCCGGGTCCAAAGACCCCGACGGGACGATCGCCAAATACGAGTGGGACCTCGACAACAACGGCAGCTACGAGACGAACACCGGGACCACGGCGACGACCAGCCGCACCTTCTCCGCCGCCGGCGAACCGTCGGTCGGCCTCCGGGTCACCGACGACAGCGGCGCCGCGGCGACGACCAGCGGCAAAGTCACCGTCCGCGGGCCCTACGAAAACGCGGTCCGCTCGACCGCGGGCCTGATCGACTACTGGCGCCTCGGCGAGACCTCCGGGACGTCCCTCACCGACGCCATCGGCGCCCGCACCGCGACCACCACCGGTGGGCCGACCCTGGGCCTCGCCGGCACCCTCACGCTCGACGGGAACACCGCGATCGGCTTCGACGGCAGCAACGACGACGCTGCCGCCTCGGTCAACCTCTCCGGCACCTCGAAACTGACGGTCGAGTTCTGGATGAAATGGACGACGTTCACCAACAACGACGACCTCGCCCTCGAGTTCACCTCGAACAGCACCAGCAACAGCGGCGGCTTCATGGTCAAACCGAACTCGAGCTCCTCGAGCAGCCGCTTCGAAGTCTCGCTGGGGCGGCTCTCCAGCCGCAACAACGCCTACTTCACCCGGCCCTCGGCCAACGTCTGGCACCACTACGCCTTCGTGCTCAACACCGGCGCCACCGCCTCGCAGCAGATCCTCGCCTACGTCGACGGCAAAGCCGTCTCGATCAGCAAGGGCTCGAGCGGGACCGGCGCCGGCAACTTCGCCAACTCGACCCTCAACTTCATGTCGCGCAACGGCAGCTCGCTGTTCGGCGCCGGCACGCTTGACGAGGTCGCGATCTACAACCAGAACCTGACCGCGACCCAGATCGCCCAGCACTACGCGGCCAGGTAGGCCGCGGTGCCCTGAGCCTCCTGATCCCCCTGCTGCTCGCGAGCGCCGGCTTCGCGGGCAGCGTGGGAGAGGCGCAGGTGGCGGCCCCGGCCCCGGTCATCGGGCTCGGCCAGCGGGTGGCGGTGAGCAAGCCGCGGAAGGCTCCCGTCGAGACGGCGGGCCAGATGCCGGCAGCCCCGGGCCCGGCGACGCCGTCCCCCGACCCGCCGGCTGAACCCCCGGTGCCCCCCGATCCACCGGCACCGGCCTGCACGGCCACCGTCTCCACCCTTGCCGAGGTTCGGGCCGAGCTCGCCGCAGCCGCGGGCGGCGAGGTGATCTGCCTCGCCGACGGCACCTACGGTGAGCTCGCCCTCGCGGCGACGCCGGCGAGCCGGGTCGTCGTCCGCGCCGAGCACCCCGGCGGGGCGACGATCGGCGGCGCCACGATGGCCGGCGCCAGGCTGACCCTGGAACGCTTCACGGTCAGCGGCGAAGTCCAGGTCCGGCCCGCCTCGAGCGGGATGACCGTCGCCCACAACCGGATCAGCGGCGGCTACTTCGGGGTCGAAGCGGCGCCGACGACCACGACCGCGGTCGACGACGTCGCGATCGTCGGCAACCAGCTGATCGGGCCCTTCGGCGAGGACGCGATCCACCTCAACCGCTACCACGACGGCGACGGCGACGGGATCGGCGTCCTCGTGGAACGAAACGAGATCACCGGGGTGCGCGAGAACGGCAACCACAGCGACTGCCTGCAGACCGTCTGGGTCGGCGACCACCTCGTCTTCCGCCGCAACTACCTGCACGACAACCGCTGCCAGGGCTTCTTCGTCAAGGACCAGGCGAGCCCGGTGATCGGGATCACGGTCGCCGACAACCTCTTCCTCCGCAACAACGAACCCTGCGCGCCCGAGGCGCCGGGCTGCGGCCAGCCCGCCTACTTCCAGGTCTTCGGCCCCTACGAGGAGCTGACGATGCGGGGCAACACGATCTGGCAGGGCGACGTCACCACCGCCTTCCAGGAGGGGACCGGCCTCGACACGCGGATCGAAGCCAACGTCGTCAACCGCTTCTGGACCTCGACCGACCTCTCGGGAATCGCCTACGTCGACAACACCCGCTGCAGCCGCGAAGCCAGCGGCGGCATCTGGCCCACGCTCGTCCCCGGCGAGACGGTCGACTGCGCACCACCCTTCAACGACCCGGCAAGCGACGACTTTCGCCTGCTCGGGTCGGCACGCGGCGTCGACTGGGCGCCCGCCGAATTCCACTTCGGCCCTTAAGCGGCTCCCGCAGCGCAGACGGTCCTTTAGGACGTTTGTTGGCTTTGTGAGCGGGTACTAACACTGCGGTTAGTACATCCGTCGGCAGGGGCGGGAGGCAATTTGTAGGGAACGGCTCAATGCCGATCAGATTTCCCATGCCGAAGGAGCCGATGATGACCAGTCGCCGGAGCCGTTCCAGTCACACCGCAGTCCTCGTTGGAATTCTCGCGATTTCCCTGCTCAGCGCGGGCGTCTCGCTCGCCGCCGGGCGCGGCCCGATCAGCTCCTTCCTCGCCAAGGCGAGGGAGGCGCAGCATGATCGCCGCGCGGTCCGGGACGGCCAGACCGGCCTCGCCGACCGGGTCGTGGCCGCGTCGCGAAAGCTGGCCGGCGGCGACACGTCGGCTCCGGAGACGACGATCTCCAGCGGTCCGGAAGCAGCCACGACCGATACCGGCGCCGACTTCTACTTCAGCGCCGACGAGACGGGCGCTGTCTTCTCCTGCAAGCTCGACCAGGGCCGCTGGTCGCGCTGCAGGTCGCCACGGGCCTACACCGACCTCGCGCTCGGGACGCACCAGTTCGCCGTCCGCGCGATCGACCGCGCCGGCAACGTCGACGCCACCCCGGCGAGCTGGAGCTGGAGCGTGGTCGCACCGCCGCCGCCTCCCCCGCCCGCCGAAGAAGCGCCGGCTGAGGCAGCGCCGGTTGAAGAAGCGCCGACGCCTCCAGCCGAAGAAACGCCGCCGCCGACGGAAGAAGCTCCGCCCCCGGCCGAAGAAACGACTCCTCCGCCCGCCGAAGAAACCCCACCCCCGCCCCCGGCCGACACCACCGCCCCGGACACGACGATCCTCAGCGGCCCGACCGGCACCACCACCGCCGTCAGCGCCGAATTCACCTTCTCGGCGACCGAGAGCGGCTCGACCTTCGAGTGCAAGCTCGACGGCGGCAGCTGGGCCTCGTGCACGGCGCCGAAGTCGCTGAGCGGGCTTGCGCTCGGTAGCCACACCTTCTCGGTCCGCGCCACCGACGCCGCCGGCAACGTCGACTCCTCGCCGGCCGGCCGCAGCTGGACGGTGGAAGCCGAACAGGCTCCGCCGCCTCCGCCTCCGCCCCCCGCCGAAGGCTGCACGACGACCGTCTCCAGCGTCTCCGCCGCGCAATCGAGCGTCGCCTCGGCCGCGCCCGGCACCGTCGTCTGCCTCGCCGACGGCAGCTACGGCAAGGTCTCGCTGGAAGCGACCAAGGCCGAGCCGGGCGTCGCCCTGCGCGCCGCCAACCCGGCCGGCGCGACGATCGCCGGCGCCAGCCTCAAGGGCTCGAACCTGACCATCGCCCGCTTCGTCTCCACCTCGAGCATCGTGATCCAGCCCGGGTCGAAGGGGATCACGGTCGAACACAACCGCGTCACCGGCGGCGGCCAGGGGATCGACGGCTGCCCCTCCTCGACCACCACCTGCGACGACACCGCGATCGTCGGCAACCAGCTGATCGGCCCCTTCGGCGAGGACGCGATCCACCTCAACCGCTACCACGACGGCGACGGCGACGGGGTCGGGATCCTGATCGAAGGCAACGAGATCACCAACGTGCGCGAGAACGGCAACCACAGCGACTGCCTGCAGACCGTCTGGGTCGGCGACCACATCGTCTTCCGCCGCAACTACCTGCACGACAACCGCTGCCAGGGGTTCTTCGTCAAGGACCAGGCGAGCCTCGGCGGGGTCTCCGGCCCGATCGTCGGGATCTCGGTCGAAGACAACCTCTTCCTCCGCAACAAGGAACCCTGCGGGCCGCCGCTGACCAGCTGCGGGCAGCCGATGTACTTCCAGGTCTTCGGCCCCTACTCCCAGTTCAAGATGAAGCGCAACACGATCTGGGGCGACGGCGCCGACTCGATCGCCGCCTTCCGCGAGAGCACCGGCTCCGACACGGTGATCTCGAGCAACGTCATCTACCGGCTCTGGACCGACACCAACATGAGCGGGGTCTCCCTGACCGAAAACACGCTCTGCAGCCGCGAAGGCAGCTGGCCCTCCACCCGCCCCGGCGAGACGATGGCCTGCAGCCTCTCGTTCCGCAACGCCGCTGCCGACGACTACCGCCTCAGCAGCGGCGGCACCCGCGGCGTCGACTGGGCACCCGCGGAAGTTCACTACGGTCCCTGACCGTTGATCGGGAGTGAGCAACCGCTCCCGCAGGCCCTTCGCGATTGCCGCCATCTGCCTCCTCGCCGGGGCGATGGCGGCGCTGCTGCTGCTCGGCGGCGACGGCGAGGGAAGCCACGCCCGCGCCAAGGTGCCGACACGGCCGCGGCTGAAGCCCTGCGACCGCGGCTTCGGCAACCTCCCGGCGCTCGCCGCCGCCGCCGCCGGGGCTGAAGCGGGCGACGTCCTCTGCCTGCGCAACGGCAGCTACGGCGAGCTCGACCTCGCCCATCGCGGCCCGGGGCCGAACCTCGTCGTCCGCGCCAAGGACCCGGGAGGGGCATCGATCGACGGCGCCACCCTCAGCGGCTCGCACCTCGCCCTCTCCCACTTCGCGATCACCGACGAAGTCACGATCGAGCCCGGGTCGCGGAAGATCTCGGTCCTCCACAACCGCATCAGCGGCGGCTACTTCGGGGTCGAAGCCGGCCCCACCACCTCGACCCACATCTCCGACACGACGATCGCCGGCAACAGCTTCGTCGGCCCCTTCGGCGAGGACGCGATCCGGCTCAACCGCTACCACGACAGCGGCGACCGCGACCCCTACGGGGTGCTGGTCGAAGGCAACGAGATCACCAACGTGCGCGAGAACGGCAACCACAGCGACTGCCTGCAGTCGGTCTGGGGCGGCGACGGCCTCTTCTTCCGCCGCAACTACCTCCACGACAACCGCTGCCAGGGCTTCTTCGTCAACGACCAGCCGGCGGCGATCCGGCGGATCGTCCTCGCCGACAACCTGATGCTGCGGAACGCCGCCCCCTGCGACCCGCCGGCGAGCGACTGCGGTCCGCCCTCGATCGTGCAGATCTTCGGCCCCACCCGCGGGATCACCATCACCGGCAACACGATCTGGACCTCGGGCAACGACTCGCCCGTGGCGCTCCGGGAGGGTCCCTTCGGCGCCGTCTCCTTCAGCGGCAACGCAATCTACCGCGGCTGGAGCGACTGGGGCGGCGGCTGGCCGCACTTTCGCCAGCAGAAGAACCTCGTCTGCAAGTGGGAGGGGACGCTGCCGCGGCTGAGCCGCGGCTCGCGGCGCGACTGCACGCCCGGCTTCGCCGACCCCTCGCACGACGATTACCGCCTGCGCAGCGGCGCCGGGGTCGACTGGGCCCCGGGTGACCGGCATTACGGCCCCTGAATTCGGCAACAAGTATTGAGGCGGTCCGCGCGTTGGTGGGGTATGGGCACCATGCGTGAGAAGCACGCGCACGCCGGCGTCGCGATGGCGGTGGCGACGCTGGCGATGGGCGCGACCTCGGGAATCCAGGCGCGTGCTCTACCTCAGCTCCTTCGGCGTCAACGCCCGCACCGACGGCTTCTTCGTCGCCTTCGCCCTCTACACCAGCTTCGGCGTCTTCAGCCAGAGCATCCGCGTCAGCTCGGCGCCGATGCTGGTCGGCGAGCGGCCGCGCCTCAGCCAGCGTGAGTTCGCGCTGGCGCTGGGCGCGATCGCGGTGCCGGTGGCGATCGCGACGATCCCGCTGGCCGGGCCGCTGGCGGGCCTGCTCGCCCCCGGGGTCGGCGACTCCGGCCGCTCGGTCGCCACCTCGGCGCTGCCGATCCTCGGCCTGGCGATGATCCTGCAGCTGTGGGCCGCCGGAGGCGCCACCGTGCTCGCCGTCCGCGACCGCTTCGACCGCATCGCCGGCGCCTACATCGCCGGCGCCCTCAGCGGCCTCGGCGTCTACCTGGCCGTCTCGGGGCCGGCGGGAGAGCTCTCGCTCGGCTGGTCGATGCTGGCGATGGCGGTGGTCACCAGCACGACGATGCTCCTCGGCGTCCACGCCAGCCGCGACCGCCGGGCCGGGGCGAGCGCCCGGACGCAGCCGACCCGCCTGCTCCGCTGCGTCTGGCTGATCCTCGGCAGCACCGCCGTCTACCTCGCCTTCAACGGCCTCTACGTCGTCACCCTCGCCTTCGCCAGCAACTACGGCGCCGGCGGCGCCACCGTGCTCTCCTACGCCTACCTCCTCGCCAGCTACCTGGTCGCCGGAACCGGCTTCGCGCTGGGGATGTCGCGGATCGCCGATATGCGCCGCGGGGCGCTGGCCGACTGGCGCGAGGTGATCGCCGACACCGTCCCCGCCGGCTTCCGCTACTCGATGCTGATCGTCTCGCCGGCCCTGGCGGCGCTGATCGCCGGCGGTGCGCACGCTCATCGGCGAGGTGCTGCCGAAGAGCTTCGACCCCTCCCAGGTCGAACAGCTGCGGGTCTTCGGGGCGCTGCTCTTCGCCTGGACCGTGGCGGCGCTGCTCGTCAACCTCCTGCTGCCGGCGATGTTCGCCCTCGGCCGGGTGAAGCTGGTCAACGGCCTCGCCCCGGTCCTGGTCGCCGTCCACGTCGGCGCGACCGCGCTGGGGGGAGCGCTGTTCGGCGTCAACGGCGTCGTCGGCGCTTTCGTCGTCGCCCCGCTCTGCTTCGCGGTGACGCTGCTCCTGGCCGGCGCCGGCTCGGGCAGCGCCGCGATCGCCCGTGAGCTCGCCCGCGACGGCCTTCGCTTCGTCCTTGCCGCGGCGGCCTGCTTCGGGGTCGGGGCGCTGGTCGGCGACGCGGCCGGGGGCGGCATCGCCGCGCCGATGCTGGCGCTCGGCCTCGGCTCGGCGCTCTACGTCGCCCTGACGCCGTGGCTCGCGCCCGAACAGGTGCGCCTGCTCGTCGGGGCGCTGCGCCCGGCCTCGGCATGAACACCGCCGTCCGCACCCGCAGCGAGCAGGCCCCCGCGGCGCTCGGCGGCGCGTCGCGGGTTCGTGAGATCGCCGCCGACGCCGACGTCCGCGCCGTCGCCGGCCTCGCCCTCTTCTTCGGCCTGCTGGCGGCGCTCAGCTGGCGCAAATGGGGAGTCCCCTCGATCGACTCCGGCCACGAGCTCACCGTCGCCGCGACGATCGCCGAAGGCGGCGAGCCCTACCGCGACATCCGCTACTTCTACGGGCCGTTCGGGGTCTTCTCGCTGGCCGGCGCCTTCGCCGTCTTCGGCACCGGCTTCACCACCGCCTTCGCCTTCGGGCTCACCGTGGCGGCGGCGATCGTCGGCACTTTCTACGCCCTCGCGCGCCAGCTCCTGCGGGTGCTGCCGGCCGCCCTCGCGACCGCCGTTGTCGTGGCGATCGGCTTCTCCGGCACCGCCTTCAACTTCGTCCTCCCCCACACCAACTCGGCCACCTTCGGCATCCTCTTCGTCCTCCTGACCCTGCTTGCCCTCTGCCGCGGGCGGCTGGTCCTGGCCGGCGTGGCGATCGGGTTTGCCTGCCTCACCCGGCCCGAATTCGCCGGCATCGCCGCCCTCGCCGCCCTCGCTTACCTGGTCGGCGAATGGCGCCGGCAGGGCGTTCGCGAGGGCCTGCGGGCGCTGCCGCGGCTGGGCCTGCCGGCACTCGCCGTCGCCGTGCCCGTGCTCGCCTGGCTGGCGACCGAAGCCGGCGCCGCCAACCTCTTCACCGAGAACCTCTGGCCGGTCGACTTCATCCGCGTCGGCGGCCTCAAGTCCCAGGAAGCCTGGGCGCCGCTCGACCTCGAAAGCGTCGCCTCGACGCTGGCGCGGGCGACCGTCTACCTGCTCCTCCTCGGCAGCCTCGTCGCCTCCGCCGTCCTCTTCTCGAAGGCGAAGGACCGAGCCGCCCGGGTCAAAGCCCTGTGGCCGCTGCCGGCGGCGCTTGCCTTCCTCGTCCTCGGCGACATGGTCATGCACGAGCTCTCGATCTGGCCGGCGACGCGGGACGGGGTCCAGTACGAGGTCACCCACCTCTTGATCGGGATGAGCTGGCTGCCGGCGCTCGGCTTCGGGGCGGCGATCGCGGTCGCCGTGCGCCTGGTCCGCAAGGGCTCGCCGCCGCTGACCGACTCCTGGGGCTTCGACCTCGCCCTGGTCGCCGTGGCCGCCGCCCTCGGCGCCCGCGCCTACGACGCCTTCACCCTCGAGGCGTCCTACGCGCCCTACTACGCGGCGCCGCTCGTCCTCCTCCTCGCCCTCCTCCACGAGCGCCTCGCCGACCGCTGGCCGCAGGCGCGGACGGCCTCCTACGCGGCTCTGGCGGCAGTGGCGGTGGGGCTCGCGGCCTACGCCCAGGTCGGCCTCTACCGCGACGACGACGCCGCCGTCCACACTCCGCGCGGCAGCTTCGTCACCACGGCGGCCGCGGCGCCGGGCCTGCAGGGCGCGGTCGCCTACATCGGCGACCACACCGCGCCAGGGGAACCCCTGCTCGCCGTCCCCTCCGACGCCGGCATCAACTTCATGACCGACCGGCCGCCGGCGCTCTACAACCCGATGTTCCTGCCAGGGTTGCTGGACAGCCGCGGCGACGAACTCGCCGCCATCGCCGCCATCGACAGGGAGCAAGTCCGCTACGCGGTGGTCAGCGCCCGCCGCTTCGACGGCTACGGCTTCAGCTACTTCGGCGAGGACTACAACCGCCTGCTGGCGAAGCGGATCGAGCGCGAAGGCCCGCCGGTGGCGAGGTTCGGCAGTGGCCTCCCGGCCGCGGGGACCAACCCCGCCACCCTCTTCGAGGTCTACAGGCTGACGCCGGGGCCGTGAGCGCGGACCCCCGCCGGCGCACCGTCGGCGTCTTCCCGGCCTCCGCCCACCACCAGCGTCCCCGGCTGCTGGCGGCCTTGGAAGAGGGGTATTCCGTCAGCTTCGAGGGGCGGCAGGAGGGCGAGCTTCGCGACCTCGACGGCGTGGTCAAAATCGGCGGCGGTGATCAGGCAGAGGCCGCCGCGGCGCTCGGGCTGCCGGCGCTGCGCCTGCTGGTGCCGGAGCCAGCGGATGCGGGGAAATCAGTACAGGTAGAGCTTGCCGCCGACCCTAGCCTCGCCCGACCTCTTCACGGAGCGCGTCTGCCGGACGAACGAATCGCCGGCTCTCTGGGCAAGAGCGAGCAAGCCCCCGAGCGCGCGACGGTCCTCGCCAGCTGCGACGGAACCCCGACTTGGACCCGCCGCGGCGAGCTGCAGACGGCATTACTGTGCCCGAGCGAGCTGGAGCCGACGGAGGCGCTGCGCGAGCGACTTTGCGGCCTTCGCACCGCCGCCCTCCTGCCACTTGTCCACTTCCTCCGGGAGCTGACCGCGGAAGAGGACCGGCAGTCCCCGCCTCTGCGGGCAAGCTTCCTCTTCGACGACCCAAACCTGCACTGGCCGACCTACGGCTACGTCGACCTCCCCGCCCTCAGTGCCCACGCCCGCCACCACGGCTACCACGCGGCCCTGGCGACGGTGCCGCTGGACGGCTGGTACGCCCATCCCCGAGCCCTCCAAGCCTTGAAAGAGAGCAACGGCACCCTTTCGCTGGCGGTCCACGGCAACGACCACTACGGCGGCGAGCTAGCCCGTCCCCAAACCCCCTCCGAGGCCCTGGCCCTAGCCGCCCAGGCGCTGCGTCGGGTCGCCGCCTTCGAGCAACGCACCGGCGTCAGGATCGACCGCGTGATGGTGCCGCCCCACGAGCGCTGCTCGCGAGCGACGGTAGGCGGCCTCCGCCGCTGCGGCTTCGAGGCGCTGACGGTGACCCAGCCCTATCCCTGGCTGGGCGACGGCGCCCGCTCATGGCTGGAGCACCCACCCGAGGCCGGCCCCCTGGTCGGCTGGCGCCCAGCCGACAACGCCCACGGCCTCCCAGTCCTCCTCCGCCACCCCCTCACTCAGCGCTCCTTACCGGAGTTGACCCTGCGCGCCTTCCTAGGCCAACCCCTGATCCTCTACGGCCACCAGAACGACCTCAGCGACGGCCTCGACGTCCTCGCCGCGGCGGTAGCCGACATAGAGCGCCTCGGACCAACCCAGTGGTGCTCGCTAGGAGAGGTTGCGGCCGCCGCCCGCGAGACCACCGCCGAGTTCGAGCCCCCCCTCGCCGACACCGTCGATCCCGAACTGGTGCCACCGCCCCGCCCCCGACCACTGGCGATTCCTCGCCGAATCCTCAGCGAGGGCCGAGACCGCCTGGCCCCCCTCCTCTCACGCGCCTGAGCGGTCAAAGCAGATCGCGAATTTCCTCGAATCGCTCCAGCACCTCGCCAAACCGGGGGTGGGGGCGAAAGAAGAGACGCCCGCACTCCTCCTCATAGCCAGGCTCGATCTTTGCCCGAAGCCCGTCTGACGGAAAGAGCGCGTCGCTACTGGCGAAGCGGAGATCGGGCGGGGGCCGATAGCCGTGCGGGAAGTAGGCGCGACTCTTCTCGTCGTAGTCGAGCCGAATCGCCTCGTACTCGACCGATTCCAGCATTTCTATGACCTCGGGACGGCCGGCGAGAACGAACAGGTCCGCGAAGTGGCGTACGTCGCGACCGAGGGGAGTGCCGTCCTGCTCGAGTCGTTCGACCTTGCCGTGAATGGCAAAGAGCTTCTCGACGAAGGTGCGGCGAAAGTGCAGCAGAGCCATCTCGAAGGGCTCGACCCCCTCCACGTCGAGCTCCCCATCTGCTCCCCGTGCAATCAGGAGATCGCCGACGATCGAGGAGATTTGGACTCTCGCAGTGGGCTGCCTGCCGCTTTGGATACCTGGCTCGAGGCGGACGCTCGGCGGGAAGCCCTGAAGCGGCGGGAAGTGCGAGTGGTAGCGGAAGGTGTCCATGCGCCCGCGCCCACCGATCGTCTGGGACTCGGCCGGGACGAACTCTAGGCCGGGGATAGCGGCAACATCACCCTTCAGCTCTTTCATCGACCTGTTGATCGCCCGCTGACCGCTCAACGGCGGCTCGACTGCGGGATCGACGAAGAGGTCGATGTCCTCGGAGAAGCGATCGAGCAGGCCCCACCCCTTCGAAAGGCTGGTGCCCCCCTTGAAGATGGCTCGCTCACCGAGCGTCATTACGATCGTTCGCAGGATCTCCGTGATCCAGTAGTCCTTCTCGACGAAGGTCTCGGGCAGCTCGGAAGCCGTCGCAGCCGCGGTCAGGAAGGCGGCAAAATCAGGGTGCTCCGACAGCCTCACCGCGCCTGCCACTCGCGCGCATTGGGCAGCGCGGCCAGGATGCCGAAATCGAACTTGCTGATCGGATTCAGGCTCTCCCGCAACTCGGCGAGTGCTGCGGCCGGCGCGCCAGCCTGCTCTCCGAGCGCACCTAACATCGCCCGCACGCGGGGAGGCTCCGAGAGAGCCGCTTTGGCGAGCCCCTCGAAGCGCCGGCGGTCAGAGAGCATCGAAGTAAGGCGACGGGACGTCTCCTGCGGGGACAAATCGCTGAAGCGCGCCCGCTCGCGCAGAAGCTCGAGCAGGGCGCCATCGGGCGCATCGAGTTCGAAGCGCGAGAGAGGCCGGCGAGTGTGGACGGTGGCACTTCGAAGCCCGGCCGGCGCAGTGCCGGCCGGCGTCGCAAATTCCGGTTGAGCGGGATTTTGAGTTGAAAGCCCCAAGGCGGTTCCGGCACTGAGCCCGGCTGGGTGAAGGGGCGCATCCAGGCCATGGGCCACAGCGCCACTGGCGCTTGGCAGGGTCGGACCGATGGCGGTCTGCTTCGCGCGGTAGTAGAGGCCCTTGCGGACCCGCTGTAGCTCCCCCCGTCTCGCCAGGCGCGACAACGCATGAGCGACGGCGGCTGCAGGTAGGTCGCGAAAGTCGGAGAGGGACCAGTAACGCTCGCCGCCTCGTCGCACCCGTTCGAAGACCCGGGTGGCGGCGCTGTGAGGGCTTGCCCCCCGGCCTCGTTTCTTGGGGTTGGTCATAACGCCAGACTACCCTTATTTGGCAAGTTTTTCTGGGATTTAACTTGCCAAATACCCTCGAATCAGTGCGTCAACCTCACCGGCGAGGTCGCGTCCTTGATCAGCAGCTCCGCTTCGTCGCCCCCGTCGGCGGGGACGGTGTAGACGTTCGTTTCGTCGGAGTAGACGAGGGTCTTGTCGTCCAGCCACTCGACCTGGTCGTCGATCGAGCGTTGCTCGGCTGCCGGGTGGTCTTTCAGGGTGGCGACGTCGAGGACGTGGATTCGCCAGCGGTTCTCGGTTCCGATTCGACTCTTGTAGGCGATCTGGGTGCCGTCGGGCGAGAGGGACGGGCACTCGACTCCGTCGCGGAGGATCTTCATCGAGCGGGAGTTGATCTTGCCCTTGACCAGGTAGTGGTGGTCGCCGGTGGCGAGGGTGGCGTAGAAGGTGTTCGGGTCGGTGGGGCTGAAGGTGATGCCCCAGAAGTTGAAGTCGACGGCGTCGAAGGGCTCGCCGTCCTTGGTCACCTCGAACTGCTCGAGCTGGCCGATCTCGGTGCCGCTCCGCATGTCGAGGATCGTCGTCCGGGTGGAGAAGGCGGTCGGCGAGGAAAGGTAGGAGTCGCCGGCGACGAAGACGGTCATCGCCCCGTAGCGGCCGTCGGCCGAGACGCGCGCCCGCGAGGGCAGGCCGAGGAGGGTCAGCTCGTTCACCTTCTGGAACTTGGAGTCGAAGACGGTGGCCTCGTAGTCGACCCCCGAGGGGGCGACGCCCATGCAGATCCCCCGCCCACCGGCGTAGTAGACCCGCTCGCAGGCCAGGTCCCGCGAGCGCCGCACCACCTTGCCGCCCTCGACGACGAAGACGCGGCCGTTCAGGCTCGGCTTGGCCGGGTCGACCGCCCGCACCATCACCGGTACGTCGGCGGGCACCTGCCCGGCCTGAGGCTTGGCGTCGGTGGTCGTCTGATCGGGTCCGAGGGCGGCGATCGCCACGTAGCCGCCGCCGAGGACGACGCAGAGCACGACCAGCACCGCGGTGATCTTGCCGCCGCGGCTATCCATCCACAACCAGGCGCTGGGCGCGGAAGAGCAGCGGCGCCGAGAGCGCCAACACCAACACCAGGCAGGCGGCAAAGATCAGGACCGCGCTCTGCAGACCGATCGCGAACCAGAGCGCCCCGAAGGCGAGCGAGGAGACGAGGCGCCCGAGGCTGACCACGGTGATCAGCATCCCGATCCCGCTCGCCTGCAGCCCCTCCGGCAGCACCGCCCCGGCCAGCGCCGTCATAACGCCTTCGGTCGCCGCGAAGTAGCCGCCGAGCGCGACCAGGCAGATGGCCAGCGCCAGGTAGCCGACGGAGCTCATCAGCAGCACCCCGTAGACGACGAAGAGCAGGGCCTGTCCCGCCAGCAGGACCGGGACCTTGCCGACGCGGTCGGCGAGCTGGCCGACCGGGATCGCCAGGGCCATGAAGGAGATCGCGGTCATCACATAGAGCAGCGGGAAGAGCGCCGGGTCGAAGTCGATCGTGCGCTGCAGGCCGACGTAGATCAGCGCGTCGGAGACGCTGGCGATCGAGAGGCCGGCGGCGGCGAGCAGCAGCGGCGCGAAGCTGCGGTCCCTGAGCAGCGAGAGCGCGGCCCGCAGCCGCGGCGGCGCCCCCTCGCGCGGCGCCCGCTGCGGCCGGCCTTCCACGTTCAGCACCAGAACGGCGAGACCGAGGACGGCAAACAGCGTGCTGACGACGAAGACGGCGTCGAAGCGGGCCGGCGCCAGGAAGAGGATCCCGAAGGCGACCAGCGGCCCCAGCATCGCCCCGACCGAGTCCATCGCCCGGTGCACGCCGAACGAGGTGGCGAGCTTGTCCTTGGCGCTGGAGAGCGAGATCAGCGCGTCGCGCGGCGCCGTGCGGATCCCCTTGCCGACCCGGTCGACGGCGACGATCGCCCCCACCCCGCCGATCGTGTTGCCGGCGGTGACCAGGGCCACCTTGCCCAGCGCCGAGAGCCCGTACCCGAGCCCCGCCACCTCCTTGTGGCGGCGCCAGCGGTCGGAAGTGAAGCCGCTGATCACCTGGACCAGCGCCGCGGCGCCGCGGTAGGTGCCGTCGATCGCCCCGAAGACCAGCGGGCCGGCGCCGAGGGAGAAGATCAGGTACATCGGCAGAACGGTGGCCACCATCTCCGAGGAGACGTCGGTCAGCAGGCTGACGGTGCCGAGCATGATCACGTTGCGGGGCACCCGCAACCGGGACGTCCGCCGGGCCCAGAGGCGCGGCTTCAGGAGGGCTTTGGAGGCTTCGACCTGGTACACGACGCGCTCAGGCGGCAGCGAGAGCGCCCGCGCGCGCCGGTGAGCCGGGCAGGCTGAGGCGCTGGGCCACCTCGGCCGCGACCTCTTCCGCGAAGCCCATCACCGAGTCGCCGTTGAGGAGGTAGGGATAGATCTGCGCGTTCGAGGCCAGCGCCAGGCCGCCGACGCCCGGCCAGACCGGCGCGATCCGCGATCCCTCATCCTCGCCGCGGACCTGGTGCACCGGCTCGACCAGCTTCGCTCTCTGCACCGTCCAGTCGACGACCTCGTCGCGGCTGAACCCGGGCGAGAGCCGACCCAGGTAGTCGGTGAAGCGCCGATACACCGACTCGTCGTCCTCGCTCTGCTCCGGAGCCGCCGGGTCGCAGTACTTCGGCAGGTAGACCAGCTGCAGGCCGTCGGTGTGATCGGTCCCGAGCACCTGGGTCGTTTCCACGGCGCTGGTCAGCGGCGTCGGCTCGGTGATGTTGATCGCGTAGTAGGGCAGCAGCCGGCGCCGCACCTTGACGATCGGGCAGACGACGCCGAGCCAGCGCTGCGGATAGCGCGCGAGCAGGTGCTGGTGGCGATCCGGCAGCAGGAAGCGCAGGGCCGGCGGCTGCAGGGTCGGGATCGTCAGGTCGAACTCGAGCGTCTCCCCCTCCAGCTCGACCCCGCTGACCGAGCCGTCCTCGGCGAGGGCGAGGCCGGTGACCGGCGCCCCGGTCCGGGCCTCGACGCCGAGCTCGCGCGCCCGCGCCACCATCGCGTCGATCAGCCGCTGGTGGCCGCCGACGATGTGGCCCATTTCCTCGCCGCCCCGCCCCTTGCCCTGTCGCGCCCCGGACATTCGCCGGGTCCGCGCCCAGAGGTAGGTCGCCGGCAGCCCCGAGGGGTCGCCGTCGAAGCGCGTGTCGAGCAGCGGTTTCCAGATCCGCTCCCAGACCTGGATGCCGCAGATCCGCCGCAGCCAGGCCTCCAGCGGGATCGTCTCCAGCTTCTCGTAGGAGCTGCGCAGCTGGCACTGGGCGACGAACAGGCCCAGCCGCAGCCGCGCCGGCGGGCTCAGCGGCGAGAAGCGCAGGAGGTCGCCGATGCCGTTGAAGTCGTGCATCTCGCCCTCGGAGAAGAAGCCGGCGCCGACCGGCGTGAAGCGCAGCTCCTCGCCGAGCCCGACCTCCTCGGCCATCGCGATCATCCGCTGATCCGACGGAGTGATGACGTGGTAGAAGCGGTCGACCTCGTGGCCGCCGAAGTCGAAGGTGCCGGCGAGCCCGCCGAGGCTGGGCCCGCGCTCGATTACGGTGACCCGCGCCCCCGCCTGGGCGAGGCGCAGGGAGAGCGAGACGCCGAGGACGCCGCCGCCGACGACCCCGACCCTCGGCGCTCGCTCGCTCATCCCGTCTGCGCCACGGGCGCGCGGCCAGCGGTCTGCGCCGCGGTCGGCTCCGGCAGGGCCGGATGCTCGGTCCGGCGAGGGCAGTTGCGCCGTCGCCTCGGCGAGCGGTGAGACCGGCGGCGGTTGGATCCGCCCCACCAGGTGCGCGGCCATCACCCGGAAGTAGGCGACGACCGTCGGTTTCAGCTGCATCTTCGACTCGCCTTTGCGGGTCGTCCAGTCATTCGTCGTCGGCACCTCGGCGACGGTGGCGCCGGCGTTGTAGAGCTTCAGCAGCAGCTCGACGTTGGCGGCGAATCCCGGCTCCCTGACGAGCAGGTAGCCGTAGGTGTCGGCCGCCTTGCGCAGCGTCCCCGCCCGGTAGACCCGGTAGAGCGAGGAGAGGGTGTGCATCTCGCGCAGCCCGCCGAGGTAGCGGAAGGTGTTGGAGACCGATTTGCTCGCCGCCAGCCGCCAGCCGGCGACGCCGACGATCTTGCCGCCGGGGGCGTAGACGGAGGCGAGGACGACGTCGTTGCCCCGCTCGAAGAGCTCGAGCATCCGCGGCAGGTCGGAGAGGTCGGAGGTGGTGTCGGCCTCCAGGGTGACGATCGCGTCGTCGTCGGAGGACTCCTTCAGGGCCGAGCGGATGCCGGTGTTGATCGCGGTGCCGAGGCCGCGGTTGACGGTATGCCGGACGACGGCCAGGTGCATGTCCTGGGCGTGTTCGCGGATCACCTCGGCGGTGCCGTCGGTCGAGCCGTCGTCGACGATGATCACCCGCGCCCCCAGCCCCCGCGCGACCGGCGCCAGGTCGGAGAGCAGGCGGGGGATGTTCTCGGCCTCGTTGTAGGCGGGGATGACGAAGCGGATCACGCGAAGACCTCCAGCGGTCGGGGGGCGGGTATGTCGAGCAGCTCGACCGGGCGCCGCACCGCCGCCGACTCGCGGACCGCGAGCGCCGCCGCCAGCGCCTTGACGCCGTCGTGGGCGCCGACCGGCTCCGGCGTGTCGTCGAGGACGCAGCGGCAGAAGGCTTCCAGCTCGGCCCGCAGCGGCTCCGCCTTGGCGAGCGAGAAGCGCACCGCGGCGCCCTCGCCGTCGCCGCGCAGGACCGAGAGCCCGTCCCACTGCAGCGGCGCGGTCGTCGACTCGACGAACCAGACGTCCTGGGTGATGTAGCTCGCCCGCAGGAGGCCGTTCTCGCCGATCAGGGCGATCTCGCGCTTCTTCTCCGGGGTCAGCCAGTTGACGTCGAGCAGGCCCAGCGTCTCGCCGCCGCCGTCGCCGCCGAAGCGGGCGAGGCAGGTCAGCAGGTCCTCCTGGGAGCTGTGCTGGAAGCGGCCGCCGTCGGCGTAGATCTCGTGGATCGAGCCGTCGAGGACGTACTGCATGACGTCGAGGTCGTGGGTGGCGAGGTCGATCGCGACGCCGGTGTCCTGGATCCGCGTCGGCAACGGCCCGACCCGGGTCGTGTGGGCGCGGTAGACCCGGCCGAGGCGCCCGTCGGCGACCAGCTCGCGCAGCTTCTCGACCGCCGGGTTGAAGCGCTCGACGTGGCCGACCATCAGCTTGCGGTCGGCTTCGATCGCCGCGCCCCGCATCCGCAGGGCGTCGGGAAGCGTGGTCGCGATCGGCTTCTCGACGAGGACGTGCAGCCCGGCGGCCAGCGCCTCCAGCGCCACCTCGGCGTGGTGCTCGGAGGGGCAGGTGATCGAGACCGCGTCGAGCTCGTCGGCGTCTTCGATCAGGTCCCGCCAGTCGGAGAACTCGAGCACCTGCGAGCCCGCCAGGGCGCGGCTGCGCGCCTCCGGGTCGGGGTCGGCGACGGCGACGAGCTGGGCGCAGTCGAGCTGGGCGTAGTTGCGGACATGGAAGGCGCCCATCCGGCCGCAGCCGATGACGCCGACGCGAAGCTGCTCAGACAAGGGACTCCTCCGGGGCGCGGTCGAGGTGGGAGACGGTCAGCTCGGCGATCCGCTGCGCGGCGCGCCCGTCGCCGAAGATCGGCGGCCGCTCCGCCGGCAGCGGCTTCGCGAGCGCCGCCCGGAATTTCGCCTCGTCGACGCCGACGAGGGTGTTCCAGCCGGTCGAGACGGTCTCGATCCACTCGGTCTCCTCGCGCATCGTGATGCAGGGGACGCCCCAGAGGTAAGCCTCGCGCTGGACCCCGCCGGAGTCGGTGGCGATCGCGACCGCGTCGCGCTCCAGGGTCAGCATCTGGGTGTAGGTGACCGGCTCCCGCACTTCGACGTTGGCCGGCACCTCGAGGCCCCAGGTCTCGATGCTCTTGCGGGTCCGCGGGTGCAGCGGGAAGATCACCCGGCACTCGGCGGCGCCGAGGCAGTCGAGGACGGCGGCCAGGCGCGCGGCCGAGTCGGTGTTGTAGTTGCGGTGGGCGGTGGCGAGGACGTAGTCGCCCTCCTCCCCGCGCCCGGGCAGGCGATCGCGGGTTGCCAGGAGGACGTCGGCGAGGACGTCGCCGGTGACGTGGACGGTGCCCCGCACCCCCTCCTCGACCAGCACCTCGCGGGCGTGCTCGCAGGGTGCGAAGAGGAGGTCGGAAAGCTCGTCGGTCTCGATCCGGTTGGCCTCCTCCGGCATGTCGGCGCGGTAGCTGCGCAGCCCCGCCTCGACGTGGATCAGCGGCACCCCGGCGGCGACGGCGGCGCGGGCGCCGGCGATCGTCGCGTGGGTGTCGCCGCGGACCAGCACCGCGTCGGGCTCGCGGCTGGCGATCACGCGGCCGATCCGCTCCTCGGCCACGGTCACGGCAGCGGCGGGCGGCAAAGAGCCGACTCCAAGGTTGAACTCGGGCAGCGGCAGGTGCAGGTCGGCGATCTGCAGGTCTGACATCCCGGGGTCGTAGTGCTGGCCGGTGTGGACGAGGATCTCCTCGACGCAGTCGGCGTAGGCAAGCGAAAGCGGCGCCGCCTGGACGATCTCGGGGCGCGAGCCGATCACAGAGAGGATTCGGGCTGCCATGCGTAATCAACGCACGAACCCTCCGTCTCTTTTCGTCACCCCGGAAAAAATTTTGAGTCGAAAGTGTTCCCGCGGCGGGACCGTTGTCTTGGTGCATGGAGGCCCACGGACTCACCCGCGAGAAAGGACTGACCTGGACCGGCGCGCGCACGCAGGCGATCGCCTGCGTGCGCCGCGCTTTCGACGTCCTCTTCGCGGTGGCGCTGATCCTCCTCTTCAGCCCGATCCTGATCGCGGTTGCGATCGCGGTCCGGCTCGACAGCCGCGGGCCCGCCTTCTTCCGCCAGCGCCGGGTCGGCTACCGCGAAAGGGAGTTCACCCTCTTCAAGTTCCGCAGCATGCGGGTCGACGCCGACCCCCGCGGCCACCGCGAATACGTGACGGCGCTGATCAACGGCGCCGAGGCGAACCCGGACGGCGGCCGCGAGAACCTCTACAAGCTCGCCGTCGACAACCGCATCACCCCGGTCGGCCGCTGGATCAGGCACTGGAGCCTCGACGAGCTGCCGCAGCTCTTCAACGTCGTCCGCGGCGACATGACCCTGGTCGGGCCGCGGCCGGCGATCGCCTACGAGGTCGCCGAATACCCGAGCTGGTACCGGGAGCGCTTCGCGGTCAAGCCGGGGCTGACCGGCTACTGGCAGGTCAGCGGTCGCAGCGAACGCACCTACGAGGAAATGGTCCGCCTCGACATCGAGTACGCGAAGCGGCGCTCGCTCGGCCTCGACCTCTCGATCCTCTTGAAAACGCCATGGGTAGTCCTCAGCCGAAAGGGAGCAGAGTGAATCCAGCAGGAGCAATTGGAACCCTCGTGGTCGGTTACGGCTACTGGGGCCCGAACATCGTCCGCAACGTCGTCGAGCGCCCCGAGTTCCGTCTGATGGGACTGTGCGAGCTCGACGAAGGCCGCGCCGAAGACTTCCGCCGCCGCCATCCCGGGATCTGGATCGAGCCCGACCTCGACGCCGCGCTCGCCGATCCGCGGATCGAAGCGGTCGCGATCGCCACCCCTCCCCACACCCACTACAACCTCGTCCGCCGGGCGCTGGAGGCGGGCAAGCACGTCCTCGTCGAGAAGCCGCTGGCCCGCACCGCCGACGAGGCCGCCGCCCTGGTCCGGCTCTCGGAGGAGCTCGGCCTGGTGATGATGCCCGGCCACACCTTCGTCTACAGCCCCTCGGTCAACGCCGTCCGCGACCTGATCCAGGAAGACGAGCTGGGTGAGATCTACTTCATCACCTCCTCGCGGATGAACCTCGGCCTCTACCAGCAGGACGGCGTCGTCCTCGACCTCGCCCCGCACGACCTCTCGATCCTCCTCCACTGGCTCGACCGGCCCCTGCGCGAGGTCTCGGCGACCGGCCGCAGCGTCTTCCAGGAGGGCGTCCACGAGACCGCCTTCCTCACCCTGCGCTTCGAGGACGGCGCCCAGGCCAACATCCAGCTCTCCTGGCTGGCGCCGCGGAAGATGCGGCAGATGGTCGTCGTCGGCTCGCGGCGGATGGTCCAGTACGAGGACACGGCGGCCGACGACTCGGTCCGCATCTACGACCGCGGCCTCGACTTCGCCGAGCCGCCCGCCAACTTCGGCGAGTACCGCCTCACCTACCGGACCGGCGACATGGTCGCCCCCCGCGTCCAGGCCCTGGAGCCGCTCGGTCAGGAGCTGAGCGACTTCGCCGCCGCGATCCGCGAGGGCTCGACGCCGGTCTCCAACGCCCGCCTGGGGCTCGAGGTCGTGCTCGGGCTCGAGGCGCTGGAGGAGTCCCTGCGCAGCGACGGCAAGCCGGTCCGCGTCCGCTCGGTGGCAGAGGCGCTGGCAGCCCCGGCGCCCGGCCTGCAGGCGCAGGTCGCCGGCACCGATTAGCGCTCGCTCTCGCCGTTGGTGACGGTCGGCCCCTTACGGGGGCTGACACCGAGGAACTCCAACTCCGCCAGGTAGATGAGCACCGCGTGGGTGGCAAGCCGGCTGACGTCGATCCGCTGCCTGGCCGCCTCTCGCGCCAGCAGCGCCTCCGTCTCCTTGTCGAGCGTGAGATCGAATTTCACCTCCGGTGAAGTGGGTGCCTGGAGGAAGCGCGGAGCCACCACCGGGCGGCGGCCCGCTTTCACCTTGTAGGCGTAATGGAGCAGCGCCTTGCGGGCGCCGGCTTCCAGATCGTCACCGAAGTGACCTTCGAGTCCGGTACAAGCGAGTTTGCCGAGTTCAACGGTGACCATTACCTAACTGGACAACTCGTCAAGGGTGGGCAACATTTGCGCCAGATGACGCAGATCCTCCTAACTTCAGACTTCTAGAACGTCGACTTGCGGCATCGGGAACACGGCCGTTTGCGGGATATTCACCTCTAAGTACTCCTAATAGTCGAAATTGTCGATTGACATTTGGCCGTAACGGTGATCATCTTTCCGACGTCGTAACCCGCGCTATGCGGAAATGGTTTCAACCGATTCCTCCGAGTTTGCGAAGTCTTTCCTAAAAACCCAGTTGGAGTGCATGCGGTGAGCATGAGGGAGAACACCAATGAGCAGCGCGTCCGAAGGCCCGGCATTGAGCCGTGGGGCCGGCAACCTGACCCAGGAGGCCGTGACTCGCGCCAAGGCCGGAGACCCCGAGGGGCTGCATTATCTGTACGTTCGCTACGCGGATGACGTCCTTCGTTACGTAAACGGACTGATCCGCGATCACCACGAGGCCGAAGACATCACGCAGAACGTCTTCGCCAAGCTGATGAAGGCGATCAACAAGTACGAGGAGCGGGCGGTCCCCTTCGACGCCTGGATCATCCGCGTGGCACGAAACGCCGCCCTCGATCACCTGCGGGCGAAGCGCGCCATCCCCACCGAGGAAGTGAGGCTGGCCGACACCGGCCGCGCCGAGACCGCGCTCGATCGCGGCCAGGCGCTGCGACAAGCGCTGGAGAGCCTGCCCGAGGACCAGCGAGAGGTGCTGGTGCTGCGGCACATCGTCGGCCTCTCGCCGATCGAGATCGCCGACACCCTCGACAAGAGCGAGAGTTCGGTTCACGGACTGCACCACCGCGGCCGGCGCTCGTTGCGGGCGAACCTGAACGAGCTCGGGGCGGCGCCGGTGGTCGCCTCGCCGCCGCGCAGCTAGCTGCTCTCGCCGCCTTCGCCCGGCTCGAGGTCCTCGAGGATCCTCTGGGTGACGCGTCCGGCGTCGACCTCGGCGGCGTAGTAGAAGGCTGCGTGCTCGGCCAGCTGCTCGACCGTTACTCCCTGTCTAGTTACCTCCGCCTCGAAGTCCCGCCAGAGGTCCGCCTTCACCTCGAGCTCGACCTCTACCTCCTGCCGGGTCTCGCTGCCGCGGAGGAATCCTGGATAGGCCCAGGCCGGCCTCTCGTCATCCCTGTCTCCGAGGTAGCAGAGGAGCGCGTTTTCCATCCGCAACGAGGCGTCGACATCGCCTTTTCCGCGCGTCAATGCGTCGAAAGCGAGCTCGCTCAGGGTGAAGGTCACCCGGCGCTTCTCTGCGGCGTCGTCGCGCGCCAACCCAGTTCCTCCCATGATAGTTCCCACGATTCCTGATTACCCTTCGACTGGTTTGGCTAACAGGCCGGGATAATTATTAGCCGATTCTCATACTTCGGCGCAAGGTCACCGGTCATTGACAGTCAGTCCACTAAGCCCTTTTTATGCGCCCCTGCCACGGTCGAACGGAGGGTCTGGGCGGCGTCGTGACGGGGCCGCCAGCCGAGCTCGCGACGGGCCTTGGCCGTGTCCATGAGAACCGGGGTGTCGGCCGCGATCGCCCACTCGAGCTTGGAGGAGGCGAAGCTGAGGCGGCGAGCGGCGGCGGTGCCGAGGCCGACCGCGGGGCGCGGCACCGGCAGCGAGCGCCAGCCGAGCTCGCGGGCGATGTCGGCGACCCGCACCTCCCCCTCGCCGGCGAGGTTGTAGACGCCCGGGGGGCCGTCGCCGCAGATCGCCGCGGCCATCGCCCGGGCGACGTCGTCGTGGTGGACGAGCTGGATCGGCACGCCTGGGTCGGGAAGCACGGGACTGAGCAACGGCAGCCTTTCGATCCCTTTGCGCAGCATCGGGACCGGGTCGCCGACCCGCACCGCCTCGACGGTCTGCTCGATCAGCATCGTCGCCCGCGGCCCGGCGACGATGCAGGGGCGGAAGACGTAAGCGTCCACCCCGCTCCCCGGCAGCAGCTCGTCGAGCAGGCCCTCGAGCTCGGCCTTCTGGGCGGAGTAGTAGAAGCTCTCGCTCCCCCGCGCCGGCACCTCCTCGGTCAGCGGCTGCGGGTTGTCCGGGTGGAATCCGTAGGCGGCAACCGAGGATGCATAGACAAGCCGCTTCACCCCGGCCCTGATCGCCACCTCGAAGACGTTCCGCGTCCCCTCCAGGTTGACCTTCCGCGTCTCCTCCCGCCCGCCGAAAATGGCAAAGGCAAGGTGGACAGCCACATCGACCCCGTCAAATAGAGCGGCAAGAGCCCCGCGATCAAGGATGTCTCCCCTGCGATAGGACACCTTCTCCCAACCCTCCTCAGCCGGATCAAAAGGCCGCCGAGCCATCCCAAAGACCTCCCCAACCTCAGGCCGCCGCTCCAACTCAGCCATCAGCGGCTTCCCGATCTCCCCGGTAGGCCCCGTAACCGCGACTTTCAACATCCGACGATCATAGGAGGGGGCGGGCACCCCGTCTCCAGACGCTTAACACGAGCCATAAGCGAGCTGTGTCTGGAGATGGGGTACCCGGCCCCTCCCCACCTAAGCCGCCGGCGTAACCCGGTAAGCGTCGAACACCGAATCGACGTTCCGGAGCCGGCTGATGCAGTGCTTCAACTGCTCCGTATCCCCAACCTCGACCACGAACTTGTTTTTCACCATCGGGTGGTTAGTGGTGCAGGTCGCCCCGATGATGTTGATCCCCGCCTCCGAGAAGGTCCGCGAGAGATCCTCGAGCAGGCGGGTGCGATCGTAGGCGTCGATCTGCAGCTCGACCCGGTAGGAGGCCTCGTTTTCGCCCTCCCATCGCACCGCGACGAAGCGCTCCGGCGCCTTTTTCAGGGCCTTGACGTTTTTGCAGTCGGTGCGGTGGATGGTGATCCCGCGGCCGAGCGAGACGTAGCCGGCGATCTCGTCGCCCGGGACCGGCCGGCAGCACTTCGCCAGCCGCACGGCGACGTTGTCGGCGCCCTTGACGATGATCCCGTAGTTGGAGGCGTCCTTGGTGCGGCGAGCCTTGTCCTCGCGGCCGAGCGGCGCGCCGGGGGCCTCCTCCTCGACGCCCTCGCCGGCTTTCAGCCGCTGCATCAGCTTGTTGGCGGCGGCCTTGGCGGAGACTTTGCCCTGACCGAGGGCGATGTAGAACTCGGTCCCTTTGCGGAACCCCATCTCGCGGATCACGTCGGCGAGCAGGGCCGAGCCGGAGACTCTCTGCATCGGGATGCCGCGCGTGCGCAGCGCTTCCTCGAGCTTTTCGCGGCCGTCGCGCTCGGCGTCCTCGCGCCGCTCCTCTTTGAACCAGGAGCGGATCTTGTTGCGGGCACGGTTGGTCCGCACCAGTTTCAGCCAGTCGAGCGAGGGGCCGCGCTTCTGCTTCGCGGTCAGCACCTCGACGATGTCGCCCGAGCGCAGCTGGTAGTGCAGCGGCACGATCGAGCCGTTGACCTTGGCGCCGACGCAGCTGTGGCCGACGTCGGTATGGACGGCGTAGGCGAAGTCGAGCGGGGTCGAGCCGGCGGAGAGGTTCTTCACTTCGCCCTTCGGGGTGAAGACGAAGACCTCGTCCTCGAAGAGGTCGACCTTCAGCGACTCGAGGAACTCGGCCGGGTCCTGTTCGCCCTCGGCCTCGACCAGCTGCCGCAGCCAGGTCATCTTCTCCCGCTGCGGGTCGCCGTGAGCGCCCTCTTTGTAGGCGACGTGGGCGGCGATCCCGTACTCGGCGAGCTTGTGCATCTCCTCGGTCCGGATCTGGATCTCCAGCGGTTTGCCCTCCGGCCCGATCACCGTCGTGTGCAGCGCCTGGTACATGTTGGCTTTCGGCATCGCCACCCAGTCCTTGAAGCGGCCTGGCAGCGGTTTCCAGAGGGAGTGGATGACGCCGATCGCGCCGTAGCAGTCTTTGACCGAGTGGACGATCACCCGCATCGCCGTCAGGTCGAAGATCTCGTTGAACTCGCGGCCCTTCTTCGCCATCTTCGTGTAGATCGAGTAGAAGTGCTTGGCGCGGCCGGAGATCTCGGCCTCGATCCCGACCTGCTCCAGCTCCTTGGCGAGGAACTCGCCGGCGTCGGTGACGTAGTTCTCGCGCTCGTCGCGCTGCTGGGCGACCAGCTGTTTGATTTCCGCGTACTTGCGCGGGTGCAGGGTCGCGAAGGCGAGGTCCTCGAGCTCCCATTTGATCGCGTGGATCCCGAGCCGGTGCGCGAGGGGCGCGTAGATCTCCAGCGTCTCGTGCGACTTCAGCGTCTGTTTCTGCTTCGGCAGGGCGCCGAGCGTGCGCATGTTGTGGAGGCGGTCGGCCAGCTTGATCAGGATCACCCTGACGTCGGTGGCCATCGCCACCATCATCTTCCGGTAGTTCTCGGCCTGCCGCTCGTCGCGGCTCTCGAAGGTGATCCCGGTCAGCTTGGTGACGCCGTCGACCAGCCTGGCGATCTCCTCGCCGAACTCCTCGCGGATTTCCTCCAGGCTCGCGCTCGTGTCCTCGACGGTGTCGTGGAGCAGCGCCGCGCAGAGCGTCTCGGTGTCGAGCCGCATCCCGGCGCAGATCTGGGCCACCCCGACCGGGTGGGTGATGAACTCGTCTCCCGAGTAGCGGCGCTGGTCAGCATGGCGCTCGCAGGCGAACTCGAAGGCGCGCTCGACCTGGGCGCGGTCGATCGTCGACACCGCCAGAGCGATGCCGCCGCCGGCCCCGTTGCCGTTCCCGGATTCGGCCGCAGACGGCTCGAACTCCTCGATCACCGCGAAGAGATCGGCGAGGAGCTCCTTATGGGCTACTGCGGTTTCGGTCTCGCGAGATATCGGCGGGCCTCCGAAAGTCTTTCGTCGTACACACGGAAAGCAGCCGAGCGCTGCAGATCCGTCCTCACTGAGGATACGACCCGGACCACCCCTTCGCCCCCTTCCACCGATCCCTGCAGCAGGCCGAGCTCACGCAGGACGCGGAACCGGCGCGCCGCAGCCTCGGGGCAGAGCGGGTGGTCGCCGGCCCCGGCGAGCGCCTCGCGCAGGCGGCATCCGCGGGCGTCGCCGGTCTGCCGCAGCGCCCGGTACGTGGTCGCAACCCCCTCCCGCGTCGCCCACTGCTCGGCCAGCGCCTTGGCGGCGAACTCTGTCTCGGCCTCGCTCCAGAGGACGTGGAGGAAGCCGGGGCCGTCGCAAAAGGCCGAGGCGACGAGCACCTCGTCGGCCTCGCCGCGGGGCGGATCGACGAGGACCACGTGCTCGAAGGCGGCGGCAAGCTCGGGCACTCGCTCCAGGGCAGCGAAATCGGTCAGCGCCAGCCCCGAATCGGCCCGCCCCCGCAATCCCGCGATCTCCTCGTCGCCACAGCGATGGCAGGCGATCAATGCCGCACCGCCGTTGAAGCGAGCCAGCCCAGCGGCCCCGTTGGCCAAAGCCGCCCGTCGCGAAGCATCGGCACAAACGGCCAAGACGCCAGCCCCGCTGGAGACCAACTCGGCAACAGCCACGCTAGCCGGCGCCGAGCTCTCGACCAGCGCCCTCCCACCTTCGCGAGTCCGCGAAAACGGCTCCTCAGGGACCGTTTTTGCGGACTCGGCGTCGATAGGCGCCTCGAGCTCCGCCTCGAAGCGGGCCCACCAGGCGGCTTCGTCGCCTCGGCACGCGTGCGGGAGGACGGGCTCGTCCGCTTCCGGCTCCTCCAGCGGGTGGAGCTCTCGGAGCACCACCCGGGGCTCGACCGAGCCGTTCCAGTGGTTGACCTCGAGGCGGATCGAGGCGTCGAGGAGGTCATCGTCCTCGACCCCGAGGCCGGCGCGGCCGAAGGCGACGCCGAGGGCTCGGTGGGAGCCGCTGTGGAGGCTGAAGCGCGAGTGCTTGCCCTCCCCCATCGAGCGCACGTCGGTGACCCTGGCCGCCGGCACCAACAGCCGCACGCCGGGGTTGCCCATCCCGAAGGGAGCCAGCTGCCGCAGCTCTTCCGCCAGCTCGAGACCAAGCCCGACCCCGCCGACCATCGCGTCGACCTTTTCGGTTCGCCGCAGGTCGTCCTCGCTCAGAACCTCGTTCGCATGAGCGGCGAAAGCCGCCTGGAACGCCGCCACGTTCTCGGCCCGGATCTGCAGCCCGGCCGCCGCCCGGTGCCCGCCGAAGCCCTCGAGGTGCTCGGCGCAGGCCTCGAGCGCCGCCAGCAGGTCGAAGCCGGGAATGCTACGCCCGGACCCGCGCCCGTTCCCGTCCTCGTCCAGAGAGATGACGACGACCGGCCGGCAGTGCCGCTCGACCAGCCTCGAAGCGACGATCCCGACGACGCCGGGATGCCAGTCCTCCCCCGCCACCACCATTCCCCGCGCCTCGCGCAGCGCCTCCGGCAGCTCCCGCCGCGCCGCCTCGGCGGCCGAGTCCACCTCCATCTCCGTAGACCGCCGCTCCGCATTGGCCTTGCTCAGCTCGATCGCAATCGCCTCGGCCCGCTCCGAATCCTCGGTCAGGAACAGCTCCACCCCCGCGTCGGCCCGGTAAAGCCGCCCCGCGGCATTGATCCGCGGCGCCAGCCGGAACCCCAAATCGCTCTCGTCCAGCCGCTCCGGATCGCACTTGGCAACCTCCAACAGCGCCTTCACCCCAGGCCGCTGAGCCCGCCGGATCTCCGCAAGCCCCTTCCGAACCAAGCACCGGTTCTCCCCTACCAGCGGCACCACATCGGCCACCGTCGCCAGAGCAACCAGATCCAGATCCTTCTCGGCGGCCCCAGGGGAACGGGGGAGGGGGTCGCCGGACCCTCCCCGCTGTTGTCCGCCGACCCCCTCCCCCGTTCCCCTCAAAGCACAAGCCAACTTCCAAGCCACCGCGGTCCCGCAAAGCGAGACGAACGGGTAATCACTCACTTCCGGATGCAAGATCGTGCAGTCGGGAAGGCTTTCGGCCTGCTGATGGTGATCCGTGACGATCACCTCCAACCCCAGCTCGCGGGCCAGCCGCACCTCCTCGACCGAGGTGATCCCGCAGTCGACCGTCAGCAGCAGCTGCGTCCCCCGCTCCGCCAGCCGCCTCACGTTCGCGTCCGAGAGGCCGTACCCGTCCTCGAGCCGGTTGGGGATGAACCAGTCGCACTCCGCCCCGTGCGCGCGCAGGGTCGAGACCATCAGCGCAGTCGCGCAGACCCCGTCGACGTCGAAATCGCCGTGGACGGTGATCCGGCGCCCCGCCGCGATAGCGGTCCGGATCTGCTCGACCGCCCGCTCCATCCCCGCGAACGCCGACGGCGGGTGCGACTCGTCGGCGGCCAGGAACGAGCGCGCCTGCGCCGGCGTCCGGTACCCGCGGCGGACCAGCGTCACGGCGATCGGCTCGCTCAGCCCGAGCTCTTCGGTGAGGGCGCGGGCCTCCGCGTAGGAATACTGCTCGACCGCAAATGGACTAGCGCTATTTGACACGCTTTCAGGCTAGGAAGCGGCGCGGCGGAAATTGCGGGGCCGGAGCCGCCGAAGATGCGGCGAAACCGCGGGCGTCAGCTCGCCTGCTCTTCGGAGCGGACGCCGATCGCGTAGACGACCGCCAAGCCGATCAAGGTCCCCGGAACCGAGATCAAGGCGGTCGAGAGGTCGGTGTCGCCGAGGTCTTTCCCGCTCGCCTCCTGGACGATCAAGCCGAAGATGATCGAGCCGAGGACGGCGCCGATGAAGGCGCCGACGATTCCCTGCCAGAAGCGGTCGGGCACGAAGACCGTGAAGTGCCAGAGCGCGATTCCCATCATGAAGAAGACGAGCAGTGCCATCAGATGCCCTCCTTTGCGGCCGTGTGCAGGGTTGCGAAGGGGGTCATCTACCTAACGCCTCCCGTGCTTGCGTCGTGCCTGTCGGCGGGCACGGCGCTCGGCGTTGCGTTCCCGCCGCTCGGCCGAGGCGGAAGCCGCCGCATCGGTGTCGCCGTTCGAACGCGAACCGCTGCCGTTGCCCGAATCGTCGGTCCGCTCGACCGTCGCCACCGCCCCCGCGGCGGGCTCCGCGGCCGCGGTCTCCGCTTCGGTCGGAGTGCCCGCTTCGGCTTCCTCGTCGCGGCTCAGCTTCGCCATCTCGATGTCGTCGGCGAAGGCCGGCACTCGACCGCCCTCGTCCTCGGCGATCCGCAGGCGCCGCCGCACGAAGCCCGGCTCGCGTTCCTTCCACGCGGTCAGCACCGGCGAGGCGATGAAGATCGAGGAGTAGGTACCGGAGGCGATCCCGACCAGCATCGCGAAGGCGAAGTCCTGGAGGACGGCGCCGCCGAAGACGATCAGCGAGGTGACGCCGAGCAGGGTCGAGAAGCTGGTCGCGAGCGAGCGGGTCAGCACCTCGCTCATCGAGCGGTTGACGATCTGCGAGAAGGCGGCCCGCGGCATCCGCGGCACGTTCTCCCTGATCCGGTCGAAGACGATGATCGTGTCGTAGATCGAGTAGCCCAGGATCGTCAGGAAGGCGGCGACCGTACCGCTGCTCACCTCTTTTCCGGTCAGCGAGTAGACGCCGGCGGTGATCAGGATGTCGTGGAAGATCGCGATCAGGACGGGGACGGCGAACTTGGGGTCGAACCGCAGCGCCACGTAGCCGCAGATCACCAGCAGCGAGAAGATCAGAGCCTTGAGGGCGCTGTCGGCGACCTGCTGGCCGAAGGTGGGGCCGACGCTGGTGCTGTCGAAGCCCTGTTCGACGACGCCGAACTTGTCGATCAGCGCCGCTTCGGCGTCGCGGACTTCGCCGGGTTCGAGCTGGTGGGACTGGATCTGGAAGACGTTGCTGCCGAAGTTCGGGTCGTCGACCTGCTGGATCTCCTCGCCGCTGATCCCGACTTCCTCGAGGGCGTCGCGCACCCCTTCCTCGTCCGTGGCCTTCTGGAGGGCGGCGGTGATCCGGGTGCCGGACTCGAAGTCGATGCCGAAGTTGAGCTGCTTGGTCGCCAGGGCAAAGCCGCCGATCAGCAGGATCACGCCGGAGATCGAGAAGAACCAGCGGCTCGCGCCCATGAAGTCGAAGTGCCAGCGCCTGCCCTCGCCGCCGGCGCCGAGGGCGGCCGGCGAGCGCAGCAGGCGGGAGCGGCTCATGCTGCCCAGCAGCGCCTGGGTGAAGATGACCGCGGTCAGCAGCGAGACGATCGTGCCGACCCCGAGGGTGAAGGCGAACCCCTTGACGCCCGCGGTCGCCAGCACGAAGAGGATGAAGGCGGTCAGCAGGGTGACGACATTGGCGTCGATGATCGTGCTGATGCCGCGTTTGTAGCCGGCGCCGATCGCGCTCGACATCGAGCGCCCCGCCCGCACCTCCTCCTTTATTCGCTCGAAGATGACGATGTTGGAGTCGGCGGCGACGCCGATCGTCAGGACCAGGCCGGCGATCCCCGGCAGGGTCAGGGTGATCGGGATCAGGTCGATCAGGGCGAAGAAGATCACCGCGTAGGCGCCGAGGGCGATCGAGGCGATCAGGCCGAGGAAGCGGTAGTAGAGGAGCAGGAACACGATCACCAGCGCGAGGCCGACGATCCCGGCCTTGACGCCCTGGTCGAGGGCTTCGCTGCCGAGGGTCGCCGAGACCTGGGTCTGGCTGATCAGCTTGAGGCTGATCGGCAGGGCGCCGATCTGCAGGGTCGTCGCCAGATCCTGGGCCTCGTCGATGCTTTTGAACCCGCCGGAGATCTGCGCCCCGGTCCGCCCGTCGATGCCGTCGGGGTTTTCGGCGAAGTTGATGATCGGCCGGGTTTTGACTTCGTTGTCGAGGATCACCGCGAAGTGGCCGGAGAGCTGTTCGGCTTCTTCGCCGCTGACCGGGCCGATCGCCTGCGCCTGCGCCGCGCTGGGCGATCTTGCGGGTCACTTCCTGGAAGGCGTTCTGGCCCTTGTCGGTGAAGTTGAAGGTGACGATCGGTTCGTTGGCGGGGCCGTAGGACTGTTCGGGGTCGGTGATGTCGCTGCCGCACAGCGCCGGTTCGTCTTTGAGCGCGTACCAGCCGGGCTCCCCGTCTTTCGATCACTTCCCCGTTTTCGTCGATGGGCAGTTCGGAGACCACGACCGTGCCCGCAGGGACCCCGAGGACGATCCCGTTGTGGGGCCGCTTCTTCCCGGTGGCGCTGACGAAGAGGTCCTTTTTCGCCAGCTCGGGGCCGGCGATCAGTTCGTGCGGCTCGGCCTTCTCGAAGAGGTAGTAGCGCGGCTTCGCGACCGAGCATTCCTGCTCGCAGTTTTCGGCCGCCTCCTGTTCGGAGGCGAGTTTCATGGCTCCGTAGGCGTCGGGTAGGCGCCGGAGAAGATCAGCCGTTTGTTCTCTGCTTTGGCGATGTTGCGCCCGGCGTCTTTCCACCGTTTTTCCGAGCTTTTCAGCGCGCCCGGCGGGAGGTTCGGACCCGGGTTGCCGCCGATCGCCTGCTCCGGCCCGATCAGATTCGGCTCCCAGTCGTAGTAGTAGAGCTGGGCGGTGGTGCCGACCTGCTCGGTCGGCGCGCGGGCGTCGGTCACGCCCGGCAGGCTGACCGTGATCTGGTCGGTCCCGAGGCGCGCCACCTCGGGCTCGGAGACGCCGAGCTTGTTGATCCGCTGTTCGGATGATCGCGATCGAGTCGTTCGATGTCTTCGCCGGAGACTTCGTTGCTGGTCCCGGTCGGCTGCCCCTGGTAGACGAGCTCGACGCCGCCCTTGCAGGTCGAGGCCGAGCTTCGTCGCCTTGTTGGCGATGACCAGCGCCGAGACGATCACGAGCCCGAGCACGAAGAGCGAGGACGAAGAGGTGCGAGCGTCGCGTGCCCATCCCTAGCCCTCCGGCGTGAGGACGAGCAGCAGGCCGCCGTCGTCGTCGTAGGCGGGGAAGACGTCGGCGACGGCCTTGGCCGGCAGGTCGCCCTCGGCGTTGACCGAGACCCGCTTGCCGAGCGAGCGCACGCCCCACTCCAGCGAGGTCTCGATCGGGTCGGTGACGCCGTCGCCGTTGGTGTCGGCCTCGGCGCCGCCGTCGCCGTCGTCGATCCAGTCGAGCCCGAGCACCTCGCGAACCGGGCGCCCGATCACGTCCTCGTCGGTGAGACCGGTCAGCTCGAAGCTGCCTTTGCCGGCGTCGATCACGCGTTCCTGCTTGTCACAGACGAAAAAGGCAGCATTGGGAGCCGGATAATAATCGTCGAGTAATTCGAAGACGAAGCCGAAGCCGCATTTAGAGCAGCCCTTCGGGACGGGTGCTGAACCCCGCGGTTCGCTCCCCGCTTACCTCCCGGTGCCCGCAATTCGGACAGATGAAGAACGGCATCTTCGACAGGCTAGCGGGAGGGTCTCAGAAGAGGCTCGCCGCGCCTTCGGGCGCCGGCACCCCGAGATGGTCGTAGGCGCGCTGGGTCAGCACCCGCCCCCGCGGGGTCCGCTTCAGCAGGCCCTGCTGGAGCAGGTAGGGCTCGAGCACGTCCTCGATCGTGTCCTGCTCCTCGCCGATCGCGACCGCCAGGGTCGAGAGGCCGACCGGGCCGCCGCCGAACTTGGTCGCGACCGTCTCGAGCAGGGCGCGGTCGCTGCGATCGAGCCCGCCGGCGTCGACCTCGAGCATCTCCAGTGCGTCGGCCGCGACTCGCCGGCGCCGATCCGGCCGCTGCCCTTGACCTGGGCGAAGTCGCGGACCCGCTTCAGCAGCCGGTTGGCGACCCGCGGCGTGCCGCGCGAGCGGGAGGCGATCGTCTGCGCGCCCTCGGCGTCGATCTCGACCCCGAGGATCCCGGCCGAGCGCTCGATGATCAGCGCCAGGTGCTCGGCCTCGTAGTGCTCGAGGCGGTGGGAGACGCCGAAGCGGTCGCGCAGCGGGGTCGTCAGCAGGCCCGACCGGGTCGTCGCCCCGATCAGGGTGAACGGCGGCAGCGGCAGGGTCACGGTGCGCGCGCCCGCCCCCTGGCCGAGCACGACCGGCAGCTCGCCGTCCTCCATCGCCGGGTAGAGCGTCTCCTCGACCGCGCGGCCGAGGCGGTGGATCTCGTCGATGAAGAAGACGCTGCCCGGCTCCAGCGCGGTGAGGAAGGAGGCGACGTCGGCCTTGCGCTCCAGCGCCGGGCCCGCCGTCTGCACCATCGGCACGCCGAGCTCGGCGGCGACGATGTGGGCGAGCGAGGTCTTGCCGAGCCCCGGCGGGCCGGCGAGAAGGACGTGGTCGAGCGGCTCGCCGCGGCCCTTGCGCAGCCTCGATGAAGATCGCCAGCTGGTCGGTCACCTGCTGCTGGTTGACGAAGTCCGCCAGCGTCGGCGGCCGCAGCGAGCGGTCGAGGTCCTCCTCGGGGGCCTCGGCGCGGGCGTCGTGGACCCGACCTCGGCGTCGACCGGCACCGGATCGCCGTCGATGCCCGGGGTGCGGATCCGGTTGCCGCCGATTTCGGGCGCTTCGCTCACGCGGCGTTCCTCGTGCTGCCGGCCTTGCGCAGGGCCGCGGCCACCAGCTCCTGCGGGCTCGTCGCCCTCGATCCCGTCGAGCAGCTGCTCGGCCTCCAGCGGCGCGTAGCCGAGGTTGACGAGGCCGTCGCGGGCGAGGGCGCGGGCGTCGCCGCTGCTCGGCGGCGGCGACCGCCACCTCTTCCTCCAGCGCCTCCGGCGACCTTCTCCCGCAGCTCGACGATGATCCGCTCCGCGGTCCGCTTGCCGATCCCCGGCACCGCCTGGAAGCGTTTGGCGTCGCCGGCGGCGATCGCCCGCAGGAGGACGCGGTGCGAGCCGCCCGAGAGCGTCGCGATCGCGACTTTCGGGCCGACGCCGCTGACCGAGATCAGCAGCCGGAAGAGGTCGCGCTCCTCCTCGGAGGAGAAGCCGTAGAGCGCGAGCGAGTCCTCGCGCGAGATCAGCTCGGCGTGCAGGAAGGCGTCGCTGCCGCGTTGCCGGCACCGCCTTCAGCGTCTCCGCCGAGACCGTCAGCCGGTAGCCGACGCCGGCCGGCGTCGATGACGACGTGGTCGGGCCGCCGCACCATCACCTCGCCCGCGCACCGCGGCGATCATCCGGCGATCCGCTCCGCGCGCGCCGCGGTCGCTTCCGTCGGCGACCGCGACCGCCTGCGCGGTGGCCGCCGGAGCCGCCGTGGCAGATCGCGACCGCGAGCGCGTCGGCGGCGTGGTCGGGCGTCGGCGGCTCGGGCAGCCCGAGCAGGGTCCCGACCATCCGCTGCACCTGGTCCTTGCCGGCGGCGCCGGAGCCGCAGACCGCCATCTTGATCGCCTGCGGCGTGTAGGCGAAGCAGTCGACGCCGTGCTCGGCGGCGGCCAGCATCGCCACGCCGCTGGCCTGGCCGACGGCCATCGCCGAGCGCACGTTCTTGCCGAAGTAGACCTCCTCGATCGCCATCGCCTTCGGCTCGTGCCAGGCGATCAGCTCCGCCAGCGCCTGTGGATCCGCTCCAGCCGCCGCGCCATCGGCAGCTCCGGCGTCGTCTCGACCACGCCGCCGTCGAGGGCGACCATGCGGTTGCCCTCCACCCGCACGATGCCGAAGCCGAGATTGGCCGCGCCGGGGTCGATGCCCATCACCACTTGCATAAGGAGTGATTCTGGAATCCGAGTCGGATGCCTTCCCGAATCAGCGCGATCCTGTCGGGGAGGGGGTGCGGGACCTCCTCCAGACACTCAACATCGAGCCGCCGAGGTCGCTGAGCGGGACCCGCCCCTCCGCCTAGGCCGCCAGCTTCTCCAGCACGTCCTCGGGAATGTCGAAATTCGCGAAGCACTTCGTCGACGTCGTCCTGGTCGTCGAGCGCGTCGAGCAGCTTCAGCAGCCGCTCGGCGTCGTGGCCCTTCACCTCGACCGTGCTCTTCGGCTCCGTCGCAAGCCCGGCGGACTCGATCTCGACCCCGGCGCCCTCGAGCGCTTCGCGCACCGCGGTCAGGTCGCCGGCTCGCAGATCACCCGCAGCTGCTCGCCGTCCTCGCGCACGTCCTCGGCGCCGGCGTCGATCGCGACGATCAGGTCGTCCTCGCCGTAGCGGCTGCCGTCGACGACGATCGCGCCCTTTTTCTCGAAGATCCAGGCGACCGAGCCGGGCTCGCCGAGGCTGCCGCCGTGTTTGGAGAAGGCGTGGCGGATCTCGGCGCTGGCGCGGTTGCGGTTGTCGGTCAGCGCCTCGACCAGGACGGCGACGCCGGCCGGGCCGTAGCCCTCGTAGACGATCCGTTCGATCGCGGCGCCGTCGACGCCGGCGCCGGTGCCGACGTCGATCGCTTTCTGGATCTTGTCCTTCGGCATCGAGGCGTCTCTGCGCCTTCTGCACCGCCGTCGCCAGCGTCGGGTTGCCGTCGGGGTCGCCGCCGCCGTCGCGGGCGGCGACGGTGATCGCGCGCGCCAGCTTGCTGAAGAGCTTGCCGCGTTTGGCGTCGGCGGCGCCCTTCTTGTGTTTGATCGAGTGCCACTTCGAATGCCCGGACATCGCCTGTCATTCTATGAAGTGGGAGATGGCAACGAAGGAGAGAACCCAAAGCGCGGCACGCGGCCCTGGCCGCGGGCCTCGTCTTCGTCGCGATGCTGCTCGCCGCGTTCTCGCTCTGGACCGCGATCCCGCTGAGCTGGGTCTACATCGCCTCCAAGCTCTCCCACACCCAGTTCCCCAGCGGCGGGCCCTACGCGATCGTCGCCGTCGGGATCGTCGCCTCGGTCCTCTTCGTCGCCTGGCTGATCGGCCGCCTCAACAACCTCTACATCCGCATCACCGGCACCAACCGGCTGGCCCCGATCCGGCCGACCTGGCTGAAGAGCATGCGCGACACCGGCGCCGGCGACGCAGCTCGTCACCGTCGTCGAGGCGGTGCTGATGGGCATCGGTGATGCTCGCCGCCCTCGCCCTCACCGTCTGGTTCTTCCTCCTCGCCGGCTCCCCGATGCCAGATCAGTACCACAGTTTCGTCACCGAAATTTTTTCGTTTCGTAGACCAATACGTTGCATCTGGCCTGGTAAGCTGCGATCATGGCGGTGATGGCGACGGGAAGACTGGACCGACCAGAGGCTCGACGACCTGAACGAGAGGATCGTCAGCATCGAGCAGCGCATGGAAGCGGGGTCGCCGAAATGCGAGTCGAATGCAGGAGTATTCGCGCCGAGATGAAGGCTGAGATGTCAAAGAGCGTTCGCGAGCGAGATCGGCGCGGGCTTCAAAGAAGCGGCGGCGGAATCGGTTTCGATCCGCCACGACATGGCCAATCGATTCGCGGCGCAGAACCGCATGATCATCCAGCTCTTCGGTGGGATGTTCGCGACGATGGTCATCGGCTTCCTCGGGACCATCGCCACGCCTCCTCAGGCCTCAGACCTGATCAGACGACGAATCTGCCGTCTTCCTGCATCACCACGCCGTCGACTTCGAGCTTGCCGCCGAGGCGGAGGTCGCAGACGAGGTCGGTGTGGACGGCGGACTCGTTGACGCCGCCGGACTCGGGGTAGCTGGCGCCGACGGCCATGTGGACGGTGCCGCCGATCTTCTCGTCGAGCAGGACCTCGCGGGTGCCGCGGTCGATCCCGTAGTTGGTGCCGATCCCGAGCTCGCCGAGGCGGCGGGCGCCGGCGTCGGTGTCGAGCAGTTTCACCAGGTACTCCTCGCCGCGCTCGGCGCTGGCGTCGACGACCCGGCCGGCCTCGAAGCGCAGCTTGACGCCGGAGACCTCGCGGCCGCCGATCACCGCCGGCAGGTGGAAGCTGACCTCGCCCTCGACCGAGTCCTCGACCGGGCCGGTGAAGAACTCGCCGTCGGGCATGTTGTGGTCGCCGACGCAGGGGATGAACTTGCGGCCGGCGATGCCGAGCCTGATGTCGGTTCCCGGCGCCGTCACCCGCACCTCCTCGTGGCCCTCGATCCACTCGGCCAGCCGCGTCGTCTCCTCCGAGGCGCGCTTCCAGGCGGTCAGCGGCTCGGCGTCGGTCGGCGAGGCAGGCGCCGTAGTAGAAGTCTTCGTAGTCGGCCAGGCTCATCTCCGCCTCCGAGGCGTAGGCGCTGGTCGGGAACAGCGTGTAGCACCAGCGGAAATCGCCCTCGGCGGCGCGCTTCATCGCCCGCGTCATCAGGTCGCCGGTGACCGACTGGCGCAGCGTCTGGCGCTCCGGCGGCACCCCGGAGAGCTCGCGGGTGTTGGTGCTGGCGCCGATCGCGATCCGCACGTCGGCGTTGTCGACCATCCACTCGGCGAAGGGCGAGATCCATTCCAGCTGGGCGTCGGAGGCGTGCTTGAAGTAGGCGGCGATCTGGCCGTCGAGGGCGACGTTCAGCACCGGGTTGCCGCCCGCCTTCAGCACCTCCTCGTAGACCGCCAGCGAGCAGCGGCGCCGCCGCGCTCTCGCCGTCGATCGAGACGACGTCGCCCTCCTTCACCTCGGTCGAGTAGCCGACCAGGATCTTCGCCAGGTTCTGGACCCGTGGATCGCCGCCGCTCATCGCTTCGCCTCCTCTCCGGCCCGCGTCCCGCGGCCGCCGTGGTCATCGCCATGAATATCGCGTGGAAGCGCGGGTCGTCGGTCAGCTCCGGGTGGAAGGCGCAGGCGAGCACGCTGCCCTCCCGGATCGCCACCGGGTGGCCGTCGTAGGAGGCCAGCACCTCCACCCCGTGCCCGAAGCTCTCGACCCAGGGGGCGCGGATGAAGACCGCCCGCAGCGGCTCGTCGCCGCTCCCGGCGACCTCGAGGTCGGCCTCGAAGCTCTGCAGCTGGCGGCCGAAGGCGTTGCGCCTCGCGACCGCGTCGAGGAAGCCGAGGTGCTCGGCGTCGCAGACGATCATGCCGGCGCAGGTGCCGAGGATCGGCCGCCCCGCCTCGTGGTGCGCGCGCAGCGCCGGCTCGAGCCCGCCGGACTCGATCTGCCTTGCCGATCGTCGTGCTCTCGCCGCCGGGGATGACCAGCGCCGTCGAGCCCCTCCATCTCCGCCGGCGTCCGCACCTCGAGCGGCTCGGCGCCGAGCGCCGCGCAGCGTCTTCGCGTGCGCTTCGAAGTCGCCCTGGAGCGCGAGGACGCCGACCTTCAGATCGGCCACTGGATGATCAGGCCCCGCGGTTCTGCAGCAGGGCGTCCTCGGCGGCCAGGCCGGCGATCTCCAGGCCCGGCATCGCCTCGCCGAGCCCGATCGAGGCCGCGGCGACCCGCTCGGGGTCGTTGAAGTGGGTGGTCGCCTCGACGATCGCCCGCGCCCGCCGCTCCGGGTCGGAGCTCTTGAAGATCCCGGAGCCGACGAAGTTGCCCTCGGCGCCGAGCTGCATCATCAGCGCCGCGTCGGCCGGGGTGGCGATGCCGCCGGCGCAGAAGAGCGGCACCGGCAGGCGGCCCGCGGCTGGCGACCTCCTGGATCACTTCCAGCGGCGCCCGCAGTTCTTTCGCTTCCGCGGAGAGCTCCTCGGCGCCGAGCTGCGCCAGCCGCTTGATGCCGGAGGTGATCTCGCGCATGTGGCGGACCGCCTCGACGACGTTGCCGGTCCCGGCCTCGCCCTTGGAGCGGATCATCGCCGCCCCCTCGCCGAGCCGCCGCAGCGCCTCGCCGAGGTTGGTGGCGCCGCAGACGAAGGGAACCTCGAAGGCGAGCTTGTCGATGTGGTTGTCCTCGTCGGCCGGGGTCAGGACCTCGGACTCGTCGATGTAGTCGACCTCCAGGGCCTGCAGGACCTGGGCCTCGGCGAAGTGGCCGATCCGCGCCTTCGCCATCACCGGGATCGAGACCGCCTCCTGGATCCCCTTGATCATCGCCGGGTCCGACATCCGGGCGACGCCGCCGTCGCGGCGGATATCGGCCGGGACGCGCTCCAGCGCCATCACCGCGCAGGCGCCGGCCTCCTCGGCGATCTTCGCCTCCTCGGGGGTGACCACGTCCATGATCACCCCGCCTTTCAGCATCTCGGCAAGGCCGGTCTTCAACCGGAAAGTCGCTCGCTCGGTCATGGAGCGCATCTTACGACAGGCGTCTCTCCCGCGGGTGGCGACGATGGGGGACTCCCGCCAGTTGGCGGGAGGGTCCGTCGGAGACGCGGACCCGCGGCCGGCGGCGCCCCGCGCTACTTCAGTTTGTAGGCGCGGATGCGATCTTTGTGCGCGGCTTCGTCGCGGGCGTACAAGCCGTGGGCCAGAGCCTGGACCAGCGCCATCAGCGCCGTGTTGCGAACGGGTGAAGGTGGGGCTGTTGGAAGAGAAGTAGAGGGTCATCTCGGCGTGCTCCCCCACCTCCGACATCGTCGCGTCGGAGATCGCCAGGGTGCGGGCGCCGCGGTGCAGCGCCAGCTTCATCGCCCGCAGCAGCAGCGGGTGGGCGCGGCCGGCGGAGAGGGTGATGACGAGCGTGCTCTCGTCGATCCGCCCGAGGCGCTGCAGCGATTCGCCGCCGGTGCTGGCGACGATCTCGGCGCGGATGTCGAGGAGGCTGAGGGTGTGCCGCAGGTAGCTGGCGAAGAAGGCCATCTGGTCGACGCCGACGATGACGATCCGCTGCGCCTCGGCCAGCGCCGCGACCGCGGCCTGGACCTGCTCGGTGCTGAGCTTGCGCGCGGTTTCCTCGAGGTTCGCGTAGTCGGCGCTCAGCGATCCCTCCAGCTCGGAATGGTCGAAGGAGAAGAGGGCGCCGCCGGCGGCAGCGCTGGTGGCGATCGTCGTCCGATACTCCTCGATCGCCGCCTGCTGCAGCTCGGGGTAACCCTCGAAGCCGAGGGCCTGGGAGAAGCGCACCACCGTCGATGACGAGGTGCTCGCTCTCCGGGCCAGCTCCTCGGCGGTGAGGAAGGCTGCCTCGTCGAGATGGTCGACGATGTAGCGGGCGACGTCCTTCTGGGAGCGCGAGAATTCTTCGAAGCGCTCCTGGATGTAGTCGGAAAGGCTTTTGAGCTGTGGGGACTTCGTTGCGGTCTTGGTCACGGCGGTCCATTTCGCCGAACCCGACGCTTTCCCTTCCAGGTTCTGGTTGGATTCCTATTGCGATGACGCTGGAGCAGGCCCTGCGCCTCACCAACCGCAACATGATCGTCTTCGATCTCCTGCTCGGCAGCGCCGCGATCGCGGCGCCCGCGGCGACCTTGAAGGTGCTCGGTCACGACGAGCCCTCGCCCGACGCGAAGCACCTCTTCCGCCGCTGCGGACCGATCTGGCTCACCTTCGCCGCCGCCCACCTGGTCGCCGACCGCCGCGGCTCCGCCGCCGACTGGCAGTCGCTGGCCTGGCTGCGGGGAACGGAGATCGCCACCGATGCCCTCTGGTCCGCCTCCCCCGCGGTCAGCCGACCGGGGGCGAAGCTCGGCCTGCGGCTGGCCGGGGTCGCCAACGTCGCCATGGCCGCCGGCTTCGCCTGGATGTCGAGGCGCTGAGTTGAGCCGGTTCGAGGGAGAGCCGAGCAAACGCTGGAGCCTGGTCGGGCTGAACGAAGAGGGCGACGAGACCTGGCTGATCCGGGGGATCGCCCGCAAGCTCTACCACTGCCCCGGCTGCCACAGCGAGATTCCGGTCGGCGAGGACCACACGATCGTCCAGTTCGTCCGCCGTCTCGGCGGCACCGACCACCACCACTGGCACCGCCGCTGCGCCGAAGAGATACTGGTCCCCGAGCTCGGGAAGCTGAAGAAGGTCCCCGCCGCCGAGTCGAGCCAGTCGCGGCTCGAGGCCCGGGGGCGGCAGCCGTCCGGCCGCCGGGACCGACGCCGGTGAGCCTGCGCCGCCGCCTGACTTCCACCTACGCCCAGATCTGGCGCACCTACCGCGGCTGGGCGTCTTCGATCCTGCTGCTGGCGGCGATCGTCTTCGTCCCGCTCGGGCTGCTGAACGCGCTGACGTTCAACGTCGAGCTGGATTCCCTCGACCTCACCAACGGGTTCAAACTCGCGGCTCTCGCCCTCGCCGTCGGTGCCGTCACCCTCACCGGGCTGCTGGGCGAGGTCTTCTTCAGCGGCGCGATCGCCGTCTCCCTCACCCACCCCCATGGCGAGGACCCACCGCCGCTGCGGGAGATCGCCCGCCGGCTCAACTACGGCCGGCTGATCGCGGTCGACCTGCTCTTCGTCGCGATCGTCGCCCTCGGCCTGCTCCTCGGCATCGTCCCGGGAATCCTCGCCTTCGTCTGGCTCGGCCTGGCGGGGCCGGTGGTCGAGCTCGAGGACCGCAGCGCGACCGGGGCGCTGCGGCGCAGCGTCGCCCTCGTCCGCGGCAACTTCTGGCTCGTCTTTCTGGTCCTGGCGCCGATCGAGGTCGTCGGCGACGCGATCGGCGGCGGGCTGGCCGCGCTCGTCCACGACCTCCTCGGCCACACCTTCCTCGCCACCTGGCTGGCTGAGTCCCTCGCCGACGCCGCCCTCTCCCCCGTCTTCGCCGTCGCCGCGGTGCTGCTCACGGTGGAGATGATCAGGGAGAGTGACGGCGAGGCGCCGCCGGTCCACCTGACTCCGGTGCCGGCATGATTGCCGCCTCGATCTTCACCGACTTCTGGAACCGCATCTCCGAACACGAGCTGCAGGGGCTGTACCTGGTCCTGATCGGCTTCCTCCTCTCCTTCGCCTTCATCCGCATGAGCACGCGGCTGATGCGAAGCCCGAAGGTGCCCTGGTGGCCGGGGAGCATCGTCAGCGACTCCGGCGTCCACCTCCACCACCTCGTCTTCGGGATCGTGACGATGATGGCCTCCGGCGCCGCCGGCTTCGCCGCCTTCGGCAACAGCCCCTGGACCGAGATCTGCGCCTTCGCCTTCGGGATCGGGGCCGGGCTGACGATCGACGAGTTCGCCCTCTGGGTCTACCTCGACGACGTCTACTGGGCGAAGGAGGGCCGCAGCTCGATCGACGCCACCGTGATCGCCGCCGCGCTGATGATGCTGGCGCTGCTCGGCTTCACCCCGTTCACGATCGAAGACGGCGACGTCGGCGCGATCCTCGGGACCGCGCTCAGCGCCCTCGTCGTCTTCCTCCTCGTCGCGATCTGCTTCGCCAAGGGCCGGATCCTCCACGGCTGCATCGGCTTCTTCATCTTCCCGGTCGCCGTCTACGGCGCCTGGCGGCTCGGCAAGCCCGGCTCGGCCTGGGCCCGGCGGCGTTACGGCGAGCGGAACCCCGGCAAGCAGGGCCGCGCCGCAGAGCGCTTCCCGCCCGACCGCCGCACCGAGCGCTTCAAGGAAGCCTTCCGCGACATTGTCGGCGGCAAGCCCAGCGAGGGCCTGGCGGCGGCCCGCGACGAGGCCTTCGCCGCGACCAAGGAGGCGAGCGACGAAGTGCGGCAGCGGGCCGAACGGGTCACCCACCCCGGCGACAACTGAAGAGGCCCGACTTCAGATGCCGACTTAACCATCGCTCAAACCCTAGCCCCAGAATCGAGCGCCTAGACTCGGCCCAGGGGAGCATGCGCCGCCGATTCGTCATACCTGCCTTGATCGCCGTCCTCGCCCTCGGCGCGACCGCCGCATCCGGCGCGGTGAGAGTGGTCAAGGACGGGCTCGAACTCACCTTCGACGCCGACTTCGCGCCGCACTCCCTGCCGCGCCACCACAGCGCCCCGGTCAGCGTCGAGGTCTCGGGCCGGATCGCCACCACCGACGGTACCCACCCGCCGCCCCTGCGCCGGCTCGAAGTCGCGATCCATCGCAACGGCCGCCTCTACGCCAAGGGGTTGCCGGTCTGCTCGGCGCCGGTCCTGCAGTCGACCAGCACCAAGGCGGCGATGGAACGCTGCGGCCCCGCCCTGGTCGGGCGCGGCAGCTTCCAGGCTGAAGTCCAGCTCGGCAAGGAAATCCTCGCGACCGGCAAGATCCTCGCCTTCAACAGCCGCCGCCACGGCAAGCCGGCGCTGGTGATGCACCTGTTCGCGGGGGTGCCGGTGCGGTTCACGCTGATCGTGCCGCTGACGATCAGCCACCCGGGCGAGGGCAGGTTCGGGACCGTCCTGCGGGCGAATATCCCTCGCCTCGGCGGCGGCCTCGGCTCGGTCACCGAAATCGACCTGACGATCCACCGGCGCTACACCTACGCCGGCAAGCGCCGCAGCTACGTCTCGGCGGCCTGCGAAGCGCCGGCCGGGTTCACCGTGGCCCCCTTCGTCTTCGCCCGCGGCACCTTCGACTTCGAAGGCCACAGCCAGATCAGCGAAAGCCTCGAACAGATCTGCCAGGTTCGCCGCTAACCCTCAGAGGCCGAGGCCGCCGACCCCGCGCTCGTCCCAGCCGAGGTGGTGGGCAAGCTCGTGGCGCAGGGTCTGCTCGACCTGGCGGGCGAGCAGAGCGCGGTCGTGGCCGAAGTCGCGTTCGAGCGTGTCGCGGTAGATCACGATCCGGTCCTCGTAGCGTTCGGCCGCGACCCCGTCGCCGAAATACTCGCCGTAGGCGTGGCGCTCCGTCCCCAGGTCGGAGACGACCACGGCCACTTTCTCGAGCAGCCGCTGGAACTCCTCGGGAAGGGCGTCGATCGCGTCGGCGACCAGCGTTTCGAAGCTGTCCGGCTCGGTCTGATTCACTGGCGCCACGTTAACCCGCAAACGACCTGGAGATGCGATGAGCAAAAAGCCGCGCCCAATCCTCTCGCTGTTCGTCGTGATTGCGATCGCCGCCGGCGGCGTCGTCTGGTCCGGCTGCGGCAGCAGCGACGACGAAAGCAGCACGATCCGCAGTCAGGCCGAACAGCAGGTCGAAGAAGGCACCAAGAAAGCCGAAGAAGCGGTCGACGAAGGCGTCGAAAAGACCAAGAAGGGCCTTGAAGAAGCGCGCGAAAAGGTCGAAGAAAGCGCCGACGGCAAGACCAAGAAGAAGTTCAACAAGGCGCGCGAAGAAGCCGAAGAAGGCCTTGAAGAAGGCCAGGCGAAGGCCGAAAAGGGCATCGAAGAAGCCAAGGAACAGGCGGAAAAGTACCTGCCTTAGAGCCCCTCTAAAGCGCTGCGCTCGGGAGCGTGGAGGTCCGCGGTGGACTCGATGCTCTCGCCGAGGATCTCCACCGAGCGCCGCAGCATCTCCTCCGAGATCGTGAACGGCGGCGCCAGGCAGAGGATGTCGTCCAGGAGACCGCGGGTGAGCAGTCCGTTTTCCCGCGCCGTCAGCGCCGCTCGGCGCCCGCGCCCGGCCTCGACCGGCCAGCGCTCGCGCGTCTCCTTGTCGGCGACGAGCTCGACCCCGACCATCAAGCCGACCTGACGGATCTCCCCCACTTCGGGGTGATCGCGGAGCGGCGCGATTGCCTCGGCGAGGATCTCGCTGGTCTCCCGCACCCGGGCCAGCAGCCCCTCCCGCTCGATCGCGGCAATCGCCGCCAGCGCGACGGCACAGGCGACGGGGTGCCCCGAGTGGGTGAAGCCGTGCATCAGGTAGCCCGGGTGGCGGGCCGGGTCGCGCAGCTCATCCCAGAGCTCGTCGCTGAGGACGACCCCGCCGAGGGGAACGTAGCCGCTGGTCACGCCCTTGGCGAAGGTGACCATGTCGGCGGTAACAGCCTCGTGCTCGCAGGCAAACCAGGAGCCGGTGCGACCGAAGCCGGTGATCACCTCGTCGACGATCAGGAGAACCTGGTGGCGGTCGCAGATCTCGCGGATCCGCCGCAGATAGCCGGGCGGCGGGACGATCACGCCGCCAGAGCCGAAGACCGGCTCGACGATCAGGGCGGCGACCCGGTCGGCCCCCAGCTCTTCGATCTTCCGCTCGAGCTCCTCGCCTTGGCAGACCGGACAGGTTGTGGGATCGCAGGGCACACCGGCAGCGCAGCGGTAGGTGTAAGGGGCCGGCACCTCGACCACGTCGGGGGCGCCGACTCCGAAACCGTCGTGGTAGGGCTGCAGCCGGGTCGTGGTCGTCGCCACTCCGGTGAGCCCGTGGTAGCCGCGGTCGTGGGCGAGGATGATCGACTTCTGCGCCTCGCCGCGATGGACCCAATGCCGTCGGGCCAGCTTGATCGCCGTCTCGTTGGCCTCGCTGCCGCCGCTGACGAAGAAGACGCCGCTGAGCCCGGGGGTCAAGTCCGTGATCCGCTCCGCGAGCTCGATCGCCGGTGGCGAGGAGACGCCGCCGAAGGTGGCTGCGTAGGGCAGGGTCTCGAGCTGAGCGCGCGCTGCTTCGACCAGGTCCTCGCGGCTGTGCCCGAGGTTCACGGTCCACAGACCCGACGAGCCGTCGATCAACCGCCGGCCGTCGGCCGCAATCAACTCGCACCCTTCGCCCCGAACCACCACCAAGGGCCCGACGACGGGCAACTCTGAGTGGTCAGTCAGGGGATGGACGAGGTGCGCCAGATCCCCTGCTAGATGATCTGGTTCAGACACGGAACCGCATAGACTAGTCCAAATTGGACAGCCTGTCTACGCACTATTCGGGTGACGACTTGCGTCCCAAAGGACTTCTGGGCGCGTCCTCCGGCGATACCGAGCAGATCGAATACCAGTGCAGGAGGGCGAGCTGGTGGGCGGCCTTGTCGATCTCCGCGGGAGTCGAGGAGACGTCAAAGGAGGAGAGCACTGACTCGATCATGTTGTAGGCGGCGCGGACGCCGAATTCGAGGTCAATGTCATCGCGAACCAGGCCGGCCTCTTCATTGGCCGCATGGACGGCCATGATCCAACCGAGCATCGCATCGTCTGCGGCTTTGTTTGCCTCCTCCCACCCCGATCCGCGCAGATTTCGCGCCACGGCGACGATCGGCCTCAGGTCCGCGTTGTTGACCCGCCAATGCAATGCCTCGCGAACCATCTCCTGGATCAACTCGAAGGAAGTCTGGCCTGAGCGGGCATTTTCGCGCAGGCGCTGGGCGATCCGGGCATACCCGGTCATGTAGTCGCTGATGATCGCCGCGAGGATGTCCTGCTTGTCGTCGAAGTTGTTGTAGACCGTCGCCCTGGCGACCTGGGCCGAGCGCGCGATATCGCCCATCGACGTCTCCGAGAAGCCCCGGCGGGCAAACAGCTTCCTGCTTGCCTCGAGGATCTTCGTCCGCGCCCGCGGTTCGCCCCGCCGTGGCCTGGTCAACTGGTGCCTCCTCTTATGCATACGCCCGGCCTAATCACACAAGCGAGACTATCCAATAGATGTGACATGACCATTCTTAACGCACTTCTTCGGGAAGTTCATACCAACGCTTCCTCTCTCCGACCCGAGCCCTCAGCTTCCACCTCCGGGTCTTGGGCACTGCATCCAGGTCTTCCCGCAACCTCCGCAGCCGCCCTGCGACCGTTTCCGCGGCGTCAAAACCCTGAATTTCGAGTGCAAACCGTTCGCTGCGCTCGGCCACCATCTCCATCGTTCGCCATAGACCCCAGTCCGAGGCCGCAAGGTGCGTTATGTAGGGGATGTTGATCCCGCTCTCGTCCTCGCTGAGCTCGTGATCGGCAAAGAGCGCGCAGAGGTCGATGTAATCCTTTTCGTTCGTCTCCATCACCTGCAGCTTCAACACCGTCAGGTCAGCCAGGGAGAGGGTTAGTGGGGCAGCTTCGATCCGCTCGCTGAGTGCGATGCGGTGGCAGAGATTCGCCTCGTCGACGAAGACGTCGAGGTGGCGATCGTTGCCCCGGTCCCAGAAGTAGAGGCGGCGCTGGCCGTGAAGCATGTTGAACTCCCGGTCGGCTTCGTAACCAAGCTCCTCCAGTAACTCAACCGCCTGCTCGCGGGCGCTGCCGCGGATAGCGCAATCGATGTCTCCGTACTCCCGCCGCAGCGGCGGTGACTGGCTGCTCGGAGACCGCAGCGCGATCGCCACCCCACCGAGCAGCCGCAGTGGGATTGCCCGCTCGGCAGCCGCTTCGGCAACCCGCCTGCCCTCGGCGACCGGATCTGCAAGCGGGTGCATCCCCGTCTACTTACTCCGGTGGAATCTCGGCGGCAAGTTTGTCGACGTCCACACCCTGCCGAAGCCGAACGCCGCGGGCGACGAAGAAGGTGAGGAGTGCGGCGCCGAGGATGATCCCGCAGTCGCGGAAGAAGTGCCCCTTGTCGATTCCGAGGTCCGGGTAGTGCATGTAGATGAAGAAGAGCCCCGCCAGCACGATCGTGACCAGGGCGCCGGCGAGGGCGACGATCGGGATGCCGAAGAGGCGCTGGGTGGTGGCCGAGGAGCGCCAGACCTCCGGGCGCCGGTAGGGCAGCAGCACGGCGGCGATCCCGAGCAGGATCATCGTCACCAGCTGCAGCACCACCGCCTCGATCAGGACCTTGAAGAACCCTTCTTCGTTCGAGACCGCCCACCAGAGCACGAGGACGCTGAGGACGACGGTGAGCCCGATCGCGTAGTTCGGCGCGTGCGTGCGCGGGGAGACACGGGCGAAGCGCGAGGGCAGCAGGCCGTCGAGGGCCCAGGCGAAGAAGGTGCGGACGGCAATCGTGATGTTGGGGATGATCAGCAGCGGATAGGCAACCGCAAAGGTGATGAAGAGCCACCAGGCGAGCAGCGTGCTGTCGCCTGCGATCGAGGTCAGGAAGGTGTAGTAGGGGGGCGCCCCGAGGGGGCTTTCGATGCTGTTGATCGCGACGAAGAAGTCGTGGCCGAACTTGGCGAAGAAGAGGAGCGCGAGGATGACCGCGATGCCGATGTGGACGATCGAAGCCAAGCCCATCATCTTCACCTGGGTGGTGTCGCGCGCCCGCCTCACCTCGCCGGAGATGTAGATCGAGAGCCAGCTGTAGAGCGAGAGGCTGCAGATGGCCGCCCAGGTGGGCCAGAAGCTGTCGAGGCTGAAGGCCGGGTTGGTGTCCACCCCTTCCTGCTTGGCGGTGGCGATGATCGAGCTGTAGGTATCCGGTTCGCCGGTGGTCGTCTGCGCGAACTGGTTGAAGGTGTTGACGAACCCGTCCTGGCTCTTGAAGAGGAGCACGAGGAAGACGGTGCCGAGTCCGAGCATGGTTATCGCCCACAGCCCGTTCATGATCCGGGTCGTCCAGCGCCAGCCGCCGCCGAGCAGAAGCGCGGAGAGCAGGATCAGGGCGGTGCCGATTCCGAATTGCCAGCCCTGGCTGGAAGCCAGATCTTCACCCGCGTTGATCAGGGAGGTGTCGCCGCTGACCAGGCCCACCGCCGTCAACGACGGCCCCAGGGCAACCGTGACGAAGGCCAGGGCGACGAAGGCGATCGAGAGGATCACCCCGGAGGTCCAGAAGAAGGAGGAAATCAACCCGATCACGGGGTGGGTCACCCTCCCGACCAACACGTAGTCACCGCCGCTGCGGGGGATCGCGGAGGTGAAGAGGCCGTAACAGACGCAGATGATCAACGCGGCGAGAAGCGCCATCGCAAGCCCGAGCCAGATCGACCCTCCCGGGAAAAGCCCGATGGTGAAGAAGATCGACACCGCGAGGAAGATCGAGGTCGGTTGCCCGGCCATGTTGAAGACGAAGGTCGTGAACGGCGAGACCTCGCGAACCAATCCCGTCGCTCGGCGCGCAAACGTTCCTTGCGGAGTCGCCTTCTGTGGCGTCCCGGCTTCCCCCAGCTCGGTCATCTTCTCCCCTTTCCCTTTTAACCCGACACCAAGTAGTGGTTGACCACGCGGTCCCTTCCCAGGTGAACCAGGCAGCCGTCCAAGTGGCCGCTACCGTAATCGGAACCGGGGTTGATTGCCACCGTTCGACCGATAGTCGTCACACCCCTGCTCTCGTGGATATGACCGTGCAGGCTGATCAGCGGCTGGGTTTCTTCGATTACCTGGCGAACCGCCGAGCTGCCCGTCGCGATCTCATGGGGTCGTCCCCCCTTGGTGACGTATCGCAGTTCCTCGTCAACCTCGTAGGCGGTGTCGAGGCTGCTCTCGTAAGGCGGCACGTGGACGTTGAAGATCGCCCTTTCGGGGTTCTCGAGCTGGTCGGCGAGGGCTTTTAAGCGCGCGTAGATTTGGCCCTCGTCGAGCTCGCGAGGCGTGTGCCATGGAGTTCGGTTCGAGTAACCGAACGAGATCATCTCGTGGGGGCCGACGATCTCCACCCGCTCGTCGCAGGCAACCACGCGTTCGCCGGAAGCGAGCACCGGGTCGATCGACCAGGGATCGTCGTTGCCTGGAATCACATAAGCGTAGGTTTCGGTGCCCGCCAGGCGCTCGTCGGCGAACTGCACCCAAAGCCGCAGCTCATCCAAGAGCGCCTGCTCGAAGGCGGCATCGCGCCGGGCAGCGTCATCCGTCAGTCGCTGCGCCTCCTCGGGGTCGACGATCAGCGGATACATCCCGTTGGTGGAGATCGCGCGCTGCATCTCGTCGAGCTCGGCTTGCCGTCTTCGCCAGCCGCTCCTCCCCGATCACCCGCGCCCTGTAGGAGCCGTCGCCCTGCCGGACGATCGGGACCAATGCCTTGCCGGTCAGGTCTCCACCCATCACCAGCGCGTCGGCGGGATAGTGGGCGGCGGCATTGACGAACTTCTTCCAGCACACCCTCGAGCCGTGGATGTCCCCGGCGTAGAAGAGGCGCGTGAGCTCGGTTTGGTGGCGGCGCTTGAACATGGTCCCCTGCGGGCATCATGGGGGATCGACACGACGCCGGGCAACCCCGATTTTCTCCCTCACCTAGTCACTATGTCTAGTTGTCGGAGACGAGAAGATTACGTTCCAGCAACCGCCAGGCGGCATTGGGATCAAGGGATGCGAGTACTCCGGCCGCGGCCAGGAGATAATCCGAATCGATCCGCAGCTGCGGCTCCTCGGGCGCCAACGATCGCGGTGCTCGCCGCCCGAGGGTCTCGCCGAGAAGCCGCTCACCGTCGTCTCGGTGGGAAAAAACCCCGCCGGTACCGATAACCAAGCCAACCTCGCGAAGATCGGCCCCCTCGCGCCTCAAGGTCGGCGGCCCCCCGGGGCTCCGGGTCAGGAGCATCGTTCCGCAGTGCCGCCACACCGCCTGGGTGGCGCACGCGACCCCCAGCAGACCGTCGAGCTCGGCCTCCTCCGGGGTCGCCGGAATCCAGCCCGGATCTTGCCCTCTCATCGAGACAGCGTGTCGAATCGCGGGCTCGTCCAACCCCGAGCGCGAGCAGATCCAGGCACCGTCGACGGCGAAGGCGCCCTCCGCGCCCGCCCGCATCCCGAGGTCTCCCTCGACGGTGCGCAGGGTCGCCGGCGGCGGTAACAGCTCTTCCTCGATCCCCGGCGAGGACGCCTCCAGCGAGCGGTGCGAATGGACGTCGGTGGTGGCGCCGCCGACGTCGATCACGACCACCTCGCCGACCCCGGCCACCGGGCGAGCCGCCCTCGGCGAGCAGCCGCGTCGCTTCGTAGACAGCCTCGGGAGTCGGCATCCTCACCATCCGCTCGAACTCCGGGCTGGCGCTGAGGCCCTTGCCGCCGATTACGTGCGCGAGGAAGAGGCGCAGGATCGCTTCCCGCGCCGACTCGACTTCGATCTGCCCGAGCGCGGGCATCACGTTGCCTGCGACCTCCGCCGGCGCTCCCCCCTCCCCCAGGATCGCCGCGGCCTCCTCGGCAACCTCGGCGTTGCAGGCGACCACTACAGCCGCCTCGATCCCGCGCGCCGCCAGGCGCCGCGCGTTCTCCTGGACCAGCTCCGCCTGGCCGCCGTCGGTGCCGCCGGCGAAGAGAACGATCTCCGGCCGCGCCGCCTCCAGCTCGCCCAGCCCCTCGTCGTCGAGGGAGCCGGCAAGCACGCACCCGACCCGAGCGCCGGCGTTGAGCGCGGCCTGGCGGGCAGCGGTCGCGGTCAGCTCGGCGACGAGGCCGACAGCCGCCACCCGGAGGCCGCCGCCGGCGCTGGAAGCGGCCAGCTGCTCGTCGATCCGCACCGGCTCCCCGGCCGAGCCGACAGCGCGCTCGAGCGCCGTCGCATAGCCCTCCATCAGGTCGCTGCCGATGGTGGTCGGCGCCTCCGCCCGCGCCACCAGCCTCCCCTCCTCGGGCTCGACCAGCCTGACCTTCGTGTAGGTGCTGCCGAAGTCGGCGAGAGCGATAACGCCCACGGGCGGCTCAGGCGGCGACGCCGCCGCTCCGGCGCTCGGCCAGGGCGGCGATCAGGCGGTCGATCGTGCCGGGGGTCTCGATCCCGGTGGCGTTGAGGTCGGCGCTGACGTCGATCGGGATGTCCGAGCCGTCGACGTCCTCGTTCAGGACTCCGCCCATGAACACCGGCACCTCGCCGGAGCCGGCAGCCCGCAGCTCTCCCATCAGCAGCTGCCCGAAGGAGCGGGCGACCCCGTTGTGGGTCGTGATCACGACCGCGTCGGCGTCGGTCTCGATCACCGCCTTGACGATGTCCTCCGGGTCGCGGTTGATGCCGAAGTCGATCACCTCGGTTCCCACCGCCGCCAGGGTCGAGGCGAGCAGGAACTCGGCGAACTCGTGCACGTCGGTGGAGGTGACCAGCACCTTCATCCCCCGGATCGACTCCTCTTCGCGGCGGCCCTGCAGCTCGGCCAGGAGCCGCTCGCGCTCTTCCATCGTATTCCTGACCAGGTCCGTTTCCAGCACCGGACGGCGGCCGCGGGGAACTCCGGGTCCGGCTGACCGGCGCCGAACAGCTCCTCGCAGCGGGTCGAGCCGAGCCGTTTGAGTACCAGCAGCAGCTGCGCCGGGTCGCGGGTGTCGATGCCGGCGCCCTCGAGGCCCTTGATCGCGGCCTCGAAGAAGGCCCTGCCGCCGCGGACCAGCTCGTCCCGCATCGCCTCGATCTGGGCCCAGTCGACGACCGGCTCGACCATCGGCACGTAGTCCTCCATCCGCCTGCTGATCGTCTGCACGGTGGCGACCTCCTGCCAGGTCGGGATCCGCTCGGTCTCGGTCACCGGGACGGCGATCGGCGCGGCGCCGAGCCGGTAGCGCGTGTCGACCATCTTGTTGAAGAGGAGGTCGGTGTTGAGGACCGCCATGTTGGCGTCGAAGTCCGCGGTATTGCCGATCGTGTCGCCCTGGACGTAGGAGAAGGGGACCCTGTCCGGGTTGACGGCGTCGAGGGCCAGGGTCACCGCCGACTTGATCACCGGGTTCTGGGTGAGGCCGCCCCAGGAGGGCGAATAGGCGGCGCCGATCAGCTCTTCGCTGATGTAGCGCTCGACCATCGCCCAGCCGATGTAGTTGGCGTAGTCGTGGAAGACCCCGGGGTAGCCGTCCTCGAGGTAGGAGTCGAAGACCACGCCCTCGTCTTTGAAGGCCGCCAGCAGCCCGGCCGCCCTCAGCGTCACCACCGTCTGGTTGACGTCGTCGTCGTAGTAAGGCCAGCGCCAGGAGTACTGCGAGAGGACGCCGATCGTCGTGATTCCCGCCCGCAGCGCGTCGAGGGCGTTTTCGACCGAGCCCGGCCCCCCGATCGTGTTGTCGGCCGCCTCCGGCTGGATCGGCACCGTGTGCGCGAGCTCCCACCAGTCCTGCTCGGTCATCATCACCGGGCCGGTCTCCTGCGGCGCCTCGGCGCGCTTGTCTTTGGGCAGGCCCATGCGGCGCTCGGCGATCAGGTTGAAGCGGTCGGGCGGCCGCACCCCGCGCGAGAGCGCGTCTTCGTAGATCAGGCCCAGCGCCTCGCGGGTGTCGGCCCAGGTGGCGAGCCCGACGTTCATGCAGGTGCAGGCGATCCCCTGCTCGCGCGCCCGTTCGCGCCACTCCCGCTCCGAGCCGACGCCCTTCTCCTCGCAGTAGGTCGAGCGCGCGCGCTCTACCCCCTTGGCCATCTCCCGCCCTTCGGCGACCGCCTCCCTGCCGTCGGGCAGGTCGGGGGGAAGCAGCGCGCTGAGGTCGACGTCGATCTCCGCCATGCTCAGCCGTCCAGGATCCAGCCGCCGCTGACCTCGAGCACCTGCCCGGTCGTGTAGCCGCCGCCGTCGCTGGCCAGGTAGAGGACGGTTTCGGCGATCTCCTCGGGCTTGCCCATCCGGCCCAGCGGCGTCATCGCCAGGGCTTCGTCGACGTGCTCCTTCGGGATCTCCCAGTCGTCCTCCCAGTTGGCCGCGATCGGCCCGGGGGCGACGGCGTTGACCCGGATCTCCGGCGCCAGGTCCCGGGCCAGGGCGGAGGTGAAGGCGCGGACCCCGCCCTTGGCGGCGCAGTAGGTGACGGCGACCGAGTTGACGACGTTCTCCTGGTTGGTCCCGTTGCCGTAGGAGCCGGAGAAGTTGACGATCGCGCCGTTGCCGGTGGCGCACAGGTGCGGCGCCGCCGCCTGGCAGACGCGGAAGGTCCCGAGCAGGTCGACGTCGAGGAGCTCGGCGAAGGCGCCCGCCTCGGAGGCGGCGAAGCGGACGGCGTCGGCGGGATCGATGCGACCGGCGGCGTTGACGACGGCGTCGATGCGCCCGTAGCGCTCGGCGACCTCGGCGACGAACTCCGCGACCGAGTCGGCGTCGGTCACGTCCAGCCGGGCCGCGTGACCCCCGGAGCCGGCCGCCTCGATCTCCCGCAGGCCCGCCTCGGCCGAATCCGCGGAGGAGCGATAGCCGAGGGCGACGGCAGCGCCCTCGCGACCGAAGGCGCGAGCCACGGCGCCGCCGAGCGCGCCCCCGGCGCCCGTGACGATCGCGACCCTCCCCTCGAATCGCCTGCCGTCGTTCCAGCGCTCCATCAAGAGAAGAGTCTTACCCGCTCAGGCGCGCGATTACCAGTCAGTCGGGTATCTCGGCACCGGCGGGGAGCAAGCCCGGAGGGCTCGCTCCCCCGAACCGGCGTCAGGTTCGTGCCTGTTCGCGCACTTCTTCGGCATTCTCGCGGGCGCTCTCTTTGAGCTCCTCGGCCTGCTCCTGGCCGGCCTCTTTGGCGGTCCGACCGCGTGCTGACCGACCTCTTTGGCGCCTACGACCGCCTCTTCGGCCACCTGACCGGCGACCTCGCGGCCGCGCTCCAGCGCCTCCTGGCCCGTTTCGGCGGCAGTTTCCTTCACCTGTTCGGCGATCGGGCCGACCCTTTCGTCCTCGATCCTCGTGCTGGGCAGCAGCATCCCGGCGAGGAAGCCGGCAGCCACGCCGCCGATCGCGAGCCCGAGCGGGTTTTCCTGGGCGACGCCGGCGGCGTGCCGGCACCCTCTTTCACCTGCCGGCCGTCAGGCGTCGCTTCCCCGACCCTCCCTTTGTGCCCTGGACCTGCTCGATCAAGCGATCGCGCTTGTCCGAGAACGACTCCTTGACGCGGGTTTTGACGTCGGTCTTGTAGGCGAGAGCGTCGACGGTGTCACCCATTTCGGCTCGCGTCTCCTCTATCTCCTGGCGGATCTGGCTTGGCTCTTGGCCCATTGCACGTCCTCCTTCACGGTTTCGACGGTCTGCTCGGGGGCCGGCGGCATGCCCTGCTTCACTCGCTCGCGTCCGGTCATCGCCATCACCGCGGCGATCGCCCCGTAGACGACGGTGACTACGAGGGCGGCAACCCAGAGGCCCATCGCCTTGTCGAGCAGGGCGATGAGCATCGTGGTCAGCGCCCCGAGGGCGAGCAGGCCGACCACCGCGGCGCCGCCGAACATGCCGGCGCCCTGGCCTGCCACCTTGCCCTTTTCGCTGAGCTCGGCTTTCGCCAGCTCGATCTCTTTGCGCACGAGCGTGGTCGTCTGCTCGGAGAGCTGTTTGACCAGATCCCCGGTCGAGTGCGACCGCAGCTCGTTCGCCTCTCCGTTCGCGGTGCTCATGGCGCCGAGACCGGGGTGGCTGGAGCCGGGGAGCCCGGCTGCGCGGTCGGAGGCGGCGGCGTCGCCACCGGCTCGACGGCGGAGCGACGGGGCGGCTGCGGGTTGGTCCGCCGCGGCGCCTGCGCGCCCGTCCGGGTGCCGTTTCGCTGCTGGTAGCGGCTGCGGCTCGATGCCTTGAGGAAGCGGGCGGTGACGACACCGACCGCGATCCCGCCGGCGAGCACGGCCCAGGGACGCCGGCGGCCGAAGTCCTCGGCGTCCTCCAGCATCTTGTCCGCACCGTTGTCCTTCAGGTAGCCGCCGGCTCGCTCCGCCTGCTCGGCGGCCCGGTCGGCGAGCTTCGCCGGCCCGTCCTTGCCTTGTTTGCGCAGCTCCTCGCCCACCGAACGGAGATCCTGGGCGGTGCTGCTGACCCGCTCCCCGGCCTTGGTCGAGCGCTGGTCGATCTGCCGGCGAACGCCCTCCTGCGCTTTACCGGCGGCCTCACGCGCTTTCTCCTGCGCCTGGCCCGCCACGTCTTGCGCCTTCTCCTGGGCTTCGCCAACGCTTCCGTCAGCCATTTCGATCCTCCAGAGTTGATGTCGTTTGCTTGTCTGCGTTCACGCAGGGACGCGCGACGGCGCTTGCCGTGCAGATGACCGGCGGCCAGGTCCAAGGCTCGTCAGCCTCGCCACTCCGCGGTCGCAGTTCCCCAAGATCGGCTCGAACCTAAGCGAGACGGCTCGACATTGGGCTCGGTGTGCGGTTACCCCTGGGTGCGCGGGGCAAACAGCCGCTTCGAATCCACGGGTGCCATCTTCGTCAACTACGGCGGCGACGCGCCTGGGCGACCGACCGTTGCCGGAACAGGTGCATTGCCCGTTCGGCGGCCATCAGCGATTCGACCTCTTGCAGGAGCGTGTCTGGAGCGACGCGGCCGCGCCGGCAGGGGTTGCGCGGCCGGCCGCGTGCTTTTAGCCCCAGTGGGGGTGGTGGCAGAGCGCTCGGAGTGCTGACGACGGAAGGGGCGGGTCGTCGGTATGTCGAGCGGATCGGCCATGGGAGGAAGATAGATCCTCGCCAGCCCTTCCCGAGAGCGGTTGAGCCCGCCCAGCGACTAGTTCATCATCCCCATATGGCAGTTGAGACCCAGGCCCTGCTGGATGCGCTGCCTGCAATGGTCGGCTATTGGGACCGAGACCTGCTCAACCGGATGGCGAACGACGCCTACATCGGGTTCTTCGGCAAATCGCCGGAGGAGATGCGCGGAACGCACATCCGCGATCTGCTCGGGCCCGAGCTCTACGCGAAGAACCTCCCCTACATCGAAGGCGCCCTGCGCGGCGAAAAGCAGCTCTTCGATCGGGAAATCCCAACCCCCTCCGGCGAGATCCGCTACACGCAGGCCTCCTACATCCCCGACCTGGCGGACGACGGCGAGGTGCGGGGGTTTTTCGTCCTCGTCACCGACATCACCGAGCGGCGGCGGATCGAAGAGGAGATGGCACAAAGCCGCGCCCGACTGGCCGAGGCCGAGCGGATCGCCCGCATGGGCAGCTGGGAGTGGGACCTGCTCAGCAAGCAGATGACCTGCTCCGACGGCCTCCTGGAGATCTACGGGATCGGTCCCGAAGACTTCGACGCGAGCTATGAGCCGAGTGCGTCTCAGTACGTGCACCCTGATGACCGGGCCCGCGTCGAGGCCGAGATGAAAGAAGCGGTTGCGGCCGGGACGCCGGTCGATTTCGAGTACCGGATCATCAGGCCCGACGGCCACATCCGCCGCCTCCACAGCCGCGCCGAGCTGACCGTCGACAGCGAGGGCAAGCCCCTGCGCCTGACCGGCACGGTCCAGGACGTGACCGAGCTCCGCGCCGCCGCCGAGGCCCTCCACCAGACCGCAAGCGACCTCGGCCGCCGCGCCGCCGCCCTCCAGGGCCCGACCTCCCGAGCCCCCGACCTAACCACACTCCTCACCCCCCGCCAGGTCGAGATCCTCGCCCTCGTCGCCGAGGGCCTGAACAACAACGAGATCGCCTCCCGCCTCTACCTGACCGAGAGCACCGTCAAATGGCACGTCCGCAAGATCCTCCGAGCGCTCAGGGTCTCGAACCGGGCGCAGGCGGTGGCCCGGTACCTCTCCCAGGGACCCGCTGCTTAGGCCCTCTCGATGGGGCAGCCTGGACTCGAACCAGGGACCGACGGATTATGAGTCCGCTGCTCTAACCATCTGAGCTACTGCCCCGCCGGCCGAGCCTAGCGCTGATCGGCGCCGCAGCCGAGTTTCGGCACAGCGGGCTGTGTCGAGATCCGGCCGCGGGGTCAGGCGCTGAAGAGCTGGGCGAGGGAGCGGCCGACGTCGGGCGGCTCTTCCTCGCCTTTGGCGGCGGCGGCGGCGCCCTCGGCGAGGGCCTTGGCGGCGTCGGCGATCTGGTGGTCGCGGCCGCCGCGGATGACGCCGGTCTTCTTCGCTTCGGCGAGGTCGGACTCCATCAGGCCCGGCCAGCTCGGCGAGGCGGCGCAGGCCGACGACGCCGGCGGTGCCGCTGCAGCGCGTGGGCTTCGGCCCGCATCGTCTCGAAGTCGGTCGTCGCGGTGGCGAGGCCGGCGGCGATCACGTCGCAGCGGCGCTTCGCCTCCTCGGCGAAGGACTGCAGGCAGCTCCTCGCTCGGCTGGTCGGCTTTCTCGTTCATTCGGCGATCGCCTTTTTCGACCGCTTCGCGCATCAGCTTCGAGCCCGAAGGCCCCCTCGACCGCCGCGCTGATCGTCGCCGTCGCGGTCGATCGTGAACAGCCACGGCTCGCTCGGCAGGTGGAAGGCCCGCACCTGCGGCCGGGACTCCCTTGCGCGGGGTCGTTGTCGTTGTAGATCTCCATGTGGATGAAGGCCGCCTTGTCTCCGTATTCCTGCTTTGCCTGCTCGGCCACGTCGACGACGGGGCCGCAGACCCGACTCTGGCAGAACTGGGGGGTCGCAAACAAGAGCACGATCGGTTCTTTGCCCAGCGCGTCCGCGTAGTCGACCTTGTTCTGGGTGTCCGGCGGGATCCGGGTCGTGATCTTCGAGAGGTCGCCGCCGACGTCTGCGGCGGTCGGCGTGTGGATCATCGGCGCCTTCTCGCCGGGCTCGGGATTCGCTGAATTCGCCGACGATCGCGCTGGGCAGCAGTCGTGCCCTGCAGTTCGCCGTCTTCCCTGCAGGATCGCCGCGACCTGCCACTCGCCGTCGCTGGGGAAATCGATCTGGGTCGAGTAGACGACGCGTGGCGGCGTCGGGGTCCTCGCTGGTCGTCCTCGAGCGCGGAAGGCGGGCTTCGTCGCCAGGCTTTCGATCGCGGCCGGGAAGGGACCGACCGCCGGCTGGTCGAGCGCCTGCGCCTGCGCCTTCGCGACCTGCCCCCGGTTGCCGGACTTCGACTTCGCGCCCGGCTCGGGCGGCGGCACCTTGGCGAAGTAGAGGGCGACTTCGGCGTCGGCGACCTGGCTCTGGTCGCTGTCGAGGACCCCGAACGGGTAGCGGTTCTCGCCCGGGTAGAAGACTATCGGCCGGCGGGTGAGATCAGCCTTCGGAGCGGCCCGTCGGCCGCCTTGAGCACCTCGCGCAGAGTCCTTCCTTCGCGCTCGGGAAGTCGGCTTTCGGCGGCGCGGGGCGGCTTTCCGCCGGCCGCTGGCGCCGGCGGTCGTCGAATCCGATCCCGAGTCCGCCGCAGCCGGCGAGCGAGCGCCCCGGCCGCGAGCAGGCAGGCAGGCTAGGGCGAGGCGGGGGGCGCGCATCGGCGGCATGTTATGGACGAGATAGGGTGCGCGCAGGGTTCGCGACGAGAAGGAGATGGGATGGCGGAGCGTGCGGCATTGGTAACCGGAGCCTCGAGCGGGATCGGGCTGGCGATCGCGCGGACGCTCGGCGAAGAGGGCTACGCGCTGACCGTCTCCGCGCGCCGGCCCGAGAAGCTCGAGGAGGCGGCCGAGGGGCTGCGCGCCGACGGGTTCGAGGTGCGAGCCGTCCCCGCCAACATGGCCGAGGAGGACCACGTCGTCGCCATCTTCGCCGCCCACCGGCAGAAGTACGGCCGCCTCGACGCCTCGTCAACAACGCCGGCGTCGGGATCGGGGCGCCGATGGAGGAGATCCAGACCAAGCACCTCGACATGCAGCTGGCGGTCAACCTGCGGGCGCTGATCCTCGGCACCCGCGAGGGCCTGCCGCTGCTGCGCGAGGCCGGCGCCGAGCACGGCAAGGCGCTGATCGTCAACACCGCCTCGATCGCCGGCAAAGGCGGCCAGGCCTGGCTCTCGATCTACGCGGCGACCAAGGCGGCGGTGATCAACTTCACCCAGTCGACCCACCGCGAGGCGGGCGGCGCCGGGATCCAGTGCACGGCGCTGGCGCCGGGCTTCGTCGAGACCCCGATGACCGAGTTCGTCCAGGGCCAGATCCCGGCCGAGGAGATGATCCGGCCCTCAGGACCTCGGCGAGGCGGTCCGCTTCCTGCTGCGGACTTCGCCCAACTGCCACGTGCCGGAGATCGTCTTCACCCGACCGGGCGAGGGCCTCGATACCCCCTGAGGACCCGTGGGCGTGAGCGGGCGCCTGCGAGTCCTCGTCGCCGCATTCGGCGACGCCGGGCACGTCTTCCCGGCGATCGCGCTGGGGCGGGCGCTGGCGGCGCGCGGGCACGAGGTCGTGGTCGAGACCTGGGAGGAGCGCCGGGGGGCGGTCGAGGGCGCCGGGCTCGGCTTCGCCGCGGCCGAGGAATACCGCATGTTCCCGCCGCCGGAACCCGATTCCGACGACGGCCAGCACGCCGCCGAGGCGGCGCGGGCGCTGCTGCCGCTGCTGGAGGACTTCCGCCCGCACGTCGTCGTCAGCGACATCCTCACCCTTGCCCCGGCCCTCGCCGCCGAGCGGGCCGGGGTCCCGCTGGCGACCCTGATCCCCCACATCTACCCGGTAGTCGAGCCGGGCATGCCGTTCTTCGCGATCGGGCTGCGGCCGCCGCGCACGGCCCTCGGGCGGGCGATCTGGCGGGACGGGCCACGACCGGGCGCTGCGAGTCGGCCTCGAGCACGGCCGCCGCGACCTCAACCTGCAGCGGCAGCGGCTCGGCCTGCCGCCGATCGACCGCTTCCACGGCGGCATCAGCCCCGACCTGGCGCTGGTCGCCACCTACCCCCAGCTCGAGTACCCGCGGCAGTGGCCGAGCGGGGTCGAGATCACCGGGCCGATGACCTTCGAGGTGCCCCATCCCGGACATCGAGCTGCCGCCGGGCGACGACCCGCTCGTCCTCGTCGCCCCCAGCACCGCCCACGACTCCGAGAACCACCTGGTCCGCACCGCGCTGGCGGCGCTCGCCGACGAGCCGGTGCGGGTGGTGGCGACGACCAACCGCGTCGCCCCCCAGCGCCCGATCGAGGTCCCGGCCAACGCCGTCCTCGTCGAATGGCTCAGCTACAGCCAGCTGATGCCGGCCGCCTCGCTGGTGATCTCCCACGGCGGCCACGGCACCGTCGCCCGCGCCCTCGGCGCCGGCACCCCGGTCCTCGTCTGCCCGATCATCGGCGACATGAGCGAGACCGCGATGCGCGTCGCCTGGGCCGGCGCGCGGCCTCTCGCTGCCCTGGCGCCTCTGCCGCCCGGCGCCGCTGCGCTGGGCGGCGCGGCGGCTGCTCGACGAGCCGAGCTTCACCGCCGAGGCGGAGGAGATCGCCGCATGGGGGCGGGAGAACGACGGCGCCGCGCGAGGCGCCGAGCTGGTCGAGGAGCTGGCGCTGAGAAAGGCTCGCCGCCGCCTAAAAGCTCCGGGGGTGGGACTCGAACCCACAACCTATCGGTTAACAGTCGATCGCTCTGCCGATTGAGCTACCCCGGATCGTGCTAAGCCAGATGAGCTATCCCGGATCAGCGTCCGGGACAGAATTTAGCGGCAGCGCGGTGATTCCTGCCTCGACCTCTGCTATGACAGTTAGCGCAGAGCAGGACGCACTTGCGCGCCTCGGCCCTGGATTTCGCCAGAGACCGCGTCGCGCCGTTATGGCCGAGTTGGAACTCCTTGGTAGCCGGGATCCAGATGATGAAACTGGAGAGACCTGCTGGCAACGGTCATAACCGCAAAGCACGCACCTGCCCCCGCCTCTTCCACCAACCTGCGCTTGACCTGTCCGCCTTCGCTGTGACACTCGCTCCATCCGGCACCGCTTGCAGCGGTAGTAACCGCTCCCCTCGCGGACGAATGCCGTCATTGCCGTGCCGTTTGCACCGCGACGACATCTCCCGCGGTCCATGTGGCGGACCCCCGTCTTGCGCATACGGGGTGGGCTTTAGCCCGTATTTGCCCATCCAGTGGCGGATCGTCGCGAGACTCCGGTCCAACTTGTCACGCGATCTGCCGCATGGACAGACCTGCGGCAAGAAGCCGTTCCAGCTCCTCTTTGGACGGCGCGCCTTTAGCCGCGTGCCTCTCCGCTTGCCCCGCCGCCAACCCATACTTCTTCAGCCAGTAGCTGACCGTCGATTCGTGCTTGCCGACTTGCTTGCCGATCGCTTCGAGGGACATTCCCTTCGCCAGACACTCTTCGAGGAATTCCTTCTCCATGGCCCGCATTGTCGCAAGTGACGCAGACAGAAAAATGCGGATGGAATTCGTTACAGGGTGCCCGCTGGGCGCTCCGCGTGGGCGATTCGTTCGACCAGGGCGGCGCGTTCGCGGCTGAGGGCGGCGCGGCGCTCGTAGTCGCCGCGCTCGCCGGCGGCGGCGATCTCGTCCTCGAGGCGGCGCTGCTCGAGCAGGAGGAAGTTGAGCTCCATCGCTTCGTGGGAGGCGGGCTCCTCGCGCGACATGATCACCAGTTCGGTGATCAGGCCGGCCAGCTCGGAGTCCTCGTGCGGCAGGTTCGAGGCCGGGTCCTCCGGGTGCTCGCGCAGCCAGGTGGCGGCGCGGAGGCCGGTCGGCGAGAGGTGGGCGTCGGTGAGGCGGGCGAGGTACTCCCTCCCCTCCTCCGGCAGCGCGATGCACATCGCCAGCAGCGCCCGCTCGCGCCGCTCGCGCGAGGTCAGCTCGGCGGGTCGCTGTGGGCGCGCGGGGGCTTGCGTCGCTCGGGTTCGGCGCCCGCTCGGAGCCGCCGCTGGTCGGGGTCGCCGCCACCACCCGGCCCATCACCATCGCCGGCTCGAGGTCGAGCCGCTCGGCCACCCGGCGCACGAGGTCGTCGCGGCCGGCCGTCTCCCCCATCCCGGCCAGCACCGGCGCCACCTCGTCCAGCGCCCGGTCGCGCTCCACCGGCGAGGCGACGTCGGTGCGGCCGAGCACCAGGCCGACCTGGAAGGCGGCCAGCTCGACTCGGCACCCTCGACCAGCGCGCGGAAGCGCTCCGGCCCCGCCCTCGGCGGCCATCATCTCGGCCGGGTCCTCGCCGGCGGGCATCGCCGCCACCCGCAGCCGCATCCGCCGCCCGGCGGCGACGCGCTGCGCCCGCAGCATCGCCTCCTGCCCGGCGGAGTCGGCGTCGAGCGCCAGCACCACCTCGTCGACCATCCCCGAGAGCGCCGCCACCTGCTCGCCGGTGATCGCCGTCCCCATCACCGCCACCGCCTCCTCGATCCCGGCCTGGTGCAGGGCGAGGACGTCGGTGTAGCCCTCGACGACGACCGCGCGGCCCGCTTTCGCGATCGCCGCTTTCGCCAGGTCGACCCCGTAGAGGATCTGGCTCTTGTGGAAGAAGTCGGTCTCGGCCGTGTTGACGTACTTGGCGCCCTGGTCGGAGCGCATCGCCCGGCCGCCGAAGCCGAGGACGCGGCCGCGGCGGTCGCGGATCGGGAACATGATCCGCGAGCGGAAGCGGTCGTACTCGCCGCCGCTCGCGCCCGCGCTGGACGAGGCCGACGCCGCGCAGCTCCTCGACGCTGAAGCCGGCCCGCTGGCCGCGGACGAGGATCTTGTCCCAGGCGCTGGGCGCGTAGCCGACGCCGAAGCCGCGCAGCACCTCCTCGCCCAGGCCCCGCTCGGCCAGGTACTCGCGCGCCTTCGCCGCCTCCTCCGACTCCCAGAGGTAGCTGGCGTAGAAGGCCGCGGCGCGCTCCAGCAGCTCGCTCCAGACGCCGGCGCCGCTGGCGCGTCGGGCCTCCGCCCGCGGGTCCTCCTGCTCGCGCTCGAGCTCGACCCCGTAGCGGTCGGCCAGCATCTCCACCGCCTCGGCGAAGCCGAGCCCGTCCTTCTCCTCGACGAACTTGATCACGTCGCCGCCGACCCCGCAGCCGAAGCAGTGGTAGAGCTTTTCCTGCGGCGTCGACCGAGAACGAGGGCGTGCGCTCGTCGTGGAACGGGCAGAGGCCGACATAGCGGGCGCCCTGCCGGCGCAGGTCGGTGTGGGCGGAGATCACCTCGACGATGTCCGCCGCCTGCTTCACCCGCTCGAGGCTCTCGGGGGAGATCAGGCGCCACTAGAACCTCGACTCCTCCGGGACGCGTCAGCTCGGTGAACTTGGCGATGCAGAAGCGGTCGGTCATCCCGGCGATGTAGTCGGCGACGCGCTGGCAGTCGCTCGCGCCCGGGTCCCAGGCGGGCATCTCGCTCGGGGTGCGCGAGGTAGTGGTCGAAGAGGCCGCGCATCGTCCGCTCGACCCGCTCGTGCTCGCGCGCGCCTCCGGGCCGAGGTAGACGCGGTCGAACATGAACTTGCGCAGCCGCAGCATCGCGCCGCCGATCTCCTCGCTCTGGACGATCTCGCCGCCGCCCGTCGGAGTGCTCGACGATGTCGCGGACGAGGGTGTCGATCCGCAGCGAGCCGGTCGGCCCGAGCAGCTCGATCTCCGCCGCCGGCAGGTCCTCGGGCCGCAGGATCCCGGCCCGCAGGGCGTCGTCGATGTCGTGGTTGATGTAGGCGACGCGGTCGACCAGCTTGACGATCTGGCCCTCCAGCGTCGCCGGCTTGCGCGAGCCGGTGTGGTTGAGGATGCCGTCGCGGACCTGCTCGGTGAGGTTGAGGCCGGCGCCGTCGCGCTCCAGCACCTCGACCACCCGCAGCGAGTGCTCGTTGTGGCGGAAGCCGCTGCCGCAGCGCTCGCGCAGGGCGGCGTCGAGCGCCTCCTCGCCCGCGTGGCCGAAGGGCGGGTGGCCGAGGTCGTGGCCGAGCCCGATCGCCTCGGTCAGGTCCTCGTTCAGGCGCAGCGCCCGGGCGACGGTGCGGGCGATCCCGCAGGCCTCCAGCGTGTGGGTGAGCCGGGTGCGGTAGTGGTCGCCCTCGGGAGCGACGAAGACCTGCGTCTTGTGCTTCAGCCGGCGGAAGGACTTCGAGTGGACGATCCGGTCGCGGTCGCGCTGGAACGGCGTCCGCAGCGGGCTGTCCGCCTCCTCGCCGCCGCGCCGCGCCGGGTAGGAGCGCGTCGCGTGCGGAGAGAGGAACTCCTCCTCCCAAGCAGCTGATGCGGTCCTCGAACGTGACGGTGGCAGGCACCCGCCGATCATAAGGCGCTTGGTTCGGGCGGGGACAGGGGAGGGGGTCGGCGGACAACAGCGGGGAGGGTCCGGCGACCCCCTCCCCGGTCCCCTTATGCGGCCGCGCGAAGTTGGACGTGGGCGTGGTGCTCCAACGTTTCACCGATAGCCCGCTCTACTTGGCGTAGAGCCGGCGAGCTCCGCCATCAGGCGCCTCGTTCAGCGGCTGCGCCAGGGCCTCGACCATGAACCCGTGGGCCTCCTCGCCGAGAGCGAAAGAGCCCGCTTCGCAACCGGCGCAGACGACGCCACCGGCGGCGCCGGAGAAGCCGACCAGGTGCTCGGCCTCGCCGCAGCGGGCGCAGGAGGCGAGCTCGGGGCTGAAGCCGGCCACCAGCGCCAGCTTCAGTCGAAAGGAGAGCGCCGTCTCCAGGCCAGATGCTCGGGTCGGCTCCGGATCGTCGAGCAGCGCCAGGTAGCGGCAGAGCAGGTTGTAGGCGGGCGGGTTGGGCTCGGCGGAGTCGAGCAGGCGCAGGACCGCGTCGCAGGCGCGGGCGCCGGCGGTCAGCGCGGCACCGGAGGAGCGCAAGCGCGGGTAGCCGTCGACGGTGGTGACGCTGGTCACCGTCATCAGGTCGCTGCGGCCTTCGTGCAGCATCAGGTCGAGGCGGAAGAACGGCTCCAGCCTGCCGCCGAAGCGGGATCGGGGCTTGCGCGCCCCCTTGGCGATCGCCCCGATCCGGCCGCGGCTTTTCGAGTAGAGGTGGAGGATGCGGTCAGCCTCGCCGTAGCGAATGCTGCGCAGGACGACCGCCTCAGTCTTGACCGTAGTACCGGCCACGAAATCAAAGATGACCGACGGACCGGACGGAAGGCGTCAGCCGCGCTTGCGGCGCCTTGGGCGTTTGCGCAGCCGCACCTGGCAGCCCGGGCAGAAGTAGGTCGAGCGGCCGCCGACGACGATGCGGACGATCGTCGCCCCGCAGCGCGGGCAAGGCTCGCCCTCGCGGGTGTGGACGAGGAACTCGTCCTGCATCGTCCCCTTCTCGCCGCGGCCGTCGCGGTAGTCGTCGATCGAGGAGCCGCCGGCGTCGATCCCCGCCTCCAGAGCGGCGACGACCGCGTCGCGCAGCGCCTCCAGGTGCTCGGGCTTCATCGAGCCGGCGGGCGAGAGCGGGTGCAGCTCGGCGCGGAAGAGCGCCTCGTCGGCGTAGATGTTGCCGACCCCGGCGACCCCGGACTGGTCGAGCAGGAAGGACTTCAGCGGCGCCTTGCGCCCGGCCGCCATCTCCCCCAGCGCCTGCGGCGTGAACTCGGGCGAGAGCGGCTCCACGCCGAGCTTGGCGAAGCGCGCCTCCAGCCCCGCGTCGTCGACCAGGAAGGCCTCGCCGAAGCGGCGCGGGTCGGTGAACCAGAGCTCGCGGCCGTCGTCGAGGACGAAGCGGGCGCGCAGGTGCCGGGCCTCGGTCGAGCGCTCGCCCTCGTACAGGCGCCGCCCCTCGGAGGGGTCGAGCATCTCCTCGCCCTCGACCAGGACCAGGTTGCCGGTCATCCGCAGGTGCATGACCAGGGTCCGGGCGCCGTCGAGCGCCAGCAGCAGGTACTTGCCGCGCCGGCCCAGGCCCTCGATCGTCGGCCCCGCTGACCTCCTTGCCCAGTTGCCCCGGCGGCACCGGCCGCGACCAGCGCCCGTCCAGCACCTCCAGCGGCTCGATCCGGTGCCCTTCCACCTCCGGCTCCAGCTGCCGGGCGACGGTCTCGACCTCCGGCAGCTCGGGCATCCCCCCGTTCTACCGGATGCGTGTCTGAGTTTTACCCTCATATATGACGGGAAAACTCAGACACCCCCCCGGTTCAGGAGTCAGTGGCGCGGGGGTGGGCGCTGAAGTAGACCTCCTTGAGGCGGTCGCCGGAGAGGTGCGTGTACATCTGCGTGGTCGAGATGTCGGCGTGGCCGAGCATCTCCTGCACGGCGCGCAGGTCGCAGCCGCCGGCGAGCAGGTGGGTGGCGAAGCTGTGGCGCAGGGTGTGCGGGCTCATCCGGCCGGCGAGGCCGGCGTCGCGGGCGTGGCGCTGGACGATCTTGTAGAGGCCCTGCCGGGTCAGCGGGCCGCCGCGGAAGTTGACGAACAGCTTCGGCTCGTGGCGCTCGCCGATCAGCTTCGGCCGGCCGCCGCGCAGATAGGCCGTTGATCGCCGCGATCGCCTGCCGGCCCGAGCGGCACCAGCCGCTCCTTCGAGCCCTTGCCGCGGGCGCGCAGGAAGCCCTCGCGCAGGTCGATGTCGGCGAGCTCGAGCCCGATCGTCTCCGAGGCGCGCAGCCCGCAGGCGTACATCACCTCGAGCAGCGCCCGGTCGCGCAGCGCCGTCGGCTCGCTGCCCCGCGGGGAGGCGAGCAGCTTCTGCACCTCGGAGTAGTTGAGGACCTGGGGCAGCTTCTTCGAGCGGCGCGGCGCGCTCAGCGCCGCCGTCGGGTCGTCGCCGATCAGCTCGTCGCGGCGCAGGTGCTTGTAGAAGGAGCGCAGGCAGGCGGCCTTGCGGTGGATCGTCGACGCCGAGCAGGCCGGCCGGCCCTCCCCCGTCGCCAGCTCGGCGAGGAAGTCGGCGACGTCGGCCGGCCGCGCGCTGCAGCGCGTCGTGCTCGTGCGCGGCGAGGTATTCGCCGTACTGGAAGAGGTCGGTGCGGTAGGCGTTCAGCGTGTTGCGGGAGAGGCCGCGCTCCAGCTCCAGGTAGGAGAGGAAGTCGAGGACGAGGCTCTCGAAGCGCGCGTCGGCCCCCGGCTTGCGGCGGCACCGACGGAACGGCGGGCTTGACCGCGATCGCCATGCGGGAGTTTTCGGCCCGCGGGGCCACAGCCCTTGGACCGCAAGGGACCGTGCGCTCAGGCGAGCAGGGCGCCGGCCGCCAGCGGCGCGGCGAAGAAGAGGGGGTCCTCGGCGAGGGACCGGCCCATGGTCGTGGTCGGCAGGCCCGAAGCGCGTAGGCGTCGAGGTCGGCGGAGGCACTGCGCAGTCGGTGGTTCCCGCGAGTCTTGCGAGGCCCTCTTCGATCCCGGGCTCGCCCGTCGGGGACCGCGACGTCGACCGTGCCCAGGAGCAGCCCGAGGACGGTCGGGTGTGGTGGCTGAGGCCGCGGTGGCGCTCGCGGGGGTCGGCGCCGGAGAGGCGCGGGGAGATCAGGGTCGGAAGGCCGAGGCAGAGGGCGGCGTGGGCGCTGTCGAGGGCCGCCATGCCGCCGTGGCCGAAGGCGGTGTCGGAGCCGATGATCCCGGGACCGGGGCCGACCAGGGCCGCGTCCCAGCCGAGCCCGGCGGCGGCGTCGAGGGCGCCGACCGTGCTCAGCGCCTCGTGCTCGCCGCCGTAGGCCGGGGCCGCGGTGATGTGGCCGCAGAGCAGGCCGCGCTCGCGCAGCTCGCGGACGTCGCGCGAGTAGCGAGCCCGGCAGCGCCCCGCCTCCGGTCTGCACGTACCCGACCCGGAGCCCGGGCGCCGCCTGCGCCGCCGCCCAGGCCGCCGGCGCCAGGTGCCCGTGCAGCGGCAGTACCACCGCCGCCGCGCCCACCTCGTCTGTTCCTTTTCGTTGTCCAGGGCCGGAAAGGAACAGGGGAATGTCGGGGCGCTCGACCGGGTCGACGGGATGCTGGAGCGAGGTGTAGTTGAGCTTCATCACGTGCGCGCCCTCCGCCCCGTCCCCTTCCAGGCCGCGGGTGAGGTTGACGTGGACGACGTCGAAGCCGCCGGAGCCGAGGCCGAGGTCGAGCGCGGCGACGTTGACGACGACCTCGTCGCCCTCGCGCATCTCCCCCAGCAGCGACCTCGTCGGCCCAGGCCGGCCGCCGCTCGCCGCCGACCTCGACCACGAGCGGATCGGTCGAGACGACGACGCCCCGGCGCAGCTTCAGACGGCCGGCCACTACGCCGGCGCCGGCTCTGCCGCCGCCGCGACGATGCCCTCGCAGACCTCGAGCATCTTCTCCAGGCTCGCGCCGGCACCATCTCGTCGGCGGTGTGGACCGCATCGGTGCCGTTGGCGAGCAGGACGCAGTCGAAGCCGTCGAGGCGGAAGACGTTGGCGTCGCTGCCGCCGCCGATCGCCACCCGCCGCGGCTCCAGCCCGGCCGCCCGCAGCCCCGCCTCGGCCAGCGCCAGCGCCGCCGAGTCGGTCGGCACCTGGTAGCCGCGGAAGAGCTCTTCGATCCGCACGTCGACGTCGCAGCCGTGCTCGCTCGCGCCCCAGGCGCAGGCGTCGGCGATCTTCCCCGCCACCTCGGCCGCCCGCTCGGCGTCGAGGCTGCGCGCCTCGGCGTGGATCGCAGCAGTGACCGGGGACGACGTTGCCCGGAGGTGCCGCCGCTGATCAGGCCGACGTTCGCGGTCGTCCCCTCGTCGAGGCGGCCCAGCTCCATCCGGGCGACCGCCGCCGCGGCGGCGGCGATCGCGCTGCTGCCCTCCTCGGGCTTGATCCCGGCGTGGGCCTCGACGCCGATGAAGTCGGCGAGGATCTTCTGCTGGGTCGGCGTCGCGACGATCACCTCGCCGACCGGGCCCGCGTGGTCGAGGACGAAGCCCGCCCGCGAGCGCAGCTGCGCGGCGTCGAAGGCCTTCGCCCCCCGCAGCCCCTGCTCCTCGGCGACGGTCAGCACCAGCTCGATCCCGACCGGGCCCGGCCTTTCGACGTGGCGGGCGACCAGCTCCATGAAGACCGCCACCGCCGCCTTGTTGTCGGCGCCGAGGATCGTCTCGCCGCGGCTGCGAAAGACGCCCTCGTCATCGACCACCTCGACCTGGCCCCGGTGCGGAACCGTGTCGACGTGGGCGCAGAACATCACCCAGTCCTCGCCGGTGCCCGCCGAGCGCGCGAGCAGGTTGCCGGCCCCGGCTTCGGCGGCGGCCGGCCGCCTCGTCCTCGCTGACCTCGAGGCCCATCGCCCGCAGCTCGGCCGCGAGCGTGTCGGCGATCTCCCGCTCCTCGCCGGTTGGGCTGCGGATCTCGCAGTAGCGGACGAATCGCTCGTGGAGCCTCGAACTCACGAGCAGAAGGCTAAACGGGAATGCTCAGGCGGAGCGGCGGACGCTGACGTCGTCGCCCTCGACGCTCGGCTCGGCGCCGATCTTGCCGACGACCTCGACCTCGCCCCCGTCGGCAGGCTGCGTGCCTGCGTGCGCCGCGGCGGCGCCGACGAACTCGCGGAAGAGCGGCTCGGGCCGGTTCGGGCGGGAGTTGAACTCCGGGTGGTACTGGGAGGCGACGAAGAAGGGGTGGTCGGGCAGCTCGACCATCTCGACCAGGCGCTCGTCGGGCGAGGTGCCGCCGCAGACCAGCCCCTCGTCTTCGAGCCGGCGGCGCAGCTGGTTGTTGACCTCGTAGCGGTGGCGGTGGCGCTTGTAGATGACCGCCTCGCCGAAGATCTCGCGCGCTTTCGTGCCCTCGTGCAGTTTCACCGGGTCGGCGCCGAGGCGCATCGTCCCGCCCATGTCGGAGACCTCCTTCTGCTCCGGCAGCAGGTCGACGACCGGGAACGGCGTCTCGGGATCGAACTCGGCCGAGTTGGCGCCGTCCATGCCGACGACGTGGCGGGCGAACTCGACCACCGCGATCTGCATCCCGAGGCAGATCCCCAGGTAGGGGATCGATTGCTCGCGGGCGATCCGCGCCGCCTCGATCTTGCCCTCGATCCCGCGCTCGCCGAAGCCGCCGGGGATCAGGATCCCGTCGCAGCCCTCGAGCTTCTCGGGGTCGAAGTTCTCGGAGTCGACCAGCTCGACCTTGACCTCGACGCCGTGGTGGAAGCCGCCGTGCTCGATCGCCTCGATCACCGACTTGTAGGCGTCGGCGAGCTGCACGTACTTGCCGACGACGGCGATCCGCACCTCGCCCTCGGCGGAGTCGGCGCGGCGCACCATCGCCTCCCACTCGGCGAGGTCGGGCGAGGGCGCCTCCATCCCGAAGTGGTCGAGGACGAGGTCGTCGACGCCCTCGGCGCGGAAGACGAGCGGCACCTTGTAGATGTTGTCGACGTCGTGGGCGGAGATGACGGCGTCGACGGGAAGGCTGGCGAAGAGGGCGATCTTGGTGCGGATCTCGCGGTCGAGCCGGCCTTCGGAGCGGCAGACCAGCGCGTGCGGCTGGATCCCGATCCGGCGCAGCTCGTTGACCGAGTGCTGGGTCGGCTTCGTCTTCAGCTCCCCGGCGTGGCCGACGTAGGGCACCAGCGTCAGGTGGACGAACATCGCCCGCTTCGGGCCGAGGTCGGTGTAGAGCTGGCGGATCGACTCGAGGAACGGCAGCGACTCGATGTCGCCGACGGTGCCGCCGATCTCGGTGATCACGAAGTCGACCGACTGCGACTCGGCGACGATGAGGATTTTCTGCTTGATCTCGTTGGTGATGTGCGGGATCACCTGGACGGTGGCGCCGAGGTAGTCGCCGCGGCGCTCGCGCTTGATCACCGAGTTGTAGACGGCGCCGGCGGTGACGTTGGAGGCGCGCGAGGTGTTCTCGTCGGTGAAGCGCTCGTAGTGGCCGAGGTCGAGGTCGGTCTCCGCCCCGTCCTCGGTGACGAAGACCTCGCCGTGCTGGAACGGGCTCATCGTCCCCGGGTCGACGTTGATGTAGGGGTCGAACTTCTGCAGCTGGACCCGGTAGCCGCGGGAGACGAGCAGGCGGCCGATCGAGGCCGCGGTGATCCCCTTGCCGAGGGCCGAGACCACCCCGCCGGTGACGAAAATGAACTTGGTGTCGCCTTTGTTGGAGGGACTCATGCTCTGCCGAGCGAGTCTAGCCAGCGCAGTGGCGGAACCGAATCGATCGTCGCCGAAATTGAGCGCATCTCGCCGTAAATCGTCAGCGCCAGAACCGCAGCGAGCGCGATCAGGCGCGCGTCTGGTCCGAGGACGGTGAGCAGCCAGACCCCGGCGATCGCCCCGATCAGGTTCGAGCCGGTGTCGCCCAGCATCGCCCGCTCGCCGCAGCGTCAGCCAGGCGCCGACCAGCACCGGGCCGACGAAGATCCCCAGCAGTTCGATCGGCGCCAGGTCCAGGCGCCGAGGCAGAGGCCGGCCCCGAGCAGGGCCAGCCCCTTCTCCGCCCGCCCCGGCCGCAGGTCGAGCAGGTTGCCCAGGTTCGTGGCGAGGATCAGCAGCGCGACGTCGGCGACGTAGCGCCAGTCTTCGAGCCCGCGCCCGGAGACGACGTAGGCGGCCAGCGCCAGCGCCCCGACCGCCTTGATCGCCCCGGTCGAGAGCGCGCCCTCCGCGCAGCGCCGCCCAGTGGCCGCGCCAGCCGCGCGGGGCCGCCGCCGCCGCGCCCCGGCCGAGCGCGTCGTCGAGGAAGCCGAGGAAGGCGATCCCCAGCAGGTAGGGCAGCCAGCGCCGCAGCTCGGGGTCGAGCAGGTCGAGGTCGGCGCGGTCGTTGAGGAAGGCGAGCGGCGCCAGGGCCACCAGCGCCGCCGTCGCCAGCACCGCCCCGAGCGGGAAGGCGAGCAGCGCGCCGCGGTAGTTCTCCCGCACCAGCCCCGCGTCGCGCAGCCCCCGCGCCCCCGCCGGCACCAGCGAACAGCGAGATCGCGATCGCCAGCGGGAAGCCCGACCCAGTACACCTCAGCTGGCCCCGGGTCAGCAGGTCCGGCAGCAGCCGGTCGGCGCTGCCCTTGACGCCGAAGCTGCCCTCGGCGCCGAGCATCGCGAAGACCATCGCCAGCTGCCCCGCCGTCAGGTCGACGTCGTCGACGCTGGAGAGGTCGTTGCGCTGGAAGAAGGAGATCGAGGACGGTTCGTCGGTCGAGGTCTCGACCCCGACCGCCGGCGTCCGCGTCGCCGTGATCCCGCTCAGCAGCGCCGCTTCGAATTCGTCGGTCTGTCGCGTCGCTGCACCGGGCCCATGCCTTCGCGGCTGGTCGCGGACGACGATCACGCCGTCGAGGGCGCCGAAGTTGCCGCTGGCGCGCGAGAAGAGCTGGCCGCGGACGACTTCCGGCAGGGTGCCGCCGAGCACCAGCTGGCGGCCCGAGCCCGGTGCCGAGCGCGGTCAGCGCGTCGGGGTTGCGTCGCGCAGGTCGGCGAAGCGGGTCTTGGCGAGGTCGCCGGCGAGGCCGTTGATGTCGACCGGCTCGCGCACCACCCCGACGCCGACCAGCTTCGCCCCGGTCGGCGCCAGCGCCTCCTCGACCGTCGCCGGTGACGTCGCTCGGCAGCCCGCCGAGGGCGACGATCGCGATCCGCTTGCCCGAGCAGTTCGTCGCGGGTCAGCACCGGGTAGACGCGTTCGGCGAATTCGTTGGAGCGGCCGAGTTCGCCGTTGAGTTCGTCGGCCTGCGAGCGCGCGTCCTGGAGGTTGCCGACGAGGCTGTGCTCGAGGTCCTTGCGGGTGCTGGTGAGCGCGTCGCCGCCGAACTCGGCGCCGATCAGGATCCCGATCGCGAGCGCGAGGAAGACGGCGATCAGCGAGGTGGCGTGGTAGCGCGCGCTGTAACCCATCAGCCGGCGAAGGCTAGATGGGCCTCGACGCCTCAGATCCCGAGCCAGATCCGGACCTTCAGCCAGACCAGCTCGAAGACGTCGTTGAGCGCCGGCGAGGTGATGATCAGGATCGTCAGCAGGATCAGGAAGGCGACGACGAAGAAGGCCAGCCGGGGCCAGCGGTCGAGCTCGGGTTGTAGAGCCGGCTCACCCCCTTGGCGTCGACCAGCTTCTCGCCGATCCGCAGCCGCGTGAGGAAGGTCGAGGACATGCCGCCGCGCTTGCGGTCGAGGAACTCGATCAGGTTGAAGTGGGCGCCGACGCTGACGATCAGCGTCCGCCCCCTTCTCGTAGGCCATCAGCATCGCCACGTCCTCGCTGGTCCCGGCGGCGGGGACGACCTGTGTGCGCGAGGCCCAGCTCGCAGCAGCCGCTCGCTGCCCGGGGCGCGGCCGTCGGGGTAGGCGTGGACGATCAGCTCGGCGCCGCAGCGCAGCGCCGCGTCGCTGGCCGAGTCCATGTCGCCGAGGATCATGTCGGGCTTCAGCCCCGCCTCCAGGACCCCGTCGGCGCCGCCGTCGACGGCGACGATCAGCGGCCGCACGTCGCGGATGTAGGCGCGCAGCGCCTTCAGGTCGCGGCGGTGGCGGTCGCCGCGGACGACGATCAGCACGTGGCGGTCGCGGAAGGAGGCCCGGGTCGGCGGGAACTCGATCGCTGCCGGTCAGCAGGTCGGTCTCCTGGCGCACGTGGGCGACGGTGTTCTCGGCGAACTCGGCCAGCGCCTCGTCGATCCGCTCGCGCTGCTCGCTCAGCTGGCGCTCGAGCTCGGCGACGCCGAGCACGCGCCCGCGCAGCACCTCCTGGCCGCCGACGCAGCACCGCGCTCGCCGTCGATGCGTCAGCCGGTCGCCGTCTTTGAGCAGCTCGAAGAGGCCGGCGCCGGGGGCGTCGACGAGGCGGATGCCGGCGCGCGCCAGCATCAGCGGGCCGGCGTTCGGGTACTTGCCGTCGCGACGAGGGCGAGGCGTTGAGGACCGCGGCGACGCCGGCTGCGATCAGCTCCTCGGCGGCGATGCGGTCGATGTTGACGTGGTCGATGACCGCGATCGTCGCCGGGGCGCAGGCGTTTGACCAGGTGCTTGGTGCGCTCGCCGAGCCGCGCGGTGCCCGTCGATCGGCGCCTGCGGGCGCGACCCGTTCGACGCCCGAGCAGGCAGGGAAGCGACGGCGACTGGCGGTGGCCACCAGCCGCTAGGTTAGGCCACCCGCTCGGAGCGTCCTGCCAGTCGGCTCAGGCGGCCGCGAGCAGCTCGCGCGCGTGGCGGTCGCCGCCTCGTCGCGGCTCTCGCCGCCGAGCATGCGGCGGATCTCCGCGACCACGCCCTCGCCGTCGAGCCGCTCGACCGTGGCCGACGGCGGCCTCGCCGGCCGACGCCCTTCTCGAGCCGGAAATGGACGTCGGCGAGCGAGGCGACCTGCGGCAGGTGGGTGATGCAGAGGACCTGGTGCTCCTTGCCGAGCGCCCGCAGCCGCTCGCCGACGACCCGCGCCGTGTTGCCGCCGATGCCGGCGTCGATCTCGTCGAAGACCAGGGTCCCGGCGCCGCGCCGCCGGGCCGAGCCCGCTCAGCGCCAGCATCACCCGCGAGAGCTCGCCGCCGGAGGCCGCGTCGCGCAGCGGCGCCGCCTCGATCCCGGGGTTGGGAGCGACCCGCAGCTCGACCGTCTCGCGCCCGTTGGCGCCGAAGCCGTCCGGGTGCGGCTCGAGCACGACCTCGAGCGTGGCGCCGGCCATCGCCAGCTGCTCCAGCTCGGCGGCGACCCGCTCTTCCAGCGGCCCGGCGGCCGTCTGCGCGGCCGGCGCTCAGCCGCTCGCCGAGCTCGCTCGCGGCGCGTCTCGGCCGCGGCCAGCGCCGCCGTCGGCCTCGGCGCCGCGTTCCTCGGCGCCCTCGAGCCGCGCGATCTCCGTCCGGCAGCGCTCGGCGTGGGCCAGCACCGACTCGACGCTGCCGCCGTGCTTGCGCTCGAGCCGGTCGATCGCTTCCAGCCGCTCCTCGATCGCCAGCAGCGCGCCGGGGTCGGCCTCGACCCCCTCGGCGTAGTCGCGCAGCTCGGCAGCCGACGTCGCCGAGCTCGACCGCCAGCGCCGCCACCCGCTCGGCGATCGCGTCGAGGCCGGGTCGAGGCCGGCCGCGCCCTGCAGCAGCGATTCGGCCTCGGCCAGCGCCGCCGCCGCGCCGCCGCCGTCCTCCTCGGCGCCGGCCAGCCCGGCGTGGGCCCCGGCCGCCGCTTCGCGCAGGCCCTCGGCGTGGCGCAGGCGCTCGCGCTCGGCGGCCAGCTCCTGCGCGCTCCTCGGGGTCGGGTGCGACCTCCTCGATCTCCGACAGCTCGTAGCGGTAGAGGTCGAGGTCGCGCTCCCGCGAGCCTTCCGCGCTCGCGCAGCTCGGCCAGCTCGGCGGCGAGCCGGCCGCACTCGCGGTGGGCCTCGCGGTAGTCGCTCGCGCAGGCTCCAGGTGCTCGGCCCCGGCGAAGCCGTCGAGGATCTCCAGCTGGGCCGAGGAGATCGTCAGCTTGCGGTGCTCGTGCTGGCCGAAGAAGGCGAGCAGGCGGCCGCCGAGCAGCTTCAGGTCGGCGGCGGTGGCGGCGCGGCCGGCGACGAAGGCGCTGGTCCGCCCGCCCGCCGAGACCCGCCGCCCGAGCACGACCTCCTCGGCGCCCGCCGGGCAGCCGCTCGGCCAGCTCCGCCAGCTCGGGCTCGTCGAGCAGCCCCGCGGGCAGGTCGAAGACGCCCTCGACCCAGGCCTCCTCGGCGCCCGGGCCGGACGATCTGCGCTTTCGCCTTGCCGCCCATCAGCAGGTCGAGCGAGTGGGCGAGCACCGTCTTCCCCGCCCCGGTCTCCCCCGTGATCGCGTTCAGGCCCGCGCCGAGCCGCAGTTCGGCCCGCTCGATCAGCAGCAGGTTCTCGATCCGCAGCTCACGCAGCATCCGTCTCTGTGTAGCACCGGCGGCGGACGGATCAAGCGCGTTCGCTCGCTTGCGCTCACTGGCGGGCGGTCAGTCCGGACCGGCTGGCTTGGACGAAGCTCCGACGAGCGGACCAGGGCGAAGCCGAGGGCGGCGCCGACGAAGGAGAGGATCGCGGCGATCAGGATGATCTCGTTGAAGGCGCTGACGAAGGCGACGTCGGCGGCGTGGACGGCTTCGCGTTGATGCGCCGGCGGCAGCGCGCAGTTCGCCGACCGCCGCGCGAGCCGCCCGAGGCGACCATTTCGCCGAGCCCGCCCGGCAGCCTTGCGGCAGCAGCTCGCTCAGCTTCGAGTCGACCTGGGACTGGAAGATCGCGCCGAGCCCGGCGACGCCGGTGGCGATCCCGACCTGGCGGAAGGTGGTGTTGATCCCCGAGCCCATCCCCGATTTCTCCACCGGGACGACCGCGATCGCCGCCTGGCCGATCCCGGGGTTGGTGATGCCGATCCCGACCCCGGCGAGCAGGAAGCCGGCCAGCAGCGTCGTCCAGTCCGAGTCGGCGGAGACGCCGTGCATCAGCAGCAGGCCGACCCCGACCAGCGTCAGCCCGGCGCCGAGCAGGACCCGGATCGGGACCCGGTGCGAGAGCGCGCCGGCGATCGGGGAGACGATGAAGCCGAGGACGGTCAGCGGCAGGAAGCGCAGGCCCGCCTCCAGCGGCGAGTAGTCGAGCACGCCCTGCATGTAGATCGTCAGGTAGAGGAACATCGCGAACATCCCGGCCGAGAGGCAGAAGGCGACCGCCGAGACGCCGTTGAAGGCGGGTTTGCGGAACAGGGTGAGGTCGAGCATCGGGTGGTCGCTGCGGCGCTCGATCGCGATGAAGGTCGCCAGCAGGACGGCGGCGCCGATCAGGCAGGCGAGGATCGGCGGGCTCCCCCAGCCCTCGGGGTTGCCGCGGATCAGGCCGAAGATCAGCAGGAAGAGCGCGCCGCGAGAAGGTGACGAGGCCGGGGAAGTCGATCGGCTCGGGGTCCTGGGCGAAGACGTTGACGATCTTGCGCTCGGTCAGCGACCATCGCCGCGATCCCGATCGGGACGTTGACGAAGAAGATCCACTCCCAGCCGAGGTGCTCGGTGATGACGCCGCCGATCAGCGGCCCGATCGCGACCGCGCCGCCGACCGTCGCCCCCCAGACGCCGAACGCGGTCGCCCGGTCTTTGCCGTGGAACTCCTGGCCGATCAGCGCCAGCGAGGTCGCGAACATCGCCGGCGCCGCCGACCCCCTGCAGCCCGCGCGCGAGGTTGAGCAGGGTCGGGTCCTCGGCGATCCCGCAGAGGAACGAGGCGAAGGTGAAGATCGCCGAAGCCGATCGTGAAGACGCGCCGGCGCCCGAGCCGGTCGCCGAGCGAGCCGGCGGTGAGCAGGAAGGCGGCGAGCATCAGCGAGTAGGCGTCGACGACCCACTGCAGGCTGGAGAGGCTGGCGTGCGAGGTCCCGCTGGATGTCGGGCAGGGCGACGTTGACGACCGTGACGTCGAGCAGCAGCATGAACGTCGCGATCGAGACGAGGACCAGGGTCCACCACTTGCGCTCCATGGCGGGCAACCCTAAAGTGGACGGCGACCGTCGGCTCCGTGCGCGGTGCGTCAGACGCTAGACGGCGAGGTGGCCGAACTTCTCGCGGATTCGCTGGTAGAAGCTCGTGCCGGGCAGCTGGGCGAGGCGGCCGACGGAGTCGACGAAGCGGACCTCGAGCGTCGTCGCCGGCGGCGAGCGTCGGCCGAACTGGTCGCCGTCGACCGCGACTTCGACCGGCTCGCGGCCGGCGCGTTGCCGACGTGGAGGACGTCGCCGGGGGCGACGACCAGGGCCCGCGCGGTCAGCGAGTGCGGGCGCGATGTAGCTGACCACGTATCCCTTCACCCCCCAGGCGAGGATCGGGCCCTGGTTGGCGAGGTTGTAGCCGGTCGAGCCGACCGGGGTGGCGGCGACGAGCCCGTCGCAGCGCACGTGGCCGACCTCCTCGCCGGCGATCCGGTAGCTCAGCTCGGCGACCCGGTCGTGCGGGCGGCGGGTGAGGGTGACGTCGTTGAGGCCGATCGCCGCCTCGCCGTCGAGCCTCGACCTCGAGCGCCGGGCAGCTCGATCGTCTCGATCTCGCCGGCGAGGGCGCGGCGCGATCCCGGCGTCGGCCTCGTCGCGCTCGACCGCGGCGAGGAAGCCGACGGTGCCGAAGTTGACGCCGAAGACCGGCACCCCCGTGCGGGCGAAGCGGCGCAGCGCGTGCAGGATCGAGCCGTCGCCGCCGAGGACGAGGCAGAGGTCGGGACGCGGCGTCGCTCGGCGACGACCTCGATGCCCTCGGCGGCGTCGCCGTGCTTGGCGAGCTCGTCCGCGGTCGGCGACCAGGCGCCAGCCGGCCTCGCGGGCGACCGCGGCGGCGACCGCGACCGCCTCGGTGGCGGCCGGCGGGTGCGAGTGGGTGATCAGGGCGGCGGTCTTCATCGTCGTCCTCCACGGCCGCGCGCGATCGCCGCCTCCAGGTCGTCGACGCGCGGCGCCGCTCGCCCCCGCACCAGACGAAGGTCTCGCGGTTGCCCTTCGGCCCCGGCAGCCCGGAGGAGGCGAAGCCGCGCACCGGCAGCCCGAGGTCTCGCGGCGGCGCGCGGCGACGGCGAGGATCGCCTCGCGGCGGTCGGCCGGCGTCGCGGACGACGCCGCGGCCGACCCGCTCGCGCCCGAGCTCGAACTGCGGCTTGACCATCGCCAGCACCTCGCCGCCCGGCGCCAGGCAGCGCGGCGACCGCCGGCAGCACCTTGGTCAGCGAGATGAAGGAGACGTCGACCGTCGCCAGCGAGGGCGCGAAGGGCAGGTCGGCCGGGCGCAGCTCGCGGGCGTTGAGGCGCTCGATCACGGTCACCCGCGGATCCTCGCGCAGGCGCACGTCGAGCTGGCCGTAGGCGACGTCGACGGCGGCCACCCGGGCGGCGCCCCGCTGCAGCAGGCAGTCGGTGAAGCCGCCGGTCGAGGCGCCGACGTCGAGGCAGTCGCGGCCCGGCGACGTCGATCCCGAGCGCGTCGAGCGCGTTCTCGAGCTTGATCCCGCCGCGCGAGACGTAGCGGGGCCCCGCGTCGACGATCAGCTCGGCCTCCGGCTCGACCAGCTGGCTCGGGTCGCAGCGCCACCGGCCCGTCGCTGGCCGACCCGGACTTCGCCGGCCCGCACCGCCCCGGCCGCCGCCGAGCGCGAGGGAAACAGCCCCCGCTCGGCCAAAACCGCGTCTATCCGGGCCTTCTTCACGCCGCCGAAACGCTACAGCGAGCCCCCCGGGATGGCCTTTTACTGGCCTTCAGAAACGAATGCGACATTGAACGGCGACCAGTTACCGAATCTGATCTGGTCTTCTGGATCAAATCGGGTAGAGACCCCGCAGAGTCCGTCAATGCAGGATCTCTGTGACCCGCCTCACACACAAATCGCACATATGTTCGTACGCTGTTCAAGGATTCGCAAGTGGAAACCGACTAAGGAGCACGACAAAGACTTTTTGGCTGAGCCCCGCGTCGACAATAGCCTCGCTGCTTCCCACAGCGGCGCCCACGACATCAACCGGGCTCACCTACCTCCCACGGATCCACATATATAGAGATACATATCTCTCCTCCCTGTAGTAACCCCAGAAGCGCCCCGCCTCCCCGGCGGGGCGTTTTCTGTTGTGGAGCCAAATCCGGGCGACCCAGTGACTAGTCCTAGGGGCGATGAGGAGGCGGTGCGCCAGTTGGTGCGCCAGTCAGCCAAGTTCCGTGTTAGGTTCGGCCGCGATGCGACGCCGTCTCGTCCTCTTGGCGCTGGCGCTGGCGGTCAGCGGCGGCTTGGTTGCCTGCGGCGACTCAGGACCGAGCGGCCCCGATGCGAAGGCTGTCGAAGAACTTGAAGAACTGAGCTCGAGCCAGGAGGAGGCCGAAGCGGAAGTCCAGGCTGCGGACAGGGAAGCTGCGAAGCAGACCCGGAGGGACGAAGCGCGCATCCAACGGGAAAAACACCCTTCGAAGCAGAAGCCGAGGATCTCAAAGAAGCCGAAGAAGACGCCAGCACAGGCTGCCGGTTTCAGCGGCAAGTACGAAGAAGCCTATGAAGTTGCGCTTTTCGCCTGCGGCAACTTCCCGCTCGAACGGATCGCCAAGGAATTTCACCTCTCTCCATCGGCAGGCGAGTTTGAAGTCGCCGAAGCGTACGCAGAGGGCTACTACGGCCAGTTTGAACAAGCCGCCTTTGAGGGCTGCATCGAAGGAATCAGGGAGCGCTAGCCCGAACCTCGGCGGTGGTGCTCACGGCGCGGCCACCGGCTCGCGGGTCGCGCCTTCTGCCAGGTAGGCATCCATTCGAGCGCGCACGTCGTCGTAGCTGCCAGGGAGCAGGTGCCCGTACACGTCAAAGGTCGTCTGAATTTTCGAGTGACCCATGACTACTTGGATCGCTTTCGGGTTCGCGCCCGTGAGATTGTGGCTTTCCATGCCCGACGTGCCCGCCCGTCAACGGTGGACGGGTAGAAGACCTGATCGGCGGCTCGGCCGAAAATGCGCTGCGTCCCCGTCCTCCCCGTCCTGGCCGCCGCGGGGAGCCCGAAGTCGGAGACGACCATCCCGTCGCCTCCCCCGAAGCTGCGATCCAATGCTCCATTCGGCGTCCAGCGGTCTATGAAAATCTGGTCGGGATAGTTCTGCGGGTAGTCCTGCCGCTCGGGTTCATCGGGGAACCTGTATCGGCCGATTCCGACGAAGCGGCGGCGAGAGTCGCGAAGCACTTCGACGATCACGCATCTGGTCGATGCTCGGACCCGGCACGTCGGCGGTCGTGTAGGCCCATCACCAGGGGGTCGCTCCTATGTCAAGGAACACCTCTGAGAGTCGACGGCTTGCCAGGGGTATAGATCAGGAAAAGAAGAGAAGAAAACAGCCGATCGCTTCAGCCGGGGCTTCGGTGTTGAATGCCGACTTGTGCATCCGAGCGGGGAGAACAACGCGCTGCCAGAACTGGTGATTTTCGACTGCGACGGCGTCCTGGTCGACAGCGACCGGATCTCCCTGCGAATCCAGGCGGAGAAGATCACCGCTCTCGGTCTGGAGACGAGCTATGAGGACTGCGTCCGGGACTTCCTCGGCCTGGGCATGTCGGCGACGCTGAAGATCCTCGCCGAGCGGCTCGGGCGGCCGCTCCCGCCATTGTGGGAGGAGGACCTGAACGCGGCTGTCCGCAAGGCTTTCCGATCCGAGCTTTGGCCGGTCCCGGGGGTCCTCGACGCTCTTGAGGAGATCGAGCTGCCTACCTGCATCGCCTCCAGCGGCAGCCTGGAGAAGATGCGCTTCACCCTCGGGCTCACCGGCCTCTGGCATCGCTTTGCGGGGCGCATCTACTCCGCCGATGAAGTCCCGCGCGGAAAGCCGGCTCCCGACCTCTTCCTCCACGCAGCGGTGTGTATGGACGCGGAGCCTTCCCGCTCCGTGGTCGTCGAGGACAGCCCCTTCGGGGTGGCCGGCGCCCGAGCTGCCGGAATGTCGGTGCTCGGCTACGCGCCCGACGGCAGCGGTGTGCGGCTGCAGCGCGAGGGCGCCAGGACCTTCAAGTCGATGGCGGAGCTGCCGGGGCTGCTCGGCCTCTCCTAGGCCGAAGCGGGAGCGGGCTCCTATTAGGTCACGCCGTCGGCTCCGCGAAGCGCGGCGGCCGACAGAACCCCCTGGGTCAGCCTCCAGTGTCCGGGTTTCGACACTGCCGAAGCTGGTCGACCTAGCGCCTCTTGAGGGCATTAATGGCCTATGAAGCTCATTGCCGTTCATCCGAGCTGCTAGGCAAGCCAGATCCGCTACTGAGACGGCGATTCGTGATGCAAAGGTGGAACCTGACCGAAGGGGCATCCCCCAGCCCGTTCAAGCTGCCTTGCTGATTCGCGCCAAGGGGAGCGTCGTGTCGGTAAGAACTAGCCTCAATCCTCTCATCCTCTGGAACACCGAGCTCTAGGACGGCGTAGTTGAAGGGCCGACGCCGCTAGGTGAAGAAGCGCCGGCCCTTAATCCGGCCGCAGGCTGAGGGACAGTCCCGCGGAGCGGTGAGTCTAGGCGCGATAGAACCAAAGCGGTAAGTTCTTTGAGTGTTCACAGTCAACCGGCATTAACAATCGGGGGGCGAGGGGAATGGGGTTTCGCGACCGAATGAGGACCGCCCCGGCCGTTCAGCCGGGGCGGTTTTGGGCTTGCTGCCTAGCCCGACTTCGTGATGGAAGCAATCGGCGCCGCCGATCCGGTCATTACTACCCGCATCCTCCTCACCCCCTTTTAGTTTGCTTAAAGGATCTAAAAGCAAACGTTACTGCCGGGGAAAGAAGCGAATACCAGGCCCATTCTGATAACTACCTAGAACCCATTTCGTTCAGGGATCGATGACGAAAAGCCAGATCAACGAAACATCGAACCCCACGGCGAGGGTCCGGGTTATGTCGCAGCCGCCGACTCGGCTGGATCGGCTCGCGGTTGTCTTCGCCGACCCAATCCGGCTGAAGATCGTCACGGAGCTGTTCCGCCGTGAAATGAGTCCCTCCCAGTTCTTTGAGACTTTCGGTGGCGGAACCCGCGCGCGCCTTAATCGGCACTTTCGACGGCTAGCGGAATACGGCTGGCTGCGTCTCGTCAAAGAAGAGAGAGGCGGTCGTAGGCGAGGGGCCGTCGAGCACTTCTACCGGGCGCCCGAACTCGCGATCATCGAGGATGAGCTTTGGGAGCAGCTCCCGCAATCGTTACGAGCCGAGTTCAGCTGGCGCACCTTCGAGCAGTTTGCAGAGCGGGTCAAAGAGGCCCTGGAGGCCGGGACGTTTGACGCGAGACCCGAGCGCCATCTGACCTGGACCCCCCTGGTCCTCGATGCGCAGGGGCGCTCTGAACTTCTGGGTCTGGCGATGGCGCTGTTTCGATCCATGCTCGAGGAGCAGGCAGACGCGAGAATCCGTCTCGCCGGCTCCGGGGAAGCCCCTGTTGAGGCGACTGTGGCGATCGGGGCTTTTGATTCTCCGAGCCTGGAGCGAAATCGCTCAGGTTTGATCCTGCCCGCCCCCTCAGGGACCGCCAGCTACCCCCTCACGCATTTCACGGTGAGGTTGGCAAAGGTTCTCAGCAATCCCTTGAGCATGAAGATCGTCAAGGAGTTGAATCTGCGTGAAATGAGCGCCTCGGGCTTCTATGAAAAGTTCGGCGGCGCGGCCCGCCTCTCGGACGTCAATCGCCGCTTCAAAGTGCTTGCGGAGGACGGGTGGCTGGTCAAGGTCAGGACGGAGACGGGCGGCAAGCGGCGAGGGGCGACCGAGCACTTCTACCGAGCGATCGGGCCAGCAATCTTCGACACCGCAAGCTGGTCGAAGATCCCCGAGCCCGTGCGGTCAACCTTCAGCTGGCGGGTCTTTGAGCAGCTGGCCGAGCAGGTGCGGGAGGCGATGGACGCGCGAACCTTCGACGCTCGGCCCGATCGCCACCAAACTTGGATGCCGCTCATCCTCGACGAGGTTGGATGGAGACAGGTGATCGCATCCTTCGACGCCGCCTTCCATGACCTTGGACCGCTTCAGGGGGCGGCGAAGCTGAGGCTCGCAGAAACTCGCGAGGAGCCAACAATCGCGACGATCTACTTCGCCGCTTTCGAATCGCCCGCCGGATCGGACATTGGCGATTGGGTGGTCGATTAGAAACCGAATTGCGTTTGAACGGTCTGATCGAGATACCTAGATTGACTTCATCGTTCTTTCGCGGTTAGGAGTTCCCCGGCCGCCAGGAGGTAGATGAGGTATGGACAGTCCGGAGTTCCCGAAAGTTGATGGCCGGTTGGCGCAGGCTGTCAGCCACCCCTTGAGGGTGAAATTCCTTCGGCTTCTGGCGAATCGGGAAAGCCTCAGCCTGGAAGAAGCGCTCCAAGGAATCGATGAAGGCGGCGAGGTAGCTCTGAGTCAGGTGGGCTACCACGTCTCAGTCTTACAGCGTTTCGGAGTTGTGGAGCTGGCGTCCCGGCCGACGCGTGAGCGTGGCGCTTCCTTCCGCCCCACCGAGACGGGCGAGCTACTGATGCTCGCATTAGGAGCCGCCCCAGGGCCGCCCTAGCCTCCAGGACACACCCTACCCGGCAGAGGAGCGCGCACAGGTGACCTGCAACCCCCATCCGTCGTGCTCTGGGCAGCAAACGGTCCAGCGCTCACCAGACGGCACTCTGACTGGTGGTGTCCTCGGGTGAGTCGCTGGGCCGCAACCTTCGCCGCTCATGACTAAACCGCTTATTCTCAACGCCGACGAGCGAAACGCGCTCTACAGGACGATCGTTGCCAGGTTGTCGGGAATTGACTATGTCTACACGGCTATTGAGGCCGAGGATTGGGAGACCGCGGACAGCCTGAGTCGCGAATTTTCCGATCTCCTCAGACTGATTCAGGATCTCGGGTGGGGCGACGACGGCACCCAGGCGGTGCTGAGCACGCCCCCGGATGTGCTTTATCGGGCCCTTTCAGGGCTCAAAGAGCGGGCAGAGATCGAACGCCGGGAAGAGAAAGAGGAGCAGGACATCCTCTCTCGTCGGCTGGACCGCGTGGAACTGGTCCGCGAGGTCTGCGAGCAACAACTAGCCACGATAGCGGCCCAGGAAACTACAGCGGATATTGGCGCGAGGGAGCCCCTCTAGAGGTTGTTCAGCAGCTTGTCCGGCCGAACCTCGAACGCGGCAATCAGTCGCAGGATCGTCGTCAGCCTGACCTCACGGGTCCCTCGCTCGATCCGCGACACGTGCACCGCAGTCAGGTTCGATCGCTCGGCAAGCTCCTCCTGCGACCAGCCCCGCTCTCGGCGCAGTTCGCGAACTCGGCGGCCGAAGCTCGCAACTTGATTCACTGCAGGATTGTCGAGCGGTATAACCAGAACGTCTAGAACCAAAGCGGCAGGTCGCGATTCAACGCGATGCGCCAGTGGTGCGCCAGCGCGGCACCGAAATCACCGGAAACAACCGGAGATAGCCGGACCTGATTCCCCATCGCAAGCCGAATTCCGCTCACTGCCTATTGACTCGCAGTCCTCTCCTCCCTGTAGTAACCCCAGAAGCGCCCCGCCTCCCCGGCGGGGCGCTTTCTGTTGTGGCGGGCTTGCTAGAGCGGAATGTGGCGCGTTGGCACCACAAATCCGAGCGGCGTCCCGATTGTTGAGACCAGCCAATGCGCCAGTCCGACCCGCGTTTCGCGGTCCTGCGAGAGCAAGAACTCCGCGCAACAGGCCGTCGGGGACTGCAGCGATAGAGATCCAAGTAGGGCTGAAAGGCCTGCAAACACCGAGCGCGCCGGCGAACTGATGCGGACCTACGCCGACCTCGAAATCGGCGTCGTCGATTGCGCCGTCCTGGCCGTGACAGAGCGCCTCGGCGAGTCCAAGCTCGCCACGCCCGAACGTCGCCACTTCGGCACGATGCGCCCTCGGCACGTTGACACCATAGCCCCGCTAGCCATTCAGCCGTCGGTGTGCGAGTTGATAGACGCTTTCGCCGCGAGAGCCAGCCGGCAGGTGTCGCGTGCCGAATGCTAAGTGGTCGAGACAGAGACGTCCGTCTTTGCCCTTGGCGAGTCGGAAGACAAGCCCGAGGGGCCCGCCGGGAGGAGGAAGGTAAACCTTGACGCAGCCGGGGAGGCTGGTTCCATCGCGAGCTTCCTCGTCGCAGGCGAAGAGGGCGTCGATGGCTTGGCCCTCGCGTTCCAAGCGCGAGCGCGTTTCTTCGCCGATCCGCTTCGCACCGCCGGTCGCTTGGCGCAGATCCTCATGCCAGGCCAGTTCGTCGAAAGCGACGCGAGCGAAGCCCCGCTTGATCGGCACGCCTACCCCTCGCCGTCAGGCGGTTTCACGGCCCCATACTCAGCTTCGAACTCCGCGAGGGTCGCGGGCTCGTGTCCCAAACGCTCCATGATGGCTTGAGCAGACGTATCCGGCGAAATCACGAGCCGCCCGTCGCTGCGAGCCTCCTCAACAACGTAGGGACCCTCGATGTCTCCGCTCAGCTTTATGTGGGGCCGTTCCACGTTTCGGATGATGCCAGAGAGCTCGGTCAGCCCCCGAATGCAATCTGGATTTGCCTCTCCTCCCTGTAGTAACCCCAGAAGCGCCCCGCCTCCCCGGCGGGGCGTTTTCTGTTGTGGTGCCAAATGCTCAGGGCCAGTCGGGTATGCGGCGCTCATGAGTATCCGGTTCCCTCAGGTTGACCGGGCCTCGGGGCCGGGGAGCGCGTGCGCGTGGGGGGCCGCATCCGACTTTGGCCACACTTGGCTGGGGCCAAAGTCGGATGGCCTTTCTTTCGGCGGCACCCGAGCGCAGTCCCGAGACGCAGCCTGAGCGAACCGGATACTCATGTGCGGCGCTGTTCGCCCATCTGCTGGTCCTGCATCCCCTCTTCGCCGCTCACCCCTCCGCCACGACCAGCCGGTTCCTCGTCTCCAGACCCCCCGCCCTGCTCCTTCTCCCTAGCACGCGCAGGAACGGGTCGATCACCCTGAACAGCGATTTAGGCCTCACCTGAACCGCCTCCCTTCTCGAGCAGCTCGCGCCGCTCGCGATACTCCTCCGCGGAAATCTCGCCGCTGGCGAGCCGGTGGTCGAGCACTTCGAGGGGATCGCGGTGGCGGATGGTGTGATGGCCGCCGGCGAGCGAGCGGACCAGCCACACGGCGCCCAAGATGATCAGCGCCCAGAAGACGACCATCATCAGCGCCATTACGATCCACCAGCCGGCGCCCCAATCCCCCATATGGTCCGTATCTGCGAGCAGGATCGTTAGCGCGCCCATCGTTCAAGCTCCTCCCACCCGAGAACGCTAGTCGCACAGCACGGCGCGAACGTCGGGTAAGCCCCGCTGCCCGAAGGTGGCCGATTACGGATGAACGGCCCCTCCGGGAGGATGATCATGTCCGTGATGATGCGATGAGTGCGCTCCCGCAGCAACGGCGTCCGCCCTCCGCGACCGGCTCTGTCCTGAGAGTCCGGTTGGTCGAAAAGAGCTTCCATCGCGGCATCTGGCCGCTACGGCGCAGGATCGAGGTACTGCGCGGGGCGAGCCTCGACGTCAAAGCCGGCGAGCTGGTCGGCCTGGTCGGCGAGAACGGATCGGGCAAGAGCACGCTGATCCAGGTCATCGTCGGCCTGCTCGGCAGCGACGGCGGTGAGGTCGACCGACCCGAGCGGCTGGGCTACTGCCCGCAGCAGCCGATGCTCTGGGAGAAGCTGACGGTCGCCGAGCACTTCCAGCTCTACGGCCGCGCCTACGGGATGAGCGACGAGGAGCTGGCAGCCGCGGAGGCGGGCCTGCTCGAGGAGCTGCAGTTCGCCAAGTACCGGGATTACCGCATCGAGGCGCTTTCCGGCGGCACCCGGCAGAAGCTGAACCTGGCGATCTCGCTGATGCACGACCCCGAGCTGCTGCTGCTGGACGAGCCCTATTCCGGCTTCGACTGGGAGACCTACCTGCGCTTCTGGGAGATGGCCGAGCGCCGCCGCGACGGGGGAATGGGCATCCTCATCGTCTCCCATCTGCTGGCCGAGCGCGAGCGGTTGGACCGGATGTACGAACTCTGCGAAGGGCGGATCTGCACGTGCTGAGCGCAGCGCTGCCGACCAGCACGGCTTTCGTCCGCGAGCACCTGAGGGCGCCGCTCACCCTCGTCCTGCTGGTCGCGATCCCGGTCTTCTTCGTCCTCATCTTCGCCAGCGTCCTCGGGGAGTTCGCAAAGGCGCTGGGGGGCGATCTGATGGCGCAGTCCGCGACCGCGATCGGAGCCGGCTGGGCGGCTGCCTTCCTCTCGGGCACCCTCGCCTTCTTCCAGGTTTCCTCGTCGCGATCGGCGGACCGCCGCCTCGCCGCCGCCGGCCTCGGGCCGGTGCGGGTGGCGGTCTCGCGGATCGTCGCCGCGCTCGCGATCGGCCTCACCGTGTCCGCCGTGGCCTTCGTGACTCTCTGGCTGCGCAGCGGCATCGGCCACCCCTTCCACGCGGCCGTGGCGATCTTCACCTTCGCCGCCATCTACATCGGCATCGGCGCCCTGATCGGCGCCTTCGTGAACGGGCAGTTGGAGGGCTCGCTGCTGGTGATGCTCGTCTTCTCGGTCGATGCCTTCTCGGGACCGCAGATGACCAGCAACGGCCTCGTCTCCTGGACGCCGACCCGCAACGCCGCGAACCTCCTGATCGCGGCCGGCGGGGCCGAAGGCTCGCCCGGCGGCGACTGGATCGCCTCGGCGGCGGTCGCCCTCGGGGCGCTGGGGGTGGCGCTTATGGCGTTCTGGCTCTCGGCGAGGTCGCGGGCATGAGCGCTCGCGCCCGCGCCGCAACCGCGATGGCCTTCCGCGACCAGGGGCGCCGGCCGCTGGTTCTCGTCCTCCTGGTCCTGGTGCCCGCCTACATCATCACCCGCTCGATCGCCGAGACGCTTGCGACCCCCCGGGTGATCGGCCTGCCTGGCGGCGAGACCGTGACGACGACGATGAAGGAGCTCCACGGCGCCGGCATGGGCGGGATGACGATCGCCTTCGTCGTCGCCCTGGTCGGCGTCTTCGTCATGCAGTCGGCGTTGGAGGGAGACCGGCGCCTCGTCCTCGCCGGCTTCCGGCCCGGCGAGACGGTGCTGCCGCGGCTGCTGGTCCTCCTGGCGGCGACGGCGATCGTCGTCGCGGTCGCGGCGCTGGTGACGGCGGCGAACTTCACGCCGGCAAGCTGGCCGCCCTTCCTCGCGGGGCTCGTCCTGATTGGCCTGATCTACGGCGGGCTGGGTGCGCTCGCCGGGGCGGTGCTGGACAGACTCGCCGCCACCTACCTGATCCTCTTCCTGGTGCTCTCGGACGTAGGGGTCGTGCAGAGCCCGATGTTCCACACGACCCCCGGCGAGGGCGCCTGGCTGCTGCCGGGCTACGGGCCTTCGCGGCTGCTATACGAGGGCGGTTTCTCCGAGAGCTTCGATGCCGGCGGCGCGCTCGTGCTTAGTCTTGCCTGGCTGCTGGCAATCGCTCTCGGCGTGGGCTCCATTCTCAGCCGAGCGGTGAGCCCACGGCGGTGATGTCGTCAGACCTAGTCGGTCTCTGCGGGCTCCAGGTAGAACAGCTCCGCCGCTACGTCTTTGCCGGCATCGAGGCCGCTGATGAAGGCCCGGACCCTGCGGTCGGTGACGCGCTCGATCACCTCCAGGAACTTCTCCTCGGTCGCGTACTGGAAGTACATGCGGGTGTCACGCAGGCGCTGATGCTCCCCCATGCTCGCCAGGGCTTTCTCGGCTTGGGTGAGGCTGTGCTCCAGGGTGCAAAGCACAGCCTCGTCACCGATGAAATCGGTTTTGGCCTTGGTCGGACCGCGGCCGAACAGGTCCTTGTAGAGGTGGACCATTTCGCGGGAGATCTCCGCTCGCACGGAATAGCTCTCGTCACGACCCGCCCTTAACTGGGGGCCCCTTTGCTCGCTCATCTGGGCGTCGCTAACCCCTCCTCTGGGGTTTTTGAGCCGTACGTAAGGAGGAGGAGGATTAGAACCCGACGTCGGAGGCTTCCTATCGAGGGTAGCGACTGCGGCGTCCGGGTCGTCTCCGATCCGGCATGTTCGCGACCTCGAGGCTCGGTTCCATAAGGCAGACATTCTGTTGCTTTTGCCTATAGGCAGCTTCTATGGTCGTCAGATACAGCCGTTCTATCGAAAGGATGTGGGATGGAGAGCAGCGCTGGAAGACGTAACAGGGTCGAGGAACGGCAGCCGACGGGTTGGACCGTCTTCGCCGGAGCCCTTCTCTTCATAGTCGGATCGCTCGACGCCCTCTGGGGTCTGGCCGGAATCCTCAACGACGAAATCGTCGTCGTCGGCGGTCAGGGCGTGATCATCGCCGACGTGACGACGTGGGGATGGATCCACTTCATCCTCGGCTCGATCGTCGCCGCAACCGGCCTCGGCCTCTTCGTCGGCGCCACTTGGGCGCGGATGGCGGCGATCTTCTTCGTGATGATCAACGCGATCGCCCAGATCGTCTGGTTCCCGGCGGCACCGCTCTGGGCCTTCCTGATGATCCTCCTCGACGTCACGATCATCTACCAGCTGACCGCCCGCTGGGAGGAATAGCGAAGCGACGCTAGGTGCCGGCTTCGGCCGCCGGCGCCGCCTCGGGCCGCTCCTCGGCGGCCGCGGTGAGATCGGCGGAGATCCTCACCGCGGCCGAGAGGAGCGGCGCCGCGAGGACCAGCCCGACGGTGCCGAAGAGGCAGCCGCCGGCGATCGTCGCGATCAGCACCGCCAGCGGGTGCAGCTTCAGCGCCGCCCCGTAGGCGATCGGCTGGACCAGCTGCTGGAAGACGCCGTTGGCGAGGAGGACGATCACCGCCATCGCCCCGGCCGCCTCCGCGCCCTCACCGCCGAGCGCGATCAGGACCGCGAAGGCGCCCGCCGTCCAGGCGCCGAGATAGGGCACGTAGCCGCCGAGGAAAGTGACGACGGCGATCGTCCCCGCCAGAGGTACGCCGAGGATCAGCGCCCCCGCGCCGACGATCAGGGCGCTCCAGAGGGCGACGATGGTGACGCCGAGGAAGTAGCCGCGCATGCTCGAGGCGACGCGGCCCAGCACCGTGTGCGCAACCGGGACCGGGACGCCGAGGTGGCGCTCGACGAAGCTGCCGATCTGCGGCGCGTCCTTGAGCAGGAAGAAGAGGCTTAGGGCGGTGAAGGAGAGGAAGACGGCGAGGGAGGCGAGGCGGTCGACGCCGCCGAGCACTCCCTGGGTGAGGGCGCCGAAAGCTTCGCTGACCGAGGAGCCGGCGTGCGAGTTGGCGTCGGCGGCGGTCGGCGCCTTGACGCCGAGGCTCTGCGCCCACGACTGCAGCTCGTGCGCGCCTTCCTGCAGGCGCGCGGAGAGCCCGGCGGCCTGGCTGGCGATGCCGGTGAGGACCATCAACCCGACCGCGAAGGCGGCTGCGATGATCATCAGCATGACGACGGCGGCGCCGATGCCCCGGGGAACGCCGCGCCGGTGCATGAGGTCGACGGCTGGTGAGCCGACCGAGGCGATGATCCCCGCGGTGATCACCGGCAGCACGATCGTCTCGGTCAGCGAGAGCACCCAGATCACCGCGACCAGCGCGCCGCCGAAGCCGAGCAGCAGCCATGAAGAGAAGCCGACGTCCCGCAGCCACCGGGGCGCGGTGAAGAGTTGCCGTTCGCTCATATGACCGCGGCAGACCGTCTCACCTGGATCGGACACTCAACGGTCCTGATCGACCTCGACGGGACCCGCCTCCTCACCGACCCGGTGCTGCGTGGGCACCTCGGACCGCTGGTCCGCCACGGGCCGCCCCCCGCGTCCGCAGCCACCGAAGCGCTCGACGCCGTCCTCGTCTCCCACCTGCACCACGACCACGCCGATCTGGGATCGCTGCGGAAGCTGCGGCGCGAGGTGCCGCTGATCGTGCCGCCGGGCTCGCGGTCCTTCTTCGAGCGGCGCGGCTTTAGCGCGGTCACCGAGCTGAACCCGGGGGATTCGACCAGCGTCGGGGCGCTGACGGTGACCGCGGTCGAGGCCGACCACGAGGTCGGCAGCCGCCGCCACGCCCGCAACACGCGGGCGATCGGCTTCCTCCTCAGCGGCAGCCGCAGCGTCTACTTCGCGGGCGACACCGACGTCTTCGCCGGCATGGAGGGCCTGGCGCCCGGCCTCGACCTGGCGCTGCTGCCGATCTGGGGCTGGGGACCCAGCGTCGGCCCCGGCCATCTCGACCCGCGGCGAGCGGCGAAGCGGCGGCCCTGCTCTCCCCGACCCGATCGCGATCCCGATCCACTGGGGGACGCTCCTCCCCCTCGGCCTGCGGCATCTCAACCCCGGCCGGCTCTACCTGCCGCCGCGGGAGTTCGTCGGCAGCATGCGGGAGCTCGCCCCTCAGGTGAGGACGCTGGTGCTCTCGCCGGGCGAGTCGACCTCGCTCGCGTAGGCGTCCTGGCCGAGGCCGGCGAGCCAGCCGCGGAAGATGCGGTGGACGCGTTCGGCGCCGACGACCTCCTCCTCGGGCCAGTCGAGCTCGGCCGGGTGCAGGACGAAGGGGAAGCTCTGCGCGCCGCCCATCCCGCCGTGCGAGCCGACCAGCTCCTCGAAGGCGGCGACCTCGTCGAGCTCGTGCCAGTAGGTGCTGTTGACGACCAGGTCGGGGCAGTGGGGGAAGCCGTCGGTGCGCCGCACGTGGTCGGCGGCGTTCGGCCCGAACGGGGCCAGCGGGTCCTCGCCCTCGACCCGGCCGGCGTCGAGGTAGTGGACGCCCTCGGGGCCGAGCACGACCGGCCCCTGCCGCTCGGAGCGCACGAGCACGAAGCCGATGCCGGGGTGCGCGCGCAGCGCCGGGAGCAGCCGCGGGTAGCGCTCCTCGATCTGCTCGAGCGTGACGCGGCCGGGCTCGCGCGGGAAGCTGATCAGGCCGAGGCAGCCCGACGCCATCACCGAGAGCTCGGGGATCTCGCCGCTTGGGCCTCCGCAATGTCCTCGCGCGACTCGGCGTCGAGGACGACCGCCCCCTCGGCGGCCGGTCCCGCGTCGCCCTGCGCACCGTCCGCGCGGCGGCGGTGTCGTCGCGGGCGAACTCGGTCAGCCCGGCGCTATGTAGGAGAGCGCGTCGTCGTCGCCCGTCTTCGGCGGCGACGATGCCGTCGGCGTCGCAGGCCTCACGGACCAGGTCCTCCAGGGTCTGCGCCGTAGCGGTCGCGGAACGTTTCGCCCTGCGACTGGCCGTGGTCGGAGAGGACGACGAGCCGGTAGGGGCGCGGCGCCTCCGCGCCGGCCGCGGCGATGCGGCCGATCTGGCGGTCGACGTCGCGCAGCACGGCGAGCGCGTCGGGGCGCTCGATCCCCGAGTGGTGGGCGACCTCGTCGTAGGCGAGGAAGGTCGTGTAGACGACCGGGCGGCCGGCGAGGACGTCGCCGACCACGGCGGCGACCTGGAGGTCGCGCTGGATGACCGTCGCCCAGGCGCGCACGAAGCGCGTAGGCGCGGCCGCGCTTGATCCGCGGGCGGACGTCGTCGCGCACCTGGCCGCGCGCGGCGCGGCGCTCGCGGACGATCTCGGCGAGGGCGAGGACGCAAGGTGCGGGCGACCGCGTAGGGCTGGGCGAAGTAGGCGGCGTAGTCGCGGCCGATCGGGCGGCGGCGCCGTCGAGCACCGTGCTCATCGTCAGCATCGAGTGCGGCGCGTCGCCGGAGAGGATGTTGGCGCGGCTGGCGCCGTCGGCGTGGAGCAGCCCGCGCCCGTCGGAGTGGCGCCGCTCGAGCTCTGCGGCGTCGCGCGGATGGTTGGTGACGATCGCCGTGCCCCGCTCCTTCTCCCACCAGCGGAAGGCGGGCATGTCCTCGTTGTTGCCGTGCAGGAGGCCCGCCTGGCAGGCGCCGGTCTGCGAGGACCAGTCGGTCTCCCAGCGCCGCAGCCGGTGCGAGCCGCTCGCGCACCCAGCGCGCGAGGTGCGGGGCGTTGCCGTCGCGCAGCGCGCGCAGCAGGACGTCGTGGGCGAGCCCGTCGATCTCGAGGAAGAGCACGCCCGGGACGTCGCTCTCGACCACCTGCTTGCGGCGCCGGGCCTGGCGGCGCACCACCTGCTGGTGCCAGGAATGGTCCTCGTCGATCGCCAGCAGCGCGTAGACCGCCGCCGTCGCGGCGGCCATCACGATCGTGATCACCGTCCCCTCGAAGACGCCGCGGATGTGGGCGCCGGGCAGCAGGTCGATCGCCACCGTGACCAGGAGCCCGTTGAGGATCAGCGCCGCGAGGCCGAGGGTGAGCACGGTCAGCGGCAACGCGAAGCGCGCGAGGACCGGCCAGACGAGGGCGTTGAGGAGGCCGATCGCCGCCGCTGCCGCCAGCGCCGTGGCGGCGCCGTCGAGGACGAAGCCGTCGAGGATCTCCGACAGCAGCATCAGGATCAGCGCGTCGAGCAGGAGGACGAGTGCCGCCCGCCGGATCGTCTTCAGGCTCACCGGTCCTCCCCCTGGACCGTGATCTCGCCGCCGGCGGCGGCCTCGCCCACCCGCTCGAAGTCGCGTTCGTTCTGATCCGCGTAGGCCGCGGCGAAGCGGGCGAGGGCGCGGTCGAAGACGTCGCTCTTGCCGAGGTAGGCGGCGATCGCGGCGCGCTCGCCCGAGCGGGCGTGCGCCCGCGCCAGAGTGGTCGCGCAGAGGCCGCCGTAACCGGCGAGGTCGCGCGGGCCGAAGCGCGCCACCTCGGCCGACCCCTTGCCGTCCCAGAGCTGGCGCACGTAGAAGCTGCGCGGCTGTCCGTCGATGCCCTCGACCGTGACCCAGCCGAGGAAGACGTCGCTCGCCGCCTGCATCAGCCGCTGGCCCTCGACGACGCGCCGGCCGTGGTGGCGGTAGCGGCTCGCGCCCAGGTGCGGCTCGAGCACCGAGGGCCCGGCTTCCTTGGCCTGCAGGAAGAGCGGGTCGCCGGAGTCCTTGCCGAGCAGGAGGACGACCCAGGCGCGGGTGCCGACGCTGCCGACCCCGACCACCTTGCGGGCGGCGTGGACGTAGCGGTAGGACTCGGCGAGGTGGCGCCGCTCGGGGCTGAGCGACTCCCGGTAGGTCGCGATCACCCGTTGCAGCTGCTCTTCGACGTCGGCGGCGTCGGTCAGCTCCTCCACCGGCGTGATCAGCGGCGGGTCGCTGAGGATCCGCAGCTCGCCGTCCTCCTCACCGGTGAGCTTGCGCAGCGCCCGCGTGCTGTCCTTGGCTTCGGCCTTGGCGAGGCCGCGCTCGATCTGCCGGTAGCGGCGCTCGTCGACCTGCGAGCGAAGCGCCGCCAGCGCCGGCTCGACGTCGATCCGCGCGTACCAGACGTCGAGGTTGCGCATCGCGGCGAACTCCCGCATCGCCGCCCGGTAGCGGCCCGCGGTCTCGAGCAGCGCCGCTCGCCGCTGCCGCTTCGAGAAGCCCCGATCGCGGCCGGCGATCTCGATGCTCGCGACCAGCCGCTTCAGGTCCCACTCGAACGGGCCGGGGTTGGTCTCGTCGAAGTCGTTGCAGTCGAAGACGAGGCGCCGGTCCGGCGCGGCGAAGACGCCGAAGTTGGAGAGGTGGGCGTCGCCGCAGAGCTGGACCTCCAGCCCCGTCCGCGGCACCGGCGCCAGGTCCTCGGCCATCAGCGCCGCCGCCCCGCGAAAGAAGGAGAAGGGCGAGGCGAGCATCCGCCCGTAGCGGAGCGGCACCAGCTCTGCCACCCGGTCCTCGTCCTGCGCCGCCAAGATCGCCACCGGATCGCGCTCCGGCGGCTCCCATTCGCCGTGACTGGAGCGGGGCACCTGCCGCCGGGCGGCCTTGCCGCCGGTCTCGATCGTCGCGCCTGGCACGCCCGGAGTCTCCTCTGGCGAGGGCGTCAAAGCAAGCCTCGTCCACCTGCGAGCGGATCATGCGTGTGATCGCGTCTTGAGGAGCGTAAAGCTGATCGGTGGGATCGCCGAGGGGGTTAGTTCTTCAATTTCTTGATGAAAACGCTCGTACCACGCGAGCAGACCGAGGAACCGCAGCCGAGATCGGCCCCACTCTGATGGGGTCAAAGTCGGATGCGGGATCGGCCCCCAACGCAGGCGCGCCTCGCGCCCCGACCTAAGAGGCGGGCGCGAGAGATCCGATTCCCCAAGCGGATCCACACATATAGAGATGCGCGCCTCTCCTCCCTTGGTGATTCCCCCAGAAGCGCTGGCTTCTTAACTGCCCGGCTTCTCCATCACCGGAGAGACTGGGGCAGGCTAATCGATTGCGCCAATTGAATCAATCGTCAAAATTGATTAGGTCATGCATCAGCTGACTACTGGCCGGCTAGGTGAGCGCCGGTTGCGCGCTGGGCAGCGAGCCGAGCACCCGGTCGGCCACCGACTCGCCGGTGAGGCCGACCTCGGCGCGCAGCAGCGCCGGCTTGCCGTGGGTGACGTAGCGGTCGGGCAGGCCGACCCGCAGCACCCGCGCCCGCTCCGCCGGCGCCTCGGCGAAGGCGTCCTCGAGGTGCTCGAGCACGGCGGAGCCGAAGCCGCCCGGCAGCACGTTCTCCTCGATCGTCACCAGCAGCTCGTGCTCGCGCGCCAGCCGCTCGGCGAGCTCGGCGTCGATCGGCTTCGCGAAGCGGGCGTCGGCGACGGTCGCCTGCAGCCCGTGCTCGGCGAGGATCTCCGCCGGCTTCGCGGGCGACCGTGACGCCGTAGCCGTAGCCGAGCAGCGCCACCCGCTCGCCCTCGGCGAGGACCTCGCCGTTGCCGATCGGGATCTGCTTCGGCTTGCGCCGGCAGCGGCGCCCCCTCGGCCGCGCCGCGCGGGTAGCGCAGCGCCGCCGGGCCGTCGTGGGCGATCGCCGTGTGCAGCATGTGGACCAGCATCGCCTCGTCGCGCGGCGCCATCAGGACCACGTTCGGGATCGGGCGGAAGTAGGAGACGTCGAAGGCGCCGTGGTGGGTCGGGCCGTCGTCGCCGACGAGGCCGGCGCGGTCCATCGCGAAGGTGACGTCGAGCTCCTGCAGGCAGACGTCGTGGACGATCTGGTCGAAGGCGCGCTGGAGGAAGGTCGAGTAGATCGCGCAGACCGGCTTCGCCCCCTGCAGGGCGAGGCCGCTGGCCAGCAGGACCGCGTTCTGCTCGGCGATGCCGACGTCGTAGTACTGCTCGGGCCCCTCGTCGGCGAGCTTCTGCAGCCCGGTCCCCCCCGCCATCGCCGCGGTGATCCCGATCACCCGCGCGTCGGCCTCGGCCTCGGCGACCATCGCCTCGGCGAAGACCTTCGTGTACTGGGGCGGCGAGCCCGCGGCCGGCGGCTTCTCGAGAACCTCGATGCCCTCCGGCGAGTCGGTTTCGGTCACCGGGACCGGCTTCGGAGCGCTGGCGGGCTGGCCGTTGACGATCGAGTTCGGCTTCGCCGCGTGCCACTCCTCCATCGACTCGAGGCCGCCTTCTTCGGCCGGGCGCGAAGCCCTTGCCCTTGACCGTGTGGATGTGGACGACGACCGGGCGGTCGGCCTCGAAGGCCTCGGTCAGCGCCTCGCGCAGGGCGTGCACGTCGTGGCCGTCGATCACGCCCATGTAGGCGAGGTCGAGCTCCTCGAAGAAGAGCCCCGGCGCCCAGTAGGCCTTGATCGCCGACTTGATCTCCGGGCCGAGCCGCTCGATCCGTCTGCCGAGCCCGAGCGGCAGCTTCGTCAGCCGGTCCTCGACCCCCTCGCGGGCGTGGCAGAGGCGCGGGTTGAGGCGGATGCGGTTGAAGTAGCGGGAGAGGGCGCCGACGTTGGGCGAGATCGACATCCCGTTGTCGTTGAGGACGATCACGACCGGCGTCTGCAGGCCGCCGGCCGCGTGCAGCGCCTCGTAGGCGACGCCGCCGGTGAGGGCGCCGTCGCCGATCACCGCGGCGACCTTGCCGTCGGCGCCGATCCCCTTGCGCATCGCCTCCTTCAGGCCGACCGCGTAGCCGATCGAGGTCGAGGCGTGGCCGGCGCCCATGATGTCGTGCTCGGACTCGGGGATCGAGCAGAACGGGGCGAGGCCCTCGTACTGGCGGATCGTCGGCAGCTGGTCGCGGCGGCCGGTGAGGATCTTGTGCGGGTAGGACTGGTGGCCGACGTCCCAGAGGACCTTGTCGCGGGGCGAGTCGAGCAGGCTGTGCAGGGCGACGGCGAGCTCGCAGGTGCCGAGGTTGGCGCCGAAGTGGCCGCCGATCTCGCCGATCGTGTCGATGATGTAGGTGCGCATCTCCTGCGCGACCTGCTGCAGCTGCTCGTCGTCGAGGTCGTGCAGGTCGGCGGGGCCGTCGATCCCCGGCAGCAGCGGCTCTGTCGTTCGGTCGTTCTTCGGTGCCCTGGGTGGGGGGCTGTTCGCTCATTCGTTCCTCGTGAAGATGTAGTCGGCCACGCGCCTCAGGTCCTCGGTCTCGCCCGCCGGCCTCGGCCAGCGCCGCGGTCGCCTTCGCGTGGGACTCGGCGGCCAGCTCGCGGGCCCGGTCGAGCCCGAAGAGGCTGACGTAGGTGAGTTTGCCATGTCGCTCGTCGCTTCCATGTGGCTTGCCGAGCTGCTCGTCGCTCTCGGTGACGTCGAGGATGTCGTCGACGATCTGGAAGAGCACGCCCAGCTCGCTCGGCGAAACGGCGATAGGCAATTGTCTCAGGTTCCGCGAGTTCCTTCGAGCAATCAGCACGACGCCGACGCTGGCGGCGATCAACCGGCCGGTCTTCAGCGCGTGCAGGGCGCGCAGGCCCTCGGCGTCGTCCTCGGCCCCGATCACGTCGACGTACTGGCCGCCGACCATGCCGTCGACCCCGGTCGCGCCGGCCAGCTCGGCAGCGCCGCCAGCACCCGCGCCGGCTCGCCGGGCTGCTCGCAGAAGAGCCGCATCGCCTCGGCGAAGAGGCCGTCGCCGGCGAGGATCGCGACGTCCTCGCCGAACTTGACGTGCGAGGTCGGCAGGCCGCGGCGCAGCTCGTCGTCGTCCATCGCCGGCAGGTCGTCGTGGATCAGCGAGTAGGTGTGGATCAGCTCGATCGCGCAGGCGACCGGGAGGAAGCGCTCGGGCTCGGCGCCGAGGGCGCGGGCGGTGGCGAGCGCGAGCACCGGCCGCACCCGCTTGCCGCCGGCCAGCAGCGAGTAGCGCATCGCCTCCTCGAGCCCGGCGGTCGGGGCGGCGCGTCGGAGAAGCGGAGCCGCTCGAGCGCGGCGTCGACCAGAGCGCGCAGATCCTCCGGGTAGCTCATTGAGTTGCCCTGTTCGTTGCCGGCACTCGAAAAGGAACAGCGGAGGGCGCTACTCGCTCGAGCTTGCCGTCGCGCCTCGCGGTTGGCCTCCTCGACCGCCTCGGCGGAGAGGTCGGCGGCCTCGGCGGCGAGCTCGGCGGCGCGCTCGTCGCCGCACCTCGCTCGCTCGTCGCAGCTCGGCGGAGATCTCGCGCAGGCGCTCGGCGATCTCGCGCAGGCGGCCGCTCACTTGGCCGGCTCCCGCTCGCGCACGATCGCGCCGAGGATGCCGTTGACGAACCCGGGCGCGTCGGCGCCGCAGTACTCCTTGGCGATCTCGACCGCCTCGTCGATCGCGACCTCGGCCGGGGTCTCGCCGTGCTTCGATCTCATACAGCGCGACCCGCATCACGTTCAGGTCCAGCGGCGCGATCCGGTCGACGGTCCAGCCCCTGGCGTGGGCGGCGATCGTCTCGTCCAGCTCTTCGCGCTCGGCGTCGACCCCCTCGGCCAGCTCGCGGGTCAGCGGCCGCGCCTCGCCGAGCAGCTCCGCCAGCGGGCGGCCGGTGACGTCGCGCTGGTAGCTGGCGAAGACGGCGTCGCGGCGTTGGTCGGATCGGCGCATCGGCCCATTCTGGCAGCGTCAGGCGGCTCAGCCGACGCGGTGACCGAACGCGCCTAGGCGCGGGAGATGTACTCGCCGCTGCGGGTGTCGACCCGGACCGCTTCGCCCTCCTTGATGAAGAGCGGGACCTGGACGACCACGCCGGACTCCAGCGTCGCCGGCTTGTTGCCGCCGCCGGAGGCGGTGTCGCCTTTGAGGCCGGGGTCGGTCTGGGTCACCTTCATCTCGATCGCGCTCGGCACCTGAGACGTCGCTGGGCTGCTCGTCGACGAAGAGGATCTCGACCTCGGCGTTGGGCAGCACCCACTTCATCGCGTCCCCGAGCGCGTCGGTGGGGATTTCGATCTGCTCGTAGTCGCGGCTGTCCATGAAGACCGCCGCGTCGCCGGAGTCGTAGAGGTACTGCATCTTCTTCGATTCGGTCCGCACCGGGCGGAACTTCTCGCCGGCCCGGAAGGTTTTGTCGATCACCGAGCCGTCCTCGATCCGGCGCAGCTTGGTGCGCACGAAGGCGCCGCCCTTGCCCGGCTTGACGTGCTGGAACTCGATGATCTTCCAGATCTTGCCGTCGATCTCGATGTGGACGCCGTTCTTGAATTCGTTGGTGCTGATCACGGCGCGGATCCTAGAGGAGGCGCGGCGAGGCGCCGCAGCGCCTCCTCGGGGTCGGGGAAGACCTCGCCGCGGATGAAGCAGCCGTCGGCGACCGTCCCAGATCCAGGCCACCGGGACGTCGCGGATGCCGAGCTCGCGGCTGCGGGCGTAGACGCGGCCGCGGACCAGCAGGGAGCCGCCGCGCCGCTCGACCGAGGTCGGCGTGATCCGCAGCTCTTCCCAGGCGCGGTCGACGTCGGCGAGGTACTCGCGGAGGCCGGCGGGGCCGACGTAGGGCGCGTCGCGGCCGATCTGCCTCGGCGGTGCCGACCGGGAAGAAGTCGAGGGCCTCGTCGCAGAGGGCCTCGATCTCCCCGGCGTCGCGCCGGTTGAAGGCCTCGAAGAGCCGCTCGACCAGCTCGCGCTCGGCTCGCGGCGCCGGGTCGACGTCGGCGGGCGTCCGGGCGATCGCGATGATCGCGGCGTCGTCCTCGAGCGGGCCGCCGGCTGAACTCGTGCAGCGCCCCCTCGATCCGCTGGACGGCGATCGCCGGGCTCGCTGACCGGCCAGCTGCGGCGCGCAGCCGCTCCTCGCCGAAGCGGTCCTCCGCGCCGGCGCACTCGGTGACGCCGTCGGTGATCACCACCAGCTGCTGGCCGGGGTGCACCTTGCCGCCTCCACGCCCAGTCTCGTCGGTGAAGGCCCCGAGGACCGGCGCCCGAGCACCCCGACCTCGACGACCGACTCGCGGTCGACGAGCAGCGGCGGCGGGTGCCCGGCGACCGCCAGCCGCACCGGCCGGAGGGGTCTTCGGCGACCGCCATCGCGACGACGCTGCAGAGCGCCGTCCCCGGCGCGAGATCAGCTCGCGGTTGAGGGTGGCGAGGGCGACCACCGGGTCCCCGGTCAGCGCCGCCGCGGTGCGCAGCGTGTAGCGGGCGTGGGCGGTGACGGCGGCGGCCTTGGCGCCGCGGCCGGTGACGTCGCCGATCACCACCATCCAGCCGCCGGAGATGCGGAAGGCGTCGTAGAAGTCGCCCCCGAGCTCGTTCTCGGCCCCCGCCGGGCGGTAGGTCGCCGCCACCGACCAGCCGGGAATGTGCGGCAGCGGCGGCGGCAGCAGGCCGCGCTGCAGAGTCTCGGCGATCTCCGCCCGTTCGCGCTCGCACGCTCGAGGTCGGAGAAGAGGCCGGCGTTGTCGAGGGCGAGGGCGACGCGGCCGGCGAGGATGGTGACGAAGTGGACGTCGGACTGCGTCGAAGCGCCGCCCCGAGGGGCCGACGCTGATCGTCAGCACCCCGGTCGGCCGGCCGCGGGCGCGCAGCTCGATCGCTACCCCGGAGAAGACCCCGAGGGTGCGGAGGAACTCGAGGTCCTCCTCGTCCTCGGCGAACGCGCGGCAGTCCTCCTCGCCGCGCATCTCGAAGTGAAGAGGCGGCTGTCGTCCGCGGGCGGCCTCGCTGGCGACCTGCGCCTGCAGGCGAGGGCCGCTGGCGAGCAGACGGGCGCCGATCGACTCGGCGTCGGGGCCGTCGACCTTCAGGGCGGCGCGCCGCACGCTCTCGCCCTCGATCACGTCGATCGCGCAGATGTCCCCCAGCTCGGGGACGACCGCCTCGGTGATCGCGACCAGGGTCTCGTCCAGCGTCCGGCCCTCCTCGGCGACCTGGGCGATCTCGTCGAGCAGGCGGAAACGCCGGTTGACCAGACGCACCTTCCTCGTCGAGACGGTGGCGACGACGGCGACGACGATCAGGGCCAGGGCGATGATGATGTCGCCGTAGAGGGGCATCAGTCCGGGTCGGAGCTCTGCTCGCGGTCGCCCGCGGTACTGGTGGTGAGGCTGGAGGCCGCGCCGCCGCCGAGGACGCGGCGGACGAGCCAGGGCGAGAGGATTCGCAGCGCCGCGAAGACGCCGTAGGGCCGCGGCACGTAGCGCTCGGCCCTGCCGCCCGGCCCGCACTCGTAGATCGCCTCGGCGACCTTCTCGGGCTTGGAGACGACCCAGCGGGTGAGGGCTTTCTCGCGCAGCTCGGTCGCCGGGAAGCCCTCGGTGCGGACGAACCCCGGCAGCACCATGCCGACGTGGACCCCGTTCGGCGCCTCCTCCGCGTGGAGGGCGTCGGTCCAGCCGATCAGCGCGAACTTGCTGGCCGAGTAGGAGCCGGTGCGGGCGCGGGAGACCCGCCCGGCGGTGCTTGCGACGTTGACGAGCGCGCTCGGCGCCGAGGCCCGCAGCAGCGGCAGCAGCGCCTCGGTCAGCCGCACGACCGCGTCGAAGTTGAGCTCCATGTGGCGGTGGACGTTCGCGTAGCCGCCCTCGGCGAAGCTGCCGCGCCAGGCGGCGCCGGCGTTGTTGACGAGCAGGTGCAGGCGCGCCGCCGTGCTCGGCCTCGAGGTGGGCGCGGACGCGCGCGCGGCGCCTCGGCGTCGGTGAGGTCGACGGCGACGTAGGTGGCGCGGCAGGGCAGCGACTCGGCCAGCTCGCGCAGCAGCTCCTCGCGGCGGGCGACCAGGACCAGCTCCGTCCCCGGCTCACGCGCGAGCCGGATCGCCGTCGCCTCGCCCGATCCCCGTCGATGCTCCCGGTCACCAATGCGACGCTCATGCGCCGCAACATATTCCACTTCCGTCGCACCTTCCTAGGGGCGTGTCTGAGCTTACCCGCCATATTGAGGGGAAAAGTCAGACACCCTCCGGGATTGCGAGGATGGAGGCGATGGAGGGATCGCCGGAAACCCGCACCTCGCCTCGGCGCCGCCCGGCGCGAAGGCGAGCGGGTGACGCCGCTGGAGCTCTTCTTCGACCTCGTCTTCGTCCTCGCGATCACCCAGTGCACGGCGCTGATGTCCGCACCACCAGACCTGGGCGGGGCTGGTGCAGGGCCTGCTGGTGCTCGGCGTCCTCTGGTGGGCCTGGGTCGGCTACGCCTGGCTGACCAGCGTCATCGACCCCGAGGCGGAGCGCAGTGCCGCCTCGTCATCTTCGCCGCGATGGCGGCGCTGCTGATCGTCTCCCTCTGCGATCCCCGAGGCCTTCGGCGAGCTCGCCCTCACCTTCGCCCTCGCGATCGGCGTCTTCCGCATCGCCCACATCGCCCTCTTCTGCTCGCCAGCGCCGACGACCAGGACCTGCGCCACTCGGTGATCGGGCTCGCCGCCAGCACCGCGATCGCGGTCGGCGCTGCTCGCCCTCGCCTCCCTCTTCGACGGCGTCGCCCAGGGCGCGCTCTGGGCGCTGGCGATCTTCCTCGACATGGCCGGCCCCTACTTCTTCGGCGCCGAGGGCTGGAAGCTCGTCCCCGGCCACTTCGCCGAGCGCCACGGGCTGATCGTGATCATCGCCCTCGGCGAGTCGATCGTCGCGATCGGCGTCGGCGCCGCCGGCGCCCTCGACCTCGGGATCGGCGCCGCCGCCGTGCTCGGCGTCGCCCTCGCCGCGGCGCTGTGGTGGGCCTACTTCGACGTCGTCGCCCTGATCTCGGCCAGGCGCCTCGGCGAAGCCGAGGCCGGCCGCGCGCAGAACGAGCTCGCCCGCGACTCCTACTCCTACATCCACCTGCTGATGGTCGCCGGGATCGTCCTCGTCGCCTTCGGGATGAAGACGACGATCGGCCACTACGGCGAGCACCTCCACGCCGAGTCCGGCCTTCGCCCTGCTCGGCGGCGTGCGCTGTCTACCTGCTCGGCCTGGTCGCCTTCCGCTACCGCCACGTCCGGACGCGTCAACCGCCAGCCGGGCCGGGCCTGGCGATCGTCCTTCTGATCCTGATCCCGGTCGCGACCGCGATCCCGGCGCTGATCGACCCTGGCCGTTCGCCGTCGTCCTGATCTGGGTCGTGATCGCTCTGCGAGCAACGCGGATGTACGGAGCCGCGCCGCGACGAGCTGCGCCGGGCACCAGCCAAGCGACGAAGCGCACTCGACTTCGACATACTGCGCGAACCTTGAGCAGACGCCACTCCTTCTCGACAGCCTGCTGCGCCCCGGTGCCCCCTCGGGCTACGAGGGACCGGCTGCCGCCGTCTGGCGCGAGGCCGCCTCCTTCGCCGAGCTCAGCAGCGACGGGATCGGCTCCTCGATCGCCCGCGTCGGCGACGCCTCGCCGCTGCTGGCCGTCGTCGGCCACATCGACGAGATCGGGCTGATCGTCACCCACGTCGACGAGAAGGGCTTCCTCTGGTTCGCCCCGGTCGGCGGCTGGGACCCGCAGATCCTGGTCGGCCAGCGGGTCGAGGTCCGCGGCCGCAAGGGCGCCGGTCCCCGGCGTCGTCGGCCGCAAGCCGATCCACCTGCTCGAGCCCGACCAGCGCAAGAAGGTGGTCGAGCTGAAGGGCATGCACATCGACATCGGCGCCGCCGACCGCGAGGAGGCCGAGGCGCTGGTCCGGGTCGGCGACCCGGTCGTGATCGCCGCCGAGCCGATGGCGGTCGCCGGCGAGCGGCTCGTCTCCCGGGCGATGGACAACCGCCTCGGCGCCTACGTCGCGCTGGAGAGCCTGCGCCGCTGCCACGAGGGCGACGGGCCCCGGCGGCTCCTTCGCCGCGGTCGCCGCCGTGCAGGAGGAGATCGGCCTCTTCGGCGCCCGCACCGCCGCCTTCGAGGTCCGCCCCGACATCGCGATCGCCGTCGACGTCACCCACGCCACCGACGCGCCCGGGGTCGACGAGAAGGAGATCGGCAGCCATCCCGCTCGGCTCGGGCCCGGTGATCGGCCGCGGCTCCACCCTCTCGCCCAAGGTCTTCGAGCTGCTGGTCGAGACCGCCGAGGCGGAGGGCATCGAGTACTCGATCAGCGCCAGCGGCCGCGGCACCAGCACCGACGCCGACGTCCTCCAGATCTCCCGCGCCGGCATCCCCACCGGCCTCGTCTCGATCCCGCTCCGCTACATGCACTCGCCGGTCGAGATGGTCGACCTCGCCGACGTCGAGGCGGTCGTGAAGCTGCTTGCCGCGTTCGGCGAGCGCCTCAGCAGCGACTGGACCTCAGCCGCTGAGCGCGGCGAGCTCCTCCTCGTAGTCGTCGAGGTAGACGAGGTCGCGTCCTCTGGCCTTCGCCGCGTAGAGCGCCGCGTCGGCGCGGGCCAGCATGTCGTCGGTGTCGACCAGGCCGGGCTCGGCGACGGCGACGCCGATGCTGAGCGAGACGGAGACGCCGACGGGGCGCCGATCGCGCACCGCCACTCGCAGCCGCTCGGCGATTTCCAGCGCGTCCTCGTGGCCGGCGCCGGGCAGCATCACCAGGATCTCCTCGCCGCCGACCCGGTAGATCGAGTCGCCCGCCCGCAGCGCCGCCCGCATCGTGTAGGCGATGTCCTGGAGGACGGCGTCGCCGGCGGCGTGGCCGAACTGGTCGTTGACGCGCTTGAAGTGGTCGAGGTCGCAGAGGAGGAAGGCGTGGGACTGACCGTCGAAGGGATCGCAGGGCTGGCCGTCCAGCTCGGAGAGCCGCTGCTCGAGGGCGTTGCGGTTGAAGAGGCCGGTCAGCGGGTCGAGGGTCGAGCGGCGGCGGTGGGCGCGGTCGGACTCGACCAGGGCGCCGGTGAGGATGACGGTGCTGATGATCATCGCCGCGATCGCGATCAGCAGCTGGCGCTGCTCCCAGGCCGCCTGCGGGTCCGGGGCGATCGCCGCGAGCAGGAAGGTGGCGACGACGTAGACGGTGCCGGCGACCATCCCCCGCGGCTCGAAGCGGAAGCCGAGGGTGACGGCGGGGAGCGCGAACCAGACGAGGACGGGGCTGGTGGCGCCGCCGGTGACGAGCACCGAGGCGGCGAGCAGGGCCGGCAGCGCCGCCCAGGCGCCGGCGACCCAGAGGGCCGGCCGGCCGCTGTTGCGCATGAAGCGGTCGGCGACGGCGAAGCCGGCGAGGCCGAGGCCGAGCAGGGGGATCCACCAGTAGCCGAGCGAGCGGCCGCCGCCGATCGCCAGGGCGAGGGCGAGGATCCCGAAGCAGGCGAGGCGGTAGCGGCGCACGCGGTCCTCCATGTCGAGGAGGCGCTCGCGGCGGGCTTCCTCGTGGATGGAAACCAGTGTGTCTCTGGGCTTACCCATTGCCCGGGTATCGGCCGCGGCGGCTGCCGGGCTTGAATTTGAATGGTTAGCCGAGGCTTCGCGGTCGCTCAGTCGACCAGCTGCAGCTCTTTCGGCAGCGAGCTGAGGTTGTGCAGGCCCTCCTCGGTGACGACGACGAGATCCTCGATCCGGACGCCGAGCTTGCCGGCAGGTAGACCCCCGGCTCGACGGTGACGACTTCGCCCGGCGCGAGAACGTCGTCGGAGCGCTGCGAGAGCCGCGGGCCCTCGTGCACCTCGAGCCCTACCCCGTGGCCGAGCGCGTGGCCGAAGTGCTCGGCGTGGCCGGCGGCGTCGATCACCTTGCGGGCGACGCTGTCGACGTCCTCGCCCTTGACGCCCGCCTTGATCGCGTCGAGCGCCGCCTGCTGGGCCTGCCGCACGACCTCGTAGACCCCGCGCGCCTCCTCGCCCGGCTCGCCGGTGGCGAAGGTGCGGGTGCCGTCGGAGCAGTAGCCGTCGAGCTTGCGCGCCCATGTCGAAGACGACCAGCTCGCCGCTGCCGATCACCCGCTCGCCGGGCTCGGCGTGCGGCAGGGCGCCGTTGGGGCCGGCGGCGACGATCGCCGGGAACGAGGGCTCGGCGCCGAGCTCGCGGATCCGCGCTTCGGTCGGCGCGGGCGACGTCGCGCTCGCTGCGCCCGGCCAGTCCCCGCTCGACGCCCAGGCCCAGACCTCGTCGGCCAGCTTCGAGGCCTCGGCGATCGCCGCCAGCTCCTCGTCGTCCTTTACCCGCCGCAGCTCCTCGACCCCGCCGCCGGCGGCGACCGGCTCGACCCCCTCGGGGAGTTTCTCCTTCAGTTTCTCCAGCACCCGCACGGCCATGTGGTCGTCCTCGAAGCCGACCCGTCCCTCGAGGTGCTCGGCGATCCCCGCCAGCCAGTCGCCGCCGACCGTCAGCGCCTCCCAGCCCTCGACCTCGGCGGCGGCGCGCTCGGTGTAGCGGAAGTCGGTGAAGAAGAGGCGCAGACCGGGGCCGCAGACGCAGGCGCCGTTGGTGCCGGTGAAGCCGGTCAGGTAGCGGACGTTGGTGAGGTCGGTGACCAGCATCCGGTCGAGCTCGCGCTCGGCCAGCAGCCTCTCCGAGGCGGTCGCCGCGACCGCGCATCAGGCGCCCACGCCGAGCTCGCCGGCCAGCAGCTCCAGCGCCTCGCGGTAGCCGTCGGGCCCCTTGCCGGAGATCTTCGCCAGGACCAGGCCGTCGAAGACCGAGAGCTTGCGCCAGTCGTCGCGGGCCTCGACGTCGGAGAGGTGGACCTCGACCGCCGGCAGGCCGGCCAGCTGCAGCGCGTCGGCGATCGCGCGGCTGTAGTGGGTCCAGGCGCCGGCGTTGACGATCGCCGCGTCGGCGAGATCGGCCGAGCCGGTGCAGGTATTCGAAGAACTCGCCCTCGTGGTTGGTCTGGAAGAAGATCGGTTCCAGCTCCAGCTCATGCGCCCAGCCCGAGATCCTCGCCTCCAGCTGCGACAGCGAAAGCCCGCCGTAGATCGAGGCGTCGCGCCGCTCGAGCATGTCGAAGTTGACCCCGTGCAGGACGGCGACGCGGTTGCGGGACGGTGGTCATCGGATAGAGCTCCTGCACGGCCTCGCGGACCTTAGCCTGATCGACGATCTGTCCCGTGCGCGGGCTCCCCGGCTCGGTGAGAAGGACGAAGCCGACTCCGGCGGCGGTCCGCTTCTTGTCGCGCTGAAGCGCGTCGAGGATCGCTTCGAGTTTCGACGTCGCGGTCGATCCGGGTCGGCAGAGCGTGGCGGGCGAGAATCGCCTCCACCTCATCGCGCAGCTCGGGCGCGTCCGAGAGCCGCAGCGCCGCCAGCAGACCGAGCCCGATCGCCTCGCCGTGGAGGTAGCGAGTAACCGGACGCCGCCTCGATCGCGTGGCCGACGGTGTGGCCGAGATTGAGGACGTGGCGCAGTCCCGCCGTCGCGCTCGTCGGCGGCGACGACCTGCGCACTTGTAGCGGGCGCAGGCGAAGACGACGTCGTCGAGCCCCGCGGGATCGATGCGATCGATGCCCCGCACCCGCTCCCAGAGCGCGCCGCCGGCGAGCAGGCCGGTCTTCATCACCTCGACGAACCCGGCCGCCAGCTCCTCGCGCGGCAGCGTCTCCAGGGTCGCGGTGTCGGCGAGGACAGCGGCAGGCAGGTGGTAGGCGCCGGCGTAGTTCTTCCCCTCGGACAGTCGACGCCGGTCTTGCCGCCATAGGCGGAGTCGACCTGGGCGACCAGCGTCGTCGGCACCTGCACGACCGGCACGCCGCGCTGGTAGATGTGGGCACAGAAGCCGCCGCAGGTCGCCGATGACGCCGCCGCCGAGAGCGATGAGATGGTCTTCGCGGGTCATCCCGGCTGGCGCGAGATCGCGAGCACTCCCTCGGCCTGCCCATCGTCTTCGCTTCCTCCCCCGGACGAGTCGGATCTGGCCCTCGAAGCGGTTCGACGCGCTCGGCATATTGAGCGACGTCGCGATCGGTGACGCAGAACCGCCGCCCCTCTAGTGGCCACCACCCGCTCCCCAGGACGCCTGAACCCGACGAAGACCGGGTACTCGCCCGAAGCGCTCGACGCCCAGAGCAACTTCGTCCCCGCCGGCATCTCCGCCAGCGCTCGGATCGCCGGCAGCGCCCGCTCGAGCACGTCGGCGGTCGCCCATCGGCACGACCGCGTCGGCCAGCTCCTCGTAAACAGCGCCCGCTCGGCCAGCAGCCGCGCCACGTCCTCTTCGCTCGTCGCCAGCGGTCGGTCGGTGCCCGCGATCCGCCGCCAGGCCTCGCCGCGTCGATCTGCAGCCAGGACGACGATGTGGCGGTCGAGCGCCCCGCGGACCCGCTCGGAGAGGATGCTGCCGCCGCCGAGGGCGATCGCGCCGCCGTCGGCTTTCTCGAGCAGCGAGCCGACGACCTCGGCCTCGCGGGCGCGGAAGGCCTCCTCGCCGTCCTCTTCGAAGGCCTGGCGGATCGGCTTGCCGAGCTCCGCTTCCATCAGCTCGTCGATCTCGGTCGTCTCCAGGCCGGCCTCGCGGGCAGCGGCGAGCGCGGTGCTCTTGCCGGCACCCATGAAGCCGATGAAGACGATCGCCGGCTTCGCCACCTGGCTCAGCCCCGGAAGTCGATCCGCTGCTTGTAGGCAGCGACCGCCGCGACCACGTCGTCGATGTGGTCGCCGCCGAACTTCTCGCGGTAGGCGCGGGCCAGGGTCAGCGCCACCATCGCCTCGGCGACGATCGCGGCCGCCGGGACGACGGTCGAGTCGGTGCGCTCGCGCAGCGCCTGCGCCGGCTGCTTGGTCTCGGTGTCGACCGAGCGCAGCGGCTTGGTCAGGGTCGAGATCGGCTTGATCGCCGCCCGCACCGAGAGCGGCTGGCCGTTGGTCATCCCGCCCTCGAGGCCGCCGGCGTGGTTGGTTTCGCGGAAGTAGCCGTCCTTCTCCGACCAGAAGATCTCGTCGTGGGCCTCCGAGCCGGGGCGGCCGGCGACGTCCCAGGCTTCGCCGATCGCCACCCCCTTGATCGACTGGATCGAGGCGACGGCGCCGGCGAGGCGGCCGTCGAGGCGGTCTTCCCAGGAGATGTGGGAGCCGATCCCGGGCACGAGGCCGAAGGTCACGCACCTCGAAGCTGCCGCCGAGGCTCTCGTTCGCCTTGCGCAGGCGGTTGATCTCGGCGACCATCGCCTTGCTCGCCTCCGGGTCGAGGCAGCGGACCGGGTCCTCGTCGACGGCTGCGAAGTCGGCCGGCGTCAGGTCGGCGCGCTCGGCGGCCTTGACCGAGGCGATCTGGAGGACGTGGCTGTGGATCTCGACGCCGAGCGCGGCGAGGAAGGCGCGGGCGATCGTGCCGGCGGCGACGCGGGCGGCGGTCTCGCGGGCGCTGGCGCGCTCGAGCACGTTGCGGATGTCGCCGTGGCCGTATTTCTGGGCGCCGACGAGGTCGGCGTGGCCCGGCCGCGGCAGGCGCACCTCGTCGGGCTCGAAGCCCTCGACCGGCCACGGGTTCATCCGCTCCTCCCAGTTCGCGTAGTCGCGGTTGGCGACGAGGAGGGCGATCGGGCTGCCGAGCGTGCGGCCGTGGCGGACGCCGGAGCGGACCTCGACCGTGTCGGTCTCGATCTTCATCCGGCCGCCGCGCCCGTGGCCGAGCTGCCGCCGCGCCATGTCGCGGTCGAGCGCCTCGCGGTCGAGTTCGAGCCCCGCCGGCAGGCCCTCGACGATCGCCACGAGCCCAGGCCCGTGCGACTCCCCCGCGGTCGTGAAACGGAACGTCGTCATCGCGCCAAGGCTATCGGCGGAACGATTGGTGAGTTTTGGTGGCTACGGCCCCCACAACTCACCAATCGCGGGCGGCGGCGCGCATCACGTCGAGGTCGGGGGCTCGCGGCCGGTCCAGATTTCCAGCGAGCGCGCGCCCTGCTGGACGAGGATCTCGAGCCCGTCGACGACGGCGGCGCCGGCCCCTTCGGCGGCTTTCAGCAGCGGCTGTGGCGCTCTCCGTAGACCATGTCGACGACGGTCTGGCGGTCGGTGAACCCGCCCCGCTCCAGCGGCAGCTCCTCGAACGGGTCTTCGCCGCCGCAGCCCGGCGGCGCTGGTGTTGACGATCAGGTCGTACTCGCCCTGCCGCGGGGCCGTCGACCGCCTTGCCACCGAGCTCGGCGCAGAGCGCCTCGGCCCGCTCCGGCGTGCGGTTCCAGACCTCGACCTCCGCCCCTTCCCAGAGCAGCGCCCAGACCGCCGCCCGGGCGGCCCCGCCGGCCCCGAGCACCAGCGCGCGCGTCCCCAGCGGCGGGTCCGGCAGCGCCGCCAGCAGCCCGTCGGCGTCGGTGTTGTGGGCCTCGATCCGCCTGCCGTCGAAGACGAGGGTGTTGGCGGCGCCGATCTCGCTGCGAGGCTTCGCTCGCTTCGTCGGCCAGCGCCAGCGCCGCCTCCTTGTGCGGGACGGTCACGTTGGCGCCGGCGTAGCCGACTGCGGCCAGCTCGCCTGCACCCGTCATCTCGAAGTCCTCGGGGGCGACGTCGATCGCGCTCGTAGCTGCCACTCGTCCCAGCCCCAGCGCCGCCAGCGCCGCGTTCTGCATCGCCGGCGAGCGCGAGTGCGAGACGGGATGGCCGAGCACCGCGAGCTTTGGCACGGCTATTCCTCGCAGCTGTCCGGCTAGTTGCCGCCGGCCGCTTCGCGAGCGGAGTTGTACTTGTCGACGGCGGCTTCGAATTCGGCTTCGGTCTTGGCGAAGGTCGAGCTTGCCGCAGGCTCCCGGCTTCGTCACGTAGAAGAGGTAGCCGGTCTTCGGCGGGTGCGCGGCGGCCTCGAGCGATTCGAGGCCGGGGTTGCTGATCGGCCCCGGCGGCAGGCCGGCGTTGGTGCGGCGTGTTGTAGGGCGAGTCGATTGCCAGTTCCGATTCGGTCAGCGGCTTGGTGTAGTTGCCGGTCGCGAAGCGGATCGTCGCGTCGATCCCCAGCGGCATCCCTTCGTGCAGGCGGTTGTAGATCACCGAGGCGACCAGCCCGCGTTGCGCGTCGACCCCGGCCTCGTCCTCGATCATCGAGGCGATCGTGACGACGTCGAAGACGGTCAGGTTCTTCGACTTCGCGTAGCTCATGTCGACGCCCTTGATCCGCCGCTTGAAGTCCTGCAGCTGCAGCTGGACGAGGTCGGCGACCGGCGCCTTCGGCTTCAGTTCGAAGGTGTCGGGAAAGAGGAAGCCCTCGAGGTCCTTCGCCTTCTTGCCGCCGTATTCGGCCGGGTCGAGGTACTTCGACTTCACCGTCGCCTTCGTGTAGTCGCCGGGGACGCCGGCTTCCTCGACCACCTGGGCCGCCTGCGAGCGGGTGTAGCCCTCGGGGATCGTCACCGTCAGCGTGCGCTTCACCGGCGGCGTCGAGAGGGCGTCGATCGCGGCGCCGTAGCTCATGCCGTGGGCGAGGGTGAAGTGGCCCGAGTAGATCTCCGAGCGCTTGCCGGCGAGGGTGACGCGGACCTGGAAGAGGGTCGAGTTGGAGATCACGTCCTTCGTCGGCGAGCAGGTCGCCGACTTCGGCCGACGCTCGAGCCCTTCGGGATCGTCACCTGCACCCGGCCGCTGCCGTCGCCGTGGAAGGGCTGGAAGAGCGAGCCCAGGAACCAGAGGAGGAAGAGGGCGGCGATAACCGCGAAGAGGCGGAACGGGTGGCGGCCGATCGCGCCGAGGGAGCCGAGGTTCGGCCTCGGCCGGCGGCCGGAGCTGCCGTTGCCGGCGACCACGGGCGGGGGCGGAGCCGGCGGCTCCTCGTCCCAGAACTCCTCCTCGGGGGTGCGCGGCGGCAGGGGCTCGGGCGGGGGTGGCTCGGCGGGTGGAGGCGGAGGCGATGCGGCCGGTGCAGCGGGTGGTGGAGGCGGCGGTGCCTTCTGCTCGGCGTCGGCCTGCTTGGCGGCGCGCTTCTGCCGCTTCTCTTCGCGCTCGCGGCGGCGCTGCTCGCGCTCGCGGGCGGCCGGGTCGTCGGGATCAGCGAAGGCGTCGTCCTTGAGCCAGTCGTCGCTCATCGCCTGCTCTCCAGGTAGGACTCGAGCAGGTGGGCGGCGGCGATCGAGTCGCGGGCGGCGCCGGCGCCGCCGCGGCGAGTGGCGTCGGCCATCCGCGTGGTCAGGCGCTCGTCATAGGTCTCCACCGGCACCGAGAGCATCGCCTCCAGTTCGGCGCAGAAGCTGCGCGCCAAACCCGCCTGGCTGCCCTCCTCGCCGCTCAGGTGCAGCGGCAGGCCGACGACGACCCCCTCGACCCCGTGCTCGTCGACCAGCTCGGCGACCGCGCGCGGCCTCGGGCGGCTCGATCACCGGCAGCGGCGTCGCCAGGGTCCCGCTCGGGTCCGAGAGGGCGCAGCCGATGCGGACGGTGCCATGGTCGAGGGCGAGCACCCGCATCTCAGGCGAGCTCCCGCTCGATCGCGGCGCGGGCGGCGGCCAGCGCCTCGTCGAGCTTGGACGGGTCCTTGCCGCCGGCCTGAGCCATGTCGTCGCGGCCGCCCCCGCCGCCGCCGATGATCGGCGCCGCCTCGCGGATCGATCGAGCCGGCGGAGAGACCCCGCTCGACCGAGCTCCTTGGAGACGAGCGCGACCAGACCGGCTTTGCCGCCGAAGGCGCCGCCGAGCACGACCGCCGAGGCGCCGACCCAGCTTCGACTGCACGCGGTTGGCGAGGTCGAGCAGCTGCTTCGGGTTCGCCTGCAGGCTCTCCTTGACGGTGGCGGCGACGGCCTGCCCGGCGCCGCCCGGAAGCTCCTCGGCGCGCCCGGCCAGCTCGTCGGCTTCGCCCGCCGAGCTGCTCGCGCTGCGCCTTCTCGGCCGCCGGCGCCGGCCTCCTTCAGCTGCTCGGCCGCCCGGCGGGCGGCGGCGACGCGGGTCCTGCGGGTTGCCGAGCAGCTCGCCGGCCTCGCGCAGCTGCGCCTCGCGCTCGCGGAACCAGTCGATCGCGGCGGGGCCGGTGATCGCCTCGACCCGGCGCACGTTGGCGGCGCTGGAGCCCTCGGTGGTGATCTTGAAGATGCCGACCTCGGCGGTGTTGGCGACGTGGGTGCCGCCGCAGAGCTCGCGGGAGACGCCGTCGACCTCGACCACCCGCACCCACTCGCCGTATTTCTCGCCGAACAGGGCCATCGCGCCGAGCTTTTCGGCCTCGGCGCGCTCCATGTTCAGCCAGCGCACCGGCCGGCTCGCCTTGACCCACTCGTTGACCCGGTCCTCGACCTCGCGCAGCTCCTCGGGGCCGAGCGCCTGGCCGTGGGTGAAGTCGAAGCGCAGCTTGTCCGGGCGGACGGCGGAGCCGGCCTGGCGGACGTGGGTGCCGAGCCGCTCGCGCAGCGCCGCGTGCAGGAGGTGGGTCGCGGTGTGGTTGCGCATCGTCGCGTGGCGGGTCTCGGCGTCGACCTCGGCCTCGACCGGGACGCCGGGCTCGATCGCCGCGCCGCCCGGCTCGACCTCGAGCGCCTGGTCCTCGCCGACCCGGTAGACGTCGACCACCCGCGCCTCCCGCTCGCCCCAGCGCAGCACGCCGGAGTCGGCGACCTGGCCGCCGCCCTCGGCGTAGAAGGGGCTCTCCTCGAGCTTGACCAGGGCGCGGCCGTCGGCCGCCTCGACCGCGGCGAGACCGGTGGTCGACGCGCAGCGTCTCGTAGCCGACGAAGCTGGGTCGGCGGCGCCGCTGCGGCGAAGGCGAGGACGCGCTCGTGGCTGTCCTCGGAGCCGTGGGCGGTGGCGCTCGCCATCGCGGGCGCGGGCCCGCTGCTCCTCCATCAGCTCCTGGAAGCCCTGGTCGTCGACCGAGAGGCCCGCCTCGGCCAGCAGCTCCTTGGTCAGGTCGTAGGGGAAGCCGTAGGTGTCGTGGAGCTTGAAGGCGTCGGCGGCGTCGATCCAGGAGGTCTCCCCCTCCTTGGCCTCGGCGACCAGCCGCTCCAGCAGCTCGCTGCCGCGCTCCAGGGTGCGGCCGAAGCTCTCCTCCTCGTCGCCGACCCAGCGGGCGATCGTCGCCCGCTCGGCGACCAGCTCCGGGTAGGCCTCCCCCATCAGCTCGATCGTCCGCTCGGCGAAGCGGCCGAGCCAGGGCGCTTCGAGGCCGAGCGCCCGGCCCTGCTGGATCGCCCGCCGCATGATCCGCCGCAGGATGTAGCCGCGGTCCTCGTTGGAGGGGACGACGCCGTCGGCGATCAGGAAGGCGGCGCCGCGCGAGTGGTCGGCGACGATCCGCATCGCCCGCGTCACCGCGCCGCCCTCGTCGTAGCGGCGGCCGGAGAGCTCCTCGGCGAGGTCGACCAGCGGCCGCACGTGGTCGGTCTCGAAGACCGAGGGGACGTCCTGGAGGATCGCCGCCATCCGGTCGAGGCCCATGCCGGTGTCGATGTTCTTCATCGGCAGCTGGTCAGGGTGCCGTCCTCGGCGAGGTCGTAGCTCATGAAGACGTGGTTCCAGAACTCGAGGAAGCGGTCGGTGTCGTCGCCGGGGCGCTCGCCCTCGGCGCCGAACTCGGGGCCGCGGTCGAGGTAGAGCTCCGAGCAGGGCCCGCAGGGGCCGGTCGGGCCGGCCTGCCAGAAGTTGTCCTCGCGGCCGAGGCGGACGATCCGCTCCTCCGGGACGCCGGTGGCGCGCCAGATCTCGATCGCCTCGTTGTCGGGGCCGAGGCCGAGCTCCTCGTCGCCGCCGAAGACCGTCACCCAGATCCGCTCCGGGTCCATCCCGAAGCCCTCGGTCGAGAGCTCCCAGCCCCAGGGGATCGACTCGGCCTTGAAGTAGTCGCCGAAGCTCCAGTTGCCGAGCATCTCGAAGAAGGTGAGGTGGCGGGCGGTGTTGCCGACCTCCTCGATGTCGGTGGTGCGGAAGCATTTCTGCACGTCGGCGAGGCGCGGCGCCGGCGGCTGTTCGCGGCCGAGGAAGTAGGGCTTGAAGGGCTGCATCCCGGCCGTGGTCAGCAGCACCGAGGGGTCGTGCACGGAGGGGACGAGCGAGGCCGAGGGCACGATCTTGTGCTCCCGCTCCGCGAAGAAAGACAAGTAGGTGTCCCGGATCTCCTTCGCCTTCATATTAGGAAGCCTAAATATTCGTCAGATCGGACACCTGTCCGGTCAGGCACGCCAAATCGCCCGCTCCGGAGATGTTTCCCTTACAGACATGCCCCGGGGACCGTTTCAGTGCTGACTGGATCGTTCGTTCGACCACTGTCGAAGGAGGCAAATATGAAGCTGCGCACCATGTTCTTGATGGCACTTGCGGTGCTCTCGCTGGCCGCGATGCCGGCGGTCGGCGTCGCCGACGGGCCTGATTACCAGCCGGAAGGCCCGAACTACCACCCCGAACACCCTGAAACGCCCAAAGGGCCGAAGTCCGCACCTAAGGGCCACGCCTACGGCTACTACTGCCGGGGCCAGGTCAAGAAACACGTCAAAGGCGAGAAGGGGACCGCCTTCAGCCGCTGCGTGAAAGCGATGGCCCGGGCTGACAGGAACGACAACCTGAACGCGAAGAAAGCGTGCAAGACGCTGAGCAAGAAGCACGTCAAAGGCGTCAAGAGGACCCCGTTCAGCAACTGCGTCAGAGGCGTCAACCAGATGCGCCGGGAAGAGGACCAGTCGGTGGCCACCAGCTCGGCCGTCCGACCCAGGTCCCGTTGACCCCGGTTCTCTGACCTAATCGGCGATGGTGCCGTGGCCGACGATCCGCTCGCCGGCCAGCAGCACCGCCGTCTGGCCGGGGGAGGCGCCGGCGAAGGCCTCCCCCAGCTCGACGTCCAGGCTCGATGCCGTCCCGTCGCCGCCGCCGAGACGGTGGCCGGCAGGGCGCGGGAGTGGTAGCGCAGGCTTGACCGCAGTCGACGGCGCGCCGTCCCGGTGCAGGACCGCGTCGCGGACGCGGACGCTGCGCTTCTCCAGCTCGGCCCGGGTGCCGACCGTGACGGTGTTGGCGGCGGCGTCGGTGGCGAGCACGTAGAGCGGCTCCGGGGCGGAGACGCCGATGCCGCGGCGCTGGCCGACGGTGAAGTCGTGGTGGCCGCGGTGGCGGCCGAGGCGTGCGTCCGGCGCGAGTCGACGATCGCGCCCTCGCGCTCGCGCAGGCCGCCGTGGCGGCGGAGGAAGCCGCGCTTGCCCTGGCCGGCGAGGAAGCAGAGGTCCTGGCTCTCGGCCTTGCGGGCGACGGCAAGGCCGTGGCGGGCGGCGATCTCCCGCACCTCGGGCTTGGTCAGCTCGGTGAGCGGGAAGCCGAGCGCGCTCGAGCAGCTCCGGCGGCAGCGCCGCGAGCATGTAGCTCTGGTCCTTCGCCGCTGTCGGCGGCGGTGGCGAGCAGCGACCCCTCGCCGTCCTCGACGATCCGCGCGTAGTGGCCGGTGAGCAGGCGCTCGGCGCCGAGCCGCTCGGCGAGGTCGACCATCGCCGCCAGCCGCACCTCGCCGTTGCAGAGGATGCAGGGGTTCGGCGTGCTGCCCTCGGCGTAGCCGCCGATGAAGCGATCGACGACGCGGCGGCGGAAGTCCTCCTCGAGGTCGAGCGTGAAGTGCGGGATGCCCGAGCGAGTGCGCGAGCGCCCGGGCGCCGAGCACCGCCTCCGGCGAGCAGCAGGCCTTGGCGCCGTCGGTCTCGGGGTCGGCCCAGAGCTTGACCGTGATCGCCGACGACCTCGGCTCCCTCCTCGCGCGCGAGCAGGGCGGCGACGGCGCTGTCGACGCCGCCGGACATTGCGACTGCCACGCGCCGGGAGGAGGTGGCCCGCCTCCGTCGCAAATTTTGGGAGGGCTCCTCCGGGGGGCCACCTCCTCCCACCCGGGCGGGGTCGAGGTTCAGCGCCGAGGACGCTCGCCTTGGAGGGCTCGGTGGAGGGCGTCGGTGGCGAGCTGGGCGGCGTGGCGCTTGGCGGGGGTGAGACCGCCGATCGCTGCGTCGACGGTCGTCGATGTCGACGAGGGCGGCGTCCAGGACGGACGCGCCGTCGACCATCTCGGCGACGGCGGCGGTGGCGGCCTTGGTGGCTCCGCATCCCTCGGCGTCGAAGGTGACCTCGCGAACATGGCCATCGTCCACCAGGAACGAGACGCGCGAGAGATCGCCGCACGCAGCCCCGCCCGCGGCGCCGGTGAAGGCGCCCTCGGCCACCGGCCCACGCCGGCTCTCATCGCTCAGGTAGTGCTCGAAAAGCTCGCGTTCCACCACCTGAAGGGTAGAGCGCCGCAGCCAGGCGACCCACCTCCGCATGCCAACGCCCGCTTAGCTCCAACCCGCGCTCACAGGGCCGTCACCCACACCTACCAGCCATGTGGGTGTGGGTGACGGCCCTGCCCAAGCGCCATCCGCAAATCGGCCAGGATCTCCTCCGGTTCCTCATGCAGCTGCCGCCAGGTGACGTGGACGATCCGGTAGCCCTCGGCGACCAGGATCCGGTCCCGCTGACGATCGGACTCGAAGCGCTTCTTCGTGTCATGGACGCTGCGGCTGTCCAGCTCGGCCGTAACGCGCTCCTCCGCCCAAAGCGCGTCGATCTCGAAGATGCGACCTCGCAACGCCAGGGGAGCGTTCATCCGAGGCCGCGGATGAATGCCGTGGGCGACGACCAGGGACCGAAACGCCTCCTCGAAGTCGTTGCGCGTGAATCCAACCGGCTCCGGCGACTCGAGCAAGGCCCGCAGGTTTCGAGCCCCTCTCCGTCCCGGATACCGCTCCAACAGCATCGGCAGCGAAACCCGGTCCCGCAACCCCCTCACTTCCGTCTCGTTCCAAGCCCGCTCCAGCTCCCGCAGCTTCAGCACCGCGGCGAGGTCGAAGACGGTCCGAAAGGGCGACGTCACCGGAATCGCGTCGACAACGAGCCGCTCGTCGTCAGCCACAACGCCTTCATGACAGACGATCCCGCGCCTCCGCGCCCGGCTCGGCGGCGGTGAGGTCGCTTCGACCCATTCGTCCCCCGGCGGCATCAGCCGCCAGAGTCTCGCCGCGCTTCGGTGGCTGAGACAGGCTCCGGAGCCGGACGCCAGCACGGCCGCCATCCAGCGTCCCTTCCGATTGATGCGCCTGTACCCCACTTTGTAGACGCCGTAGTGCAGGCGATGGAGCTGCCCGCGCTCGATCCGGCCGGCGATCGCCCTCCTCCCCATCCCGAGCTCGAGTAGCTGGTCACGACTGAGAACGCCGTGCTGTCGCTGCGCCAGCTCAGCGATTTCTCGATCCCATGATCGAGCCGGCGATTTTGCCCCCAATGGGGGCCTTTCTGCCGTTTCGTTTCCCATCACGCCGAGGCTGAAGCAGCGCGACGCAAATGTGGCGCGCGGTTTGTGCCGACTTCGTCGCTACAAGCGCGCTGGAACGAGAAAAGGCCCCAACCCGCCGTTGCCGCCTCTGGCTTTGATCCCTTCAAATGAAGGTGGGTGCCTGCTCCTGCCCCCAAGGGGACCGGAGACTTTCCAGCTCCCGTGCCGTTTGTGTTGGGTCAAACGGTGAGACGGCTCTCGAACGGGTTCGAGCCTGCCCCAAAGCTACCACCACGGCAGCTCGTCCAAACACCCAACTAAACGCGTCTCGTGTCGACGTTGGGGAGGGCCCGGAGGAACCTCCCAAATTTGTGACGGAGGGCCCTCCCCAACGTCGCCCACGCCGACCTGATCAATCCAGGTTGGACAGGTGCCACTCGGCCTCGCTCCACTGGTCGGGCGGAACCCGGAGGGAGATGTCGCCGCGGCCGAAGCGGTCGATCGGCCAGTCGGAGGTGAGGACCGCCTCGAAGCCGGCCTCGATCAGCGACTGGTGCCAGGCGCGGGCGGTGCGGACGTCGCCGAAGTCCCGCACCACCTCCCAGCTGTCGTATCCGGGGTCGTCAACGTGGACGGGGGTCTGTCCGGGCCCCGGCCCGGGGCGCCACCTGCGGGGTATCCAGTCCCGCAGGCCCATCAGATGACCGGCCGCCGGTTCGCGTGGCCGGTCATCTCTAATGACCGGCGAGTTTGGCTTTGTGGATGCCGATGCCGAGCTCGCGCATCTGCAGCTCGTCGACCGGGGCCGGGGCGCCGGTCAGGAGGTCGAAGCCCGAGGCGGTCTTCGGGAAGGCGATGACGTCGCGGATCGTCTCGGCGCCGAAGAGGCGCTGGACGATGCGGTCGACGCCGTAGGCGATGCCGCCGTGCGGGGGGGCGCCGTAGCGCAGCGCCTCGAGCAGGAAGCCGAAGCGGTCGCGGGCGGTCTCGGGGTCGATGCCGAGGGCGCCGAAGACGGCCTCCTGCATCTCGGCGTCGTGGATTCGGATCGAACCGCCGCCGAGCTCCTGCCCGTTCCAGACGACGTCGTAGGCCTGGGCGCGGGCGGCGCCGGGGTTCTCGAGGTCGAAGTCGCCCGCCGGGGCGGTGAACGGGTGGTGCAGAGCGTCCCAGCGCTTCTCGACCTCGTTCCACTCCATCAGCGGCCAGTCGACGACCCAGACGAGGCGGTCGTCGTCCTCGTCGATCAGGTCGAAGCGCTCGGCGAGGTCGAGGCGCAGCTGGCCGAGCACCGCGTTCGCCACCGCCGGCTTGTCGGCGACGACCAGCAGCAGGTCGCCCTCCTCGGCGCCGAGGCGCTGGTTGAGGTCGGCGAGCTCGGCCTCGCTGAGGAACTTGGCGGTCGGCGAGCGCCAGCCCTCGCCCTCGCGGAAGGCCCAGACCAGCCCTTTCGCCCCCAGCTCCTGGGCGCGGGAGATCAGGCCGTCGAGCTCGGAGCGCGGCAGCTCGCGGCGTCCGGCGTTGATGCCGCGGATCGAGCCGCCGCCCTCGAGGACCGAGCGGAAGACCTTGAACTCGGTCTCGCGCAGGGCCTCGCCGAGGTCGACCAGCTCGAGGCCGAAGCGGAGGTCGGGCCGGTCGGTGCCGAAGCGGTCGATCGCCTCGTCGTAGCCCATCCGCTCCATCTTGCCCTCGATCGCCGGGCCGCCGGCGCGCTCGAAGACGTGGGCCAGGAGGCGTTCGTTGACCGCGATCACGTCGTCGACGCCAACGAAGGACATCTCAATGTCGAGCTGGGTGAACTCGGCCTGGCGGTCGGCCCGCGTCGCCTCGTCGCGGAAGCAGCGCGCCACCTGGTAATAGCGCTCGTAGCCGGAGATCATCAGCAGCTGCTTGAACAGCTGCGGCGACTGCGGCAGCGCGTAGAAGGAGCCCGGCTGCTGGCGGCTGGGGACGAGGAAGTCGCGGGCGCCCTCCGGGGTCGAGCGGGTGAGGACAGGCGTCTCGATGTCGAGGAAGCCCTCGCCGCCGAGGAACTCGCGCATCGCCGTGACGACGCGGTGGCGCAGCTCCAGCGCCCTCTGCATCTGCTCGCGTCGCAGGTCGAGGTAGCGGTAGCGCAGCCGCGTGTCCTCGCCGACCTCGCCGCTGAAGCCCTCGATCTGGAAGGGCGGCGTCTCGGCCCTCGCCAGCCGCTCGGCCTTCGTCACCTGGACCTCGAACTCGCCGGTGGGAAGCTCGGGGTTGACGGTGTCCTCGGCGCGCCGGACAACCGCGCCGCCGGCGCTCAGCACGTCCTCGGGCCGCAGCTGGTGGGCGAGCTCGAAGGCGGCGCCGGAGCTGTCCGGGTTGAAGACGAGCTGGACGATGCCGCTGCGGTCGCGGAGGTCGATGAAGATGAGGCCGCCGTGGTCGCGCCGCCGGTGCACCCAGCCGGCAACGGTCACCTCGGAGTCGACCTTGTCCGCCAGCACCTCGCCGCACCAGGCGCTGCGGTAGGCGCCGATCGCCTCGCTCACGATTCCCCTCCGTCATCTCGTCGACAAGGTTGCCGGGATCGGCGGCGCGCTGCTCTCCGGTCTCCATGTCGCGCAGCTGGGCGCTGCCGTCGGCCTCGAGGATGAGGACGCTGCGGGCGCCGACACGGTCGGCGTGCTTGAGCTGGGTCTTGAGGCCGCGGCCGGCGAGGTCGACCTCGGCCGAGAGCCCGGCGTGGCGCAGCTCGACGGCGAGCGCCATCGCCCGCTCGCGCTGACTCGGCTCGGCGACCGCGACGAAGACGTCGCGCCCGGCCGCCGGCACCTCTTCGTCCAGCGCCAGCAGGATTCGCTCGATCCCGGCGGCGAACCCGACCGCCGGCGTCGCCGGTCCGCCGAGCTGCTCGATCAGGCCGTCGTAGCGGCCGCCGCCGCCGATCTCCGACTGCGCGCCGAGCTGGTCGCAGACGAAGGAGAAGATCGTCCGCGTGTAGTAGTCGAGGCCGCGGACCAGAGTCGGGTCGATCGTGTAGGCGACACCGGCGGCGTCGAGCAAGGAGCGGACCCCAGCGAAGTGCTCGGCGTCCTCGCCCTCCAGCCGCTCGACGATCGTCGGCGCGCTCGCCATCACCCCGCGCGTCCCCTCGTCGTCGGAGTCGAAGGCGCGCAGCGGGTTGATATCGATCCGCTCGCGCACGTCCCTGGAGAGGTCGGCCTCGTGCGCGTGCAGGTGCGCCTTCAGGTCCTCGAGGTAGACGCGGCGGGCCTCGAAGGAGCCGAGGCTGCCGAGCCGCAGCTCCACCCCGGGCACGCCGAGCTCGCTCAGCAGGTCGGAGAGGAGCATGATCACCTCGGCGTCGGCGAGCGGCGAGTCGGTGCCGATGCACTCGATCCCGAGCTGGTGGAACTGGCGGTAGCGGCCGGCCTGCGGGCGCTCGTGGCGGAAGAACGGCCCGAGGTAGGAGAGCTTCACCGGCTGCGCCTGTTTGTGCATCCCGTGCTCGAGGTAGGCGCGGCAGATCGAGCGCGGTCCCCTCCGGGCGCAGGGTGAGGCTGCGCTCGCCCTTGTCCTCGAAGGTGAACATCTCCTTGCGGACGATGTCGGTCGACCGGCCGACGCCGCGCTCGAACAGCGCCGTGTCCTCGAAGACCGGGGTCGCGATCGGCTCGTAGCCGGCGCGGGCGAAGATCTCCGCCGCGGCGCCTTCCAGCCGCGCCCGTGCGCGCGCCGCCCCGGGCAGGATGTCGAAGGTCCCCCGCGGGGCCTGGAACTTGCTCGCCATCGTGCGGGCGACCTTACGGGCGCCAGCGAGCGCGAGGAAGGGGTTGGTGGCGCGCTCGGCCCCGAGCGTCGTCAGCCCCATGTGGCCTGGGTGGACGACGGCCTCGTCCGGGAAGGTCTCGAGCAGGGTGCCGAGCGAGGCGAGCAGCGTCGGGCCGTCGCCGCCGGGCAGGTCGACCCGGCCGACCGAGCCCTGGAAGAGGACGTCGCCGGAGAAGAGCGCGTTCTCGCCGCGGACCGCGTAGGTGACGTGGCCGGGGCTGTGGCCGGGAGTGAAGACGACGTCCAGCTCGAGCCCCGCCAGCTCCAGCGTCTCGCCGCCGCGGACGATCTCGTCGGCGTCGTAGCTCTCGAAGGGGCCGAAGCCCTCCCAGGGGACGAAGCGCATGATGTCGGCGAGGATCGGCACCTCGATCTCCGGGCAGTAGACCGGCGCCCCGGTCACCGCGGCCACCGGCGCGACGGCGCCGATGTGGTCGAAGTGGCAGTGGGTGATGAGGATCGCCTCCGCCTTCGCCCCGCTCGCCTCGATCGCCGCCAGGATCCGCTCCGCCTCCTCGCCGGGGTCGACGACGAGCAGCCGGTCGCTGTCCTGCCGCCGCAGCAGGAAGCAGTTCTCGGCCACCGGGCCGACCGTCAGCATCTCGACGTCGAGAGCCATCGGACCTCGCCTACTCGCCGCGGGCGCGGATCCGGGCTCGCTCCCGCCGCCGCCACATCGCCATGTCGATGTAGTAGCCGGCGGGGACGTAGAAGGCCAGCATGAAGGCGCCGAAGAGGAGCGAGCCGCCGACCGGCTTTTTGAAGACCAGCATCAGGGCGGCGGCGAAGATCACGGCGGCGACGAGGCCGCGGATGAAGGAGCCGCGCCAGGTCGGCGGCAGGTCTTGTTTCGGAGCCGGTTTGCGTTTCGAGCGGGCGCGCGCCTTCGCTTCCTCGCGGCTGCGGGGGCGGCCGCTGCGGGGGTTGGCGTCGATCCGCCCGCCCTGGGTGCCGCGGCGCTTGCGCCGGCGCTTTTTCTTCGTCTGGGCCATGAGGAGGAAATCTACCGGCCGGCCCTACGAGTCGGTCGCTCGGCGAGCCGCGCCTCGATCGTGTGGCGGGCGGGGTCGAAGCCGCGCATCGGCACGTCCTCCGGGTAGCCGGCGAGGGCCGCGGCGGGGATCAGCCCGACCAGCTCCGCCTCGACCGGCCGCGCCCCCAGCGGCGCCGCCAGCGTCCGCACCCGCTCGACGACCTCGCCGAGGGGCACGGCGAGCGGGTCGTGGACGTTGGTCGAGACCTGGGCGCGGCCGCCGGAGAGCAGGAGGCCGATCGCGCGGACGCCGGCCGGCCCTCCGCCCGCCTCCCGCAGCCCGGCGGCGACGGCGCGGGCGACGTCGATGTCGCCGCTGTCGAGCTCGACGTTGAAGGCGGCCAGCGGCGGGCGGGCGGTGACCAGGGTGGCGCCGGCGCGTGCGGTGCGGCAGCGGCGGGCCGAAGTCCGGCCGCAGCTCGCCGGACTCCATCCGCAGCCAGAGCTCGGCGAGGCCGCCGTTGCGGAAGTAGGCGCGCTCGGCCCGGCCGGGGTCGCGCGCCAGCTCGCCGTAGAGGAAGACCGGGACTCCGAGGCCGCCGATCTGCGCGGCGACCGCGACCGCCTCGGTCCGGGCGGCCTCGGCGTCGCCGGGGTGGAACCAGACCAGGGGGCAGACGTCGAGCGCCCCGATCGCCGGGTGGGCGCCGCTGTAGGCGTGCATGTCGATCGTCTCCAGCGCCTCCTCGGCGCCGGCGGCGAGCGCCTCGGTCAGGCCGACGGCCTCGCCGGCGATGGTGAAGACGCTGCGCCCGTGGTCGGCGTCGACGTGGCGGTCGAGCAGGCGGGCGCCGCGGGTGAAGGCGCCCTGCAGGCGGTCGAGCAGCCCGAGGTCGCTGCCCTCCGAGACGTTGGGGACGGCGAGGAGGGACGGCATGCCCCCAGCCTCTCAGACGAGCAGCTCGCCGCCGCTGACGATCGTCTCGCCGTCGATTTCGACGGTCGGTTCGAGGACGACGCAGTCGAGGTGGACCGGAACCTGGACTGTGCCGCCGATCGCCGCCGAGGCGCCGAAGGCGACGTGGCAGGTACCGAGGATCTTCTCGTCCTCGAGGATGTTGCCGGTCAGGATCGCCTCTTCGTTGGTGCCGATCCCGAGCTCGGCGACGTTGGTGCCGTCTTGCGCCGTGGGCGGTGAGCAGCTCCATCAGCCTGCCGCCGTCGGCGCCGGTCGCCTCGACCAGGTTGCCCTCGCGGACGGTCAGCGATACGGGCATGTCGAGCAGGCCGACGCTGGCGATCGAGCCGTCGATGACCAGGGTGCCCTCGGTCGTGCCCTCGACCGGGGCGATGAAGCCCTCGCCGCAGGGCAGGTTGCCGAAGGCGCCGCTTGTTGCCGAGTTCGCCGGCGTCGACGATCCCCAGGCGGCCCTCGAGCCCGATCCGCAGGTCGCTGCCGTGGGCGCAGGTGATCCGCGCCTCGGTGCCGCGGTTGAGCGCGGTGACGACCGCCCAGCCGCGGCGCCGGATCTCCTCCAGGTCGCCGGTCATCAGCCGGCCCAGCATCTCCTCGGTGACGCCCGGCAGGGTGCCGATCCGCACCCCGGCGTCGCTGGCGGCTTTGCGGGCCGCGGTGTGGGAGAGCGACTGGATCGTCGGCGCCAGGACCACGTCGGCGGCGGCCATCGCGGCGGCGACCGCGCGCGGCGGCTCGGCGGCGGCGAATCGCGCTCGGAGATCACCGCCAGCGTCGCGTCGGCGCCATCGCCCTGCGCCTCGATCCGCATCAGTGCGCCGATCTCTTCGGTGACGGGGTTGCAGACGACCAGAACCTCCTCGCCCGGGGAGATCCCCATGCACTGCCGGACGACCGTCTTCACGGCCCTGTCCAGTTCCGCGGTCACGCGCCAACCCTACCCATCATGCGGACAAGGCGCGTCGTTTCCCCTGCAACCTCCGGATCTGCAGCGAAAATGCGAAAGCCCCCTTCTCCAATCAGCGCCCCTCATCGTCCCGACGGTGTCTAATCGCCCAGACCTCGAAGCCCACCATCCCCACCAAAACGACGCCGAAGCCGAGAAAAGGCGCGAACCAGTTCGGCGGCCGCACGATCGCCAGCGACCCCACGGCAAACGCATCGGCGACGATCACGAACCCGACCAGCACCGGCCGAATCGCCGACCACCCGGTCTGAGGAGCTCCCCCCTTCCGCACCGCTACCATCCCCCTCCCCGCCGGAGTAGCTCAGCTGGTTAGAGCAGCGGAATCATAATCCGCGTGTCGGGGGTTCGAGTCCCTCCTCCGGCATCATCTTGTGTCCAGTTGCCGGCTCCGCGCCCTACTGTGGCGGACGATGACGTACAGCAAGCGCAAGGTTGATCGAGCGGGTCAGATTCTGGCGAACTACCTCGGCGCTCAGATCGAAGCTCGCGAAGTGCCGGAGGAGATCGGAGATGACGTTCTCGAAGCGATCGAGATCATCGACTGGTGGCGCGCTGAGCACGCGAGGCCGCTTTCCCGGGTCGCCGCCAACTTGCGCTACTACGCCTCGCAACACGGAAGGCCGATCGTTGCCCAGCGGCTCAAGCGCCTTCCAACGATTGCCGGGAAGCTGCTGCGCGAGCCGACTATGAAGCTCTCACGTATGGGCGATATCGGCGGGATTCGGGCTGTTCTGCCCGACCAGGCCGCAGCCTATGCGGTTGCCGGTCGGCTTCGAAGGAACTGGACGATCACCCAGTTTCGTGACTACGTCGCCGACCCGAAGCCCGACGGATACCGAGCCATACACCTCATCAACCGAAATCGCGGGCAACTCATCGAGGTGCAGCTTCGGACGCCGAGACAGGACGATTGGGCCAACCTCGTCGAGGCATTCTCCCGCAGTCTGGCCCCTGGTCTCAAATACGGCGCGAAGGTAGAGCCGTTCAGCGAGTACTTCGCCCTGACCGCCCAAGGTCTCGCCGAAACCGAAAAAGGTCAGGAGACCGATCCTGCACGCCTTGATCGCATCAAGGAACTCGCGCAGCAGATGATTACCCTTATGTTCGAGGAAGCAAATGGCACCTGACGAGACTCGACACTTCTTGGTCATCTATGACCCTGCGGCAGAAAAGACTTCGGTCCGTGACTTCGGGACTGACTACGACGCTGCCCAAGAGGCATACGCCGGGCTCGAGCAGGAGAGCGGAATCGAGGCGACGTTCGACGTCGTTCTCCTAAGCGCCGATTCGCTGGAGACGATCGAACAGACCCACTCGAGCTATTTCCACAAAGGGTTCAGCGCTCTCCAGGGACTCCTGACTGGCTGAATCGCCCTAGGTGTAAGTCCCAGCAACGTTGTTCAGCTCGGCGAGCCGAGCTCCGGGCGGCCTGTGGCTGAGGGATCCGTGCGGTCTGCGCCAGTTATAGAAGTCCAGCCAGCCGGATAGTGCCGCGGTCCTCTCCCGGGAGTCGCGGTAGATCGCCCCGTAGGCCCAGCCGCCGAGCATCGTGCGGATGAAGCGCTCTGCCTTGCCGTTGGTGCGCGGCCGGTAGGGCCGGGTGCGGATGTGGCGGATCCCGAGCGCCTTGCAGGCGAGCGCGTGGGCGATCGAGCGGTAGGCGGAGCCGTTATCGGTCATCAACCTCTCGACCTCGATCCCGTGGGCGGCGTAATAGGCGACAGCGCGCCGCAGGAACCCGATCGCCGTGGTGGCCTTCTCGTCGCCCAGGACCTCGACGTAGGCCAGGCGGGTGGCGTCGTCGACGCAGACGTGCACGAACTCCCAGCCGGCGCCTTGCGGCCGTGCTTGCGGTCGCTGCGCTTGCCGGTCATCCGGTGACCGGCTCCCTTTTCGATCCGCACCAGCTTCTTGACGTCGATGTGGAGCAGCTCGCCGGGTCTTTGTCGCTCGTAGCGATTGGGTGGCTCAGGCGGCTCCAGGCGGCTGAGCTTGCCGAGGCCGATCCGGGCCAGCACCGCCGAGACGGTCGAGAGCGCCATGCCCAGGCACTCGGCTATCTCGGGGCCGGTCATCCGCACCCGGCGCAGGGCGGCGATCGCGGCGACCCGGTCCTCGGGGGTGCGGCTCGGGACCGAATGTGGAGCCGAGCTGCGGTCAAACAGGCCGGCCTCGCCCTCGGTGCGGTAGCGGCCTACCCACTTCGAGCAGGTGCGCTCGCTCACTCCGGCGGCCTCGGCCGCCTCCGTGAGCGACCACCCCTGCTCGACCACTCGCCTGACCATTGTCCCTCTTCCCTTCGGGCCGAGGGGAGCATTAGCGTGCTGGTTCATCCGGTGTCCTCCTTGAATCTGGGTGTCTCGACAACCCCAGCCTTCAAGGAGGCCCGGATGAACAACGTGGTTAGGAACTACATCTAGGCCGCCGCATCCGGGTTACGGCATACGGCAGCTGCAATTACGGCAACTTCACTGATGCGACGCCTCCTTCGCGGGCGTAGCTTGGCTCTGCAAGCTGGAACCAAGCGAAACAGGAGGCATCACAATGCAGCTGTACGGGATTCTTCGTCGCAATGGTTGGCGGACTCCGCAGGATCTGGAGGTCGCCGGCAAGAAATCGGCGGAAGTCGGGGATGAACCGGGCTCGGGGGTGCGGTGGATCCGGAGTTATGCGCTCGGTGAGGAGAGCGGCGAGGTCGGGACGTTCTGCGTCTACGAAGGCGAGAGCCCGGAGACGATCCGCACCCATGCCGAGGCCGCAGGCCTGCCCTGCGACGAGATCGTGCCGATCCTCGACACGGTCGTCGTCCGCCCCGATCCGGCCCCTGCCGCCCATTAGCCGCGGCCGGCCGGGCCGGCGAGGCGCTTTAGTTGAACACCGGTTCACAAAAGCGCCTCGCCTTCGGGGCCCTCTATCGCGCCTAGACTTTTGCCCTCGATGACTACGCAGACTCCTCTGGTCGGACGGGCGGATGAGCTCGCCCGCTTGAGCGAGGCCGTGGAGCGGGCGCGGGAGGGGCACGGCTCGCTGCTGCTGCTCGCCGGCGAGGCCGGGGTCGGCAAGAGCCGTCTCGCCCAGGAGGCGGCCGCGGGCGCCGACGTCGTCCTCTACGGCGCCGCCTCGAACGGCGTCGCCGTCGCCTACGGCCCGATCGTCGCCGCCCTGCGCTCGCGCCTGCGCGCCGACCCCGACGCACTCGCCGATTGCGGCGCCCTCGTCTCCCACCTCGCCCTGCTCCTGCCCGAGCTCGGCCCGGCAGCCGAAGCGAGCGAACGGGCGACGATCTTCGAGGCCGTCCGCTGCGCCTTCGCCCACCTCAGCGCCGAGCGGCCGGCGGTGGTCGTCCTCGACGACCTGCAGTGGTCCGACGACACGACGCTGGAGCTGCTGGCCGCACTGGCGGCGCCGCTGCGGGAGATGCCGGTCCTCGTCATCGGCACCTACCGCTCCGACGGCCTGCCGCGCGAACACCGCCTGCGCTGGCTGCGCAATGAGCTGCGCCGGGCCGGCCTCCTGGACGAGCTGTCGCTGGAGCCGCTCGAGGGGGCCGGCGTCGAGTCGCTGCTGGCGGAGCTGCTACCCGAGGAGCCCTCGCCGGCACTGTGCGCGGACGATCCAGGACCGCACCCTCGGCTCTCCCTTCTTCGTCGAGGAGATGGTCGCCGCCCTGGAGGCGCGAGGGTCGCTGCGCCCCGGCCGCCGCGGCCTCGAGCTGGTCGAGCGGGACGAGGTCCCGATCCCCGACTCGGTCCGCGAGGCCGTTCTCGTCGGGATCGGCGAGGTCTCGGACGAGGGACGGCAGGTCGCCGAGGCGGCAGCCGTCCTCGGCCAGCAGTTCGACCTCGGCCTCGCCGCCGGGCTGACCCCGGCCGACGGGCTCGCCGAGCTCTTCGAGGCGGGGCTGCTGGAGGAGCGCGGTGCCGGCGAGGGCGCCTTCCGCCACGCGCTCGCCCAGGAAACCCTCTACGCCGAGGTCCCCTGGGCCCGCCGCCGCGACCTCCACCGCCGGCTCGCCCTCGCCCTCGAAGAGCGCCACGGCCCCAGCCTCGAGATCGCCACCCACTGGCGCGGCGCCGGCGAGGAGCCGCGGGCGCGCCAGGCGCTGGTCGAGGCGGCGCGGCAGTCGGAGGCCGTCTGCGCCCACCGCGACACCCTGCGCGCGGCGCGCGAGGGGCTCGAGCTCTGGCCCGAGGACGAGGAGGTCGAGCTGCGACTGGAGACGCTCGCCCGCTACGGGCGCAGCGCCGAGCTGGTCGGCGAGCTGGGCGAAGCGGCTAAAGCGTGGCGCGAGCTGGCCGCCGCCCACCAGCGGCGCGACGACCGGGCCGGATACGCGGAGGCGCAGCGCCGTCTCGCCGCGATCTACGAGCTCGGCGGCGAGCGCGAGAAGGCCTTCGCCGCCCGCCGCCTCGCCGCCGAGGCCTTCGCCGCCGCCGCGCACCCGGCCGATGCGGCGCTGGAGCATCTGGCGATGGCCGACTACCACCGGCGCGGCGCCCGCTACGGCGAGGCGATCGAGCTGGCGATGCTGGCATCCGAGGAGGCGAAGGGGGCGGAACGCGTCGACATCGGCGCCCGCATCCTCGGCCTCCAGGGCGTCGTCGAGGCCAAGGGCGGCGACTTCGACCAGGGCCTCGGCTCGGTCCGCAGCGGCCTTGCCCTGGCGCTCGAGCACGACCTCACCCCCGTCGCCGCCGAGCTTTACCAGCGGCTCAGCCTCGTCCTCTACGACGGCGCCGACTACCGCCAGGCCGAGGAGGCACTCGACACCGCCCTCGGCCTCTGCCGCACCGGCGAGGACGCCGGCACCGAGGTCGCCTGCGTCACCTGCCTCGTCTACGTGCTGCGCGAGCGCGGCGAATGGTCACGGGCGGCGGAGCTCGGCCGCGAGCTGATCGAGTCCGGCACCGCCGTCTGGGTCGCCGAGGGCCTGGTCGGCGCGATCCACGCCTTCGAAGGGAAGCTGAGCTCGGCGCGGCGGCAGCTGAGCGCCTCGCGCGCGGTCTCCGCCGAGGTCGGCCACTACAACATGTACTGCGACTCGACCACGGCGCTGGCGATCGTCGCCGCCGCCGAAGGGCTCGAGGATGAGGCGGCGACCCGCACCCGCGAGCTGCTCGCCCGCTGGGAGGAAAGCGAGGACCACCACTACGCCGTCTGGGGAATCCGCTGGGCGGCCAGCTGGCTCGCCCGCAGCGGCCGTCGCAAGGAAGCCCAGCTCTGCGCCTCGGCGCTGGGGCAGATGGCCGCGGCCGGCGGCCACGACGACGCCGTCGCCGCCCTCGCCCAGGCGGTCGGCGAGCTGGCCCTGCTCGAAGGCGATGCCGATGCCGCCGCCGAGAGCCTCTCCCGCGCGGTCGAGCTGCACCGCCGCCTCGCCATCCCCCACGAGCGGGCGCAGGTCGAACTCCGCGCCGGCGTCGCCCTGGCCGCCGCCGGCGAGCGCGAGGCGGCGATCGAGCGTCTCTGCGACGCCTACCGCTGCGCGACCAAGCTGGGGGCGCGGCCGGTCGCCTCCGAGGCGGCGAAGGAGGTCGCCGCGCTCGGCGAGTCGGTCGCGCAGCGACTCGGCAGCCGCGCCGCCGCCTCCGCCGACGACGTCGGTCTGACCCGGCGCGAGCTCGAGGTCCTGCGCCACGTCGCCGTCGGCCGCACCAACCGCGAGATCGCCCAAGAGCTCTTCATCAGCCAGCGCACCGTCGACATGCACGTCCGCAACCTGCTCGGCAAACTCGACTGCCGCTCCCGCGTCGAGGCCAGCCACCGCGCCGGCGAGCTGGGGTTGCTCAGCTAGCGGGAGCGGGGCTCTGCCCTACGGTCAACAGGGCTGCGCAGCTCGGGCAGGCGGTCCGCGAATACTCCGAACATGGAGCCGCCTGCCACTGCGACAGTGGTTATCGCAGCGGCAGCCGCAGCGGGACCCGCGTTGAACCAATTCAGCATCAGAACCGCAACGGTCATCGCTGCCGATGGAACCGCCAAAAGCGCAATCTTGATCGCCATTTCGCCAGTGTAGATCACGCTAGGCGGTCCACCAGAAGGGTGAGCAGGGCAAGCCAGAATCCGAAGAAAAACCCCAAAGCCGTGGCCCGTTCGACCTCATCTCTCTCCCGTCGGGCAAGTACCGCTGCATAGCGCGCAGAGGCTCCAAAGAGGCTCGTAACGGACAGCAATACGGCCGCGATGTCCGAAAACGTGTCGGTGAGGACGCCTGCTTGGGGTAGGAACACCACATCGGGGACCATACAGAAATGTGCAGACAGAACATTTCGAAGCCAGCTAGTTTCGGTCTGATGGCGATCGTCGCCACCTTGATGCTCGCCGGCTGCGGTTCAGGCTCCGACACCTCGTCGGCAACCGACCCAGACGCCAACCGCTACTTCGGCGACCATCCCGGGCAGGCGGAAACGAAGGCGGCGATCGGCGCTGGGGACTGCCGGGGGCTGCGCCGGGCGACGGAAGGCGACCTCGGCCGCTCGCTCGCTGCCCAATCCGAGCCCACTCCCCCCTCCTCGCGCTGCCTCCTCCGCGGCCCCGGCGTCCGCGTCTCGATCTACCTCGACGCCGCCTACGCCGCCCGCCAGCGCTACTACAACCGGATGGTCGAGCAGGACCAGTTCTACGGTGCCGACCCGGCCAAACACCCCCACCCGGTCCCCGGCGTCGGCGACCCCGGTGCCTACGGGCACACCGCCAGCTGGATCCCCGCGCTCAGCACCCTCTACGCCGTCCGCGGCAACCGCTGGCTGACCGTCGGCTACTCCGCCGCCGGCCTCTCGCCGCCGCAGCAGAAGGCGATGGCCGCGGCGCTGGCGCGGCGGGCGTTCAGGCTGACGGCTCGCTAGCCGGCGGAATCTCCAGCATCACGGTCACCGGCCCGTCGTTGATCAGGGCGACGCCCATGCACGCGCCGAAGACGCCCTTCTTCGCCCCCAGCCGCTCGCAGAAGCGGTCGTAGAGCGGCTCGGCGACCTCGGGCCGGGCGGCGCCGACGTAGCTGGGCCGGTTGCCGCGCCGGGCGTCGCCGTAGAGCGTGAACTGGCTGACGCAGAGAACCTCGCGCTCGCCGAGCGGCTCGTTCATCCTCCCCTCGGCGTCGTCGAAGATCCGCAGCGCTCCGCACCTTGTCGGCAAGCCGGTCGGCCTCCTCCTCGGTGTCCCCGACCCCGACCCCGAGCAGGACCAGCATCCCCGGCCCGATCTGCGCGACCCGGTCGCCCTCGACGTCGACGGCGGCCTGGCTGACCCGCTGGACCAGGGCCCTCAACGCCGACCTCTATCCGCCTTCCAGCGCCTCGACCAGCGAGCCGGCGTCGTAGGCGCCGTAGAGGCGCTTGCCGTTGACGAAGAAGGTCGGCGTGCCGGTGGCGCCGCTGGCCTCGGCCGAGGCGACGTCGCGGGCGATCCGCTCGCGGTGGGCGCCGGAGTCGAGCTCGGCGGCGAACCGCTCGGCGTCGAGCCCGAGCTCCGCCCGCCAGCTCGACCATCGTCTCGCGCGAGAGCCGCGGCTGGTTCGCGAAGAGGGCGTCGTGGTACTCCCAGAAGCGGCCCTGCGCCGCCGCCGCCTCGCTGGCCTCGGCGGCGAGCGGCGCCAGCGGGTGGCGCTCGGGGATCGGCAGGTGGCGGAAGGCGAAGAGGAGCCGCGTCGCCGAGGCGCTCGCGGACCCGGCGCAGGATCGACTGGGCGCCGAGGCAGAAGGGGCACTGGAAGTCGCCGAACATGACCAGCTCGCAGCGGCGCCCCGCGCTCGCCGCGGATGTGGTCGACGTCCTCGAGCGGGGGTGAGAGCAGTTCGTCCACGGCGCCCGATGTTATGTGCGCGTGCACGACGTCGAGTCGATCCTCGTCCTGCTCCTCGCGGCGACCCTGCTGGTCCGCCTCGCCGACCTCGGCAAGATCCCGGCGCCGATCGTCCTCGTCCTCGGCGGCCTCGCGATCGCCCTCGTCCCCGGCCTGCCCGACGTCGAACTCGAGCCCGGACATCGTCTTCCTCATCTTCCTGCCGCCGCTGGTCTACGCCGCCGGCTGGCGCACCTCGCCGCTCGAGCTGCGGGCGGTGATGCGGCCGCTGGCGCTGCTCGCGGTCGGCCTCGTCTTCCTCACCGCGGCCGTCATCGCCCTCGTCGCCCACGCCCTCGTGCCGGAGCTGAGCTGGGCCGAGGCCGCGGTGCTCGGCGCCGTCCTCGCCCCCACCGACGCGGTCGCCGCGACCTCGATCTTCCGCCGCCTCGGCGCGCCCGAGCGGGTGCGGCTGCTGGTCGAAGGCGAGTCGATGATCAACGACGGCACCGCGCTGGTCCTCTACCGGATCGCCGTCGGGGTCGCGACCGGCGGCGCCTTCAGCTTCGGCGGCGCCGCCCTCGAGTTCGTCGGCATCTCCGCCGGCGGCATCGCCGTCGGCCTCGTCGTCGGCGTCCTCTCCGACCTCGTCATCCGCCGCCTCAGACCGACAACGGCGCTGACGATCATGCTCACCGTCCTCACCGCCTACGCCGCCTACATCGGCGCCGAGGAGCTGCGCGTCTCCGGCATCCTCGCCGCCGTCGTCGCCGGCGTCTACGCCGGCTACCGCTCGCCGCTTCTCGCTCGACGCCGACATCCGCCTCAACGCGGTCGCCTTCTGGCAGCGTCCTCGTCTTCGGGCTCGAGATCACCCTCTTCGTCCTCCTCGGCCTGCAGCTGCCGCGACATCGTCGACACGCTCGAAGCCAGCTCCTCGGGGATCGGCGAGCTGCTGCTGCCGGCGGCGGCGATCGCCGCCGCCTCGATCGCCGTCCGTCTCGCCTTCGTCTTCGCCATGGGGGCGACGCCGGCGACACCCTCGGCGAGCGCTTCGCCGTCGGCTGGAGCGGGATGCGCGGCGCCGTCTCCCTGGCGGCGGCGCTGGCGGTGCCGCTCAGCGTCGACGGCCGGCCGCAGATCATCTTCCTCACCTTCGCCCTGATCCTCGTCACGCTCGTCGGCCAGGGCCTCTCGCTGCCCTTCATCGTCCGCGCCCTCGACGCTCGAGCAGCCGCGCCGCTGGACGCGACGAAGAGGCGGTGGCGCGGATGGAGGCGGCGCAGTCGGCGCTCGACCGGCTCGACGAGATGGAGCGCGAGGAGCGCGCCTCAGAGTCCCAGCTGAAGCGCCTGCGCGACCTCTACCGCGGCCCGCTTCCGCATGTGCCAGGCGGTGCTCGGCGGCGAGGACCCCGAGGCGGCCGCCCGCGAGCAGCAGATCGCCGACTACGGCGTGCTGCGGCGCGAGCTGATCGGGGTCGAGCGAGAGGAACTGCTGGCGCTGCGCAGCGCCGGTCGCCTGCGCCACCAGACCCTGCGCCATGATCGAGCACGACCTCGACCTCGAGGAGGCCCGGATCAGGGCCTAGTTGTTAGGGAGCGGTCGCGCTCAGATAGCTCGCTGATTCACCGAGACCGCAGAAAACCTCCCCCGAGGATGGTTTTCGCGGACTCGCGATCCTGGCGTCTCGAAAGGCGTGTTGGAGAGGGGGTGTGGGTACCCCTTCTGGACACTTAGCACGAGGCGGGCCGGCGACTTTCGGGCGCCAGCCGCAGAACGCCCTCCCGCCGAGCTGCGTCCAGAAGGGGTACCCACACCCCCTCCTACCAATCCCCTATGCCAGGAACTCCCGCGCCCGCTCGGCAACCAGGTCCGGCAGCTCGTCGGCGATGAAGTGCCCGCAGCCGGGAACCAGCTCGACCTGCATCTCGGGCGCGTGGCGCTGGTAGCCGGCCAGCATCGTCGGGCGGCAGGGCGAAGTCGTCTTGCCGAAGACCATCAGGGTCGGCACCGTCGAGACGAGCGTGGGCGTAACGGCCTCGGCCATCTCCGGGGCCTCGCGCCAGTTGAAGATCCGGTACATCTGCACGCGCCGCCTTCGCGCGCGCCGGCTCGGCGAAGTTGTCGGCGAAGATCGCCAGCTCCCCTCGTCCCAGACCTCTTTCGCCGTCGAGCCGCCGACGAGGACTTTGCGGCATGAACTGTCCGCCGCGGTGGAGCCGGTAGCCGAGGACCGGGGCCAGCGACAGCCACTGGTACCAGAAGCGCCACAGCGTGCGGCGACCATCAGCCCGCGTGCGGACCCACGGCGGGACGATGTTGAGGCCGAAGAAGCGCTCGAAGCGCTGCGGCTCGCGCAGGCAGAGCAGGAAGCCGATCCAGCCGCCCCAGTCGTGGCCGACCAGCTTCACCCGCTCGATCCCGAGCGCGTCGAGGACGGCGAGGACGTCGTCGGCCAGCTCCTCCTTCTCGTAGCCCTCGGCGGGCGCGTCGCTACCAGCCGAAGCCGCGGAGGTCGAGCGCGATCACCCGGTGGCGATCGGCGAGCGCCGGCATCAGGTGCCGCCACTCGTACCAGTGCTGGGGCCAGCCGTGGAGGCAGAGGACGACGTCCTCGCCGCCACCCGCTTCGGCGAAGTGGAAGCTCGACCCCGCGGGCCTCGACCCGGTGGTGGGTGACGCCCTCGATGTCGGGTGGCCGGCTCACCGGCCGGACAGGCTATTCATCGTGCGAGGACGGCGCGGCGGGGCAGGGCGACCGGCTGCGCGCCGGGAGTCGCGCCGGTCACCCACCCCTTTCGCTCAGCGCAGCGCGGCCGCCGCTGCTGCTTGGCGGAAGTCGTCGAGCATCTCCTCCATCGCGCCGACCTCGCAGGGAACCATTTCCGGCCAGGTCTTCTCCGGGTGCTCGTGGAGCGTCTTCAGCCCGTTGCCGCTGATCATCGCGACCACGGTCTCGTCGGCAGCGATCTTCCCTTCCTGGGCGAGCCGCGCGGTGCAGGCGATCGTCGTGCCCCCGGCGGGCTCGGTGAGGATGCCCTCGGTTGCGCCGAGCAGGTCGATCGCGCTCGAAGATCTCCTCGTCGGAAGCCGTCGGCGCCGGCGCCGCCGCGGCGTGCGCACCGCGTCGACGACGAGGGCGCCGTCGCCCGGGCGCCCCGATCGCGATCGAGTGCGCGGCCGTCTCCGGCGTCTGCGCCTCGATCTTCGCCGCCGCCGGCGGAGATCGCGGTCGCGATCGGCGAGCAGCCGCTCGCCTGGGCGATGTTGATCTTCGAGCCGGCGGTCTCGGCCAGCCCGACCGTCTCCAGCTCGACCAGCCCCTTGTGGACGCGCGAGGAGAGGGTGCCGCCGGCGGCCGGGATGACGAAATGGTCCGGCGGCTGCCAGCCCATCTCCTCGACCACCTCGAAGGCCATCGTCTTCGCGCCCTCGGCGTAGAACGGCCGCAGGGTGATGTTGGCGAACTCGATCCCGGTCGCCAGCGACAGCTCGCGGCAGGCGCGGTTGGCCTCGTCGTAGTTGGCGTCGAGCTGGATCACCTGCGCGCCGATCGCCCGGCAGGCCTTCGCCTTCCCCTTCTCCATGTTGCCCGGGTAGAAGATGTAGGGGCGTGGCGCCGGCCTGGGCCGCCAGCGCCGCGACGGCGGTGCCGACGTTGCCGGTCGAGACGCAGCCGACCTCGTCCTTGCCGAGCTCGAGCAGGCGGGCGATCGCCATCCCGACCACCCGGTCCTTGTAGGAGAGGGACGGGCGGTTGGTCGAGTCGTCCTTGAGGTAGAGGTTGCTGAGGCCGAGCTCGGCGCCGAGCCGCTCGGCGTGGATCAGCGGCGTTTTGCCGGCGAACTGGCCGACCCGCTCCTGGGCGCGGCGGTTGAGGATCGGCAGCAGCTCCTCGAAGCGCCAGATGTTCCAGGGCCGCTCCGTCAAGCCGGCGCTCGGCGATCCGCTCCTTGGCGAGCTCGTAGTCGTAGTCGATGTCGAGCCCTTCGCCGCAGGCGGGGCACTTGAAGGCCTTGTCCAGGAGCGGCGTCCGGTAGCCGCAGTCCCGGCAGATGAGTTCGGTGGCGCAGGAACGGGTCCGGAGCCCGTAGGGCTCGGTGCGATGCGGATCTACCGCGTCACTCATGACTCCTCCTTTGCCGCCGATCCCTCGGCGCTCGTCCGGTCTCCGGTCGCACGGGTATAACACACGCGCTGCCACTGCTCAACGCTTCCTGCGCAAATGCGCACGCCTGCGTTACGCCGCTTCACCTCCAGGAAGGTAGCGGAACCGACAGCGCGCGCAAGCGGCCATGAGGCGTCCTGTCTGTAGAGCTTCTGTCAGCAGTTGAAGAGGATCGCCGTCGATGACCCCCCAGGAGCGCTTCGCGACCAACCTCCGCCGGCCCGCACCGAGGCCGGGATCTCCCAGGAAGAGCTGGGCTACCGTGCGATCTGCACCGCACCGAGGTCTCGCTGCTGGAGCGCGCCGGCCGCGAGCCGCGCCTGGCGACGATCGTCAAGCTCGCCGGCGCCCTCGAAGACGCACGCCGGGCGAGCTCTGCGCCGGCATCTCCTGGTCGCCGAAAGCGAAGCGCTTCGAGGTCAAGAAGCCGCCGAAAGGCTGACCGCTTTCAGGCACGGGGCTTGCTTGCGCTGCCCCGGTACCCCTGAGAAGAAAGTGAAGGGAGGCGGGGCGACGCCGGCCGAGCCGACGTGACCAGGATCCGTCATGACGATTGATCCTGGCTCAGGATTGGTCCTCCTTTGCCACCCCAAGGCGGTTTCCCAGATCCGAGAGCCCCGCCCCCTTCACCGGTTGATCGCCCGGCAGGTGCATTCATAACAGACGCCGGCGTGAACAATCAAGTCCTTTTGCTTCAATGGACCTAAGTTTTGTTTAGGACGTAGGCGTAGCCTCGGCTGAGACCGGGATCTCGGCGCTCTCGGGCCAGGCCGCCGAGGGCCTCGGCGCCGTCCTCCACGCCCGCCGCGACCAGCAGCTCCTCGGCGGCGTGGGGCGCGAACGGCACCAGCGTCCGCGCGAGCAGGACGAGCGCCGCGAGCTGGGCCTCGGCGTCGGCGCGGTCGAGCTGCCCGCGGCGCTTGACCACGCGCTTCTCGAAGTCCTGGATCCGCTCGAAGAGGCGGGTCATGTTGCGGATCGACTTGTGCATCTGCAGCGCCGCGGTGTCCTCGGTGATCCGCGCCAGCCCGTTCTCGCACCATTTGCGCAGGCGGTCGCGCATGTGCTCGGTGTCGGCGGCGGCCTCGGGGTCGTGCGCGAGGCCCTCGAGCGCCGGCGGCGCGCTCGTGCGTGTACGTCCAGAGGCCGCGGAGGAAGCGGCTGGCGAAGCGGACCGCGCCGTCGCTCCAGTTCAGCGTCTTCGCCGGGCCGGCCGCGTAAAGAACCGCCAGCCGCACGGTGTCGGCGCCGTGCTCGGCGACCAGCTCGTCGGGGTTGACGACGTTGCCCAGGTGCTTGCTCATCTTGCGGCCGTCGGCGATCACCATCTCGTGGAAGAGGCAGCCGGCGAAGGGCTCGCCCTCCGCCATGAACGCGAAGGGGCCGATGTCGCGCAGCGCCTTGGTGACGATCGCGCTGGTCGAAGACGAAGCCGCCGCTGTCGTTGCCGGCGACCAGCCGCTCGGAGGGCAGCCACTTCTGCAGGTCGGGGTGGGTGAACATCTGCTCGTCGCGGTCGGCGGGCGGGACCGCGGCCGGGACCCAGAGCCAGAGGGCGTCGAAGTGGCAGTCGAGGGTGTCGGTCTCGCGCTTGGCGGCGCCGCCGCACTTGCGGGCACTCGACGTCGACGAAGTCGGGGCGCTCGGCCAGCGGGTTGCCCTCGCCGGTCGGCTGCAGGTCGCGGGGCAGCGACCACCGGCAGGTCCTCCTCGGGCACCGGCACCGGGCCGCACTGCTCGCAGAGGACGATCGGGATCGGCGTCGCCCCAGGCGCGCTGGCGCGAGATCGAGAAGTCGTTGGCGCGGTAGCGGGTGGCCTCGCGGGCAGCGTCGACGGGCGCCGGCGCGGGCGGCCTCGTCCGTCGTCGGGCGCGTCCGGCACCTCGACCCGGTCGAGTCGCTCGGCGAGGTCGCGGTCGGCCTCGTCGACGGCAGGGATGCCGAGCGCCGCGGTCGGCCCGAAGCGGGCGTCGACCAGCGGCGAGACGACGCACCGGCAGCTCGCTCGCCGCCCGGGCCGGCGATCGAGGAGCCGCTGTCGACCAGCGGCACCGAACGGGCGTCGCGGGCGCTGCGCTCCCAGCCGCCCGAGCGCATCTGCTCCAGCTCGGCTCGCGCTGAGGCGCTCGGTCACCCAGGCGTCGATCGCCGGGTGGCGCGGCGAGAGCAGCACGAAACGGGCGTAGGCCGGCGCGCTTGCGGTGCGGCGTGAAGACGGTGAGAGTGCCGCTCTCCCTCCCCCAGCTCGAGCTCGACCCCGTCGGAGCGGCCGAGGATGTAGCGCTGGGTCGCGAGCGAGAGCTCGTCCCACCTGCCGCCCTCGACAAGCTCGCTCGATGTTGCGGTCGTTCTCCTCCAGGTAGGGGGTGATGCGCAGGAACCAGGTCGGGCGCCGGATCAGCCGCACCTCGTTGTGGCAGCGCCAGCAGCGGCCGTCCTCGACCTGGATCGAGGCGAGCGTGGTCTGGCAGGTGTCGCACCAGTCGACGGTGGTGTCGGCGCGGTAGATCAGGTCGCGCTCGAGCAGGGTGAGGAACAGCCATTGCGACCAGCGGTACTGGCCCTCGTCCGAGCTGTAGAAGACGCGGTCGTAGTCGAAGGAGAAGCCGAGGCGCTTCATCTGGCCGAGCATCCGCTCGCCGCACTGGGCGACCCACTCCGCCGGCGGCTCCTGACGCTCGATCGCCGCCAGCTCGGCCGGCAGGCCGAAGGCGTCGAAGCCGAATCCGAAGAGGACGGCGTCGCCGCGGCCGCGGCGGAAGCGGGCGTAGGCGTCGCCGATCGAGTAATCGCGGACGTGGCCCATGTGGAGGTTGCCCGAGGTGAACGGGCTCGAGGGCTTCACGTAGATGCACTCCTGGGCGTCCTTGGGCTCCGGGGCGGCGAAGTCCCCGCGCGGGTCCCAGGCTTGCTGGCGGCGCGGCCTCGATCGCCTGCGGGTCGTAGTTCGGCTTGTTAGTCATCTCTCAAAGAAGGCTAACGAGGCCGGGAAGCTCCGGCGGGGCATGGGGGTCCGGGTGCCCCTCTCCCAGAGACCGTCGCGCAGCTGGGCGGACTTGTGGGCGCCGTCGTGACTTCTTGAGCCTCTGTGAGAGGGGCACCCGAACCCCCTGCTCGACTCAGGCGAAGGTCCAGAGACGGTTGCCGATGAAGTTGAACGGCATCGCTGCCGCTACCGCGATGGCTTGGGCGGTTAGCTCACCGGTAGCACCGGTGGAGAGCAGGAGCTGGAGGATTGCGATGTTGAGGATTAGGGAGGCGAGGCTGATGGCGAAGAAGCGGGCCGCCTGGAAGTGGGCGGGTCCGTCGCCGGGGCCGAAGGTCCAGTGGCGGTTCCAGAGGAAGTTGTTGGTGACGGCGACGGCGAAGGCGCCGATCGCGGCGGCACGTGGTGCATGCCGAGGCTGCCCGTCAGGAGGGCGAAGACGGCGAGGTTGATCAGGTAGCCGCTGCCGCCGACGAGGCCGAACTTGAGCAACTGCACCCAGTTGGCGGGCTGGCGGGCGGCGGCACCGATGCGGTAGGCAAGTTCACTGGCGGGCGGCATCGCGAACGGGGCAGGTTAGCGAGAGCGCAGGCGCCCGCCCGCTTCCGCGTAGTCTTCCCGCTCCGATGCGGACGAGGACTGCAACCCTGGCGGCCGTCGCCCTGGCCGCGGCCGGCGTCGCCCTGGCGCTGATCTTCGGCGGCAAGCAGAGCCCGGACCCGGCCAAGGCCGAGGAAAACGAGGCCGGGCGAACCGACGGTGGAAATCATCTCCCCCCGCAACGGCGCCCGGCAGGAGAACCACGCGATCGTCGTCAAGGTCGCGGTCGAGAACTTCGAGCTGGCGCCGCGGCAGCTGGGGTCCGAACCGCAGCTCGGCGAGGGCCACCTGCGCTTCAGCCTCAAGCGCGTTCCCGACTGCGTCGACCCGAAGAAACTGCAGGACGCGATCAACAGCCCAGTCGGCAAAGGCCGCCTCGTCGGCGCCTCCTTCGACTACGCCGAGTACGCCGGCCCCAACGGCGTCCTCGCCGAGCGGATCGGCTCGGCCGGCAGCTACTCCCCGGCGACCAGGCCGGAGATCTTCTACCAGGGCCTGCCGCCCGGCTTCTACCGCCTGATCGTCAACCTCGCCCAGAACAGCGGCGCCGCGACCCAGTTCCACGACGTCACCAACTTCCAGATCCTGCCAAAAGCCCGGTCACCACGCGAAAAAGTGCGAAGACGGCAAGGTCCCCAGCGCCAAGGCCGCCGCACGGCTGGAATAGACACCGGAGTTCAATACTTCACTTTGTATAGTGAGTAGGTGCGCACCTACCGCCGTTTGATGGGGTACCTGCGCCCCTACCGGCTGCAGCTCTGGGGGTCGCTGGTCTTCGCCTGGGCGGCGATGGGGATGACGGTGCTGATCCCGTGGCTGATCGGCGAAGCGGTCAACGCGGTCAGGGATGGGAACCAGCCGGACCTGCTGCCGCTGGCGCTGGCGATCGTCGGAGCCGGGATCCTGCGGCTGGGGCTGACGGTGGTGCGGCGGGTGGTTGCGGGCAAGGTCTCGCTCGCAGTCGAATTCGACCTGCGCCAGCAGTTCTACGCCCACCTGCAGCGGCTCGACCTCGGCTTCTTCGACTCGCAGCAGACGGGGCAGCTGATGTCGCGGGCGACCGTCGATCTGCAGTCGATCCGCTTCTTCCTCGGTTACGGGCTGATCTTCATCACCCAGAACCTGCTGACGATCACCCTCGCGGCGGCCGTGATGATCGTCGTCAATCCGCTGCTGGCGCTGGTGGCGCTGGTCCCGGCCCCGTTCGTGATCGTCGCCGCGACGAGATACAGCCAGATCTCCCGCCCAGCCCAGCAGGAGGTGCAGCAGCGGATCGGCGAACTGACCGCCGAGGCGGAGGAGAACGTCTCCGGAATCCGCATCGTCAAGGCCTTCGCCCGCGAGGAACACCAGCTCCACCGCTTCCAACGGGTCGTCGCCCGGGTCTTCGACCAGAGCATCTACACGACCCGCGTCCAGGCGTTTTTCTCGCCCCTGATCGGTTTCTTGCCGCAGATCGGGATCGCGCTGGTGCTGCTGGTCGGCGGCCGCGAGGTGATCGACGGCAGCCTCAGCCTCGGCGCCTTCGTCGCCTTCTACACGTACGTCGCGATGCTCGCCGGGCCGATGCGCTCGCTCGGCATGGCGCTGGGGATGGCCCAGCGGGCCGTCGCCAGCGGCAACCGCATGTTCGAAATCCTCGACCGCGAACCGGCGATCCAGAGCCCGCCGGGTGCGCCGGCGCTGCCGGCCGGCGGCGGTGCCGTCGAGCTGCGCGGGGTGACGCTGCGCTACAACGGCGGCTCGCCGTCGCTCACCGGCGTCGACCTGGCCGTCGAGGCCGGGAAGACGGTGGCGCTGGTCGGGCCGTCGGGCTCCGGAAAGACGAGCCTGGTGGCGCTGATCGCGCGGCTGTATGACCCGAGCGAGGGGACGGTGCTGGTCGACGGCGTCGACGTCCGCGAGGTCGACGTCGAGCTCGCTGCGCTCGCAGATCGCCTTCGTCGCCGACGACAGCTTCCTCTTCACCGCCTCGGTCGCCGAGAACATCGCCTACGCGCACCAGGACGCCACGCTCGAGGAGATCGAAGCGGCCGCCCGCCGCGCCCAGGCCGACGCCTTCATCCGCGAGTTGCCCGATGGCTACGAGACCCGGGTCGGCGAGCGCGGCCTCACCCTCTCCGGCGGCCAGCGCCAGCGGGTCGCGATCGCCCGCGCACTGCTCGCCGACCCGCGCATCCTCATCCTCGACGACGCCACCTCCTCGGTCGACGCGACCACCGAGGCGGCGATCAAAGCCGGCCTGCGCGAGGCGATGGCCGGGCGGACGACCTTCATCATCGCCCACCGCCTCTCCACCGTCTCCCTCGCCGACGAGATCGTGGTGATGGACGCCGGCACGATCGTCGACCGCGGCACCCACGCGGAGCTGATGGAGGGCTGCGGCTTCTACCGAGAGATCGCCGAGCACGGCCTCGCCGACTCGGTCTTCCTCCAGCGCGACCTCGAGGAGCGCGAGGAGGTGGCGCGCCTGTGAACGGCGGCGGCAGGATCGGCAACATCGGCCGCCTCTTCGCCGACCTCTGGCGGTTGATCCGCGGCGAGGACCAGCGGGCGCGCAAGGTGCGCTGGATGATCGGCCTGCTGCGGCCCTACCGGCCGCGCGTGATCCTGATGTTCATCGCCCTGCTGCTGGAGACCGGCGCCGCCCTCGCCCCTCCCTACCTCCTCGGCAAGGCGATCGACAGCGGCATCGAAGCCGGCGACCTCTCCACGCTCGACTGGATCGTCGCCGCCTTCGTCTTCGCCACCGTCCTCTACGCCGTCGCCACCTTCTGGGAGACCTACCTGGTCGGCTGGATCGGGACGCGGGCGCTGCAGGACCTGCGCGAGCGCATCTTCACCCACCTGCAGTCGATGTCGATCGGCTTCTTCACCCGCCGCAGCCCGGGGGTGCTGATCTCGCGGATGACCAACGACGTCGAAGCGCTGAACCAGCTGGTGACGAACGGGTTCGTGACGATCTTCTCCAGCACCCTGACCCTGGTCGGGATCGTCGTGATCATGCTCTTCCTCGACGTCAAGCTTGCGCTGATCACCTTCGTCACCTTCCCGCTGCTGGCGGTGGCGAGCGTCGTCTTCCGGATCGTCTCCGCGGGCACCTACCGCGCCACCCGCGAGCGGATCGCCGCGGTCACCGCCTACCTGCAGGAGACGCTCAGCGGCGTACGGGTGGTGCGCAGCTTCGGCCAGGAGCCGCGTCACGTGGCGGCTATGACCGCCCTGAACGAACAGAACCGCGACGTCAACATGAAGACCGTCTACCTGAACGCCTCCTACTTCCCGGCGGTGGAACTGCTGGCGGCGGTGGGGACCGCGGTGATCCTGCTCTACGGCGGCAGCCAGGCGATCAACGGAGCGCTCGAAGTCGGCGTCGTCGTCGCCTTCGTCGGCTACCTGGCCCGCTTCTTCGAACCGATCCAGGAACTCTCCCAGCTCTACACGACCTACCAGCAGGGGATGGCGGCGCTGGACAAGATCTTCGACCTGCTCGACACGCCACCCGACATGGTCGACGCTCCGGGCGCGATCGACCCGGGGACGCTGCGCGGCGAGATCGAGCTGGAGGGCGTCTGGTTCTCCTACGCGGAGCAGACCACGGCTGAGGACGGCGCCGCGCCCGAGGACGACCTCTGGGCCCTCCGCGACGTCGACCTCCACGTGCCGCCGGGGCAGACCCTGGCCCTGGTCGGCGCCACCGGAGCCGGGAAGTCCACCTTCGCCAAGCTGGTGGCGCGCTTCTACGACCCGCAGAAAGGGACGGTCAGGGTCGACGGCCACGACCTCCGCGGCGTTCAGCAGCGGGCCCTGCGGCGCCAGCTCGGGATCGTCCCTCAGGAGGGCTTCCTCTTCTCCGGCAGCGTCCGCGAGAACGTCGCCTTTGGGCGGCCCGAGGCGAGCACCGAAGAGATCGAGGCGGCGATCGCCGCCGTCGGCGCCACCGACTTCGTCGCCGGCCTGCCCGACGGGCTCGACACCGAAGTCGGCGAGCGCGGCATCCAGCTCTCGGCCGGCCAGCGCCAGCTCGTCGCCTTCGCCCGCGCCCTCCTCGCCGAGCCCCGCATCCTCATCCTCGACGAGGCCACTTCCAACGTCGACGTCCGCACGGAGAAAACCATCGAGCGAGGCCTCGAGCGCCTCCTCCACGGCCGCACCGCGATCGTCATCGCCCACCGCCTCTCGACGATCCGCCGAGCAGGCAAGATCGTCGTCCTCGAGCACGGCAAGATCGCCGAGCAGGGGACGCACGACGAGCTGATCGCGGCTAACGGCCCCTACGCGAAGCTCTACGGCGCCTGGTCTGAGAGTTCAGCGGCGTAGGTATAGGAGGGATCGGTAGGGGGTCCCCGGGAGCACCTCCGCCGAGTGATACGGGGATTGGCTGACGCCACAAGAGCTTTCGGCTCGGCTCCATGCCAAGTACCCGGGGACCCCCTACCGATCCCTCTACTGACAGGTCTCGGCAGACGCACCCGCTCGCGAGTCCGCGAAAACGGTCCCTCAGGAGCCGTTTTCGCGGACTCGGTGAAACCGGAGCTGCCGGAGCTCGCTCGCAGGAGGGTGTCGGTAGGGGTCTCCTGGGCACTCAGCATGAGGCGGGCCGGTAACGACTGGGCGCCAGCAAAAGAACGCCGACCCGCCGAGCTGCGCCCAGGAGACCCCTACCGACACCCTCCCTACCGCAACGCTTACGAAGTTCGGGGGGTCATAGCCCCCCCAAGCTCGGAGAGGGGATCAGCCGGGGCCGACGCCGCCGGATTCGCCGCCCGTTTCGGGGGCCGGTTCCGGTGCTTCGGGGCTGCCGCCGGCGCCACCGGTTTCGGGGGCCGCTTCTTCTTCGGGGACGATTTCTTCTTCGGGGGCGGGTTCTTCGAATTCGGGTTCTACTTCGACCCCGCCTTCATCTTCGCCGCCTTCGAGTTCTTCGCCGCCCGGCGTTTCACCGCCCGCCGGAGTCGGCAGGCCCGGTTCTTCGCCGCACTCTTCGAAGCCGAAGGCCGCCGCCTGGGTCTGGAACTCTTCCAGCGCCGCGGCTGCTTCTTGGCCTTTTTCTTCCAGGGCCGCCTCGTCTTCGCGTTCGGCCGCGAGTTTCAGGTCGGCCTCGACCTGGCCGAGTTCGCCGGTCGCTGCTTCGAATTTGGCGTATTCGGCGTCTTCGCCTTCAGGCGCGCCGAGGTCCTGCAGCCGTTCGACCATCCCGATGTAGAGGTTGGCGACCTTTTCGCTGTCTTCGCCGGTCGAGCTTTCGGTTTCCGAGGAGCTGAGGGCACCGACGGCGGCGTTGACCTCGGCGCAGACCCCGTCCCCCTGCTCGATCAGTTCGTCCTTCGTCAGCGCCGCCGGTTCTTCGACGGTCGGCGTCGTCGTCGTTTCGGTGTCGCCGCCACCACCGCCGCAGCCGGCGATCAGCAGCACGACGAGCGCCGTGAGCGCGAGGAGGATGGTCTTCTTGCCGGGGATCAGCATGGGGCGAAGCTAGCAAAGGGATTCGACGCCTTTGCAGGGGAAGCTGCGGCCCAGGGACTCGAACCCCGACTACCTCGTCCAGAGCGAGGCGTGCTGCCATTACACCAGGCCGCAACGGTCCCCTCAGGATAAGGGACTCAGGAGAAGGGAGCTCCCTCGGCGATCATCTGCCGGGCTTGCGAGAGTTCTTCCGGCCTTTCGACGCTGAGGCAGCCGGCGACGCGGTCGCCCCGCAGGTACCAGACCGAGAACTCGCCGCTGTCGCGGTCGCCGCGCCAGACCTCGCGATCCCACTCATACGCCGGCCCGACGTACTCGAGGCCGGCCCAATCGGCGAGGTCGCTGAAGAAGTAGGGCACGACCTCGTAATCGTCGTCGCCGCCGAGCATGTTGCCGGCCGCGTGCTGGCCCTGCTGCATCGCCACGTCCCAGTGCTCGACGTGGATGCGACGGCCGTGGACGACGCTCTCGTACGAGCAGCAGTCGCCGGCAGCATAGATCCCCGGCGCCGAGGTCTCGAGCTTGGAGTCGCAGACGATGCCGCCGTCGCCGACCTCGATCCCGGCCCGCTGGGCGAGCATCGCGTCCGGCCGTACCCCGGCGCCGACGACGACCGCGTCGCACTCGACGCTGAGCCCGCTCTCGCAGACCACCGCCTTGACCCGGCCGTCGCCCTCGAAGGCGCTCAAGGTCTCGCCGCCGTGGAAGGTCACCCCGTGGGATTCGAGCCGCTCCTGGAACCAGCGCCCGGCGTCCTCGCCGAAGGTGCGCGAGAGGGCAACGTCCTCCATCGCGATGATCGTGCACTTCGTCCCCCGCGCGGTCAGCGAGGCGGCGACCTCGCAGCCGATGTAGCTGCCGCCGATCAAGACCACGTGCTCGGCGCTCTCAGCGTCCGCGCGAATCGCATCTGCGTTGCCGAAGGCGCGCAGGTAGTGGATGCCCTCGTTCTCGGCCCCCTCGACCCGGAGGATGTTGACCATCGCCCCGGTCCCCAGCAGCGCCTTGTCGAAGGCGACCTCCTCCCCGCCCTGGATCTTCGCCGTCCGCGCCTCGAGATCGAGGCCCATCACGTTCCTCCCGGTCAGCAGCTCGACCTCGTTCTCCTCGTACCAGGAGCGGCCGCCGTTGACGTGGGCGTCCTCGCGGCCGGCGTCGCCGCGCAGGTACTCCTTCGAGATCGGCGGTCGTTCGTACGGAGGCTCCGGCTCGCGCCCGACCAGGAGGATCGAGCCCTCGGAGCCGCGCCGGCGCAGCTCGGCGGCGCAGTGGGCGGAGGCCATGCCTCCCCCGACCAGCAGGAAATCGACTTTACGATCGGCCATTGCTACCCCGTTAGCGTCCGATCCCGCGCCGTTCTTACTCGCCGCCGGCCCCGTTCGACCCGTTCGACCCGTTGCCTTCGGGCCCGAAGAGCGTCTTCAGGTCCTCCTCCTTGCCCGGGTCGAGCACGGCGAGGATCTCATCGCCTTCCTGGAGGACGGTGTCGGCGTTGGGGACGAAGCCCTTGCCTTCGCGCAGGACCGAGATCAGCAGGCTCCCTTCGGGCATCTGCAGGTCGCCGACCCGGCGGCCGGTCACGCCCGAGTCCTTGCCGAGCAGCATCTCGATGATCTCCAGCTGCTCCTCCTGCAGGTCGAGCAGGTGGACGAGCCCGTACTCGGGCACCTCGTGCTCGAGCAGGCGCAGGATCAGGTCGGTCGCCGAGACCGAGGGTTTGATCCCCAGAAGATCGAAGTGGCGCCGGTTCCGCGGGTTGTTGACGCGGGCGATGATCTGGTCGACCAGGTACTTCTCCTTCGCCACCTGGCAGATCAGCATGTTGTCCTCGTCGTCGCCGGTGACCGCGATCACCATGTCGGCGCGCTGGATCCCCGCCCGCTCCAGCACCCAGAGCTCGGAGGCGTCGCCGTAGGAGACGTTGTGCTCGAGCTCCTGCTCGACGGTCAGGTAGCGGCGGCGGTCGCTCTCGATCAGGGTCACCTCGTGGCCCTTGTCGAGCAGCTCGCGAGCCAGGTTCCAGCCGACCTTGCCGGCGCCGACGACGATGATGTACATGCCTGCTCCCCCGTCCCCTACGCCGCCGCCGGCGCGTCGTCGGGGGAGGCGCCGCGCTCGGCGGCGCTGCGCACCTCGGCCTCGAGCAGGTCGATCGCGACCCGGGTCGGGCAGACGGTGTTGAGGCCCTGGCGCTGGTACCACTCGGCCCGCAGCGGGTCGAGCACGCGGGCGATCACGGTCGGCACCTCGTACTGGCGCTGGGCGATCTGGGAGATGACGATGTTCGTGTTGTCGCCGTCGGTGGAGGCGATGAAGACGTCGGCCTGGCCGATCCCGGCGGCCTCCAGGGCCTCGGTCTCGAGCCCGGCTCCGACCGTGAACTGGCCGCCGAGGTCCTCCCAGCTTTTCTCCAGGCCGACCTCGAGGCGGGCGTGCGACTCGGGGTCCTCGTCGAGGCAGGAGACCTGATGCCCCTCGCGGAGCATCGCCCTTGCCACCGAGGAGCCGACCCGGCCGCATCCCACGATCAGAACGAACATGGGCCGGATACTAGGCGCTACCCGGGTTCCGGCGGAGCCGTGAGCAAAACCCGGCAGGGCGCTTTCTTCAGCACGTACTCGGTCGCCGCCCCGATCTCGTCGGGCTTCGCCGCGCCGATGCCGCCGAGAACCCCGCCGCCGCGGATCTTGGTCGGCGGCTCGCCGCCGATCACGATCGCTTCGGCGTTGCTGCGCCGGGCCGCCTCGAGGATGCCGGCGCCGACCTTGCGGGCGCGGATCACGTCGGTCGTCACCTCGACGTCCTCGTACTCCTCGCCCACCTCGCGAGCCCGCGCCAGCGCCCGCCGCGCCGCCTCCTCCTTCTCCTTCGGCAGCTGCGCGTCGAGCGGCAGCGTCAGCGGCACCTCGATCACGTAGACGACGTCCATGCGCGCGTCGTGCCCGCCCTTCGGGGTGCGGCCGTCGGCCGCCGCCAGGCGCCCCGCGGTGGCGACGATGTCGTCGTCGAACCTGGTCCCGAAGACCGGCACGAGGATGTTGGTGAATTCGATCTCCGGGACCTGCTTGGTCAGCGCCTGCTCGGTGACGGTGACGCGCTTGGTCAGCGTCGTCCCCTCGAAGACCTTGCGGTAGACGACGTAGAAGGTGAGGCCGAAGACCATCCAGCCGAGCCCGACCCAGCGCGCGGTCGAGTGGTAGGCGAGGACGCTGACGAAGGCCAGGGCGCTGACCAGCGCCGCGAAGAGCGCCGGCAGCGGCACCTCCGCGTGGCCCCAGGCGAACCCCATCGGGATCCTGAACGGGCGCCGTTTCTCCGGCTGGCTGACCCGCAGGCGGATGATCGAGAGGTGGGCGATCGTGATCGCCAGGGTGGCGCCGAAGGCGTAGATCCCGGCCAGCAGCTTGACGTTGGTGGGGATGACGAGGCCGATCGCGATCAGGCCGCTGAGGACGATCGCCACGTACGGCGTCGCCGTGCGGCGGTGCAGCTGCCCGAGCCAGCTGGGGATCTGGCGGTTGATCGCCAGCGTGTAGATGTGGCGGGAGACGCCGAGCATCGAGGTGCTGGCGGCCCAGATCAGGACCGGGGTAGCGACCACGGCGACCAGCCATTCCATCGTCGTCGCCACCCAGGCGGGTTCGAAGGCGGAGACGACGCCGAGCACCGGCTCCTCGACGAACTCGCCGCCCAGCGCCGTCTGCGGACCGTCGGGGCCGGCGACCACCGGCACCGCCATCAGCGCGATCGCCGCCATCCCGGCGTAGACCAGGGGCACCCCGAGCGCGCCGACGCCGGCGACCCGCTTCAGGTCCTCGCGGCTGACGTCGATCTCCGGGGCGAGGTCGGAGGCGGCCTCGATTCCCGCGTAGGCCAGCATCGCCACCACCGCCGCGTAGACGATGTCCTTGAAGCTGGGATCGGTGAAGAGATCGAGCTCGGCCGTGAGCCGGTCGGGGTGCATCACCACCAGCAGGCCGACAACGATCACCGCCAGCTGCAGGCCGAGGTCGGCGAGGGCGAGCAGGGTGAGGGAGCGCTGGCGCTCGCGGCCGGTGACGTTGAGGATGTTGAGGACGCAGACGAGGACGATCACCGCCGTCGCGATCCCGATCTCCCAGCCGGGCTTGGCGAAGTCCCCGGTCAGTCGGCTCCAGGTAGTGCGGCACCGAGAGCGCCGCCAGGGCGATGACGATCAGGTAGTCGATCAGGATCGCCCAGCCGGCGACGAAGGCGATCAGCTCGTTGAAGGCGTGGCGGGCGAAGGTCGAGGAGCCGCCGCGCTCGCGGAACATCGCCCCGCCCTCGACGTAGGTCAGCGTCGTCAGCCCGAAGAGCAGGCCGGCGGCGAGGAAGATCAGCGGCGTCAGCCCGAGGCCGCGGTCGGCGACGACGCCGAGCGAGAAGTAGATCGAGAAGCCGACCGCCGAGTAGGCGGCGGCGAAAAGCGCCGGCACGCCGAGGCCGCGCATGAGGATGCGTTCCTCCGAGGGCGGTTCCTGCGGGCGCGGCCCCCTTCCGTCCCCGCCGCTTCCCTCCGGCGTGCTCATCGCTCCGCCCTCGCGCCGAGCCAGAGCCGGCCGGCGCCGACGAGGACGAAGGCGATCCCGAGCAGGAAGCCGACCGAGGCGGGGCCGCCGCCGTTGACGAGGGTGACGACGAGGACGAGGAGCCCGATCGCGAGGAAGGCGAGGGAGAAGGCGCGGACGGCGCCGCGGTAGACGCGGTCGCTGCTCATCGCGCCGCCTCGGCCAGGGCCGCGCCGGGGACCGCCGGCGGCTTGTCGGTCGGGTCGGAGACGACGATCACCCGGCAGGGCCGCTCGCCGAGGATCGTCTGCAGGGTCTTGTCGTAGAGCGGCACGCCGTTGCGGTAGCGGAGGCCGACGACGATCGCCCCCGCCTTGATCTCCGCCGCCTCGCCGGCGACCGAGTAGCCCGCCTGCCCCGGCCGCACCCGGGCGACGTGGCCGGTCACCCGCTGGCCGCCGATCAGCTTCGCCTCCTCGATCTTGCGCTGCGCGTCGGCTTCCCGCTCGGCCATCTCGGCGTTCAGCGGCAGGTTGGTGGGCACCGTCATCATCGAGTGGACGTGGATGCCGCGGCGGCGCTTGGAGGCGAGCTTGACCGCGGTCGCCACCATCTCCGGCGAGAAGGACTCCTCGTCCTCGAAGGCGACGAGGATGCTCCGGTACTCGACCTCCTCGACCCCGAGCGGCTCCGGCAGCACCACCTTCACGGTCTCGGTCAGCGGCAGGCCCTGGTTGCGGCGGTAGAGGACGTAGACGGCGATCCCCAGCGCCATCCAGCCGAGGCCGACGACGAGCGTGCGCGGGTTCAGCGCCATCACCACCAGCCAGGCGATGAAGGTGCCGAGGCCGCCGAGGACGGCGCTGAGCGGCACCTCGACCCCGAAGGCGCGGAAGTTCGCCGGCGGCTTCCAGGGCCGCTCGGCCTCGGCTTTGACGCGGCGCAGCTGGATCACCGCGACGTGGGCGATCGTGAACGAGAGCATCGCCCCGAACGAGTACATCGTCGCCAGGAAGTCGGTCTGGCCCGGCAGCAGGGTGATGATCGCGACGACGGAGAAGATCAGGATCGCGATGTAGGGGGTGCGGTACTTCGGGTGGACCTGGCGCAGGCCCTCGGGCAGCTGGCGGTGCTGGCCCATCGAGTAGGTGAGGCGGGAGACGCCGATCAGGCCGGCGTTGGTGGCGATCAGCAGGATCACCGCCGCGAGGACGCCGACGTAGTAGCGGAGGATTTCGGTCGGCAGGTGGGTGAGGCCGAGGTTCTCGACGATGCCGAGGATCGGGTCGTCGGCGAAGGTCGAGCCGAGCGCGGTCGAGTAGTGGCCGGCGGCATCCTGGGTGACCGGCATCGCCGAGAGGGCGACGATCGGGATCAGCAGGTAGAGGCCGAGGACGGCGACGACGGTGAGGCCGACGCTGCGGGGGATCGTCCGGGCCGCGTTCTTGGCCTCCTCGGCCATGTTGGAGATCGTCTCGATCCCGGTGTAGGCGATCATCCCGACCGCGATCCCGAGCAGGAAGTCGCTCCAGGTCGGCGCCACCCCGAGGTGGACGTTGTTGACGAGGATGTCGGGGCTGAGGACGAGGACGATGCCGATCCCGACCAGGATCACCTGGGTGGCGAGGTCGGCGACGGCGAGGACGAGGTTCAGTTTCGCCGACTCCTCGGTGCCGCGGATGTTGATCAGGGCGAGGGCGGCGATCAGCGCCGCGCCGCCGATGATGTCTCCCGGCCCGTCCCCCAGCCAGGGCCAGAAGACGGCCAGGTAATGGGGCACGAAGAAGGCCGAGATCGCGACCGTGATCGTGTAGTTGAGCATCTGCCCCCAGGCGGCGACGAAGCTGACCAGCTCGTTGAAGGCGTGGCGGGCGAAGCTGGAGGAGCCGCCGGCCTCCGGGAACATCACCGTCGCCTCCGCGTAGGTGGCGGCGGTGGCGGCGAAGATCAGGCCGGAGATGACGAAGGCGACCGGGGTGAGGCCGAGGGCGAAGGCGGCGGTGACGCCGAGCGCGTAGTAGATCGAGGAGCCGACGTTGCCGTAGGCGGCCGAGAACAGCGCCCCGACGCCGTGGACGCGGCTCAGCGATTCGTCTCTGGGGATCCGCTGGGCCATCTATGAGGAACGAGAACCGGTCACTCAGACCGAATATACGGACGTGACTGGCGCCCTTCGCACGTGGGCGCGGGTCAGGTCCGCGGGCGAGGTGCAGCCGCAGAGCCCGAGGGTCAGCTCGAGCTCGCTCCGCAGCAGCCCGAGGACGGCGGCGACGCCGTCCCGGCCGCCCGCGGCGAGGCCCCAGAGGGCGGGCCTCCCGACCAGGACCGCGTCGGCGCCGAGGGCGAGCGCGGTGGCGACGTCGACGCCGCGGCGGATGCCGCCGTCGACCAGCAGCGTCGCCCGGCCCGCGACCGCCTCGGCGATCTCCGGCAGGGCGTCGGCGGTGGCGAGCGAGCGGTCGAGCTGGCGGCCGCCGTGGTTGGAGACGACGACGCCGGCGGCGCCGTGGGCGAGTGCAAGCTCGGCGTCCTCGGCGGTCAGCAGGCCCTTGACGAGGACGGGGATGCTGCATTCGGCGGCGAGCTCCTCGACGTCGGCCCAGGTGAGGGCGTGGTTCATCAGCGCGAAGGTCTGCTCGATCGTCAGCGCCCGCTCGCCGCCGGTGGCGGCGGTGAGGCTGGGGGTGCCGAGCTCCTTCGGCAGCGTGAAGCGGTTGCGGCGGTCGCGCTCGCGATTGCCGCCCGGGGGCGCGTCGGCGGTGACGAGGATCGCCTCGAAGCCGGCGTCGATCGCCTCGTCCATCAGCGCCCGCGTCACCCCCGCGTCCTTGAAGGCGTAGAGCTGGAACCAGTGCCGGCCCTCGGGCGCGGCGGCGGCGACCTCGGCGGGACGGGTGGTCGAGAGCGTCGAGAGGCACATCGCGGTGCCGGCCGCGGCGGCACCCGCGGCCATCCCCCGCTCGGCTTCGGGGTGCGCCATCCGCTGGTAGGCGACGGGGGCGACCAGTACCGGCATCGCCACCGGCTTGCCGAGGACCTCCGCTGCGGTCGAGACGGCGCGGACGTCGTTCAGCACCCGCGGCCGCAGCCGCCAGTGTCCCCAGGCGGCGACGTTCTCCCGCAGCGTCACCTCGTCCCCGGCGCCGCCGGCGAAGTAGTCGCGCGGCCCCTGCTCGAGCTGCTCCAGCCCCTCGCGTTCGGCGTCGGAGACGTTGATCCAGTTCTCGCTCACGGCGAGCGCGACCCTACTCCTCGCCGACCGCTGGAGTCGGCGCGGCGGCTAGCGGCGCGGCTTCGGCTTCGGGATCCGGAACTTGACCACGGCCGGCGAGAAGTCCCAGCCCTGGTTGCGGCCCATCGACGCAACCCGGAAGACGTGCCGGCCCGGTTTCAGGTGTCGGTAGGTCCTCGGGGGCCTGCACCTGGTGGATTCGCGCTTGTCGAGCGTGCACCTGAAGCCGGGGCTTTCCGCGCTGGAACCGAAGTAGAAGGTGACGCTGCGATCTTTGAGCCGGATCACCTTCTTGCCGATCCGCGTCTGGGCTTCCGGCAGTTCGACGATCGGTGGTTCCCTTTCCGGTTCGACGAACGGCGGGCGCTGCCAGACGACGCCCACCGAAACCGCTCCCATCAGCGGCGAGCCCGAACCGCTGTCGAACCTGCCGTCGACCGCGAGCCGGTAGGTCGTCCCGGCGGCGGCGGTGAACTGGGTGAAGCTGCAGCTGTGGCCGTCGGCGGCGACCTGGGTCAGGGCGCCGACGGAGCCGCCGGTGTAGATCCCCAGCAGGGGTTTTTCGAAGCGTCCGCAGGCCTGGGCGGTGAAGACCCCCGAAAAGGGCGGGTCGAAGGAGTACCAGACGGATGCGCCCCCTGGATCGCCCGCGTGCTCAGGCTCGCCGAGCTCCTTGCTCGCGTTCCAGGTGAAACCTTCCGCCTGGGCGGTCCAGACGTTTTGGCTGAACCAGTCGCCGGTCAGTGCCTCGGCGTCCGCGAAGTCGTCGTTGGCGGGCACGGGCGTCTCTTCGATTTCGAGCTTGAAGTTGCCCTGATCGCCGCTCCCCGGAAAGAACAGCATCCCGTCGACCAAGATCTCGTAGGTGACGCCGCTGACGGCCTCGAACGTCATCTTTTCGCCGTCGAAGCCGGGGCATTCGGGGCCGCTGCTGGCGAAATCGCCGGCGACTTCGGTGAGCGCGTTCAGCGCGGACCCGGTGTAGACCCCGAGCACCGGGTTGATGAAGCTGCCACAGGTGTTGACGGTGACGAAGCCGCTGACGGTCGCTTCCCACTCGTACCAGACGGTGTGGCCGGTGGCCCCGAACTCATGGAGCTTGGGCGTAGGCTCTTCCGCCTCCTTGGTCGCTTCCAGGTTGGTGCCGGTGGTGGAAATCGGCAGGGTGCCGCTGAGCGCCTGCCGGTCTTCGAAGTAATCGTTGGGGGGCGCGACGGCCACTGCCGCCGCCGGCAAGAGCAGCAGCCCAAGGAACACCGATATCCACGCCAGGGCCCCCCGCATGGACGAAACCCTATCGACCGCTCAGGTCCGCAGGCGCAGGGCGACGGGGCTTATCGTCCTCGCCATGCTCGCGACCGCAGCCGTCTACCTGGCCCTCAGCGCCACGCTCTTCGCGCCGGCGAACCAGCACGGGGCGCGGGTCGAGCAGATGAACATCCAGAGTCAGGCCGTGGGACTAACGCTCGGGGTCAACGTCATTGTGCCGGCTGAGACCCGGGCTCGGGGCCATCGACCGCTCCTCGTCTTCCTGCACGGGCGCGGCGGCTCCGACGAGACCTTCGTCGGCAACGAGGCTGTGTACGAAGGATTGGCGAAGCTGGGCCGCAAGGCGCCGATCGTCGCCTTTCCCGACGGCGGCGACCACAGCTACTGGCACGACCGCCGCGGAGGCGACTGGGGCAGGTACGTGATGCGCGAGGTGATCCCGAAGGTGGAACGGCGCTTCGGGACCGATCCGCATCGGGTCGCGATCGGCGGCATCTCGATGGGCGGCTTCGGGGCTTACGACCTGGCGCTCCTGCACCCGAACCGCTTCTGCGCCGTCGGCGGCCACTCCCCCGCGTTGTGGTTCGAGGCGGGCGAAACCGCGCCCGGCGCCTTCGACAGCGCCGCCGACTTCAGCCGCAACGACGTCGTCGGCATGGTCCGCGGCCATCCCGATGCCTTCGACGGGATGCGCGTCTGGAACGACTACGGCGACGGGGATCCGTTCCGCGCCTACGACGAAGGCTTCGTCGGCTACTTACGGGCCGACGGCGTCGACCTCAGCGCCCACACCTGGAGCGGCGGCCACGACGGCGCCTACTGGACCGGCCACTGGCCCGCCTACCTGCGCTTCTACGCCAACTCGCTGGCGAGCTGCTGAACCCGTGTCGAGTTATGCGTCCATATGGGCGCATAACTCGACACGCTGCCTTCAGTTATCTGGTGATCCTGCCGGTGGGGTGCCCCGCGGCGGCGCGGGACCCCAGCTTTCGCGGCCGTCTGCGGTCGCGATCGGGATCTTCGGGCCGGCCATCGCCGGCGTGTCGAGGGTGACGTCGGCGATCGCCTTGACCCGCGAGAGGACCTCGCGGACGCTGCTCTTGCGCCCCTGGTAGCCCCAGCCCTGCAGGTCGGCGGTGAGCCCGGTGGCCCTGACCTACCCGCTGCGGACCCCGCACGGCGGAAACGCCAACAAGCCCGGGCCACAACACCCTCTGCTTGCCGGGTGGAGGGTGTTGTGGCCCGGGCCGAAGCCGATTTACTCTTCAGGAGACGACGAACGGGAAGCGAGGGGCCAACGTGAACGAGCAAGAAGCGAAAGAGCGTTGCGAGCAGCTGGCGGCGGAACACCCCGACCGCGAGACCCACCGCTGGGTCCCCGTCCAGGGCAAGGACGGTGGATGGCAGATCGCGAAGATCAACCTCCCGCCGGCCAAACCACCCGCCGGCACCGAAACTCGTGAGACCAGGTCCGAGGGCGGCGACGATCCACGAGTGCTCCCACCCTGGCTGGACCCGCCCCGCGGCGGCATCGTCTAACGCGACGCTTCACCGAGTCCGCGATAAACATCCCCGGAGAAGGGTTTTCGCGGACTCGCCAATGCTTTGGGTGGCGGGGAGGTCACTCGCACGCAACTGGTGCCGGCGGGGCGAGCGAAAAGCAAGCCCGGCAAGGACGCAGCCAGCCTGAATAGCAGAGCTATTCAGGCTGGTGAGGACACCGCCGGGCGCAGCTTTGCAGCCGACCCGACGGTGTCAGGGGCGGGCGAGGGGCCTCGCCGTCGCCCCTCTAGAACTTGACGATCGGGATGATCAGGATCGCGACGATGTTCGCGACCTTGATCATCGGGTTGATCGCCGGGCCGGCCGTGTCCTTGTACGGATCACCCACCGTGTCGCCGGTCACCGAGGCTTCGTGCGCCGGTGAGCCTTTGCCGCCGTGGGCACCGTCCTCGATCAGCTTCTTGGCGTTGTCCCAGGCGCCGCCGCCGGCGGTCATGCTGATCGCGGCGAAGAGGCCGACGACGATGACGCCGATCAGGAGGCCGCCGAGCGCGTCGACGCTGAGCAGGCCGACGATCACCGGCACGACGATCGGGATCAGCGCCGGCAGGATCATCTCTTTCTGCGCGGCAGCGGTGACGATGGCGACCGTTTTCCCGTACTCGGGCTTTTCGGTCCCCTCCATGATCCCGGGGTGCTCGCGGAACTGCTCGCGAACCTGTTCGACCACCTGACCGCCGGCGCGGCCGACAGCCTCGATCGCGAAGGCGGCGAACAGGTAGACCATCATGCCGCCGATGATCAGCCCGATCAGCACGTCAGGGCTGGAGAGGTTGAAGAGGCCGTTGAGATCGAACCCCGCCGGCGCCTCTTCGGCCAATTCGCTCTTGAAGGCGGCGAACAGCACCAGCGCGGCGAGCGCGGCGGAGCCGATCGCGTAACCCTTGGTCACGGCCTTGGTCGTGTTGCCGACCGCGTCGAGCGGGTCGGTGACGTTGCGGACGTCCTCCGGCAGCTCCGCCATCTCGGCGATGCCGCCGGCGTTGTCGGTGATCGGCCCGAAGGCGTCCAGCGCGACGATCAGGCCGCAGAGCGAGAGCTGCGCCATCACGGCGATGCCGATGCCGTAGATGCCGGCAAGCTCGTTGGCGCCGAGGATCGCCAGGGCGATGACGATCGCCGGAGCGGCGGTCGACTGGAAGCCCTGGGCGAGCCCCTGGATGATGTTGGTCGCGTGCCCCGTCTCGGAAGCCTGGGCGATCGTCTTCACCGGCCGGAACCGGGTCGACGTATAAAATTCGGTAATCACGAACAGCAGCGCCGTGACCGCGACGCCGATTACCGCGCAGAGCCAGAGGTCACCGACGCTGACCGCATCGGCCGCGGCATTGGCAAAGCCGAGCTTCACCGGATCGCTCATCAGCCAGTCGGTGACCGGGTAGAAGGCGGCGATCGAGATCAGGCCGGCCAGGATCACGCCCTGGTAGAGCGCACCCTCGACGCGGTCGGAGCTGGTCCGCACGACCAGCGCGCCGATGATCGAGGCGATGATCGCGACGCCGCCGATGACCAGCGGGTAGATCGCGACGTTGGCGGCGTAGTCGCTCGTGAAGGTGAGCACGCCCAGCAGCATCACCGCGACGGTGGTGACCGCGTAGGTCTCGAACAGGTCGGCGGCCATGCCGGCGCAGTCGCCGACGTTGTCGCCGACGTTGTCGGCGATCACGGCCGGGTTGCGGGGATCGTCCTCGGGGATCCCCGCCTCGACCTTGCCGACCAGGTCGGCACCGACGTCGGCGGCCTTGGTGAAGATGCCGCCGCCGAGACGGGCGAAGACCGAGATCAGCGAGCCACCGAAGCCGAGGCCGATCAGCGCGTCGACGGCCTCCTTGTCGGTGCTGCCGATGAGGATCAGGAACCCGTAGTAGCCGGCGACGCCGATCAGCGCCAAGCCGACGACGAGCAGGCCGGTGACCGAGCCGCCCTTGAAGGCGACGTCGAGCGCCGGCGGCACGCCGCCGCGGGCCGCCTCGGCGACGCGGGCGTTGGCCCGCACCGAGACGTTCATCCCGATGAAGCCGGTGGCGCCGGAGAGGGTCGCCCCGATCAGGAAGCCAACCGCGGTTTCCCAGTTCTGCAGGACGAGCAGCAGGACGGCGATCGGCACCGCCAGGGCGGCGATGATCGTGTACTGGCGGTTCAGGTAGGCCTGCGCGCCTTCCTGGACGGCGCCAGAGATTTCCTGCATGCGGTCGTTGCCCGGCGATTTCGCGAGCAAGCGTTGGGTGACGAGAAGTCCGTAGATGACGGCGGCGCCCGCGCAGATAAGCGCGACGACCACGCCGTATTCGGTCAAGAAGTCGGTCAAGTTCCTATTCCTCCGGTGGTTTTAGCGGCGCGGGAGTCTATAGACGACGGCGGCGCAAAGGCGTCAGGACCGCTTTGGGAGCCGGTTCCAAGGCTGGGGCTGGGAATCAGGCGTGTTTGGAGGCGTGGCCGGCGCCCGCGTAGGTGCGCCTGGTCTCGGCGACGGCATCGCGGTAGATGTCCTCGATCGAGACCCCCGAATCGAGCGCCTCCCGCGCCCGCTGGGCCCCGTTTCGCTCCGGCAGCGCGACGTCGAGGCCGAGCTGCGTCCGCGCCGGCTCGGTCCAGACCAGCACCTGCTCCAGCAGCGCCCGGGTCGGCAGCTCCTCGCCGCGCCGCCAGTCGACCATCCGTCCCCCGGCGCCGTAGCGGATCGCCCGCCAGAGGTTCTCCTCGATCTCGCGGTCGGCGAGCGGCGCGCCCCGTCCCTCGTAGCCGAGCTCGTCGTAGTCGAGCGCGGTCTGGGCGATGCAGGCGGCGATCAGCTCCGCCAGCGCAAACGACTCGTCCCCCCGCGTCTGGGCGTCGCAGATCCGCACCTCGACGGTGCCGAAGCTGTGGTGCGGCCGCACGCTCCACCAGAGCTGCGTCGACTCGACCACCGAGCCGTAGCGCTCGAGGTCCTCGACGAAGCCCGCGTACGTCGCCCAGTCGCCGAACGGCGAGGGAATCCCGCAGCGCGGGAAGGTGCGGGTGAAGATCTCGCTGCGGATGCTGTGCAGGCCGGTGTCGCGGCGGTCGAGGAAGGGCGAATTGGCCGAGACCGCCAGCAGCAGCGGCAGCAGCTCGCGCAGGCGGTCGCAGACGGCGATCGCCCGGTCGGCCCCGCGCACCCCCATGTGCAGGTGCAGGCTCCAGGTGTTGTTGCGCTGCGCGACCCAGCCGAGTTCGCTGCGCAGCCGGTTGTAGTGCGGGGTGTCGATGATCCGCTGGTCGAGGTAATCGGCCCAGGGATGCGCCCCCGTCGCCGCCAGCCCCAGCCCCATCCCGCCGACCAGATCGAAGAGCCGCGCCCGCCGCACCCGCTGGCGCTCGACCGCCTCGGCGAAGGTCTGCGAGCGCCCGGAGCGGATCTCCACCTCGGCGGCGATCAGCTCCCCCGCCGCCGACTCCGCCAGCACCTCGTCGCGCCGGCAGGCCGCCATCACGTCCTCGAAGCGGTGCTCCAGCTCCAGGGTCTGCGGGTCGAGGATCGCGAACTCCTCCTCGAGCCCGATCGTGAAGTCCTCCGAGGCGTCGAACTTCTCGCGGGCGAGGTCGAGGTCCAGGGACAAGAGCCGGAGCCGCTAGGCGAGGTAGAAGTAGAGCGCGTACAGCAGGTCGACAGCCGGGCTGGAGGTGTGGACCGTGACCTCCGGAGGCACCTGCAGCAGCTGCTCGGAGTAGTTGAAGATGATCTTCACCCCGGCTTTGACGAGGCGGTCGGCGACGTCCTGCGCCGCCTCGGCGGGCACCGCCAGCACCCCGACGACGATCTCCTCCTCGGCGACGACTGTGGGCAGGTCGCCGATGTCGCGCACGGTCAGCTCGCCGATCGGGTTGCCGACGACGCCCGGGTCGCTGTCGAAGACGGCGACGACCTGGAAGCCGTGGTCGGCGAAGATCGAGGAGGTGGCGATCGCCTGGCCGAGGTTGCCGGCGCCGAAGAGGGCGATGTTGTGCTGGCCGGAGGTGCGGAGGATCTTGCGGATCTCCGAGACCAGCGAGTCGACGTTGTAGCCGACGCCGCGCTTGCCGAACTTGCCGAAGCCGGAGAGGTCGCGGCGGATCTGGGTCGGGTTGATGTGGGTGTACTCGGAGAGCTCCTGCGAGGAGATCGTCTCCCGGCCCATCTTCCGCGCCTGCGTCAGCACCTGCAGGTAGCGCGAGAGCCGCGCGGCGACGCCCAGCGAAAGGCGCTCGCCTTCGACCGGAAACGCCCCCGCGGCATCGAACTCCTCGATCACCTCGACCATGCCCCCACAGTATCGAGCTTGGCCTTGAGGGCATCGCGGTCGAGGACGAGCTCGGAAACCTCGGCGCCGTCGACCTCGACCACCGGGATGCGCTCGAGGTAGCGGCGCAGCAGCAGATCGTGGCTCTCGATGTCGACCTCGTGCAGCTCGAACCGGTACCCCTCCTCGTGCAGGGCGACGATCTGCGCCAGCGCTTCCTCGCAGAGGTGGCAGCCCGGACGGGAGTAGACGACGACGGTGGCCATCGCGCTCAGTGGGCGATCGCGGGGGCGGTGCTTTCGCCGGTCGCGAAGGCGTCGTAGCCGAGGTAGTCGGGATAGGGGATCGGCTTCGCGTAGCGCGCCGCCGCGCCGATCATCGCGGCGTTGTCGGTGCAGAGGCCGATCGGCACCAGCTTCAGCCGCACCCCCATCTCCGCGCAGAGCTCGCCGACCGCCTCCCGCAGCGGCCCGTTGGCGGCGACGCCTCCCCCGAGCGCGACCGCCTCCCAGTCCCCCTTCTTCAACGCCCGCTTCAGCTTCGCCCGCAGCTGCTCGACCACCGCCGCCTGGAAGGAGGCGGCGACATTGGCCTTGCGCTCCTCCACACCCTCGGGGCCGAGCTCACGGCAGCGGTAGAGGACCGCGGTCTTGAGGCCGCTGAAGCTGAAGTCGAGGCCGGGGTTGCGGGACATCGCCACCGGCATCTCGAAGGCTTCCGGGTCGCCGCCTTCGGCCTCGCGCTGGACCGCCGGGCCGCCCGGGTACCCGAGCCCGAGCAGCCGCGCCGACTTGTCGAAGGCCTCGCCGGCGGCGTCGTCGAGGGTCTGGCCGAGCAGCTCGTAGCCCTCGTGGTCGCGGACCCCGGCGAGCAGGGTGTGGCCGCCGCTGGCGATCAGGCAGAGGAAGGGCGGCTCCAGCGGCTCGGGCTCGAGGAAGTTGGCGGCGACGTGGCCCTGCAGGTGGTCGACCGGGATCAGCGGCAGCCGCCGCGCCGCGGCGATCCCCTTGGCGGTGCTGATCCCGACCAGGAGCGCCCCGATCAGGCCCGGGCCGGCAGTCGCCGCGACCGCCTCGACGTCGTCCAGCGTCACCCCCGCCTCCGCCAGCGCCGCCTCGACCACCGGCTCGACCAGCTCGAGGTGGTGGCGGGCCGCCACCTCGGGGACGACTCCGCCGAAGCCCTCGTGCGCTTTCGCCTGCGAGGAGATGACGTTGCTGAGGATGCGCGGGCCGTCGAGGACGGCGGCGCAGGTGTCGTCGCAGGAGGTCTCGATCGCCAGCAGCACGCGGAGCCCTAGCTAGTCCAACCACATGATCATGGCGTCCTCGCCGTTGTCGTGGTAATAGCGAGGACGGACACCGGCGGAGCGGAAGCCGAAGCGCTCGTACATCCCGATCGCGCGGTGGTTGGAGACGCGGACCTCGAGCGTGAACGGCAGCTCCCCCTCCGACTCGGAGATCAGCCGCCGCAGCAGCTGCCCGGCGACGCCGGCGCCGCGGTGCTCGGGGGCGACGGCGATGTTCATCAGGTGCCAGACCTGGTCGTAGCGGGAGCAGATCACGTAGCCGAGCAGCTCGTCGCCGGCCTCGGCGGCGAGGCAGATCCCCGAGGGCTTGGAGAGCTCGAGCACGAACATCGCCAGCGACCACGGGGTCGGGAAGGAGCGCCGCTCGATCGAGATCACGGCAGGCAGGTCGCTATACGCAAGCCTGCGCACCTGGACCTCGTGGGTCAGCTCATCGGGCTCTTTGTGAAGCGTCTCGCTCACGCCACCGCTCCGCATCGGGGGGTCTGAGATAGATCGGCGCGAGCCCGTCGGGTTCCGAATCCGTCGCCGCGGCCGCCAGCGCGCAGACGTTGCGCGCGGCGACCCGGTGGACGGGAGCGGAATCGTCCGCAACGCGGACGCCGTCTCGGGCCAGCTCCTGGCGAAATCGTACCGCCCCCGAACCGGCCACCGCCGGGGGTTCGTCGAGCCGGGCGACCCGCTCGGCCAGATCCTCGGGGCGATAGACCGCCGGCTCCCAGATCCGCTCGCCGCCCTCCGCGTAGAGCGCCGCGAAGACCTCGCCGCGCCAGCCATCCAGCACGGCAAGCGTTCGTCTGTTCCTTTTCGTTGCCAGACCCTCATAAGGAACAGACGAATCGTCCGCCTCGAAGATTCCGGCGGCGAGCGCGTCGAGCGTGCAGACGCCGCGCGCCGGCAGGCCGAGGCTGAGCGCGAGGCCGCGGGCGGTCGAGATCCCGACCCGGAGGCCGGTGAAGGTCCCCGGGCCGAGCCCGACCGCGAGCAGGTCGACCGCCTCCCAGCCACCGGCGGCGGCGACGGCGCGCTCTACCTCCTCCAGCAGCCGCGTCGCGTGCAGGGGCCTCCCCTGCGGGGAGAGCCCCAGCTGCGATTCGTGGAGGACCTCGCCGTCGCGCCAGGAGCAGGCGACGGTGTCCACCGTCGCGGTGTCGAAGCCGACGACGATCAGGGCAGCGCTACGCCTTGACGATGAACCACCAGGACCCGACTTTCTTGCCCTTGACGTACCAGCTGACGACGTGCTTGCCGGGGATCGTCGAGGTAATCTTGTTCACGTAGAGGGTCCCCTGTTCGGCCTGCTGGGCCTTCGCGCAGAGGTTCTTCCCGCTCGGGAACTTGACGCAGACGCTGTAGGCGACGTCTCCTTTGAGGCTTTTGAAGAAAGCGCCCTTCTTCGCCTTCTTCGGGCACTTGTGGGCGGGCTTGGCGTTCTGCGAGACCCCGCAGCCGACGTAGTGCTTGTAAGCCGCCGCGCCGGCCGTAGCGGGCGCAGCCGCGATCAGCAATCCGCTCACCAGCATCACTGCCGCAAGCGCCTTCAGTCCCTTCATCCCGTCCTTGCCTTTCTCGTCGAGTTCCAAGCGCCGATGCTACAAGCTGGGCGCGCCTACTCCTCAACACGCTCGCCAGGCGTTAGGTGCGCTTTTCCCCTGCGTACCCACCGCGCTACCAGTCGATCTCGACCCGCCGGCGCTCCTCGGAGACGTGGGAGAGCCGCACCTCCAGCGCCGGGCGCTCGAGGCGGCCGGAGCCGGCGGCGGGCCACTCGACGAAGGCGACCCCCTCGGGCCGCAGGTAGTCCTCGAGCAGGGCCGGGTCCTCCCCCTCCAGCGTCTGCAGGCGGTAGAGGTCGAGGTGGGAGACGGGGAGGCGGCCGCCGCCGTAGCGCTGGCCGATCGTGAAGGTCGGCGAGGTGACCGGGCCGGGGACCCCGAGCGCCCGGCAGGCGCCGCGGACCAGGGTCGTCTTCCCGGTCCCGAGCTCACCGGAGAGGAGGACGACGTCGCCGGGCGCCAGCCGCTCGGCGATCCGGGCGCCGAGGGCTTCGGTCTCCTCGGCGCTGCTCGTCTCGATGACCTCCAAGCTGCGCCCGTCCTACCCGAAGAAGCCGAGCTGGTCGCTGGGCGGCGGCGGGGTCGAGCCGCCCTCTTCCTCCAGCTCCTCCATTTCCTCGGAGCTGGGGACCGGGCCCGGGAGCGGCCGCTGCAGCAGCTCCGGGATCGTCGCGAAATCGGCCCGCAGGGTCTCCTTCACCGCCGGCGTCCGCAGCGCCGCCGCCGGGTGGAAGAGCGGCAGCAGGTAGACGGTGCGCTCGCCGAGCGCGTGCACCTGCGGCGTCCCGCGGACCTTGGTGATCCCGGTCGGGCTGCCGCTGAGCAGCTTGGTCGCGAAATTGCCGAGCGTGCAGACGACCCGCGGCTCGATCAGCCGCACCTGCTCGAAGAGGTAGGGCTCGCAGGTCTGGATCTCCAGCGGCAGCGGGTCGCGATTGCCCGGCGGGCGGGACTTGAGGACGTTGGCGATGAAGACGTCGTCGCGGGCGAGGCCGATCTCCTCCAGCATCTGGTTCAGCAACTGGCCGGCGCGGCCGACGAACGGCAGCCCCTGCCGGTCCTCTTCGGCCCCCGGCGCCTCGCCGACGAACATCAGATCGGCGTCCGCGTTGCCGGCCCCGAAGACCGCTTTGGTCCGGGTCTCGTAGAGGGGGCATTTCTCGCAGCGCTGGACTTCCTTGTAGAGCTCGACCAGCTGCCGGCGCCGCTCCTCCGCCCTCGTGCTCACGGTCGTTCCCCCGCCGCCCGCCGCTTCTGCGCCTCCGCCAGCCGGCTCTGCCGCGCCGACTCGCGCTCGCGACGGCGCGATTCGTCCGAGCGCACGGCGGCGCCGCGCGGCTGCCGGCCCGGCGGCGAGACGCTCGAATAGAGGCGGCGAACCCGCCCGGTTCCGCAACCCGGGCAGGCGACCTCGGCCCCGGGGGCAACCAGCTCCTCGAACCGAACCCCGCACTCCTCGCACTCGAACTCGTAGATCGGCATCCAGGGCCAATCGTAGTTCTCCGCAGGCAGGTAGGAGACCGCCAAGAAAGCGCGAATTTCCCAAAGCTATGTATGTACCGGTCCATGAGAGGCGCGGAACGCGCACGTACGGCTGGGTCGCGGGCGCCGCGGTCGCGGCGGCATTGGTGCTTCCGAGCGGCGCCGCGGCGCGCCCCGGCGACGAAGTCCGCCACCGCAGCCTCCACCTCAGCACCTCCTCCTTCGCCACCCGCGGCTACACCGTCAACGTCGAGACGGTCGGCCACCACCGCGTCCTCCTCACCGCCGAAAAGAACGGGCAGATCGCCCAGTACACCGTCCGCGGCAAGGTCAGCCGCCACCGCATCCGCGCCGACTTCGGCCGTTTCGGCCGCGTCAACCTCCGCTTCTTCGGCAAGCCGGTGCCGTTCGAGAGCAAGCCGAGCAAGGGCGAGAAGGCCCGTGAGAAGCGCCGTCGCTGCCGCGGGCGCAAGCCCGAACGCGAAGTCGGCCGCTTCCACGGGGCGGTCGAATTCGACGGCCAGCGCCTCTTCACCCGGCTCGCGGTCGGCGGCCTCGAGGGCGAACTGCGGCGCTCCTACCACCAGGTCTGCTGGTTCCGCCAGCGGGCGCCGGAGCCGCGGGCCCGGGTCAGCGGCAACGCCCCCGTCGTCGTCCGCCGGGCCGGGATCCCAGACTTCGGCTTCACGATCGCCGTCTTGAGCGCGCGGGGCCGGTTCGACGGCGCCTTCACCCACTTCAGCGCGATCAACCTCGAAGCGCCGGTCGGCATCCCGCTGCCCCCCGGCGAGCGCTTCTCGATCGTCGCCGCCTACCGCCAGGAGCGGGTCGGCCGCATCCGCGTCTTCCGCTCGACCTTCCTCAGCGCCGGCCCGGGCCAGGTGAAGATCAGCCGCCGCGGCGTCCATCCGGCGAAGGCGAAGGTCGCGCTCGGCTCCCCCTTCAGCGGCACCGCTCGTTTCCGGGACGCGACGAGGAAGTCGCGCGCCCTCTGGCAGGGGGACCTGGTCGTGCGGCTGCCGGGGACCGGCGCCCTCCCCTCACCGGACCCCACTTCCACGCCAGCCTCTGCCGGGCCAGCGCCTTTCGCCCGCACAGCGCCTGCTTCCGCCAGGCGGAAGCGCGGGTGCTAGCCGCTCAGGGCAGCGGCTCCCACTCCCACCCCTTCGCGCTCGCCAGGCTCTCCTCGCTGAGGTAGCGGCGGAACTCGTCGAGCTCGGCCGGCTCGACGCTGTAGACGTGCTCGGGCTCGGGGAAGTGACGCCGGCGCACCTCGGCGCTGTACTGCTTCACCGCGCCGACCATCGACTCGTGGACGTCGGCGTAGCGCTTGACGAATTTCGCCATGTGGCCGGTGGTGATGCCGAGGAGGTCGTGGAAGACGAGGACCTGGCCGGAGGTGCCGCCGCCGGCGCCGATCCCGATCGTCGGCACCTCGAGCTTCTTGACGATCTCGTCGGTGATCGCCGAGGGCACCGCCTCGATCACGATCGCGAAGCAGCCGACCGACTGCAGGGCGAGGCTGTCCTCGAGCAGCTTGATCGCGCTCTTGGCGCTCTTGCCCTGGGCTTTGTAGCCGCCGAGGGCGGTCGCGGTCTGCGGAGTGAGTCCGACGTGCCCCATCACCGGGATCCCCGACTGGACGATCGCCCGGGCGCGCTCGACGATGACGCCGCCGGCCTCCAGCTTGACCGCGCCGCAGCCGGTCTCCTTGACCAGCCGCTGGGCGCTGCGGATCGCTTCCTCGTTGCTCGCCTCGTAGCTGCCCATCGGCATGTCGCCGACCATCAGCGGCGTCTTCAAACCGCGGCGGACGGCTTTGCCGAGGATCACCATCTCGTCCATCGAGACCAGCTTCGTGTCCGGGTAGCCGAGGACGACGTTGGCGGCGGAGTCGCCGACGAGGACGATGTCCACCCCGGCCTCCTCGGCCACGGTCGCCGAGGGGTAGTCGTAGGCGGTGACCATGACGATCGGTTCGCCCTGCGCCTTCATTTCGCCGAGGCGCGGCAGGCTGACCGGTTTGCGGTCCGACTGCGGGGCGGTGTGGGAGCGGCCGCCGGAGCTCATTTGAGCAGCACCTCCGGGTGGCTGTCGATCGCGATCGGCTCGTTGTCGTCGTTTACATGGACGACGACCGGGTCGTAGCGCTCGAGGTCCTTCTCGTCGTAGGAGCCGAAGGTGGCGACGATGATCTTGTGGCCGGGCTCGACCAGGTGGGCGGCGGCGCCGTTGACCTGCATCGTCCCCGAGCCGGCCTCGCCGTCGATCACGTAGGTGACGAAGCGGGAGCCGTTGTCGACGTCCCAGACGTAGACCTGCTCGTTGGTGATCATGTCGGCACCGGCCATCAGCTCGGTGTCGATCGTGATGCTGCCGATGTAGTCGACGTCGCAGTCGGTCACCGTCGCCCGGTGGATCTTCGACTTCAGCATCTGTCTCTGCACGTCAGGCCTCCGCTTTAGTAGGTCAAAAGTTGGATGACTCAGAAGTTGGGTGACTCTAAATTTGAGTTGCTCAAAGGTTGAATCAGGACGTTGTCGATCAGGCGGGCGGCGCCGACGCGGGCGGCGACGGCGACGAGTACCGGCCGGTCCCCCATCGCCTCCACCGGCTCGAGCGTCTCCGCGTCCCGCGCCTCCAGGTACTCGGGCTCGATCCGGGCCTCGGCCAGCTCGCGGCGGGCGGCTTCGAGACCCTCGGCCAGCGAACCATCGCGGGCGCCGCGCTCGGCGGCGGCGAGGGCGCGGGAGAGCGCCGTCGCCCGCTCGCGGTCGGCCGGCTCCAGGTAGGCGTTGCGGCTGCTCATCGCCAGGCCGTCGTCCTCGCGCACGGTCGGCATCACCTCGATCCGCACCGGGAAGTCGAGGTCGCGGACCATGCGGCGGATCACGACCGCCTGCTGGGCGTCCTTCTGGCCGAAGTAGGCGACGTCGGGACCGACGATGTTGAAGAGCTTGGCGACGACGGTGGTGACGCCGCGGAAGTGCTCGGGCCCGCGGCGCTCAGGGTCACCGTCGAGGACGCCGGTCAGCGAGCCGCTCACCTCGACCGCGGTCGAGGCGCCGGGCGAATAGACCTCCTCGACCGCGGGAGCAAAGACGAGGTCGGCACCGGCCTCGGCGGCGAGCCGCAGGTCGCGCTCCTCGTCCCGGGGATAGCGATCGAGGTCCTCGCCGGGCCCGAACTGCGTCGGGTTGACGAACAGGCTCATCACCACCAGGTCGCACTCGGCGCGGGCCGCGCGGATCAGCGAGAGGTGGCCCTGGTGCAGGTAGCCCATCGTCGGCACCAGGCCGATCGTCCGGCCGGCTCGGCGCGCGTCGCGCAGGGCAGAGCGAAGATCGGCCTTCGTGCGCAGTGCGGTGGCGGCCACGGTGGGACGAGGGTTATCGACGAGGAGATTCGAGTTCATAGGTCCATGCCCTAGGGGTCACGGCCGTGCAAGTCGGAATTATGGCACGCCGATTACACAGAGAAGTCGATCTTGCGGATCGGCTTCGCCGGTGCCCCGGCGGCGATCGTGCCGCCCTCGACGTCGCGGTTGACGACCGAGTTGGCGCCGACGACGCAGCGGTCGCCGACGCTGACGCCGCTGGTGACGGCGCAGTTGACGCCGAACCAGCAGTTGGAGCCGATCTTCACCGGCCCCTTCGAGGTGAAGCCCTGCCAGGTGATCGGCCGGGTCGGGTCGTCGTAGCGGTGCTCGGCGTCGCCGACGAAGCAGCCGTTGGCGAACATCGTGTGGTCGCCGATCTCCACCCGCTCCTGGGCGGCGATCATCACGCCCCGGTTGAGGAAGCAGCCCTCGCCGATCTCGATCCGCGCCCCCGGCGCCAGGGTCAGCCAGCAGCCGGGCTCCAGCAGCGTCCCCTCGCCGATCGTCAGCCGTCCCTCGTCCAGCGCCTCCAGCACTTCGCCCTCGACCGGGTGGCGGATGAAGAAGCCGCCCCGGGCCGCGTGGCGGTTGATCCGCCAGCGCCGCAGCAGCCGCCGGTTGCGCTCATACCAGCGCCGCTTCGCCCACCACAGCCTCCATCCGCTCATCGGAACGAACGTTATGCCACCGGCGTTCGTCCTTTTCCCCACATATGCCCGGCAGAGGACGAACGCCGCATAGACTGGGCTCACTGTCAATGTCGGCCCCAAGGTCGGCGGCAGCGTCCGACCGAGACGGTTGGTTCCTCGGGAAGCGGCGAGCTGACTCTTAGGCTGGCTGTCGACCCGGAGGTCTGACCACCACGCGTTTTGTCGCTCGCCGCCCCGAGGATCGCCGTCGTGACTTGATAGGAGCGTGGCTTCGCCCCGAGTGAGGTCTGTCCGCCGGCGGTCCGTCCGAATAGGCGACAACCAATCGAAGGGACGCGGCCAATGATCGTGATCGGAACGGACACCCACAAGCAGACCCACACCTGCGGCGCCGTATTTGCGGGCACCGGTCAGCTCGCCGGAGAGCTGACGGCGTCGGCCCGCCAGGCGGGCTTCGCCGAGCTGCTCGACTGGGGGCGCAAGCTCGACGACGAGCGAATCTGGGCGATCGAGGACTGCCGCCACGTCTCCGGCTCCTTCGAGCGCTTCCTGGTCGCTTCGGGCGAGCGCGTGGTCCGAGTCCCGCCGAAGCTGATGGGGGCCTCGCGCAAGGGCGAGCGCACGCGAGGGAAGTCAGACCCGATCGATGCCCTGGCGGTTGCCCGCGCGGCGCTCAGGGAGGGTCCGGAGAACCTGCCCGGCGCCCACCTCGACGAGGACGCCCTGGAGCTGAAGCTCCTGCTCGATCACCGCGAGGACCTGGTCAAGGCTCGCTCAGAAGACCAGCAGCGCCTGCGCTGGCACCTGCACGACCTCTGGCCCGACTTCGAGCTGCCGGCAGGCTGCCTTGACCGCGTCCTCTGGCTCGATCGAGTCGCTCGCAAGCTCTCCCGCGCTCAGCAGGGCGCCCGTGTTCGCATCTGCCGCGAGTTGGTGCGGACGATCCGCGATCGCACCAAGCGCACCGCCGAGCTGCAGCGCGAGATCGCCGACGCGGTGCGCGTCCAGGCCCCACAGTTGCTCGACCTCCCCGGCTGCGGAGTTCTGACCGCGGCAAAGCTCGTTGCCGAGACTGCGGGGGCAGGGCGCTTTGACACCGACGCCAAACTGGCCCGCCTGGCCGGCGTCGCCCCGATCCCCGCCTCATCGGGCAAGCGCGTCCGCTACCGGCTCGACCGGGGCGGCAACCGCCAGCTCAACTGCGCCCTGCACCGCATCGCCGTCACCCAAGGGCGGGTGCATCCTCCGGCGCGTGAATACCTCGCCCGAAAGCAGGCCGAGGGCAAGTCCAGAATCGAAGCCATACGCTGCCTCAAGCGCCACCTCGCACGCCGGGTCTGGAGGCTGTTGATTGATTCTGAAATTGATCTATCCATGAGCAATTCCGTCCATCCTCAGAGAGGCTCGCTGGCGCCGCAAATTGCGGCGGTGGCTTGACATAGGAGCAACGCGTGGCGGACCTGCGCGGCGGCATCGACCTCGGCGGCACCAAGATCCAGGCGGCGGTCATCGACGGGCATGGGGACGCGGTCGGGCAGTCGCGCCGCCCGACGCCGACCAGCGGCGGCCCCGAGGACGTCGCCGCGGCGATGGCCGAGGCGCTGCGCGAGGCGGCCAAGGAAGCCGGCGTCGAGAGCGACGAGCTGGCCGGGGTCGGGGTCGGCTCCCCCGGCGACGCCGACGAGAAGACCGGCGTGGTGTCTGCCGCGAAGAACCTTCCCGGCTGGGAGGGCAGCTTCCCGCTGGCCGAGAACCTCAGCGAGGCGCTGGGGACGCCGGTGAAGATCGGCAACGACGTCCAGGTGGCGACCGAAGCCGAGTTCCACCTCGGCGCCGGCCAGGAGTTCCAGAGCCTGATCGGGGTCTTCTGGGGCACCGGCGTCGGCGGCGGCCTCGTCCTCGACGGCAAGCCCTGGCTCGGCCGCGGCGCCGCCGGCGAGATCGGCCACGTCGTCGTCAAGCGCGGCGGCGCCAAGTGCCCCTGCGGGCGCAAGGGCTGCCTCGAGGCCTACGCCGGGCGCTCGGCGATGGAAGCCGAGGCGCGGCGCCAGCACGAAGAGGGGCAGAAGACCGACCTCTTCAAGCTGATGGAGAAGCACGAGAAACCGCGGCTGACCAGCGGCATCTGGGAGCGGGCGCTGGACCACGACGACCACCTCGCGAAGAAGCTGATCGAGCGGGCGATCGAGGCGCTGGGGACCGGCATCGCCTCCGCCGTCAACCTGATCGACCCGGAGGCGGTGATCCTCGGCGGCGGCCTCGGCATCCGCTTCGGCGAGCGCCTGATGGACCCGCTCACCGAGGAGATGGGCAAGCACCTCTTCGTCGACGAGCGGCCGCCGGCGATCCGCGTCGCCTCGCTCGGCGACCTGGGCGGCGCGATCGGCGCCTCGCTGCTCGTCTCCCGTTAGCGCTTTGCACCCTCGCTGTCCGAAGAGGTAATAGCCATTCCGGCATGGGGATTGACGCCACGGCGCTCATCGGCGGCGCTCTCGGAGGGGCTGCTCTTCAATCCGTGCTGGAGCCGCTACTTGGTCGGGGACTACGTCGGTTCCTGTGCGACCAATCTAGTCGCCGCTGCTAGAGCTTCGATTCCGAGCGCCGAATACAAGAGCGGCTAGAGGCGACTGACGGAGGCAGCGTGCGGCGGATGGAAAGGCGCATCCGACTTTGGCCCCAGCCAGGTGTGGCCAAAGTCGGATGCGGCCCCCACGCGCACGCGCTCCCCGGCCCCGAGGCATGGCCAACCTGAGGGAACCGGATATTGGCCGACCGAGGACGCAGTGCCTCGCCGCGCCCGCCGCCACCGGACGCGTGCGGTGGTTTCCTCAGGCGCCTCTAGACGCGGCCTGAGGCCGACCGCTGCTGGCGCGCCACGGCGTCGACCAGGACCGCCAGCAGCAGGACGCCGCCGGTGACCATCAGTTTCACCGCCGAGGAGAGCGAGAGCAGGTCCATCCCATTGGAGATCGAGCCGATCACCAACGCTCCCAACAGCGCCGTCCATACCGAGCCGCGGCCGCCGAAGAGGCTGGTTCCGGCGATCACCGGGCCGGCGATCGCCAGTAGCAGCAATTCGTTGCCGCCGGAGTTCTGGTTGACGGCGAAGAGCCGCGAGGCCGCCATCACGCCGCCGATCGCCGCCATCGATCCGGAGATCGTGAAGACGGCGACCCGGACCCCGTTGACGCGGATGCCGGCGCGGCGTGCCGCCTCGGCGCTGCCGCCGACGGCGTAGACGTGGCGGCCGAAGGTGGTGCGCTTGGCGATGTACTCCATGCCGACCACGAAGCCGAGCAGGATCATCACCGCCAGGGGCACGCCGCGGTCGGAATTGAGGATCGCGACAGCGACGATCACGATCGCGGCGAGGAACACGAAGCGGACGATCAGCGGCAACGGTCCGCCGTCGCCGAGCCCGGCGGCGACGCGTTTGCGGTAGCCGATCGCAAGAACGGCACCGTAGGCAGCGATGATTACCGCGGCGAAGATCCAGCCGACGGTGTCCGAGTAGAAGGTATTGGCGAGCCCGGTGATTTTCGGGTCGTTGATGTTCAGCGAGCCGGTCTTCCCGAGGACCTGCAGCAACGCCCCTTCCCAGGCTAAGAGTCCCGCCAGGGTGACGACGAACGAGGGAACGACGAAGCGGCTGAAGAGCGAGCCCTGCAGGCAGCCGATCGCCGCCCCGACCGCGACCGCGGCGGCGATCGCCAGATAGGCGTTCCAGCCGTGTTTGACGCTCAAGACCGTCATCACCGCGGCCGAGAGGCCGCTGACGGCGCCGACCGAGAGGTCGATCTCCCCCAGCAGCAGGACGTAGACGATGCCGACGGAGATCAACCCGATCGTGGTGATCTGCAGCATCAGGTTGGTCAGGTTCTGAGCCGAGAGGAAGCGGTCTTCCTGGACCTGGAAGATGATCGCGATCACGACCAGGCCGAGCACGACCCGGATCGAGGAGAGATCCCCCTGGACCAGGCGGCGCAGGGTCTGCGCAGGGGTCGCGCGGTTCTCGGCGCCCTCGTCGACGGTCGCCGTTTCGGTCGCGTTCATGCCTGCTCCTCCCCGCCCCGGGCCGGCTCTGTTGCTCATGGCCCTGTTGCTCATGGTTCTTCTCGCGGCCATCGCCGACGCCGGTGATCGCCGCGACCACGTGCTCCTCCGTCGTGTCCTCGGCCCTGAACTCGCCGGCCGCCTTGCCGAGGCGGAGGACGAAGACCCGGTCGGCGATCGCGAAGACGTTCGCCAGGTTGTGACTGATGACGACAACGCCGAGGTTGCGCTCGCGCAGGCGGCGGATCAACTCCAAGACCTGTTTGGTCTGCGGCACCCCGAGAGCGGCCGTCGGCTCGTCGAGGAGCACGACTTTCGGCTCGCCCAGGAGCGAGCGGGCGACGGCGACCTGCTGGCGCTGGCCGCCGGAGAGGGTGCCGACCTCCGAGCGCAGGCTCGGGATCGTCACCGCGAGGTTCGAGAGCAGATCGGCGGTCTCGTGCTCCATCTTCACCTCGTCGAGCTGGCGGGAGACCGCCCCCGGCCCGGGCGCTATCTCCTCCCGGCCGAGAAAGAGGTTGGAGACGACGTCGAGGTTGTCGCAGAGCGCGAGGTCCTGGTAGACGGTCGCGATCCCCAGTTCGGTCGCGTCCTGCGGCCTGTGGATCCGCACCTCCCGCCCCTCGAAGCGCACCGTGCCGCTGTCGGCGGGATTGATGCCGGCGATCGCCTTGACCAGCGTCGACTTGCCGGCCCCGTTGTCGCCGACGAGGCCCACGACCTCGCCGGCGCTGACGGTGAAGTCGACCCGGTCCAACGCTTGGACCGGGCCGAACCGCTTGCTTATGCCCTCCAGCTCGAGGAGCGGAGTGCCGTTAGTGGCCATTTCAGCCCGAGATTCCCGCTTCTTTGCAGGCGGCCGCGTAGGGGCCGGTGCAGAGTTCGGAGGGTTTGACGAATCCGTCTTTGATCACGGTGTCCTTGACGTTGGCCTTGGTCACCGCGATCGGTTCCAGCAGCACCGATGGGACGTCGGTCTTGCCGTTGTTGATTTCTTCGGTGACTTTGTCCTGCGGGACTTCTTCGTCTTCCAGCAGGGCGATCGCGATTTCGGCGCTGATTTCCGTCTCCGGCGGAATCGCCTTGTACACGGTCATGTACTGCTGGCCGGCGAGGATGCGCTGGAGACCGGCAACCGTCGCGTCCTGACCGGTGACGGGTCGTTCTTCGGGGTTGATCCCGGCGCCTTTCATCGCCGCGATCGCGCCGCCGCCGGTGTCGTCATTGGCGGCGTAGATGCCCCAGAAGCCGTCGTTGCCGAGCGAGGTGATCGCCTGCTGCGCCTCGCGCTGGGCGTTTTCGGCGGTCCAACCGGGGGTGTCGTATTCCTTGGCGACCTTTACCCCGGCTTCTTCGAAGCCCTTGTTCGAGCCTTTCTTGAAGAGCGCCGCGTTCGGATCGGCGGGGTCGCCGTTGATCTTGATGATCGGGCCGGCTGCTTTCCCGTCTTCTTTCAGTTTTTTCGAGAGCGATTCAGCCTGCAGTTCGCCGACCCGTTCGTTGTCGAAGGAGATGTAGGCCGCGACTTCGGAGTTTTCGATCAGACGGTCGTAGCTGACCACCGGCACGCCTTGGGCATTCGCTTTTTCGACGATCGAAGCGGCCGATTTGGAGTCCATCGGGTCGAGGATCATCACTTCGGCGCCCTTGGTCAGCGCCGCTTCGCCCTGGGATTGCTGCTTTTCGGCATCACCGCCGGCATTGAAGTAAATGACCTTGCATTCCGGACACTGTTCCTTGACCGCCTTTTCGATCCCCGGCCTGTCGTTGGTTTCGTAGCGCGGCGTTTCGTTTTCCGGGAGCAGGAGGGCGATCGTTCCGCCGCCGCCGCCACCGCCGCCGCTTCCACCGCCGCCGCCGGTCGTGTCGTCGCTGCCACCGCAGCCGACGGCGACCAGGGCGATGATGGCCAGGCCTGCGGCTGCGAACCAAACTCGCGAACTCAGTGCTGACATCGTTCCTCCTCTGTTGTAACCCGCTCCCGCGAGGTCACTACCCACATTAAGCGCATGTATGCGCCGTGACCAGGGGTTTTTTCGGGAGGTGGCAGCAGTTAGGCCGCGGCGGACAACTCGCGCTTGGCGCTGCGCCGTTTCGGCTTCGCCGGGCGCACCAGCTCACGGAGGAAACGCCCGGTGTAGGAGCCGCTGACGGCGGCGACCTCCTCCGGGGTGCCGGTGGCGACGATCTCGCCCCCGCCTTCTCCGCCCTCGGGGCCGAGGTCGACGAGGTAGTCGGCGGTCTTGATCACGTCGAGGTTGTGCTCGATGACGACGACGGTGTTGCCGGCGTCGACGAGGCGGCCGAGGACGTCGAGCAGGCGCTGGACGTCGGCGAAGTGGAGGCCGGTGGTCGGCTCGTCGAGGATGTAGAGGGTGTCGCCGGTGGCGACTTTGGAGAGCTCCGTCGCGAGCTTGACCCGCTGCGCCTCGCCGCCGGAGAGCGTCGTCGCCGGCTGCCCGAGGCGGATGTAGCCGAGGCCGACGTCGTTCAGCGTCCGCAGGCGGCGGGCGATCTTCGGCACGTTCTCGAAGAACCCGACTGCCTCCTCGACCGACATCTCGAGGACGTCGGCGATGTTCTTGCCCTTGAAGCGGACCTCGAGCGTCTCGCGGTTGTAGCGCTTACCGTGGCACTGCTCGCAGGGGACGTAGACGTCGGGCAGGAAGTGCATCTCGATCTTGATCTGGCCGTCGCCTTTGCAGACCTCGCAGCGGCCGCCCTTGACGTTGAAGCTGAAGCGGCCCGGCTTGTAGCCGCGGGCCCGCGACTCCTGCGTCTGGGTGAAGATCTGGCGGATGTGGTCGAAGAGGCCGGTGTAGGTGGCCGGGTTGGAGCGCGGCGTGCGTCCGATCGGCGACTGGTCGATGTTGATGATCTTGTCGATCTGGTCGAGGCCGTCGATGCCGTCGTGGGCGCCCGGGCGCAGCTTCGCCTGATGCAGCCGGTTGGCGACGGCGTGGTGCAAGGTCTCGTTGACGAGGGTCGACTTGCCCGAGCCGGAGACGCCGGTGACGCAGCAGAAGACCCCGAGCGGGATCTCGACGTCGACGTCCTTGAGGTTGTGTTCGCGGGCGCCGCGGACGAGCAGCTCGCCGCGTCGGCCGGCGCCGCTCCTCGGGGACCTCGATCCGTTTCTTGCCGGAGAGGTACTGCCCGGTCAGCGAGCTCGGGTCCTTCGAGACCTGTTTCGGCGTCCCGGCGGCGATCACGTGGCCGCCGTGTTCGCCGGCGCCGGGGCCGAGGTCGACGAGGTGGTCGGCGGCCATCATCGTCCCCTCGTCGTGCTCGACCACGATCACCGTGTTGCCGAGGTCGCGGAGCCGGTCGAGGGTCGCGATCAGCTTCTCGTTGTCGCGCTGGTGGAGGCCGATCGAAGGCTCGTCGAGCACGTACATCACGCCGACCAGGTGGGAGCCGATCTGGGTCGCGAGCCGGATCCGCTGCGCCTCGCCGCCGGAGAGCGTGCGGGCCGAGCGAGCCAGCGAGAGGTAGCCGATGCCGACGTTCTCGAGGAAGGAGAGCCGCTCGGTGATCTCGCGGACGATCAGCCGCGCGATCGCCCGCTCGGTCTCGGTCATCTCCAGCTCGCGGATCCACTCCGAGGCGGCGTGGGCGGAGAGATCGCTGTACTCGGCGATGCTGATGCCGCCGACCTTGACCGCGAGGCTCTCCGGCCGCAGCCGGGCGCCGTGGCAGGCCGGGCAGGGCTGCTCGGCCATGTAGCCCTCGATCCGCTCCCGGTTGGACTCCGAGTCGGTCTCTTCGTAGCGCCGCTGCAGGTTGTTGACGATCCCCTCGAAGCGGACCTTGTAGGAGCGGCGGCGGCCGAAGCGGTTGGTGTAGCTGACGTGGTGGCGCTCGTCGCCGGTGCCGTAGAGGAAGATCTCCTTCTCCTCCTGGGTCAGCTTCGACCACGGCTTGTCGACGTCGACGTCGTAGCCGTCGGCGACCGAGGCGATCAGCCGCCGCCAGTAGGCGCTGATGCCGCGGTTCCAGGGCTGCAGCGCCCCCTCGGCGAGCGAGAGCGTCGGATCGGGGACGACCAGCTCGGGGTCGATCACCCGCTGGAAGCCGAGGCCGTGACAGCGGTCGCAGGCGCCGTGGGGCGAGTTGAAGGAGAAGATCCGCGGCTCCAGCTCGGGGATCGAGGTGCCGCAGTTGAGGCAGGCGAACTGCTCGCTGAAGAGCATCGTCCCGCCCGGGTGCTCGGCGTCCTTGCTGCCGCCGGCGCCCTTGCCCTCGACGATCTGGACTTCGACCAGGCCGGCGGCGAGGCCGGCGGCGGCTTCGACCGACTCGGAGAGGCGGCGTCGCAGGTCGGTCTTCATCACCAGCCGGTCGACGACGACCGAGATGTCGTGTTTGTACTTCTTGTCGAGCTCGATCTTCTCGTCGAGGCGCAGCAGCTCGCCGTCGATCTGGGCCCGCGAGTAGCCCTCGAGCCGCATCTGGTCGAGCAATTTGCCGTACTCGCCTTTGCGGCCGCGGACGACCGGCGCCATGACCATGAATTTGGTCCCGTCCTCCAGCGTCATCAGCCGGTCGACGATCTGCTCCTGGGTCTGGCCGGTGATCTCCTCGCCGCACTCGGGGCAGTGCGGGGTCCCGATCCGCGCCCACAACAGGCGCAGGTAGTCGTAGATCTCGGTCACGGTGCCGACCGTCGAGCGCGGGTTGCGCGAGGTCGTCTTCTGGTCGATCGAGATCGCCGGCGAGAGCCCCTCGATCGAGTCCACGTCGGGCTTCTCCATCAGGCCGAGGAACTGCCGCGCATAGGCCGAGAGCGACTCCACATACCGCCGCTGCCCCTCCGCGTAGATCGTGTCGAAGGCAAGGCTCGACTTGCCGGACCCGGAGAGTCCGGTGATGACGATCAGCGCGTCCCGGGGCAGCTCAAGGTCGACGTCCTTGAGGTTGTGCTCGCGGGCGCCGGAGATGACGATTCGCTCAGAGGCAGCCACTTACGACGATTCTAAACAGGCGAACAGATGTTCCCATAGGCCCGGTAGAGATTACGGCCCCTATGCGGGGTAAAAGCTCTGCCGCGGTGTGTCAGGAGAGTGCCGTCGAGAGTTTGCGGCGATAGCTGCGGGCCGTCGGGTCGGCTGGATCGAGATCGGCGAGGACGCCGACGATCGCGCGGCGGAGGAGGTCGCGCCGGTCCTCGGCGCTTAGGTCGCCGGTTCCGTTCGGCTCGGCGATTTCCGCGATCAGGGCGTCGAGGGCGCTCTCCCGCTCGCCGCGATCCAAGGCGGCGAAGGCGTCGGTGCCGACACCCGCCTCGACGAGCCGGACGCGGGCGGCGATGCCGGCGGCGGCGAAATCTCCCTCGTGGGATTCGACCGCTTCCAGCGCCTCCGCTTCGGCGCCGCGCTCGAGCCGGGCCTTGGCGAGGGCGACGGCGACGTCGGCGCGGGCCGGCTCCAGTTCGGCCGCCTCGCGCAGCGAGAGCTCGTCGCCGGAGGCGAGCAGCTCGTCGGCGCGAGAGGGGATCAGGCCGTCGAAGAAGGCCTCGACTTTCGCCGGCGGCAGCGCCCCGACGAACTCGTCGATCACCTGCCCGTCCCGGAACGCCTTCACCGCCGGAATCCCCTGGACCTGGAACCGGGCGCCGAGGTCCTGGTTGGAGTCGACGTCGACCTTGGCAAGGACCACCTTGCCCGCCCGCGCGGCCTCGGCCCGCTCCAGCGCCGGGCTCAGCGCTTTGCAGGGCCCGCACCACTCGGCCCAGAAGTCGACGACGACCGGAACCTGCCGCGAGCGCTCCAGCACCTCGCGCTCGAAACTCGCCTCGGTTACGTCGACGGCCACCCCGCGAGCTTAGAAAAGAACGCCCTTGTGCTGGGTGACACATGGGACTAGGTTGACTGAAGGCGGGGTCAAACAGAGGAGGAATCATGTCGAACGTCGACACCGCCCGGTCCGCCTACGAGGCCTTCGGGAGCGGCGATCTCGCCGCCCTGCAGGAGGGGTTCGCCGAAGATGCCGTCTGGGTCACCTCGGACGAGCTGCCGCTCGGGGGGACCGTGGAGGGCCGCGATCAGATCATGGGCAACTTCGCCCAGATCCCCAACTACTGGAACGAGTTCAGCGTCAAAGCCGAGGAGTACCTGGACGCCGGCGACGCGGTCGTCGTCCGGGGCACCCAGCACGCCGCCAACGACAAGGGGAGCATGGACGCGCGATTCGTCCACGTCCTCGAGTACGACGACGACGGCAAGCTGGTCCGCGGTGAATTCTTCACCGACAGCGCCAAGGCGGCGAAGCTGCTCGATTGAGCCGGCCCCGCGGGGACCTGACCGAGGGGGAGCGCCGAGATGCGCCGGTCAGGTCCCCGCGGCGGTCATCCCGTCGAGGTCGCGGCGCAGCTCCTTGAGCTCGTCGCGGATCCGGCCCGCCTCCTCGAAGCGGAGCTCGTCGGCGGCGGCGAGCATCTCCTCCTCGAGGGCGACGATCGTCTTCTCCAGCTCCTCGGGGCTGGAGAAGTCCTCGGCGCGGCGGCGGCGCTTGCGCGGCGCCCGGTCCTCCATCGCGAGGAAGTCGGACATCTCGGAGATCCCTTTGCGGACCGTCTCCGGGGTGATCCCGTGCTCCTCGTTGTAGGCGAGCTGGATCGCCCGGCGGCGGTCGGTCTCGCGCATCGCCGCCCGCATCGCCTCGGTCTCCTTGTCGGCGTACATCACCACCCGCCCGTTGACGTTGCGGGCGGCGCGGCCGATCGTCTGCACGAGGCTGGTCTCGCCGCGCAGGAAGCCCTCCTTGTCGGCGTCGAGGATCGCCACCAGTGAGACCTCGGGCAGGTCGAGCCCCTCGCGCAGGAGGTTGACGCCGACGAGAACGTCGTACTCCCCCAGCCGCAGCTCGCGGACGATCTGGATCCGTTCCAGGGTGTCGACCTCGGAGTGCAGGTAGCGGACCTTGACCCCGTACTCGAGCAGGTAGGCGGTCAGGTCCTCGGCCATCTTCTTGGTCAGGGTGGTGACGAGGGTGCGCTCTCTCTTCTCCGCCACCCGCTTGACCTCGTTCATCAGGTCGTCGATCTGGTTCCGCGTCTCCCGCAGCTCGATCTCCGGATCGACGATCCCGGTCGGGCGGACGATCTGCTCGACCGTGCGGCTCGCTTCGGCTTTCTCGAACGGCCCCGGCGTCGCCGAGACCATCACCAGCTGGTTGACCCGGTCGAGGAACTCGTCGAACTTGAGCGGCCGGTTGTCGATCGCCGAGGGCAGCCGGAAGCCGTAGTCGACCAGCGTCGTCTTCCGCGAGCGGTCGCCCTCGTACATCCCCCCGATCTGGGGGATCGTCTGGTGGGACTCGTCGACGAAGACGACGAAGTCGTCGGGGAAGTAGTCGATCAGCGTGTGCGGCGGGCTCCCCGCCGGGCGGCCGTCGAGGATCCGCGAGTAGTTCTCGATCCCCGAGGTGAAGCCGAGCTCCTTGATCATCTCCAGGTCGTACATCGTCCGCTGCCGCAGCCGGTGGGCCTCCAGCTGCTTGCCCTCCGCTTCCAGCTCGGCGGTCCGCGATTCCAGTTCGGCGCGGATTTCGTCGACGGCGCGGTCGACCGTCTCGTCTTTGGTCACGTAGTGCGAGGCCGGCCAGACCGAGACGTGGTCGATCACGTCGAGGACCTCGCCGGTCAGCGGGTCGAAGTGCTGGATCCCCTCGATCTCGTCGCCGAAGAGGGCGATCCGGTAGGCCGACTCGGCGTAGGAGGGCATGATCTCCAGGACCTCGCCGCGGACCCGGAAGGCACCGCGCCCCAGCACCTGGTCGTTGCGCTGGTACTGCATCTTCACCAGCTTGCGGAGGACGTCGTCGCGGTCGATTTCGGCGCCGACCTTGAAGAGCTGCATTTTTTCGTTGTAGACCTGCGGCGAGCCGATCCCGTAGATGCAGGAGACCGAGGCGACGATGATCACGTCGCGGCGGGCGAAGAGGGCGGCGGTGGCGGCGTGGCGGAGGCGGTCGATCTCGTCGTTGATCGAGGAGTCCTTCTCGATGTAGAGGTCCTGGGCCGGGACGTAGGCCTCGGGCTGGTAGTAGTCGTAGTAGGAGACGAAGTACTCGACCGAGTTCTCGGGGAAGAACTCGCGGAACTCGTTGCAGAGCTGCGCCGCCAGCGTCTTGTTGTGGGCGATCACCAGGCTCGGCCGCTGCACCTCGGCGATCGTCGCCGCCATCGTGAAGGTCTTGCCGGTGCCGGTGGCGCCGAGCAGCGTCTGGAAGCGTTCGCCCTCGCGCAGACCCTCGGCGAGGCCGGCGATCGCCTTCGGTTGGTCCGCCGTCGGGGTATAGGCGGGGTTGAGCTTGAAATCCGGCACGAAATGAACATAGCGAGGCGGCCGGTCCGGCTCGTCTGTTCCTTTTCGGTGTCTGACAACGAAAAGGAACAGACGAATGAGAGACTGGCGGGCGATGAGGCCTTCGCGCGCGGCCCTGGCCGCCTTTTCACGCTGCCGCTGCAGCCCCTTGCGATGGTCTGGGTCTGGCGCGCGACCCGCGCTTCCTGACACCCGCGGCTTGTCGGAAATTTCACTTTTTTGCATGTTTTGTCTGTAGAGCTTCTGTCTTCTATGACAGAAGCTGACGTATTAATGGACAAACGTGACCGCTTCGCCGTGAATTTGCGCCGCGCCCGCCAGGACGCCGGCATTTCCCAGGAAGAGCTCGCCGAACGCTGCGAACTCCACCGCACCGAGGTCTCGCTGCTCGAGCGCGGCGGCCGCGAACCGCGCCTGGGGACGATGATCAAGCTCGCGACCGCCCTCGGCACCGACGCCGAAGCGCTCTGCGCCGGGATCGGCTGGGACCCGAAGGCGCGCCAGTACAAGATCGCCGACCCGAGTTAGAGGTTGTGGCTTGGGAGGGGCGGGATACCCCCTTTCAGACCATCTCGCTTATGGCTCGATGTAAGTGTCTGAAAGGGGGTATCCCGCCCCTCCAGTCACAGTTGGTGGTGATGCAGGTCTAAGGGAGTCCCAGCCCTTCTAGGCTGCCGGGGAGGAATTGTTCTAGGAGTCCTTGGGCGGGGCCGAGGAAGCCTTCGACGTTGCCGAGGAAGCCCTGGGCGTCGTTGATGATTTCGATCGCTTGGTCGAGCGGGATGCGCTTCAGGATCTGGCGCAGCGGCGCCGCGATCAGCGGGCTCAGGGCGCCGGCTTCTTCGGCGTCGTCGACGGCTCTGAGCAGCCCTGCCCGAACCGCCTTGGCGAGCTTTTCGTCGTCGATTCCGTAGCGCTTTTCGAAGCGTTCGCGAGCCTCGGGAGTGGCGAGAGCCTGCGCCAGCGTCTCGCGGGTGACGCCGAGCCGGCAGGCCGCCCCGTCGAGGGCGGAGATCGTGAACTGGTTGGCGATCTGGCCGAGGTTCTGCGGGTCGCTCCACTCGCGCGGCTGGCAGGGGTCCTGGATCTTCTTCGGCTCATAGGAGGAGCCGCCGGCGGCGAGGTAGGCGCCGACCAGGACCAGGGAGGCGACGACCGCGCCGGCGATCAGCATCGCGCCGCCGAGGCGCCCCTCCCCGCTCACAGGTCGACCCTGCGCGAGAGCGCGATCGGGAAGAGGGCGATCAGGCCGAGCAGCGCCGCGAGGATGAACGAGGTGCTGAAGGCGTGGGTGGCGCCGCGGTCGAGCTGGTCCTGCAGTTCGCCCTGCAGCTGGTCGACTTCGGCGCGCTCGGCCGGATCGCCCGGCTTCGGCTCGAAGGCGGGGCCGATCGTCGGCACTTTCCCCTTCTCTTCCTCGAGCCGTTCGCTCACCTTCTCCGCCAGGTCGAGCTTGACCAGCGGGTTGACGGGCGAGTCGAGGATCACCGCGGTGCCGGCGTTGATCGCGTCGTGGCGCTGCTCTTCGATGTCGGCGGTGAAGATCGGCGTCAGGACGAGCAGGCCGATGACGACGCCGGCGTGGCGGGAGGAGATCGTCCAGCCGCCGTGGATCGCCTGCGGCGCCCTCCCCCCCAGCGCCGTCTCGGTCAGGGCCGAGAGCACCAGCGCCAGGCCGACCCCGACGAGGATCTGCGGCGGCACCGTCAGCGCGATCGTCGCCTTCGGCAGGAAGGCGAGGCCGGCGAGGCCGCCGGAGACGAGGATCGCCCCCGCCGCGGCGCGCGAGCGAGGGTCCGCCACCAGTTGGTCAGCCTGCTGCCGACGATCGCCGCCAGCGGCATCACCGAGACCACCAGCGCGGCTTCGATCGGGCTCAGGCGCCAGCCTTCGATCAGCAGCAGCACGAGGAGGAAGAGCGCGGCGGCGATCGCCGCCGAGACCATCGCCAGGGCGAGGTTCGCCCAGAGATGGGGCCGCCGGTCTGCCGCAGCTCCCCCTCGATCACCCTCGTCGCCATCTCGTCCCTGGCGACGGCGAAGATCGGCATCGCCGCCACGAGCGCCACCGGCACCTGCAGCAGGAAGACCGACTGCCAGGAGACGAGCTCGGTGAGGAAGCCGCCGATCGCCGGGCCCAGGGCCGCCCCGGTGGCGCCCGCCGTGGCCCAGACCGTCGCCGCGCGCCGCTCCGAGCCGACCGTCGCCGGCAACAGCTCCAGCGCTGCCGTCACCGCCGCGGCGCCGCCCAGCGCCTGCAGGCAGCGGGCGAGGATCAAGGTCGAGAGCTCGTCGGCCAGCCCGCAGGCGAGGCCCGCGCCGGCGAAGACCGCCAGCCCGACCGCGGCCGTCCGCCCCGGCCCGACCCGCCGCGCCAGCAGCGCCGCCGGCACCGCCGCCAGGGCGATCACGAGGTTGAAGGAGACGAGCACCCAGGTGACGCCGGAGACGCTCGTGTCCAGTTCCCGGTAGATCTCCGGCAGCGCCAGGACGACGACGGAGGAGTCGGCGAGGACGAGGCCGACCGCGAGCGCGAGCGCGGCGACGCGGGGTCTAGGGGAGTCGGCCATAGCCCAGCTCCGTCGCGTACTCCTGGCGGTACTCGTCCCGCTTCTCCAGCACCTCTTCGACGTAGGCGCGGGTTTCCGGGAAGGGGATCGACTCCACCGTCAGGCTCGACCCACCCCACTTGTCGGCGTTGCCCGGGCCGGCGTTGTAGGCGGCGAGCGCCGCCACCTCGTCGCCGTCGTAGCGGTCGAGTAGTTCGCGCAGGTAGAAGGTCCCGTAGCGGATGTTGATTTCAGGATCCCCGAGGTCCTTCAATTCGAAGGTGGTGCCATCGCTGTCTCGCTCGATCTCCTTGGCTGCTTCCGGCGTGATCTGCATCAGCCCGCGCGCCCCGGCGCTCGACGTCTGGTCGCTGAACTTCGACTCGGAGTAGATCACGGCGGCGATCAGGGCCGCGTCGACCCCCTTTTCGGCGGCCTGCTGGCGGATCACGTCCTCGTGTCGCAGCGGCAGCGTCAGCTCCTTCAGCGCCTGGTCGAAGACGCCGCTGATGAGGAGGGCGGCGACCAGCACCCCGACCAGCGCAGCGCCGCTCCCGAGGGCGAGAAACTGGCTGCGACGGCGCTGCTTCTCGCTTCATCGGCGCAGCTTTGCGAGCAGCGCGGACAGCGCCTGCTCCAGGTCCTCCACCGAGCCGTCGTTCTCGATCACGTGGTCGGCCCGCTCCGCCTTTTCGGCCTGGGTCAGCTGCCGCGCCTCGCGCTCGTCGACCAGGGCGTGGCCGCGGGCGGCGGCGCGCTCGCGGCGGACCTCGTCGGAGGTGACGACCGAGACCGTGGCGTCGAAGGGCCGCCCGCCGGCGACCTCGAAGAGCAGCGGCACCTCGACCACCGCGACCTCGGTCTCCGCCGGCAGCGAGAGCAGCCACTCGGCGGTCCGCCGCCTGCACCAGCGGGTGGATCTGCGCCTCCAGCCAGGCCAGCTGCTCGGGGTCGGCGAAGACCACCTCGCCGATCTTCGCCCGGTCGACCTTCCCGTCCGCCACCACCTCCGCCCCCAGCGCGCCGAGAGCCGGTCGCAGCAGCTCCTGGCTTTCCAGCAGCTCGTGGACGACCGCGTCGCTGGACAGCGTCGCCGCGCCGAGGCGCTCGAAAGCCTTCAGCGCCTCCGACTTCCCGGCGGCGATACCACCGGTGAGGCCGATCTTCAGTGGCGCCATCGGGGGCGCCGATCAGGACTGCTCGGACTCGCCCGTCTCGGAATCGTCGCCGAGGGCTCGCCGGCGGCCTCGTCGAGGTCGTCGGGAGAATCGGGCCGCTCCTGCACCGATTCGGCCTCCTGCTGCTCGCCGGGGTCCTCGGTGGTTCCGTCGGCCTCGGCGACCGGGGCGGGCTCAGCCTCCTCGGCGGCCGGGGCCTCCTCGGCGGGCGCTTCGGCGGCGGGAGCCGCCTTCGCGAACGCGTCCGCCATCTGACCCGTGGGCGGGTCGGCCTGCAACCTCGGCCTCCTCGCCCTGGGCGCCTTCGGCCTGGGCGATCTGCTCGCCCAAGTCGCCCATCGCCATGTTCTGCCCCTCGACCCGCTTGATGCTCAGCGAGAGCCGGCGCCGCTCTTCGTCGATCTCGAGGATCTTCACGTTCAGCTCGAGCCCGGCTCGACGACTTCGCTCGGGTTCTCGACGTGGTGGTCGGCGAGCTCGGAGATGTGGACCAGGCCCTCGACCCCGGGCAGGATCTCGACGAAAGCGCCGAAGGCGACGACCTTGGTCACGGTGCCCTCGAGCACGTCGCCGGAGCGGTACGTGTTGATGACCCGCTGCCACGGGTCCTCCTGGGTCTGCTTCAGGCCGAGTGAGATCCGCTGGCGGTCGCGGTCGATGTCGAGGACCTTGATCCGCACCGTGTCGCCGATCGAGACGACTTCGGAGGGGTGGTTGACGTGGCTCCAGGAAAGCTCGGAGATGTGGATCAGGCCGTCGATGCCCTCGAGGTCGACGAAGGCGCCGAAGTCGACGATGTTCGAGATCTTGCCTTCGACGACCTGGCCCGGCTCCAGGCGGCCCAGGATCTGCTCGCGGACCTCCTTGCGCTCCTCCTCCAGCACCGCGCGGCGCGAGAGGACGACGTTGTTGCGGCTGCGGTTGAGCTCGATGACTTTGCACTCGAGCGTCTGGCCCATGAACTCGTCGAGGTTGTGGACGCGGCGGATGTCGACCAGCGAGGCGGGCAGGAAGCCGCGGACGCCGAGGTCGAGGATGAGGCCGCCCTTGACGACCTCGATGACGCTGCCTTCGACCGGTTCGCCGGAATCGGCGGCAACCTCGATTTTGCGCCAGGCCTTCTCGAAGCGGGCGCGCTTCTTGGAGAGGATCAGGCGGCCCTCGGAGTCCTCCTTGGTGAGGACCAGGGCGTCGATCTCCTCGCCCAGCTCGACCTCTTCGTGCGGGTCGACCGACTTGCGGATCGAAAGCTCGTTGGAGGGAATGACCCCCTCGGCCTTGTAGCCGATGTCGACGAGGACCTCGTCTTTGTCGATGCGGACGACTTTGCCCTTGACGACGTCGCCCTCCTCGAACGACACCATCGTCGCCGCGTAGTTGGGGACGATCTTGCCTTCGATGTTGAGGAGGAGGCCGCCGGAACCCTCTACAGGGGTGGCGCTCGGCGCAGGCGTCATGGTCTCGGTCGCGGACACGGGCGCGAATGATGGCAGAATCCGCCGCGATGCCGGTCCGAGCCACCAAGCGCGGCGACGAACGCACGCCGCTGGACGGCGAGCGCGACGTCCTCATCTGCGGCGCCAGCTTCGCCGGGCTGGCGGTCGCGCGCGAGCTGTCCGGCTCCGGAGCTGACGTCCTGATCGTCGACCGCTACGAGATCGGCGAGCGCCAGACCTCCGCCTGCGGGATCCCGACCGAGTGGCTGCAGCGCCTCGGGCTGATGCAGGCCGAGCGCCAGCGCTTCGACACCCTGGTCATGCACACCCCCCACGGGACCAGCCGCTACAAGCTTCCCTGGACCTTTTCGACCTTCGACTACCGCGAGCTCTGCCGGCTGCTCTGGCGCGACTGCGACGCCACCTTCGAGACGGCGAAGGTGAACGGCCGCTCCCAGGTCGGCGGCGACGGGCGGGTCGGCGTCGAGACCGACCGCGGCACGATCTCGGCGCCGCTGGTCGTCGACGCGCTCGGCTGGCGCCGGATGCTGGCCGACGGCGACGGCTACCAGCCGCCCGAGGCCCCGCTCTCGCGCGGCCTCGAGGTCCACCCCGGCGGCACCTCCGAGGACCTGGCGATCTGGATCGACCGCAAATACGTCCCCGCCGGCTACGGCTGGTCGTTCCCGGCCCGCGACGAGCTGCGAATCGGGATCGGCTCCTTCGACCCCCGCTTCCACGTCAAGAAGACGACCGTCGAGCTGACCCAGGACCTCGGCAAGGAGCCGAACGAGTACCAGGGCAACTGGATCCCCCACAAGCTCCGCCGCGGCACCGAGGGCGGCGTCTTCTTCGTCGGCGACTCGGCCGGTCACTGCCTGCCGCTCAGCGCCGAGGGGATCAGGACGGCGCTCTACTTCGGGATGGCGCTGGGGAAGGAGCTGCGCGGGGTCGTCGAGGGGCGGCAGACGCGCGAGCGGGCCGCCGCGAGCTACGCCTCCTTCCACGACTCGCACGAGTGGAAGTTCAAGTGGATGCTGCGGGTGCAGAAGCTGGTCCCGAAGGTGCCGCCGCGGATCCTGGCGCCGCTGCTGCGGCTGATGGGCACGAAGCGCTTCGTCGAGTGGTCCTTCGAGCACTACCTGCGGATCGCCCCGCCCGAGTACGCCGGCTCGAAGTGGGCCGGCTCAGCGGACGACCAGCACGGTGCCGGCGAGCAGCAGGACGACGCCGGCGACGCGACTGGCCGTCAGCGGGGTCTGGTCAAGGCCGAATAGGCCCAGCCGGTCGATCACCATCGCGGTCGTCAGCTGCCCGAAGATGGTTGCGGCGGCGACGCCCCCGGCCCCGATCGCGCTGACGGCGACGAGCGCGTTGAGGACGTAGACCGCGCCGAGCAGGCCACCCAGCAGGTAGTACCAGTTGACGTCGAAGGTCGAGCCGAGGCCGCCCGCCTTGCCGCTGAGGACGACGACCGCCGCCAGGGCCACGGTCCCGATCGAGAAGGAGACGAGGGCGGCGGGCAGACTCCCGGTCGCCTTGCCGAGGCCGGCGTTGATCGGCGCCTGGGCCGCGATCAGGCCGCCGGCGACCGCGGTGAGGACGACCGCGAAGCCCCTATCCACGAATTTCTTCCTCTCCTCGCGTGATCTTCATCCTGGACACGTGTTGCCGATTAGTGCGGGATTGAACCTTCCCGCCCTCATATCAGTAACGCAGTCAGACCAACCAGTCGATTGGGCTTGTAGATGTCGCCACCGCCAGCAGAGCAGTTTGCCGCCAGGATCTTCCTCGGGCCGGCGCTGCGCGCGCAGCCGGACCGGCGCCTCGTCGACCTCGTCCGCAACGGCTACGACGCCGCCTTCGAGGAGATCGTGCGGCGCTACCGGCGGCCGCTGGACCGCTTCGCCGCGGCGATCGTCGGCGGCCGCTCCGAGGACGTCACCCAGGACGCCTTCTCGAAGGCGCTGCCGGCATTGCGCGGCTCCGAGGCCGAGATCGAGCTGCGGCCCTGGCTCTACCGGATCGTCCGCAACACCGCCTTGAACGACCTTCGGGACCGGGCGCCGGCGGCGGCGGAGCTCTCCGAGGCCTTGCCGGGCGGGCGGAGCGCCGCCGCCGAGGCGGAGGCGCGCGAGGAGATCCGCGAGCTGATGCAACGGCTGCAGGCGCTGCCCGAGCCGCAGCGGGCGGCGCTGGTGATGCGTGAGCTCGAAGGCCTCAGCCACGAGGAGATCGCCGCGGCCCTCGGGGTCAGCGGCGGCGCCGCGCGGCAGGCGATCTTCCGGGCGCGGGCGGCGCTGCGCGACGGCCTCGGGCTGCTGATGCCGATGCCGGTGCTGCGGGCGCTGGCCGAGCACGGCGACGACGCGGCCAGGGCCGGCGGCGCGATTGCCGCCGGGGCCGGCGCTTCCTCGGCCGGAGGCGCCCTCAAAGTCGGCCTGGCGACGGTGCTGGTCGCGGGGACGGTCGGCGCCGGGGTCGCGATCGACCGCCACCACGGCGAGCGGGCCGGGCCCGAGGCGGCCGAGGCGGCGCCGCTCGTGCGCGGGGCGACGGGATCGGAATCGAGGTCGGCAGCCGGCGCGCAAGGCGACGACGGTTTCGGCCGCTCCCGTGGGGACGGGAGCGAGGGCCGCGGTGGCGAGGGCCGCGGCCGCGGCGAGGACAGCGGCGGCTCCTCCCTGAGCGACGGCAGCGGCAGCGACTCGAGCGGCCCCTCCGGCTCCGGCAGCTCAGGCGGGGATCACGGCGGCCACGGCGGCTCCGGATCCAACTTCGGCTCGATCGACAACTCCGGCCCTGGCAGCCGTCACGGCGGCGATGACGATGGCGGCGGCGACCGCGGCGGGTCGGGCTCGGGCTCAGACGACGGCTTCGACGACCACAGCGGCTCCTCCGGCGACTCCGGCGGAGAGATCGAGAGCGGCGACGACAACTCCGGTCCCGGATCCGGCGGGGAGGTCGTCAGCGAACCGACCCCGACCACCGAACCGGAGATCGAGGAAGGCAACTCCGGCTCCGGCAGTGACGATTCCGGCTCCGACGAGGAATCCGTGATCTTCGCCTCCCCCTCGGGTTGAAGCCCCGACCAGTTGCTCATTCGAACCTAGGAGGAAAGGCATGACCCCGAAGAAAGCACGGCGATCCCGCCTCGGCATGACCTGGTTCGCGCTGGCGCTGGGAGCGCTCGCGCTCCTGGCCATGCCGGCGCTGGCCGCCGCCAAGGACCGCAACCACGACCGCATCCCGGATCGCTGGGAGAAGCGCCATCACCTCTCGCTGCAGGTCAACCAGGCGCGTCACGACCAGGACCGCGACCACCTGCGCAACCGGGCCGAGTTCCTCGCCGGCGACGACCCGCGCGATCGCGACAGCGACGACGACGGGGTCATAGACGGCAGCGAGCAGGCCGGGACGGTCGCCTCGTTCGACGCCTCGACCGGTCGCCTCGTGATCGACCTCTTCGGCAACGACACCGTCGCCGGGCTGGTCGACGACGAAACCGAGATCAAGTGCGAGGACCACTCCTCCACCGCCGCGGCCAGCAGCGACGGCTCGGGTGAGCCGGAGGCCGGCGACGACAACGGCGGCGAAGGTGAGGAAGAGCCGGGCGACGACCATGGCGGTGAAGAGGCCGGCGACGACAACTCCGGTCCCGGCAGCGACAGCTCCGGCCCGGGTCACGACGGCGACGACGACCACGGCGACCGCATCTGCACCACCGCGGAGCTGGTTCCCGGCGCCGTCGTCGAGGAGGCCGAGCTGAAGGTCGAGAACGGCCAGGCGGTCTTCCACGAGGTCGAGCTCTCGGGGAAGGAAGTCGCCAACAGCTAGTCAGAGAGGGAGTCGACTACTTGGCGTCGAGCCAGTCCTGGCCGATGCCGATGTCGACCTCGAGCGGCGGATCGAGCGGGTAGGCAGCGCACATTTCGCGCTCCACCAGCTCGGCCGCCGCCTCCATCTCCCCCGGCGGCCCCTCGAAGAGGAGCTCGTCGTGGATCTGGAGGACGAGCCGGGTCTCCCCCTCCTGCCCCTGCAGCGCCCGCTGGCAGCGCACCATCGCCACCTTGATGATGTCGGCGGCGGTGCCCTGAATCACCGTGTTGACAGCGAGCCGCTCGCCGAGGCGGCGGGTGTTGGGGTTGCCGGAGCGGAGCTCGGGGATCGGGCGGCGGCGGCCCATCAGGGTCTTGACGTAGCCCTCCTCCTGGGCGCGCTCGATCACCTGCTCGCGGAAGGCCCGTACCGCCGGGAAGCGTTCGAGGTAGCGGGAGACGAATTCCTCGCCCTCCTTGCGGGGGATGTTGAGCCGGTCGGAGAGGCCGAAGCCGGTGAGGCCGTAGACGATCCCGAAGTTGACCATCTTCGCCTTCGAGCGTTGGCCGACGTCGACTTCGTCGCGCTCGATTTCGAAGACCTCGGCGGCGGTCGCCGCGTGCACGTCTTCGCCTTTGTGGAAGACGTCTTTGAGGACTTTCTCGTCGGCGACATGGGCGAGGACGCGGAGCTCGACCTGGCTGTAGTCGGCGGAGAGCAGCCGCGATCCCTGTTCGGCGACGAAGCAGGCGCGGACCGGACGGCCGATCTCGGTCCGGATCGGGATGTTCTGCAGGTTGGGGTTGGTGCTGGAGAGGCGGCCGGTGGTGGTCGCGGCCTGGTTGAAGGTGGTGTGGACGCGGCCCGTCTCGGGGTCGATCAGCTCCGGCAGCGAGTCGAGGTAGGTGTTCTTCAGCTTCGTCAGCTCGCGCCACTGCTCGATCTTCTCGACGATCGGGTGCTCGTCGCGGATCTGGGCGAGGACGCGGGCGTCGGTCGAGAAGCCGGTCTTGCCGCGGCGTTTCTTCGTCAGGCCGAGCTTCTCGAAGAGGATGCGGCCGACCTGCTGCGGCGAGCCGATCGTGAACTCCTCCTCGGCCAGCTCGTAGATCTCGCGTTCGAGGGTGTCGATCCGCTCCCCGAACCCGGCGCCGACCTCGGCCAGGCGCTCGGCGTCGAGCTTCAGCCCCTCCCGCTCCATCGCCGCCAGCACCCCGACCAGCGGCAGCTCGACCTCGCGCAGCAGCTGCTCCAGCCCCAGCTCCTCGATCCGCGGGCCCTGGACGGCGGCGAGGGCGGCGACGAGGCGCGCTTCCTCGGCCGGGTCGAGCCCCGCCTCCAGCTCCTGGTCCAGCGCCAGCTGCCCGTCGTCCTCGTCCGCTTTCTCGGCCGCCGCCCCCTCGGCGATCCCGATCCCGGCGTCGGCGGCGAGCTCGACGAGGTCGTAGGTGCGCCGCTGCGGCTCCAGCAGGTAGGCGGCGACCATCGTGTCGTGGTCGAGGTTCAGCTCGACGCCCTCGCGGGCGGCGGCGGCGAGGAGGCCGTGGCGGCCGCCGCCGAGCGACTTCGCGTCGTGGGCGGCGAAGGGCTTGCCTGCCAGGGCGACGGCGAGCTCGTCGAGCGAGGCGGAGCCGGCGAGGACGCGCTCGGCTTCGGCGGCGGCCCAGCGGTCCTCGGCGATCCCGAGCGCGAGCGGACCGTCCCCGAGGTCCGTGGGCTTCCCCTCCTCCGCGCTGACCTCGAGCTCGGTCTCGACCCGGCGCCCCGGCACCGCATCGCCCTCGGGCAGCGCTTCTTCCAGCCGCTCCATCACCGCCCGCAGCTCGAACTCGCGCATGAACTCGCGCAGGGCGCCGCGGTCGGGCTCGCTCGCCATCGCCGCCTCCAGGTCCACCCCGGTCTCGATGTCGTACTGCAGGGTGGCCAGCTGCTTGGAGAGGCGGGCGTCCTCGGCGTGGTTGGTGAGGTTTTCCTTGCGTTTCTTGCCGGAGATCTCCTCGACGCTTTCCAGCACCGCTTCCAGCGAGCCGAACTGCTGCAGCAGCTGGGTCGCCGTTTTCTCGCCGATCCCGGGGACGCCGGGGATGTTGTCGGAGGTATCGCCGCGCAACCCCATCAGGTCGGTGATCAGCTCCGGCGGGACGCCGTAGCGCTCCTCGACCGCGGCGCGGTCGTAGATCTTCGTCTCGGTGATCCCGCGCGAGGTGCTCATCACCCGCACCCCCTCGGCGACCAGCTGGTAGGCGTCGCGGTCGCCGGTCACGACCATCACCTCGATCCCCTGCTCGCGCGCCTGCTTCGCCAGCGAGGCGATCACGTCGTCGGCCTCGTAGCCGTCGACCTTGACGTTGGTGTAGCCGAAGGCCTCGACCAGCGGCATCAGGTGCGGCCACTGCTCGCGCAACAGGTCGGGGCGCGGTTTGCGCTGGGCCTTGTAGAGGTCGTAGGTCTTCTCGCGACCGCTCCAGCCGGCGTCCCAGGCGACGACGACGCCCTGCGGATGGTGCTCGTCGATGATTTTCACCAGCATCGAGGCGAGCCCGTAGATCGCGTTCGTCGGCCGCCCGTCGCTGGTCCCGATCGACTCGGGCAGGGCGAAGAAGGCGCGGTAGGCGAGGCTGTTGCCGTCGATCAGGAAGAGCTGGGGCGCGGCGGCGTCGTCGGGCACGGGGGCGACTCTACGACAGCGCCTCCCGGCACCCCCGAAGACCCTCCTGAGGTCGTAGGACCAAGCAAGGGCGTGCCGGCGGCGGAGCGGCAGTGCTCTGCACGACGCGGAGCCGACGGTGCGGCCTCGCGCAGCGTCCTACGGCGTCAGGGGCGTGATCGTCCTCGAAGGCGACGGATCCGCGGTGGTAGGCGAAGAAGTCGGTCTCGACGACGACGCGCTGGGCGCGCCAGAGGAAGTCGACGGTCCAGTGGCCGAGCTTGACGTTGACCTCGGGATGCGGGAGGCGGTAGCGATGAACAAGGGCGAGGAAGAGGGTCTCGAGGTCGGAGCGGGTGCGGTCGGTGGTGATGTGGTCGAGGCGATAGCCCTTGAGCTCGGTCCTGCCGGGTGGCGCGGCGGAGGAGGTGGGGCGGGAGAAGGGTTGAGGCTCGGAGGTCTTCGATAGTTCTCGCCACGCTGGTCACCGGGATGTTGTGGCGGTAGGTGGTCAGGACCCGTCGCCCTCGCTCTCCTTCTTGCTGCAGGTAGGAGGGCGAGGGCGACGGGTCCCCGAGCGGTTTGAGGGAGGGAGAGCGATGGAGGTGGATGCCTCGCCGCTTCGACCGGCCCGAGGTGGATGGGACGGTGATGTGGACCGGGCCGTCGATTGGCCTGAGGAGCTCCCAGAGGACCGCGGCGGAAACGTGACTGAGGGCGGCTCCTTCTCCACAGGCGAGAACAGCCGCCATGAAGCGCCCGTAGAGGCTCAGGCCGCGGTGTCCGATGGCGTAGACGCCGCGGTGGATGCGATGCAGACGCCCCGCCTTCGCTCGCTTTGCCACCGCATAGCGGCTCAAACCGGCCTCTTCGAGCTGCGCCAGGGTGGCCACGCCGTGCTGTCGCGAGGCGATCTCATCGATGCGCCCGTCGACCGTGTCGAGTTTGTGGCCCATGGGTCCACTAAGTCGACAGCCACCCCAAACTCTCCCCCCTGAGGTCGTAGGACCAAGCAAGGGCGTGCCGGCGGCGGAGCGGCAGTGCTCTGCACGACGCGGAGCCGACGGTGCGGCCTCGCGCAGCGTCTTACGGCCTCAGGCGGCCTTGGTGACCTTGCCCGCCTTCAGACACCTGGTGCAGACGTAGGTGCGAAGGGGGCGGCCGTTCTCTTGGATCCGGACCTTTTGCAGGTTCGGGTCGAAGCGGCGCTTGGTGGCGACCATCGAGTGGCTTCGGGACTGGCCGAACGCCGGTCCCTTGCCGCAGCTGTGACATACCTTGGCCATCGGTCGCGGGATGGTACAGGGTGCAGGCGCCCGGCGGGCTAGCCGCCGACCTCTCGCTTCAGCAGGGCCATGCGGGCGACCGTGAGGGCGGCGTTGCGGCCCTGGTCGCGCTTGTCGCCGCCGGCGCGGGCGAGGGCCTGCTCCATGTTGTCGCAGGTGATGACGCCGAAGGCGCAGGGGACTCCGGTCGCCAGCTGCACGTCCTGGATGCCGCGCGCCGCCTCGGCGCAGACGAAGTCGTAATGGTCGGTCTCGCCGCGGATGACGACGCCGAGACAGGCGACGCCGCCGATCTCCATGCCGCCGCTCTGGCGGGCGTTGTCGCGGCGGACGCCGTCGATGATTTCTTTCGCCGCGAAGGGGAGCTCGTAGGCGCCGGGGACCGAGTGATGGGTGACGTTGGCCATCGGCACCCCGGCCATCTGGAAGCCGTGGTCGGCGCCGTCGAGCAGGCGCAGCGCCAGGTCCTCGTAGAAGCGGCCGACGACGACCGCGAACCGCAGCTTCTCGAGCTTCGCCTTCTCCTTGTCGCCGAACTGCTCGAGGAACGCCCCCGCCTCAGCCATTGCCGTCCTCGGCGTCGCGCGCGGACTCGTCGCGGATCATCTCCTCGTCGAGGGCCAGGCCCTGGTGGTGCAGCAGGTGGCCCATCTTGTCGCGCTTGGCGCGCAGGTAGGCGTCGTTGTGGGGGTTGGGGACCGATTCGATCGGCACCTGCTCGGTGACCGAGAGCCCATAGCCCTCCAGGCCGATGATCTTTTTCGGGTTGTTGGTGAGGATGCGGATGCTGGTCAGGCCGAGGTCGCCGAGGATCTGGGCGCCGATCCCGTAGTCCCGCAGGTCGGCCGGCAGCCCGAGCTTGAGGTTGGCCTCGACCGTGTCCGCCCCCTCCTCCTGCAGCTTGTAGGCGCGGAGCTTGTTGAGGAGGCCGATCCCCCGTCCCTCCTGGGAGAGGTAGAGGAGGACGCCCTTGCCCTCGCGCTCGATCATCGAGAGCGCCGCTTCCAGCTGTTCGCCGCAGTCGCAGCGCATCGAGTGGAAGACGTCGCCGGTGAGGCACTCGCTGTGGACGCGGACGAGCACGTCCTCGGCCCCGTCGACGTCGCCTTTGACCATCGCCACGTGGTGTTTGTCGTCGACGAGGGAGCGATAGCCGACCGCCTGGAAGTCGCCGAAGGCGGTCGGCAGCGCCGTCGCCACCACCCGCTCGACCAGTTTCTCGGTCCGCCGCCGGTAGGCGATCAGGTCGGCGACCGTGATCATCTTCAGCCCGTGCTTCTCGCAGTACGGGACGAGGTCGGGGACGCGGGCCATCGTCCCGTCGTCGTTCATGATCTCGCAGATAACGCCGGCTCGGATGGAGGCCGGCGAGCCGCGCCAGGTCGACCGAGGCCTCGGTCTGGCCGGCCCGCTCGAGGACGCCGCCGTCTTTGGCTTTGAGCGGGAAGACGTGGCCGGGCTGGACGAGGTCCCGAGGCTTCGCGCCGGGGTCGATCGCGACCTGGATCGTGTGGGCGCGGTCGTGGGCGGAGATCCCGGTGGTGACGCCTTCGCGCGCCTCGACAGACACCGTGAAGGCGGTCTGCAGCGGCGCTTCGTTCTTCGCCGCCATCAGGTTGAGCCCGAGCGCTTCGCAGCGCTCCCCGGTCAGCGAGAGGCAGATCAGCCCCCGCCCCTCCTTGGCCATGAAGTTGATCGCCTCCGGCGTCGCGAACTGCGCCGCCATCGTCAGGTCGCCCTCGTTCTCGCGGTTCTCGTCGTCGCAGACGACGACCATGCGGCCGGCGCGGATCTCCTCGATCGCCTCCTCGATCGTCGCGAACGGGCTCTCCCCCGCCTTCGTGCCCTGGTCTTGTCTCTGCGTCTCGGCCATCGTGCTCACGCCTGCTCCTTTCGGGCGAATGGTGACATCAACCGCTCCACGTACTTCGCGACCACGTCGCACTCCACGTTCAATCGGTCTCCTGGCGCCAAATCGCCGAGGTTCGTCCGCTCCAGCGTCTCAGGGATGAGGGAAACCTCAGCCCAAGAGTCGCCCAAATCGGCGACGGTGAGGCTGACCCCGCTGAGGGTGATCGAGCCCTTGTCGACGACGTAGCCGAGGAGATCGGCCGGGAGGTCGACGCGGGCCCGGCGGGCGAAGCCGTCGTCCTCCATCGAGGCGACGGTGCCGACACCGTCGACGTGGCCCTGGACGATGTGGCCGCCCAGTCGCTCCCCAACCTTCATAGCCAGCTCGAGGTTGACCTTCGAGCCCTTCTCGACCGAGCCGAGGGCGGTGACGTCGAGGGTCTGGTTCATCGCCTCGGTCTCGAAGCTGTCGCCATCGACGGCCGTGGCGGTGAGGCAGCAGCCGTTGACGGCGATCGAGTCGCCGAGGGCGAGCTCGCCGGAAAGGCGGGAGTCGATTCGCAGCTTCGCGCCGTCGCCGGCGCGGTCGATCGACTCGACGGTCCCGAGATCTTCGATCAGTCCCGTGAACACCTCACCACTCCTTGAACCGGGCCGTGATCAGGACGTCGTCGCCAACGGTCTCGGCTGAGGACTCCAGGGCGGCGAGGCGCTCCGGCGCCGCCGGCGGATCGGGCTCTGGTTGACGGCCGAGAAGCACGGGGGCGACGAAGGTACGGGATTCGTCGAGGTGACCGGCGGCGAGGAAGGCCGATGCGAGGGTGCGGCCGCCCTCGAGGAAGAGGCTGGTGACTTCGCGGCGGCCGAGCTCGCGCAGGGCCGGCTCGATATCGGTGGCGACGAGAACCTCGGCGCCGGCAGCCTCGAGGGCGGCGACGCGATCGGCGGGGGCGTCGGGAGCGGCGGCGACGAGAACCGGCGCCTGGTCAAAGGACCCCAGGAGCCGGCCGTCCAGTGGCAGGCGCGCCTGCGAGTCGAAGACGACGCGCTTGGGCTGGCGGGCGCCCTCGACGCGGGCCGTGAGCAGCGGGTCGTCGGCGAGGGCGGTGCCGATGCCGATCGCGATCGCGTCGTGTTCGGCGCGCCAGCGGTGGACGAGCTCGCGGCTCTGCGGGCCGGAGATCCAGGGGCTGTCGCCAGGTGCGGTCGCGGTCTGGCCGTCGAGCGACATCGCCATCTTCAGGACGACCAGCGGCAGGCCGGTGCGAGCGTGCTTGCGGAAGGGCTGGTTGAGGCGGCGGGCGGCGGTCGCCTCGGCTCCGAGGCGGAGACGACCTCGACGCCGCCGTCGCGGAGGATGCCCGGGCCGCGGCCGGCGGCCTTCTCGCTCGGGTCCTCGGAGGCGATCACGACGCGGCTGATCCCGGCCTCGAGGATCGCCTCCACGCAGGGCGGCTGCCGCCCCTGGTGGGCGCAGGGCTCGAGCGTCACGTACATCGTCGCCCCAGCCGGGTCCTCGCCGCGCTCGCGGCAGTCGTCCAGCGCCGCCCGCTCCGCGTGCAGGTCCCCCAAGCTCGGCGTGGAAGCCCTCGCCGACCACCTTGCCGTCGCGGACGATCACGGCGCCGACCAGCGGATTCGGACTGACTCGACCTCTACCGCCCTCGGCGAGGGTGAGCGCGCGCTGCAAGAAGCCGATATCGGTGGTTGATTGACTAGTCAATCAGGCGCATCGTACCGGGTCGATATGGCTAAGCAGGTCAATGGACGCAGGGAGCGTGGCGTGCTCTGCACGCGAGCGACCGAGGACGCCGACATGCGACGCCATATCGGCCCCTTCCAAATACGCTGATGTGACGTGAAACTGATCATCCAGATCCCCTGCCTAACGAGGAGGAGACCCTTCCGCAGACGATCGCCGACCTGCCGCGCGAGGTCCCCGGCATCGACGAGGTCGAGCTGCTCGTCGTCGACGACGGCAGCACCGACCGCACGGTCGAGGTGGCGCGCGAGTGCGGGGTCGAGCACGTCGTCCGCCTGACCAACAACAAGGGGCTCGCCGCCGGCTTCCAGGCCGGCCTGGACGCCTGCCTGAAGCTCGGCGCCGACGTCGTCGTCAACACCGACGCCGACAACCAGTACCGCGGCGCCGACGTCGCGAAGCTGGTGGCGCCGATCGTCGCCGGCGAGGCCGACATGGTCGTCGGCGACCGCCGCGTCTCCGAGATCGACCACTTCTCCGGCCCGAAGAAGGGGCTGCAGCGGCTCGGCAGCTGGGTCGTGCGGCGCCTCTCGGGAACCGAGGTCACCGACGCCACCTCCGGATTCCGCGCCTACAACCGCGAGGCCGCCCTGCAGCTGCTGGTCGTCGACAACTTCACCTACACGCTGGAGAGCCTGATCCAGGCGGGGAAGATGCTGGTCGCCGTCGACGAGGTCGAGGTCGGGACCAACCCGAAGACGCGCGAGTCCCGCCTCTTCGCCTCGACCGGCTCCTACGTGCGTCGCAACGCGCCTGCGATCCTCCGCATCTACGCCCGCTACGAGCCGCTGCGCGCCTTCGCCACCGCCGGCGCCGTCGTCCTCCTCCTCGCCCTCTGCGCCTGGCTGCCGTTCCTGATCGACGCGATTTTCAACGGCGACAGCACCGGCCACGTGCAGTCGCTGATCCTCGGCGCCGTCCTCTTCATCGCCGCCGTCCAGCTCTTCGCCCTCGGCGTCATCGGCGACCTCCTCGCCGGCCAGCGGGTGATGACGCAGCGCGTCTTCGAGCGGGTGCGCCGGGTCGAGCTGCAGCTGGGAATCGAGCCCTCCCACTACGAGCGCGGCGGCGCCCCCGTCGGCCGCGAGACCGAGTGAGCGAGAAGGGGCGCACGGGCGGCGAGGCGCGCAAACGCCGCCGAATACGGGAAAACCGCGAGCTTCCTGGCGATCGGCGTCGGCCTCACCGGCCTCATCACCTACGCCTACTTCCTGATCGCCTCGCACATCGCTCTCGAAGACCGACTACGGGCAGATCACCGTCCTCTGGTCGGCGGTCTTCATCACGATCTCGACCCTCTACCGGCCGGTCGAACAGCTGCTCTGCCGCCACGTCTCCGAGCGGCTGGCGAAAGGCGAGCCGCTGCGGCAGCAGCTCCGCGTCGCCTCGACGATCCAGATCGGGCTGGCGCTCTTCTTCGCGGTCGTCGCCCTGGCCCTGCGCGGGCCGATCCAGGACGACCTCCTCGAAGGCAACGAAACGCTCTACTGGGTCTTCTTCGGCGCCGTCCTCTTCTACGCCGCCAGCTACTTCGCCCGCGGCTTCCTCGCCGGCCAGCGGACCTTCGGCCTCTTCACGGCGCTGATCCTCTCCGAGTCCTGCTTCCGCACCCTCTTCGCGGTCCTCGTCGCGATCGGGCTGCTGAGCGGCCAGTCCTGGGTCGCGATCGGGATCGTCGCCGCGCCGAGTCTCAGCCTGCTGGTGGTGCCCGTTCGCGTTCGCCCGGCGGGCGAAGAAGGTCCAGGGCACGCCCCGGGCGGCCCCCAAACGCGAAGCGGAGGACGCGCCCGGCCGGGCATCGGAGATGACGATGAAGGAGGGCGGCGGCTTCGCCGCGGCGGTGCTGGTGATCATGTTCAGCGAACAGGCCTTCCTCAATGCCGGCCCGCTGATCACCCGCGGTCTCCAGGGCGCCGAGGCGGCCGGCTTCATCTTCAACGTCCTGATGCTGGCGCGGGCGCCGCTGCAGCTCTTCCAGGCGGTCTCGACCAGCATCCTCCCCCACCTCACCAGCCTCCACACCTCGACCGCGCCGGACAGCGAGCGCGAATTCCACCGCTCGGTCCGCGGCGTCCTCCTCGGCGTCGCCGCCTTCACCGCCTGCACCGCCCTCGTCGTCCTCGTCGCCGGGCCGAAGCTGATGCAGATCGCCTTCAGCGACAAGTTCACCTACGACCGGGCGGGGCTGCTGCTGGTGACGCTGGGGATGGGCCTCTACCTCGGCTCGGTCACCCTCAACCAGGCCTGCCTCGCCCAGGGCCAGGTGCGGCGGGCGGCGGCCCGCTGGATCGCCTGCGCCGCCTTCTTCATCCTCTGGAACTTCCTCCCGATCGTCGGCGATGAGTTCCGCCGGGTCGAGATCGGCTTCGCGCTCACCGCCGGCGTCCTCTTCGCCCTCCTCTACCTCGTCTACCGCCACCCGCACGGGCGCGCCGAGGACATCCCGCGCGAGGGCTCGACCGAGGAACTCGAGCTGCGGCTCGCCTCGATCGACGAGAAGAGCGCGTAGCGGTCGTAGGGTCCCGCCGATGGGGCACCACGACGCCGAACTGATCCTGATCGCGGGGGTCCTCCTCGCCGCCGGGATCGCCGGGGCGCTGCTGGCCGACCGGATCCGGGTGCCCGGCCTCCTGCTCTTCCTCGCCCTGGGGATGGTCGCCGGCTCGCAGGGCGTCGGCGGGATCGAGTTCGACGACGCCGAGCTGGCGCGGACGCTGGGGACGATCGCCCTCGTCCTGATCATCTTCGAGGGCGGCCTCACCGCCGGCTGGTCGGAGATCCGGCCGGTGCTCGGCACCGCCGCCTCGCTGGCGACGATCGGCACGCTGGTGACGGCGGTGATCGCCGGCTTCGCGGCGAAGTTCCTCTTCGGCCTCAGCACCCTGGAAGGGCTGATCGTCGGCGCGGCGATCGCCGCCACCGACTCGGCCGCGATCTTCGCCGTCCTCCGCCGCTCGACCCTGGAGAAGCGGCTGGCGCGCTCGCTCGAGGGCGAGTCGGGGATGAACGACCCGGTGGCGCTGCTGCTGGTGATCGGGTTCATCGAATGGATCCAGGAGCCGGCCTTCGGCCTCGCCGACATGGCCGGCCTGCTGGCGCTGAAACTGGGCCTGGGGGCGGCGATCGGGCTCGCCCTCGGCTGGCTCGCCGTCCGCGGCCTCGACCGCGTCGAGCTGCCCGAGCGACGGCATCTACCCGGTGGCGACGGTCGCGATCGCCGGCCTCGCCTACGGCCTCGCCGAGGTCGCCCACGGCTCCGGCTTCCTCGCCGTCTACCTGACCGCGCTAGCCCTCGGCTCGGCGCCGGATCCCGGCGCGGCGCACGGTCGTCGCCTTCCACCAGGGCCTCGGCTGGGTCGCCCAGATCTCGCCTCTTCATCCTGCTCGGGCTGCTCGTCTTCCCCTCCGACCTCGACGAGGTCGCGGTCGAGGCGCTGGCGCTCTCGGCGGTGCTGATCCTTCGTCGCCCGCCCGGTCGCCGCCTTCGCGGCGACCGCGCTGCGCCGCTGAACGCGAGGAGCGACTGATGCTCGGCTGGGCCGGCCTGCGCGGCGCCACGCCGATCTGGCTCGCCACCTTCCCGGTCGTCGCCGGGGTCGGGAGCCGGCGAAGAACTCTTCGCGATCGTCTTCTTCGTCGTCGTCAGCTCGACCCTGGTGCAGGGAGCGAGCTTCGAGCCCCTGGCGACGCGGCTGGGCCTGACCACCGACGAGCCGGCGCTGCCGCGGCGACTGCTGGAGTCGGGCCGAATCCGCGCGCATGGGCGGCGACGTGATCGCCTACCGGCTGCCCGAGGGCGCCGCGGCGGCGGGCCATCCTGTGCGCGACCTCGAACTGCCGCGCGAGGCGCTGGTCAACGTGATCGTCCGCGACGGCGACGCGATCCCGCCACGCGGCTCGACCGAGCTGCAGGAGGGCGACGAGCTCCACATCCTCGTCCGCAGCGAGCTGCGCGACGAGGTCGAGGCGCTGACCCAGACGCTGGAAGCGACGGCCCGATCGGCAAGCCGCCGCCGCCGCCCCTCCCGCGCCGCGGCGCCTCCCAGGTCTTCACCGTGCGCCCGGCGCGCGGCGACGGCGAGCTCGGCGAGGAGATCGACGGCATCCCGATACGTCGCGCGTACTCCGCGACCGCGAGCGAACGCGGCGCCTACCTGGTCGCCCTCGCCGACGGCCGCTACGCCGTCATGAGCGCCGGGCTGGTCGCGATCGGCGGCCGCCAGGCGCTTGCCGGCTGGTGCGAGAGAGCGGGCCGAACGACCGAACGTCGACTCGGCCGAGAGGGCCTGGTGGCAGGAGGTCACCGGAGCCCTGATCGCGAGGGGTTGAAGGGGGTCGGTACACCCTCCCCAGACACATCTCGCTTATGGCCGCTGTTGAGTGCCTGGAGAGGTGTACCGACCCCCTGCCGAGCGTTCAGGTGGCGCCGGCGGCTTCGGCGATCTCGGTGTAGGCGGCGGCGGGATCGGGGGCGCCGAAGACGGCGCGAGCCGGCGACGAAGAGCTGGGCGCCGGCGGCGGCGAGCGGGCCGGCGGTCTCGGCGTCGACGCCGCCGTCGACCTCGATCGCGGCGGCGCCGACCAGCGGCGCCAGGCGCTCGACCTTGTCCGGCGAGGCTCGGGATGAACGACTGGCCGCCCCAGCCCGGGTTGACGCGTCATGCAGAGGACGATGTCGGCGAGCCCGCGCAGCTCGGCCACCGCCTCGACCGGGGTGCCGGGGTTGATCGCGATCGCCGGCCAGGCAGCCGAGCTCGCGGATCGCGTGCAGGGTGCGGTTGGCGTGCGGCGTCGCCTCCTCGTGGAAGGTGATCGAGTCGGCGCCCGGCCTTGGCGAACTCGCTCGACCTGGCGCTCCGGCGCCTCGATCATCAGGTGGACGTCGACGACGCCGCCGGCCTCGTGGACCTGGTCGGCGATCCCGCCGAGGACCAGCGGCCCGATCGTGATCGGCGGCACGAAATGCCCGTCCATCACGTCGAAGTGGATCACCCGGGCGCCGGCGTCCATCACCTCGGCGACCTGGGCGCCGAGCCGCCCGAAGTCGGCGGAGAGGATCGACGGCGCCACCCGCCGCTCCCCGAGCAACTCGCCCATCCGCTCGCTCATCGGCGCAGCCTATCGCGCGTCGGACGCGGCAGCTCTCAGCATCGACGCGCCGCAGGACTGGCATTGCATGTCCTCGGTGTGGCTCATCCGGGCGATCGTCTGGTGCTCGCCGCAGTTGGGGCACTGGGAGACGAGTTCGAAGCGGCTGCAGGCAGTTGACGCAGCGCAGGCGGCCCGGGCAGCTGGGTCGGGCGCAGCCAGGGCTCGCCGCAGTTCGGGCAGGCGGCGCGGCCCAGAAGGTTCGACTCTGGCGCTCGAAGCCGCGGCTCTGGGGAGCTCAGCTCATCGCCTCCTAATCATCGCGTTCTCAGCCGGGCGATGAAGAAGCCGGTGGTGAGGTCGCGGTCGGGACGCAGCTGCAGGCAGCGCCGCTCGGCGGGCGAGGCGAGCGCCGGGGCGAGCGGCGCCGAGGTCGTCGAGCTCCAGCGGCGGCACCTCGCCCGCCTCGGCCGCGCTCGAGCAGCGCGGCGACCCGGTCCTCGTTCTCGCGGCGGGAGATCGTGCAGGTCGAGTAGACGAGCGTGCCGCCGGGCCGGAGCGCGGCGGCGGCCGCGCGCAGCAGCCGCGTCCTGGACCTCGGCCAGCCGCCGATCGTCCTCGGGCGACTTGCGCCAGCGCGCGTCGGGGCGCGAGGCGAGGGTGCCGAGGTCCGAGCAGGGCGCGTCGAGGAGCACGCGGTCGAAGCCCGGCGCCGAGCCGCGCCTCGCGCGGCGTCGGCCTCGATCACGGTGACGCCGCGCAGGCCGAGGCGGCTCGCCTGGGCGGCGACCTCGCCGGCCCGCCCCGGGTCGAGCTCGACCGAGATCACCTCGCCGCGGTCGCCCATCCGCTCGGCGATCTGGCCGGTCTTGATCCCGGGGCCGGCGCAGAGGTCGAGGACGTGCTCGCCGGGCTGCGGGTCGAGCACCTCGACCACGGCGGCCGAGCCGCGGCTCTGCGGCGTCAGCTCGCCGGCCGCGACCGCGGCCGGGACCGCCTCGCCGGTGCGCCCGCGCGATCACGATCGCCTCCGGCGCGGCCGAGCGGCCAGGCGCCTCGGCGGCCTGCGCCTCCACCCCGGCCTCGCGCAGCGCGCGCGAGCATCGTCCTCGCGGTCGCCGCGCAGGCGCGTTGACCCGCATCGCCACCTCGGCGGGCTCGGTTGCAGGCGGCGAGCAGTCGGCGCGCCGCCGTCGGCGCCGAGCTCCTGCCACCACATCTCCGCCAGCCACTGCGGCGCCGAATCGGCGACCGCCGCAGCGGCGGGGTCGAGTCGTCGCTCGAGCAGCGCGCGACGCAGCCGCGTCGCGCTCGCGGACCGCCCGGCGCAGGACCGCGTTGACGAAGCCCGCGGCGTGGGCGGCGCCGCCCGCCTTGGCCAGCTCGACCGCCTGGTCGACGGCGGCGTGGTCGGGGGTCGCGTCGGCGAAGAGCAGCTCGTAGAGGCCGAGCCGCAGCGCCGCCAGCACCGGCGGGTCGAGCAGCCGGGTCGAGCGCTCCGGCCAGCCGCTCGATCGCGACGTCGCTGGTGCCGCGGCGCTGCACGGCGCCGTAGGCGAGGCGCTGGGCCTGGGCGCGGTCGCGGCCGCGCGAGCCCGAGCCGGTCGGCCTCGGCGCGGAAGGCGCGCTCGGTGAAGGCGCCGTCCTCGAAGGTCGCCCGGACGTCGCGAAGGCGAGGGCGCGGGCCGGGGAGACCCGGCGGCGGCCGGCGCGCCGCGCTCACGAGCCCGGCAGCGGGTGGCCGCGCAGGTAGGCGTCGGCGGCCATCGGCTTGCCGCCGGCGCGGCTGGACGACCTCGAGCCGCAGCGCCCCTGCGCCGCAGCCGAGCAGGAGCGCGCCCTCGCACTCGGCCCAGCTCGCCCAGCGGCAGCTCGCCTCGACCGCCGCGGGCGCGCCGGACGCCGAGCCGCTCGCCGTCGCCGCAGTCTCGAGGTAGGCGCCGACGTGCGGGGTCAGCGCGCGCACCTTCGCCGCCAGCTCGGCCGCCGGCCGGTCCGGGTCGAGGCGCCGCTCGGCCGGCTCGATCTTCTCCGCGTAGGTCGACCGCCGTCCTCGTCCTGCTCGGCGAACTCGAGGTCGCCCGCGCGCCTGCAGGTCGAGGGCGCGGACCAGCAGCTCCCCGCCGAGCTCGGCCAGCCGCCCGGAGAGCGGCCTCGAAGTCCTCCTCGGCCCCGATCGGCGACCTCCTCGCGGAGCGCGACGGGACCGGAGTCGAGGCCGGCGGTGAGCCGCATGATGCAGACGCCGGTCCGCTCGTCACCGGCCATGATCGCCCGCTCGATCGGCGCCGCCCCGCGCCAGCGCGGCAGCAGCGAGGGGTGGACGTTGAGCATCGGGAACTCGGAGAGCAGCGGCTCGCGGATCAGCTGGCCGAAGGCGCAGACGGCGACGGCCTCGGGCATGGCCGCCCGGATCCGCTCCAGCGCCCCCTCCTCGTTGACGTTCTCGGCCTGCAGCAGCTCGAGCCCCAGCTCCCGCGCCGCGATCGCGGCGGGCGGCGGCTTCACCTTGCGGCCGCGGCCCTGACGGCCGGTCCGGCGGGGTGACGACGAGCGCCGGCCGGTGCGGCGAGTCGGCCAGGCGCCGCAGCACGGTGGCGGCGAAGTCCGAGGTGCCGAGGTAGGCGGTCCTCACGCGTCGGTGCGGGGCTCGCGCAGCTCGTCCTCGTCGGCGATCTCTTCCTCCGAGCGAGGGGCTGTAGCTGCCGCCCTCGCGCAGCGCCCGCAGCGCCGCCTTGCGCTGTTCGCGGGGGGTGCGGTCGAGGATCAGGACCCCGTCGAGGTGGTCGATCTCGTGCTGCAGCACCCGCGCCTCGAGCCCGGCGGCCTCGATCACGATCGGCTCCCCCTCGACGTCGCGGCCGCTGAGGCGCGCGTAGAGCGGTCGCTCGACGTCCATCGTCACCCGCGGCAGGCTGAGGCAGCCCTCCTCGGCGACGGCGAGCTCGTCGGAGAGCCACTCGACCTCGGGGTTGACGAGCGCGGTCGGCTCGCTTTCCGGCCCCGCCTGGAAGACGAGCAGGCGCCGGAGGACGCCGAGCTGCGTCGCCGCGAGGCCGATCCCGAGCCCGTCCTGCATGATCGCGATCATCCGCTCGGCCTCGGCGCGCAGGTCCGGGCCGAAGCCGGAGACGGGCGAGGCCTTGCTCTTCAGCACCGGGTCGCCGAACTGGACGACGTGGGCGAGCGCCGCTTCCCGGCGCTCCAGCATCTCGAGTTCGAGCCGCCGCTCCTCGGCCTCGCGCTCCTCCGTCTTCACCTCGTCGCTCATCGGCCTTGAGTCTAAATATCGCTTCCGTTCTGATACTTCCTGCGTGGATGAGGGAGTCTCGGCCGCGAATAGCGATCGCCACCTGCGCCGCCTACGAGGAGCTGAAGGTCGACGACCGACTGCTGCGGGAGGCGCTGGAGGCGGGCGGCGCCGAGGCGCTGTCGCTGGTCTGGGACAAGGCCGAACCGGCCTGGGAGGACTTCGACCTCTGCCTCGTGCGCTCGACCTGGGACTACCACGAAAAGCACGAGCAGTTCCTCGCCTGGGCACGGCGCGTCGCCGCGGCAACCGAGCTCCACAACCCCGCCGAGCTGATCGCCTGGAACAGCAACAAGACCTATCTGCGGGAGCTGGCCGAGGGCGGCGTGCCGACCGTCCCGACCGTCTGGATCGAGCGCAGTTCGTCGATCGACATTGAGCGGCTCCTTTCCCAGGAAGGTTGGGAGGAGGCGGTGATCAAGCCCGTCGTCGACCTCGGCGCCAAGAACCTGCACCGGGTGCAAACGGGCACCGGAGAAGCAGAAGAGGCGCTGGCAACGGTCCTATCCCGCCAAGACGCAATGGCCCAACCCTTCCTCCCCTCCCTGGAAGCAGAAGGCGAGTTCTCCCTCATCTACATCGAAGGAACCTTCACCCACGCCGTCCGCAAGCGGCCGGCCGAGGGCGACTTCCGCGTCCAATCGATCTGGGGCGGAACCGTCGAACCCGCACGGCCTGAACCCGCCCACCTCGACGTCGCCGAACGAGCCCTCGCCCAGCTCGACGAGCCCCCGCTCTACGCCCGAGTCGACCTCGTCAACGACCAAAAAGGCGACCCAGCCCTGATCGAGCTAGAGCTGATCGAGCCAAACCTCTACCTCTCCACCAACCCGGCCGCCGCCGAGCGCCTGGCCAACGCCGTCCAAAAACACCTGTCATAGGAGGGGCGGGCACCCCCTCTGACAAAGGCTCAAGAAGTCGCGCCGGCACAAAAAGTTCGCCCAGCTGCGCGACGGTCTTTGGCAGAGGGGGTGCCCGCCCCTCCCAACCAACCCCCTACTGCGGATCGACATCCACCCCAATAGCCACATCCTTAAGCGACCGATCGCCAACCCGACGCTCGACCACCTCCCGCACCGCCGCAACCGTCCCCGCCCGGTCCTCCGCCTTGATCAATATCCGCCGCCGGTGCCGGTTGCGGACCCGGAACATCGGCGCCGGCCCGAGCAGCTCCGAGCGCTTCGGCAGCGAGCGCCGCAGGTCGGCGGTCACGGCGACCGCCGCCTCGTCGACCTTGCCCTCGTGCTCGGAGGCGAAGTTGATCCGGGTCAGGTGCGAGAAGGGCGGGTAGCGCAGGATCTCGCGGCGGTTCAGCTCCAGCTCGAGGAAGCCGGCGGAGTCGTGGCGGGCGGCGTGCTCGATGCTGGCGGCGTGCGGCGCCAGCGTCTGCACGATCACCTCCCCCCCGGCCTCGCCGCGGCCGGAGCGGCCGGCGAGCTGGGCGACCATCGCGAAGGTCCGCTCCTCGGCGCGGAAGTCGGGGAAGCGGAGGGTGGCGTCGGCGTCGAGGATCGCGCTCAGCGTCACCTCGGGGAAGTCGTGGCCCTTGGCGACCATCTGGGTGCCGACGAGGACGGCGCTCGGGGCTTCGTCGAAGCGGGCGAGGATGCGGGCATGGGCGCCGCGCTCGGCGGCGGTGTCGGAGTCGAGGCGCATCACCGGCATCGGCTCGAGCCGGTCGCGCAGCAGCGCCTCGATCCGCTCGGTCCCGGCGCCAGCCTGCGAGAGCGTGGTCGAGCCGCACTCCGGACAGGCGCGCGGCGCCCGTTCGGAATGGGCGCAGTGGTGGCAGACGAGACGGCCGCTGTGGCGGTGGACGATCAGCGAGACGTCGCAGTTGGGGCAGTCCCAGTGGTGGCCGCAGGAGCGGCAGGTCAGCCAGGGGGCGAAGCCGCGGCGGTTGATCATCACGATCGCCTTGGCGCCGGCCGCCCGCACCCCCTCCAGGGCCTCCCAGGTCTCGGCGTGCACCGGGCCTGAGCGCGGGTCGGCCTCGCGCATGTCGACGAGGTGGACCGGTGGCATCCGGCGGCCGTCGACCCGCCGCGGCAGCTCCAGGCGCGGCAGCTCCAGCCAGCTCTCCGGGCCGCGGCGTCGCGGTCCCGGCGACGAGCACGGCGCCGGTGTCGGCGGCGCGTTTGCGGGCGACGGCGCGGGCGTCGTAGGTGGGGTCGCCCTCCTGCTTGTAGGAGGCGTCGTGCTCCTCGTCGACGACGATCAGGCCGAGGTCGCGGACGGGGGCGAAGACGGCCGAGCGGGGGCCGACGCAGACGCTCGCCTCGCCGCTGCGGAGGCGGCGCCACTCGTCGTAGCGCTCGCCGGCGGAGAGGGCCGAGTGGAGGACCGCGAAGCGGTCGCCGAGGCGGGCGCGGAAGCGGGCGACCGCCTGCGGCGCCAGGCCGATCTCCGGGACGAGGACGATCGCCCCCTTGCCCCGCTCCAGGGCCGCCTCGACCGCGGCCAGGTAGACCTCGGTCTTGCCGGAGCCGGTGACGCCGTGGAGGAGCAGCTGCCGCTCCGAGCCGGCCTCGCCGTCGAGGGCGGCGACCAGGACCGCGACGGCGTCCGCCTGCTCGGGGAGCAGCTCGGGACGGGCGGCGGTGCCGCTGAGGCCCGGCTCGCCGGGGATGCGGCGGACGCCGACGGTGCGGGTGGAGACGAGGCCGCGCTCCTCGAGCCGGCGCAGCGTCTGGCGGTCGGAGCCGACCGCCGTCGCCAGCTCGCCCCCCGACATCTCGCCCGAGCGCAGCGCCTCGAGCACGGCGCGCTGCTTGGCTCCCAGACGCTCGCCGCCCGCGAGCGCCGCCTCGCCGGCAGGCAGGATTGCCGCCCGCAGCTCGGTCTTCGCGCGCACCGTCCGCCCGCCGCTGCCGGTCCCCGTTCCCGGCGGCAGCACCAGCTGCAGGCCGCGCGAGGGGGTCGAGCAGTACTCGCGGGCGACCCAGAGCCCGAGCCGCACCAGCTCCGGCGTCGCCCCGGCCTCCAGCGCCTCGATCGGCTCGGCGAGGCGCTCGGGCGGCAGCTCGGAAGACTCGGCGAGGTCGACCACGACCCCGAGCAGGCGCCGCGGCCCGAACGGCACCCGGACGACGCTGCCGACGTCGACCTCGGCCATCGACTCCGGGCGCCGGTAATCGAAGGGGCCGCGGAGAGCGCGGGCGGTGGTCAGGGGCTCGACCCGGAGAATCGTCACCGGTCGAGGTTATGGACGGGCGAAGATGCCCCCGCCGGGAGTTCCCGCACCGTCCGGTAAACCGTGGCGAGGCGCCGTGGCAGGTCATATGCTGGCCCGCGTGAGCATCAATCTCCACCCCGGCGAGCGCGTCCTCTTCGAGGGGCACCCGTCCTGGCGGGCCATCCTCGGCTTCTACCTCAAAGGCGTCCTCGTCGCTGTGGTCCTCGGCGTGATCGCGAAGCTGATCTGGAGCGACGGCACCGCCTTCCTGGTGATCCTCGTCGTCCTCGCCATGACGGTTTTGATCGGCTTCGTCAAGCGGGTGGCGACTACCTACACGATCACCGACCGCCGCCTCAACATCAAGCGGGGGATCATCTCCAAAGAGGTCCAGGAGACGCGTCTGGAGCGGGTCCAGAACGTCAACTACCGTCAGTCCGTCTACCAGCGCCTGATGCAGATCGGCGACGTCGACTTCGACACGGCGGCAAGCGACGACTATAACTTCGTCTTCAACGGCGTGGCCAACCCCGGCGAGGTCGTCGAAGCGGTCGACAAAGCGACGGGCGTCGCCTCAGCGGGCACGCACGGCCTCGGCGAGGCCCAGCCGCCGGAACGCGCCTAACCCTTCCGAACTTCGGGGGGTCATAGCCCCCCAATTCTCGGAGAGGCGCCCGTTGGCGCCCTGATTTTCCCTGACCCGCCCCGGCGCGGCCACCCTGCACCCTCACTTGCCTGGTAAGGGTGCAGGGTGGCCGCGTAAGTTCGCAACGGTCCTCCTCAGGATCTCTTCCACGTGCCGGGGTTCGTGCTTGACCTGGTGGTGGGAGAAGCGGAGCGGGGTCAGGCCGGAGGCGACGTGGCGTTGGAATCGCAGAGCGTCGCCGGTCTGAGCGGAGGGCGTGCGGTGGTAGCGCCAGCCGTCGGTCTCCACGACGAGCCCGAGCTCAGGCCAGAAGAAGTCGACCTCGAACTTGTCGACCATGACTTTGGTCAGCGGGACTGGCAACCCGGCGGCAAGCGCGAGCGGGCGGAAGAGCCGTTCCAGTTCGTCATCAGACAAACGAAAGGTGTGCTCGTCGAGGATCTCTCTCAGCGGTCGTACCCCGGGCTCGCCGGCGTGATCATCGAGTGCCTTACGCAGCGAGTCCGCGTCGATGACGTCGAGCTTGTCCGCCTCGTTGATCGCCCGCTCGACGGTTTTGGGACCCGCGACGGTGGTGAGGTCGAGGAAGGTTCGGACTGGCGTGGTCAGCGGAATCCCGGCACGGATAGTCAGGTCGGAAGCAGGCAGGGCAGGGCGGCGATGGCAGCGGACGCCGCCGATCCGAGCTTCCGACGAGCGTCTGACCGTGACGTCGACGTAGGCGCGGTGCTCCTCGCCGAAGCCCCAGAGGGCCGCGGCGCTGCGGTGGCTCAGCGCGGCATCGGGTCGGCAGGCGAGCACGGCAACCATCCATCGTCCCTCGGGAGAGAGCTGAGGTCGACCTACCGCGTAGACCCCGCGGACGATCGGATGGAGTCGTCCCTTCCTGACCCGGTGTTTGATCGCTTCGCTGCTGAAGCCGAGATCGAGCAGCTGACTACGCGTAATCACTCCATGCTGTCGCCGAGCCAGCGCCCACGCCCGCGCGGACTGGGTCTCCGAGATTCGGGGGGTCATAGCCCCCACAAGCTCGGAGAGGGTCCCTTCTCGCCCCCTTACCCAGCCTTTTTCGGCCCGGACTTACCCTGCCGGGCCGGAGTTTGCGGGCTTACGCCGCTACGGCCTCGCCGCCCGCGGCCTCGCGCAACGCCTCGGCGCGGTCGGTCTTCTCCCAGGTGAAGTCGTCGTCGCTACGGCCGAAGTGGCCGTAGGCCGCAGTCTTCTGGAAGATCGGGCGGTGGAGGTCTAGGTACTCGCGGAAGGCGCCGGGGCGCATGTCGAACTCGGCCTCGACGAGGCGGGAGATCTGAGCGTCCGGGAGCTTGCCGGTGCCGAAGGTCTCGACCATCAGGCTGACCGGGTGGGCGACGCCGATCGCGTAGGCGACCTGGACCTCGCAGCGCTGGGCGAGGCCGGCGGCGACGACGTTCTTCGCCACGTAGCGGGCCGCGTAGGCGGCGGAGCGGTCGACCTTGGACGGGTCCTTGCCCGAGAAGGCGCCGCCGCCGTGGCGGGCCATGCCCCCGTAGGTGTCGACGATGATCTTGCGGCCGGTGAGGCCGGCATCGCCGACCGGGCCGCCGATCACGAACTTGCCGGTCGGGTTGACGAGGAACTCGCCCTGCAGCTCGGCCTCGTCGAAGCGGCCCGGGACCTCGGCGTTCAGCACCGGGAGGATGACGTTCTCCCACAGCTCCGGCTTGATCCGGCTCTGGGAGTCGACCCCCTCGTCGTGCTGGGTGGAGATCAGGAGCTTTTCGACCGCGACCGGGCGGCCGTCGGCGTAGCGAACCGTGACCTGGGTCTTGCCGTCAGGGCCGAGGTAGCCCATCGAGCCGTCGCGCCGCACCGCGGCGAGCCGTTCGGCCAGCCGGTGGGCGATGTGGACCGGCATCGGCATCAGCGCCTCGGTCTCGTCTGAGGCGTAGCCGAACATCATTCCCTGGTCGCCGGCACCGGCGACGTCGAGCTCGTCGTCGTCGGAGGGGTCGACTTTGGTCTCGTAGGCCTTGTCGACGCCCTGGGCGATGTCGGGCGACTGCTCGTCGATCGAGGTGAGGACCGAGATGTGGTCGCAGTGGTAGCCGTAGTCGCCGTGGTCGTAGCCGATCGCGCGCACCGTCTCGCGGACGATCTCCGGGATGTTGAGGTGGACGTCGGTGGAGATCTCCCCCGAGACCACGGCCATGCCGGTGTTGACGAGGGTCTCGCAGGCGACGCGGCCGCCCGGGTCCTCGCGCATGATCGCGTCGAGGACGCCGTCGGAGATCTGGTCGGCGACCTTGTCCGGATGGCCCTCGGTGACCGACTCCGACGTGAACAGGTACTCGCCCTCGGCGAGCGGCTTGGTAGTAGGCATGGCGGAAGAGTAAAGGAATGTCGAGTGGGGGCGCCGTCAATCTCCGTAGCGGCGGCGGCCCGAAGCCGGGACGAAATCGATGATCAGCGGCACGCCCTCGAGCTCGTAGGTCTCCCGCATCCGATTCTCCAGGTAGTAGGCCCAATCGCGGGTGATCAGCCTGCGGTCGTTGACCTGGATCGCGACCCGCGGCGGGCTCTCCCCCACCTGCGCCGCGTAGTAGAGCCGCAGGCGCTTGCCGCGGCGGGACGGCGGCGGGTTCTTGGCGACGACGTCGGCGACGAAGCGGTTCAGCTCCGGCGTCGGCACGCGCTCGGCGGCCTTTTCGGCCAGCCGCAGCGCCTTCGGCAGCAGCGCGCCGACGTTGCGGCCGCGCTTCGCCGAGACCGTGATCACCGCCGGGCGCAGCCGCAGTTTGCGCTCGACCCGGGCGCGGGCGTCGTCGATGTCGGTCTCGCTGATGTCCCACTTGTTCAGCACCAGGAGGCTGGCGCAGCCGGCTTTCATCGCCATCTCGGAGACCCGCAGGTCCTCGGCGGTGACGCCCTCGGCGGCGTCGCAGACGACGATCGCGACGTCGGCGCGCTCGACCGCCCGTTCCGAGCGCAGCTGCGCGTAGTAGTCGACCGTGCCGGCGACCTTGGAGCGCCGCCGCAGCCCGGCGGTGTCGACGAGAACCACCGGCCGGCCGTCGACCTCGAGGCGGGTGTCGATCGCGTCGCGGGTGGTGCCGGCGATGTCGGAGACGATCACCCGGTCAGAGCCGAGGAAGGCGTTGACGAGCGAGGACTTGCCGACGTTGGGGCGGCCGACGACGGCGACCCGGGTCGCCTCGTCCTCATCCCCGTGCGGGCCGCGCTGGCCGAGCGCGACGACGATCGCGTCGAGGAGGTCGCCGGTGCCGAGGCCGTGGGTGGCGGAGACGGGGAGCGGATCGCCGAGGCCGAGGGCGTGGAATTCGGCGGCGATCCCATAGTCGTTGGCGCGATCGGCCTTGTTGACGACGACGAGCACGGGGACGCCGCCGCCGCGCAGCGTCTTCGCCAGCTCGGCGTCGCCGGCGCGGAGGCCGGCGCGGCCGTCGACGACGAGCAGGATCGCGTCGGCCTCGGCGATCGCCACCCGCGCCTGCGCCTGCACGTCGCGCGCCAGCTCCGCCTCGTCGCCGAGGTCGATGCCGCCGGTGTCGACCAGCTCGAAGGCGACCCCGTTCCATTCGGTCGCCAGCCGCTTGCGGTCGCGGGTGACGCCGGGCTCGGGCGAGGTGACGGCCTCGTTGCCGCCGACGAGGCGGTTGACGAGGGTGCTCTTGCCGACGTTGGGGAAGCCGACGACGGCGACGGTCGGAAGGCTCATCGTCTCTCCCCCGACTGTTCCTTATCGGGCCATTGCAACGAAAAGGAACAGGCGAAGCTCATGTGAGGCCCCGCTCGCGGGCCAGGGCGACGACGCGAGCGACCACTTCGTCGAGGCTGAGCCCCGTCGTGTCGAGCTCCTCGGCGTCGTCGGCCGGGCGCAGCGCCCCGTGCTCGCGCTCGGTGTCGCGGGCGTCGCGCCGGCGCTGCGCTTCGAGCACCGCCTCGAGGGCCTCGCCCGTCTCCGCCGCCCGGCGCCGCGCCCGCTCCTCGTCGGAGGCGGTGAGGAAGATCTTCAGCGGCGAGTCGGGGCTGACGACGGTGCCGATGTCCCGACCCTCGGCGACGTAGCGGCCGGCGGCGATCAGCTGGCGCTGGCGCTCGACCAGCGCCGCTCGAACACGCGGGTGGACGGAGGCGCGAGAGGCGGCGGCGCTGACCTCCGGGGTGCGGATCTCGCCACTGACGTCGCGCTCCCCGAGCAGCACGCGGGAGCCGACGAAGCCGATCTCCAGCCCCTCCGCCAGCTGGCCCAAAGCCTCGCCGTCGTCAAGGTCCAGGCCGCCCCAAAGCGCCGCCAAAGCGACGCACCGGTACATCGCCCCCGAGTCGAGGTACGTGAAGCCGAGCTCGCCGGCGACGGCGCGCGCGACCGTGGACTTCCCGGCCCCGGCGGGCCCGTCGATCGCGATCACCATGGCGTGGAGGGTATGTACTGATGAAGGTCAGCGGCGGGCGAGGGAGGCGAGGTCCGACTCGAAGCCGGGGTAGCTGACGGCCGCCGCCTCCATACCGTGGACCTCGACGCCCTCGCGCGAGGCGAGGCCGGCGACGGCACCGAGCATCGCGATCCGGTGGTCGCCGTGGGAGTCGATCGAGCCGCCGCGAAGGCCGCCGGTTCCCTCGATGACCATCCCGTCCTCCGTCGGCTCCACATGCCCGCCGAGCGCCCGCAGCGCCGCGGTCACGGTCTCGATCCGGTCGGACTCCTTGCGGCGCAGCTCCGCGGCGTCGCGGATGGTCGTCGTGCCCTCGGCGAAGCAGGCGGCGAGGGCGACCAGCGGCAGCTCGTCGATGGCAAGCGGGATCTCGGCGCCGCCTACTTCGGTGGCAGTGAGGGGCGCGGAGCCGACGCGGAGCGTGGCCACCCGCTCGCCGCCGCTTTCGAATTCCTCATCGGGTTCGATCCCGGCGCCCATTCGCTCGAGGATGGTCAGGAGCCCGGTCCGGGTGGGGTTGACGCCGACCCATTCCAGCTCGACCTCGCTGTCAGGGACGAGAACTGCAGCAGTGAGGAAGAAGGCGGCCGAGGAGATGTCGGCCGGGACCAAGAGGTCGTCAAGTTGGAGTTGGGCGGCAGGCTGGAGGACGACGGTGTTCGTGCTCTCCTCGCGACGCGCCGACACGCCCGCCGCCTCGAGCATCCGCTCGGTGTGATCCCGACTCGGATGCGGCTCGACCACACGCGTCTCGCCTTCCGCCAGCAGCCCGGCAAAGAGCAGGCACGACTTCACCTGGGCGCTGGCGATCGGCATCTCGTAGGTGATCCCGTGCAGTGGCGCGCCCCGAACCACGAGCGGTGGCAGTCGGTCTTCACGGGCCGAAAGGTCCGCCCCCATCTGGCGCAGCGGAATCGCAATCCGATCCACCGGCCGACGGCGGATCGACTCGTCGCCGCTCACGGTCCACTCGCCTCCATTCTGCCCCGCAAGCCACCCCGGCAGCAACCGCAGGAGGGTCCCGGCGTTCCCGACGTCGATATTTGCCGGCCTCGGACTCCGCAGGCCGATGCCCTTGATTCGCAGCTGGAGGCCGCGTGCGCCTGCGATCCCCTCCCCCTCACCCAGCCTTTCTTCGTCCACCTCCGCGCCCAGAGCCCTGACCGCATTCAAGGTCGAGAGCGTGTCCGCGCCGTCGAGGTACCCCTCGACGATCGTCTCCCCCTCCCCCATCGCCGCGATCAGCGCCGCTCGATGCGAGATCGACTTGTCCGAGGGTGGCCGCAAGGACCCGCGCAGGGGGCCCGACGGCGCAAAGCGGGTGCTGCTCATCGCGCGACCCTATCTACGACTCGTCGGCGTCGACGACGCTGGCGGTGTGGCCGAGCTCGCGGACCAGGCTCTCCGCCTTGCGGGCCTGCTCGTCGCCGCCGACCCAGAGCGAGACCGCGCCCGAGGTCATGTCCGGCGCCGGGTGCAGCGCCATGTCCTCGATGTTGACCCCGGCCTCGCCGAGCGCCAGGGCCAGCTCGGCGATCGTCCCGGGCTTGTTGGAGACGACGATGCGGAGCTCTCGCAGCGGTCCCGCCTCCGACTCGGCTTCGAGCAGGCGGCGGCGGTCCTCGCCGGCGGCGCCGTGCCAGGCGGCCAGCGCCTCGCGGTCGCCACTGCGGATCAGCTCCGCCGCCTCTCGCAGCCGCTCGGCGACCGAGTCGACCGACCCGGCGACCGCCTCGCGGTTGCTGGCGAAGATGTCGGCCCAGATCGCCGGGTTGGAGCCGGCGACGCGGGTCGCGTCGCGGAAGCTCGGCCCGACGTCGGGCAGCCGCTCGGAGTCCTCGGTCAGCGACCGGGCCGCCTCGGCGGCGAGGACGTTGGCGAGGACGTGCGGCAGGTGGCTGATCGTCGCCATCAGCTGATCGTGGCCCGCCGGGTCGATCGCCTGCGGTCGCGCCCCAAAGCCGGTGAGCGCCCGCTGCAGGCGGTCGTAGTGGAGGCCGCTCGAGCGCTCTGTCGGGGTCAGGTACCAGCGCGCCCCCTCGAAGAGGTCGGCACGGGCGTTCTCGACCCCGGCGGTCTCGGCGCCGGCCAGCGGGTGGCCGCCGATGAAGCGCTCGTCGTCGCCGACCGCCTCGACCAGCCCGCCCTTGGTCGAGCCGACGTCGGTGACCACGGCCTCGGGACCGGCGGCCGCCAGCGCCTCGCGCGCCTGCTCGGGCAGCGTCGCCACCGGGGCGCAGCAGAAGACGAGGTCGGCCTCGGCGCACGCTTCCTCGAGTGAGCCGGTGCGGTCGATCGCCCCCAGCTCGACCGCCCGCCGCAGCCGCTCGGGGCTGCGCCCGCATCCGACAACCTCGGCGTCCAGGCGCTGCCGCGCGGCGAGCCCGATCGAGCCTCCGATCAGGCCCACCCCGAGGACGGCGATTCTCATCGGCGGGCGGCGCCCATCACGATCCGCGGCGCGCCTCCACGGCTGAAGCAAACCGCTCCAGGGCAGAGACGGTGTCCTCCCAGTCGATGCAGGCGTCGGTGATCGACTGCCCGTAGGTCAGCTCCTCGCCCGGGACCAGGTTCTGGCGCCCCTCCACCAGGAACGACTCCAGCATCACCCCGACGATCGCCTTGTTGCCGTCGGCGACCTGGTCGGCGATTTCGCCGGCGGCGAAGAACTGCTTCTCCGGGTCCTTGCCGCTGTTGTCGTGGGAGGCGTCGATCACCAGGCGCTCCGGCAGGCCGGCGACGCCGAGGGTGACCAGCGCGTCCTCGACCTCGGGCGGGTAGTAGTTCGGCTCGCCGTGGCCGCCGCGGAGGATGAGGTGGCAGTCGGGGTTGCCGGTCGTGTGCAGGATCGCCGGCATGCCGGCGTCGTCGATCCCGGCGAAGGCGTGCGAGGCGGCCGCCGCCCGGACCGCGTCGACGGCGACCTGGATGTTGCCGTCGGTGCGGTTCTTGAACCCGATCGGCATCGAGAGGCCGGAGCCGAGCTGGCGGTGGGTCTGGCTCTCCGAGGTGCGCGCGCCGATCGCCCCCCAGGCGACGGCGTCGGCGATGTACTGCGGCGTGATCGGGTCGAGGAACTCGCAGCCGATCGGCAGCCCGAGTGTCGAGCACCTCGAGCAGCAGCTTGCGGGCGATCCGCAGGCCGGCGTTGACGTCGCCGGATCCGTCCAGGTGCGGGTCGTTGATCAGCCCCTTCCAGCCGGTCGTCGTCCGCGGCTTCTCGAAGTAGACGCGCATCACGATCAGCAGCTCGCTCGCGCAGGTTCCGCGCCGTCGCGCTCAGCCTCGTCGCGTACTCGAGCGCCGCTTTCGGGTCGTGGACGCTGCACGGCCCGACGACGACCATCAGTCGCGGGTCCTTCCCCTGCAGCACGTCGCGGACTTCTTCGCGCCCGCGAACCACCGCCTTCGCCCGCTCCTCGCCGAGCGGCAGCTCCGCGAGCAGCCGTTCCGGCGGCGCCAGCTCGACCACTTTCGCGATCCGCTGATCGCGGACGCCGTCTCGTTTCGCCCCCTCCATCCCGATGAACATTTTGCCTATGCCTTTCTCCAAACCCTGGAAATCGTACTTTCTGGTTGCCGGCTGCCGGGTCGGGTCGGCGCGCGCGCAACGCGAACGGGTGCCTCGGCGCCCGGCCGGAAGAACTTGGTCTTCGCGCGGCGCGCAAGCGCCGGGCCGAACGCCTAGCTAAATCGCCAATAGGTGAGGTAGCCGCACGCGACGGCAGCGTCGTACGCAGCGGTGCCGGTCGCGGATGTGGCCTTGTCCAACCTCACCCAGAGGTTGTATCACGAGCAGGCCTTTAGTCAAGCAGTTCCGACAGGCCGCGCAGGAAGCGCTCGTTCTCCTCGGCCGTGCCGTAGCTGGCGCGGATGTGGCCGGGGTCGCCGAGGGCGTTGCCGGGGCGGACGGCGACATTGCGCTCGGCGAGGCCGGCGAGGACCTCGGCTTCGTCGGCGTCGCCGAGGTCGACCCAGGAGAAGTTCGCCTGGGTCTCGGAGGTGCGCAGGCCGAGCCCGTGCAGCCCCTCCTCGACCGCAGCCGCTCGGCGACCGTGCTCTCGACCCGCCGCAGGACGTCGTCCTGGTGCAGGATCGCCTCCGCCCCGGCCGCCTGGGCGAGGGCGTTGACGCTGAAGGGCTGGCGCACCGCGTCGACGGCGGCGCGGAACTTCGGCGAGCCGATCGCGTAGCCGACCCGCAGCCCGGCCAGGCCGTAGCACTTGCTGAAGGTGCGGAGGACGACGAGGTTGGGGAAGTCGGCGAGCAGGTCGAGCGTCGCGTCGGGGTCGTCGTGGGTCTGGAACTCGACGTAGGCCTCGTCGAGGATCACCGTCACGTGCGGCGGGACCCGCTCGCAGAAGGCGGCGACCTCGGCCGCCGGGAGGTGGGTCGCGGTCGGGTTGTTGGGGTTGCAGACGATCAGCAGCTGGGTCGCGGCGGTCACCTCGGCCGCCATCGCGTCGAGGTCGTGGACGTCGCCCTCGGCGAGCGGCACGCGGATCTCGCGGGCGCCGGTCAGCGCCGGCAGGTACGGGTACATCGAGAAGGCGGGCCAGGCGTAGACGATCTCGGCCCCCGGCTCGCAGAGCGCCTCGGCGGCGGCGAGCAGGATCTCGCAGGAGCCGTTGCCGACGGCGACGCGGCTCGGCTCGGTCTCGTAGCGCTCGGCGAGGCGGCGGCGCAGCAGGGTCGCGTCGGGGTCCGGGTAGCGGTTCATCGCCGCCGCCGTCGCGCTGGATCGCCTCGACCACCTCCGGGTGCGGCGGGAAGGGCGACTCGTTGGAGGCGAGCTGGGCGATCTCCCCGGCGGCGATCGCCTCGGGCGCCTGCCCGGTCGGCACCCCGGCCTGGTAGCCCGGCATCCGGGCGAGCTTCTCGGCGAAGGTGACGGTCATCGGCGACCGATTGTGACGGACGAAGCCGACAGCGGCCGCTACTGGGCGGCCTCGAGGTCGGCGCGCAGCTTCTGCGCCTCGCCGACGTAGACGTGCACCGGCTCGTGCCCGGCCGGGGCGTAGAAGTGCAGCATCACCCGGATCACCCGCGGCATCGAGCCGGGGACGGGAATCTCGCGGCAGCAGAGCAGCGGCACCGCTGTCAGCCCCAGGTCGCGGGCGGCGACCGCCGGGAACTCGGCGTCGAGGTCCTCGGTGGTCGTGAACAGGCAGCTGACCATCGCCTCGGGCTCGAGCCCGTTGCGCTCGATCAGCTCCCGCATCAGCTCCTCGGTCGCCTCGAGGATCGCCGCCGCCTCGTTGGCCTCGGCCTGCGCCGCGCCGCGGACCGCGAAGAGCCGCTCCTGCGGACCCTCGTAGCGGCCCAGTTGCACGTCACCGTTCTCGCTCACACCCGCATCTTTCCAGAGCGAGGGGGGCGAAACCTCCAGCCGTGCGCCTTATATCCGCATAACGAGCAAAAGGAACACCGATCGGGGCCGAGCAATCGCTGAGTTGGCGGAGCGGCAGCATGGCGTGGTTACCCGCCGCCAGCTGCGGGCGCTGGGCATGAGCGAGGCGGCGATTTCCCGAAGCGTTCAGGCAGGACGCCTCCACCTGGTCTTCCGCGGCGTCTACGCCGTCGGGCACCGCAGCCGCAACGAGCGGGCGAGACTGCGGGCCGCCTCACTTGCATGTGGGTCAGGTGCCGTGGTCTCTCACCGCAGCGCCGGAGCCCTTCTGGGGCTGCTCGACAAGGGGCCGGTGGTGATCGATGTCATCGCTCCGCCTTCCCGGGGTCGCAAGATCGACGGGATTCGCTTCCACCGCGTGCGGGCGCCGCGGCGGGACGAGGTCGGGACCGTCGACGGCATCCCTTGCACCAGCCCTTCCCGGACCTTGGTCGACCTTGCAGGCACGGTTGGCGACTGGACCCTGCGCAGCGCCTTCGAGCGGGCGGCGCAGCGCAAGGTTCTCGACATACCCGCCGTCGAGGCGTCGATGGATCCGGGACGGCGCGGGATGAAGACGATGCGCGCCCTCGTCCAGGAATGGCGACGCGCTGCGCCCCTCGCCAAGAAAGGGCGCCTCAAGAGCCCGCTCGAGGCAAAGGTGTTGCCTCTGCTCCTCGGCCGCGACCTTCCACCCCCGCTCCTCAACGCGCCGGTCGCAATCCCCAACGGCCGCATCGAGGTCGACTTCCTCTGGCCCGACCACCGCTTCGTCGTCGAGGCCGACAGCCGCGCCTTCCACTCCACCCACGTCGCCTTCGAGCGCGACCGCTGGCGCGACCGCGAACTCCTCCGCGCCGGGTACACCACCTATCGGGTCACCCACCACGAAGCGGAAAAGGAAGCACGCGGCCGTGGCAGACACCATCTCCCGCGCCCTGAGCACCCGGCGCTCGTAAGCGAACGCCAACGCGGTTGGTAGGGGCCGCCTCACCCTCCCACCCAGCTAAGTAGGAGGGTGAGGCGGCCCTTATCGAGAGGCTTCTCGCAATTCAGCAACTTCCCCGGCGGAGAGCCGGCGGGCCTGTCCCTCGGGCGAGGTCGCCGAGCGCGAGCGGGCCGAAGCCGACCGCGACGCAGCGCCGCGACCTCGTTCCCGACCGCCTCGACCATCCGGCGCACCTGGCGGTTGCGCCCTTCGCGCAGGACGATCTCGATCTCGCGCTCGCCGAGGCGCCTGACCTGCGCCGGGGCCGTCGGCCCGTCCTCGAGCTCGACCCCGCTCCGCAGTCGCCCCAGGTCCCGGTCGGCGATCGCGTTGCGCAGCCGCACCCGGTAGGTCTTCGGCACTTCGTAGCGGGGGTGGGTGAGGCGGTTGGCGAGCTCGCCGTCGTTGGTCAGCAGCAGCAGGCCGGTCGAGTCGGCGTCGAGCCGGCCGACCGGGTAGAGCCGCGCCTCGAGTCGACCAGCTCGACCACCGCCGGCCGCTCGCCCGGCTCCCGCGCGGTCGAGACCACCCCCGCCGGCTTGTTGACCGCCCAGACCTCGCGCGCCTCGGCCCCCACCGGAGCTGCCGTCGACCCGAACGTCGTCCCCTCGCCAACGTCCCGCGCCGGGTCCGTCACCACCTCCCCGTCGACCGTCACCACGCCCCTTGGCGATGATCTCCTCAGCCTTCCGCCTGCGAAGCGACGCCGCCATGGGCGAGAAACTTCGCCAGCCTCACGAGAGGCCCGGGGGGTCCCGACGGACCCTCCCCACAGTTGCCGCGGACCCCCTGGGTCGCCCGCTCATCACTCGGCCCGCTGTTCCCCCGCCTTGAGCAGCCGCTCGCGCAGCTCCCGCTCGTCCTCCGGGCTCGGGTCGAACCGCGAGGGATCGGGCAGCTGGTCGAGGCCGGCGAGGCCGAAGAGGCGCTCGAACAGCTCGGTCGTCTTGAAGATCGCGGCGCCGAACGCGAGCGGCCCGACTCCTCGATCAGGCCGCGCTCGGCCAGGCTGGTCACCGCCGACTCGGAGGTGACGCCGCGGATGCGGGCGATCTCCGGCCGGGAGACCGGCTGCAGGTAGGCGACGATCGCCAGCGTCTCGGCCTGGGCCTGGGTCAGCGGCGGCGTCCGCGGCTTCGCCAGCAGGCGCCGCGCCGCCTCCTCGCTGGCCGGGTCGCTGGCGAGGCGTGAAGCCGCCGGCGACCTCGCGCAGGACGACCCCGCGCCTGCCCTCGGCCAGGTCCTCGCGCGAGCAGCTCGAGCGCCTCCTCGACCTGGCCCTCGGTCGCCTCGCGCGCCTCGGCCAGGTCCGCGGCGGAGACCGGCTGCGGCGAGAGGAAGAGCAGCGCCTCGACGGTGCGTGCGAGGTCGCTCATCGCGTGCTCGTCGCCGGTCGCGGTTGGCATCGCCTTCTTGACCCGGATCGGGCCGAAGCGCTCGCCCTGCTCCCAGGTCACCTCGCCCTTGCGGTAGAGCTCGAGCAGGGCGAAGACGGTGACCGCCTGGGTCAGCCGGTCCTCGCCGCCGAACTCCTCGTCGAAGTCGAAGCTCGCTTGCGGCGCAGCGAGCGCGTCGCGCAGCGCCCGCAGCCGGCGCTCCAGCGAGACGGTCGGGCGGATGTGGCTGACGTCGACGTCGGGCGGCTCGGTCAGCAGGTCGCCGAGCGCCGCGCCGAGCTGGTCGGGGTCGTAGACCGCGCTCGGCGGCCTCGACCGCGACCCGGCGCAGCTCCGGCGGCAGCGGCGCCGAGCGGTAGAGGTAGCCGCGCTGGCTCTCGAAGCGCTCCGCCAGCTCGGCCGCGGCGTCGCGGTAGCGCCGGTACTCGAGCATCCGCGCGAGCAGCTCCTCGACCGCCTCCTCGGGGCTCAGCTCGTCCAGCTCCTCCTCGGCGCCGGGCAGCATCAGCCGCGACTTCAGCTCCAGCAGCGCGGCGATCAGGACGAGGAACTCGGTCGCCACCTCCAGCTCCAGCTCGCCCTCGCGCTCGAGGTGCTCGACGTAGGCGACGACGACCTCGCCCAGCTGCAGCTCGAGCAGGCTGACCTCCTCGCGCAGGACGACCGCCATCAGCAGGTCGAAGGGCCCGGCGAAGACGTCGAGGTCGAGATCGAGGTCGAGGTCGGCGACTGCCATCGCGGAGCTAGACGGCAGCTCCGGCCGGTAGGCGGGGCCGAAGCCCATGCGCTCGCGCACGTCGGCGAGCGACCGGCGCGGCGATGCGCGCGCGCCTTCTCGGCGCCGGCCGCGAGCATCGCCTCGAGCGCCGCCTCGTCGGGGCGCAGCTCCGCGTAGCGCTCGCGCACCGGCGCCAGCAGCTCGACCACCGCCTCGGCGACCGCCTTCTTGAAGTCGCCGTAGCCGGCGCCCTCGAACTCGCTCTCGATCTCCTGGCCTGGTCGACGCCGCGGGCGACGGCGAGGATGTCGATCAGGTTGGTGATGCCCGGCTTGTCGGGCGAGCGGACGATCTCGCGGCCCGAGTCGGTGACGGCGCTGCCGAGCTTCTTGCGGATCGCCTTCGGCTCGTCGAGGACGTAGACGGTGCCCGCCTCGGTGCCGCCGGTGGTCGACATCTTCCGCTCCGGCTCCTGCAGGTCCATGATCCGCGCGCCGACCTCGGGGATCCGCAGCTCCGGCACGACCAGGGTCTCGCCGAAGCGCTCGTTGAAGCGGCGGGCGATCTCCCGCATCAGCTCGACGTGCTGGCGCTGGTCGTCGCCGACCGGCACCTCGGTCGCCCGGTAGGCGAGCACGTCGGCGGCCATCAGCACCGGGTAGAAGAAGAGCGCCGCCGAGACCAGCTCGCGCTGCTTGCGCCGACTTTTCCTTGAACTGGTGCATGCGGTTGAGGTCGCCGTGGGCGGTGACCGCCGAGAGCAGCCAGGTCAGCTCGGTGTGCTCGCGCACGTCGGACTGGCGGAAGAGGATGCAGCGCTCGGGGTCGAGCCCGGCGGCGAGCAGGATCGCGGTGGTGTCGTAGAGCGCGCTCGCGCAGCTCGGCCGGGTCGTAGGGGACCGAGATCGCGTGCAGGTCGACGATGCAGAAGATCGCCGGGTCGCCGCGGTCCTGGCCCTCGACGTACTGGCGGATCGCGCCGATGTAGTTGCCGAGGTGCTTGCGGCCGGTCGGCTGGATGCCGGAGAAGATGATCGGTGCGCTCACGGCGGCAGCCTATGCCGGCTCGGCGGGCAGCCTCGAGCCGGCTCGGCGCGCTCCGGCCGCAGGTCGCATCGGCGCCGTGGCCGCACTCTCCGGCGGGCCGCGCCACGGCGCGGGATGCCTCGACGCTGCGGCGCGGGTTCTCGATCCCGAGCCCGGCGGCGATGCCGCCGACGATCATCAGCAGCCCGGCGATCAGCGACGCCGAGGTGGAAGGCCGAGGTCGAGGCGTCGGTCGGCGCTGCGCGACGCCGGCGCCTCGGCCGGCGGCAGCCTGTCGGTGTCGGGGACGGCGAGCGGCTGTTCCTTCGCTTCGGCGACCGCGCCGTCGCCGCGGGCCGAGCGGCCGGTCGCCGAGCTCGGCGTCGAGCCGGGCGCCGAACTGGGCCGAGATCACCGCGCCGAGCACGGCGATCGCCAGCAGGCCGGCGACCCGCGAGACGCCGTTGTTGACCCCGGAGGCGATGCCGACGCGGCGCTCCGCGACCGAGTCGAGCACGGTCGCGGTCAGCGGCGCCACCGTCGCCGAGAGGCCGAGGCCGAAGACGAGCACCGCCGGCAGCACGTCGGCGAGGTAGGTCGGCGCCGGGCCGACCCGCAGCATCAGCAGCAGCCCGACGCCGCCGACGATCGGCCCGACGGTCATCGGCAGCCGCGGCCCGGTGCCCGAGGCGAGCCTGCCCAAGCGCGGCGAGAGGAAGAAGAGGACGAGCGAGATCGGCGTCGTCGCCAGCCCCGCCTCGAGCGGCGAGTAGCCGACGACCTGCTGGAGGAAGAGGCCGACGAAGAAGAGGCCGCCGATCAGGCCGGCGTAGGCGGCGAGCGTGGTCAGGTTGGCGACCGCGAAGTTGCGGATCCGGAACAGCGCAGAGGTCGAGCATCGGGTGGCGCGGCGCGCGCCTCGTGGAGGACGAAGAGCGGCGAAGCAGGCCACGCCGGCGACCAGCGGCACCCAGACCAGCGGGTCGCCCCAGCCGTGGGTCGGCTGCTCGATCAGGGCGAAGACCGGCCCGCCGAGCCCCGCGGCCGAGAGCAGCGATGCCGAGCCAGTCGATGCCGCGGAAGGCGTCCGGGTCGCGGCTCTCCTCGACCGCGCGCAGGGTCAGCGCGACGGTCACGGCGATCAGCGGGATGTTGACCCAGAAGATCGCCCGCCAGGAGAGCGCCTGACCAGCGCGCCGCCGCCGGCCGGCCCGATCACGGTCGCGATCCCGGTCCAGGCGGTCCAGGTCCCGACCGCCTTGCCGCGCGCCTCGCCCTCGAAGGTGGCGGCGACGATCGCCAGCGAGCCCGGCACCAGCAGCGCCCCGGCGACCCCCTGCAGCGCGCGGGCGCCGACCAGGAACTCGCTCGCTCGGGCGCCAGCGCGCAGAGGACCGAGGTGACGCCGAAGCCGACCAGGCCGATGACGAACATCCGCCGCCGGCCGAACTGGTCGCCGAGCGAGCCGCCGACCAGCAGCAGCGAGACCAGCGCCAGCATGTAGGCCTCGACGACCCACTGCTGGCCGGCGAGCCCCGCGTCGAGCCCGTCGCCGATCGCGGGCAGGGCGACGTTGACGACGGTCGCGTCGAGGAAGACGACGGTCGAGCCGAGGATCGTCGCGACCAGCGTCAGGCGCTGCTGCCGGGACACCGGTCGAGTCTACGCCGGGACCTCCGGGCCAGGTTCGCTCGTGCAGAGGCGGTCGTGCGGGAGGACTCGGACACCTCGGCAGGCACCGTGCTCGTGGCGATCGCCGCTGGCGCGAGATACGAGCGTGGTGCTGATGGCAGCAGTGCTGGGCTGGTCGGCTGCTCGGAGCGCCGGCTGCGGAGGGACCTGCAGTCGAGACGCGGCCCGGGCGGCGTCGCCATCGCCCGGCTCCCCCTACCGCTTCGTCGCGATCGCCCCGCGCATCCGGGCATCCGGGCTGACGGTCGTCGTCGAGCGATCCGACCGGCGACGGCGGCCGGATCGGCCGCTGGTGGCTGCTTGCGTGGCGGCTGGCACCTGGCGCCGCCGTCGCCTACGACGGCAGCGGAGGCGGCCTGCTCGGCCGACGGAAGCGCACGTCCTGGTGCTCAGCCGCTACGGCGACTCCGCCGCCTACCCGCCGCTGCGCCAGCCGCATTCGCGATCCTCGACCTCGCCCGCGACCGGCCCGGCACGCGGGGCCACGGACCCGCGCCCGATCACGGCGCGTCACCCTCCGCGGGCGACTTCGCCGTGCAGGCGATCTCCCCGGACGGCTCGACGCGTCTACCTCGCCACACTACCTGAAGGCTCCGGCCTAGTCACGGGCCGCGCCTCACGGATCGTGCGCCTACGACCTCGGCGCGAGCAAGCTGCTGCCGGCGCCGACTCGTCGACACCGGCGAAAGCCGCACCGGCATGCGACGGGCTGCCGGGACCGCGATCGCCAGCGCGGACGGCCGTGGGCCTACACCCTCTACGACGACGGCCGCTCGGCGGCGCGGCGCGTCTACCTGTCTGGCGCTCGACACCGTCGGCGCGGCGGTCGCCACCAGGTCGACCTGCCGCCGGCTCGCGCGAGCAGCACGAACCCGCTGCTGCTCGACCTGCAGTCTCGGGACTGCGCGGCCACTACCTGGTCGGTTCGCTCAGGCGGCTCCGCGCGCCAGTGGGTCGACCGAGAACCGGTGGTCGCTGCATCGGATCGACACTGCGCCGACCTGTCGACGAGTGCGCAAGCTCGGCCGCGGCCGACCACCACCGCCTTCGCCCGCACCCCGCGCCGGCCCGGCAACCTGGCTCCTTCGCGCGACGTCGATCGGCCAGCTCGCCGTCGGGCGGCCGATCGGGATGCGCCGATGTCGGCGACCCCGACCTGGACCGGCGAGCTGCTCGTCTTCGGCTGCATCCACGGCGACGAGTGCGCGGCGAGCGCGGCTCGCAGCCGCCGGCGCCGGCGGCTGCCCGGACCCCGGCGCCGACATCTACCTGGTCCCCAACCTCGACCCGGACGGCACGCGCGCGCCGGCTCGCGGCTGAACGCCGCGGCGTCGACCTCAACCGCAACTTCCCCTCCGGCTGGCGGCGCGACGGCAGGCCGTTGGGACCCCGAATACTCCGGGCCGCGGCCGCTCTCCGAGCCGGAAACGCGGCTCGCCGCGCACGGATCGTGGCGCTGAGGCCGGAGGCGACGATCTGGTTCCACCAGCACCGCGGAGCCGGTCCGTTCGTTCGCGCCTGGGGCCGGAGCGCTCGCCGCCGCCGCGCGCTTCGCCCGCCTCGCCGGATCCCGTTCCGCCGCATGCCCTGGCCCGCCGGCACCGCGCCGAACTGGCAGAACCACGCTTTCCGCGGCACCGCCTCGTTCGTCGTCGAGCTGCCGCGGGGGCAGCTTGCGACGGCCTGCGGGATCGCGGCTCGACCGGCGCGGTGGTGCGGCTCGGCGAGGAGGTGGGCGAAGATTGGGATGCGCACGGAGAGGTGAGGCTTGGGCACGAGAGCGGCGGTCGAGAGCCGGGAAGCGAGCCGCTGCGCGGCGGCGGAGCGGCGGCTCGTCCGCGAGGCCCAGCGACGGCTCGAGCGCGGCGCTGGCCGAGCTCTACTCGGCGCACTGGCGCGCGCGCCCACCGCGCCGCCTACCTGGTCGTCCACGACGCCGCGGCGGCCGAGGACGTCGCCCAGGACGCCTTCCTCGCCGCGGTCGACGCCCTCGACCGCTTCGACCGCCGCCGCCCCTTCGGGCCCTGGCTGCACCGGATCGTCGTCAACCGGGCGATCGACTGGGCGCGGCGCGAGGCGCTGCGCCGCAGGGTCGCCGACGGCCGAGCGGCGCGAGCCGCCGCGGCCGCGACCGCCGGAGGTCGGGGACGAGACCTGATGGAGGCGCTGCCGGAGCTGCCGGCCGAGCAGCGCGCCGTCGTCGTCCTCCGCCACCTGCTCGAGTACACGCCGGGCGAGATCGCGCGCGATGCTCGACCTGCCGCGCGGAACGGTCAACTCGCGGCTGCGGCGGGCGCTCGACCGCCTGCGCGAGCGGCTGGAGGTGGAGCGGATGAAGCGACGAGCGCCTGCGAGCCGCTGCTGCGGCGCGGGACGCGGCGATCCCGGCGCCGGGCGACGCCGAGCGCCGCGGCCTGCGGGTCGTCGAGGCCGCGCTTCGCCGAGCGCGCCGGCCGAGCGTCCGCGCGGCGCTCGCCGCCACGCCTCGGCGGCTGGCGCCGGCGATCGCGGTCGCGCGCTGGCCTCGCCGCGCGCTGCTCCTGCTCTCCCCCGCCGGCGCCGCGGTCCGCGACTGGGTCGGCGACGTCTTCGACGCCGGGGCGCCGAACGGCCCGAGCCGGCGCTGGCCGAGATCCCCGGCGGCGGCCGGCTCCTGGTCCAGACCGCGCGAGGGCCCCTGGGTGGTCCAGCCCGGCGGCTCGCGGCGCCTGCTCGGCGGCTACGGGAAGCGACCTGGTCGCCGCACGGCCTCTTCGTCGCCGCGCCGCCGGCGCGCGACGCCTGAGCGCGGTCGAGCCCGACGGGACCCCGCACTGGTCGTTCACGGCGCCGGGCCGCGGTCGCGCGACCCACGCTGGTCGCCGTCCGGCGACCGGATCGCCTACCGCGCCGGCGACGCGCTGCGGGTGGTCGCCGGCGACGGCACCGGCGACCGCCGCTCGCCCGCGCGCCGCCCCGGTCGCGCCCGCCTGGTCGCCGCTCGGCGACCCGAGCTCGCCTACGTCGACGGCGCGCGGCGCAGCTGCGGCTCGCCGACAGCGAGAGCGGCGAGCGGCTCGGCGCGCCGCCGGCCGCCCTGCCCGGCGTCTCGCAGGCTCGAATGGGGCGCCGGCGGCACGGCGACTGCTCGAAGTCTCGCGCCGCGGCGCTGCGGCTGCGCGCAGGTGCGACCGCGGAAGCTGGCGCTGGCGGCCTCGGATCGGCGGCACGCGCCGCCTGACGCTGCCGGCCGGGCGCACGCGTCGTCGACGCCGCCCTGGCGCCGCGGCCGCGAGCACCGTCGCCGCTGCTCGTCGCCGCACTGGCGCGGCGCACGGCACCAGCAGCTCGGTCGTCCTCTACGGTCCGCCGGCAAGCCCCGCACACCTGCTCACCGTCCCCGGCCGCCTCAGCGAAGTCGCCTGGTCGCCGGACGGCAGGCGCCTGCTGGTCGCCTGGCCCGCCGCCGACGAGTGGCTCTTCCTCCCGTCGGCCGCGACGGCCGCAGCGCGGTCGGCGCATCGTCTCGACCGCCTTCGCCCCCGGGGGCCAACGCGCCTCGCTTCCCCCGCGTCGAAGGCTGGTGCTGCCCGCCGGCGGGGCTGGAGGCGCTCGGTCGCAGCTCGCGCAGCTGCTGGCGGGGTGAAGAAGTTGCGGTAGGCGAGCGGGGTGGCGACCAGGGCGGCGATCGCGACGCTGCCGAGCAGGGTGTAGAGGAGGATCAGCTGCAGGCGCACCGCGTCGGTCGGGCTGGCGCCGGCGAGCAGCATCCCGACCATCGTCCCGGGGAAGAAGATCAGGCCGGTCGTCTTGGTCGAGTCGACCAGGGTGATCATCCCCGAGCGCAGGCGCGGCGGACGATCGGCGCGGCCGCCTCGCGGGCGGTGGCGCCGAGCGCGAGGGTCGCCTCGATCCGCGCGCGCGCGTCGGCCATCTCGTCGCCGAGCCGGTTGAGCGCGACGGCCGCGGCGGTCATCGCGTTGCCGATCACCATGCCGCCGACCGGGACCAGGTAGCGCGGCGTCGGGTCGAAGATGCCGAGCGCGACGACCAGGCCGAGCGTGCCGGCGCCGGCCAGCGCCAGCGCGATCAGCAGCGGCCAGAAGGCGTCCGGGCACCTTGGCGGCGCGGTGACGGGCGGTGAGCGCGCCGAAGACGACCATCACCGCCAGCAGCGCCAGGACCAGCCAGATCGTGTCGGCTTCGAAGATCAGCTTGATCGCGTAGCCGACCAGGGTCAGCTGGACGAACGAGCGGACCGTGGCGACGCCGATGTCGCGCTCGAGGTCGGCCCGCTGCCAGAAGGAGATCGCCGCCGCGAGCGCGACCAGCACCAGCGAGGCGGCGACCTGCCAGAGCGCGACGTGGATCGAGGTGCTCACGCCGCAGTGCTCACCTCGGACGCGTCGCGCCTCGGCGACGGCCGCGGCCCGCCTCGAGCCGCACCACCCAGTCGCCGAGCCGGCGCGCCTGCTCGGGGTCGTGGCTGACCAGGACGAGCGAGATCTCGAGCTCGCGCGCGCAGCTCCGCCAGCGCCGCCTCGACCGCGTCGCGGGCGGCGTGGTCGAGGGCCGAGGTCGGCTCGTCGAGCAGCAGCACCCGCGGCCGCTGCGCCAGCGCCCGGGCCAGCATCGCCCGCTGCTGCTCGCCGACCGAGAGCTTGCGCGACGTCGCGCCCGGCGAAGCTCGGGTCGAGGCCGGCGAGCCGCAAGCAGTCGCGGCGACGCTCCAGCGGCTCGCCCGGCGAGCTCGGCCGCGTAGCGGAGGTTGGACTCCGACCGTCCCCTCCAGCAGCGCCGGCAGCTGCGGCACCAGCGCGACCTCGCGGCGCAGCGCCAGCGGCTCGTAGGAGTCGAGCGGGCGGCCGCGGTAGGCGATCTCGCCGCGGTCGGGGTCGGCGAGGCGGTTGAGCAGCCGCAGCAGCGTCGACTTGCCGGCGCCCGAGGGGCCGACGATCGCCGTCGCCCCCTCGGGGATCCCGGCGCTGAAGCGGTCGAGGACGGCGCGTGCCGCCGCGGTCGAGGCCGACATCTCGAAGCTCGAACAGCACCGCCGCATGATCCCACGGCGCAAGATGGCTGCCGAGCCGTTCGGCGCTATGTAGCTGAGGCGCGTTTGGCTGGAACAATCCGGGTAGGTGAATTTGCGTATGGCGAGAGCGATCTGGAGCGGCACGATCAGCTTCGGGCTGCTGAACGTGCCCGTGAAGCTCTACAGCGCGGTGGCGCGGCGCAACATCGCCCTGCGCGAGATCCGCGAGTCCGACAGCGCCCGGATCAACCACCGCCGCGTCGCCGAAGGGACCGACGAGGAGGTCCCCTACGAGGAGATCGTCAAGGCCTACGAGCTCACCCCCGGCCAGTACGTGCCGCTGAGCAAAGACGAGATGGCGGCGCTGGCGCCGGAGAAGACGCGCGCGATCGAGGTCCAGGACTTCGTCGACCTCGACGAGATCGACCCGATCTACTTCGACAGCCCCTACTACCTGGGCCCCGCCGAGGGCGCCGAGAAGGCCTACTCGCTGCTCGCCGCGGCGATGGAAAGCTCGCGGCAAGGCGGCGATCGCCCGCTTCGTCCTCCGCAACAAAGAGCACCTGGCGGCGATCCGCGCCGCCGACGGCGTCCTGACGCTGACGACGATGCGCTTCGCCGACGAGGTCGTGCCGCCCGCCGAGCTCGAGGACGTGCTGCCGGAGAAGAAGCCGAAGGTCGCCAAGACGCGAGCAGCGAGATGGCCGAGCAGCTGATCGACTCGCTGAGCACCGACTTCGACCCGGGCGCCTACCGCGACGAGTACCGCGAGCAGCTGCTGGCGCTGATCGAACGCAAGGCCGAAGGCAAGGAGATCGTCGCCGCCGAGAGCCGAGGAGCCGAAGGCGACCAAGGCCCCCGACCTGATGGCGGCGCTGGAGGAGAGCATCGCCGCGGTCAAGGAGCAAGGGCGAGCGACGGCAGCGGCAAGGCGAAGGCGAAGGCAAAGCGCCGCCAAGAAGGCAAAGCGACGAAAGCGAACGCGAAAAGCTCCTCGCGCAGTCCAAAGCCAAAGTCCTCGAAGTAGGCCCGTGGCCGGGCGAGCCGCGCAGGTCGAGGTCGACGGCCGGGAGCTGAAGCTCACCAACCTCGACAAGGTCCTCTACCCGGAGGCCGGCTTCACCAAGGGCGAGATGGTCGACTACTACGCCAAGGTCGGCGCCGGCGATCGTCCCCCACCTGAGCGGCCGGGCGGTGACGCTGCGCCGCTTCCCGGAAGGGGTCGACGACCTCGACGCCGCCTTCTTCGAGAAGCGCTGCCCCAAGCACCGGCCGAAATGGGTGAAGACGACGCGCGTCGCAGCCGGGCCGCGGGCGGGCAAGATCGACTTCTGCGTCTGCGACGGCCTGCCGACGCTGGTCTGGATGGCGCAGCTGGCGGCGATCGAGCTGCACCCCTCGCTCTCGCTCGCGCCGGGCGCCGAAACGGCCGACCGTGCTCGCCTTCGACCTCGACCCGGGCCCGCCGGCCGACGTCGTCGACTGCTGCCGGGTGGCGCTGCGCCTGCGCGAGCTGTTCGGCCACTTCGGCGTCGAGTGCTTCCCCAAGACCTCGGGCTCGAAGGGCATGCAGGTCTACGTGCCGCTCAACGCCAAGGCCTCCTACGAGGAGACCAAACCCTTCGCCAAAGCGATCGCCCAGCTGCTCGAGAAGCAGACCCCCGACCAGGTCGTCTCGAAGATGAAAAAGGCCGAACGCGAGGGCAAGGTCTTCGTCGACTGGTCCCAGAACCACCAGCGCAAAACGACGATCGCCGTCTACTCGCTGCGCGCCCGCGAGCGCCCGACCGCCTCCACCCCGGTCACCTGGGAGGAGGTCGAGGCGGCCGCCGACTCGGGCGACGGCTCGCCGCTCGTCTTCGAGGCCGGCGACGTGCTCGAGCGGATCGAGCGAGCACGGCGACCTCTTCGCCCCGGTGCTGGAGCTCGAACAGGAGCTGCCGGAGCTCTACGGAGCGCGGTGCGCGGCGCGGACTGGCAAGCGCGTCGCCAGAGCTGCTGGCGGACGACCGGCCTGCGCGTCGCCTGACCTCGTCGAGGCGGCGGACCGGCGTCGTGTAGGGCGCGCTCTCGGGCGATCTCGGGGTCGTCCTCGGCCTCGGCGAGGATCTGCTCGATCGCCTCGGCGAAGGCGTCGAGGCTCTCCTTGGTCTCGGTCTCGGTCGGCTCGACCATCAGCGCCTCCTCGACCAGCAGCGGGAAGTAGACGGTCGGCGGGTGGAAGCCGAAGTCGAGCAGGCGCTTGGCGAGGTCGAGGGTGGCGACGCCGAGCTCGCTGCTTCATCGGCTTGCCGGAGAGGACGAACTCGTGCATGCAGTGGCGGTCGAAGGCGACCGGCAGGTGCTCGCCGGCGCGGCCCTCGGCCAGGCGCGCCTTCAGGTAGTTGGCGTTCAGCACCGCGGTCTCCGAGGCCTCGGCGAGGCCGTCGCCGCCGAGGCTGAGGATGTAGGCGTAGGAGCGGACGAAGACGCCGAAGTTGCCCTGGAAGCCGCGCAGGCGGCCGATCGACTTCGGCCGCTCGTAGTCGAGGTCGAAGCTGCGGGCCGTCGCCGTTGCCGCCCTCGCGGCGGACCACCTGCGGGCCGCGGCAGGAAGGGCTCGATCCGCTCGGAGACGGCGATCGGGCCGGCGCCGGGGCCGCCGCCGCCGTGCGGCTGGCTGAACGACTTGTGGAGGTTGACGTGGACGATGTCGAAGCCCATGTCGCCGGGCCGCGAGTGGCCCATCACCGCGTTCAGGTTGGCGCCGTCGTAGTAGAGCGTCCCGCCGGCCTCGTGGATCAGCGCGGCGATCTCGGCGATGTTCTCGTCGAAGAGCGCCGAGCGTGTTCGGGTTGGTCAGCATCAGGCAGGCGACCTCGTCGTCGTCGGCATCTTCGCGCGCAGGTCGTCCATCTCGACCCCGCCGCGCTCGTTGGTCGCGACCTTGACGACCTCGTAGCCGGCCATCGTCACCGAGGCCGGGTTGGTCCCGTGCGAGGTGTCGGGCGCCAGCACCTTGGTCCGCGTCTTCGCCGCGGTCGGCGTGGTAGGCGCGGGTCAGCAGCAGGCCGGCGAGCTCGCCGTGGGAGCCGGCCGAGGGCTGCAGGCTGACGTGCGGCAGGCCGCAGATCTCCGCCAGCGACTCCTGCAGCAGCCACATCAGCTCCAGCGCGCCCTGGGCGCGGCGCGGGTCCTGGGCCGGGTGCAGGCGGGCGTGGCCGGGCAGCGCCGCGACCCGCTCGTTGAGCCGCGGGTTGTGCTTCATCGTGCAGGAGCCGAGCGGGTAGAAGCCGGTGTCGAGGTCGAAGTTGCGGCGCGAGAGCCGGTTGTAGTGGCGGACGATCTCCGGCTCGGCGACCTCGGGCAGCCGCGGCGGCTCGGCGCGCAGCAGGTTCGCCGGGATCAGCTCCTCGAGCGGCGTCTCCGGGCACTTCGGCGTCGGGCAGCACGGCGGCGCGGCGGCCCGGCTTCGACTTCTCGTAGATCGTCGTCGCGCGCGTTCCGCGCTGCATCGGCGTCTCGGTCAAGCGCCATCAGGCACGCTCCTCGCCGCGCTGCAGGCGCTTCCGCTCGCTCCGGCGGCCGACCGCCACGCTCGCGCCGCGATCGCGGCCTCGAGCGCCTCGGCGAGCTCGTCGATCTGCGGCGCGGGTGCGGCGCTCGGTGATCGCGACCAGCAGGCCGTCCTCGTGCTCGGGGTACTCGCGGCCGAGCGGGTAGCCGGCGGCGATGCCGCGCTCGGCGCAGCGCTCGAGGACGCGCGTCGACCGGCGCGTCGAGCCGCACCGCGAACTCGCGCACGACCGGCGCCTCGTGCAGCAGCTCGACGCCCTCGACCGCGGCCAGCCGCTCGCGCGCGTAGGCGGTGCGCCGGACCAGCAGCTCGCCGAGCTCGCGGAAGCCCTGGCGGCCGAGCCAGGCGAGGTGGACCATCGCCGCCGAGCGCGTTCAGCGCCTGCGCGGTGCAGATGTTGTTGGTCGCCTTCTCGCGGCGGATGTGCTGCTCGCGGGTCTGCAGCGCGAGGACGAAGCCGCGGCGGCCGTCGACGTCGCTCGGTCTCGCCGGCGATCCGGCCCGGCATGCGGCGGATCTGCTCCTCGGTCGCGCAGAAGAAGCCGAACGAGGGGCCGCCGAAGTCGAGCCGGTTGCCGAGCGGCTGGCCCTCGCCGAGGGCGATGTCGGCGCCGCACTCGCCCGGCGGCCTGAGGATCCCGAGGGTCATCGGGTCGCAGGCGACGACCAGCAGCGCGCCGTGCTCCTTCGCCGCCGCGCCGAGCGCCTCGACGTCCTCGACCGCGCCGAGGAAGTTCGGGCTCTGCAGGAACACCGCGGCGGTCTCGCCGTCGACCGCCTCGGCCAGCGCGGCGGCGTCGGTGAGCCCGCCCTCGAGCCCGACCTCGACCACCTCGGCGCCGTAGCCCGCCGAGTAGGTCGCGCAGCGTCTCGCGGCTGTGCGGGTGGACGCCGCGGGAGACGACGAAGCGCCGGCGCCCGGTCGCGCCCCGATCGCCAGGTAGCCGGCCGAGGCGACCGAGGAGGGCCCCTCGTAGAGGCCGGCGTTGGAGACCGGCAGCCCGGTCAGCTCCGACATCGCCGTCTGGAACTCGAACATCACCTGCAGCCCGCCCTGGGAGATCTCCGGCTGGTAGGGCGTGTAGGGGGTGAGGAACTCCGAGCGGCGAGGTGATCGCGTCGACGATCGCCGGCACGTAGTGGTCGTACATCCCGGCGCCGAGGAAGCAGACCTGCTCTCGGCGTCGGCGTTGCGCGCGGCCAGCGCCGCCAGCCGCTCGTAGACCTCGGCCTCGCTCGAGCCCGTCGGGCAGGGCCAGCGGCCGGCCGAGCCGCAGCGGCTCGGGGATCTGCTCGAAGAGCTCGTCGATCGAGTCGACGCCGATCGCGGCGAGCATCTCGGCGCGGTCGTCGGGGGTGGCGGAGGTGTAGCGGCTCACGCCGGCTAAGGCTAGGGAAGCCGGCGGCCGGGCTCGGCCGCTAGCCATCGAGCAGCTTCCGGTATTCGGCGGCGCCGAGCAGCGCCTCGGCCTCCTCCGGCGCGGTCAGCCTGACCTTGACCAGCCAGCCCTCGCCGTAGGGGTCCTCGTTGATCTGCTCCGGGCGCGTCCTCGAGCGCCTCGTTGACCTCGATGATCTCGCCGGAGAGCGGCGCGATCACGTCGGAGACCGCCTTCACCGACTCGACCTCGGCGTAGGAGCAGTCCTTTGGACCGTCGCGCCGACCTCGGGCGGGTCGTAGAAGACGACCTCGCCGAGCGAGTCCTGCGCGTACCAGGTGATCCCGAAGGTCGCCTCGTCGCCCTCGATCCGGGCCCAGTCGTGCTCGGGGTGGTAGCGCAGGTCGTCGGGGTAGCTCGGCGTCGGCCAAGGCTCAGCTCGCTCTTCCGTGTAGAGGGGCTTGGAAGCTATCCGGGCGGCGCGGCGCTTGCCGCGCACGTCGATCTCGACCTCGGTCCCGGGCTCGGCCAGCTCGGCGCGCACGTAGGCCATCCCGACGCCGACCTCGAGCGAGGGCGAGAAGGTGCCGCTGGTGACGACGCCGACCTCGCTCGTCGCCGCGCGAGCACCGGGTTGCCCTCGCGCGGGATGCCCGCGCCCTCGATCGTGAAGGCGACGAGCTTCTCGGCGGTGCCCTCGGCGCGGGCGCGGGCGATCGCCTCGGAGCCGACGAAGCCGGTCTGCCTCCTTGCAGCACCAGCCGAGCCCGGCCTCGATCGGGTTGCGCTCGGGGCGTCAGGTCGTTGCCGTGCAGGGGGAAGCAGACCTCGAGGCGCAGGGTGTCGCGGGCGCCGAGCCCGCAGGGGACGACGCCGGCGTCGAGCAGCTCGACCCAGATCGGCGGCGCGACCTCGGGGTCGATCAGCAGCTCGACCCCGTCCTCGCCGGTGTAGCCGGTGCCGCAGACGAGCGCCGGCCGGCGGCCGACCTGCGACCGTCGGCGACGTGCATCCGCGGCGGCAGCTCGATCCCGAGCGCCGGCGTCGAGCGACCGCCGCGGGCGTGCGGCCCCTGGACGGCGAGCATCGCGTAGCGGTCGGCGACGTCGCGGACGGCGACGTCGAAGTCGCGGCTCCGGCGCGCCGAGCCAGGCGAGGTCGGCGTCGTGGTTGGCGGCGTTGGTGACGATCAGGTAGCGGTCGCCGCCGAGCCGGTAGGCGAAGAGGTCGTCGAGCACGCCGCCGTCCTCGTTGCAGAGGCACGAGTACTGGGCGCCGCCGACCTCGATCTTGGCGACGTCGTTGGAGAGCACCCGCTGCAGGAAGGCGAGCGCGCCCGGCCCCTCGACCTCGACCTCGCCCATGTGGGAGACGTCGAACATCCCGGCGTGCGTGCGCACCGCCGAGTGCTCCTCGCGGATCCCCTCGTACTGACCGGCATCTCCCAGCCGGCGAACGGCACGATCTTCGCCCCAAGGTCCTCGTGCTGCTCGTAAAGAGGAGTGCGCAGTCGACGCCTCAGGCTATTGACTGAAGCGAGCCGACGGGGCGTCGGGGTCCCTCTCCCAGGCACTGCCCAAAGCAGCGAAGCGAGCGGGTCTGGGAGAGGGACCCCGTGCGCCGCCACGCCTATTCCTTGAGGAACCCGGGCACGTCGATGTCGTCGTCGGAGACCCGCAGTTTGCGGATCTCCGTGTCCTCGGCCGAGACCCGCGGCGCGGCTCTCGTAGCGGCGCCGCACCCGCTGCGGCGAGCGGGCCAGCAGCTCGAAGCCCTCGAAGCCGGTGGCGATCACGGTCACCCGGACCTCGTCGCGCATCGACTGGTCGACGACCGAGCCGAAGATGATGTTGGCGTTGTCGTCGGCCTCGGCCTGGACCAGCTGCGCGGCCTCGTTGACCTCGAACAGGCCGAGGTCCTCGGGGCCGGTGATGTTGAGCAGCATCCCGGTCGCGCCTTTGATCGACTCCTCGATCAGCGGCGAGGTGATCGCCGCCTTGGCGGCGTCGAGCGCGCGGGCCTCGCCGGAGGCCGAGCCGACGCCCATCAGGGCCGAGCCGGCGTCGCGCATGATCGTGCGCACGTCGGCGAAGTCGAGGTTGATCAGGCCGGGGATCGTGATCAGGTCGGTGATGCCCTGGACGCCCTGGCGCAGGATGTCGTCGGCCTGGCGGAAGGCCTCGAGCACGCTGGTGCGGCGCTCGACCGCCTGCAGCAGCTTCTCGTTCGGGACGATGATCAGGGTGTCGACGTTGTTGCGCAGCTTCTCGATGCCCTCGAGCGCCTGCTGCATCCGTCGTTTGCCCTCGAACTCGAACGGCTTGGTGACCGCGCCGACGGTGAGGGCGCCGATCTCCTCCTTGGCGATCTCGGCGATCACCGGCGCCGAGCCGGTGCCGGTGCCGCCGCCCTCGCCGGCGGTGACGAAGACCATGTCGGCGCCCTTCAGCGCCTCCTTGATCTCGTCGCGGCTCTCGGCCGCGGCGCCGGCGCCGACCTCGGGGTTGCCGCCGGCGCCGAGGCCGCGGGTCAGCTCCTGGCCGATCGAGAGCTTGATGTCGGCGTCGCAGGCCTGCAGCGCCTGGGCGTCGGTGTTGACGGCGACGAACTCGACGCCGCGGATGCCGGCGTCGACCATGCGGCTGACGGCGTTGGTGCCGCCGCCGCCGGCTCCGACGACCTTGATCACCGCGAGGTAAGTGGATTCCATCTCCCGATTTCTCCTTGCCGCGTCCGGCGATTCGGCGAGACAGCTGTTGGTTGAGTTGAGCCTTGTTCCGTCCGAGCCTTCAGCGAGGCTCAAGGGTTCGAGTCTTCGCCTAAGCACGGAAATTGCGCTCAACGTAGGGCATTGTCGACGGCTCTGTCAAACGCGCGACAGCCATCCTGCAAGCGCCGAAGTCTCGACTCATGGGTTGAGGGTTTGGCCGACCCTCACTCTCAGGTCGAGCCTTTGGTCGAGGGTCGCTCGCAGAGCCGCATTCGCGCCTACGGAAGCGGTCATGGCCCAGACGCGAGTTCGTGATCCGTGCCCCGTAGGCCGGCCGGCCCGGAGCGATGCAGGTCTACATAATCGAGCGCGGTCGATCGCGGGTCGGCGAGGATCGCGGCGGCCGCCCTCCACTTCCGCTTCGCCTGGGTGGCGTCGCCGAAGCGCAGTTCGATCCCCGTGGTGAGTTTCACGTCCACCCCGCTTTCGCCGTAGTAGCTGCGTTCGACGTAGGGCCGCAGCGCCGTCGGGGCCGCCGCCGAGGACCCGCGCCTGTTCCAGCGACCGGCCCGGCGAGCTCGACCGCCCTTCGGGCAGCTCGTCGAGCGGCAGTCGCGGCAGCGGCGGTTCGTCGGGCACGCGGCAGCCAGCGGACGCATCTGCCCCGTCGCCGCCGACCCCGACCGCGTCTTCGCCGTTCGCCGATCGTCGCGCGCCAGCTCGGGACCTGGACCGCGGCGGTCGACCGGTCCTGTCGCGGAGCAGCGAACCAGTAGACGGCGACGCGCGACGACGGCGAGGACGACCGCGACCACCGCCAGCCGCGAGCGCCTCACAGCTCCCAGCCGCCGGGCCAGCTCGACCTCGCCCAGCACCTGGACCTCCGGCTCAGCTCGACGCCGAAGCGCTCGTGGACGCGGCGCCGGCCCTCCGCCATCAGCTCGAGCACGTCGGCGGTGGTCGCGTCGCCGATGTTCTCGACGAAGTTGGCGTGCTTCTCGGAGAAGCGGGCGCCGCCGTCGGCGAGCCCGCGGCAGCCGGCGGCCTCCAGCAGCTGCCCGGCCGTGCGGCCCTCGGCGCGCTCGTCCTCGGGGTTCTTGAAGGTCGAGCCGAAGGTCTTGATCCCGGAGGGCTGCGCCTCGCGGCGGCGCTCGCGCATCTCCGCCAGCGTCGCCCGGATCGCCGCCGGGTCGGCCGGGCTGCAGGCGGAAGCAGGCGCGGGAGACGACCTCGCCCGCGGCGCAGGTTGGAGCGGCGGTAGGAGAAGCCGAGCTGCTCGGGAGCGCGGCGCTCGGCGCCCGGCCGCGGTCGCGACCTCGACCCACTCGAGCACCCGCGCCAGCTGGCCGCCGTAGGCGTTGGCGTTCATCCGCACCGCCCCGCCGGCGGTGCCGGGGATGTTGACGCCGAACTCGAGCCCGGAGAGGCCCCAGCCGGCGGCCTTGGCCGCGGCCGAGGGCAGCCGGGCGCCGCCGCCGCAGACGCACGCGCTCGCCCTCGCGCTCGATCGTCGCGAGGTCGCCGTCCAGCTTGATCGCGAGTCCGTGGAATCCATCGTCGGCTACCAGCAGGTTCGAGCCGGAGCCGACCACTCCTACCGCGCAGCCCCTCCGCCTCGGCCCAGCGCAAGCAGCTCGACCAGCCGCCTCCGGCTCGCCGGGCGCGGCGAACCAGTCGGCCGCGCCGCCGGTGCGCACCGTGGTCAGCCGCGCCAGCGGGTAGTCGCGCTCGACCCCCTGCGGCGGCGCGCTCATCGGCCTCGCCTCCGACCAGCGCCTCGCCGAGCCTGAAGACGTCGCCGGCGCCGATCGTGACCAGCGACCGTCGCCGTCGCCGCAGCGGTCGCGTCCGCGTCGAGGCGGGCGCGGCGCGGTCCGCCGTCGGCCGCAGCCACCAGACCGGCCGCGCCCCCCATCCGGTCGGCGGCGGCGCGGGCGACGTCGAGGCCGCTGACCCCGGCCAGCTCGCCGACCGGCTCCTCGCGGGCCGGGTAGACGTCGAGGACGACGACCTCGTCGGCCAGCGCCAGGGCGGCGCCGAACTCGCTCGGCGAAGGCCTTCGTGCGCGAGTAGAGGTGGGGCTGGAAGACGGCGATGCAGCCGGCGCGGGCTCGAGCTCGCGCAGGGCCGCGAGCGCGGCCCGGACCTCGGTCGGGTGGTGGGCGTAGTCGTCATATATGCGGACCGCCGCCGCGCGCGCCCTTCAGCTCGAGCCGGCGCTGCACGCCCGGAAAGCCGGCGAGCGCCGCCGCGGCCGCACTCGACGTCGAAGCCCGGCGAGCGCCGATCGCGGCCAGCGCGGCGCGGGCGTTGGCGCGGTTGTGGCGGCCGGGGACGGCGAGGTCCAGCTCCGCGGGCCCGGGCGCGCCGGCGTCGAAGCGCGACGACCTCGTCGGCCGCGCGAGCCAGCGCATCGGCCGTCGTCGGCCGGGCAGCGACCAGGCCGCGCGCCGGCGCCGGCGAAGTCGCGCGAAGGCGTCGTGCAGCTCGGCCAGCGAGCCCCAGCGGGAGTGGTGGTCCATCTCGACGTTGGTGACGACGGCGACCTCGGGCCGCAGCTCGAGGAAGCTGGCGTCGCTCTCGTCGGCCTCGGCGACGACCCACTCGCCCTCGCCCCAGCCGGCGTTGGCGGCTCGCCGCCGTCGGGCCCGAGCCCGGGCACCTCGCCGCCGACGAAGAAGGCCGGGTCGGCGCCGATCGCCCGCAGCGCCCAGACGACCATCGCCGTCGTCGTCGTCTTGCCGTGGGTGCCGGCGACCGCGATCAGCCGCTTCTCGGCGCAGAGCTCGGCGAGCAGCTCGCCGCGGTGGATCGGCTCGACGCCGCGCTCGCGGGCCGCGCGCCAGCTCGGGGTTGTCCTCGGCGATCGCGGTCGAGACGACGACCTCGGCCCCCTCGGGCAGGTTGGCGGCGTCGTGGCCGACCGCCGGCTCGAGCCCGGCCGCGCGCAGCCGCTCCATATAAGAGGAGTCGGCCCGGTCGCTGCCGGTCACCGTCGCGCCGAGCCGGCGCAGACCAGCGCCAGCCCGCTCATCCCGGCGCCGCCGATGCCGACGAAGTGCAGCCGCCGCCCGCTCCAGTCGCTCATCGCCGCCGCGCTGCCAGGACCTCGTCGGCGATCCGGCGCGCGGCGTCGGGCCTGGCCAGGCCGCGCGCGGCGGCGGCCATCGCCTCCAGCCGCGTCGGCGTCGCCGAGCAGCCGCCGCGACCTCCGCCCGCAGGCGCTCGGCGCTGAGCTCGGCGTCGGCGAGGACCGACGGCGGCGCCGGCGCGCGCGCCATCCAGCTCGGCGTTGGCGCTCTGGTGGTCGGCGGTCGCGTGCGGATAGGGGACGAGGATCGCCGGCCGGCCGGCGGCGGCGACCTCGAAGATCGAGCCGCCGGAGCGGCCCAGCGACCAGGTCGGCCGGCGGCGAGGCGTCGCCGAGGTCGGGCTCGTAGTCGAGCAGGGTGTAGCGCTCGCCGTGCGGAGCCGCGTCGAGCCGGTTCTGCAGCTCGGCGTAGTCGCGGCGTGCCGGCGATGTGGAGGACGTGGAAGTCGCGCCGCCTCGCTCGGCCTGCGTCCGGCCTCGGCGAAGGCCTCGAGCGCGGCGAAGTTGATCGAGCGCGCGCCCTGGCTGCCGCCGACGACGAGCAGGCAGCGCGCGTCGGGGGCGATCCCGAAGCGCCGCCGCGCCGCGTCGCGGTCGGCCTCCAGCACCGCCGCCGGCACCGGCCGCCCGGTGACCAGGTAGCGCTCGCCCTCGCGGCCCGCGATCGGGAAGGCGAGGCAGACCCGCCGCGCCCGCCGCGCCAGCAGCCGGTTGGCGAGGCCGAGGTGGCTGTCGGCCTCGGTCAGCACCAGCGGCGTCCGCGTCAGCGCCGCCGCCAGCCCGGCCGGGCCCGGCGACGTAGCCGCCGCCGCCCAGCACGACGTCGGCGCCGCCGCTGCCGCAGCACGCTGCCGCGCCGCGCCGACCGCGCCCAGCGCCTCGAGCCCGGCCCGCGCCGCGCTGCAGCGGGTTGCGGCGGTCGATCCCGCGCACCTTGACGAAGTCGATCTCGTAGCCCGCCGCCGGCACCAGCTCGGCCTCGATCCGCTCGCGCGCGCCGAGGAAGCTGACCTCGGCGCCGCTAGCCCGAAGCTCGTCGGCGACCGCCATGGCCGGCACGACGTGCCCCGCGGTTCCCCCCGCCGCGACCACCACTCTTGGCTTTCCTGGCACCGTTCGCTCGACTCCTTTCGCGTGCGGGCGAGCGCCCGCCGTCGACGACGCGCAGTTTGCCAGCGCCGGTGGGCGTCGCCTTGCGCGCCGCGCTCGCGGCGCCGCCGCGGGCGACGTTGAGGATCAGGCCGACGGCGAGCAGGCTCGCCATCAGGCTGCTGTTGCCGTAGGAGACGAAGGGCAGCGGCACGCCGGTCAGCGGCGCCAGGCCCATCACCGCGAAGAGGTTGATGACCGCCTGGACCAGGATCAGCGAGGTCAGCCCGGCGACCAGCAGCTTGCCGTAGGCGTCCTTGGCCTTCTGCGCGATTTTCAGCCCGGCGTAGCCGAACATCGCGAAGAGGCCGACGACGCCGACGATCCCGACCAGCCCCAGCTCCTCGCCGATCACCGCGGAGATCATGTCGGTGTGGGCCTCGGGCAGGTAGAAGGCCTTCTGCACGCCGTTGCCGATCCCGACGCCGAAGATGCCGCCGGAGCCGAGCGCGATCTTCGCCTGGGCGGCCTGGAAGCCGGCGCCGCCGGCGTCGGCGCTCGGGTTGAGGAAGCCGGTCAGGCGGGCCATCCGGTAGGGCTCGACGACCGCCATCAGCAGCGCCAGGACGGCGATCACCAGGCCGATCTTGCCGAGGTCGGCGGGGCGCGTCCCGGCGGCAACGAGGAGGGCGGCGACGGCGAAGGCGATCACCATCGTCGTCCCCATGTCCGGCTCCAGCATGATCAGCAGGCGGAGGCGCCGACGACGAGCAGGAAGGGCATGATCCCTTCCAGCGAGCGCACCCGCTTCGGCTTCCGCGCCAGCAGGTCGGCGCCGTAGAGGATCAGCGCCACCTTGGCCAGCTCCGAGGGCTGGACCTGGAGGAAGCCGACGCCGAGCCAGCGGGTGGCGCCGTTGACTTCGGTGCCGACGGCGAGCACGGCGAGGAGCAGGAAGATCGAGCCGGCGAGGAGCGCCGGCGTCAGCTCGCGGATCACCCGCAGGCCGTGGCGCGCGGCCATGAGCATGATCGCCAGGCCGACGGCGCCGAAGATCAGCGTCCGCTTCAGGTAGAAGGCGCTGTCGGAGAGGCCGCCGTCCTGGAGGATCCGGGTGGTCGAGCTGGCCGAGAAGACCATCACCGCGCCGAGCGCCAGCAGGCAGAGCGTCGCGGTCAGCAGCATGTTGTACTCGGGCGGCAGCGGCCGGCCGCGCTTTTTCGGGCTCTTGCGCCGCTTCGCCGCTTTCGCGCTCATCGCCCAGCCCCTCGACGACCTCGCGGAAGCGCTCGCCGCGCGCTTCGAAGTTCTCGAAGGCGTCGAAGCTGGCGCAGGCGGGCGAGAGCAGGACGACCTCGCCGGCCGCGGCTGCCGCGGCGGCGCGGCGGACGGCGTCCTCGAGGTCGGCGCAGCGGTGCAGCTCGACCCCGGCCTCGACGGCCGGCGCCAGCTCGCGCGCCATCCGCTCGGCGGTGGCGCCGATCAGGTAGCAGGCACGCGGCGCGCTCGACCAGCGGCGCGACCAGCGGCGCGAAGGGCTCGCCCTTCTCGCTGCCGCCGAGGATCGCGTGGACGCCGCCCTCGAAGGCCCGGATCCCGACAGCGGCCGAGGCGACGTTGGTCGCCTTGGAGTCGTTGACGAAGCGGACGCCGCCGATCTCCGCCACCGGCTCGAGCCGGTGCGGGACGCCGGCGAAGCTGCGCAGGCCCTCGCGCACGGCGTCGCGGTCGATCCCCATCGCCAGCGCCGCCGCGGCGGCGGCCATCGCGTTGGCGACGTTGTGCTCGCCGAAGAGGCCGAGCTCGGCGACCGCCAGCAGCGGCTCGCCGTCGTAGAAGATCGTCCCCTCGGCGACGGCCACCTCGCAGTCGGGGGCGGCGCCGACGCAGAAGGCGACGCGGCGGGCGCAGCCGCCGAGGTCGGTGCCGGCGGCGAAGGGATCGTCGGCGTTGTAGACGGCGACGTCGTCGTTGCCCTGGTTGGCGAAGATCCGCAGCTTCGCCGCCAGGTAGTGCTCGAGGGTGCCGTGGCGGTCGAGGTGGTCGGGAGCGAGGTTGAGGAAGACCGCGCACTCGGGCGCGAAGGCGACGGTGTCCTCGAGCTGGAAGCTCGAGCACTCGCAGACGACCGTCGCCGCGGGGTCGACCTCGCCGACCAGGTCCGAGAGCGGCGTGCCGACGTTGCCGGCGACCGCGACCGGCTCGCCGGCGCTGCGGTAGAGGTGGCCGAGCAGCTCGACCGTCGTCGTCTTGCCGTTGGTGCCGGTGACGCCGAGGAAGCGGTTCGGCAGCGCCCGCCAGGCCAGCTCCATCTCCCCGACGACCTCGATCCCCCGCTCCAGCGCCGCAGCGATCACCGGCGCCTCCCGGGGCACACCCGGGCTCTTGACGACGGTCCGCGTTCCCTCGAGCTGCGCCATTCCATCCGTATCCAGGAAGACTTCGACGCCGGCCTCCTCCAGCCCTGCCGCCCCCTCCGGATGGCCCGAATCGACCGCAAGCACCTCCGCCCCGCGCGCCGCAAGCATCCGCGCCACCGCCTGTCCGGAGCGGGCAAGCCCGGAAATTAGGAATGGTCCTCGCGGCAGAGGGGGGCGAATTTGCTTGGGCCGGACCCTTAGGGACACATGCCAGAGCTTCGCGAGCGCCCCGGATACCCCTCTGTACAGCCCCCGCCTGTCGATGATGTACGCTTATACATCGTGAAGGACAAGCAGCGGACCCAGATCTATTTGGACACGGGGCAGACCGCAAAGCTCGACGAGCTGGCGGCTGCCGAGGGGACCACCCGGTCGATGCTGATCCGCCGCGCGATCGACGCCTACCTTTCCCAAGAGACCCAAGGCGCGTCTGCATGGCGCGAGCGATGGCAGGAGGTCGTGGCAGAGACCGCAGGCATAGCCCCGCATCTCCCCGACGGCGTCGAGTACGTCGACGAGCTCCGCAAAGCGGGCGCGGAGCGGCTCGAGGAACTCGAATGGTGACCGTTGTCCTCGACACCGGCGTCCTGATCGATCACCTGCGGGGCTCGCGGGCTGCCGCCGACTTCTTTGCTGGTCTCGACGCAGCCCCCTCCTGCTCCGAGGTGACCCGGATTGAGATCCTCCAGGGCCTTCGGTCCTCGAAACGACGTCCGACCAGCCGATTGTTCGCTCTCATCGAGTGGATCCCGGTCGACGACTCGGTGGCGCGCCGCGCCGGCGAGCTCGGGCGCCGCTGGCGCCGGAGTCACCCCGGGATCGACGTCGCCGACCTCGCCATCGCCGCCACCGCTGAAGAGATCGGTGCGCCGATCGCAACGCGCAACCTCAAGCACTTCCCGATGTTCGAGGGCCTTCGCGCCCCCTACTGAGAGGCGAACCGCCTGATCTCCTGCGCCAGCGCTTGGGGCTGGTCGATCGGGATCAGGGTGTAGCAGTCGGGCAGCTCGACGTAGGTGGAATTGGGGAAGGCTTCGGCCAGGCGGCGGCCCTCGGCGTTGGGCATCATCGTCCCCTCCTCGTCCCAGACGACGAGGACCGAGTCGCTCGAAGCTGCGCAGCTTCGGCGTCGCGGCGCGGATCTCACGCTTGCCGCGGCGGACGTCGCGGACGTAGCGCCGCGTGTCGCGGCGGATCTCCGGGCGCTTCAGCGGCTGCAGCCAGCGGCGCATCAGCTCGTCCGGGACGCCCCGCTTGCTCATCCGCCCGTAGGTGAAGGGCAGCCGGCGAAGCATCGGCGAGGAGAGGGCGAAACGCATCACCCCGAAGCCACCCGGCATGAAGCCGGAGAGGGCGGCGATCTGGCCGGCGACGCCCGGCGGGTAGTTGCGATCGGTCTCGCAGGAGACGAGGACGAAGGCGCCGACGCGATCGACGCCGCCGTGGGAGACCATCGTCTGGGCGCCACCCCAGTCGTTGAAGCAGACGACCGCGTCGGAGAGGTCGAGGCGCTCGAGGAACTCGGTGACGATGCGGCCGAGCCCGGGCAGCGAGAGGTCGGCGTCGGGCCGCAGCGCTTTGCGCTGGGCTCCCAGCGGCAGCACCGGCGTCAGGCAGCGGAACCGCGGCGCCAGCTCGGCGATCACCCCGTCCCAGAGGGCCTCGTCGTGAGGAAGGCCGCCGATGAAGACGATCGGCCTGCCCTCGCCGCCGGAGTCGCCATAGTCGATCGGACCCGCGCTGACCTCTACCTCTGGCATCGGCTAACTCCCGATCGACTGCTGGTAGAGCGTGAAGCCGATCCCCGAGCAGACGGCGGCGATGATCCAGAAGCGGAGCATGATCTTCGTCTCCGACCAGGCCATCATCTCGAAGTGGTGGTGCAGCGGCGCCATCAGCAGGACGCGGCGGCGGAAGGTTTTGAAGGCGAAGACCTGGAGCAGGACCGAGAGCGCCTCGATCACGAAGATGCCGCCGATGATGATCAGCAGGACCTCGGTCTGGGTCATCACCGCCAGCGCCCCGATCGCGCCGCCGAGCCCGAGCGAGCCGGTGTCCCCCATGAAGATCGAGGCCGGGAAGGCGTTGAACCAGAGGAAGCCGATGCAGGCGCCGACCAGGCAGGCCGAGAGCAGCGCCAGGTTCTGCTGCTCGTTGGCGACGAAGGTGATCGCCGTGTAGGCGAGCAGGACGATCGCGCAGGAGCCGGCGGCGAGGCCGTCGAGGCCGTCGGTGAGGTTGACCCCGTTGGAGGTGCCGGCGATGACGAGGAAGACGAGGACGAAGTAAAGCGACCGGGCCGAGGTCGATGCTGGCGTCGCCGATGCGGAAGTAGAGCGTCGGCTCCAGCCCGACCTCGTGGCGCGCCACCCACCAGAGCGCCAGCGCCAGCAGCAGCTGGCCGAGCAGCTTCCAGCGGCCGGCGAGGCCGAGCGAGCGGCGTTTGACGATCTTGATGTAGTCGTCGGCGAAGCCGAGCGCCGCGCAGCCGATCGCGACCCCGAAGACGGCCATGCTCTGGGCGTCGCGGTCGGAGAGGACGAGGAAGGGGACGCAGATCGAGGCGAAGACGATCAGGCCGCCCATCGTCGGCGTTCCCGCCTTGGTGTGGTGCTCCTGCGGGCCGTCCTCGCGGATGTGCTGCCCGAACTCGCTTCACCCGCAGGTATTCGATGAACTTGGGGCCGAGGAAGATGCAGATCAGCATCGCCGCCATCCCCGCGATCAGGACTTCGCCCATCAGCTCGCCTCCGCCGCGACGAGGTCCGGCAGCGCCTCGGCGACCGTCTCCAGGCCGGCCGAGCGCGAGCCCTTGACGAGGACGGCGTCGCCCGGTTCGAGCCGCGCCGCCAGCAGTTCCGCGGCCTCGCCGGGGTCGGCGACCAGCTCGTCGGGGTCGTAGTCGCGGGCCGGCAGGCCGACCCCGATCACGAAGTCGACGCCGGCGCCGCGGGCGTGCTCGCCGACCTCGCGGTGGTAGCCGGCCGAGCCGGGCCCGAGCTCGCCCATCTCGCCGAGGACGGCGACGGTGCGCTCGGCTCCGAGGCCGGCGAGATGGTCGAGCGCCGCGCGCATCGACACCGGGTTGGCGTTGTAGCAGTCGTTCACGAGGACGATCCCGCCGGGAAGCTCGATGCGCTCGCCGCGGAAGCGGCTGAATCCTATGTCCGCGGCGCGGTCGGCCATCTCGGAGAGGTCGGCGCCGAGGGCGACGCCGGCGGCGATCGCGGCCAGCGCGTTGGTCAGGTTGTGGGCCTCGGTGAAGGGGAAGTGGAAGGTCTGCTCGCCCAGCGGGGTCTTCGACCGCCGCTTCGGTGACCCCCTTCACTACGTTCACCTCACGCGCCTCGATGTCGCCGCCGGGGCCGAAGCGGAGCACCTCGGCGAGCGGCTCCAGGTGCGGCTCCAGCTCCCCCGCCTGCACCGGCGCCACCGCGGTCCCGCCCGGCGGCAGGTCGTCGAGGATCTCCGCCTTGGCCGCCGCGATCGCCGCGACCGAGCCGAGCAGCTCGACGTGGACCGGGCCGACGTTGGTGATCACCGCCACCTCGGGCTCGGCGATCGCCGCCAGCTCGGCGATCTGCCCCCTCCCCCGCATCGCCATCTCCAGCACCAGCAGCTCGGTGCCGTCGGGCGCTTCGAGCATCGTCAGCGGCAGCCCGATCTCGGTGTTGAGGTTCTCGCGGTTGGCGTGGACCCGCCCGGGAAGCAGCGCCCGCGGCGATGTCCTTGACCGAGGTCTTGCCGACCGAGCCGGTGACGCCGACGACCCGAGCACCAAGCGAGCGCCGCTAGGCGCGAGCGAGCGCCTGCATCGCCGCCAGCGGCTCCTCGACGACGAAGACCCAGGCGCGGCGTTCGTCCTTGGGTCCGCTATTCCGGTCCAAGGACGAACGCCGGTCGGGTGAGACGACCGCGCCCCAAGCGCCGGCCTCGATCGCGGCGGGGGCGAACTCGCCGCCGTCGCGCTTCTCGCCCCGCAGGCCGAAGAAGAGATCCCCCGGCCCCGTCTCGCCGGAGGCGATCGTCGCTCGCCTGGGGCGAGCCCGGCTCGCCCTCGGCGACCACCTCCGCGCCCATCGCCGCGGCTATCTCCTCCGGCGTCAGCCTCACGCCGGGCTGCCCAGCTTCCAGAGCTCCTCGCGGGCGACCTCGCGGTCGTCGAAGGGGATCTTGCGGCCGTTCTCGAACTCCTGGCCCTGCTCGTGCCCCTTGCCGGCGATGACGACGGTGTCGCCCGGCCGCGCCCGGCCCAGCGCCAGGGCGATCGCCGCGCGGCGGTCGACCTCGACCTCGACCTCGGCCGCGCCAGACGCGCCTTCGGCACCGCCGGCGACTTCGGCGACGATCGCCTCCGGTTCCTCGGAGCGCGGGTTGTCGGAGGTGACGACGGCGAGGTCGGAGAGCTCGGCCCCGGCCCGCCCCATCTTCGGCCGCTTGTCGCGGTCGCGGTCGCCGCCGGCGCCGAAGACCGAGATCACCTGCCCGGCGGTCAGCCGGCGGGCGGCCCGCAGCACGTTCTCCAGCGAATCCGGGGTGTGGGCGTAGTCGACGAGGACGGTGAAGCCCTGGCCCTCGTCGATCGGCTCGAACCGTCCCGGCACCCGGCCCGCCCGGGCCAGGCCGGCGGCGGCGATCTCCGAGCCGACCCCCATCGCCTCGGCCGCGGCGAAGGCCCCGAGCGCGTTGGCGACGTTGAAGTGCCCCGGCAGCGCCGTCCGCAGCTCGATCTCGCCGACGGCGAAGCGGGCGCCGGCGGCGTCGAAGGAGACGTCGCGGGCGCTGTAGTCGGCCTCGGCGCCCTCGGCCGAGAAGGTCACGCACTCGAACTCGTCGGCCAGCCGGCGCCCGTAGGGGTCGTCGACGTTGACGACCGCCGTCTTCGGCGCCGATCTCGAAGAGCTTGCGCTTGGCGAGGAAGTAGTCCTCCATGTCAGCGTGGAAGTCGAGGTGGTCCTGGGTCAGGTTGGTGAAGATCGCGACCTCGAAGTGGATCGCGTCGGCCCGGTGCAGGGTCAGCGCGTGCGAGGAGACCTCCATCGCGCAGGCCCCGTCGCCGCCCTCGAGCATCGCGCCGGAAGGTCGCCTGCAGCTCGATCGCCTCCGGCGTCGTCCGCTCCACTTCCTCCTCCACCCCGCCGACGACCTGCTTCACCGTCCCCAGCAGCCCGCAGCGGAAGCCGGCGGCCTCGAGGATCTCGCGGAGCAGGAAGGCGGTCGTCGTCTTGCCGTTGGTGCCGGTCACCCCGGCGACGCGCAGCCGCGCCGTCGGGTCGCCCCAGAACCGCGCCGCCAGCGGCGCCATCGCCGCCCGCGCGTCCGCGACCACCACCTGGGTCACGTCCAGTTCGGTCAGCTCCCGCTCGACGACCAGCGCCACGGCCCCTGCCTCGACCGCCCGCGCCCCGAACTCATGCCCGTCGACCCTCTCCCCCGACCACACAAAAAAACAGCGTCCCAGGCTCCACCTTGCGACTGTCATAAGCAAGGTCCCTAACCTCAACCGAGCCATCGCCAACCACGCGCGCACCCGGCAATCCGGCCACCAACTCCGCCAGTCTCATCATCGACTGCCCGATTCTAAGAAGGGCATCGGGTGACCCTCTGACAAAGGCTCAAGAAGTCACGCCGGAACCCTGAAGTCCATCCCAGCTGCGCGACGGTCTTTGGCAGAGGGTCACCCGATGCCCTCACCCGCCCAAGGATCATTCCTGCGGCACACCCAGATAAGGCAGCGCAAATTCCGCGATCTGGCCGAAGGCCGGCGCCGCCACCGAGCCGCCGTAGATTTCCCCCTGCGGCTGGTCGACGATCACCGCCGCCAGCAGCCGCGGGTTCTGCGCCGGGGCGAAGCCGATGAAGGAGGCGACGTATTTGCTTTCCGAGTAGGTCCCGTTTTCGGCCACCTCGGCGGTTCCCGTCTTGCCGGCCAGCGTGTAGCCGGGGACGCTGACCTCCGACGCGGTACCGCCGGCGGCGAGCACGCCCTCGAGCATTTCCCGGATCTGGGCGGCGACCTCGGGTCGATCACCCGCCTGCCCTTCGGCTCGTGCACCTCCTCATCGCCGATCTCGCTTGATCAGCTGCGGCGGGCGCAGCACGCCGCCGTTGGCGATCGCCGTGTAGCCGGCGACCATCTGCATCGGCGTCACCGAGAGGCCCTGGCCGATCGGCATGTTGCCGATCGACGAGCCGGAGTATTCGTCGAGGTCGAGCACGATCCCCTGCTCCTCGGCCGGGTACTGGATCCCGGTCGGGCGGCCGAAGCCGAAGCGGCCGATCCACTTGCTGAATTTCTCTTCGCCGACCAGGACGCCGATCGTCACCGCGCCGACGTTCGAGGAGTGGGCGAGGATCTCGCCACGCTCATCGTCTCGGTCCCCCGCGCCTCGGCGTCTTCGATCGTCCGGTCGGCGACGTGGAGCTCCGGCGGCAGGACGAATTCGGTCGCCGGCGTGACCAGTCTTTTCCTCCAGCGCCGCGGCGATCGGTGAACGCCTTGAAGGTCGAGCCCGGCTCGTAGGTGAAGCCGGTCGCCTTGTTGATCAGGTCTTCGTTGCTGGCTTCGGAGAGGTCGTTGGGGTCGACCGGCGGCCAGTTGGCCATCGCCAGGACCTGCGAGGTGCGCGGGTCGATGACGATCGCCGTCGCGCCCTTCGGCGTGTAGGTTTCGCCGACTCCGGCCAGCACCCGCTCGGTCTTCCCGCTGGATCGCCGGGTCGAGCGTCAGCTGGATGTCTTCGCCGTCTTCGGCTTCCTCCACGGTTTCCAGCCGGATCGGCTCGCCGAGCGCGTCGTTGACGATCCGCCGTTCGCCGTCGCTGCCGCCGAGGACGTCTTCCTCGCCCGCCTCGAGCCCGGTCAGCCCCTGGTTTTCGGAGCCGACGGCGCCGACCACCTGCCCCGCCATCTCCCCCTGCGGGTAGGTGCGGCGGACTGTCGGGCAGCTCGCCGATCCCTTCCAGGTCGAGCGCTTCGACCTGCGCCGCCGTGCCGAGGTCGACTTTCTGGGCGAGGTAGGAGAAGCCGCCTTCCGCGGTCAGCGCTTCCAGCACCTCGTCCTTCGGCTGGTCGAGGATCGGCGCCAGCTTGCCGCGCCGCGGCCGGCGGGTTCTTCACCTGGTAGGGCGTCGCGTAGATCGTCGCCGCGTCTTCGGAGGCGGCGAGCTTGTTGCCGCTGCGGTCGAGCAGGCCGCCGCGCAGGCCCGGGACGTCGACCGTCTCGGTCTGCTGGGAGATCGCCTCGGAGGCGAGGCTGGAGCCCTGCACCCCCTGCAGCCAGAAGGCACGGCCGACGATGACGAGGAAGCAGAGCAGGAAGCCGGCGAAGAGGAGCCCGATCCGGCGCTCGATCAAGCGCATCGGCGCCGCGTCCCTAGCCCGCCGGCGGCGGCGAGGCGCGGCGGCGGCGGTGGCGACGTCGCCGGGGCCGGCCTCGACGACAGTGGGTCTTCGCTGGTCGGCATCGCGAGGCCCAGCGCTCGCCGCCTGGCGCGGACCCGGGCCGGCGCCGGAGAGCTGGGCGTCGCGGCCGCGCGAGCATCGAGTTCTCCTGGTCGAGGGCGGTGATCTGCTCGTCGATCTTGCCCGCGGAGGCGGCGAAGCTGAGGGTGACGACGTTGAGGGCGACGATCCCGACCAGCAGCACGCCGAGCACGCCGATCCAGGCGCGGCCGCGGGTCATCCGCACGATCAGGCCGGAGTCGGGAAGCTCGCGGACGGCGACCGCGGTGCGCCCGGCGACCGCGGCCAGCTCGGGCGGGTGGGCGCGGCGGCGCGCTTCGGCGTCGGCCTGCGAGCGGGCGCGCGGCGCGCCGGTGCCGGCGCTGCGCGCGCTGCGCGTCGGTTGCCGCGCCGGCGCGTTTGCGCGTCGGCGGGTTCGTCCGCGAGGGTGCCGGCGGCGGGGGCGGCGGTGCTGCGGCGGCGCGGGAGCGGCGACGGCCATCAGGCGGCCTCCCCCGCGGGCTGCGCCTCGGCGATCTTGCGCGCCACCCGCAGGTGGGCCGAGCGCGAGCGCGGGTTGCGCGTCGACCTCCTCGGGGCCCGGGGCGACCGCGCGCCGGGTCAGCAGCTCGGCCTCGGGCTCGTGGCCGCAGACGCAGACCGGCAGCTCGGGCGGGCAGACGCAGCCCGTGCGCCTTGGCGGCGAGGAACTGCTTCACCGGCCGGTCCTCGAGCGAGTGGAAGGAGATCGCGGCGAAGCGGCCGCCGACCGGCAGCATGCCCCAGGCCAGCGGCAGCGCCTCGCTCGAGCGAGTCGAGCTCGCCGTTGACGGCGATCCGGATCGCCTGGAAGCTGCGCTTGGCCGGGTGGCCGGCGCCGAAGCGGGCCGAGGCCGGCATCCCGGCCTTGATCGCGTCGACCAGCTCGGAGGTGGTCGCGAGCGGCCGGCGGCGGACGATCTCGCGGGCGATGCCGCCGGCGTAGCGCTCCTCGCCGAAGCGGCGCAGGACCTGGGCGATCCGCGCCTCCGGCCACTCGTTGACGAGGTCGGCGGCGGTGAACTCCTGGCGCGTGTCCATCCGCATGTCGAGCGGCGCGTCGTAGGCGTAGGAGAAGCCCCGCTCCCAGGCGTCGACCTGCATCGAGGACATCCCGAGATCTACATAAACCATGTCTGGGCGGATGCCTTCGCCGCGCAGGGCGCGGAGACCTGCCGCGAAGTCGCTGCTGATGAAGCGGGTCCGGCAGGGCACCTCGGCCGCGAAGCGGTCGAAGCGCGCCTCCGCGGCGGGGTCGCGGTCGATCCCGATCAGCGTCCCCGTCCGGCCCGAGCAGCTCGGCGACGCGGCGGGCGTGGCCGCCGCCGCCGAAGGTGCAGTCGACCGCCGTCTGCCCCGGCTCCGGAGCCAGCAGCGAGATCAGCTCCGGCGCCAGTACGGGCTCGTGCTCGCTCATGACCACGGCTCGACGGGACGAAGTCCCGCGTCTGCGGGTCGGCCCGCGACATATTGGATCTGCGGGCGGCATTCAGTCTCATGGTCACGCGGCCCCGGCGGCGGCGAGGCCCTCGGCGATCTCGGGGGCGGCGGCGTCGAGCTCCTCCTCCTGCTTGGCCCAGGCCTCGGCGTCCCAGATCTCCAGGTACTCGCCGGCGCCGATGACGACGCAGTTGCCGTCGAGCCCGGCGTGCTCGATCAGCGGCTTGGGGATGCGGATGCGGCCGGCGGAGTCGAGCTTCTCGTCGAAGGAGCCGCCGTGGAAGCGGCGGCGCAGCGGCCGGGCGTCGCGGCCGAAGGGGCTGTGCGGCGAGAGGAAGCGGTCGGAGAGCTGCTCGAACTCCCCGGTCGTGTGCACCCAGACGCAGGGGTCGAAGCCCTTGGAGAGAACGATGCCGTCAGCGAGCGAAGCCCGGAAGCGAGAGGGAACCGTGAGCCGATCCTTGGAATCGAGGCTGTGCTCGTAGAGACCCCGAAATGCCACTGCGGCGAGTCCTTTCTGAGCGGGAGGGCCGGGAAAGAGTTGGACCGGAGTGATGAGGTGGGAGGAGCCTCACCACCCCGGTCCTGGGCTTCAACTCGAGCGCCACAGTAACCCACTCTCCCCCACTTTGCAACACGCCCCTCCATTGCAACCCCGTTTGCATCCGCCCCCAGCCGTTCGTCTGTTCCTTTTCGTTGCTCGGCAACGAAAAGGAACAGACGAACGTGGCGCCGGTAGATTGGTCGCGTGAGCAGCCCTGAGCAGGCGCCGGTGGTCGAGGAAGCGGTCGCGACCGGCATCCCCGACGACGCCGACGACCTCCGCGGCTGCACTTCAGCCGCCTGATGCGGAAGCCGCTGACGCTGATCCTGATCGCGGCGCTGACGGCGATCGTCTTCGTCGCCTGCCTCGTCTTCGTCGGCGCCCTGATCGGGGCCGGGGGCGCGATCGGAGCCCTGCTGCTGGGGATCGTGGTCGTCTTCGCGATCGCCGACTCGCGGTCGGCCGACGACCTTCTTCGAGGTCTACGCCGCGCACCGCGGGCTGACCCTCGTCCCGGCCGCGGCCGGCTGCCGCCGGCGACGCCGCTGCTGCGCAAGGGCGACGACCGCTACGCCGAGCGCACCCTCCCCGGCCCGATCGGCGAAGGGGTCGAAGGCACGCTCGCCCTCTACACCTACGAGGAAGAGACGCGCGACAGCGACGGCAACCAGCAGACCAACTACTACCGCTACACGGTCGGCCTGGTCGAGGTGCCCGAGTGCGCCGGCTTCGTCCCCGAGCTCTACTGCCAGCGCAAGTTCGGCCTGCGGGCACTGGAGAAGTTCGAGGACGCCTTCCGCGGCGACAAAGAGCGGGTGAAGCTGGAGAGCGAGAGCTGCTCGACGAAGTACGAGATCTTCGCCACCAAGGAGCAGGACGCGATCTGGCTGCGCCAGCTCTTCTCCCCCACCTTCATCGTCTGGCTGACCGAAGCGGCGCCGGAGAAGTTCGCCTTCGAGCTGGTCGACGGCACCCTCTGCTGCTACGTCAGCGGCCACAAGGAAAACGCCGAGCGAGCTCGACGCGATTGCCGCCGCCACCGGCGCCGTCGCCCAACGCCTGCGCGAGGAGTGCGCAGGAGTAGCTGAAGCAGCCGGCTTCAGAACCCGGCCAGCAGGGTGCCCGCGTTGGCGATCAGGCCGGCGGCGATCATCAGCAGCACCGAGGGGACGAGGACGAGGGCGACGACCAGCTGGATTTTCGGCGCGGCGCTGGCGGCTCGCTCCTCGACTTCGCCGACGGCTGTCGCGGCGCAGGGCGGTCGCCTGGCGGCGCAGCTGGTCGGCGAGGGGCGAGCCGAAGCGGCGGGAGCGCTCGATCGCCGCGACCAGCGCTCGCCAGCTCGACGCCGGGAACGCGGCTGCGCAGGCGACGACAGCGCCGCGCTGAGGGAGACGCCGCAGGAGATCTCGGCGACGGTGAGCGCGCAGCTCCTCGGCCAGCGGCCCTTCGCCCGGAGCGGGCGATCTGCTCCAGCCCCGCCGTGGCTCCACGCCCGGCGCCGGCGCTGACCGCGAGCAGGTCGAGCGCGTCGGGGAGCGCTGCGACCAGGCGCCGGTGGCGGCGCCGCGACTGCCGCCGGCGCCAGGCGTCGGGGGCGAGGAAGCCGGCCACCGGCAGCGCCACCGCAACCAGCAGCGCCGTTCGCCCCGGCGCCGCCGGCGCCGCGAGGACGGCAGCGGCCGCTCGCCACCAGGGCGCCGAGACCCGTTTCCCGGCAGCTGCGAGCGCATCGGACAGCCTGCCTCTGCCAGCCGAGCGGCCGAGACTCGCTCCAGCGGCAGCTCCCGCACCGCCGCGGCGGCCGAGCAGGACCGCCACCGCCGCCAGCAGCCCGGCGGCGCTCACTCGACCACCCGGGCGAGGCGCCGAATCGCGACGAAGCCGACCAGCTGCAGCACGGCCGCGAGCGCGAGCAGGACCGCGGCCGGCGGCGAGGCCAGGAGCGTGGCGAGGAAGCCCGGCTCGATCAGCTCGGCGAAGACCGCCCCACCGCGTCGGCATCGCCACCACCAGGAGGCCGGTGAAGCGGGCCTGGGCGGTGGCCGAGCGGGCGTCCTCGGCGACCCGCTCGCGCTCCGCGGCGCCGGCGGCGAAGCGGCGCAGCAGGCCGGCCAGATCGCCGCCCGCCAGGCGCTGGCTGAGCAGCGCCGCGGCGAAGGCATCGACGCGCGGCGAGCGCATCCGCCCGCCGCCACCCGTCGAGCACCTCGCCGGTCGCCGCACCGAGCTCGAGCTCGGCCCGCGAGCCGCGCCAGCTCGCCGGCCGCCGGCCCGTCCAGGGAGCCGATCGCCGCCGCCAGCGACGCCCGCAGCGAGCGGCCGGCGCTGAGCGAGTCGGCGATCGCGGTGGCGACCTCCGGCAGCGCCCGCTCGAGCCGCGCGCCGGTAGCGGCGCCGGCGGCTGGCGATCGCCCAGCCCGACCGCGGCCGGGCCGGCGATCGCGAGCAGCACGCGCCAGCGAGCCGGCCGGCGAGGAGCCAGCCGGCAAGCCCGGCGGCGACGCGTGCCGAGGACCGCCAGCCGGCGCCGCTCGACGCTCGACGGCAGGTACCCTTCGCGCCCGGCCTCGCGCAGCGGCTCCAGGGCCAGGCGGAGCCAGGCGCGCCGCCGCGGGGCTGGCCAGCACGCCTCCCGCACCGCCAGCGCCGCCGAGGCCGCCCGCGAGCGCCGCGATCGGGAGCCGCCGTCGTCATCCCACCTCGGCGATCTCGGTCACCCGGCGACCGCCGCCGGCCTCGCGCTGCAGGTGGACGACGAGGTCGATGCCGCGCCGGACCTGCTCGGCGATCGACGGCGTGCGGCAGCCCCACCCCGGCCATCAGCGCCAGCGTCTCCAGCCGCGCCAGCGCATCGGCGGGCGAGTTCGCGTGCACCGTCGAGAGGGCGCCGTCGTGGCCGGTGTTGAGCGCGGTGAGGAGGTCGAGCGCCTCGGCCCCCCGCACCTCGCCGATCACGATCCGGTCCGGCCGCATCCGCAGGGCGTTGCGAAGCAGGTCGCGGATCGTCACCTCACCCCGTCCCTCGACGCCGGCCGGGCGGCTCTCCAGCCTGACCACGTGCGGCTGCTGCAGCCGCAGCTCCGCCGCGTCCTCGATCGTCACCACCCGCTCGCCGGCGCCGATGAAGCTGGAGAGGGCGTTCAGCAGCGTCGTCTTCCCGGAGCCGGTGCCGCCGCTGACGAGGACGCTGCGGCGATCGGCGACCGCCGCCTCGAGCACTTGCCGCTGCTCCGCGCTCAGCGTCCCGAGCTCGACCAGCTCCTCGGGTCCCGGACGCGAGGCGCCGAAGCGCCGTATCGAGAGCGTCGGCCCGTCGATCGCCAGCGGCGGGATGACGACGTTGACCCGGGACCCGTCGGCCAGGCGGGCGTCCACCATCGGGCTCAGCTCGTCGATCCGGCGCCCGAGTGGCGCCAGGATCCGCTCGATCGCGTTGCGCAGCTCCTCCTCGCTGTCGAACCTCACCGCGGTCTCTTCGAGCAGTCCGCGCCGCTCGACGTAGACGCACTCGTGACCGTTGACCATCACCTCCTCCACCGCCGGATCAGCGAGCAGCATCTCGAGCGGCCCGAGGCCGACGCTGTCGCGGACGATCCGCTCGACCACCTCCTCGCGCTCGCGGGCGGGCAGGATCGCGGCGTGCTCGTCGACCAGGAGGCGGGCCGACTCCGCCAGGTCGCCGGCCGGCGCATGGCCGGCGGCGGCTTCCGAGCGGCGGCGCTCGACCAGGCGCCCGCGCAGCGAGGCGCTGAGCTCGGCGACGTCGCTCTCGTGCAGGTCCATCGCTGACCTAACCGGCGGGGATCACGGTGATCCGGCGGGCAAAGCTTTCGGCGGCGAGGAGGCGCAGGGCCTGGGCCCGGGTCAGCCCCAGGGTGACGCTCGCTTCGCCGGGGTCTCCTTCGCTCGCCGCCCCGAGGGCGAGCAGCGGCACAGCAGCCGCGGCGATGTAGGTCCGCCCGTCTCCGGAGCCCGACGGTTCGCTCGTCACCGCCACGTCGACCTTCGAGCCGACGGGCTGAGACCCGAAGGCGCTGAGGGCGCCGGCGCCGCCGACGGTGATTTCAACCGGCCGCCGGCCGGGCGCCAGGCCTCCTGCCACCCGGCGTGCATGCGGCGGACGCAGCTGCGTCGCCAGCAGGTAGGAGCCGCCCGGCACGGGAACGGCGGGGACGAGCCCGATCGCTTCACCCGGATCGGCGAGTGCCGCGGGCGGGACGAAGCGAACCGGGATCTGCCTCACCTCGAGCTCGCTGCCGGCCGCATCCGCGTCGATCTTCTCGCCGGCCCGGAGATCGGCACCGGCGACGACCACCGGCCGCAGGGCGCCGTAGCCGCGGCTGACGCTGTCGCCGTAGCCGTCGGCAATCGCCGCCGCGGCCGCCGCGGCGACCAGAGCGGCGGCCAGGAAACCCAGCGAGCGACCGCGGCGGCTCATCGCTTTCCCTCGCTCACCGGCAGCGCCAGCTTCGCCTCGGTTCCCCCGCCCGAGCGGACGAGGCTGAAGCGGCCGCGGTGCCGAGCCGCAACCCGTCGCACGATCCGCAGGCCATGACCGTGGCGGCGGCGGCCGGTGATTCGCTCCCGGGAAAGAGCTCGGCTTCGCCCCGCCGCCCCTTCCCCGCCCTCGTCGCTGACCGACAGCCGGCACAGCCCCCGCTCCACCTCGGCTTCCAGCGCGATCGCGCCGCCGCCGTGCTCGAACGCGTTGCTGATCATGTTGTCCACCACTTGCGCGAGGGCCACCGGGTCGCCTTCGAGCTCGCCGTCACCCCCCGACCAGACCAGCTCCAGGGACCGTTCGGCGCGAGTTGCGATCGGTCGCCACCGCTCCACCGTCGCCTCGACGATCGGCCGCAGGAAGAAGCGTTCCGTCTCGGTCAGGCCCGCGTAGCCGTTGATCTCGCGATCGAGTCGATCGACCGCCGCCACCGCCATCTCCAAGCTGCCTTCGACCGAGCCGCCCGCTCCCGAGGGGGCAGAGGCGAGCAGCGAGAGCGCCTGCAGCGGGCGCCGCAACTCGTGTAGCGCCGCGTTCAGCAGGGTCCGGCGCCGCGCTTCGCGGAAAGCGACAAACCCGCCTGCCATCGCAAAGGAAGCTGCCATCGGCAGCCCGCCGCAACCGCTGAGGAGTCGAGGGCCATGATCTATGCGCCCCTGCGTTCGATCATGGGGAGCTAAGCCGCGTCGCACCGCATTGTCTCCCCCTACAGTCGCCGGAGAAGCCGGAAATCGCGGCTTTCGGTGACAAGAACAACGCCCGTCCTCCCTTTGCGGTCTCGGCCAGGCGCGTCGGGAAGGACGGGCGTTGAGCAGTTAGACCCCCGGCAGGACATTTCGGTTCCCAAAGTCTTTTTTGCGAACTGGAACCGAATGCATAAGTCGATTTTCTTCACTGTATTTTTTTCTTCCGAAACGATTTTCCGGGGAGCGTTTTGGAATACTTGTCTAGTAACTCGGGCGTTACTGCCACCAATTGTCACTCGGCCCGAGCAAGAAACGGAGGATCATCCTTTGCCACAGTCCCGCACTTCCCCAGAGGGCATCACCCAGCAGGTAGCGAAGGCGCTCGCGCATCCGCTCCGGGTTCGCATCCTCAGCTCCCTGCACAAAGGGATCTCGAGCCCGAACCAGCTCGCGCAGGAGCTCGGCGAACCGCTCGGCAACGTCAGCTACCACGTCAAAACGCTGCTTGAGTACGACTGCGTCGAACTCGTCAAAACGGAGCCGCGCCGCGGTGCCGTCGAGCACTTCTACCGCGCCACCGACCGCGCCTTCCTCAGCGATTCCGACTGGGCCAAGATCCCCGCCTCGGCCCGCAAGGGGATCTCCGGCTCGATCCTCGAGTCGATCGGCCAGAGCGCGACCGAGGCGATGGCGGACGGGACGATCGAGGCGCGCAGCGACTCCCACCTCTCCGACACCCCCCTCCTGCTCGACGAGCAGGGCTGGAAGGACCTCAACAAGGTTCTCGCCCAGACGGTGAAAGAGGCGACCAAGATCCAGAAGGAATCCGGCAAACGCCTGAAGAGCAAGAAAGACGGGATCCCTTCGAAGCTGGCGATCATGCACTTCGAAGTGCCGGCCGCGAAGGGGAAGAAGTAGCGCGCCCGCCCTCAGGCGGCTACCAGCCGGTATCCCCATCCCCAGCAGTTGACGACGAAGCGGCCGTGCTCGGGGTCGAGTTTGCGACGCAGCCGGCTGGCGTGGGAGTCGAGGGTCCGGGTCTTCGGCGGGGCCGCGGTAGCCCCAGACGGCGTCGAGCAGCTCTTCCTTGGTGAAGACGCGGGTCGGGTCGCGAGGCGAGGACGCGAGCAGCGTCGAACTCCTTCTTCGCCAGGGCGACCTCGCGCTCGCCGACCGTGACCTGGCGGCGGATCGGGTCGATGACGAGCTCGCCGACCCGGCCGCGGCCCGTCCTGCGGCTGCTGCGGCGGCGCAGGACGGCGCCGATGCGGGCTCGCAGCTCGGGGTAGCGGAACGGCTTCACCAGGTAGTCGTCGGCTCCCGAGTCGAGCCCGCGGACGCGGTCGGTCTCGGCGCCGCGACCGGTGAGGACGATCACCGGCAGGCGGGGGTCGAAGCGGGAGTCGACCCCGTCGGCCTCGCGGATCTCGCGCAGGACGTCGAGGCCGGAGGCGTCGGGCAGCGACGAGGTCGAGGAGCAGCAGGTCGGGGTGGTTGTAGCGGCAGAGGCGCAGCGCGTCCGAGGCGCTGGGCGCCGGCATGACGCCGAAGCGGTCGGCGGCGAGGTGGTCGCAGAGCAGGTCCAGGGTGATCGCGTCGTCCTCGCAGACGACGACGCTGGCGATCTCTTCTCGTTGCGGCAGCATCGGCCGCCTAAGTCCCCGGGCCGGCCGAACTCTCCCCCCTGCCGGCGACACGGGAATCTCCAGCACGGCGGCGGCGCCGCGGCACCAGAGCGAGGCGCCGCGGCGGCACCCGGCGGCGGACCGCGAGCACCCGGCCCTCGCGCGTCGAGGAAGACCAGGTCGAGCTCGAAGCGCATGCCGAAGGTGTGGACGCTGGCGCAGCGCGGGATCAGCAGCCCGGCGCCGGCCTGCTCGCGGCGCAGCCCGGCGAGGCCGAGCAGGCGGGCGCGGAAGCCGACCGCGACCGGGACCTCGCGGCCGAGACCTGCGCCGCGGAGCGCGGAGGCGGCGCTGCGGGGATCGATGCGAGTCCAGCCCCCGATTCTCCTCGGCCGCCGAGCGGCCGCCCGCGTCTGCTCGCCCCGTGCCTACGCTCTGGCGATGAGCCGCACAAGCCCAAAGTCGCGATCTTCGGCCCCAACCCGATGCTCTCGATCACGATCGAGTCGCTGAGCGCCGAAGGCGGCGACGACATCCACGTCCACGCCGCCGGGCAGGGCGTCTGGGTGGCGCGGATGGCGGCCGAGCTCGGGGCCGAGCCCGTCCTCTGCGGGTTCCTCGGCGGCGAGGTCGGGACCGTCCTGCGGCCGCTGCTGGAGCAGATGCCGATCGAGCTGCGGCTGGTCGAGACCGCCGAGCCGAGCGGCGCCTACATCCACGACCGCCGCGGCGGCGAGCGCCAGCCGATCGCCCAGAGCGCCGCGCTGCCCGCCCTCGCGGCACGAGGTCGACGACCTCTTCTCGGTCACCGTGCGCGGCGGCGCTCGACGCCGACGTGCTCGCCCTCTGCGGCCCCTACCCCGGCGAGACGCTGCCGCTGGAGATCTACGGCAGCCTCGTCGCCGACGTCCGCGCGAACGGGACGCCGGTCGTCGTCGACCTCTCCCCGCCCCGCCTCGACAGCGCCCTCGAGGGCAAGCCCGACCTGGTCAAGATCAACGACTGGGAGCTGGCCGCCTTCGTCTCCGGCCCGGTCGACACCGAGGAGCGGCTGCGGGCGGCGGCGGAGCGGCTGCTCGGGACGAGGGCGCCGAGAGCGGCGATCGTCACCCGCGCCGGCGAGCCGGCGCTGGTCGTCCGCGACGGGCGAGCCTGGGAGCTGATGCCGCCCCGCTTCGAGCGCGGCTCGCGCGAGGGCTGCGGCGACTCGATGATGGGCGCGCTCGCGGCGTCGATCGCCGCCGGCCGGGACTGGGAGGACGCGCTGCGCGCTCGGCGCCGCCGCCGGCGCGGCCAACTTCCTCCGCCACGGCCTCGGCACCGGCGCCCGCGCCGTCGTCGAGGAGCTAGCGCCCCGGGTCGAGCTGCGCCCGCTGGACTGAGCGATCGCGTTCCGAGACGCTCCCTTGCTCTGGAAGACGAGCGCTCAGACGTCGGGGCCGAAGGGGACGCTCGAGCGGCTCGCCGGCGACGATCGCGCGCGGCGCCGTCTCGGCGATCCACTCGAGGTGCGGCGCCAGCCTCGACCTCGCGCCAGGCGCTCGAGCGCCGGCCAGAGCCGCAGCGGACGGCCGCCGAGGACCGTGTGGGCGTCGCTGCTGAGCACGTGGACGAGGCCGGCCGCGGCCATCGCCAGCATCCCCGCCGCCATCTGCTCGCGGAGGAAGAAGTCGGCGGTCGCCTGGATCAGCGCCCCCGCGACGACCAGCGCGGCCATCCGCTCGAACATGTCGGCGGAGAGGTGGCGCTCGGGGTGGGCGATCAGGGTGCGGTGGCCGCGCTCGGCGAGGTGGCCGACGCGGCGCAGGAGGCTGTCGCCGAGCGGCCCCGGCGCCGGCTCCAGCAGGATCCAGCGGCCGCCGCCGAGGGAGACCCGCGCCAGCTCCTCCTCGCTCAGGCCCTCGACCGCCGTCTCCGCCACCTCGCCCCCCTGGAGGATCTCGACCGCCGATCCCTCCTCGCGCAGCCGCGCGTTCAGCCCCGCCACCCGGTCCGGCCACCTCCTCGATCCGGACGTCGTGGTCGTGGCGGATGTGCGGCGTCGCGCAGACCGCCTCGATCCCGTCGGCCTCGGCCTGGCGCGCCATCGCGACGCTGTCGTCGAGGTCGCGGGCGCCGTCGTCGATCGCGGCGAGGATGTGGCAGTGGAGGTCGATCACGGCGGCTCCCGCGGATTGACTACCCATTCGACGCTGCGAATGCCACGTCGCCGCCAAGGTGCAACCGGGCGTTCAGGCACAGGCCCGAGCAGGCACGCGTCTACGATGATCGGCAAGATCATGGACCTGCTCCGCCGGGCTTGCGGAGCAGACTTCGGCTTCAACTCATGGATAAGAAGACGACCCGCAGAGGGAATTACGAGTCCGGCTCCGACTACGTGCTGGAGTACGGAGAGCTCCGCTTCGCCTTCAACGAGGAGGACTTCGGGCAGCGCGTCGAGCAGGCCGCGGTCAAGCTCGGCTTCGTCGACCAGGGCCTCAGCCAGGAGGAGCTCGACGACCTCCTCGACCTCGCCGTCAGCGGCGAGATCGCCGAGCCCAGCTCCCGCCTCGGCGAGCACATCAACGAGAACTGGGAGGACCTGGTCGGCCCCTCCAACCGCAGCCTCGTCCACTGGATCCGCCGCCTCGTCTTCCGCGGCGCCTGGCTCGACCAGCGGGTCAAGGAGGGCGAGCTCGACGTCGTCTTCGACGAGCGCACCCAGACCTTCGGCTACGTCCAGCCCGACCGCAGCGGCGAGCTGATCGAGCTCTCCAAAGAGCCGTGCTGGCGCCGCATCGCTTACCGACGCTAGGTAGCGCTTCTAGATCAGTCGGCGTTCGGGCGCTCGAGCGCCGCGACCACCGTCAGCGAACCGCCGCCGGCGCCGCCTGCTCGCGGCCGGCGTCGAAGAACTCCTTCGCGGCCTCGGCGTCGTCGTAGGCCTCGCCGAGCCGGGTCAGCGAGTCGACGAGGAGGATCACGTCTTCGCCGCTTGCCGGCGCGGGCGGCGGCCTGGGCGAGGGCATCGCGGGCGTGGCGCGGCTGGCCGGCGGCGACGATCTCCGCCTGCGGCGCGTCGCGCTTCCAGTCGGCGAGCTCCTCCGGGCTGGGGTCGATCAGCAGCGCGACCGGGTCGGGGCCCTTCGGGTCGGCGGCAAGATCGGCGGCGACGCCGCGCAGCAGCGCCGTGCAGGCCTCGCGGCTCTCGGCGCAGAGGACGGCCTGGCGACCGGCCTCGGGCGGCAGCAGCAGGCCCTGCAGGGTCACCCCTCGCTTGCCGCGGCGGCCGAAGCGGCGGCGTCGACGGCGGCGCGGTTTCGGCGTCTCGGCGGCTGCTTCGACCGGCTCGGCGGCCGGCTCGGCCTGCTCTGCCGGCTTGGGCGCGGGCTCGCGCTCGGGAGCTTTCTCGGGGCGGTCGCGGCGCTCGCGCTTCGGCCCGGAGGCCTCCCTGGCCGGGGTCTTCCCCTCCTCGGCCTCGTCGCCGGCGGCGGGCGAGCCGGTGCGGCTGCGCCTGCGGCGGCGCCGCGGGCGCTCGCCGCCCTCTTTGCTGCCGCTGCCGGCCGGCGGCGCCGCGGCGCCGTTCTCGCCGGCCAGCTGCTCGACGAGCTCGCCCTTGGTCAGCATCCGGAACTTGGGCACGCCGGCCTCGGCGGCCAGCGGGTGCAGCTCGGACAGGGGCTTTGTTCTCCAGCTCGGCCTTGTTCATCGGAGGCGGAGGTTATTCAACCGCTCCGGCGGGTGACCGCCTCGGCGTCGCGGCGGGGTCGATTCCCTCCTCGGCGGCGACCGCGGGCCAGGCCTCGGCCTCCGCTTGACCGGCGGCGGCGCGACCAGCCGAGCTCGGCGCCGAGCACGTCGGCGACCGGGCGCACCGCCTTCGCCGTCGCGCAGCTCCGGCGCCGCCAGGATCCCCAGCCGGGTCCGGCGCAGCAGCACGTCGGCGACGGTGCGGGCCTGCTCGTGGCGGGCGGCGAGAGCCACCTCGGCGAGCAGGTCGGGGCGGCCGGGAACGATCGGCCGGGCCAGCTTCGGGTTCTCGCGGGCGAGCTCCAGCACCTTGCGCGCCGCGTGCCCGTAGCGGAACGCGAGCTGTGCCATCGCCTCCTCGCCGACCCCAGGGGGCGCCTCCAGGTCCTCCGGCCGGCGCCTCCATCCCGAGCGGGATCTCGTCGGTGTGGCAGGGCGCCTCGCGCCCTCCCGCTCGACCAGGCGGTCGACCGTCTGCTTCGCCATCCGCCGCCAGGTGGTGAGCTTGCCGCCGGTGATCGTCAGCATCCCCGACGAGGTCTCGTAGAGCTCCGCTTTGCGCGAGATGTCGACCGACTTGCGCGGGTCGCCGGTCGAGATCAGCGGCCGCACGCCCGCGTAGGCGCCGACCAGGTCGCCTTCGCCGAGCGAGGTGCCGAAGAACTCGTTGACCGCGCTCGAGCAGATACTCGACGTCGTCTTCGGCGGGCCGCGGGTGGTGCGATGTCGCCGTCGAAGTCGTTGTCGGTGGTGCCGACGAGGGTGCGGCCGTACCAGGGCAGCGAGAAGATCATCCGGCCTTCGCCGGCCGGGACGATGCAGGCCGCCTTGCCCATCGGCAGGTCCTCCTCGTCGATCAGCAGGTGGGTGCCGCGGCTCGGGGAGATCCGCGGCACGTCCTCCTCGCCCAGCAGCTCCTCGGGCCGGATCTGGTCGGCGAAGACGCCGGTCGCGTTGACGACGTGGTCGGCGCTGACCTCGACCCGCTCGCCCGACTCCTCCTCGACGAAGGCGACGCCGCTGGCCCTGCCGTCGCCGGCGAGGACCTCGGTCACCTCGGCTCCGTTCAGCATCACCGCGCCGAAGCGCTCGGCCTCGCCGAGGACGGTGAGGACGAGGCGGACGTCGTCGGTCTGGCAGTCGTAGAAGAGATAGGCGTCGTGGGGGTCGCGCGGGGCGAGCGCCGGGACCAGCTCCAGCACCTCCTCGCGGTCGATCGTGCGGTGGCGGTCGGGCGACCAGTAGACGTCCTCGTCCTCCTCGCTGGAGGCGCTCCGCTCCCGCCGGCTGCGGCCGACACGCGTCGTCGCCATCACGTCGTACATGTTGAGGCCGAGGCCGAGTTTGCGGTCGCGGCGCTCCTCTCCCAGCGAGGCGACGAGGAAGGGCGTCGGGTAGACGAGATGCGGCGCCAGGCGGACCATCAGCTGGCGCTCGAGCAGCGCCTCGCGGACCAGGCCGAGGTCGAAGTTCTGCAGGTAGCGGAGGCCGCCGTGGACCATCTTCGAGGAGCGGCTGGAGGTGCCGGCCGCGTAGTCGCCGCGCTCCAGCAGGGCGACCGAGTAGCCGCGCGAGGCGGCGTCGAGGGCGACTCCGGCGCCGGTGATGCCGCCGCCGATGACGACGACCTCGAAATGGTTGCCGGCGATCTCCTCGATGGCGCGGGCGCGGGTCAGCATCAGTCGAGGTAGGTGGTGGTGCGGTCGGCGCCGGGACGCTCCGGCGCGGGCTTCTCCTGGCGCGGGTGGCCGAGGTGGAGGAGGCCGACGAAGCGCTCCTCTTCGGGCAGGCCGACGGCGGCGCGCCCCTCCTGCCCCCGCAGCAATCCCGGCGTGCGCCAGTAGCCGGCGAGGCCGCGGGCGTGGGCGGCGAGCAGGACGATGTAGGAGGCGGCGGCGGTCGCGTGCAGGTCCTCTTCTTCTTCGACCGGGTCGCCGCCGAGCAGACAGGAGACGACGACGAGGGTCGGGGCGCGGTCGAGCTTCGCCGCCCCCTCCGGCCCGGCGATCTCCTTCAGGCGCCCCAGCGTCCGCGGCCCGATCGACCCGGAAGCGCCAGGGCACGGTGAGGTTGTGGTTCGGCGCCCAGCTCGCCAGCTCCAGCAGCTCCTCGATCTGCTCCCGCGGCAGCGGCTCCGGGCCGAACGCCTTGTGCGTGCGGCGAGTCCGGATCGCGGTCTCGACGTCCATACGTCGAGGGTATAGCTAGAAGACGTTCGCTCCCGCCACGAGCGCACAACCGGCGACGATGCTGCCGGACAGGCCGATGATGCCCTGCATCATCACGCGCAGGTTCGCCTTGTTGTCTTCGTGCAGGTCCTTGATGGCGATCCGGATTTCCTTGATCTCCCCCTCGATTCGATCCAGGCGTCCGTCGACCTGCTCAAAGCGGAGCTTCACTTCAGATTCGAAGTAGTTGAAGCGTTCGTCGACCTCCTTTTTGAAGGTGTCGAAGCGTTCATCCACGCGGTCGAAACGTTCCTCGACCCGCTTCTCGAAATGATCGAGGCGCTCGTCGGTCCAGTTCTGCCGGGGCGCCATCACTGCCATGGAGCCTACCGTAACTGATTGTCTGCGACAGAACACGCGCTAAAAAGACCAATTCAGCACTAGCTTCGCGCCGAATTGGAGACTTAAAGGCCGTAGCGCCAGCGCATCCAGCCGCGGCGGCCGGCGAGGCCCGCGCCGAAGAGGAGGCAGCCGGCCAGCAGGCCCAGGAGGATGGCGCCGGCGGTGCTGCTGGTGGTGTCTCTGCTCGTTTCGGAGGCCGGCTCGCCCGAGACAGAGGCTTCCGGTAAGGCGGTGCCGGCGTCCCCCTCCGGGACGCGACCACCGGTGGATGGGAGTTGAGGCAGAGCCCCGGAACCGCTCTGGCCGGATGGCGCTGAGTGTCCCGGAGGGGGAGCGCCGGCACCGCCTTCGAGGGCTTCCCGCAAGGCAGATGAGGACGGGCCGGGAGAAGTCGAGGGGACTTCGAGGCCGGGGATCACACCGCCGGGGGAGGATGAGGTCTTGCTGGACGTGAGGGGCTTCGGTTTCGGTTTGCGGTTCGCGCGGTGGGGCCGGAATCGGGAGGTAGTCGCCGGCGGCGGCGACCAGGGCGTTGGCGGTTACCCAGACCGGGGTCTGTTCGCTCGACCCGGCGCTTGAGGAAGTGGCCGTCTTTCGGCCTGCAGGTCGCGGAGGTAGTCGAGCGCGCTCTTGCCGCCGCGGCCGAAGCCGGCCGGGTCGCTTGCCGGCCGCCAGCATGCCCTCGGATGCCCAGGCGGTCGACTGGGCGTTGACGGCGCCGTTGCCGCCGAGCGCGAAGCCGCCGCCGTCGCGCTGGACTTGCGCAGGTATCCCGACGCCCGCGTCGCCGGCCTTCGGAGCCGGGCGTCAGCGCCTGCAGCACCGCGCCGGTGACGTCGGCGGTGCTCGGCGACCCCGGCACGTCCCCCAGCCGCCGTCGTTGTCCTGGACCTTGCGCAACCAGTCGAGCGTCGGCGAGGCCGCTTCGTTCGCGCCCGCCGCCGCGCAGGGCGATCACGGCGAAGGCGGTGGTTCCCGGCCAGCCCTCGATAGGAGCCGTTGTCGCGCGCGCTTGGCGAGCAGCCGCTCGACCAGATTGGCGCCGCCGAAGCTGCGCGGGTCGACGCCGGCGGCCTCGAGGGCGAGGATCGTGCGGGCGAGGTCGCCCGCGTCCTTGACTTCGTCGAGGTGGCTGCGGAGGAAGTCGACGGGCGTTTGCCGCTGCTGGCGACGTCGAGCGGGTTGCGGTCCGGCAGCCGCCAGCCCCAGCATCGCCCAGGCGGTTATTTCGGCGCCGAGCCTCGCGCTCGGCCGAGGCGGCGAAGCCGCCGTCGGGGCGCTGCTGGGACTCGAGCCAGTCGGCCCCGCGTTCGACGCGGAGGCGGCCTGCGCGGGCCGGCGCGCCCAGAGCGAGGAGGGCGAGGAGAAGCAGGGCGGCGACACCGCCGCTGCGCAGGGCACCGCGAAGAGGACGGACGGCGGCCGCAGTCGGCGCCGCCCGCCGCTCCCATTCGAAGCGCTCGCGGAAGCGGGTCAGCATCCGCACCATCGCCGGCCCGGCGACCAGGGCGAGGACGACGTTGCCGAGCACGTGGGCGACTTCGAACGGGATCGCCCGCACCTCGAGCGCGAGGAAATGCCGCAGCGATAGGTCCCCTCCATAGGTCGCCATCAGGGAGAAGTTCAGCAGAGCGCCGTAGAAAATGCCAGCAAAGCCGCAGATGGCGGTCGAGGCCGAGGCGGCCGCGTTGCGGGCTGCCGAGCGCCAGCAGCGGCGCCGAGGACGCCGCAGAGCCCCCAGCCCGCCATCTGCCACGGCGTCCACGGGCCCTGGCCGAACCAGAAGTTGGAGACGAGCGCGGCGAGGGCGCCGACCGCGAATCCCGGGGCGCCGCCGAGCGCGTAGCCGGCGAAGATGACGATGTCGGTCGTCGGCTTGACGTTGGGGAAGGCGGCGAAGGCGATGCGGCCGGCGATCGCCAGCGCCGCCAGCGCCGCGACCAGGGCGACGACCTGCGACGGCGGCCGCGAGCGCTCATACCAGGCGAAGCCGGCGAGCAGGACGGCGCCGAGGATGAGGAAGCTGGCGACCTCCCAGCTCATCGCCCCTCCCGCCAGCGCCGCGGCACCCTGCTCGGGGGTGACGACGCCCGGCAGGTCGAGGACGCGCGCCACCTCGGTGGCGAAGTACCAGCCGCCGGAGAGGACCTCGGCGCTGGGACCGTCGGCGATGACGACGCCGTCGCCGAGCAGGACTACCCGCTCGGCGAACTCAGCGGCGAACTCGACGTCATGGGTGGCGACGATGACAGCGGCGCCGCGCGCCGGCGAGCCCGCCGATCAGCGCGACGAGGTCGCCCTTGCGGGCGCGGTCCATGCCACGGGTCGGCTCGTCGAGGGCGACGAGCCCGGGCAGCAACTCCCCCTCCATGCGACCGGCGAGCGCGATCGCCAGCGCCAGCCGCTGCCGCTCCCCGCCCGAGAGGTCGCGCGGGTCGGCGTCGACCGCATGCTCGAGGCCGACGACCCGCAGCGCCGCCGCGCCCTGCGTCCCCGGGCAGCTCGTCGCCGACCCGCTCGCGGACCAGGTAGTCGCCGGGGTTCTGGGTCAGCAAGGCGATCGAGTCGACCTCGATCTTCCCCGCGACCGGCTCGTGCAAGCCCGCCGCCGTCCGCAGCAGCGTGCTCTTGCCGGCCCCGTTGCGACCCATCAGGGCGACGCGTTCGCCCGGATAGATCGTCAGGTCGATTCCCTTGAGAACGTCCCGCATGTCCTCGCCGCGGTCGAGCTCCACCCAGAGGCTCTTCGCCTTAAGGGCGGGATCGGACTTCGAAGCGGGGCCAGATCGGGATGGGGATCACTCACCCTCCACCTGCTCGATTAGGAGGGTGAGTGATCCCCATCCCTCGCAGGGTTTGGCGTGCCGCGCGGACGCCGACGGGGAGCGGGTCGATTCCGGCGAGGGAGAAGAGACGGGCCGCGGGAGTCTCTAACGCTGGATCGGCAGTCTGGGACCAAGCGAGGAACTCGGCGGGGGCGCCGTCGAAGGCAATGCGCCCGCTGCCCATCGCGACCACGCGGTCGGCGGCGGCAAGGCAGCGCTCGAGACGGTGTTCGGCGAGAAGGACCGCCACGCCCCACTCCTCGTTGAGGCGGCGGAGGAGCCAGATCAGCTCGTCGCCGGCCACCGGGTCGAGCTGGGACGTCGGCTCGTCGAGGAGGATCAGGCGAGGGCGGGTGACGAGAGCGGCGGCGAGGGCTACTCGCTGGAGCTCGCCGCCGGAGAGGGTGTCGACGGCGCGGTCGAGGAGGTGCGGGATCGCCAGGGCGAGGGCGACCTCCTCGACGGCGCGGGCGCGGTCGGCGGGCTCGTCGCCGCGCATCTCCAGCGGCAGCTCGATCTCGGCGGCGACCGTGGTCGAGACGACCTGCGTCTCCGGGTCCTGGGCGAGGTAGCCGACCGCTGCCGCCAGCTCCCCTGGGCCGGAGGCGATCGCGTCGAGGTCGGCGACCCGCACCTCCCCCTCGATCTCGCCGCCGTGGAAGTGCGGGACGAGGCCGCAGGCGGCCTTGAGCAGGGTCGACTTGCCGGAGGCCGAGCGGCCGGCGAGGAGGACGAACTCCCCGGGCGCGACCTCGAGCGAGACGTCGACCAGCGCCGGCGCAGTCGCCTGCGGATACGAGTAGCCGAGCCCGCTGACCGCGAGCGCCGGCGCCGCGCCCGCGCCGAATCGCCAGCTCAGACACGGGCCGCCTCCGCGTGTCGAGTTCGTTCGGCATGTCCGAACAAACTCGACACGCGCCCGGGTGCCAGACCGCTGAGGGCGACAACGGCCGCCACGAAGAGGGTCGCGGGACCGAGGCCGGTCTCGATCGTCGGGTAGGTCTGGAAGTCGTCGGCGCCCAGGGCCTTGCCCGCGATCGCAACGGCGAGCACCGCGAGGGCGACGGCGTAGAAGCGGCGGTCGTAGCGGGAACGGGCGCGGCGGTTGCGAGGACGCGGCGCGTCGAGGGGCGACTGGGGGAACCCGCGTGTGCGATCTGGCGAGCGCCGGACCAAGCGGGGCCAGGACGCAGGGAGGCCGAATAGCAGCGCTATTTGGCCGACCGAGGACGCCGCCCCGCGCAGTGTCCGCCGCCGCCGGGCGCACGCGGGGGTTTCCGCAGTCGCCCCCAAGCTGTAGCCGCGCAGCTCCAGGGTGGCGGCGACGTCGACGGCACGGTCGAGCGAGCCGGCGAGGAGGCGGCGGGCGAGCGGCGCCCTGCCGACCTCGGCCGCGCCGGGCCCGCGCAGGCGGGCGGCGTCGCGGAGGCGGGCCGGCGTCGGCGGCGGCAACCGGGACCAGGCGCGAGACCAGGGTCGCGGTGAGCGCCGAGCGCCCGGCCAGCGGCCGCAGCGCCCGCAGGACCCGGTCAGGGTCGACGCAGGCCGAGTAGACGGCGGCGGCGATCATCGTCACCGCCGCCCGCAGGCCGCCCGAGGCGCCGGCGACGATCGCCTCCAGGGTGACGTTGACCTGGCCGAAGAGCGGCCAGTCCCCGAGCCGTGCGAGGACGGTCTCGCCGCGGCTGACGACGAGCGCGTTGACGACGACGATCAGGAGCGCCAAGGCCAGGCCCATCTTCACGGCGACCCGCACCGCCCGCCGCGCTCCGGCCAGGAGACCGGCCGCGACAGCCGCCGCGCCCGCGGCGATCAGCACCAGCGGGTTCGAGTAGAGAAAGGCGACGGCGACGATCGCGCCGAGGTAGGCGACGGCGGCGCCCGGCGAGGCCAGCTGCAGCGGCCGCGGGCGCGGCTGGTAGGCGAAGGGAGATTTCACGGCGTCCCCAGCGGCAGCGGGTAGATCAGCGCGCCGTCGGCGGCGATCGCGTAATGGTTGCGCAGCAGGTCCGGCTTCAGCGCTTCGGCCGCACGATCTACCGCCATGCCCGTCCCCCCGGTGACGACCCAGACCGGCAGCCCGCCGTAGCGGTTGGTGGCGGCGACGAGGCCGGCATCCGGCCCGAAGGTCTTCCGCCGCCTGGCCGTCTTCGCCGAGCGCCACGAGGTCGCCCCCCTCGAATTCCGCGAAGACGCCGCTTTCCTCCGGCCCGGCCCCGATCAAACGGGCGATCGGGTCCCGCTGGACGGCGCTCCAGGGGCCGACGAGGATCCGCATCGCCTTCTCCGGCGCGCCATCGGCGACGTGGATGCCTTCGCTCTCCAGCGCTCTCCGCGTCACTTCACAAGCTTGCGGCGACCGCAGGCATTCGACCACGACCGGGTGGCGCTCGCCGCCGATCCCGTTCTTGAACGGGGCCGGCCAGGACCCCACCACCTCGGGGACGTGGTTGACCGCTGACCAGTTGCGGTAGTCCCACCAGATCCGCTCCTGCCCCTGGAGGTCGTAGTCGGCGGCGCCGATTTCCGCTTCCTCGCCGTCGACGTAGAAGAACCAGTCGTAGGGGTCGCCGCCGCGGCTTTCCTCCGCGACCCCGTCGATCGCGTGGACGAAGCCGCCGCCGTAGCGGGTCGAGACGTCGTCCTCGCCTTCGAGCACCCGCATCACCGTGTCGGATTCCTTCGCCGTCACGGTCGCTTCGGCCATCGTCTCCCGGCCGTAGTCGCGGGTCACCGTCAGCCGCACGTCGCCGACGTCGGCGCCGGGGCCGAGGCCGCAGCCGGCGGCCGCGAGCAGCGCCAGCAGCGCGCTCGCGACCGCGATGCCGCGGCGGGACCTCATTTAGTGACTATCCGAAACCCGCGCGTGCGGCTGGCGATCGCCGGACCGAGCGGGGGTAGGACGCAAGGAGGCCGAATGGCAGCGCCATTTGGCCGACTGAGGACGCCGCCCCGCGAAGTGTGTCCGGCGCCGCCAGACGTGCGTGGGGGTTTCCGGATAGTCACTTAGGGCACTTGCCCCCGAGGCAGACCGGCTCGCGGGCCGAGGGGATCTCCCCCGTCGCGCGGGCGATCAGCTTCGCCGGCTTGCGGAGGGTGACCGTGGTCCGCCCCGCGGCGTCGGTCGGCGCCGCGGCCCCCGTCACCTTCGCCCCGGCCTGCGGCTTGCGGCGGCCCTTTTCGTCGTAGGCCCAGACCCGCACCGTGAACGGCATCCCGGCCTTCGCCGTGTCCGGACTGCTCAGCACCAGCTCGTCGGGGTACTTGTAGCTAGGCGCTTCGGTCTTCGCCAGCGCCCACAGCACTTCGTCCCCCGACCTGATCTTCGCCGAGTCGCCGCCGACCGAGAGCGACTTGTGGTTGATCTTCAGGTACCAGGACGAGCCGCCCTTGGCGACGCTCGAGCCGATCCCGCAGAGCGCGATCCCGAAGTCGAAGCTGTCGCTGATCAGCAGCGGCCGCAGCGCCGCGATCCTCTTCGAGCCGCTGGCCAGCAGGCCCATCGCGGTGGTCCCCTTCAGCTGCGCGTTCTCGCCGCTGCCGCCGGTGCCCGGCCCGAAGCAGGTCGCCTTGGGGCTGGTCTTGACGGCGGTGTCCTTCATCGGCACCGGCTTTTCGGCCAGCACCTTGCCGCCGCTGCCGACCACGCGGAGCTCGGCGAGCGGGCCCTTGGCCACGGCCACCGCGGCAAAGGCGAACGTCAGGGACAGAGCCAGCGCGCAGACGGCCGCCAGGCGGAAACGAGTACTTCTTGGCATCTAAGCCACCCTTTCCTCGAGGGTTGAATTGGCAAAGGCCGGGGACAGGTCTCCTGGCTTCCGGGATCAGGGAGGACGCGCCTTCCCGGGGACGAGGTGTCGCCCCCAGTGGCCGGCGCGCGAAGCGCCTGCGAACTCCTCCACCCGGTCACAGTGGCGGGACCACGCCGGACTTGCACCGGACTTCCCTTGACCACCGACCGATATGTACGGGGCGAGTCTATCCCGCCCCGGCGTCAGGGTATGGGTGACGTGGAGCAGCCCAGCCACCACCAGCGCCGCGGCCCCCACCGCAGGCCCGGCCGCCACACCCACTGGCGCCTCGCCCGGCACCGGCACCGCCTGCTGCGCCTCGGCGGCCTGGCGGCGCTCCTGGCCGTGGTCGGCCCGGGAATCCTCGCCGGGCTCTCCGACGACGACCCGGCCGGGATCACCACCTACTCGATCCTCGGCGCCCGCTACGGCTACGAGCTGCTCTGGGTGCTGGCGATCTCGACCGCGGCGCTGATCGTCTTCCACGAGGTCGGGGTGCGGCTCGGCGTCGTCACCGGCAAAGGGCTGCTGACGCTGGTGCGGGAGCGCTTCGGCCGCCGCGCCGCCCTGCTCGTCGCCGGCTCCCTGGTGATCGCCAACACGGGGACGATGTGCGCCGAGTTCGCCGGCGTCGCGGCGGCGATGGACCTGCTGACCGGGACCAGCCGTTACCTGACCGTGCCGGCGGCGGCGATCGCGATCTCACTGCTGGTCCTGCGGGAGAACTTCCACCGGGTCGAGCACCTGCTGCTGGCGCTGAGCTCGGTCTTCGTCGCCTACGTCGTCGCCGGCGTCCTCGCCCACCCCGACTGGGGCGAAGCGGCGAAGGGGCTGGTGGCGCCGAGCATCCCCCTGAACCGGGACGCGGTCCTCGTCGCGGTGGCGACCGTCGGCACCACCCTGGCGCCCTGGGGGCTCGCCTTCATCCAGTCCTACGCGGTCGACAAGCGCCTGCGGGTCAAAGACCTGCGCTACGAGCGCGCCGACGTCATCGTCGGCGCGCTCCTCACCGGCGTCATCGGCTTCTTCGTCGTCGTCGCCTGCGCCGCCACCCTGCACGCGCAGGGGATCGATGTCGACGACGCGAGCGACGCGGCGCGGGCGCTGGAGCCGGTTGCCGGCGGTGCCGCCGCCACCCTCTTCGGCCTCGGCTTCCTCGGCGCCGGCCTGCTCGCCGCCGCGATCGTGCCGCTCTCCACCGCCTACTCGATCTCCGAGAGCCTCGGCCGCCGCGCCGACCTCGACTCGACCCTCGGCGAGGAGCCCGCCTTCTACCTCAGCTTCGGCGCCGTCACCGCGGTCGCGGGCGGCCTGGTCCTGATCCCCGGCGCGCCGCTGATCCAGATCCTCTTCCTCAGCCAAGCGCTGAACGCGGTCCTGCTCCTCGTCCTGCTGCCCTTCATCCGCTCGCTCGCCTCCGACCGCGAGCTGATGGGAGAGAACGCGCTCGGCCGCTTCGACCGCGTCTCGACCGCGCTGGCGCTGGCGGTCGTCGCGATCTCCGTCCTCGCCCTCGGCGTCCTGGCGCTCTGAATCAGACGCCGAGCGCGAGGTCGAGGACCATCATCACCGCGGCGCCGCCGAGCAGGCCGGCGGTCGGGCCGAACAGGCGCCCGCCCTTGTAGGCGTCCGGCAGCAGCTCGACGACGATCAGGCTCAGCATCGCCCCGGCGGCGAAGGCGAAGGAGAACGGCAGCAGCGCGTTCACCTGTTCGACCGCGAGGTAGGCGATGACGGCGCCGATCGGCTGCGGGGCGCTGGTCCCGACCGCGGCCCAGAACTGCCGCGCCCGGCCGTAGCCGGTCGCCTCCATCGGGATCGCCACGCTCGTCCCCTCGGGGACGTTCTGGATCCCGATCGCGAGGATCACGAAGAGGCTCAGCCCCTCCCGGTCGGACACGTAGGCGGTCCCGATCGCCAGCCCCTCGGGCAGGCTGTGGACGAAGAGGACGGCGAAGACGAGCGCCGAGGTGCGCGCCCCCGGCCCGCTCCGCCCCATGAAGACCGCCTCGTGGTCGAGGCGGCTGCGGGCGAGGCCGAGGAGGACGCCGCCGACCACGAGCCCGGCGAGGAGGTCCCAGACCGACCCTTCTTCGGCCGCCGGCAGCAGCAGGCCGACGATCGAGGCGACCCCCATCACCCCGGCGGCGACCCCGAGCAGGAACGGCGTCAGCGCCGCCGCGCGGGTGCCGAGCAGCCAGACCGGGATCGCGCCGAGGCCGGTCGCCAGCATCGTCGCGGAGGCGGCGAGGAAGAGGACGAGGAGGTCGGGCACGGACGCAAGCTAACGCCCGCCGCCCCGGTCAAATCAGCCGCGGCGCTTGGCGGCGCCCGCGTCGAAGGAGGCGACGCCGACGACCAGCGCCCCCAGCGGCTCCTCGCTCGCCGCCGCCCGCTCCCGGCTCTGCCTGGCGATCAGCTCGTAGCGCTCCAGCACCTGTTCGCTCGCCTCGATCGCCTCCTCGCGGCCGAGCTCGTCGACCGCCAGGCTCATCCAGCTGAGGACCGCGTCGGCGCTGTCGACGTTGCCGGCCTCGGCGGCGCGGCGGAAGGCTTTGGAGAAGGTCCGCAGCGACATCTCGGTGGCGCCGCCGCGGATCGAGGCGGGCACCTCGCGGAGGTCGCGATGGCCGAAGAAGGAGCGCGGCATGGCGCGGTAGAAGTGCTTGACCGCGCCCCGCACCGGCTCGGTCCGGGTGACCTCGACGCAGCCGCAGTCGACCAGCACCTTGAGGTGGTAGTTGACGAGGTTGAGGGTGCCGCCGATCGCCCGTTTCATCTCGATCGGGCTCGCCTCGCGTTCCTGCAGGAGCTCGAGGATTTCGACTCGGACCGGATGCGACAGCGCCCGCACGAACCAGCGGTCCGCCAGCTTCTCCTCGCCTTCCACGGGCGGAGTCTCTTCAGGGTTCGCGGCAGGTGTCAACCGTTAATCGCTAAGCCGCCGCTTACTGACCGGCGGAACCTTGAAGAGCCCGAAGACCGAGGAGACGCGAAAGGCGGGCTCGTCCTCGTCCTGCCGGCGTTCGGCGCTGCGGCGCTCGACCTCGGCCATCGCCAGGCGGGCGGCTTCGTAGATCTGCAGCCCCTCCTCGAGGCCCTGCCGGTCGAGCACCATCGGCGTCCGGCTGAGGTGGAAGTCGCGGTCGCCGGCCACCGTCTGCTCGCGTTCGGAGGCGACGAAGTCGTCGATCACCGCCTGCATCGAGACCGCGAGGAAGCCCCTGGCCTCGGCCGGGTGCATCTCGTCCCATTCGTCGGTCTCGACCAGGACCCGGTCGGTGGCCCGGTAGATGTGCTTCATCGCCCCCTGGACCTTCTCTTCTTCGACCAGCTCGGCGCAGTCGAGCTCGACCAGGCGCTTCGCGTGGTGGGACACGTTCGGCGTCGGCACCCCCAGCTCGCGCGCCATTTCCACCGGGCTCGCCGGCCGTTCGACCAGGATGCGGAGCATTTCCGCCCGCAACGGATCCGAAAGCGCGATCAATCGCTTTTGGCGCGCCGCTCGCCGCCCCGCTCGGTTGGCCAAGTGACTCCTCCCCGGTAGACGCTCAGAACCCCTGAGCACTTAACCTACCCTGGGTTTCGCCCAAAGCGTTTGAGTCCGGTCAACCTTTATCCAGCAACAGAAACCTCTCCATTCGAGGAGACCTCGAGGGTAGGCTGGCGGCGGAGTCCCGAGATGAAGCTGAGCAAGCACTCCCCGGCTGCGCCGATCGCCGGCATCTCCAAGGCCGCTTAGGGGCGCGATCGGCCCCGACCTCCGATCTTCGCCGAGCCGGACCGCAGACATTTGTCCACAGCCCGGTTTCTGCTCTTAGGGTGCCGCCACTTTGAGATTCCGTTCTAAAAGCGGGGCCTCTTTCAATCAACCCTAGGCAGGAGGAATTCGATGAGCAGGGGACTTCGCCGGCAGGCGCCGGCGCTGGTGATTGCCGGCCTGGCGCTGGTGGCGGCGCTGAGCGGGACGGTGTACGCGGCGGGCAAGATCAGCGGCCGCTCGATCAAGGTGAAGTCGCTGCCGGGCAATCGGCTGGCGATCGGGTCGGTGCCCGGGAACCGGCTGAAGCCGGGGGCGGTGCGGGGCAACCTGCTGGCGCCGGGGTCGATCACCGGGGTGCAGATCGACGCCTCGACGATGGGCCAGGTGCCCGCCGCATTCCACGCCGAGACGGCCGACTCGGCCCGCGACGCGGAGACGGCGCTGCAGGCGGCGAACGCCGAGAACGCCCGCACCGTCAACGGCTACGAAGCCGGCTGCCGGAGCGGCACCCGCCCCTTCGCCGGCGCCTGCTGGCAGACCGGGGCGAGCGGATCGGCCCTCAACGCCCCCGCCGCAGCAGCCGCCTGCGCCGGCCAGGGCGGCGAGCTGCCAGACGCCCTAACGCTAGTCGCCTTCTCGCAACAGCCCGGCGTGACGCTGGCGGAAGGCGACGAGTGGAGCGGGGACATTCCGGTGACGAGCGGCGATGACCTCTACGGCGTCGCAACTGTGACCTCGTCAGGAGAAGTCAAATCCGCCGCCTCCACCGCCACCAAGCGCTTCCGCTGCGTACTACCCCTGGTCGGCTAACCGAAATCCCAACCCGACTGGCTGGAGGGGTGGGGTGACCTCCTCCAGACACTCAACGCCGAGCCATAGCGAGGGGTGTCTGGAGGGGGTCACCCCACCCCTCCCTACTAACCACCCCGTCCTAAGCCTCCGCCTCGAGCAACCGCCGGTAGTACCGATAATCCCGCCGCTCCGGCCGCAAATTGCAAGCCAAAGCCAGATGATGCCGAGCCCGCCGCTTCTCCCCCGTCTTGCTAAGCGCCCGCCCGAGGCAGAAGTGGGCGAAGTCGTTGACCGGGTGGGACTCGACCACCGCCTCGAACTCCGCCGCCGCCGGGGCGAAGCGGCCGGAGCGGAAGTAGGCGCGGCCGAGGGCCTCGCGAACCGAGGTCTTCTCCGGCGCCCGCCGCGCGGCCTCGGCCAGGGGCGCGGTCGCGTGCTCGAAATCGCCGTCCTCGAGCAGCTCGAGGCCGCGGCGGTAGAGCGTGTAGGTGGGCTCAGAAGAGGCTTCGCCGGTCACACGACAAAGTGTAGGAGGCGGAAGAAACGTGCTTGGTAGCAGGGCAATTCCCATCGGGGCCGAGGGACCGCCCTGCTACCCTGGTCACAGGGGTCGGCAGAGGCACCTCCCGCCGCCCCAATCGTTTTCATGAGCACTGCTACCGCGAAAAAGTGGACCTGCGATCAATGCGGGGTCAGCGTCTCCCGCCTCGGCGGCGAGAAGGTCGAGCTGCCCGCAAGCTGGGCGACCGACCGGGAGGGGACCTTCTGCCTCCTCTGCCGCCGCGAGCGCGCCGCCCAGGCCGCCCTCGACGCCGCCCCCGAGGGCAGCCTCGAAGACCGGGCCAAGCTCCGCCGCGCCGCCCTCGTCGAGTTCGAGGTCCGGCGCCGCCCCGGCCACGGCAACGGCGAGATCGCCAAAGCCTGCCGCTCCTCGGTCGCCGCCGTCGTCGCGGCGCGCAAACGCCTGAAGATCCCGGCGCCCCAGTAACCCGCTAGACCCGGGTCCGCTCCGCCAGGTCGCTGAGCAGCGCCTCCATCCCGCGCTCGCCGTGGATGCGGCGTTGGCGGTCGGCTCCGTTGCCCTCGGCGATGATCCGCTCGATCTCTTCCAGGGCTCCCTCGCCGCCGAGGTCGGCGGCGTAGGGGCGGGCCTCCTCGAGGGTGCCGCGGGCGACCTCGGGGGCCGGGGCGGCGGTGCTCTCGTCGACCATCAGCCGCGCCTCGAGGCCGTAGCGCTCGGCCTGGAAGTAGGACTCCTCGATCGCCTCGCGGGCTAGGCCGGGAGCGCCGGGGCGGTCGATCTCCTTCGCCGCCAGGGCCTGGATCAGGGCGGCGATCGCCGCGTTTTCCTCCGGCCGCGGCTGCACGTCCATCCCCCGCACCTCGACCGTCCCCAGCTTCGGGTGCGGGCGCACGTCCCACCAGATGTAGGTGTAGTCGGTGACGCCGGCGGCGGCGATCAGCTGGTCGGCGACGCGGAGGAAGTCCTCGTAGTCGCGGAAGGCGCGCGGCAGCTCGAAGCGGGGGTAGCTGCGGACGGCGGCGGCACGGGCGCTGGCGAGACCGGTGTCGGCGCCGTCGCTGAAGGGCGAGTTGGCGGTCAGGGCCGCCAGCAGCGGCAGGTGATGGCGCATCGCGTTGGCAACGGCGACGGCGGTTTCCGGGTCGGGGACGCCGACGTGGACGTGAAGGCCGCAGGGTGGCGTCGCCAGCAGGCTCGCGAGGTCCTTCTTCACGCTCTCGTAGCGGGCTTTTTCGATCAGCGCCGGCTCGCCGGCCTCGGCCGGGTAGAGCCCCGAGCCCATCAGCCTGGCGCCGATGTCGCCGACCGCCTGCCGCACCTCCGCCAGCTCCCCTGCCGCCTGGGAGGCGTCGAGGCAGACGCCGGTCTTGAGCTCGATCTGGGTGGCGAAGATCTCGGTCGAGACCGCCTTGCGGTGCTTCTCGTCGATCCGCTCCAGCACGCCCTCGCCCTCGGCGACGAGGCCGCAGCCCGCGTCGACCAGCAGCAGCTCCTCCTCGACCCCGAGCGTCAAAGGCGTCGAGGAGCCGAAATTGTGCTCGCGGGCGTCGTTCCCGGTTTTGGATTGAGTCCCCATTGCGGTGTGTGGGCGAGCTACCCCGGCCTCGATCTTCTTTAACCCCTCCTATCCTCGCTCGGATGCCGATCGGGAAGCGAATGAAAGTCCTGCGGGAACCGGGCTTCCGGCGGCTCTTCGTCGGCCGCACCACCTCGTTCATCGGCGACGGGATGGCGCCGGTGGCGATCGCCTTCGCCGTCCTCGGCCTCGGCGGCTCGGCGACCGACCTGGGGCTCGTCTTCGCCGCCCACAGCCTGCTCCTGATCGCCCTCGTCCTCGCCGCCGGGGTCGTCGGCGACCGCATCTCGCCGCGGCTCTCGATGCTCGGCGCCGACCTCGTCAGCGTCGCCACGGCGGCGACGATGGCGGCGCTGTTGCTGAGCGGCAGCGCCGAGATCTGGCAGCTCGCCGTCCTCTACGCGATCCAGGGGGGCGCCACCGCCTTCTTCAAACCGGCCTCGGGCGTGATCGTCCCCCAGATCGTCCCGGTCCGCCGCCTGCAGGAGGCGAACGCGCTGCTGGAACTCTCGCGCTCGCTCGGCAAGGTCGTCGGCCCGGCGCTGGCCGGGATCATGCTCGGCTTCGGCTCCCCCGGCTCCGCCCTCGCCCTCGATGCCGCCACCTTCGCGGTCAGCGCCATCTCGCTGGTCGGGCTGCGGGCGCCGCGGGCGCAGGCGAGCGAGGAGCAGGCCTCCTTCTTCAGCGACCTGCGACACGGCTGGCGCGAGTTCTCCGCCCGCAGCTGGCTGGTCGCCGTCGTCATCGGCGCGGCGCTCTCCAACGCGATCTACTGGCCGGCCTTCCAGGTGCTGGGACCGACCGTGGCCCAGGACTCCCTGGGCGGCTCGAGCTCCTGGGCGGTGATCGCGACGGCGATGGGGCTCGGGGCCGTCGCCGGCGGCGCCGTCGCGCTTTCGATCCGGCCGCGCCGGCCGCTCCTGGTCGGCGAGGGGTTCGTGATCCTGATCGGCCTGCCTCTGGTGGCACTGGCGGTGCCGACCTCGACGGCGCTGATCGCTGCCGCCGCCTTCGTCTCCGGCGCCGTCGGCAGCCTCGCCCAGATCCTCTTCGAGACCGCCTGGGTCCAGCACGTCCCGCCCCCGGTCCGCACCCGCGTCAGCGCCTACGACTGGTTCGGCTCGCTGGCGCTGGAGCCGCTCGGCCTCGCCCTCGTCGGCCCCGTGGTCGCGGCGATCGGCACCTCGGAGACGCTCTGGCTGAGCAGCCTCGTCGTCACCCTTTGCATCGCCGCCGCCTACGCGGTCCCGAGCGTGCGCCGCCTCGAAGTGCGAGTCGACGAACCGACCCCCACCCCGCCCCCGCGCCCGATCGAGGCGGGGGACTGAGCCGCGGCAGAGCTTTTACCCCCCTTAGGGGCCATAACCTCTGCCGCGCCCGGTTCACATCGTCCGCAGGACCGCTTCGGCGGCGTTGTAGCCGTTGATGCCGTGGGCGCCGGCGCCGGGTGGGGTCGCCGCCGAGCAGATGAAGACGCCGGGGATGCCGGTCCAGTAGGGGACCGGGTGGATGCGGGGGCGGAGCATCGTCTGCAGCGGCGAGTTGGCGCCGCCGAGGATGTCGCCGCCGACGAAGTTGGCGTTGCGGGCCTCGATCTCGGCCGTCGTCGTCACCGTCTTGGCGACGATGCGCTCGCGCAGGCCGGGGGCGAAGCGTTCGATCGCGTCGAGGACGGCCTCGGTGGCGTCGCCGTCGTAGCCGCTGGGGACGTGGGCGTAGGCCCAGACCGGGTGCAGGTCGCCGCGCGAGCGGCCGGGGTCGGCGAGGTACTGCTGGCCGACCAGGATGAAGGGGCGCTCGGGCATCCGGCCGCGGTTGACCTGCGCCTCGGCCTCGGCGATTTCCTCCAAGGAGCCGCCGACGTGGACCGTTCCCGCCCGTCGCGCCGCCGCCATCGTCCAGGGAACGCCCTCCTGGACGGCCAGGTCGAGCTTGAAGGCGCCGGGCCCGTACTTGTAGCGGCGGTAAGCGCGGGCGACCCGGCCCGGCAGCCGCTCCCCCGCCACCTCCAGCACGCCACGCGGGGTGAGGTCGAGGACGACGGCGTCGGCGGGCGGCAGCTCGTCCAGCGAGCGCACCCGCCGCCCGGTCTCGATCCGGCCCCCGTGCTCGCGGACGACCGCCGCCCAGGCCTCGGCGAGGGCGATCGATCCCCCCTTCCCCACCGGCCAGCCGAAGGCGTGGCCCGCGCAGACGAGCGCCATCCCGATCGCCGAGCTGAGCGGCCGGTTCAGCGGCGCGTAGGAGTGGGCGGCGACGCCGGCGAAGAGGGCCGCTGCCTCCGGCGTCCCCAGCCGCCGCCCGAGCGTGGTCGCCGGCAGCGCCGCCGGCAGCCCGAACCGCGCCAGCCGCAGCGGGTGGCGCGGGAGGTGGATGAGCGGGTGGTAGACGTCCTCGGTGAGGGCGTCGTAGCCGCGCGAGGGCGGCCCGAAGACGCGCTGCCAGCTCTTGCCGGCGGCGCCGAGCCCCGCCGCGGTCGCCTCCAGCGAGCGCAGCATCACACCTCCCCCGCCGCCGTCGAGCGGATGGGCGAGGTCGACCTCCGGCCAGGCCCACTCGAGCCCGTGGCGCTCGAGGCCGAGCCCGGCGACCGCCGGCGAGGAGACGGCCATCGGGTGGGTGGCGCTGCACTCGTCGTGGAGCAGACCCGGCTCGTTCAGCTCCGAAGTGCGGGTGCCGCCGCCGATCCGCTCCACGGCCTCGAGCACGGTCACCTCGACCCCGCGGCTCGCCAGGGTCGCGGCGCAGGCGAGGCCGTTGGGGCCGGAGCCGACGACTATCGCCCTCAGGCACTATGCACCGGGAAGGCGCTCGTCGCCGACCCAGCCAGGGCTGGCGGACGACCATGTCGCGGACGTCGACCCACCCCTCCTCGACCAGCCCGTCGGCCGCGTCCCAGATCCGGTAGCGCTGGCGCTGCACGTGGGCGGGCTGGGACTCGAGCGTCACCACCCGCAGCTCCCCCGGCCCGAAGCGGCAGCGCTCCTGCACCGCCGCCAGCAGCCGCTGGTCGTGGAAGTGGCCATCGCCGAAGTTGTAGCCGAGGACGACGCCGGCGACCAGCTCCCCCTCGCGCACGTCGTAGGCCTCGATGTCGTCGACCGCCCGCATCGAGAGCGCGTTCAGCGCCCGCCCGTGCGAGTGCATCGAGCGGAAGGCCAGCCCTTTGTAGACGAGCACGTCGATCATCTCCGGCTCGTAGAAATTCTCCAGCTGCCTGGTCACGATCGGCGCCGACTTGACGATCTCGCGGTCGAGCTTCTCCTCGGCCCCCTCCACTCCGTCGCCGCCGCGCCGGAACAGCCACTGGCTGGTCGCCCAGTTGCCGGCGTAGTAGCGCATCGAGGGCAGGAAGGAGACGAGGTCGGGACGGAAGTTCCCCAGCACCGGCAGGCCGACGCAGATCAGACGCGAGGATCGACGAGCAGCAGCGGGTCGTCGAGCGTCGACCAGGGCGCGTCGCCGTAGTGGCCGAAAAGGAAGAGGAGGCCGAAGATCATGAAGACGTTCCACTCCAGCGGCACCGCCAGCGGGAAGGTGGAGAAGATGTGGACGTGGAAGAGGACCATCCCCGCCAGGGCGAGGGTGCCGAGGAGGCCGCCCTGGGTGAGGATGCAGGAGCAGCGGCAGGGTGAACTCGACCGCCGTGCCCAGGTGGGCGTCGAGCTCGCCGAGCCGCGAGGGCCGCAGGTCCTCCGGGTGGTCGCGGTAGAGGCGGCGCTTGAAGGCCTTCGATTTGTTCCACGGCGTGTTGCTGATCATCACCGTGACGACGAAGGGGAAGTGCCGGTTCAGCTTCGAGGACGCCGCCCCCCACCAGATGCAGAAGAAGACGAGCTGGGCGGCGATCACCATGTTGGTCAGCGGGAAGAGGAAGACGATCGCGAGGCTGCCGTAGATCTCCGCCCGCGCCGCCGAGGAACGGAACCTTGTCGCGCAGGCCGAGGGCGGCGAGGAAGGCGAGGAGGACGCCGACCGCGACCGGGTCGAGGACGTCGCCGCGCCGGCGAGAAGAGCAGGAAGAGCGCGCTCGCCAGCAGCCCCGCGTAGAGCGCGACGTCGAGCCAGCGTCCGGGTCGTCCCCCGGGTCAGCGGCACCTGCTCCGGCCAGGGCGGCAGCCGCGTCGTCCCCGGCCGCAGCCAGTAGAGGACGCCGCCGATCATCGGGCTGAAACGCAGGGTCAGCGGCAGCGAGCCGGCGCCGAGCCCGAGAACCTCCCAGAGCATCGTCCAGATCACCGCCTTCTGGAAGACGATCGGCTCATCCACCACGCCGGGCCCAGCCGCTGGTCGCGAAGATCAGCAAGCCGCCGCCGCCCGGCGTAGGCGAGGATCTTGAAGACGTAGAGGAAGTAGACGGCCACCGGCGTCCCGAACCCGTTCAGCGCCCAGTCCTGGGCCAGCGGCTTGATCCGCTCCAGGTGCGGCAGGCGCCGCCACTCGGAGACCTCGAACGGAGGCGGTGCGGGATCTAGGAGGCCCATGCGTCCAGGGAGTTCAATTCGTCCTCAAATTCGGTCGACTGGCTGCCGATGACTCTATGCCGTGTCCGGACCGCCGCCAACTTCCACCCCGCCACCCGGGGCCGGTCCTCTCTGGGGCAGCCCCGGCGGCTCCTCCCGCCCGGCGCCCGCGCCCGCGCCCGCCGCGAGCGGCGACCCCGCCGGCGGCGGCCGGCTCACCCCGCTCTCGCAGCGTCTCCTCCAGGCCGCCGGCGTGCTCTCGCTGCTGCTGGTCCTCGTCCTCGCCAACGCCTTCCTGCACGAGGACGAAGAAGCGCTCGAATACAACCTCGTCGCCGCGGCGGCCGAGCGGACCCAGAGCCAGCCCGGCGCCCGCTTCACGATGACGGCGATCTACACCACGGCGGCGCTGCCCGGGAGGACCGTCGCCCACGGCCGCGGCGCCTACAACTCGGAGACCGGGCTCAGCGAGGCCTCGCTGGAGGTGAGCTCCCCGAGCGAGGGGCGGATCACCGTCGACTCGATCGCCGACCGCACCTCGATCTACCTCAGCGGCAACATGATCAGCAACGAACTGCCCGACGGCAAGACCTGGATGAAGATGGAACCGCTCCTCGGCCACAGCCAGGAAGAGGCGATGCTCGGCGGCAGCGACGCCGACAGCTCCCTCGGCATCCTCAGCAGCGCCAGCGGTCAGGCCGAGCTGGTCGGCCGCGGGAAGGTGCGTGGCGTGGCCACCCGCCGCTACCGGGCCGAAGTCTCGCTCGACGATTACGCCGACCTCCTCCGCGAGGAAGGCAAGGACGAGATCGCCGACCAGTACGACAGCTACGGGGCGATGGTCCCGACCACGCCGGTGGTCGAAGGCTGGATCGACCGCAGGAAGATCCTCCGCCGGATGCGGATGGTGATGACGATGCCGACGGCGCCGGGCCAGCCCGACGTGACCATGGATCTGCGGATGGACCTCTTCGACCTCGGCGCCCAGCCGCAGATATCCGTGCCGGGCGACGACCAGGTCTTCGACGCGACGCCGCTCCTACGCGAGCAGCTCGACGCTGCGAGCGAGAGCTAAGCCGCCGCATCGGACATCCGCCCCAGCCCGCTGGGGTCACACTCCGATGCGATGACCTACCGCCGCATTCAGCGGTCCTTCGTGTATAGATTTGGCAGTACCGTGAGCCTCCATCGCAGTCTCCAGTCAGTCGCACGGGTGCTTCCCGTCATCGTCCTCGCAGCGATCGCCCTGCTCAGCCTGGGCCTCAGCGCCTGCGGCGACTCCGGCGCCAGCCAGGAGGAAATCGAAGCCGCGCGTAAACAGGGGGCGGCGAAGGCGCGCCAGCAGGAGAAGATCAACGAGATCGAAAAAGAACTGAAGAACCTGAAGAAGGGGAAGTCCGGCGGTACGGGAGGCGCTGCGACCCCGGCACCCGAGGGCGGCGGCACCGCCAGCTCCGGCAACTGCGGTGGTTCGCTCTCGGTCAACGAACACACCACCTGCGGCTTCGCGGAAAACGTCGAAGCCTCCTACTACGCCGAAATCGGCAGTGGCTCGGGCAGCGTCTACGCCTACAGCCCGACCACGCACGAAACGTATTCGATGTATTGCACCGCCGGCTCGCCTCACGAATGCACCGGCGGCAACGGCGCAGCGGTCTACTTCCCCTAGCGCTTGCGCCACGCGCTCGCCCTCCTCGCCCTCCTCGCCGCCCTCGGAGCGCTCGCAGGCTGCGGTGACTCCAGCTCCCCCGATGGCTCGATCGCACATGAACTGCGCCAGGCTGAAGCGGCGAAGCGCGCCCGCAAGCTCGCCGAACTGAAACGCGAGCTACGGGCCGAGAAGGCGCAGAAGGCGCGGGAAGAGATCCTGAAGACGCCCGCCTCCCCCGCTGAGCCGAAGCCGAAGGGGAGCGCCGCCCCCAGCGGCGGCGGTTCCGGGCTCTCCGGGTTCGATCGGCTCGCGAGCACCCTCCCCGGCGAGGTCGGGTTGGCGATCGGCCCGCCCGGCTCGGGTCCTGCGGCGAGCGCCGGCGACCTGACGATCGGCTCGGCCTGGTCGACCAGCAAGGTGCCGGTGGCGATGCGGGTCCTGCAGGAGGTGGGCGGGCCCGGCGGCCTCAGCTCCGGCCAGGCGGACGAGATGCGCCGCGCCCTCACCCTTTCCGACAACGAAGCGGCGCTAGCGCTGTTCGGCGACTTGGAAAGCGCTTACGGGGGGCCCGCAGGCGCGGCCGGCGCCGTCGACGAAGTCCTCGCGGAAGCCGGCGACACCACCACGCAGGTCCCCAGCGTCGGCCGTGACGGCTTCACCCCCTTTGGCCAGACCGAATGGTCGCTGGAACTGCAGGAGCTCTTCATGAGCAGGCTCGCCGCCGGGTGCGTCGGCTCGTCCGCTTCCAGCGGCTACGTCCTCGGGCTGATGGGCGAAGTCAGCTCCGACACCTGGGGCCTCGGCTCGGCCGGGCTGCCGGCCCGCTGGAAGGGCGGCTGGGGACCGGGCACCGATGGCCGTTACCTGGTGCGGCAGATGGGCGTGCTGGAAGTCGGCGGCGGCGAGGCCGTCGTCGCTCTCGCCGCCCTCCCGGACGACGGCAGCTTCGAAACCGGGCAGACCATGGCGACCGCCCTGGCCCAGTTCGCAGCCGAAAAGGCGCCCTCCTTCGCCGGCCCCGCCGGCGGCTGCTGAACTAGGCGGCGCCGGCGTCGATCGAGTTGGGCGGCCTCGGGCCGCAGCCGGAGTCCGGCAGCCCGCAGGCGATTTCGCTGACCAGCCGGAACCCGATTTCGCGTTTGGCCTTGGAGGCTTTCGATTCGGCGCCGGGCTGGACGACCGAGACGCGGTAGACCCGGCTGCCGCGGCGGAGGAAGACATCCTGCTGGGCGAAGTCGAAGGGGTTGGACCACCCCAGGTAGCGGGCCCCCGGCGGCAGCGGGGCGGCTTCCTTCATCGTGTTGCTCCGGCATTCGGTGTCGGAGGCGAGCTCGACATATTCCGCCGCCGCGGAGGCACCGTCGAAGAGGAAGACGTCGGCGACGACGTCGTTCCACCCCCAGGTCCAGATCCACCAGCGCATCTCGAAGCCGCCGTACTGAGAGCCGGAGACGGGAACGCCGCCGGTGCCGGGTTCCATGTCCGTCCAAGCCGCGGCGCCGCTGACCACCCCCTGTTCGTAGACGAGCGGGTTGCTCTTCTCCGGCATCCGCGCCGCCCAGGTGGAGAGCGCCCGTTCCAGGTCCGCCTTGAACCCGGCCAGCTTCTCCGGCCCGGCCGAGGTCACCGGCGGCACCTCGACGCTCGGGCAAGTCGGCCCCGCCGTGGCCTCTTCGTCGGGCTCGAACACGTGCTCGAAGCGGACGACGAGGACGGCGGCAAGCAGGAGCAGCAGGAAGACCAACCGGACGCGGTCGTTTTCGAGCAAGCGGGCGATGCGGCTTCAATCGGCCGCTCAGGCAAAGGGCTTGAGCGGCTTGCCGGCTACTCGTCGCCCGGGGCCTCGAGCTGTTCCTTGGCCAGGGAAGTGGCGTCGAAGACGTCGCTCGAGTCCGGTACGTCGATCTCGGGTTCGAAGCCGAAGTCGAAGAAATCGGTGCGCATGTCGATGGTCTTTTCCTCGCCGGGTGCCGGCCGCACCTGGAAAACCCTCATCCGCCGCACCAAGCCCTTGGCGTCGATCCAGGCCTCGAACTGCAGCGGGGAGGCATGCTCTTCGACGATCGCCGGGGTGTCCTTCGCGCCCGCTTCCCGCAGCCGCTTGGCGCTCTCGGCTACGCCGAGCCTGCTGCGGTAGCGCGTGGTGGACACCCCGCGCACCTCCTCTTTCCCGACCTTTTCCACAGCGCCGCCCGCTTTTTCCAGCAGTTCGAGTTCCCCGTGAGCATCGCTGCCCGTGGGTACCGCGGTGTCCAGGTCTTCGCCAAGCGCGAGGTCGAGTCCCATCCACTCGCGCCCTTCGGGCAGCGTCCCGAACTTGTTCGAGCGCATGTACATCATCGTCCCGTCCTGCATGAAGTCCAGCCTCACGACCTGGCTCGAGTCAGGGTCGGGCGCCGTCATGCTCCCGCGAGCCACCCAATCGGCGTCGTAAACCAGCCGGCCGGTGAGGATGATCGGCTTCGAGCGCTCCGGGTCCCTGATGACCCCCCGCATTACAGCGCGCCCACCGCCCGCATCCTGCGTCTTGGCCGCAGCCTTCGCGATCGCATTCAGAGGACCGACGCCACCACCCTCGTCTCCCCCCTGCGAAATGAAGAGGACGAGCAGGACGACGAGAACCGCAAGCCCGCTGCCGATCAACCAGAAGCGTCTCCGGTGCGGTGGCCTTGAATCAGAGCTGGTGCCTGTACTGAAGTCTTCCAGAATGCCGCAAAGGCTATCGAGCTATACCGCTACGGGGATTCGAACCCCCGGTTTCGGGACTGAGAATTGCCTCTGGGAGGCCGAGTGCGCCCACTCTAGAACTGCTCCGTCCAGATAGTTCAGGTGAGTTCGATCCAGTTCGGTGGAGTCGAGGACATATTTCGGGACACCGAATTTCCGTCGTCTCGGCCTGCTCCCGGCCTATCCTTGAAGCCATGGAACAGGCAACCGTCGATCGACTCGCCACAGCGCAGCTCACCAGGAGCGAGCGCCGGGTGGTTGAGCGCCTGGCGTCGCGCTTGAGCGATGTCTTGGGGGACGATCTGCGCGCTCTTTGGCTCTATGGCTCCCGCGCTCGTAGGACTGCGCATACAGCGTCCGACGTCGACCTACTGGTGATTGCCGAAGGTGGCCGCGATCGCTACGGGCGTACGGCAGGCGACCTCAGTGAAGAGATCGCTATCGCCGAGGGCGAGAGCCCCTTCAACTACTCGGTCCACGTCCACGACCCAGAGTGGCTGAAAAGGCGTCGCGAGATCGAGTCCTTCTTCATCCGAGAGGTCGACCGCGACAAGATCGTCGTTGCCGGGAGTGCGCTGGATTGAGCCCCCGCTCGGAGGAGTTCATGCAGCAGGCGCGCGACCGGCTGGCGGACGCCGAGGCGATCCTCGGGACCGCGCATCCAGCCGTCGTCGTCAGCGCCGCCTACTACGGGATGCTCTACGCCGCCCGAGCCGCCCTCTCTGAGCGAGGCGAGTTCGCGAAGACCCATAGCGGCACCTGGACGCTGTTCAGTCAGGTCTTCGTCGCGCCCGGCGAGTTCGACCAGCGCCTCAGCGCCCTTGCCCGCCGCGCCAAAGACGCTCGCGAGGAAGGCGACTACGAGGCCGCGCCGGCGAGTCCGGAGGAAGCCGCCGAGTTCGTCAAAGGCACTGCCGAGTTCATTGCCGCGATAGAACGGCTGCTCGCAGGCTGACTCCGCTTCCTCACGTATCGAAGTCCTCGACTTCGAGCACCGACCCTAGCCCAACCATTGGGGTATCGCCAATTTTCAGGAAGCCTCGTCTCAGGCGGTAGATTTTGTAGCCATCGTGGACGGCGATTCGGACCACAGCCCATCGCTGGCCGCAACCAGCCCGAGAACAAAGCCCCACACTTCAAGCAGAGTTGCAGAGATACCGCTACGGGGATTCGAACCCCGGTTTCCGGACTGAGAATCCGGCGTCCTAGTCCCCTAGACGATAGCGGCGAGGAACGGGCATTTTAGCGAGCCGGCGGCGGGGGTGCGAGACGTCGGTCACAGGAGGAAGCCGCAAAGGCGGGGAAGGGCGCGCGGCGCGCAACCGGTAAATTGCCTGCTCCCGCGGCTGTGGCGGAACTGGTAGACGCGCACGGTTCAGGTCCGTGTGGGCGAGAGCCCGTGGAGGTTCGACTCCTCTCAGCCGCATCTGGCATGGCAGGGCAGCGCGCGGCCCTACAGGGCTTGGGCGGCGAGGCTTGACCTCGGCGCTCGGGCCGCGTTGGCGGCGATCTGGTCGACGAGCTCGGGCCAGAGGGCGCGGGGCAGGTCATGCCCCATCCCCTCGACCATCTTCAGGCGGGCGCCGGGAATCGCTTTGGCGGTGGCGCGGCCGCCGGAGGGGTTGACGAGGATGTCGTTCTTGCCGTGGATCACCAGGGCGGGGACGTCGAGCTGGCGGAGCTTCGGGGTGCGGTCGCCCGACGCGGTGATCGCGTGCAGCTGGCGGGCGACGCCTGCCTCGCTGTGGCCGCGGTCGTAGGAAAGGCCGGCGATCTCGCGGACGCGCTCCTCCTCGAAGGGATAGCCGGGCGAGCCGATGACCTTGAACGTCTTGACGACGCGCTCGATCATCGCCTCGCGCTCGCGCGGGGGCTTGCTGAGCAGGAGGCCGAAGGTGCGGTAGCTCGGCTGGCCGACGCGGCGGCTGCCGGTGGTCGACATGATCGAGACCAGCGAGCGGACCCGCCGCGGCTCGCTCGATCGCGCTTTGTCTGGACGATCATCCCGCCCATCGAGGCGCCGACGAGGTGGGCCGAGTCGATCCCCAGGTGGTCCATCAGGCCGAAGGTGTCGGCGGCCATGTCGCGGAGCAGATACGGAGCGGTGCCGCGGCGGCCGACCGCCATCTCGAGCAGGTTCGGCACTCCGGCGGCGCGGATCTTGGTCGAGCGGCCGATGTCGCGGTTGTCGAAGCGAACGACGCGGAAGCCGCGCTCGGCCAGCAGGGCGCAGAAGTCCTCCGACCAGGCAATCATCTGCGTCGCCAGCCCCATCACCAACAGCAGCGGCTCCCCGTCTGGGTCCCCCATCTCCTGGTAGCAGAGCTCGATTCCGTTGGCGGGCGCCATCTGCTCGTCACCGAAGCGATGCATCTGGGGATCGTACCCATGCTGGCTGCCCAGCCAAACGTCATACTCGCGCGAATGCGGACGGCGATCGTCTCCGACCTCCACCTCGGCGTCGCCTCCGACGAGGACGTGCTGCGCGATCCGGCGGTGCGGCGAGTGCTGCTGGAGGAGATCGCCGGCGCCGACCGCCTCGTCCTGCTCGGCGACGTGATCGAGCTGCGCAACCTTCCGCTCGGTCCCTCGCTCGAACGCGCGCGGCCGTTCTTCGAGGAGCTGGGCGAGGCGATCGGCGACGTCGAGGTGATCCTCGTCCCCGGTAACCACGACCACCGCCTCGCCGAGCCGCTGCTCGACGAGCTCTCGATCGCCGGTGAGCCGGCCGCTCGGCCTCGAGCACCACCAGTCCCCCAGCGGCCCCGCCGCGCTGGTCGACGGGTGGCTGAGCCGCGCCCGGCTGCGGATCGCCTATCCCGGGGCTCTGGCTGCGCGACGACGTCTACGCGACCCACGGCCATTACATGGACGCCCATTTGCGGCTGCCCCGAGCCGAGTGCCTGGCCGCGGCGCTGGTCGCCCGGGTCTCCCGGCCGCTGCCGAACCCCGCCACCCCGACCGACTACGAGCGGATCCTCCGCCCCCTCTACGGGTTCGCCTACGGCCTCGCCCAGGTGCTGCCGCTGAAGCGCCGCCGCAACGGGCCCTTCGAGCGCGCCTGGGAGGTGCTCGCCGGCGAAGAGCGCAAGACCACCGTGGGAGCCCGCGCCGCCCGCGCCGGCTTCCCGCTGGCGATCCGCGGCCTCAACGGTCTCCTCCGCGCCGATTTCGAAGCCGACGTGACGCCGCGGGCGATCTTCCGCACCGGCGTCGAGGCCACCGCCGAGATGGCGACCCAGCTCGGCGTCGACGACGTCCACGTGATCACCGGCCACACCCACCGCGCCGGCCCGCTGCCCACCGAACCCGAGTGGGCGCTACCCCGCGGCGGCCGCCTCCACAACACCGGCAGCTGGGTCTTCGCCACCGCCTTCCACCACCCCGGCCAGCCGCCAAACACCTACTGGCCCGGAACCGTCACCTGGCTAGAAGACGACGATCCCCCAAGACGCATACAGCTACTCCACAGCTACTCCCACGAGGAGATGACCGACCTAATCAAACGGCCGGCATAGAGGGGGCGGGGGCACCCCTTCTGGGCACTCAGCATGAGGCGGGCAAGCAACGATCGGGCGACAGCAACAGAACGATCCTCCCGCCGAGCTGCGCCCAGAAGGGGTGCCCCCGCCCCCTCTACTCAACCAAGCCAGTCCGCGATGATCGCGCCGATCTCCGGCCCCGCATCCTCCTGCAGAAAGTGCGAAGCGTTCTCGATCGCCCGCGGCGGCGGAAAGTTGAGCTGGCTCGAGACCCGCTCGCCGACCGAGAACGGCAGCACCGGGTCCGAGTCCGCCCAGAGGACAAGCGCCGGCCGGTCGTCGTCACGGAGGGCGTCGGCGACCCGTTTGCCCTCGGCAGCGCCGGGGGCGTCGGGCTCGGTCGGGAGGATCAGCGGGAAGGCGCGGGTGCCGGCCTTCGAGGGGCCGTCTATATAAGGGGCCTCGTAGGCGGCGATCACCTCGTCGCCGGGGTCGTTCTTGCAGCCGCCGCGGACCAGCATCCCGACCGGGACCTCGTCGCTGTTGCGGACGAACTCGCGGAAGGCGAGCCAGGCGTCGCTCATCTTCTGGTGGCCGGTGAATGGCCCGGTCTCCATGATCACCAGCTTGCTGATCCGGTCCGGATGCTCGACCGCCAGCCGCAGCCCGATCGGCCCGCCCCAGTCGTGGACGACGGCGGTGGCGTTGCGCAGGTCGAGTTCCTCGAGCAGCGCCGCCATCAGCTCGACGTGGCGGTCGTAGGTGTACCAGCCGACGTCGGTGGGCTTGTCGGAGCGGCCGAAACCGGCGTAGTCGGGGGCGATGCAGCGGTAGCCGGCGTCCCGGACCGGCGGGATCACCTTGCGCCAGAGGAACGACCAGGTCGGCTCGCCGTGGAAGAAGATCGACCGGCTCCCCGTCCCCCTCGTCGAGGTGCGCCAGCCGCAGCCCATCGAGCTCGCGGTAGCGGGACTCGAAGGGGTAGTCGGGCAGGCCTTCCAGCTGCTCGTCCGGCGTCCGGACCACGTCGTCTCTCATGCGAAGACCCTAATCGCAGATCCGCATTCCAGACTTTCTCGGTCGACTTTGTGCTACGGTGCCCGCCTCATTGAGCAGTAAGTTGCTCAAGAAAGTAAGTCACTCAGCAAAGAAGGGAATGTAGATGCGGATTGCTCTGCGACACCCGGCGGCGCGGAGCGCTCGTGCTCCTGCCCCTTGCCCTCCTGCTCCTGGGACTGGTCGCGGCCGGCTGCGGGGGCAGCGACAGCGAGGCCACCGGCGCCTCCGGAGGCAGCGGCGGCAAGCTCGACGTGGTCGGCTACTCCACCCCGGAATCCGTCTACACCGAAGCCCTCGAGCCCGCCTTCGAGGAGACGCTCGAAGGGCGCGGGCGTCAGCTTCAGCAACTCCTTCGGCGCCTCCGGCGACCAGAGCCGCGCGGTCGCCGCGGGCCAGCCCGCATCGGTCGTCCACTTCTCGCCAGGCGGGCGACATGGAACGGCTGGTCGAAGAAGGCGAAATCGTCGCCAAAGACTGGGACCAGAACAACGTACAAAGGCATCGCCCAGAACTCGGTCGTGGTCATCGTCGTCCGCAGCGGCAACCCGGAGGGGATCGAGAGCTTCGACGACCTGCAGAGCAAGGACGTCGAGGTCATCACCCCGAACCCGTTCAGCTCCGGCTCAGCCCGCTGGAACATCATGGCCGTCTACGGCACCGCGATCGAGGCGGGCAAGTCCCCCGACCAGGCGCTGGAGGCGGTCAAGCACCGTGCTCGAGAAGACCGTCGCCCAGCCGGGCAGCGGTCGCGACGCGCTCGCCGCCTTCACCCAGGGCCAGGGCGACGTCCTCCTCACCTACGAGAACGAGGCGATCAAGGCCGAAGACGAAGGCGAAGACGTCGAATACGTCGTCCCCGCCGTCGACGCTCCAGATCGAAACCCCGATCGCGGTCACCAAAGACGCGCCGGAGCCCGCGGCGCAGGACTTCCTCGATTTCATCTGGTCGGACGAGGGCCAGGAAATCTGGGCCGAAAACGGCTACCGCCCGGTCAACCCGAAGCTCGTCGACCAGAAGCAGTTCCCGACCCCGAAGGACCTGTTCACAGATCGCCGAGTTCGGCGGCTGGGGCAAGGTCAACGACGAGTTCTTCGACGACGAAACCGGCTCGGTCGCCAAGATCGAGAAGGAACTCGGGGTCTCCACTGAGCGGCTGAGGCCACCCGACAGCTCCACCGCCGCGCCGCCCCGGGCAGGCATCCGCCTGCCCGGGGTCGGCGCCGGCCTCGGCCGCGGCCTGGTCGTCCTCTACCTGAGCGCCGATCGTGCTGCTGCCGCTGGCCGCGGTCGCCGCGAAGTCGCTTCGAGCGGCGGCATCGGCCACTTCTGGGACTCAGGTCACCTCGCCGCAGGCGGTGGCAGCGCTGAAGCTGACCGTCGTCTGCTCGCTGATCGTCGTCGCGATCAACGCCGTCTTCGGCACGATCATCGCCTGGCTCCTCGTCCGTGACGAGTTCCCCGGCAAGAGCGATCGTCAACGCGGTCATCGACCTTCCTTTCGCGCTGCCGACGATCGTCGCCAGCCTCATCCTGCTCGACCCTCTACGGCACCGACAGCCCGCTCGGGATCGACTTCGCCTTCACCCGGACCGCCATCGTCGTCGCCCTCTGCTTCGTCACCCTGCCCTTCGTCGTCCGCGCCGTGCAGCCGCTGCTGCTCGAGATGGACCGCGAGATGGAGGACGCCGCCGCCTCGCTCGGCGCCGGCGGCGTCACGATCTTCCGCCGCATCATCTTCCCCAACCTCCTCCCCGGCCTCGCCGCCGGGCGTCGCGCTGGCCTTCGCCCGCGCCCTCGGCGAGTTCGGCTCGGTCCTCCTCTTCGCCGGCGGCCTGCCCGGACACGACCGGTCTCCTCGGTCTTCATCCGCAGCCAGATCGAGTCCGGCAACGAGATCGGCGCCGCCGCCGTCTCGGTCGTGCTGCTCGTCGCCTCGCTGCTGCTGCTCGCCTCCGTCACGCTGATCCAGCGCTGGGGCGCTCGCGCGATGACCGTCGTGAGCGCGCCTAGCCGCTGGGGCCTGCGCGTCCTCGGCCTCGGCTACCTGACGGTGCTGCTGCTCGCTGCCCGCTGGCGATGATCTTCTACAAGACCTTCGAAGACGGGATCGGCGCCGCCGCTGGACGCGATCACCTCGCCCGACGGCCTCCACGCGCTGAAGCTGACCCTGCTGATGGTCGCGATCGCGGTGCCGCTGAACACGATCTTCGGCGATCGGCTGCGCGCTGCTGCTGGTCCGCCACAAGTGGAAGCGGCAACCCGCTGATCGACGCGGTGATCAACCTGCCCTTCGCGGTCTCCCCGGTCGTCATCGGCCTCTCGCTCTTCCTCCTCTACGGCACCGGCGGCTGGTTCGCCGGCCCTCGGCCGAAGCCGGGATCAAGATCCTCTTCTCGGTGCCGGGAATGGTCCTCGCCAGCATCTTCGTCTCGCTGCCCTTCGTGGTCCGCGAGACGGTGCCGGTGCTGCAGGAGATCGGCACCGAGCAGGAGCAGGCCGCCTCGACCCTCGGCGCCAACGGCCTGGCAGACCTTCTGGAGGATCACCCTGCCGGCGATCCGCTGGGGCGTCGCCTACGGCGTCGTCCTCACCACCGCCCGCGTGCTGGGCGAGTTCGGCGCGGTGACGATCGTCTCCGGGTCGATCTCCGGCCAGACCCAGACGCTGCCGCTGTTCGTCGAGAAGCAATACGAGCAACTTCAACTCAACCGGCGCCTACGGCGCCTCCCTGGTGCTGGCCCTGCTGGCGCTCGCCACCCTGCTCGCGATGAACCTGCTGAAACGAAAGGAGGACGCCTGATGGGAATCTCAGTCGAGGGAGCGAACAAGCGCTTCGGTGACTTTCAGGCGCTCGACGACGTATCGATCGAGGTCCCGGACGGGTCGCTGACCGCCCTGCTCGGGCCCAGCGGCTCGGGCAAGTCGACCCTGCTGCGGGCGATCGCCGGGCTCGAGGACGCTCGACTCCGGCCGGGTCCTGATCGACGGCGAGGACGCGACTCGAGCAAGCCGGCGCAGAAGCGCGAAGTCGGCTTCGTCTTCCAGCACTACGCCGCCTTCAAGCACATGACGCGTGTACGAGCAACGTCGCCTTCGGGCTGAAGATCCGCAAGTGGAAGAAGGCCGGAGATCCGGCGCCGGGTCCACGAGCTGCTGCGAGCTGGTCCAGCTCGACGGCCTCGCCGACCGCTACCCCTCCCAGCTCTCCGGCGGCCAGCGCCAGCGGATGGCGCTGGCGCGGGCGCTGGCGGTGCAGCCGCAGGTGCTGCTGCTCGACGAGCCGTTCGGCGCCCTCGACGCCAAGGTCCGCAAGGACCTGCGCGACCTGGCTGCGCCGCCTCCACGACGAGATGCACGTGACGACGATCTTCGTCACCCACGACCAGGAGGAGGCGATGGACGTCGCCGGCCAGCTGGTGGTGATGAACCAGGGCCGGGTCGAGCAGTCCGGCAGCGCCGACGACCTCTACGAGCACCCGGCGAACGAGTTCGTGATGAGCTTCGTCGGCGAGGTCAACCGGCTCGGCGACGCACTTCGTGCGCCCGCACGACATGGAGGTCGTCCTCGACCCCGACGAGCGGACCGCAGGAGGGCCTGGTCCAGCGGATCGTCGCCCTCGGCTTCGAGGTCCGGGTCGAGCTCGTGCTCGCCGACGGGACCGAGGTCTGGGCGCAGCTGACCCGCAACGAGCTCCAGCGCCTGGAGCTGCGGGAGGGCCAGATCGCCTACCTGCGCCCGGTCCAGGCCAAAAGCTTCAACGGCGGATCGCCGTCCCAACCCCAAGGGGCCTCGACTCCCCTCGGGTCCCAGGACGGCGGCGACGCAGGGATACCTGCAGCCGTCTGAAGAGGCGACGGGGTGGGGCGTCTTCTTGCCGGGTGACGCCCCGCCCCAATTCGCCATGCCTGACCTTGCCCAAGAGCTAGGAAGAATGCCCGCGCCGTTTCAAGCGCTTTGCCCATCTCGATACGACATGGCTGATCGCTTCCTTGAAAGCGGGCTCCACCGAGATCATCGGGTTCGGCATCTGGGGCTTCGGCGAGCGGATGGGTTTACCGGACTCCGTCATAGCCATCTCCTAAGCATTCGTTGCGATAGCGGCGATCCAAGCCACCAACTCGAAGGCGAGCAGGACATTAGCAATCTGAAGGTAGACAACAAGTTCCTCTGAGCCAGCACGGTTCTTCAGGTAGCTGCCGTAGATGTGGAACGAAAGCTCCCGGTAGAGATCTTCGATCGAAGGTAGCTCCGTCGACTCGATATAGCTTCTGATCATGTGCGGATTAAGCGCGAACTCCCATCGTCGTGGCCAGACAATCGCGAAAAGCGCCGTGGCAGAACCGACAAAGGCTCCGAGCGCGAGCCATGAGAAAGCGCTCCAGTCGGAACCGTGCAGGGCTCTCGCCCCAAGGAATGAAGTCGTGATCGCGGCAGCCGAAAAGAGGATGCCGGCTCGGGACCGCAGACCGTCGATGACCGCCTTCTGATCAGAGAGAGTTCGCACCGCCTCGTCATAAGCAACCTTGTAGAGCGCGTCATTTGCCATCCCCGAGCTAAGGGCTCGGAAGGCCCGTTCTCTCCCCCGCCGATTCGCTGATTCTCCGAATCTGCGGAGACAGGGTGACCAAACGAGTTGCCACGACGACGTTTCGGTCCCGGGGTCGCTTGACCGGGCTGGTGCGGGACGAGTACCCGGCCGGCGTCGGCCAGAACAGGACCACGCAGACCGACAACAGGGAGTCGGCTTTGAACGGCGCCGACGAGGCGCTCTTCTACCGGGCGCGGTTGATCCTCGGGGACTCCCTCCCCCGCCCCCAGCGCTGAGCGCGGCAGAGCTTTTCCATCTATAGGGGGCAAAAGCTCTGCCGCGGGGCGGCATCACGGCGGAGGCTTCGATCTGCCACGCTTCCCGGCATGAGCCCCCAGGAGCAGGTCGGTGAGCCGATCACCCAGGCCGGAATCGAAGAGCTGAAAGCCGAACTCGCCGAGCTGGAAGGGCCGGCGCGGAAAGCGATGGCGGCGCGGATCAAGGTCGCCCGCGAGGAGGGCGACCTGAAGGAGAACGCCGAGTATCACGTCGCCAAAGAGGACCAGGCCCACATGGAGACGAAAATCAAACGCCTCCAGGAACGGCTGCGGAACGCCGTCGTCGTCGAGGTCTCCGAGCTCGACAGCGACTTCTTCTCCTTCGGCCGCACCGCCGAGGTGCTGGACGAATCCAAAGGCGAGACCAACGCCTGGACCCTGGTCGGCTCGACCGAGGCGAACCTGGCCGAAGGGCGGCTCTCGGCCGAGTCGCCGATCGGGCGGGCGCTGCTCGACGCCAAGGTCGGCTCGACGGTCAAGGTCGAGACGCCGAAAGGCGACCGCGCCTTCAAGGTTCTGAAGCTGGTCGCTTGACCCGCGGATGCTGAGGCTGCGCTCCTCCGTCGCCCACCACCGGGCCGACGAGTTCGGCGAGCTGCTGCAGGAGCTCGAGGGCGTGCGGCGGGTCGCCCAGACCGCCGACGAATTCAGCGCCGACCGTCCGTCGTCTTCGTCGCCGACGTCGAGCCGGCCGCCGCCGACCGCGCTGGTCGAGGCGATCGCCGAGCTCGGGATCGGCGGCGACGACTACGTGCTGACCAGGGTCGAGGTGGTCGCGCCGCTGCACCGCCACCTCTCGGCGACAGCGGCATCGACGGCTTCGCCTGGGTCGAGGTGCTCGGCCAGGCGCGAGCCAACTCGCGGCCGCTCGCCCGCTACCTGGCGCTGATCAAGGTCGCCGCGGTGATCGCCGCCCTCGGCGTCATCACCAGCAGCTCGATCCTGATCGTCGGCGCGATGGCGGTCAGCCCCGACCTGCTGCCGATCTGCGCCACCTGCGTCGGCCTCGTCCGGCCGCCGCTCGACCTCGCCTCGCCGCTCCTTCGTCACCCTGGCCATCGGCCTCGCCTCGGTCGTCGTCACCGCGATGGTGCTCAGCGCGCTGCTGAAGTGGCTCGGCATCCTGCCCCGCCGGCTTCGAGGTCGAGGACAGCAGCCTCAGCACCCTCGCCAACACCGACTACTCGACGGTGCTGGTCGCGCTCGCCGCCGGCGATCGCGGCGATGCTCTCCTTCGAGACCCGGGCCAGCGCCGCGGTCGGCGTCGCGATCTCGGTGACGACGATCCCGGCCTCCGCCTACCTCGGCGTCGCCCTCGGCGCCGGCGGCATCGACCACGCGCTCGGCGCCCTCGTCGTCCTCGTGATCAACGTCTCGCTGCTGATCGTCTCGCGGCACCCTCACCCTGCTGGTGCAGCGCTGGTCTGACCCGAATCGCTCGCGGCGGCGCCGTCTAGACGGCCGGCCTGCGACCAGGGCGCCGGCTCGGGGCGGCGCTCGTCGTAGAGCGACGTCGCTCGCGCTGAGAGCGGTCTTCCCAGGCCCGGCGCCGCTCGCGGAAGACGACGCCGAGGAAGCCGAACCCGAAGGTGACGACCGAGAGGCCGAGGCCGACCAGGCGCCTGAGCGAGCGCCGCAGCGGCAGCCGGCCTCGCTGAGCCGGATGCCGAGGAAGCGCATCCCCGGCGTCTGCCCGGCCAGCGACCAGAAGCCGACCAGGTAGAGCGCGCCGAGCGCGAGCCAGGCGGTCGAGCCGACCGCGATCGCGAAGCTGGTGCCGCCGCCGCCGCTGCCGCCGAAGGCGTTGTCGACCAGGCGTGACGAGGGCGACGACGGCGGTGAAGCCGAGGTTGACGAAGACGCCGTCGATCGACAATACGCCAGGCCGCGGCTGACCAGCGCCGGCGTGGTCGGTCGGCAGCGGCCGGCGGCGGCGGAAGAAGATGCGGCGGACGATGCGCTCGAAGCGTGTCGTCGAGGCGGCGGGCGAGCTTGCCGATCGTGCGGCCGATGTCCTCGAGCAGGCCGGCGCCCTGGGCGCTGATCGCGGCCCGCACCTCGGGTGCCTCGGCGATCCGCTCGACCAGCTGCTGCGCCTCCTCGCTGGCCAGCAGCCGGCGCCAGACCTCGTCGACCAGCTCGCTGTCCATCGCCTCGAGCAGCGCCTTCTTGACCGCCTCGCTCTCGCAGCGCGCCCTGCACCGCCTCTTCGACGACCGGCCCTTCGAGCACCCGGGCCATCGCCCGCTCGACCGCCTCGCTCTCGACCGCGGCGACGATCGCCTCCTCGGCGGCGACTTCGACGGCGCGGTCGATCCCGGTCGCCTTGCCGACGCGTGCGGGCGCCGCGGACGCCGACCCCGAGCAGCCGCGCCGAGAGCGGCAGGTGACCGTTCTGGTCGGCCGCGCCGGTGTCCGCGGAGGGCGGAGTAGAGCCGTTTTCCATGCCGCGCGAGTATACGTCCGGGGCGGCCCGTCCAGTCCGCGAGGTCGCCGCCAGGAGTCCAGCAGGCGGTCGATCAGCTCCGCCTGGGCGGGGAGGATCTGCCGCCGCGCCCGCTCGGGGTCGAACCACTCGGCCCGGTCGACCTCGGGGAACTCGCGCTGCGCGCCGCTGCGCGGCGGCCACTCGAGCGCGAAGGTGTTGCTGTCCAGCGCCGCCGGGTCGAACTCCGCCTCCGCCGCCCAGGCCTCGACCACCTTGCCCGCCCGCTGGCGCACCGCGCCCAGCTCGATCAGCGCCTCGGGGGCGAGCGCCGGCGCCGCGGCCCAGCTCCTCGCCGAGCTCGCGCAGGGCGCAGTCGCGCGGCTCCTCGCCCTCCTCGATTCGCCCTTGGGGATCGTCCAGGCGCCGAGGTCCTTGCGCGTCCAGAACGGCCCGCCCGGGTGGACCAGCAGGAACTCGGCCCCCCCGCCGTCGCGGCGGAAGAGGAGGATGCCGGCGCTGCGCGGTGAGGCCATCGCCCCGAGTCTTACCGACTCGGGGCGATTGCCTCAACTTGCTCCGCTCAGCCTCCGATCCGGTAGGCGACCAGTTCGGGCTGCTGCCCTTCGGCGCTGGCGATCCCGGCCGGGACGACGAGGGTGTCTTCGCTGACCATCACGCCGCTGTTGGACCCCGCCGGCAGGCTCGCCGACCAGACTTCGCCGCCCGTTTTCACGTCGACCCCGTGGATGGTGCCGTCGAAGGTGGTGAAGAAGACGACGTCGTTGGTCACCACCGGCGATCCGTAGACGGCCGTCGGGTATTCCTGTTCCCATTCGACCTTGCCGGTGAAGACGTCGAGGGCGACCATCGCACCCTGCAGTTCGGCGGTGTTGCTGAGCGTCTGCTGCGGCGTCACTTCGATGCCGCCGTTGACCACCGGCACGAAGATCGTGTCGGGGGTCGCCGCCGGCGGCGCGATCACGCCGCCGAGGTTCCCCGGCAGGATTTCGCCGCCCTTGATCTTCGAGGCTTCCCCCTTCATCGCCAGGAGGCCGTCGTCGTCGTGCCCGTTGTGCTTGCCGACCGGGGTGCTCCAACGCGGCTTGCCGGTCTCGGTGTCGACGGCAGTGACGATCCCGTTCTTGCCGGAGCCGATCGCGAGCTCTCCGCGCCCACCGGTCCCCATCAGGATCGGCGGGTTCTGGAAGTCCCAGTCGTAGAGGTCGTGCGGCGTCTGCTGGTAGTACCAGTCGAGCTTGCCGGTCTTCGCGTTCATTTTGACCATCGAGTTGGTGTAGAGGTTGGGGCCGGGACGGCTCGCTCCCCAGGGCTGGTTCGCGGTGCCCGGGTAGGGGACGGGGTTGCCGGTCCCGAAGTACATCGAGCCGGCGCCGTCGAACGAGGGCGGGTACCAGAGGCCGCCGCCGGCGTTTTCCTTCTTGTTCCCCCAGAGGCTCTTGGGGACGGTGTCCCAGGTCCATTTCCGCTTCCCGGTCTTGGCGTCGAGGGCGTAGAGGGTGCCGACGCCGCCGCCCTGGTATTCGGAGTTGACGTTGACCGGGACGGTCGCGACGTAGACGAGGCCGTCTTCGTAGCCGGGCGCCATGTCGATCGCCAGCGGGCTTTCGGCGATCGGCACCGACCACAGTTCCTTGCCGGTTTCCTGGTCGAGGGCGAAGGCTTCGCTTGCGGTCGCGCCGAAGACCATGCCGTCGCCGACCGAGACCCCGTTCGGCCCCTGCGTCGCCGATTCCGACTGCCACGTCCAGATCACGTCGCCGCTTTGCAGGTTGATCGCCTGGACCGCCGATTCGAGGTCCTGGATGTAGACGACGCCGTTGGCGATCACCGGGCTGGTCGCGTAGGCGCCGTAGGTGCTCTGCGCTTTCGAGGGCAGGGACCAGGCGACTTCGAGTTCGCCGGCGTTCTTGCCGTTGATCTTGCTGTCGACCTCGCGGGAGCTGTTCTTGTACCCGTTCGGCCAAGCGTCGCCGGTCAGTTTCACGTCGCTCGAGGAGCTGGAGGAGTCCGATGAGGATCCGCAGCCTATGAGCAGGGTCAACGCCGCCACCAAGAGCAGCGCAGCCCAAGCTTTTCCTGACTTCATCCCTGACATCCCCTGGTTCCTCCTAGTCGAGTAATAGAGATTTGTCCTGCATCTTTGCCGATTTCGGCGCAGTCGATATTTCGAGTTCCTCGAGCAGCGGTTGCAGCACCCGGTTCGCCAGGAGGCCGAGGCTGCCGAGGTTGGCGAAGCCGGGGCCCTGGCGGAGGCCGCCGAGGCCGGGGATGTGGAGCCGCGGCCGCACGCCCTCCAATTCGAGGCCGCGACCGATCGGGACCTCGAATTTCGGCGGGCCGTCCCAGAGGGGGCCGCACTGTTCTTCCACCTCGTCGCGGACCGCGTCCGGGAAGAGGCCGCGGAGCTGGCGCAGGAGGTCGAAGCCGGTGCAGTTGACGACGAAGTCGTAGCGCTGGGACATCTCGCCGTGGGCGGGGCTCTCGAATTCGAGCAGCGCTCCCTCGCCGTCCTCGGCGAGGGAGACGTGGAGGGCGCGGCCGGTGACGAAGGAGAGGTGGTCGTCGTCGGCGATCCGCTCGAGCACGCTGGCGTCGAAGACGCCGCGGTCGCAGTGCTTGACGAAGTCCCGGCGGGTCTCGATGTCGAGGTGTTCCCAGCCGACGTTGTCGGGATCGGCGAAGACGCGGTTCTCGAGGAAGCTCTCGCCCCGGCTCAGCGGCAGGGTCGGGGTGTAGATCGTCAGCCGCGCCTGCGGCCGCAGGTCGCGGAGGAAGACGAGGGCGCTGAGGGCGCTCTCCCCTCCCCCGACGATCGCGATCTCCACCGCCTCCCGCTCCGGTATCCGCGCCAGTTCCTCGCGGCGGCTGTCGCAGTGGAAGACCCGCGCCTCGACCTCGGGGTCGTGGGGGAAGTGGCGGTGGACGCCGGGACCGGTGAGGACGAGGTTGCGAGCGCTGTGCCGCTCGGGGTCCTCGGGCCGGCCGCGCTCGGCGACCTCGGCCCGCCAGCCCTCGTGCCCGTCGGCGAGCCCGATCTCGGTGACGCGGCCGTCGTAGATGCTGACGCCCTCGGTCGCCCGTTCCAGCACCCAGCCCAGGTAGGCGCCGTAGTCGCGGTGCATGACCGAGGGCGAGCCGGAGTTGACCCAGGCCGCGTATTCGTGCCGCTCCATCGCGAAGCGCTGCCAGGTGAACGGCAGCAGCGCGGCGTCGATCTCGTCGCCGAGGCCGCCGAACTGGCGGCTGCTCTGGTAGGGGAAGCCGACGTCCTTGATCGGCGGGATCGCCAGCGGCTCCTCGCCCGAGGTCATCCCGTTGCGGCCGAGCCAGGAGGCGGCAGGCTCGGTTTTCTCGATCACGGTCATCGAGATCTCGCCCAGCCCGAGGGTGTTGATCGTGTGGACCTTGGCGGCGATCGCCGCCGCCTTGGCGCCGGCGCCGACGATGAGGATGTCGCTCTCGCTCACGTTCGCCTCCTCAGACGGGGGCCAGGGCCCGCGGCCCCGCCGGCTCGGTTTCTCTCGGTTCGGCGATCACCATGCCCTTCTGGTCGGGGGCGAAGGAGATCGCGCTTTTGCGCGCCCGCTCGGCGTCGTTCTCGACCGCCCGCAGCTCGGTCGTCTCGAGGACGATCCGCAGCACCCGCTTCATCTCCATTTCCGCGTAGCTGGCGGCGAGGCAGCGGCGGGTGCCGCCGCCGAAGGGGATCCAGGTGTAGGTGCCGGGCTGCTTGCCGACGAAGCGCTCGGGCAGGAAGCGGTGGGCTTCGGCGTAGTGGCGCTCGTCGCGGTGGATCAGGTGGATGCAGGGGGCGACGGTCGTCCCCGCCGGCAGGTCGTAGCCGCCCAGCCGCATCGGCTCCAGGAGGTTGCGGACGACCACCGGCACCGGCGGGCGCAGCCGCAGGGTCTCCTTGACCACCGCGTCGAGGTAGTCCCCATCGCCCCCCACGAGGTCCGCCTGGAGCTTGCGGAGCTTGTCCGGGTTGCGCAGCAGCCGCTCGAAGGTCCAGGCGAGGGTGCTCGAAGTCGGCCCGTCGGAGAGCAGGGTGACGAGTTCGTCGCGCAGGTCCTGGTCGCTCATCGGCGAGCCGTCCTCGTATTCGGCCCGGACCAGCATCGAGACGACCCCGAGGGCGCCGCCGTCGGGTTCGGCCTTGCGCCGCCGCACCTCCTCCATCACCGCCTCCTCGACCGCCCCCATCGCCTCGCGGTAGCCGCGGCTGCGGATCACCCAGCGGGGGCCGAAGGCGGCGAGCCTGGCCAGGTTGCGCGGTTCGTTCATCCAGGTGGTGAGCCCGCGCAGCCGCTCGCGCAGCGGCTGCAGGCGCGGCGATTCCGAGTCGGGGCCGAAGACCGCGCGCATGACGACGTCGAGGGTGATGTCCTGCATCCGCGGCCAGAGCGCGAACGGCTCCCCCACCGGCCAGCGCGAGATCTCCTGCCGCGCCACCGTCGCCATCATCTCGGCGTCGGCCTGCACCGCTTTGCCGTGGAAGGAGGGCAGCATCAGCTTGCGCCGGGTCATGTGTTCGGGTTCTTCCAGCAGCATCACCGAGCGCGGGCCGAGCAGCGGCCCGAGCAGCGGGTTGGCGGTGTCGACGCCGACCGCCCGCCCCGCCGTGAAGACCTTTTTCACGTCGTCGGGGTCGGAGAGGATCACCCAGTCGCCGTAGTGGCGGATGCGCAGAGTGAAGGTGTCGCCGTAGCGGCGGTGGCACTTCTCCAGCCAGGGCAGCGGCCGCTGGGTCCAGCCGACCGCCTGCAGGGTCCGGGGCAGCCGCGGCCCGGGCGGCAGCGCACTCATGCCGCGTCCTTGCCGTCGGCGGCCGCGAGCTCGTCCATCAGCTCGTCCTCGAGCCGGCAGGTGGTCGCGATCAGGAGGTCGAAGAGGTCGGAGGAGAACTCCCGCGGCAGCTCGTGCTCGGCGCCGCGGGCGAGGTAGCGCTCGCGCACGACCTTGACCCGCTCGGGCTGCATCATCGGGATCCCGTGCCGGCTCTTGTAGACGGCGACTTCGCGGCAGATCTGCAGCCGCTCGCCGAGCAGCCGCGCGATCTCGTCGTCGATCGTGTCGAGGCGGCGGCGAAAGGGCTCGAGGCCGTCGGCGCTCATCGCTCCCTGCCCCCGAGCAGGCCGGTGGCGAAGGCGTGGCTGCAGTCGGCGAGCTCGTCGAGGGCGTAGCCGCCCTCCTGGATCACGCAGACCGGCAGGCCCGAGCGCGCCAGCAGACGGCCGATCTCGGCGAAGATCTCCGGCCGGAAGCTCCAGCCGCCGTGCGGGTCGCCGGCGACGGTGTCGTAGCCGAGCGAGACGACGAGGGCGCGGGCGATCTCCGAGAGGTCGTGGATCGAGTGCGCGACCTCGGCCAGGTAGGTGCCTTCGTCGGGGCTCTCGGTGAAGGCGACGGCGCGTTCCCCGGGCAGCCGCGGCAGCGGCGTCCCCGGCGGCAGGTTGGTGACCGGCGCCGCGTGCAGCGAGTGCAGGGCGGCGACCGGGCCCATCCGCTCGATCAGCGCCGAGGTGCCGTTCGGGTAGTGGAGGTCGAGGTCGATGATCCCGACCGGCTTCAGACCCGCGTCGCTGAGGCGCTGGACAGCGGCGACGGCGTTGTTGAGGTAGCAGTAGCCGGCGTGGAAGGCGGGACCGGCGTGGTGGCCGGGCGGCCGGCAGACGGCGTAGGTGAAGCGGGCGCCGTCGAGCACCCTCTCGGCGGCGGTGATCGAGGTGCGGATCCCCTCCAGCGCCGCCGCGACCAGCGCCTCGTTGACCGGGATGTCGGGCTCGAGGCCGGGCGGGGCGAAGTCCGGCATCACCACCGGCTCGGAGCCCTCCAGCTCCGAGAGCGCCAGCAGGTAGTCGGCCTCGTGCAGCGCCCGCAGGGTCTGCTGCACATCCTCGTCGGCGGCGTCGGCCTCGACCGGGCGGACGCCGGCGTGGCGGACCAGGCCCGCCCGCAGCTCGACCAGGCGCTGGTTGGAGTCGCGGCCTTCGATCAGCCGTTCCCCTTCGCGCACCCAGAAGGCGGCGTCGCCGCTGCCCTGGCGCTGCTCGACCATCAGCAGCTCAGTCATCCAAGAGCCTCCGCATCCGCGGCCCGAGGTGCTCGAACCCGTTGCGCTTGTAGAAGGACTCGGTCGAGGCAATCGCCGCGAAGGACTCGCGCGGCAGGCCGACCTCGAGTCGGCTCACCCCGCGGGCTCGCGCCTGGGATGCGACTGCCTCGACCAGCTCCGCCCCGACACCGCGACTACGCCAGGCCCCATCGACCCAGAGGTCCTGGATGGTCGCGTAGATGCCGGGAACGTGGATTGCCCGCTGCCAGCTGGTGCTGACGAGGCCGACGATGCTGCCATCGGCCTCCGCGATCAGCACCGAGCCGCCCGCTGGATCGTCCAGCAGGGCGCGGGCCTCAGCTTCGAGTTCGTGGCGCTCGGGCCGGCGGCCGCCGAGCTCGAGCAGGAGGTTCTCGACGGCGGCGGCAACCGCCTCGACGTCGTCGGCCCCCGCCTCCCGAACCGTGACCCCGGTCGCCACCGGCTCGGTCACGCCGCCTTCACCCCTCTGGCCGCCGGCTCCAGCTCGACGCTCCAAGCGGCGCCGGGCTCGTCTGAGCCGGTGACCGTCCGCGCGATCGCCGCCATCGGCGCCCGCGCCTTCAGCAGGATCTCGTCGAACTCCTCCTCGGGGTCGGACTGCATGACGATCGCGCCGCCGGCGCCGATCGTCGTCCGCCCCGGCCGCATCACGATCGTGCGGATGACGATGTTGAGGTCGGTGTAGCCGTCGGCGCCGAAGTAGCCGATCGAGCCCGAGTAGACGCCGCGCGCCTCCTCCTCGAGGTCGTCGATGATCTCCATCGTCCGCTCCTTCGGGGCGCCGGTCATCGAGCCGCCGGGGAAGGTGGCGCGGACGCAGTCGACGGCGCTGCGGCCGTCCTCGAGCCGGCCGACGATCGTCGAGACCATCTGGTGCACGGTCGCGTAGGGCTCGATCACCATCAGGTCGGGCACCTCGACGCTCTCGAGGTCGCAGACGACGCCGAGGTCGTTGCGCAAGAGGTCGACGATCATCAGGTGCTCGGCGTAGGTCTTTTCGTCTTCGGCCAGCTCCTTGACGACTGCCGCGTCGGCTGCCGGGTCCTCGAGGCGGGAGACGGTGCCCTTGATCGGCCGCGCCATCACCTGGCGCTTGCGGTCGACCGAGATGAAGCGCTCGGGCGAGGAGCTGACGATCGCGTTCTCGCCGAAGTGGAGGAAGGCGGAGAACGGCGAGGGGTTGGCGCGCCGCAGCTGCCGGTAGAGCTCGAAGGGGTCCGGGCTGGCGTCGGTCGAGAACTGGTCGGTCAGGCAGACCTCATATGACTCGCCGGCGAGCAGTTCGGCCTGGGACTTGGCGATGTCGGCGAGGTAGCGCTCGCGGCCGCGGCCGGAGTGGAAGGTGACGTGGGAGCCCGGCTCGCACGGCGGGGCGAGCGGCCGCTCGGCCGGCGGCGCGGCGATCGCCCCGCGGACCAGCTCCTCGGCCGCGTCGAGCCAGAGCTCGGCCTCGGGGTCCTCGCCGCGGCAGAGGGCGAAGAGGTAGGTCTTGTTCTTGGTGTGGTCGACGGCGACGACGCGGTTGGCGAGCATCATCGCCGCGTCGGGCATGTCGGAGCCGTGGACGTTGGGCGAGCCGCAGTCGGCCTTCAGCTCGTAGCCCAGATAGCCGACGTAGCCGCCGACGAGCCCGCGCTCGACCCCCTCCGGCGGGTCGACCTTGATCCGGCCCAGCTCCCGGTGCAGGTAGTCGAAGACCGACTTGTGCTCGACCGTCTCGACGCCGCCGCGGTTGACCAGGACCTCGCCGGTGTCGACGTCGTAGGTGACGAAGCAGCGGTCGGCGCCGGCCGTCGTCCCCATGTAGGAGCACTGGGCGAGCCAGGTCGGGGCGTCGGCGCTGTCGAACCAGAAGGACGGGTCGTGCCCGGCGAAGAGCCGTTCGTAGACGTGCTCGGTCGGCGCTTCGCCCTCCAGCGTCCGCATCCGCACCTCCAGCTCCCCCGCCTCGCCCTGCGGGGTGGTGCGCGGCGCGGGCTTGGCCGGCCGCGGCGCGATCGTCGCCCGGCCGGACGGTTTCTGCGGGCGCTCGTAGCTCGCCGCCAGGTCGAAGAAGTTCTGGGCGATCTTCAGCCCGTACTCGGTCGAGATCGACTCGGGGTGGAACTGGACGCCCCAGATCGGCCGCTTCGTGTGCTCGACCCCCATGACGACGCCGTCCTCGGCCCAGGCGACGACGTGCCCTTCCGGCCCGGGCGGGGTGGTGATCGCCAGCGAGTGGTAGCGGACGACCGAGAAGCCCTGCGGCACGTCCTTGAAGAGGCCCTTGCCTTCGTGCATGACCCGGCTGAGCCGGCCGTGCATCGCCATCGGCGCCCGGTTGACCGTCCCCTCGAGCAGGTTGCCGATCCCCTGGTGGCCGAGGCAGATCCCGAAGACCGGGACTTCCGAGTGGCGGAGGATGTCGCGGCAGACGCCGAAGTCGTGCCAGCGGGAGGGGTGCCCGGGCCCCGGCGAGAGCACGATCGCGTCGAAGTCCATCCTTGTCAGGACGCGCCAGCTGACCGCGTCGTTGTTGACGACCATCGGTTCGGAGCCCGAGGCCGCGGCGAGCAGGTGGAAGACGTTGTAGGTGTAGGAATCGTGGTTGTCGACCAGCAGCGTTTTCATCTCAGGCTCCCTCCAGTCCCAGGCCGCGCAGGCCCTGCTCGAGCACCGGCTGCACGACCGCCTCGACCTCCGGTGCGCGCTCGTCTTCTCGGTACCAGCGCGCGAAGTGGGAGAGGTACTTGGAGAGCGGAGCGACGTCGAACTCGTCGACGGCGCTGCGCAGGTGCACCCGGTAGTGCTCGGACTGGACCACGGCGAAGCGGTAGTCCGGGTCGGAGGCCGGACGCTCGCCCTGGATCTCGGCCGTGGCGTGGTGGGCCTGCGCGCGCGCCAGGTCCCAGCCAAGGCTCCCTTTTCCTTCCACCAGCAGCTTCTCTTTGCCGAACTTGACCTGTTTGGTCGTCGGCTGCAGGAGGAAGTAGCCGAGCGCGACCTGGCCCGGCACCGTCTCGGGGTGCGGGTGGCGCGCCATCTCCTCCGCCAGCTCGGGGTTCTGCTTCAGCTCCTCCTCCAGCCACCCGACCAGCTCGTCGATCAGCAGCGCCCCTTTCTTGGAAGAGCTGATCGATTCGTTCTCCCGCGCGACCATGCCGTGGAAGATGTCGTAGGTCGGCGGCCCTCCCCCGCGGGCGGAGCCGTTGCCGTTGCCGTTCTGCAGCCCCATCTCGTCGATCAGCTTGCGGCGGCAGGTGACGTGGGCGACCCACTCGTTGCCGCAGACCTGCATCGAGATCACGTCGTCGAGTTCGTCGGCGGCGGCCCAGTAGGCGAGCGCCCGCATGTGCTGGGTCGGCAGCCCGTCGGAGCGGACCAGCGGCATCTCTTCCAGCTCCTCGCGTTCGGTCTCGTACATGACCATGTCGTCGCCCCAGCGCTTGGTCAGGGTCCCGGCGGCGAGCCCCTGGTTGGTGAACTCGCGCACCTCGGGCAGGAAGTCGGACTCGTAGATCACCTTGTCGAAGGTGATGCCGAGGCTGGCGAGCGTCTTGCGCTGGCCGGAGACCACCCAGGAGCGCGTCCGCGACCACAGTTCGAGCGCCTTCTGGTCGCCGCCGAGGACCCGCATCATCAGCTCGTCGGCTTTGTCGTCGTATTGGGTGGACTCGCGGGCGACCGAGTCCTCGGCGCCGTCGTCGCCGCCGCCGCCGTTGCGGCTGGCGGTGACGTAGTCGGCGTAGCAGAAGCCGACGAAGTGGTCGCTCTTCTCGTCGGCGTCGGGGCCGGCGTCCTCGCCGGCGCGGGTGGCAACGCCGGCCATCGCCTCGCCCATGCTGCGGCCGACGTCGCAGATCAAGCTGCGGTTCTCGACCGCGGCGCCGGCCTGCTTGAGGGCGCCGGCGATCGCGTTGCCGACCGCGAGGTTGCGGAGGTGGCCGATGTGCAGCGCCTTGGTCGTGTTGGCGCCCCAGAAGTAGACGGCGTAGCGGTCCTCGGCCGCCATCTCGGCGAGATTCGCGTCGGCGGCGGCCGTGGCGCGGATCTCCTCCCCCCGCGCCTCGATCCACTCGTCGGCGATCTTCAGGGTCGGCTGCCGGCCCTCGCGGTTGACCGCCGCGACCCAGTCCTCGGCCTCGATCTGGTCGAGCGCCGCCACCGCGGCCCCGTCCTCCCGCCAGTCGGCCCCCTTCGGCAGCCGCGGGATCAGCATCAGGTCGACCTCGGGGTCGGGCCGGTACGGGGCCCGCGCCGCCCAGAGGACCTGGCCGTCCTCGCCGGCTGCCGCCTGATCGAATCGGTTGAAGATGTTCTCGCCCATAGCTGTGATTCCGAACGTTTGCTTCGAATTGGTTGTTCGAAATGCACCCGCCGGGGCTCGAACCCGGATCTTCGGCTTACAACGCCGACCCTTTAACCGATTAAGGCACGGGTGCTAGCTATGTCGTTCCCTGCTCCTTGAGCGACTTCCCTGATTGCTCAAGCGCGGCGGCAGCATAACCGCAACACCTGCGCGCGTCAAATCTTTTGACTAATTCTGCTCAGCGGGGTCGCGGATGCCGTCTCGCCGAGTCCGCGAAAATGGCCCTTGAGGGACCGTTTTCGCGGACTCGGCGAATTCATCGGAGGCGCGGGCGATCGCGGAACGGCGGGGTATAGAGTTGGGCACAGCCACCCCAAGGATGTTTTCTACCGCCCCCCGCCGCCTTCGGGCCGGGGGGCGGTTCCGGTATTTGGCCTCGAGATCCTCGGCCAGGGCGGCGAGCTCGGGCAGCGCCACCCGCAGGCCGCCGGCGATCCGGCGGACGTTGCCCCAGGTCGGGTTGACGCGGCCGGACTCGATGTGCGAGATCCAGGTCGGGTGGATGCCGGCGATCAGGCCCAGCGCTTCCTGGCTCAGCTGCCCCTCCCGGCGCAGCTGCCGAATCGCCTTGGCGAGACCGACCTGTGGTTCTTCCCGCCGCGGCATCTACGGAAGGGAATTTGCCTCCCGCCCCCGCGTCCATAGAGGTGGGCACAAAGATGACCCTGAAAAACGCCTAACCGGCCTTCTTCCGGTACGCGTTGATCCAGGCTGCCGTAGGCAAGAACCGATTTCAGGGGGCTGGTTCTTCGCCAGAGTGGACACGAACATATGTTCGCATACCGATGCGGACACCGATAGGGCAGATGCGCCCCGGGCCGCGCGACAATCGCCCTCATCCTGCTTCCGCTCGCGCGGCTTCCAGCTCTTCTTCCACGGTCCCGGTCTGGTTGGGGATTTCGAGGCGGCGTTCGAGGACCGGGACCGCCTCGTCCGGGCGTCCGCTCAGTCGCAGCGCGTTGCCGAGGTTGAAGAGCGCATAGGCGTAGGAGAGTTCTTCGCTCCCTTCCGGGAACGAGCCGACGGCTTCTTCGAGGACGGGGACGGCCGCCTCGTATTCGCCCGCCTGGATCAGTTCGTAGCCCTCTTCGTTGAGGGCGCTGCCCGCGGCCGGATCGCCGCCTTCCGGCGCCGGCACGGTTGCCGCCGCGGTCGTCGCCTCGGGTTCGGTTTCGGGCTCGCGGGACTTCGCCTGCTCGCGTTTCGGCTTCGTCGCCTTTGCCTGCTTGCCGCTGCGCTCGGGCTTGCCCTCGTCGCCGCCGAGAGCGACAAAGGCGACCACCGCCAGGGCAACCAGGAAAGCGGCCAGAGCGGCGACCGCCCCGAAGCGGCTACGGCGTTCCACCGGGCGTTCCACCGGATACGCACGCGTCGGCTGTTCGACGATCGGCTGGGGGCGGTCGAGCTGCGCCAGCGCCTGGCGGGCCGAGGCCGGGCGGTCGCGCGGGTCCCGCTCGGTCAGCCGGTCGATCATGTTCTCGAGCCCAGGGGAAGACGATCCGCCGCAGACCCGCAGGACGACGCCGCAGGAGTAGAGGTCCGACTGCTCGGTCGCCGCCCTCCCCTCCATCACCTCCGGCGCCGCGAAGCGCTCGGTGCCGAGGATCAAGCCCGGTTTCGTCAGCGCCGTCGCGTCGCGCGGCTGGGCGATGCCGAAGTCGATCATCTTCGCCGTCCCGTCCGGTTCGACGACGATGTTGCCGGGCTTGATGTCGCGATGCAGGATCCCCGCCCCGTGGATGTGGGCGACCGCGTCGAGCAGTTCCCGCGCCAGCCGCTCCCGGTCCACCGCCACCCCGCGCTCCAGCCGCGCCGCCAGGTTCTCGCCGGGCACGAACTGCATCACCAGGTAGGGCCGTTCCCCCTCTTCGGAGAAGTCGTAGACGCCGACCAGGTTCGGATGCGAGAGCCCGGCCGCCGTCTGCGCCTCGCGCCGGAACCTCGCCACGAACCCGGGGTCGCCGGCGATCGTGTCGGAGAGCACCTTCACCGCCACCGGTCGCTCCAGCACCTCGTCCTCCCCCAGCCAGACCGCGGCCATGCCGCCGCGCCCGAGCGTGCGCTCGAGCCGGTAGCGGTCCTTCAACAGTTCCCCGGTGCCGATCGCGGCCACGGGTTTCCCCTACCCGTCTAGCCGCTCTTGAATTGGAAGCTGGTCAGCTCGGCGCCGAAGACCGGGTTGAAGAGGACCCTGTCGAAGTCGACCGCGCGGGAGACGAAGGTGGTGAGGAGGCGGGTGCCGTAGGGAACCCAGGGCGCCAGCTTCATGTAGCTGCGGTCGAGGGAGGCGTAGGCCTGTTCGGTCGCCGGCCCCAACGGCTGCCGGTTCAGCGCCTGGATCTTCGCGTCCAGCCTCCGGACGGCGATCTTGGCGAAGTTGCCGTTGTAGAAGGGAAGGATGGAACCGCCGAAGAGCAGTGGCTGGAAGAAGTCATCCGGGTGGGGAAAGTCCATGAACCAGTCGCTGAAGCCGGCGTCGAGGTTCGGCGTCCGGCGGCTGCCGATCACGGTGAAGTAGTTGTCGGCGTTGCGAACTTCCAGCTTCACGCGAAACCCGATCTTCCGCAGCTGACCGGCGAAGTAGGCGCCGGCCTCGAGGTTGGGCGATTCGAAGTCGGTCCAGACCGTGATCCTGCGGTCGCGGGGACGGGCCGCGGCGACCAGGCGCCGCGCCTTGCGCAGGTCGTAGGGGTAGAGGTTGAACCGCTTGAAGCCTGGCAGTTCCGGCGGCAGAATCTGGTGGGTCGGGGCGAGCTGCCCGCCGTAGACGCGCGACAGCGCCCGTGGGCTGACGGCGAAGTTGGCGGCCCGGCGGATGCGGAGGTCGTTGAACGGGGGGCGCCTCGTGTTCATCCAGAAGTAGTAGGTGCTGGGGAGGCGATCGACCCGTAGCCGGGTTCCCTCGAAGCGCCGGCGGAGCTCCACCGTCCGCCGGGCCGGCGGCGGGTTCTGCATCCAGTCCGCTTTGCCGGAGAGCACGCGCCGGACCTCCTCTTCGGGATTGCGGACCACCTCGACCTCGATCCGGTCGATGGACCCGCCGGGGATCTCCGGCATCGCCGCGCCGTCGCCCGCCCCCCAGGCCGGGTTCCGCGCATAGCTCCAGCCACGGCGGTCGGAGTCGACGATCTCGTACGGGCCGGTGGCGGGCGGCGGATCGAAGGAGAGGTCCCGCGTCGGCGTGCCGCGGGGCACCAAGGCCGCGAACGGCAGGGCGAGTAGATCGGGGAAGTAGCTGTTCGGCCTGACGAGGTGGATGACGATCTTGCCCGTCGCGTCGTTGCCGGCGATGCCGGCGATACCGCCCTTCTTGGTCGCTTCGAATCTTCGACCCCCGGCAATCGCCGCCGTGTAGAAGATCGACCCGCCCGAGTAGAGCCTCACCGACCGTTCGACGGTGTACTCGAAGTCGGAGGCACGGACCGGCGACCCGTCGGAGTAGCGCAGCCCAGGGCGCAGGAAGAGCGTGTAGGTGCGGCCGCCGTCGCTTACTTCGGGCAGGCTCCGCGCCAGGCCGGGGACGACTTCGGTGCCGGCCCTTCCCTCGGCGTGGCGAAAGGTCAAGAGCGGCACGTAGACGTCCCGCATCGCGTTCCACCCTTCGGCCGTGTAGGCGAGCTGCGGGTCGAGGTAGTCCGGGAAGGAGGCGAAGACCGCCTGCAGCGTCTGCGGTTTGGTCGACGCCGCACCGGAGGCGCCCGCGCCCGCCACTGCCGCGATCAGGCATCCCGTCATCGCAACGGCAGCCGGTAGGCGGCGCCATCTCCCCTCTCCCCCCGTCTTCACCGGCTGGATCTTAAGTATTCAAGGGGAGGTGCCGTAGCGCTCGCCTGCGGAGGCCCGGGCGGCGGGATGGAGCCGTACCGCGTCGGGCCAGAAACAGGCGGCCGGCGACGTAGTCGTCGAGGTCGCCGGCGCGGTGGCCGGCATCGAGTCCGGCGGCTGAAAGGTAGCCTGCGGCCGATGCGGGCTGCGAAGGAGCGGATGCGGGCGGGCGAGCTCTACCCCGGGGACGATCCGGAGCTGATACGCGAGCTCGACCAGCGCCAGGCGCTGGTCGGCGCGCTCAACGCGATCCCCTACGAGCGCGCCGCGGAGCGCGAGGCGGCGCTGGCCGAGCTGCTGGCCGGGATCGGCGAGGAGACCTTCATCCGGCCGCCCTTCTACTGCGACTACGGGGACGGGATCACGATCGGCGCCCGCACCTTCGTCAACTTCAACTGCACGATGCTCGACGGTGCCGCGATCACGATCGGCGACGAGGTCCTGATCGCCTCCGGCGTGCAGCTGATCACGGCGACCCACCCGATCGACCCCGCGGCGCGCCGCGCCGCCTGGGAACGGGCGCTGCCGGTGACGATCGCCGACGGCGTCTGGCTCGGCGCCGGCGCGATCGTCCTCCCCGGCGTCACGATCGGCGAGAACACCGTCGTCGGCGCCGGCGCCCTCGTCACCAAGGACCTGCCCGCCGGCGTCGTCGCCTACGGCAACCCCGCCCGCGTCATCCGCGAGATCGGCGAGGGCGACCGCGTCGAGGTCCCGGAGCGCTAGCGGAACGTGGCCGATATCGGCCGGGGGTTCAGCCCTGCCGCCCGAGCAGCAGATAAGTAGTCATCGGGCCCTTGCCCTTGACCTCGATCGACCCCCGCCGCCGCAGGAGGTAGCGCTCGCGCAGCCGCTCGAAGGCGCGCTCGGTGACCTGGATCTCCCCCGGCAGCCCGTGCGACTCCATCCGGCTCGCGGTGTTCACGGTGTCTCCCCAGAGGTCGTAGCTGAACTTCGCCCGGCCGATCACCCCGGCCACGACCGGGCCGGTGTCGATGCCGACTCGCAGCTCCAGCGGGACGCCGCTCTCCCCCGCGCACCTCTGCACCGCAGGGCCCATCGCGAGGGCGAGGTCGGCGATCGCCTCGGCGTGGTCACGACGCGGGGCAGGCAGGCCGCCGGCGACCATGTAGGCGTCCCCGATCGTCTTGATCTTCTCGACCCCGTGCCGCTCGGCGAGCGCGTCCCAGGCGGCGAAGATGCGGTCGAGCAGGGCGACGGTGTCCGCCGGCGTCAGCGTCTGGGCGAGCGGCGTGAACCCGACCAGGTCGGCGAACAGGACCGTCGCCGAGTCGAAGCCGTCGGCGATCACCCGGTCGGACTCCTTGAGGCGGTCGGCGACCGAGTCCGGGAGGACGTTGAGCAGCAGCCGCTCGGATTTCTCCCTCTCGACCCCGAGTTCCGCCAGCGCCAGCTCGCGCGCCCGGACGAAGTACTGCAGCAGCACGTAGGCGGTGGTGCAGACGCCGAGGACGTTGAGGACGAAGAAGGAGACGACGACGCCGCGCGGGATCTCCGCCGCCCCGGCCGAGAGCGCGGGGTCGATCGCGCCGGAGAAGGCCACCAGCGCCGCGAAGGCGAGGAACCACGGCACCGCCTGCCGGGCGCCGACGAAGAGCAGGGCGCCGATCGGGCAGGTGAAGGCCCAGAGCGCCACCGCCGAGGAGGCCGCGAATCCCCCCAGGCTCCACTGCAGGGCGAACGGCAGCAGCAGGCTCATCAGCAGCTGGCTGACCCGGAACAGCTGGAAGCGACGGGTGCGGGCGAAGGTCCACAGGCTCGCCGCGGTCGCCAGCTGGTAGGCGAGAGGGATCGCGGCCGAGAGCCACAGCCCGAGGGCGGCGTAGGTTCCGACCCAGGCGAACGAGAGGGTCGCCATCAGGCTCGAGGAGAGGACGAGCACCGACTTGCGCAGCCGCGTCTCCGCGTCGTCGGAAGGCAGGCTGCCGAGTTGAATCAGCCATCGCAGCCGATCCGGCAGTCGCCTCCGAGCTGGGCGGCGCCCAGGCGCGTCCACGGGCACCCCCGGAGCATACGCCCGCAAACGCCATCCGAAACCATCCCCTACGATCGGGCGCATGGGAATCCAGCGCCTGGAACACGTGGGCATCATCGTCGACGACCTCGCCGAGGCGATCGAGTTCTTCAGCGCCCTCGGCCTCGAACCGCGGGGCGAAGGCACCGTCGAAGGCGAGTGGGCCGGCCGCATCATCGGCCTCGAGGACGTGAAGGCGGAGATGGCGATGCTGCGGACCGCCGACGGCCACGGGGAAATCGAGCTGGTGAAGTTCCACTCGCCGCCGTACCAGGGCGACGACCAGCCGGCCCCCTCCAACGCGCCCGGCATCCGCCACCTCGCCTTCCTGGTCGACGACCTCGACGCCACCGTCGCCGGCCTTCGCGCCCGCGGCACCGAGCTGGTCGGCGAGGTCGTGGATTACAAGGACGTTTACCGCCTCTGCTACGTCCGCGGGCCGGCGGGGATCATCGTCGAGCTGGCGCAAGAGCTCAGCTGACGGGCTGAGCCGCCGCCCGCCTCGCAACACTCAGGCGCATGCCGCTTCTCTACGTCGACATGCTGGGGATGAAGGCGCGGTACCACCGCGGCGGGCCGCGGGCTGCCCTCAACGGCTACCGCCTGCTCGGCGAGCTGGTGCGGGAAGGGCTCGAGGCTCTGCCGGATGGGCATGCGGTCAGCGGCGGCGTCCAGTCCGACGCCGTCTGCCTTCAGTTCGCCTCGGTGACCGACGCCGTCGCGGTCGGCCGCAAGCTCTTCTCGGACACCTTCAGGCGCAGCAAGCGCTCGCGGCTGCTCTGGGTGCGCGGCGTGATCGTCGACGAAGGTCATCCCGACGCGCCGATCGAGACGAGCAAACCCCTTCAGGACACCACTCCGGAGGTCTTCGTCCGCGAGTTCGCCCTCCCACTCGTTCGCGCCATCCACGCCGAGCAGTCGGGCTTCCACGGCCAGCGCCTGCTGATCGAGAGCAAGCTCGTCAACTCCGAGCTGAACAAATCTCTACGCCAGAGAGTCGGCAGCGGCCACCTTTCCCCCACCCATCGCCTGCGCTACAGCAGATACCCGTCGCCGACCGGCCGCTTCCGAGACGTCCTCTGGCCCGTTCCCGACGATCTCGACGACTGGCCCTTCCTCTGCCGGCGGATGCTCGACCGCCTGCGCTGGGCAAACGACGGCGGCGACCCGGCCTTCCTCCACGCCTCGGCCACCCATCTCCTCTTCGAGGAGATCAACTCGATCATCCACAGCCTGACGAAAGCCCAGCCTGGTTAATGCAGGCTGGGCCGGTAGGTGAGCTCTTGGATGCGACCGTCGAGCGTCCGCTGCTCGAGCAGCTCCAGATCGAAGTCAGCCGCACCCTGGAAGATCGGGTCCACTCCGGTCTGACCGGTGATCACCGGAAAGATGCTGACCTGCACGCGGTCCACCAGACCGGCGGCCATCAGCGCCCGGTTCATCGACAGGCTGCCGTGCGAGCGCAACGGCACCTCGGACTCCTCCTTGAGCCGGGCGACGATGTCGACGGCATCGCCGCTCACCAGCGTCGCGTCCGGCCAGTCGAGCGGGTCCTCCAGCGTCGTCGAGACCACCGTCGCCGGCAGGCTCCTCATCCGGCTGACCCACGGATCGCGAACCTCGGACTCCTCGGTGCTCGCGGCAAGCATCCGCGCAAACAGCCGGTACGTGTTAGCTCCGAAGACCATCCGCTGCTCCTCGCCGTAAAGAGCGAGGCGGTGGTCCAGCAACTCGGGTCCCTGCTTGCCCCAATAGCCGCTCCAATCGGCGCTGGCTCCGCCGTAACCGTCGAGGCTGGAAAAGACGTCGAAGGTGTAGGTGACACTCATGTCGTTCTCCTCGCGTAGAGATTGCGTTTGCCTAGGCGACGAACGAGCAGAGCGAAAATCGACACGCCTGCGCCATGAATCGGGGAGACAGGATTTGAACCTGCGACCGCTCGGCCCCCAGCCGAGTGCGCTACCAGACTGCGCCACTCCCCGTGGGGTCTTTCATTCTGACGGATCGGCAGGAAGGCGGCTACCCTGCCTGGGCGTGCGGCGGTAGCTCAACGGTAGAGCCTCAGCCTTCCAAGCTGATGACGCGGGTTCGATTCCCGTCCGCCGCTTAAAGCGTCGCGCCGGACTGCCGATCAGAAGACGGATGCGCTCCTCGAAATCCGGTCGTGTCGAGTTTGTGTCCTATAGGGCCACAAAGTCGACACTGAAAATCTTGATCGCCGCGTTGGCGGTCGCTCTTGCTTTGGTCGGCTGTGGGGGCTCGGATAGTGGCTCCGCTTCGGGCACCCGCGGCTCGGCCGCTACCGGAAGCTCCTACGTCGATTGGCCGCTCTTTGGCCGGGTTCCCGCTCGGACCCACTACCTGCCCGCCCAGGAGAAGGCTCTGGATCCGCCGCTGAAGCAGGCCTGGTCGATCAACACGCATGCGCTGATCGAGTTTCCGCCGGCGATCCATGGCGGGGTCGCCTATGTGATCAACAAGTACGGGAACGGGAAAGCGGTGCGGCTGAGCGACCGCAAGGTGCTCTGGGAAATAAATATCCGGCCCAGCGACAGGGGGAAGCCGAACTTCGTCACCGCGCCGGTTTACTACCGCGGCGCCGTCTATGGCGCTTTCCTCACCGGCCACCTCGCCGCCGGCGACGCCAAGACCGGGAAGAAGCTGTGGGTGCGGAAGCTCCCCGCCCACCTCGAATCCTCACCGCTGGCGGTCGACGGGACGCTCTATCTCGGCACCGACACCACCAACCTGCTGGCGCTGGACGCCTCGGACGGCAAGACGCGCTGGAGCTTCAACGCGCCCGGCGCGATCAAAGCCAGCCCCAGCTACGACGAAGACAAGGTCTTCTTCGCCGACTACCAGAGCAGCATGTTCGCGCTCGACGCTGACACCGGCAAGCTCGTCTGGCGCAGCAACACGAGCAAGGTGCCGCCCTACGGCCGCGGCGGCTTCTTCTCCTCCCCCGCCGTCGCCTTCGGCCGCGTCTACGCCGCCCGCGACGACGGCACCGTCTACGCCTTCGACGAGAAGACCGGCAAGGTCGAGTGGCACTTCGAGACCGGCGACTACGTCTACGGCTCCCCCGCCGTCGCCCAGGTCCCCGGCACCCCGCCGACCGTCTACATCGGCGCCGAAAACGGCCGCTTCTTCGCCCTCGACGCCCGCACCGGCAAGCCGCGCTGGCAGAAGGACATCGGCGGCCCGATCCCCGGCACCGCGATCGTCATCGGCCACACCGTCTACACCTCGAGCTTCAAGACGCAGGAGACGAGCGGCTTCGACGTCCGCACCCACAAGCGCACCTTCCACCTCGAGCAGGCCGGCTACACGCCGATGGTCTCCGACGGCAAGCGCCTCTACCTGATCGGCTACTACGACCTGATCGGACTGGAACCGAAGTAACGGAGCCGACTTTCGACACACCCCGGTGGGGCGAAAATCGGCTACGGGATCGGGCTGTGGGCGCGGCCGGCGTCGAGCTCGAAGATCCTGAAATCGGTCCCGAGCACCGGCTGGGAGACGTTGTGGACCGGGGTCTCGCCGATCAGGCCGTCCGGGGAGCCGGCGTGGGCGTGGCCGTGGAGGACGAGGTCGGGGCCGTGCTCGAGGATCGGCGCCGCCAGCCGGTCGGAGCCGAGGAAGACCCAGATCTCGCGCGGCTCCCCCTCCAGCGTTTCTTCGGCCGGCGAGTAGTGGAGGAGGACGATCCGGACCGGGCAGGTGGCGACCTCGCGCAGCCCCTCGTCGAGCGCTTCGACTTCGGCGGTCGCCTCGGCGTAAACCGCCCGCAGCGAGGGCTCGCCGAAGTCGGGCAGGTGGCGCGGCGCGAAGCCGCCGACGAAGCCCTTGACGCCGACGATCCCGACCTCGAGCTCGCCGACCTGGCAGACGGCGGCGCGGCGATCGAGCATCTGGACGTCCCCCTCCTCCAGCCGTCGCAGGATCGCCTCGGCTTCGTCGGCGTGCCAGTCGTGGTTGCCGAGCACGGCGTAGACCGGCGCGGCGGTCGCCGCGGCGGCCTCGCAGAGGATTTCCGCCTCCTCGAGCCGCCCGTGGCTGGTCAGGTCCCCGGCGACGACGACGAGGTCGACGTCATCCCCCAGCCCGGCGAAGGCGGAGACGATCGACTCCCGGTTGGAGTCGCGGCAGTGGATGTCTCCGGTGGCGGCGACCCGCAGCCGCCGGGAAGCGGAAGATGACGTCACTCCGCTTCCCTACCCGCCTCGGCGGGCGTTTATCGGGCTCGTGGACGGGGCAGCGAAGAGGGGCATGGCCGAGAACCTGGGCAAGAGCGAGGTCGCCGACGAGCTGACCGAGAGCCTGAAGCGGGCGGCTGCCGCCCTGCAGGAGCAGGGCATCCCGTTCGTGCTCGGCGGCGGGCTCGGCTGCTGGGCCCGCGGCGGGCCGCCGTCGAGCAACGACATCGACCTGATGGTCAAGCCCGAAGACGCCGAGCGCGCCCAGGAGGCGCTGGCCGAGGCGGGGATGCGACCTGAGTCGCCGCCCGAGCAGTGGCTGCTGAAGGCCCACGACGGCGAGATCCTCGTCGACATCATCTTCGAACCGTCGGGGATGCGGATCGACGACGAGGTGATCGCCCGGGGCGAGGAGCTGAGCGTGATGGCGATGCAGATGCGGGTGATGAACCTGACCGACATCCTGATCACCAAGCTGATGGCGCTCGACGAGCACAGCGCCGACTACGGCGACCTGATCCTGATCACGCGCAGCCTGCGCGAGCAGGTCGACTGGGCGCGCCTGCGCGAGGCGACCGCCGCCAGCCCCTTCGCCATCGCCTTCTTCGCCCTCGCCGACGGGCTCGAGATCTGCCCGGCCGGCGCACGGCCGGCGACCGTCGAGGGCTAGTACTGCTCGACCAGCGGCTCGACTATTGTCCCCGCCATGGCCGACCGGGAATCGGCGCAAGAGGCATATGACCAGCTAGCGCCGGTCTACGACGAGTTCACCTCAGCCAACGACTACGAGATGTGGCTGGGGGAAGTCCTGCTGCCCGAGCTCGAGAAGCACGGGCTGAAGGGGGGCTGGGCGCTCGACATCGGCTGCGGCACCGGCCGCGCCTTCGACCCCCTCCTCGACCGCGGCTGGCAGGTCGTCGGCTGCGACGGCTCCGCCGGCATGCTCGCCAAGGCGGAGGAGAAATTCGGCGATCGGGTGCAGCTGATCCAAGCCGACGCGCGGGAGCTGGGGCCGATCTCCCCCTCTCCCGAACATCCCGACGGCGAGAACTTCCAGCTCGTCCTCCTCCTCAACGAGGTCGTCAACTACCTGACCGAGGACGGCGACCTCGAGCGCGCCTTCGCCGGCATTCGGCGCAACCTCAGCCCCGGGGGCCTGGTCGTCTTCGACGCCAACACCCTGCTCTGGTTCCGCGAGAGCTTTGCCTCGGGACGGTCCGAGGAGATGAGCGCCCGGGGTTGGGACTGGGATGGACTCAGCCAGACCGTGGAGCAGGGGGGCATATATGAGGCGCGTTTATCTGGACAGCGCGTCGAGTCAAATGTCCACCGGCAGCGACACTGGACCCCTGAGCAGGTGGATATGGCATTGAGGGGTGCCGGCCTACACCCCCTCGCCGCACTTGGTCAGCGCGAGGAGAACTGGCAGGTGATTCTCGAGACTTCCGTCGACGAAGACCGAGACAGCAAAGTCATCCACATCGCGGGGCGTGCAGATCGCCATGCCCCTCCAGAAGCGGACGCCCTCTAGCGCAAGTCGTTCCGTCGTCGCGGCGGCATCTTGAAGAGAACGATCGAGGAGGAGACCGGAATTCCAGGATCGTCCGCCGCGAGCCGCCCAGCGCTGCGGGCCGCGATCTCCGAAATCTTCGCTTCGTAGGCCAGGGCCGCCTCGAGAGCCTCGTCGAGACCCTCGTCGTCGAGTAGAAGGGGGTGGCGGGTGATCGCGAATTTCTCGTCTCTACCCACAATCGAAGCACGGCGTGATGCGGTGAAGTCGTCAACGATGTTCTGCATGAATTCGTCGGTCAGTACCTCTGCTACTTCGGGATCGTTCTGCGCAAGCTCGACCCATTCCTCGAGGTCGAGCCGCTGCTGCGCGGTTGCCCGGTAGAAGTGCTCGACGACACCGCGGACGGGTCGGTTTTCGACTTCTTCCACGCAGTCGTACTCGGCCAGCTTGCGGACGTGGTAGCTGACCGTCGGCACATCGGCTTCGAGCTCCCGCGCGACTTCAGCCGGACTGATCGGCCCCCGATCGCGAATCAGCCTGAAGGCCTCGGCGCGAAGGGGGTGCTGCATCGCCTTCAGTCGGTTTTGGGTTGCCTGCCGCCGCTCAGCTTTGGTTACCACGGGTTTCCTTTCGAAGTCTTGAGTGCTTGATCCTAATCCCTTGATGAGGGTTTGGGAAGTGAAATTAGACACCTTGTTAGTGGAGCGTCCTCCACCAATGTAATCCTCTCCACCTTGGCACTCTGACGAGAGGAGGTGAGCGATATGCAGATCTCGACGCAGAGGATTGCCCCCACCGTGTCTGTTGGGAAGGGGTCCTGAGCCACCGGACCCAGGTGCTTTAACTAAGGGATGAGAGATATGGCTCCCGGGCGCAAGCCTGGGGCGGTCCGGGAGCCAATTCAGCCCTGAGAACTGCCGCCGGGATGGCGGCGGCAGGAGGGCAGCAACGAGACGGGGCCGCCTTGGGCGTGGGATCAGCGGCGTTTGGAGTCGGCGAGGGTGAACTGCGCCGCGATGACGAGCAGGTAGACGCTGGTGGCGACGAGGCCGACGAAAAGCCAGGTCAGCGCCCCGTCGACGACGGCCGCGACGAGGCTCGAGCAGGCGATCGCGAGGCCCACCGACGGAAGGTGGAATCCGCCCCAGAGGCGCACGGTCGACTCCGACTGGACGCGCAGGATCCGCGTCGCGCTGCCATGGGCCAGCGCACCTACGCAGGCAAAGCCGGTGACTGCGCCGACGAGGAACAGCAGCGCTTCCGCCGCGGTGGGGATTCCTTGGGCGTGGGTGGTCACCGCTCCCGAGGTCCAGATCGTCAGCGTGTAGCCGTAGGGGGCGGCGCTGCTGGCGACGACGGCCTGGAGGTGCTCTCGGTAGCGACCCGACATTCAGGCGACCCGCTCGGAGCCGGCGTAGACGTTGACCTTGCCCCGGCGGGCGAAGCCGCAGAGGGTGATGCCGCGGTCGGCGGCGAGCTCGATCGCCAGCGAGCTGGGGGCGCCGACGCCGACCAGCACGGGACAGCCGGCGACAGCCGCCTTCTGCACGAGCTCGAAGGAGAGGCGGCCGCTGACGCAGAGGAGGCGGCCGTGCAGCGGCAGCCACCCCTCCCGCAGTGCCGACCCGACGACCTTGTCCATCGCGTTGTGGCGGCCGACGTCCTCGCGGGCGAGCAGCAGCTCCCCCGCCGGGTCGAAGAGCCCGGTCGCGTGGAGGCCGCCGGTGCGCTCGAAGCCGGGCTGGCGCAGCCGCTCCGGCAGGTCGGCGAGCAGCGCCCGCTCGACCCGCGGCCCGCCGGGCAGCGGCGCGCTCGCCACCGCCACCTCCTCCAGCGCCCCCTTGCCGCAGACCCCGCAGGAGGAGGTCGTGTAGAAGCGGCGGCGGCCGGGGTCGCGCCGCAGCGGCCCGGCGACCTCGACGGCGTTGGCGGCCAGGTCCTCGCTCAACCCCACCTCGCGGGGGCCGTCGATCAGCCCCTCGCCGTAGAGGAAGCCGAGCGCCAGCTCCTCGTCGTGCCCCGGCGTCCGCATCGTCACGCTCAGCGGCTCGCCGTCGACGCGGATCTCCAGCGGCTCCTCGACGGCGACGACGTCGCGCTCGCCGTCGCGCTCGACCTCCCGGTACAGCGAAGAGGCCGGGACCAGGCCCGGCCTCTCCTGCGGGGGCTGCGGTTCTCTCGCCACCCGCCTATCTTCGCGGTGCCGGCGCCGCGCCGCTACTTGCTTCCGACCACCCCCGAGCGGCAGTTCGAGTTGTGGCGGACGAGGAGCCGGTCGATGAACACCGCCGAGTCGTACTGCCGGTCCCCCTGGTCGAAGAGGGTCAGGTAAAGGAGGTGCTTCCCTGGCTTCACCCGCGTGGAGGCCCGCAGCTTCCCGGTCGCGGCGTCGTAGGTCGTGCCCTTTGCCGCGGCGCGGGAGACGCGGGCGACCCCGGTGCTGTTGATGCTGATCAGCTTGCCGTCACGGGTCGTCGCGAAGTCGTCCGGCGCGGTGATCGTCGGGTCCTGGTTGCCGGAAGCGTCCCAGGTCGGCGCGTGGCCGACTTCGGCGATGAAGGCGTCGCTGTATTCCGTCCCGACCCACTCCGGGTACTCCTCGGAGAGGAACTTGAAGCGGAAGGAGAGGCAGTTCGTCCCCTTCGGGGCGCGGAAGCGGATGCGCCAGACGATCACGTCGCGGGCGCCCCGGGTCTTGACGCCGCCGCTCTTGCAACCCGTCGAGTCCGAGTTGTTGGGGCGGTCGGCGAAGAGCGCGCAGCCGGTCGAGAGGATCGCGAAGGAGCCGCCCTTGCGCGGGAAGCCGGCTAGCGGGCTCTGGCCGATCGCCACCGGCTGGCCGCCCGGCGGGATCGTCACGAACTTCGAGTTGACGACGGTGCTCGGCTTTCCCTGGACGATCGACTTGGCAAGCTTGGTCGCGGCGGCATCCGACCTTTTGACCCGCTGGATCGGCTTCTTGACGGCGACGGCGGCGGCTGCGAGGACGAGAACGAGGACCGCACTCACGGCAAGGGCCGCAAATCGGGTGGTGAACCGCATGACAACTCCCCTCTGTCGGATTCCTGGTTCCGCCCGGCTACCCCCGGATCGAAGGACGATCCTGTTCTTGTCAGCGTGCTTACGAGGGCGACAGCGGCTGCACGGCTTCCGTTTTTCCGCAGGAGTGCGGGGTAGCTCCACCTCATGCGGAAAGCGAGTGGCCGCCCGGCCAGCAAGGCACTGGCAGCGGTTAGCTGCTCCCTTGCCGCAGCCGGCTCGCTCGTCCTCGCCCTGGCGCTGATCGCCGAGATCGCCGCCGTGCCGACGGCCGACCCCGGCATCCACTCCTCGACCTGGACCCCGTCGACCGCCGCCGCGGCCCTCGTCCTCGGGCAAGGCGCTTTCCATGGCAGCCTCGCGATCGGCCCCGTCGCCTTCGGCCTCCTCCTGATCGCGGTCGTCTCGCTCCTCGCCGGCTCGATCGGGATCGCCTTGATCGTCTACGCCCTCGGATGGCAGCCCGGCCCTGGGGCCGCCGCCCTCCTGGGAGCGGCGTGGGGCCTGGCGGTGGAGATCCTCCTGGTCAACCTCCTCTGCAACTGGCTCCAGGCGAGCAACGACCTCTACCGCTCCCTCCCCAGCTGGGCCTGGTTCGTCGGCATGGGCACCTGGGGCGCCACCCTCGGCCTGGCCCTCTCCACCAAGGGCCGACGGGCCGAGCCAGAAGCCCGTCTCGAGGCCCCGGGGGTGGGGGTCGCCGGGCCCTCCCCGCAGTTGTCCGCCGACCCCCACCCCCGGGGCCTCACCCACACGTCCCCCACCGAATGAAGCCCGTCGACACCCGCAACCAGTTCTTCGACGTCTGGAACGTCTACTGGCCGATCGCCCTCGCCGTCTTCCTGGTCGTCCTCGGGCTGGTCGTCTTCCTCGGCCTCCGCTACCGCTCGCGCTCGCGGGAGATCCCGCGGGGCAAGGACGAGAGCACGCCGCTGGAGGTCGGCTATGCGGTCGGCCTCGCCTGCGTCGCCGCCTCTCTCGTCGCCCTCACCTTCAGCCGCATGCCCGGCAAGGCCGACGAGCAGGCAAGCGGCCCGCCGGTGAAGATCGAGGTGACGGCGGCGCGCTGGAACTGGCGCTTCGAATATCCGCGGCTGGGCATCGTCGAACAGGGGACGAAGGAGCACGTCCCGGTTCTGCGGGTCCCGGTCGACACCCCAATCGAGTTCGCCGCCGAATCGCTCGACGTCATCCACTCCTTCTGGATCCCCGAACAGCGCTTCAAGCGCGACGTCTTCCCCGGGTTCGTCAACGAATGGGAGATGGTCTTCGGCGACGTCGTCACCAGCCCCGGCGGCGGCGAGTGCGCCGAGTTCTGCGGGCTCGAACACTCGAACATGATCTTCAACGTCCTGGTGATGCCGAAGGCGCGGTTCGAACGCTGGGCCGCTCGGCAGGGAGGCTCCGCGTGAGCACTACCTCGCCGCGACCGGCGGTGGTGCCGCTGCCCCCGCCGGTCGGCTCGCGCCGCCGCGGCACCCTGCTCGAGGTCCTCTCCAGCACCGACCACAAGCGGATCGGGCTGATCGACCTCGGTCACCGCCTTCGTCTACTTCCTGCTCGGCGGCTCGCTGGCGCTGACTGATGCGCTCGGAGCTGGCGAAGCCGGGGCTGCAGTTCCTCTCCGAGCACACCTACAACGAGCTCTTCACGATCCACGGCTCGACGATGTTCTACCTCTTCGCCGTTCCCGGTGGTGCTCGGGGTCGGCCTCTACTTCGTGCCGCTGCAGCTCGGGGCGGCGCGCATCCTCTGGCCGCGCCTGGCGCTCGCCGGCTACTGGCTCTTCGCCGCCGGCGGGGTGATCATGTACTCGGGCTTCCTCACCCAGCAGGGCGCGGCGACCTTCGGCTGGACCGCCTACTTCCCGCTCTCGGACTCGCAGGCGACGCCGGGGGTCGGGACCGACTTCTGGGTGATCGCGGTGATCCTGGCAACGGTGGCGATCGACCCTGCAGGCGACTTCGCTGCTGGCGACGATCGTGCGGCTGCGGGCGCCGGGGATGACCCTGCTGCGGATGGCGGCTCTTCACCTGGAGCGAGCTGGTCACCTCCTTCATGGTGATCACCGGCTTCCCGGTCCTGATCGCGGCGATGACGCTCCTGCCGATCGACCGGATCGGGGCCTCGATCTTCTCCGCCTCGCCGGGCGGCTCGGTCACCTGCCAGCACCTCTTCTGGTTCTACGGCCACCCGGTCGTCTACGTCGTCTTCTTCCCCCTCGTCGGCGTGGTCGGGGAGGTGATCGCGACCTTCTCGCGGCGCCGCTTCTTCGGCTTCCGGGTGACGGTCTTCTCGCTGCTGCTCTTCTCGGCGCTCTCGATGAGCGTCTGGGCTCACCACATGTTCGCCACCGGCCAGGTCGCCAACCGCTACTTCTCGCTCACCTCGACGATCCTCGCTCGTCCCGGCCGGGATCGAGTACTTCGGCTTCCTCGGGACGATGGCCGGCGGCCGCGATCCGCTTCGCCTCGCCGATGCTGTTCGCGATCGGCTTCGTGCTGCTGTTCCTGATCGGCGGCCTGACCGGGATCATGGTCGCCTCGCCGCCGCTCGACTACCACGTGCACGACACCTACTTCGTCGTCGCCCACTTCCACTACACGCTCTTCGGCGGCACCGTCTTCGGCCTCTTCGCCGGCGATCTACTACTGGTTCCCGAAGGTGACCGGGACGGCTGCTCGACGAGCGGCTCGGCGAAGGCGACACTTCCTGCTGCTCTTCTTCGGCGCCCTGGCGACCTTCATCCCGATGTTCTTCCTCGGCAGCGAGGGGATGCCGCGGCGGGTCGCCGACTACCCGCCGCTGCACCACTGGACGACGCTGAACACTGTCGCGACGGTCGGCGCCTTCATGATCTTCCTCGGCGTCCTCGCCTTCCTCGTCAACGTGATGCGCTCGCTGCGGCTGGGGGCGCCGGCCGGCCCGGACCCCTGGGAGGGGCAGACGCTGGAGTGGGCGACGACCTCGCCGCCGCCGCGCCACAACTTCGCGGCGCTGCCGCCGATCCGCTCGCACACCCCGCTGCTCGACCTGCGCGAGGAGGAGGAGAAACGGTGAGGTCCCCCTCCTTCCAGCCGTTCGCGCTCTGGGGCTCCTTCCTGGCGGTTCTCACCCTGGTCGGCATCGTCTTCTTCAGCACCGGCGTGCCGGCGCCGGCGCTGCTCGGCGGTGGCGCGGCCTTCATCCTCGTCCTGGCGCTGGGGCTGGCGGTCAGCAGGCGCTCGGTGCAGACCTCCGGCGGCGGCGCCGACCCCGACGGCAGCCCCGCGACCGTCTGGCTGGCGCTCTCGCTGGCGCTGACGGCGCTGGGCGCGCCGCTCGGCCCCTGGCTCGTCTTCATCGGCGGCGGCATGAGCGTGGTCGGCGCCGTCGGCGTCGCCCGCGAGCTGCGCGCGCAGAGCAGCGCAGCGGCCGCCGCAGATTCACCTGTTCCTTATCCGCGAATAGCAACGAAAAGGAACAGGCGAACGGAGGGGGCGGGATGAGCCTGCGCCGCGGTGCCTTCCTCCTCGCTGGCTGGCTCGTCGTCGGCGTCGCCCTCTCGCCGCCGCTCGACGGGGCGGCCGAGGCCCAGCTGCCGTGGCACATGGTCCAGCACGGGCTGCTGCTGGCGGTGGCGCCGCCGCTCCTGGTCCTGGGGGAGCCGGTTCGCGTCGCCCTCGACCTCCTCCCCGCCGCCGGCGCCCGCCGCCTCCTGGCGACGCTGCGACGGCGGCCGCTCTCGCTGCTCCTCCAGCCGGCCGCCGCCCTTTCGGCCTACTTCGCCTTCGTCCTCGCGACCCACCTGCCGGCCGTCTTCGATACCGCCAACGCCACCGGGGCACTGCACGGGCTCGAGCACCTCTCCTACCTGGGGGCCGGGCTCCTGCTCTGGTCGGCGGCGCTCGGTGCCGACCCGACCGCGCGGCCGCTCTCGCTCTTCGGCGTCGCCGGCCTGCTGACCGCGGCGATGGTGCCGATGCTGGCGGTCGGCGTCGCCCTCGACAGCGCCTCGGGCGCGGTCTACTCCGGCTACCCCGCCGCCGAACAGGGGCCGGGCGCGACCGCGATGTGGGCGGGCGACCTCCCCTTCATCGCCGCCCTCGTCCTCGCCGGCTGGGCCGCCGTCCGCCGCGAAGAGCGCGCCCAGCGCCTCCGCGAACGGGCCAGGGGCGCGGCATGAGGCGGACCCTGCAAGTGATGCTCGTGGTCTCGCTGATGGCGGCGGGGATTGCTTCCGCCGCGATGGAGACGCCCGCCGCGCCGGCACCCACTGCCGGGGAATCCGAAGGGCGGCGGCTCTTCGTCCAGGGCTGCTCCTCCTGCCACGGGATGGACGCCCGCGGGGTGGAGAGCCACGGGCCGTCGCTGATCGGGGTCGGCGCCGAGGCGGCCGACTTCTACCTGCGGACCGGGCGGATGCCGCTCGACCGCCCCGACGAGGAGCCGGTGCGGGCCGACTCGCCCTACACCGACGAGCAGATCGAAGCCCTGGTCGGCTACGTCGGCAGCCTCGGCGGGCCGCCGATCCCCGCGGTCCACCCCGAGGAGGGCGACCTCGCCGCCGGGCAGAAACTGTTCACCGACAACTGCGCCGGCTGCCACCAGGTCGTCGCCCAGGGCGGGATGGTCCCCGACTCCGTCGTCCCGGACCTCGGCGCCGCCGGCGCCCTCGACGTCGCCGAGGCGGTCCACGTCGGCCCCTACGTGATGCCGACCTTCGACCACCTCGACGAGAGCGAAATCGACGACCTCGCCCGCTACGTCGAATACACCCACGACCCCGAAGACCGGGGCGGCTGGGGTCTCGGGCACATCGGCCCGATCCCGGAGGGGATGGTCGCCTGGCTGCTCGCCGGCGCGGCGCTGCTGTTGGCGATCCGGCTGATCGGGGAGAGGAAGACGCGATGAGCCGCGGAGGCATCGCCGCCCGCCTCGTCGCCGCCCTCGGCGCCCTCCGCGGCCTGCGTCGTTTCCAGCATTTGCGTTCCCATAACAACGAAAAGGGTGGAAACGACCCAGCTTCCGAGGGGGTGGAAGTGGTGCCGCCGCCGGAGCTGGACGAAAGCTCCGACCCGCGGGCGGAGCTGGTCGTCGCCCTGCTGCTGCTCGCCGCGGCGGTCGCCTTCGTCGGCTTCGTCGTCTTCGCTGTCGTCTCCGAGGACACGCAGCTGCTCGGCCTCTGCGTCGGGCTCGGCCTGGTCCTGGCCGGCGTGGCCTCCGCCCTGGCGGGCAAGCGGGTCGTGATCCAGGAGAAAGCGACCGAGGAGTACAAGGACTTCGGCGAGCCGCGGGAACGCCAGCAGGTCCAGAACCACCTGGTCGAGGGCAAGGTCGGGGTCACCCGCCGCAGGCTGCTGTTCTCCTCGCTGGCGGTGGTCGGGGCGGCGCTCGGGGCCGCGGCGCTGGCGCCGCTCGCCTCGCTCGGCCCGCGGATCGGGCAGAAGGTCTACGAGACGCCCTGGAACGAGGGCAAGCGCCTGGTCGACGAGAAAGGGGCGCCGATCTCCCTCGACACCCTCTCCCCCGGCGAGTTCGTCACCGGCTTCCCGGAAGGCGCGAGCCTCGAGGACCTCGGCTCGCCGGTGATCGTCGTGCGGCTCGAGGAGGACGAGCTGGAACTGCCCGAGGACCGGGCCGGCTCCGCCCCGGACGGCTACGTCGCCTACTCGAAGATCTGCACCCACGCGGGCTGCGCGGTCTCGATGCTGCGCTCGCCGAAGTTCGAGCCGACCCAGCCCGGGACGGCGCTGGTCTGCCCCTGCCACTACTCGACCTTCAACCCCGCCGACGGCGGCTCGGTCGAGTTCGGGCCCGCCGGCCGGCCGCTGCCGCAGCTGCCGCTGCGGGCCGCCGCGGACGGCAGCCTCGAAGCCGCCGGCGGCTTCTACGAACCGGTCGGCCCCTCCTACGGCGGCATCCGCGAAGACCCGAACGCGAGGCCGCTGTGATCCGCCGCCTCGTCGCCGCCCTCGACGAGCGCCTCGGCGTCGCCTCGCCGCTGCGCAAGACCCTGCGCTACGTCTTCCCCGACCACTGGACCTTCATGCTCGGCGAGATCGCGATGTACTGCTTCGTCGTCCTCGTCGCGACCGGGGTCTTCCTCACCTTCTACTACGTCCCCAGCGGCGCCACCGTCCACTACCAGGGCGACTACCTGCCGCTGCAGGGAACGGCGATGAGCGCCGCCTACGAGTCGGTGGTCAAGCTCTCCTTCGACGTCCCCGCCGGCCTGCTGATCCGCCAGACCCACCACTGGGCGGCGAACGTCTTCATCGTCGCGATCGTCCTCCACCTGGTCCGGATCCTGCTCACCGGCGCCTACCGCAAGCCGCGCGAGCTCAACTACTGGATCGGGGTGACGATGCTGGGGCTGGCGATCCTCGAGGGCTTCCTCGGCTACTCGCTGGTCGACGACCTGCTCTCCGGGATGGGGCTGGCGATCGCCTACGGGGTGGCAATGTCGGTGCCGCTGGTCGGCGGCCAGCTCGCCTTCCTCGTCTGGAACGGCGAGTACCCGGGGACCGAGGCCTTCTGGCCGCGGCTGGAGATCCTCCACGTGCTGGTGATCCCGGTCGCGATCGGCGCTCTGATGGCGGTCCACCTGGCCCAGATCGTCCGCCAGCACCACACCCAGTTCCCCGAGGAAGGCTCCGAGCGGGTGGTCCGCGGCACCCCGGCCTGGCCCGGCTACGCGCTGCGCTCCGTCGGCCTCTTCTTTATCGTCGCCGGCGTCCTCTTCCTGCTCGGCGGCCTGGCGCAGATCAACCCGATCTGGGAGTGGGGGCCCTACGAGCCCTACCTCTCGACCAACGGGGCGCAGCCGGACTGGTACGTCGGCTGGCTGATCGGGGCGCTGCGGCTGATGCCGCCGCTGGAGATCACGGTCGGCAGCTACACCCTCGTCCCCTCCCCCTTCTGGGGCGGCGCCCTCTTCCCGGGCCTCGTCTTCGCGACGCTCTACGCCTGGCCCGCGCTGGCCCGCCGCCTGGTCGACGGCCGCCGCGAGCACAACCTCCTCGACCGCCCCCGCGACAACCCGAAGCGGACCGGCCTGGTCCTCGCCTTCCTCGTCTGGGTCTTCACGATCTTCGCCGCCGGCGCCACCGACCGGCTCTACTTCCGCTCCTTCGTCCCCTACGAAGGCCAGGTCTGGTTCTTCCGCGCCTTCGCCCTCTTCGTCCCGGTCCTCGTCTACTTCGTCGCCAAGCGCGTCTGCGAGGAGCTGAAGGCGAGGGAGAACCACCCGCTGCGCGGCTGGAGCGGGACCGTGGTTCGGCGCGACGAGGCGACGATGGGGTTCGAGGAGGCTCGGCGTGAGTAGGCGTGTCGACTTTTGCGTCCATATGGCCGCAAAAGTCGACACCCACCTAGAGCAGCGGCCGAACGCCCGGCTCGCGTTCTACGTCTTCGGCGGGGTCGGACTCGACCGGCCGGCGGGCGTCGGCGAGCTCGAAGGCGAGGCCGCCGTAGGCGGCGAGGGCGAAGAGGGCGAGGCCGGCGATGCCGGCGACCTCCTCCCAGCCGCCGCTCCCGGTCAGCTCGTAGACCCCGGTGAGGGCGAAGCGCAGGGCGGTGCCGCCGACCACGGCGGCGGCGAGGGCCTTGGTCGGCGCCGCCGAGAGGACCGGGGCGAGGAGTTGCGGGGAGAGGGCGAGGAGGAAGACCCCGAGGGCGGTGCTGGTCGCGCCCGCCGGCGAGGCCAGGGTCTCCAGCCCGATCACCAGCCAGCCGCCGGCGACGAGGCCGAGGCCGGCCCCGGTCGAGCCGTCGCGGGCGAGGAAGGCCAGGATCGCGGCGAGGAGCTGCAGCGGGAAGACGAAGGCGACGAGGACCAGCGCCACCTGGTCACCCTCATCCGCCGGGATCCACCCCAGCTGCAGGGCGCTGAGCGTGAAGGTGCCGGCCGCGAGGGCGAAGAAGGCGAGCGGCAGCGGGTTGCCGAGCGGCCGCAGGACGATGCGGGCGCTGCTCACTTCCCGTCGCCGTCGCGCTCGAGCCGCGACCGCTGCGTGCGAACGGTCTGCTTCGGGTCTTCCGCCGAGTGGAAGCCGGCTTTGAAGACCGACCAGCGCTTGCAGACCGAGCCGGCGAGGAGCATCGCGCCGCCGGCGACGGAGAGGGCGCTGCGGCGGCGGCCGGTGAGCGGCAGCGGCAGGCCGGGGTCGCCGACGGCGAGGGCGGTTGCCCCGGCGAGGGTGAGGGCGCGCGCCGCCTTGCCGAAGCGACCGGCCGCGCCCTTTTCGTAGGACTCGGCGAGCGGGCCGAGGCGCTTGTGCATGAGGGCGGTCGTGCCCTCCTCGGCGAGGGCGGCGGCGATCCCCAGGCGCCGGGCCGGCTCCGCTTCCTCGGCGCGGACGGTGAGCAGCGCCGCGCCGGCGGCGCTGGCCGTCGCGCCGGCGGCGAAGACGAAGGGCATCTCCCGCCGCGCCTCCGACCAGGCCGGGATCGCGGTCTGGGTGACCAGCGAGGCGGTGTAGGTGGCGAGCGGCGCCCCCAGCGCCGCCGCGACGAGCTCCGGCGCCCCGCCCCGCCGCCGCCTGTCGAGCAGGTTGAGCCCCGCCGCCAGCGTCGTCGCGCCGCCGTTCGCGGTCAGGATCCAGGCGCCGACGTTCATCGGCGAGGTCGGCTTGAAGACCCGCAGCATGTTGAGGAAGCGCTCCGGCCTGCCGAGGTCTTTGATCAGCAGCAGCGGGCTGACGGATACGCCGAGGAAGGCCCCCGCCCAGGCGCGCCGCGCCAGCTCCGGTCGCCCGGCGAAGGTCGCCGCGCTCGCCATCACCGCCGAGGCGCCGGCGAGCCCCCCGGAGAAGAAGTAGAAGGGGATCTCCGGTTTCCAGACCGGCGGCTTGACGATCGGCCGGTCGTAGTAGGTGGTCGGCTGCTCGCGCGGCACCAGCGTCTTTTCGCGCGGGCTCATCGCCTGCCCCCCAGGAAGCCGACGGCGATCCCGGCCGCCATCGCCCCCGCGGCGGCCGCCGCCGAGGCCCAGACCGTCTTCGCCCGCCGGGTCGGCACCACCGGGTCGGGCGGCAGCCGGTAGGCCTCCGGCTCGTCGAAGAGCAGGAAGAAGGCGCCGAAGCCGCCGACCCCGTCGTCGGGATCGTCGCCGTAGAGCCGGGCGTCGTCGAAGCCCCGCCGGTGCAGCTCCTCGACCCGCCCCGCCGCCCGCTCGCGCAACTCCTCGAGGTCGCCGAACTGGATCGAGTCGGTCGGGCAGGCCTGGGCGCAGGCCGGTTCCATGTCGTCCTTGAGGCGGTCGTAGCAGAGGGTGCACTTCCAGACCCGGCCGTCGCCCTCGCGCTGGTCGAGCACCCCGAACGGGCAGGCGACCACGCAGTAGCCGCAGCCGTTGCAGATGTCCTCCTGGACGACCACGGTGCCGAACTCGGTGCGGAAGATCGAGCCGGTCGGGCAGGCGTCGAGGCAGCCGGCCTCGGTGCAGTGCTTGCAGACGTCGCTGCTCATCAGCCAGCGGAAGCCGTCCTCGTCGGTGTGGGGATCCAGCCCGTCGGCGACCAGGTTCTGCCGCGCCGCCTCCTGGACCAGCGAGTCCGGCGCCGCCCCCTCGGCCCCGACCGGCAGCTTCTGTTCGATGAAGGCGACGTGGCGCCAGCGGTCGGCGCCGAGTTCGCCGCTGTTGTCGTAGGAGGAGCCGGTGAAGCCCTGGTTGTCGGCTGGGACCTGGTTCCACTCCTTGCAGGCGACCTCGCAGGCCTTGCAGCCGATGCAGACCGAGGTGTCGGTGAAGAAGCCGACGCGCGGCTGCGCCTCGCCGTCGTAGCTCGAGGGCCAGGCCGGGGTCTCGACGACGTGCCCGGCCATCAGCCGCCGCTCCTCGCCCGGCGCAGGTGGTCGGCGACGTAGCGCGGCAGCTCCGGCCCGCGCGGCCGCCGCCCCGGCCGGATGTCGCAGGTCGCCGCCTTCACCTCCTGGATGTGGACGTTGGGGTCGAGGGCGAACGGGAAGAGGTCGTTGGCCGAGTCGCCGGTGCTGATCCCCTTGCTGCCCCAGTGATAGGGAAGCCCGACCTGGTGCAGGGTGCGGCCGCCCACCTCCAGCGGTTTGATCCGCTCGGTCACCAGCACCCGCGCCTCGATCGCGGTGCGGGCGGTGACGATCGTCGCCCAGCCGCCGTGCTCGAGCCCCCGCTCGGCCGCCAGCCCGGGACTCACCTCGCAGAAGAACTCCGGCTGCAGCTCCGCCAGGTAGGGCAGGGTGCGGGTCATCGCGCCCGCGGTGTGGTGCTCGGTCAGCCGGTAGCTGGTGACGACGTAGGGGTAGGCGTCCGAGCCGGGTTCCTCTCCCGTCGGGTTGTAGGGGTTGTCGGGCCGCTCGTAGCGCTCGCGCACCGGGTTGGAGCGCTGCCCGTAGAGGGGGTTCGGGAAGGGCGACTCGTGCGGCTCGTAATGGGTCGGGAAGGGACCGTCGGCGATCCCGGCGGGGGTGTAGAGCCAGGCCCGCCCGTCGCCCTGCATGATGAACGGCTCGTCTCCGCGCAGCGCTTTCTGCGCCGTCGCGTCTTCGTCGGGGACGTAGTCGGGGGCCTTGGTCGGGGTGAAGTCGGGGACGTCCTCCCCGGTCCATTCTTCTTCGTCGGGGTCCCACCAGACGTATTTCTTGCGCTCCGACCACGGCCTGCCCTCCGGGTCGGCGGAGGCGCGGTTGTAGATGATGCGCCGGTTCATCGGCCAGGCCCAGGCCCATTCGGGCGCCACCCAGCTCTGCTCGGAGCCCGGCTTGCGCCGCGCCGGCTGGTTCGTCCCTTCCGCGTAGCAGCCGGCGTAGATCCAGCAGCCGCAGGTGGTCGAGCCGTCGTCGCGCAGCGGCAGGTAGTCGGGGAGCGGCGCTTTCTCGGCGTCGAAGCCGCCGATCTCGGCCAGCACCGCCTCGGCGTCGGGCTCTTCGGTCGGGCCGACCGTCGGGTAGTCCCAGGTGAGGTCGAGGATCGCCCGGTCGCGGGGGTCGTCGGAATCCGCCAGCTTCTCCCGCACCAGGCGCCCGAGGTGGTACATGAACCACAGCTCCGAGCGGCAGTCGCCCTCCGGCTCGACCGCTTTGTGGTGCCACTGCAGCAGCCGCTGGGTGTTGGTGAAGCTGCCGTCCTTCTCGGTGTGGGAGGCGGCCGGCATCAGGAAGACCTCGGTCCCGATCTCCTCGGTGACCAGCTCGCCGGTCTCGATCTCCGGCCCGTCCTTCCAGAAGCTCGCCGTCTCGATCTCGCTGAAGTCCCGGACCACCAGCCATTTCAGCTGCGCCAGCGCCGTCCGCTGCAGCTTCGAGTTGGCCGAGCCGACCGCCGGGTTCTCGCCCATCACGAAGTAGCCCTCGAGCTTGTTGTCCTTCATGTCGGCGACCGTGCGGTAGTGGGAGTGGTCTTTGTCGATCCGCGGCAGGTGGTCGAAGCAGAAGTCGTTCTCGAAGGTCGCCGCCTCCCCCCACCAGGCCTTCAGCAGGCTGACCATGTAGCTCTTCGTGTTGCCCCAGAACCCGGTCGGCGGCGCGTTGCGGCCGACGTAGGTGTCGAGGCTGGATTCCTCGTGCGCGTGGGGCATCGGCAGGTACCCCGGGAGGATGTTGAACAGGGTCGGGATGTCGGTCGAGCCCTGGATCGAGGCGTGACCGCGAAGGGCGAGGATGCCGCCGCCGGGGCGGCCGATGTTGCCGAGCAGCGCTTGCACGATCGCGGCGCTGCGGATGTACTGGACGCCGACCGTGTGCTGGGTCCAGCCGACCGCGTAGCAGAAGGCGCTGGTGCGCTCGCGGCCAGAGTTCTCGCAGAGCGCCTCGGCGACCTCGAGGAAGGTCTCCCGCGGGACGCCGCAGATCCGCTCGACCATCTCCGGCGTGTAGCGCGCGTAGTGCTTCTTCAGCAACTGGAAGACGCAGCGCGGGTCCTCCAGGGTCTCGTCCTCCTCCGGCGGCTCGCCGTGGTGCAGTTCGCCGCCGTGGGCGCCGTGGGACTGCTCGCCTTCGGCCTCGCCCATGTCGCGTTCGCCCGCCGAGGCCGCCGCCTCCATCCCCTTGTACTGCCAGCTTTCGCGTTCGTAGACGCCCTTCTCGACGTCGAGCCCGGAGAAGACGCCGTCGAGGTCCTCGGTGTCGCGGAAGTCGTCGCTGATGATCGTGCGGGCGTTGGTGTAGGCCTGCACGTACTCGCGGAACTCGCGTTCGCCCGAGAGGATGTAGTTGATCACCCCGCCGAGGAAGGCGATGTCGCTGCCGGCCCGCAGCGGCACGTGGAGATCGGCGAGGGCGCTGGTGCGCGTGTAGCGCGGGTCGACGTGGATCACCTTGGCGCCGCGTTCGCGCGCCTCGACCACCCACTGGAACCCGACCGGGTGGCACTCGGCCATGTTCGAGCCCATGATCACGATGCAGTCGGAGTTCTGCAGGTCCTGCTGGAAGGTGGTGGCGCCACCCCTACCGAACGAGGTCCCCAAACTGGGGACCGTGGAGGAGTGTCATATCCGGGCCTGGTTCTCGATCTGGACCGCGCCCATCGCCGTGAAGAACTTCTTGATCAGGTAGTTCTCCTCGTTGTCGAGGGTGGCCCCGCCGAGATGGGCGAAGCCGAGGGTGCGGTTGAGCCGTTTCCCTTCGCGCTCGTCCTGCCAGCCGGCGCGGCGGGCGGCGATCGCCCGGTCGGCGATCATCTCCATCGCCCGGTCGAGGTCGAGCTCCTCCCACTCGGTCGCGTGAGGCCGGCGGTATCTGACCTTCTTCAGGCGGTCCGGCGCGTTGACCAGCTGCTCGGAGGCGGCGCCCTTCGGGCAGAGGCGCCCGCGGGAGATCGGGCTGTCGGGGTCGCCCTCGATCTGGGTCACCTTCCCGTCCTTGCTCCAGATCCGCTGGCCGCAGCCGACGGCGCAATAGGGGCAGATCGAGCGCGTCGTCTTCTCCGCCTCCTCGGTCCGCGGCCGCAGCTCCCGCGACCGCCGCGACTGCGCCGCTCTGCCGCGGCCGCTCGGATCGCCTTCCTTCAGCTGCCTCACCAGCGGCCATTTCCCGAGCGGACCCAGCACGCTCAGCGGCTTCCCGCCGGAGCCGGTTTCAAACCGCCCATACGCGCCCGGGGCGGCAATGTCAGCGTGCTGACCCAGGGGTGGTGCTCCGGCGGCGGACCCCCTACGGTGCTCGCTCGAAAGCAACGGGTCAGGGAGGAACGATGCGAAAGACCATGATGCTGATTGCCACCTGCGCGCTCGGCTGCGCGGCGCTCGCGATCGACACCGCGAGCGCCGAGCCGCAGTCGGGGCCGATGAAGGGACGCACGGGACAGGGCCGGGCGATCCGCCTGCAGCTGAAGCAGGACAGCGTGAGGATCAAGGCGTTCACGATCGAAGCGCGCTGCCGCGACGGCGACTACCTGATCATCGAAGAGGGCGGCTTCCTGCCGACCAAGATCGGCAAGGGCGGCAGGATCCACGACTACCAGTACGGCAAGACCGACAAGGTCTGGATCCGCGGACGCCTGAAGGGTCGCCGGCTGCGGGGGACGATCCGGGTGACGGATCGCTGGGGCAAGGTGAAGTGCAACTCCGGCTGGGTCCGCTTCCACGCCAGCACGCGCTGAGGATCCGGCCGGGGTTCAGGCGGGGTCACATCTCCTCCTTCCACCCCTTGCGGATCAGCCAGGCGTTGACCGGCCAGGCGGTGAAGAAGCCGACGATCATCCCGATCTGCATCATCAACCAGTAGGCGGGGCTGGCGGCGCTCAGCGGCGGCTGCCAGAGGACGAGGTGGTAGAGCGCCATGTAGCCGAAGAGGCCGACCTGGAAGGCGACGATCGAGAGGGTGTCGGCCTTGATCGCCGCCCAGATCCCCTCCAGCCGGCCGACGTCGTCGCGCATCGGCACGATCGAGAAGTACTGGAAGGCGATGCCGAAGCGTCCAGGCGAGGGCGAAGTCGGCGACGTACATCGCCATCAGCGTGTTGGCGCTCGCGGCGGCGAAGAGCGGGATCGTCCAGGCCGGTCAGGTAGACGATCCACTCGCCGACGATGTCGCCGAGCGTGCAGCCGGCGCCGCAGTGGCTCGACCCCCTTGGCGACCGAGAACCAGTCGCCGCGCTCGCGCTCGCGGGTCGTCGTAGAAGTAGACGCGCGACCGGCCCCCAGTACAGGGCGGTGATCGGCCAGACCCAGTTCATCACCGCCATCTCGGCCGCGGTTGCCGCGGACGAAGATGTCCCAGAGGATCGCCCCGGCGCAGGCGAAGGCGACGGCGAGCGAGACCCAGCCGATCACGATCCAGGCGGTCGAGCCGGTCTGCGTCACCGCGGCGAGCAGGAGGAAGGCCACGGCCCGCCGCTACCCGCGAGGGACGAAGAGTGGCGCGCTTGTAAGCGCGCTGACACGACCGGCCGCCGCCGTCGATAGCCGCAACCGAGTTTGGCCACAGCCGGCTGTGGCCAAACGGTTGCGGCTGTCAGTACCCGGACACCGCCGGGCTCGCCCATGTCCAGCCGGGTAACGGTCCTGCGTGAGCGCATTGGACTCCAACGGGCCGATCGGGTCGCGCAGCTGGGCGATCGCCGAGGGCTACATCCCCTCGGCGAGCACCGGCGAGGGGCCCGCGCTGGAAAGCCACGAGACCGCCTGCATGCTGAACGCCGGCGGCGAGCCGGCCGAGGTCGAGCTCACCCTCTTCTTCGCCGACCGCGACCCGGCCGGCCCCTACCGGGTCAAGGTGCCGCCGCGGCGCACCCTGCACCTGCGCTTCAACGACCTCGAGGACCCCGAGCCGGTCCCGCGCGACACCGACTACGCGGCGCTGATCGAGCCGACCGCCGATCGTCGTCCAGCACACCCGCCTCGACTCGCGCCAGCCCGCGCTCGCCCTGCTCTCGACCGTCGCCCACCCGTCCGCCTGAAAGGAAATCCGATGTCCGAAACCGTCGGCGCCTACGTCCTCAAACGACTCCACGAGCACGGGGTCGAGCCGCATCTACGGCTACCCGGGCGACGGGATCAACGGCATCCTCGGCGGCTTCCACGAGCACGGCGACGAGGTCGAGTTCGTCCAGACCCGCCACGAGGAGATCGCCGCCTTCGCCGCCTGCGCCCACGCCAAGCTGACCGGCGAGGTCGGCGTCTGCATGGCGACCTCGGGCCCGGGCGCGATCCACCTGCTCAACGGCCTCTACGACGCCAAGCTCGACCACCAGCCGGTGGTCGCGATCGTCGGCCAGCAGAAGACGGATGTCGCTCGGCGCCAACTACCAGCAGGAGGTCGACCTCAACACCCTCTTCAAGGACGTCGCCTCCGAGTTCGTCCAGACCTGCATGGCGCCGACCCAGGCGCGCCACCTGATCGACCGCGCGGTGCAGATCGCCAAGGCCTCGCGCTCGGTCACCGCGGTGATCATCCCCGAGGACGTGCAGGAGGCCGAATACGAAGACCCGCCGCGCGCGCACGGCGCCGTCTTCTCCAGCGTCGGCACGCCGGCCGACCCGCGCCTGATCCCGCCCGACGAGCGAGATCCGCCGCGCCGCCGAGATCCTCAACGCCGGCGAGAAGGTCGCGATCCTGATCGGCCAGGGCGCCCGCGGCGCCGCCGACGAGGTGGTCGAGGTCGCCGACCTGCTCGGCGCCGGCGTCGCCAAGGCGCTCAACGGCCGCGACGTCCTGCCCGACGACCTGCCCTTCGTCACCGGCCCGATCGGCCTGCTCGGCACGAAGCCGAGCTACGAGATGATCGACGGCTGCGACACCTTCCTGATGATCGGCTCGAGCTTCCCCTACGCGGAGTGGCTGCCCGAGCCGGGCCAGGCGCGCGGCGTGCAGATCGACATCGACGGCCGCCTGGTCGGCATCCGCTACCCGATGGAGGTCAACCTCGTCGGCGACGCCCGCGACACGCTGCGCGAGCTGATCCCGCAGCTCGAGCGCAAGGAGGACCGCTCCTGGCGCGAGGAGATCGAAGCCGAAGTCGAGCGCTGGTGGGAGATCCTCGGCGAGCGGGCGATGGTCGACGCGCGACCCGCTCAACCCGCAGCGGGTCTTCCACGAGCTCAGCCCGCGGCTGCCCGACGACTGCATCCTCACCGCCGACTCCGGCTCGGCGACCAACTGGTGGGCGCGCCACCTGAAGCTGCGCAAGGGGATGCGGGCGGCGCTCTCGGGGACGCTGGCGACGATGTGCCCCGGCGTCCCCTACGCCTTCGCGGCGAAGATGGCCTACCCCGACCGGCCGGTGATCGCCGCGCTCGGCGACGGCGCGATGCAGATGCTCGGCATCAACGCCCTGATCGACATCGCCGCACCGCTGGGAGCGGTGGGCGAACAAGCAGCTGGTCGTCCTCGTCCTCCACAACGACGACCTCAACCAGGTCACCTGGGAGCAGCGGGTGATGGCCGGCGACCCCAAGCTCGAGGCCTCGCAGGCGATCCCCGACTTCCCCTACGCCGGCTACGCCGAGCTGCTCGGGCTGCGACGGGATCCGGGTCGACGCCCCCGAGGAGGTCGGCGACGCCTGGGACGAGGCGCTGGCCGCCGGCCGGCCGGTCGTGCTACGAGGCGATCACCGACCCCGAGGTGCCGCCGCTGCCGCCGCACATCAAATTCGAACAGGCGACAGCCGATGGCGAAAGCGCTGCAGGGCGACCCGCACGGCGCCCGCATCGTCAGCCAGTCGCTGAAGGGCAAGCTGAAGGAGTTCGTCGACGCGCTGATGGCGGTCGCCGTCGACGCCGCGGCCACGGCTCGACGCCGTCGATCGCCGAGTCTCGAGGTCTCCGCCTACACCGATCCCCACCGACGCGCCGGAGTCCGACGGCACGCTGGAGTGGGACTCGACGACGATCGTCGTCGTCGAGGTCGAGGCCGGCGGCGAGCGCGGGCTCGGCTACACCTACGGCGACGTCAGCGTCGCCGACCTTCGTCGACTCGAAGCTGCGCCGCGGTCGTCGACGGCGCCGACGCGCTGGCGCCCGCCGCGCGCCTGGGCGGCGATGCAGGCGGCAGATCCGCAACGCCGGCCGGCCCGGGGTCGGGGCGATGGCGATCTCCGCCGTCGACATCGCCCTCTGGGACCTGAAGGCGAGGCTGCTCGGCGTCTGCCTCGCCGACGCCCTGCCGCGCTTCCGCGAGGCGGCGCCGGTCTACGGCAGCGGCGGCTTCACCTCCTACTCGCACGGCGCAGCTGCGCGAGCAGCTCGAGGGCTGGATGGAGGCGCGGGCTGCCGCGGGTGAAGATCAAGGTCGGCCGCGAGCCCGAGCGCGACCCCGCAGCGGCTGCGCGCTCTGCCGCGAGGCGATCGGCGACGACGTCGAGCTGATGGTCGACGCCAACGGCGCCTTCACGCCGAAGCAGGCGCTCGACTGGGCCGCCGCCTACGCCGAGCTTCGGCGTCGCCTACCTCGAGGAGCCGGTCAGCTCCGAGGACCGCGAGGGCCTGCGCCTGCGTGCGCGAGCACGGCCCCGCCGGGATGGCGATCGCCGCCGGCGAGTACGGGTGGGACCTGCCCCAGCCTCGCCGAGCTCGCCGGCTGCGTCGACGTCCTCCAGGCCGACGTCACCCGGTTCGGCGGCATCACCAACATGCTCCGCGTCGACGGCATCTGCAAGGCGCTGCAGCGTGCCCTTCTCGGCCCACTGCGCGCCGGCGATCTCCGCCCACGTCTGCTGCGCGATGGAGACCCTCGAGCACCTCGAGTACTTCCACGACCACGTCCGCGATCGAGCGGATGCTGTTCGACGGCACGCTCGAGCCCGAGCGGCGGCGCGCTGCGGCCCGGACCGCTCGCGCCCCGGCCTCGGGCTCGAGCTGAAGCGCGACGAGGCGCGAGCGCGTGGGCGGCATGAGCGGCGAGCGAGACTCGGCGGCACGGCGACGCTCGGCACCCCGAGGGCGGTCGAGCGAGATCGACCGGCGGGCGCTGAAGCGCGGCGCTGCAGCGACGCGGTCGAGCGGCGAGGTCCGCTTCGACGCCGGCCACCCGCGCGATCTACTCCCACGACAGCTCCAACTACCGCCAGCCGCCGCTCGGCGTCGTCGATCCCGCGCGACGCCGACGACGTCGTCGCCGCCATCGCGCGCCTGCCACGAGCACGGCGCCCCGGTCCTGCCCCGCGGCTGCGGCACCAGCCTCTCCGGCGAGACCGCCAACGTCGCCGTCGTCATCGACACCTCCAAGTACATGCGCGAGATCGTCGAGATCGACCCCGAGCGCGGACCGCCCGGGTCCAGCCGGGGGTGATCCGCGACCAGCTCGCGGACGATGACCGAGCGCGGCACGACCTCACCTTCGCCCCCGACACCTCGACCCACGAATACGCGACCTTCGGCGGCATGATCGGCAACAACTCCTGCGGCATCCACTCGGTGATGGCCGGCCGCACCGCCGACAACGTCGAAGAGCTCGAGATCGTCACCTACGACGGCGCTGCGGATGCGGGTCGGCGCCGACCTCCGAGGAGGAGCTCGAGCGCGATCGTCGCCGCCGGGCGGCCGCCGCGGCGAGATCTACGCGGCGATGCGCGACCTGCGCGACCGCTACGCCGACCTGATCCGCGAGCGCTACCCGGACATCCCGCGCCGCGTCTCCGGCTACAACCTCGACGAGCTGCTGCCGGAGAAGGGCTTCAACGTCGCCCGCGCCCTGGTCGGCTCCGAGGGCACCCTGGCGACGGTGCTCGAGGCGACGGTCCGCCTCGTCCCCTCCCCGCCGGCGCGCTCGCTGCTGGTGCTCGGCTATCCCGAGCGTCTTCGACGCCGCCGACCACGTGCCGGAGATCCTCGAGTACGGGCCCGACCGGCCTGGAGGGGATCGACAGCCGGCTGATCGACGACATGGTCGGCAAGGGCAAACACACCTCCGAGGTGCCGCTGCTGCCCGACGGCGAGGGCTGGCTGCTGGTCGAGTTCGGCGGCGAGCTCGACCGAGGAGAGCGACGCCAAGGCGCGAGAGTGCATGGAGCGCCTGCGACAAGGACGGCACCGCGCCCTCGATGCGGCTCTTCGACGACCCCGACGAAGAGCAGCAGCTCTGGGAGATCCGCGAGGCGGGCCTCGGCGCGACCTCCTACGTGCCGATCGAGCGCGACCACTGGCCGGGCTGGGAGGACGCCGCGGTGCCGCCGGAGCGGCTCGGCGACTACCTGCGCGAGCTTCCGCGACCTGCTCGACGAGCACGACTACCGCGCCGCCCTCTACGGCCACTTCGGCGACGGCTGCGTCCACTGCCGGATCAACTTCGACCTGCGCAGCGCCGGCGGCCTGCGCACCTGGCGCGCGCTTCCTCGACGAGGCGGCCGACCTCGTCGTCGAGCTACGGCGGCTCGCTCTCCGGCGAGCACGGCGACGGCCAGCAGCGGGCCGAGCTGCTGCCGAAGATGTACGGCGCCGGAGCTGGTCGGCGCCTTCGAGGAGATGAAGCGGATCTGGGACCCGGGCAACCGGATGAACCCGCACAAGGTCGTCGACCCCTATCCGATCGTCTCCAACATGAAGCTCGGCACCGGCTACTCGCCGCCCGAGGTCGAGACCCACTTCGCCTTCGGCGAGGACGGCGGCAGCTTCGCCCACGCGGCGCTGCGCTGCGTCGGCGCCGGCAAATGCCGCGACGACTCGCAGCGGGACGATGTGCCCGAGCTTCATGGCGACCCGCGACGAGGAGCACACGACCCGCGGCCGCGCCCGGATCCTCTACGAGATGCTCGAGGGCGACACGATCACCGACGGCTTCCGCTCCGAGCGAGGTGCAAGGAGGCGCTCGACCTCTGCCTCTCCTGCAAGGGCTGCAAGGGCGACTGCCCGGTCAGCGTCGACATGGCGACCTACAAGGCCGAGTTCCTCTCCCACCACTACAAGCGCCGGCTGCGCCCGCTGCCCGCCTACTCGATGGGGCTGATCATGTTCCACGCCCGGCTCGCCCAGCACGGCGCCGCGGCTGGCCAACGTGCTGACCCACGCGCCGGGCTCTCGGCCGCGCTGTCAAGCGGGCCGGCGGCCTCAGCGCCGACCGCGAGATGCCGCCCTTCGCCCACCAGACCTTCAAGGCCTGGTTCGAGCGAGCGCGGCGCCGTCAACCCGCACGGCGACCCGGTCGTCCTCTTCCCCGACACCTTCAACAACTTCCTCCACCCCGAGCCGATGAAGGCGGCGGTGGAGGTGCTCGAGGCGGCCGGCTTCCGCGTCGTCGTCCCGGCGCAGGCGCTCTGCTGCGGCCGGCCGCTCTACGACTACGGGATGCTCGACACCGCGAAGCTGTTCTGGCGGCGGATGCTCGGCGTCCTCGCGCCGCACATCCGCGCAGGGCACCCCGGTGGTCGGGGTCGAGCCGAGCTGCGTCGCCGCCTTCCGCGACGAGCTGCCGGGCCTGATGCCCGCACGACGAGGACGCCAAGCGGCTCTCGCTGCAGACGCTGACCCTGGCCGAGTTGCTCCAGCGGCACGCGCCCGAGTGGGAGCCGCCGCGGCTCGAGCGCCGGGCGCTGGTCCACGGCCACTGCCACCAGGAGGCGGTGATGGGGATGGAGCGCCGAGAGCGAGCTCTACGAGCGGATCGGCCTCGACTTCGAGGTGCTCGACTCCGGCTGCTGCGGCCTCGCCGGCTCCTTCGGCTTCGAGCGCGAGCACGACGAGATCTCGCGCCAGATCGGCGAGCAGCGGCTGATGCCGATCGTCCGCGAGGCCGCCGAGGAGACGATCCTGATCGCCGACGGCTTCTCCTGCAAGACCCAGATCGAAGAGCTGACCGAGCGCCGCGCGCTGCACACCGCCCAGGTGATCGAGATGGCGCTCGAGCACAGGCCGGCCGAGCGTCGCGGCGCGCGGCCCGAGAGGCCTACCCGGACCTCGTCCAGAACGGCGCCGGCCGGCTGCGCGAAGCCGCGCTGGTGGGCGGCGCGGTCGCGCTCAGCGCAGGCGCGATGGGACCGCGGCCCAGCTAGCGCGGCGGCGCTGAGCCCGGCAGCCGCGGCGATGAAGGCGCCCGCATCGCGTTGCGGTGGCGGCTGAGGAACCACTGGGGGCTGCGGCGTGGGCTATGCCGTCGAAGCGGCCATGGGCGCCGGGGTCGGTGTCGACCGGCCGAAGAGGTTGCCCTCGCGGTTCTGCTCGTCGGCGGATCGGCTTCGGCCAGCTGGCCCTCGACCGCCGTCTTCGCCAGGTAGAGCTCGGCCAGCCAGGGCGCCAGTTTGCTCCCAGGACCGTGTAGAAGGTCGGCACGCCCACATAGACCTGGCGGCGGCGCTGTCCGCGCCGCCCAGTGGACCGCCTCCGCCGCCACCTCGGGCTGGTAGACGGGCGGCACCGGCTGCGGGTGCTTCGGCATCTTGGAGCGGCAGTGGTCGAACTGCGGCGTGTTCACCCCGGGCAGCTGGACCATCGTCACGTGGACCTTCGAGCCCTTGTGGCGCAGCTCCGTGCGAATCGAGTCGAAGAAGCCCTTGACCGCGTGCTTGGCGCCGCAGTAGGGGGCCTGCAGCGGGATCCCCTGGTAGGCCATCGCCGAGCCGACCTGGACGATCGTGCCGGCGTCGCGGGGCCGCATCCGCCGCAGCGCCGACCGCGTCCCCCAGACCATGCCGTGGTAGGTGACGTCGGTCGCGCGCCGGTACTCCTCCGGCTCGATCTCCTCGAAGAAGGCGAAGACGGTCGTCATCGCGTCGTTGACCCAGACGTCGATCGGGCCCAGCTCCTCCTCGACGCGGGCGGCGGCGGCCTCGACCGCCTCGGGGTCGGAGACGTCGGTCGGGACCGCCAGCGCGACGCCCCCCGCCGCCTCCACCTCGCGCGCCGCGCCCCGCAGGGAAGCCTCGCCGCGGGGCGAGCAGCGCCACCCGGTCGCCGTCCGCGCCGAAGCGGCGGGCGACGGCACGGCCGATCCCCGCGCCGGCTCCGGTGACGACGACGGTCCTGGCGCTCTCAGGCATAGGTTGCCCCTACCCCGGGCGCCGCGAACACCTCGCCTCCCGCGCCTGAACGTGTCAGACCTCTTACAACCCACCGCATAGGCATCCCTAACCGTGGGTCTACGCTAATGCAGATGCGACCGGTCTCGATTCCCAAAGTCGACCCCGACCTCGCCGCGGGCGTTGCCGGGTCGCGACTACAGCTCGCCGCCCGCTGCTGCCAGGCGCGGGTCGCGCAGATCCCTGCCGGCGATTGGGACGGACGGGTGGAGGGAATCGACAGCTCCGGGCTCGGCCTGCTCGTGCTCTCCGGGGTTCTCTGCCGCCGGGTCGGCCAGAACGAGTGCTACGGCGCCGAGCTCGTCGGTGCCGGCGACCTGCTGCGGCCGTGGGAGCAGCTGGGCGGCTGGTCGAGCATCCCCACCGAGGCCAGCTGGACGGTGATCCAGCGCTCCCGGCTCGCGATTCTCGACAGCGACTTCGCCCAGCGCGTCGGTCACTTCCCGGAGATCGGCTCGCAGCTCGTGGGGCGGGCGCTGCTTCGCTCCCGCTACCTGGCCGTGCTGCTCGCGATCATCAGCCAGCGGCGGATCGAGACCCGGCTGACGATGCTCTTCTGGCACCTCGCCGACCGCTTCGGGCAGGTCACGGGCGAATGGGTGGAGATCCCGATCCCGCTGACCCACAGCATTCTCAGCGAGCTCGTCGCCGCCCGCCGGCCCTCGGTCACCACCGCCCTCTCCTGCCTGCAGGAAAGAGGCACCCTGGTCCGCGACGGAAAGGGCTGGCGCCTGCAGGGGACGTTTCCGCCGGAGCTGCTGCAGATGCAGAGCGATCCCCGGCACGCCGAACCCGCTCAACCTCCGGTCAAGGCCGAGATCGCGGCGCCGCGGTCCTGAGCGACCATTCCTTCGCGCTTACGTCTCCTCTCTCCCGGTGTCCACCCGCCGGTCCTCCTGTAGGACCTTCGCAAGCGACATTCGACCCCGTTCAGCAACACGTAGGCACAGCTGGCGAGGAAGGAGCCGAGCAGCCAAGCGCTGCCGCCGTCGACGATCGCCGCAAGCAGCGCCGCCAAGCCGATCGCGGTGCCGACGGAGACGAAGCCGAGGCCGGCGCCGAGCGCGACCACGTCGGAGGTCTCCCCCCGCATCTTGCGCTTGAACCCCTTCGTGCTGATCCCGTCGAGGAAGGTGACGCCGGCCACCGCGCCGGCGGCGAAGAGGAAGACCTCGACGGTGCCGGGGGAGCCGAGCCGGGCGGAGAGGACGCCGAAGGTGGCGGTGACCATGACCGAGAAGCCGAAGGCGGAGAGGTTGTTGACGAGGGCGCTCCTGGTTCCGTGCCCCAGTCCCGATGCGACCTTCCGCCAGACCATGAAGCAGCAATACCCGGATGGCGGCGGGGGACGTTGTCAGCACTCGGACAGCGGGCGGAACACGGAGGCGGGTACGTGTTGCGGGAGAACACACGGAATCCGAAGAAAGGAAGAGTATGAGCAATCCAGCACAGCGGAGCAAGGGGGTACTGGCGGTCGCCCTCGTGGCCCTGACGGCCCTCCTCGCCTTCGCTTCCTCGGCCTCGGCAGCCCGCGACCCGATCGCGACCGGGACCTTCGACCTGCACATGAAGAAAGGGTTCCTGCGCAAGCTGGGCAACCTCGGCGTCAACGTGCGGGCGATCGGCGTCGGCTCGCTGACCGGCAACAAGATCTCCTTCCCGGTCGACGGCGGCGCTCTCGACCCCACCGACGCCAAAGGCTTCGTCGAATCGCGCGGCGGCTTCAAGCTCGAACTCGGCAAGCGCGGCGTCCCCGTCACCCGCCTCACCGTCAACACGGCCAACATGGACGTCTTCGCCGTCGTCGCCAGGGCGCACATGGAGATCGGCACGCTGGTCCCCTACACCTTCGCCCGCGAAGGCTTCGGCGCCAACTTCAAGTCGGTCAAGCTCTCGCTGACGCCGAAGGCGGTGAAGCGGATCAGCAACCGGCTCGGGCTCAAGGGCAGCAAGCGCCTCAACCCGGGCAGGGTGCTCAGCAACGCCTACAGCGCCGTGCAGCCGGAAACCGTCGAAGTCCTGCCGAAAGGCAGCGCGACCCTGCTCGGCGACACGGCGACGCTCGGCAAATTCGCCGAAAAGGGCGTGAAACTGCCGCAGGGGATCACCGCGATCGCCCCGGCCACGCACCCGACCCCGGTCAGCTTCGAGTTCCCGATCACCGGCGGCACGATCGCGCCGGACGCGAGCAAAGGGGCGGTGACGACGGCGGGCGGCGTCCAGATCCTCAAGGACACCGAAACGCTCGATCCGACCCTGAAGCTGCTCAACGTGACGCTCGACCTGACCGCGAAGACGGCGACGGTGGAACTGGAAATCCTCCCCAACCCGCCCTTCCCGGGCGCCGCGGGGCGGGCCTCGATCGTCGACGTCGTGCTGCCGCCGAACTCGGTCGCCGCCGACCCGGTGGCGAGGACGATCGCGATCAAAGGCGCGGAAGCGAAGCTGCAGACGGTCGCGGCCTCGACGCTGAACGACGTCTTCAACCAGCCGCCCCCGGCACCGCCCTCGTCGAGCAACTTCGTCGTCGGCGACCCGCTGGGCACCTTCTCGATGACGGTGCAGGCGCGGTAGGAGGAGCCGGCTCGATCGCCCCGGCGCGACTGGTTCGCGCCGGGGCCCGCCGGCCGCCGGATAGCACGGTCAGAGCTCTGACCGTCGGGGTTGAGGGCCGCTCTCCGCGGGCAGCCGAGGAGTTGGGACAAAGAGAGTTTCCGAAGATCTACAAGGGGAGGATCGAGCGATGACTTCGAAGTCGATGAAGATGGTGGCGGCGCTTGCCGTCGTGGCGATGGCGGTAGTGGGGCTGGTCGGCCAGGCGCTGGCCGAGAAGGCGACGGTCGTCCGCGCCGGCAACCTGGTGCTGCGGATCAACGGCGGCGTCGCGCCGAAGAAGCTGCCGAAGAACAGGATGGCGCCGATCACGCTGCGCGCCTCCGGCAGCATCGCCACCGTCGACGGCACCCAGCCGCCGGCGACGAGGACGGTGACGATCGACTTCGACAAGCACGGCACGATCAACGCCAAGGGCCTGCCCGTCTGCAGGTCCGGGCAGCTGCAGTCGCGCGACACCAAGGCGGCGAAGAAGGCCTGCCCGAAGGCGATCGTCGGCAAGGGCTCGACCACCGTCGAGGTCGCCTTCCCCGAACAGGCGCCCTTCACCGCGACCGGTCCGCTGGTCCTCTTCAACGGCGGCGTCCACGGCGGCGTGACGACGATGTTCATCCACGCCTACGTCAACGTCCCGGCGCCGACGGCGATCGTCACCACGGTGAAGGTGAAGAAGGTCCACAAGGGGCCATACGGCACCCGCGCGGTCGCGAGGATCCCGAAGATCGCCGGCGGCTCCGGCTCGCTGCTCGGTTCAACCTCTCGGTCCACCGGACCTTCAAGCTCCACGGCAAGCGCCAGAGCTACCTGCTCGCCCGCTGCGCCAACGGCCACTTCCGCGCCCACGCCGTCACCCAGATGAGCGACGGCACCCGCATCGCCGGCTCGATCCTGCGCCGCTGCACGCCGAAGGGCTGACCGACAACCACGGAGCTCGCTCAGCCGTCCCCGAGGGCGGCTGAGCACTCCAGCAGCAGGGCATGGACGAAGGCCTGCGGCAGGTTGCCGCGGAGCTGGCGCTGGCGGACGTCGAACTCCTCCGAGAGGAGCCCCGGCGGGCCGCAGGCGGCGCGGTTGCGCTCGAACCAGGCGACCGCCTTCGTCGCGTTCCCCTGCTGGGCGTGGGCCAGGCACATCCAGAAGCCGCAGAGGAGGAAGGCACCCTCGGCGTCGCCCAGCGGCAGGCCGTCGGGCTGGAAGCGGTAGCAGTAGCCGTCCTGGGTCAGCTCGGCTTCGACCGCCTCCAGGGTCGCGATCGAGCGCGGATCGTCGGCGGGAACGGCGCCGCGGATCGCGCCGAGCAGGAGCGAGGCGTCGAGGCGACGGGTCATCCTCGGCACGCTGCCAGCGCCCCGTCGGGTGCAGTGCCCCAGCGGCTCGCCTCGGCGACGAGGTCGTCGGCGAGGGCGAGCCAACGCGCCGCGCATCTCCCCCTGCGGCGCCCGGGCGGCGAGCGCGCGCAGCCCGGCGGCGCAGACCAGGTGGCTGTGGGTCCAGCGGCGCGGCTCCAGCTCCCAGATCCCCGCCTCCTTCTCCGTCCCGTTGCGCGGCGATCGCCGCCGCGGCGACCTCGGCCGCCCGCCAGTGGTGCCGTCGAGCCGGTCGTGCTCGGCGGCGGCGGCGAAGAGCAGCAGCGCCTCGCCGAAGACGTCGAGCTGGAACTGGTCGCCGGACCTGGTTGCCGAGCGACGTCGCCCCCACCCGGGTAGCCGGGCAGGCCGAGCCGGCGTTCCTCCGGCACCAGCTCGCCTGTGACCGTGCAGGCGGGCGCAGACCTCGGGCCCGTCGGCGAGCAGCCGTTCGGTGACGAAGCGCGAGCGCCCGGTCGAGCAGCGGCTGGGCGCCCGCCCGCGCCACCGCGTGGCCCGCGTAGCACTGGTCGCGCATCCAGACGTAGCGGTAGTCGTAGTTGCGGCCCTGCTCGGCGCGCTCGGGCAGCGAGGTGGTCGCGGCGGCGACCATCCCGCCGCGGGCGCTGGTCAGGCCGGTCATCACCGCGTAGGCGTGGCGGGCGTCGCGGGGAGCCGAGGTGCGGCCGAAGTCCTCCACCCGCTCCCGCCACCACTCCACGGTCGCCTTCCACAGCTGCTCAGGCCGCTCGCCGGTCTCGTCGAGCCCGCCCTGCCCCAGCCAGAGCACGAAGTCGCGGCTCTCCCCGGGCTCGAGCCGGAAATCCATCGCCAGCGCCTTCGGGTGCCCGCTCTCTTCCACCGGCCCGGCCTCGGCGGCGCCGCTCCAGCGCAGGCCGGCCTCGCCCACGCGGGCGCTCCAGCAACCGTCGTCGTCGCGCCGCAGCCGCGCCAGCCCGTGCCGGTCGAAGTCGGCCCCGGGCCGCAGCAGCGCCCGCATCCCGGCCGGACCGTCGACCGCGATGACCCGCCGCAGGAGCACCGCCCGCTCCTCGTCGGCCGGCACCGCCAGCGCCTCGCGGCACTCGACGATCCCGTCATCGGTCGCCCAGCGGCTGCGCCAGATGAGGCTGCCGGGCTCGTAGTAGCCGCCCCAGACGAAGCGACCCGCCGGCCGCACCGAGTAGAGGCTGCGGCCGCCGACCAGGGAGGAGAACAGCGCGTCGTCGTGCCAGCGCGGGAAGGACATCCAGGCGAACTCGCCCCCGCGGGCCCACCAGCACGCCCCGCTCCCCGTCGGCGAGCAGGGCGTACTCGCGCAGCACCCCGGGTCCCGGCGTGTCTTCCACGCGAAGACGGCTCCCCCCGAGGAACCGCGCCTACACGGCTGTGGTCATCCCGCTGACATGGTGGCCGGAGCGGTGTCAGAGAACCGCGACCCGGCCCGCCTCGCCGTCGACGAGGGCGCCGATCCGCGTCCCGCTCATCGAGACGCCGGGCGGCACGGCGGCGAGCAGGCCGCCGGAGGTCATCGCGTCGGTGAGGAGGGCGCGGCGCTCGGCCGAGACGCCCGGCGGACCAGGCGGCGAAGCGCTCGGCGTCGGCGGCGTTGCGGGCGCTGCCGCCGGCTTCGGCCTTGCCGGCGGCGGCCAGCTCGAGGGCGCCGGGCAGCGCCGGCACGGCGGCCGCCTCGATCTCGGCCGCGAGGCCGCTGCGCCTCGCAGAGCTCGTGCAGGTGGCCGAGCAGGCCGAAGCCGGTGACGTCGGTGAGCGCGTGGGCGCCGGCGGCGCGCGGCCGCCGCGGCGGCCTCGGCGTTGAGGGTCGTCATCGCCTCGACCGCGGCCTCGACCCAGGCCGCCTCGGCGATCCCGCGCTTGGCGGCGGTGGTGATCAGCCCGCCGCCCACCGGCTTGGTCAGGTACAGCTCGTCGCCCGGCCGGCCGCCGGCCGCGGTCAGCAGCTCGTCGGGATGGACGACGCCGCTGACCGTCATCCCGTACTTCGGCTCGGGGTCGTCGATCGAGTGGCCGCCGCCGATCGCCACCCCGGCCGCCGCGGCGACCTCGGCGCCGCCGGCGAGGATCTCGGCGAGCACCTCGCCGCCGAGGTCGCTCCAGCGAGAAGGCGACGATGTTGAGCGCGAGCACCGGCGTCGCCCCCATCGCGTAGACGTCGGAGAGCGCGTTGGCGGCGGCGATGCGGCCGAAGTCGCGCGGGTCGTCGACGATCGGGGTGAAGAAGTCGAGCGTCTGGACCAGCGCCAGATCGTCGCTCAGCCGGTAGACGGCGGCGTCGTCGGCGGGGTCGAGGCCGACCAGCAGCGCCGGGTCGGCGGAGGCCGGCAGCGCCGCCGCGCAGCTCGCGCAGCTCGGCGGCGCCGATCTTGCAGGCGCAGCCGGCGCCGTGGGAGAGTTCGGTCAGCCTCGGCGCGGTCGCGGCGCTAGAGCCACCGCTTCGAGGGTAGCCGGAGGCGAGCGAATGGAAACCGAAGCGCCGCGCAGACGACCAGCGCAGGGGACGCTGCGCAGCCTGCCCTCGGTCGAGGTGCTCGCCTCGCAGCTGCCGCCGGCGACCGCACGCGCCTCGCCGTCGCCGCGGCGCGCGAGGCGATCGACGCGGCGCGCGAGGAGATCCTCGCCGGCGGCCCGGCGCCGGGCGAGGAGGAGCTCGCGCAGCGGCCGCCGAGCGCGCTCGCCCGCCTCTGCCGCGCCCAGCCTGCGCCGGGTGGTCAACGCCACCGGCGTCGTCCTCCACACCAACCTCGGCCGGGCGCCGCTGGCGCCGGCGGCGGTCGAGGCAGGTCACCGAGGTCGCCGCCGGCTACAGCAACCTCGAGTACGACCTCGCGGAGCGGCGGGCGCGGCAGCCGCGGCGCCCACGTCGAGGGGCTGCTGCGCGAGCTGAGCGGCGCCGAGGCGGCGCTCGCGGTCAACAACAACGCCGCCGCGGTGATGCTGGCGCTGGCGGCGCTGGCCGGCGACGGCGAGGTGCTGGTCAGCCGCGGCGAGCTGGTCGAGATCGGCGGCTCCTTCCGCATCCCCGACATCCTCGCCCACTCCGGCGCCGACCCTGGTCGAGGTCGGGACGACCAACCGCACCCGCCTCGCCGACTACGCCGCGGCGATCGGCGAGCGGACGACGGCGATCCTCCGCGTCCACCAGTCCAACTTCCGCATCGTCGGCTTCACCGAGCAGCCCGACGCCGGCGAGCTGGCGGCGCTGGCGCGCGAGCGCGGGATCGCGATGGTCGACGACCTCGGCTCCGGGGCGCTCGAGCGAGGTCGCACGGCGAGCCGACCGTGCGCGCCGCCGTCGCCGCCGGCGCCGACCTCGTCTGCTGCTCGGGCGACAAGCTGCTCGGCGGGCCGCAGGCCGGGATCCTGCTCGGCGCGCGCCGAGGCGGTCGAGCGCTGCCGGCGCCACCCGCTGGCGCGGGCGCTTGCGGCTCGACAAGCTGCAGCTCGCGGCGCTGGAGGCGACGCCTGCGCCTGCACCGCGACCAGGGGCCGGCGGCGCTGCCGGCGCTGGCGATGATCGCGGCGCCGGAGGAGGAGCTGCGGGCGCGGGCGGAGGCGATGGCGGCGGCGATCGGCGCCGGCGGCCGAGGTCGAGCCGCGAGAGCGGCGCCCCCGGCGGCGGCTCGCTCGCCGACGTCGAGCTCGAGGGCCCGGTCTGCGCGGTCGAGCCCGGCGCCGGACGGGCGCCGACGCGCTCGCACGCCCGGCTGCGCGAAGGCGACCCGCCGGTGATCGCTCGCATCGTCGGCGGCCGGCTCGTCCTCGACCCGCGGACGATGAGCGACGCCGAAGCCGCGGCGGCGGCCGCGGCGGCGCGGTCCGCGCTCGCGCTGAGTGGCACGGCCGCCGCTGACGGTCGGCACCGCCGGCCACATCGACCACGGCAAGACGGCGCTGGTGCGCGGCGCTGACCGGCCGCGACACCGACCGCCTCGCCGAGGAGCGGCGGCGCGGGATCTCGATCGAGCTCGGCTTCGCCGAGCTCGACCTCGGCGAGCGCCGCCTCAGCCTCGTCGACGTCCCCGGCCACGAGCGCTTCGTGCGGACGATGATCGCCGGGCGCCAGCGGCATCGACATGTTCCTGCTCGTGGTCGCCGCCGACGACGGCGCCGATGCCGCAGACGCGCGAGCACCTGGCGGTCCTGCGGGCGCTCGGGTCGAGCGCGGCGTCGTCGCGCTGACCAAGATCGACCTGGTCGACGAGGAGACCCGCCGGCTCGCCGCCGCGGAAGCCGCGGCGCTGGCCCCGGGCCTGCCCCTGGTCGAGGTCAGCGCCCGAACCGGCGAGGGCCTCGAGGAGCTGCGCGCGGCGCTGGCCGACGCGTCAGCGGATGCGGCTCGAACGGCGCCGATCGAGACGGGCGCCGGCGGAGACGAGCCGGTGCTGCACGTCGACCGCGTCTTCACCGTCGCCGGCCACGGGACGGTCGTCACCGGCACCCTCTGGTCGGGACGGCTCGAGCGCGGCCAGCCGGTGGCGCTGCTGCCCGCGCGGGCGGGAGGCGCGGGTGCGCTCGATCGAGGTCCACGACCGGCGGCTCGAGCGTCGCCGAGCCGCGCCAGCGCGTCGCGCTTAACCTCGCCGGGCGTCGACCGCGACGAGGTCCGCCGCGGCGACGTCGTCGTCGCCGGCGCGGCCGGGGTCGAGCCGACCTACCGCCTCGACGTCGGCATGGTCTTCGGCGCCGCCGACGATCCTCGCCGAGCCGCGGGTCCAGGTCCACCTCGGCACCCGCGACTGCGCCGCCCGCGTCGTCGACCTCGGCGAAGCCGGGTGCCAGCTGCGGCTGGAGCGGCCGCTGCTGGCCGCGCGCCGGCGACCGCGTCGTCGTGCGCCGCATCGCGCCGCCGGACACGCTCGGCGGCGGCGTCGTCCAGCGACCCGGCTCCGCCGCCGCCACGGAGCCGGCTGGGAACCGCCGCTCGAGGAGGCGGAACCCGCCGCCCACCGCCGGCCCCCCCACCCGCAGAGCCCGGGCCGCTCGCCCGCCGCGTCCTCGCCGCGCTCGAAGCCGACGGCCCCCGCCCCCGCGGCGCCGCCCAGCTGGCCGGCGACCTCGGCGCCGAGCGCCGCGCGGTCGAGGCGGCCTTCGGCGAGCTCGCCGCCGCCGGCCAGGTCGTCCGCGCCAAGCCCGACGTCGCCTATCGCCGCCGCCCGCCTACGAGAGGCTCGCCGCGCCTCGCCCTCGCCCTCGCCGAGCGCGACGGCGGCGACCACCATCGCCGCGCGTCCGCGACCTGCTCGGCCTCAGCCGCAAGTACGCCCAGGCGCTGCTCGAGCAGCTCGACGCCGAACAGCGCCTGCGCCGCGACGGCGACCGCCACCTCCCTCGCCGAGCAGCCGTATGTGCTTGCCCGATAAGCTCGACCTCTCGTGGGGCGGCAGGGGTCTGGTGGCCCGTCTGGCCTTCAAAGCCAGCAGGGCGGTGCAGCCCACCGCTTGGAAGGTTCGATTCCTTCGCCGCCTCGTCAAAGCAGCGGCAGCCCGTCGCGCAACCACGCCTGGACGCCGCCGATCACGTCGGCGGCGTCGACGCCCAGCCGCCGCAGGTTGAGGGCAGCCAGGCTCGACTGGTAGCCCTCGTCGCAGATCAGGATCACCTGCCGGCCCTCGCGGGCGACGGCCGGGTCGCGGTGGGCGCCGCGGGGGTCGAGCCGCCACTCGAGGACGTTGCGCCCGACCACGTGCGCTCCCGGCACCAGCCCGTCGCGCTGCCGCTGCTCGAGCGGCCGGATGTCGACCACGATCGCGCCCCGCTCCACCGCGGCCAGGGTCTCGGCGGGGGTCAGCCGCTCGATCTCGGCCTGCGCCGCCGCCAGCAGCTCTTCGCACCCGATCGCCTCCGCGACGCTCTCCATCTTCCCCACCTACCCGGACCGAGGAAGGAAAAGCACGGATGACCTGGTACGTCTTCGCCGCCCTGCGGACGGAAACCGGCCGGCACCGTTCGGTGTTCTCCGGATGGCGCCCAGGTCCGACACGCCTACCTTCGATGCCGATGACCGCTGATCGCGCACAGGGCTCCGAGCTCGGTCCTCGTGATTCCGCCCGCGACCCGGTCGGTCTGATGCGCGCCACGAAGTCCTGGCAAGACGCGGGTTCGCTCCTGTACGGCTTCACCGCTCTGCTGGCGCTTCTCGCCCTGGCGCTCGCCCGGCCTGCCGACGCCCACGTCTACTGGACCATGAGATCGGGCGACATCGGCCGCGCCAACCTCGACGGCGCGGGCGCCAACAGTCATTTCATCGGTGGTGCCGCCGTCTATCCGAGCGCAGTTGCGGTGTACGGCCGCCACATCTACTGGGCGGATACCAACAGGGACACGATCGGCCGTGCCAACCTCGACGGCACGGGCGTCAACCGGGCCTTCTTGAGCTTTCCCGATTCGCCCTTCGTGTTCCGCCCCCATGACATCGCTATCGGCGCAGGTCACATCTATTGGACGAACTGGAGCACCTTTATCGGGCGCGCCAGGATCGACGGCACGCACGCCCAGCTGAGATTCATCCGCATCAACAACAAGCGCTTCTCTCCTGGGCGGCTCGCGGTGCACGCCCGCCACGTCTACTGGACGGGCATGGCATTCGAAGAACCCAACGCGATCGGCCGTGCCAACCTCGACGGCACGGGTGTGAGGAACAGCTTCATCACCAGCAAGACCAGCCCGTTCAGCCTCGCGATCGGAGGCCGCCACATCTACTGGACGACCCCCACGAACGCGATCGTCCGCGCCAACCTGGACGGCACCGGCGTGCGCCCGAGGTTCATCACCACGGGCAAAGGCCAGCCCGGCAGCATCGCGGCCGGAGGCGGCCATATCTTCTGGACGAATTGGGCGTACTGGAAGAACCCCGTCAACGGCGAACTCGGCTCCGGCTGGATCGACCGCGCCAACTTCGACGGCTCGAGCGTGCATCGGATCGTTGCCGCCGGCTCTGAAGAAGAATCTCCAACCGACGTCGGAGTGGGCTGATCTCAAATCCATGTGAACAAGGAGAGGCAAATGGCAAACATCACCCTGGAGCTGGACAAAGGCGACGCCGAGGTGCTGCTCGGGATTCTTTCCTCTGAGCGCCACAACGCCGACGCGGAAGCGGTGTGCGACTCGATTCGCAAGCAGATCGACGAGAAGCTCGCCGAGCTGGGCGGCTGACCGGCAGCGCCGGCGACTTCTTTAGATGATCGAGCTGGAGGGGGTCGCCCGCCGCTACGACATGGGCGAGGTGACCGTCACCGCCCTCGAGGGCGTGGACCTGCGGATCGAGCGCGGTGAGTTCGTCGTCGTCCTCGGCCCCTCGGGGAGCGGCAAGACGACCCTGCTGAACATGATCGGCGCTCTCGACTCGCCGACCGAGGGGACGATCCGCATCGGCGGCGAGGACATCAGCGCGCGCCTCGCGGGCGGATCTGTTCGCCTTCCGCCGCCGCACGGTCAGCTTCATCTTCCAGACCTTCAACCTCTTCCCGGCGCTGACGGCGCTGGAGAACGTCGAGTTCGGCGCCGACGTCAGCGGCCGCCGGCAACGCCCGCGAAGTCGCCGCCCAGATGCTCGACCGCGTCGGGCTGGGAGCCCGCGGCGAGCACTTCCCGCACGAGCTCTCGGGCGGCGAGCAGCAGCGGGTGGCGATCGCCCGGGCGCTGGCGACCCGCAACCCGATCCTGCTCGCGGACGAGCCGACCGGCGAGCTCGACTTCCGCACCGGCGTGCAGATCCTCGACCTGCTGCACGAGCAGACCCACACCGAGGACACCGCGGTCCTCGTCGTCACCCACAACCGCGAGATCGCCCGGGTCGCCCACCGGGTGATCGAGCTCTCCAGCGGCCGGGTCGTCGCCGATGCGCCGAACCCGGGCGGGCCGGCCGAGATCGCCGACCTGCGCTGGTGAGGATGGGACGGCTCGGTCTCTGGCTTCGCTGGTCGCTCCGCGATCTGCGCGGCCGCTGGGCGCTGGTGCTGGCGATCGCGCTGGTGCTGGCGATCGGCACCGGCGTCTACGCCGGCCTCGGCAGCATGGAGTCCTGGCGGGTCGCCTCCAACGACGCCAGCTTCGCCGCCCTTGCGCGCCCATGACCTCGAGATCTCCCTGACCGAGGGGACGAGCGCGCCGGCCGGGTCGCTGTCGCGACTTGCCCGCGGCATCGCCGCCGCCGGCGGGGTGAAGGCGAGCGAGGAGCGCCTGCGCCTGCCGACCCAGGTCGAAGTGCCGCGGCCGGGCGAGGAATCGCTGCTCGTCCCGGCGGAAGTCCTCGGCGCGCCGCTCGGCCCCGACGGGCCGGCGATCGACGGCGTCTACGCAGAGTCCGGACGCTCCCTTCGCGCCGGCGACGAAGGTCGCCGGGTCGCCGTGCTCGAGCGGGGCTTCGCCGCCTACCACGACCTTCCGGCCGCGGGCATGCTGCGCTTCCCCGGCGGCCGGCGCCTGCGCTACGTCGGCCTCGGCGGCTCGCCCGAGTACCTTCCTCGTCACCCGCCCCGGCGGCGGCGCATTCGGCGGCGCCGAGGCGCAGTTCGCCATCGTCTTCGCCTCGCTGCGGACGGCGCAGCGGCTCGCCGGCGGGCCGCCGAAGGTCGACGACGCCGTGCTGCGACTGCGCGCCGGGGCGCCCGTGGACGCGATCCGCCGCCAGCTCGAGCGCGCCCTCGCCGGCGCCGGCCTCAGCGGCGAAGTGACCAGGCTGGCCGACGACCCCGGCTACCGCGTCCTCTACAAGGACGCCAACGGCGACCAGCAGATGTTCGACGTCTTCGCCTTCCTGATCCTCGCCGGCGCCGCGCTCGCCGCCTTTAACCTGGCGACCAGAATCGTCGAGGCGCAGCGGCGCGAGATCGGGATCGGGATGGCGCTCGGGGTGCCGCCGCGCGAGCTGGCGATCCGGCCCCTGCTCCTGGGGGCGCAGATCGCGGTTGCGGGCACGCTGCTCGGCCTCGCGCTCGGCCTGATGATGGGAGAGATCCTCCGCGGCGTCCTCGAAGACCTGCTGCCGCTGCCGGAGATGCGGACGCCCTTCGAGCCCGGCGTCTTCGCCCGCGCCGCGGCGATCGGCCTGGTCCTGCCGATCCTCGCCACCGCGATCCCGGTCTGGCGCGGCCTGCGGCTGACCCCGGTCGAGGCGATCCGGGTCGGCTTCCGCTCCGCCCGCGGCAGCGGCGTCGCGGCGCTCGCCAGGCGGCTGCGGCTGCCGGGATCGAGCATCGTCCAGATGCCGCTGCGGAACGCCCTCCGCGCCCCGCGGCGCACCCTGTTGACGGTGGTCGGGATCGGCGCCGTGCTCAGCGTCCTCGTCGCCTTCATGGGACTGATCGACACCTTCGCCGCCACCGTCGACCGCAGCGAAGGCGAGGTCGCCCACGGCAACCCCGATCGCATCGTCGTCTCGCTCGACGGCTTCCACAGCTCCCGCGAGGCGACGCGGATCGTCGCCACGGCGCCCGGCGTCGCCGACTCCGAACCGCAGCTCAGCCTGCCGGTGCGGCTCTCGGCGCCCGGGGCCGGAGGCTTCCAGGGCGCGGTCACGCTGCTCGGCTTCTCGAGCGAGATCTGGGCGCCGACCGTCTCCTCCGGCGCACCGCCCGCCCCGGGCCGTCCCGAAATCGTGATCTCCGAAAAGGCCGCCGGAGACCTCGGCGTCGGGGTCGGCGACCGGATCGCGATCTCCTACCCGCGGCGCCAGGGGTCCGCCTTCACCGAGGCGAGGGCCAGGGTTCGGGTCAGCGGCCTCCACCCCGACCCGTTCCGCACCTTCGCCTACATGGATCCCTCGATCGCGGCGCTCGCCGGGTTTCCGGGCGCCGCCAACCAGGTCTCGCTCACCCCGCGGCCGGGCGTGCCCGAGGGCCGGATCGCGCGAGCCCTCTTCCGCGACCCCGCCGTCGCCTCGGTCCAGCGGGCAACCGCGACGACGCAGTTCGTGCGCGAGCGCCTCGACGACTTCATCGGCGTGCTGCGGGTGATCGAGGGGTTCGCGCTGGCGCTGGCCCTGCTGATCGCCTTCAACTCCTCGGCGATCAGCATCGACGAGCGCCGCCGCGAGACCGCAACGATGCTCGCCTTCGGCGTCACCCCCACCAAGGCGATGGCGCTGGCGGTGCTGGAGAGCCTGATCGCCGGCGTGCTCGGGACCCTCGTGGGCCTCGGCGGCGGCTTTCTCGTCGTCAGCTGGGTGGTAAACCGAACGCTGCCCGAAACCGTCCCGGACCTCGGCCTGGTGGTCGAGATCGCCGCGACCTCGCTGCTGGTCGCCGCCGCGGTCGGGGTCATCTCGGTGGCTCTGGCACCGCTGCTGAGCGCCCGCCGGATCGGGCGGATGGACGTGCCCTCGACCCTGCGCGTGATGGAGTGAGGCGGTCCCGCCCGCCCGGGCAGGCATCCGGGGAAGCCCACAGGCCCGGAAGTGGTTCCTTTCGCATGCCGGACCGGCCTCCGACCCCGACAATCGAAGGGTGAGCCTGCGCAGCATCCGAATCGGCCGCCTGGCCGGCATCCCGATCGGCGTCCAGCCGCTGTGGCTGGTGATCGTCGCCCTGATCACCGTCTCCCTCGGTGCCGCCTACTACCCCGACGAAGCGCCCGGGATCTCCCCCGCCGCCGCCTACGCGCTCGGGCTGCTGAGCGCCCTGCTGCTGTTCGCGAGCATCCTCCTGCACGAGCTCGGCCACGCCGTGGTCGCCCGCCGCCACGGGGTCGAGATCGAGGAGATCGACCTCTGGCTGCTCGGCGGCGTCGCCCGCATGAGCGGCTACCCGGAGCGGGCCGCCGACGAGCTGCGCTTCGCCCTGGCCGGGCCGGCGGTGACGCTCCTGATCGCCCTCCTCTTCGGGGCGATCTCGCTGGCGCTGCCGGCGGGGGCACCCGACTGGCTCGCCGCGCTGGTCGCCTACCAGGCGATCGTCAACGCGCTCATCCTCGCCTTCAACCTCCTCCCCGCCTTCCCGCTCGACGGCGGCAGGGTCACGAGGGCGCTGCTCTGGTGGCGCCGGGGCGACATCTCCTCCGCGACGGAGACCGCCGCGACGATCGGGCGCGGGCTCGGCTTGGGGATGATCGGCCTCGGGGTCCTGGCCTTCTTCGCCGGCGGCTTCGGCGGCCTCTGGCTCGCCCTCATCGGCCTCTTCGTCATCGCCGCGGCGAAGGCCGAGGAGCAGGGGCTGCGCGTCCGCGTCGCCCTCTCCGGCCGCTCCGCCGGGCGGCTGATGTCGTTTCCCGCGATCACCCTGCCGGCCGAGATGACCGTCTCCGAGGCGCTGGCGGAGCACTTCGTCGCCGAGCGCCTGACCGCATTTCCCGTGCTGCGGGACGGTCGCCTGATCGGCCTCCTCGACCTGGAGACGGTCAAGCGGTTGCCCACCGAGGCACGCGACACCACCACCGTCGGCGAGTTGACCTTCTCCGACGAGACTTTGGTCGTCCCCGAGGAGCAGGACGTGGCCGAGCTGCTCGAGCGGCCCGCCTTCGCCCGCGTCGGCCGGGCAGTGGTCCGAACCGCCGACGGCCGCCTCGGCCTGCTCTCGATCACCGACGTGCAGCGGGTACTGCGCGCCCTCGAGCTTGCCGGCGGGCCGGCGCAGGCCGGCGCGCGATGACCCGCTCGTCACGATAGGAAAACTTTTTCGTTTCTTTCAAGCGGCGCCGCCTCGGGGGTTTTCGGAGCTGCGGAGATGCTTCGGCGTTATACGGATGCTCTCTTTGAGCGCCCGTGATTTTCTGGAGCAGTCAGTGGCAAGTTACGGAGGCGAGAGACGTGGCCAGCAGCAGGACGATCGAGGGAGGCGCCACTGCTCCGGTGCTCGCGCCCCTCTCCTCTGCGGAACGGTCGACGGCACGCGAGCACATCGCGGACCTGACCGAGATCCATCGCTCCAAGCACCACAGCATCGAGTTCGTGAGGGCGCCGCGACTACGACGGTTCGGCCGTAGCCTCACCCTGGCCTGGGTCTGGGCGGCGGAGCTCGTCGGGGGAATCGGCCGGCGGCTCGCCGACTCCCACAAACTGCCGGGCCGCTGGTGGAGCCGCATCAGGCTCTATCGCCCTTGGAAGACGATCACCGGCTGGGTGTTGCTCTGGGCCCTGCTGACCACGGCCTGCGCCTGGGCGCTCTTCAGCGAACCCGTCGTCGACTTCATCAGCGAACAGTTCGGCGGCGACGGTGAAGGCTTCGCGGGGGAATCGGTGAAGTGGATCCTGGGCTGGGGCCTGGCCGGTTCCTTCGCGGCGACGATCGCCGCCCTCTGGCACGACGGCATCAAGAGCCCCTACGCCAGCTGGCGAATTCGCCACCGGATCATGGACGAGCCGGAATCGCTGCTGCGGACGACGATCGCGCGGCAGCAGGCCAAGGTGATGGAGTTGGAGCCGCCGGTCAACACGGTCCGCCGCGACGACCTCTATGAAGAACTGCTGCCGGGGGTCCTCTCCGCTCGCAAAGACGTGCAGATCATCGTCGGCGTCCCCGGCGGAGGGAAGACGACGGCGCTGCTGGACATGGCCGGCCTGCTGGCGAAGATCGGCTTCGTCCCGGTGCTGTTGGAGCTTCGCGGGCAGAGCACCAGCGCAGACCTGTTCGAGGTCGCCAAGGCGCGCTTCGAGCAGCAGATTCGCCCCAACCTGCGGGCCGGCGGGGAAGCCGACGTCGTCTGGCGCTGGCTCTGCCGCCGGCGCCGGGTGGCGATCCTGATCGACGACGTCGACCAGATCGGGTTCGACGGCGAGCCGGGCTTCGCGATCAGGCGCCTGCTGGAGAACCTCGCCACCGAGGGTCAGCCGGTGATCGTCACCGCTCGCCCGGCGGGCGTCCCGGCCGGTGTCGCCGCCTCCTCGATCCGGCTCGAACCTCTCGACTTCGATACCGGCGTCGAGATTGTCGCCAAGCCGGCGCACCGCGAGCCAGGGGCGACGGCGGCAGCCGAGCCGCCGCGGGGGCGGATCGAACGCTGGATCAAGGCCGGCAACCTCGCCGAAGCACCGCTCTACCTCGAAGCGCTGGCGGAGCTGACCTCCGTCGCGGCCTGCCCCGACCTCCCCGAAGACCCGGAGCGGTGGGGGGAGCACGATCGTCCGGGGCGCTGGCGCCGGCTCTCCGAGCGACGCGCGGCGTGGAACCCGCTTTGGGTGCGCTACCTGCTGCTCTCCCGCTTCTACGGGCGGATCGTCGACGGCAGGGTGCGACGCAGCGTGGCGATCGACGCGATCGACCGCAAACGAACCGTCGGCGCGCTCGAAGCGGCTGCCCTGGGCACCCTCGGAGCGAGCGCGCTGGAGGCGAGATCCACCGCGCACCACGGGGACGAGCCGGAGGAGACCCGCACCGGCAGGCCAAAGCGGACGCAGCTGGTCGACTTCATCGACAGCAACGACCGGCGGCACTTCACCGAAATCGGGAACAGCGCGAAGCGCCGCGAAGCGATCTCCCAGCACGAGGCGATCGACACCGGCGAGCGCCTGCGCATACTCGAGCGCGATCGCCACGGCGACCCCCAGTTCCGGCACCGGATCATGCAGGCGTTCCTGGCCGGCCGCCGCCTGGCGAAGCTGGGGCGAGCCGAGCAGGCAGAGCCCGGAGGGCTCGTTACCGCCAAGCAAAAGTCCGAGGAGGAAGTCAAGACCTTCGAACAATGGGTTGAGACGCTGATGGACCACCATCACCCGGAGAAGCTGACCGCCCACCTCACCCTCACCTTTGCGGCGATCCACGCGGACGAGCGCTCCCGCAAGGAGCCCGACGGAGCCTGGCAGGGCCTCGCGCAGCGGATCGTCGAGCGCCTGCTCGAAGCCGTCCGCGACCAGGACGCTCCCTCCGCCCCCCTCACCTTCCTGATGGAGCTGTTCCAGAGCGGCAACGGTCAGGACGAAGACGCCACCCGCAGGGCCGAAGTCCTCGAACAGCTCGATCCGTTGGCGCTGCCCGACCCCGGCGATCGTCGCGACCCCGACGACGAGATGATCAAGCTGACGACGGCGGCGAACATCGTCACCCTGCTACGGCCGGACGAGCCTTCCAAAGGATCGGATGAGGCGGCCTGGCACCGCGAGCGCGTCGGGGAGATTCTGCGCAAAACCGCCGGCAACGAGGGGGCGATGCGCTGGACGAAGCTGGAAGCGCTCCCTGGGATCGCGGCGCTGGGGGACGACGCGTCCTGGGAGGTCCTCTGGAAACGCTTCACCAGCGATTCCGACTACGAGGTGAGGCGGGCCGCCGGGCGACGGCTCGAAGAAAACGCCTGCGCGGCCTTCCCTGCCCTGCGCGACCACATCGAGGAACTGCTGCTGCGGGCCGCCTGCCGCGCCCACAGCGGCAAGCAGCTCGACGTTGCCGAGAGCGACGAACGGGACTGGGACCAGGAGACGAGGAAACGCTTCGAGGCGCTGGGCTGGGTCCTGCCGGCGGTCGTCAGCGGCCTCGGCGAGGAGTTACGGCTCGACTTCGACACCGGCACCGACCCCGATGCCGTGGTGGCCGCGGGGCGGCCTGGGCCGCAGGAGCGGGACGAGCCCGAGTCGCGCCTGCGCCACGCCCGGGCCCAGCTCGAGGACCTCACCGCACTCGCCTACGAAGGCGGCCACCATTCTCTCGAGGAGGCGCTCGCCCAGGGCTTCAAGGCCGACGCGATGCACCACGCGATCGACCCCTCACAGGAGATCCGCGGCCCCGGATGGGTGGCCGGCAACCGGCGCCTCGTCGCCGACGTGGCACTCCCCAACGCCGAGTCCTGGTACGCCCGGATGCTGCTCTACCAAGCCCTGGCTCTGTACGCGATCGCCGGCAAAAGCCCGGACGACACTCTCGACCTGCTCGCATACCGCCTGCACCGCACCCGTGAGCGGCACCCCCTGGTGAGGCTGACGGCGAAGCTGGCGCGCGACGCGCTGCGGCGGGCGGAGATAGGCAAAGACCGCTGGGTGGCCTTCATCTGGGGCGACGAGGTCGAGGATGGCGGGCGACTGCCGGCCTGGCTCGACCACCGGACCGCCCAGCTGCTCGGCGACGTCGCGATCCTCGTCGACCTCAAGGAGGGTAGCCCGCCAGACCGGCACGGCGGCTTCGGCTTCATGGAGGAGCTGCCGTACTGCCTCAACGGCAGCAAGGACCGGCACGAGATCCTCGGCACCGGATGCCCCAAAGAGTGCGGCTGGGGCTTCTGCCCCTACCGCGCGGCCTCACCCGACGAGCCCGAAGAGCACCGAGGCGTCGGCAGGGTCTTCTGCCGCGGCCAGCGCCGGATCGCCTACGGCCAGCGTCCGTCGTGGCAGCGGAGCCTGAGCCGGCGCCGGCTGCGTGAGTTCTGGCGGCAGATGGAGTTCAAGGCCCGCCGCTAGGAGGCTTCACCAGATAGGCGATCGCGGCGTTCAGCGTCGCCAACCGCGGATAGTCGCGCTCTGGGACTTCGATCCCGGTCCGCTCCGCCACTGCCACGATCAGGTTGAAGAAGTCGATCGAGTCGAGGTCGAGCTGCTCGCCGAGGGGGACGTCGGGATCGATCGCGCCGGGGTCGATCTCGGGGGCGACCTCGCCGAGCGCCTGCAGCAGGACCTCGCGCGCTTCCTCTTCGTTCATAGGTCCTCCGGACTCTGAAGCTTGCGGTCGACGAGGGCGAGGAAGCGGCTGCCGTCGATCCCGTTGCCGGCGCGATGGTCGGCGGCGAGAGTCGCCTCGACGACCGGCCGCGGGCCGACCATGCCGTCGGCGACCCACGGTCGCTCGCGGATCGCGCCGAAGCCGACCAGCGCCACCTGAGGCGGATAGATGACGCCGTGGACGAGGTCGGCGCCGCGCTCGCCGAGGTTGGTGACGGTGATCGTCGAGTCCGACATCTCCGAGCTGCGCAGCCTGCCGCCGCGGGCGCGCTCGACGAGGTCGCGCAGGGCGGCCATCAGCTCCTCGGGGCTCTTGCGGTCGGCGTCGTGCAGGGCGGGGGCGATCAGGCCGCCGCCGCGCAGCGAGATCGCGACGCCGAGGTGGACCCCCTCCGCCGGCCGGAACCCGCCGTCGACCCAGAAGCCGTTCATCGCCGGGGTCTCGGCCGCCGCCGCGGCGACAGCCTTCAGCAGCAGGGCGGCGGGCAGCAGGCGCTCGGCGACCGGAAGCCTCGCGTTGCGCTGCTCGAGCCAGGCCAGGGGCCGGCTCATCTCGATCTTCGTCTCCAGGTAGTAGTGGGGGATCTCGCGCTTCGAGCGCGCCATCAACGCCCCGATCGCCTCCCGCATCGCGTCCTGTCGGGTAGGCGGAGCGGGCTCGGTCGGAGCCGGGGGCGGAGGCGGAGGCGGAACGGACGGCTCGGCCGCGGCGCCGGCGGCCTGCTCGACGTCGGCCTGGGTGATCGCCCCACCCGGGCCGCTGCCGTGCAGCGCGGCGAGGTCGACGCCGAGGCGCTCCGCGGTTCGGCGCGCCAGGGGCGAGACGCGGGGGTGGTGCTCGGAGGGCGCGGGTGCGGCAGCGGCGACGTGCTCCGGAGCCGGGGGCGACGGCTGCGCCGGCGGTCCCTCTCCTTCCGCGCCGCGCACCCTCGCGAGCGGCGTCCCGACCGGGACTTTGGTCCCCTCCTCGACCAGCAGCTCACCGATCACGCCGTCTTCGAAGATCTCCACCTCGATCTCGGCCTTGCTGGTGTCGACGACGGCGACGATGTCGCCCCGCTTGACGGCGTCTCCGGGCTTGACGCGCCATTCGAGCAGGGTGCCCGCGTCCATGTCGGCGCCCAGCGAGGGCATCGTGAAGTCAGCCATCGGAACCCATCATCCCGCGCACTTCCTCGACCACCGTGTCGGCCTGGGGCAGCGCCGCCTGCTCGAGGTGCTGGGCGTAGGGCAGCGGCACCTCGGCGCCGCAGACGCGGGCGACGGGAGCGTCGAGCTCGTAGAAAGCCTGCTCCATGATCCTGGCGCCGACCTCCGCCGCCAGGCCCCCCGAGCGCCAGCCTTCGTCGATGATCACGGCCCGGTGGGTGCGAGCCACCGACTCGACCACGGTCCGCCCGTCGAGCGGGCGCAGCACCCGCAGGTCGACGACCTCGGCCTCGATCCCCTCCCCGGCCAGCCGCTCGGCAGCTTCCAGCGCTTTGCCGAGCGTGCCGCCGTAGGCGATCAGCGTCACGTCGGTCCCGGGCCGGCGCACAGCGGCCCGCTCGATGTCGACCGCCGCACCGTCGCCGGCCAGCTCGCCCTCGGCGTTGTAGAGGGCGCCGTGCTCGAAGATCAGCACCGGGTTGGGGTCGGCGAGCGCCGGCGCCAGCATCCCGCGCGCGTCCTCCACCGTCGCCGGCGCCAGCAGCTTCAGGCCGGGGATGTGCGCGAACCAGCCCTCGAGGCTGTGCGAGTGCTGGGCGGCCACCTGGCGCCCGGCGCCGGTGGTCATCCGGATCACCAGCGGGATCTTGAACTGGCCGCCCGACATGTGGGTGATCGTCGCCGCGTTGTTGACGATCTGGTCGAGTGCGAGCAGCGCGAAGTTGACGGTCATCACCTCGACGATCGGCAGCATCCCGCCCAGCGCGGCGCCGATCCCGGCGCCGACGAAGGCGGACTCCGAGAGCGGGGTGTCGCGGATCCGCTCCGGGCCGAACTCCTCCAGCAATCCCCGACTGACCCCGAAGCAGCCGCCGTAGGCGCCGATGTCCTCGCCCATCATGAAGACGCGCTCGTCGGCGAGCAGCGCCTCGCGGATCGCCTCGCGGAGCGCCTCCCTGTAGGTCACGGTGGTCGCCGGTCCGCTCACGCCGCGGGCTCCTCCCAGTAGACGAACCGCTCCAGGTCCTCGACCGGCTCCGGCGTGCCGGCCTCGGCGAAGGCGACCGCCTCCTCGATCTCGGCGGCGACCGATCCCTCCAGCCCGTCGACCTCGCCGTCCTCCAGCAGCTCCTCCGCTTCCAGGCGACCGATCAGCGCAGGGAGCGGGTCGCGCTCCCGCCAGGTGGCGATCTCCTCTTTGGTGCGGTAGAGATCGGGGTCGTACATCGAGTGGGCGCGGAAGCGGTAGGTCCGCAGCTCCAGCAGGCACGGCGAGCCGCCGTCGCGGACGTCGATCGCGGCCTTGCGAGCGGCCGCGGCGACAGCGGGGGCGTCCATCCCGTCGACCGACCAGGACGGCATCTCATAGCTCGCCGCCTTCAGCGCGATATCGGTCTCGGCCTGCTCGTGGGAGAGCGCGGTGCCCATCGCATAGCGGTTGTTCTCGCAGCAGAAGAGGACCGGCAGGTCCCAGAGCGAGGCCAGGTTCATCGACTCGTGGAACTCGCCCTCGGCGACCGCGCCCTCGCCGAAGAAGCAGGCGGTGAGGCGCTCGCGGCCGGCGAGCTTGTCGGCGAGCGCCAGACCGACCGCCAGCGGCAGGCCGCCGCCGACGATCGCGTTGCCGCCGTAGAAGCGCCGCTCGGCGTCGAACAGGTGCATCGAGCCGCCACGGCCGCGCGAGCAGCCCTCCACCACCCCGTACATCTCCGCCATGATCGCCTTGGCCGGCACGCCCCGGACCAGGGCGTGACCGTGCTCGCGATAGGTGGCGACGACGGCGTCCTCGGGGCGCAGCGCTCCCATCACCCCGGCGGCGACCGCCTCCTCGCCGATGTAGAGGTGCATGAAGCCGCGGATCTTGGCGGCGCTGTAGAGCTCGACGCAGCGCTCCTCGAAGCGGCGGACGAGCAGCATCTTGCGCAGCAGCTCGAGGCCCTGCTCGCGATCGAGCGGGGAGCTGCCGTTCACCGGGCCGGCTCCAGGGTCGAGGTGTCGCCCTCGGGCAGGCCCAGCTCGCGCGCCTTCAGCAGGCGGCGCATCACCTTGCCGCAGCGGTTGTGGGGGACGGCGTCGAGGAACTCGATCTCGCGCGGGGCGACCGCCGGGCCGAGCCGTTTGCGGGCGAAGCCGAGCAGCTCGCGGCGCAGCCCCTCGTCGCCGATCCGCCCCGGCGCCGGCGCGACGAAGGCCTTGACGGTTTCGCCCGCGACCGGGTCCGGCTTGCCGATCACGGCCGCGTCGGCGACCGCCGGGTGCTCGGTCAGCGCGCTCTCGACCTCGAAGGGCCCGATCAGATGGCCGGCCGCCTTGATCACGTCGTCGCCGCGTCCCACGAACCAGAAATAGCCGCCGGCGTCGCGGCGCGCAAGGTCTCCGGTCAGATACCAGCCGCCGGCAAAGCAGCGGCGGTAGCGCTCCTCCTCGCCGAGGTAGCCGCGGAACATCGAAGGCCAGCCCGGGCGCAGGACCAGCTCGCCCTGCTCGTCGTCGCCCGCCAGCTCGAGGGTGCCGTCGGCGGCGAGCACCGGCTCCCCCTCCTCGTCGCGTCGCGCGACCGCGGCCTCGATCCCGGGCAGCGGGCGGCCCATCGAGCCCGGCCGCACCTCCATCGAGCGGAAGTTGGCGATCATGATCCCGCCGGTCTCGGTCTGCCACCAGTTGTCGTGGACCGGCATGCCGAAGGCCTCGGCGCCCCAGAGGACGGCTTCGGGGCTGAGCGGCTCGCCGACGCTGGCGATGAAGCGGAGAGCCGAGAGGTCGTACTCGCCGGCCACCTCGCCGCCGAGGCGCATCAGCATCCGCAGCGTGGTCGGCGCCGTGTACCAGACGTCGACCTGCTGCTCCTGGAGGATCCGGTACCAGCGGTCGGCGGCGAAGTCGCCTTCGTCGACGATGCAGGTCACCCCCAGCGCCAACGGAGCGATGATCCCGTAAGAGGTCCCGGTCACCCAGCCGGGGTCCGCCGTGCACCAGAAGACGTCGCCGGGGCGGAGGTCGAGCACGAGGCGCCCGGTGGCCCGGTGGGCGACGACCGCTTCGTGGACGTGGACGGCGCCCTTCGGCATCCCGGTGGTGCCGCTGGTGAAGTGCAGCAGCGCCATCTCCTCGGCCGCGGTCGGGTGCAGCGCCTCGGCCGGGTCGGCCTCCCCCATCAACGCCCCCAGGTCGGCGACGCCTTCGAGCCCGGCGATCTCCTCTGCCTCGCCGACCAGCAGCACGTGCTCGAGGCCGGGCAGCCGCTCACGGGAGGCGGCGACCTTGCGGCGGAAGAGCGCGGGGGTCGTGACCAGGACGCGGGCATCGCCGAGGCGCAGGCGCTGCTCGACCGGCTCCGGCCCGAAGGCCGAGAAGAGCGGGGAGAAGACCGCGCCGCGCTTCATCGTCCCCAGCGCCGCGACGTAGAGCTCCGGGATGCGGCCGGCGAGCGCGAAGACACGCTCCCCCGGCCCGACCCCGAGCGCCCGCAGGACGTTCGCAAAGCGGTCGGTCTGCTCTTTCAGCTGGGCGTAGGTCAGCTCCCGCACCTCGTCGTCGCGGGCGAGGAAGCGCATCGCCACCGCCGAGGCGAGCGGCCCCTCGGCGTGCCGATCGACCGCCTCGTAGGCGATGTTGATTCCGCCCCCCGGCAGCCCCGCCAGTTCCGCCCGCGCCTGCGCCCAGGAAAACTCCGCCCGCGCTGCCTCGTAGTCGGGCATGTTCGATGACGAACGGGCCGGCGGGGACCCGTCGAGCGGTCGCCGCCCCCGAGATCGCGACGCGGACATGAGAACAGTCAACCCCCGCCCCCCTTCCCCAACATCGGGGATATGGCGCGCTCGCACCTGGGGAGACTACGGACAGGTCCCCGGCGGAGCCAAAAGCTCACCCTTGGCAGCTCGGGGAAACGTCAGGGGGAATGAAACCGAAACGAAATCCGAGAACGAAGATGACCGACTGAGCTAGCGCGCGCTCAACTCAGGCCGCAGCACGCGAGTGCCGCCATCCGCCGAAACGAGGACGACGGAGCGACCTTCGTCGGCGGCACGCTCAATCTCATGGCCCGCACGCGCGGTATCGGCATCGATAAATGCGGCCTTGTCGGGATAGGGCGAACGGCCCTCAATCGCAAGGTCAATCGCTTCGTCCATCACCTTCGCTGCGGGTGAGCAACTGCTGTCGGCGCTCATTGCCTTTCCCATCCTTCGATCATCTCGCGATAGCCAGCCTTGATATCGGCCATTGCTGCTCGCATTCCTTCTCCAAGGGTACCGCTGTGAAACGGCGTCCCCGGCTGCTTGCCTGAACACCGGGTATGGCGATGCATCTCGTTGTAGCCGTGGGCGGCGTCGTAGACGCGGATCGTCTCCGTTGTGTCGCCAACCTCAAGCAGCAAGACCACCGCGTAGTCGGTGACCTCTCGTCCATCCGTCTTGAAATCAACGCCGAGCATGGCGCCCAGGTCGAGGTCCAGGATGCTCAGATAGTCAGGGCTCATGGCGCTTCAGGCTATCCAGCGTCTCGGCGCTGCGCTCCGCTAGGAACTTGTTGCCGAAGACGGGGCACCTAGGACTCGAACCTAGAATCGCCGGTTTTGGAGGCTGGAGCCTTATCTTGGCAATTGGCTTTACCGAGCCAAAACACTGACGCTCTGGCAGCTCGGGGGGAATGCCGGGGGAATGAGTCGGTTGCATTCCGTCTATGTCGTCTTCCTCCTCGGCGAAAGCCGCCTCGGCCAAGCGGGGACTCCACGGTGCTAGGGATTTTCGAGACGCGAAGGATCGAGCATCACAACCATCGCCCGGATCTCGGGATCATCTTCTAAGAGAATTCCGAGGCCAAGCCAACGCCTCAGATTGGAGAGTTCGGCGCGGCGCTCACCATGGTTTCGCAGCCGTTCGGGCAGTTCGGCCTCCAGCTCGGCGGGAACGCAGTGGATGGTGACCGCGAAGTCGTCCTGAAAGGGCAGGGTGGCATCGTGGGGCTGACCGTCGGAGGCAACCATCGCGGTCAATTTCTCGAAACAGCCTGCGATCGTCTGCCGGGAATGTTCGTCCATCTCGAGAATCATCACTTGCGCCTCGATCGAGGTTGGGCCTCCGGCGGCCGCGATCTTCTCAAGAAGGCGCCGCGTCGCGGAGTCGATCCGCTGGACGGGACGCTCAGCCTTCGGCCTCAGGCCGCGCTCGCCATAGAGATAGCGATCAAGAGCGTCCGTGTGACTATGAAGCTCGACTCGGGTATCGGTCAGCTCCTCGTCCTCGAAGAAGAGACCGTCGCTCAAATACTTCATGAAGAAGTCGAGCTCGTCCATCGCGAAATGCTTCTGGCGGATGGAGCGCTGTCTGCGCAAGATGTAGTGGACGAGCTGCGCCGCCCCCTCGCTTAGCTCGCAGATCAACTCGAGCTCGTGTAGGCCGACCACCCACGGCGCCCGCTCGTCGGCGGGCAGCAGGCCTGCCTCCTGCAGCTGCCAGACCGCAGGGGCGACCGGCGAGAGGTCGCCCAGGGTGACGGCGATCCGGAGGGTTCGGCTGATGCCTGTTAGGTCGAGTCGCAGCGGCTTGCCGTCCGTGTCCCTCAGGTCTTTGGCCTTGCCGCCGATCAGGGCCTCGTGGGAACGCTTCAGCTGATCGTGCGCGGCGACCACCTGGTCCTTGAGGCCGCGTTCGAGCCTCCCCGGTGCAGCTCGCCTGGCACTCGGCGCTAGCGCACCCGCCTTGCACTCGACCAGCACGGCCAAGGTGCCCACCCTGACGACGCCGTCGACCTCGCCTTCTTTCTCCTCGCCCTTCTCGTCGAGGTATCGGTAATGGACGCCGGTATGGGCGAAGTCCGCCCCAAGCGCCCGATCAAGCGCCGCAACCGCCCTGCCCTCCAGCACCTGGGCACGGTGGCGGTCGAAGCGCGCCCACCTGCGGGTCGGCTTGAGGGCATCGGTGAGGACGTCGCGAATCCCGTAGAGGATCGAGTCGAAAGCAACCGGCAGATAGCTGCCGGCTCCGTCGTTGAGGATCGGTACTTCCCGCATCGTCTGCAGCTCGCCGCCAACCGCCTTCTCGGGATCGCGCTCCCACTGATCGGCGTCGGGCCGCTCCCCGAAGCGCACTGAAAAGGAAGCGAGAAACGCCTCGGCCGCCGAGAGGGGGACTTCCGCAGCGGCGGCCAGCTGCTCAGCGGTGAAGCTCGCGTCCTGGCCAATCCCTAGGCTGACCCAGGCGGCCTTCTGCCCTTCGATCCTTTTCTCGGCCTCCTTCTTCGAGCGGGTCGCGAGCCACTCGACCGCTTCGCGGGGCATGTTCTCGGCGATCGCCTCGCCCTTCCTGGCGGCGGCGAGCGCGGTCCGCATTTCCTCGGCGAACTCCGTCGCTTTCGCGACCCGCCCGTGAATACCCTCGAAGAGGAGCGGCGCTACGGCCTTCTCGAGCGCGATCGCTTGGGAGGCGTCGAAGCCAAGCGTCTCACCCAACTGCTCAGAGAAGGGGTCGAAGAGCTCGCGGAGGATCGCCTCCTCCTCCCATTCGTAGACGAAGGAGCCGATCGCGAGGCGCTGCATATAGAAACGCGTGCGGAGCTCAAGCCAGGGGTCAAGGGGATCATCGGCGTCCTCTCGCTGGCGCTCGTAGAACCACACCCCGAGCGTCGCGACGATCTCCCCCACCCTCTTCCCAAGCCCCTCGACGTTGACCCCATCTGCCATCTCCTGTTTCGTGGCGACGCGGAGGGGCTTCGAGCTGGACCGCTCGAGGAGGACGTGGGCGACGTACTCCGCCGCCCGCGGAAAACCGTCGCTGCGAAGCGGCGTCAGCGACTCGAATCCGGCCATGCCATAGGTGAGCCAGAGTGGCAGGACGGACATCGAAGGCGTGGTAGGGCGCCGCCAGCTCGGCGATCTCCTCGCGCAGCCTCAGAGTCAGCTCCGGGGTTTCATCGATCCGTTGTTTCTGGGCCTCGTGGAATGCCTCGTAGGTCGGGTGGTCCTGATCGACGCTGATCTGGACAGCCTTCCCCTCCTGGGTGAAGGTGACGGGCCCGAAGGAGAAGGAGTTCGCCCCTTCGGCGCTGCGGGCACGCTTTTGGGCGCGCTTGTTCCGTTCGCGTTTGCGCTTCTGCTTGCTACCCATGGAGAGGGCTCGCGGCGGCGATCATGCCTCGCCGTCCCTCAGCTCGCGGATCGTCGCCCGGCGCCAGCGGGCCGAGCTCCAGCCACGCTCGCGCAGCCAGGCCGGCGGTTCGTGGGGATCGAAGGCGATCTCGCGCTCGCCGTAGGCGACCTGGACGAACGAGCGCCCCGCGCCGTAGCGCTCTATCAGCCCCTCGCGGATGTAGCTCAGGTGACCGAGGTGGGTGGCGGGGGCGTCGAGGGTGAGGCTCGCGGTGCGCCCGTCGAGGCCGACGAAGTCGAGGCTCGCCGAGCGCTTCCTGAGGTCGAGGCGATCGGCGAGGGCGTGGGAAGGCACCACCCCGCGGCTCCACTCGGCGTCCTCGCGGTTGAAGTCCTCGCCGTAGCTGTGGGCGAGGATCTCGATCTCGAAGCCCCCCTCCCTACCCAGGTCTTGGGTCCGCTCGAGGTAGGGCCCGGGCCTTTCGCCGATACCCGAGAGCGCAAAGCGCGCGCTCCAGGGGATTTCGCCGCTGAAGGTGCCCCTCGCCTCGGGACTCGCCGCGATCAGCTGATCGCTGTGGTCGTGGGCCTCCGCTAGTCCCGCGACCAGCGGCTCGGCGTCGGCGCTATCGATCAGAAAGCCGCGGAAGAAGGCGAAGACCCGCCGTCCGCCGAGCTCGGGCCGGTGCCTCAGCATTCCGTCGACCAGGAGCCAGGGACCCTCCTGGCCGTTGATCGACTCGACTCGCAGGAGCGAATCGGGGATCTCGACCGTGCCCTCGCAAAACCAGGTCTCGGGGTCCTCGGGCCCGGGGTCGGCCCAGGTGGGGACAATGACGTCGGCGGGCGGAACGGGGTTGGGGAAGCCGGGGTCGATCTCGACGTAGACGCCGCGCCCACCGGTCCACCAGAAGTCCTCCTCGAGCAGGCCGGCTTCGGCGCGGCGACCGGCGAGCTCCTGGAAGGCGATCAAGCTGTACTTCTTGCCGTAGCGCTCGATGCGGCCCGGGTGCTGGAAGCGGGGCGCGCGGTACTCGAGTTCGGCGATCTCGCGGTCGATCTCCCCGAAGACCTCCTGGCCCCATCCAAGCTCTAGGACCCGGCCGCGGATCTCGGCCATCCCTGCCTGGTATTCGGCGTGGTCGAACTGGTAGTTCGAGCGGTCGGGATAGAGGGAGCCGACCGTGTAGTTAGAGAAATCGGGGTAGAAGGCGTGGTCGGTCTCCTCACCGAGCTCGTCCTCGGTCCCGACAGGCGCGGGCTCGGGTCCGGCTGCGAAGTCCAAAGCGGCGGGGTCGACCCCCTCCGGCACGGCCGCGGGGTGCAGGGCGGCGGCGAACTCGAAGAGCGCCGTGACGTACTGGCGCAAGAGCTGGTGGGAGCTCGGATGCGTCGCGGCGGCTCCGAGAAAGGCAGTGCGGAGCGCCTCGAGAAAGCGCGCGAGGCCTTGCTCGAAGGATCCCCCGGGGTCGGGCATCTGGTGCTCGCCGGCGGCGCCGAAGCAGGCCGCGATGCAGCGCTCATAGACGTAGGGGTCGTTCAGCTCTAGCGTGCCGAGCGCCAGGTCGAAGAGGCGGCTGGGGTCGCCGACGCCGTAGCGCTGCAGGGCACGGGTCGCACGGTCGCGAAGCCGCTGGCTGGTGCTGCTCAAAAGCCAGGACACCGCAAGGGCGTCGAGGTCGTCGTGCTCCTCGCGCCGCTCGTCACTCTCCCAGCTCCGACGGAGTCTCTCGAGCTGCTCGAGGATCGAACCCTGGCGCATGCGCGACCACTCGGAGAAGAGACGGTCGCGCTTTGCCAGCGGCATCGGGCGCAGGACGCGATCGAGGAAGCGGGCGTTCAGGCGATGACGCGGGGCGTCCCTGACCTCCCAAAGACGGTCGAAGGGGTGGCGGTTGCGCGGCCGGGCGGGCCGGGCGTCGGGAATCGCCGCCACGAGCTCCTCGAGCGTGTCCTCGTCGAGGTACTCGGAGGCCAGGTCTATCGTGCGGCCGAGTGCCCCCCGTCGATGGTCCTCCGGCGCGAAGGTCCAGAGGGTGCGGCCGCGAAAGCGGCGCGGGACGAGCCCGACCAGGGCGAGGTAGACGTCAGTGCCGAGCGGATGGACCTGCTCTCCCTCGCCCAGCAACCGCTGCCAAAGATTCTCCGAGCTCAGGAAGCCCTCGGCCTCTGCCATCGAGAGCCCCTCAATTAGGGCATCGGCAATTAGGAAGCCGGCGAAGCGGTCGAAGACGACCGAGCTCGGCGGGTGCTCCCAACCCTCCTCCCCGCCGCGGTAGAGAATCCCGGCGTCCTCGAGGGCCTTGACGAGGCTGCGGTTCCACTCGGTCTCGGGCTCATTGATCGTCGCCTGCATCTCAGCGAAGGGGAGCGAGCGCTGGTTCTCATCCCAGAGCTTCTTGGCGATCAGGGCCAGGCGCTCGGCGGGGAGTCCAGGACGCAGGTCGAGATCGGAGGCGATCCGCTCAAGGGCGCGCTCGCGGTAGAGCTCGAACACAGCCACCATGTCTCCCGGGAGCCCCTCGACCCCGACCGGATCGGCTGCCTCGGGGTTGACCGCTTCGCAGTAAAGGCGCAGGAAGAGCAGCTCGCGGAAGTAGTGGAAGGGCAGCACGGTCCCGCCGGCATCGATCTTGAAGTGCTCGAAGTAGACGCGAACCGCCTCATCGACCTCCGCCTCAGACCACTCGAGCTCGATCTCACTCGCCTGCTCGATCAGGACCTGGTCCCTGGCGGTCTCGCGCAGGGTGACGATCAAGAGTGCGTTGGGAAAATCACCGAGGATCGGCTCCAGCTCCGCGAGCATGTCCTTCCAGCGGGTCGGGCGCTCGGCCTCATTCAGGCCGTCGATCACGACCGGGATCCGCGCGCCGAGACGGGCGCCTGCAGCATCGACAGCGGCGAGCAGCTGGTCGAAGCTCTCGAGACTCAGCCCCGGTAGCGCGGCGGCCAGCTGATCAAGGGTCCCGCCCGCACCAAGCTCTGAGCCCCTGATGAAGACTCCCGTCGGCGTCTCGCCGCTCTCCTGGGTGAGCTGCGCCGAGAGGTGGCTCTTGCCTGCCCCGGGGGCGCCTATCACCGCCAGCAGCTCGGACTCGGTGCGCTTCCTGTGTTCACGCAGTGAGCGCAGGGCGGCGTCGATCTCCTCGATCATCGCCGTTACGGCGAGCGATGCCGGCGAGCGCAGCCAGCGGATCCGGCGAGCCACGCGTTCGGCCTCCGGCAGAGTGATCTGTGGCGTGGCGGACTCGGCGAGCAGGTCGCGGGCCTGGTTGGGCCTGCGCTCGTCGATGCCCTCGGTGATCTCCAGCAGGCGCTCCGCGAGCAGTTTCGCCTCTTCGCAGAGCTTGTCGAGCGTGGTGAGAGTGTCCTCCCCGGCAGCGCGCAGGTCCGAGCCCGTAATCGTCGCCAGGTGGTCACCGAGGTGCTCGCCGTGGTCTCGCAGGATCTCGGCGGAGCCCGGCCGGAGAAGGGCAGCCTCCAGCTCCGCCTCGACCTCGGTCCTCACATTCAGGTCGGGCATCCAACGGGCCTTCACCGGGGCGAGGCTGCGCTCACGCGCAATCGCAAGACCCGGGCGCTCGAGGATCAGCTCACCGAAGTAGGCTTCGCGGACGATCGTGGCGGCCCCGCTCATCCGGGTATCGAGTTCCTCCTCGGCCCAGATCATCACGCGCACCCCCTCCGGCGCGAGTCCTTCGAACCATTCGATGTCGCTTTTCTTCGGCAGCTCCTTGAGGCAGAGGACGAAGTCGGACACCCCCGGGACGTGCTCGCGGGTCTTGGTAATCGCCTCTTCGATGCTCTCTTTCTGACTGGAGGAGAAACCGTTATCAGCGTTCAGTCGATACCAGCGGCACTGCCATCCGAACCAGCGTCCGGCCTCGCCAAGATCGCAGTCGGTGTGCAGCTCGAGGTGGAACTCGACCCCAGGCTGATTTCGCCTCGAGCGCAGAGTCCCGTAAGCACCCCAGTTGCGCTGCACGATCGCGCGCCAGAGGAGCTCGAAGTTCCGCTCCGGGGAGTCTTCGAGCCCTTCGAATGCGTCCCAGGCAACCGCCATCGGCGCGCTCAGTCCTCGCCACTGGCCTCTGCGGGGGGCTCGCCGTTCTCGGCCTCGTCGGGCTCCGTGGCATCCCGAGCCACGGGCTCACCCTCGTCGGTCCAGTTGTGGGCGGAGTAGATCTCGACCCGGGCCGAGCGACCGATCATCAGCTTCACGAAGCCCTGGATATCGCCGTCATCGCCGGTGACGCGGATCTCGGTCCCGTCGCGCTCGACGGCGAAGTCGTAGAGCATGCCCTGCACGTCGGCCCGGCTCAGGTCCCAGGCCTTGATCTCTTCGAGCAGCTTCAAAAGCTCGTCGGAGAAGCGCCCGGTACGGGTCTCCCAGTCGGCCTCCGGGAAACTGGGGACCTCCTCCTGAAGGCGGGTGATCTGGCCCTCGACCTCCGCCGCGGCCTCCTCGCTTTGGAAATGGCCTATCAGGACCAATCTGTAGGAGTGCTCTGATCCGTATCCATGCCAGATCTTCATCGAACCGCGACTCCTCTCGATAGCTCTTCCAGGGCGTCGATCAAGCTGGTGCCGATCTCCACCATCTCAGTTGCGTAGGCGTGCTCTGCCAGCATGCCGAAGGCATTGACGTGGGCGTGTCCCTCAAGCGGCGGCTCGCCGGCAAAGGGGTCGCTCGTCGGAATGCCATCGGGGATCGTCGCTTCGGAAATCGTCAGGGGAATCTCACGCCGCTCGGCTGCGACCCAGGCCGCGAGCGCCGTTTCGGCCTCGGCGCCGATCCCGCCGCGCGCGCCCACCGGCTGCTCGGGCAGAAGGAGGACCTCGCTCGCCCCCTTGGAGACGGCGAGCCCATAGACGCCGTCAAGGTCGCCGAGCGTCTCCTCGTTGACGACGACGTTGAGGCCAAACGGAGCGATCGAAGCGATCGTCTCCAGGCGGTGCACCAGATCGGCGAAGGACCTGCCGCGCAGCCGTTCGTAGGTCGCGCCGACGCCGTCGACCGAGACGCGAATGAAGTGAAGGTGCCCGCGCAGGCGCTCGGCCAGCGCGGCGTCGAAGCGATGGCCGTGGGTGGTCACACCCACGGCCAGATCGGTCGAGGAGCTGACCTGTTCGCAGATCTCAGCGAACTCGGGGTGCGCGGTGGGCTCGCCCCCGCCGAAGCCGACCCCGAGGCACCCGTTTGCCGCCAACTCGGCGGCCCAAGCAGTGACTTGCCGCGCGACGAGCCGTGCCGGCGACTTCGGTGCATAGCAGTAAGGGCACTTCAGCTCACAGGCGTTGGTGAGTGCGAAGGAGGCGTAGCGGGGCGCGAGGTGATACTCGACTTCCGGCACCTGGACTTCGTCGAAGAGAATGTTGATCCCCGAGGCACGATCGAAGAGATGGAGGCCGTGGCGCCCGCGACGAAGCTTCACCTAGACCCCTGACAGCTGATCGCGTTCACGCGAGTTCTCTCCGAGCGGAATACCCAAATAAAGAACAAAAGGCGAGGGGCCACACTAGCGAGGCGAGAGCACGGAGCACTCCTTAGTACCCATTCAGCACCTAGTTCGCAAGGGCTGGTCTAGGTGAGGACGGCGACCTCGCAGTTGATGCCGCTTGCACGCTTCATCCGTCCATCGGCGGTCAGCAGCACCGTGTCGAGCGCCTCGGCGAGGGCGACGTAGGAGGCGTCGTAGGCGCTGAGGTTGTCGCGTAACTCCCAGACTCTGGCGAGCAGCGGCAGGTGCGGGACGCGCCGGAGGGGAAGCGCGGCGAGGTCCGTGAGCGCCTGCACCGACCGGCGCTCATCGAGCCTCCTCGCCCTCGCCGCGCGGCGCAGGGTCGAGACGACCTCCAAGTCGATCAGCTCTGGTGCTACAAGCTGCTCTCCGCGCAGGCGCTCGCGGGCACGGTCGCCATCGCGATCGTCATCGGCGAGGGCGGGTGCGAGGACGGATGCGTCGACGACGATCAAGCTGCACGCTGGCGATCTGCGCGGAGGCTCTCGGCAGCGAAGTCGAAGCCGAGCGAACCGCCGGCGCGACCACCCGCTCGGTCCAGGACCTCTTCCAGCGTCTCAGCCTGGGCCACTTGGGTCAGCTGGGCCAGCAGGTACTCCTGTAGCGATTGCCCTGAGGCGGCGGCTCGCTTGCGCAAGACCCGGTGCACATCGGGCGGGACGTTCTTGATCTGGACGCTGGGCATGGTGAAACCTCCTGAAATCAGTGTAGCGCCACTTTGGCGCCAACGCAGGCATTTTGGCGTGACGGGGGTGCCGAGGAGGGGCGGCGGCTTCAAACCGTGGCCCCTCCCCGGGCTATACCTCGGAGGTCAGGCGAGTCGAGCGGGGCAGCTAGGACTCGAACCTAGAATCGCGGGTTTTGGAGACCCGTGCCTTACCATTTGGCCACTGCCCCCTGGGAGAAAAGTAGCGGCTCGCGGGCTCCGAGCGTCGGCTTCTAGTCGTTGCCGCCAGGGACCTCTTTCTTAGTCGAGGTCGAGCGCTCGATCAGGAACTTGTCCAGCTGCTCCCTGGCGCGCTCGAACCCTCCAGGAAGAACGTGGGTCCATCCCGAGAGCCAGCCAACGGTCGCGGATCCGCTCGCCGACCCGCTCGATGGACAGCTTGCCCTTGCCGCGCTTACGAGGCGGCTCCACCACCGCGCCGTCGGCGGGCTGGCAGGACGCCGATATCGGCCGGCGTGCACGCAACATATGCCGCTTCCCTAGATCGCGAAGGGATCAGCGAGAGTGATCGCGACCGCTGTCCTTCACGCTTGCACCGTAAGCCCGAGCCTTCTCCCAAAAGGACTTCACGGCAGGCTTCTTCACGGCAGCGACGATCGACGGGCCGCTCACGACGGTTTTCTGAGAAGCGTTCTTGATCTCTTCGACAGTGGCCATCGCAGTTCTCCTATCGACAGGCTACTAGAGCACTGGAGCCGGACAGCTCGCAAATTGCCCTAGCCAGTTTGGCCAGTTCCCCTGGGTGCTGCGGAGCCAAATGCGAGTTGACTGCGCAGCAGGGCCGCGGCGGCGAAGGGGAAGACGAGGGTCGAGAGCATGGCGGCGCCGACCAGGCCCGCCGCGGTCGAGGTCTCCATGTGGCCGGCGTCGACCGCGATCGTGGTGATCGCGACCACCAGCGGCAGCTCGGTCGCCGAGTAGAAGGCGAGGGCGGCGCGTTCGCGGCGCTCGAGGACGCCGCGGTAGAGGAGCAGCGCCGGCGCCCCGCGGACGACGAGGAAGAGGGCGAAGAACATCGCCAGCTTGGCCAGCGCTTCGGCCGAGCCGAGCGCGTCGAGGTCGAAGGCGATGCCGCTGGTGATGAAGAAGAAGGGGACGAAGAAGCCGAAGCCGACCGCGGTCAGCTTCGACTCGAAGACCGCCAGCTCGTGCCCCTGCAGGGCGAGGCGGGTGATCAGGCCGGCGACGAAGCCGCCGAGGAGGACGTCGAGCCCGATCTTGCTCGCCAGCAGGACGAGGCCGAAGACGAGGACGACGGTGACCCGCACCGCCAGCTGGCTGCTGGCCTCGAAGGTGCGCTCGAAGGCGTTCCAGCCCCGCCCGGCCAGCCGAACCGAGGCGAGGGCGACGCCGATCGCCATCGCGACGAAGGCGAAGAGGATCGCCGCCTCGTGAATCGGGTGGTCGGTGGAGAGGAAGAGCGCGACCAGCAGCACCGGCCCGAACTCCCCCGCCCCGCCCGCGGCCAGCAGGTAGGTCCCGAACCGGGTCCGCAGCTGACCGCCGTCGCGGAGGATCGGGATCAGGGTCCCGATCGCCGTCGTCGCCATCGCCGCGCCGACGTAGAGGAAGGTGTCGATCACCCCGAGGGCGGCGAGGACGGCGCCGATCCCGAAGGCGAGCACGACCGAGAGCAGCCAGCCGCCACCGCCGAGCTCCATCGGCTTCCCCTTGATCCGCTCGAAGTCGATCTCGTAGCCGGCGAAGAAGAACAGCATCCCGAGGCCGAGGTTGGAGAAGAAGTCGACGAATTCGTCGGTCTTGGCGAGGTGCAGCACCTGCGGTCCGATGAGGATGCCGAGGAAGAGCTCGACCACGACCACCGGCGGCGCCAGGCGCGCCGGCAGCAGCGCAACCGTGACCGCCGCCAGCGCCGAAACGAGGACGATGGCGAAGAACGACTCGACGTCGACGTGGATCATCCGCGCAAAGTGAACAGCACGCGCGTGCCAGGCGCTCCCGGCTCCAGCCAGATGCGCCCGCCATGCGCCTCGACGATCGCCTTCGCGATCGCCAGCCCCAGCCCGGCCCCGTCCTCCCCGCGTGAGGCGTCGCCGCGGTAGAAGGCGTCGAAGACACGCCCGGCGTCGGCGTCGGCGATCCCCTCCCCCTCGTCGTCGACCTCGACCTCGACGCCCCTCCCCTGCGCCCGCGCCCGCACGGTGACGCTGCCGTCGGCAGGGGTGTGGCGGATCGCGTTCTGGATCAGGTTGAAGAGCACCCGCTGCACCTTCTCGGCATCGGCGGAGGCGACCAAGCCGCCGGCCGGCAGCTCGGCGGCGACCCGCACCCCGCGCGCGTCCGCCTGCGCCCGCATCGCCGCCACCGTCTCGTCGATCAGGGGGCCGAGCTCGACCTGGCGGATCGACCAGGAGATCTCCCCCGCCTCGATTCGCGAGAGCTCGAAGAGGTCGTCGACGAGGTCGCTCAAGACGCCGACGTGGGTGCGGATCTCCCCCAGGTAGCGCTCCCGCGTCTCCCCCGTGGCGACGCCGTCGTCGATCGAGTCGACCAGCAGCCGCAGCGAGGCCAGCGGCGTCCGCAGGTCGTGCGAGGCGGCGGCGACCAGCTGCCGGCGCGCCTCCTCGACGCGGCGGTTGGCCCGCTCCTCCATCGCCAGGCGGGTGGCGAGGGCGCCGGCGAGGGCGATGCCGGCGGCGGCCAGGAGGGCGAGGGCGATCTGCTCGGCGCCCATCCCGTGCGGGACCGCGACCGCGGCGGCGCCCGCCAGGAAGGCGGCGAGGGCGATCGCCAGCGCGCGCCTCATCTGACCGCCCCCATTCATGCCCTGAACCTGTAGCCGACGCCCCAGACCGTCTCGATGAAGCGCGGCTCGGCGGCCTCGTCGCCGAGCTTGCCGCGGAGGCGGCGGATGTGGACGGTGACGGTGCTGGTGTCGGTGAAGAAGGGGTATTCCCACACCGCCTCCATCAGCTGGTCGCGACTGAAGACCCGGCCGGGGCGGGCGGCGAGATAGGCGAGCAAGTCGAACTCGCGCATCGTCAGGTCGAGCTCGGCGCCGTCGAGGAAGGCGCGCCGGCTCGCCGGCTCGACCCGCAGCGGCCCGTGCTCGATCGGCGGCTCGGCCTCCTCCTCGGACGGCGGCGGCGAGACGCGGCGCAACACCGCCTCGACCCGGGCGACCAGCTCGGCCGGCGAGAACGGCTTCACCACGTAGTCGTCGGCGCCGTGGCGGAGGCCGACGAGGCGGTCGGACTCCTCCCCGCGCGCGGTCAGCAGGATCACCGCCACCCGCTTGCCGGGCCGCTCGTGCAGGCGGCGCAGGACCTCGATCCCGTCGAGGCCCGGCAGCATCACGTCGAGAACGACGAGGTCGGGACGGCGCAGCTCGGCGAGGCGCAGCGCCTCGGGGCCGTCCGTCGCCCGCTCGACCCCGAAGCCGGCGCGCTCGAGGTAGCTGCCGACCACCTCGACGATCGTCGGCTCGTCGTCGACGACGAGGATCGTGCCCTGTCCTGAATCGGCCATCGCCGGATTCTCCCCTCTCGCCTGTTCCTTATCGGTTCCTGGCAACGAAAAGGAACAGACGAGGGCCGCGCTAGCCGAAGGTGAAGGCATAGCCCATCGTCCCGGCTTCGGGTTCGAGCCGCAGCAGGTGCTCTCCCACCCGCGGCAGGTCGACCAGCTCGTAGAGCCGCTGCGAGCGCACGGTCACCGCCCCGCCGTGGACGTCGGCCCCCGCCGCGGCGCCGATCGGCTTGCCGTCGAGCGTCACCTTGACCCGGCGCGGGCGGCCGTCCACCGTCCCCAGCACCAGGTAGACGCGCCGCGCCCCGAAGTCGAGTTCCAGCGAGCCGCCGGCGGCCGTCGCCGAGTCGAGTTCGATCCGCCAGGGGCCGCGGTAGGCCCACTCGTTCGCCGGCACCTGCGCCGGGGCGGAGAAGTCGTGCAGCCCGGGCGAGAGCTTCGGGTTGGTGAACCGTTCGGCCCGCGCCGCGCCGAGGTAGGTCTCGGGCGTCGTCACCCCGGCTTCGGCTTCGATCCCCCGGGCGCCCGCCATCGGCTTGCCCGACCCGCTCGCCGGCTTCGGCCAGCAGCTCCCGGATCACCTGCTCTTTCTCCTCGTATTCGCCCTCGCCGAAGTGGACGTAGCGGACCCGGCCGCGGGCGTCGATGAAGTACTCGGCCGGCCAGTACTGGTTGGCGTAGGCGTTCCAGGTCTGCTGTTCGTTGTCCTGGGCGACGGGATAGCGGAGGTCGTTGCGCTCGATCGCCTCTTCGACGTTCCCGGGGTCGCGCTCGAAGGGGAACTCCGGCGTGTGGATGCCGACGATCGTCAGGCCGTCCTTGCGGTAGCGCTCGTCCCAGGCCTTCAGGTAGGGGAAGGTGCGGATGCAGTTGATGCAGCTGTAGGTCCAGAAGTCGACGAGGACGACGCGGCCGCGCAGCCCCCGCAGGGTCAGCGGCTGGTCGCCAGGCGTGTTGAACCAGCGCTCGTTGCCGACGAATTCGGGCGCCTCGCCGAGCACCGGCAGGCCCGATGACCTGCCCTGCGGATGCGGATTCCCGCCGGCGACGAACTTCGGCGCGTGCCCCGGGGCGCGGAGGTCGGCGAGCGCGTCCTGGGCCGAGGCGCTGTCCTCGAGCGCTTCGCTGGGGTTGACGAGGAAGCTCGGCAGGTCGGAGGCGATCGCGTTCTGGAAGCGGATGTCGTAGTTGCCGAGCATCGCCAGCCCGACGGCGACCATCACCACCCCCATCGCGATCTGCAGGCCGACGCCGCGACGGGCCAGCGGCGCGATCGCCCGCCGGCCGCCGAGCATCAGGAAGTAGAGGACGACGGCGGAGCCGATCCCGTAGCTGAGCGCTACCGCGAGGCGGCCGGCGTTGAACGGCTGCGAGGCGGAGACGGTGATGACGCCGGCGAGGATCGGCCCGGCGCAGGGCGCGTAGACGAGGCCGAGGCTGAGCCCGACCACGGTCCCGGACCAGAAGCCGTCACCGGCGGCGCGCGGCCCGCCGGCGCGGGCGCCGAGGCGGCTCAGCCAGGCCTCGACCCGGGCCGCCAGCGGCGGCGCCATCAGGGTGAGGCCGAAGCCGATCAGGACGGCGATCGCCAGCTTGCGGAGGAAGTCGTCGGGCAGCCCCAGCGCGGCGATCACGTAGACGAGGGCGACGGTGGCGAAGGTGAAGGAGACCGCCAGCCCGGCGACGATCCCGAGCGGCCGCCGCCGGCCGCCGGTGGCACCGGCCGAGAGGGCGATCGGCAGCACCGGCAGCACGCACGGCGAGAGCGCGGTGGCCGCGCCGGCGAGGAAGCCGAAGAGAACCAGGAGGACCATCAGCCGTCCTTCATCGCCTCGCCGTGGTCGTCGGCTTCGTCGTGCATCGCGCGGTCGCCCTTCGTCGCGTCGTCGTGCTTCATCGCGTCGTCACCCTTCATCGCCTCGTCGTGGCCGCCCTTCATCGCGTCGTCGCCCTTCATCGCGTCGCCTTGGCCGTCCTTCATCGCGTCGTCGTGCATCGCCTTCGCCGGTTCGGCCGAGGTGGCCGAGTCGTCTCCCCCGCCGCAGCCGCCGAACACAAGCGCGCCGCCGACCGCCAGCGACGCCAGAGCCGGGGCTGCCTTCCTGTAACGCATCATCGGTCCCTTTCGTTGGTGGACGGGAACGACGCTACGAGGAAAATGTGACGGGAAAAGAAACTCGGCCGCGAACCCCTGAGTTAGTCTGGCCGCCATGGCCGACTACTCCGATCTCAAAGCCCTGTTCGTCAACTGCACGCTGAAGCGCAGCCCCGAGACCTCGAACACGCAGGGGCTGATGGAGAAGTCGATGGCGGTGATGCGCGCGCAGGGGGTCGAGGTCGACTCGATCCGCGCGATCGACCACCAGATCGCGATCGGCGTCTGGCCCGACATGACCGAACACGGCTGGGAGGTCGACGAGTGGCCGGCGATCTACGAGCGGGTGATGGCGGCCGACATCCTCGTCCTCGGGATGCCGATCTGGCTGGGCGAGAAGTCCTCGGTCGCCACCCACGTGATCGAGCGTCTCTACGGCAACTCGCACCTGCTCAACGACAAAGGCCAGTGGGCCTACTACGGGCGCGTCGGCGGCTGCATCGTCACCGGCAACGAGGACGGGATCAAGCACTGCGCGATGAACGTCCTCTACTCGCTGCAGCACCTCGGCTACACGATCCCGCCCCAGGCCGACTCGGGCTGGATCGGCGAGGCCGGGCCGGGCCCCTCCTACCTCGACGAGGACTCGGGCGGGCCGGACAACGACTTCACCAACCGCAACACCACCTTCGCCGCCTGGAACCTGATGCACATGGCCCGCATCCTCAAGGACGCCGGCGGCATCCCCGCCCACGGCAACCAGCCGGAGGAGTGGAGCGCCGGCTGCCGCTTCGACCTGCCGAACCCCGAGCACCGGGTCTAACGCTCTTCCCCGGTTCAGGCTGTCCCCCGTGGTGCGATGCGGGCGGAGGGACTTGAACCCCCACGGGCCGAAGCCCACCAGGACCTAAACCTGGCGCGTCTGCCAAATTCCGCCACGCCCGCGTGGCCGGCCTCGCGGCCTTAACGCGCGGCCAACGGCGGCGCGTCGCTCACAGATTCTATGATCGGGGCGTGGCTGTAGGAGAGGTGAGGCCGGGTTACGAACTTTGGCGCCCGAATCGGGAAAAAGCCGGTTCGGTGACGACCAAGTTCCTCGCCGTGCTGCTGCTGGCGGCGACGGCGGTCGTCGCGGCGCTGGTGACGATCGGCGGCTGGTCCCTGCTCAAGGGCGGCGGCGGCATGGGAATCATCTGCGCGATCTACGCGATCCTCTACGCCTTCTTCGCCTTCCTGGTCGCGCGCTGGAACCGCGGCATCCTGCCGGTGGCGGCGGCGCTCTCGATGATCCTCGCGATCTTCTGCGCGGTCGGCGCCGAAAGCTGGTTCAACCGCGACCGCGCCGGCTTCGACGAGGCCCTCCTGCCCTCCTCGCTGATCGGGCTGCTGGTGATCGTCCTCGGCCTCCTGCAGATCGCCCTCATCGCCGCCTCGCTCTACGCCTTCAACCAGGAGTGGCACGTCGAGGAGGAGCGCCCGATCGGCTCGGGCGAGGATTACGGCGCCGGCGCCTCGGGCCATCCGCAGCCGGCCTGATCCGGCTCTATCGTTCAGGCGGCGCCGGAGTGGCGGAATTGGCATACGCGATCGACTCAAAATCGATTGCCCTTGCGGGCTTGTGGGTTCGAATCCCACCTCCGGCATAAGTGAGCGCGGCTAGCGGCGAGTTGCTGTGGGAGCCCTCGGCCGAGCTGGTCGAGCGCTCGCGGCTGCGCGAATTCATGGGCTGGCTGGAGCGCGAGCGCGGGCTGGAGCTCGCCGGCTACGGCGAGCTCTGGCAGTGGTCGGTCGACGACCTGGAGGGGTTCTGGTCGGCGATCTGGGAGTTCTTCGGCGTGCGGGCGGACGGCGACCCGCGGCCGGCCCTCGCCGCGGCGGAGATGCCCGGGGCGCGGTGGTTCCCGAACACCTCGCTGAACTACGCCGAGCACGTCTTCGCCGGCAAGGACGACGACGCCGTCGCGATCCTCCACGCCTCCGAGCTGCGCGAGCTCGGCGAGCTGACCTGGGCCGAGCTGCGGCAAGCGGTCGCCGCGACCGCGGCGGGGCTGCGCGGGCTCGGCGTGGAGCGCGGCGACCGCGTCGTCGCCTACATGCCGAACATCCCGGAGGCGATCGTCGCCTTCCTCGCCGCCGCCTCGATCGGCGCCGTCTGGTCGAGCTGCTCGCCGGACTTCGGCCCCGCCAGCGTCGTCGACCGCTTCGCCCAGATCGAGCCCAAGGTCCTCTTCGCCGTCGACGGCTACCGCTACGGCGGCAAGGACTTCGACCGCCGCGACGTCGTCGCGCAGCTTCAGGAGGCGATGCCGACGCTGGAGCGGACGGTGGTTCTCCCGTACCTGAGCGAGGAGCCTGATCTCTCGGGGCTGAGCAGCGCGCTGCGCTGGGACGAGCTACTCGCCACCGGCGAGGGCGCCCCGCTCGAGTTCAACCGCGTCCCCTTCGACCACCCGCTCTGGGTCCTCTACTCCTCCGGCACCACCGGCCTGCCGAAGGCGATCGTCCAGGGCCAGGGCGGGATCCTCCTCGAGCACCTGAAGAAGCTCAACCTCCACGTCGACGCCCACCCCGGCGACCGCCTCTTCTGGTTCACGACGACCGGCTGGATGATGTGGAACTTCCTCGTCTCCGGGCTGCTGACCGAGGCGGCGATCGTCCTCTACGACGGCAACCCGGGGCATCCCGACATGAGCGTGCTCTGGGACCTCGCCGAGTGCGCCGGGGTGACGATGTTCGGCACCAGCGCCGCCTACATCGGCGCCTGCATGAAGGCGGGGGTCGAGCCCGGTTCGGGGCGCGACCTCGGCGCCCTCAAGGCCGTGGGGTCGACCGGCTCCCCCCTCTCGCCCGAGGGCTTCGACTGGATCTACCAGCACATCGGCGAGGACACCTGGCTTTTCTCGACCAGCGGCGGCACCGACCTCTGCACCGCCTTCGTCGGCGGCGTTGCGACGCTGCCGGTCTACCGCGGCGAGCTGCAGGCGCGGGCGCTCGGGGCGGCGGTCGAGGCCTGGAACGAGGACGGCGAGCCGGTGGTCGAGGAGGTCGGCGAGCTGGTCGTCACCGAGCCGATGCCCTCGATGCCGCTCTACTTCTGGGGCGACGAGGACGGCAGCCGCTACCGCGAGAGCTACTTCGAGATGTTCCCCGGCGTCTGGCGCCACGGCGACTGGCTGGAACTGACCCGGCGCGGGACGGCGATCATCTACGGCCGCTCCGACTCGACGATCAACCGCGGCGGCATCCGCATGGGGACGGCGGAGATCTACCGGGCCGTGCTCGGGATCGAGGAGATCGTCGACGCCCTCGTCGTCGACCTGCCGCGGCCGGGGACCGACGGCTGGATGCCGCTGTTCGTGGTCATGCGCGAGGGCGCCGAGCTCGACGGCGAGCTGCCGCGGGAGATCGCCCGGCGGGTGCGCGAGCAGTGCTCGCCGCGCCACGTCCCCGACGAGGTCTTCGAGATCGCCGAGGTGCCGCGCACGCTCAGCGGCAAGGTGCTCGAGGTGCCGGTGAAGAAGATCCTCATGGGGACGCCGGTGGAGAAGGCCGCCAGCCGCGACTCGCTGGCCAACCCGCACTCGCTCGACTACTTCGTCGAGATGGCCGAGCGGCTCGCCGTCTGAGCGAGGATCAGGGCGACGTAGTCCGGTTCGTAGCGCACCTGCTCGTGCGTGAAGCGCAGTTGGGTGAGGCCGGCGGCGGTGTGGGCCTGGTCGCGCAGCCGGTCCCGAGCCTGCTCGGCGGGCGTGCGGTGGTAGCGAAGCCCGTCGGTCTCGACGACCAGGCCGAGGTCCGGCCAGTAGAAGTCGACTTCGAACTCGTTGACGATCCGGCCGGTGAGCGGGACCGGCAGGCCGGCCGTCCGCGCAAGCGGCAGAAAGCGCCGTTCGAGCTCCTCCTTGGTGAGGCGGAAGGTACGGCGGTCGAGAATCTGGCGGAGGCGGGCGACGCCAGGCTCGCCGAGGCGCTCGTCCAGCGCCCGGCGCAGTCGGGGCGGGGTCAAGAGGTTGTATTTGTCCGCCTCGTTGATCATCCGCTCGACACCCAGGCGGTCAAGGTGGGGCGTGAGGTCGATCAAGGTCTGGATCGGAGTCGTGACCGGGATGCCGTACTCAGCCGTGACATCCCGTTCTCGCAGCGAAGGTCGCCGGTGGATCCAAAGCCCCGGGCGGCGCCGACGAGAGGGGCTGGGCAGGGAGAGCTCGATGACGGACCGCTCCTCGAAGCCGATGCGCCAGAGCGCAGCCGCGCTGGAGTGGCTGAGGACGGCACCGGGCCCGCCGGCGAGAACGGCCGCCATCCAGCGACCGTATTGGTTGAGGTCGGGCCGTCCCACGGCATAGACACCGCGATGGATTCGATAGAGGCGCCCGCTCGAGAGTCGGTGGGCAATCGCCTCCGAGCTAAATCCCAAGCCCAACAGCTGAGCTCGCGTAATCACCCCGTGCTGACGCCTCGCAAGCGTCCAGGCCTCGCGCGATTGGTGAGTTTTGGTGGCTATAGCCCCTACAAGTCACCAAGCGCCGTCGACTCGCCCCCCTACCCAGCCTGCTGTTCGTGCAGCTTGGGCGTTTAGACCATGCCGAGGCCGCCGGAGACACCCAGCGTCTCGCCCGTCACGTAGCTCGCATCGTCGCTGGCCAGGAACGCTGCGGCGGCGGCTACCTCCTCGGGCTGGCCCAGGCGACCCATCTGGGTGGACGACTTCATCGTCTCGATCACCTTCTCGCCGATCTCGCCGAACTCCTTGGCGCCCATCAGGAGGGGGGTCTCGATCGGGCCGGGGGCGATTGCGTTGGCGGTGACACCGTAGCGGGCGGCCTCGCGGGCGATCGCCTTGGTGAAGCCGATGACCCCGGCCTTGGCGGCGCTGTAGGCGGCCGAGCCCTTGGAGCCGACGCGGCCCGCCTCGGAGGAGATGTTGACGATGCGGCCGTAGCCGCGCTCCTGCATCCCCGGCAGCGCCGCGTGGGTGCAGTTCATGACCCCGCCGAGGTTGATGTCCAGCACCTGCCGCCACTGCTCCTGCGTGACGTAGACGAAGAAGCCGAAGTTGTCCATGCCGGCGTTGTTGACGAGGATGTCCGGCTCGCCGACGGCGGCGACAGCCCCGCGGGCGGCCTCGAGGTCGGTGACGTCGAGTTCGACCGCGTGGCCCGCGATCTCCCCCGCAACCTGTTCGGCGCCCGGCAGGTTGAGATCGCCGATCCAGACCTCGGCGCCCTCGGCGGAGAGCCGGGCGGCGATCGCGGCGCCGATTCCGCTCGCACCACCGGTCACCAGCGCCTTACGTCCCTCCAGCCTCATGCGCCGGGAGCATAAACTGCCCGCCTCAATCTTCGAGGGCATCTATTTTTGGCCCTCCTCAATATTTGAGAAGCTCAAATTTTGACTGACTCAGGCGAAGCGATTCCGATCATTGGTGGCACCGGGGCCCTGGGCGCTGGGCTGGCGCGGCGATGGGCTCGGGCCGGCGTTCCTGTCGTCCTCGGCTCCCGCTCCCCCGAGCGGGCCGAGGAGGCGGCCGCGAAGGTCCGGGCCGACGCCCCCGATGCCGACGTCACCGGCCTCCCCAACGCCGAGGCGGCGACCAAGGGGGAGATCGTCTTCCTCACCGTCCCCTTCCGCGCCCAGTCGGAGAACCTCAACAACCTGCGCGACGCGCTGCGGCCGGGCCAGATCCTCGTCGACTGCACCGTCCCCCTCGCCGCCGCGGTCAGCGGCAAAGCCACCCGCTCGCTCGGCGTCTGGCAGGGCTCCGCCGCCCAGCAGGCGCAGGAGATGGTCCCGGACGGCGTCACCGTCGTCTCCGCCCTCCACACCGTCGGCGCCCCCACCCTCGCCGACCTCGACGCCGAGCTCGGCGAGGACATCCTCGTCTGCGGCGACAAGAAGGCCGACAAGGCGCGGGTGGCGCGGCTGATCGAGCTGATCCCCGGCCTCCGCGCCGTCAACGCGGGCGCCCTGGAGATGGCGCGGATCGTCGAGCAGCTGACCCCGATGCTGATCTCGGTCAACACCCGCTACAAGGTGCACGCCGGCATCCGCCTCACCGGCCTCCCCGACGCCGACCACTGGGCCTAGTGCGCGTCGCCCTTCTCGCCGGCGGCACCGGCGGCGCCAAACTGGCCGCCGGGATGCAGGAGGAGATCGGCTCCGACCTGGCGGTGATCGCCAACACCGGCGACGACATCGAGGCGCTCGGGGTCCACGTCTCCCCCGACCCCGACCTCGTCACCTACTGGCTCAGCGGCGAAATCGACGCCGAGCGCGGCTGGGGCATCCGCGACGACAGCTTCAACGCCTTCGAGCGCCTGCAGCGCCTCGGCGCCCCCAGCTGGTTCGGCCTCTCCGACCGCGACCTCGCCGCCTGCCTCTACCGCCGCCAGTTCCTCGACGACGGCGGCCGCCCGACCGACGCCCAGGCGCAGATCGCCCGCGGCCTCGGGGTCGAGGCCCGGGTGCTGCCGATGACCGACACCCCCGTCCGCACCCAGGTCATCACCCCCGCCGGCAGGCGCGCCCTGCAGGAGTACCTGATCCTCGACGGCGGCCGCGCCGCCGGTCGAGGGCGTCGAGCTGGAGGGGATCGAGGCGGCCGAGCCGACGCCGGAGGTGCTGGCGGCGCTCGCCGAGGCGGAGGCGATCGTCGTCGGCCCCTCCAACCCGGTGATCAGCATCGGCCCGATCCTCGCGTCCCCGGCATGCGCGAGGCGATCGCCGCCTCCGCCGCCCCCGTCGTCGCCGTCAGCCCCTACGTCGCCGGCGCCGTCGTCAAGGGCCCGACCGACCGCTTCATGGAAGGGATCGGCCGCCCGACCACCGCCGCCGGCGTCGCCTCCCTCTACGCCGGGCTGATCGAGGCGATGGTCGTCGACGAGGGCGACCCCGACCCGCCCCCGGACGAGGTCGAGACCCTGGCGGCGCCGACCCTGATGGAGGGCGCGGCCGGGCGCGCCCGCCTCGCCCGGACGGTGCTCGACTACGCCGCTAGTCTCGCCGTCACGCTTGAAAGCCACCGCGGTCCTCCCCGTCAAGCGCCTCGACGCGGCGAAGCAGCGGCTCGCCGGCGGGCATCGACGCCGCGCGCCGGCGCGAGCTCGCCGGGGCGATGGTCGCCGACGTGCTGGACGCGATCGCCGGCGCGCGCACGATCGAGCGCATCGATCGTCGTCAGCGGCGAGCCCGGTCGCCCAGGAGCTCGCCGCCGAAGCGGGAGCCGAGGTGGTTCCCGACCCCGACGACGCCGGCCACGTCGGGGCGGCGCTGGCCGGGATCGCCGCGGGCCGAAGTCGAGGGCGCCGAGCGCGTCGTCCTCCTCGCCGGCGACTGCCCCCTGCTCGACCCGCGCGAGCTCGACCGCCTCCTCACCGGCGTGCCCGAGCGCTACGTCGGCGATCGTCCCCGACCGCCACGGCACCGGCACCAACGCGCTCCTCCTCAGCCCGCCCGACGCGATCGTCCCCGCCTTCGGCGAGGGCAGCCACGACCGCCACGTCGAGGCCGCACGCGCAAGCGGGGATCCCGTTCTCGCTGGAGCAGCTGCCGTCGATCGAACTCGACCTCGACACCCCCGCCGACCTGATCGCGCTGCAGCGCGAGCTAGCCAAGAACCCGAAGCGAGCCCGCCGCACCGCCAAGGCCCTGGGGATATGACCGACCTCCGGGTCCTCCCCGTCGAGGGCCTGCCCGAGGTGAGAGAGGGGATGAAGGTAGGCGAGCTGATCGCCGAGAGCGCCGACTTGGAGCCCGGCGACATCGTCGTCATCTCCCAGAAGATCGTCTCCAAGGCGGAGGGACGGGTCAGACGACTGGCTGACGTCGAGCCGTCCGAGCGCGCAATCGAACTGGGAAAAGAGCTGGGTAAGGAGGCGACGCTCATAGAGCTGATCCTCTCCGAGAGCCGCGAGGTTCTGCGGGCCGAGCGCGGGGTGCTGATCACGGAAACCCACCACGGCTTCGTCTGCGCCAACGCGGGCATCGACAGCTCGAACCTTCCCGAGGAGGAAACCGTCTGCCTACTCCCAAGGGACCCCGACACCTCCGCCCGAACCATCCGCACCGAACTCCAAGCGGCGAGGGGCGGCGCGCAGCGCTCGCAGTCGTCATCACCGACAGCTTCGGCCGAGCCTGGCGCCTAGGCCAAGCCGAGGTGGCCATCGGCTGCGCCGGTCTGGCGTCGCTGGACGACTGGCGCGGCCGAACCGACGCGAGCGGCCGCGAGCTACAAGCCACCGTGATCGCAATCGCCGACGAGGTCGCCGCAGCGGCCGACCTGGTCCGCGTGAAGGACTCCGGCATCCCCGCCGCGGTCGTCCGCGGCCTCGACCGCTACGTAATAACGGAGGACGGCCCCGGCGCCGCCGTCCTCCGCCGCCCCCGGCGAGGATCTGTTCCGCTGAGGCGCTAGTCGTCGTCCTTGCCGACGGCGTCCTTGGCCTTGTCCGAAGCCTTGTCGAGACCGTCCTTGACGGCGCCGGACGCCTTGTCGACCTTGCCTTCGCGCTTCAGGTCGTCGTCGCCGGTGAGGCTCCCGGCGGCCTCCTTCACGCGTCCCTTGGCGTCGTCCTTGTTGCGGATCTCGTCGCTCATCGCATCCCTTCCTGGCTTGCTTACGTAGGGCTCAGCTACCCGATGGGGCGACAGAGAGAACCGCGGCGCCGCGGAAGCGGCCGGCGCGGAGGTCGTCGAGCGCCCGGTTGGCCTCCTCCAGCGGGTAGACCTCGACCTCGGTCCGGACCGGCACCTCGGGTGCCAGGGCGATGAATTCCTCGCCGTCGCGCCGGGTCAGGTTGGCGACCGAGCCGAGCACGCGCTCGCCCCAGAGGTCGGCGTAGGGGAACGAGGGAATGTCGCTCATGTGGATGCCGGCGCTGATGATCCGCGCCCCCTTCGCGCTCGCCCGCAGCGCCGCCGTCATCAGCGCCCCGACCGGGGCGAAGACGATCGCCCCGTCGAGCGGCTCCGGCGGTGCCTCCTCCGAGGAGCCCGCCCACTCGGCGCCGAGCTGGCGCGCGAAGGCCTGGGTCTCCTCGTCGCCGCCGCGGGTGAAGGCGAAGACGCGCCGCCCTTCGTGCACGGCCACCTGGCAGAGGATGTGGGCGGCGGCGCCGAAGCCGTAGAACCCGATCCGCTCCGCCTCGCCGACCAGCCGCAGCGCCCGGTAGCCGATCAGCCCGGCGCAGAGCAGGGGTGCCGCCTGCGTGTCCGGATATCCGTCCGGGACCGGGAAGCAGAAGCGCTCGTCGGCGACCGCCACCTCGGCGTAGCCGCCGTCGATGTCGTAGCCGGTGAACCGGGCGCGGTCGCAGAGGTTCTCGCGCCCGCCGCGGCAGTAGCGGCACTCGCCGCAGGTCCAGCCCAGCCAGGGGACGCCGACCCGGTCGCCGGGCGCGAAGCGCTCCACCCGCTCGCCGACGGCGCGAACGGTGCCGACGATCTGGTGCCCCATCACCAGCGGCAGCTTCGGCTCCGCGAGGTCGCCGTCGAGGATGTGGAGGTCGGTGCGGCAGACGCCGCAGGCGCGGACGTCGATCTGGACCTGGCCGGCGCCGGCGGTCGGCTCGGGCAGCTCAGCCGGCCGGAGCGGCTGCCGCTGCCTCTCGAGGACCATCGCTCGCATAGGTCTCGATGATCTCGTACAGCGTCGTCCGCTGTGCAGGTTTCCGCCCCGCCGCCCGCGCCGCCGCGATCAGCTGCGCCGGCTCCAGCCGCACCCCGTGCTGGGAGCCGGCCATACGGGAGATGTTCTCCTCCATCAGCGTGCCGCCGAGGTCGTTGACCCCCCAGCGCAGCGCCTCGGTCGCCCCCTCCAGCCCCATCTTCACCCAGCTCGCCTGCAGGTTGGGGATCGTGCGGCCCAGCGCCAGGCGGAAGGCGGCGGTGTGCTTGAGGTTCTCCCGCATCGAGATCTCCTCGATCCCGTGCGTCCGCCCCAGCATCGTGTTGAAGGGGATGAAGCTGAGCGGGACGAACTCGGTGATGCCGCCGGTCCGTTCCTGCAGGGCGCGGATGACGCGCATGTGGCGGGCCAGCTCGCGCGGCTCCTCGATGTGGCCGAACATCACCGTCGAGGTCGAGCGCAGGCCCGCCCGGTGGGAGGCCTCGATGATCTCCACCCAGCGATCGACCGGGAGCTTATTCGGCGAGATCCGCTGGCGGACCCCGTCGTCGAGCACCTCGGCCGCGGTCCCGGGAGTCGACCCGAGCCCGCACTCGAGCAGGTACTCGAAGACCTCCCCCGGCTGCTTGCCCGAGCGCTCGCAGGCCCAGTTGATCTCCATCGGCGAGTAGGCGTGCAGGTGCAGCTGCGGCGCCACCTCCTTCGCCAGCCGCAGCCAGCGGCCGTACTCCTCCAGCGAGAGGTCGGGATGGATGCCGCCCTGCATGCAGAGCTCGGTGGCGCCGAAGGCGACCGCATCCTCGATCCGCGCGCCAAAGTCCTCCTCAGAGACTTCATAGGCATCAGGCGACCGCTTCCCCTGCCCGAACCCGCAGAAAGCGCAGCCGACGACGCAGACGTTGGTGAAGTTGATGTTCCGATTGACGACGAAGGTCACCGTGTCCCCAGCCAGCTCAGCCCGCAGCTCATCAGCAGCAACCCGCATCTCCTCGATCACCTCGGGACGGGTCTCGGCGAAGAGCGCGGTCAGCTCGTCCTCTGAGAGCCCCTGGCCCTCACGACCTTTCGCAATCGCCTTAGGTGCAAGATCTGGAGCAATGACCTCTTCGGACCTCCGCCCGGACCCGCGCCGCGGAATGAACGACCAGTACTTCAGCTTGATCACGTCAAGAACCCCCTGCTCCATCCACTCGTAATCCATGTACTGCGGGTAGACGCACAACCTCTCCGTCAGAGCGAAGCCCTTCGGCGCCAGCTCCTTCCGCACCTGATGCGGCGAGGGGAACGGCTCCTCGGGAGAGATGTGGTCTCCATTAGCGCTGAGACCACCCAAGTCGGTCGCGCCAGCCTCCACCAACTCCGGCCAAAACTCACTCAAGTTCGGCGGCACCTGAACCCCAACATCCGGCATCAACCGCTTGCACTCCGAAATCAAGTGCCCGATCTCGTCGATCCCCACAGGGCTCGCCCAGTCCGGCAGGGAGGGCGGGGGTACCTCCTCCAGACACTCAGCATGAGCCATAGGCGAACTGCGTCTGGAGGAGGTACCCCCGCCCTCCCCCCAACGCTCACGCGAAGCCTCATCAGCAATCTCAGCCACCTCAGCCCCGTAGTACCGAGGATGCGGAACGAAGTTCTGAAGGATCACCTCCTGCAGGTGACCGTGACGGGCGTGGCTGGCAGCGAGAGCTTCGAGCGCTTCGACGCGCTCCTCGGGGGTCTCGCCGATGCCGACCAGAATCCCGGAGGTGAAGGGGATCTTCAGTTCGCCGGCCGCTTCGATCGTCGCCAGGCGGGCTGCCGGGTGCTTGGTCGGGCTGCCGGCGTGGACGGTGTCCATGAGGCGCTCCGAGGTGCTCTCGAGCATCAGGCCCTGGGAAGCCGTCACCTCTCGGAGCCGCGAGAGGTCTCCCTTGTCGAGGACGCCGATGTTGGTGTGCGGGAGCATGCCGCGCTCCAGCGCTCTTTCGCAGGCCCAGACGACGTAGCTCGTGAAGTCCTCGTGACCCCAGGTCTTCAGGCGTTCGGCGACTACCGGATTTACCTCGGGGCGCTCGCCGGTGAGCACCAGGAGCTCCTTGGCGTTCCGTTTCAGCGCCTCATCGAGCTGCTTTTCCACGTCCTCGGGCGCATGGACGTGCGCCTGATGGGTGGCGAAGGCGCAGTACTTGCAGTAGCACTGGCAGGTCCGGCTCAGCGAAAGCGTGAAGTTTCGGGAGAAGGTGACCCGGCGCACGCCGCCCAAGCTACTGCACCGGCCGCCCCGGTCTGCGCGCAAAAAAAAGGCGCCACCCGAACGGGTGGCGCCTTGAAGACGATCCGGCCGTTGCTAGGTGGCCGGTTTGTCGCTGGTCGGGGTCGCCCGTTTCGGGACCGGCGGCCGCACGTGCTCCGGCGGTTCGGTCGGCGGCAGGTCGCCCGGCTCGAGGACGAAGCGGTAGACGCCGGCGGCGGCCAGCGAGCCGACGATCGGGCCGACCAGGAAGGGCCAGACGTCGCCCCACGAGTTGCCGACGAGGGCGGGGCCGAACCAGCGGGCCGGGTTGAAGCCGGCGCCGTCGAGCGGGCCGAACACCATCACGGCGAAGCCGAGGGTCGTACCGATTGCCAGCGGCGCCCACTCCTTGAAGCTCTTCTCCGAGTAGACGGCGGTGAGGATGACCAGGACCAGGACGAAGGTGCCGATCAACTCGACGATCGCCCCGGCGACGTTGCCGGAAAGCATCCCGGTGACCTGCAGAGCCCCGTAGTTGGTGGCGCGCCCCTCGTCGAGCAGCAGGCCCTTGGTCAGCAGCGCCCCGAGGACGCCGCCGGAAAGCTGGGCGAGCATGTAGATGACGCCGTCCAGCGGCCGGATGCGGCGGATCACGATCGCTGCCAGCGTGACCACCGGGTTGAAGTGCCCTCCGCTGACCACCCCGAACATCACGATCAGCCCGAAGAGCAGGAAAGCGTGGACGAGGCCGACGACGGCGAAGTCCGTCCCGAATTGCGCCTGGCCTCCGGTCGATACGTACAGGACGACGACACTGGTGATGAAGAAGACCAGCAGCAACGTGCCAATCAACTCAGCCAAATATGCGGCTAGACCTCTCTCCTGCACTGTTTCCTCCTCGATTTCCCGTAATCAGGTAAGCGGCGGCAGTCTACTCATATTCGCTGGATGAATTAGCTTTCCCGACTGAATGAGACGGGCTGTCGCGCTGCTGGCGGCCGTCATCGCACTGGTCGGCGTCGCCGGCTGCGGCGGGGATGGCGCGGAACCGGGCGTGCCGAAAGGCGCGACCCTCGTGCTCGATTTCGTTCCCAACGCGGTCCACTCCGGCATCTACGCCGGCCTCGCCCGCGGCTACTACGGCGAGGAAGGCGTCGACCTTGAGGTGCAGCCGCCAGGCGAATCGACCGACGCCCCGAAACTGCTCGCCGCCGGCAAGGTCGACTTCGCGATCCTCGACATCCACGACCTCGGGATCGCCCGCGAGCGCGGGATCGAGCTGGTCGGCGTCGCCCCGATCGTCCAGCGGCCGCTGGCGGCGGTGATCGCCCGCGGCGAAGGGCCGGTGCGGCGGCCGCGCCAGATGCAGGGCAACCGCGTCGGGGTCAGCGGCCTCCCCTCCGACGAAGCGGTCGTCGACTCCGAGGTCGAAGCCGACGGCGGCGACCCGGCCAAGGTCGAGCGGGTGACGATCGGCTTCACCGCGGTCCCCTCCCTCGCCGCCGGCAAGGTCGACGCCGCGACCGGGTTCTGGAATGCCGAGGGGGTGGCGCTGCGCCGCCAGGGCGTGCCGATCCGCCTCTTCAAGGTCGACGACTTCGGCGCGCCGCCCTACCCCGAGCTGATCCTGACCACCTCGCAGAAGACCCTCGAAGACGATCCGGAGCTGGTCGACGCGGTCGTCGCCGGTACCCGCCGCGGCTACGAATCGACGGTGCAGAACCCCGGGGCGGCCCTCGGCGACCTGCTCGCCGCCAACCCGGAGCTCGACCGGGCCGAACAGCGGGCCCAGCTGGACGTCCTCCTGCCGATCCTGAAGCCGCGGCCGTTCGACCTGCCGGTCCTCGAAGAATGGGCGGGCTGGGACCTCGAGCACGGCCTGCTCGAACAGCGGCTAAACGTCGAGAAGGCCTTCGACCAGGTCGGGTAGCTCCCGCGCCATCCGCGAGCGCGGCACGACCTTGTCCACCCCGGCCGCCTCGGCGGCTTCCCTGGTCGCGACGTCGACGTGGGAGTAGTAGCCGAGCACCGGCATCCCGAGGCCGACCAGCGCCTCCGGATTCTCGACGTCGAGGTCGGCGACGATCAGGTCAACCCCGTCCCAGGTCGATTCCTCGATCGCGGACGCGGCGAGAACCTCGTGGCCCGCCGCCTTCAGCGTCTCCTGGACCTTGCTGCCGAGCATCAGGTCGGCGGCGATGCTGAGGACGCGCGCCACCAGCCGGCCAATTACAACGATCGGCGCTGGCGGAACTCTTCGCGCACGCTCTCCGGCCGGCCCCACATCTGCACGACCTCGGAGCGCCCCTCGCGGACCTCGGCGACCCGCAGCTCGCCGGCGACGCCGGCCTCCTGCAGCTTCTCCAGCACGCCCTTCACGGTCTCCGCCGCAGCGGCGTGGCCGAAGCTCTGGGCGACCAGCAGGCGCCACTGCCAGGGGTTCTGCAGAGGGTGCTGGTAGACCTGCGCGTTGACCTGGCTGAGCGCGGTGGCGGTGTCGACGTACTGCGCCGGGTCCTCGATCCGCATGTCGACCTCTAGGTCGGTCCAGTCGGGGGGGAGGGTGTCGAGGATCTGCTGGAAGTCGGCGGCGAGGGGCATCGGGGTCGAAGCGTAGTGGAGGCGGTTGGTTGGGCGGGGTCGGGGGACCCTCTCCAGACACCCCTCGCTATGGCTCGGCGTTGAGTGTCTGGAGAAGGTCCCCCGACCCCGCCTCGATCGGTCTTCTGCTTCTAGCCGAAGCCGAGCTGGAAGAGGAGGAAGGCGTTGAGGGCGATGATGAGGCTCGCCAGGACGCCCGCGAGGGCGCTTAGCCACTTCGGGTTTACGAGGTCTCCCATGACCTTCTTGTCGGCCGCTATTAGGAGGAGGGGGACCAGGGCGAAGGGGATTCCGAAGGAGAGGACTACCTGGCTGCCGACGAGGGCGTCGGTGGGGTCGAGGCCGATCGCGAGGACGAGGAGGGCCGGGGCGAGGGTTATGGCCCGGCGCAGGAAGAGGGGGATCTGGCGGCGGATGAAGCCCTGCATCACCACCTGCCCGGCCATCGTTCCGACCGAGGAGGAGGCGAAGCCGGAGGCGAGCAGGGCGATGCCGAAGATCGTCGCCGCCTGGTCGGAGACGAGCGTCTGCAGCCCGTCGTAGGCGCCGTCGATCGAGTCGACCCCGGTCAGGCCGCTGGTGTGGAAGAGGGCGGCGGCGACGATCATCATCGAGAGGTTGACCAGGCCGGCCAGCGAGAGAGCGATGACGACGTCGACTTTCTCGAAGCCGAGGATGCGCTTCTTCTCCTCGCTGTTGCGGCCGACGATCCGCCGCTGGGTCAGCGCCGAGTGCAGGTAGACGACGTGCGGCATCACCGTCGCGCCGATGATCCCGGTCGCCAGGAGGATGCTCTCGGTGCCGGCGAAGCCGGGGACGACGAGGTGCTTGGCGATTTCTCCCCCGTCGGGGCTCGAGTCGAAGAGCTCGTAGACGAACGAGGCGACGACGACGCCGACCAGGACCGAGATCCCGGCCTCGAGGCGGCGGAAGCCCATCCGCTGCAGGGCGAGGATCGTGAAGGCGCCGATGCCGGCGATGATCCCGGCCGGGAAGAGCGGGATCCCGAAGAGGAGGTTGAGGCCGAGGGCGGCACCGACCACCTCGGCGATGTCGGTCGCCATCGCCACCAGCTCGGCCTGCAGCCAGAGGCCGATCGAGGTCCGCCGGGAGAAGCGCTCGCGGCAGAGCTCGGCGAGGTTCTTGCCGGTCGCGATCCCCAGCTTCGCCGACTGCGTCTGGACCAGCATCGCGATCAGGTTGGCCGAGAGGACGACCCAGAGCAGCAGGTAGCCGAACTTGGCGCCGCCGGAGATGTTGGTCGCGAAGTTGCCGGGGTCGATGTAGGCGACGGCGGCGATGAAGGCCGGGCCGAGGAAGGGCCAGATCCGGCGGACGCCGCGGTGGTGGCCGTCGAGCGAGCGGTAGGCCGCTTCGGCGACCGCGGCCTCGCCCGGGAGGACGTCCTCGACCTCGGCCGCCCGCCGTGCCCGCATCTCCTCGGCGACCGCCTGCCCTGGCGGTGCGCTCACCGCGCGCTCCCCCAGGTCGGCGGCACCAGGTCAGGGCCGGGGATCGGCGTCCCGTGCGGGTCGTGGCGCGGTTCGCCGAGTTTCGCCGCGATCAGCTCCTCGAGCTCCTCGGAGATGTAGTGCTCCAGCACCTCCGCCTCCTCGTGGACGCGGTCGTCCGGCATCCCCAGCGCCTCGGAGAGGTAGGCCTCGATCAGGCGGTGGTGGCGGATCACCTCGAGCGCGACCTTCTCCCCAGCCGGGGTCAGGCTGACGCCCTTGTAGGGGAAGTACTCGACCAGGCCGAGCTCGGCTAGCCGTTTCAGCATCGAGGTCGCGGTCGCCGGGGTGACCCCCAGCCGCTCGGCTACCTCGCCGTTGAGGACGAGGCCGTCGCGCTCCTGGGAGAGGGCGTAGATGGTCTTGGCGTAGTCCTCTATGGCTTGGGAGTTAGACATGTCTAAAAGAGTTTGACACGTCTAAAAGACGGAGGGGTTTTGGGGGAGGTGGGGGTGCCTCCTCCAGACGCAGCTCGCCTATGGCTCATGCTGAGTGTCTGGAGGAGGCACCCCCACCTCCCCCCACGTGGGCCGTCTTTAGACTTCGGTGCATGACCGAGGTCCTTGTGGAGCTTGATGCGCAGTACCGGCAGCTTCGGGAGGAGTGTGGGTTGGTTGAGCGCGCGTTCGGGCTGCTGGTCGTTAGCGGGGACGAGGCGGCTGAGTACCTGCAGGGGCAGTTGACCAACGACGTCGAGGGTTTGGAGCCGGGAGATTGGGTCTATGCGGCTTTGCTTGATCGCAAGGGGCATATGCAGGCTGATATGCGGGTGCTGCGGCCTGGGGAGGAGCCCGTGCTTTGGCTTTTGCTCGAGCCGGCGGGGGTGGCGGCGGCCTCGCGGCATTTGCAGATGTACAAGATCGGGCGGGATGTTGAGGTCGCCGACGCCGGCGATGACTATGCGCTTCTCTCGCTGATCGGGCCGCGGGCGACTGAGATTGCTCGGGCGGTCGAGGCCACTGCCCTTCGCACCGGCGAGGGCGTCGACCTGGTCGTCCCGGTCGCCGAGCGCGAGCGGGTTCATGCCGAGCTGATTGGTGCCGGCGCCGTCGACGTCTCCCCCGAGGCGGCCGAGATCGTTCGCATCGAGGGCGGGCAGCCCCGCTTCGGGGCCGAGATGGGGACGGCGACGATGCCCGCCGAGGCCGGGATCGTCGAGCAGGCGGTCAGCTTCACCAAGGGCTGCTACATCGGCCAGGAGACCGTCGCCCGCCTCCACTACAAGGGCAGGCCGAACCGGCACCTGCGCGGCCTCCGCTTCAGCGGCCCCGCGCAGCCGGGCGAACCGCTGCTGCTGGGCGAGAAGGAGGTCGGGACGGTGGGCAGCGCCGCCCTCTCCCCCGCCTTCGGCGCGATCGGGCTGGCGATCCTGCGGCGCGAGGCGGAGCCCGGCGCGACCCTCGCCGTAGGTGAAGATGGCGTTACGGCGCAGGTAGTCGCCCTCCCCTTCGGCTAGATTCAGCCTCGCATGGGCCGAGGGAGAGCTAGAGCGGTGGCGGTTGCCGGTCTCGTCTGCGCGGCTGCCCTGGCGAGCGGCTGCGGCGAATCCCGCCACGCCAACGAGCAGCGGCCGAACGTCTCGACCCGGATCAGCATCACGATCAGCCCCAAGCGGGTCATCGTGCAGCCGCTACGGATCGGGGTGCGGGCGGAACCGACGCAGGAGATCCCGCAGAACGAAAACGACCCCGAGCCGCCGATCAAGACGGACAAGCCGCTCGATGTCGTCGTCGTCACCGCCAACCAGACGCCGAGCGACGTCAAAGTGAAGATCCGCGGCGTCGGCACGGAAGAGGAATCGAACACCGTCTTCGCCCGCAGCCCCGGCACCTTCCAGGTCAACCTGCCGGCCGGCTCCTACACGGTCCGCGCCGTGGGGCTGCCGGAGGCGCGGCCCGGCCACCTGACGGTGGGCCGCTACCGCGCCTCCTCGCAGAACGACGTCCTGCTGCCCTAGCCGCTCGTCAGCCGACGTGCAGCGGCAGCTGCGCGCCCTCGGCTCCACCGGCGTCGAAGAACGCCTGCATTGTGTAGTTGCCTGTGAGCGTGATCGGCAGGTGCCCGGTTTCCGGGTTACCGCCGCAGATCGCACCGCCGGCGCCGATTGTGCTGCGGCCTGTGAACTTGGCGTTCACTGTCGCGTCGACGTCGGGAATCATCCCGGCTTCCGCTGTGTTGTGGTAGATCCCCGCCGGCACCGGCCCCTGTGGGAAGAGGTCGTATGTGCACGTCGAGACGTTCATCGCGTGCATGAACGCGTTTTCGTAGACGTGGATTTCGATCTGCTGCCCGACCGGGCAGTTGATCCAGGCGTTCAGCGTGCCTGTGGTCGCCGGCTGTCCTGTCGTCCCCGGTTTGCCGAACCCGACCGTGTAATCGCAGCCGTTCATTGTCACTGTGACCGGTGTCGCGCCTCCCGGTTCGGAGGTGCAGCCTTCGTAGTTGGGCCTGAATGTGACCGGGTCGGTCGGGCCTTCCAATGTGGTTTCGAGGTCCGATGTGACGCAGGAAACGGTCCTGATCGGGGCGTTGCCGAGGTCGAAGGTGGGGCCGCCACCCTGCTGGCCTGTGACGATCGACGGGAAGCCCGCCGATGTCAGCGCTCCTGTTTCGGCCTGAGCCGCCGGCGCCATCACCGCCGCCAGCGCCGCGATCGCGGCCGCCGCCAGAGTGAGGGTCTTGAGAATGCGAGTCATCTGACTCTCCCTTTCTTGAGTTTGCGTCCGAGACACGGACGAGACCTGTTTAGGTCCGACTCGATTCCTACCAGGATTTCGGCCTTATGCTCAAAAATACTTTTGTATTTATCTACTTCCGCTTTTCGCGTTCTCGGCAAAGCCGCTGCAAGCGGCGTTTCAATTGCGGCTTGGCGTCTGAGGGCGTTGTCAGCATCGCCCCATGATCTTTCTCGTACTTCTCTGCCTGGCCGGCCTCGTCGCCGCTGCCGTCATCGCCACCCAGAAAGCCGCCGTCGCCAAGTCCGCGACCGCCCGAGCCGACGCCATGGAGCTCGAGCTCTCTGAAGCTCGGGGGACGAGGGACCAGTTGGGCACGATGCGGACGGAGCTACGCGGACGGGACGAGCAGCTTCTGGCGGAGCAGCGGATCTCGGGGGAACGCGAGGAGGAGCTGAAGCGCCTTCGCGAGGAGCACACGCAGGATCGAAAGGTCGTTCTTGACCAGGGCAACGAGATCAAGCGCCTCAAAGAGTGCATCGACGCCTTCCAGCGCAAGCAGGATGAGCTTGCCAAGAGCACCCTGGGCGCAGCCGAGAGCAACCAGCGAATCGAGAGCACTCTCATGGACTGGACCCGCCAGATCGCCAGCCCGCAGGGCCGCGGCGCATTCGGAGAGCTGGCGCTTCGCAACCAGCTGCTGTCGCTCGGCCTCGAGGAGGGTCGTGATTTCTCCAAGCAGGTGACCCAGGAAGCCGGTCGGCAGCGGGTTGACTTCGTCGTCAACCTCGGCGATTCCGTCGTCGCGATCGATTCGAAACTCGCCAACGACCCCGGGCTCAACGGCCTCTCCGAGGCCCTTGCCGCCGGCGATCCCGAGCGCCTCCGGGAGTTCGGGCGCAAGCTTCGCGAGCACGCGAAGGCCCTGGCTCGGAAGGACTACTGGAAAGGGCTGGAGAAGAGTCCCAGCCTGACGTTCATGTACGTGCCGATCGAGGGCGCGATGCATGCGCTTTCCGCGCTCGACGACTTCGACGCGACCAAGTTCTTCAACGCAAACCGGGTATGCGTGATCACCCCGGCCCAGCTTGCGATCTCGATGATCCTGGTCGCCGAGGTATCCCACGCGGAGCGCAAAGAGGAGCACATCGAAGAGCTGATGAGCCGCGGCTACACGATGGCCGAGGCGATGGGGAACTTCCTCGACAACTACGCCAAGCTCGGCAAGAAGCTCGGAGAGTCGGTCAGCGCCTTCAACGGCGGCGCGGCGATGGTGACCACGCACGGCCAGGTGTGGCAGCAGATCGTCAAGCCCCTGAGCGAACTCGCCCCCAGCAAATCGATCGAGCCGAAGCTCAAAGAGCTGGAACCGCCCCGCGACGACGTCGTCGATCTCGCCGAGCGCTACCGCACCACCGGGGACGAGATGCGCCGCTCCTCCGAAGCCGCCTGACGTTCCCCTGTTCCTTTTCCTTGCCCGGCAACGAAAAGGAACAACTGAAGGCGCCGGCGGCGGTTGACGTCCCACCGGGGCAACGCGGGCGACTCTGAACTAGGATTCGGCGCCCGTACTTAGACGACCCGCGGAGGAGCCGGTTTTGGCCGTTGACACGAGTGCAGTAGCGAAGTTGGACGTTGAGCCCGGGACGCTGCCGGAGACGATGGCGGCGTGGGTGATCCGCCAGGAGCGCGAGGGCGAGCCGAAAGACGCCTTCCAGCTCGAGCAGATCGAGGTCCCCGAGCCCGGCGCCTTCGAGGTGATCGTCCGCGTGATGGCGGCCGGCGTCAACTTCAACAACGTCTGGGCCTCGCTCGGCAAGCCGGTCTCGATCTTCGGCTACGGCGACCACCCCGAGTTCGGCCACCACATCGGCGGCTCCGACGCCTCCGGCGTCGTCTGGAAAGTCGGCGAGGGCGTCACCCGCTGGAAAGTCGGCGACGAGGTCGTGATCCACTGCAACCAGGCCTCCTACGAGGATGTCGAGGTCCACGGGCTCGACCCGATGGCGGCGCCGAGCCAGCGGATCTGGGGCTACGAGACGACCTGGGGCTCTTTCGCCCAGTTCACCAAGGTGCAGGCGCAGCAGTTGCTGCCGAAGCCGCGCAACCTCTCCTGGGTCGACTCCTCCTCCTACGGGCTCACCTACTTCACCGCCTACCGGATGCTGATGGACCAGTGCCACCTGCAGGCCGGCCACAACGTCCTCATCTGGGGCGCCGCCGGCGGCCTCGGCGTCTTCGCCGTGCAGCTCTGCAAAGCGGCCGGGGCCAATGCGGTCGGCGTCGTCTCCTCCGACGAGAAGGGCGAGCTGATCAAGAAGCTCGGCGCCGTCGACTACGTCAACCGCAACGAGTTCCGCGAGATGATGCGGACCGACGACAACCTCACCGACCCGGCCGCCGACAAGGAGCGCTTCAAGGCCTCGCGCGGGTTCGCCAAGCGGGTCAAAGAGATCCTCGGCGACGCCCCCGACATCGTCTTCGAGCACGTCGGCCGGGCGACCTTCCCGACCTCGGTCTTCACCGTCAAGCCGTTCGGCAAGGTCGTCATCTGCGGCGCCACCTCCGGCTACCAGCTCGACTTCGACGTCCGCTACCTGTGGATGAAGCAGAAGCAGATCCTCGGCTCCCACTTCGCCAACGCCTATGAGTGCATGCGGGCGAACCAGCTGATGGCGGAGGGCAAGGTGCGGCCGGTGCTCTCGGAAACGATGGGCTTCGAGGGGGTCCCCCACGCCCACCAGCTGATGCACGAAAACAAGCACCTCGGCAAGATCGCGATCCTCGTCGGCGCCGAGTCCGAGGACGAGGGCAAGTACGAGGACGGCCCCGGCGCGATCCGGGCGGAGGTGGGTGCCTGATGCGAGGTCTGCACGCTCGACTGGCACATCAACCCCTTCCGTGCCGACCGCTTCCTCGACCTCTGGGAACCAGCGGCGGCGAAGGCGCCGGCCTATGGCGCCAAGAGCTGGTCGCTGATCCGCTCCACCGACGACCCGCTCTCCTTCCGCCAGACGATGATCTGGGAGAGCCGGGCCGACTTCGAACGCTACTGGTACTCGGACGAGATCGGCCAGGCCCGGGCGGCGATCATCGACCTCTACGACATCCCCCTCCTCCCCGCCTGGCACATCCTCGTCGCCGCCGAGTAGCTCAGCGGCGCAGGATCTTCCAGCCGAACCTCGCCGGCGTCGGGTCGGTCTTGCCCTTTGCCCTCGCCCAGACCTTGAAAGTGTGGCGGCCCGGCTTCAGCTTCCGATAGGTCTTCGGTGAGCGGCAGCGCGCTTTCCGTTTGCCGTCGAGCTTGCAGAAGAAGGCCGCCCCGGCGGCCGGCTTGGCCTTGAAGATGAACTTGGCCGCCCTCGAACGCGTCTTCTTCGGCGGGTGCTTGCCGAGCCGGGTCTGCGGTGCTTTCACGGTGCCGCCGGCCCCGCCTCCGCCGCCACTGCCACTGCCACTGCCGCCGCCCGGGGTGGCGTAGATGGCCGTGTAGGTGGAGGTTCCCTTGGCTTGGATCGAGTGGCTGATTGCGCCGCCGTCCGACCAGCCCTGCCAGGTGTAGGTCTTGCCGTTCAAGCTGGTACGTGGCGGGCGCGTTGAGGACCAGCTGCGAACCTTCGACCGAGGGCACTTCGAACGGCGCGGGTCCCGAGCACCAGGCCGGCGGTCAGCGGGATCCCAGGGGGGCTCGATGCGAAGTGGACGACGATTTGCCGCGCCGGCAATTTGATCGTCTTGCTCCCCGACAGCCCCCGTTTATCGGACGCGGTGAGAGTGATTTCGATGAACGAGGGATAGTCATGTTCGGGCGCTACAAGGGTCGCGCTGAGCACACCGGGGAAAGTCCTGCAGCGGATGGGAGTGGCAGTTGTTCGGTTCGCTCAGACGGGCAATGGAGCAGCCGCGTGCTCCAGAGAGGTAGAGCGGTTCCAGCGATTCCCCGTTCGCGTCTTTCCCTGAACCCTGAAGCTTGATCTCGTCCCCCACCCCCCACTGGGCGCCGTCGGTGGGCTTTGCGATCGTCGGGACCGGCGGCGTGTCGCCGGGATAGAGGGTCAACTTCGCCGTGTTCGTCAGACCCTGCCCGTCTTTCACCCGCAGCGCGACGACGACGTTTTTGCGCTTCGGTGAATTTGACGATCTGCGTTTTTTCGCTGCCCGATCTCTCGAAGCTCCCGTTGCCGTCGAGGTCCCATTCGAAGGTCAGCGGTTCCGCGGTCGGATCGCTCGAGGCGCTGCCGTCGAGATGGAATTCATGTTCGACGTCAGCCGAGTACCGGGTGTCGACGCTGAGCCTCGCCCGCGGCGCGTCAGGCGCATAGGTGATGCGATGAATCGCCCCTTTGCTGAAGCCTTCGCCGAACAGGCTGGCGTAGTAGAGCGCCCCGTCGGGTCCTTCCTGGATGTCGATGCCGGGATAGAGGCTGCCGCCGCTCATGAAGGTCTCGATCTTGTCCGGGTCGGGACGCCCGTCGTCACCGGGCAGCATCGCGTAGAAACAGCCGCGGACCGAGTCGGCGAAGAAGAGGGCGCCTTTGTACCGGCTGGAGAATTCGCCGCTCGCCGGCGTTTCGTTGCCCTCGTAGAAAGCCGGCCCGGCGATGGCGGAGCCGGACGAGTACGAGCATTCGTCGCCAGGCGCGATCGGCGACTTGTGGCTGTAGTAGAAGAGCGGCGGGGAGACCAGCGAGGGCTGTGAGTAGAGGCCTTCGCAGATCGGCAGACCGAAGGTCTTGAACAGGTAGTGCCTATCGCCCCCCTCATAGCAGGGCCACCCCGAGTTGAAGAGCGCCCCCGAGGCTGGATCGAAACGGTCGAGCTCCTCGTACTCGGATGAGCCGACGTTGGCAACGTACATCTCGCCGGTCTGGGGGTCGAGGGTGAAGCGGAACGGATTTCGGAAGCCCAGCGCGACGATCCGCCGTTCGTTCGGGGACGAGCTGCCGGCAAGCGGATTTCCCGGCCAGCCTTCGCCCGTTTCCGGGTCGATGCGGATAACCGTGCCGTTGAGACCGGTCGGGTCGCTTCCGGTTTCCGGCGTCCGCAGATCCTGCGAGCGCAGCGAGCCACCCTCGTTGGTCGGGTCCCCGCAGGGGTTGGGCGGGCTTCCCAACTGCCCGTAGTCGGCGCCCGTGAAGCTGGCGCCGTCGCCGCCCCCCGCGTACAAGGCGCCTTCCGGGCCGAAGCGAAGATCGCCGATCGAGTGGCTGGAGAACTGCTGGCACCAGTCTTCGGCGATCAGCAGCTTTTTCCCCCGAGGCAACCGCCCCTTCGGAATCGAGGGTGGCGGTGTAGCGGACGAGACGACCGCTGACGACGCAGTCGTCGGCGCCTTTGGTGTCCGGGCAGCTGTCGCCTTCCGGAGTCGATTCCGACCCCCATTCCGGCGCCGGTTCACCCGAGCCGATCACGTGGTCGTAGGTGAAGAGCGCGTAGACGTAGGGCTGCGCCGGGAAATCCGGATCGACGGCGAGGCCGAGGAGCCCGCGGTCACCGTGGTCGTAGGTTTCGAGCGTCAGGTCTTTGAAGAGCTCCGGCGTTTCATCGTTGAGGTCTTTGAAGACCTGGATCTTCCCGTTCTTCTCGGCGACGAAGACCATCCCGTTCGGGGCGAACCGGACGGCGGTCGGCTTCGACAGATTCGGGAAGGCGACTTCGTCCTGGAACCCGGCCGGCAGGGCCGGGTCGGCGACCGCGGTCGAAGCCGCGCCGGAGCCTGCGCAGAGCGCGGCAAGCAGGGCACAGGCGAGGACGGCCGCCTTCCGGTTGACGCTCCTCACGCGCGCTCCAGCGGGGCCATCGTCAGGCCGGCGCCCTCGAGCTGCTCCCAGTAGTGCTCGGCGGGCTCGCGGGGGCCTGACCAGACGATTGCCTGGCCGCTGCTGTGGATCGCGTCGGCGATCCGGTAGCCCTGGTCGAGCGAGACGCCGGGGATGACCTGGGCCAGCGTCTGGGCGACGTGGTCGAAGGTGTTGTGGTTGTCGTTGCGGACTATCACGCGCCAGTTACCCCCTAAACCGGAATCGGGGCCGGAAGTTTTGGGGCGCTCGATCGTGCTCGTGGACATCGTCTGGATTATGCCCCCGGGGAAGGCTTCGGCAGGGGCAGCCGCGGGCTAAAACGGGCTCGGCACGCGGACGACGACGTCGTCGACGCTGGCGATGATGCCGTTGCCGTTCTTGATCGTGCCGACGACGACGGTCGAGTTCCGTCCCGTGAGGTCGCCGGCAGCGTCGTCGACGGCTTCGGCGACCAGGGCCTTGCCGACGTAGGCGAAGAGGCGGGCCTGGCCCTTTTCGGGGCCGCTGGTGACGTTGACCGCGCGCAGCCGCAGCACGTTGGCTTCGTTGACCCCGGCGATGGCTTTCTCGCCCTTGGCAATCGCCAGGTACTTGGCGCCGGCGCGGGTGACCTTGACCAGCTGGGCCTTTTGCTGGCAGCGGGAAGACGAGCAGCTGGTACTTCGCACCCTCCCCGGCCCGCAGCTCGAGGCCGAGGAAGGCCTTGCGCTGCGAGGTTCGCCGGGGTGCCGCTGAGCAGGCGCTCGGCGGCGGCGATCTCGAGGTCGCGCCCGAGGACCGGCGTGCGGAAGGAGCAGGAGGCGGTTTTCTTGCCCAGCGTCACCCGCATCGCGCCGTTCGGCGCCGCCGCGGGCGCAGTTGGTCGCCGGAGAGCTTGACCAGCTGGCTGCGCTGGGCCAGCGTCTCCATGCGTTGCGGTAGATCCCGATCATCGCCGCCCCGGCGACGGCGCAGACGAGCACGCCGACGGCAAGCGCGGCAAGGAGGGTGGCTGCAAATCGGCCCTTCATCGAGTCGCCAGCCTAAACACAGCCGAGGCCGAAAGATGCGCCCGCGGCCCCCCTGAAATGCGGCGTTCGTCCTTGGATCGCCATATCCGTCCCAAGGACGAACGCCGAATATCATTCGACGCATGAGCGACCACCGACTTCCCCAGCCCGACCGCCCGTGGGTGATGCGCACCTACGCCGGCCATTCCGATGCCCGCCGCTCCAACGAGCTCTACCGCAAGAACCTGGCCAAGGGCCAGACGGGCCTCTCGGTGGCCTTCGACCTGCCGACGCAGACCGGGCTACGACCCCGACCACGTCCTCGCCCGCGGAGAGGTCGGCAAGGTCGGCGTCTCGATCGCCCACAAGGGCGACATGCACCAGCTGCTCGACGGCATCCCGCTCGACGAGATGAACACCTCGATGACGATCAACGCGACCGCCGCCTGGCTGCTCGGGCTCTACGTCACCGTCGCCGAGGAGAACGGAGTCGACCGCTCGGCCCTGAAGGGGACGACGCAGAACGACATCATCAAGGAGTACCTCTCGCGCGGGACCTACGCCTTCCCGCCGGAGCCCTCGATGCGGCTGATCGCCGACATGGTCGCCTTCAGCGTCAACGAGGTGCCGAGCTGGAACCCGACCAACATCTGCAGCTACCACCTGCAGGAGGCCGGGGCGACGCCGGTGCAGGAGATCGCCTACGCGCTCTCGACCGGGATCGCCGTCCTCGACGAGGTGAAAGCGCGCGGCCAGGTCGCCGACTCCGACTTCCCCAAGGTCTTCGGCCGCATCTCCTTCTTCGTCAACGCCGGCATCCGCCTGGTCGAGGAGATCGCGAAGCTGCGGACGATGAGCGCGCTCTGGCAGCAGATCGGGCGCGAGCGCTACGGGGTGACCGACGAGAAGATGCTGCGCTTCCGCTACGGCGTCCAGGTCAACTCGCTGGGCCTGACCGAGGCGCAGCCGGAGAACAACATCCAGCGGATCGTGCTCGAGGCGCTGGCGGTGACGCTCAGCCGCGACGCCCGCGCGCGGGCGATCCAGCTGCCCGCCTGGAACGAGGCGATGGGGCTCCCCCGCCCCTGGGACCAGCAGTGGAGCCTCCGCATCCAGCAGGTGCTGGCGAACGAGACCGACCTGCTCGAGTACCCCGACATCTTCGAGGGCTCGGTCGTCATGGACGGGCTGGTCGCCGAGCTGACCGCGGGGGCGCGGGCGGAGATGGCCGTGGTCGAGGAGCACGGCGGCGCCGTCAAGGCCGTCCCCTACATGAAGGCGCGCCTGGTCGAGAGCCACCGCGAGCGGGTGGCGCGGATCGAGGCCGGCGAGCAGAAGGTGATCGGCCAGAACAGCTTCACCGAGACCGAGGACTCGCCGCTGACCGCGGGCGCCGACGGCGGCATCCTCACCCCGGACCCCGAGGTCGAGCGCGAGCGGGTCGAGGCGCTGGCCGAGTGGAAGTCCGAGCGCGACGAGGGCGCGGTGCGGGCGGCGCTCGAGGACCTGGCGAAGGCCGCGGGCGACGACAGCGTCAACATCATGCCGGCGACGATCGCCGCCGCCAAGGCGGGCGCGACGACCGGCGAGTGGGCGCAGACGATGCGCGACGTCTTCGGCGCCTACCGCGCCCCGACCGGCGTCGACGGCGCCTCCGCCCCGGGCGAGCGCGAGCAGATGGAGGCGATCCGCCGCCAGGTCGACGAGACCTCGGAGAAGATCGGCCACCGGATCAAGATCCTGGTCGGCAAGCCCGGCCTCGACGGCCATTCCAACGGCGCCGAGCAGGTGGCGCTGCGGGCCCGCGACGTCGGCATGGAGGTGATCTACCAGGGGATCCGCCTGACCCCCGAGGAGATCGCCGAGTCCGCGCTTACAGGAGGACGTCGACGTGGTCGGCCTCTCGATCCTCTCCGGCTCCCACCTGGAGCTGATCCCCGAGGTCGTGCGCCTGCTGCGGGAGGAGGGCCTCGAGGTGCCGGTGGTGGTCGGCGGGATCATCCCCGTCGCCGACGCCGAGCGCCTGCGCGAGGCCGGGGTCGCCGGCGTCTACACGCCTAAGGACTTCGACGTCAACCGGATCATGGGCGAGATCGTCGAGCTCGTCGGTCAGCGGGCCGGCGCCGGCGCTGCCGCCTGAGCGGCCGCTGCGGAGCGCCGGGCTCGCGTCCGCCGGGCGCTCTCGCAACAATGGAGCGATGAGCGAGCTGAACGGGGACCGGACTGCCTGGCTGCGCTGCTACCGCTGCTGGTCCCAGAACCTCGAGATCCAGATCCACTACGACGCGATCCGCCGCGTCGACCCGGAGTCGGGGTCGCTGGCCGAAGGCGTCGACGAGGTCCAGGAATCGGTCGTCCAGTGCCTCGACTGCATGCACGACCAGCCCCACCTCACCTTCGAAGACGACCGCGTGGTCCCGACCGAGGACCGCTGGGAGCGGATGGTCGCCGGCACCCCCTGGGTCGCCTCCTGCACGGTCCAGGTCGACCAGGACCGGGTCGAGAGCTGCTCGGGGCCGGAGGCGATCGAGTTCCTCACCTACGGCGCCTTCGGCGACGCCGGCGTGCGCGAGTTCTTCACCCACGTCCGCTTCCACAAGCACGACGAGGAGCAGATCGTCGTCCACCTCCTGGTCGAGCTCTACGCCCGCTCCGCCCAGGAGGCGACCGAGGTGCTCGAAGCGGCGGCCCAGGGCCAGCTCGAGATCACCTCGCTAGCCGAGGAGTCAAGGCCGCCGGCCCATGCGTCCGACGAGGCTCACTGAGTCTGTCTGACCAAGCAGACCAAGGACGCACTGAGCGCCGCGTGCTCTGCACGCAAGTGAGGGAGGACGCCGGTATGCGCCGGTCAGACTGACTCAGACGGGTTCTTCGGGACCAGGACCAGGCGCTTGAACTCGGCGACGAGGACGCCGTCCTGGTTGAGGACGCGGGTGTGGACCTTGACGATGCCGCGGTCAGGCTTCGATTTCGACGGCTTGACGTCGAGGACCTCGGTCTCGCAGAAGAGGGTGTCGCCGTGGAAGACCGGGTTCGGGTGGCTGAGTTCTTCGGTCGCCAGGTTGGCGATCGCCTTGCCGGAGATGTCGGAGACCGACATGCCAAGGGCGAGCGAGTAGACCAGCGGCCCGACGACGACGTTTCTGCCCTGCTGGGAGCCGCTGGCGTAGACGTCGTTGATGTGCAGCGGGTGGTGGTTCATCGTGATCAGGCAGAAGAGGTGGTCGTCGGACTCGGTCACGGTCTTCGCCGGCCAGTGCTTGTAGTTGGCGCCGACCTCGAACTCCTCGAGGTAGCGGCCGTAGCTGTGCGCGCCGGTCGCCTCGCGCTCGGCCTGGTCGGTGGTCAGCTCGTACGTCTGGTCGCTCATCAGGGGGTTTCGTCTCCTTCGAAGTTGTTGGCGGCGGGCATCCTATCTAGACTGCGCGCGATGCAGATCGGGATCATCGGCCTGGGCTACGTCGGCCTGCCGCTCGCCGTCGCCTTCGCCGAAGCGGGCTGCGAGGTCGTCGGCCTCGATGTCGACGCGGGCAAGGTCGAGGCGCTGAACGAGGGTCGCAGCTACATCGAGGACGTCCCGAGCGCGACCCTGGCGCCGCTCGGCGGGAAGCTGCGGGCAACCGGCGACTACGCCGAGCTGGCGAGCTGCGACGCGGTCGTCCTCTGCGTCCCCACCCCGCTCAGCGACTCGCGCGAGCCCGACCTCACCTACCTGCTCGAGTCGGCGACGGCGCTGGCGCAGGTGCTGCGCTCGGGCCAGCTGGTCGTGCTCGAGTCGACGACCTACCCCGGCACCACCCGCGACCGCCTGCTGCCGATCCTCGAGGGCTCGGGCCTGACCGCCGGCAGCGACTTCCACCTCGCCTTCTCCCCCGAGCGGATCGACCCCGGCCGCACCGACTTCACCGTGAAGACGACGCCGAAGCTGGTCGGCGGCATCACCGAGGCCTCGACCGAGCGGGCGCGCGAGCTCTACGCCGAGATCTGCGACACCGTCGTCGTCCTCTCCAGCCCCGAGGCGGCCGAGCTCTCGAAGCTCCTGGAGAACATCTTCCGCTCGGTCAACATCGCCCTCGTCAACGAGCTCTCCCAGCTCTGCGACCGGCTCGAGATCGACGTCTGGGAGGTGGTCGAGGCGGCTTCGACCAAGCCCTTCGGCTTCATGCGCTTCGACCCCGGGCCGGGGATGGGCGGCCACTGCCTCCCCGTCGACCCCTTCTACCTCGCCTTCCGGGCGCGGCAGCTCGACTTCTACCCCGAGTTCATCGAGCTCGCCGGGAAAGTGAACCAGGCCCAGCCGGCCTTCTGCGTGGAACGGATCGAGCGGGCGCTGAACGGGGTCCACAAGCCGGTCAACGGCTCCCGCGTCCTGATCCTGGGCGTCAGCTACAAGGGCGGCGTCGGCGACATCCGCGAATCGCCGGCGCTGAAGATCATCGGCCGCCTCCAGGACCTCGGCGCCGAGGTCTCCTACCACGACCCCTTCGTCCCGGAGCTGAAGGGACACGGGCTCGCCAACGTCGACCTCGACGAGGGGCTGCGGGAGGCGGACGTGGCGGCGATCGTCACCGCCCATCCCGACGTCGACTACGAGGCAGTGGTCGCCGCGGCACCGCTGGTGATCGACTTCCGCGGCGTCACCCGCGAGATCGAGGCCGACAACCTCGTGCGGCTCTAGCGAATCCGAACCTGGGGGGGCTATAGCACCCCGGATCTCGGAGTCAGTGAACTTTGCGGAGGCGGTTCGCGTTCCTCTTGCTTCTCGACCACCTGGGCGACCAGCTTGACGACGTTTGAGTCGCCGGTCGCCTTGATGTGCCCGGTCTCGGCCGCGCGGCGGTAGCTCTTCATCGTCCCTCTCTCCGCCAGCTCGTTGAACTGGGGGCGGTCGATTTCGACCAGCACCCGCTCGTCCTGGGCCAGGTCCTTGGAGATCTTCGGGCCCGGCAGCTCGACCCGGTAGAGCTGGATGTCGTGTTTGGCCTTCAGCTGCAGGCCGAAGACCAGCTTCAGTTTCGCCAGCGCGGGGACTTCGGCCTGAAACCGCTCGACGGCGGTGCGGATCAGGTCCGAAGTCGATGCCATCTGACTAGCCCCGTCCCATCAGATCTTGTGCCTTTGCAGGAGCTTCTTGCCGATCACCATGCGCTGGATCTCGGAGGTTCCCTCGCCGATCAGCAGCAGCGGCGCGTCGCGGTAGAGGCGCTCGATCTCGTACTCCTTCGAGTAGCCGTAGCCGCCGTGGATGCGGAAGCTTTCCTCGACGCAGTCCTTGCCCGTCTCCGAGGCGAGGAGCTTGGCCATCCCGGCCTCGAGGTCGGAGCGCTCGCCGGCGTCCTTCATCCGCGCCGCTTTGCGGGTGACGAGGCGGGCGGCCTCGAGCTGGGTCGCCATGTCGGCGAGCTTGAACTGGATCGCCTGGTGGTCGGCGATCGGCTTGCCGAAGGTCTTCCGTTCCTGGCTGTAGCGCAGCGCCAGCTCCAGCGCCCGCTGGGCGATGCCGACGCCGCGGGCGGCGACGTTGACGCGGCCGACCTCGAGCGCGTCCATCATCTGCACGAAGCCCTGGCCGACGCCCGCCTCCTCGCCGCCGAGCATGCGCTCCGGCGGGCAGCTGTAGCCGTCGTAGACGAGCTCGGTCGACTCGACGCCCTTGTAGCCCATCTTCTTGATCTTCGGCGGGACGTTGAGGCCCTCGAAGTCGCCCTCGTTGGCTTCCTTCCAGGGCTCCTTCTCGGTGATGAAGCAGGTCATCCCCTTGTAGGGCGGGTCGGCCTTGGTGTCGGTCTTCATCAGCACGAAGACGACGCTGGAGCCGAGGCCGTTGGTGACCCACATCTTCTGCCCGTTCAGCTCCCAGTTGCCGTCCTCGCCCTTCTTGGCGGTGGCCTTGATGCCCTGGACGTCGGAGCCGACCTCGGGCTCGGAGAGCGAGAAGGCGGCGCGGATCTCGCCGGTCGCCATCTTCGGCAGGAAGTACTCCTTCTGCTCGTCGGTGCCGAACTTCATCAGCAGGTAGGAGCCGATGAAGTGGGTGTTGACGACGCCGGAGATCGAGATCCAGCCGCGCGAGAGCTCTTCGACGATCATCGCGTAGGTGGTCAGGTCGAGGCCCATGCCGCCGTACTCCTCGGGGATCGTCACCCCGAAGAGGCCGAGCTCCTTCATCTGCTCGACGATCGGCTCCGGGAAGGTGTCCTCGTGGTCGTAGTGCTCGGCGTTGGGGATGATCTGCTCGTCGGCGAACTGGCGGACCATTTCGATGATCGCTTCCTGCTCGTCGGTCATTTCGCGGTAGGCGGCGGTGTCTACGGCCATGGCTCCTGCTTCGGTCGGGGAAGATCGGCTAGCGCGGCGCGGGTGCGGCGGCGCTCTGGAGAGCCAAGGATATAGACGCGGGATCGAGGGCGGGGTCGATCGCCCGCAGCGGCGCCGCCGCCTTCAGCAGCATCTCCTCGTACTCGCGCTCGGGATCGGAGTCGAGGACGATCGCGCCGCCGGCGCCGACGGTGGCGCGCTCGCCGGCGAGGACGATGGTGCGGATCGCGACCGAGAGGTCGGCGCCGCCGCCGAGCCCGAACCAGCCGATCGCGCCCGAGTAGACGCCGCGAGGGTCGCCCTCGAGCGCGTCGAGGATCTCCATCGTGCGTTTCTTCGGCGCACCCGTCATCGAGCCGGGCGGGAAGCAGGAGCGGACGGCGTCGAGGGCGGTGGCCTCGGGGCGGAGGCGGCCGCGCACGGAGGAGACGAGCTGGTGAACGGTCTCGTAGCTCTCGACCGCCATCATCTCCGGCACCTCGACTGAGCCGATCTCGCAGACGGCGCCGAGGTCGTTGCGGAGCAGGTCGACGATCATCAGGTTCTCGGCCCGGTTCTTCTCGTCGGCGGCGAGGGCGGCGGCGAGGCGGGCGTCTTCGCCGGGCGAGGAGCCGCGGCGACTGGTGCCCTTGATCGGCCGCGCTTCGGCTTGGCCGTCTTGAGTTACCTGCAAAAAGCGCTCGGGAGAACTACTCAGGACCGCGAGGTCTCCGAGACGCAGATAGGAGGAAAACGGAGCCGGGTTGGCGCGGCGGAGGAGCCGGTAGAGATCGAGGGGATCCGCTTCGAGCTCAGCGCTGAGTTTGTTCGTAAGGCAGATCTCGTAGCTGTCGCCGGCGAGCAGGTGGTCGATTGAGGCCTCTACGTCCGCCAGGTATTGCTCACGTGACTGGGCGAGAGAGAGCGTGCTGGGAGGAGAGCCGGTAGTAGGTCCTACCTGCAATGTGGGACCTACTACCGGCTCTCCTCCGGCGGCGATTGCGGTTAGGCGAGCTGACGTGGCGTCAAGCCAGGCTTCGGCCGACTCCTCTTCATCGAGCCTGTGGAGGCAGAGCACATAGGTCTGCTGCTGTTCGTGGTCGAAGGCGAGGAGGCGGTCGCTGAAGATGAGGGCGGCGTCCGGGTGCTCGGAACGGTGGGGCGAGGCATAGCCGCACTCGGCCTTGAGCTCGTAGCCGAGATAGCCGACGAAGCCGCAGTCGAACTCGAATGGCAGCTCCGGGAGGTCATCAGGTTTCACATTGACTCACTCTAAATTTGAGGTAGTCAAATATTGACTCTGTGGAATTTTGGTCGTGGGTGATGATCTCGGCCGAGCGGGCCGCTGGCGTCGCCCATGAAGGAGAAGCGGGTTCGGGCGCCGGGGCGGGAGCTGTCGAGCCAGAAAGCTGCTCGCTGCTCGCCGTAGAGGGAGACGAAGGCGGCCTCGGGGTCGCGGGCGGTGTCGAATCTTTCGCACCTGAGCGCGGTCGGAGCTCGGCCTGTGTCGAGTTTTGGTTCCGATCCGGACGCGAAAGTCGACACGGACCCCGGTGGCGCGTGGGGTTTTGTCGCGGAAGCTGGCCAGGAGCCTTGTCCCGTGTTCGGTGGCAGATCGACTCGGGGTGGAACTGGACGGCCCATTGGGGGCGCGTTCCGGTGGTCGACGGCCATCAGGATGCCGTCGCAGGTCCGCTGTCTCGCGCAGGGTCGGCCGGCAGGGGCGCCGCTAGGGCCAGCGAGTGGTAGCGGATCGCCTGGAAGGGGCTGGGGATGCCGGCGAATAGGCCCTCTGCCGTCGTGTTCGATCGCGACTACGCGGCCGTGCATCGGCTCGGGCGCGTGTACCACCCTCCCCCCTACCCAGCCCAGGCCCTGCATCCCGAGGCAGACGCCGAGCAGGGGCTTCTCGCAGCGGCGGATCGCCTCGGCGCAGACGCCGAAGTCCCGCGGCTCCTCGGGGTGGCCCGGGCCGGGAGAGATCACGATGTTGTCGAACTGGCAGGCGCTCCAGCTCCACCCAGCTCGTCTCGTCGTTGCGCACCACCACGGGCTCCTCGCCGTTCACCTCGGCCAGAAGCTGGAAGAGGTTCCAGGTGAAGGAGTCGTAGTTGTCGATCAGCAGTGAGCGCATCGACCGGGCCGCGCAGGCAAGATACCCCCGTGGCGACCAACGGCTGGCGGCCGGATCCGGATATGGGCGTGTTCGAGACCTTGCTGGTCGTCGACGGCAGGCCGGTCGAGCTGGACCGACACCTGGCGCGGTTGCGGCGAACGGTGACCGAGGTCTACGACGAGGAGCTTCCGCCAGGCGCCGAGGAGGAGCTTCGGCATGCAGCAGTGGGAATCTCGCTCGGACGCCTTCGCCTCACCGTCGCTCCCGGGGAAGACGCCTCCGACACGACCTACTTGCAGGTGGGGTCGTGTCGGAGGCGGTCTTCCCGGCGCGCGGGGCGAAGCTGCAAAGTCACCGGGTCACCGGCGGCAACGGAGCCCACAAGTGGGTCGACCGTCGCGGCATGGAGCATCCCGACGACGGTGCGGGTCAGCTGATCTGCGACGGCGACGAGCTGTTGGAGGCCGGCTGGGCGAATCTCTTCGCCGTCCGCGAGGAGACGCTGTGGACACCCCCCGCCGACGGGCGCATCCTCCCCGGCACCGCCCGCGCCGCCATCCTCGAGGTTGCCGGCGAAGAGGGAATAAGAGACTCAGGAGGGACCTATCCGCGCCGAGGACCTCCTCACCGCAGAGGAGACCTTCCTCACCAACTCGATCCGCGGTGTCGAACCGGCGATCGCCCTCGACGGCGCGCCGCTGCCGGGCTGCGGCCCGCTCAGCCGTCGCCTCGCCGACGCCCTGCGCCGACGCTGGGGCCTCCGGGACCCGGCTGCTCGCAAAGCCGCCGCAACCGCCCCGAAACAGAGTCAGCTCTCTCACTGAACCGCCTGAACCTCTCCTCGAATCGAGGTGGGGCGAAGTCTTCGCCTGAACCTGCTCCTCGTCTTTACCCAGCGGCTCCGCAGCCTCGACCGGCGGCTGCCCATCCCCGCCCCGTCCGGCGGGTGGCGACGATACGGGACCCCCGCCGGTTTGCGGGGGGGCCGTGTCGGAGACAGGACCCGCCGGTCGAGCGCTCTGTGCAGCCGCCGCCCCAGCGTCCTTGGCAGCCGCCGCCGCCCGAGCGCTCTCCTCCGCCGCGTCCGCAGCCCGCTTCGCCTGCCGCGCCGCATCAAGCGCCATCTCCCCCACTTCGCGCACCCCCTCCTCGGAGGCCCGCGCGATCACCACCGCCTCGTCGATCCGCGCCTCGAGCTGGCTCACGCTCGGCACGGCGCCGCGCGGCACCAGCCAGTCCTGCGTCGTATCCCGTTCGGACCCCTCGATAAGCGACCAATTTACGTTCGTCGCAGGCGGCAAAATCCGCACCCTCGATAGATTTAGCCGCCCCGACTTCGAAACGACCCGAGGAGCACGTTGAGACACCCCAGAGACTTCTTCCTGCCGCAGGCGATCGGCGCCCCGGAGCCGCTGCGCGAGATCCCCGTCAAGCCCTCGCGGATGATCCACTTCCTCGACTTCTCGAACGAGAAGATGGTCGCCAAGGCCGGCGCGATCGCCGAGAAGACCGACATCCTGCTCGGCAACCTCGAGGACGCGGTCCCGGTCGACCGCAAGGAGGCGGCGCGCGCCGGGCCTGATCCAGGCGGCGAAGGAGACCGACTTCGGCCAGACCTCGCTGTGGACCCGGGTCAACGCGCTGGAGAGCCCCTGGGTGCTCGACGACCTCACCCAGCTGGTGGCCGAGATCGGCGACCAGCTCGAGGTGATCATGGTGCCGAAGGTCGAGGGCGCCTAGGACATCCACTACGTCGACCGCCTGCTCGCCCAGCTGGAGGCGAAGGCCGGCCTCGAGCGGCCGATCCTCGTCCACGCGATCCTCGAGACCCCGCAGGGCGTCGTCAACCTCGAGGAGATCGCCAACGCCAGCCCGCGCATGCAGGGGATGAGCTTCGGCCCGGCCGACCTGGCGGCGGCGCGGCGGATGAAGACGACCCGCGTCGGCGGCGGCCACCCCGGCTACCGGGTGATGGAGGACCCGGCCGACCCGGAGAACCCCGAGGCCGACCGCGTCAGCGCCCAGCAGGACCTCTGGCACTACTCGATCGCCCGCATGGTCGACGCCTGCACCTCGGCCGGCATCCTGCCCTTCTACGGCCCCTTCGGCGACATCAAGGACACCGCCGGCTGCGAGACCCAGTTCCGCGCCGCCTTCCTGATGGGCTGCGTCGGCGCCTGGTCGCTGCATCCGGTCCAGATCGGGATCGCGAAGAAGGTCTTCAGCCCGCCGCCGGACGAGGTCAAGTTCGCGAAGAAGGTGCTCGAGGCGATCCCCGACGGCCGCGGCGTCCACATGATCGACGGCAAGATGCAGGACGACGCCACCTGGAAGCAGTGCAAGGTGATGGTCGAGCTGGCGGAAATGCTGGCGGAGAAGGACCCGGAGCTCGCCGAGGCGTATCGGCCTCATAAGCAGTCGCACCGGGCGCTTTCCCCACTTATCGGGGAAAGCACTTTTTTCCAATGACCATCCGTCCTAATCTGGGAGCGACAAGTTTCCCCCGTTGCAGCCGCTCATGTGATCCAAAGCCGCTGCCGATACGGAGTTTGCGTTGATAACCGCAACCCCCCAGCCGTTTCGGACTTACAGATAGAGCCCCAGTCGACCCGTCTCGCCATGCAATCTTCAACTGACGTCCCCTTCGATCCCCCATTCAAGCCACAGGCGGCGACCAGGGAAGCCCTGGTTCAGGACCGCCCGACGCTCGGCGCCATGCCGATGGCCAAAAGCGGCCCCGGGATGGTGGATTCTGCCGCGGCGGACTTCGTCTCCTCCTCGGTCGCCCTCGCCGTCGTAACCGCTCTCGACGGCGTCCCCTTCCTCCCCGCCTTCCCGGTCGCCCCGGTCGTCCTGCTCGTCGTCTATGGCGCTGCTCGGCGTCTACGGCAACCAGTCGGCGCGGGCCGGAGAGAGCGGCAGCGGCTGGCGGGTGATCCGCTTCCTGGTCGCCGGCGCCTTCGTCTGGATCGCTTCCCTGCTGACCCCGCTCGGCAGCGTCGAGCAGCTGGGCCTGTGGATCGGCTTCATCGTCCTCGACAGCGCCTGCCGCTCCCTCCTCACCCCTTACATCGAGCGCATGAACCCGCAGGAGCGCTGGGTCCTGGTCGGCGACGAGGAAGTCGCCGAACGGCTGCGCGCCTACGCGCCGCTGAAGAATTACGCGAACGTCGTCGGCACCGTGCCGCCGACCGAGAAGGACCCCGGCACCGCCGGCCGCGTCGCCGCGCTCGAGGTCGTCGAGCGCTACCACGCCGACCGCGTCGTCATCTCCAGCCAGCACGCCGACGACGAAGGCCTGCTGGAACTCGTCCGCGCCTTCAAGTCGATCGGCGTTCCGGTCAGCCTGCTGCCCCGCCCCCTCGACCTGCTCGAGGCCCAGTCCGCGGCGCCGCGCCGGGTCGGCGGCGTGCCGCTGATCGAGGTCGAGGCGCTCGCCGGCCGCGGCGCCATCCCCTACAAGGGCCCCGATCGCCGCGCCATCCGCACGACCAAAGTCAGCGTCGTCGTCCCGGCGATGAACGAGGAGAAGAACATCGGCTCACGTCCTCGCCGAACTGCCCGAGGGCCTGCACGAGGTGATCCTCGTCGACGGCAACTCGGAGGACAACACGATCGAGGCCGCCCGCCAGGCCTACCCCGGCATCCGCGTCACCAGCCAGAGCGGCCGCGGCAAGGGCGACGCCTTCCGCACCGGCTTCGCCGCCGTCACCGGCAACCTGGTCGTGATGCTCGACGCCGACGGCTCCGCCGACCCGGCCGAGATCCCCCGCTTCGTCGAAGCGCTGGAGGCCGGGGCCGACTTCGCCAAGGGCTCCCGCTACATGGACGGCGGCGGCAGCGCCGACATCACCCGCCTGCGCAGCCTCGGCAACCTCGTCCTCAGCGGCACCGCCAACATGCTCCACGGCACCGAGTTCACCGACCTCTGCTACGGCTACAACGCCTTCTGGGCCCGCTGCCTCCCCTTCATCTCCCTCGACGTCCCCGGCTTCGAGGTCGAGACCCTGATCAACCTCCGCATGGCCTCGGCCGGGATGAAGATCGTCGAGGTCCCGAGCTACGAGAAAGAGCGGATCTCCGGCGTCAGCAACCTGAAGACCTTCCGCGACGGCTTCCGCGTCCTCGGCACGATCTTCAAGGAGGCCCGCCGCCGCCGCAGCCTCCGCCACCCGCGCCACAACGTGGGTAAGTCTGAGGTTGCCGAAGAGCGCGCCAAGGCCGCCGCTTAGGTCGTCCCTCAGAAGCTGTTGTTGAGGGAAGGGTCAGGCACCCTCCCCCAAAGACCGTCGCGCAGCTGGTTGAACTTCCGGGCTCCAGCGTGACTTCTTGAGCCTTTGTGGGAGGGTGCCTGACCCTTCCTACGATCCGCAACAGAGCGACGGCCGAGGTGCGGGACCTTTTTTAGGGAGAGGTGTTGGCCCTTGAGCCGTGGTGCAGAGCTCGATCGCAGGAGGGTCGGCACCCCCTCTGACAAAGGCTCAAGAAGTCTCGGTGGCGCCCTCTGGTTCGCTCAGCTGCGCGACGGTCTTTGGCAGAGGGGGTGCCGACCCTCCCCTACCGGATACCCAGAGCCTCAGCCCGATGCGCGGGCGGGCGGCGGGATCGGGCCGCCTACTATGCCGCCGAACTCGTTGGGGCGGTAGGCGCCGGGGGAGATCGCCTTGTGGAAGGCGTTCTTGTCCTTCTTGCTGCGCTCGATCGGCCAGTTGGTGCCGCGGTCGTCGACGTCGTACCAGATGACGGCGCGGATCTTGCGGTACTTGTGGCGGACCTTGGTGAACATGTCCTTGATCCAGTTCGGCTTGCTGCCGCCCTTGTCGCTGGTGGCGACCTCGGCCAGCATCATCGGCTTGGTCGGGGCGACCTTCTTGACGATCCGGCGGTAGGTGCGGTGGAAGACCTGGTTGAAGGTCTGCCAGCCGGGCGAGCCGCGGCGCTGGCCCCAGTTGAAGCCGTCGAGGGCGGTCCAGTCGACGTAGCGGTCGCCCGGGTAGAGCTCGCCGAGGGGCGTGAGGCTGCTGTAGAGGTCGACGTTGGGGCACCAGACCCAGGTGACGTTGGCGGCGCCGACCTCCTCGAAGATGTCGTGGACGTGGCGCCAGGCCGCCTTGAACTCGCCGGGCTTGTTGCCGTTGACGCCCTCCGACCAGGGGAACCAGAAGCCGTTCATCTCCCAGTTGAAGCGGAGGAAGAAGGGGTGGCCCCAGGCCTTCGCTTTGGTCGCGAATTCGCGGATGTAGGCGTCGTAGCGGCCGCTGATGAGGGTGCCGAGGCTGAAGTCCGGCTGGTCGACGCTGGGCGGGCTGGCGGTCGAGTTCCAGCTGAAGACCGGGATCGCGCCGTAGGCGCGGACGTTTTCCAGCGGGGTCATCGGGAATTTCGTCATCGCGCAGCCGCCGTCGCCGCATTCGGCGAACGGGGAGCTGAACTCGATCAGCGACAGCCCCTTGCCGGCGATGTGTTCGAAGCGGTAGACCGGGTTCATGTCCCAGGGTGCCGCTTCGCCGGTCATCTGGTCGCCGATCTGGGCCCCCCAGTAGAGCGAGGCGGGCGGGCGCTTCTTCGCCCCGGCCGCCGGCGCGAAGACCAGCATGGCCAGGAGCAGGCCGAGGAGCCACAAGACCACCGCCCTGGGGGCGAAATCGAAGTGTCGGTGGCTATTCGTCATCGGTTCTGTTGCGCCTGAAACCCCGCCCGGCGCCTGATGCTTCGCCTCTCATCATCCTGCATACGGATGAATAGGCGAAGAAGATCAGCGCAAAGGCAAGATCGGGCCCCCGGTGAGGGCCCCGAAGCGATTGTTCGCGAAGGCGGGCTTGCGAATGCCCTTGGCGAAGGCCTGGGCCGCCGGAGGTGAGGTCTCCAGCGGCCAGTCGACGCCGCGGTCGACGGTGTTGAAGTAGACGAGGGCGCGCACCCGCGGGTACTTGCGCGGCAGCTGCGCGAACATCTTGCGGATCCAGGCTGCCTTGTGGCCGCCGTTGGGGCTGGTCGCGAACTCGCCCAGCATCACCGGCTTGCGCCTGGCGACCTTCTTCACCAGTTCTGCATAGGCGGGGTCGAACAGTTCCGAGAAGCTGCGCCACGGCCTCGGGTTGACCGGGTTGCGGCCCCAGTTGTAGGCGTCGAGGCAGGTCCAGTCGACGTAGGCGTTGCCCGGGTACAGGGGCTTCAGCGGGTTCTTCTTCAACCGCTTTTCGGTGTCGGCGTAGGGGCACCAGACCCAGGTGACGTTGGCGGCGCCGACAGCGGCGAAGATGTCGTGGATGCGGCGCCAGGCGGCGACGTATTCGCCCTTCGCGTTCCCGTTCGCCCACTCCGACCAGGGGAACCAGTTCCCGTTCATCTCCCAGTTGGGGCGCAGGAAGAAGGGGTGGCCCCAGTCGCGGGCTTCGGTCGCGAACTGGGCGATGTAGCCGTCGTAGCGGCCGGAGATCACGTCGGCGAGCTGGAAGTCGGGCTGCTCGGCGCTGTCGCGGGGACTCGATTCGGCGCCCCAGCTGAAGAGGGGAATGGCGCCGTAGTTGCGGATGTTGTCCATCCCCTGCCGCGGGAACTTGTAGGGACGGCAGGGCTGGCGGCTGCAGTCTTCCCAGGAGGAGGAGAACTCGATCAGCGAGACGCCCTTGCCGACCAGCTGCTCGAAGAAGGCGACGGGACCCATGTCCCAGGGGGCGTCGGTGCCGGTGATCTGGTCGCCGACCCAGGCGCCCCAGTACATCGGCTTCTGCTTCGGCGCCTTGCGGTGGTGCGGCTTCGCCGCCGCGGCGGAGGCCGGCGCTGCGAGCAGGCAGCAGGCGAGGAGCGCCAGAAGCAGCGTCGCGACCGGATGCGCCCCCCCTGGTGAGCGCTTCAGCTGAAACCGAGCAGACAGAGCGGCAAGTGTAGGGAACCGCCTCGGCGGCATCGCCAGGCTCAGCTGGGCGGCGGAATCGCGCCCCCGGAGAGCCCGCCGTAGCCGGCGCCGACGTAGGCGGTCTGCGCGATGCCTTCCGCGAAGGCCGCCGTGGCCGTGCCGGAGGTCTCGATCGGCCAGTCCATGTTGTCGTCGAATTTGTCGAACCACAACAGGGCGCGGAGCTGCGGGTATTCGGTCGGCACCCGGGCGAGGGCGTCGCGAATCCAGTCGGCCTTGGAGCCGCCCTGCTCGCTGGAGCCGACCTCGCCGAGCATCATCGGCTTCGAGGGAGCGATGCCGCCGGCGATCTCGTCGTAGCTGCGGCGGAAGAGCTGGTCGAAGCTCCGCCAGCCGCGCGGCGAGGCCGGGTTGGTGCCCCAGTTGTAGCCGTCGAGCCCGGTCCAGTCGACGTAGGCGTCGCCGGGATAGAGCGAGCCGAGGTCGTGGAGAGAGTGGCCGGGATCGACGAACGGGCACCAGACCCAGGAGACGTTGGTCGCGCCGGCGGCGGCGAAGAGGTCGTGGACGTGGCGCCAGGCGGCGACGTACTCGCCCGCGACGTTGCCGTTGACGCCCTCGGCCCAGGGGAACCAGTTGCCGTTCATCTCCCAGTTGAAGCGGAGGAAGAAGGGGTGGCCCCAGTCACGGGCTTCGGCGGCGAATTCCGCGATGTAGCCGTCGTAGCGGCCCGAGATCACGTCGGAGAGCTGGAAGTCCGGCTGGCTCAGCGTCGAGGGGATCGCCTGCGAGCTCCAGCTCAGCACGGGGATCGAGCCGTGGCCGCGGATGTCGTTCATCGGCTCGGTCGGGAAGGAGTAGAAGGAGCAGCCCGAGCCGCCGCACTGGGCGAAGGGCTGGAAGAACTGGACCATCGAGGCCGACTTCCCCGCCCCGCCCTCGAACTGACTGACCGCGTTCATGTCCCAGGGCGCCTGGTCGCCGGTCAGGTGCGAGCCGATCGTCGCCCCCCAGTAGAGCGGCTGGGCGACGCCGCCGGCGACCGCGGGCTTGCGGTTGCAGCGGCGGCGGACGCGAGGGGTGTTGGCGCGGCCGGCGCGGCGGGCGACGCAGCGGTTGCGCCCGACCAGCGCCCGGGCCTCACCGAGGCGGGCGTGCTTGGCGGCCCGCTTGCCGCCGTCGAACTTGCCGCCCCCGGAGGCCGCGAAGGCGATGCCGGCGCTGAGCAAGAGGATCGCCGCCGCCAGCCAGGCGACGTGGGCAACAGAGCGGGTCGAGAAGCCTTCGGCCATACAAGGGCCATCGGCCGATTCCTGCCTCGTTCGAGCGTCCGTCCGTCAACTGGACATATGTCCAGGTGGGGTTGAAATCCTCGGATCAGCCCTGCGGGAGGACCGTGGTGGCGCTGAGGCTGGTGAAGCTGTTGCCGAGGTAGGCGGAGCTCTGGATGCCTTCGCCGAAGGCGGCGGTGGCGCTGCTCGAGGTCTCGATCGGCCAGTCCATGTTGCTGTCGTATTTGTCGAACCAGAGGAGCGAGCGGATCTTCGGGTAGTCGGTCGGCAGCTTCGCCAGCATGTCCTTGATCCAGGCCGCCTTGGAGCCGCCGTACTCGCTGGAGGCGACCTCGCCGATCATCATCGGCTTCCCCGGCGCGATCGTTTCGACGATCTTCTGGTAGCTCGCCTTGTAGACGGTGTCGAAGCTCTTCCACTTGTCCGGCTTGTTCGGGTTGGTGCCCCAGTTGTAGCCGTCGAGGCCGGTCCAGTCGACGTAGGCGTCGCCCGGGTAGAGCGAGGAGAGCGAGGTGCTGCCGCTGTACTCGACGTTCGGGCACCAGACCCAGGTGACGTTGCCGGCGCCGACCGCGGTGAAGATGTCGTGGACGTGGCGCCAGGCCTTCACCGATTCGCCGGCCAGGTTGCCGTTGACGCCCTCGTGCCAGGGGAACCAGGCGCCGTTCATCTCCCAGTTGAAGCGGAGGAAGAACGGGTGGTTCCAGGCCTTCGCCTGGGTGGCGAATTCGCGGATGTAGGCGTCGTAGCGGCCGGAGATCACGTCGGAGAGCTGGAAGTCGGGCTCGACCTTGGTCGAGGGGATCGACTGCGAGCTCCAGCTGAGGACCGGGATCGAGCCGTGGAGGCGGATGCTTTCCATCGGCGAGGTGGGGAACTTGTAGAAGGAGCAGCCGGGGTTGCAGTTGGCGAAGGGCTGGAAGAACTGGACCATCGAGACCTTCTTGTGGACGCCTTCCTCGAACTTGGCGACCGCGTTCATGTCCCAGGGCGCCTGGTTGCCGGTCAGGTGGGAGCCGATCGTCGCGCCCCAGTAGAGCGGGCCGCTGCTCGGCTGCGGCGCCGGGGCGGGTTCCGGGGCCGGTTCGGGTTCGGGTTCCGGGGCCGGTTCGGGTTCGGGTTCCGGGGCCGGTTCGGGTTCCGGCGCCGAGTTGGCGACGGTCACGGTCACCTTCGTCGCCGCCTTGACGCCTTTGGCGCCGTAGGCGGTGGCGCTGAGCGTGTGCGAGCCGTTGCCGAGCTTGGTCGTGTCGAGGCCGTAGGCGAAGGGGGCGCTGGTGTCGGCTCCCTTGCCGACGCCGTCGACGGCGAATTCGACCTTGCTCGGCGATCCGGCGAGGACCGAGACCTGCCAGGCGACCTGCCCGGAGACGGTCGCCCCGTCGGCCGGCGAGGCGGTCGCGATCGTGAGCGTTTCCTTGTTGCCGGAGCCACCGGTGTTGGCGCGCGAGGCGGAGGTGGTGACGGTCGTTTCCGTCGTTCCCCCGCCCCCGAGCTTCTTCGCCGGGCCGATCCCTTCGGCGCCGAAGGCGCTCGTCGCCGGCAGCGCGGCGAGGGCGAAGGCGACGACGGAGAGGGTGGCGAGGTGGCGGAAGCGGGACATGCCCGCCTCTCATCGACCCGCCCCCGGGGCGCTCCAGCGACCCCCTGACCTGGTGGACGTTTAGTCCGGCGACGGATGCTTGATTTTAAGTACCGAGGCGTAGAGGTCGAGCAGCGCGCCGGCGCACTCGTCCCACGAGGTGAGGCTCGGGGAGCGCTCCGGCAGCGGCTTGCCGAGCTCCTCGATCGCCGCCGCGGCGATCTCCTCCGGCGAGGAGGTGAGGGGGATGCCGCGGCCGAACCCGTCCTCGGCGATCTCCAGCAGGCCGCCCGCTTCGGCGACCAGCAGGCGGCGGCGGGCCGCCGCGGCCTCGAGGGCGACCAGCGGGTGGCTCTCGAACTCGCTCATCAACACGACCAGGGAGACGCCGCCGAGCAGCTTCGCCATCCCGCCGGGGTCGTCGGCGGGGACGCTGGTGATCTCGACCCGCTCGGCGACCCCGAGCTCCTGCGCCTGGCGCCGCAGCTCCTCTTCGTAGGGGCCCTTGCCGACGATCAGGAGGCGCGCCCGCGGCTCGCGCTCGAGCACGTGCGGGAAGGCGGCGAGGACGCGGTGGTGGCCCTTGTAGCGCTCGAGGCGGCCGATCGAGGCCAGGGTCGGGGTCTCCGGCTCGGCGCCGGCGAGCTCGGCGTCGGAGAAGCTGAGGTCGGTGCCGTTGGGGACGAAGGCCCAGCGCTCGGGCGGGACGCCGAGGGCGGCGCCGTACTGCTCGACCTCGAAGCGGGCGATCGCGACCAGCCGCGCCGCCCGCCGCAGCAGCGGCCGCAGCAGCAGCATCTGCGCCCCCCGGGCGCGGTTGCGGAGTTCGGAGGAGTGGCCGCCGCCGTGGAAGGTGACGACGTAGGGGATGCGGAGGGTGAGCGCCCGCAGCATCGCCAGCGGCGCGACCAGCGTGTGGTAGCTCTGGACGTGGACGAGGTCCCACTTCCCCCGCCCCATCTCCCGCCAGACCCCCGGCGCGAAGTACCAGTCGCGGCCGCGCGGCCAGGCGCGGACCGTGCGGATGCGGACGCCCTCGCGCGTCTCCTCCTTCGCCTTCTCGATCTCCGGGTCGGTGCAGAGGACCTCGACGCGGACGCCGGAGGCGGCCATCCGCCGGCTCACCTCCATCACGTGCCGCTCCACCCCGCCCTGGGCGAGGGGGCTGCGCGGGGTGACCATGAGGACCCGTGGGCCGCCGCCGTCGGCGCTCGGGTGGGCGTCCTCGGTGCGATCGGGCTCGGCGACCCCGGAGCGGACCCGCAGGTAGTCGACGCTGGTCGCGGCGAGGCCGAGGAAGATCATCGCCGCCCGGCCGAGCCCGCCGGCTTCGCCGCGCAGCGCGTCGCGGAAGCCGCGGAGGACGCCGAGCGGCAGGGTGCGGCGGACGTAGGAGCGCTCCGAGGAGAGGCCGTCGTCGCTTCCCACCATCCCGGTCAGGACCGCCTTCGAGCGGCCCTCGGCGCGGCAGCGGTCGACGAAGTAGCGGACCGTGCCGCGGGTCGCCGGGACCACGTGCTCGACCCTCGCCCCGGGGTCGTAGAGGATCTCGGCCTCGGGCCAGCGCTGGTGGACGCGGATGCTGAGGTCGGTCTCCTCGCAGCCGACCGGGAGGCTGCCGACGCGGCCGAGGTCGTGGCTGAAGCCGCCGACCTCGACCAGCGGCGCGCGGCGGAAGGACATGTTGGCGCCGACCAGGTTGCGGACCGGCTCCAGCTCCCGCGGCATCCCCGAGTGGGTGCAGCCGACGACCCAGTCGAACTCGGCCGGGAACCACGGCGGCTCGCCCTCGACCCAGCGGGGGCGGACGGTGCCGCCGGCGCCGAGCACCTTCGGGTCGGCGTAGGCGCGGGCCAGGTGCTCGAGCCAGTCGGGGGCGGCGATCGCGTCGTCGTCGAGGAAGGCGACGACGTCGCCCGTGGCCTCGGCGACGCCGGTGTTGCGAGCGCCGGAGAGGCCCTGCTGCTCGCGGTTGGCGACGATTTTCAGGTCCGGCCAGAGCCTCTGCACCTGCTCCAGCAGATCGGGCGCGTGGTCGATCACCAGCACGACCTCGTGCGGCGGCAGCGTCTGGGCGCGGAGCGAGGCGACCGCTTCGCCCATCACCGGCAGCCGCTCAGGGGTGAAGGCGCAGATCACCACCGAGATCGTCGGCGCGGTGGCGTCGCGCTCGGCGCGGGGCTCGCTTTGCACCGGCGGGATTCTGGCACGCCCACCGCCCCTCCTCGTGGCAGGCTGTGTGGGTGCGAGTGATGATGCTGGCCCAGTCCTTCGCCCCGATCGTCGGCGGCGAAGAGCGCGTGGTCGAGGACCTGAGCCGGGAGCTGGTGGCCCGCGGGCACGAGGTCTCGATCGCCACCCTGCAGCAGCCGGGAAACATGACGCCGGGCGAGGTGGCGGGGGCGCGCGTCTACACCCTGCGCAGCACCAGCTACCGGATCACCCAGACCCACCAGGACACCGAGCGCCGCCACGCGCCGCCGGCGCCGGACCCCGAGACCGTGATCGACCTGCAACGGGTGCTGCGGCGGGAGCGGCCGCAGCTGGTCCACGCCCACAACTGGATCGTCCACTCCTACCTGCCGCTCGCCCGCGGCTCCCACAGCGCGCTGGCCCTCTCGCTCCACGACTACGGGCTGATCTGCGCGACCAAGCGCCTGCGCCGCCACGACGAGGTCTGCTCGGGGCCGGCGCCGATCAAGTGCCAGGTCTGCGCCGCTGAGCACTACGGGCCGACGAAAGGGCTGGTCACGGCCTTCGGCACCCGCTCCAACGAGTCGCGGCTGCGGCGGCACGTCGACGTCTTCCTCCCGGTCAGCTCGACGGTCGAGCAGCTCTGCCGCATCCGCGGGGACGAGTTCTCGCAGGTGATCCCGAACTTCATCGGCGGGCTGCCGGAGCCCGACCTCGACGACCCGCGGCTGGAGCAGCTGCCGGACGAGCCCTTCATCCTCTTCTTCGGCGATGCCACCGTGGACAAGGGGGCCTGGCACCTCGCCGAGGCCTACAGCGGGCTCGAGGACGCGCCGCCCCTGGTCCTGGTCGGCCGTTGCTACATCGACGACCTGGACCAGCGGCCGAATGTCTTCCCGATGGGCGCCTGGCCGCACCAGCTGGCGATCGAGGCGCTGCGGCGCTCGCTGTTCTCGGTCGCGCCCTCGCTCTGGCCGGAGCCGTTCGGGCTTGTGGCGCTGGAGGCGGCGGCGGCCGGCAAGGCGATCGTCGCCTCCGACATCGGCGGCCTGCGGGACATCGTCGTCGACGGCGAGACCGGGCTGATGGTGGCGCCGGAAGACCGGGAAGGGCTGACAGCGGCGATGCGGCGGCTGATCGCCGACGCGGACCTGCGGGAGCGGCTCGGCGCCGCGGCGCGGACGCGAGCGGCTCAGTTCAGCCCCGAGGCGATCGTGCCGCAGTTCGAGCGCGCCTACGAGGCGGCGGTTGCCAGGCGGCACCCAGCGAACTAGCCGTACATATTTGCGCTGACATAGAAGATGCCACCGCGTTGGCAGGTTCAGATGAACCAGTCGACCGGGCGCAGCCGGTTCCTCGTCGCCGGGACCGTTGCGCTTTTCCTGCTGCGCTTCGCGCTCTCGTTGATCCGCACCGGACCGGTGCTGGTCGCCGACGAGATCGGCTACCTGACCAACGCCAGGGTCCTCGACGGCGGCGTCCCCGGGCAGATGGAGCTGGCGCCGTTCTACCGCGGCGGCTACTCGCTGCTGATCACGCCGCTGCTCGAGCTCGGGGGGAGCCCCGGCTTCACCTACCACCTGATTCTGGTCCTCAACGCGGCGCTGGCGGCCTCGGTCTTCCCCCTCCTCTACCTGCTGCTGACCCGTTTTGCCGGCGTCCGGCCGGGGCTGGCGATCTGGGCGGCGTTCGCCGGCGCGCTCTACCCGGCGCTGACCGTGCTCTCGCAGGTGGCGATGTCGGAGAACGTCCTCTTCCCTCTCGTCTGCCTCTGGCTGATCGCCTTCGCCGGGCTGCTGCAGGAGCGCCGAGGCAGTGACTTCGCCTGGGCCGCGGGGCTCGGAGCCGCGACCGGGGCCCTCTGGGCGGTCCACAACCGGATGTTCGTCGCCGTCGTCCTCGCCCTCGCCGGGATGGCCTGGCTGACGCTGCGCGGACGCCTGCGCCCGGCCGCCCTCGCCTTGGGAGTCGGGGTCGTCGCGCTCTCCGTATATGGAGTGCACGTCCTCGACGGGTACCTGATCGACCACAACTACGGCGGCTCGGCCCCCGACGAACTGAGCGAACGGATGGACGAGATCTTCGCCTTCGGCGGGCTGCGGACGGTGGCGGCCAACCTGGTCGGCCAGACCTGGTACCTGCTGGTGGCGACCTTCGGCCTGGCGGCGGTCGCCGTCGCCGACTTCGCCCGCCGCCGCACGCCGCTGGGCGGCGTGCTCGTCGCCCTGACCGTCCTCCTGCTCCTCGTCTCGGCCGCCGCCTTCCCGGAACGGACGCGGCCCGACATGCTGATCTACGGCCGCTACGCCGAGGTGGTCGCTCCGGCCCTGATCGCCTTCGGCCTCGCCGCCCTCCCGCAGGTGTGGTTGAGCTTCGGCGTGGATGACACGACAAAGCTCAACCACACCCCGGTTTGGCGGCGGCTCGCCTGGCCGCTGACGGCGTTCGGGGGGCTGACCGCGCTTGTCGTCGTGATCCGGGCGACGGCTTCGGACCCCGACGCGCCGAACCGCTGGAACATCTCGGCACTGCCCTTCGTCACCGTGCAGCTGGGGCCGGCGATCCTGGTCGGGGCGGCGGTGGTGGCGCTGGCCGGGGCCTGGCTGCTGACGCAGGCCTCGGGCCGGGGGGAGCGGGTGCTCGGGCTCGCCGCGATCGCGCTCTTCCTGCCGGTCCTCGCCTACGGGACCTGGAACCCCGTGCGCAGCTCCGAGCGGGCGGTCTACCCAGCCGGCTGGGAAAGCCCGGAGGCGGTGGTGGAGAATGCCGGCTCACCCCCCGTGGCCTACGACCTCGACCACTACGACACGATCGGGCTCTACGCCCCGCAGTGGTTCCTGCCCGAAAGCCGGGTACTGCTGTTTGAAAGCAGCAAGGAAGCCGCGCCGGCGCCGCTCGTGATCAGCCGCGAAGGGTCGCTCTGGCAAGTGCGCAAACCCTGCCCCGATGCCGGCTGCTGAGGCTCCCTCGCGCCAAGGCCGCCTGCGCGGCAACGCCTACCTGCTGCTCCACGCCGCCACCGGCAGCAGCCTCCCCCGCCACTACCGCGAGTTCCTGCGCCAGGACCGCGAGCGCTCCTACCCCGAGCCCGGGGCGTTGCTGGCGGCGACGCTGGAGCACGCGGTCGCCACCGTCCCCCACTACCGCGGGGTCGCCACCCCGGCGGAGATCTCCGCCGACCCCTTCGCCGCGCTCGCCCGCTTCCCGCTGCTCGACCGCGGGGCCGTCCGCGCCGGCTGGGAGCGGATGCTGAGCAGCGACGGCGACCGCGGCAAGTGGATCGAGAACACCTCCGGCGGCTCGACCGGGGAGCCGGTGCCGCTGCTCCAGGACCCCGAGCACCTGGCGCTGACGGTGGCGGCGCGCGAGGTCTACTCGACCTGGGCCGGCGGCGCCCTCGGCGACCCGGAGCTCTACATCTGGGGCTCGGAGAAAGACCTCGGCTCTGGTGCTGGCGACCCCCGCAACCGCTTCGGCAACCGGCTGCTGCGGCGGACCCTGCTGAACGCTTTCCTGCTCACCGACGAGTCGATCGAAGCGATCCTCGAGCGCCTCCGCAACGGCCCTCCCCACCTCGTCCTCGCCTACGCGCAGGCCGGCTACGAGGTCGCCCGCTTCGCCTCCCGGCGCGGGATCGCGGTGCCGCCGCAGCGGGGGATGATCGCCACCGCCGGCACCCTCTACGGGTTCATGCGCGAGCAGCTGGAGGAGACCTTCGGCTGCACCGTGCTCAACCGCTACGGCTCGCGAGAGACCGGCGACATGGCCGGCGAGTGCGAGCACCGGACCGGCCTCCACGTCCTCCCCTGGACCTGCCACGTCGAGGTCCTCGGGGCCGACGGGCAGCCGGCCGGGCCGGGCGAGGAGGGTGAGGTCGCCGTCACCGGCTTCACCAACCGGGCGATGCCGCTAATTCGTTACCTGATCGGCGACCGGGCGCGGCTGCCCGCGCGCGAGGCCGAGTGCCCCTGCGGTCGCCGCACCCAGATGCTGGCCGAGGTGACCGGCCGCAGCGTCGACATGTTCCTCGGCCCAGACGGGCAGATGGTCGACGGCGAGTACTTCACCCACCTGATGTACTTCCGCCCCTGGCTGCGCCAGTTCCAGGTCGTCCAGCGCGCCCCCGACGACGTCCTCTTCCGGGTTGCCGCCGAGGCCGAGGTGCCGGCGAGCGACCGCGAGGAGATCGTCGCCAAGACCAAGGCCGTCCTCGGCGAGGCCTGCGCGGTCACCTTCGAACAGGTGGAGACGATCGAGCCGAGCGCCTCGGGCAAGCTCAGGTATACGTTGCGCGAGTTTTAAATAACGGGGGCAAAATGCCATAGTTATTTACGGAAATGGCTTAAGCCTTTAATAATTTCCTACGAGCTTGGGCGGCTGTTTTAGGCCCCGTTCGCAATCTCCGTTCTTTCGGCCTATTATTAAAGGAATCTAGGATAGCCTTTAATTATGGTGGTAAACCTCGTCAAGAATCGGGCCGGACGCTTCATCGAGCAGGCTGACGGCTACCGGGCGTTCATTCCGAAGCCGCTTCCTCCCGATCCCCCGCTCGCCATCGAGTCCGATCTGCTCCAGCTGCTCGAGAGAGCGGTTACGGAGCTGGGGCGCCTGGATGGGGTTGCCAAGGTCATTCCGGATCCTGATTTCTTCGTCTCGATGTACGTCCGGCGAGAGGCAGTTCTGAGCTCGCAGATAGAGGGCACCCAGAGCACGATGGAGGACCTGCTCGAACTCGAGTTGGAGACGGGGACCCAGGCTCGGGCGTCTGACGCGTTCGAAGTTGCCAACTACGTCAGAGCGATGAACTTCGGCCTCGCCCGAATCGCGGACCTCCCGCTCTCCCTGCGGCTGATTCGGGAAATCCATCGAGAGCTGCTTCGCGACGGGCGGGGCTCGAATGCAACCCCAGGTGAATTTCGGCGCATCCAGAACTGGATCGGGCCGGAGGGAGCCCCCCTGAAACAAGCGACCTTCGTTCCCCCGCCACTTCCCGATATGAGGGAGGCACTACACGACTTCGAGGACTTTCTGCACCGCGACAGCCCGTATCCGACGTTGATCGACGTCGCTCTGGCTCACTCTCAGTTCGAGACGATCCATCCGTTCGTCGACGGCAACGGCCGCGTCGGGCGGCTCCTCAACATCTTCCTCTTGGTCCACCGCGGGATCCTGCGCCGGCCGCTGCTCTACCTGAGCCACTACTTCAAGCGGCACCGCATCGAGTACTACGACCGCCTGATGGCGGTTCGACGCGGCGGAGATTGGGAGGGCTGGGTCCAGTTCTTCTTGCGCGGGGTCGTCCAAACCGCTCAGGAAGCGACCGAGACCGCCGAAATGCTCTTCGAGCTGCGGGAGTCGCATCGAAATCTGATCCTCGACAACAACCTCGGCCAGAGCGGGCTGCGGTTGCTGTCGCACCTCTTTCAGCAGCCGTTGATCAACATCAACCTGGCGGCATCGATGTCGGAGACCTCATTTCCGACGGCAAGCCGTCTCGTCACCCGCTTCGAGAAGCTGGGCCTGCTGGAAGAGATCACCGGGCGGAAACGCTCTCGCGTGTTCCGCTATGAGCCGTACCTGGCCCTCTTCGAGCCCGAAGCGTGAAGACAAGCGCGAAGACGACGCCGACGATCTTCCCGAGCGCCCAGCCGAGGCCGGCGCCCTCGAGGCCAAGGGGCGGCAGCAGGAACCAGGTCGCGGCGATCGCGACGACGAGGGTCGCCCAGGTGGCGATCGCCGCCTCGCGGAGCTTGTGGCGGACGCGGAGGACGGCGAGCGAGAGCTGGAGGACCGAGTCGAAGGCGGCGGCGGCGACCAGGATCAGCAGCAGGGTGCTGCCTTCGTCGGCGTAGTCGGAGCCGAAGAAGCCGAGGATCAGCGGCCCGAAGGCGATCAGGACGAGGGCCGGCGGCCCGGCCAGCAGCAGCACCTGGCGGGCGGCATGGCGGACGTCGCGGCGGAGGTTCTCGGGCTCGTGGGCACCCTCGGCGAAGAGGGCGTTGCCGATCGCCGGGGCGATGAAGAAGAGGGCGCTGGAGACCATGAAGGTGGTGTAGAAGTAGGCGTTCTGTTCGGGGCCGAGGCGGGCGGAGACGAGCACCGGCAGCAGGTAGCTGGAGGCCTGGGCGCCGAGGTTGATCGACTGGTGGCCGGCGATCAGTCCCTTGATCTCCCCCAGCTCGCGGCGCCAGCCCCTGAGGATCGGGCGGAAGTCGTGGCCGAGGGCCGGCAGCTCGCGGAAGATCGCGACGACGTCGATCAGCAGGAAGGAGGCGGTCCAGACGCCGAGGATCCAGGTCGTCCCCTCGACCGGCACCGCCGTCGCCAGCGGGATCAGGGCGATCCGCAGCAGCGCCGCGGCGGTGTTGCGGAGGAAGGAGAGCCTGGCTTGGCGCTCGGCGATGCAGGCGTAGTCGATGACCAGCGAGCAGGCGGCGCCCATGACTCCCAACGGCAGCAGCAGGAAGGTGGCATGGCTGAGCCCGCCCTTCAGGGCCGGGATCAGGGTCGGGAGCAGCACGGCGGCGATCGCGCCGCCGACGAGGCTGGTGGCGGCGGCCAGCGCCAGGCCGGTGCTTACGGTGATCGACCAGTCGCGCCCCTCCGCCCGCGAGGCGAGCCGCGACACCAGCACCTGGCCGAGGCCGAGGTTGGTGAAGACGGAGACGAAGAGCATCGCCGAGATCAGCGCCGCCGAGCGGCCGACTTCGGTCGCCGAGAGGGTCCGCGCGGCGACCAGCCAGAAGCCGAAGCCGAGCAGCGAGGTCGCCGCGGTCGTGCCCATGATGTAGACGCTGTTGCGGAACAGCGACTGCTCGCCGAGGCGCCTCAGCCGCTGCCACCCGTGGGCGAGGCGAGATCGATGCATGATCCGGAACGATTCTGTCAGGGAGCGCCGCCGGAACCGATGCTCTTCCTATGCTGCGCGACTTGGAGTCAGCCACCCCTGCCCCGGAAACGATCCGCCTCCAGCCCACCCGCGGCTTCAGCCGCGTCCTGGCGCCGAGGGAGCTGTGGCGCTACCGCGACCTGGCGGGGCAGATCGCCCTCCGCGACATCACCGTCCGCTACCGGCAGACCGCGCTCGGCGGCGCCTGGGCGGTCCTGCAGCCGGTCGGCTTCATGGTCGTCTTCTCGCTGATCTTCGGCAACGTCGCCGGCCTCTCCTCGAACGGGCTCCCATACCCCCTCTTCAGCCTCGCCGCGCTGGTCCCCTGGACCTTCTTCTCGACCGCGCTGCTGCTCGGCTCCGACAGCCTCGTCTCCAACTCCGCCCTGGTCTCGAAAATCTATTTCCCGCGCATCTTCATGCCGGCCGGGGTGATCGTCGCCGGCTTCGTCGACCTCGCGATCTCCTTCGTCATCCTGATGATCATCGTCTTCGCCTGGGGCTTCGTCCCGTCGGTGGCGATCCTCACGGTGCCGCTGCTGGTCGCGATCGCCGCCGCCGCGGCGCTCGGCACCACGGCGGCGCTCTCGGCGGTCAACGTCCGCTACCGCGACGTCCGCTACGTCGTCCCCTTCGCGATCCAGATGTGGCTCTTCATCACCCCCGTCGTCTATCCGAGCAGCGAGCTCAGCGAGCCCTGGCGGACGCTCTCGGCGATCAACCCGATGGTCGGGGTGGTCGAAGGCTTCCGCTGGGCGACGCTCGGGACCGGCAACGCCCCCTGGGACCTGATCGGGATCTCGGCCGCCGCCGCGGTGGTGTTCCTCGCCGCCGGCCTCGCCTACTTCGACCGCGTCGAGCGCGCTTTCGCGGATTACGTCTGAGGTCATGGCCGACGTCGCGATCGAGACCCACCAGCTCGGCAAGCGCTACACCCTCGGGGTGAGAAGCGCCGGCTACGGGACCCTGCGCGAGGCGCTCGTCGAAGCGGCGAAGCGGCCATTCTCCCGCGCGGGGGGCAAGCGGCAGAAGGGGGACCAGCTCTGGGCCCTGAAGGACCTCTCGCTGACGGTGCGCAGCGGCGAAGTCGTCGGGCTGATCGGCCACAACGGGGCGGGCAAGAGCACGCTGCTGAAAATCCTCTCGCGGATCACCGAGCCCTCGGCCGGCTACGCCGACGTCACCGGCCGGGTCGGCTCGCTGCTCGAGGTCGGCACCGGCTTCCACCCGGAGCTGACCGGGCGCGAGAACATCTTCCTCAACGGCGCGATCCTCGGGATGCGCAAAGCCGAGATCCGCGCCCGCTTCGACGAAATCGTCGAATTCTCAGAGATGGAGCGGTTCCTCGACACGCCGGTGAAGCGCTACTCGAGCGGGATGTCGGTGCGGCTCGCCTTCGCCGTCGCCGCCCACCTCGAGCCCGAGATCCTGCTCGTCGACGAGGTCCTCGCCGTCGGCGACGCCGCCTTCCAGCGCAAATCGCTGGGGAAGATGAACGAGGTCGCCAAGGAGGGCCGGACGGTGGTCTTCGTCTCCCACAACCTGGCGATCATCCAGGCGCTCTGCACCCGCGGCATCCTCCTCGAACGCGGCGAGGTGAAGGCCGACGCGCCGATCACCGAGGCGATCGACAGCTACCTGCGGACGCTGGAGCGGGCCGCTTCCGACGATCTGCTGGAGCGCGCCGACCGCGACAACCGCGCCTACGACGAGACGCTGGTGCGACACCTCGAGATCCGCGACGCGGGCAGCGGCCAGCCGAACGTGGTGGTCGCCGGGCGAGCGGCGACGATCGTCGTCGACGTCACCGAGCACCTGCCGGCGATGGAGTGCCAGCTGACGATCGTCAACAGCCTCGGGCAGCCGATCTCCACCCTCGACAGCGAGATGTCGGCGCCGGTCGACGTCCGCGACCCCGAGCAGGGGACGCGGCTGGAGTGCCACGTCGAGAGCATGCCGCTGCTGCCGGGCCGCTACCGGATCGACGTCGTCGTCAAGGCCAAGCGCCACATCCAGGACGGCCTCCAGGCCGCCGCCTTCTTCGACGTCGAGCCGGGCATCGTCGGCGGCCGGCCGCTCCCCGCCGAGGCCGAAGGCGACGTGTCCCTCACTCACTCCTGGCGGTTGCCGGCATGAGCGAGCCGACCTTCGCGATCGTCATCACCGCCTACGAAGCGGCGGCGACGGTCGCGACCGCGGTCGACTCGGCGCTGGCGCAGACGCGCCCGGCGGAGGAGGTGATCGTCGTCGACGACGGCTCCAAGGACGACCTGATGGGAGCGCTGCGGCCCTACGAGGGCCGAATCCAGGTCGTGCGGCGCGAGAACGGCGGCGGCGCAGCCGCCCGCAACAGCGGCTGGCGAGCGGCCGAATCCGACTTCATGGCGGTCCTCGACGCCGACGACTCCTACCACCCGCGACGCCTGGAGGCGATCGCGGCGCTGGCCCGGGACCAGCCCGGCCTCGACCTGATCACCACCGACGCCCGCCTGATCGCCCAGGGCGAGCAGGCGGGCACCTTCGCCGGCTACACCCCCTTCGTCGAGGAGAGCCAGCGGACGGCGATCTTCTGGACCTGCTTCATCGGCGGCTGGCCGGCGGTCAGGCTCAGCCGCCTGGAGGCGATCGGCGGCTTCGACGAGAACTTCCGCATCGCCTACGACTGGGACTGCTGGCTGCGGGCGATCCTCGACGGCGCCTCGGCGGGGTTCGTCGACGAGCCCTATTACGACTATGTGGTCCACGAGGGAAGCCTCTCGGCCAGCCGGGCGCCGAGCCTGTGGGAGCGGGCGCGGCTGCTGGAGAAGGCGGAGCGCAACCCGAGCCTGCGGCCGCAGGAGCGGCCGGAGCTGAAGCGGGCGCTGCGGATGCACCGCTCCCGTGCGGTGATGGCGGAAGTGCAGGACACGCTCTACGGCGGGGGCTCGAAGGCGAAGCTCGCGCGCGAGGCGGTCTCGGCCCGGCTCGAGCCACGGGCGCGGCTGGCGGCGCTCGCCGCCCTGGTGGCGCCGCCGCTGGCGCGGCGAGCCGTGCCTCACTACCGGCCGGCCGAGCAACGGCTGGCGGAGACAAGGAGCTGAGCGTGCCCGCGCCCCGCTTCAGCGTCGTCGTCCCCACGCACGAACGCCGCGAGACCGTCACCCGCAACGTCGCCGCGCTCGACCGCCAGAGCTTCCGTGACTTCGAGGCGATCGTCGTCGTCGACGGCTCCACCGACGGGACCGCCGAGGCGCTGCGGCAGCTCGATGTCTCCTTCCCGCTGACGGTGATCGAGCAGGTCAACCAGGGAGTCGCCGCCGCGCGGATCGCCGGCACGGAGGCGGCCGGCGGCGAGATCCTGCTCTACGTCGACGACGACATGGAGGCCGACCCGGAGATGCTGGCCGAGCACCAGCGGTCGCATTCCGAAGGGTTCGACTACGTCCTCGGCGACCTGCCGTTGCACCCCGACTCCCCCCGCAACCTGCTCAGCTGGGGCGTCGGCTACTGGGCCGACTCCCGCCGCGAGCGCCTGGAAGCGGCGGGCAATGAGCTCGGGCTCGACGACCTCCTCACCGGCCAGATGTCGGTCTCCCGCCGTGCCTTCGAGCAGGTGGGGGGATTCGACGCGGGGTTCACGCGGGAGGACGGGCTGGTGCCCAGCGGCGACGTCGACTTCGGCTACCGCATCCTCAAGGCGGGCTTCCGCGCCACCTTCAACCCGCGCGCGATCAGCTACCAGTACTACGACGTCGACCCTGGGGAATACCTGCGCCGCGCCTTCGACATCGGCAGCTCCGAGCAGGAGCTGGTGATCAAGCACCCCGAGCAGGCGAAGAAGCTGGAACGGGCCCCGGCCTTCCACACCCGCCGCAGCCGCTGGGTCTTCGGACCCCTGATCGAGGCGCCCGACGCCCTGCTGAGCCCGCTGCGAGGAGCAGTGGTGAAACTGGTCCGCAGCGGCCGCCACGACGAACGCCTGCGCCGGCTCTTCTTCGCCCTGCGGACGCTCGAATACCAGCGCGGGGCGCGCAGCGCCCGGCGGGAGCTCTCGACCGGGGAGGCGGTCGTCCTCGCCTACCACGCCGTCGGCGACCTCTCCGGCGACCTGCTGCAGGAATACGCGGTGCCGCGCCAGCGGCTGGCCGAGCAGCTGGACGACTTCCGGCGCCGCGGCTACGTCTTCGTCGACCTGGGGACCCTGCTGCGAGCGCTGGACGGCGAGGAGCGCCTGCCGGAGAAGGCGGTCCTCGTCACCTTCGACGACGCCTACGTCGATCTCCTCCGCGAGGGCTGCCCGGTCCTCGAGGAGCGTGGGATCCCCGCGGTCACCTTCGCCGTCGCCGGCTCCCTCGGGGGGGCCAACGACTGGCGCCGCGAGGGCGCGCGGGAGCTGCCGCTGCTCGACGCCGAGGGCCTGCGGGAGGCCGCATCGCGCGGCGTCGAGATCGGCTCCCACTGCCTCACCCACCGGCAGCTGCCGAAGGTGCCCACTGAGGAGCTGGAGCGCGAGCTGCGGGGCTCTGCCGACGCGCTCGAGAGCGCCGGCCTACCGCGGCCGCGGGCGCTCGCCTATCCCCACGGCGAGTGGTCGAACGAGGTGGCGGCCGGCGTCCACGCCGCCGGCTACGAGGCGGCCTTCACCGTCTCCCCCGGCAAGGCCACGCGGGGCTGCAACCGCTACGCGCTGCCCCGGATAGAGGTGCTGGCGAGCGATACGCCGAAAACCATCCGCGTGAAGATCGAGACCGCCGGCTGGCCCGAGAAGCTGCGCACCCGCCTGCTGCGGCGACTGGGGACGCGCCCATGAAGCGGCTGCGCCGGATCGCCGGGGCGGCGCTCTGGGCGACGGTCCAGTTCGCCGGCTGGCGGATCGCCGTGCCGCTGCTGCGGGCGCGGGCGCGGCGGCGCCTGGGGAAGCTCGAGCGGGGGGCGGCGACCGTGGTCACGGTCAACTGGAACTCGTGGTCGCACCTGGAGGTGCTGATCGACGTCGTCCGCCGGCGCAGCCCGGCCACGACCCGGATCATCGCCGTCGACAACGGCTCCAAGGACGGGTCGCGAACGGAGATCGCCGCTCGCGACGACGTCCGCGGGGTGCTGCTGCCGGTCAACGCCGGCCACGAGCTGGCCATTGACCTGGGGGTGCTGCTGGCGGAGACCGAGTTCGTCGTCGCCCTCGACGTCGATGCCTTCCCCCTCCACGACCGCTGGCTCGACGAGCTGCTGGCGCCGCTCTCGGAAGGGGCCCAGGTCTCCGGCGCCCGGCTCAACCGCTCCTACGTCCACCCCTGCTGCTGGGCGATGCGGACCGCTCGCTTCGTCGAACGGGGGCACTCCTTCCGCTCGAACTACCAGCCCCGGGAAGGCGGTCGCGACGCCTCCGGCGACGTCGGCGAGGAGATCTCCGAAGCGGAGGCTCCGAACGTCCACTTCTTCGAGATCACGAGCCAGCGCGGGCCGGGCGACGTCGGCACCGTCTTCGGCGACCTCGTGTACCACAACTTCTACGCGACCCGGTTCAACGCGACCTCCGACCAGACCCTCGACGGGGTCGTCGCCGCCGACGACTCGGCCAAGGCCTGGGACGAGGCGCTGGAGCGCTACGTCTAGATGATCGGCCGCACGGCCGCCCACGCCCGGATGCCGCACGTGACACTTCGCATCTCTTCGTCCTCGGGCTTGCCTTTGGCACCACCAAAGGCGGCGCCCTGCGTCCTCGACCTGCTCGGCCACGCGCGCCCCCGGTCACGCGCGGCCGTGCGGCCGATCATCTTGAGCCGGGCGGCGCGCCAGCACCAGGGTGGCGCTCGGCTTGCCCCAGGTGAGGCCGAGGCGCTCGAGCCGCACGGCCGCCGCCAGAAACGGGAAGGCGAACAGGCGGAGGGCGAGCGGCGCGTCTTTGATCCGGTCGCGGATCTCCTGCGCGGCGGCGGCGAGGCTGCGATAGGTGGGGCGCATCTCCACCGGCTCGAGGCCGGCGGCGCGGACCTCGGCCGCGATCTCCTCGGCGCTGTAGCCGTGACGCACCTCCTCGCGCCAGGTCCGGCTGCTGCCCGGCAGCACCGGGCGCCAGTCCTTCTCCGGCACCTGCAGCGCCAGCAGGCCACCGGGTCGCAGGGCTCCGGCCAGGCGCCGCAGCGCCGCTGCGTCGTCGGGAATCTCCTCCAGGGCCTCGAGCGAGACGACGGCGTCGAAGTCGCCCTCGGGCAGCGGCTTGGTCAGGTCGGCGGGCTGGAAGCGGACGTTGCCGAGCGAGCGGGCGGCGACGCGCTCGCGGGCGCCCTCCAGCAGGTCGGCGCGGAGATCGACCCCGAGCAGCGCCCAGTCCGCGTGGCGGCGGGCCAGCGAGAGGGTCAGCAGCCCGTCGCCGCAGCCGGCGTCGAGCACCCGCAGCGGCCCGCCCGCCGCCTCGTCGGAGAGGACTTCGTCGCTGAGGGCGAGGCGCAGGCGGCGCGACGGCGCCATCAGCGCCAGCCGCTCCTCGAGGATCGCGCGCAGCTTGCCGAGGAGGCCCATCGGCGCATCATTTCCAACCGGGCGGCGGCGCATCCGACTTTCGCCCCACCCCGCTGTGTCGAAAGTCGGATGCGCCTGGGGAGGTCGGCATGAGCCGAGGCTGGTGCTCCGCCCCCTGGCGGACGCGACTGCTGCGCCGCCTGCGCGTGCCGGCGGCGGTGCTCGCTCCGCTCGCCCGCCTGTCGCCGCGCTGGCGCGAGCTACAGGCCGACCTCGCCCGCTGGGCGCGGGTGCGGCGCGAGGCGAGCCCGGAGGAGTGGCGGCGGCTGACCAGCTCCTACTCCGTCCTCGTCTACCACCGCTTCGCCGGCGAGCTGAAGCCGGGCCAGGAGCGGATCGATATCGCCCCCGGTCGCTATTACCGCCAGCTGCGGGCGCTGCGCCTGCTCGGCTTCAGGCCGCTGCCGCTCGCCGACCTGCTCGCCTTCCACCGCGGCGAGCTGAACGAGCTGCCCCGCCGCCGCTTCGTGATCACGGTCGACGACGCGATGGCCGATGCGGTCGAGCCCCTGCGCCGCACGGCCCACCTCTCCCCCCAGCTCTTCGTGCCGACGGCCGAGCTCGGCGGCAGCGCCCACTGGATCGACGGCGAGCCCGTCGCCGGCTGGGGCGAGATCGAGGAGCTGGCCCGCGCCGGTGTCGCGATCGGCTCCCACACCCGCCACCACCGGCGCCTCAGCCAACTGGGCGAGGCCGAGCGCGAGGTCGAGCTGCTCGGCTCCCTGGCCGAGCTGCGCGAGCACGTTCCCGGCGCGGTCCCCGTGATCGCCTACCCGAACGGCGATCACGACGGTGCCGTCTGCGCGGCCACCGCGGCGGCGGGCTACGAGCTCGCCTTCACGACCGAAAAGGGGCGGAACGACGCCGCCACCGACGAGTACCGCCTCCGCCGCGTCAGCGTCCACGGCGCCGACGGCGCCCCAGCCGTTCTCTGGAAGGTGCTCACCGGCGAGGCGCTCCCGGGCTGGTGGCCGCGCCTCCGGCGCTAACCGCCTCCGTGTCTTCGACAGGTAGGTAGCAATTCGCGGACCGCCGTCAGCGGGGGCGGCCAAGTCCCTCGCAGATTGATCGTTCCGCGTAGTGCCTCAGCCGCCCCTTGCTGGACTATTAGTTGCCCTTGTGAATGGCAGCGCCTGGAATGATCGCGTCGGTTGAGGCGAACTTCATGATTGGTCCCTCCTTTCGTTTCGTAATCAGGAGAGACCAATAAGACGCGACTCAGTAAAAAGGCGCCACCGACTAAAAAGTCCTCAGGACGCATTTTCCCTGCAAGCAAGCGCAGTGAATGGGCTAGGGTCGTTCAGTCCATAAAAGCTTGAGTACTACGGAGGGCTGTGACTTGGAGGCAACGAAGCCAGGCAAAGAGGGACGAGAGACGACCTGCTCACCGCTCTCCCACCCGATCCGGGTACGCATATTGGAAGTCGTCAATGAGCACCCCATGTCCCCGGTGAGCTTCATCAACGCCGGTTTCGCCCCTGACATCGAGAACAAGCAGAAGGCGCTCTCGCGGATTTCGTACCACTTCCGGGCGCTAGAGGAGGCGGGCTGCATAAAGATCGTGGACACGATCCCCCGCAGAGGCGCGACCGAACATGTCTACGGCGGTTGCAGTCGCGTCTTCTTCTCAGACGCCGAGTTTGACGCTCTCCCGGCCGAGCAGCGCCAAGCTTTGTCGCGGGCCTCTTGGCAGGGACTCGTGGCCCGCACCGATGGCGCGATTCGCACGGGTACCTTCGACGCCCGCACGGATAGGCATCTCACCTGGCGGGCGATGGAGCTAGACGAGCGCGGCTGGAAGGATATGTCGTTGCGACTGGCAGCCTGCTTTGAAGACTGTGAACAGATCCGGCAGGATGCCGAAGATCGGCTCGCGGTTTCCGGGGACAAGGTGGTGCCTACGACGATGGCGATGCTGGGCTTTGAATCGCCTCCGCGGCCCGACCTGTAATAAACCGCCCGTTGAGTCGGAGCGCAAACGTGCTCGCGTGATGCTCAACAGCCATCTAGTTCATTCCTACTGGAGATAAGGGCGCGAGAGCTCCTCTTCCACGAGGCCGAAGAAGGTCGAATCGCGGAGGTCGGCGGGAGTTGGGCTGCGTCGAGACTCGAGCTGGAGGTGGCGGTAGTCGCTGCGGCTGTGGGTGATCCAGGTGAGGAGGCGGAGGCGGTGGAGGTCCTTCTCGCCGATCCCGAGGGCGGTGGTGTACTCGGCGAAGGCCTTCGCGGCGACGCGGCCGTGCGGGGTCGTTGGGTCGAGCAGGCGGGCGTAGCTCTCGCGGGTGCGGCCGCTCTCTAGGGCCTTGTCGAGGACGAAGGCGCAGTTGGCGAGGAAGTAGACGAGGTCGAGAACCGGCAGCCCGGCGGGCTCGGCCGACTCCCAGTCGAGCAGAACCGGCTCGCCGCCGGGCGCGATCAGGATGTTCCAGGGCGAGCAGTCGCGGTGCTCGACCGCCGGCGGAAGCTCGCCGAGGCCGGCGAGCAGGGACCGGACGCAGTTGTCCCCGGTATGCGGGGACAACTGCGTCCGCTTCTCGAGAACGGGGCCGAAATGCTCCTCGAACCATTCCGTCGGCTCGGTCACCAGCCGCCGGCGCCAGTCGTCGTGGGAGGCTCGCTTGCCCGCGCGCGCCAGCTCGACCAAAAGGCGCGTCACCCGCATCGCGACCTCCTCGAAGTTCTCCGGGCTCAGCGTGTCGAGCAGGGACTCCCCCGCGACCGCCTCCTGGACGACCGCGAGGCGGCCGTCGCGGGTGCCCTCACCTAGCAGCGTCGGCACCCCGCCCAGCTCGGGCCGCTCCCCGCGCAGGCGGCGCAGCACCTCTGCCTCGCGCTCGAGTCCCGGCTCGGACTCGGGCACGCGGGCGAATTTGACGGCCTTGGCCGGCTTCCCCTCCCCTGCCTCGAAGGCGAGGCCGACCGCCTTGTTGATGCTGCGGTGGCCGGTGGTGAGGAGAAGGAGCGGACACGAGGGCGAAACGGGGAGGTCCGGCTCGGAGCTCGACCCGGGAGGGCGGCCGACCACATAGAGCGGAGCCAGCATCCCGGCGCTCCGCACCAGGGACCAGACCTCCCGCAGGGCGACCCCGAGGAGCGAGCGCGGTGCCCGGCTCTTCAGCAGGTGGTCGACCGCCTCCTCGGTCTCGATCGGGACCCAGAACTGCGGCAGGCGATGCGGCAGGGGCCCGGCCCAATAGACGCGCACGTCGGTGTAGCCGACGGCCTCGGCGCGACGCCGCACCCGCCGCGCCCGCCCCGGCCAGGGAAAGCGCCAATGCCCCAGCAGCTCGGCATCGGGCAGGAGGAAGCGCCAGTCGCGCTGCCGCAGCAACGGATTGCGCCGCGACTCCGGCATCCCCTCCAGGGTGTGGTTGAGCTTCCTCCCGCTATCCGGGACGAAACTCAACCGCCCTCTTGGGTTGAGGAGTTCGTCGTAGACGCTCGTCACTCGATCCGCCATCTGCTCGCGTTTCAAGCCTTGATCGACGCGCTCGCGCGCCTTCGTGGCCAGCTCCCGGCGCAGGTCGGCGTCGCCGAGCACTCGCCGCAGCGCCGCCGCCAGCGCCTTTGCGTCCCCCGGCGCCACCAGCAGCCCGCTGCGGCCGTCCTCGATCAGCTCCTCGGTGCCGCCGATCGCCGAGGAGACGACGGGGATGCCGGCCGCCATCGCCTCCAGCACCGCCAGCGAAGACCCCTCGTAGAGCGAGGGCAGGCAGAAGACGTCGCAGGCGGCGAGCAGCGCCGGCACGTCCTCGCGGCGACCGAGGAAGCGGACGCGGTCGCCGAGGCCGAGCTGCGCCACCCGCGCTTCCAGCTCCGCCCGCTTCGGGCCCTCGCCGGCAAGGACGAACATCGCCTCCGGGACCTCGGCGGCCGCCTCCAGCAGAGCGTCGTGGCCCTTCTGGGCGTCGAGGCGTGCCGGGGTCAGCACCAGCGGCCGCGTCTCCGAGCCGCCGAGCTGCTCGCGCAGCTCCGGCGGAGCCTCAGCGACGACCCGCTCGACGTCGACGGCGTTGTAGACGACCTCGACCTTCTCCGCCGGCCAGCCGAGCCGGTCGACCAGCTCGGCGGCGATCTCCCGCGAGACCGCCAGGTAGCGGTCGACCCCGCGCGCAAGCCCGCGCAGCTGCCAGTAGGCAGAGCGGTTCGGGGGCTCGTAGGCGCCGACCTGCACCGTCCCCAGGACCACCGGCACCCGCGCCAGCACTGCCGCGGTCAGCCCCCACTTGCAGGCGACCGGCGAGGTCATGTGGGCGTGGAAGACATCGGGGCGCTCGCTTCGCAGGGAGCGGGCGAAGGCGGGCACGCGGGCGGCGCCGCCCAGCCCCAGCGGCATCGGCGCGACCCGCCGCACCGGCACCCCGATCGCGGCCGCGCGCGCCGCAAGCGGCTCGATCTCGGGTGCGTCCTCGAGCAGCAGGGTCGGCTCCCACGCCGCCCGGTCGAGCGATTCGAGCAGCATGAACATCGCGTTCTCGGCGCCGCCGAGAACCCGGCTATCGGTGTAGAAGAAGACTGATCGGGCCACGCTGGAGCTCTCGGGCAAGGTTGGATAGATCGCCCTCGTCGTCTGATTCGCGCAGCTCCGCGTCCACCCCTGCCCAGAAGGCGTAATCGAGAACCGGGCGGTAGAAGAGCGGCAGGCGCCAGGCACCGAGCCGCTCCAGCAGCGAGAACAGCGCGAAGACGGCGCCGCTGGTCGCCGCCAAGCGCCGCGTCGCCCACAGCAGCACCGCCCGCACGGCGAGCCAGGGCCGCGAGCTGTCATCGGGGTCGGCGAGGCGCAGCGAGTCGAAGACCTCCGGGTGGTTGCGGGCCAGCTGCACGGTGGTGTGCCCTTTGGCGAGGGTGTCGCGCTGGAGGCCGCCGAGGTCCTTGTCGTAGCTCTGGTAGGCGAGCGCCTCGGGGTCGTAGCCGAGCTCGACCCCCGCCTTGCGCAGCCGCAGGGCCAGCTCGACGTCCTCGTTGCCGTAGACCGCGAAGGAGTCGTCGAAGCCGCCGACCTCCCGCATCACCTCGGTCCGCAGCGAGGCGTTGCCGGTGAAGAAGGAGCGCGGCAGCGCCAGGTGCTCGGGGTCGGAGAGGCGCGAGAGGTGGAGGTCGAACTTCTCCTTCACGTAGCGGGCCGCCAGCGGGCTCCCCCCGTCGAGCTCGACCGGGACGGCGCCGAGGACGCAGCGGCGCGAGCCCGCCGGGTGGTGCGAGCGGTGCCGCTCGACGAACCCGGCGACGACCCGCATGTCGTCGTCGAGGATGATCGCCACCTCCCCTTTGGCCGCCGCCACCGCGGTGTTGCAGGCTCCGGCCCTGCCGCGGCCCGGCGGCGAGACCCAGCGCAGATCGAACGGCGCCGCGAAGCCCTCGAGCATCTCCAGCGTCCCGTCGGTCGAGGCGTCGACCGCGACGACGACCTCGTAGGACTCCGGCGCGACGCTCTGGCGGGAGAGCGACTCGAGCACCGTCCGCAGCGCCTCGCGGCGCTGGTGGGTGGGGATGACGACGGTGACCTGCGGCCCCTCAGCCATCGCCGGCTCCTCCCCGCAGCGCCCGCGCCTCCTCGAAGACGGCGGTCTGGCGCTCCGCCCAGGCCTCGGGGCTGTGGTGGCGCTCGGCGAACTCGCGCGCCCGCTCGCCCAGCCGCCGCCGCCCAGGGTCATCAGCGAGGAGGGCGGCGGTCGCCGCGGCGATCTCCGCCTCGCTGTCGGCGACCGCCAGCGGCGGCTCTTCCCCGAAGCCGGTGTAGCCCTCGGTCCCGCGGCTGGTGGTGACGACCGCCTTGCCGGCGGCCATCGCCTGCAGGACCTTCATCCGCATCCCTCCCCCGGTCCGCACCGGTGCCATCACCACCGCCGCCTCTTCCAGGTGCGGGACGACGCTGGGCGCGTCGGCGACCACCTCGACGCCGTCGCCGGCGAGCGCGAGCACCTCCGGCGGCGGGGCGCTGCCGACGATCCGCAGCCGCGCCCGCGGCGCCCGCTCCCGCACCGCCGGGAGGATCTCCCGCGCCAGCCAGAGCGCCGCGTCGCGGTTCGGCGGGTGGTGGAAGGCGCCGACGAAGAGGATCGTCCCGGGCGCCTCCCGCGCCGGATCGGCGGCCGACGGCAGGACCAGGCCGAAGGGGTCGACCCGCACCCGCGCCGCCGCCTCGGGGGCCAGCGCGGCGATCGAGTCGGCGTCGCGCCGGCTGAACACCTGGACGAGGTCGAAGCGCATCCAGGCGTCGCGCTGGAAACGGCGCCAGCGGCGCCAGTCGAGCTCGCCGAAGGCCCAGCCCGGCCACCTCCGCGGCCCGCCCGGGCGCCGGTCGACCGGGCGCGGTCGCAGCACCTCGTGGTGGGTGAAGACCGTCGGGACACCGGCCGGGTAGCGGAAGACCGACATCGCGCTGTCCTCGATCGCGACGACGTCGAAGTCGCGCCCGGCGCTGGCCTCGTCGAGCGCCCGCTGGATCTCCGGCGCCGCGTACCAGACGGTGCGCCAGGGCCAGCGCCCGCGCGCCCACCTGCTCGCCATCCGCAGCTGGCGCCGGCGCCGCGCCATCCCCGGCGGCGGCCGCTGCCGGTCGGCGACATGGACGTGAACGCCCTCGGCGCGCAGGCGCGCCACCGCCTCTTCTTCCCCGGTCTCGTCGCCGAGCGCGGTGACCAGCGTCACCTCGTGGCGCCGCCGCAGCCCCAGCAGCTCGGCGTAGAGCAGGACCGGGATCGCCCCGCCGCCGTCGGCCTGCGGCGGGACCGGGACCGCCAGCAGCACCCTCATCCGGCGGCGAGGACGTCGCGGTAGGCCTGCTCGAAGCGCGGGATCACGGCGCCGGCGGCAAACGACCGCGCCCGCTCGCTCGCCGTCCTGGCGAAGCGGTCGCGCTGCTCGGGATCGGTGATCAGCTGCCTCATCGCCGCCGCCAGCGCGCCGACGTCGCCCTGCGGAACCAGCAGTCCGGCGTCATCGCCGATCATGTCGACGTGGCCGCCGAGGGTGGTCCCGATCACCGGCCGGCCGCGATTCATCGCCTCGGCGACGGTGGCGCCGAACGGCTCCGGCCACAGCGAGGGCATCACCCCGAACATCGCCCGGTCCCAGGCGGCCATCACCGCCTTGTGGGGGACGTCGGTGAGGACCACGGCCTCGGGCGGGAAGTTGGTCGGCGAGTCGCGCTCGTAGGTCCCCATCAGGACCAGCGGCGGCGGCGAGTCCAGCCGTTCGTAGGCGTCGAAGAGCGTTTCCAGCCCCTTCACCTTGCGGAAAGCGCCGACGTAGAGGATGAACGGATCCTCCGGCAGCCGCGCGAGGTAGGCGCCGACCTCGCCGTCGGAGCTGTCGACCGGTTCGTCGGGGGCGACATCCTGGAAGCTCGGGATCGTCACCTGGACCAGGCCCGCGGGCGCCCCGCCGGGGCCGAAGAGGTGGCGGATGGTGACGTCGTGGACGAAGGTGCTGACACTGTGCAGGCCGGTCATCTTCCGGGCCAGCAGCGGCCGGCAGGAGTAGACGCCCGCGGTCGCCGCCAGCCCCTTGGGGGCGCCGCCGTAGTAGTCCGTCGCGCAGGTCGCGCACTTCAGCGGTGCCGGGCCGGCGCAGGGCTCGCCCTTGCGCAGCAGCGTCCGGTTGGCGCAGAAGTAGCCGTAGTCGCGGGCCGAGACAAGCATCGGGATCCGCCGCCGCCCCAGCGCCACCGCGACCGAGAAGGCGAGCCAGCCGTAGGCGTGGATGACGTCGGGCTCGAAGCCGTTGACCAGCCGCCGCAGGCCGGCGATCGTGACCGGGTCGGGGAACGGCGGCTGGTGCCTCTGCCCCTCGTCGCGGATCAGCGAGCGGAACGCGGTCCGCACCTGCCGCAGCCGGTGGACGGTGACGTTCTCTTCCCAGTCGAGCGGCGGCAGCCCCCCGTGCCAGGTCGTGGCGACGGCGACGTCGTGGCCGCGCGCGGCCATCCCGGCGGCGATCAGGCGCGCCTGCCGGTGGGCGCCGCCGATGAACGGCGGGTAGTGATCGGTGGCGATCAGGATCCGCACTAGGCCCGCAATCTTCCCAGTAGGCGGTTGGCTCCGGGGCGCCTGCCGGGGAAGAGAAACAGCTCCGCCAGGCGGCGCGCCAGGCGCCGCGGCGCCACCGCCTCGAGCGCGAACCAGGCGACGAGCAGGGCCTTCATCGCCGCCGAGACGTCGGTCCGCCGCCGGGTCGCCCGCAGGGCGTCGCCGAGGAGGGAGAAGCGGCCATCGCCCGCGACGGGGTGGCGCGTGGGCTGCAGCCGCAGCGAGACGAGGCGGTTGGCGAGGTCGGCGTAGGAGAGGATCCGCGCCGGCCGCTCCAGCCCCAGCCGGTCGGCGAGCGCTTCCAGCGAGCGCGTCGTCGCGCCGGCGAAGACGATCGCTTCGCGGACGTGGTCGAGGTCGATCTCGTCGCCGGCGAGCTCGTAGGAGTTGCCGCCGTGGACCCGGTAGGAGGCGCAGACCTCGTCCAGGAGCGCTGCCTCCCCCAGCAGGGCCGTGAGGTGGACCAGGTACCAGTCGGCGCCGCTGCGGGGATAGTCGGCGGCGGGGATCGGCAGGATCCGCCGCACCGCCGCGGTGCGGAAGCCGGTGCCGCCGCCCGGCAGCCAGGGCAGGTCGAAGGGCGAGGCGAGCTCGGCCCGGCGCTGGTCGCCGACCGGCGCCCGCAGGTGCCCGCCCGGCTTCACCGCCCCGGTCGGGTTGCCCTCGGCGTCGACGATCTCCATCGGGAACTGGACCTTGGAGAGCCGCGGCCCGGCGGCGAAGGCGGCGGCGACCCGCTCGGCGGCGTGCAGGCGGAGGACGTCGTCGGCGTCGAGGACGAGGAGGACCTCGCCGCGGCAGCGCTCGAGCCCGGCGTTCAGCGCCGAGGCCTGCCCGCCCTGCTCCTTCAGCACCACCTCGACCCGGTCCTCGAAGCCCCGCAGAACCTCGCGCGAGCCATCCGTGGAGCCGTCGTCGACGACGACGACGCGGACCTCGGGATGGGTCTGCGAGCAGGCGCTCTCGATCGCCTCCGCCAGGTAGCGGCCGTAGTTGTGGTTGGTGACGACGACGTCTACGGGAGGGAGCCGCGAGCTCAAGGGAAGGTCGTCTGCCTCGGTAGCCAGCTGTTCACGCGCCGGTAGACGTGCTCAGGCCGCCCTTTCCGGTAGAGAGTGGCGACGACGTGGGTCCTGCCGCTCGCCCGCGGCGGCACGTCGACTTCGTAGACCTTTTCCTGGCCCGGATAGAGGTGGACCCGGTAGGTCTTCGACTGGCTGGTCCCGAGGCTCACCTCGAGCCTGTAGGAGGTGTAATCGTGTTCGTTGCTGATCACCCCGACGGCGACAGCGTCTTCGCGCGAGTCGGTCGGCAGCATCCAGAGGGCCGAGAAGCCGGCGGCGTTCTTCGCCGGCAGCGGCTTCTGGGCGAGGACGAGGGCGGCGCCGGCGATCAGCACCGCGACGGCGACGAGCGCCAGCGAGGCGGGCGCCGGCCGCGGGATCGCCGGCCACCGTCGCGCCCCGCGGTCAGCGGGATCGCGCCGCAGCGCCGCGCCGCGGGCGGCGGCAACCACGACCAGCGTCAGCAGCACCGCCCAGCTCGCCGTCCGCAGCCCGAAGGGGAAGACGTTGAGGACGAAGGCGCCGAGCACCAGCATCATCAGGCTGGTGCCGACGCTGAGCACGATCCGCTTCGGCGGCGCCAGCTCCCGCGAGCCGAAGGCGGCGGCGACGATCGCGTAGCCGGGCAGGAAGAGGGTTAGCGGCAGCGCCGCGAGCAGGCGCACCAGCTCGAACGGCACCAGTGCCGCCACCAGGGCGCAGAGGACCGCCGCCAGGCAGGCCAGCTTCAGGTCCCGGTGACCCCTCACGGGCGATCCCTGAGGTTGAAGACGACGATGCGGCCGCTCTGCCAGACGCGCCCGACGGGGATGCGGGCGAACTTGTGGACCACGCCTCGCTCCCTCAGCTCACTCCCGTACTGGTCCTTGACGGTGAAGTACATGCCGCGCAGGGTGTCCTCGGAGTTGAGGCGGCGGTCGGCGACGACGTAGGGCAGGTGGTGCTTGTCCAGCAGCGGCAGCTGCCAGCTGCGCAGCTCCGGTTCGTCGACGATGTCCTCGACGTCGGGCCCCTGGCCGCCGAAGGCGACCTGGCCGCCGGGCGCGAGGAGGACGCGCGCGTCCGCTTCCGGCGCCGCGAAGCGACTGCCGTCGAGGCGCTCGGAGGCCCATTCGGCGAGGGCCAGCGATTCGGAGTCGACCTCGTTCCCGTCGGCGGTCGCCTGCAGCGGCCGCGCCAGCTGGATGTCCCAGGGCCAGCCCGAGATCGCGCCGCCGACGAGGACGACGCCGAGGGCGCCGGTCAGCAGCACCCGGCGGCGGAGCAGGTTCGGGCCGCGGCGCAGGAACTCGGCGGCCCCGTAGATGCCGACGAAGGCGACACCGAGGAAGAAGTAGCCCCCGGCCCGGTTGCCGGTCTCCCAGGCGGCCGGGGCGAAGCGCAGCGTCAGCGCCGCGAAGAAGGCCAGCGCGCCGATGCCCAGGAGGATGACGAGCGGCTCGCGGCGCTCGTCACGCCGCCGCAGCACCCGCAGGCCGAGGAAGACGATCGCCGCCAGAGCGGCGACGGCAAGCAGGGCGACCGCCCGCGCCGCCAGCGGGGTCGAGGCGACCGTTTCGGCCGTCGTCGACGCCTGGTGGAAGAGGGTCCGCGGCGCCGACTCTCCCGAGGCGGTCTTGACGATCGCCTTGATCGCCTCCTCGAGCACCGGGAAGAGGTAGCCGGTGGTCGAGCGGGCGGCGATCAGCAGCCAGCCGAGGGCGGCACCGACGGAAAGCAGGGCGAACGGCCATGGGTTCGGGCGCTCGACCTTCATCACCCGGTGGAGGACGGCGAGGGCGACGAAGATCGCCGCCAGCGCGTAGGAGCTGAGGTGGTGGGTGATCGCGATCGCGAGGATGCCGAGCACGATCGGGACCGCCCAGGCGCCGCGGCTCGCCGGCCCCGCCTCCTCGCGTTCGACGAAGGCCATGAGGACGACCACGAGCAGCGGCAGCGAGAGCGACTCGTAGGAGAACTGCACCCCCCAGAAGAGGAAGTTGGAGGTGCCGGTGTAGATCGCGACCCCGAGCCCGGCCCCCCGCGCCGAGCCGCTGAGCCGGGCGAAGAGGAAGAAGAGCGCCGCCATGAAGGTGAGCCGGGCGGCGCCGACGACGAAGATGCCGGCGCCGTAGCTCGACATCCCGGTCAGCGACATCAGCGCTGAGGTCGCCCCCTCCAGCCCGGGGTAGTACGGGGTCGTCGGGATCGCCGGGTTGAAGTGGTAGAGGTGGTGATATTTCTCGATGTTGTGGGCGTTGAAGGCGTGGACGAACTCGTCGGAGAAGGTGAAGAAGATCGAGTCGTGGACGAGCTTGACGCCGTAGAGGGCGAGCCCGAGCAGGAGGACCAGCGCGAGGCGCTCGCGGTAGTTCGGTCTGGTCGAGCTGAGCCGGAAGAAGATCGGCAGGGCGATGATCAGCAGCCCGGCCCAGTAGATGAGCTCGGTCGGGGCGAGAGTCGCTCGCGCCAGCGCGTTCGCCAGCGAGCAGAGGAAGAGCCCGACCGCGGCGAGCAGCGCGATTACCGGCAGCGATTCGAGCCTAGCCTGCACCATGAAAGATTACGGTCGGCATTCGCCCGCGGTTGCCATAGCCCTGCATGGGGACGGCCGGGGCGCCGTTAACGCCCCGGACCGCCGCCGCATCAGCCGAGGCGCTGTTCGAGTGCTTCGAGCTGGGCGCTGACCTCGGCCGGCAGCTTGTCGCCGAACTCGGCCAGGTGCGCTTTCAGCTGCGGCAGCTGCTCCTTGACGAGGTCGAGGTCGACCGTCAGCAGCTCCTGCATCGCCGCCGCGGAGATGTCGAGCCCCTCGGTGTTGATCTCGCCCTCGGCCGGCAGCAGCCCGACCGGGGTCTCGACCGCCTCGCCCTCGCCGTCGCAGCGGCGGAAGACCCACTCGAGCACGCGGCTGTTCTCGCCGAAGCCGGGCCAGAGGAACTTGCCGTCGGCGTCTTTGCGGAACCAGTTGACGTAGAAGACGCGCGGCAGCTGGGCGCCCTCGCGCCGGCCGACCTTGAGCCAGTGGGCGAAGTAGTCGGCCATGTTGTAGCCGCAGAAGGGCAGCATCGCCATCGGGTCGAAGCGCAGCTGGCCGACGGCGCCGGCGGCGGCGGCGGTCGTCTCCGAGGACATCGTCGCCCCCATGAAGACGGCGTGCTCCCAGTCGAAGGCTTCCTGGACCAGCGGCACCACGGTGGCGCGGCGGCCGCCGAAGAGGAAGGCGTCGATCGGCACCCCGGCGGGGTCCTCCCACTCGGGCGCGATCGAGGGGCACTGGGCGGCGGGGGTGGTGAAGCGCGCGTTCGGGTGGGCGGCGGGCTTGTCGGACTCAGGGGTCCACTCGTTGCCGTGCCAGTCGATCGCGTGCGCCGGCGGCTCGCCGGTCATCCCCTCCCACCAGATGTCGCCGTCGTCGGTCTTGGCGCAGTTGGTGAAGATCGTGTTCCGCTCGATCGTGTCCATCGCGTTCGGGTTCGTCTTGTGGCTGGTGTTCGGGGCGACGCCAAAGAACCCGGCCTCGGGGTTGACCGCGTAGAGCTTGCCGTCCTCGCCGAACTTCATCCAGGCGATGTCGTCGCCGATCGTCTCGACCTTCCAGTCGGGCAGGGTCGGGACCAGCATCGCCAGGTTGGTCTTGCCGCAGGCCGAGGGGAAGGCGCCGGTGATGTACTTGACCTTGCCCTCGGGCGAGGTCAGTTTGAGGATCAGCATGTGCTCGGCGAGCCAGCCCTCGTCGCGGGCCATCGCCGAGGCGATCCGCAGCGCGAAGCACTTCTTGCCGAGCAGGGCGTTGCCGCCGTAGCCCGAGCCGAAGGACCAGATTTCGCGCGTGTCCGGGTAGTGGACGATGTACTTGTTGGCCTCGTTGCAGGGCCAGGAGACGTCTTCGACGCCCTCGGCCAGCGGCATCCCGACCGAGTGGACGCAGGGGACGAAGTCGCCGTCGGAGCCGAGCACGTCGAGCGCGCCCTTGCCCATCCGGGTCATGATCCGCATGTTGGTGGCGACGTAGGCGGAGTCGGTCAGCTGGACGCCGATCTCGGAGATCGCGGAGCCGAGCGGGCCCATCGAGAAGGGGACGACGTACATCGTGCGGCCCTTCATCGAGCCCTTGAAGAGGTCGTTGAGGGTGGCGCGCATCTCGGCCGGGTCGCGCCAGTTGTTGGTCGGGCCGGCGTCCTTCTCCTGCTCGGAGCAGATGAAGGTGCGGTCTTCGACGCGGGCGACGTCGCCGGGGTCGGAGAGGGCGAGGTAGGAGTTCGGGCGCTTGGCTTCGTCGAGCCGCTCGAAGGTGCCGGCGTCGATCAGGGCCTGGGCGAGGCGGTCGTACTCATCGGCGCTGCCGTCGCACCAGTAGACGGAGTCCGGTTCGGTCAGCGAGGCGATTTCGTCGACCCAGGCAAGCAGTTTCGAATTGGTCGTCAGCTCGTCTGGGGCAGTGGTCAGGTCGCTCATTCGCCTCTCTCTAATTCTCGGGTTTGATGTCGATCATCGATATGTCGGCATCCTCATTGCGGATTTCCAAGGTCGCTACTTCCCGCCTGTCGTCGGAAAAAATCACGACGCAGCTGAAGGTCGCGCCCGGGTCTACAGACTCATCGGAAGGGCATTCGACCTTCTGAATCTTTTCATGGATTGACGATTCAAGGCTGGCTTGGATGGTGTCCTGAAGCTTCACCTTGTCCACCACGGTCCCACATCCGTACAGGGCCACAAGCGCCGCGAGCAGCGCAAATGCGGCGAAAAACCGGCGGCCGAATGGGGAATTCGGCCCGAAGCGGGCGGGGGACACCCGGGGCAGTAAAGCAGGGCGGGATGACGCGGAGGCGGGTTTAGGGCGGGTTGGGCAGGGGTCCCTGGGAGCACCTCCGCCGAGCGAGTCGGGGACTGGCTGAGCCCCGGGCGCTCTTGGCTCGGCTCCGTGCCAAGTACCCACGGACCCTTGCCCAACCCGCCCACCCGGGCCGCGATGAAGGGAGGTCGAAAAGGGCGCGTGAGGGCGCCTTGCTGCCAGGAACCATCATCTCCGTCTGGGGTGGGTAAGGTTCCCGTTAAGAGGACACCCGCGCCGGCTCTGCAGGGCCGACGCGGGCTGGCCAATCCTCTTATCTCCGAGCATGCTTCGGAGCCTCCGGGGAAAGTCGAAGCCAGATAAATGTGGCTCGCTTTCCCGTTGAAGCATTTTCCCATGAATAGGGTTTTCGAGGTTCGCCTGAAGGGTGATCCGGAGCTTTCTCGCGGTCTCGGCGCTGACCACCGCCTTTTCGTCGCCCGACGACCTTCCGGCGGGGTTGGATAGGGTTCCGCGCCGCGATGCGGTTCTACGAGTACGAGGCAAGGAAGATCGTCGAGCTGGCGGGGATTCCCGTCACCAAGTACGGCTTCTGCACGAGCGCTGAGGAAGCGCGCAAGGTCGCCGAGGAAATCGGCGGCCCGGTCGTGATCAAGTCCCAGGTGCTGAGCGGCGGCCGGATGAAGGCCGGCGGCGTCAAGTTCGCCGCCACGCCCGAGGAGGCGGCCCGGCACGCCGAGGAGATCCTGAAGCTGGAAATCAACGGCCACATGCCGCGCGGCGTCCTCGTCGACCCCAAGGCCGAGGTCAAGCAGGAGTACTACGCGAGCGTCGTCTGGGACGGGACCGCGAAGAAGCCGCTGATGCTGTTCAGCGACATGGGCGGGATCGACATCGAGGAGGTCGCCGAGAAGCATCCGGATCACGTCGGCAGAGGGCACATCTCCAACCTCCTCCCCGTCGGCGACTTCGAGGCCAAGCAGGTCGTCGCCGCGACCGGCGTCACCGGCTCGCAGCTGAACCGCGCCACCCCCGTCCTCGCCCGCCTCGCCCGACTCTTCCGCGACAACGACATGACCCTGGCCGAGATCAACCCGCTGGCCGAGCTGACCGACGGCTCCTTCGTCGCCCTCGACGCTCATATGGAGATGGAGAACGAGGCGGTCGGGCGACAGAAGAAGCTCCTGCGCAAGGAGCTCGGGATCGCCGAGGACGACACCCGCGAGACCTACGAGCCTTCCGACTTCGAGAAGAACGTCGGCGCGATCGACGCCGCCGACCACCGCGGGGTGATCCAGGGCAAGGACCACGGCTTCACCGGCAACCTCGGTCTCGTGATCGGCGCCGGCGGCGGCTCGCTGACCCTTACCGACGCGGTCCGCAACCAGGGCGGCCGGCCCGCCAACTACTCGGAGATCGGCGGCAACCCGTCGGTCCAGAAGGCCTGCGGCCTCGCCAAGGAGGTGCTGGAAAAGGACGGCGTCGAGAAGATCGCGGTGATGATGTCGATCGTCTCCAACACCCGCGTCGACATCGTCGCCCGCGGCGTCATCAAGGCCTGCCTCGAACTCGGCAAGGACCCCGGCGAGACGATCGCGATCTTCCGCATCCCGGGCGCCTGGGAGGAGGAGGGCTTCAAGATCCTCGAGAAATACGGCGTCGAGACCTGTGACCGCTCCGTCTCGATGTGGGAGGCCGCCGGCCGCGCCGTCGCCAAGATCCAGGGAGCGCCAGCATGACGTTCGTCTGTTCCTTTTCGTTGCTCCACACCCATAAGGCACAGACGAAGGAGCGCGCGTGAGCATCCTGCTCGACAAGGAGACGACCTTCATCGTCCAGGGGATCACCGGCCGCGAGGCGGTCAACCTGACCCGCGAGTGCCTCGACTACGGCTCGAAGATCGTCGGCGGGGTCACCCCGGGCCGCAAGGGCCGCGAGGTCCACGGCGTCCCGGTCTTCGACACCGTCGGCCAGGCGGTCGAGCACCACGGCGGCCCGATCGACGGCTCCGTCGTCACCGTCCCCCCCGCTTTCACCAAGGACGCCGTCCTCGAGGCGATCGAGAACGGGATCAAGTTGATCGTCATCGTCACCGAGCGGATCCCCCGCGGCGACGTCGCCCAGATGGTCGAGCTCGCCGAGATGCGCGGCGCCCGCATCATCGGACCCAACTGCCTCGGCCTGATCGTCCCCGAGGTCTGCAAGATGGGCGGCATCGGCGGCCCCGCCAAAGACGCCGCCAAGGCCTACCAGCCGGGTCGCGTCGGCGTGATGAGCCGCTCGGGCGGGATGACCACCGAGATCTCCTCCTCGCTGACCGCCGCCGGCCTCGGCGTCTCCACCGCCGTCTCGATCGGCGGCGACGCGATCATCGGCTCGACCTACGCCGAGCTGATGCCCTACTTCGAGGCCGACGAGCAGACCGAGGCGATCGTCATCTACACCGAGCCCGGCGGCCGCATGGAGGCCCAGCTGGCCGAATGGGTGAAGGACAACAGCTCCCGCCTCCCGATCGTCGCCTTCATGGCCGGCAAATTCATGGACGACGACGAGATGAAGGGCATGTCCTTCGGTCACGCAGGAACCATCGTCGAGGGGGTCGAGGACACCGCGACCGAGAAGATCGCCCGCCTCGAAGCGGCGGGCATCCGCGTCGTCGAGCGCATCGACGAGATCCCCGACGTCGTCAAGGAAAAGATCGGAGCGACCGCCTGATGGCCGAGACCCTGAACAAGGTCTTCATCGACGTCTCCGTCGAGGACAGCGTCAAGAACGACGCCGCCATCGCGGCCAAGCTCGAGGAAGTCTGCCCCGTCGACATCTTCAAGGACGCCGACGGCACCGTCGAGATCGTCGACGCCAACGTCGACGAGTGCGTCCTCTGCCGCCTCTGCATCGAAGCCGCCCCGGCCGGCACCGTGCACGTCAAGAAGCTCTACGACGGCACCGAGCTGAAGTAGCCGCCGCCCCCCGATCCCTGAATCACGAAGACCCGCCGAAGCGGGTCTTTTTCGTGCGGGGGAGCTACCCCCGGAGCGCTTGATACACGGAAAGTCGAGGTTACTCTTGCTCATCCCCACCGTCAACGGGGGAGAGTTTCCATCCCTCCAGCTCTTAGAGAGGCGGAGGATGAAGCGGTGAGGCACCGCGAGCGTTTGATACGCGTGAGTCCGAGGTAGCTCCTCGGATGGGGTTCGAGTCCCCCGTCCTCCGCACACTTGCTGCCGGGCAGAGGACTTATCTCCCTCCGTCCGGCAGCTTGATCGTCTTTCTCGAGACCGCCGTCAGGCCCTGAATCACGAAGACCCGCCGAAGCGGGTCTTTTCGTGCGGGGAGCTACCCCCGAACCGTCTGACACACGTGGCATAAAAGCGTACTTTGCTCAGATCGCCGCGTCAAAGGGGGGAGAACCTGTTCCCGCTACGGCCTTGGAAGGGCGGAGGACGAAGCGGCGAGGTGCCGCAACCGTCTGACACACGGGAGTCCGGAGTAGCCCTCCGGATGGGGTTCGAGTCCCCCGTCCTCCGCACAGCTTGCTGTCGGCCTGAGGACTTGTCACCCTCGGGCCGGCAGCTTGATTTGTGGGATGCGTCACGTTACGCCCATATAAATTTATAGTCCGGTAACGTTTACACCGATGGATGCATCGGTTCGAACGCGGCTCTCTCGGGACGACCGCATGGAGCAGACTCTCTCGGCGGCTCATCTGCTGTTTGCCGAGCGCGGCTATGCGGCGGTGACGATGGATGAGATCGCGGCGGCGGTGGGTGTGACCAAGCCGCTGCTCTACAACTACTTCGGCAACAAGGAGCGGCTCTATATCGCCTGCATGGAGCGGGCCGGCGACGCTCTGATCGCGACGATCGCCGAGGCGGTCTCCGAGACCGCCAACCCTGGCGACGCGCTCGGGGCCGGCGTCCGCGCCTTCTTCTCCTTCCTCGACACCGACCGCTCCGCCTGGGCGGTGCTCTTCGACGAGACCCTCCCCCAGGCCGGCGAGGTCTTCGACAGCGTCGCCGGATACCGCAGTCAGATCCTCGACCTCGTTTCGGCCTCGCTCCTCGGCCAGCTGCCGATGCGGCGTCGCGAAGCCGCCAAGGTCGAAGTCGAAGCCCTCTCCACCGCCCTGCTCGGCGCCTCCGAGGCGCTCGCCCGCTGGTGGCTGCGGACCGAGGCGATCAGCGCCGAAGACGCCGCCGAGCTCCTGATCTCCACCGTCGAGCCCGGCCTGCGCGAGCGCTCGACCCCCATCCCCACTTCCAACACCCCCCAAGGAGGACCCTCCCCGAAATGAACGCCAAAACCCGCAAAGTCGCCGTCGTCGGCGGCAACCGGATCCCCTTCGCGCGCTCCAACAGCGTCTACTCGCACGCCAGCAACCAGGACATGCTGACCGCGGCCCTCGACGGCCTGATCGACCGCTACGGCCTCGACGGCGAGACGCTCGGCGAGGTGGCCGGCGGCGCCGTCCTCAAGCACTCGCGCGACCGCGACCTCACCCGCGAGAGCGTGCTCAGCACCCGCCTCGCCGCCGAGACCCCCGCCTACGACGTCCAGCAGGCCTGCGGGACCGGCCTCGAGACGACGATCCTCGTCGCCAACAAGATCGCCCTCGGCCAGATCGACTCCGGCATCGCCTGCGGCGCCGACACCACCTCCGACGCCCCGATCGCGCCTCAACGAGGGCCTGCGCGAGACCCTGCTCGACGCCAACCGCGAGCGCTCGACGGTCGGCAAGCTGAAGCAGCTGACCAAGGTCCGCCCGGGCCACATCGTCCCCGCGATCCCCCGCAACGAGGAGCCGCGCACCGGCCTCTCGATGGGCGAGCACTGCGCGATCATGGCGACCGAATGGGAGATCGGCCGCAAGGAGCAGGACGAGCTCGCGGTCACGAGCCACAAGAACCTCGCCGCCGCCTACGAGCGCGGCTTCCTCGATGACCTGATCACCCCCTACCTCGGGCTCGAGCGCGACCAGAACCTGCGCCCCGACTCCAACCTGGAGAAGCTGGCGAAGCTGAAGCCGGTCTTCGGCGGCCCCGAGGGGACGATGACCGCGGCCAACTCGACGCCGCTCTCCGACGGCGCCTCGGCCGTGCTGCTCGCCTCCGAGGAGTGGGCGAAAGAGCGCGACCTGCCGATCCTCGCCTACATCACCGAGGCGCAGACCGCGGCCGTCGACCACGTCCACAAGCGCGAAGGCCTGCTGATGGCGCCCGCCTACGCGATGCCGCGGATGCTCGACCGCGCCGGCCTCGAGCTGCAGGACTTCGACTACTACGAGATCCACGAGGCCTTCGCCGCCCAGGTGCTCTGCACGCTGAAGGCCTGGGAAGACGAGGGGTTCTGCTCGGAGAAGCTCGGGCGCGCCAAGCCGCTCGGCTCGATCGACCGCAAGAAGCTCAACGTCAACGGCGGCTCGCTGGCCGCCGCCCACCCGTTCGCCGCGACCGGCGGCCGGATCGTCGCCGGCCTCGCCAAGCAACTGCACGAAGACGGCACCGGCCGCGGCGTGATCAGCATCTGCGCCGCCGGCGGCCAGGGCGTCGTCGCGATCCTCGAGAGCCCCGGAGGTGCCAACTAAGATGAGCGACCGCTACTCACAGCTCGTCAACGCGCCCGCTCGTCGGCGACGATCGCCAAGCAGCTGGGGCTGCCGCAGCCGGTCGCGCTCGACCGCTACCGGGAGGGCGCAGCCGGTCGTCGCCGGCCCGGTCCTCACCGGCGCGGCCCCCGGACGGCCGCCTCGGCCAGGCGCTCGCCGCCGTCCTCGACGCGATCAAGGCCGAACGCGCCGGCGCCGAGGGCAAGGCGAAGGCGCTCGTCTTCGACGCCACCGGGATCGCCGACTCGACCGAGCTGGTCGAGCTGCAGCGCTTCTTCTACCCCGCCGTCGGCGCGCCTGCAGCGCAGCGGCCGCGTCGTCGTCCTCGGCACCCCGCCGGCGGAAGCCGGCTCCGCCCGCGGCCCACACCGCCCAGCGGGCGCTCGAGGGCTTCACCCGCTCGCTCGCCAAGGAGATCGGCGGCCGCGGCTCGACCGCGCAGCTCGTCTACGTCGAGCCGGGCGCCGAGGACCAGCTCGACTCGACCCTGCGCTTCCTGCTCTCGCCCCGCTCGGCCTACGTCTCCGGCCAGGTGGTCCGGGTCGGCAAGGGCGTCGCCGCCGACGCCGGAGATCGACTGGGAGCGCGCCGCTCGCCGGCAAGGTGGCGCTGGTCACCGGCGCCTCGCGCGGGATCGGCGCCGCGATCGCCGACACGCTGGCCCGCGACGGCGCCGAAGGTCGTCGGCCTCGACATCCCGCAGGCTGGCGGCCGACCTGCGAGGCGGTCACCGAGGCGATCGGCGGCGAGCGCGATCGAGCTCGACATCACCGCCGAGGACGCGCCCGGAGCAGATCGCCGCCGAGCTTCGCCGACGGCGTCGACGTCGTCGTCCACAACGCCGGCGTCACCAACGACCGGACGCTGGCGAAGATGCCGGAGGAGCGCTGGACGCAGCTGATGGAGATCAACCTCTCCAGCGAGGAGCGGATCAACGACGCGCTGCTCGACGACGAAGCTGCTCAGCGCCGAACGGGCGGATCGTCGGCGTCTCCTCGATGGCGGGGATCGCCGGCAACACCGGCCAGACCAACTACGCGACCTCGAAGGCCGGGCGTGATCGGGATGGTCGAAGCGATGGCGCCCGAGCTGGCCGAAGCGCAAGGCGACGATCAACGCCGTCGCCCCCGGCTTCATCGAGACGCAGATGACCGCGGCGATGCCGATCGGCCCGCGCGAAGCCGGCCGCCGGCTCTCCAGCCTCTCGCAGGGCGGCCTGCCGGTCGACGTCGCCGAGACGATCGCCTGGTTCGCCAGCCCCGCCTCGACCGGCGTCAACGGCAACGTCGTCCGCGTCTGCGGCCAGAGCCTGCTGGGGGCCTGAGATGGCGACGCGCACCCTCGACAGCTCCCCCAGCATCCTGCCGCTCTACGCGCGCGCGGCGGCGCCGATGATCCCCGGCGCCTCGCTGCTGCCGTTCGTCCCCGGCGGCGGCGGCGAGATCCCCGAGCTCGACCTGCGAGCTGGCCGGCGTCGCCGCCGAGCCCGAGCCGACGTCGCCGCCTACGCCAAGGTCTGCGGCTTCGCCCTGCGCGACACGCTCCCGCCGACCTACCCGCACATGCTCGCCTTCCCGCTGCACATGGCGGTGATGGCCGACGGCAGCTTCCCCTTCGGCGCGGTCGGCCTCGTCCACGTCGAGAACCGGATCGCCCAGCAGCGGCCGATCGGGATCGGCGAGGAGCTGACGATCCGCGTCCGCCCGACCAAGCTGCAGCCGCACCCGCAAGGGCCAGACCTTCTCGCCTGCTGACCGAGGTCATGGTCGGCGGCGAGATCGTCTGGGAGGGCGACCAGCACCATGCTGCGCCGCGGCAAGCGGCGACCGCACCGGCGGCCGCAGCAAGACGCGCCGCGCAGCGAGGCAATTTGCCGCGTCCGGAGGGCGAGCTGACGGCCAGCGCCGAGTGGAGGCTCCGCGGCGACCTCGGGCGCCGCTACGCGGGCGTCTCCGGCGACCGCAACCCGATCCACATGCACTCGCTGACCGCGAAGCCGCTCGGCTTCCCGGGGGCGATCGCGCACGGGATGTGGACCAAGGCGCGCTGCCTGGCGGCGCTGGAGAGCCGCCTGCCCGACGCCTTCGCGGTCGACGTCCGCTTCCGCAAGCCGATCCTGCTGCCGGCCCGGGTCGAGTTCGCCAGCGCCGAGCGGAGAGCGGGGAGATCGCCTTCGCCGTGCGCGACGCCAAGCGCCAGACCCCCCACCTCGACGGCCGCGTGACGCCAGCTCGAGCGCCAAACTCCAGAAGCCAAAACCGGGAGGAAGAAGTGACCACGACCACCGACAACGAAGGGCAGCGTCGCCGAGCGCAGCATGGGCTTCGGCCTGCGGGCGCTCAACCGCCTCGCCGGCTCCGACCTGCTCGACCGGATCCGCATCCGCAAGCAGGTCGAGCGGGCCCTCTTCCAGGGCACCAAGAACGGCTTCCGCACGGCGACCGCCGCCGGCCGCACCTTCAAGGCGGCGCAGCAGCTCGGCAAACCGGCGCGCCAGAAGAAGGGCAAGTCGAAGGGCCTCTTCGACCTCACGCCCCGACGACGAGCAGCAGATGTTCCAGGAGGCGGTCCGCGCCTTCGCCGCGGACAAGGTCCGCCCCGCCGCCCAGGAGGCCGACGACGACGCTGCGAGACGCCGAAGGAGCTGCTCGCCCAGGCCAACGAGCTCGGCGTCAACATGCTCGGCGTCCCCGAGGAGCTCGGCGGCGTCATGCACGAGCAGTCGGCGGTGACCAGCGTCCTGATCGGCGAGGCGCTCGCCCACGGCGACATGGGCATCGCCTACGCGGCGCTCGCCCCCGGCGCCGTCGCCACCGCGATCGGCCTCTGGGGCACGGCCGAGCAGGAGGCGACCTACCTGCCCGCCTTCACCGGCGAGGACGTCCCCGCGGCGGCGCTGGCGATCCTCGAGCCGCGGCCGCTCTTCGACCCGTTGGAGCTGGAGACGAAGGCACGACGCGAAGGCGACGACTGGGTCCTCGACGGCGCCAAGTCGCTGCTCGCCCGCGCCAAGGAGTGCGAGCTGTTCGTCGTCGCCGCCGACGCCGAGGGCATCGGCCCGGCGCTGTTCGTGGTCGAGTCCGGCGCCAAAGGGCTCTCGATCGAGGACGAGCCGGCGATGGGCCTGCGGCCCGCCGCCACCGGCCGCCTGCTGATCGAGAGCGTCAAGGTCCCGGCCAGCGCCCTGCTCGGCGAGGGCGAGCGCGAGCCAGGACTACGCCGACTGCGTCCACCGCTCGCGGATCGCCTGGTGCGCGCTCGCGGTCGGCACCGCGCAGGCCGTGCTCGACTACGTGATCCCCTACGTCAACGACCGCCAGGCCTTCGGCGAACCGATCTCCAACCGCCAGGGCGTCGCCTTCGCCGTCTCCGACATCGGCATCGAGATCGACGCGATGCGGCTCGCCACCTACCGGGCGGCCGAGCCGCGCCGACCGCGGCGAGAGCTTCGACCGCGAGGCGGCGATCGCCCGCCGGCTCTGCGCCGACAAGGGGATGCAGATCGGCTCCGACGGCGTCCAGCTGCTCGGCGGCCACGGCTTCGTCAAGGAGCACCCGGTCGAGCGCTGGTACCGCGACCTCCGCGCAGCGGGCGTGATGGAGGGCGCCCTGCTCGTCTAGGCCCCCGGCCTGACGAGCGAAAGGCACGATACGATGATCAACCTCGAGATACCGAAGAAGTTCAAGCCGCTGGCCAGCCAGGCCAACCAGGTCGCGACGGAGGTCTTCCGGCCGATCTCGCGCAAGTACGACGAGGCCGAGCACGCCTACCCGAAAGAGCTCGACATGCTGGCGTCGCTGATCGACGGCATGAACGAGGGCTCCGACATCGGCGGCGCCGGCGCCGCCGGCGTCGCGCCGCGAGAAGAGCGACGACGGCGAGAACCGCAACGGCTCCAACCTCTCCACCGTGCTCGGCATCATCGAGCTCTGCTGGGGCGACGTCGGCCTGCTGCTCTCGATGCCGCGCCAGGGGCTCGGCAACTCGGCGATCGCCTCGGTGGCGACCGAGGAGCAGCTGGAGCACTACGGCGGCAAGTGGGCGGCGATGGCGATCACCGAGCCGGAAGCCGGCTCGGACTCGGCCGCGATCCGCACCACCGCCGAGCTCGACGGCGACGAGTACGTCCTCAACGGCGAGAAGATCTTCGTCACCTCGGGCGACCGCGCCGACCTGATCGTCGTCTGGGCGACGCTCGACCGCTCGAAGGGGCGGGCGGCGATCAAGTCGTTCATCGTCGAGCGCGACAACCCCGGCCTGAAGCTGGACCGGCTCGAGCACAAGCTCGGGATCCGCGCCTCCGACACCGCCAACTTCACCCTGCAGGACTGCCGCGTGCCGAAAGAGGCGCTGCTCGGCGACCCGGAGGTGAAGGAGAAGGGCTTCGCCGGGGTGATGCAGACGTTCGACAACACGCGGCCGCTGGTCGCGGCGATGGCGGTCGGCGTCACCCGCGCCGCGCTCGAGGAGACCCGCAAGCAGCTGAAGGCGGCCGGGGTCGAGGTCGACTACGACGTGCCCGCCCTCTCCCAGCACGCCGCCGCGGCCGCGCTTCCTGGAGATGGAGGCCGACTACGAGGCGGCCTGGCTGCTGACCCTGCAGGCCGCCTGGATGGCCGACAACGGCAAGCCGAACTCGCTGCAGGCCTCGATGGCGAAGGCGAAGGCCGGGCGCACCTGCGTCGACGTCACCCTCGGCTGCGTCGAGCTCTGCGGCAGCGTCGGCTACGGCGAGAACGAGCTGCTCGAGAAGTGGGCCCGCGACGCGAAGATCCTCGACATCTTCGAGGGCACGCAGCAGATCCAGCTGCTGATCGTTGCTCGGCAGCTGCTTAGGAAGAGCTCGAGCGCTGAACTTCGGTAGCCAGGGTTAGAGGTCAGGGGGCCGGGGGGTCGACCACTCCCAGACACATGCTCGCTCTGAGGGCTCAGCTCGTTGAGTGTCCGGAGAGAGACCACCGATCCGGCCGCCCTCATGTGGCACGTCCCGGCGCGTTGGCAGACTGCCGCTCCGTGAATCTTGATCGAGGACGTGATGGAGCGCTCGCCGGCCTCGCGGCTGGGGATCGTGGCGATCGATGCCGAGGGCAACCGGCGGGATCGGCTACTTCGGCGAGCTGTTCGCCCGCTCGGCGGGCCTCTCGGGGGCCTTTGCGGCGCGCGGGGTGAAGCGCGGGGACGTCGTGATGACGCTGGTCGGCAACCGGGTCGAGTGGGTGCTGACGCTGCTCGCCTGCTGGCGGATGGGGGCGGTGGCGCTGCCCTGCAACACGCAGCTGCGGCGCCATGACCTGGAGCTGCGGGTCGCGCGCCGCCGACCCGAAGCTCTGCGTCGGCGAGGAGGCGCTGCTGGGCGAGCTGCCCGGACGGCGTCCCGGCGATGACGATGGACGAGGTCGCCGGCGTCGCTCGACGAGGACCGGCCGCAGGAGACGCCCGGCCGCGGTCGCGGAGATGGACCCCGAGGACCCGGCGCTGATCGTCTTCACCTCGGGCACGACCGGCGAGCCGCGCGGCGTCGTCCACGCCTACCGCTACCTGTTCGGCCAGCGCATCCAGGCCGAGCACTGGTTCGGCTCGCGCCACGGCGAGCTCGCCTGGTGCACGACCGCGACCGGGCTGGTCGAAGTCGGCCCGCAACGTCTTCCTCGCCCCCTGGCTGACCGGCGCCGCCGCGGTCATCCACGACGGCCGCTTCGACCCCGCCGAGCGGCTCGACCTCGCCGAGGCGCTGGGCGTCAACGTCCTCTGCCAGGCGCCGACCGAGTACCGGATGCTGGCCAAGCGCGCCGCCGCTGCGCCCGCTCCCCACGCTGCGGCGGATGGTCTCGGCCGGAGAGCCGCTCGACCCGGAGACGATCGCCGCCTTCCGCGAGGCGACCGGGCTCGAGCCGGCCGACGGCTACGGCCAGACCGAGACCGGCCAGGTCACCGGCAACCTCGCCGGCGAGCCGGTCCGCGCCGGGCTCGATGGGCAAGCCGCTGCCCGGGATCGAGACGCCGGATCGTCGAGGGCGAGCTGCAGCTGCGCGCCGCCTCCTCCCCCACCTTCTTCTCCCGCTACCTCGACGGCGAGCGCTTCGAGGGCGAGTGGTGGCCGACCGGCGACCTGGTCCGCGAGGACGACGACGGCTACCTCTTCTTCGAGGGCCGCGGCGACGACATCATCCTCTCCTCCGGCTACCGGATCGGGCCCTTCGAGGTCGAGTCGGCGCTGCTCTCCCACCCCGCCGTCGCCGAGGCCGCCGCGGTCGCCGCCCCCGACCCCGAGCGCGGCGCGGTCGTCCGCGCGATCGTCGTCCTCCGCGACGGCGGCGAGCCGAGCGAGGAGCTCGCCGGCGAGCTGCAGGAGCACTGCAAGCGCGAGACCGCCCCCTACAAGTTCCCCCGCATCGTCGAGTTCGTCGACGAGCTGCCGAAGACGAGCAGCGGCAAGATCAAGCGGGCGGAGCTGCGCGACGAGCGTCCGCGAGCCGCAGCCCCTCGACGCGGCGAGCGCCTCGGCGGCGTCGACCGGGCGGCCGAGGTGGAAGCCCTGGGCCATGTCGACGCCGTACTCGCGCAGCATCTCGCGTCGTCGCGTCGTCCTGGACGAACTCGGCGATCGTCGTCTTGCCGAGGCCGCGGGCGATCTGGACGATCGCCTTCACGGTCAGCTGGTCGGCGTCGTTGCGCGGCATGTCGCGGACGAAGGCGCCGTCGATCTTGATCACGTCGAAGGGGATCTTCTTCAGGTAGTGGAAGGGGCCGAAGCCGGCGCCGTAGTCGTCGATCGCGACCTCGCAGCCGAACTCGGTGAGGCGGTCGGCGAAGCCGGCGGCCGTCTCGTAGTCCTCGACCTGCGCCGTCTCGGTGATCTCGAAGGTGCAGCGGGAGGGGTCGGCGTCGCCTTCGTCGAGCCGGCGCTCGATGAACTCGAGCACCGAGATGTCGGTGAGCGAGGCGCCGGAGAGGTTGACGTGCAGGGAGACCGGGCTGCCGGCGCGCTCGCGCTCGGCCGAGCAGCTCCAGCGCGCGGGCGACCACCCAGCGGTCGAGCTCCTGGACCATCCCCGAGCGCTCGGCCGCCTCGATGAAGGAGGCGGCCGGCAGCAGCTCGCCGTCTCTCGCCGGTCATCCGCAGCAGCAGCTCGTAGCGCTCGATCCCGCCCGAGGCGAGGCTGCGGATCGGCTGGGTGCGGAGGCTGAGCCGGTCCTGGGTCAGCGCGTCGCGGATCCTCGCGCTGGTCGTCTGCGCGCGCTGCGGCGCGCCGCTGGCTCGCCGGGGCCGCGAAGAGGGCGATCCGGTTGCGGCCCTCCTCCTTCGCCCGGTACATCGCCTGGTCGGCGGCGACCAGCACCGCCTCGGCGCCGCATCGCGCTCGCCGCCGAACATCGTGATCCCGACGCTGATCGTGACGCCTCGGCCGATCGGGGCGCCGGCGCAAGCGCGCTCGGCGACCGCGGCGCGCAGGTCCTCGCCGAGCTGCAGCGCGCCGGCGGTGTCGGTCTGCGGCATCAGCACCGCGAACTCGTCGCCGGAGAGGCGGGCGACGATGTCGGTGGCCCGCACCCGCTCGCGCAGGATCGTCGGCGATCTGGCGGATCAGGTTGTCGCCGGCGCTGGTGGCCGAGCGCGTCGTTGACCTCCTTGAGGCCGTCGATGTCGATGATCATCACCGCGCCCTGGCCGCCGTAGCGGGCGGTGAAGGAGACGTACTGGTCGAGCTCGGCCCGGAAGCGGCGGCGGTTGAGCAGGCCGGTGAGCGAGTCGTGGTCGGCGAGGTAGCGCAGTTCGGCCTCGGTCTTCTCGGCCCGTTCCAGCGCGCCCTGGACCACCGCCCGGTCGGCGGGCGCGAGCTTCTCCAGCACGGCTTCGATCGCCGGGTCGATGAGTCTTGCGATGCGTCGTTCTTCACGAGATGACGGTATTGCGTCACCCTGCGGCTGAGACGCCTGACATCCCGCCAGGTCCAGCCCAAATTTCGGCGACCGCCGGACCGAATACTTGACTTCCGGTCCCCGGGTAGGCTGGAAGGCGATGGCCAACCGCCTCGCGCAGGAGACCAGCCCGTACCTGCTCCAGCACCGCGACAACCCGGTCGACTGGTACCCGTGGGGCGAGGAGGCGCTGGCGCGGGCGCGCGAGGAGGACCGGCCGATCCTGCTCTCGGTCGGCTACTCGGCCTGCCACTGGTGCCACGTGATGGAGCGCGAGTCCTTCGAGGACGCGGAGACCGCCGCCTACATGAACGAGCACTTCGTCAACGTCAAGGTCGACCGCGAGGAGCGCCCCGACGTCGACGCCATCTACATGGAGGCGGTGCAGGCGATCAGCGGCCAGGGCGGCTGGCCGATGACCGTCTTCCTCGACCCCGACGGCGTCCCCTTCTACGGCGGCACCTACTTCCCGCCCGACGAGGGCCGCGGCATGCCGAGCTTCCGGATGGTGATGGAAGCGGTCGTCGACGCCTTCGAGACCCAGCGCGAGGAGATCCGCGAGCGGGCGCCGAGGATGCGGGAGAGCCTGGAGCGCGATCGGCGACGTCGAGCCGCGCCGATCTGCCCGACGCGGCCGACCTCGCCGGGGCCGTGCAGGGCCTGCTGGCGCGCGGCCGACCGCGCGCAACGGCGGCTTCGGCGGCGCGCCGAAGTTCCCGCCCGCCTCGGCGCTGGAGCTACTGCTGGCGCGCGGCGAGACCGAGCTGGTGCGAGCGAACCCTCGACGCGATGCTCGCCGGCGGCATCTACGACCAGCTCGGCGGCGGCTTCGCCCGCTACTCGGTCGACGCGGTCTGGCTCGTCCCCCACTTCGAGAAGATGCTCTACGACAACGCCCTGCTCGCGCGCGCCTACCTCCACGGCTGGCAGGTGCTCGGGCACGAGCGCTACCGCCGCGTCTGCGAGGAGACGCTGGACTGGATGCTGCGGGAGATGCGCGGCCCGGAGGGCGGCTTCTACTCGGCGCTCGACGCCGACTCCGAGGGCGAGGAGGGGAGTTCTATGTCTGGACGGCGGAGGAGATTCGGGATGCGCTGGCTGCCGACCCGAACTGCAGCAGCCTCTCCAGCGCGCAGGTAGAGAGGCTGCTGCAGTTCTACGGCGTCAGCGAGCGGGGGAACTTCGAGGGGTCGAACGTGCTGCATCTGGCGGAGGGCGCCGAGGCGGAGGAGCCCGAGGGGCTGGGCGAGATGCGCGAGGGCGCTGCTTGAGGCGCGGGCGCGGCGCGTGTGGCCCGGGCTCGACGACAAGCGGCTGGCGTTCGTGGAACGCGCTGGCGATCGCGGCGCTGGCCGAGGCCGGCGCGGTGCTCGGGCGCGACGACTACCTCGACGCTGCCCGCGCCTGCGCCGAGTTCGTGCTCGGACAGATGCGAGACGAGGACGGCAACCTCCTGCGCACCTACAAGGACGGTCGCGCCCACCTCAACGCCTACCTCGAGGACCACGCCTTCCTGCTCGAGGCGCTGCTGACGCTCTACGAATCGACCTTCGAGCAGCGCTGGTTCGATCGAGGCGCAGGCGCTGGCCGAGACGACGATCGACCGCTTCGGCGACCCCGAGCGCGGCGGCTTCTTCTCGACCTCGGCCGACCACGAGGAGCTGATCGCGCGGCGCAAGGAGGTCGGCGACCACCCGATCCCCTCCGGCAACAGCTCGGCGGCGATGGGCATGCTCCGCCTCGCCGCTCTGACCGGCGAGCGCCGCTACGAGGAGGCGGGCACGAGCGTCCTCGCCCTCTTCGGCAAACCGGCTCTCCAGCACCCCGAGGCCTTCGCCCACCTGCTGCGAGCGCTGGACTTCCACCTCTCCCCCACCCGCGAGGTCGCTCTGGTGGGCGACGGGCTCGGTGAGCTGGCGGCAGTGGTGCGCGAAAAACCTCTCTTCCACCTAGTGCTCGCCGGCGCACGGGAGGCCACCGAACAGCCACCGCTCCTAGCGAACCGCACCACCGTCGAGGGCAGTCCAGCCGCCTACGTCTGCGAAAACTTCACGTGCCAGTTGCCGGTCACGAGCCCGCAAACGCTCCGTGGTGAGTTTTAGGGGCTATAGCCCCTACAACTCACCAATCGTCAGAGGATCGGGAGGAAGTTCTCGATCTCGTAGGGGGTGACCTGGACGCGGTAGTCGTCCCATTCCTGCCGCTTGATCTCGACGAAGCGGCGGAAGGTGTGCTCGCCGAGGGTTCGGAGGACGAGCTCGGACTCGGCCGCGAGCTCGATCGCCTCGCCGAGGGTCGCCGGCAGCTGCTCGATCCCCTGGTGCGCCAGCTCCTCCTGGGAGAGGTGGTAGAGGTTCTGCTCCATCGGCTCCGGCAGCTCGTAGCCCTTCTCGACCCCCTCCAGGCCCGCCTGCAGCATCGCCGCGAAGCAGAGGTAGGGGTTGGCGGCGGGGTCGGGACAGCGCAGCTCGGCCCGCGTCGCCCCCTCCTTGCCGGGGTGGTAGAGCGGCACCCGGATCAGCGCCGAGCGGTTGCGGCGCGACCATGCCAGGTAGACCGGCGCCTCGTAGCCGGGGACGAGTCGCTTGTAGGAGTTGACCCACTGGGCGAAGAGCGGTGAGATCTCGCGCGCGTGCTTGAGCTGACCGGCGATGAAGGACTTCGCCACCGGCGAGAGGTAGTAGGGGTCGTCCTCGTCGTAGAAGGCGTTCTTGCCGTCGCGGCTGAGCGACTGGTGGACGTGCATCCCGGAGCCGTTCTCGCCGAACAGCGGCTTCGGCATGAAGGTCGCGTGGTAGCCGTACTTCATCGCGTACTCCTTGACGACGATCCGGTACGTCATGCAGTCGTCGGCCATCTCGAGCGCGTTCTTGTAGCGCATGTCGACCTCGTGCTGGGAGGGGCCGACCTCGTGGTGGGTGTACTCGACGTGGATCCCCATCTTCTCCAGCGCCAGCACCGTCTCCCGGCGCAGGTCGGAGCCGGCGTCGAGCGTCGTCAGGTCGAAGTAGCCGCCCTCGTCGAGGGGCTCTGGGACGCCGCTCTCCGGCTTGGCGGAGCGGAAGTAGAAGTACTCGAGCTCGGGGCCGATGTTGTAGGCGTCGAAGCCGAGGTCCTCGGCCCGTTTCAGCGCCCGCCGCATGATCCAGCGCGGGTCGCCCTCGTAGGGGCCGCCGCCGGGGACCTGGATGTCGCAGAACATCCGCGCCACCGCGTCCTCCTCGGGGCGCCAGGGGATCAGCGCGAAGGTCGAGGGATCGGGGACCGCCAGCATGTCGGACTCCTCGATCGGGTTGAAGCCGGTGATCGACGAGCCGTCGAACCCCATGCCGCCGCCGAAGGCGTCCTCGAGCTCGGAGGCGTTGACCGAGAAGCTCTTCAGCTGCCCCAGCACGTCGGTGAACCAGAGGCGGATGAAGCGGACGTCGTGCTCGCGGACGAGCTCGATCACGTCGGCGGCGCTGCGGGGTTGATCGGCCATGCCTGGGCTCTCTCCTTGGCTGGGGAAGGCCGCAACGATAGAGCGATTGAACCGCGGAGGTGCCGAACCACGTAATACGGGTAGAGAAAAGTGATCGAGATCACCTTGAAAGCGACCGGTCCTGTCGGTATAACTTACGACAGGTAAGTAAGCGGCTAAAAGTAAAGTAAAGGCCACGTAAGGGCTCTGTAAAGACGAATTGCCGCCCTAGACAGAGCTCAGGAGCGAGTAGCCCGTGACGGTAAAAACCGCAGTAAGCAGATTCCAGATCCACGACGAGCTGACGGCGCCTGATGAAAGCGCTCCCCTCATCAAGAGCATCCAGGCCGCCGGCGGCGCGGTGACGAAGTTCGTCGGCGTGCTCGCCGGGGCGCCGGCCGTGCTGCGCGCGTACACGCGGATGCGCTCGGAGCTTCGCGGCGGAGTCCTGCCGCAGGCGACGAGGGAGCGGATCGCGCTCGCCGTAGCGGAGTTCCGCGAGGACAACTACAGCATCGCCCAGCACGCCAAATCGGCCCGCCGGGCCGGCCTCGGACTCGACGAGGTCTCGAAAGCCCGCAGCTTCACCTCCTCGGACCCGAAGGAGGCGGCGCTGCTGACCTTCCTCAAGGAGACGCTCGACCCGGAGGGTCCCCCGCCCCTCCACCTCCACGAGGAGGCGCGGGAAATCGGCTGGTCGGACGAGGAGATCCTCGAGGCGGTCGGGCACCTGGCGCTGAACGAGTTCCAGAGCCTGATCGCAAGCGCCGCGGCGCTGCCCCAGGACCAGGGTGGTCCCAGGGCACTTCCCCCGGTTGCGTAGGTAGTTGAGGGGAAGGGCCGGGGAGACCCCCTCCAGACACATCTCGCTTATGGCTCGCTGTTGAGTGTCTGGAGGAGGTCTCCCCGGCCCTCCTCTACAGGCGTTGAGCTTCGCTCGCGTCTCGGCGAGTGGAGCCGGGTCAGCGACCCTCTACCAGGGTGGCGGTGTAGAGGAGACGGGCCGTCGTGTACTTGCAGCCGTAGGTGCGGCGGGTGCCGACCTTTTCCTGCGGCTCACCCTGGCGGATGTCGGTGGCGTTTTTGCACGCTTCGGGCTCGCGGCTGGCGCGCCAGACGTTGTTCGCGTTCAGGTCCTGGGCGAAGGCCGCGGCCCAGGTCGGGACCGTGATCCCGACGATGTCGCCCTTTTCGACCTTGAGGTTGGCGCCGAACTTGACCGTCCTCCCCAGGTAGGGGCTGAGGACCTGGACCGAGCCCTGTCGCCGCAGGTTGTAGCGCGGCGGGTTGGTGCCGGGGACGCGGCGGAGGATCGCCAGGCGGGCCTGCGGCGGGGTGCCGAAGAAGCCGTTGAAGAAGGTCCGCTGGCTGCCGGTCGGCTGCGCCAGGGTCAGCGTCCAGGAGGTGATCTTGCCGTCGTGGGTGACGAGGAAGGGCAGCTTGCGTCTGGCCGTTCGAGACCTGGAAGCCGGTGACGCTGCCGACCGCCTGGCAGGGCAGCTCGGGGCAGGAGGGGTCGGGCTCGGTCGAGGTCTGGCCGAGGATCACCGTCGTCCTGCCGACCTTGGCCGCGTCGCTGCTGGCCGCGAGGCCGACGAGAAGCACCAGCGCGCAGGCGAGCAGGCTGAAGAGCGCGGCGCGGCCCCTACGGGTGCCGGCGGCGGCGATTGCTCCCTGCGAAATCCTCCACATCAACGCTTGCTCCTCTCGTCTTGGACCCTGCCTAAACACGGCAGCCTAGCCCGAGGAGCGGCCGGAGCGGCTGATTCAGTCGCTGCGGGCGCTGGTCGCGTCGTCGATCGCGACGGCGTAGCGGACGCGGCCCACGCCTTCGAAGTCGAGCGCGTCGCTGACCGCTTTGGTCAGGTCCCAGGCCCGGCCTTTGACGTAGGGGCCGCGGTCGATCACCTGCGTGGTCACCGCCTTGCCGTGGTAGACGAACTTGACGGTCGTGCCGCAGGGGAGCTTCTTGTGAGCGACTCCCATCGTGCCCGGGCGCAGCGTCTGGCCGCAGGCCGTCTTGTGGCCCCAGAGCCCCGGCCCGTACCAGCTGGCGCCGCCATAGCGCCAGCTGCCGAAGGTGTGTTCGCCTTCTTCTTCGGCCGGCGGCTCGTAGCCGGAGGCGCCGCCGGTGGCCGCCTGGGCACCGGCCACGACCCCGGCGAAGAGGGCGAGGAAGGCAGCCAGGGCAAGCGCCCAGCGCACGGAGGTTTGTCGGATCGTCTGCATCTCTTTCCAAGCGCTTGCGGGGTTAGCTGACGGGCTCGCGCTGAAAGAGCTGCGCTACGCGACAGTCGCCGCGACTCGCCCCAAAACCAATTGGGTCCCCCGCTCCCCGCGTTATGTAGGCGGAGATTCAGCGGATGTGGGCGGCAGATTAGCAAACGCTAAGACAGAAACTTGTGCAGTGGTCGCATTTGGCTCCAGAACTAGAAGAGGCCCCCTTGCGGGAGCCTCTTCCTTAGCGGGCCTGTAAGCCGGATCCTGTCGTGAGCGGCCATCTATCTCTGCGGCCTACCTGGACCTCGCCGAGCTGGGTCGACGGTCCTGCTTGGCCTTGCACCGGGCGGGGTTTGCCTGGCCGCCGCGTCACCGCGACGCCGGTGCGCTCTTACCGCACCATTTCACCTTTGCCTGTGCGCGACGCAGCTGCAGTCGCGCCATCGGCCGTGTCATTTCTGTGGCACTTTCCCGCGGGTTTCCCCGGGTGGGCGTTACCCACCGCCCTGCCCTGTGGTGTCCGGACTTTCCTCGAGGGGTTTTCTCTCCCCCCGCGGTCGCTCGGCCCGCCCCTCAAGGGTAGCTCGGCGGCCCAGTCCGGCCAAGGGCGCGGCGGTTATGGTGGCGGGCATGCGAACGGCGGTCGTCACCGGCGCCGGCAGCGGCCTCGGCCGCGCGATCGCGGCCGAGCTGATCGGGCGCGGCTACCGCGTCCACGTCACCGACGTCGACGCCGGGGCGGCCGACCGGGTGGCTGCCGAGCTCGGGGCCGAGGCCCGCGGCTCCGCCCTCGACGTCCGCGACGAGGCCGCCTGCCGCGGCCTGGCCGAGTCGATCGGCCGCACCGGCTCGCTCGACCTCTGGGTCAACAACGCCGGCGTCTTCTACAGCGGGCCGCCGTGGGAGCAGGCGACCGAGCTGCGGCAGACGATGCTCGAAGTCAACGTCACCGGCCTGATCAACGGCACGATCGCCGCCCTCGGTCCGATGCGCGCGGCAGGGAGGGGCCACATCGTCAACGTCGTCTCCCTCGCCGGGATCGTCGCCGCGCCGGGCGAGGTCACCTACTCGGCGACCAAGCACGCGGCGATGGCCTTCACCCTGGGGACCCTGTTCGACCTCCGCCGCAACGGCGAGAGGAAGGTCCAGCTCTCCGCCGTCTGCCCCGACGGGATCTGGACGCCGATGCTGGAAGACAAGCTCGACGACCTCGACGCCGCCCCCTCCTTCTCCGGCCGCCTGCTGACCGCCGAGGAGGTGGCGAAGGAGGTCGGCAAGCTGACCGAGCGCCCGCGCCCGATCCTCATCGTCCCCCGCTGGCGCGGCCCCTTCCTGCGCTTCGTCGACCTCTTCCCCCGCCTCTCCCTGCGCCTGCTGCCGCTGGTGATGTGGGACGCCCGCCGCAGGCAGCGGCGCTACAAGAAGCTGATCGAGGCGGGGAAGTGGCCCTAGCGTCCGCCGTTTGGTGAATTTTCCCCGCCAGAGGACGGAAAATTCACCAACTACACCTTCCGGAAGACCCCCACGACCTTGCCGAGGACCCGCGCCTCGGTGGTGAGGATCGGCTCCATTTCCTCGTTTTCCGGCTGCAGGCGGATGTGGTCCTTCTCGCGGAAGATCCGCTTCACCGTCGCCTCCTCGCCGATCAGGGCGACGACGATCTCGCCGTCGGCCGCGTCGTCGCTCGGGCGCACGATCACGTAGTCGCCTTCGAGGATGCCGGCGTCCTTCATGCTTTCGCCGCGAATCTGGAGGATGTAGTCGCCGTCCTCGCCGCCGATCACGTCCGGCACTTCGAGGTACTCCTCGATGTTCTCTTCGGCGAGGATCGGCGCGCCGGCGGCGACCTGTCCGACCAGCGGCAGCCCGCTGCCCGGCGAGATCGTCCGCTTCGCCTTGTCGAATAGCAACTCGATCGCCCGCGGCTTCGAGGGGTCGCGCCTGACCAACCCCAGCTTCTCCAAATTCGCCAGGTGCGCATGCACGGTCGAAGAGGAGTGCAGGCCCACGGCTTTGCCGATCTCGCGCACGGTGGGCGGATAACCGGTCTTCGCCGCATACTTGCGCATGAAGTCGAAGATCTCCTTCTGCCGTTTGGTCAGATCAAGTTCCATCGTCGTTCCGGTTCCTCCGCTCCCGGGTCAAATAGGCGCAAATCGCCTTCGAACACTTGTTCGCAGAGTACCGCCCCCTCCGGATGCCCGCAAGCCGCGACCTCTCCCTGCACGCAAACATCTAGAATCCCTCGCCCTCGAGCGGCTGTGGCGGAACTGGTAGACGCGCAAGGTTGAGGGCCTTGTGGGTGGAAACACCCGTGATGGTTCGACTCCATTCAGCCGCATCGGAAAGCCCCCGCTAGTCGGGGGTTTTGCGTTCTCTAGGGGGCGAGCGGGCATGTTTCGGTTGGGCAGCCGTGCGCCAGTCACGACACCACAATGCGGCACAAGCGCCTCATTGCCGCGCGGAACGCGCCTTGTGGTGCCCAGACTGTGGTTTGAAGGCGGACCTGACAGCGCGCTCGATCAGGGGAGTAATTCGCTGCGCCTCTGCCGCGACCTCTCGTTGTATTAGCCGCGCGCTGAATCCCGGCGCGAGCAGAAACGCGCCAGCGACAAGGGCGCCGACGAGCGTCGGCCGAAAGCTCCGAGCTATCCCGAGGATTTCCAATACGCCCATCTACTGCATCTTTCAGATCGGACCGGACCGTAGAGCGAAAGGATCAGGGAGCACCCCTCCGAGGGCTGAAAACCCTCTAGGAATCCGAAGGGTTGCCTAAGCTCCCAGATCAATGGAAGTTGAGCACCCGCAACTTATTCTTGACGAGAAGCTCTTTCTCCTCGCCCTTCGGACCCTGGCTGATCTCGAAGGTGAGGGAGAGAAATTCTCGCTGTTGACGGCCGTAAGGCCGTTTAGGAATGAGAACTACCTGGGGGCACGGTTCTCTAGCGCAGTCGGTCGAGAGATTGAGTCAGACGACAAGCGCGTTTGGACTACTACATCGGCGCGATCTATCTGGTCTATCACCACCGAGCGAGCATCGAAGACTTAGAGGATGTTTTCGATGAGTTGACGCCACCCGTTGAAGAGTTCATACGAACGGCGGCTTGGTCTTTTCTCAGCGCATGGAACTTCCGCTACGGCAGTGTCTACGCCAGCCGGATTGTCGGCGACACCCTCGTAGACCCGACTGAACCGAACTAGCAGTCCTACGCCACGGACGCCGAGAGGTAGGCGTCAACCAACTCACGCGCCTGATCCCGAGCGCCGGGCATCAAGTGTCCGTATCGGGAAAACGTCTCCTCAATCGTGGCGTGGCCCATGAACCTTGAATCGCCTTGGGGTTGACCCAGCGTCGATCAGCAGCGAGGCAAAGGTATGCCGGCACTCGTGAAGGGTCATGGGCCGAAGCGCCTGCCGAAGCTCCGCCTTCTTGCCTTCCCTTTCATTGGCCTGGTTCCAAGAGCGCTTAGAGCGGTCGCCAACGGTCTTGGGGTCGAAGGGTTGATCGGGACCTCGACCGAAGGCGAGTCCCGGGTTTGACCGCCGCCTCCTTTAGATAGGGGCGCAGGACCGCAAGCAAGGGCACAGCCCGCGTCCCTGCCTTGGACTTCGGAGGGATCGGTCCCTCCTCTTGGTCCCAGGAGCGCTGCACATCGCTGCACATGAATCTCTGACCGTTTGAGGTCGATGTCCGAGCCTCGGAGCGCCTGCAACTCGCCGCGCCGCAACCCTGTGTAGAAGACGGTCGCCCACAGACCCTGATCCTCTGGCGGCAGGGCCTCGATCAGACGGGACGCTTCGACTGCTGAGGCGATCCGGTCGCGGCGACCTCGTGCTGCGGGCAGCTCAAGGTCCCGCGTCGGGTTGAGCGGCGCGAGTTCGCGGCGCACGGCGTGGCGGAAGATCGCCTGGAGGGGGTTGACCGTATTTCGGATGGTGCTTGCCGCCAGTTCCTCGGCGAGCATCTTGTCCACGAATGCTTGAAGGTCGGCCCGGGTGATCGCGGCGAGCTGAGTTGAGCCGAACTCCTACAGGACACGCAAGCGCAGGACCCTGGCGTATTCGCGCAGGGTCCGGGCTTGTAGGTATGACCCGAGCGGTCGCGAACCCGGCCGGTGCGAGCAGCCTCCAGCCAGAGCCATGCCTGTTCAAGAGTGAGACTCGGACCGTTCTGACGGCGCTCGGCGAGGGCGGCGCGAGTGTCGTTCCGCCAAGAACGGGCTTCGGCCTCGCGGCCAAAGGTGCGGCGCACCTTCCTGCCCTCATGGGCGAGACAGACCGAGGCCTCCCAGCCCGCGTTGCAGTTGCAGCGACCGCCCTGACGAGAGCGGCAGTTGCGCGGGTGGCGCTTCCTGATCCCCTCAGCCATCGGTCCTGCCGATCTCGCGAGGAGGTTTGCTGCTCGACACTCCATCAGTCGTCCAGCAGGGAGTGACAGAGGACGGCGGCTCTTGTCGGCAGGACGAGCTTGCCGTCTCCATGGAGAAGGCCGCCCGTGCTCAGGTCGCGGACGGCCCGCTCGATGCGGTCTCGATCCGCGAAGGCGGGAGAGGAAGCGCCCCCGGTCATCTCGCGGATCAACTCTTCCCGGGTGATGACCTCCGGATAGATGGAGAGAACGTGTCTGAGGACGCCCGCCTGGTCGCGGTGGTCTTCCTCGGCGGTGCTCGTGGCGCGCTGATCCCCTGCGCCCATAGGGTTGTGATTAGCCATCAGGAGCTACGTCTCCTTTTGGTCAGGCCCTCGGTTGGTGTTCACGCACCACCGGGGGCCGCTTTCTGGAGCCGGTAGCTCGCTACCGTTCCCGCTGCGGTCGGACCTTGGAGACTTGGCCGGCCGCCACGGGGTCGGCGTTGCAGCGCGCGGCCCCACTATTTGCGCGCTCAGCGTATCAGAGCTGTCTAGGTTGCTAGACAGCGTTCTCGTACTACCGGCCCTTGAGGATCTGATCGACGCGGCTGCGATGAAGTCCAGTTGCCTCGGCTATCTCCGCCAGCGAAAGGCCCTCGGCCTGTGCGAGTTCAAAGCTTCTGCGCCGCTCATGGGCCGCCTGGTCGAGCTTGCTCTTTTCTTTTTCATAGCGAGCCTGAGCACGCTTGGCATCGTCGCGCGCTTCGCGCCTGGCGGTATCGGACATTGCGTGGAAGGCTAACGAGAGCCTTCGCGGTGGTGCTAAAGACCGAGCCCTTGCGCGTGGCTAAAGGAGTCGACAGCCTTCTCCGACCGTCGGTCGAACTCAAGCTCGCCCATCGTGTTGCGATCGGTCCAGTAGTAGCCCTCAAGCCGGTCAACGGGCTCACCCCCAATGTCAAGCTTGAAGCTGCCGTGGTGTACCTCGCTACGCCCACGAACAGAGGCCCGCGGCGTGTTTCTGTATTGCGCGACGAACTGGTATTGCCCACATCCATCATCCTCGATCGTTGCGGTGGTTGAGCATGACTTTGACTCTTTAGTGATCAGATTGGCGGTCACGCTCCAGAACGTCTGGCGGACAACCAAATAGACCTCCGGATCGGGGTCAATGCGTTGGCCGGTATCGGGGTTTTCCCAATTTGAGGCGAGTCGGCCTCGCCAAGTGCCGCGGAGGTCGGGTCGCTTGCTGAGCTTGCGGCCCACCCTAGGAAAGCGCCAGAGGAAGTGATCGAAGGCGAGCACGAACAGGCTTGCGGCGGCACCGGCCGCGCCAATTGGAGCGAACAATTCGCTGGTTGGCAAGCCACGGATCAAATAAGAGACGAGATAGACCCCCGCAACGACTAGAACCAGGGCTTGGATGAAGATGCGCGAAGGACGCATCACTCGAACCCAATGTAGTCCCACGCCTTGCTAGCGAAGCTGTGGGCATCTTGATAGGTCCATCCCTGCTCGGAATGGAAGAGGTACTTAATCCCGTTTGCCTCAAGCCAATCATCTGAGGAAACACAGTCGCTGGTGCGGGTGCCGTTGTAGATGTAGGCAAGGGCGTTTTGAACGCGAGCAGCCCAACCATCGACCGCAAAATTGCCGTCTGGAACATTCCAGACGGACGACTCAATCAGAAAAGAGGGAACGACCTTGATGATGCCTTGTTCAACCATGTCATTCTCCAAGCGCTTCAAGATGCGAACCACGCGCTTGTAGCGTCGATTGGTGCGGTTGTTCTTAGAGGTGCCTTCCGCTAGGTGCTGCCGCGGATAATTGATTATCCGCTTGCCTGGCTCTCGATCGCTTTGCAAGCGAATGCCCTGCTGATACCGACTTTGGCTCGTCCAAGCCCTATCCGTCACACAGGGCACAACGTCCGCTGGCAGCCGACCGCTGTTCTCGGCAACCCGTATCGCCTTGTTCCCGCGATCGACCGACCCGGAGCCGAAGTAGGCCACGAGGGCTCGCTCAACATCATCCTTGAATCCAGAGAGAGTGGCATCGCCGGTATAGGGAGTGACGCCCACATCAGCAAGGGTCAACCCTTCAGCGCTGTGTTCAAATTCGTTCCCGAAGAAGGTCGTCAGCTCAACTGCGATATCTACGTCGCTATCCCGCACGACGTTCGTGAAATTCGGATAAGAGCCCTTGGCATAGACTTCGAAGTCGTACTCCTTCAGCCTGTCGCTGGCCCGCAGGGCTTCCCCAATCGCTCTGCAGGTTCGCTCATACCGCTCTTGCTCGGAGTCAGAGGCTTTCCCCGTCCAGTTTGAGAATCTCGTCTCCCAGTCGCGTGCTACGTGAATGCTCATTCGCAAGCCCTTCCGCCACTGCTTCCCCTACCGCAAATGTCCCGACCGACGGGACCTATACCTTCACCCTGTCTAGCTGCGGCTTTCGTCTCGGTTTTCTTTGGACTGTGCATCGTAGGCGGAGGTGTAGGCGGAAAAGCCACCTTCGGCTTGTCCCAAATAGCGGGCTTTTGAGGGCCATTTCGTCACGTGGAGGTATCCTGGGGCCATGGCGCACGCCACCGAAGCCGATAAAGCCGCAGTCGAGCGACGGGCGGCGATTGAGCGGACTCGGGGCATGTTTGCTCACCTTGCACCTCGCGAGAGCCTGGCCGACGAGTTGATTGCAGATCGACGCGCGGAAGCCCGCGCTGAAGATCGCGAGGCCGCCGAGGAAGCTCGGCGTCTCCGTGGCAAGTAGCGGGGCGGCGGCATCGGTACTCGATGCCTCAGCGTTGCTTGCTCATCTCAACGAAGAGAAGGGTGCGGCTGTTGTGCGCCAGGCCATGGCGGATGGGGCAGCAATCAGCGTCGTCAACTGGATGGAGGTTCTGTCCAGGATCGCCGAGCGGGGCGAAGACCCTGAACTCGCCGCTGCTGAGATGAAGGGTGCCGGCTTAATCGGCGGGGTCGTCAGCGTCGAGGCTGTAACGGATCGAGACTCGATCGAGATTGCCCGCTTGCGCCCCCTCACCAAGGACCAGGGGCTTTCTCTCGCCGACCGCTCCTGCCTGGCTCTCGCGTCCCGCCTTGGGCTTCCGGTAGTAACTGGTGATCGAGCCTGGCAGAACCTGCCTAGGGTCGATATCGCCGTCAAGCTGATTCGGTAGCGCTCGCGCGCCAGCGGTGCGCCAGTGAGACCCCAAAATCACCGCAAACAGCCGGAGACAACCGGGTTGGATTTGGCTCTGGAGCGCGGAATCGGCTCTAGCAAGCGGCGCATTGTCAGGTTGAGGGCCTTGTGGGTGGAAACACCCGTGATGGTTCGACTCCATTCAGCCGCATTACCAAGCTCCTGCAAATCAGCGACTTCCGCGCCGCGATCAGCGGCGCGGTTGCGCTGCCCAGGCGCTTGCGTCGGACCGTTCTCGGACCAATTGCGGAGACGAAGCGCCTTTCGCCATGCGGCGCAGGCAAGAAAGAGTGGCGCGCTACCGCGCTCATCGCGAGCCCGAATTGCGAGCAAATCGGTCGCTACTTCCTAGTTCCGGTTCCCTAACCGATCCTGCTCGGCGCTTCCGCTCAGTAGGCGGGCGCGAGCTCGGTGATCATCGGGAAGTGGCGCACGTTCGTCGTCAGCAGCTCGGCCTCAAGCAGGAGCGCGGTGGCAGCGATCAGGTAGTCGGCGTCGTCGATGCCGCTGCGGGAGCGACGGTGGCGCTGGGCAAGCGCGCCGGCGGCTCGTGCCACCTCTTCCCCCGCCGGCACCCAGGAGATCGCCGAGAAGAACTGCTCCAGCGCATCGACCTCTTTCTCGCGCACGCCGGCCAACAACTCGAAGCGCACAACCTCGCTGGCAAAGATCGATTCTTCAGCCTCCAGCAGATCGGTTAGGAGATCGACGGCGGGGGGCGAGCCGCGGAGGTGGTCGATGGCGACGCTGGTGTCGAGCAGTTTCACTTGACGCCGAGTCGGGCCAAGCGGTCGTTGAGGTCACTGCCGCGGATCGCGTCTACGTACTCGGCGCCGCTGGCGCGTCGGCCCCGCCAAGAGCCGGCGCTGGCCTGAAGGGCGCGAAGCTTCTCGTCCCTCCCCTGCTCCCCAAAGGTTGTGCGAACGGCGCGGCGGATCAGCTCCGAGCGGGATGCGCCCGTGTCGCGCGAGGCACGCTCGAGAAGCTCAAGCTCTCCCTCGCCCAGATAGACCTGCGTTCTGCTCATAGCATCACTATACACCCTGTGGTGTCGTCTCAATGGTCGACCGGATCCTAGGTCGCGAGTCTTCGGACCGTTCCTCGGACCGTTTTCTCTATCAGCCGCACTCCCGCAAGCCCCGGTCCAGCGCCGGAGACAAAAACAGCGGCGCTAAGACGGCTCCCCGCCGGCGACGCCTAGGCCAACTCGTTCCGCCGCCCGCGCGAGATCTCGGTCCCAGGTCACTACGACCACTTCCTCATCCCCCAGTTCGAGCGCGGTCGTCAGGTGGACAGAGTCGTAACCACGCAGTCCCAGGGCTTCGGCGAACTCGCCGGCGCGAACCGCAAGCTCCTGATCGACCCCGATCGTTACGAGGTCCGCGTTCAGGCTCTCGAAGTCCACTAGTGCCTGGCGATGCTCATCTGCTCCGAGCCGATTCAGTCGCCGGGCAGCAGCGAGGGCCGCCCGCCCCTCTGGATAGGCAAGGATGCTCGACACCGCCGGATAGGCACTCCCCCAAAGCTCGGCCGCCAACTCCGACCCGTCCTCGACGACCACGAGCTTGACCAGCGCCGAGGTGTCGAAGTAGAGGATCAGGCCCGCTGCTCGGCGACGAGGTCGGAAACCGAACCGGTGGCCTTCACTTTCGCGGAACGCGATGAGCGTTCAGCCTGCGGGACACGAACCAGGCCACGGCGCGCGAGGGAGTCGAGTGGCCGTTCGCCAAGCCCGCTTAGACGAGCAACGGGTCGCCCGCGGCGGGTGACGACAATCTCACCACCCGCCTCAACCCGCTCCAAGTACTCGCTGAGGCGGTCGTGCAACTCCCGGACTCCGACCTCGCTCTCGAGCTGATGTAGCGTCATAGCTCGCAGGCTAGCAGCTACATCGTGCGCTGTTGACTACAGAAGCGGCTGGAACGAGCCGCCATCGCCGACGTAGCCGGGGATCGGGTCCTCTTCCCAGGCGTCCCTGCGCAGGTACGCCTCGATCGCTCTCGTCGTCTCCCGCGGGGATTCCCAGAGGACGTTGTGGCCGTTGGGGACCTTCGTCACGGTCAGCCTCTCCCCCAGCTGGTTGAGATACCGGGCTTCCAGCTCGGGGTCCAGGAAGGAGGCCTCCGCCTGGATGACCAGGGTGGGGACGGGGGCGATCGGCGGCGGTGGGAGGGTCATCTCGCTCCAGGCGGTGACCGCCGCGCCGGGGCAGAAGCTGAACCGATAGCGGCCGTCCTCGCCGCGGTGGACGTCGGCGCGGGCGTAGGCGGCGATCGCCTCCTTGGAGGCGGCGGTGAGGCCGTCGTTGCCGAGCAGGGCGTTCACCGCCCCCTCCTCGCTCTCGAAGCTCCAATCGAGGCGGTCGACTTCGGCGCCTCGCAGGGCCCGCTCGGGCGGGACCCGCAGGCTGGGATCGAGCAGGACCAGGCGCTCGGTCCGCTCCGGCGCCTCGGCGGCGGCCGCCGCCGCTATGCGCCCGCCGAAGCTGTGGCCGATCCAGGCCACCCGCCGCACCCCATGGGTGTCCAGCGTCTGCAGCACGTCGCGCACGTGGGTGCGGACGTCCCAGGGCGGCTCATGGCCCGACTCGCCGTGCCCGCGGAGGTCCAGGGCCAGGACCGGGTGGCCCACTTCGGCGAGGCGCCGCCCCAGCGGCTCGAAGACGCCCCCGTGCTGGGTCAGCCCGTGGAGGCAGACGACGCCGCTCGCCCGCGGCGGGCCCCATCGACGGAGGTTCAGCAACATCGCTCGAAGCTAGCCCGCGGCCACCCCGCCCCCCAAGCTCGACCGGCGAGGTTGGGAGCAGGCCCGCCCCGCTCCTACCCTCGCCCCGATGGCGGATATCCGAGACGGCAAGCCCGACCTTCCCGCCTCCGCGCGGGTCGTCTTCGTCTACCCGCCGCTGCGCTCCGAGCACCGGGGGATGGGGCTCGACCTGCTCGCTTCGCATAACGCCTTCCGGCGCCACATGCAACTTTGCGAGACGGCCCTCGCGGGCCTGGTCGGCTGGTCGCTCGAGGAGGTCCTGCGGGCGAGCCCCGGCAGCCCTCCGTTCGCGCGGCTTGATGTCAGCCAGCCCGCCCTGTTCGCGGTGACGGCTTCGCTGGCGGAGCTGTGGCGCTCGCTCGGGGTGCGACCGGACGCGGTGGTCGGCCACAGCGTCGGCGAGATCGCCGCGGCCAGCGGCTGCGGCGCCCTCTCCACGCAGGACGCGGCGCGGGTGGCGGCCACCTGGGGGCGCTCCTCGATGCGGCTGGAAGGAACGGGGGCGATGGCCTCGCTGCCGCTCTCCGCCGAGCTGGCCGAGGAGTGGATCGGGCGCTGGAAAGGCCGCCTCTCGATCGCCGGCCTGAACTCCCCTTCTTGGACCGCGGTCGCCGGCGAAGCGGAAGCGGTCGAGGAGCTCTTGGACGAGCTGGCGGGGGACGGCATCCACGGCAGCTCGATGTCGATCCCCGCCCCCGGTCATTCCCCCGGCATGGCGCCGGTCCGCGAGTGGTTCCGGGAAGAGCTGGCCGAGATCTCGCCGCGGCCGAGCCCGATCCCCTTCTACTCGACGGTCAGCGGCGACCGGCTCGACACCGCCGGGCTCGACGCCGGCTACTGGAGCGGCAACCTCTGCCGGCCGGTCCTCTTCGAGCCCGCGATCCGGGCGCTGCTGAGGGACGGGTACGACGTCTTCATCGAGGTCGGCCCGCGGCCGGTCCTGACCGCGGCCCTCGAGGAGATCATCGGCGCGGGGGACGCGACCGTGCTCTCGACCCTGGAGCCCGACGACCCCGGCCCGCGGGCGCCGTTCACGCTCCGGGGCGCCTCGCCGCTGCGGCGGGAAGGGGCGGCGCTCGACCTCGTGCTCGCCGAGGTGGCGGCCGCTCGCGGATACGCCTCCCCGATCGAAGTCGACGCCGATCGTCCCTTCAAGGACCTCGGCTTCGACTCGGAGGCGGCCGTCGGGCTGCGCAACGCCCTCAACCGCCTCACCGGCCTCGCCCTCCCCGTCACCCTCGCCTTCGACTACCCGACCCCGGGCGACGTCGCCCGCAAGCTGCGCCTCGAGCTCGAAGGGGGCGAGGAGGCCGAGCCCGCCGGCGAGGCCCCGACCGCAATCGACGAGCTCGACGCGACCAGCCTCGTCGAGCTCGCCCTCGCGGCCAAGGAGCAGTCGGGGCGCCCCTAACTAGAGGGGGACGACCCGGCCTTCGCCTTCTCGCTCGATTTGGCTTTCACCTGTTTGGCTTTTTTTGCCGCAGGCGCCTTCGGCTCGCCGACCGCTTTCGCTTTCCTGGCCAGGGTCGCTTTCGCCTCTGCCTTCGCCTTCCGGGCGGCAGCCGTTTTTGCCTTGCCATTCGATTTGGCTTTCGCTTTCGATTTGGACTTCGGCTTGGCTTTTTTCGCCGAACCCGCTTTCGGTTTCGCTTTCTTCGCCGTGCCGGTTTTCGCTTTCGCTTTCTTGGCGGACGCGGTTTTCGCCTTCGGTTTCGCTTTCTCGGCATCGCCGGCTTTCGCCTTGCCGTTCGAGTCCGCTTTCGCCTTGCCGTCCTCGCCGCCGCCTTCCATCTGCTCCTGGAGGAACCCGGCCAGCGCTTCCGGCGTCGGGTAGTCGAAGCCCATCGTCGTCGGCAGCCGCAGCGAGGTCGTCTGGCAGAGGCGGTTGTAGAGCTCGACCGCGGCCAGGGAGTCGAACCCGAGGTCCTTGAATTCGACCTGCGGGTCGATCATCTCGGCCGAGTCGTAGCCCAGCACCGCGGCGACCTCGGAGCGCAGGGTCTGGAGGACGATGTCGCCCCACTCGGCCTTGGGGATCGCGGCGAGGCGCCGCGCCAGCGAGCGTTCCCGCGAGCGGCCGCCGTGCAGCGGTGCCCGCACCAGGCGGCGCAGCAACGGCGGCAGCACCCCCGCCTTCGCGAACCGCCGCAGGGCGGTGAGGTCGAGGTGGACGGGCACGATCGCGGCTTCGTCGATCTGCCGGGCGGCGTCGAAGAGCTCCAGCCCCTTCTCGTTCGTGAGGGGGACGATGCCGACGCGGCGGAGGCGGTTCAGCGCCACCTCGTCGAGGTCGCCGCCCATCCCGCCGCCCTGCACCTGTTCCCAGAGTCCCCAGCCGAGCGCCTGGGCGGCGAGGCCGCCGGCCTGGCGGCGCTGGGCGAAGGCGTCGAGGAAGGCGTTGGCGGCCGAGTAGTTGGCCTGCCCGGGGTTGCCGATCGTCGCCGAGCCGGACGAGAACAGGGTGAAGAGCGAGAGGTCGAGGTGCTCGGTCAGCTCGTGGAGGTTGACCGCGGCGTCGATCTTCGGGCGCAGCACCCGCTCCAGCTCCTCCTCGCCGAGCGTCTCCAGGGTGCCGTCGGCGAGCACGCCGGCGGCGTGGATCACCCCGGTCAGCGGCCGGTCCTTCGGGATCACGGCGATCGCCTTCTTCAGTTCCGCCCGGTCGGCGACGTCGCAGGCGACTACCTGGACCTTGCAGCCGGCCTCCTTCAGCTCCGCCTCCAGCTCTTTGACCCCCTCCGCCTCGGGCCCCCGCCGGCTGACCAGCATCAGGTGGCCGACCTCCTTGCGCTCGGCGAGGTGGCGCGCCACCACCGCGCCCAGCGCCCCGGTCCCGCCGCTGATCAGCACCGTCCCCTTCGGGTCGAGCGGCTGCGGGATCGTCAGCACGACCTTGCCGACGTTGCGCCCGTCCCGCAGGTAGCGGAAGGCGGGGATCGCGCGGCGGATGTCCCAGGTCGCGACCGGCGGCAGGCGAAGCTTCCCGGCCTCGATCAGGCCCACGGTCTCGCGCAGCAGCTCGCCGAGCCGGTCCGGCCCCGCTTCGGCGATGTCGAAGGCCCGGTAGGCGACGCCGGGATGGGAGGAGGCGATCGCCTCGCCGTCGCGGATGTCGGCCTTGCCCATCTCGACGAAGCGGCCGCCCCCCGGGAGCAGGTCCAGCGAAGCGTCGACGAACTCGCCGGCGAGCGCGTTCAGGACGACCTCGACCCCTTTGCCGTCGGTCGCGGCGAGGAACTTCTCGCGGAACTCGAGGTCGCGGGAGGAGGCGAGATGGCCCTCGTCGAGCCCCAGCTCTTCCAGCAGCTTCCACTTGCCGGGGCTGGCGGTGGCGAACACCTCCGCCCCGAGGTGGCGGGCGATCTGCACCGCCGCCATCCCGACCCCGCCGGCGCCGGCGTGGACAAGCACCCGCTCGCCCGCTTTCAGCTCGGCCAGGTCCCGCAGCGCGTAGAAGGCGGTGAGGAAGGCGATCGGGACCGAGGCCCCCTGGGCGAAGGACCACTCCTCGGGCAACGGCACGAGGACCTTCTGGTGGGTGATCGCGGTCGAGCAGAACCCGGGCGAGATCGCCCCCATCACCCGGTCGCCGACCGCGAGATCCTCGACTCCGGGGCCGACCTCGGCGACGACTCCCGCCCCCTCCCAGCCGAAGGGCGCCTCGCCCGGGTAGCTGTTGAGGGCGAGGAGGACGTCGCGGAAGTTGAGCCCGCTGGCCCGCATCGCGATCCGCACCTGCCCGTCGAGGAGCGGCTCCTCGGACTGCGGGCTCGCGACCAGGTTGAGGCCCGCCAGCGTCCCCTGGCCGTCGCTGCCCAGCTGCCAGGACGGGGCATCGGGAAGCGCCAGGAGCTCACCGCTCTCGATGCTCGTCAGCCTCGGCACGTAGACGACGCCCTCGCGGACGGCGAGCTGCGGCTCGCCGCTGGCGAAGAGCATCTGCCAGTCGACCTCGAAGCTCTCGCTGCCCGGCTCGAGGTCGAGGATGACGAGACGGCCCGGCTGCTCGGACTGGGCGCTGCGCAGCAGGCCCTGCACCGCGGCCGAGGAGGGGTCGGGGACCTCGCCTTCCCGCACCTGCACCGCTCCGCGGCTGACGAAGACGAGGCGCAGGGCGGCGAGCCGCTGCTCGGCCAGCCACTCCTTGAGCAGGGCGAGCGAGCGGCGCACCTTCGCGTGCGCCGCCGCGACCTGGTCGCCTGCCTCCGCCACGGCCTCGACGTCGACCAGAACGCACTCGGGGGCCGGCTCGCCCGCCTCCAGCGCCGCCGCCAGAGCGGCGACGTCCGCGTAGCGCTGCTCGACCCCGGGGAAGCTCCCCTCGCCGAGCAGCGCGCAGCGGTACTCCGCTTTGGGCTGCGGCAGCGCCATCCGCTGCCAGCCGACCTTGTAGAGGGAGTCGTGGACCACCCCGCGCGCGTTCTGCAGGGCGTTCATGTCGATCGGACGCGCCACCAGCCCGTCGATGCTGAGCACCTCGGAGTCGGTGTGGTCGCGGGCTTCGAGGGCGAGCGTGTTCTCCTCCGGCTGGGTGAGCCGGATCCGCAGCGACGCCGCGCCCTCGCGGTGAAGGCGCACGCCGCGGACCGAGAAGGGGACGATCATCTTCCCCTGCTCCGCCGCCAGGGCGGCCTGGAGGGCGACGTGCAGGGAGGCGTCGACCAGCGCCGGGTGGGCGAGGTAGTTCTCCGCTTCCCGGGCTTGGCGGTCCTCGAGCGCGACTTCCCCGTAGAGCGCCTCGTCTTTGACCCAGGCGGCGTGGAGCCCCTGGAACGCCGGGCCGTAGTCGTAGCCGGCCTCGGCGAGGCGGTCGTAGAGGTGGTCGGTCTCGACCGGCTCCGCGCCCTCCGGCGGCATCGCCTCATCGGACTCGGCGTCGGCCGGGCGCTTGCCGGCGCGGGCGGCGGGGCAGAGCGTGCCGCTCGCGTGCCGCGTCCACGGCGCTTCCTCCCCCTCGCCCTCGCTCTCCGGGCGCGAGTAGATCGCGATCCGGCGCCTCGCCTCCTCGTTCGGCTCCTCGACGACGACCTGCAGCTGCACCGCGCCCTGCTCGGGGACGATCAGCGGGGTCTCGAAGGTCAGCTCCTCGACCACCTCGGCCCCGACCCCGCGGCCGGCGACGAGCGCCAGCTCGATGTAGGCGGTGCCCGGCAGCAGCACGAACCCCATCACCGCGTGGTCGGCGAGCCAGGGGTGCTCCTCCATCGTGATCCGGCCGGTGAAGAGCCAGCCGCGGTCGTCGGCCTGCCGTACCGCCGCGGTGAGCAGACGGTGCTCGGTCGGCCGCTGGCCGATCAGGTTGATGTCGCCGATTCCTTCCTGGAACTCGATCCAGTACCGCTGCCGCTGGAAGGCGTAGGTGGGAAGCGGCACGCCCCGCGCGCCGGTGCCCGTGAAGAAGGAGCGCCAGTGGACCGCCATCCCGTTGGCGTGCAGGGCGCCGAGGAACCTGAGGAATTCCTCCTCTTCGGCGCCGCGGGCGCGCATCGCCGGGGCGGCGAGCACCTCTCCCTGCACCTCCGGGCTGAGCGAGAAGCGCGCCAGCGCGGAGAGGACGGCGTCGGGGCCGAGCTCGAGGAAGCGCCTGACCCCGGCGCGCTCGAGGGCGGCGATGCCTTCCGCGTAGCGGACGGGGGAGCGCACGTGCCGGACCCAGTAGTCCGGCCGGGCGAGCTCCTCGTCGGCGATCTCGCCGGTGACGTTGGAGACGATCGGGATCTGCGGCGGCTTGAACTCGAGCTCCTGGACGACGCCCTCGAACTCCTCGAGCATCGGCTCCATCAGGTGGGAGTGGAAGGCGTGGCTGACCCGCAGGCGCGCGGTTTTGCGGCCCCGCGTCTTCCACGCCTCCTCGAACGCCTCGACCTTCTCGACCTCGCCCGAGACCACCGTCGCCATCGGCCCGTTGAGGCCGGCGATCGAGACGCCCTCGCCGTCCTCCTGCAGGGCCTGGCTCACCTCCTCCTCCGATGCCTCCACCGCAAGCATCGTTCCGCCGGGAGGAAGCGCGCCCATCAAGCGGCCGCGGGCGACGACGAGGGTTGCCGCATCGGCGAGGGAGAGGACGCCGGCGACGTGGGCGGCGGAAACCTCGCCGATCGAGTGGCCGATCAGCAGGTCCGGCACCAAGCCGAAGGACTCGACCAGCCGGAAGAGGGCCACCTCGAGGGCGAAGAGGGCGGGCTGGGCGAACTCGGTCCGGTCCAGGAGCTCGGCCTCGGGGGTGTCGCCCGCCGCGAACATCAGCTCCTTCAGGGACCGCCCGAGCTGGGGGTCGAGCTCGGCGCAGACCGCGTCCAGGGCGGAGGCGAAGACCGGGAACCGGCGGTAGAGCTCGGCCCCCATGCCCGCGCGCTGCGCCCCCTGGCCGGTGAACTGGAAGGCGGTCTTGCCCGCTCCCGGCGCGCCGAGGACGATGCTCCCCGCCGGCGACCCGGCCTCGAGCGTCTCCAGCGCCGCGATCAGGTCCTCGCGCGTCGAGCCGACGATGACGGCGCGGCGGTCCATCTGGGCGCGCCCGGTCGCCAGGGAGAAGGCCAGGTCGATCTGGCCGAGCTTCGGGTTCTCCTCGAGATGGGCGTGCAGCCGCTGCGCCTGCCCCTTCAGCGCCTCCTCGTTCTTGGCGGAGACCAGGAAGGGCAGGAGTGCGGGTTCGACCGAGGGCTCCTCGCTCGCGGACCGCTTGCTCTCGGTGGGCGCGGGCGGGGCCTCTTCGAGGATCGCGTGGGCGTTGGTGCCGCTGATCCCGAAGGAGGAGACCCCCGCGCGGCGGGGGTGGTCGCGCTCCGGCCACGGCTCGGGCTCGGTCAGCAGCTTGATTTCGCCCGTCGTCCAATCCACGTGCGGCGTCGGCTCGCCGACGTGAAGGGTGCGGGGGAGCCAGCCCTCGCGCAGCGCCATCACAGCTTTGATCAATCCCCCCATCCCCGCCGCGGCGACGGCGTGGCCGATGTTCGACTTGATCGACCCCAGCCGCAGCGGATCGCCCTCGCGTCCCTGGCCGTAGGTGGCGAGCAGCGCCATCGCCTCGATCGGGTCGCCGATCGGGGTCCCGGTGCCGTGGGCCTCGACCATGTCGATGTCCGCCGGCGACATGCCGGCGCTGCGCAGCGCTTCCTCGATCACCCGCTCCTGGGCGCGCCCGTTGGGGGCGCTCAAGCCGTTGCTCGCCCCGTCCTGGTTGACCGCGGTGCCGCGGACCACCGCCAGGACCGGGTGCCCTGTGCGTTCCGCGTCCTCGAGCCGCTCCAGCGCCACCAGCGCGGAGCCCTCCCCCCAGCCGACGCCGTCGGCGCCGGCCGCGAACGCTTTGCAGCGGCCGTCGGGGGCGAGGCCGCGCTGGCGGGAGAAGGCGATGAAGAGAGCGGGGGTGGCGTAGACGGTCGAGCCTCCGGCCAGCGCCAGCGAGCACTCCCCCTGCTGCAGCGCCTGGCAAGCCAGGTGGAGGACGACCAGGGAGGAGGAGCAGGCGGTGTCGACCGACATCGTCGGCCCGCCGAAGCCGAAGGCGTAGGCGAGGCGGCCCGAGGCGACGCTCGTCGTCGTCCCCATCAGCAGGTGGCCCTCGAGGTCCTCCGGCGGGTTGACCGAGAGGCCGTAGCCGGTGGCGGAGATGCCGGTGTAGACCCCGGTGGTGCTGCCGCGCAGGGCGCCCGGGTCGATGCCGGCGCTTTCGATCGCCTCCCAGGCGACTTCGAGCAGGAGCCGCTGCTGGGGGTCCATCGCCGTCGCCTCGCGCGGCCCGATCGAGAAGAAGGCGGCGTCGAACTCGTCGGCGTCCTCGATGAACCCGCCCTCGACCGAGTAGGTCGTGCGCGGGTGCTCGGGGTCGGGGTGGAAGAGGTCCTCTTTGTCCCCCCAGCCGCGGTTCGAGGGGAACTCGGTGATCGCGTCGACGTCGCCTTTGAGCAGCTCCCAGAGCTCCTTCGGGCTGTGCACATCGCCCGGAAAGCGGCAGCCCATCCCGACGATCGCGATCGGATCGTTCGCCTGGGAGAGCAGGCGCTGGTTTTCCTTGCGCAGCCGCTCGGCGGTCTTGACGGACTCCCGCAGCGCCTCGGCAAGCTCCTCCGGACTCGGGTTCAGCTGCTCAGTTGCCATTTCAATTCCCCCTTGGTCGAAAGCTTTTGAGGCATTGAAATGGCCGTCGAGGCCTGCTGACAAATTTCAGCGGCGCCGCCGCGTCGCCAGCTCGTCGAGCTGCCGCTGCAAGACCCCGCGAACCTCGAGCGAGACCCTGCGGATGTCCTCGGGGGAGCGGATGCCGCCCGGCGACGCAAGGGCGTCGAGGTCGATCGGCCGCCCGATCGAGAGCCGGCAGCGGACCGGAAACGGAAAGAAGCAGCCGGCCTGGGGGTGGCCGAGGGCGAGAATCGTCTGCGGGTAGACCGGTTGCAGGCCGATCCGCAGTTTCCAGAAGCGGGCGAGGAGCCGCGAGCGCCAGAGGGTCGGGATCGCCGCCTCGAAGCCGTGCGCGGCAACCGGGATCACCGGGACTTCGTTGCGCAGGGCCGTGCGGACGAAGCTGTTGCCCCAGTACTCGGGGGCGCAGAGCCGGTTGCGGTCGCGGAACACCTTCACCGTGCTCCAGGAGCCCTCGGGATAGGCCAGGGCCAGCTGATTGCGCTGCAGCAGGTAGTCGGCGTTGCGGGGGTGTTCGACAACCGCGCCGGTGTAGTGGAAGGTGAGATAGCCGGCGACCATCGTCCGCGCGATCTTCCAGGAGGCCAGCGGCCGGACGATGCGCTGCGCCGGATGCAGGCGACGCACCGCGTAGAGCAGCGAGTTGGTCTCGTGCATGCGCGCCCCCGCGTGGTTGCCGACGAGCAGGGCCGGCCCCTCCGCCGGGATGTTCTCCAGCCCGTCCACCTGCACCCGCAGCCACCTGAAGTAAAAGCCGCAGACCCGCATCCACCTCGCGTGCAGGTCGTGGTCGAAGCCGAAGGGGTCGAAGTATTCGGGGGTCTCCAGCAACTCCTCCCCCGCCCCTGTCCGCAGCTGAAGCTCCATCAGGCGCGCGAGGCTAGTCGCCGGCAACGGGGTGACCGCAATTGCTCTGTTCCCGTCGACCAGCCCTAAGCTTCTCGCCCGCCGAAGTCGGAGAGGGAGATGAGAGAGCCGCTGATCGTCGAAAACCTGCGCAAGAGCTACGGCTCGACCGAGGTGCTGGCGGGAGTGGACCTGCGGGTCGCGGCGGGTGAGATCGTCGCCCTGCTGGGACCCAACGGGGCGGGCAAGACGACGCTCGTCTCGATCGTCGCCGCGCTGCTGAGGCCCGACTCGGGACGGGTCCTGGTCAACGGCGTCGACCCCCAGGCGCAGCCCCGGCAGGCGCGGGCGCACCTGGGGATCGCCCCTCAGGAAACGGGCCTCTACATGGTCCTGACCGCGAGGGAGAACCTCGGCTTCGCCGGCGAGCTCGGTGGCCTCGGGAAGCCCGAAATCGAGCGCCGGATCCTGGAGGTGGCGGAGATATTCGAGCTCTCGCCGTTGCTGGACCGCCGGATAAACGACCTCTCGGGGGGCGAGAAGCGGCGCCTGCACACGGCGATGGCCCTGATGCACGACCCGCCCCTGCTCCTGCTCGACGAGCCGACCGTGGGGATGGACGTCGAAACCAGGGCCCGCCTGCTGAAGGCGATCGGCGAGCTGGCGAGCGCCGGCTCGGCGGTCCTGTACTCGACCCACTACCTGGCCGAGGTCGAAGAGCTGGACGCCTCCGTGGCGATCCTCGACCGCGGCAGGATCATCGCCCGCGACACGCTGCAGAGCCTGGTCGGCAGCTACGGGCGCCCGCGGGTGGAACTGGTCGGGCCGAACCTGGAGTCCGTCTTCCTCGCGGTGACCGGGCGCTCGTTCGCTTCCAGCGGCGCTCTCAACGGCGGCGACGATGCTCCGGCGTAGCTGGATCGTCGCGCACCACGAGCTGCGCCTTATTCGCCACGACCCCTTCCCGCTCCTGGCGCTGGCGATCCTCCCCTTCATCGGCATGGTCTTCATGAAGTCCGCTTTCCAGACGACGCTGCTGAGCGAGGGGGTTGCCCAAGCCACCGGCGCCGAGCAGGCGGTGCCGGGGATCGCCGTGACCTTCGGGCCCGTGCTGATCGGCACCGTCGGCTACAGCTTCTACCGGGAACACGGGTGGAAGACGTGGGAAAGGCTGCGGGCGAGCCCTGTCAGCACCGCCGAAATCCTGTGCGGGAAGACCGTCCTGCCGCTGCTGCAGGCAGCCGGCCAGTTCGCCTTCCTGTTCGGGCTGGGATACCTGCTGCTGGACCTGCAGGTGAGGGGGTCCTGGGCCCAGCTGATCCTGGTCGCCACCGCATTCGGGCTCTTCCTCATCGCCCTCGGGTTCGCGATCACGGCCGTCTGCAAGACGGCGATCCAGGCGAGCGCCATCGCCTACGTCGGCGGGCTGGCGGGCGCCTGCCTGGGCGGCGCCCTGATGCCGTACTCGACGCTCCCGCCCTGGGCCCAGGCGATCGCCCCCGCCGTCCCCCATTACTGGGCGATGCGCGGCTACCGCAACGCGATCCTCGACCGCGGGGAAAGCGTGCTGTTACCGCTGGCGATGCTGCTCCTCTTCGCGCTGGTATTCGCGGCCGTCGCGGCCTGGCGCCTGCGCTTCGAGGACGCCAAGGCGGGCTTCATGATCAACTGACCCGCCGATCCCGCCTGCCCCGTCCAGCGCTTCGAGGACGCGCTCGGCGGTGAACGGGATCACCGGCGCGGCGAGCCGGGCGAAGAGACGAACGAGGTGGACGCAGAAGCTCGCGGTGCGAGCCGCGTCGTCTGCTTCCCGCTCGACCGCAGCCCAGGGCTGCTTGCGCTCGAGGTACGCGTTGCCGCAAGCCCAGATAGCGCGCAGCTCGGCGATCGCCTCGCGGAACTCGAGCGCCTCCATCCGCTCCGTGTACGCCGCCGACCGGAGATCCAGCTCGCGCAGCAGCTCTGCCTCGGCCGGCCCCGGCTCCCCCGCGGCGGGGACCTCGCCCTGGAAATGCCGCCCGGCCAGCGACAGCGACCTGTCGACGAAGCCGCCGAAGGCGCCGGCGAGGTCCTCGTTGACGGCCGCCGCAAGGCCCTCCCAGGTGAAGCTCACGTCGCCCGCTTCCGGCGCGTTGGCGAGCAGGTAGTAGCGCCAGCAGTCGGCCGGCAGCAGCTCGAGGGCCTGGTCGATGAAGATCTCGGCGGAGCAGGTGAGCCGGTCGAAGGGCTTGAGGAGGTCGACCAGCTTCCACTCCTCGCCCGAGCCGAGAAGCGTGCAGGGGAAGCCGACGGCGTGATCCGAGACCTGCTCCCCGGCCACGAACTGGACGTACCTGACCTCCTCGGAGCGCCGCCACCAGCGCCGCCAGGCCCCCGGTTCGCCGCGGGCCTCCGCCCACTCCCTGGTCGCGCCGATATAGGCGATCGGGGCGTCGAACCAGCTGTCGAAGACCTTACCCTCGAAACCGACGCGGTCGACCGGCACCCCACCGGAGCGGTCTCCCGTGATGCCGCGGTCCTTCAGGCCCGCGTCGAGCCACTCGCGGGCGACCGCGCGCGCCGGCGGCGGCCAATCGTCCTTTTCCTCGAGCCAGGCGCGCAGCTCCCCCGCCAGCTTCGACTGCAGGAGGAAGAGGTGGCGGCTGTCCCTGGCCTCCGGCATCGAGCGCGCTTCGAGAAAGCCTTCTTCGTCGAGGCGTTTCGCGAAGTACCGCGTCTGCTCCCTGCTCTGGGGCGATGAGCTCCGCCCGAAAACGTCGAAGGACAAGCCGAATTCCTCGGCGAGGCGAGCTTGGGCTCGGTGCCGGCGCCGGCTGTGCTCGCCGGTCGCGCAGACGAGGAGAACCGAATCGCCGCGAGCGCGCAGAAAGCGAGCGTAGGCGTCGGCCGGGAGCACCGAACCGGCGAGATTGCCGAGGTGGCCCACCCCGTCGGAGTGCGGGAGCGCACAGGTGATCAGATGCCGATCCGGGGTGTCTTTCGAGCGCTCGTCCAAGGTGCGCCCAGTGTCGCCGTCACTCCAGGCAACCGGGAGTTGGGAGTGCGATCGCCGTCGCCACCAATCCCCCGCCGGCCGACCACCGTCCCCGGAGAACAGGGGGCCCTCCCGCCGGCCACGCCATCCGCAGCCGCACCAGGAAGCTCCCGGCGGTTGGATCGAAAGCGATCTCGGCGTCCCCGAACCCGAGCTTCGTCCCGGTGAGAGGAGACCACACCTTGTAGACCGACTCCTTGGCGCTGAACAGCAGGCGGTCCCAGGAGACCCCAGGCGCCTGCCACCGCAGCTGCCGCACCCGTTCGCGCTCGACCGGAAGCGAAATCGCCCTCAGCGTCCCACCGGAAAGCGATTGATCGGGCTCCGCGTCGATCCCGATCGCCGCGAAGTCCTCCGCCCGGCCGACGGCGGCCCCTCGGCAGCCCCGGCAGTGCGTGATGCTCCCTACCACTCCGTCAGGCCAGCGGGGCGCGCCGGCGGCCCCGACCCCAATGGCCTGCGGCGGTAGATCCAGTCGCGCAAGCGCCTCCCGCGCGCAGGCGCGACCAGTCGTGAACTCGCGACGCCGCACCTCTACCGCCCGGCTGACGGCGAGCTCCTCCTCGGGGAAGAGCGCTGCCTCCACCTCCGTCCGGGTCGCGACCACGGCGACGCCGGCCGGCACGAGCGGGTCAAGCAACGAGCGCATGGCAAAGGCCGGGGACACAGTCCCCGGCCTCGCCACATGACTCGCTCCCACTGTCGACTCAGCCGACGTCGATGGTCTTGCCAGATACGCTTATTACACCGGGTTCATTCTGGGTAACGCTGCCTCCGGTTTTTTCGCCGGTTCCGTTGAACGGGCACCCGAAGCCGTCTTTGGTAACCGTATAGCTGTAGCTCGCGCTAATGAGGTCAACTTTGATCGAGCCTTTTTCTGTGTCGTTCGTCAGTTTCACCGTTGCGTTCCCCGTCTGAGGAGGCACTTGTTTTTCGCAGGTTGAAGCCACGGTAGTAATCGCTTGTCCCGTAGGACACAGTAGATCCACCGTGGCGCTGTAGGTGTCGGTTCCGATCTGTTCTTTCACATGGACCAACGAAGAGCACCCGTTGGACGACACCGTGGCGCTGAGGAAGCCGAAGGCTCTGCATTCGCTGACTGCACCTTCGACGATTGTCAGTGTGCTCGATTTTTCGCTGAGCGTCGCCGAGGCAGTGGCGGCGGCGCATTCCTCACTGCCTGCTTCAGTCGTCACATACCCGTATGCAGAACTTCCCGTTGCTTCGTACGACGCCGGATAGCTGGACGCTGTGAATTCAGCTGCTCCGGCCATCGAGGCGATGGCCAAGCTGAGCGCCAGTATCGCGCCGAGACCAGCTCCCAATTGTTTGAACTTGTGTTTCATGAGGTTCCTTCCGAGATTTGCCTGGGATCAGTCGATCAGCAGGTTTTGGCCTTCGATGTGCACGATCCCGGTTTTTATCTGCGTACCGAACCCGTCGTTTCGTTCTCCAGTGCCGTTGAACGGGCATGCAAACCCGTCTTTCGTGACTATGTAGGTGAATTTCGAGCTGGTGACTTTGACGCTGACGGTCCCTTCCGTTCCTGTGTTGTCGGTGAATTCAAGCGTTACGCTCCCGGTTTGGGAGGGCACCGCCATTTCGCAGGTGCTGGCGACCGTGACGACCGCTTTTCCTTCGGGACAGACCAGGTCCGCGGTGCCGGTATAGGTGTCGCCCGAGCCTTCTTTCACGTGGACCAGCGTGGTGCATTCGTTTTCGGTAACCGTTGCGTTGATGAATCCGAAAGCGGTGCACGACCCGGCGCTGCCTTTGACTGACAGTGTGCTCGAGGCTTCGCTGAGCGTTGCGGCAGCGCTACCTGATTTGCATTTCACGGTTCCCGCTTCGACCGTGACGTATCCGTATTCTTCCGGGTTGCCTACTCCTTCGTAGACCGCCGGATAACTCGACGCTGTGAATTCAGCGGCCGCGGCGAATGAGGTGATAACCAAACTGAGCGCCAACACCGCGACGAGACCGACCCCCAGTTGTTTGATCTTGTGACCCATGATGTTCCTTTCTTTCGCTTGAGCCACCGGGTCAGGTTTTAGCTGGGGAGTACGCAAAGGGCATAGGTCGAATTACGAAAACTAAGGGCGGTCTAAATTTTCTTCGAGAGGCGCCCGGGCCACCAGTTCCACCTGCCGAGGATCATCATCAGGCTGGGGACCAGGAAGGGCCTGATCACGAAGGCGTCGAGCAGGACGGCGATCGCCACGCCCATCACCCCCTCCTTGACCAAGAGCAGCTCGGAGGTGGCGAACGGACCGACCGCGATGCAGAACAGGAACGCAGCCGCGGTGATGATCCGGCCGGTCCGCTCCAGCCCCAGGGCGATCGCCTCTCGGTCCGGGAGACCCTCTTCCCGCGCCTCTTTGATCCTCATCAGGAGGAAGAGGCCGTAGTCGGTGAGCAGCCCGAAGGCCCCTGCCGCGACGACGATCGGCATCGCCAGCACCAACGCCTGCTGGGACTGGTACCCCAGCGCTGCTTCCAGGTGCCCCTGCTGGAAGACGAAGACCAGGAAGCCGCTGGTGGCGACGAGCCCGAGGAGGTTCATCAGCAGCGCCTTCACCGGCAGGACGAGGGAGTGGGTCGCCAAGCCGTAGAAGAGAAGGGTCACCACGATGAGGATCGCCAGCGCGTAGGGCAGGTAGCGCTCGAGCGCCCGGGTGGTGTCGAGATAGGCGGCGGTTTCGCCGGTCACGGTGATCGGCGCCCTCATCTCCCGCAGCCGCCTGACCAGCTCCTGCGATTCCCCGGAGAGGACCGGCTGGGTCGGGTTCATCGTCAAAGACCACAGCCGGGGGGAGTTCTTCAACCCGAAGGGGGCGGGAATCGCAAGCCCCGTCCGCCTCGCCAGCCTTTCCGCCCGGGTCGAGGCCCTCTGGGCCGTCTTCAGGTCACCGTGGATCGCCAGCCCTATTTCCCCCAGGACCGGGTGCGCGAACTCCTCCCTTGCCTCTTCGGCAAACACGCGGGCATCCGATCCCGGCGGCAGCGAGGTGATGTCGAAGCCGGTGAACCGCATCCCCAGGGCGGGAAGGCCCATCATGACCAGCAGCGTCGCCGCGGCCAGGGCCACCGCCACCGGCCTGGTCATCACGAGCCGGGCGGTCCTGTACCAGAAGCCGGCCGACCGAGGCCGGGCGGACCTGCCGAGGCTGCGGCGCCAAGGGGCCAGAGACAGGGCGTTGACCCGGTCGCCGAGCAGGGTGAGGAGCGCGGGGAGCACGGCGAGGCTGATGGCGCCGGCGAGCAGGGAGACGAGCATCCCGGCGAGCGCGGCCGACCGCACGAAGGAGATCGGGAACACGAGCAGGGCGACGGCGGCGGCGCTGATCGCCGCGCAGCTGATCGCCACGGTCCTGCCCGCGGTCGCGACGGTCACGCTCGCGGCCTCGGCCGGATCGCAACCCGCCGCCAGCTCCTCCCGGAAGCGAGAGACGATCAGCAGGGCGTAGTCGACGACCAGGCCGAGCGCCAGGGCCAGCGCGATGTTGAAGGAATAGAGGGAGAGCGAGAAGGCCTCGCTCAGAACCCGCACTCCGCCGAGGACGCTCATCAGCGTCAGCGCCCCCACCAGCACCGGCAGAAGCGCCGCGACGAGACTCCTGAACACCCACAGCCCGGCGATCAGCAACAGGGGGAAGGCGATCAGCTCCGCCTGGCGCCGGTCGTCCTCGGTCTGCTGGGTGAACTCGTGGCGGACCAGCCCCAGCCCCCCCACTCTCACCCCCGGCTGCTCCAGCCGCCGCGCGACCTCGGCGGCCGCGGAGCCTTCGGGAAGGCCCCGGCGCAACCAGCCGATGATCGCGAACAGATCCTTTTCCCGAGAGGCGAAGAGCTTGGGAATGACCTTCTGAACCTGCGGCAGGCCTTCCAATTCCGTGTGGACGCGGAAAGCAGCCCGCTCCCCCTCGACGAGGACGGCGACGTTCGGCACCCCGGGCCAGCCTTTCGGCGGGGCGGCTTCGAGCTCGCGAGCGGTGGAGAAGCTCTCCGATCGCCAGCTGGTGAAGTCGCTCTCCCGGTTGGAGAGATGATCCGAGACGTCGCGCCCCAGAAGCCCCGCGAAGATCGCGGCGATCACCACCAGGCTGAGAACGAGCCGGGGCCTCCTAACCCCGATCTGGGCCGCGCGCATGCCGAACGCGCCCTACTCCAGGTCCCCTTGGGCCAGCCGGTACCCGCACTGCGGGCAGAGGACCCCCGGCTCGACCCCGTCCTGCCCGGCACCTTCGCGCGCCGCGGCTTCGACTCCCGCGTCCCCTCCATCCAAGGCGCGCTTCCCATGCTTCGTCGGGGCGGCGCGGAGCTCGGTGCGGAGGTCGGCGACCGACAGCCCCTCCGTCGCCGCCCGGTCGAGCCATCTCTCCTGCTCGGACTCCGGCAGGCCGGCGACGGCGACGTGGTGGCTCCAGGTCAGATCGTCACGACGTCGTGAAGAATCGAAGGCCGTCGCGATCGAGGCCATGTTCGCGAGGCTCCTCGGGTCGTAGCCGGTGATCTTGGCTGCCTGGGTGTACTTTTCGCCCCACTTCTCGGCGCCGTAGCGAACCCAGTCGCCCAGCCACCACTGGTTGCAGCGGGTAACGCCCCCCAGGCGCCTCCCGACCACGAGCCACTCGTGCCTCTCCAGCTCCCGCTTCGGCCGCCAGACGACCGCGGGACGCGTGCCGGCTCCCGGCGCGGCGGTCCCTGCGGTGGGTTTCAGCGATACAGCGCCCATCGGCGGCGCTCCTCCCGTTACTTGCCCTGACTTGATTACCGAAAGTTTCTATGAGCAATAGGTACCGGCCCGGTGCCCGCTCGGCGAGAGCCAATGCGCGATATCCCGGCGCCCGGCCTTCGCGATTCGCGAGCGGCGCTAGCGCGCCGAGCGCTCGCTATCCAGGCCCTCGAGCCGGAGCGCGAGCTCCAGCTCCGCCCCGCATTCGACGAGCGCTCGCCCGAGCCGCTGCTCGACCATCCGCAGCCGGTTTTCGACCGTCCTGCGGCTGACGCCGAGCGCGGCGGCGGCCGAGGAGGCGTTGCGCCCGGCGGCGAACCAGGCCCGCAGCGTCTGCCGCAGGGTCGCCCCCTGCTTGTGCTCACCCGAGAGCGGCGCCAGGTAGGCCACCTGGAGCGAGCGGGCCAGGTCCGGGCTCTGCAGCGCGATCGCCTCGGGGGCGACCTCCGCGAAGCAGGTGACATCCGCCGGGCGGCAGACGGCGACGGCAAGAGCGGCCCTCGCCTCGAAGTGGGTCGAGCGCCAACCCTCCACGTCCTTCCCGGGCTCCCCCACCGCGAATTCGGCCCTCAGCCCGCCGCGCTCGGCGACGGCGTCCTGAACCGACCGCGACGAGATCCTCCCGCGGCTGCCCAGCCAGGCCCAGACTGTCCCCTGTTCCCGCGGCACCGCCAGCAGCGCGGTGCCGAGGATCTCCGCCAGGGACCTGGCGGCGTCCCTGGCGCGGGCGCCGCTGACCACGAGCCCGAGGTGCCACAGCTCGAGCGGGTACTCGACCTCGTGCCCGGCCGCCGGCGCCCCCGAGAGAAGGCGCTCGACGACGGCGTTGCGGCGGCGTGTCGCCGATTGCCGCAGGCGCCCCTCCTCCTGCCTGTACTCGCCGGCCAGCCCGGAGGCGAGGTGGAGCAGGAGCGAGCCCTGCAGCGCCTGCACCGCGCTGAGGCTGTCGCTCGCCAGCCCGCGCGACTCGTGCAGGACGAATTCGTTCAGCCGCGTCTGCGCCGAGATCAAGCCGACCAGGAAGTCGTCCAGCGAGACCCCGGTCCCGTGCCGCCGCCCGCGCCTGCTCGACCGCGGCGGCGGGGATCGGGCCCCAGGTGTCGTCCCCCTTTTCGATGCTGTCGAGGTAGAAGTCGGTGAGCGTGACGAACGCCGGGTCCACCTTCGGCCGGGGGACCGGGTCAGGCTCCGGGCAGTGCCGATCGGCGGCGCAGGCGTGCGCCAGCGCCCGTTCGATCTCCCCCCGCCGTCGACGCAGGCGTTGGGCCAGTGCCGCCGTCTCGACGACCCTCGACTCCCCCTCCTCGACTCCCGTGCCCTCCATCCTGCCCGCTGAGTCTGGCGCAGAAGGGGCGGAAGATGCCAATCACGGCGTCAGCTCGAGCCCAGCTCCCGCTCCATCTCCGTGGCCAGCTCGAGGTGGCGATAGGGGCCCTCCGCGCGCAGCGCCTCGATCACGTTGCGCCGCGTCTCCTCGTCTTTGTTCTGGCTCAGCTTGCGCTTCAGCTCGAAGCGGTCGACCGGGATGCGGAGGCCGACGGTGCCTCTGGCGATCGGGGTCGCGTACTCGCGCTCGAGGTAGGCGGGGTCGGGGACCCGGCGCTCGAAGTGCTCGACCAGGCGGGTGAGGACGGCGAGGTTCTCCTCCTCGTCGAGGAGCTGGGGGGTGCCGTGGAGGTGGGCGACGGTGAAGTTCCAGGTCGGGACTTTGCGCTCCTGCGGCGAGTACCAGCTGGGCGAGACATAGCCGTGATGACCCTGGACGATCACCAGCACCTCACCCTGGTCGATCTCGAGAACCGCCTCGTCGGGCCGCCCGAGGTGGGTGAGCAAGGTCAGGCCCTCGGCTTCCTCGTCCATCAGCACCGGGTAATGGGAGGCGGCGAGGCCCGAGCTGGTCGAAGTCACGAGCGTCGCCCAGGGATGCTCGCGCACCAGCCTGCGGACGAGGTCGGGATCATCGGAGGCGAAGAGAGGATTAGGCCGCATCGCGCACCTCCCACTCCCCCTCCAGCAGCCCGTAGACGATGCTGTCGAGGTAGCGGCCGGCGACGTGCTCCGTCTCGCGCAGCAGCGCTTCCTCGCGGAACCCGAGGCGCTCGGCGATCGCGCGGCTGCGGCGGTTCTCCGGCGCGCAGTGGATCTCGACGCGGTGCAGCTCCCACTCCCGGAAGGCGTGGTCGAGGAGGGCGCGGACGACGGTGGTCATCGTCCCCCGCCCCTGCGCCGGCTCGGCCAGCCAGTAGCCGATGCTGGTGTTGCGGTTGACCCGGTCGATCGAGTGGAAACCGGCGACGCCGACGATCTCGCCCTCCGGGGCGATCCGGGCCTGGAAGCCGTCGTCGCGGGCAAGCTGCTCCTCGGCCTCGGCGATGAAGCGCTCGGTCCCCGCCAGGTCCTGCCCCGCCGCCCACGGCATCCACCGCGCCAGGCGCTCGCGGTTTGCCTCGATCAGCGCGTAGAGCTCCCGCGCGTCCCCGCTTTCGAGGGGACGCACCCCCAGCGAATCAAGCTTCGGCGAGAGCATCGCCGGAGGACCCCAGGGCCTTGTCGATGAACGGGCCGAGCAGCTCGGCGACTTTCTTGGCGGCGTCCTCGGCGGAGTCTCCCGGCGTCGTCATGTAGCTGATCGACAGCCGCACCAGGCTCTCGGCCAGCATCTTCACGTGGTCCTCGGGCGCCTCCGGCCAGCCATCCTCGATCACCGCCGTCAGCCGCGAGGCCGCCCACTGGACCACGGGCAGGCCCTGGGTGGTGACGAAGGGCAGCATGCCGCCGGTGCCGTCGTCGGAGAGCAGGATGCTGATCAGCGGGTCCTCGGCGGCGGTGCGGAGGAAGTGCTCGAGCGCCGCCAGGATCGCGGCACGGGGGTCGTCGCGATGCTCCAGCACCGCCCTTTCGACGTCGTCCATGAACCGTTCCGCCTCGTGGATGACGAAGGCGAAGCCGAACTCGTTGCGGTTGCCGAACTCGTTGTAGAGGGTCTGGCGGCTGACCCCGGCGCCGCTGGCGATGTCCGCCATCGTGATCTCCGACCAGGGCTGCTGCCCCAGCTGCTCGCGGGCGGCGTCGAACAGGGTCTGCCGCAGCAGCTCCCGCGCCGCCTCCTGGTATGGGGTCCTCCCGTTCGACACGCCCTTATCGTCGCAAGCGGCGGTGGTCAGGCGTCGGCTGCGACCGGCTCGAAGTCGACCTTGTCGCGGACGCCGCAGTCCGGGCAGGCCCAGTCGTCCGGCACCTCGCTCCACGGGGTCCCGGCGGGAAAGCCCTCGCGGGGGTGGCCCGCCTGCTCGTCGTAGACGTAGCCGCAGCTGGGGCAGCGCCAGGCGCTCACGCGGTCCGCCCGTAGCGCTCCAGCACCCGGCCGAGCCGGCGCGGCTGGATGTTGGCAGCGGGTGACGTCGCCGCCGTAGTGCTCGAGCAGGCGCGGGTCCATCACCCGGCGCCAGAGCGGCGGGAACCAGGCGAGGACGATCATCCCCGCGTAGCCGGTGGGCAGCTGCGGCGCCTCGTCGACGTGGCGCAGCGCCTGGTAGCGGCGGGTCGGGTTGGCGTGGTGGTCGGAGTGGCGCTGCAGGTGGTAGAGGAGGACGTTGGAGGCGACGTTGTTGCTGTTCCAGCTGTGCTCGGGCAGGCAGCGCTCGTAGCGGCCGTCCTCGCGTTTCTGGCGCAGCAGGCCGTAGTGCTCGAGGTAGTTGACGACCTCCAGCAGCGAGAACCCGAGCACCGCCTGGACCAGCAGGTAGGGCAGGACGATCGCGGCCGAAGACCGATCGCCAGCGCGGCGAACAGCACGATCGTCATCGCCCAGGCACCGAGGATGTCGTTGTGCGATTCCCCAGTGCGACTTGCCCAGCGCGGTCGAGGCGGGCGGTCTCGATCTCCCAGGCCGAGCGGACGCTGCCGACGACGGTGCGCGGCAGGAAGGCCCAGAAGCTCTCCCCGAGGCGGGAGCTGGCGGGGTCCTCGGGGGTGGCGACGCGGACGTGGTGGCCGCGGTTGTGCTCGATGAAGAAGTGCCCGTAGCCGGTCTGGGCGAGGGCGACGCGGCTCAGCCACTTCTCCGAGGTGGCGCGCTTGTGGCCGAGCTCGTGGGCGGTGTTGATCGCGATCCCGCCGACGACCCCCATCGTCAGGGCGAGGCCGACGATTCGAGCGATCGAGAGGTCGCCGCTGGACCAGAGCCAGCAGGCGAAGACCAGCCCCGCGTACTGGATCGGGATGAAGACGTAGGTGCACCAGCGGTAGTAGCGGTCCTGCTCGAGCCACTTGAGGACGCTGTCGGGCGGGTTGGTGGGTCCACTGCCGATCGCCGATGTCGAGGATCGGGAAGACGACGAAGACGAGAACCGGGCCGAGCAACCAGAAGGCGCCGAAGCCGGTCAGCGACCAGTAGCCCCAGGCGAAGAAGGGAGCAAGCGGAACGACGATCCCGAGCAGCCAGGCGTAGCGCTTGGCGTCGGTCCAGCTCCGCCGGGTTGACCTCGACGTCGTCGTGGTGATGGTGATGAACGTGCTCCGCGTGCGCCTCCATGGCTCCTCCTTGTCAATCGCCCCCAGTTCGTCCGTGAGTTTTACACAGATCCCCAATTTGTCAAGGGGAGCTACATCTAGCTTGCTCGTGTCTGTGCTGGGCCCCAGCGGTGCGCCTTTTGCTCGCTATAGGGGGTAAAAGGCGCACCGCTGAGGAAAGGAGGCCTTGCCGACTGCACGTGCACTTGGAGCGATGTGCTCGCCCTCACGGGCTTGCGGCTCAAACTCTTCAGTCGCCCCCCTGCTCAGCCATGCCGAGTCGGGGTAACCGAGATCAGATCTTCAGCAGCAGGAACGTGTTCAGGACGAAGAGGATGGCGAAGAAGATCGTCGCGCCGGTCGAGGTTGCGTCTCCACCATCGAGCCGCCGCCGAGCGAGCTGCCGCCGCCGCCGATGCCGAAGGCGCCGGAGAGGCCCGCGTCTTTCCCCGAGTGCAGGAGCACCAGGAAGATCAGGACGATGGCGATGATCACCTGGAGGACGGAGAAGAACGTGTACACGAGCGTGGAATTCTAGCTCCGCGCGGCTTTTTCCGGCTCGCGGGGGTGCGCCCCGTTGCCGTTGCCGTTCCCGACCCCGTCGAGGATCTCGATCGCCTCTCGCGCAGCTCGGCGTCGAGCAGGGCGAAGTCCTCGTCGGAGAGCTTGCCGGCGGCGTGGTCGAGCTCGGCGTCGCGGATCTCGCGGTACTTGGCTTCCTTGCGCGCGTCGGCCTCGGTGCGGACGAGGGCGCCGCGGCGGCGCGCCGCGGGTCGGCCAGAGCGCGATCAGGGCGCCGGCGAGGGCGATCAGCCCGCCGATCCACATCCAGGTGACGAGCGGGTTGACGATCACCTTGAAGGTCGACGGCGGCGCCGTCGTCGAGGTAGCTCCGGGCGACGTTCCTGGCGGCCAGCGACTGCAGCTGGGCGATCTGGGTCAGCGCCGCCGGCCGCAGGCTGCGGGTTGGCCGCCGCCGCCCGCATCAGCGCCCCCAGCGCTTTGCACTCCGGCGGCGATCCCGGGCGCCCCGCGGACGCAGGCCTGGAAGCCCTTGTCGGCCGCCCGCACCCGCCGCTGGACGGCGGCGATGTTCGGCTGCTCGGCGATCCAGAGGTCGTGCCAGAGGCCGGCGCTGAGGCCGACCTCGCTGGTCGCCTCGCCCGCGAAGAAGCTGCCGATCGTCCCCGACTTCCTGCCCGGTCGGGCGGAAGAAGCGCCGGCTCGGGCGCAGGGTCGCCGACCACCTTGCCGTCTTCTTCGACGCGCAGCACCGCGCCGAAGGTGAACGTCTCGCTGTCGACGGCGACGGTCGGCTTCACGTAGGTGATCGTCGCGGCCGTCGACGACGCGTGCTCTCCCCCGGCTTCAGGCTGACGTCGCGGTTGGTCTGGAAGCTGGAGGAGGCGGCGATCCCGATCAGCAGGACGGCGATGCCGACGTGGACGATGTAGCCGCCGTAGCGGCGGCGGTTGCGGGAGACGACGCCGACCAGCGCCGCCGGCATCGAGCCGCCGGCGAGCCTGCGCCGGGCCGCGGCCCCGTTCCAGAACTCCTGCCCCAGGCCGGCGAGGGCGAAGGCGGCGAAGACGAAGAGGGCGAAGGCCCAGGGCTTGCTGCGCGGCGTCGGTGAAGCAGCGACCAGCGCGACGGCGACGACGGCGGCGACCGCCAGCGGCAGCCGGAAGACGCGCTTCGCCGACGCCCAGCTGACCCGGCGCCAGGCCAGCAGCGGCCCGATCCCGGTGAAGAGGACGAGCAGGATCGCCAGCGGCGTCGTGTAGCGGTCGAACCAGGGCGCCGCCAGCGAGGCCTTCTCGCCGGTGAAGAGCTCGGAGATCAGCGGGAAGAAGGTGCCCCAGAAGATCGACCGCGGTCAGCGCCGACCAGCAGCAGGTTGTTGACGAGGAAGACCGCCTCGCGCGAGACCAGCGAGTCGATCCGCTTCTCCGAGCGCAGGTCGTCGAGGCGGGAGACGATCAGCGCCGTCGAGCCGATCAGGACGACCCCGATCAGGCCGAGGATGTAGGGGCCGACGGTGTTGTCGCCGAAGGCGTGGATCGACTGCAGCACGCCGGAGCGGACCAGGAAGGTGCCGAGCAGGGCCAGCGAGAAGGTGCCGACGATCAGGCAGGCGTTCCAGACCTTCAGCATCCCCCGCTTCTCCTGGACCATGATCGAGTGCAGGAAGGCGGTGACCGATCAGCCACGGCATCAGCGCCGCGTTCTCGACCGGGTCCCAGGCCCAGTAGCCGCCCCAGCCGAGCTCGGTGTAGGACCAGCGGGCGCCGAGCAGGAGGCCGAAGCCGAGGAAGGCCCAGGCGATCAGGGCGAAGCGGCGGGTGGAGCGGATCCATTCGGCGTCGAGGCGGCGGGTGACGAGGGCGCCGATCGCGAAGGCGAAGGGCACGGTGAGCGAGACGTAGCCCGAGTAGAGCATCGGCGGGTGGATCATCATGCTCGGGTGCTGCAGCAGCGGGTTGAGGCCGATGCCGTCGGCCGGCGTCGGGCCGGGGCTGGCGGCGAAGGGGTTGACGTCGGGCGCGAACAGCATCAGGCCGGTGAAGAAGGCGGCGACGCCCATCATCACCGCGGTCGCCCAGGGGACGAGCTCGCGCAGCTTGTCCCGGGTCGCGTAGAGGGCGGCGCTGGAGGCGATCGAGAGCACCCAGGCCCAGAGCAGCAGCGAGCCCTCCTGGCTCGACCACATCGCCGCCAGCTTGTAGAAGGCCGGCGTCTCGATCGAGGAGTGCTCGGCGACGATGTTGAAGGAGAAGTCGTTGCCGGCGAAGGCGATCTCGATGATCACGACGCAGGCGGTGAGCGAGGCCGCAGAAGGCGTAGACGGCGCGGCGCGAGAGGTCGACGCAGCGTCGGTCGCCGTTGCGCCCGGCGAGGGCGAGGGCCGCGGCGGCGATGGCGGCGAGGAAGGCCAGCGCCAGCAGCGCGCTGCCGAGGCTAGACATCGCTCTTGGTCGTGAACTTCGACGGGCACTTGGTGATCAGGGTTTCCGGCTCGCCGACGAAGGTGCCGCCCTGCGATGCGCGCCGGTGAGGACGATCTCGCGGCCGCCGCGGAAGGGGTCCGGGACGGTGCCCGTGTAGGTGACCGGCAGCGCCTGGCCCTTGCCGTCGCGGTCGACGACGCGGAAGGCGATGCCGTCGCCCTCGTGCTGGACCGAGCCCTTGACGACCCTGCCGGTCATCTCGTAGCTGGTGCCGGGGGCGGCGGTGAGCAGCTGCGAGGGCTCCTTCGCCTCGGTCGAGGCCGAGAACGAGGTGTAGATCAGGGCCACCGCGAGCAGCACGGCGACGCTGAGCGCGACCACGAGGCGGATCTTGCGCTTGCGCTGAGGGTCCACGAGGCCGGCGGATTATCGCAAGCTGGGAGAATGCGGCCGATGGCCGACGACCCCGTCCTGCTGATCACCGGCGCCAGCAGCGGCATCGGCGCCGCCACCGCCCGCGCGGCGGCCGGGCAGCTACCGGCTGGTGCTGGCGGCGCGGCGGCTGGAGGAGCTGGAGGCGCTGGCCGACGGAGCTCGGCGGCGAGGAGCGGGCGCTGGCCGTGCGCTGCGACGTCACCGAGTGGGACCAGGTCGAGGCGATGGCCGCGGCGGCGCTGGAGCGCTTCGGCCGCATCGACGCCGTCTTCGCCAACGCCGGCTTCGGCGCCGACCCGCGGCTTCCTCGAGGAGTCGCCCGAGCACTGGCGCTCGATGGTCCTGACCAACGTCTACGGGGCGGCGCTGACGATCCGCGCCACCCTCCCCCACCTGCTCGAGCGCGGCGACGGCCACTTCCTCATCACCAGCTCGATCGCCGGACGGCGGGCGCTGCCGGGCTCGCTCTACTCGGCGACCAAGTGGGCGGCGACCGCGATCGGCGAGTCGCTGCGCGCGGAGCTGCGCCAGATGCACGAGAACACGGCGATCCAGGTGACCCTGATCGAGCCGGGGATGGTCGACACCGCCTTCTTCGACAACCGCCCCGGCGAGTGGGCGCTGCGCGACGACGACATCGCCACAGCGCGGTGATGTACGCGCTCGAGCAGCGGCCGAGGCGTCGACGTCAACGAGATCCTGATCCGGCCGACCAGCCAGCCGACCTAACGCATCCGATTTCGCCCCAGCCGGGTGGGGCGAAGATCGCTACGGGAGCAGGAGGCGGACCAGCCGCCAGTAGGCGCGCAGGACTGAGGCGGGCGGGCAGTGAGCGGGCGGCGGGAGAGATGAAGGGGGAGTCGAGGTCGGGGGTCAGCCAGGAGGCGAACTCGGCGGCGCCGACCGTGCGCGGTCGCCTGGACCGCGCGGCGCTCGCGCAGCAGGCGCGGCAGCCAGCGCAGGAATTCCCAGTTGGCCGCGCAGCTTCTGCCGCCCCCAGCCGCCGGCGGCGGAGACGGCGAGCAGCGCCAGCTCGGTCGCCAGCAGGGCCGGCGCCAGCAGCGACCAGCAGCGAGGCCGGGTAGGTGCGGACGAGGAAGGCGAGGCGGTTGCGCTCGAGCCAGCGCCACTTGTGCTCGCTGGCGCCGAACTCGTAGTCGTGGTCGACCACCGCCGCGCGGCTCGATCCCGAGCGTGCCCGCCGCGCAGCCGCAGCCGCAGCGAGAGGTCGACGTCCTCGTGGTAGAGGAAGAACTCGGCCGGGAAGCCGCCGACCTCGCGCCAGGTCGCGCAGCGGGATCGCCAGGCAGGCGCCGGAGAGGCCGTGACCTCGCCGGCCGGCGGCGCCGCCGCGAGCGGCTCGCCGTGGCCCCCGGCCCAGACGATGCCGGTGAAGTGGATCGGGTTGCCGGCCGAGTTGATCCGCGGTCCCGCCGCGCGTCGGCGACCAGCGCCTGCCAGGCGGCCCAGCCGCGACCCTCGCAGCCAGGGCCGGCGGATCGCCTCGCCGAAGCCGGGCAGCGGCGCGGCGTCGGGGTTGAGGATGACCAGCAGCTCGCCGCCGGCCGCCGCGGCGCCGGCGTTGCAGCCGGCCGGCGAAGCCGAGGTTGGCGCCGGTCTCGACGAGCCGTTGCCGCGGCGCCAGCTCCCGCACCGCCTCGGCGCGTGCCGTCGCCGGAGTCGTTGTCGACGACGATCAGCTCGTCGCCCTCGCCCAGCTCCGGCAGCAGTGCCGGCAGGGTCCTGGCCAGCTCGTCGCGGCTGTTCCAGGCGACGATCAGGACGGAGAGCGTCGGAGGCACCGGCGCGGAGGCTATTGCGCCATCCGCGCCGGTGCCGGCGACGTGCTGAGAGCGCTACTTCTTCTTGCTCGACTTCTTGCCGCAGGAGCTGATGTTCAGCCTGAACTTGTTGTTCTTGACCTTCTTGCCGTTCTGGCCCTTGATGTTCAGGACCGCCCGCTGCTTCTTCTCGCAGGTGTTGGTCGAGTTGACCAGCAGGCTCTTCTTGCCGCCCTTCATGTTGAGGATGAACTTCCTCACCGGCACGTCCGGCACGTCGTGGAAGACGGTCTTCAGCCCTCCACTCTTGGAGCCGATGACGCCGCGCAGCTGGATGTTCACCTGGCCGCGCAGGTCGGCGACCAGGTTCGGCAACTTGTCGTTGGAGGAGACCAGGTACACCGGCCGCTCAGCTTCTCGTCGAGCAGCGGCGACTTCGCCTCTCGCGTGCCCGTAGATCGAGGCCTTCGGGCACTTCTGCGCGGCCAGCTGGACCCTCGTGCACACCGTGCCGATGTGGCCCTGATCGAGGAACAGCGAGTGCGGCATCGTCAACGCCGTGCGGCCGATGTTGGCATCGCCGTTGCGGGCTTCAGCGATCGCCCGGATGCGCGGGTTCTTGCCCGCTTGGTCGCGACCGTAGAGCCGGATCGACAGCTTCGGCTTGAAGCTCGAGGCTTGTTGCAGCCGGTCGCCGGAACGGAGCGCTGACTGCGTAGGAGCTGAACGCGGCCGGATTGGCCGGATCGGCCCCGCCGCCGCTGATCGTCCCGCTGCGCTGCCTCCGGCGTCACAGTTCGTCGGGTTGAGCATGAACTCCTCTGCGATCGAGGTTGACGTCGATCGAGCGGATGTCCAGCTTGACCCCGCCGAAGACGTCCGGGATCGACATCGGAGACCGCGCGTGACCTGAGCCGTTTCCGGGATCGACGTTGAGCGCGCACCCGGACGACGACGGTGCCGAGGTCGTACGGGCCGGCGACCGCCGGCGTGATCATCGACCAGCGAGAGCGGCGCCCCCTTGTAGGGACCCGCCAGATAGGCCTTGCCGCCCGAGCTCGAACGGGTCGGCGCCGCTGCCGGACCGGTCAGCACCCTCGCCGGTCCGCTCTGCTGGCGCGGGCAGCTCGGACTCGCCCGCTCCGTCCTTGCCGCTGCGCCCGGCGGCCGCGGCGATCGCAGCCTCGGAGCAGTAGGGGATGCCGGCGAGCTTGCCGGTCAGGCCCTTGGGCAGGGTGACGTTGACGACCTTCAGCTCCTGCTCGCCGTCCCGACGCGCGACTTGACCTGGAACGGGCTGTAGGCGCCGGCCTTGGTCTCGTTCGTCGCGGCCTTGTAGCTTCAGGCGCGAACTTCCGCTCCGCCAGCGTTGTCGGGCAGGCGCCGCCGCTCGGGTCGCGGTCAGGGTGACCAGGAGCTGACCGGCTTCTGTTCGTCCGGGTCGCGCCCACGGTTCGAACCGGCTGGTCTCGCTCGGCCGAGCAGATCGGCGGGCTGGTCAGCACGTGTTTCGCCCCGTCGATATGGACCTTGATCGATTCGAACGGAACCTGGGGCAGCCCTTCGGGCAGTTCGCCGCCGAACTGGTTGACCAGCTTGTCGTTGAGAACCGCCGTCAGGTCGCCGGTCGTCTTGTTCGCCACGATGCGGCCGACCAAGCGGGCGTTGATGTCCTCGTGCTCGCTCTTGGCTTCGAGCAGGATCCGGAACTGATCGCCCGATTCCGGGTCACGGCTGTTCTGGGTGCCGACGTAGACGTCGCCGACCAAGGGCTCCGACAGCGGCGGCGACACGACTTCGACGCTGCCGATATCCGAGGCCGCGGGACACTCGTTGTCGAAGACCCGCTGGCCCTTCTTGAACTGATCGTCCGTGCAGGCCACGAGGCCTTGGGCACCCGAGGGGTTGATCCCCATACCCTGCGGCAGCACCACTTCCGCTTTGCGGACGTGTGACTGTGAGATCCCGTCAAACCGGTCCGGAACCTCCGTCGCGGCGGGATCGACTTCTTCCACTTCGCCGCCTTCTTTCGCAGGGTCGAAGGGAAGCGTGGTCGTCACGGTCGCCGGGGCAGGCGAGTCGACGGCGTTCGTTCCCGGGTCGACGTTGAGCCCCGGATCGAAAGGAACGCGATCGCAGCCCGTCGGAGCCACCCCCGGCGGCAGCTTCCCCTCGAAGGCTTCCGAGCCTTCTGGGAAGGTCGGGTTCGGTTCGCCGAAGGACTCCCCCCGGAACCAGGTCGAGTAGAGGTGCGGCCACTGGTTCGGATCGAAGCAGGTGGTCGGCGTCGTGATGTGGGTCCCGTCCCCGGACTGGCCGAACGCGATCAGCCGGCTTCTCAGGGTCGAGAACCCGATCGAGGGGTCCGGCAGCGAGATCGTGAAGTACTCGTGGAAGTCGCTCTCCCAGGCAACGTCGCCTTTCAGTTCGACCTTTTTGCTGAAAGCGATGTAGAAGCCGAGTCGAGCCGGTTCGCCTTCGTTCGGTTCCAGGTTGTAGACGGCGACCCGGGTGCCTTTTGCCGGATCCGGCGTCAGCACGTACCCTTTCGGCAGGAAGGGACCGGTGACGGGGTCGCCTCCGGGGACCGGCACCGCGTTTTCGGTGTTGACGACAAGCCACACTTCCTCGCGGTCCGACGATCGTGTCTTCCGCGCAGGTCGGGACGTGGCCGATTTTGCCCCCCGAACCCGGGATTTCGCCGATCGCTTCGAAGTCAGCCTGCGAGCACTGGGGGCTGCTCTGGGGATTCTCGGTGAAGCCCGGCGGCAGGTCGACTCGCTCGGTTTTCAGCACCCGGTCTTCGAACGGAAGCGGATCCGAAGGGTCCTCGATCAAGGGTTCGATTACACCGGGAACTTTCGTTTCGTGCCTGACGATGTACTGATCGAAACCGATTGGAGGATGGCCTCCGGCCTGCGTGTAGAAGATTTCTGGCGTGGTGGGAGAGCAGAACGATTTGCTGACATCTGCCGGTTTGGTGGGAATCGGCGTTTCCGGCACTTCTCCCACCTGGTTTTCGTAGCAGGTCCCCGACTGCCAGCCGTCTGCCGCCGTCGGCGGTTCGTGCTGCGGTTCGATCACATCTCCGGTGTCCGCCGCCGCCAATGCAGGCAGTACAAGCAGGACCCCAAGACACACTAAAAGCAATGCGACTGAGCGCTTTGCCATCAATTTCCCTCCTCGTTTTTCCCTTAACGAGGACGCCCCCTGTAGCGCCCAAGAACATCTCTCCCGCGAAAGACATTACAGATCAACCCGAGTCTTTCAAGTACCCAGGGGTGTTACTACCCGGGTAACCGTGACACCAAACAGTGACATGTCACGAAACGGTGAAATGACACCATTTCGTGTAAGGCGGGCTCGGCACCCTCGGGTACCGGCGGATCTACCGCTTGCGACCCTTCCCCTTGCACGGCGTCCGCAGCTTCGGCTTGCGATTCAGCTTCTTGCCGTTCTGAGCCTTCAGGCGGATGATCGCCTTCACCGGTTTCTGGCAGAGGTTGACCGAGTTGACCAGGAGGCCCTTCTTGCCGCCCGGCAGGGTCATCACGAACTTCTTCACCGGCACGTCGGGCACGCGGCGGAAGGTGGTGCGGATGCCGCCCTTGAAGGCATCGATGCGGCCGACGAGGTCGATGTCGACCTGGCCCCTCAGGTGGGCGACCAGGTCCGGCAGCGTGTTGTCGGAGGACCGCAGGTAGACCGGCCCCTTCAGCGGTTTGCCCGAGCAGCGGCGTGAACGCCTTGGCATGGCCGTAGATCGACTTCTTCGGGCACTTGCCGGCGGCGAACTGGACCCGGGTGCAGACCTTCGCCAGGCTCGCCTGGTCGAGGAAGAGCGCGTGCGGCAGCGCCACCGAGGCCTTGCGGATGTTGGCGTCCTTGCCGCGCGCCTTCAGGACCGCCCGCAGTTTCGGGTGCTTGGCCCGCTGGGTCTTGCCGAACAACCTCACGTTCAGCTTCGGGCGGAACTTCAGCTTGCGGCAGCCGGTCCCCCTGGCGGGCTCGGAGACCTTGAAGGCCGAGTAGGCGCCGGGGTCGAGCGGGTTGCCGCCGCCGCCGGCGATCGTCCCCGCCGTCGCTTCTTTGCGGCAGTTGGTGCCGGTCAGGGTGAAGCCTTTGCGGTTGACGTTGACGAAGACCGAGCGGATGTCGAGCTTGGCGCCTCCGAAGACGTCGGGGATGGCATTCGTCCGCGGGTGGATCTGCGCGGTCTCCGGGTCGAGGAGGAGCGGCACCCGGACGACGACGTTGCCGAGGTCGAAGGGCCCGGCGATCGCCGGGGTGACGACGACGATCGAGACCGGCGCGCCCTTGTAGCGACCGGCGAGGTAGACGTCGCCCTCGACCTTGAGCGGGTCCTGACCCGTGCCGGCGTGGACGACAGCGCGACCGATCCTGCTCTCCTGCGGGCAGACGGCGTTTTTCCGCTCGGCCGCGCCGGAGCGGTTCCGCGGTCTTCTCGATCGCGTCGGGCGGGCAGTAGGGAACGCCTTTGAGCTTCGCGGTCGCCCCTTCCGGCAGCAGCAGATTCGACCCCTTTCAGCTCCTGCTGCCCCTGCGGACGGTTGATCTGGACGGCAAACGAGGTGAAGGTCTTGGCCCTGTCGGATTTCGGGGCGGCGCGGAAGCCGGGCGCGAACGGCCGCTCGGCCATCGTTTTCGCGCACTTGCCACCGCCGGGTGCGGAGGTGAGGGTGAAGCCCCCTTCCTGGGGACCGCCGTCGGGAGTCCCCGACCACGCCGTCATCGCGTGGGTGGCGGCGTTCGGCCCGCAGGTCGGCGGGCTCGTCAGCAGGCCCTTGGCGTCGTCGAAGTCGAGCTTCACCGACGTGAACGGCAGCTGCGGGTTTTCCTTGAAGACGGTGGTCAGCTGCCCGGTCGCCGGGTCGGCCTTGACGTTGCCGATCAGCCGCACGTCGACCCCGTAGCGGCTCGAGACTCACGTTGAGGAAGATCCGGTAGAGGTCGCCGGATGACGGGTCGCGGTTCAGCTGCTTGCCGAGGTAGACGGTGCCGGTGAGCGCGCCCGCCGGCAGCGGCGGCGTTTCGATCGCGGCGCTGCCGATCTTGGACTTCTCCGGGCAGGCGACCGGGTTGCGGGTGCCCTTGCCGAACTGCTCGTCCGCGCACATCTCCAGGCCGGGCGCGGCGGCCGGGTTCAATCCCATCCCGCGCGCCATGGTGACGACGGCGTCCTTGACGTTGGAGTTGGCGATCGCCGTCCCGGATGCCTCGAACGGAACCTTGACCTCGACCAGCGGCCCGCTCGGGGAATCCACGCGATCGGTGCCGGGGTCGACAGAGGTGGTCGGCTCGAACGGCACTTTGTCGCAGCCGGTCGGCCTCACCCCCGGCGGCAGGGCCGCCTCGAAGAAGGACGAGCCGTCGGGGAAGGTCGGGTTGGGGTTCTCCTTCGAGTCGGCGCGCAGCAGGGTCGAGTAGACGTGCTCGAAGCCGGGCTGGGCGGGGTCGAAGCAGGTGCTCGGGAGCGTCAGGAAGGTTCCGTTGCCGGCGCGTGCCGTCGAAGACCAGCCGGTTCTTGAGGATCCTGCCGATCGGCGATTCCGGGACCGCGATCGTGAACCCCTCGTGGTAGTCGCCCGACCAGTCGACGTCGGCTTCGAGGAAGACTTCGTTGCTGAGGATGCGGAAGCCGAAGCGGGCCGGCTGCCCCTCCTTCGGCACCAGGTTGTAGACGGGCACTTTCGTCAGGCCGTCGAGCGGGCCGACGGGAACACCCAGTTCCGCCGCGGTCACGGCGCTGGTGCCGACCAGTGAGCCCGGGGCGCTGACCGCGCACTGTTCGGCCTGGAAGCTCGCCAGCTCGCACTGCTGAGTCGCCTGCGGGTTGACGCTGAGGCCGACCGGCAGCTCGACCCGGAGGGTCTTCAGGACTCCGACCGGCTGCTGGGTCCCCGGCAGCCCGAGGAACGGTTCGTTCTTGACGATGAACTGGGTGATGCCGACATTCGGGTGCCCAGCGGCCTGGGTGTAGAACAGGCCCGGCGTTTCCGGCGTGCATTCGGGGAGGTCGGTGATGCAGGTCCCCGCCTGCCAGCCGTCGGCGGCGGTCGGCGGATTGTGCTGGGGGGCGATGATGTCGCCGGTGTCGGCCGCGGCGGGCGCGGGCGCGGCGAGCAGCCCCAGGAAGACGGCGAAGCTGAGTATGTGCGCGACTGGTTTCCTCATGTGGCGAGGCCGATACCCAGCTGGACAGACCGTTAATCCGTTAGCGCTTCTTGTGCTTGCGCTTGTGCTTCTTGCAGCCGGGCGTCCGCAGCGGCAGCTTCTTCACCTTCAGGCGCTTGCCGTTCTGGGCCTTGAAGTTGAGGAAGGAGCGGTTGGGGTGCTTGCAGAGGTTGCGCGAGTTGACCAGCAACCCTTTCTTGCCGCCCTTCATGTTGATCCTGAACTTGCTCACCGGGACGTCGGGGACCGGGTAGAAGACGGTCTTCATCCGCTCCTTGACCGAGCTGATCACCCCGCGCAGCCGCACGTTCACCTGCCCGTGCAGGTCGGCCAGCAGGTCCGGCAGTTCGTGGTCGGAGGCGACGAGGTAGACCGGCCCCGCCACTTCGTCGTCGAGCAGCGGCGACTGGGCGCGGGCGTATCCATATATGGAGCGGGCGGGGCAATCGGAGGCGGCGAGCTGGACCCGCGTGCAGATCGTCCCGATGTGGCTCTGGTCGAGGAACTGCGAGTGCGGCAGGACCAGCGCCGCCCGTTTGATGTTGGCGTCGCCCCCCCTCGCCACGAGCGTTGCCCGGAAGGCCGGGTGCCCGTTGCGGCGCAGCGCTTTGCGGCCGCCGATCAGCTTCGTGAACAGCTTCGGCTTGAAGCCGAGGGCGCCGCAGTCGCTCGCCTGGAAGGGGACGCTGACCCCGAAGGCGCTGAAGTCGGCGGGGTTGTTCGGGTCGCCGCCGCCGCCGGCCAGCGAGCCGCTGGTCGCGAACGGGTCGCAGCTGGTCGGGTTGAGGGTGAAGTTCGGCCGGTCCATCCTCATCTCCACCGAGCGGATGCTGAGCAGGGTGCCGCCGAAGACGTGGGGGATCGGGTCGGAGACGGCGTGGATCTGCGCCGTGTCGGGATCGACGAACAGCGCCACCCTCACCACGACCGTGCCGAGGTCATAAGGCCCGGCCGTGGCGGGGGTGACCACTGATAGGGAGAGAGGGGCCCCGTGGTAGGGGCCTGAGAGGAAGACCTTGCCGTCGATCTCGAGCGGGGCGGAGCCGGTGCCGGCGGCGACCGTGGCGCTGCCGACCTGGCTCTCCGCCGGGCAGCTCGAGCTCGCCTTCTCCTCCGCGCCGGCGCGGCCGGCGGCCGCCGCCAGCGCCGCCTCCGGGCAGTACGGGATGCCGCGCAGCTTGCCGGTCATCCCCGGCGGCAGGACGATGTCGGCGCCCTTCAGCTCCTGCTGGCCGTCGCCCGCGGGCGATCCGCAATCGAGACCGGGCTGAAGGCGCCGGCCTTGGAGCTTTCCGGGCCCGCCCCGAAGACAGGGCCGAAGGGCCGCTCGGCCATCGTTTTCGCGCATTTGCCGCCGCCGGGCGCGCCGGTCAGGTCGAAGCTGCTGCCGGTGCTGACCGGCGGGTTGCCCGACCAGGGCGTCATCAGCGCGTCGGCTTGGTTCGGCCCGCAGGTCGGCGGGCTGCTGAGGACCGCGCGGGCGCCGCCGTCGAAGGCGAGGTCGAACGAGGTGAAGGGCACCTGCGGGGTTTCGGAGATCGTCGTGCTCAGCTGCCCGGTCACCGGGTCGGCGCGGACGTTGCCGACCAGGCGCACCGAAATCCCGTAGCGGTCGGACTTCGCCTCGATGAAGATCCGGTACTCGTCGCCGGAGGTCGGGTCGCGGCTCAGCTGCTTGCCGGCGTAGACGTTGCCTTCGAGGACTTCTTCGGGCTGCGGGTTCAGCTGGTCGATCAGCGGCGGCGATTCGATCCGCGCCCGTCCGACGACCGACTCCGCCGGGCAGGCGACCGGGTTCCTGGTCCCCTTGCCGAACTGCTCGTCGGTGCAGGTCTGCAGGCCGTTGGCGGCGGAGGGGTTGAGGCCCATCCCCTGCGGCAGCATCACCGTCGCCCGTGCGGGTGTGCGGAGCTGTCCTGGCCGTCTTCTTCCTTGTAGTGCGGGACGTCGACGTTGACTTCCGCCGCCGGCCGGCGAGTTGACCTCGGCGGTACCGGGGTCGACTTCGAGCTGCGGTTCGTAGGGGATCGCGGCGCAGTCTTTCGGCGAGGTCCCGGGCCCTTCCGTTTCGGATTTCGGCGGGATCGGCGACTCGAAGTAAGAGGAGCCGGCGGGGAAGTTCGGGTCCGGTTTGCCGACCGAATCGGCGCGGAGGAAGGTCGAGTAGGTGGTGCCGGAAGGCCCGCCGGGCGCTTCGCCCTCTTTCCAGTCGTCCTTGTAAGCGGGGCCGAAGCAGGTGGTCGGCGTCGTCAGGAAGGTCCCGTCGCCGGCGCGGCCGTCGAAGACGAGCCGGTTTTTGAGGATCAGTCCTTTTTCACCGCCGAGCAGGCCGAGAAGCCCGCCGAGGTCTTCCGGCAGCGCCGCCGGCACGTGGATCGTGAAGCCCTCGTGGAAGTTCGAGTCCCAGGCGACGTCGCCTTCGAGGAAGACTTCGTTGCCGGCGAGTTCGAGCCCGAAGCGGGCAGCCTCGCCCGGTTTCGGTTCGACGTTGTAGACGGGGACTTCCGTCAGCGGCGCGGTCGGCGGCGAGGGGTGCCCAGCGGTGGCATCGAGACCGTGACCTGGCTTTTGCCCACTTCCGAGAGCGGCGGACAGCCGGAGGCGCCGGCTTCGAAGGTCGCGAGTTTGCAGCGGGGGGTCGCCCCGGGGTTGACGCTGAGCCCGACCGGGAGGTCGACGCGAACCGTCTTCAGTTCGTCGACCGGGGTTTCGCCGGGCGGTTCGTTCTTGATGATGAACTGGGTGAAGCCGAAGTTCGGGTGCGCCGCCCGCGGTTTCGAAGAAGAGCTTGGGAGTGGCGATCGAGCACGGTTCGCCGACCGGTTCGTCCTTGCAGGTCCCCGCCTGCCAGCCGGAATCGACCGACGGGGTGGGTGAGGTCGCTCGGGGCGATGATGTCGCCGGTGTCGGCGTTCGCCGGCGAGACGCCGGCGAAGAAGAAGCAAAGGCAGAGAGCCGAAGACTGCGTCGGACGCGCAGCGCTGTCGTGCATCGGAATTTTCCTCCCAAGAAGCATCCTCAACGAAAAGACTACCCGAAATTAATGACTTGAATCAATATTTTTGGGTAATATCGTTTCATGCCGACCCAGAACGGACACTCCCCCGACGGTCATCCACAAAACGGCGGTTCCCCTGCAAAACAGCCGCAAAATGGGCACAACGGCAACGGCCGTTCTGCGCTTCCCGTGAACTGGGAGCGGCTGGCGCGGGCGACCGCCCATCCGCTGCGCGTCTCGATCCTCGAAATCCTCGGCATCGACGGCGGCCGCGTCCTCTCCCCCAGCGATCTCAGCCGCGAGCTGCAGATCCCCCTCAGCAACACCAACTACCACGTCACCGAGCTGGCGAAATCCGGCCTGATCGAACTGGAGCGGGAGCGGCAGGTGCGCGGCGCGACCGAGCACTTCTACCGCCTGCCCGAGGCCGCTACGGCCGTTGCGGGCGCAGAGCGGGACGAGCCTGCGAAGGAGGTCGAGCGCGCCTGGGCGATGGCCTGAGCCACACCCAGACGCGTCCCTTCACGCGTCGAGTTCGATCGCGACCTCGTATTTGTCGACGCCGACCCGCTCACCCATCCCGTCGCCGGGCGGGCTCATCGAGTTGAGCGTCGCGTCCCCCTGCCGGTAGTCGTCCTCGGTCTCGTAGAGGGTGATCGCCATCGAGCGACCGCCCTCCCTGTCCTGGAGCAGGAGCAGCTTCTTCGCCGGCAACCCCTCCGGCGGCCCCGACTCCGCGTCCTCGCGAATCCCCGCGGCGGCCTGGTCGAGGGCCTCCGCGCTCGCGTTCTCCCAACGTGCAACCCGTGCGTACATGGTTTCTCCTCTCGGCGGGTGACAGACCTAGCCGACCACCTTTGCGTCCCTAAATCAAGCCGGAGGACGCGGTCGGCGTAGAATCCGGCCCGCGCGGACGTAGCTCAGCTGGTAGAGCGCGAGCTTCCCAAGCTCGAGGTCGCGGGTTCGAGACCCGTCGTCCGCTTCGATTTCTCGGCTCTGGCGGCGATGTAGATCGCCTTCTGATCGCGATCTTCGTCCAGGGTCTCGCTGAGCAGAATCGCGTCCCCTTCCTCCCGCTGTCCCAGCACCGCGATGCACTCGAGGCCGGAGGCCGTCAGCGCGTCTTGCACCTGCTCCGGGGGCCAGTGTCGCTGCCGATGGATATGGGACTGGATCCCCTGTCCCGAAAGTTCGGCCTCGAAGGTGCCGCCCGGGACGATTTCGCTACCCCTGCCGCACCACTTCCACTCGGTTTGGGACATCCAGTGTGACACCGGGGTCTTGAACATCTCTCGCATCAGGCCGATCGTGTTGCTGTCGAAGAGGAAGAAGCCCGCCGAAGCAAGGATCCGCCCTACCCCGCTGAAGCACTGCTCGAGATCACCGTCCTCGACCAGATAATTGATGACGTCGCCCAGGGCGAGAACGAGATCGAAGTCGAAGCCAAAGGCGGGCAGGGCAGTGGCATCAGCGCAGCGCAGAGACACGTTCGGGTGCTTTGCGGCGGCCTTTGCCAGCATCCGATCCGATACGTCGCATCCGTAGACCTCCCAGCCGCGGGCAAGCAGCGGCGCAAAGGCCTTGCCGGTCCCACAGCCGACGTCGAGGACACGCCCTGGCCCCAACCCACGTCTATCGAGTTGAGGAAGGAGCACGCCTCCCAGCCAGGCCTCGTGATCGTTGCGGACGGTGAACTCCTCGTAGATCGGGGCAAACGCGTCGTAGGCCTCCTGCGCCGAGCTCAGCTGGTTGCGACTCATGGTCAAGTTGTACAGACTGGTTACCCCCGGGTGGCGTCGCCGGTCCTGGCCGAGACTCCCATGAGCTCCTCGGTAACGTCCGCTTCCCCGTGAGCCTCCGCTCCTCCCTCGCAATCATCGGCGTGCTGGCCGTCGTCGGCCTGCTCGTCTTCGGCCTCGCCAGCAAGGGCTCCTCGCGGCTGCAGCCGGGCGACCCGGTCCCGACGACCACCCTCCCCCTGCTCGAAGGCGACGGCAGCGAATCGCTTGCCGACTACGAGGGCAGGTGGGTGCTCGTCAACTTCTGGGCTTCCTGGTGCATCCCCTGCCGGGCGGAGGCGCCGGCGCTGGAGGAATTCCAAAAGCAGCACGGCAGCTCGAGGTTCACGGTGCTCGGCATCGACACCCAGGACCTGAGCGGCGACGCGCGGGCCTTCGTCGAGCGCTACGGGCTCTCCTACCCGCAGCTGCGCGACGGCAACGGCGACAACGCCGACGAATACGGGACCACCGGGGTGCCGGAGAACTTCCTCGTCGACCCCAAAGGCAAGGTGAGGCTGGTCGTGGCCGGGCCGATCGGCGAGGAGAAGCTGCGCGAGGAAGTCGCGCCGCTGCTGCCCGGGGGCGGATCTTGAGCCGGCTCTTCCTCCTCTTCGGCGTCGCCCTGGCCGCGCTGGCGCCGGTGGCCGCGGCCGACGGCCGCGCCTCGCTCACCGAAATCGAAAAGCAGGTGATGTGCCCCGTCTGCGGCACCCTGCTGCAGCTGGCCGAATCGCCGCAGGCCCAGCGCGAGAGGGCGTTCATCAACCGCCTGATCGCCGAAGGCCGCAGCGAAGAGCAGGTCAAGGACGCCCTCGTCGCCGAGTACGGCGACGAAGTCCTGGCGCTGCCGCCCAGCTCCGGCTTCAGCCTCTCCGCCTACCTGGTCCCGATCGTCGCCTTCCTCGTCGCCGCGGCGGCGCTCGCGGCCGGGATCATGCGCTGGCGCCGCGGCGGCTCGGGCGGAGGTTCGCCGAGCCCCGGCCCCGGCCCCAGCGACGAGGACTCCAAGCGGCTAGACGCCGACCTCGCCCGCTACGACCTCTGAACCCGTTCGTCTGTTCCTTATCGGCGAATAGCAACGAAAAGGAACAGGTGAATCAGCGGGCGATGGCTATTGCGCCCAGGGTGGGTGACGGCAGAGCGCGCAAGGCGCGGCGGAGGTCGCGGTGGGCCTGTCCTTCGGGGAGTGAGGCGAGGACGGCGTCGGCCTGAACGGCGACCGCGGCGGCGGCCGGCGGTTCGCTGACCACCGGCGGTGCCAGCAGCAGCGTCAGTTCGTAGGCCGTGCGGAGCTTCTCGACCATGTGGGCGAAGCTCTGCAGGCCGAGCAGGGTCTCGGCTTCGCTCGCCGGGCGGCCGCCGCAGACGCAGACGAGCGGATCGCTCGGCGCCGGCCGTCGCCGAGCCCGCCAGGACCACCGGCTGCAGGATCCGCCTGTGGCTCGGCCTCCCAGCGCAGGTACTCGTGCAGGCCGGGCGCCGTCGCCAGGCCGACGTGGGCCGCCAGCCGCGGGTGGCCGAGGTCGCAGTCGACGATGATCGTGCGGCGCCCCGAGGCCGACGCCGCGGCGGCAGCGGCGATCGCCGCGACCGCGGTCGCCTCCCCCTCGCCGGCGAGCGCGACCACGCGCTGCTCGGCCAGCCGCGGCAGCAGCTGGTCAGGCTGGCGAAATCAGCCCGCCGCAGCGCCCAGGCGCGGTCCCCGGCGGGTCCCGTGACCTCGGCGAGGACGGGAATGCGGGAGCGGCCCCGCAGCATCACATCCGCTCGGGCGCGGAGATCCCCAGCAACCCGAGGGCGACGGCGATCGTCTGCTTCGTCGCCAGGCAGAGCGCCAGCCGCGAGCCCTCGACCCCTTCGCCCTCGGCGCCGACCACCTGGCAGTCGCGGTAGAAGGCGTGGAAGTCGGCCGCGACCGCGGTCGAGTAGGCGCAGATCCGGTGCGGGGCCCGCCGCGCCGCCGCCACCCGCACCTCTTCGGGGAACTCCAGCAGGCGCTTGACCAGAACCTTCTCGCTGTCCTCCAGCGGCGGCCGCGCTCGGCCGTGCCGGCAGCGACCTCCGGCTGCGCCCCCTCCCCCGCTTTGCGGAGGATGCTGGCGATGCGGGCGTGCGCGTACTGGACGTAGTAGACGGGGTTCTCGCTCGACTGACTGCGGGCCAGCCCGAGGTCGATGTCGACGGTCGTCTCGTGGCTGCGCCAGAGCATGAACCAGCGGGTCGCGTCGACGCCGATGTCGTCGAGCAGCTCGTCGAGGGTGACGAAGTCGCCGCTGCGCTTCGACATCTGCACCCGCTCGCCGCCTTCGACGATGTGGACGAGGCTCATCAGCAGCGCCTCGAAGCGCTCGGGGTCGGCGCCGAGTGCCTCGATCGCGGCGCGGACCCGCGCCACGTAGCCGTGGTGGTCGGCGCCGAGGACGTCGATCAGGCGGTCGAAGCCGCGCTGCAGCTTGTCCCAGTGGTAGGCGATGTCCGGCGTCAGGTAGGTCGCCTCGCCGTTGGAGCGGATCAGGACCCGGTCCTTGTCGTCGCCGAAGTCGGTCGTGCGCAGCCAGAGCGCGTCCTCGTGGCGGTAGGTGTGGCCGCGCTTCTCGAGCTCGGCCAGGGCTTCCTCGACCTCGCCTTCGGCGTAGAGGCTGCGCTCCGAGAACCAGGTGTCGAAGGGACGCCGAAGCGCTCCAGCGTCTGGCGCACCTCTTCCAGCATCAGCTCGATGCCGCGCCGCTCCAGCGCCTCGCGGTCGTCCGGGCCGACCCCCTCGGCCCCGCAGCCGCTCGGCGATCTCGGTGACGTAGGCGCCGGCGTAGCCGTCCTCGGGCGGCTCGTGCCCCGCCATCCGCGCCGCGATCGAATCGGCGAAGCGGCCGATCTGGCTGCCGGCGTCGTTGACGTAGTACTCGCGCTCGACCTCGTGGCCGGCGGCCTCCAGCAGCCGCACCAGGGAGTCGCCCATAAGCGGCGTTGCGGGCGGTGCCGACGTGGATCGGCCCGGTCGGGTTGGCGGAGACGAACTCGACCAGGACCTTCTCCGGATTCTCGGCCGGGCTCGGGCCGAGATCCTCTCCCGCCGCCAGCAGATCGCCGAGCGCCCGCAGATACCAGGAGTCGGCGAGGAAGAAGTTGACGAAGCCGGGGCCGGCGACCTCGATCCGCTCGAGGTCGGGAGCAAGCTCGGGGTTCGCCTCCAGCTCGCCCCGCAGCCGCTCCGCCACCGCCCGCGGGTTGTCGCCCAGCGAGCCGGCCAGGAGCATCGCCGCGTTGGAGCTGTAGTCGCCGAGCTCGGGCTTCGGCGGGCGCTCCAGGGTCGGGCTCGGCTTGGTCGGCTGGCCGTCGCGCAGGGCGCGCGCGGCGGCTTCGACCGCCCCCCGCAGGGCGGCGACTGAATCGGTGGCGCTCACAGGCCAATCGTATGGACCGGGGCCATACCGCGTTACCCTCCCCGGTCTTGCGCGTAGCCGTCCTCAGCGATATCCACTCCAACCGGCAGGCCCTCGAAGCCGTCCTCGCGGCGACCGAGGAGGCCGGGGTCGAGCAGACCTGGTGCCTCGGCGACATGGTCGGCTACGGCGCCGAGCCCGACGCCTGCACGGCGCTCGTCCGCGAGCGCTGCAGCACCTGCCTGGTCGGCAACCACGACCTGGCGCTGCTGGGGGCGCTCGACATCTCCGACCTTCTCCGAGGCGGCCGCGGCGGCGGTCGAATGGACGCGCGCGAACGTCAGCGAGGAGACGCTCGAGTTCCTACGCTCGCTCGAGCCGACCGCCTCGCAGAACGGCGTCGGCCTCTTCCACGCCTCGCCGCGGGACCCGGTCTGGGAGTACGTCCTCTCCAGCGACCAGGCCGAAGCCGGCTTCGAGGCCTCCGAGGAGCGGGTGGGGCTGATCGGCCACTCCCACATCGCCCTCTTCTTCGTCCGCGCGGCGGGCAGGCACGGCGGCCACGCGCAGGGCGCGCAGGCGAGCGACGGCGACGCGGTCGAGATCGAGGAGGGCGAATGGCTGCTCAACCCGGGCAGCGTCGGCCAGCCCCGCGACAGCGATCCGCGAGCCGCCTGGCTAGAGCTCGACACCGAGCGCTGGCTCGCCACCTACCACCGCGTCCCCTACGAGATCGAGGCGGCCGCCGCGGCGATCCGCGAGGCCGGTTTGCCCGACGTCCTGGCGGAGCGGCTGGAGGTCGGCCGATGAGCGGAAATTGCAGGGCAAATATCGAGCCCCGGCCTTTCTCTAGACTCGAATCATGGGCCGTTTAGCCGCACTTTTGTTCGCTTTCGCGCTCGGCGCCGCCGGCGCCGTGGGCCTCGCCTCCTGCGGCGGCGGCAGCGACGCCGACCTGCTGCCGGGAACGACCGCCGACCAGATCGAAGCGAACCTGAACCAGGTCGAGGAACTGGCCGCCGAAGAAGACTGCATCGGCGCCGAAAACGCGGTCGCCACGGTCACCGCCGAGGTCGAAGAACTCGAAGGCGTGGACCTGAGGCTGAAGGCGGCGCTGCAGGAAGGGACGGAAAGGCTGAGCGTGGTGGTCGGCCGCTGCGACGAAGAAACGACCAGCGAAGAAACGGAACCCGAGCTGGAAACGAATGTTGAACCGGAAGTGGAAGACGAAAAGAAGCCGAAGAAGGAGAAGCCGGAAAAGGAAGAGAAAGAACCGGCTGAAAAAGAAGAACCGGCCGAAGGCGGAGGGCCTGAACTGCCGCCGCAGTCGAACGGCAAAGGCGAAGAAAACGGCGGCGGCGAACCGCCCGCGGAAACCGAAGAAGAAACCCCGTCCAGCGGCGGTGTAGGTCCCAGCGTGGGGGTCGAATGATGGAGGCAGGCGGAGGCACGCTCTCGGGGCGCTACGAGACCGCCGAGAAGCTCGGCACCGGCGGGATGTCGAACGTCTGGAAGGCGACCGACCGGATCCTCGAGCGGACGGTTGCGGTGAAGGTGCTGGCCGAGCACCTCTCCGACGACGAGCGCTTCGTCGCCCGCTTCCGCCGCGAGGCGCTGGCGGTGGCGAAACTGATCCACCCCAACATCGTCCAGGTCTACGACACCGGCGTCGACGAAGGCCGGCACTACATCGTCATGGAGTACGTCGAGGGGCGCTCGGGGGCGCAGATCCTGCAGCGGCAGGGGCCGGTCGAGCCGGAGGTCGCCGCCGAGATCGGGATCCAGGCCTGCGCCGGGCTCGACTATGCCCACCGGCGCGGGATCATCCACCGCGACGTCAAGCCGGGGAACCTGATGGTCGTCGGCGGCCCGGTCGGCGGCGGCGAGATGATCGTCAAGCTGACCGACTTCGGGATCGCGCGGGCGATCGAGCAGACGCGGATCACCCAGGTCGGCTCCGTCGTCGGCACCGCCGCCTACCTGGCGCCCGAGCAGGTGCGCGGCGAGGAGGCGACGCCGGCGACCGACGTCTACGCCCTCGGCGTCGTCCTCTACCAGTTCCTCACCGGCCGCCTGCCCTACGAGGGCTCCTCGCTGGCCGAGCTGGCGGTGCGCCAGCAGAACGAGAAGCCGCTGCCGCCCGACACCTACAACAGCGAGGTGCCGGAGACGCTCGGCGCGGCGGTGCTGCGGGCGCTCGAGGGCGACCCGAACCGGCGCTACGCGAGCGCCGACGAGCTCGCCGCCGGCCTCCGCCTCGGGCTCGAAGGCGGCGACGTGACGCTGCCGCTGGAAGAGGGCACCTCGGCGACCCGCGTCCTCGGCGGCGATACCGCCGCCACCCGCCACATGGGCCGCGACACCGCCCAGACCGAGTACCGCCCGGCGCCCTCGCAGACCCGGCGCCCGCAGCCACGCCACGCTCCCGCACCAGCTCCAGCTTCTCCACCCAGAGTGGCCGCCCCTCCACGTCGGGGCTTCTTCTCCCGCTTCGCCCGCTTCGTCCTCGCCGCGGTGGCGCTAATACTCGTTGCGGCAGCGGTGGCAACGGCTGTGATCGTCACGACCGACAAGGCAGCAGGCGTCAAGGTCTCAAGAGTGGCCGGCGACACGATCGACAAGGTGGTCGAAGAAGTGAAGGACCTGGTTCGCGAAAACACTGAATAGCGCGGTGTGGGAGGAGGAGGCCGGTGGGGGTCCCTGGGAGCACCTCCGCCGAGTCGGATCGGGGATAGCTGGCGCCTAAGACCGCAACGCTCGGTCTCCGTGCCAAGTACCCAGGGACCCCCACCGGCCTCCTCCTGGTCAGGCGGTCCAAGGGGTCGCGCCGGACAGGATGGCGGCGCGGTAGGTGTTGAAGGTCCCTGCCTGGATGGCGCGGCGGGCGTGGGTCGTCAGTTCGCGCATGTAGGTGAGGTTGTGGAGGACGATCAGGCGGACTGCGGTCAGCTCTTCGGCGCGCGATAGGTAGCTGATGTAGTCGCGATCGTGGCGTTGGCAGGCGGTGCAGGGGCAGCCCTCGACCATCGGTTCGCGGTCGCCGACCCATCTGCCCTTGCGCATGTCGAGGCGCCAGCGGGTCTCGGGCGAGGGGGCGAGGGCGACGCCATGGCGGGCGAGGCGCGTGGGGACGGCGCAATCGAAGACGTCGAGGCCGAGGGCGACGCCGCCGAGGAGGTCGTCTACCTCGCCGATCCCGAGCAGGTGCTTCGGCGCCTCCTCCGGCAATAGCGGCGCCGTCATCGCCAGCACGCCCGCCATCTCCTCCTTGTCGCGGCCGAGGGTGCCGCCGATCGCGATCCCGTCGACGCCGGCCTCGGAGATGGCCTGGGCCGATTCCCGCCGCAGGTCCTCGTGGGTGCCGCCCTGGACGATCCCGAAGACGGCCTGGCGCTCGGGGCCGTTTTCGGCGTGCCAGGCGAGACAGCGGTCGAGCCAGCGGTGGGTGCGCTCGGTCGAGCGGGCGGTGTACTCGCGGTCGGCGTGGAAGGGCGTGCACTCGTCGAAGACGAGGGCGATGTCGGAGCCGAGCTGCGCCTGCACGCTCATCGAGACCTCGGGCGAGATGAAGAGCTCGGCGCCGTCGCGCGGCGACTGGAAGCGCGCCCCCTCCTCGCTGATCTCGACCTTGGAGCCATGGTCGCCGGAGCGGCCGCTGCCCTTGACCTCGTTGGCGACGCCGCCATGGGCGAGCGAGAAGACCTGGAAGCCGCCGGAGTCGGTGATGATCGCCCGCTCCCAGTTCATGAACCCGTGCAGCCCGCCGGCAGCGGCGATCCGCTCGGGTCCCGGCGAGACGAAGAGGTGGTAGGTGTTGCCGAGGATCAGCTCGTAGCCGAGGTCGCCAACCTCGGCGGTGTCCAGCCCCCGAACCGATCCCTTGGTGGCCAGCGGAATGAAGGCCGGCGTCTCGATCGGCCCATGGGCGGTGTGGATGACGCCCGCGCGAGCGCTGCCGTCACGGGCGTCGATCTCGAAGCGGAGTCTGTTCTCGTCTCGCCTCATCGCGATTGGTGAGTTTTGGGGGCTATAGCGCCTTCAACTCACCAAGCGTCAGGCGATCAGCGAGCGACCCGTCATCGCCTCTGGCTGCGCGATGCCGAGGAGCGCCAGGGCCGTTGGGGCGACGTCGGCGAGGATGCCGCTGTCGCGGAGGTCGATTCCCTTGCGGTGACGATGAGGGGCACCGGGTTGAGGGAGTGGGCGGTGTTGGGGGAGCCGTCGGGCTCGAGCATGTGGTCGCAATTGCCGTGGTCGGCGGTGATGATGCAGGCGCCGCCCTTGGCGGTGACCGCCTCGACCACCCTGCCGAGCTGGGCGTCGACGGTCTCGACGGCCGCGACCGCGGCGGGGATCACGCCCGTGTGGCCCACCATGTCGGGGTTGGCGAAGTTGATGATCCCGAAGCGGTAGCTGCCCTCGTTCCAGTGGGAGACGAAGGTCGCGGCGGCGCCCTCGGCGCTCATCTCCGGCTTTTGGTCGTAGGTGGGGACGTCGCGCGGCGATTCGACCAGCGCCGCGCTCCTCCCCCTCCACCTCCTGCTCCTTGCCGCCGTTGAAGAAGTAGGTGACGTGCGCGTACTTCTCGGTCTCGGCGACGTGGAGCTGGTTGCCGCCGGCCGCGGCGATCGTCTCCGCCACCGTCGTCGCCGGCCGCTGCTCGGGGAAGGCGACCGGGTAGGGCCAGCCCTTGCGGTACTCGGTCATCGTCGTCAGGTCGAGCGGCGCGGCGCCCGAGCGGGAGAACTCGTCGAAGCCGGGCTCGGAGAGGGCGCGGCTCATCTGGCGGGCGCGGTCGGGGCGGAAGTTGATGAAGAGGGCGACGTCGCCTTCTGCGGCGCCGTCGTAGTCGCCGATCACCGTCGGCTTGACGAACTCGTCGGTCTCGTCGCGCTCGTAGGACTCTGTGACCGCCGCCAGCGCGCTCGGCGCGTGCAGGCCCTGGGCGTGGACGATCGCGTCGTAGGCGAGCTTGGTCCGCTCCCAGCGGGTGTCGCGGTCCATCGCGTAGTAGCGACCGCTGACGGTGGCGACCCGGCCGGCGTGCGCGCAGCCAGCGCTCCAGCTCCTCGACGTAGCCCTTGCCCCCGTGCGGGAGCGTGTCGCGACCGTCGGTGAAGGCGTGGAAGACGACGTCGGGGACGCCTTCCGGGGAGGCGAGCTCGATCGCCGCCTCGATGTGCTCCCAGCCGGAGTGGACGCCGCCGTCGGAGACGAGGCCGAGCAGGTGCAGGCGGCCGCGGGGACTGGTGCGGGCGCGCTCGCAGGCGGCGACCAGCACCTCGTTGTCGAAGAAGCTGCCGTCGGCGACGGCGTCGTCGATCCGGGCCAGGTCCTGCTTGACGATCGCGCCGGCGCCGAGGTTGAGGTGGCCGACCTCGGAGTTGCCCATCTGCCCCTCGGGGAGGCCGACGTCGCGGCCCTGGGCGGAGAGCCGGGTGTGCGGGAACTCGTCCCAGAGGCGGTCGAAGACCGGCGTCTCGGCCAGCGAGATCGCGTTGCCCGGCCCCGGCTCGGCCAGCCCCCAGCCGTCGAGGATGACCAGCGCAAGCGAGGGGACTAGCGGCGACATGAGGTCATGATGCCTCGACGATGGCGGCGAAGTCCTCGGCGTCGAGCGAGGCGCCGCCGACGAGGGCGCCGTCGACGTCGGGCAGCGCGAGCAGCTCGGCGGCATTGGCGGGCTTGACCGAGCCGCCGTAGAGAATCCGCACCCGGTCGGCGGCGGCGCCGCGGGCGCGGAGGACGTCGCGGATGAAGGCGCAGGCCTCCTGGGCCTGCTCGGCGGTAGCGGTGCGGCCGGTGCCGATCGCCCAGATCGGCTCGTAGGCGATGACGACGCTCGCGATCTGCCCCGCCTCGATCGCGCTGAGGTCGGCCTGCAGCTGGCGCTCCAGCACTTCCTCGGTCTCCCCCGCGTCGCGCGCCTCCTCGCTCTCGCCGACGCAGAGGATCGGCTCGAGGTCGGCGGCGAGCGCGGCCGGCGACCTTGCGGGCCAGCGCCTCGTCGGTCTCGCCGAAGTACTGGCGCCGCTCGGAGTGGCCGAGGACGACCGCCTCGACGTCGAGCTCGACCAGCATCGGCGCCGAGACCTCGCCGGTGAAGGCGCCCGAGTCCTCCTCGTGCATGTTCTGGGCGGCGACCCTGACCGCGGTCCCGTAGCGCCGCTCGACCACCGCGGTCAGCGCCGTGAACGGCGGGCAGATCGACTACGTCGGACTGGGTCGCGGCGATCCGCGGCAGCAGCGCGTCGATGAACTCGGCCGCCTCGGCGACGGTCTTGTTCATCTTCCAGTTGGCGGCGATGTAGGGGGTGCGATCAGGCACTCGGGGTCTCCTCGTCCGGCGTCGAGCAGGGCCTCGACGCCCGGCAGCTTCTTTCCCTCCAGCAGCTCCAGCGAGGCGCCGCCGCCGGTCGAGACCCAGTCGACCGCGTCCGTCGAGGCCGAACTGGTTCAGCGCCGCGACCGAGTCGCCGCCGCCGACCACGGTCGTCCCCGGCGCCGCGGCGACCGCCTCGGCGACGGCGCGGGTGCCGGCCGGCGAAGGGCTCCATCTCGAAGGCGCCCATCGGCCCGTTCCAGAGCACGGTGCCGGCCTCCGGCGACGGCCTCGGCGTAGAGCCTCGGCGCTGCGGGGTCCGATGTCGAGGCCCATCCAGCCGTCGGGCACCTCCACCCCGTCGCTCTCGCGTGCGCTCGGTCGTCGGCGTCGAGAACTCGCGCCCGAGGACGAGGTCGACCGGCAGCACCAGCTCGCAGTCGGACTGCTTCGGCCCGCTCCAGCGCCTCGCCGGCCAGCTCGACCTCCTCCTCGACCAGCGAGTCGCCGGTGCTCGATCCCCTGCGCGCGGAAGAAGCTGAAGCACATCGCGCCGCCGATCAGGATCCGGTCGGCGACCTCGAGGAAGCGGTCGATGACCCCGATCTTGTCGGAGACCTTGGCGCCGCCGAGGACGACGACCAGCGGCCGCTCGGGCGACTCGACCACCCTGTTCCAGTTCGGTCACCTCGCGCTCCAGCAGCAGGCCGGCGTAGCCGGGCAGGTAGTCGGGCGACGCCCTCGGTGCTGGCGTGGGCGCGGTGGGCGGCGCCGAAGGCGTCGTTGACGTAGAGGTCGGCCAGCTGGCCGAGGTTTTCGGCCAGCTTCGGGTCGTTCTTGGTCTCCCCCGGCTCGAAGCGGACGTTCTCCAGCAGCAGCACGTCGCCGGGCCCGAGGGCGCCGCAGCTGAGGTCGACGTCGCCCTCGATCACCCCCGGTGCCAGCTGCACCTCCGTCCCCAGCAGCTCTCCCAGCCGCTTCGCCACCGGCGCCATCGAGAGCGCCGGGTCGGGCTTGCCCTTCGGGGCGGCCGAGGTGGCGACATCAGGACCAGCGCCGCGCCGCGTTCGCGCAGCAGCTCGATCGTCGGCAGCGCCGCCCGGATCCGGGTGTCGTCGGCCGACCGCGCCCTCCGTCCAGCGGCACGTTGAAGTCGACCCGGACGAGGACGCGGCGGCCCTTGACCTCGGCGTCGCGGACGCTTGCCTTGTCGAAAGCCATCCAGCGGGCGGCTCGGCGCCTAGGCCAGGGCAGGACCTTGCCGGCCAGCTCGACGCAGCGGTTCGAGTAGCCCCACTCGTTGTCGTACCAGCTGATCACCTTGACCATGCGGCCGTCGCCGATCACCATCGTCGAGCCGGCGTCGACGATCGAGGAGTGCGGGTCGCCGACGATGTCGGTGGAGACGATCGGGTCCTCGGTGTAGGCGAGGATGCCCTTCATCGGGCCCTCGGCCGCGGCCTTCAGGGCGGCGTTGATCTGCTCGACGTCGAGCGGGTTCGGGGTGGTGAAGACGAGGTCGACGGCGGAGCCGGTCGGGACCGGGGCACGCATCGAGAACCCGTTCAGCTTGCCGTTCAGCTCCGGCAGCACCAGGCCGACCGCCTTGGCGGCGCCGGTCGTCGTCGGGATCAGGTTGAGCGCCGCGGCGCGCGCGCGGCGCAGGTCCTTGTGCGGCATGTCCTGCAGGCGCTGGTCGGCGGTGTAGGCGTGGATCGTCGTCATCAGCCCCTGCTCGATCCCGAAGGCCTCGTGCAGGACCTTGGCCAGCGGCGCCAGGCAGTTGGTCGTGCAGGAGGCGTTGGAGATGATGTCGTGGCTCGCCGGGTCGTAGTCGGGGTCGAAGTTGACGCCGAGGGCGACGGTCACGTCCGGCTCCTTGGCCGGGGCGGAGATGATCACCTTCTTGGCGCCGGCCTCGAGGTGCTTGGCGGCGTCGGCGCGGGCGGTGAAGAAGCCGGTCGACTCGATCACCACGTCGACGCCGAGGTCGCCCCAGGGCAGCGCGGCCGGGTCGCGCTCGGAGAGCACCTTGATCTCGTTGCCGCCGACGCGACGATCGTGTCGCCGTCGACCTCGACCTCGCCCGGGAAGCGGCCGAGGATCGAGTCGTACTTGAGCAGGTTGGCCATCGTGGCCGGTGTCGACGAGGTCGTTGACGGCGACGAACTCGATGTCCGCGCCCGCCGCCTGCGCGGCGCGGAAGACGTTGCGCCCGATGCGTCCGAAACCGTTGATGCCGACCTTCACTGCCATGAAGTCATCTCCTCCTGAATTTCGTGTTGTGTGGAAGCCGATCCTAAGGACTCGGCGCTTCGGCTCCGACGCTCAGTCGGACCCGATGGTGATCTCGATCTCGTACCCGTCCGGATCCTTGAGAAGGCCGAGTAGGAGCCCGACCCGTGCGAGCGCTGCTCGCCGGGTCGCTGACGCTGATGCCGCCGCGCCTTGCATCCCGTTCTCCCAGGCCGCCTTGACGGCGACGATCCCGAGCGCCGAGAAGCTGAGCAGGCCGAAGCCGGGCGCGCGGCTCGTGGTGGGCGGCGACGAAGAAGACCGGCTTGGCGATGCCCCAGCCGATCGTCTGGTCCTGCTCGAAATGGCGCCGCCAGCCCAGCGGGGCGAGCATCGAGTCGTAGAAGGCCGCGCTGCGATCGAGGTCGGCGACCTCCAGGAGGACGTGGTGAAGCATCGAGTGCGGAGGCTATAGACGGGTGCCAGAAGTCGCCGACCACTCGCCGGGCTAGCCGCCGCGCGGGGTCCAGCGGAAGAAGCGGACCGCGAGCAGCAGGCCGGCGACGCCCCAGATGGCGACGACCGCGAGGTTGTCCCAGGAGATCGCGCGGCGCCGCCGGCGGGGACGTAGGCGTCGAAGAAGGCCTCGAAGAAGTGGCGGACCGGGAAGAGGTCGGCGAAGTGGATCACCCCGCTCGGGCAGCTGGTCGTCGGGGATGAAGACGCCGGAGAGGAAGTAGAGCGGCAGCAGCAGGGCGTTGACGATCGGCGGCGGCGGCGTCCTGGGAGGGGATCGCCGCGGTCAGGGCGATGCCGAGGCAGCAGAAGGCGGCGGCGCCGACGACCAGGGTGACGAGGATCGCCGGCAGCCGGCCCCAGGGGACTCGGCGCCGTAGAGGACGCGGCCGATCGCCGCCAGCAGCACCAGCATCATCAGCGCGACGACGATCGAGTTGCCGACCCGGCCGGCGATGAAGACCCAGGGCGGCATCGGGGTGCCGCGGCCGCGCTTCAGGCGGCCGTCCTCGCGGGCGATCACCAGCGTCATCGCCAGCGTCTGCATCGTCGCCGAGATCACCGAGAGGGTCATGATCGCCGGCACGTAGTAGGTGGTGGTCTTCGATCCCGCCGCGGACGTCGACGTCTGCGCCGCCGAAGACGGTGGCGAAGATCAGGAAGCAGGATCACCGGGAACATCACGGTGAAGAAGACCGAGGCGGGGTTGCGCCAGAAGGCCTTCTGGTCGTAGCGGAACTGGTGGCCGACGAGGGCGTCACGCGTCCGGCCCTCGCTGCTGCGGTCAGCTCCAGGTAGACGTCCTCGAGCGTCGGCCGGCGTCACTTCCAGCCCCTCCAGCGTCGTCGCCCTCGGCCAGCGCCTGCCGGTCAGCTCGTGCAGGGTCTGCACCGGGTCGTCGGTCTCGAGCGACGACCTCGCGCGCCGTCGCTGGCGGTAGCGGATCGTCGTCGCGCCGCTGTTCGCGGTCGCCGAGGTCCTCGGGGGTGCCGCGGGCGACGATCTCGCCGCGCGGCGATGATCGTCACCCGGTCGGCGAGGCGCTGCGCCTCGTCCATGTAATGGGTGGTGAGGAAGACGGTCTTGCCGAGGTCGCGCAGGCCGGCGATCACCTCCCAGGCCTGGCGCCGGGCCGAGGGGTCGAAGCCGGTCGTCGGCTCGTCGAGGAAGAGCAGCTCGGGGTCGCCGACCAGCGCCATGCCGACGTCGAGGCGGCGCTGCTGGCCGCCGGAGAGCCTGCCGGCGCGCTCGTCGGCCTTGCCCTCCAGGCCGACCAGCTCGATCACCTCGTCGACCGGGCGCGGCTGGCGGTAGTAGCCGGCGTAGAGCTCGAGCGACTCGCGCACGGTCAGGTAGGGGTCGAGCCGGCCGCTCTGGAGGACGATCCCGATCCGCTCGCGCCAGTCGCGCCCGGCCCGCTGCGGGTCCTCGCCGAGCACCGTCACCTCGCCCCCGCTGCGCTTGCGGTAGCCCTCGAGGATCTCGACCGTCGTCGTCTTGCCGGCCCCGTTGGGGCCGAGGAAGGCGAAGACCTCGCCCGGCCTCGACCTCGAGGTCGATGCCGCGCACCGCCTCAGGTCTCGCCGTAGCTCTTACGCAGACCGCTGATGGAGATGACGGGATCAGCCAAAGCGCGGCGATTCTAGGTCGCAGGCGGTCCTCGACCCCCGTCCCGGGTTCTGACGTCGGGCCTCTGACGCCTCAGTCGAGCTCGACGTCGCGGTGCTTGACCCTGACGATCACGTCCTCGCGGCCGGCGAGGTCGCGGCGGATGCGGTCGGCGACGGTGACCGAGCGGTGGCGGCCGCCGGTGCAGCCGACGGCGATCGTCAGGTGGCTCTTGCCCTCGGCGACGTAGGCGGGGACGAGGAACTCGAGCAGCGGCAGCAGGCGGCCGTAGAACTCGCCCGCCTGGGTCCCCGACTCGACGTAGGCGCGGACCTCCTCGTCCAGCCCGGTCAGCGGCCGCAGCTCGTCGACGTAGTGCGGGTTGGGCAGGAAGCGGACGTCGAGGGTGAGGTCGGCGTCGCGCGGCGGCCCGTTCTTGAAGCCGAAGGTGAGCAGGGTGAGCGCCAGCTTGCCGCTCTCCTCCTGCCCGAGCATCTCCTCGGCGATCCGCCGCCGCAGCTCGGCCCCGGTCAGGTCGCTGGTGTCCATGACCACGTCGGCGCGCTCGCGCAGCGGCGCCAGCAGCTCGCGCTCGGCCCGGATCCCCTCGACGATCCGCCCTTCCGGCGCCAGCGGGTGGCGGCGGCGGGTCTCCTTGTAGCGGTCGAGCAGGGTCTCCTCGTCGGCCTCGAGGAAGAGGACCATCGGCCGCAGCCCTTCGCTCTCGAGGTCGTCGAGCACCTGCACCAGGTCCTCGAAGTACTCGCCGCCGCGCACGTCGGAGACGACGGCGGCGCGCTCGACGCCGCTGCCCTCGTGGCGGAAGAGCTCGCCGAGGCTGCCGATCATCCGCGGCGGCAGGTTGTCGACGCAGAAGTAGCCGCCGTCCTCGAAGGCGGCGATCGCCTCCGACTTGCCCGGCCCCCGAGTGGCCGGTGATCACCACCAGCGTCACCTGCCTGTGCATCGCCATCCTCAGTTCGGTCCGGTTCAGTTGCTCGTGGATCTCGCGGCCTACTTTGCCAGGCAGGCCGGGCACTGCCTCGAGCTCCTCGCGGGTGGCGGCGAGGAACCGCTCCGGCGAGCCGAAATGCTGCAGCAGCGCCCGCTTGCGCGCCGGCCCGATCCCCTTCAGCTCGTCGAGCACCGAGCCGGTCATCGCCCGGTCGCGGCGGCCGCGGTGGTGCTCGATCGCGAAGCGGTGGGCCTCGTCGCGGACCCGCTGCAGCAGCTGCGAGGCCTCCGAGTCGGCGGCGAGGTCGAGCGGCGCGGAGCGGCCGGGGACGTAGACCTCCTCCAGCCGCTTGGCGAGGCTGACGACGGTGACGCCGCGCTCGGCGAACGGCGCCAGCGCCCGCATCCCCGGCCGCCAGCTGGCCCTTGCCGCCGTCGATCATGATCAGCGAGGGCAGCGAGGCGAAGCTCTCGTCGCGCTTGCCGTCGTGCGGGCGAGAGGTCGGCCTGCTCGAGGTAGCGGGCCATCCGCCGGCTCAGCACCTCCTCCATCGAGGCGAAGTCGTCGGGGCCGCCGTTGCCGACCCGCGTCGCGCAGGTCGCCGCGCACTCTGAAGCGCCGGTAGTCGGCCTTCTTCGTCGCGCCGCCCTCGAAGACGACCATCGAGGCGACGGTGTGCTCGCCGCCGATGTTGGAGATGTCGAAGCCCTCGATCCGCACCGGCAGCTCCTCCATCCCCAGCGCCTCGCGCAGCGCGGCCAGCGACTCGACCCGGCGCGGGCGCCGGTGCTCGCGGCGCAGCCGGTCCTGGTCGAGGGCGAGGCGGGCGTTGCGCTCGGCCAGCTCGCGCAGGCGGCGCTTGTCGCCGCGCTCGGCGGCCCGCACCTCGACCGGCGAGCCGCGGCGCTCGCTCAGCGCCTCGGCGAGGACCGCGGCGCGCTCGCGCAGGTAGGGGCCGACGACGATCGTCCGCGGCATCGCCGGCGAGGCCGAGTAGTACTGGCCGATGAACTCCTCGGCGACCTCGGCCGGCTCGCGTTCGGCCTGGTTTTCGAGGTAGAAGCTCTGGCGCTCGGCGAGGATGCCGTCGCGGACCTGGAAGACCTGGGCGTTGGCGTCGGCGCCCTCGACCGCGACCCCGATCAGGTCGGCGGTGCCGACCGTGCCGCCGGCCACCCGCTGGCGCTCGAACAGCGAGCGGATCGCCTTCAGCCGGTCGCGGTGCAGCGCGGCCCGCTCGAATTCCTGCGCCGCGGCCGCCGCCTCCATCTTCGCCTCCTCCTCGCGCTCGACCTGGCGGTAGCGGCCGGAGAGGAAGTCGACGATCGCGTCGATGTTGCGGCGGTACTCCTCCTGGCTGACGTAGCCGACGCAGGGCGCCCCGCAGCGCTTGATGTAGTAGTCGAGGCAGGGGCTGCCGGAGCGGCGGCCCGGCTCGCTGCCCTCGCAGGTGCGGAACTGGAACAGCTTGCCGAGCAGGTCGAGCGTCTCCCGCACCCGCTTGGCGCTGGAGAAGGGGCCGAAGTAGGCGCGGTCCGGCGCGGTGCTTCTCGCGGGTGAAGTAGACGCGCGGGTAGTCCTCGTCGAGGCTGACGGCGACGTAGGGGTAGGACTTGTCGTCGCGCAGGCGGATGTTGAAGCGCGGCCGGTGGCGCTTGATGAAGCTCTGCTCGGCCAGCAGCGCCTCCGCCTCGTTGGCGGTGACGAGGCTCTCGATGCGGTCGACCCGCGAGGTCAGGCGCGGTGTCGCCGCCGGAGAAGTGGGAGGCGACGCGCTTGCGGATCGAGCGCGCCTTGCCGACGTAGAGCAGCTCGCCGCCCCGGTCGTGGAAGAGGTAGACGCCGGGGGAGTCGGGCAGGGATTTGCGCTGCTGGGCGATCCGCTCGGCCCGGCTCAGCGCCTTCTCGCCGCCGTCCTCGCGTTCGCTTTCCGCCTGTCTTTCGCCATATAAGGGTAGGCTGCTGGCCGCTCGGCCAAACCGACGCCCAAGGGAGAGAGATGAGCACCGAGACCTCAACCCGCCGCCGCTGAACACGCTGCGGATCGAGGTCGACGGCGAGATCGGCACCCTCACCCTCGACCGGCCCGACGCCTTCAACGCGATGAGCCCGGAGATGATCGGCGAGCTGACCATCGCCTTCGCCTGGCTCGCCGACCGGGCACCGCTGCGGGCGCTGATCGTCACCGGCGCCGGCAAGGCCTTCTGCTCCGGCGGCGACGTCAACTGGTTTCGCAAAGGGGTCGAGTCCGACGAGATCGACCTCCCCTCCGAGGTCCGCCGTGGCGCCGAGGCGCTGCACCAGGCGATCGTCGACCTGCGGCGGATCCCCTATCCGGTGATCGCGGCGATCAACGGCCCCGCCGCCGGGGCGGGCTTCTCGCTGGCGCTCGCCTGCGACATCCGGATCGCCTCCGAGCACCGCCTTCTTCGCCTGCGCCTACGGGCGGATCGGCGCCTCCCCCGACGGCGGCATGACCTACTTCCTGCCGCGCGTCGTCGGGCCCAGCAGGGCGCTGGAGACTCCTCCTCGACGACCCGAATCATGAGCGCCGAGGAGGCGCTGGGAGCTGGGCTCGTCACCGAGGTCGTCGGCGCCGAGGAGCTGATGGAGCGGGCGCAGGTGCGGACGGGGAGCTGGCGGCGAAGGCGCCCCACTACGTGCGGATGGCGAAGCAGCTGGTCGGGGTCAGCATCGAGAACAGCCTCACCGACCACCTGCAGCTGGAGCGGCACGGGATCGCCGACAGCATGGCGACCGAAGACCTGCGCAACGGGGTCGAGCCTTCTTCAGCGGCGAGCACGCCCGAGTTCCACGGCCGCTGAACCGGGTAGCCGCGCGGCACGTATCGCGGCTAGATTCGAGTGGACGAGTCCTCTGCGGGAAAGGAACCAAATGAAGAAACTGATGATCCTGTTCGCCATGCTCCTCGCCGCCATGGCGCTGGCGGCCTGTGGCGGCGGCGACGACACGAGCGGCGACACCTCGCCGGCGGCCGGCGCCGTGGAAGAAGCCGAAGAAGGGGCCGAAGAAGCGGGCGAAGCGGCTGAAGAAGGAGCCGAAGAAGCCGGCGAAGCGGCCGAAGAAGCGAAGAAGGAAGCCGAAGGCGGCAGCGCCGGCTCGAGCTCCCTCGACTTCGAAGCCGACCCCAGCGGCTCCCTCGCCTACACCACCGACGAAGCGACCGCCAAGGCGGGCAAGGTGACGGTCAACTTCACCAACTCCTCCCCGGTCCCCCACGACGTCGCGATCGAAGACTCGAGCGGCGAAACCATCGCCAAGACCGAAGTCCTGGCCGAAGGCTCCGACTCCACCACCGCCGAACTCGAACCCGGCGAATACACCTTCTACTGCACCGTCCCGGGCCACCGCCAGGCCGGCATGGAAGGCACGCTGACGGTCAAGTAGCCGCGGCAAGCACAGCGGTGCGCCTTTTACCCCTCATAGGGTGCAAAAGGCGCACCGCTGAGTAGGCGTCGAAGTCGGTTGCTGCTGACTAGGTGTAGATGCCAGTCACGTTGTTCCCGGTGAGCTCCCGTAGCCGCTGAATTGGCGGCCGGTGGCCGAGGGCGCCGTGTCGTCGCCGGTAGTTGTAGCGCTCCAACCAGCCGGAGAGGGCCGCGGCCCTCTCCGGTGAGCTGCCGTAGACGGCGGCGTAGGCCCACTCCCGGAGCATCGTGCGAATGAAGCGCTCGGCCTTGCCGTTGGTCTGAGGCCGGTAGGGCCGGGTGCGGATGTGCTTGATCCCCAGCGCCCGGCAGGCGACGGCGTGGGCGGCGGAGCGGTAGGCGGAGCCGTTGTCGGTCATCAGTCCCTCCACCGTGATGCCGTGAGATCGGTAGAAGGCGAGGGCTCGCCTCAGGAAGCCGACCGCGGTGGTTGCCTTCTCGTCGGGCAGGACCTCGACGTAGGCGAGGCGGGTGGCGTCGTCGACGCAGACGTGGACCCGCTCCCAGCCCGTGCGCAGGGCCCCGCCCCTGCGCCGCTTGATCTCCGTGTTGCGCTTGCCGGTGACGCGGTGACCCGCTCCCTTGGCGCTGATCCGGCCGAGCTTCTTGACGTCAATGTGGATCAGCTCGCCGGGCCGGGAGCGCTCATAGCGGCGGACCGGCTCCGCCGGCTCCAGGCGGGAGAGCTTGCCGAGGCCGATCCGCTTGAGCACGGCGGAGACGGTCGAGGTCGGCATCTCCAGCGTCTCGGCGATCTCGGGTCCTGTCAACCGCACCCGCCGCAGGGCGGCGATCGCCTCGACCCTCTCCGGCGCGGTGGCGTTGTGGACGTCCTTCGGGGCGGAGCTGCGGTCGAGCAGCCCGGCCTCGCCCTCGTCCCGGTAGCGGCGCACCCACTTGCCGGCGGTTCTCGCGCTCACTCCGGCGGCCTCGGCCGCCTCCGTGAGCGCGATCCCCTCCTCGAGGACGCGCCTGACCATGGTCGCCCTGCCCTTCGGGCCGAGGGGCGCGTTAGCGTGGAGCTTCATCCGGTTCCTCTTTGTTGCTGGGGCTTCGACACCGCCAGCCTCCAAGGAGGTCCGGATGAACAACGTGCTTAGGAACTACAACTAGGCGGCCAGCACCCGGGTCACCGAGTCGCCGACGAAGCAGGGCTTCTCGCCGCCCTCGACCTCGATCGTGAAGCGGGTGACGACCTGGTACCAGCCGCTGCCCTTCTCTTCGACGGAGACGACCTCGGCTTTGGCGCGGATGCGGGAGTCGACGGGGACCGGGGCGGGAAAGCGGATCTTGTCCCAGCCGTAGTTGACCCCCATCGCGAAGCCGGTGGAGGAGATCAGCTCGCCGCGGAAGCCGTCGACGGTGGCGAGGGTGAGGTTGCCGTGGGCGATCGTGGCGCCGTAAGGGCTCTCGGTCTTCGCCCGCTCGGGATCGACGTGGATCCACTGGTGGTCGCCGGAGAGCTCGGCGAAGGCGTCGATGTCGGCCTGGGTGATCGTCCGCCACTCGCTCGGCCCGATCTCCTCGCCGACCAGCGCCTGCATTCCCTCTATGCCCTGCACCTCGGTTGGCATCGGCGGCAGTCTATTCGCTGCTCAGCTGGGCCAGAACTCGTGGTCGAGGGAGCCGTCGCCGTCCTTGCGCGGCCCGAAGACGATCACCTCGAGGCCTTCCTCGCCGGCCTCGAAGGCACGGGTGACCTCGGGGGAGACGCGGATCGCGTCGAGCGTCTCCACCTCGATGATCTCGTCGTCGAGTTTGAAGAGGCCGTCGCCGCGGACGACCACGTAGACCTCCTCGGCGTCCTCGTGCTTATGGCCGAAGGGCTGGCGCTTTCCCGGCTTGAGGCGGTGGAAGCTGAAGCCGGTCTCCTCGGTCTCCAGGTCGCCCTTGGCGAAGCGGGCTTCCATCTTGTCGGCGTGGCCGAAGTCCTCTGCCGAGTCCTTGACCTGCTCGAGCTTCTTGTGGGTGAAGGGGTTGCGCATCCGGGTCCTTTCGGTCGCTGACGTCAGGAGCAGGCTACCCCGTCGCAGTAGCCTTGACTCACTGTCAATGTCGGCCCCAAGGTCGGCGGCAGCGTCCGACCGAGACGGTTGGTTCCTCGGGAAGCGGCGAGCTGACTCTTAGGCTGGCTGTCGACCCGGAGGTCTGACCACCACGCGTTTTGTCGCTCGCCGCCCCGAGGATCGCCGTCGTGACTTGATAGGAGCGTGGCTTCGCCCCGAGTGAGGTCTGTCCGCCGGCGGTCCGTCCGAATAGGCGACAACCAATCGAAGGGACGCGGCCAATGATCGTGATCGGAACGGACACCCACAAGCAGACCCACACCTGCGGCGCCGTATTTGCGGGCACCGGTCAGCTCGCCGGAGAGCTGACGGCGTCGGCCCGCCAGGCGGGCTTCGCCGAGCTGCTCGACTGGGGGCGCAAGCTCGACGACGAGCGAATCTGGGCGATCGAGGACTGCCGCCACGTCTCCGGCTCCTTCGAGCGCTTCCTGGTCGCTTCGGGCGAGCGCGTGGTCCGAGTCCCGCCGAAGCTGATGGGGGCCTCGCGCAAGGGCGAGCGCACGCGAGGGAAGTCAGACCCGATCGATGCCCTGGCGGTTGCCCGCGCGGCGCTCAGGGAGGGTCCGGAGAACCTGCCCGGCGCCCACCTCGACGAGGACGCCCTGGAGCTGAAGCTCCTGCTCGATCACCGCGAGGACCTGGTCAAGGCTCGCTCAGAAGACCAGCAGCGCCTGCGCTGGCACCTGCACGACCTCTGGCCCGACTTCGAGCTGCCGGCAGGCTGCCTTGACCGCGTCCTCTGGCTCGATCGAGTCGCTCGCAAGCTCTCCCGCGCTCAGCAGGGCGCCCGTGTTCGCATCTGCCGCGAGTTGGTGCGGACGATCCGCGATCGCACCAAGCGCACCGCCGAGCTGCAGCGCGAGATCGCCGACGCGGTGCGCGTCCAGGCCCCACAGTTGCTCGACCTCCCCGGCTGCGGAGTTCTGACCGCGGCAAAGCTCGTTGCCGAGACTGCGGGGGCAGGGCGCTTTGACACCGACGCCAAACTGGCCCGCCTGGCCGGCGTCGCCCCGATCCCCGCCTCATCGGGCAAGCGCGTCCGCTACCGGCTCGACCGGGGCGGCAACCGCCAGCTCAACTGCGCCCTGCACCGCATCGCCGTCACCCAAGGGCGGGTGCATCCTCCGGCGCGTGAATACCTCGCCCGAAAGCAGGCCGAGGGCAAGTCCAGAATCGAAGCCATACGCTGCCTCAAGCGCCACCTCGCACGCCGGGTCTGGAGGCTGTTGATTGATTCTGAAATTGATCTATCCATGAGCAATTCCGTCCATCCTCAGAGAGGCTCGCTGGCGCCGCAAATTGCGGCGGTGGCTTGACATAGGAGCAACGCGTGGTCGCCCCGGTCAGCCGCGTTCTCTCCAGGAGCCAGCTCGCGACGCTGGCCGAGCACGGCGAGGAGCGGACCGCTGCCGTCGGCGAGGAGCTGTTCCGGATCGGCGACGAGAGCTACCCCTTCATCGCCATCCTCGAGGGCGAGGCGGCGGTGCTGGACGCCGCCGGGCAGGAGATCGTCCGCCACGGCGCCTCCGGCTTCCTCGGCGAGATGAACCTGCTGACCGGGCAGACGGTCTTCCTCACCGCGGTGGCGACCGAGCCGATGCGCTACATCGCGGTCGAGCGGGCGCAGCTGCGTCAGCTGCTGCTCGACGACGGGCCGCTCTCCGACATCCTCCTCTCGGCCTTCATCCAGCGGCGCGAGCTGCTGCAGCAGCGGCAGGGGATCGGGGTCGAGATCGTCGGCGGCCGCGACTCGGCCCCGACCCGGCAGCTGATCGACTTCGTCAAACGCCAGCGCCTCCCCTATACCTGGACCGACCCGGACGAGAGCGCCGAGGCGGCCCAGCAGATCGACGGCCTGGGGCCGGCGGAGCTGCCGCTGGTGCGGCTGCCCGGCGGCGGCGAGCTGCGGGCGCCGAGCGACGGCGAGCTCTCCCGGGCGCTGGGGATCGGCCTGGAGCTGAAGCCCCGCGAAGAGGTCGACCTGCTGGTGATCGGCGGCGGGCCGGCGGGCCTCGGCGCCGCCGTCTACGGGGCCTCGGAGGGACTGGAGACGCTGGTCGTCGAGAGCACCGGCCTCGGCGGGCAGGCCGGGACCTCGCGGCGGATCGAGAACTACCTCGGCTTCCCGGCCGGGATCACCGGCAGCGAGCTGACCAGCCGCGCCGTCACCCAGGCGCGCAAGTTCAACGCCCGCACCGCGACCCCCTACCGGGCCCGGGAGCTGGAAGCCGGCGACGGCCGCCACACGGTGCGCCTCGAGGAGGGCAACGAGATCGCCGCCCGGGCCGTCGTCATCGCCACCGGCGCCGAATACCGCAAACTCCCGGTCGACGACCTCGAGCGCTACGAGGGGATCAGCATCTTCTATGCCGCCGGACCGCCGGAGGCCCAGATCTGCGGCGGCCAGCGGGTCGCGGTCGTCGGCGGCGGCAACTCGGCCGGCCAGGCGGCCGTCTGGCTGGCCCGCGGCGGCGCCCTCGTCACCCTCCTGCACCGGCGGGCCGACCTCGGCGAGACGATGTCCAACTACCTGATCGGCGAGCTCGACCGCTACGGCGTCAGCGTCCGCGACCGCAGCGAAATCGCCGAGCTGCACGGCGAGAACGACCAGCTCGAAGCGGTGACGCTGAGCGACGGCACCCGCCTTCCCTACTCCTACCTCTTCCTCTTCCTCGGCGCCTCGCCCTGCACCGATTGGTTGGGCGAGGCCGTCAAGCGCGACGAGAAGGGCTTCATCCTCACCGGCCCCGAAATCGGCGCCGAGGGCCTGCTCGAAACCAGCGTTCCCAGGGTTTACGCCGCCGGCGACGTCCGCGCCGGCTCGATCAAGCGCTGCGCGATCGCGGTGGGCGAGGGAGCGGCAGTGGTGCGCTTCGTGCACGAGCACCTGGGACCCGTCGTGTCGACCTCCTGACCCCCGTGGGCACCTAACTCGACACGCCCGGCAGGATCTCCACCTGCGAGGAGAGCTCGCCGTCGCGCAGGGCGTGAATGGCGAATCCCTGCGAGTCGATCCAGGTGACCTCGTCGCGGTGGAAGTCGGGGCGCACCTGGAGGTAGGCGCTGGGAGCGGAGAGAACCGGGCACCCCGCCAGGCTCGAGGCGGCGACGCGATGGAGGTGGCCGCCGACGATCGCCCGTAGCTGCGGGTGGCGCGCCACCACCGCGCCCAGCGCTTCCCGGTCGCTTGCCTCGAGGTTGATCGCGTCCCACTCCGCAATCCCGGTCGCGAGCGGCGTGTGGTGCACGGCGAGGATCGTCGGCTGCTCCGGCTCGCGACCGAGCTCCCCATCGAGCCAAGCCATGCGATCGGCGTCGTAGCTGCCGGGGTCCTGCCCCGGCACGTTGGAGTCGAGGGCGACAAGCCGCAGCTCGCCGACCGAGGTCGAGTAGTTGATCGGCTCGTCGCCGGCTCCGGGCAGGTCGAAAGCTGCACGCAGAGGCGCGCGATCGTCGTGGTTGCCGGGAAGGACGTGCAAGGGGGTCTCGAGCCTGGCGAGCTTCTCGCGCGCGATCCGATACCCCTCCTCAGCTCCGTCGTCGGTGAGATCGCCGGAGACGAGCACCGCATCCGGTGCGTTGGGCAACGACCGCACCGACTCGATCACCGCTTCGAGCCGCGGGATCGGGTCCTTCCCGTCCTCGTTGCCGCCGATGTGGAGGTCGCTTATCTGGACGAGGAGGGTGGGCTTCTGCATCGGTCAGACGGGAACCGGGACGAAGACCACCTCGAGACCGTCGATTCCCTCGAAGTCGCGCGGGTTGCAGGTATAGACAGGCAGTTCGTTCGCCAGCGCAATTGCCGCGATCATCGCGTCCTTCTGGCGGACCCTGATCTTCCGACCCGCCTGACGCAACGAGGCAGCAACGCTTCCGAACGCCCTCGCGGCATCGACATTGAACGGAAGGGGGTAGAAACTCGCCTCCGCCTGCTGAAGATGCGCCAATCGACGGGCACGCTCGACATCGCTCTTCACAATCAGGGGTCCGACGCTGAGCTCTGCCAGCGTGATCGTGGTGATCACTGACACGACCGGAAGCGACTCGCCCTTCCGAAGCCGATTGAAGTGGATCAGCGCTGAGGTGTCCACGATCCCTCGCTGGTGCACGCTTTTCGGTTCACTCATCGAAGAGCAGCTCCCCCAACACCTCATCCACATCGGTCCTGAACTCCCCATAGTCAATGGACGGCAGATGGTGCCACCGCTCCAGCAGAGCCTCAGTGGTCATCTCCTCACGAAGCGGACTCAGTTCAGCCACCGGCTTTCCGTCACGGGTAATCGTGATCCGCTCGCCTTTTGCAGCCCGGTCGATGATCTCTCCCCCCTGGTTCCTTAATTCCCTGATGCTCACTTGGCTCATACCTCCAACGTATCACGCGTGATACAGCATTTATCCTTCATTCCACCAGTCGCACTTCGAAGCTCGGCATCGCGATTGCTCCCGCCCCGCCGATCAGCGCCAGGATGCGGGTGACGTAGGCCTGGGTCTCCGGATAGGGCGGGATGCAACGGCAGGCTTCGACCGGGGCCGGGCCGGCGTTGTAGGCGGCAAGGGCCAGTTCGGGCGAGCCGAACCGGCGCAACAGGTCGGACATCAGGTGCGCCTCGGCGTCGATCGCCGCGACAGGGTCGTAGGGGTTGGTCAGGCCATAGCTGGCTGCGGTGGACGGCATGAATTGGGCGATCCCCTGAGCGCCCGCTGGCGAGCCCGCGTTGGGGTCGAAGCCGGACTCGGCCATCAGCTGCCCGGCCATCAGCGCCGGTGGTACATGCCAGCGCGTAGCCGAGTGGAGGATCGGGTCGCGGTACTGAGGTGGGACGAACGGGGGCAGACTGGTCGAGCTAAGGGAGGCAGCGCTGCCCCGCTCCGTCGCGGCAGTAGATTCGCCGGCGGCCGAGCAGGGCGCCGGGCCGGCGTCGAAGCCGAAGTGCCACGCCTCCCAGCTGTATCGCTGGACGAAGCCGAATCGTCCGGCGTTGACGGCGAGCCAGCCATAGGCGGAGGAGGGACCGAGGTCTAACTCGGTCGCGCAGCGGTGGAGCGATTGCCCTGGCGGAGCCACCCAGGTCGGATCGGGATGGGCGGCGAAGAGTTCCGCCTGTTCGGCGTCGGAGCGGAAGCCCGAGACGACGAGCAAGGTCAGGCCGTCGGCGCGAGCCGCGGCCGCCATCTGGTCGTAGGCCGCGGCGACGTCCGGGCGCATCCCCGCGCCGTCCCGCATCACCAGCGGCCCGCCGTAGCCGCCACCGCTCGCCATCGAAGTTCCCCCGCCGGCCGCAGAGCCTCCGTAGGGCGCAGCCGCTTCGGCGACCGCCGAGGCTTCCACCCGCTGCCCGTGCCCTTCCCGCAGGCCCGCGATCACTGTCGCCTCGGCCCGCACGGGAGCGAACGTGCCTGCGTCTGGGAAGCGGACCCGGACGCGCTTCGGATCAACCTCGTTCGCCCTCGCCGCGGCCAGGCCGGCCGCCCGGGCGCGTGCCAGATACAACGCCTTCTCGAGGTGCCGCGGGTTCGAGCGGCCGTCCCGCAACCGGGGCGGCGAGAGCAATCGCGGCAGGTCGTCCCGCATCGAGCGGACCGCGGAGATCGCGACGAGGTCGGCCGCTCGCTGCGCCCGGCCTTTGCCGGTCACCGCCCCCGCGATCGCCACCAGGGCCAGAGCAGCGACGATCAGGAACAGCGATCCTCCCAGCGCGAGGATCAGCGCCTGGCCCGACTCTTCCCTCGCCCTGCTCATCGCGCCGCCGCCACCGGGGTCAGCTGTCGGACCAGTCGCTCAGAGAGGCCGCCGGCAGCGCCCACGGGGAGAACTCCGAAGAGGGCCCGCCGCTCGGCGACCCAGGTGAGACGGCGCTTCAGGACCGCCGCTCTCACCCCGGAACCAAGCAAGTCCCGCACCGCAAGCCCGACCAGCGCCCGATCGCTGCTCAGATCCGCGCGCAGCAGAGCCGCCGTAACCTCGAAGGCGGGCTCGGCGAGGGCCAGCTGCAGGAGCCCTGGCGGCAGGTGAACCACCACCCCGGCCTCACGCGCGGTCGCTGCCGCCGCGGCGGCGGTAGCAAGCCCCTCCGCATCGGCGGCCACCGCGAGATGGCAGGTCTGACCGCGGGCGGCGACCTTCGCATCTCCCGACTGAGCCTTCAGCCTCCCTTCCAACTGCTGGGCTGCGGCGGAGGCGATCAGCGTCGGCCGCGGTGCCCGGCCGGCGACGTCGATCAGCAGCGGCGCGGCGTCGACATCGGCGGCGGCGCAGGCGAGCGCCGCCGCGGCGCCGCGCGACCCCTCCGCCTCGCCGACTGCCGTCACCAAGACAGTCGGCGCGACCTTCAGCGGATTGAGCAGGACGGTCACGGCGCCGGCCTCGCCGCAGCGCTGCTGCTGATCTCCAGGCGCTCGGCGACGGCGCGGAAGGGCGACGGCGGCCGCAAGCGCACCGTCACCTCGCCGCCTTCGACGGCAACCGAGACGTCGTCTTCCGCCCAGCCGGGCAGGGCATCCCGAGCCGCCTCGGCGGCCGAGCTCCCGGAGGCAACCGCCAGGGCCCCGGCCTCGGCGGCACCGTCGGCAAGCGTCATCGCGTACCCGGCGGCGAGCAGTTGCAACGCCACCAGCGCCGAGAGCAGGAGGGCCGGCAGCGCCGCGACCAACTCCACGGTCGCCTGTCCCCGCTCATCCATCGCCGCCCTCCAAGCCGCTGCCGGCCCCGACCCGCAGCCGCGGCAGCGACGGGATCAGCCGCGGCACCTCGACCTCGACCTCGATCCCGACTTCCTTCTCCACCCCGCCCCCCTCCTCCACCCGCACCCCCTCCCTCATCGAAGGCGGAAGCGCAGCCCGCGCCGCGGTGGAAGCGTCTCCACCGACCAGCGCTGCCCGCGCTCCCGCCCGCGCCGCCACGCCGGCCGACCAGAGCGCCTGCCCGGCGAGCGCGATCTGCGCGGCCACCAAGAGCGCCAGCAGCAGGAACGGGACCACGGCGACCAGCTCGACCGACGCGGTCCCCTCCTCCCCGTGCGCTGCTTTTCCGGCCCTCGGCGGCATGGCCAGAACCTGCCGGGGAAAAACGCACACGTGGCGCGCAGATCGCAAAATCTTTGCCTCGATTTACGAGCGCCTTCGTAAACTGAAGGCGTGCGCACCGCTCGCAACGTCGCGATCATCATGCTGCTGGCGATCCCGGTCGCCTTCACGGCAACCGGCGGCAACCTCGCCGACGCCCTGCTCACCGCCCTGACGATGGCGCTGCTGGCCGGCTTCACCTGGATGGTCTACAGCTTCAGCCGCGAAAACCAGCTGACGCTGGCGACCCTCACCGACGCCCGCCGCGCCCTCCTCTACGGCGCGATCGGGCTGATCATGCTGCTGATCGCCGGCACCGACAAGCTCTTTGCCAGCGGTGGCGGGACGCTGCTCTGGATCCTCCTGCTCGCCGCCGCCGTGGCGGCGATCTGGCGCGTCTGGATGGACGCCACCACGCTCAGCTGAGCCCGTCGGCTCGCGCAAGCTCTTTCTTTTTCCTCAGAAAAGCTTGACAAAAATCAGGTTGCCCTCTATGGCTCCTCAAAGCGGCTCTGGAAAGCCGAATGAACCATGGAAAGGATCAAAGATGCTTCGCACTCTCAAGCCTCTGCTAATCGCGGCGGTCGTACTGGCGACCCTTCCCGTCTCCGCCTCGACGGCGGCCAATTTCACATCGCAGAGCTATCCGGACACCTGGACAGGGGAAACCTGGACAGGGGAGACGCTGGAAACCGAAGCGGGCCGGGTCGAATGCAACGGTCACTTCGAAGGCTCCCTCAGCGCGGCCTCGAGCACACTGACACTGGTGCCCAAATACACGAACTGCCAGGCGTTCGGCTTCCTCACCGCGGAAGTCAACTTCACAGGCTGTGACTACCTCTGGCACGTCACCTTCGGCTCGAGCGATCTCTACAGCGGCACCATCGACATCGTCTGCCCCAGCGAAAAATCCATCGACGTGACCGCGTCCACCTGCGCTTTCTCGATCCCGGCTCAAACCGGCCTCAAATCGATCAGCTTCAGCAACTGGACAGCTGGCGGCGATTTTGAAGCGACGACCAACGCCTCTGAACTGAAATACACCGTCACCAAAGACGGCTTCGGCTGTCCGTTCGGTGGAACCGGGGAAAAAGTCGGCGGCACCTACAGGAATTCGCTGCTGACAATGAGCTCGGTCTTCCTCAGGAACATCGATATCGGCTAACCGGACCGCTCACCTCCCAGGGAGAGGCCGATGCTTCGGCCTCTCCCGGCAGGGGCCTACTTGTGGGTCATCACGACGATGCCGATGACGATCGCCGCGGCCACGCCGACGAGCGCGGCACCGCCCACCACCAGCGCCGCCGTCGCCGCCACCGGTCGTTCGCTGCGGCTCAGCTCGGCGAACTGACCCGCCCCCCAGATCCCGAGGGAAAAGAGAAAGGTGACCCCGATCCCCGCCACGATCGAGGCCGCGACCGTCTGCAGCAATTCGTCGGTGTGGACAATCGTCGCGATCACGCGCCCGTTGCCTCCACCGGCGCCCCCTCCTGCGCCCGCCGGGCAAAGGCCGCCCCGATCAGCGAGAGCGCCATCAGCGCGACGAGGACCGGGCCGAGGGCACCGGTGCCGAAGATCCGCGTGATCCCATAGGTGAGGCCGCCGATCGCGGCCGCGGCGGGCAGGGTCAGCAGCCAGGCGACGACGATGTTGCCGGCGACCCCCCAGCGCACCGCCGAGAGCCGTTTCGCGGCCCCCGAGCCCATCACGCCGCCGTTGATCACATGGGTGGTCGAGAGCGGAAAGCCGAAGTGGGTCGAGGCGAGGATCACCGCCGCGCCCGCCCCCTGGGCCGAGAAGCCCTGGGCGGCGTCCATCTTGATGATCCGCGTCCCCGTCGTCTTGATGATCCGCCAGCCGCCGCTGTAGGTGCCGAGCGCGATCGCAGTCGCGGCCGAGGCGATCACCCAGAAGGGCGGATCGGATTCGGCGGCAAGGGTGCCGTTGGCGATCAGCGCCAGGGTGATGATGCCCATCGTCTTCTGGGCGTCGTTGGTGCCGTGCGCCAGCGCCAGCAACCCGCCGGAGAGGATCTGCCCGTAGCGATAGCCGCGGCTGACGATGCCGGGGCGCTGCCTCCCCACCACCCGGTAGGAGATCCCGATCGCGATGCCGGCGACGAGGAAGGCGAGGACCGGGGCGACGACGGCGGGGATCAGGACTTTGCCGACCAGGCCTTCGGCCAGCACCGCGTCGAGGCCGGCCGCCGCCACCGCCGAGCCGACGACGCCGCCGATCAGCGCGTGCGAGGAGCTCGACGGCAGCCCGAACCACCAGGTGATCAGGTTCCAGGCGATCGCTCCGATCAGGCCGGCGAAGACGATCGTCGGGGTGATCACTTCGGCGTCGACAACGTCCTTGGCGACGGTCGCGGCGACGCTGATCGAGATGAAGGCGCCGACGAAGTTGAGCAGCGCCGCGAACCCGATCGCCACCGACGGCCGCGCCGCCCCGGTCGAGATCGAGGTGGCGACGACGTTGGCGGTGTCGTGGAACCCGTTGGTGAAGTCGAACGCCAGCGCCGTGGCGATGACGAGTATCAAAATGATGTCTGAGTTCACGATGCGGTCCTCGTGACGCGGCTCTGACGTTGCCAGGCAAGGACGCAGGGAGCGAAGCGTGCTCCGCACGCGAGCGACCGAGGACGCAGCATGGCGACGTCAGAGGCCGTCACGAGTTCTTGATGACTATTCCCTCGAGTATCTGCGCGGCCGTCTCGGTCGCGTCGATCGCCTCCTCGAGCACCGCGAACATGTCCTTCCAGCGGATCACGACCATCGGGTCGATCCCGTTGGAGAAGAGCGAGGCGACGGCGTCGCGGGAGATCCGGTCGCCGTCGTTCTCGAGCCGGTGGATCTCGATCCAGTATTTGTCGAGGTCCTTGAACGAGGGCAGGTTCTCCAGCCCCATCGCCAGCTGCTCGCAGGAGGCGACGAGGACTTTGGTCAGCGCCTGCGCCTGCTCCATCGGCGCCTCGATCTTGTAGAGGCCGAGGAAGTCCGCCGCCTCCTCGGCGAAGTCGACGATGTCGTCCATCTGCGTCGCCAGGTTGTAGATGTCCTCGCGGTCGATCGGGGTGACGAAGGTCGAGTTGAGCCGCTGGACGATTTCGTGGGTGATCTTGTCGCCCTCCTGCTCGGCGATCACGATCTCCCGCGAGAGCGCGCCCGAGTCCGGCCACGTGTGCATCATCTCGTCGAGCAGCTTGGCGGCGCGAACGGAGTTCTGACCGGCCTGGATGAAGAGGTCGAAGAAGGTCCTGTCGCGAGGAAGGAGCGAGAAGCGCGCCACTGCGGCGCATCCTAGTGACGCAGTCGGCTTTAGTGGCGCGAGACGACCGGAGTTTCCGCAGTCGGCGGCCCCGCGAGGTGCTCGGCAGCCCGCGCGGAGTGCCGTGCCATCAGCTCCTCCTGGGCGCTGCGCACTTCGCCGTCGGGCTCGCACCGCGGCCAGGCGCCGTCGGAATCGAGCTCCCAGGAGCCGGCGTTGTCGGCGAGGCAGCGCTCGAGCACGTCGAGCAGCTCGGCCTTCAGCGCCGTGTCCTCGACCGGGGCGATCAGCTCGACGCGGCTGTCGAGGTTGCGCGGCATCAGGTCGGCCGAGCCCATCAGCACCCGGGTCTCCTCGCCGCGGCGGAAGACGTAGATGCGCGAGTGCTCGAGGAAGCGGCCGACGATCGAGCGCACGGTGATGTTCTCCGAGACCCCCTCGACGCCGGGCCGCAGGCAGCAGATCCCGCGCACGTTGATCTCGATCTTCACCCCCGCCCGCGAGGCCGCGTACAGAGCCTGGATGCAGCGGGCGTCGACCAGCGAGTTCATCTTCAGCGCGATCCGCGCCTCCTCCCCGGCTTCGTGGGCCTCGGCGGTGCGCTCGATCTCGGCGACGATCTGGTCCCGCATCGTCGTCGGCGCGACCAGCACCTTGCGGTACTCGGCCGGCCGGCCGTAGCCGGTGAGGAAGTTGAACATCTCGGCGACGTCGGCGCCGAGCTCGGGGTCGGCGGTGAAGAGGCCGAGGTCGGTGTAGAGGCGTGCGGTTTTCGCGTTGTAGTTGCCGGTGCCGACGTGGACGTACTCGCGCACCTGCTCGCCCTCGCGGCGGGCGACGAGGATCGCCTTCACGTGGGTCTTGAGGCCGGGAATCCCGTAGACGACGTGGACGCCCGCCTCCTCCAGCGACTTCGCCCAGTGGATGTTCGCCTCCTCGTCGAAGCGCGCTTTCAGCTCGACCATGCAGACCGCCTGCTTGCCGCGTTCGGAGGCGCGGATCAGCGACGGCACCAGCGGCGAGTCGTCGCTGGTCCGGTACACGGTCTGCTTGATCGCCAGCACGTCGGGGTCGGCGACCGCCTGGGCGACGAAGCGTTCGACCGAGTTCGCGAAGGAGTCGTAGGGGTGGTGGACGAGGATGTCGCGCTGGCGGATCTCGGCGAACATGTCGACCGGGTCGTCGTCCTCGCCCTGGAGGCGAGGCTGCGTCACCGGCGACCAGGGCGGGTAGCGCAGCTCGGCGTGGCCGGGGACGTCGGCGATCGAATTCAGGTCGGCGAGGTCGAGCAGTCCCTCGATGTCGTAGACCTCGCGGTCTTCCAGCCGCAGCGCCTCGACCAGCTGCGAGCGCAGCTTCGGGTTCATCCTCGACTCCACCTCGAGCCGCACGACCTCGCCGAAGCGGCGGCGCCGGATCTCGTCCTGGACCGCCTGCAGGAGGTCGTCGGCCTCGTCGGAGATCGTGAAGTCGGCGTCGCGGGTGACGCGGAAGTAGCCGTGGTCGATCACGTCGATGCCCGGGAAGAGGGCGTCGAGGTTGGCCGCGATCACCTCCTCCAGGGGGACGAAGGTGAGACCGCCGTCGCCGAGCGGGAGGAAGCGGCCGAGCAGCTCCTTCGGCACCTTGACCCGGGCGATGATCTCGTTGCCGCTCTCGGAATCGCGCAGCAGCACGCCGAGGCTGAGCGAGAGGTTGGAGATGTAGGGGAAGGGCCGCCCGAGCCCGATCACCAGCGGCGTCAGCGCCGGGAAGACCTGCTGTTTGAAGCGTTCGTCGATCTCCCGCCGCTCCTCGCCGGTCGCGTTATCGAGGGTGACGATGCGGATTCCCTGCTCCTCCAGCGCCTGCTGGAGGTTGCCGCCGAAGGCCGCGCAGAGGCGGTCGTCGAGCTCCAGCACCCGCCGCTGGATCGCGTCGATCTGCTCGGTCGGAGTCAGCCCGTCGGGGCCGCGGGCTTCGATCCCGGCGTCGAGCTGGCCGAAGAGGCCGGCGACCCGGACCATGAAGAACTCGTCGAGGTTGTTGGCGTAGATGGCGCAGAAGCGGGCCCGCTCCAGCAGGGGAACCTCGGGGTCCTCCGCGAGTTCGAGAACCCGCTGGTTGAAGTCGAGCCAGGAGAGCTCGCGGTTGAAGTAGAGAGCGGGGTCGTCGATGCCCCCATCGTACTGAGGGGCACCCGGCTGGTCGCCGGGCTCAGGCGGCACGGGCGAGGGTCTGGGACGGCGCCGCGGCGGCACCGTCGAGAGCCCGCCGGTAGCCGGCGGCGAGCTGGCCCATCGAGCGCTCCCAGGAGCGCTCGCGGGCGGCGCGGACGCCGGCTTCGCCGAGTTGCCGGCGCAGAGCCGGCGAGGATGCGAGCCGCAGCAGCGTCCCGGCCAGGTGGTCGGCGTCGGGCCGGCAGAGGAGGCCGGTGTGGCGGTTCTCGATCAGCGCCGCCGGGCCGCCCTCGGCGACGGCGACGACCGGCAGGCCGCTGGCTGCCGCCTCGAGGATGACCTGCCCGTAGGTGTCGGTGCTGCTGCAGAAGAGGAAGGCGTCGGCGCTCGAGTAGGCGCGCGGCAGCTCCTCGCCGGCGAGCCAGCCGAGGAAGGTTGCGCGCTCGCCGAGGCGCTGCCGCAGCTCGTCTTCCTCGGGGCCGCCGCCGGCCAGCAGCAGGTGCAGGCGCGGGTCGGCGGCGTGGGCGCGGAGGAAGGTCTCGGCCAGCAGGTCGACGCCCTTCTCGCGGGTCAGCCGGCCGGCGTAGAGGACCTTGATCTCGCCGGGGAAGGCGTCGCGGTCGGCCTTCGCGGGGTCGAAGCGCTCGAAGTCGACCCCGCGCTCCCAGCGACCGACCCGGCCCGGATCGGCCCCGAGGGCGACCACCGAGGCGTCGGCCGAGGGGCTCGGCGAGAGGACGGCGGCCGGGGCCGAGTAGAAGGCTCCGAGGCCGGCGCGGGTCAGCGCCTCCAGCGCCTCGTCGCGGCTGCGCATGCCGGCGTAGGCGGCGATCTCGGTGTGGTAGCTGGCGAGCAGCGGCACGCCGGTGATCCGGCTCATCAGGGTCGCGGCAATCCCGGCCGGGCCGGGGGCGGTGACGTGGACGAGGTCGTAGGAGCCCTCGGCCAGCGTCTCGACCAGGTCGGGGAGGCCGGGAACCCCGAGCGTCATCCCCTCGTAGAAGGGAATCTCGAGCTCCGCCGCCGAAGGAAGCCGACGGTCGACCCCCGGATCGGTACCGACGATGTCGACCTCGAAGCCAGGAACACCGCGCTCGCGAATCTGTTCGATCGTGTGGGTGACCCCGTGCATCGACCCGATCCCGTCGGCGATCACCGCAACCCGCTGCCGCTCGCCACGGCGGTCGCGCAGCTTCGCTTTCTCAGCACCAAGAAATGCGGTCGCCGGCGCGTACGGAACCGCCGGCACCAGCGCCTCGAAGAGGCCGGTGACAGCGGCGGGAAAGTCGCCGTCGGTGACGGCACGGGCGCCGCCGTCGATCGCCTTGCGGAGGCCGCGGTCGTGCCGGCGGCGAGCGCGCCGGTAGAGATCAGCATGGGAGAACTCATCCGCCTGCATGTAGGCGATCAGTTCACGGCCACGAACCTCGAGCCCGACGCCGTCGAGCCAGGCCTCGAGCAGCGCCCGCGCATCCTCCGGCCCCACGTCAGCTGCCACCTTCCCCTCACGGGCGGCGCCCTCCCGTATGACCCGTTCGGCCATCTTCAGCACAGCGCCCGGATCCGGACCAGGAACCCCGCTCGAGGGGACGGAGGGGAGCCCCTCGCCGGACCCTCCCCGCAGTTGTCCGCCGAGGGGCTCCCCTCCGTCCCCCCACGCAAAAGCCCGCGTAGCCAAAGCCATAGCCGCATGAGCCCACTTGGCGGCGCTGCCCTGTTCCCCCTGCGCTTCGGCATCACCGTTCCGCAGGTGCCCAAGAAACTCTTCCGGCGTCGCGGCCGCGGGCGCCTCGGTGAAGGTGCGGCCGATGTCGACGCCGGCATGGTCGTCCGAGCCGCCGATGCCGGTGCCGCCGTGCGTCTCGATGTAGATCGCGGCGGGGGCGTTCAGCTCGGCGGCTCGGGAGCCGTTGCGGACCTCCCAAACAGGGAAGAGCTCCGCCAGTCGCCGCCGGTGGCGCCGGGTCAGCGGCGCGGCGACGTCGAAGAAGGGATGCGCCAGCGCGCAGGCGACCCCCTGCTCGTGGAGGTATGCGGCGCAGGCCTCGACGTCGCCGGAGTGTGCCTGCAGCCACTCGTGGTCTCCGGGAGTGATCCCGTAACAGAGGATGTGCACCGCCTGGGGCTCGCCGGCGAAGCGGGCGGTCAGCTCCTCGGAGACGAAGCAATCGGGGCGATCGGCGAGCTCGAGGCAGCCGTCGATCGTGTCGTGGTCGGTGATCGTGACGAAGTCCATCCCCCGCCGCTTGGCGAGCTCGTAGACCTCCTCGGGAGGCGTCGCGCACTCCGGCAACCCCAGCGAGCGCTGAACTCCCAGCTTCGAGAAATGCGACGCGGTCGAGTGGCAATGCATGTCAACGCGGGAAGTCATCGGTGCTCTCCCTTAACTCGTTCTCTTTTTCACACACAGGGTTCGACATTGAACGAGCGAGGGTGTGAAAAGCCCGATAACGCGGGTTCGGGCGCTGGTTTCAAACGACGGAGGGGGAAAATTCACAGGCGCCAAGCCCTTGGATGGGCATGACAGAGAGTCGAGCGCGCAACACCATCCGAACCCTGACCGGCGCTGCCCTCGCCACCTCACTCATAGCCGCAGCCCTAATGCCGATCCCAGAGGTTTTGCCCGCCGCGGCGATTCGCCAGACCACCCTCTATCGCTTGGAGGTGGCCCTGCTGATCTTCTACGGCTGGCTGCTCTTGGCCACCCCTGCCTTCTCCGGACTCGTCCGTGGGCGTCTACCTATTGAAATCTCAACGCGAGGAGCGAGATTCGTAGAAGAAGCAGATCAGTCGACGGAGCTTCACGAGGGAACGATCGCAGGCCTGAAGCGCCTTTCTGACGACCTTGACGAAAGACTGAAAATCGCTGAGCTCGAGGTAGAAAAATTGAAAGAAGCCCCGCCGACGACAACGCACAACCGACGATAGGTTCAATGAATGACTGAGCAAGAAGAGAGAAGCCTAGCCCGGCGCCTTGCTGACGGTTCAAGAGTTTTCGACTTCGAGAAGGCGCTGGAATTCGTCAAGTTCAGCCCGACAAAAGCAGAGGAAATGATCCGGAATCGTGAAGAGACCAAGAGAACCGAAGAAGAATTCGCCCGCCAGCGTGAGCGGCGCCGGCAAGCCTTCATCGAAGACTTCGGTTACGAGCCGCGCCGCCAGGGCTCTTGACCCTGACGGCGCGGGGGCTGGTCGTCTGCGACGGATCTAAAGCGAGGAGGCTGCTTTCAGCCCTGCTTGTTTGACGACCTTGGGAAGCGGTGCGAAATCGAGCGCCGCACCGTATTTCTGACCGATCGTCAGGCAGTACTTCGCGAACTGGATCAGGGCCGTCTTCTGGGGAGCGTCCCGGGGGACGATCATGTAGGTGAAGGTCGAGATCGGGTAAGCGGTCGTCGCCTTCTTCGGGGGGTTGGTGATGCTGATCGCGTTGCTGGGGCCGAGCTTCTTCACGGTCGAGGCCGCGCTCGAGATGTTCTCGATGTTCGGGAGCTCGTAGTTGCCCGCCAGGTTCTGGATCGCGGCGGCGTGGACGCCGGCGGCGATCAGGTAGTAGGCGGAGATGTAGCCGATCGCTCCGGGCGTTTTCACGACCGTCGCGGTAACGCCGGAGTTGCCTTTGGCGCCTACACCAGCTGGGAAGCCGACAGTCGTCGCGTAGCCGACTTCACTCTTCCAGGCAGGACTGATCTTCGACAGGTAGTTGGTGACCGCGTAGGTGTCACCGGACCCGTCGCTGCGGAAGACCGGGGTGATCGTCAGGCCCGGCAGCTTGACTCCCGGGTTGATCGCCTTGATCTTCTTGTCGTTCCACTTCGTGATCCGGCCGAAGTAGATCCCGGCGAGGATCTTCCCCGTCAGTTTCAGCTTCTTGACGCCGGGGATGTTGTAGCCGACCGCGGTCGCCGAGAGGGCCCACGGGATCTGCACGCAGTTATTGCAGGCAGCGGCCTGTTCGGGGGTCAGCGGGGCGTCGGAGGCGCCGTAGTCGACGGTGCGAGCCGTGATCTGCGCGATCCCGGCTCCGGAGCCGACCGCCGAATATTTGACGGGGATGCCTTCTTTGATTTCGAAGTTGCTGATCCAGTTGGCCATCAGCGGGGCGACCAGGGTCGAGCCGGCTCCCGTGAGGCCGGCGGCCGAGGCGGCGGCGGGCGCGACCGAAGCCGTACCGCCGACCAACGCGACCGCCGCGATCAGCGCTGCGAGCAACCTGTTCCGAAGCAATGCGGGTCCTTTCGAGTTTGATTTCACACCCGCAGCCTGTCCGGAACAGTTCGCGAAATTGTTTCAATCCGGTAAACCCGCGAAGTAACAACACTGTTACAAGAGCGCCTTTGTGACTACTTAGCCTGCCGCGGAATGGCCACCGCTTCACCCACGGTTCGGGTCGGCACCCGCGGCGCCCACGTCAGCCGGCTGCGCCGGCGCCTCGACCGCTTCGGCGACCGGGCGCTCTTCGGCGTCTGCCTGGCGGCGGCGCTGGTCGCCGGGGCGACGATCGTCCTCGTCGGCTACCAGATCGTCGACGGCGCCCAGCCGGCGATCTCCAAGTTCGGCTTCGCCTTCGTCTACGAAACGACCTGGCAGCCCAACTTCGGCGTCTTCGGCGCCGGCTCGGTCCTCTTCGGCACCGCCGTCACCTCGGCCTTCGCGCTCCTGCTCGGGGCGCCGATCGCGATCGCGATCGCCCTCTTCCTCACCCTGCTCGCGCCCAAGCGCCTGCGCGGAATCATCGGCCCGCTGGTCGAGCTGCTGGCGGCGATCCCCAGCGTCATCCTCGGCTTCTGGGGCCTGCTCGTCCTCTCCCCCTTCGTGCAGTCGAAGCTCGAGCCGACCCTGCACGGCAGCTTCGGCTTCCTGCCGATCTTCGGCGACCAGCAGACCACCGGCCTCAGCGTCTTCACCGCCAGCCTGATCCTGACGATCATGGTGATCCCGATCGTCGCCTCGATCTCCCGCGACCTCTTCTCCTCGGTGCCGCCGGAGCTACAGGACGGCGCCAGCGCTCTCGGCGCCACCCGCTGGGAGGTGGTGCGGGGGATCGTCCTGCCGACCACCGCCTCGGGAGTGGTCGCCGCCTGCCTGCTGGGTCTCGGGCGCGCCCTCGGCGAGGCGATCGCGGTCTCGCAGGTGATCGGCGCCGGTTCGACGATCCAGGCCTCGCTGTTCGAACCGGGCGACACCCTCGCCTCGCGCATCGCCCTCCAGTTCCCGGGCGCCCTGACCGAACTGCACAAGGCCTCGCTCTTCTACCTCGGCGTGATGCTGCTGGCGATCGGGCTCGCCTCGAACCTCGTCGCCCAGTGGATCGGCCGCCGCTTCACCTACGCGGGGGCCAAGTGAGCGCCGGGCCCGCTTTCGACCCCACCCTGCCGCTGGTGCCGAGCGGCAACCTGCGGCGCCGCCGGCTGGTCAGCCGCGCCGCCGAGATCGCCGCCACCGCCGCGGCCGTCGCCGCGATCGCCGTCCTCGCGCTGATCATCTACACCGTCGTCTCCCGCGGCGCCCGGGCGATCGACCTCGACTTCATCTTCACCGGCTATCCGACGGGGGTCGGGCCGATGCTGCTGGGGACGATCGTGATCGCCCTCGTCGCGACCCTGATGGCGATGCCGATCGGCGTCCTCATCGCCCTCTTCCTCACCGAGTACGCGGGCTCGCGCGCCGCCGCTCCCCTCCGCCTCACCCTCGACCTGCTGAACGGCCTGCCCTCGATCATCCTCGGCCTCTTCGTCTTCGCCCTCCTCGTCAACCACAAGCAGCAGTCGGGATTCGCCGGCTCGGTGGCGCTGGCGATCGTCGAGCTGCCGCTGATCGCCCGCGGCTCGCAGGAGGTCCTGCTGCTGGTCCCGGCGGCGCTGCGCGAAGCCTCCGACGCGCTCGGGGTCGCCCGCTGGCGCTCGGTCCTGACCGTCGTCCTCCCGACCGCGCTCGGCGGCATCGTCACCTCGACCGTGCTCGCCGTCGCCCGCGCCGCCGGCGAGACGGCGCCGCTGATCCTCGCCACCCCGACCTTCGACCCGAAGGCCTTCTCGCTCAACCCCTTCGAAGCGATGCCGAACGTCCCGGTCTGGATCTACAAACTCTCCGAAGAAGGCAACCCCGAAGGCTTCAGCGAAGCCTGGGGGCTGTCGCTGCTGCTGATCTCCTTCATCCTCTTCGCGAGCCTCGGCGCCCGGGCGCTGCTGGCCCGCAGCAAACGAAAGCTGAGCTCATGACCCAAGCCGTTCCCTCCCGCCTGCGGATCCGGCCGGGCGACCCCGCCACGGCCGCCGCCACCGCCCCGACCTTCACCTCCCCCCAGCGACCCGAGCTGGTCTTCGAGGCCCGCGATGTCTCGATCTTCTACGGCGCCAAGCAGGCGCTGGCCGGGGTGAACCTGGGGATCGAGCGCGGCCAGATCACCGCCCTGATCGGCCCCTCCGGCTGCGGCAAGACGACCTTCCTGCGCAGCCTCAACCGGATGAACGACTCCGTCGGCAGCTTCCGGATCGAGGGCGAGGTGCTCTACCACGGCCGCGACATCTACGGCGACCGCATCGACCGGGTCGAGGTGCGGCGGCGGATCGGGATGGTCTTCCAGAAACCGAACCCGTTCCCGAAGTCGATCTTCGACAACGTCGCCTGGGCGCCGCGCAACCTCGGGATGCGGCGCGGACTGGACGAAAGGGTCGAGGGGGCGCTGCGCGGGGCGGCGCTCTGGGACGAGGTCAAGGACCGGCTCCGGGACAGCGCCCTCGGCCTCTCCGGCGGCCAGCAGCAGCGGCTCTGCATCGCCCGCGCGATCGCGATCGAACCCGACGTGCTGCTGCTCGACGAGCCGGCCTCGGCGCTCGACCCGATCGCCACCGCGGCGATCGAGGAGCTGATGCACGGCCTCAAAGGCCGCTTCACGATCGTCATCGTCACTCACAACATGCAGCAGGCGGCGCGGGTCGCCGACCGCACCGCCTTCTTCAGCCTCGAGACCGGCGGCGTCAAGCCCGTCGGCTCCCTGATCGAGGTCGACGCGACGGAGAGGATCTTCAGCTCCCCGCAGGATCCGCGCACCCGCGACTACGTCAGCGGCCGCTTCGGCTGAGCCGGTTCAGCGCTTGAGGATCTCGTCGCCCGAGACCTCGGCCAGCAGCGGCCGGCCGCACTGCCAGCAGAAGGCGGCGCCGCTCGAGTGCGGGGCGCCGCAGCCGGGGCAGGAGGCGGCGGCGCCGGTCTCCTCGGCCCGCATGATCCGCTCGACCTCGCCGAGCTCGGCGTCGGCGTCCTGCAGCAGCACAGCCCGCTTGACGATCACCTCGACGTCGATGCTGTTGCGGACGACCATCTCGTAGACGAGGCCGCCGAGGTCCCACTGCAGCTCCGCCACCCGCGCGGCCAGCTGCTCGCGCCGGCGCGGCAGGTCGACCGCGGTCCCCTCCTGGAGGCCGGCCGTCATTCGAAGAATTCCCCTTCGAATTTGCCGTTGTCGCTGCAGCCGGCGACGCCGGGGTCGCAGTCGCCGCCGACTTTCTGCTCCGGCGGCGCGATCTTGACCCCGGGCGCCGGTTCGAAGACTTCTTCGGTCGCCTTGCTGGCGCCGCTCTCGCCGGTCGCCGCCTTTTCTTTCGCCTTCTTCACGTTGGCGGCTTTGGCCTTCTCGCCCCCCGCGGCCGCGGCGCCGGCCGCGGCTCCGCTGGTCGCGGTGTCCGCGGTTTCGGTTCCGGAGCCGCCGACGCGGATGATCTGCGGCGCGGCGCTTGCCGTCGGCTCGCTGCCGTTGCCGGAGCGCCCGATCAGGACTCCGACCCCGAGCGCGAGGACGAGCGTGGCAACCGCCGCGACCATCGAGGCGTTGGCGGAGAGCAGGCGCCGGCGGCCGGATGGCGGCGGCGCGGCCTGCACCTGCTGCGGGTGCGGGCGCCTCGAGACCTCCATGTAGTTGACCGCGTCCATGACCGGCAGCCGGGGGTCGCCGCGGCGCTGGCCGCAGTGCAGGCAGTAGCGCTGGTCGGGCGCGAGCGAAGAGCCGCAGCTGGGGCAGGCGTCGGACACGCGAGCATCATCGGGGCCGACCCCCGGTGCCGATGTTGAAGAGTTGTAAAGGGGGTGGAATCAGGATTTTCACAACCGGCGACCGGGGCGTGGCGATACTCGCGCCGTGCCATCCCCCCGGACCCGCGCGGTGCCCTCCCCCCGCGCCCTCGGTGCTGCCGTGCTGCTGATGCTGGCCCTCGGGGTGGTGATCGGCTCGGCGACCAACCAGCTCGCCCGCAGCGCCGGCGTCAGCACGATCCTGCTCGAAGGCGGCCCCCCGCCGCAGGGCCCCGAACCCGCCCCGGAACCGACCAGCGCCGAACCCGAAGCGGAAGCCGAAGGCGAAGCGGCCGACTCGATCGCGACCCCCTCCTCGGTCCCGGCAGAAGTCCCGGTCACCGAAGAACCGCTCGAAGCCGAACCCGAACCCCCCGCCGCCCCGATCGAAGAAGAACTGCCCACCGGCCTGCCGGAAGCCAAGCACGTCTTCGTGATCGTGCTCGGCACGGGCGGCTACGAAGAAACCTTCGGCGAGAATTCGACCTCGCCCTACCTGAAGGAAGAGCTGCCGGCGCAGGGAGAGCTGCTCGAGAACTACTTCGCCGTCGCCCCGAGCGAGCTGGCGAACGAGATCGCCCTGCTCAGCGGCCAGGGCCCGACCCCGGCGACCGCCTCCGGCTGCCCCACCTACGGCGACGTCGCACCCGGCAGCGAAAGCGCCGAAGGGCAGGTCGAAGGCGACGGCTGCGTCTACCCGGCGACGACCAAGACGCTGATGGGAGAGCTGAGCGAAGCCGACCTGACCTGGAAGGCCTACCGAGAAGGGGCGGAAGGCTGCCCGACTCCGCCGACCGATCCCGCGATCGCGCCCGATGCGTCCAATCCCTTCCTCTTCTTTCACGGCGTCCTCGAAAGCCCCGAGTGCGCCGAATCCAACGCCGGCCTCCCCCAGCTGGCCACCGACCTGGAAGGGCCGGCGGAGAAGTTCCCGACCCTCGCCTACCTCTCCCCCGCCCCCGAAACCCCCGCCGACAAATTCCTCGAGCTCGTCGTCCCCCAGATCAAGGAATCGCTCGCCTACAAGGACGGCGGCATCATCGCCGTCACCTGGGCGCAGGCGCCGCAGGAAGGCGAGAACGCGGACTCCAGCAGCTGCTGCATTACCCCGGCCTACCCCAACCTGCCGGCGCCCGCCGCCGAACCGCCGGCGACCGGCCCGGTCAAGCCGAGCGGCGGCGGCGGCCGCGTCGGCCTCCTCCTCATCTCCCCCTTCGTCGAACCGGCAACGACCAGCGAGACCTACTTCAACCACTTCTCCCTCCTGGCCACGATCGAGGAGCTCTTCAGCCTCGAAAAGATCGGCTACGCCGCCGAACCCGCAATAACCGGCTTCGACGAATCGATCTTCAACGCCGCAGGCTGAGAAGCCGGTAAATCCGGAAAGCCGGCGAGACTCCGGGGGGAGAGATTCGTAGCGCCATTCCTTAATCCGGTATGCCCGGGCAATTGGCGCGAAACGCAGTCAGAGGCCTTGTCATCTCCGCCTTGCTTGTGGCGGTCCTGGGATCTGCTTTAGCACCCACCCCAGCGGATCTCCCCGCTGCCGCCCTTGGCCAGCCTGGCTTGTACCACCTGGAGATTGCGCTGCTGGCCTTCTACGGCTCTCTACTGCTGATTACTCCTTTGTATTCAGCACTGGCATGGGGAAGATTGCCGACCGAGATCTCCACCCGCGGAGCTAGGTTCGCCGAGAGAGCGGGTCGCTCGGTAGACAAGATCGAGGCAGCGATCGAGGCTTTGGAAAAGGACAACAGCCAGCTCGACGAGGGGCTCCGAAGCGCCCGGCGCGAAATCAGGGATTTAACGCAGGGTGACAACACACAACCGGGAGTAGATTCGAAGCGATGACCGAGCGGGAATTGAGGGATTTAGCTTGGCGCCTTGCTGACGGCTCAACGGTGTTCGATTTCGACGCTGCATTGGACTTCGCGCGAGACGAGCCGGCACAAGCCGACGAAATGATTCGCAAGCGGGAAACGATGAAAAGGAATGCCGAAGAGTTCCGTCAGCTTCGCGAGGAACGCCATCGCGCCCTGATCGAAGACTTCGGCTAAGCCGCGACGCGCTCTGCTTCGTCGCTGAAGCTGCCGTTGAGGAGGTCGAGGATGACCCCCTCGCGGAGGCCGCCCTTGCCGATCTGGAGGGGCTGGCCGAGGAGGTCGGAGAGCTTCTCGAGGAGAAGAACCCCGGTGGGGAGGATGCGGACCCGGGTGGGGTCGAGCTCGAAGCGGCGGCCGACGTCGGCGGCGGGGTCGCCGCAGAGGACGCGGATGCCGCGCTCCAGGGTCTCGTACTCGAGCACGGCGCCGACGAGGCGGCGCAGCGAGGTGGCCGAGCCGCCGACGGCGACGGCCTGGGCCGGGCGCTCGATCTCGACGCCCTCGAAGATGTCCTCGATGCGGTCGCGGGCGCGGCGGATCTCCGCCGCTGAGGGCGGGTCGGAGGAGATCAGCTCGTCGGCGAGGTTGCCCGAGCCGACCGGCCAGGAGCGGACGCTCTGGACGCCGTCGGGGACGGTGCCGAGGATCACCTCGGTCGAGCCGCCGCCAATGTCGACGACGCCGACCAGGCCCTCGGCCGGGTGCCCGAGCGTCTTCGTCGCGCCGAGGAAGGAGAGCCTGCCCTCTTCCTCCTCGGAGAGGATCGCGATCGGGATCCCGGCGACGTTGCCGATCGCCTCGGCCACCGCCTCGCCGTTGCTCGCCTCGCGGATCGCCGCGGTGGCGACGGCGCGAATCTCCTCGGCGCCGAGCTCCTGCGCCAGCCGCACCTGGGTGGCGACGACCTCCCCCACCTCTTCGATCTTCTCCGTCTTGATCCCGCCCTCGCGGTCGACCGCCTTGCCGATCCGCGTGTAGGCACGCTGCTCCATCGTCTTCTTCAACTGCCCCTCGACAGGCTCAGCCACCAGAAGACGCGTCGTATTAGAACCAATATCTATCGCCGCACAAAGAGTCATGAGCGCATCCCCCACATGTTCCCAGGGTGATCGGATCTCAACCCGGCCCGAGCCACAGCCAAATTGCGCCCGAGCGCTTCCCCTTGTCCCGGCCCGAGTTCACCCGGCAGTGGCCGAGCACGGCAGTTCGCGCGCGCAGGCCACTGCCGGGTGCCCAGCCAAGCCGGGTCAAGACCCAACCGTCTAGCTGTTCTGCCTCAAGACGTCCCGAACGCGACTGACGGGTGGGCGGTTGCCGATCGAGCTGTGGCGTCGAGCGTGGTTGTAGTGGTGGAGCCAGTGTGGCAGTGCCTCGGCCCGATGGACTGAGGATCGGTAGCGCTGCCCGAGGCCCCACTCCCGCTTGAGGGTCTGCTGGTAGCGCTCGACCTTCCCGTTTCGCTTCGGCATCCGCGGTGGGATCGTGCGATGGGAGATGCCCTCCTGGGCCAGGAGATCGGCCAAGGCTCGGTTCTTCGTGTAGGTCCAGGCGTTGTCGCTCTGCAGCCTTCGGGGCTCGATCCCGTGGGCGCGAAAGAAGGCGATCGCACGCTCCACGAACCCCACCACCGTCGGCCCTCTCTCGTCGCGATGCAGCTCGGTGTAGGCGAGACGGGAGTGGTCGTCGATGATCGAGTGGGCGAGCTCGTATCCCACCCGTTCGCGCTTGTGGGCGCCACTGCGGGTGCGATCCCCGGTCACCGCGTGACCGGGGCTGGTGAAGCGGGCAAAGCGCTTGGTGTCCATCTGCAGCAGGTCGCCGGGACAGGGCCACTCGAAGCGGCGCACCGCCTCCTTCGGCGTGGCCGACCTGCGCGAGAGGCCGCGGCGGCGAAGGCAGCGGGAGACCGTCGCGTGGGGGATGCCGAGCTCGGAGGCGATCAGCCGCGGCCCCCAGCCGGTGCGCTTCCGCTCCTCGCAGACGAGGTCGTGGACCTCCTCGCTCGCCAGGGACGGCTGCCGGTGCGGTGCTGAGGATTGGTCCCGCAGGCAGGCGAGGCTGCGGCGCTCGGCCTCGCCTGCCTGCCGCCAACGGGTCACCCAGGTGTGGGCTGTGGACCGCGACACGTTCGAGGCGGCCGCGGCCGCCTCGAACGTGAGCTGCTCCTCTTCGACGAGCGCCACCAGGCGACGTCTTCCGTTCGGGGTGAGCGGGGCATTACGGTGCTGCATCCGGGTCCTCCTTGAGGTCGTAGGCGTCGAACACCCACAGCCTCTCGGCGGGCCCGGATCTACTTCATGGCGTTCGGAACGTGGTGAGGCACGTCATCTAGCGGCGGAGTTGAGGACTGAAACGGCTACGAGGGATGCGAGGCGTCCTCGAACTCTCGGAACAACCCGGTGACGACGAAGGCGACCTGCTCGCCGATATCGACCGCGTTGTCGCCGATCCGCTCGATCGCCCGCGCCGCCAGCATCATCGTCATCGCCCACTCGCGCGGTCGGCGTCGTCGCCGATCTCCAGCGCCAGGTGGAAGCACTCGCGGTTGAGGTCGTCGACGACGTCGTCGCTGGCGGACCAGGTCCCGCGCCATCTCGACGTCGCGCTCCTCGAAGGCCCGCTTCGCCTGCGTGATCAGCGTCCGCGTGTGCCCGCCCATCGTCAGGATCAGCTCGACCATCTCCGGGTCGGCCGGCGGCTCGTTGCCGGTCAGCGGGATCACCTTGCAGATGTTCACGCACTGGTCGCCCATCCGCTCGATGTTCTTCAGCACGTGCAGCAGCGCCGAGATCAGCCGCAGGTCGGTCGCCACCGGCGACTGCGTCGCCAGCAGCGTGATCAGGCTCTGGTGCACCTCCAGGTAGCGCCCGTCGATGCGGTCGTCGTCGGCGATCACCATCTGGGCCAGCTCGATGTCCTGGTGCTCGACCGCCTCCAGCGTCCGCGCCAGCGCGTCGTCGACCAGGTCGAGGCCGCCCAGCGCGCTCGCCTCGAGCGTCGCCAGTTCCTCCTGGTATTCGCTGCGGGCTATTTCCGGCATTGCTCGCTCTCCTCCCGCTCAGCCGAACCGCCCGCTGACGTAGTCCTCGGTCGCCTTCTCGGTCGGGTTGGTGAAGATCTTGTCGGTCGCGCCGATCTCGACCAGGCGCCCGGGCTTGCCGGTCTGCTCGAGGTTGAAGAAGGCGGTGACGTCGCTGGCCCGCGCCGCCTGCTGCATGTTGTGGGTGACGATCGACGATCGTGTAGCGATTCTTCAGCTCGCGCGATCAGGTCCTCGATCGCCAGCGTCGCCACCGGGTCGAGCGCCGAGCAGGGCTCGTCCATCAGCAGCACCTCGGGCTCGACCGCGATCGCGCGGGCGATGCAGAGCCGCTGCTGCTGGCCGCCGGAGAGGCCGGAGCCCGGCTTGTCGAGCCGGTCCTTGACCTCGTCCCAGAGGTTGCGCGCCGCGCAGCGAGCGCTCGACGACCTCGTCCTTCTCGGACTTCGTGCATCCGGCGCGCAGTTGAGGTTGAGCCCGGCGGCGACGTTGTCGTAGATCGACATCGTCGGGAACGGGTTCGGCTGCTGGAAGACCATCCCGACCAGCCGCCGCACCTCGACCGGGTCGACGCCCGGGCCGTAGATGTCCTCGCCGTCGAGGGTGATCTCGCCCTCGACCCGGCGCCCGCGGCGTCAGCTCGTGCATCCGGTTGAGCGAGCGCAGGAAGGTCGTCTTGCCGCAGCCGGAGGAGCCGATCAGCGCCGTCACCTTGTTCGGCGCGATCGTCATCGTCACGTCCTCGACCGCGTGGAAGTCGCCGTAGTAGAGGTCGACGTCGCGGGCCTCGATCGTCTTCGCGCGGCCGCGGACCCCGGCTGCTCGTCGCCTCGGCTGGCCCGTCCGGCATCGCGCACGGCCACTCTCGGCTCGGCGGCTTTCGAGCCTGCGTGCTCCATCATCTCTGCTCTCTTCCCTCCACTGGCTCAGCGGATCTCGGTTTTGTAGCGGCGGTAGACGAGGCGGGCGGCGACGTTGAGGATCATCACGATCGCGATCAGGGTCAGCGCCGCCGCCCAGGCCCGGTCGTAGGACGCCTGTTTCATCACGCCCGGGAGCGGTACTCGTTGTAGGCGTAGACGGCGAGGTTCTGCATCCGGCCGTTGAACGGGTCGGAGTTGATCGAGTCGATGACCCCGGTGGTGACCAGCAGCGGCGCGGTCTCGCCGATGATCCGGGCGATGGCGAGCATCACCCCGGTGACGAGGCCGGCGAAGGCGGTCGGCAGGACGACCTTGACGATCGTCTTCCACTTCGGCGTCCCCAGCGCGTAGGAGGCCTCGCGCAGGTGGTTGGGGACGATCTTCAGGACCTCCTCGGCGGAGCGGATCACGATCGGGATCATCAGCACCGAGAGCGCCACCGAGCCCATCACCCCGAGCCGGATGCCGGGCCCGAAGAAGATCTCGAAGAGGGCGTAGGCGAAGAGGCCGGCGACGATCGAGGGGATGCCGGTCATCACGTCGACGAAGAAGGTCAGGGCCCGGCGCAGCCTGCCGCGTCGCCGTACTCGTTCAGGTAGATCGCCGCCATGATCCCGATCGGGACCGAGATCAGCGGCCGCGACGCCGGTGATCACCAGGGTGCCGACGATCGCGTGGGCGGCGCCGCCGCCCTCGCCGACCACGCCGCGCGGCGTCTCGGTGAAGAATTCGAGGCTGAGGCCGGGGATGCCGCGCTTGGCGACCTCGTAGAGCAGCGAGACCAGCGGGATCATCGCCAGCGCGAAGGCGCCGGCGATCAGCACCGTCATCGAGCCGGTCCTTGGCCCGCCGCCGCCAGCCGGTGCCGCCGCCGAGCAGCGACGAAGGCTGAGCGACGGCGGCTGTGCGGTAACGCTGGCGCTCTCCATCTACCCTGCCGATTCGTGGTTCTGGCGGGCGATGACGGCCCGCGCGGCCATGTTGGTGACGAGGGTGATCGCGAAGAGGACGAGGCCGGAGGCGATCAGGGTGTTGATCGCCGAGCCCCGAGGACTCGGGGAAGTCGAGGGCGATGTTGGCGGCGATCGTCGACGGGTTCGCCTGGCTGATCAGGTTGAAGGTGACGACGCCGGAGACCGAGAGGATGATCGTCACCGCCATCGTCTCGCCGAGGGCGCGGCCGAGGCCGAGCATGGCGCCGCTGATCACCGACGACTTGCCGAACGGCAGGACGGTCATCCGGATCATCTCCCAGCGGGTCGCGCCGAGCGCCTGCGCGCCTTCCTGGAGCTTGCGCGGCGTCTGCGTGAAGACCTCGCGGGCGACCGCGGAGACGATCGGCAGGATCATCACCGCGAGGACCAGCCCGGCGACGAGCATCGTCCGCCCGGTGGCCGAGGCCGGGCCCTCGAAGAGCGGGATGAAGCCGAGGTTCTCTTCCAGCCACTTCATCACCGGCACCGCGGCCGGGCCGAGGACGAAGATGCCCCAGAGGCCGTAGACGATGCTCGGGATCGCCGCCAGCAGGTCGACCAGGTAGCCGAGCGTCTGCGCGAGCCGCGGCGGCGCGATGTGGGTGATGAAGAGCGCCGACGGCGATCGCCAGCGGGACGGCGAGGACGGCGGCGATGGCCGCGGCGAGCACGGTGCCGAAGGCGAGCGGGGCGACGTAGTCGAGGAGGCTCTTGCCTCCGGGCAGCTCGGAGGCGCCGGCGGTGAGCGCCGGCAGCCCCTCGGCGAGGAGGAAGATCGCGACCCCGGCCAGCAGGGCCAGGATCGTCACCGCCGGCGACGACCGCGGTACGGGAGAAGATCCGGTCGCCGAGGCGGCGGCGCCCTCCGGACGCCGCCGCCAGCATCTGGCCCGCGTTGGTCGTGGTGTCGACCTGGGCCACGTCTCTCCTAGCCGGCTTCGATCGCTTCGATCGGCCGGGGTCGATCTTTTCGCGGTCAGCGCCGGGGAGAGCGGAGCCGAGCCGGCGTTTTCGGCGGCCGCTTCCTGCCCTTCGGGGCTGATCGACGTATTCGAGGTAGCGCCTTGACCGCGCCGCTTCCTCGGCCGAGTCGTACTTGGTGCAGGCGATCAGGTAGGAGGTGAGCACGATCGGGTAGGTGCCCTCCGCTTCGGTCTTGCGGTCGAGCTCGAAGGCGAACATGTACTTGCCCGGGCTCAGTTCCTTGTCGAGTGGCGACTCCTCGAGCATCTTCGCCGCGGCCTCCGGGGTCGGTTCGACGTATTCGTCGCCGACCTTGATCTTGGCGACGCCGAGTTCGCCGGCCTGGCTGGCGTCGGCGTAGCCGATCGCGCCTTCGCCGGCGGTGACCGCTTCGACGACGCCGGAGGTGCCGGATGCGGCCTCGCCGCCCTTGACCGGCCAGTCGCCGCTGACTTCGTAGCTCCAGACGCTCGGCACCACCTCGGAGAGGTATTCGACGAAGTTCTCCGTCGTGCCGGACTCGTCAGAGCGGTTGACCGGCGTGATGCGGGTGTCGGGCAGATCGACGCCGGGGTTGTCGGCGGCGATCGCCTTGTCGTTCCAGCTGGTGATTTCCTGGTTGAAGATCTTCGCCAGGGTTTCGGGGTCGAGCTGCAGCTCTTCGACGCCGGGGAGGTTGTAGATGACCGCGATCGGCGAGATGTAGTCCGGGATCTCGATCAGCTCGGCCGGTCTTGCACCGCTTTTCGGCCTTTTCGAGTTCGCCTTCTTCGGTCGAGAGCGCGGCGTCGCTGCCCGCGTAGGCGGTCCCGCCGGCGATGAACTGCTCGCGGCCGCCACCGGACCCGACCGGGTCGTAGGAGATCGTCACGCCGGAGTTTTCGCTCTCGAATTCGGCGATCCAGGCTTCCTGGGCGGCCTCCTGGGCGCTCGAGCCGGCGCCGGCGATCTCGCCGGAGACGCTGCCCCCGCCGCTGCCGCCAGAGGTTTCGTCGCTGCTGCTGCCGCAGGCGGCGACGGCCATCGCGAGGACAATCGCGGCGCTCAGCACCACGAACCACCTAGAGCTGGTCAACTCTTTCTCCTTCGGGTCGATTCATAGGCTGGCGCCGACCCTCGCAGCGGCCACCCGGAACCTTGTTACGTGCCTGTGTCGAGCATGTAAAAAAGATGTAAAAGGCCCCGCGAAGCCGTCAGGCATCGGGGGCGAAGCGGTAGCCGATCCCGTTGTGGGTGTGGATCAGCTGCGGCTTCGGGGAGCGCTTCGCCGAGCTTGGCGCGGAGGCGGCTGACGTAGACGTCGACCGAGCGGTCGTCGCTGCGCGGGGTGCCGCCCCAGACCCGGAGAAGAGCTCTTCCCGGGTCATGATCCGCTGCGGGTGCTCGGCCAGCGTGACCAGCAGCTGCAGCTCGCGCACGGTCAGGCTCAGCGGGCGGCCGTCGACCAGCGCGGCGTGCTCCTCGGGCCTGATCTCCAGCCGTCCCATGCGCCGCGAGCATGGCGACGAGCGTGCGGGCGGCGGTTATCCGGCCGTAAAGGTGTTGTGAACGCCTTGTGAATCCGGCGCGGGCGCAGGCTCGGCCTCGACGGCGGCCTCCGGCGCCGGGCGCAGCTGCTCGGCGAGGATCCCGGCCGGTTCGGGATCGAAGCGGTAGCCGATGCCGAAGTGGGTGTGGATGTATGTCCAGCTCGGCGAGAGGCTTCTCCAGCTTCTGGCGCAGCTTGCGGACGAAGACGTCGACCGAGCGGTCGCCGTGGGCCATCGCGTAGCCCCAGACCCGCTGGTAGATCTCTCGCGCTCGAGCACCTGCCCTTTGTCCTCGGCGAGCAGGTAGAGGAGCTCGAACTCGCGCCGGGTGAGGTCGAGGGCTCTCGTCGCCGACGAAGGCCTGGAAGCGGTCGGGCCGGATCTCCATCTCGCCGACGGCGAGCGGGGCCGACTCGTGCTCCTGGCGGCCGCGGCGACGGCGGCGCGAGACCGCTTCGATCCGCGCGATCGCCTCCTCGGGATGGCAGGGCTTGGTCGATCCAGTCGTCGACTCCGAGGCGCAGCCCGCGCACCCGCTGGGCGACGGTCGAGCGGCCGGTGCAGACGACGAGCCCGAGGTCGGGCAGCATCGAGGCAGACCCGCTCCAGGTAATCCCAGGCTTCGTCCCCGAGCACGGCCGGGTCGACCAGGAGGGCGTTCAGCTTCATCGCCACCAGATCGCGCGGCGGCACGGCGCCGGTCTTCTGGCTGCAGGTGCCAACCGGCCGCCTCGGCGCGGCTTGGCGAGAACGGTGACGAAGCCGCTGTCGGTATCGAGGACGGCGATTCGGATAGCCGGATTGTATGCAGGTCGGGGGGCGTGAACTCCCTGCGTTCACAGGATTTTCACGAGTCACCCCCAAAGCGCCTCGAATTTGCGGGGAGCCGCCTTCGTCTGTTCCTTATCGGTCCCAGGCAACGAAAAGGAACAGACGAACTAGAACGTTGCGGGGCGTAGGCCGGTGGCGATGATCAGGAGGATCGCGACGCCGGCCGCGTAGCGGTAGAGCACGAAGGGGCGGTAGCTGGTCGTCCGCACCAGGCGCAGGAGGAAGGAGATCGCCCAGTAGCCGGAGACGGCGGCGGCGATCGTCCCGACCACCATCGGGCCGCCGACGCCGGGGGGCAGCCCTTCGCCGATCGCCTCGTAGGCCTTGTAGACGGTGGCGCCGGCGACCGCGGGGATCAGCAGCAGGAAGGAGAAGCGGGCGGCGGCGTCGCGGTCGAGGCCGAGCCAGCGGCCGGCGGTGATCGTGATCCCCGAGCGCGAGGTGCCCGGCGCCAGCGCCAGCACCTGGGCGAGGCCGATGTACCAGCCGTCGCGGAACGTGGTGTCGCCGAGGTTGCGCCGCTCCGGCATCCGGTCGGCCCAGCCGAGCAGGAAGCCGAAGAAGATCAGCTGGATCGCGATCATCCAGGGCTCCCCGAGGGTTTCGTCGATGAAGCCGGAGCCGAGGCCGCCGACGATCACCGCCGGGATCGTGCCGATCGCGATCGCGACCGAGAGCCGCTGCTCCTGAGTGCTGACCGCCCGTTGGCGCACCGCCTGCAGGAAGCCGCGGATGAGGATGACGACCTCGACCCGGAAGTAGGCGATCGCGGCGATCAGCGTGCCGGCGTGGAGCGCCACGTCGAAGGTCTTGTTGAAGGCCTCGTTGTCCTGCAGGAAGGTGTAGTCCTGCAGCCAGGGGACGATGATCAGGTGGCCGGAGGAGGAGATCGGCAGGAACTCGGTCAGTCCCTGGACCACGCCCAGCAGCAGGGCCTCGAGGTTCGACATCGCGGCGCATCCTACGCGTCGCGACCTCGGGTTGCGCGTAGATTCCCGCCCCGTGAAGCGCGCCGCCGCAGCCCTGCTCTCGATCTCGGCCCTGATGCTCGCCGCCGCCCCGGTGGCGCTTGCCGACGAGGGCGTCGGCCTCGCCGGGCCGACGACCGACAAAACGGTCACCTTCTTCTGCTTCGGCGTGATCGCCTTCTTCGCTGTGCTGGTAATCGGCCTCTCGCTGATCCAGAACCGCCTGGAGAAGCGCAAGGAACAGCGCAAGTCGGACCTCGCGCGCTTCAACTGACGGCCTGAACGGGCCGCTGCCGGCGTCCTCGGTCGCTCGCGTGCGAAGCACGCCACGCTCCCTGCGTCCTTGACAGCCGCCCGTTCAGCCTCGTCAGAACGTAAATAGGATTCATTATCGTTTACACTCGCGGCGCGGTGTTAGAGCCCTTCCAGCTGCCCTTCGTCCAGCGCGGACTGATCGAGGTCCTGCTGCTGGCGATCCCCGCCGGGCTGCTCGGCACCTGGATCGTGATGCGGGGCCTCGCCTTCTTCTCCCACGCGGTCGGCACCGCCGCCTTCCCCGGCCTCGTCCTCGCCGACGGCCTCGGCTTCGCCGCCCCGCTCGGCGCCTTCGGCGCCGCGCTGCTCTTCACCGCCGGCGCCGCGGCGCTGCGCGGCCGCCGCAACGACGACGACGCGGTCGTCGCCCTGGTCCTCGTCGGCTGCCTCGCCGGCGGCGTCATCCTCGCCAGCGACGTCTTCGGCTCCGGTTCCAACGTCGAGACGCTCCTCTTCGGCAGCCTCCTCCTCGTCGACGACAGCGACATCCGCGCTTGCCGCCCTTGCCGCCGCGGCGACGCTGCTCGCCAGCGTCCTGATCGGCCGGCACTGGCTCCGCAGCGGCTTCGACCCCTCGCTCGGCGCGCGCGGCCGGCGCCGAGCCCGCGAGTCTTCGACGCGATCCTGCTCGGGCTGGTCGCTCTCGCCGTCACCGCCGCCCTCACCGTCGTCGGCGCCCTCCTCGCCAGCGCCCTCTTCCTCGTCCCGGCGGTGACGGCGCGCCTGCTGACTGAGCGGCTGGCGAGCTGGCAGCTGCTCAGCGTCGCCCTGGTCGCGCTCGAGGGGACGGCGGGCCTCTGGCTCTCGGTCGAAGACCGACGCCCCGCCCGGAGCGACGATCGCCTGCGTCGCCGGCGGCGTCTTCGTCCTCGTCGCGGTGGCGCGCGCCCTCCGTCGCAGGCCCCAGGTCGCGGCGGGCGCGACTGCGCTCGTCGCGGTCGCCCTGGTCGGGGTCGGCTGCGGCTCGAGCGGCGGCGAGCCCGGCAAGGTCGACGTCGTCGCCACCACCACCCAGCTCGGCGACTTCGCCCGCGAGGTCGGCGGCGAAGCGGTCGCGGTCGACCAGATCCTGCAGCCGAACAGCGACCCGCACGAGTACGAGCCGCGACCCTCCGACGTCGAGGGGGCGGCGAGCGCCGAGCTGGTCCTCGCCAGCGGCGACAACCTCGACGCCTGGATCGGGGAGATCGTCTCCGACAGCGGCAGCGACGCCGAGGTGGTCGACGTCGGCGCCCGGGTGCCGGTCCGCCTGGCCGGCGAGTCCTCCGGCGCGGAGGCCTCGAAGTACGACCCGCACTGGTGGCACGACCCGCGCAACGCCGAGGCCGCGGTGCGGGTGATCGAGCGCGCCCTCGTCGCCGCCGACCCTCCCCACCGTGCCACCTTCGAGCGCAACGCCCGCGCCTACCTGGCGCGGCTGCGAGCGCTCGACCGCGGGATCGCCAAGTGCATCGGCTCGGTGCCGCCGGCCCGGCGCAAGCTCGTCACCGACCACGACGCCTTCGGCTACTTCGCGCAGCGTTACGGGATCGAGGTGATCGGCGCCGTCATCCCCTCGCAGACGACCCAGGCGCAGCCCTCGGCCAAGGACCTCAGCGAGCTGGCGCGGACGATCGAGGCCGAGAAGGTGATGGCGATCTTCCCGGAGAGCTCGCTGAGCTCCAAGGTGGCCGACGCGATCGCCCGCCAGACCGGCGCCTCGGCCGACTACGAGCTCTACGGCGACACCCTCGGCCCCGAGGGCTCGGCGGGTGAGACCTACGTCGGGATGGAGGAAGCGAACGCCGAGGCGCTGGTCCGCGGCTTCACCGGAGGAGAACGAGGATGCAGCCCGAGCCACTGATCGAAGCCACCGGGCTCGCCGCCGGCTACGACGGCCGGCCGGCGATCTCCGCCGTCTCCTTCTCGCTGCGGCGGGGCGAGCGGATGGCGCTGCTCGGCCCCAACGGCGGCGGCAAGACGACGCTGCTCCGCGCCCTGCTCGGCGAGCTGCCGCCGCTGGCCGGCGAGCTGCGGGTCGGGGCCCGCTGCGCCACCGTCCCCCAGACCGAGCGCTCGCAGCTCGACTACCCCGTCTCCGCCCTCGACGTCGCCGCGATGGGGGCGCTCTCGCGGCTGCCCTGGTGGCGGCGGCCGGGTCGGCATGAGCGCGAGGGGGCACTGGAGGCGCTGCGGCGAGTCGGCCTCGGCGACCTCGCCGGCGAGACCTTCGGCAAGCTCTCCGGCGGCCAGCGCCAGCGCGTCCTGATCGCCCGCAGCCTCGTCCAGGAGGCCGAGGTCCTGCTCCTCGACGAGCCCTTCTCCGGGCTCGACCGCCCCAGCGACCGAGCGCCTGGAAGCGCTGATCGCAGACCTGGCCGACGAGGGGCGGGCGCTGATGATCGCCACCCACGACCTCGAGCAGGCCCGCCGCTCCGACAGCGTGCTGTGCCTGAACCGCGCCCAGATCGCCTTCGGCCCGCCGGGGGAGGCGCTGAGCCTGGAGGTCCTCGAAGCGACCTATGGCGGCACGATCGTCGAGCTCCCCGGCGACGGCGGCCGGGCGATCCTCCCGCCCCACCATCACCACCACTAGCGATGCTCGAGCCCCTGCAAGACGAGTTCATGCGGCGCGCGATCGCCGAGATGACGCTGATCGGCGTCGCCGGCGGCGCCCTCGGCTGCTGGGTCGTCCTCTACCGGCTCTCCTACGCGGCCGAGTCGCTCGCGCACTCGATCTTCCCCGGCCTCGTCCTCGCGGCGATCGCGGGGGCGCCGCTCCTGGTCGGCGGGGCGCCGGCGATCGTCGTCGCGGCGCTGGCGATCGCGCTAGTCGCCCGGGTGCCGGGGCTCAGCCGCGAGGTCGCCGTCGGCGTCGTCGTCACCACCCTCTTCGGGCTCGGGGTCCTGCTCGCCCTCTCGCCCGACTCGCCGCCGGGGATCCAGGGGCTCCTCTTCGGCGACATCCTCGGGGCCTCCGACGGCGACCTCGCCGCCGCCGCGGCCTCGCCGCCGTCGTCGTCCTCGCCCTCCTCTCCTCCACGGTCGCCTCCTCGCCGGCGGCTTCGACCGCGGCGCCGCCCGCGCCCTCGGCGCCTCCCCGGCGCGGACCGAAGCGGCCCTGCTCGTCCTCCTCGCGCTGGCGATCGTCGTCGCCGTGCAGGGGCTCGGCAACCTCCTCGTCGTCGCCGTCTTCGTCGGCCCCGCCGCCGTCGCCCGCCAACTCAGCGAGCGGATCGGGCCGATGATCGGGATCGCCGTCGCCACCGCCGTCCTCGCCGGTGTCGCCGGCCTCTACCTCTCCTATTACGCGGGCACGGCCGGGGGCGCCTCGGTGGCGCTGGCGATCCTCGCCGCCTACCTGCTCGCGCTGCCGGCTACCCGCCTCCTATCTATGACGGGGTCTACGATCGACTGATGGCCCAGGCGGTCGACAGCAGGTGGTCCGAGCACGCCTTCGGCAAGCTCGCCGAGGCGGGATACCGGCGCGGCGGCGCCCGCACCGCGGTCGTCGAGGCCCTCGCCCAGCACGCCTGCGCGGTCAACGCGCTGGAGCTCGAGGACGAGCTGCGCGAGCGCCACGCCCGCGTCGGCCGCGCCAGCGTCTACCGGGCGCTCGAGCTGCTGGAGGAGCTGGGGCTGGTGCAACGGTTCGAGGCGGCGCGCGGGATCGCCAGCTATGAGCGGATCGACCCCAGCGGCCACCATCATCACCACGCGATCTGCCGCCGCTGCGGGCGGATGGAGCCGTTCGAGAACCGCGACCTCGAGCAGGCGATCGGCCAGGTCTCCAGGCAGGTCCCGTTCGAGATCGCCGAGCACGACGTGGTCCTGCGCGGGCTCTGCGAGCGTTGCGCAGGCTGAGGGGCGCCCTCACCGGCGGGCGCCCCCTGCCGCTGATTGCCTAGTGCTCGCAGCCGCGGATCGAATCGGCGCCCGGGCCGCCGCGGCAGACGTCGGAGCCGCGACCGCCGCGAAGACGGTCGGAGCCACGGCCGCCCTTGAGGCGGTCGCCACCGCCCTGACCCTTCAGCAGATCAGGGCCGCCCTGGCCGAGGACGCGGTCGCGCCCCGCCCCGGCGAAGATGCGGTCGGCGGCCGTCCCGCCGCGGACGTAGTCGCTGCCGGAGTTGGCGCAGATCAGGTCGCGCCCGGCCCTCGCGAGGATGCGGTCGTCGCCGCCGAGCCCGACGATGACGTCGGGGCCGCGGGTCCCGAGCAGTTCGTCGTCGCCCGCGGTGCCGGTGATCGTCGCCGGCACCCCGCGGCAGGTCGGTGCCCCCAGCACGCGGGTACTCGCGGTCGCCTTGTTATTGCCGTTGACGGGGTCTTTCTGGTCGCCCTTGACCGTCGCCGTGTTGCGGATCGTGCCGGTGTCGCGCGGGGTGACGACGATCGTCACCGTGGCGGGGGCGCCCCCGTAGTTGACGCCGACGGGGTTGAGCGAGCCGACCGGGCAGGTGACCTTCCCCCCTTGGACCGTGCAGGAGCCGGAGGGGCCGGTGGCGGAGACCAGGTCGACGCCTCTCGGCAGGTTGTCGGTCACGGTCACTCCGGTGGCGGCAGCGGGACCGAGGTTTTCGATCCCGATCGAGTAGGTCAGCTGGGATCCGACCCGGACCGGGTCGGGGCTGTCGCTCTTGGTGATCTTCAGGTTCGCCGTCTCCGACGGCGCGGCGCTGACGGCGCTGACGAGGCCGAGAGCAACGATCGCGATGACCCCCAGCGCGACGCTGAAAGCTTGCCGGTTCATTCCTGCTCCTTTCGTCCTCTCCCTAGAACGATTTCTTCCCATAGAACGATTCGCAGCCTCCTGCGTCAGGGCAGTGCTCGGTCGAGTGTTAATCGATGATCATCGATGAAGTGGTAGCCTCGCGACCGATGAGCGACCTGCCGGTGATCAACTGCTGCACCCCGCTCGCCGGCTCCTCGCTCGGTGAGGGCCAGGCGGCCGAGCTGGAGACGGTGATCAAGGCGCTCGCCGACCGGCAGCGGCTGCGGATCGTCAACATGCTGCTGCGGGCCGAGGGGCAGGCGGTCTGCGTCTGCGAGTTCGAGCCCTTCCTCGGCCTCTCGCAGGGGACCGTCAGCCATCACCTCAAGGTCCTCGCCGGCGCGGGTCTGGTCGAGCGCGAGGGCCGCGGCACCCGCAGCTACTTCACCCTCGTCCCCGGAGCACTGGATTCGGTCCGTGAAGTCTTCGCGTCCTGACCTCCTCCACCGCGCCGCCGCCGAGGCGCTCGGCGTCTTCGCCCTCGTCTTCGCCGGCTGCGGCGCGATCGTCACCGAGGCCGAACACCCCGGTTCCCTCGGCGTCGTCGGCATCGCCCTCGTCTTCGGGCTGATCGTGATGGCGATGATCTACGCGACCGGCCACCTCTCCGGCGCCCACCTCAACCCGGCCGTCACCCTCGCCTTCGCCCTCACCCGCCACTTCCCGCGCGCCGAGGCCGGCGCCTACGTGGTCGCCCAGGTCCTCGGCGCCTTGGCGGCGGCGGCGCTGCTGGCGGCGGTCTGGCCCGGCCAGCCGGCCGACCTCGGGGCGACGGTGCCGAGCGTCGGCGACGGCAGCGCCTTCGTCTACGAGGTCGTCCTCACCGCCTTCCTGATGTTCGTGATCATCGCCGTCGCCACCGACACCCGTGCGGTCGGCGCCGCGGCGGCGATCGCGATCGGCGGCACCGTCGGCCTCGACGCCCTCTTCGGCGGTCCGGTTACCGGCGCCTCGATGAACCCGGCCCGCTCGCTGGGCCCGGCGCTCGTCTCCGGAGAGCTCAACGACCTCTGGATCTACCTCCTCGCGCCCCCCCTCGGGGCTGCCCTGGGCGCGCTCGCCTACCAGCTGGTCCGCGGCGAGCACCCGGAAGCGGAGACGGCCTGATGGCGCGCGCGCTCTTCGTCTGCCTCCACAACGCCGGCCGCTCGCAGATGAGCGAGGCGCTCTTCCGCCGCGCCGCCGAGGGCCGGCACGAGGCGCGCTCGGCGGGGACGACGCCCGGCGACCGGGTCCACCCGGAGGTGGTCGAGGCGATGTCAGAGCTGGGAATCGACCTCAGCGACCGGCGCCCGCACCGCCTCTCGCGCGAGGACGCCGAATGGGCCGACGTCGTCGTGACGATGGGCTGCGGCGACGAGTGCCCCTACATTCCCGGCAAGCGCTATGTCGACTGGGACCTCGAAGACCCGAAGGGTCAGCCGCTGGAGACGGTGCGAGCGACCCGCGACGAGATCGACCGCCGGGTGCGGGCGCTGGTCGCCGAGCTCGACACCGCGAAGCGCGATTGGTGAGTTATGGGTCCTATAGGGACAACAACTCACCAATCGCGGTCGCTTATGCCAGCAGTTTTAGAAGTTCGGTCATCGAGTTGAAGACGCGCGCGCCCGCAGCGGCGAGGCGATCGTCGGTCCCCTCCGGCGCGTAGCCGAAGGCCGGCATGCCGGCCGCCAGCGCGGCACGCACTCCCGGCACAGCGTCCTCGACGACGACGCAGCGCGCCGGCTCGACTCCCATCGCCTCCGCGGCGTAGAGGAATAGGTCGGGATGCGGCTTACCGTGCTCGACCAGCGTCGAAGAGAACAGCGACCCGTCGTCGAAGTATTCGAGCAGACCGGTCAGGCCGAGGGTCAGCTCCGTTTTCTCGCGCCGGGCCTGCGAGGCGACGCAGATCGGTCGACCAGCCGCGCGCAGGGCGCGCAGCACGTCCTCCACCCTGGGAATCGGGTCGAGGCCCTGTTCGAACTCGGCCACCCGGCGCGCTTCGAAGTCGGGCAGCCACGACTTCCCAAGCCTTCGCCCGATCCGCTCCTCGACGCGCGCCTGGACATCGGCGAGGCGCATCGCTTCGAACTCCTCCCCGACTTCGTCAGCGCTGATCGCGAGACCAGCCTCGGTGATCGACCTGGCGAGGACTCGGTTCGAGACCGGTTCGGTGTCGACCAAGACGCCGTCGCAATCGAAGATCACCAGCCCGGCGGCCGTCGCGGCGCTCATCTGACCCTCAAGACAACCGGAAGCCCGAAAGCAGCCGTTTCTCGGTCTCGCCCTCGACCTTGGCGATCACTTCGACCCGGCCCTCGAGCGGGGTGCCGCGGATCTTCGTCGCCAGCAGGTCGTCGACCTGGAAGATCCCGGCCGAGTTGTTGAGCTGGATCTCGATCCGGACGGGGCGCTCCTCGCCGGCGCTGATCCGGACCTCGTCGACGGCGGCGGCGGAGATCGAGTGGATGCCCTCGTGGCCGAGGTCGAGCGGCAGCCGGGTCCGGCCCTGGGCCATGTCGAGCGCATCGGCGACGCGGACGACGCCGCCCTCGAGCGTGTAGGGCTCGCCGCGGCGGCGGTGGCCGATGATCGTGTGGAGGATCTCGGAGGCGACGACCGTGCGCTCGGGCTCCTTGTAGACGTCGGCGAGCAGGCGCTGCAGGGCGCCGTTGGCGAGGAAGAGCGAGTAGGCCTCGTGGTCGGCGCGGTGGATCGACATGCCGACGTCGTGGAGGAGGGCGCCGCCGGCCACCACCACCTCGGCGTCGCGGTCGCGCATCCCGTGGTCGGCGACCATCGCCGGCTCGACCCCCGCCCGCAGCAGCAGCCGCAGCACCCGCAGGGCGATGTTGAGGACGATCTGCATATGGACCCAGCTGTGGTCCGACATCCCCAGTCGCTCCGACTGCACCTGGGTCATGTACCACCAGGCCCGCACCTGCTCGTCGCCGTTGACGGCGTCGAGGAAGCTCTCGAGCCTGCGGTTGCCGCGGGTCGGCGCCCGCACCCGCGCCTCGGCGATCGCCTCCGCCGGCGGCTTCCGCGACGGCCCGCCGGCGTCAGGCGCCGGAACCTGCTCCGCGCTCTCTACCGGCTCCTCGGGCATGCGCGCATCGTAGATACAGCCTCGGCGTTCGTCCTTGGGACGCTTATACCGGCCCAAGGACGAACGCCGATGGCGTCAGCCGCAGACGGGCCAGGGGCTGGAGCCGGAGGCGGCGTAGAGGAGGGCGGCGCGGTAGTCCTGCTCGGCCTCGGGAGCCGCGGCGGGGTCGCCGCTGCCGCCCATCGATTCCCAGGTGCCGTAGTCGAACTGGTATTTGCCGCGGTAGGTGCCGTCGGAGGAGACGGCGGCGGGGTCGCCGCCGGACTCGCAGACGGCGATCGATTCCAGCGTCGCCATCGAGACGCCGAGGTCGGTGAACTGTTCTTCTTCTTCGCGCTCGCGCTTGCGGGCGGCAGCCTGTTCTTCGGCGCGGATCTCAGCCGCGTAGGAGGCGACGGTGCGCTGGAAGCGGTCGACCGGGCGTTGCAGCGGCGCGATCGTCGCCACCTCGGCCTCGCCGACCCGCGGCCCGCCGGAGTTCGTCTCCCCTCCGCCGGCCGCCAGCGCAGCTGCCGGGAAGGCGAGGAGGATGAGCAAGATCGGGGCGAAATGTTTGCGTTTTGTGAGCAAGCGCGAAACCGTGAGGGTTTGCGCGGCTCTTGTGTGTGGGCGCCGTCACAGAACTGCGAGCGCTCGCGACATTGCGCACAAACCCAGGCACAAATCGTCCTGCGTGCCAGGGTGACTTGACGGCGAAATTGCGCCGTCAGACCGCTTTTATGCGCCGTCAGACCGCTTTTGCGATCAGCAGCCGCAGGTCCGGCAGCCGCTGGAACGACTTGATCTCGAGCGCGCCGTAGCCGCTCTCGCGCATCCAGCGGCCGACCTCGTCGGTCGTGTAGGTGTCGGCGCCGGAGGTGAGGTGGAAGAAGAGGCCGAGGATCGAGGCGAGGTTGGCCCGCTTGCCGCTCTCGCGGTCGTAGAGATCGAGGACGCAGAGCGGCGCCCCCGGCCGCAGCACCGCGCGGATCCGCTGGAAGAGCGCCCGGATCTGCTCGGGCGAGAGGTGGTGGATGATGTTGAAGCAGAGGGCCGCGTCGTAGTGACCGTCGTAGTCGACCTCGAACATGTCGCCGACGAGGTAGCGGACGTGGTCGCCCATCCCCGCCTCGGCGACGATCTCCTCGCCGACCCGGGCGCTGCCGGGGAGGTCGACGATCGTCGCCCGCATCCCCTCGTGGCGGCGGCAGAGCGCCATCGAGTACTCGCCGTGGGCGCCGGCGACGTCGAGGACCGAGTGGGCGCCGCGGGCCAGCGGGATCGCCTTCGCCACTTCGGAGCTCGAGAGGCGCGCCATCTGGAACTGGCCGCGGATGTAGGACTGCCAGTACGGGTCGTCGGGCGCTTTCTCGTGCAGCTCGACGTGCTTGCCGTCGCGGACCAGGTCTTCGAGCCCCGCGTACCAGTCCCAGTACTCGTAGGTGTCGGCGAGGAAGTCGCCGAGGTAGGTGTCCGACCGCGGGTCGAGCCAGCTGCGGCCGCGCTTCGTCATCTCGTAGCGGCCGTCGGGGTTCTGCTTGACGTGACCGAGGGTGGCGATGACATTGAGGACGCGCACCGTCCCCTTCGCCTGCAGGCCGAGGTGCTCGGCCAGCTCGGCGGGGTCGCGCGGCCCCTCGGCGAGCGCGCCGAGGATCCCGGTCCGCTGGGCGACCTGCAGCGAGCGCGCCACCGGCATCGAGTACATCGCCTCGCCGATCGGCGTCGGCACCTTGCCGAGCAGCAGTCCCAGCCGCTCCACGAAGCTGTCGGGGATCGCTCCTAGCCGCATCGCCCGCACCCTATCCGCGATGATCGACGGATGGGAGACGCGCCGACCTCACGCCTGCTGCTCGCCTGTCCCGACCGGCCCGGGCTGATCGCCCGGGTCAGCGGCTTCCTCGCCGAGTCCGGCCTCAACATCGTCGACGTCGACCAGCACTCCACCGCCGAGGGCCGCTTCTTCATGCGGATGGTCTTCGACCAGGTGGCGGCGGCCGAGCGCGAGGCGCTGGAGCTGCGCTTCGCGCGCGAGATCGGCGAGCCGTTCGAGATGGACTACGGGTTCCACGAGAGCAGCAAGGTGAAGCGGGCGGCGGTGATGGTCTCGCGCGAGGACCACTGCCTCTCCGACCTGCTCTGGCGCTGGCGCAACGGCGACCTCGGCGGCGAGCTGGTCACCGTCATCTCCAACCATCCCGACCACGCCGACCAGGTCGAAGCGGTCGGCCTCCCCTTCCACCACGTGCCGGTCGAGCCGGCAGACCAAAGCCGAGGCCGAGCGCCAGATCCTCGGCCTGCTCGAGGGCGTCGACCTCCTCGTCCTCGCCCGCTACATGCAGATCCTCAGCGACGGCTTCCTGCGCGAGCTCGGCACGCCGGCGATCAACATCCACCACAGCTTCCTCCCCGCCTTCGTCGGCGCCGACCCCTACCACCGCGCCCACGAGCGCGGCGTCAAGCTGATCGGCGCCACCGCCCACTACGTCACCGCCGAGCTCGACGCCGGCCCGATCATCGCCCAGGACGTCGAGCCGGTCGACCACCGCGACGAGGTCGCCGACATGATCCGCATCGGCCGCGACATCGAGCGCCTCGTCCTCGCCCGCGCCGTGATGGCCCACCTCGACGACCGCGTCCTCCTCGACGGCGATCGCACGATCGTCTTCTGAGTTCGCCTGTTCCTTATCGTTGCCAGGCGCCGATAAGGAACAACTGGCTGCCTGGCCAGTTTTCCCGTAACCTGCCGGGCGATGGAGCAGGCGACCCTTCCCCGCCCGCAGCTCGCGGGCCAAGCCACCTTCCCACCCGGCCCCCGCAGCTCGGCGATCGCGCAGGCGGTGCGCTACTCGCGCGACCCGCTCGGCTTCCTTGCCGCCCACCAGCGCCGCTACGGCGACATCTTCACGATCCGCTTCCCCTTCTTCGGCCGCATCGTCTACGTCGCCCGGCCGGACCTCGTCAAAGCGGTCTTCACCGGCTCCCCGGCCGACTTCCACGCCGGCGAGGCGAACGCGACGGTGCTGGAGCCGGCGCTGGGGCCGAACTCGGTCCTCACCCTCGATGACGAGCCGCACATGCGACAGCGCAAGCTGCTGCTGCCGCCCTTCCACGGCGAGCGGATCGAGCGCTACGGCGAGCTGATCGTCGAGATGACCCGGCAGGAGATGGAGAGCTGGCCGCTCGGCGAGCCCTTCGCGATGCGCCCGCACACGCAGCGGATCACCCTGGCGGTGATCATGCGCGCCGTCTTCGGCGTCCACGACGAGGCGCGGCTGGCCCGCTTCGAGGGCCTGATCGACGACTTCGCCCAGCGGGTCGGGGTCATCACCTCCTTCCCCTTCCTGCGCCGCAACCTCGGGCCGCTCAGCCCCTGGCCGCGCTTCCTGCGCTCGCGCCGAGCGCTCGACGCGTTCATCTACGAAGAGATCGCCCTGCGCCGCGCCGAACCCGGCTACGCGGAGCGCGACGACGTCCTCTCGCTGCTGCTCGGCGCCCGCGACGAGGACGGCGAGCCGATGAGCGACGAAGAACTGCGCGACGAGCTGGTCACCGTCCTCGGCGCCGGCCACGAGACGACCGCGACCGGGCTCGCCTGGGCGGTGGAGAGGCTGAACCGCAACCCGACGGCGCTGGCGAAGCTGCGCGATTCGCTCGCCGCCGGCGAGGACGACTACCTGAACGCGACCGTCAAAGAGATGCTGCGCGCCCGCCCGGTCATCGTCGACGTAGCCCGCAAGCTGAAGGCGCCGGCGACGATCGGCGGCTACGAGCTGCCCGCCGGCACCTTCGTCCTGCCGGCGATCGCCGCCCTCCACTACCGCGAGGACGTCTTCCCCCGGCCGCCGCGAGTTCCGCCCCGAGCGCTTCCTCGACGGCAAAGTCGACAACTACGCCTGGATCCCCTTCGGCGGCGGCATCCGCCGCTGCATCGGCGCCGCCTTCGCCGAATACGAGATGCGAACCATCCTCCGCGAGTTCGTCGAACGAGCCGAGCTGCGCCCGGCCTCGCCGAAGCCGGAAAAGGTCCGCGTCCGCAACATCACCCTGGCGCCGGCCAAGGGCACCCGGGTAGTACTAGAGCGCCGACTCGCCTAAGTGGCCGCGCCCTCGGCTTCCGCCTGGGCCGCCTCCCACTCTCGCATAGAGCTCTTCGACCTCCGCCTTTGCTTCTCCGTGCCGCTTTGTCGCTCGCTCGACCCGGCCCGGGCTCGACCAGGCGGCCGGGTCGGCGAGCTCGTCCTCGAGCTCTCGCAGCTTCGCCTCGGCTCGCTCGATCCGCTGCTCCAGCTTCGCCGCCTTGCGGGCGGCTTTCTGCGCCGGCTTGGTGGCGCTGTACCTGTTGCCGCCGCCCCCGCTGGGCTTTGCCGCCGCGCTTGCTTCTGCCTCTTTCTCGTCGCGCCGCCGCTGGTACTCCGCCCAGCCGCTCTGGTGGCTCTCCAGCCTGCCGTCCTCGCAGACGAGGGTGCGGCCGCCGACCGCCTCCAGCAGCGCCCGGTCGTGGGAGACGAGCAGCACCGCCCCCTCGAACTCGACCAATGCGTCCTCGAGCGCCTCGCGGCTCTCGATGTCGAGGTGGTTCGTCGGCTCGTCGAGGATGAGGACGTTGGCGCCGGAGGCGACGAGGATCGCCAGCGAGAGCCGCCGCTGCTCGCCCCCGGAGATGTCGGAGAGCTGCTTCTCGACGTCGGCGCCGGAGAAGAGGAAGCCGCCGAGCAGCGCCCGCGCCTTGTTCTCGGTCAGCCCCGTCTCGCGCTTGGCGGCGTCGAGCACGCTGCCGCTGCCGGCCGCCGTCTCGGCGTGCTGGGAGAGGTAGCCGATGCGGACGTTGTGGCCGGTGCGAACGCTGCCGGAGGCCGGTTCGCGCTCCCCGGACAGGGTCTCGATCAGGGTCGTCTTGCCGGCCCCGTTGGGGCCGACGAGGACGACGTGTTCGCCGCGTTCGATTTCGACGTCCGCCCCGTCGAGGAGGACCCGCCCCGGCACCTCGAGCCGGCCTTTCACCAGTTTCACCACCACCCGCCCCGGTCGCTGCGGCGGCTTGAAGTGGAACCGCAGGTGGCGGCCGTCGCGCTTTTCGGAGACCGGTCCCTCGCGCTTGGCTTTCTCGATCATCTTCACCCGCGACTGCGCCTGCCGCGCCTTCGTCGCCTTGTAGCGGAAGCGCTCGACGAACCGCTCCATCCGCGCGATCTCCGCCTGCTGGCGCTCGATCGCCTTGCCGAGGGCGATCGCCCGTTTCGCCTGCTCTTCGCGCCAGGCGTGCCAGGGCCCGGCGAAGAAGCGAGCGCGGCCGGCCTCCAGCTCCAGCACCGAGGTCCCGACCGCCTCCAGGAACCAGCGGTCGTGGGCGACGAGGACGACGGCGGCGTCGAGGTCGACGAGGTAGCGCTCGAGCCACTCCAGCGAGGGGATGTCGAGATGGTTCGTCGGCTCGTCGAGGAGCAGCAGGTCGGGACGGGCGGCGAGGGAGCGGGCGAGCGAGGCGCGGGTCAGCTCGCCGCCGGAGAAGGTCGAGAGGCGCCGGTTCGCCTGCTCGGAGTCGAACCCGAGCCCGCGCAGGACCGCCAGCACCTGGTCGCGCCAGCGGTAGCCGCCGCCCGCTTCGAGCCGCTGCTGCGCCGCCGCGTAGGCGCGCATCGTCTCCTCCGCCGCCTCGCCGGTCATCTGCGCCTCCAGGCGCTCCAGCTCGGCCTCGGTCTCGAGCATGTCGCGGCGGCCCGAGAAGACGTACTCGCCCAGCGTCGCCTCCGATTCGCGCGGCGGGCGCTGGTCGTGGAGGGCGACCCGCGCCCCCCGCTGCACGGTCAGCGAGCCCGCGTCCGGCGCCAGCTCCCCCGCCAGCACCCGCAGCAGCGTCGACTTGCCGGCGCCGTTGCGGCCGGAGAGCGTCATCCGTTCGCGCGGCTCGAGCTTGAAGGAGACCTCCTCGAAGAGGAGCTTGCCGCCGACGTAGACGTCGAGCGAGGTTGCGGTCGCGATTGCCATGCCACCAAGGTAGGCGAGAGACGGGGGAGGGGGTCCCCCGGACAACAGCGGGGAGGGTCCGGGGGACCCCCTCCCCCGTCTCCCGCCGCAGGCGCGGGTGGGCGTACGCTTGGGAGGTGAGCTGGCCCGCTGCCGTCAGCGAGTGGGGATCGACCGCCGCGGAGCGGGCGCGGTCCTATCCCTGCGACGGGATGGTCGCGCAGCCGGATGCGGAGATGTTCCGCGCCGTCGACGTCGAGGCCCCGCAGGCGATCGTCTTCCGCTGGCTCTGCCAGATCCGCGTCGCCCCCTACAGCTACGACAAGCTCGACAACTTCGGCCGCCGCAGCCCGCAGGAGCTGACCCCGGGCCTCGAGGAGCTGGAGCGAGGGCAGCGGGCGGCGATCATCTTCCGGATCGCCGACTTCGAGCCGGGCGAGTCGCTGACGATCTTCCACCGTGGCCGCTTCTTCGGCGAAGTCGCCTGCACCTACCGGGCCGAGCGGGTCAACGAGGAGCGCTCGCGGATCGTCGTCAAGCTGGTATGGAGGGCGGGCCGCCGCGGTGCCCTGGCCTGGCCGGAGCGGCTCCTGCTCCCGCCCGGCGACCTGGTGATGATGCGGCGGCAGCTGCTCAACCTGAAGCAGCTCGCCGAGCGATCGGCCCGCGAGCGTAGAGTGAACGCATGAACCGGGACGAGCTGCGGGCGATCCAGACGCCCCTGAAGGAGCGCTACGAGGAGGCGCCGGAGAGCGCCCTGGTGACCCTGAAGGCCGAGGGCAGTCTCGGCGAGGGGATCTCCTGCTCGGTCCAGACCGGGCGCGCGATCGCCGCGGCTGGTCTCCACCCCGCCGGCGGCGGCGACGGCTCGCTGCTCTGCTCGGGCGACATGCTGCTGGAGGCCCTCGCAGCCTGCGCCGGCGTCACCCTGCGCGCGGTCGCCACCTCGCTCGAGATCCCGGTCGGCGGCGGCAGCGTCCACGCCGAGGGCGACCTCGACTTCCGCGGCACCCTCGCGGTCGACCGCGACGCCCCGGTCGGATTCCGCTCGATCCGGCTCCGCTTCCAGCTCGAGACCGAGGCCGACCCCGAGCAGCTCGCCACGCTCCTCAAGCTCACCGAGCGCTACTGCGTCGTCTTCCAGACGCTGGCGCAGCCGCCCGAGCTCTCGGCGACGATCGCCTAGCTGTCGCGAGGTAGCGCTGCCTCGGGCGCAGGCTGGCTCTCGACCTCGACAGAGCCCTCCCGGCCGATCAGGTACTGCATGATCACGACGCGGGCGACCATCAGCGCCTCGCCGCTCTCGCGGCTGCGTTCGACGCTCCGCGCGTGCGCCTCCAGCACTCCCTCCAAGGCGACCTCGAGGATGTCGATCACTTCTTTCCAGCCCTCGCGGTCGAGTTCGATCGGCGATCGACTCAGGTGGTTGTCTTCCAGCTCGGCGAACTTCCCTTCGGCGATCGAGCGGGTGGTGTCCTCGGAGATCTGACTGAGGATCGTGGTCGTGATCGGGTTGCGGACTTTCGGGTCGACCGCCAGCCATTCCTCGAGCGTGAGGTACTGCCGCTGCATCGCCCGGTAGATGTGTTCGCGCCGCCCGCCGTGGTGGCGAACGTCGACGAGCTCGATCAGGCCGACGTCCCGCAGCACCTTCACGTGGTGGCAGACCAGGTTGAGGCTGACGTTCTCCATCCGGCGGTGCATCTTCGCCGGGCTGCTGGGGCCCTCGCTGAGGATGTTGAGGATGTGCGCCCGGATCGGGTGCGACTGCGCCTTCAGAACGCGTTCGTCGATCAGGTTCGGGCGAGCCTGCGTTGCCACTGTTCCTCCCTGGAAGCTTTCAACAGTTTAGGTACCAGGAATATTCCAAATTGTTTGGGCCTTGAGGTATCCCGCAAGCGATTTCCCTTTCAGAATCGCTGCATTTTCCGCTTTTTTCAAGTGCTCCATCGTTGAATGCTGGAGAAAAGTCCAGTAAACGATAGAAGCGAGGGCTCAGGGACCGCTCGCGTCAGCGAGCGCAGTGCCGTGTCCGCGTAGAACGAGCGCAGCGTCAGCTCGCGAGTCATCCCCTGAGCCGAGAGACCAAGGCCAAAGGGGGTGATGCAGATGAAGATCGCGGGCGTCGAGATGCCGTATCCGGCTACCAGCATCAGGAAGGGGGGTTGACCCCCCAGGCGTTCGTCCTTTCGGGCATGCCCTCAAACCGAGAGGGCGAACGCCGATCCCACTCAGCGACTTTGGGCTAGCGCATTGGAACAAGGAACATGAGGATGGTCGAACTTGTCCGAGCGTCCCGCAAGAGAAGAGCCGACACCGGCAGACCTCCTGGAGCCCAAAATGCGCCAGGCGCTCAGTCATCCCCTGCGCCGGCAGATCGTCCGCGCCCTCAACGACAGCTCCGCCCAGACCACCGGCGAGCTGCGGAAGGCGGTGCCGGCCGACAACCTCGCCGCCCTCCACTACCACGTGGCTGTGCTCGAGCAGGCCGAGGTGATCCGCGGCAGCGAGCTGTGGAAAGACGTCGAGGCACCGACCCGGTCCTACGTCACCGAGGTCGCCGGCGACGTTGCAGTCGCCTCCCTGCTGAAGGCGACGCAGCCGCTCGACGACGGCTCCTAGCCCGCGCCTCGACGGCACGGTCAAGCCCCGGAGGCCGGGGCTTGACGATGGAGGCGCCGAGATTCGAACTCGGATCCGCGGACGCGGTGCGAGGGTGTCTACAGGTTTAGCCGGCGCTTGATTCTCGTCTCCCGGGGTCCGCGCCGGCGGGCACTGCGGGAGATAAAGCCCCTTTGATTTCCCCTTGCGGACGGGACGGGCCGCCTGGGTGAGCCCGCTTCTTGAAGCCGGTGCCCCTTCCCGCGGGCGGGGAAGGACCGACTCTCACAGCGCTTAGCTTCTAACTAAGCGGCGAGGGCGAACTCATGGTCCGCACGTATTGGTTTGTGACGGTGTTTTACGAGGCCTCCGTCAACCTCGACCTGCAACCGTTCGCACGAGTCGACCACGTCGAAGCCTGTCGCCCCCGTGCTTGGAATGCCCGTCCATTGTACGGCGTCGGACCGTCCGGCCTGCGAGGATGCTGGCCGTGAACGAGCGCAGCTACGACGCGATCGTCCTCGGCGCCGGCCCCTCGGGCGAGGTCTGCGCCGGCCGGCTCGCCGACGCCGGCTGGAAGGTGGCGATCGTCGAGCGCGACCTGATCGGCGGCGAATGCTCCTACTACGCCTGCATGCCCTCGAAGGCGCTGCTGCGCCCGGCCGACGTCCTCGCCGAGGCGAAGCGGATCCCGGGGGTCCCGACCGGGCACGGTGAGCTCGAGGCCGATCTGGCCCTGAGCCGCCGCGACGAGGTGATCCACGACCGTGACGACTCCGGGCAGCTGCCGTGGCTGGAAGAACGCGGGATCGATCTGCTGCGCGGCAGCGCCCGCTTCGACGGCGAGCGGCGCGTCGTCGTCGGCGAGGACGCCCTCGTCGCCGGGAAAGCGATCGTCGTCGCCACCGGCAGCAAGGCGGCGATGCCGCCGATCGACGGCCTCGACGGGATCGAGGCCTGGAACAACCGCGACGCGACCACCGCCAAGCAGGTGCCGGAGAGCATGATCGTCCTCGGCGGCGGCCCGGTCGGCAGCGAGCTCTCCCAGGCCTGGGCCAGCCTCGGAACCGAGGTGACCCTGGTCGAGGGGGGCGAGCACCTGCTCTCGCGCGAGGAGGCCTTCGCCGGCGAGGAAGTCGCCGAGTCGCTGCGAAAGAACTTCGGCGTCGACGTCCGCACCGGCGCCAAAGTCGAGAGCGTCAGGGCCGGGAATCCCGGCGTGGTCGCCACGCTGAGCGGCGGCGAGGAGGTCGAGGCGGCCGAGATCCTGATCGCCGTCGGCCGCGTCCCCCACACCGCCGACCTCGACCTCGAAGCGGCCGGGGTGCAGCCGAACGAGCACGGCTACCTCGACACCGACGAGCGGATGCGGGTCGGCGGCCGGGGCTGGCTCTACGCGATCGGCGACGTCAACGGCCGCGCCCTCTTCACCCACATGGGCAAGTACCACGCCTGGGTGGCGGCGGAGAACCTGCTCGGCCGCGAGACCGCGGCCAGGGCCGAAGGCCTCGGCTCCCCCCGCGTCACCTTCACCGACCCCCAGGTCGCCGCCGCCGGCAAGACGCTGGAGAAGGCGAAGGAAGCGGGCATCGACGCCCGCGCCGTCGAGGTCCCCACCGACGGCACCCCCGGCGCCAGCTTCCAGGGCAAGGACACCGGCGGCACCTCCCGCCTCGTCATCGACCAGGAGAACGAAGTCATCGTCGGCGCCACCTTCACCGGCTTCGAGACCGCCGACTTCCTCCAGGCCGCGACGGTGGCGATCATCGGGGAGGTGCGCCTCTCGAAGCTACGCCACGCAATCGCGCCCTATCCCAGCCGCAGCGAGATCTGGCTGAAGCTGCTGGAGAAGGCCGAATCCTGACGGCTCAGAAATACGAGCCGCCCTACCGGGGGTCGCGCCCGTAGGAGATCGAGCGGTGACGAATCGCCGCCACGCGAACCGTCTTTCCCCCATCGGTCAACTGGTAGAGGATTCGATAGGCGCCCACCCGCAGCGAGTACAGCCCATGGAGCTTGCCGCGTAGGGGATATCCGGCAGCCGGTTCACGCTCGAGCAGGCCGAGGGCGTCCTCGATCGCGTCGATCAGTGGCCAGCCCAGGTCAAGCAGATCCCGGCGGGCTCGCCGGGCGAGAACGAGCCGCGCCAACGATCAGCGTGCGGAGGGCCGGCGCTCGGCCAATTCTTTGCGAAGCTCGCCGAGAGTGACCGTCTCCCCGCGCTCGATCTCGGCTAGCCCCGTCTCCAGCGCGGCGATGGCATCCGGATCGGAAAGGATCTCCGCGGTTTCCTCCAGCGCCTCGTACTCGTCGATCGGCACCAGCGCCGCGGCGGGAGTTCCGTTGCGGGTGACCAAGACATGGTCGCGTCGATCGCTGACCTCATCGAGAAGGCTGCTGAGATTGCTCCGCAGCTCGCGAACTGGAACGGTTTTGGCCATGGGCTAAGTGTACACGGTTGTGTACACGGCTGAGCGTGAGGAGGTCAGACCGTCGATCGACTCTTCAGGTCGTCGAGCAGATCCTGCGGGAAGCCGGCGACCTGGTCGAGGTCGTCGACCGTCTTGAAGCCGCCCAGGCGCTCGCGGTGGGCGAGCAGGCGGGTCGCCTGCGTCACCGAGAGGTTCTGTTCGCGCAGCTGCTCGAAGGTGACCGTGTTGAGGTTGATCTGCTCGCCGCCGCCGGAGGCGCCGAAGCTCGGCGTCGCGACCGGAGCCGGGGGCTCGGGTGCCGGCGGCTGCGGCGGCGTCGGTTCCGCCGGAGGCGGTGGCGCCGATTCGGCCGGCGGTGGCGGCGGGGTCGGCGGCGCGAATGACTCGGCCGGCGGAGGCGGCGGCGTCGGCGGTGCGAACGATTCCGCCGGCGGAGGCGGAGGCGTCGACGGCGCGAAGCTCTCCGCAGGCGGCGGAGGCGGGGTTGGCGGGGCAAAGGACTGCGGCTCGGGCGCCGGCGGTGCTGGAGGCGGCGGCGGGGGCGTCGGCGCTCCTCCCACCTGCGGCGCTCCGCCCTGGACCTGGCGGACCACTGCCTGCTCGGCCTCTTCGGCCCGGCGCTCGGCCTCGCGGGCCCGCTCTTCGGCTTCGGCGACGCTGCGGCGCATCTCCTCGAGGCGCCGCTCCTCGGCTTCCTCCGCGGCCCGGCGCTGCTCCAGCCGCTGCGCCTCGGCGGCGCGCTCTTCGGCCGCTTTGGTCCGCTCCTCGATCTGGCGCAGGCGCTCCTCGGCCTCTTTCATCGCCCGCTCGCGCTGCTGGTGCTCGTCCTCGAGCCGCTGCTCGGCGGTGCGCAGGTCGGCCGGCGGGCTCGCCGGCGCTCCCTGCGGCGGAATCGCCTGGGTGTCCTGGATCGGCGGCGCTCCGGCAGCCGGCGGCATCGCGCCGTGCTGCTGCAGCTGCGCCGCGCTCTCCATCCGCTGGTCGGCCTCGGCGCCGATCCGCTGCGTCTCGCTGCGGACCTCGGCGACTTTGTCCCGCACCCGCTGCTCGGCGAGCGTGGGGTCGTATTCGCCGGGGGCCGGGGTGCCGCCGGGAACCGGCGGCGGCGGAACCGAGGGGACCGCGGTGAGGCCGCCGCTCGGCGCCTGCGCGGTCGTCGCCTCCTCCCATGGAGGCAGCTGGCCCGAGGGCGGAACCTGCCCGCCGGCCTGGGCCTCGGCGAGCGCCCTTTCGTTGGCGGCGCGGGCGGCGGCGAGCCGCTGCTCGGCGAGCGCGGCCTCGCGCTTCTGCTTGCCGGTGCCGATCTTGATGCCGAAGAACTTCCTCTCCTTCGGCGCTTGCGGCGCGGCAGGCGCACCGGGCGCCGGAGCCGCGCCGGGGGCGGCGGTGGGCGGAGGCACCGCGGCGCCGCCCTTCTGCGCCTTGCGGTTCGCCCGCTCTTCCTTGCGGCGCTGCAGCTCGGCTTTGCGCGCTTCGCGCGTCTGCGCCCGTTTCTGGCGCTGTTCCTCACGCTGGCGGCGCTTGCGGTCCTTGGAGCTCTCGTTGGCGGGCGCCTGCCCCGGGAGGGGCGGCGGCGCGCCGGCGCCGGGCGGCGGGGTCGGCGCCCCCGGTGGAGTGCCGGGCGCGGCGGGGGGAGCTTGGGCGGCGGGAGCCTGAGCGGGAGCACCCGGGGCCGCGGCGGGCACGGCCGCCATCTCCGCGGTCTGGGCCGCGGGCGGAGCGGGAGGAGCGCCCGGCGGCGGGGTCGGCGCCCCGGCCGGCGGTGCGCCGGCGGGTTGGGCAGCCTGTTTCTGTTCCTTCTCTTTGCTGCGCCGCTGGCTGATCCGCACCAGCAGGAGGAGGAGCAGGATCGCCGCCAGCAGAGCGGCTACGAAGTAGCCGGTGTTGTCGCTGACGTAATCGCTCGCCTTTTCCGGGAACGAGTCGGCGCTGGCCTGCGCAGGGGCCACCATGAGCACCGCGATGATTCCAGCGACGGCGGCGGGGAGGCTCTTCCGAGTCCGCATCGCCCTGCATCCTTGCATGTACTTCGAGCTTTTCAACCTCAACGCATCCTTCCCTTGAACTCGCGCTCAACCTCTCTTCGAACGTCGCGGTCGGCGATCTCACGGCGCCGGTCCCGACCCTCCTTGTTTCGCGCCAAAGCGAGCTCCACCTTCGCGCGCGGCCCTTTGAAATAGATCCTGGTTGGAATCAGGGTCAGGCCTTTCTGGGCGGTTTTCCCGACCAGGCGCTCGATCTCCTCCCTGTGGAGCAGCAGCTTGCGCGGCCGCTCGGCGGCGTGGGCGTCCACTGCGGAGTACTCGTAGGGCGGGATATGCAGCTTGCGAAGCCAAACCTCGCCCCCGTCGACGACCGCGTAGGCGTCGGTCATCTGCGCCTTGCCGCTGCGCAGCGCCTTCACCTCCGAGCCCTGCAGGACGATCCCGGCCTCCATCTTCTCGACCCACTCGAATTTATGGCGGGCGCGCCTGTTCGTGACGACGTCGCCCGAGGCCGGCTCCCTTTTCTTCTTCGTCTTCTTGCTCATTCTGGCTTGCTCATTCAGGCTCACCCGCCGGCTCCAGCTCCGCTCGACCGCGCGGAGCGTCGACCCCAGCGACCCGGACGGATATCGGATCGCCGAGGTTGATCCTGCCACCTGAGCCGCGGCCGACGAGCGCGACCTCGGCGCGATCGAGCTCGTAGCGGTCCCCCGCCAGCCGCCGCGCCGGCAGCATCCCCTCGTAGACGTCGCCGAGCTCACCGCCGAAGGAGACGAAGGCGGCGGAGCGGATGACGCCGGAGATCTCGCCCTCGAAGACCGCGTCGAGGCCGCGCTCCCCCAGCTCCTTTTCGAGGAGGAAGGCGGCGCAGACGTCGTCGGCGGCGCGCTCGATCAGGGCTGACTCCCGCTCCCGCGCCGAGGAGTCGGCGGCGGCGTCGCGGCACTGCGAGAGCGTCGGCGCCTCCTCACCCTCGCCGAGCAGGGCGAGCAGCGCCCGGTGGCAGACGAGGTCGGGGTAGCGGCGGATCGGCGAGGTGAAGTGGCAGTAGGCGGGGCTGCCGAGGCCCGCGTGGCCGATGTTCCGCTCGCTGTAATAGGCCTGCTTCAGAGACCGCAGCACCAGCGAGGTATACGCTGCGCGGCCGTGCCCGCGGCGGGCGGCCTCCTGCCGCACCAGCCGGCTCGCCTCGGCGGCGACTGCACCCGCCTCCCGCGGCGCCAGGCCCTGCCGCAGCGGTGGCGTCGGCACACCCAGCGCCGCCAGCTGCTCGAGCAGGCGCTCGATCCGCGCCGCGTCGGGCTGGGCGTGGACGCGGTAGATCGCCGGCGCCCCCTTTTGCTCCAGCAGCTGGGCGACCTGCTCGTTGTTGAGGATCATCAGCCGCTCGATCAGCCGGTGGGCCTCGGTCTGGGCGACCCCGTGGGCGCTGATGACGTCGCCGTCGGCGTCGAAGCGGAACTCCGGCTCGAAGGACTCGACGTCGAGGCTGGTGGTGCCGCGGTGCTCGCCGAGCCCGGCGGCGACCTCGCGGGCGGCGGCGAGCGGTTCGGCCACGTGGGCCGGCGCCTCGCGGCGGCCGGCGAAGATCTCGTCGAGCTCGTCGTAGTTGAGTCGCTCGTCGGAGCGGATGCGGCTGCGGTAGAAGCGGGCGCGGCGCGGTTCCATCCCCGGCCCGAGCTCGACCTCGGTCGTCACCGCCAGCCGCTCGACCCCCGGTGCCAGGCTGCAGGCTTCGCTGGAGAGGGCGTGCGGGAGCATCGGCTCGACCGCGCCCGGGACGTAGGTGCTGTTGCCGCGCCGCCGCGCCTCCTGGTCGAGCAGCGAGCCCGGCTTGACGTGGGCGGCGACGTCGGCGATGTGGATCCAGACGCGGGCGCCGTCGCCCTCGAGCTGGGCGGAGACGGCGTCGTCGAAGTCGCGCGCCGAGGCGGGGTCGACCGTGAAGGTGGCGAGCGCGGTGAGATCGCGCCGCGGCCCGCTTTCGCGCTCCGCCCACTTCGCCGCTTCCCGCGCTTCCCCCTCGACCGTCGGCCGGAAGCCGCGGAACCCGAGCTCCTCCCGCAGCATCTCCTCGACCGTCTCCCGCGCCGACCGCCCCCTACCGGGATCGTTTCCCGACTTTCCCTTGCTGGGACCCCGGTAATCCTGGAAACGACGCCGACGCTGGCTGCGATCGGTGGTGCCTCCTCGACTGCGCTCGCGGCGGCCGCGGCCTCGGCCTGGCATCAGCCGAGCTGGCCGGCGAGGACTTCGAAGGCGCGCCGCTCGGCCTCGTCGGCCGGGGTCTTCGGGTCGTCGCTGACCTTGACGTCGGGGTGGATGCCGTGGCTCTCGGCCAGATTGACGCCCTCCGGGGTGAAGTACTCGCCGACCGTCAGCTTCAGGGCGCCGCCGTTGGCGAGCGACTGCTCCTCCTGGAAGACGCCCTTGCCGAAGGAGCGGGTGCCGATCACCGGCGCCTCGTCATCGTCGGCCAGGGCGGCGGCGAGGATCTCGGCCGCCGAGGCGGTGCCGCCGTCGATGAGGACGACGAGGGGCAGCTTCGAGCGCCGCTCGCCGCTGGTCTCGTAGCTCTCCTCCCCCTGGCTGCGCGATCTGGTCGAGACGACCTCTTCGCCCTCGGGCAGGAAGAGGCTCGCGCTCAGCACCGCCTCCTGCAGCAGGCCGCCGGGGTTGTGCCGCAGGTCGAGGACGATTCCCTTCGCCCCTTCGCCCTGGACCTTGCGGATCGCGTTCGCGAGCTGCGCGTGGGCCCCTTCGCTGAAGCTGAGCAGCCGCACGTAGCCGAGCTTGCGCCCGTCGACGGTCTCGACCTTGTGGCTGACGTTGGGCAGCGTCACTTCGGCCCGGGTCAGCGTCAGCCGGCGCAGCTTGCCGCTCTTGGCGTCGACGACGCCGATCGTCACCTCGGTCCCTTCCGGTCCCTTGATCCTCTTCGTCGCCTCGCTGCTGCTGAGGCCCCCCAGCGATTCGCCTTCGACGGAGACGATCGTGTCCCCGACCGCGATCCCGGCCTCCTCGGCCGGCGAGCGCGGGAAGACGCTCGCCACCCGCAGCCCTTTGCGAACTTCGACCACGGTCAGCCCGATCCCGGAGAAGCGGCCTTCGATCTGCTCGTTGAACGCCGCCAGAGCTTCCGGCGAGAAGTATTCGCTGAAGCGGTCACCGTGGCGCCGCCGCAGCTCCCTCACCATCCCCTGCAGGGAGGCGTTGCCGAGCTCGGTCTCCCCCACCGGCCGGTAGTAGTTGTCCTGGATCGCTTCCGCCGCTTCGGCGCTGAGCCCGCCCGGTTCGGAGACGAAGACTTCGCGCAGAGGCTCCGGCAGCGAGCGCGGGTGCCCGCCCAGCCAGAGCCCGGCGGCGAACAGGGCCACCAGCGCCACCGCGAAGGCAACCGCCCCGCGTGCTCTCACGCCGGCCTCAGACCTTGAGGAAGCGGCGCAGGGTGACGCCGGAGCCGATCGTCGAGACGAGGACCGAGGCGGCGAAGAGGATCGCGACCAGGGCGGGGAAGCCGAGCGTCGAGTTGTTCTGCGCGGCGAGGAAGTTGAAGGAGTTGCTGAGGGGGTCGACGATCGTGATCTTGCCCAGCCACAGGATCAGTATCGCCACCAGGCCGCCGACGAAGCCGACGACCACGCCCTCGATCATGAACGGCCAGCGGATGAACCAGCGGGTGGCGCCGACCAGCCGCATCACCTCGACCTCGCGGCGGCGGGTGTAGATCGAGAGGCGGATCGTGTTGCCGACCAGCATCAGCGAGGCGAGGATCAGCAGCGCCGTGATCACCGTGAGGACGATCTTCAGCGCGCTCGTCACCTGCTCGATCTGCTCCGAGGAGTGCTGGCGGTCGAAGGAGTTGCTGATGATCGAGTTGATCGGCTTGCCCTCCGGCCCCCGCGGGAAGACCGCCGCTTCGATCTTCGGCAGGTTGGCGGCGTCGTCGGCCTTGACCTCGAAGCTGTTCGGGAGCGGGTTCGTGTGCAGCTCTTCGACGATCGTCTTGTCGTCGAGTTCGCTCTTCAGCGTGTTCAGCGCCTCGCCCTTGCTGACGAAGCTGACTTCGGCGACGTGCGGGATCCCTTCCAGCTGCTTCTGCAGGCCGGTGATTTCGGCTTTCGTCGCGTCGTCGTAGAGCGCGTACTGCACGTTGAGCTGGTCGCGCACTTCTTCGCTCTTGCCCTGGGCGGTCTGGAAGATCGGGATCAGCATCCCCGAGCAGGACGACGGTGACGACCGTGGTCACGATCGCCGCCAGGCTCGGGGCGCCGTTGCGTTGCAGCGCCCGCAGGGCCTCCTGGAAGAAGAAGACGATCCGGCCCATCAGTTCAGGTGGTCGTGGTCGGATGGCCGTTGGTGCGGGTGTCGCCCTCGGCGCCGACGCCCATCTCAGCCCGCATCCGCAGGCCGAATTCGGTCGTCGACTCCTCGGTGTAGCCGCCGGAGACCTCGTCGCGGACGACGCGGCCCTCGTAGAGCTCGACCACGCGGCGGCGCATGTTGTCGACCATCTCGCGGTCGTGGGTGACGACGACGACGGTCGTGCCGGTCTTGTTGATCCGGTAGAGCAGCTGCATGATCCCGATCGAGGTGACCGGGTCGAGGTTTCCGCTCGGCTCGTCGGCCAGCAGCAGCGGCGGGTGGTTGACGAAGGCGCGGGCGACGGAGACGCGCTGCTGCTCGCCGCCGGAGAGCTGGTCGGGGTAGCTGTGGAGCTTGGTCGAGAGGCCGACCAGGCGCAGCGTCTGCGGCACCTGCTCGCGGATTTCGGCGCGGCTGGCGCCGATCACCTGCAGGGCGTAGGCGACGTTGTCGTAGACGGTGCGGTCGGGGAGGAGCTTGAAGTCCTGGAAGACGGTGCCGATGTTGCGGCGCAGCTGCGGGATCTTCTTCTCCGACAGCTTGCCGATGTCGCGGCCGGCGATCTTGACCGCGCCTTCGGTGACGTCGAGCTCGCGGATCAGCGTCTTGATCAGCGTCGACTTGCCGCAGCCGGTCGGGCCGACGAGGAAGACGAACTCGCCGCGGCCGATCGCCAGCGAGACCCGGTCGAGCGCCATGTGGCCGCCCGGATAGACCTTGGTGACGTCGCTCAGCTCGATGATCGGCGCGCGTCGCCCGCGCGGGCGCTGCGGCTCCTCGGAGCCCTCGTTTCTCTTTCGAAGTCTCGCCATGCGGAGGTGCCTTCGGCGAATACAGGGTGACTCCTCCGCCCCCTCGGCCCCGCAAGATCGCGCCCACGCAGGCGATCTTTCAGGCGCCGCGCAGCAGCTCCGCCCGTTTGCGCCTACGGGCGTCTTCCGCCGCCTTCTCTTCCGCTTCGGTGCGCCGGTGGCTGCGCAGGAAGAAGGTCACCACGATCACACTGAGGAGGGCAAGGACGACCACCATCACCCAGAAGCCCCAGTGCCGACCCTGCCCCGGGATCCAGGTGTTGGCCCCGTAGAAGCCGACGACCAGGGTGGGGACGAGGAAGCCGGCGGCGAGCAGCTCGTTGCGGCGCTGTATCCGTTCGCTGCGCCGTCGCTGCTCTTCGGACTGCTCCAGGTGGAGCAGGCCAAAGGACTGGCGCAGGGTTTCGCTCAGCCTGCTCAGCGAGTCCTAGGGCTTTGTCGATCCGATCGTCGACCGCGATCACCGCCTCGTGATCGGCGACCGACAGCCACGCCTTGTCGACGTCGGCCTGCAGTCCCGGCTTGTTGAGAGGGTTGAGCCAGTCCCGCAGCACCGCCATCAGACCCCACAGCTCCGGCAGCTGATCCTGGTTGTCGAGGTCGTCGTCGATGTAGAGGCTCAACTCCCAGTCCTCGAGCCAGGCGCTGAGGGAACGATGGGCGGGCGCGTAGGTGAGCGCCAGCTCGTGCATGACCGAGACGCCGAGATCGCCGGCGAGGCGACCTGGGTTGCGCTGTCCAACGCGCCGCCACCGCCTTCCTCAGGTCGTCCGTCGCCCCGGGCGGCTCCTCGTCGACCATCTTCGAGCCCTGGAAGATCCTGTGCGGATGCCAGCAGGCGACGAGCCAGCCTTCGCCCGCCAGCAGCTCGACCGGCTGGAAGCGGAGGACCCCGACGCCCTGCGGAGTTCCCCGGTCGACATGCCGGTCTCGGCCGCCACGCTTCGACGCTGAACGAGGAGGCGAGGCGGATACCTTTCCTCGTAGCGGCTGCCCTTCCGGCTTTCTCGTCAGGGGTGAGCAGGTCCCGCAGCATCGCGTCGGTCATCCCCGGGCAGTGCTGACCGATCGCGGCGGCCACGCCCTCGACCTCATCGACTCCGCAGGCGACCTCGAACCAGGGGAACCCGCCGGCCTCGGCGAGGTTCGCCAGCTCGACCGCCTCGGAGGTCCCGTCCTCCCGCCAAACGCTTACCTGCCGAAGCCCCGCGCTCACCTGACTCCTCCTCCTCGGGTGGAGGCGAGAAGCTAATCGATTGAAAGAACTGAGCTGTTTATTTGAATCTCTTCAGGCCTCCGGGCCTGCTTCTTGTTCCGAGCGGCCAGGAGGCGGTAGGCGAAGAGGATCGCGATCGGGATGCCGCTGCCGAGCGCCCAGAGGAGGAAGAGGGGCGAGCGGGTGTCGCTGCCGGCGCCGAGCGCGTGGACGAGGCCAAGCAGGTAGACGGCGATCGTCGCCCGGTGGGCCGCGCGCCAGCGGCGCGGGCCGATCTGGCGGCGGAAGTAGAAGCTGAGGCCGAGCAGGATCGCCAGGTAGCCGGCGAGGATGCCGAGGCCGATCCAGAAGCGGTGCAGGCCGATCGCGAAGGGAACAGTCACCCCGACGAGGCCGGGCTTGAGCCAGGGGTCGAGGAGGATGCCGAGGCCGTGGACGGCGAGGGCGACCAGCGCCGCCAGCGCCGTCTGCTCGTGCAGCGCCTTCAGGCTGCGGGTCAGGCCCCGCTGGCGATACGGCTTGCCGGCCATCGTCAGCCCGAGGAAGACCGAGATCGTCACCAGGACGAAGGCGACGATGCCGGCGGAGCGGCTGACGATCCACCAGCCGTGCGTCGCCAGGGTGTGCGGGACGCCGCCGATCACGAGGAGCTGGTGACGACCGGCGGGACTTCTTCAACTTCTGGTTCGACGTATTCGTATTCGGGTTCCGGTTCGGCGTATTCAGGTTCCGGTTCCACGTATTCGGTTTCCGGTTCGAGATATTCCGGTTCGGGTTCTTCCGGTTCCGGTTCGGCCCGCGTTTCGACGATCGCCGGCTTGGCCTTATGGGACTGGGTGCTGGCGCTGGAGGAGCTCGTGCTGAGCTCGATCGTCAGGAGGACGAAGAGGACGGCGAACAGGGACAGTGAGCCGATCACGACCGCGCGAGGGCGAGGAGAAGTCATCGTCCGAGGGTGCGGCGGCTTCCTAAACCCGACCTGAAGCAGGGCGAGGTTTTGCCAAGGCTTTACCTGCTCCCCTGCCTAGGGGAAAACGGTCTCCCCCGTCTCGCTCGTCGACGACCGAGATCGCCACCGCCGGGCAGGCCTCGGCCGCCTCGAGCAGCATCTCGTCGGGGCCGGTGCCGATCACCACCGCGACGTCGTCGAGGCGGAAGACCTGCGGGCGCGACCTCGACGCAGTCGCCGTGGGCGCTGCACTCGTTGGGGTCGACCACGGGTATGTAGCTCATGCGGCCCTCCTCTTCTGTCTCGGGCGGCGCAGTGGCCGTGCCTCGATGCGCTTCTTCAGGGCCGGGATCGCCGCGGGCGGCCGACGGCGAGGCCGGCGACCGGGACGCCGCGCGCGGGTGAAGACGGCCTCGAAGTCGCGCTCGCCGGGGTCGCCCTCGACGACGACCTCGTCGGCGCGGTGCGGCGTGGCCGACGTACTGGATCCGCAGGCCGTACTGGTCGCTCCAGAAGCTCGGCAGCGGCGGCGTGCCCGGGTCCTCGCCGAGCATCGCCCGCGCCGCGGCGGCGCCCTGCCAGGCGGCGGCGTCCCAGTGCTCGGTGCGGGCGTGGTCGCCGAAGCGGGGGTCGAAGGGGAGCGAGGCGTCGCCGGCGGCGAAGACGTCCGGGCAGCCCGGTGCGGCCCGACGGCGTCGGTGCGGACCCCGGGCTCGTCGAGGCCGCTGCCGGCGAGCCAGCCGGTCGCCGGCGACGGTGCCGACGCCGACGACGACCGCGTCGCAGTCGATCGCGGTCGCCGTCGGCGAGCATGCAGCTCCTCGACCCGGCCGTTGCCGCGGGCGCCCTCGAGCATCGCGCCGGTCGAGCACGCCGCACGCCCTCGTCGCGGTGCAGGTCGGCGAACCAGCGGCCGACCTCGCTCGCCGAGGATCGGCGCCAGCGGCAGCTCGCAGCGCCTCGACGATCGTCACCTCGACGCCGAGCCGCGCGCGCGGTCGCCGCGACCTCCTGGCCGATGAAGCCGGCGCCGACGATCGCCAGCCGCGCGCCCGGCGCGCAGCTCGGCGCGCAGGCGGCGGGCGTCGGCGAGGGTGCGCAGCGCGTGGACGTTCTCGTAGCCGTCGAGGAACGGCAGCGCGCCGCGGCGCGCCGCCGGTCGCGATCAGCAGCTCCTCGTAGGCGAGCGCGGTCGCCGCCGTCGAGGTCGAGCCGGCGGCGCCGTCGGCGTCGAGCGCCGCCGGCGCGGCGCCGAGCAGCAGCTCGACCTCGTTCTCCGCGTACCAGCCGGCCGGGCCGGAAGGCGACGACGTCGTCCGCCGGCGCTCGCCGGCCAGCACCTCCTTGGAGAGCGGCGGGCGGTCGTAGGGCGGCTCGGGCTCGGCGCAGACGATCCGCACCGGCGCCTCGTAGCCGCGGCGCGCGCAGCGTCTCGGCGCAGCGCTGGCGGCGAGCCCGCCGCCGACGATCACGACGCCGTCGTCCTTCATCATGCCTCCTCGAGGACCGGGGGTCGGGGATCGCGCGCGCGGCGGGTCGCGGCAGCGGCGCGGCGGCGCGGCCGCGCCGCCGGCCGTCGCGCGCCGCGGCCGGCCGCCCGGCGCCGGCGCAGCAGCCGGTAGACGAAGCAGGCCGCGATCGACCGGCGCCGTCAGCATCACCCACCAGCGCAACCACGGCGCGAGGCGTCGGTGCCGGCGCCGAGCGCGTGGACGAGGCCGAGCACGTAGACGACGACCGTCGCCCGGTGGGCCTTGCGCCAGAGCCGCGGCGCCGATCCGCTTGCGGACGTAGAAGCTGAGCCCGAGCAGCGCGGCCAGGTAGCCGGCGAGATCGCCGAGGCCGGTCCAGAGCGGCCGGTAGCCCATCGCGAAGGGACCGTGATGCCGGCGACGCCGGGGTTCAGCCAGGGGTCGCCGAGCAGGGTGATGCCGTGGACGGCGATCGCGACCAGCCCGGCCAGCGCGGTCTGCTCGTGGATCGCCAGCAGCTTGCGCGAGAGGCCGGGCCGGCGCATCACCTTGCCGGCCATCGTCAGGCCGAGGCCGACCGAGATCGTCACCAGGACCGAGGGCGACCAGGCCGGAGGCGCGGCTGGCCAGCCACCAGCCGTGGGTCTGCAGCGTGGTCGAGCGGCGCCGTTCATGCCGCCGCCTCAGCCGCGTCGGCGAGCTCGGGGACGCGGATCGCGCGGCTGCGACCGCCGAGCGGGCCGACCGGCTCGACCCGGCCGCTCGTCGTGGACGAGCAGGCCGCCGCGCTCGGCGAGCACCTCGCGGCGCGCCCGTCCGGGCCCGGAGAGCAGCGCCGCCTTGGAGAGCGTCTCGGCCTCGAGCGCGGTGTCGCCGAGCGCGGTGACGCCGATCAGCCCGGTCCAGGCCGGCTCGCCGGTCGGCGGGGTCGAGCAGGTGGTGGGCGTAGCGGCCGTCGGCGCCGCGCCAGATCCGCGACGTTGAGGCCCGAGGTGGCGACGCCGCCGCGAGCCGAGCCGCAGCACGTAGGCGCGCTCGCCGCGTCAGCGGGTGCTCGACGAAGACCTCGTAGGGGTCGACCAGCGCGTCGGCGCCGCCGATCCGGATGTCGCCGCCGCAGTCGACGATGAAGCGCGAGTAGCCGCGCAGGCGCTCGGCGACCAGGTCGGCGGCCAGGCCCTTGCCGGTGCCGCCGGTGTCGAAGCGCAGCCCGGGCGGGCGGACGATCGTCGCCGGCCTCGTCGTCGACCTCGAAGCTGGCGCCAGCGGCCGCCGGGCTCGGCCGCGGCCGGGCCGCCGCGGCGGCGCGTCGGCGAGCGCGTCGGCCAGCGGCGCGCCCGGCGATGCCCGGCGCGCGAGGCGACGTAGCCGGCGCGCCTCGATCTCGCCGACCAGGGTCGGGTCGACGAGGCCGCCGCTGCGCTCGGCCGCGGCGATGCCGGCCTCGACCGCGTCGCGCAGCAGCGGCGAGGCGGGCACGCGCTCGCGCGGGTCGGCGTTCAGCGCGCAGAGCTCGCTGTCGGGCTTGAAGCGCGACAGCGCCGCGTCGAACTCGTCGACGAACCGCCGCGCCCGCTCGGCCGCCGCCGGCGCCGGCGGCCAGTCCCGGGCCCGGGCTCGCCGATCAGCAGGCGGACGTGGCTGCCCATCGCGTCGAAGGTGACGTCGTGCTCGCTCATGATCAGGAGGCGCTGGTGGTGACGGGGCCGGCGCGGCGCCGGAGCCGAGTCGGAGGGCTGGCGGCCGGGCCGCTGGTGACGGTGGCGGCGCCGGGGGTCGGGACGACCGTGGTGACGACCCGGCGCTTGATCACCTTGCGGACCAGGACCGGCGCGCGGCGCGCGGCGCCGGCGCGAGCGCCGGGTCGCTGCCGAGCTGAGCGGAAGGTGAGAAGCGCGAACAGCGACCGCGAAGAGCGACGATCCGAGCCCCAGATCACCGGAGCCGGGGCCTGGCGGCGCGGCGGGACGCTGCGGCAGCGGCGCCGCCATCGTCGCTCGCCGCCCTCGCTGCTCGCGGCTCGCCGCCGGCGCCGCTGTCGCGGTCGCGACCGGGGCCTGCCGCCGCCGTGCCGCCGGCTCGAGCCGTGGTGACCGGCGCGCTCGTCGCCGCCGCCCGAGCCGCCGTGGCGCCGCTGGTGTGGGTGACGACCGGCGTCGAGGCGCTGCTCGGTGGCGCTGCGGCGGCGCCGCTGGTCGAGGTGCGTGACCGGGGCCGATTCGAGGCGGGCGCGGAGCCGGTGCCGACGGAGGAGCCGGTGGTCGCGCTGCCGGAGCCGCCGCGAGCGCCGAGTCGCCGGAGCCGCGCGCCGGCCGGCGCCGGCCGGCGCCGGCGCGGATGCTTCGGCTTGGCGTGCTTGGTGACGTGGACCGTCCGGCGGATCACCTTGGTGCGGACCAGCGGCTTCGTCGGCCGACCGCGTGCGCGGCTGTCTGGCTCGCCGGCGCTGAGGGCGACGCCGGCAAGGCCGCCGAGGCCGACGACGGTGGCGCCGGCGGCGATTCTGCGCTTCGGTTGCTTCACGCTCGATCTACCTCCTGGCTCGAAGTTGTCGCGGCCAGTCTGCGCGGAGCCGCTCGCAAGCGCCGGCCAAGCGCCGGGTAAAGAGCTGGCAAAACCTCGTCGGCGGCCCACCGGAGCCGCCGGATCGCGCCGTTACAGTGGGCCGCATGGCCAGCACGAGCGCGCGCCCGGCGGGCGCATCCTCGTCGTCGAGGACGAGGACTCGATCTCCGAGCCCTTCGCGGAGGCGCTGCGGCGGGCCGGCTTCGAGCCGGTCGTCACCGGCACCGCGGCCGGCGCGCTGGAGCTGGCCGAGCGAGGCCGAGCCGGACCTGGTGCTGCTCGACCTCGCCCTGCCCGACGGCGACGGCCGCGACGTCTGCCGCGAGCTGCGGCGCCGCTCCGACGTGCCGATCGTGATGCTGACCGCGCGCGGCACCGAGATGGACAAGATCGTCGGCCTCGAGCTGGGCGCCGACGACTACGTCGTCAAGCCGTTCAGCGCCGCCGAGGTGATCTCGCGGATCCGCGCCGTGCTGCGCCGCAGCGCGCCGCGCGACGGCGCCGGCCGCGAGGAGCCGATCGCGGTCGGCGACGCTCGAGCTCGACCCGGCGGCGCGGATCGCCCGCCTGCGACGGCGAGGAGCTCGAGCTCTCGCGCAAGGAGTTCGACCTGCTGGCCGAGCTGATGCGGCAACGCCGGGCAGGTCGTCAAGCGCGAGGACCTGATGTCCGAGGTCTGGGACGTCAACTGGTTCGGCTCGACCAAGACGCTCGACGTCCACATCGGCTGGCTGCGCCGCAAGCTCGGCGACGACCCCGCCGGCCCCGACCTACATCGAGACCGTGCGCGGGGTCGGCTTCCGCTTCGCCGCGCCGGAGGACGAGGAGCCGTAAGCCTCCGGGCCACCCTCCTGCTGGCGCTGGCCTACGTGCTGCTGCTGGCGCTGATCGCCCTCGGCGTGCCGCTGGCGGTGAGCCTGCGCGACCGCGTCGACTCCGAGGTGCGCGGCCAGGCGCGCAGCCAGGCCGACGTCGTCGCGGCCACCGCCGTCCGAGCTGCTCGACCCCGCGCAGCCGGCCGGCGCTCGACGCGCCTCGTCCGAGCTCTCGGCCGCCAGCGTGCGCGGCCGGGTGATCGTCGTCGACCGCCGCGGGCGCGCTGCTCGCCGACTCGCGCCGGCGGCCGCCGAGCCGGCGCCGACTACGCCGAGCCGGCCCGAGATCGCGGCGGCGCTCGACGGGCGACGGCGAGCAGATCACCCGCAACAGCGACACGCTCGGCGACCGACATCCTCGCCACGGCCGTGCCGGTGCTCGAGCACGGCCGGCCGCCGGCGCCGTGCGGGTCACCCAGAGCGTCGCCGCCGTCAACCGCGCGGTGCGGACCTCGATCCTCGACCTGGCCGCTCTGGCCGGCGTCGTGCTGCTGCTCGGGCTGGTCGCCGGCGGCGCTGATCGCGCAGCAGATCGCGCGGCCGATCCGCCGCCTCGACGGCGCCGCCCGCAGGTCGCCGGCGGCGACCTCGATGCCGCGCGTCGCGGTCGAGGGCAGCACCGAGCAGCGCTCGCTGGCCCGCGCCTTCAACGAGATGACCGCAGCGGATCAGGCGGCTGCTGCGGGTGCAGCAGGACTTCGTCGCCGACGCCTCCCACCAGCTGCGGACCCCGCTGACCGGGCTGCGGCTGCGGCTCGAGGCGCTCGCCGAGCGCTCCCGCGGCGACGCCGCGAGGCGGCGCGAGCGTGGAGGCGGCGATGGGCGAGATCGACCGGCTCTCGCTGATCGTCGACGAGCTGCTGATCCTCAGCCGCGCCGGCGAGCACGAGCTGCCCGGCGAGCGGCTCGACCTCGGCGCGACGCGGCGCGCGCGGGCGGCCGAGCGCTGGCAGGCGGCGCCGCGCGAGCGCGGGATCGAGCTGCGAGGCGCGGCGGCGGCGAGCGCGGCCGTCGCCTGGTGCGCCGGCCCCGACCTCGACCGCTCGATCGACGCCCTGGTCGAGAACGCGCTGCGCTACTCGCCGGCCGGGTCGGCGGTCGACGATCGCTGCGGCGCCGGGCCGGATCGAGGTCCTCGACCGAGGGCCCGGGCCTCGCGCCCGGCGAGGAGGAGGCGGTCTTCGAGCGCTTCAGCCGCGGCAGCGCCGGGCGCCGCGGGCCCGAGCGGCACCGGGCTCGGGCCTGCCGATCGCCCGCGAGCTGACCCGCAGTGGGGCGGCGAGGTGCGCTCTCGCAACCGCGACGGCGGCGGCCTGGGGCGACTGATCGATGCTGGCGAGGAGGAGGTGCGCCGATGAGGCTTGCCGGCAACCGCTGCAGATGGGTCGACCTCGCGCTCGCTCGGCCTCGCGATCGCAGCCGCGGTCGCGCTCGCCGCCAGCCCCTCGCCAGCCAGCAGATCGGCATCGCCTCGGAATCGATCTCGGCCGGCGACGGCTGGCCCCGGAGCCTGCCGGCAGACAGCAGCCACAACGCGCGGCGGCAGTCAGACGGGCGGCGACGCGCACACGACCACGAAGACGACAGACCACCACGACCACCAACCCCGCGACGCCTCCCGCCACCGCCGACGAGACCACCGACCACACGACATGACGACGGCAGTCGCGGCGACCCCGACAGCGACGACGACTTAGTCCAGCCGTGCCGCCGGCGGGCGGCGGATCCGTCGCGTAGAGGCGGGTGAGCGCCGCGTCCAGCCGATCTTCTGCTCGAGGAGAGTTTCGCCGACCGATGAATGAGCGTGTACTTCAACGGCGGCATCTCGCCGCTGGAGACCTTCTCGACCAGCTCGCCGGCATCGGGCTGGGCTTCGGTCCCATTCGGAGAAGTTGAGAATGCCGCGGCCCTCGTCGACGTCATGTTTGAACCAGCCAGGAAGACCGGCGCGACGTTCGAGTACCAGCGCCACTTGGTCAGGTTGCTGTGGCAGTCGTAGCAAGCCTGCTTCGGCGAGTCTGCTCACCTGGCCCGGCCGGCCACTTCGCCGCCCGGGTGACCGGCGGGTTGCTGTGATCGCGGCCCGTAGGGGACCAGCTGGATCAGCAGCGACAGGGCGACGGCGCCGAGGACCCCGAGCTTGACCAGACGGCGGGACGGTGGCCACCACCTTCGCTGCTCCTTCGTCACCGGCACGGTCGGAAGCCTGCCCGAGCGCGGGCAAAGAACGGGTAAAGCCGCTCACAAGAACGGTGAAAAGCCGGCTAGCCGATCGCGACCATGCGCTCGATCGGGATCCGCGCCCGCTCGGCGATCTCGGCGGGACCCTGACCTCGCCTTCATGTCGCGCAGGCAGTCGCGCAGCTTCGGCAGCGTGATCATCTTCATGTACTTGCAGAAGGCCATCCGGTTGGCCTCGATCAGGTCGGCGCCGCGGCGCCGCCTGCTGCAGCGGGTAGAGCATCCCGTTCTCGGTGGCGACGATGAACTCGCCGTCGGGTGGGCTTCGACGTGCTCGAGCATCCCCGAGGTCGAGAGCATGTGGACGCCCTCGGCGTCGATGTCGCCGGCGGCGACGTACTCCATCGCCTGGGTCGAGCAGCCGCACTCGGGGTGGATCAGGAACTCGGCGTCGGGGTGCTCGGCGCGGGTGCGGGCGATGTCGTCGGGGCGGATCCCGGCGTGGACGTGGCACTCGCCGTCCCAGACGTGGAAGCGGCCGCGGCGCTCGGGTTCCTCGACCAGGCCGGTCTCGCGCTCGACGAAGGCGCCGAGCCACATGTCGGGGCCGAAGAGGATCTCGGTCTCGGGGCCGTGCTCCTGCCCAGATGTGCTCGACGACGTCGACCGCGTTGGAGGAGGTGCAGCAGTAGTCGGTCTCGGCCTTGACCTCGGCCGAGGTGTTGACGTACATGACGACCAGCGCGCCGGGGTGCTCGGCCTTCCAGGCGCGCAGCTGGTCGGCGTCGATCGAGTCGGCGAGCGAGCAGCCGGCGTCGAGGTCGGGGATCAGCACGGTCTTCTCGGGCGAGAGGATCGAGGCGGTCTCGGCCATGAAGTGGACGCCGCAGAAGGCGATCACCTCGGCGTCGGTGGCGGCCGCCTGGCGCGAGAGGCCGAGCGAGTCGCCGACGTAGTCGGCGACGTCCTGGATCTCGGGCAGCTCGTAGTTGTGGGCGAGGATGACCGCGTTGCGCTGGGCGGCGAGCTCGCGGACCTCGTCGCTGATCGCAGCGATCTCCTCCGGGCGACAGCGTCCGGGGCGAGTAGGTTGGATCGTCGGGAGCTCCTGCATGAGCCCTTCCTTTCCTGATGTTCGCCGGCGGGACCGGGGTCCGGAACCGGTCGAATGAACGTAGCGCAAGTCTAGAGGACGAGCGAGGCCGCCGTCGGCAAACCCCGGGTCTGACCAAGCCGCCTTGGGCTTCTTCGTAGCCTTTCGTGATGCCCGAGCTGCCCGAGGTCGAGATCGTCGCCCGCCGGCTCGACAGCGCCCTCGCCGGCGCCGAGGTCGAATCGGCGCTGGCGCCGGGGATGAACGTGATGAAGACCTTCGAGCCGCCGCTGGAGGCGCTGGTCGGGCGCGAGCTGACCGGGGTGCGGCGGGTCGGCAAGATGCCGGTCGTCGAGTTCGGCGACCTGGCGCTGCTGATCCACCTGATGTCGGCGGGGCGGCTGCGCGTCTTCGACAAGCGCGCCTCGCCGAAAGACCGCGCCTCGCGGGTGCTGATCCGGCTCGGCGACGGCCGCGAGCTGCGGCTGCGCGAGTTCGGGACCAAGCAGCGCGCCTGGGCGAAGCTGCTGCCGGCGGAGGCGGTCGCCGACGACGAGATGGTCGCGACCCTCGGCCCGGAAGCCTGGCCCCCTCCCCCGCTCGAGGAGCTTCGCGGCGGCGATCGACCAGCCCCGCCACCTGCACCCGCTGCTGCGCCACCAGAGAGACATCGCCGGGATCGGCCGCTCCTGGGTCGACGAGATCCTCTGGGAGGCGCGGCTCTCGCCGTTCAAGAAGGGCTCGGAGCTGGACCCCGAGGAGGTCGAGCGCCTGCACGCGGCGCTCGCACGTCCTCGGCGACGCGATCGACCACTACGAGGAGACGATCGGCCCCGAGGTCCCGGACAAGGTGCCGATGCCGCTCCAGGTCCACCGGCGCGAGGGCGAGCCCTGCCCGCGCTGCGGCACGACGATCGAGGCCGTCTTCTTCTCCGAGCACCAGACCAACTACTGCCCGGAGGAGCAGACCGGCGGCCGCGTCCTCAAGGACCGCCGGCTCTCGAAACTGCTGAAGTAGGGGTCGATCGGGGGACCGGGAGTGGGGTCGGCGGACAACAGCGGGCAGTGTCCGGCGACCCCTCCCCCGGGTCCCTGCACGCGCTTAGGCGAGTTCGAGCAGCATCGAGAAGTCGAGGGTCGGCGGCGAGTGGGTCAGGGCGCCGATCGGAGATGAAGTCGACGCCGGTCTCGGCGATCTCGCGGACGTTCTCGAGGGTGACGCCGCCGGAGGCCTCGAGCGAGACGCCCCGGCGCCGCCGGCGTTCTCGTCGCGCAGCGCGCACCGCGTCGCGCAGCGCCTCGGGTCCATGTTGTCGAGCAGGAGCCGGTCGGCGCCGGTGCCGAGCGCGTAGGCGGCCTCGTCGAGGTTGCGGACCTCGACCTCGACCGGCAGCTCGGGCTGGGCGGTGCGGGCGGCGTGGACCGCCTTGGCGAGGCCGCCGGCGAGGGCGATGTGGTTCTCCTTGATCAGGATCGCGTCGTAGAGGCCCATGCGGTGGTTGATGCCGCCGCCGGCGGCGACCGCCGCCTTCTCCAGCGCGCGCAGCCCCGGCGTCGTCTTGCGGGTGTCGAGGATCGTCGCGCGCCGGTCCCGGCGACCGCCTCGACGAAGCGGGCGGTCAGCGTCGCGACGCCGGAGAGGTGGCCGAGGAAGTTGAGCGCGGTCCGCTCCGCCGCCAGCAGCGCCCGGGCGCGGCCGCTCGCCGACGCAGCACCTCGGCCGGGACGTCCTCGCGCCACTGCCCCTCGACGACGAGGTTGTCGACGTCCTCGACCCCGCACTGGCGCATCGCCTCGGCGACGACGCGCGAGGCCGAAGACGACGCCCGGGCTGTTTCTGCACGATCCGCGCCCGGGCCCGGGCCTCGGCGGGCACGGTCGCCTCCGAGGTGACGTCGCCCTCGCCGAGGTCCTCGGCCAGCGCGCGCGCGACCAGCTCCTCGATCGTCCGCCGGGCTCGATCATCGCGGCAGCCTAGACCTTCGCACTGTTCCTTACTCCGCGTAGCAGCAACGGAACGTGAACAGACGAATGCGTGGCGATCTCACGTTTTCCGTCGCCGGCGCGTTTAATCCACGAGAGTGACCGCGCTGCCGCCGTTTCAGACCCTGCTCGACGAGCACGCCGGCGACGTGATGGCGATCCTGCGGGCGCGGTCGGCCGCGAGGGCGCCGAGGACTGCTTCCAGGAGACCTTCCTGGCGGCGCTGCGCGCCTATCCGAAGCTGGGCGACGCGCGCAACCTGCGCGGCTGGCTGCTGACGATCGCCCACCGCAAGGCGATCGACCACCACCGCGCCCGGGGCCGCAGCCCGCTGCCGGTCGCCGAGGTGGCCGAGGTCGCGGTCGAGGACCGGCGTCCCCGAGCGCGACGACGGGCTCTGGGCGCTGGTCGGCGCCCTGCCGCCGAAGCAGCGGGCGGCGGTGGCCCTGCGCTACGCCAGCGACCTCCCCCACGCCGAGATCGCCGCCGCGCTGGGCTGCTCGCCGGAGGCGGCGCGGCGCAGCCTGCACGAGGGACTGAAGCGACTGCGAAAGGAGCTGGCATGAAGACCGCAACTGACCAGCGACTCGAGAGGCCGAAGACGCGAGCCGCCGAGGAGGGCCTGCTCGACGTCGCCTACACGACCGCCGACTCGCCCTTCGGGCCGCTGCTGCTGGCGCAGACGCCGCGCGGGCTGGTGCGGGTCGGGCCTGCCCAACCAGGACCGCCGACGAGCTCGCTCGACGACCTCGCCGAGCGGGTCTCGCCGCGGGTGCTCGAGGCGCCGGCCGAGCTCGACGAGGCGCGGCGCGAGCTCGACCTCTACTTCGAGGGCAAGCTCGACCAGCTTCGACCTGCCGCTCGACTGGCGCCTCAGCGAGCGGCTTCCGCCGCGGGTGCTGCGGGCGATCGACCGCATCCCCTACGGCCAGACCCGCAGCTACACCGAGATGGCGCGCAGGCGCCGGCAACGAGCGCGCGGTCCGCGCCGCCGGCACCGCCTGCGGCAGCAACCCGATCCCGCTCGTCGTCCCCTGCCACCGCGTCCTGCGCAGCGGCGGCGCCCTCGGCGGCTACGGCGGCGGCCTGCCGATGAAGCAGGCGCTGCTGGAGCTGGAGGGCGTCTTGGACGAGTAATCCGGTACCTAAAGGCAGCAGCCGCGCTCGCTCCGATGCACAGGAGGTCGATGCGCAAGCTCCGCTCATGCTGCCTGGTCGCTCGCCCTCCTCGCGCTGTTCGCCCTCGCCGCTCCGGCGCCGGCGCTGACGCTCCGGCCCCGACCGTCGTCGGCGGCCCGTCCGAATCCGCAGAAGAACCCGACGAAGCCGAAGACGGCGGTGAAGACGAAGCGCGAAGCCGAAGAAGAAGGCTGCACGATCGAAGAGCGAAGAAGACGTCCAGCTCTGCGCCGGAATCGCCGAGGAAGAACGCGAATCCGAGGAAGCACGGACAGTGCGTCCTCGAAAGCGACGACCGCGAAGCTCGCCGCCCTGCCCGGCAGCCAGCCGTCCAGCTGGTCGACTCCGCTGCAAGGCGCTCGCCCCCGGCATCGATCGCGGTCGACGCCCGCCTGCGCGGCCCGCCACGGCGGCCTCCAGCCTCGAGCGCCGAGGCACGCCGCAGCTTCCGCCGCGCCGGCGTCTTCCGCGACACCTTCGTCCTCGGCAACGAAGCAGATGGCTCGGGCGCTCGCGGCCCGCGAGTTCACGGTCACGCTGCAGGCGGTCACGCCCCCCGCTACTGCCGTGTCAGACCTCGAGGGCAGCACCTCGCGAGCCAAGCGGCCGCTTCGACGCAGGTGCGGCCGGGTCGATCTGGTGCCCGAGCGTCGGACTCGCGGTAGGTGACCTCGAGGCCACCGGCCTCGAGCAGCTCGCGGGCCCGCTGCGGCGAACCCGACCCCGATCACCGGGTCGCGGCGACCGTGGGCGATGAAGACCCGGCGTGCCGGTGCGGTCGGCGAGCGCCGGCTCCCAGCCCTCGACCATCGGGACGAAGCCGCTGAAGGCGAGGATCCCGGCGACGGGCCGGCCGCTCGGCGCTGAAGCGCCATCGCGTAGCTCATCACCGCCCCCATCGAGAAGCCGCCGAGGACGGTCCGCTCGGGGCCGAACCCGCTCTCCTCCCAGAGCGCGTCGTGAAGCCCGGCCAGGGCCGCCCGGGCGGCCTCGAAGCTCTCCGGGTCCGGGTAGCCGACCCGCGGCACCAGGTACCAGTGGTAGCCGGGCGAGCCCGGCAGGCTGCAGCGGCGCCCGCGGCGTCACCACCCGCAGCCGCTCGCTCCGGGTCGAGCACGTCGGCCAGGCCGAGCAGGTCGCGCTCGTCGGTGCCGCGGCCGTGGTGGAGGACCAGCAGCCCCTCGGCCTCCCCGCCGCGGCCCGTTCGAGCTGGAGGCAGCGGCGGCATCGGCTAGGTGGACGAGGCGGCCGCGGTCTTGTTCAGGTAGTCGCGGACGAACTCGTCGATGTCGCCGTCGAGGACCCGCTGCACGTCGCCGACCTCGTGCTCGGTGCGGTGGTCCTTGACCATCGTGTACGGGTGCAGCACGTAGCTGCGGATCTGCGAGCCCCAGGCGACGTCTTTGACCTCGCCGCGCGCCTTCGCCAGCTCTTCGGAGCGTTTGCGCTCCTCCAGCTCGATCAGCTTCGAGCGCAGCAGCTGCATCGCCACCGCCTTGTTCTGGGTCTGCGAGCGCTCGTTCTGGCACTGGACGACGACGCCGGTCGGGATGTGGGTGATCCGCACCGCCGAGTCGGTCTTGTTGACGTGCTGGCCGCCGGCGCCGGAGGCGCGGTAGGTGTCGACCCGCAGGTCGGCCTCGTCGATCTCGACCTCGACCCCGTCGTCGACCACCGGGCCGACGTCGACCTGGGCGAAGCTGGTGTGGCGGCGGGCGGAGGAGTCGAAGGGGGAGATCCGGACCAGCCGGTGGACGCCGCGCTCGGCGGCGAAGAGGCCGTAGGCGTTCTCGCCGCGGGCGATGAAGGTCGCCGACTTCAGCCCCGCCTCCTCCCCCGGCGAGGCCTCCATCATCTCGACCTCGAAGCCGCGGCGTTCGGCCCAGCGCAGGTACATCCGCAGCAGGATCTCGGCCCAGTCCTGGGAGTCGGTGCCGCCGGCGCCGGCGTGGACGGTGACGACGGCGTCGCCGGCGTCGTACTCGCCGCTGAACAGGCGCGCCTCTTCGAGCTCGGCCAGCCGCTGCTCGACCGAGCCCAGCTGCGCGTCCAGCTCGGCCGCCATCTCCTCGTCCTCGGCCGCCATCTCGGCCAGGTCGCCGAGGTCGGCGACGTCCGCCTCGAGCCCGCGGAACATCTCCAGCCGCCGCTGCGCGCGGGCGTGAGCGGCCGAGGTCTTCGCCGCCACCTCCTGGTCGTCCCAGAAGCCGGGCCGCCCCATCTCCTCCTCCAGCCGCCCCGCTTCGGCTTCTAGCGCAGCGGGGTCAAAGGTAGTCCGAGAGCAGGGACAGCTGCTCGCGGACGGCGGCCAGGCGAGGCGCGACCGATTCGGCTCTGCGCGGCATCGGCCATGGCCACAGGTTATTGGGCGAACAGTCTCTCGGTAGGGAGGGATGGGATACCCCTGCTCGGAGCACCTCCGCCGAGAGGATCGTCAGTGGCTGGCGAGGAGGCTATTGGCTCGGCTCCATGCCAAGTACCGATCAGGGGTATCCCATCCCTCCCAGCGACAGCCCTTGAAGCTCGGCTCTTCATCTCGCGGTCGAGCCGAAGCAGAGCCACGATGGAAGAGGGAGTCGGTGGGGGGTCCCTGGGTACTTGGCATGGAGCAGCGCCGGAACGGTTCGAGGCGATAGCCATCCGCCGCTAGACGCTGCGGAGGTGCTCCCAGGGACCCCCCACCGACTCCCTCCTACCTATGCCGCAGGAACCCGAGCCGTAATGATCCAGGTCGAGGCCGGGGCGAGACTCCCTCGGGCCCCTCGAACTCGGCGATCGCGGCGCGGATCTCGGCGGCGATCTCGGGACGGATCTCGTCGACGCGGTCGCCCCAGAGGCGGAGGATCTCGCCAGCCGGGCCGAGGGCCATGCCGAACTCGACCGCCTGGTCGAGGTCGTCTCCGACCTTCATCGGCAGGTCGCAGCGCCGCAGCCCGATCTCCTCGAAGCCGGCGATCTTCAGCTGCTCGGTGACGGTGTCGGCGTTGGCCATCGAGAAGGGGCCCGGGCCGCAGGTCGGTTCGTCGGTCTCCTCGGGGTGCTCGAGGTACTCGCTCGACGATCTCCTCGGCCCGCCGCACCCACTCGTTGTCGACCTTGCGCCGCCAGACGACGGCGGTGAGGCGGCCGCCCGGCTTCAGCGCCGCGCGGACGTTGCGCAGGGCGGCGACCGGGTTGGCGAAGAACATGATCCCCATGCGCGAGAAGGCGTAGTCGAAGCGTCCTGCGGCAGCTCGAGCGTCTGCACGTCGGCGAGCCGGAACTCGACCTTGTCGAGGCCCGCCTCCTCGGCCTCCTCGCGGGCGGTCTCGATGAACGGCGCCGAGACGTCGACCCCCAGCGCCGAGCCCGCCGGCCCGGCCAGCTCGGCCAGCCGCTGCGTGGTGTCGCCGAATCCGCAGCCGATGTCGATCACCCGCTCGCCCGGCGCGCGGCGGATTCGACGCCATCGCCACCTCGCCGTGGGCGCCGAGGCCGCCGGTGGTGAGGTCCCGATATTTGAGGAAGACGTCGAAGAGCGGCCCGCTCCAGGCCTCGGTCGCTTCGACGTTGTCGGGTGCGACCGAGCTCATCGTCCAATCCTAGGCTGGCGGCCCCACTCTGGCTAGGGGTGGGTGAAGTGCGCAGTCGCGGAGCGCCTCGTCGCGGTCCTCGTAGGGGCGCCAGCTGAGGATCTTGTGGTCGCGGAGCTCGAAGGCCCAGGCCATCGCGGTCGATCCCGGCGATGCTTCCGTCCTCTTCCCAGTGCCAGCGCCGCCGGATCAGCGCCACGGCGCGGCCGCCGCCGCCCTCGGTCCCTTCCTCGTAGAGCTGCTCCAGCTCGATCGTCTGCTGCACCCCCCCGGGCTCCCGCGTCGCCCACACCCGCGCCGCCTCGATCCCCTTCCGCAGACCCCTGCTCGATGCAGCTCGACCTCGGGGTCGAGCACGGCGACGAACGCATCGAGGTCGCGCTCGTTGAAGGCGCGGATGAACTCCCTGACTGGATCGTTCATCAGATTTTCCGAGTCTTGTAAGGCCCCGAAAACCAAGCAGGTCGCGGGACGCAGGGAGCGAGGTCGAGGGGAGCGCACTTCTAGTGCGTGACCCGATCCGAGTGCGACCGAGGACCGCGAGATGCGCCGGTTTGCAGGGCCGCGCCGGGGCTCTATGCCCCGTGGCACTTCTTGTACTTCTTCCCGCTGCCACACCAGCAGGGGTCGTTGCGGCCGATTTTCTCTTGCTCGTCTTTGACCACGGTCTCGACGACGTCGCCGCCGTTCCCGGGGCGCCTGGGCGGCGGCGACGTCGACCGGGCAGCGCCGCTGCCGGCGAGCGACCTGCTGCAGCGCCGAGGGCTGGTCTTCCGCGGTGCCGCCGGAGTAGGCGAGGGCCGTCGCCTCGCCGCCGCCGTTGCCGGCGCGGCCACGGCGTCTCCCTGCCCGGGCTGGACTTCGATTTCGGCGCGGAAGACCAGTTTGCTGAACTCGTCCCAGATCGAGTGCATCAGCTCCTCGAACATCGAGAAGCCCTCGTTTTTGTAGGCGACGAGGGGGTCGATCTGGGCGAAGCCGCGGAGGTGGATCCCTTCGCGCAGGTAGTCCATGTCGAAGAGGTGTTCGCGCCAGCGGTTGTCGATCACCTGCAGCAGGATCGAGCGCTCGAGGTAGCGCATCAGCTCCTCGCCGAGCTGCTCCTCGCGCTCGTCGTAGGCGTTCATCGCGTCGTCGTCGAGGGCGTCCTTCAGCTTCTCGCGGTCGACCGTCTCCGGCGCCAGGCTCGAGACCTCGATGCCGACCGGCCAGATCTGGCGCAGCTGCGTCTCCAGCTCCTCCAGGTCCCAGTCCTCGAGCATGTCGCCGGCGGTGTACTCGTCGACCAGGCGCTCGATCACGCCCTCGAGTTCGTCGCGGGCGTTCTCGGAGATGTCGCGCCCTTCGAGGATCTCGCGGCGGTATTTGTAGATCGACGCGGCGCTGCTCGTTCATCACGTCGTCGTACTCGAGCACGCGTTTGCGGATCAGGAAGTTCTGCTCCTCGACCTTCTTCTGGGCGTTCTCGACGGTTTTCGTCAGCATCTTCGCTTCGAGCGGCACTTCGATGCCGTCGTCGTCGACGGGGCCGAGTTGGTCGAGGATTTTGTAGATGCGGTCGCCGGCGAAGAGGCGGATCACGTCGTCTTCGGCGGAGAGGAAGAAGCGCGACTCGCCGGGGTCGCCCTGGCGGCCGGAGCGGCCGCGCAGCTGGTTGTCGATCCGCCGCGACTCGTGGCGCTCGGTGCCGCAGATGAAGAGGCCGCCGAGCTCGCGGACTTCCTCGGCCTTCGGCCTTGCACTGCGGCTCCAGCTCCGCCGCCTTCGCCGCCAGCGCCTCGTCGTAGCCCTCGCTCTCGTGCGTGATCCCCTGCTTTTTCAGCTCGTGCGATCGCCAGGTGCTCGGGGTCGCCGCCGAGCTTGATGTCGACGCCGCGGCCGGCCATGTTGGTGGCGATCATCACCGCGCCCTTGCGGCCCGCCTGGGCGATCAGCTCGCCCTCTCGTTCGGCGTGCTCGGGCTTCGCGTTGAGCACCGCGTGCTTGATCCCCTCGCGCTTCAGCGCCTCGGAGATCATCTCCGAGACCTCGACCGAGACGGTTCCGACCAGCACCGGCTGGCCCTTTTCGTGGCGGCCGACGATTTCCTCGAGCACGGCGCCCCACTTGCCGTCTTTGGTCTTGAAGATCTGGTCGTTCTGGTCGAGCCGGACCATCGGCTTGTTGGTCGGGATCTCGACGACCGGCATTTTGTAGATCTTCATGAACTCGGTCGCCTCGGTGAGGGCGGTGCCGGTCATGCCGGAAAGCTTGTCGTAGAGGCGGAAATAGTTCTGCAGGGTGATCGTCGCCAGGGTCTGGTTCTCCTCGCGGATCGCCACCCCCTCCTTCGCCTCGACCGCCTGGTGCAGACCCTCGGACCAGCGCCGGCCCTCGAGGATGCGGCCGGTGAACTCGTCGATGATCATCACCTCGCCGTCGATCACCGCGTAGTCCTCGTCCTTCCTGTAGAGCGACTCCGCCTTCAGCGCCTGGACGAGGTGGTTGACGAGGCTGCCGTGCTCGCCGAGGTAGAGGTTGTCGACGCCGATGAACTCCTCGGCTTTCTTCACGCCCCGCTCGGTCGGCGCCACCGTCTTGTGCTTCTCGTCGTACTCGTAGTCGTAGTCGGCGTCGTGGGTCTCGCGCGACTCCCCGAGCGATTTCAGTTTCTGTTTCGCCGGCACCCCGACCATCTGTTTGGCGAGTCGGGCGAAGGTGTAATAGGTCTGGGCCGCCTGTTCGGGCTGGCCGGAGATGATCAGCGGCGTCCGCGCCTCGTCGATGAGGATGTTGTCGACCTCGTCCACGATCGCGAAGTTGTGGTCGCGCTGCACGCAGTGCTCGAGGGCGTCGGACATGTTGTCGCGGAGGTAGTCGAAGCCGAACTCGGAGTTGGTCCCGTAGGTGACGTCGAGCCCGTACTTGTGCTGGCGGGTGGCGTGGTCGTCGCCGTCCTGGAGGGCGTCGACGCTGACCCCGAGCGCGTCATAGATCGGCTTCATCCATTCGGCGTCGCGGCGGGCGAGGTAGTCGTTGACGGTGACGACGTGGACGCTCTTGCCGGCGAGCGTGTTGAGGAAGACGGGCAGGGTCGCGGTCAGGGTCTTGCCCTCGCCGGTCTTCATCTCGGCGATGCCGCCGTCGTGGAGGACCATGCCGCCGATCAGCTGGACGTCGTAGTGCCGCTGGCCGGTCGACCGGCGCGAGGCCTCGCGGCAGAGCGCGAACGCCTCCGGCAGCAGATCGTCGAGCGACCGGCGCCGTCGCGGGCGCGCTCGCGCAGCGAGTCCGCCTCGGTGCGGATTTCCTCATCCGTAAGCGCTTCCATCTCCGGCTCGAAGCGATTGATCGCCTCCGCGCGCTTCTGGTAGGACTTGAATTTCCTTCCCTCTCCCGCGCGCAGCGCCTTCGTTACAAGGTCCATCGCTGGCATTGGTCAAGAGTAGCGGTGCCGACTTAAATTCCTCTTGCTCCTCTCCGCTGCGGGTACTACCCTCGTATCGGAACCCACAAGGAGGCACTCATGCGGATGGAGATTCGAGGCCGGAACGTCGAGATGACGGATGACCTGCGTGAGATGGTGCAGAAACGCTTCCAGCGGCTGGGCCGGCAGGTCTCGCCGCTCGCGACCCTGGAGGTGGTCCTCTCGGAGGAGCGCAATCCTCGCGTCGCCGACAGTCAGGTCGCGGAGGCAACGCTCCATTTGAAAGGGGTGACGCTGCACGCGCGCGAGTGCAGCCCCGAGATGGGCCGCTCGGTACACGAGCTGGCAGGGGACATGAACCGCCAAGTCAAGAAACACCGAGAGCTGCGTCGCAAGCGAAGCCGTACGCGCAAGCTTGTCGACCAGATGCGAGGCCGCCCGGCCGAGGCACGGCCGTAGGGCCGCGGAGAGCCAACTAGAGGCGCCGGGCAAAGGTCACCGCCACCACACGGGACGCCCCCACGGCCCGAAGCGCGCGAGCGCAGGCCGTGAGGGTGGACCCGGTGGTGAGGACGTCGTCGACGAGGAGGACGCTGCGCGGGGCAGCTCCCGTGCTGTGGATGCGCGGCGGATGGCCGACCCGCTCGGCCCGCCGCCGCCCGACCTGGCGGCCGCTTCCCCGCCGTTCCAGGCAGTGCGAGAGCGGCGCTTCCAGGTGCGCCGCCAGGGCGGCCGCGAGCTCTCCGGCTGGATCGAAACCCCGCCGCCGCAGCCGCGCGGGCGCCGGCGGCACCGGCACCACCGTCCCGCTCAGCATGTGGGCCGGCGCCAACCACTCGATCCGCTCCGCCATCAGGTCGGCGACCGGCAACAGCCGCCGGAACTTCAAAGCCCCGACCAGGTTCCGAGCCACCCCTTCGTAGGAGGCCGATGACCAGACCTTGTCCAACCCCGCGGGCCCCTTCCCCAAGAAGGGCTCCGTATCGGCCAACCGCCGCGAGCAACGAGTGCAGACCACCGACTCCGACCGGCACGACCGCCCGCAAGAAGCGCAAAGCGCCGGCACCAGCGCCACCCCGATAGTCGGCAAAAGCTCCACACCCCGACCCTGCCGAGCAAAACCGCAAACGTGGCGCGCAGAAAGCAAAACCTCTGCGCCAACTTCGTCGCGAGACAGAAGCTTGCGCGGTAAGGGAGTCAGGTGCCCCTCTCCCAGAGACCGTCGCGCAGCTGGGACGAATTTCAGGGCGCCACCGTGACTACTTGAGCCTCTGTGAGAGGGGCACCCGACTCCCCGGCAACAGCTGGGTTCTGGACAGCTTGATGGCGAATCCGCGAAAACGGCTCTTGAGGGACCGTTTTCGCGGACTCGATGCATTAGGAGCTGCGGGAGCTCCGGGGTAGGAGGGTGTCGGTGGGGGTCCCTGGGTACTTGGCACGGAGACCGAGCGTTGCGGTCTTGGCGCCAGCTCTCCCAGACTTGACTCGGCGGAGGTGCTCCCAGGGACCCCCACCGACACCCTCCCTATCGCTACGGCCGCGCCCCCGCGATGGCGTTGATCAGAACCTGCCGCGCCGGGATTTCGGCGTTGGGCAGGGCGATTACTTCTTTGAGGCGGGCGCCGTCGCCGACCTTGACGTTGTCGCCGATCACGGCGGGGCCGTCGATGCGGACGTCGTCGCCGATCTCGGAACCGGGGCCGAGGAGGACGGGGCCGACCAGGTCGGGCTCGCCCTCCATCCGCTCGCCGCTGCGGAAGCCGTCGACCAGCTCCCCCTCCTGGTCCACCTTGACCGCGCCGGTGAGGGCATCGACGTTGCCCTCGCGCAGCTCCTCGAGGTTGCCGATGTCGTTCCAGTAGGCGTCGATCTCGTGCGAGTAGAAGGGCACGTCGCCGTCGAGCAGTTTCGGGAAGACGTCCATCGCCCAGTCGGCGAAGCCGGGCGGGTCGCCCTCCTTTGCCGCTTTGCTCGTCCCCGCATCGGGGAAGAAGTCGAAGATCTCCTTGCGGAACATGTAGATGCCGCAGTTGGCGAGGTCGGAGAGCGCTTCGGAGGGGTCGGGCTTCTCCTGGAAGCCCTGGATGCGCCCGTCGGAGCCGACGATCGCGACCCCGAACTGGCTCGTGTCCTGCACCCGCTTCATCGCCAGCGTCGCGATCCCGTCGTGGGACTCGTGGAACTCGCGCATCGCCGCCAGGTCGAGGTCGGTGAGCGCGTCGCCGGAGATGACGAGGAAGGAGTCGCCGAGGAAGTCCGCTGCGTTGCGGACCCCGCCCGAGGTCCCCAGCAGCGCCTCCTCGCGGCTGTAGGCGAGGGAGACGCCGCACGCAGAACCGTCGCCGAAGTAACCCTCGATCAGCTCCGGGAACCAGTAGAGGTTGGCGATCGTCTCGGTGAAGCCGTGGCGGGCCAGCAGGCGCAGGATGTGCTCCATCACCGGCCTGTTCAGCACCGGCACCATCGGCTTCGGCATCTCGTAGGTGATCGGCCGCAGCCGCGTCCCCAGACCTGCCGCCAGCACCATCGCCCTCATCCCGCCATTGCCTCCTTGACTCGGTTCAGCGCCTCGACCTGCTCGGGATCTGCCCCGATCGCCCTCGCGAGCTCCAGCGAGACGAGGTCGCCCAGCAGCATCGCCCAGAGCAGCCGCTCGACCCGCGTCTCGCCGACGGTCTCCACCCGGACCACCTCGGCGCCACTCTCGGCCGCGATCTCGGCGGTGAGCTCGAAGCGGCGGCGCTCGCGCGGGTGCTGGTCGCAGTCCTCGAGGAAGACCGCCGCGATCCGGGCGGCGTCCCCGCCGGCCCAGCCGCAGACCTCGTTGTGGTCGGCCTCCGGCAGCTCCGCGTAGAAGGCGGGCAGCTTCGCGTTCTCGTTGACCTGCGTCTTCCAGCGGCGCGCCACCGGCGCGGTCAGGTCGGCTGCCGTAGACGACCGGTGGGAGCGCCGTCGAGCGAGGCGGCGATCTCGGCCGCCTTTGCCTTCACCGTCAGCGCCTCGCGCTCGAGGAAGGCGGCGGCGGCGTCGATCTCGGTGTGAATTCGCGGCGCCGCGCCGGCCAGCGCCGCGACCTCGGCGACGACGACGAACATGTAGGCGACGGCGGCGCGCGGCTGGAAGATCCCCGGCAGCGCCGACCACCGGCACGCCGGCCTCGCGCGCCCGCTCGACCAGCGCGCCGCCGGTGCTGAGCGACGATGCGCCGGGCGCCCAGCGCCTCGGCGGCCTCGAAGCAGGCGAGCGTCTCCTCGGTGTTGCCCGAGTAGCTGGAGCAGAGGACCGTCCACTCCGGGGTCGCCCAGCTCGGCAGCTCGTAGCCACGAACCGTGACCACCGGCCTGGTCAGGCGGTCGCCGAGCGCGGCGGCGGCGAGGTCGCCGCCGATCGCCGAGCCGCCCATCCCGCAGACGAGCAAGCCGGCGGCCTCGGCCGCCTCCAGCCGCGCGGCTTCGATCCGCCAGAGCGCGTCGCGCAGCTGGTCGGGTATGCCGAGGACGTCGTCGATCATCGCCTCAGGCCGGGACTCTTTCATCTCGGCCGACGACGGCGCCTCAAGCTCGCCCCGCGGCCGACCTCGACCCCCGGAGCCAGGATCGAGCCGCTCGACAAGCGCGCCGGCGCCGACCTGCAGCCGTCGAGCAGGACCGAGTCCCGCGACCTCGCGCCCCGGCGCTCGACCCGGCAGCCGGGGAGACGACCGCGCGCGGCCCGACCGCGGCGCCCTCGGCGATCTCGGCGCCGGCGGCGACCAGCAGCCCCGGCGCGTCGGCCGCACCCGGTCGCGACCCGCCCCTCGAGGATGTCCCAGCTCGCCTGCAGGTAGCGCTCGGGGGTGCCGATGTCCATCCAGTAGCCGTCCAGGCGCAGCGCGTGGAGGCCCTCGCCGACCAGGCGCGGGAAGACCTCGCGCTCGATCGAGACCTGCTCGCCCGGCCGGGATCAGGTCGAGCACCGAGCGCTCGAGCACGTAGGCGCCGGCGTTGATCTCGCCCGGCACCGCCTCGCCGGTCTTCTCGAGGAACTCGAGGACGGCCCCCTCGCCGTCGCACGCTGACCAGGCCGTAGGCGGCGGAGTCCTCGACCGGATGCAGGGCGATCGTCGCCCGCGCCCCGCGCTCCTCGTGGGCCCGGAGCAGGGCGGTCAGGTCGAGGTCGGTGAGGACGTCGCCGTTGAGGGCGAGGAAGCGGTCGTCGAGCCGCTCGCCGAGCGCGTCGGCGGCGAAGCGGATCGCCCCCGCGGTGCCGAGCGGCTCGCGGCTCGACGACGTAGGGGAGGCGCACGCCCGCCGCGCTCCTCCTCGCCGGCCAGCGCCTCGCGCAGCACGTCGGGCAGGAAGCCGCAGGCGAGGACGACCTCGGTGACCCCGTGGGCGGCGAGCCACTCGATCATGTAGGCGAGGAACGGGCGGTCGACCAGGGTCAGCGCCGGCTTCGGGACGTCGCTGGTCAACGGCCGCAGCCGCGTTCCCTCGCCGCCGACTAGGACAATTGCCTGCACTACTCGCTGGCTGCCGGGGCGGGAGCGAGCTGCGCCTTGCCGATGCCCTCGTACTCGAACCCCGCCGCGCGCAGGGCCTGCCGGGTCGAGGAAGTTGCGGCCGTCGACGATCAGCGGCCGCGCCATCCGCTCGGCGACCTCGGCCCAGTCGAGCTCGGCGAACTCGCGCCACTCGGTGACCAGGACCGCGGCGTCGGCGCCGTCGAGCGCCTCCAGCGCCGAATCGGCCATCTCGACCGAGCCGAGCAGCTCGGCGGCGCGCTCGGCGGCGACCGGGTCGTAGGCGACGACCTCGGCCCCCTCGCCCTGCAGCCGCGCCGCCAGCACCAGGCTCGAGGCCTCGCGCATGTCGTCGGTGTCGGGCTTGAAGGCGAGGCCGAGCAGCGCCACCCGCTTGCCGAGCAGCGAGCCGAGGTGCTTCTCCAGCTTGCCGACGACGCGGCGCTTCTGCAGCTCGTTGACCTCGATCACCGCGGTCAGCAGCTGGAAGTGGTAGCCGGTGTTGCCGGCGAGCATCTTCAGCGCGATGACGTCCTTGGGGAAGCAGCTGCCGCCGTAGCCGATCCCGGCGCGCAGGAAGGTGGAGCCGATCCGCTCGTCGAGGCCCATCCCCGTGGCGACCTCGCCGACGTCGGCGCCGACCTCCTCGCAGACGTTGGCGATCTCGTTGATGAAGGAGATCTTGGTCGCCAGGAAGGCGTTGGAGGCGAGCTTGATCATCTCGGCGCTGGCGACGTCGGTGCGGAGGATCTCGCCGCCGAGCGGCTCGTAGAGCGCTTCGACCGCGTCGGCCGCCTGCCTCGTCGCCGGGGTCGGCGCCGACCACGACCCGGTCGGGGTGCATGAAGTCCTTGACCGCCGTCCCCTCCTTGAGGAACTCGGGGCAGGAGACGTAGGCGAGGCCCGGGCATGTCGCGGCGGATCGACTCGCCGGTGCCGGCCGGGCACGGTGCTCTTCATGACCAGCACGTGGTCGCTGTCGTCGGGCAGCTCCTCGACCACGGCGCGGACCCGCGAGAGGTCGGCGTCGCCGGAGTAGGTCGGCGGCGTGTCGACGCAGACGAAGAGCAGGCGGGCGCCGGCCGAGCAGCTCGGCCATGTCGGTGGTGAAGGTGAGCCGCTCGGCGTTGCGGCGCGAGCAGCTCCGCGAGGCCGGGCTCGTGGATCGTCACCTCGCCGCGCGAGAGCGAGTCGACCTTCTCCGGGAGGATGTCGCGGGCGACCACCTGGTGGCCGAGCTCGGCGAAGCAGGCCGCGGTGACCAGGCCGACCCAGCCGACTCCGATCACCCCGACCGGCTCGCGCTGCTCGCTCATTCTTTACTCCTTCTCTTTCTTCGGCTTGTTCTTGGGAATGATCACGTCCGCCGACCGCGCCATCCCGATCATCTGCTCGTTGGTCAGCGTCTGCAGCAGGTCGTTGGAGATCCAGTAGCTGTTGTCACCCCGGTGCCAGGCGACCAGTTTGACCCGGTCGCCGTCGACGTAGATGTCGTATTCGCGCCCGTTGATGGTCCTTGGTCAGGCTCGGGTTCGTCGAGGATCGGCGGGTCCGACCAGCCGTGGATCCCCTGGATGCCGAAGTAGTGGGTGCCGTCGGACAGTTCCGGCACCACGATCATGCGGTAGGCGACGTGGCGGTCCCCGTCGTGTCGTCCTTGAGGTGGTAGACGTAGGGGTCGACGACGTTTTCGTAGGGGTTGCTTTCGACGTAGAAGGCGCCTGACGGCAGCCGGGTCGGGTAGAAGACCGGGAAGAGCCGCGAGCGCGAGCTTGCGCGCGCCGATCTTCGCCTCGGCTTCGCCCGCTTCGCGGGCCGGCACCAGGCCGTCGCTGCCGGGCGTTGAGCGATTTCGACGTGCGGCTTCTTCTTGTGCTTCGGCCTTCTTCTTGCCCTTCTTCCCCTTCTTGCCGCTCTTCTTCTTGCCCCTGCGCCGCTTCTTCGCCGTCTTCGAGCGAGCCGCGGGCGCTCGCCGCTGGCTTCGATCCCGAGGAACTGCTTGACCGCTTCGTCGACCGCTTCCGGCGTCGTGTAGACGAAGCTGGGCCCGAGTTCGGCCGGGAAGTGGACCTCCTTGATCGTCGCGTTGCGCGAGGCGACGAAGCAGCTTCAGCACTTCCAGCATCGTCTCCTTGTCGCTGATGTCGGAGGTGGTGTATTTGGTGAAGATGTCGATCAGTTCGCCCTGGTCGAAGACCAGTGTCCTGGACCGAGACCCGCTGGCGGGCGGCGCTGATGAAGTCCTGCTGGCGGGCCGAGCGGACGAGGTCGGTGTCGGTGTGGCGGTAGCGCACGTAGTCGAGCGCCTTGCTTGCCGCAGAGCAGCTGGTAGCCGGGCTGGACGTTGATTTCGGCGTACTGTTCGGATGGCCGGCACGCCTTCGTTGGAGTGGTAGTAGCGGCGGTCGACGTCGATGTAGACGCAGCCGATCGCGTAGACGCGCCTGGACGAAGCCGAGGAAGTCGATGTTGACGACGTGGTTGATCGGCAGCCCGGTCAGCTGCTTGACCGTCTGCAGGGTCAGCTTCGGGCCGCCGTAGGAATAGGCTTCGTTGAACTTGCCGGTCCCGTAGCCGGGGATTTCGACCTTCAGGTCGCGCGGGATCGACATCACCGCGATCGCGCTGCTTGTCGGGGTCGAGCCGCAGCAGCATCGTCGTGTCCGAGCGGCCCGGGTCTTCCTCGAATTCGGCGCCCGCGCGTTTGTCGGAGCCGAGGATGAGGATGTTCTGCGGCGCCGCCGTCGACCGGCTCGGCGAGGAAGCGCTCGAGCTTGTTGCTGGACCGGTTGTTGTGGGCGAGCGCGCTGGCGACGCTGTCGAGGTAGAGGAGGACGGCGGTCGCGGTCGCCGCCGCGGAGACGGCGACGATCAGGAACGCGGCGAGGACGAAGCGCCACCAGTAGCGCTTCGGCTTCGGCGGCGGCTCGGCGTCGCCCTCGGGCGGCGGCTTCTTCGGCGGCCCAGCCGGGCACTGCGGCTCAGTCATCGAGCCGGTCCGGGATCGCCCGCAGGAACGACTCCAGCGCCTGGCGGTAGGTCTCCAGCGAGGAGACCGAGACCCACTCCTCCGGGCCGTGGTGGCCGGCGCCGACCGGCCCGAACTCGACCGCCGGCACCCCGACCCGCAGGAAGGAGACCGCGTCGGAGGCGCCGTCGCGACCGACGCTCATCGGCTCGCCGTCGTGGTGCGCGGTCGCCGCCTCGCGCAGCGCCCGCACGAAGGCGCGAGTCGCGGTCGACCGTCGCCGGCGGCCGGGTCAGCAGCGCGCTGCACCTCGATCCCCGGCAGCTCCCGCACCTCGGCCGAGGATCGCGGGCGGGTCCTGGTCGGGCAGGTAGCGGATGTCGACGTCGATCACGCATCGGTCGGGCACCTTGTTGAGCGCGTCGCCGCCCCAGATCCGCCCCAGGTTGATCGAGGGCCGGTCGAAGAGCTCCGAGCTGTGCCGGGCAAACGGTAGCGACTCGATACTGCGGAAAACGTCGATCGCGTTGAGGACGGCGTTGTCGCCGAGCCAGGGCGTCGCTCCGTGGGCGGCGGTCCCGCCCACCTCGAGCCGCAGCGCCAGCACCCCCTTGGCCTCGATCCCGATGTGCAGGTCGGTCGGCTCGCCGGTGATCGCGAAGTCGCCGAGGAAGCCGCTGTCGACGAGGTGGTCGGAGCCGCGCTCGGCCTCCTCCTCGGACTCCTCGTCGCCGACGATCCCGAGCCGCACCCGGACCCGGTCCTGCTCCCGCATCGCCGCCGTGACGATCAGCATCGCCGCCAGCGCGCCCTTCATGTCGTAGGCGCCGCGCCCGTATCAGCCGGTCGCCCTCGATCCGGGCTCGAACTGCCCGGCGTGGCCGGGGACGACGTCGATGTGCCCGTGCAGAACCACGGTCGGCGCGTCGGCGGGCCCGACCTCGGCCCTGACCACCGGCAGCCCGCGCACCTCGTCGGCCCGCGTCTCGATCCCCCGCGCCTCCAGCCAGCCCTGGACGAACCCCGCCGCCTCGGAGATCGCTTCCGGCTCGCAGGTCTCGAAGCTGATCAGCCGCTTTGCGAGGGCTACGAGCTCCTCGCTCATACGCCTGAACCCTCAACGGGAGAGCCGCCCGGCCCGTCTGGGGACCCCGGCGCTCCCCGGGCGAATGTGCGCGAAGCGGCGATATGCAATCTGATCTTTGCCCGCCATAGGCGGGCAGCATCTCAGGGAGCAGCCCCGAAAAGGGGCGCGACTAATTCGCCCGGGGAGTGCCGGGGTCCCCTCACGCCTCGGCGATCGAGAGGAACGCTTCGGCGCGGTCGCGGTCTTTCTGCGCCCGGGTCTGCTCGGCGCTGCCCTCCTCGCACTCCGAGAGCCGCTGTTCGGCGTCGGCGAGCTGCTCTTTCAGTCTGCCGCTGTCGAGGTCCTCGGGCGGGATCGCCTCCTCGAGCAGGAGCCGGGCGCGGTTGCCGAAGACCTGCAGCCAGCCGTGCGCCTGCGCGTAGCGTCTGGTCTCCGAGTCGGAGACGTGGAGGCGCAGCTCGGTCGGCCGCAGCGCCGCCAGCAGCGGCGCGTGGTTGGCGAGGATGCCGATTTCGCCGACCTCGGTCCGGGTCGAGACCTGGCGCGCTTCACCGCTCCAGACCTCGCCCTCCGGGGTCAGGACCTCGACGTCGACCATGTGCTCCGCCGCCATCGGTCAGCCCTAGGCCGCGGCGCCGGACTTGGCGTTCTCGATGACCTGGTCGATCGAGCCCTGCATGTAGAAGGCACCCTCGGAGAGCTCGTCGTGCTCGCCGTCGAGGATCTCGCGGAAGCCGCGGACCGTCTCGGCGACCGGCACGTACTCGCCGGAGCGGCCGGTGAACTGTTCGGCGACGAAGAACGGCTGCGAGAGGAAGCGCTCGATCTTGCGGGCGCGGGAGACCGTCTGGCGGTCCTCGTCGGAGAGCTCGTCGATGCCGAGGATGGCGATGATGTCCTGCAGCTCCTTGTAGCGCTGCAGCACCTCCTGGACCTCGGTCGCGGTGCGGTAGTGCTCGTCGCCGACGACGTCGGGCTTGAGGATCGTCGAGGTCGAGTCGAGCGGGTCGACCGCCGGGTAGATCCCTTTCTCGGAGATCGACCGCGAGAGCGCCGTGGTCGCGTTGAGGTGGGCGAACACCGAGGCCGGGGCCGGGTCGGTGTAGTCGTCGGCCGGGACGTAGACCGCCTGGATCGAGGTCACCGAGCCGCGGTCGGTCGAGGTGATCCGCTCCTGCAGGCCGCCCATCTCGGTCTCCAGCGTCGGCTGGTAGCCGACCGCCGAGGGCATCCGGCCGAGCAGCGCCGAGACCTCGGAGCCCGCCTGGACGAAGCGGAAGATGTTGTCGATGAACAGGAGCACGTCCTGGCCGCCCTGCTCGCGGTAGTACTCGGCCATCGTCAGCCCGGAGAGGGCGACGCGCAGGCGCGCGCCCGGGGGCTCGTTCATCTGGCCGAAGACGAGCATCGTCTTGTCGATCACGCCCGACTCTTTCATCTCCAGCCAGAGGTCGTTCCCCTCGCGCGAGCGCTCGCCGACGCCGACGAAGGCGGAGAGGCCGGAGTGCTCCTCGGCGATGTTGCGGATCAGCTCCTGGATCAGCACGGTCTTGCCGACGCCGGCGCCGCCGAACAGCCCGACCTTGCCGCCTTTGGCGTAAGGCGCGAGCAGGTCGATGACCTTGATCCCGGTCTCGAGGATCTCCTGGGTCGGGGTCAGGTCGGAGGCCTTCGGGGCGGGACGGTGGATCGGCCAGCGCTCCTCCGTCTGCACCTCGGGGCCGTTGTCGATCGGCTCGCCGAGCAGGTTGAAGATGCGGCCGAGGGTCGCGTCGCCGACCGGGACCGTGATCGGGCCGCCGGTGTCGGTGACGACGGCGCCGCGCTCGATCCCGTCGGTGGCGTCCATCGCGACCGCGCGGACGCGGTCGTCGCCGAGGTGCTGCTGCACCTCGCAGACGAGGACGGCGGATTCGCCGTCGTTGTCGCCGCCGCTGGTCTCGATCGTCACCGCGGAGAAGATCTCCGGCAGCTTGTCCGGGAAGACGGCGTCGATGACCACCCCGGTGACCTGCTCGACGCGCCCTACGTTGCTTCCGTTTCCGTTGCTCTCAGCCATGGGTTCCTTTTCTCGTCTTTGAAGTGCTCTTGGTGATCCCGGGTCCGTCGTCTAGCCCAGCGCCTCGGCGCCGCCGACGACCTCCAAGATCTCCTGCGTGATTTCCGCCTGGCGCGCCCGGTTCATCTCCAGGGTCAGCGAGCCGATCATGTCCTCGGCGTTCTCGGCCGCGTTCCGCATCGCCGTCATCCGCGCGCCCAGCTCCGAGGCCGCCGACTCGAGCAGCGCCCGGTAGACGGAGATCGTCACGTACTCCGGGATCAGCCGCGCCAGCAGCTCCTCCGGATCCGGCTCGTAGACCCACTCCGAGCGGCTCTGCGCCTGCTCGGCCTCGGTTTCCTCGTCTTCGGCGGCGGCTTCGTCGCCGGCGCCCTCGCCGATCACCTCGGCCTGCTGCAGCGGCAGCAGGGTCTGGCGCCAGACGTGCTGGGTCAGCGGCGAGACGAAGCGGTTGTAGATCAGCTCGACCCGGTCGAGGTCCTCGTCGACGTAGCGGGCGGTCAGCGCCTCGCCGATTTCGCGGGCGTTGGCGAAGGCGGGGCGGTCGGTGAAGCCGACGTAGGAGTCGGTCACGTCCTGCTTGCGGAAGGTGAGGGCGGAGACGCCCTTGCGGCCGACGACGGCGAAGGTGGGCTCGGCGCCCTCCTCGCGGACCTTGGTCGCCATCCGCATGCCCTCGCGGATGATGTTCGAGTTGAAGGCGCCGGCGAGGCCGCGGTCGCCGGTGACGAGGACGATGCCGACGCGTTTGACGTTCTCCCGCTCTTCCAGCACCGGCACCCGCGGGATGCCGCCCGCCTGCGCGGCGGCGCGGCGGGTCAGCTTGCGCATCCCCTCCGCGTAGGGCCGCATGTCGGAGATCCGCTGTTCGGCCCGCCGCAGGCGCGCCGCCGCAACCATCTCCATCGCCCGCGTGATCTTGTTGATGTTCTTGACCGACGCGATGCGGTTCTTGACTTCCTTCTGCGTTGCCATGGGGAGCTCCGGGCCCGGCCGCTAGGCGGGGGTCGCCGCCTCCTCGTCCTCGGTGCTGTCGCCGTCGCCGTCGGACTCGGTCTCAGAGCCCTCGGTGCGGGCGGGTGCCTCGCGCTCCTCTTTCGAGTGGACGCGGTCGGACTCGCCCTCCTCGAGCGGGTCGCCGTGCTCGTCGAAGTCGGGGCCGAAGTCGTCGACGAAGTCGGCGATCGCCTTGCCCAGCGCCTCCTCGTCGGCCTCCTCGAGCTTGCCGGTCTCTTCGATCCGGCCCAGCAGCTCCGACTGCTCGGAGTGCAGGCGGGTCCGCAGGTCGGCGAGGAACTCGCTGACGCGCTCGACTTTGATCCGGTCGAGGTAGCCGCCGGTGCCTGAGTAGATCGAGGCGACCTGGTCGCCGACCGAGAGCGGTTCGCGCTCTTTCTGTTTCAGCAGCTCGACCAGCCGTTCGCCGCGGGTCAGGGCTTTCTGGGTCTCGGCGTCGAGCTCGGAGCCGAACTGGGCGAAGGCCTCGAGGTCGCGGTACTGGGAGAGGTCGAGGCGCAGTTTTCCGGCGACCTTCTTCATCGCCTTGGTCTGCGCGTTGCCGCCGACCCGGGAGACCGAGATGCCGACGTTGATCGCCGGCCGCACGCCCGAGAAGAACAGATCCGACTCGAGGAAGATCTGGCCGTCGGTGATCGAGATCACGTTGGTCGGGATGTAGGCGGAGACATCGGAGGCCTGGGTCTCGATGATCGGCAGCGCCGTCAGCGAGCCGCCGCCGAGCTCGTCGTTCAGCTTCACCGCCCGCTCCAGCAGCCGCGAGTGCAGGTAGAAGACGTCGCCCGGGTAGGCCTCGCGACCCGGCGGGCGGCGCAGCAGCAGCGACATCTGCCGGTAGGCGGAGGCGTGTTTGGTGAGGTCGTCGTAGACGCAGAGCGCGGCTTTGCCGTTGTAGAGGAAGTGCTCGCCCATCGCGCAGCCGGCGTAGGGGGCGATGTACTTGATCGGCGCCGCCTCGTCGGCCGGGGCGGCGACGATGATCGTGTTCTCCATCGCGCCGTTTTCCTCCAGCGTCTCTTTCAGCTGGACGACGGTGGACATCCGCTGCCCGATCGCGACGTAGATGCAGATCAGGTCCTTGTCCTTGTTGTTGATGATCGTGTCGATCGCGATCGCCGTCTTGCCGGTCTGGCGGTCGCCGATGATCAGCTCTCGCTGGCCGCGGCCGATCGGGATCATCCCGTCGATCGACATCAGGCCGGTCTGGACGGGTTCCTCGACCGGCTGGCGCTGGACGACGCCGGGCGCTTTGAACTCGGCCGGGCGGGTCTCGGAGGTGGCGATCTCGCCGCGGTCGTCGAGCGGGCGGCCGAGCGGGTCGACCATGCGGCCGAGCAGCGCCTCGCCGACCGGGATCTCGAGCAGCTTGCCGGTCCGCTTGACGGTGTCGCCCTCGACGATCTCGTCCCAGGCGCCGAACAGCACGGCGCCGACGTTGTCGGCCTCGAGGTTCAGCGCCAGGCCGGTGACCCCGTGCGGCAGCTCGAGCATCTCCAGCGCCATGCAGTTGTCGAGCCCGTGGATGCGGGCGATGCCGTCGGCGACGGACAGGACCGTGCCGACCTCGGAAAGGTCGGCGGAATCGGTCTCCAGTCCCTCGATCCGCTCTCGCAGGATGCTTGCGATCTCGTCGGGCTTGATCTCCATCGGGTGCTCTCTGCCTCCTTACGCCGCGGTGGCGACGCTCTTTTTAAGTTTCTCCAGGCGACTGCGGATGCTCGCGTCCAGGACCATGTTGCCGACCTGCAGGACGATGCCGCCGAGGATCTGGTCGTCGACCCTGCTCGAGAGGTCGACCTCCTCCCCGGTCTGGCGTTCGACCTCCTGGCCGATTTTCTCGACGACCGCCGGGTCCAGCTCGACGGCGCTGGTCACGGTGACGTCGATACGGCGGTTCTCACGCTTCCAGAGCTCCTCGAACTCGCGGCGGATGCGGAAGATCTCCGTCATCCGGTGCTTGTCGACGAGCAGCTCGAGGAAATTGATCAGCTCGGGCTCGGCGCCGGTGACCGCCTTCTCGATCCCCTCCTGCTTCTCCGTCGAGGAGAGGTAGGGGCTGAAGAAGAAGACCTGCAGCTCGTGGTTGCGGTCGACGGCGTCGCTGAACTCGCCCAGCTGTTGCTGCAGCGTGTCCAGCTTGCCTTTGTCGCGGCCCACCTCGAAGAGGGCCTCCGCGTATACGCGAGCTGCGTCGGCCATCGCTAGTTCTTCTCCGCTCCCGAGAGGGTCGAGAAGTCGACCTCGCTGAGCGCCTCCTCGACGAGGCGCTTCTGGTCCTCGTCGGTGAGCGACTTGCGGGTTACCCGCTCGGTGGCGAGCACGGTCAGGTCGGCGACCTCCTGGCGGATCTGGTCGAGCGAGCGCCGCGTCTCCGCTTCGATGTCGCGCTTGGCGGCGGCGACCAGCTCCTCGCGTTTCTCTTTGCCGGCAGCGGCGGCCTCGGCTTCGGCGGTCTCCGCCGACTTGCGGGCGCGGACCATGATGTCGTCGGCCTGCTCCCGCGCCTCGGCGAGGCGGGCGCGGTACTCGGCCAGCAGCTCGTCCGATTCCTTGCGCTGCCGTTCGGCGGCGTCGATCGACTCGCTGATCGCTTTCGCGCGTTTGTCGAGCGCTTCCTGGATTTTCGGGAAGGCGACCTTGCTCAACACCCACATCGTGATCAGGAACAGGACCAGCGTCCAGATCATCAGGCCGAGGCCCGGGCTGACCAGGAAGCTGCCGCCGCTTTCCTCGCCGTGCTCGGCCGCCTCGGCGGCGAGCGGAACTATGTAGCCGAGGAGCTCCATCGACTAGGCGAGGAAGAAGGCGATCAGGCCGAAGATGAAGGTGTAGAAGGCGACCGCCTCGGTCAGCGCGAAGCCGAGCCAGCGGATGCTTTCCAGATCGCTTTTCATCTCCGGCTGGCGGGCGACCGACTCGATCTCCTTGCCGAAGATGAAGCCCACGCCGATACCGGCGCCGATCGAGCCGAGCCCGGCGCCGACGCCGAGGGCGATCGCTTTGCCGGCGCTTTTCACGCCTTCGTCGGTGACCTCGGCGAGAGGTATTGCGGTCAGATCCATCGAGTTTGACTCCCTTTCTAGTGAGAGGCGGAGGTCGCTCCGCCGATGTAGATAGCGCTAAGCGTCGAGAAGATGAATGCCTGCAGGGTCGCCACCAGCCCGACCTCGAAGATGAAGAAGGCGAAGGCGAGCGGGAAGGTGAGCGCCCCGAGGGCGGCGATCCCCAGCAGCACCGCCAGCCCGCCGCCCATGAAGAGCAGCAGCAGGTGGCCGGCGAGGATGTTGGCGAAGAGACGGACGGAGAGGCTGATCAGCCGCACGAAGTGGGAGATCACCTCGATCAGGAAGATCGCGGCCTTGCCGATCGGGTGCATCTCCTCCAGGCCGGGGGGCAGCCAGCTCTTGAAGTAGGGGCCGAAGCCCTTGGCGCGGATGCCCTCGACGTGGTAGCTGAGCCAGACCACGAGGGTCAGCACCAACGGGATGGCGATGTTGGCGGTGGCCGCGTAGATCGCGAAGGAGGGGATCTCGAGGCCGCCGATCGAGAAGGTGTGCTCGGTGTTGGTCGGCAGCGGCAGGAAGCCGAGCATGTTCGAGAACCAGATCCAGAAGAAGAGGGCGCCGATGAAGGGGAACCACTTGCGGGCCAGCTCGCCGTGGAGGCTGCCGCCGGTGATCGTGTTCTTGGTCAGGTCGTAGGCGACCTCGACCGCGGTCTGGACCCGGTTCGGCTTTTCCACCATCCGCCTGGCGATCCAGGTCATGGTCAGGATCGTCAGGGCGCTGGCGAGGAAGAGGTACAGCACTGCCTTGTTGATGCTGAAGTCGATCCCGGCGAGGTGAATCGAGACCCACGGTTCGAGTTTGAACTCGTTCTGCGGCTTGAAGGCTTCGTTCTTGCCGTCGCTGCCGAAGATCAGCAGCAGCAGGATCGCCGCAGCGAGGTAGATGCCGAGGATGATGAAGGCCTTCGATTTGGTGCTGAGCCCGCTCTTCTCGGGGTCGTTGCCTTTGGCGGCGCCGGCGGGCGCCTGGATCGAAGCGGACTCCATGACTAAGCCCCCTGTCCCTCGGGCTGGTCGTCGAACAGGTGCGCGAGGCCCTGCGCGGCAAAGGAGATCGTGAAGAGGGCGAGCAGGAGGATCGCGGCGGCGAGGCCGGACTCCCGTTCGGCGATGCCGATGAGGAGGACGGCGGTGGCCATCAGCCAGACGCGACCGAGGGTGCTGCCGGCGACGAAGCCCATCGCCTTCTGCCGGTTGCCGGCGGCCAGCTCCTGCTTCATGCGGCGCTGCGCAAGCACCTGGATGCCCCGCTGCAGGAGCCAGACGGCGGCCGCGACGGCGAAGCCGAGCATGGGCAGGCCGCCGAGCAGGAAAACGGCGAGCGCGACGAGCAGCGCGATTAGATCGACGTACTTGGGAGGAGACATGAAGTCAGAGAAAAAACAGGAGAAAAGAGAAAATACGCCCAGCTCGGGGCAGAGAGGGCGCAGAGGCGACTATACCCAAACGGTCCCTGGAATGGCTTTGTGAAGCCACTTCGTGAGGGTTGCCACTACTTGATCGCCTCGAACTCGCCGGTCTCGGGGTCGACGGCCGGGAAGGAGCCGGTCTCCAGCTCCTGCTCGACCGCGGCGTTTACCTCGCCGAGCTCGGGTTCGGGGGCGCCGGTCGTCCGGCGCAGGGTGACCAGCTGGCGGAGCCGGGTCTGGCGCAGCTTGAGGATCTCGAGGACCTCGACGAGGTAGACGCTGGCGGCGAGGGCGAGGGCGCCGAAGAGGGCGATCACCGCGGTCCAGAGGGGGTCGAAGTTGCCGTGGTCGTCGCTGTAGGGGACGAAGCGCAGCGCCAGGGCCAACAGCGCCATCACCGCGGTCCAGCCGTAGAGGTAGAGCAGGGTGCGGCGCTGCGAGAAGCCGATGTCGGCCATCCGGTGGTGGAAGTGCCAGCGGTCGGCTTTGTAGATCGGTTTCCCGTATTTGAGCCGCTTGGCGACGACGAAGCCGGTGTCGAGGATCGGCACCGCGAGGATGATCAGCGGCAGGAAGAGGGCGACAACCGCGTTCGTCTTCAGCGCTCCCTGCACCGCCACCGCCCCGAGGAGGTAGCCGAGCAGGTTGGAGCCGGTGTCCCCCATGAAGGTGCTGGCCGGAGGGAAGCCCCAGCGCAGGTAGCCGAGCGCGGCCCCGGCGGTGAGGGCGGCGAGGACGCCGGCGGCGGTGCGGTCGAGCGAGAGGGCGATCGTCGCCAGGGTGATGCCGGAGATCACCGCGACGCCGGCGGCGAGGCCGTCGACGCCGTCGATCAGGTTGATGACGTTGATCACGGCGACGATCGCGACCACGGTGGCGACGTCGCCGAGGTGGATGACGCCGCCCCCCGGCAGGGTGAGGAGGTCGACCGTCCCCGGAGAGAGGCGGCCGAAGAAGGGAAAGGTGAAGTTGTCGACGGTGACGCCGGCGGAGACCGGGATCACGACCGAGACGACCTGGCCGAGCAGCTTCGGGATCGCGGAGAGGTCGAAGACGTCGTCGAGGACACCGATCCAGGCGATCGCCACGGCGCCGATCAGGATCGCGTGGCTTTCGGTGTCGCCGGGGAGGAAGAAGATGCCGGCGACGAGGACGCCGCCGAGGATGCCGAGGCCACCGAGCTTCGGCGTCGGCGCCAGGTGCAGCTTGCGCTCGCTCGGGTAGTCGATCGCCCCCACCCGCAGCGCCAGCCACTTGGTCAGCGGCACCAGCGCCACGGCGAGAAGGCCGGCGACGAGGAAAGCGGAGTATGCGTCGGCGTCAGTGGGCATAGCGGTCGAACCAGAGGGTAAGCGCCATCAGGCCCCAGATCTGGCGGCTGAGGTCCTCCCGGCCGGAGACGTGGCGGTCGAGGATCGGGGTCACGGCTGCGGGATCGAGGAGGCCCTGGCGCTCGACCCCGCCCGGCGCCAGCACCTCGCGGGCGAACGGCTCCAGCGGCCCGCGCAGCCAGGCGGCGATCGGGATCGAGAAGCCCTGCTTGCGGCCGTGGGTGATCTCCTTCGGCAGCAGCGGCTCCAGCGCCTTGCGCAGCAGCCGCTTCTTCTGGAAACCGCGGACTTTCAGCCGCCGCGGCAGCGAGAAGGCGAACTCGGCCACGCGCTGGTCGAGGAAGGGGACGCGCGTCTCCAGCGAGTGGGCCATGCTGGCGCGGTCGGTCTTGACCAGCAGGTCGTCGACGAGGTAGATGCCGAGGTCGACGTCCTGCATCCGCGCCAGCGGCTCGGCGCCGGCGGTTTCGGCATAGCGGGCGCGGTAGAGATCGACCGGGTCCCAGCCCGCCACCCGCTCCCCGGCCAGCTCGGCGCGCAGCCGCGGCGAGAAGATCTCCTTCCAGGCGTGGTGGCGCTCCAGCGGCGGCAGGGCGGCGGCGCGGGCGAAGCGCTTGGCTTTGTAGTCGAAGCCGACGCGGTCGGTGCGGCTCGGCAGCGCCTCGGCCAGCGGCCGGGCGAGCGGCGCGAGGCGGCCGACGCGGCGGGCGAGGAGGTCGGCGACGTAGGTGTAGTAGCCGCCGAAGAGCTCGTCGCCCCCCTCGCCGGAGAGGGCGACCTTGACGTGCCCGGCGGCGAGCTCGGAGACCAGGTAGGTCGGCAGCGCCGAGGAGTCGCCGAAGGGCTCGTCGAAGGCCTCGACCAGCTTCGGCAGCAGCTCGACCGCGTCGGGGCGGACGATCAGCTCGTGGTGGTCGGTGCCGTAGCGCTCGGCGACGAGGCGGGCGCGGGAGAGCTCGTCGAAGCGGCCTCCTCGAAGCCGATCGAGAAGGTCCGCACCGGCTCACCGGAGTGCGCGGCGCCGAGCGCGGCGAGGGCGCCGGAGTCGACGCCGCCGGAGAGGAGGACGCCGACCGGGACGTCGGCGACGAGATGGGCGCGGACGCTGTCGTCGAGGACTTCGCGCAGCGCCACCGCGAGCTCGTCCTCCGAGCCGCCGCGCTCGTCGCCGGCGCTCGCCCCGACCCGGGCGTAGCGGTGCAGCGCCACCTCTCCCCCCTCCCAGGCGAGCAGGTGCCCGGGGGGCAGCTTGCGGGCCTCGGCGAAGATCGTCAGCGGCGCCGGGATCGAGTTGAAGGCGAGGTAGGCGGAGACCGCCTCGGGGTCGATCTCGCGCGAGAAACCCGGCTGCTCGAGCATCGCCTTCAGCTCCGAGGCGAAGGAGAGCCCGCCGCCCTTGACGCGGTAGTAGAGCGGCTTGATCCCGAAGCGGTCGCGGGCCAGCAGCAGCCGCCGGCGGCGCTTGTCCCAGAGTGCGATCGCGAACATCCCCCGCAGCCGCTCGACGAAGCGCTCGCCCTCCTCCTCCCAGAGGTGGACGAGGACCTCGGTGTCGCAGTCGGTGGCGAAGCGGTGCCCCTTGCCCTCGAGCTCGCGCTTCAGCTCGCGGTAGTTGTAGATCTCGCCGTTCTGGACGACGACGGCGGACCCGTCCTCGTTCTCGATCGGCTGGTGGCCGTGAGCGAGGTCGATGATCGACAGCCGCCGCGCCGCCAGCGCGACCGGCCCCTCGCAGAAGAGCCCCTCGTCGTCGGGCCCCCGGTGCACGAGCCGCCCCGACATCCGCGCGACCGCCTCCCGGTCCGGCGCCCGTTCGGAATTGGCGACACCACATATCCCGCACATGAGCGGGCAGTCTCGCAGGGGGACTGGAGGGACCTCCCCCGCCTTCGTCTGTTCCTTATCCGTCTAGGGCAACGAAAAGGAACAACTCAATGAAGACGGTTCAGTCTTCGTTGTTCTTCGGGGCCGCAGGACCTTGCCCCATCACCTTGGCGACCGTTGCCAGCAGGACCTGGACGTATAAGGAGACGGAGCGGTCGGCGATGTACTCCATGTCGTGGGCGAGCTTGTCGGCCCAGGTCTCCTCGCGGGTGATCCGGGTCTGGGCGAAGCCGGTGACGCCGGGGCGGACGACGAGGCGCTGCCAGTACTGGGGGATCTCGCGGCAGAGCTCGGCGTAGAAGGTCGGCCTGATCGGGCGCGGGCCGACGATCGACATGTCGCCGCGGAGGACGTTCCAGAGCTGGGGCACCTCGTCGAGGTGGGTCTTGCGGAGGGCGCCGCCGAGCCGCGTCCGCTCTTCCTCGGTCCGCCGCGTCAGCTCCTCGCCGTAGTAGGGGCCGAGGCGCGTCTCCGCGTCCGCGGCCAGGGTGCGGAACTTGTACATCCAGAAGAGGCGGCCGGCTTTGCCGACCCGGGCACCCCGATAGAGGACCGGCCGGCCGGAGTCGAGCGCGATCGCCGCCGCGACCAGCGCCAGCAGCGGCGAGAGGACGAGCAGGATCGAGGCGGAGATGAGGATGTCGAGCGCCCGCAGGAGGGGGTCGATCGGGCGCGGGTCGCCCTCCGCTGCGGGCGCGACGAGTTCTTCGAGGCCGGGTTCGGCCTCGGGCAGCTCGCTCAGGTAGGCGTTACGGGATGAGGCTCTTCGCGCAATGGTTGGGCTCCGACGGTACCGAGGATGGTCTCGACCAGGAAGGCGGGATCGCGGCGCGTGGGGGTCGCCTCGGCGGTGCGCTTGCTCAGCTCGAGCGCCCGCGGGTCGGTCAGCGGCCGCAGCCGGCCGGAGCGGATCAGGGCTTCGTCGACCCCGCCGAGCCGGCCGCCGTAGGTGGTGTAGACCGGCGTCGCCAGAGCGGCGGCCTCGCGGTTCATCGTCCCGCCGGCGGAGAGGACGAGGTCGGCGAGGGCGACGAGGCTCTGCGCCTCGACCGCGCCCGGCGGCACGATCACCGAAGGCAGGCCGAGGCCGGTGATGAACTCGCGCTGGGCCTCGGTCCGCGGCAGGACGACGGCGTGGACGCCCTCGTCGCGGCCGAGCCGGTCGAGCACCTTCGGGAAGAGCGGGTTCGACTTGCGGTGGTAGAGGGAGACGTCGGGCGGCGGCCGGACGATGACGACGACACGCTCGGTCTCGACGCCGAGCCGGGTCAGCGCCTCCGGGTCGGGCTCGAAGTCGTAGAGGTAGTACTCCTCCTTGAGGCCGGGATAGGGGAAGTACTTCGCCTCGGTGACGCCGAAGCGGCGCAGCCGCTCGAGCGGGACCGAGTCCGGGAACATCACCCGCTTCGCCAGGCGGCAGCCGATCCGGTGCTGGGTGACCGCGTACTCGTAGTCGTGCATGTTGGCCTCGGGGACGCCGAGCGTCCTGGCGGCGATCGCGAGGTCGTTGGAGCCGTGGGCGAGGGCGAGGTCGAAGCCGCGGCCTTTGCCGAACCGCAGCATGCCGCTGCTGCGCGAGGCGAGGCTGACCGCCTTGCGCAGCCGCGAGGCGCCGCCGTGGCGGCCGATCGGCGTGTGCTCCATCCCGTGGAGCGCCAGCAGCTGCTGGGTCTGGGCGTAGTCGCGGGAGGTGATCTCGACCTCGTGGCCTTCACCGCGCAGCCGCTCGATGATCGGGCGCAGCACCAGCACGTGCGCCGGCGCGCTCATGTCAACCCACACCTTCACGGGCTTAAACGGTCGCAGCCAGCTCGGCGTAAAGCGGGAAGCGGTCCATCAGGGCCGCGGTGCGGGCCCGCAAGTCGTCTTTCGCGGACTCGAAGTCGGGGCCGAGGGCGGCGACGATCACCTCGGCGATCTCGGTCATCTCCTCGCTGCCCATCCCGCGCGTGGTCAGCGCCGGGGTGCCGATCCGCAGGCCGGAGGGATTCATCGGCGGCCGCTCGTCGAAGGGGATCGCGTTGCGGTTGACGGTGATCCCGACCTCGTCGAGGCGGTCCTCCGCGGTCTGGCCGTCGAGCCCCGTCGGGGTGAGGTCGACGAGGACGAGGTGGACGTCGGTGCCACCGGTCAACACGGGCACGCCACCGTCTTCGAGCCCGGCGGCCAGCGCCTGCGCGTTGGCGATCGTCTGCCGCTGGCGCTGCCTGAACTCCTCGCTGGCGGCGATGTGGAGGGCGACCGCCTTGGCGGCGACCGTGTGCATCAGTGGCCCGCCCTGCTGGCCGGGGAAGATCGCCTTGTCGATCGCTTTCGCGTGCTCGGAGCGGCAGAGGATCATGCCGCTGCGGGGACCGCAGAGGGTCTTGTGGATCGTCGTCGTGACGACGTCGGCGTGCTCGACCGGGTTCGGGTGCTCGCCGGCGGCGACGAGGCCGGCGAAATGCGCCATGTCGACCATCAGCTTGGCGCCGACCGAGTCGGCGATCTCGCGGAAGGCGGCGAAGTCGAGCCGGCGCGGGTAGGCCGACCAGCCGGTGACGATCAGCGCCGGCTTGTGCTCGTTCGCGAGGCGCTCGACCTCGTCCATGTCGACGAGGAAATCCTCGCGGCTGACGTGGTATGGCACCGGGTTGTAGAGGGTGCCGCTGACGTTGATCTTCATCCCGTGGCTGAGGTGGCCGCCGTGGTCGAGGGCGAGGCCGAGGAAGGTATCGCCCGGCTTCAGCAGCGCCATGTAGACGGCGTTGTTGGCCTGGGCGCCGGCGTGGGCCTGGACGTTGGCGTGCTCGGCGCCGAACAGGCTCTTGGCCCGCTCGATCGCCAGTTCCTCGGCGACGTCGACCTCCTCGCAACCGCCGTAATAGCGGCGGCCGGGGTAGCCCTCGGCGTACTTGTTGGTCAGCACCGAGCCGACCGCTTCCAGCACCGCCTGGGGGACGAAGTTCTCCGAGGCGATCATCTCCAGGGTCCGCTGCTGGCGCCGCAGCTCGGCGTCGAGAACGCCCGCGATCTCGGGATCGACCTCGCCCAGGGGCGCGTTTTGGAAGTTCTCCGGGAGATCGGCCATCGGCCGCCGACCATAGCAACGCCCATGGATATTCTGAGGCCGGTGAGAGCCAGGTTCCTGCTCGCTCCGCTGGCCCTGCTACTGGTCTTGGCGATTCCCGCCACCGCCTCCGCCGCGGTCGAGAACCCCTGCGAAACGGGCGAAGCGCGGTTCCTCCTCTGCCCCGACCTGCGGATCGCGCCGCCGAGCGAGATCTACGCGCAGAAGGCCGGCGGGCACGTGCTGCTGCGGGCGACCAGCGACGTGCAGAGCCGCGGCAAGGGACCGATGGAGCTGCACGGTCGCCGCGACGGCCCGCGCTCGATGAAGGTCAACCAGTGGATCTACAAAAAGGGCGGCGGTCACATCGTCCTGCCGAGCCAGGCGAAGCTGCATTTCACCTACGTCGGCACCTACTTCGGCGGCTCCTACTGGAAGGTCCACGAGCTGGCGAGATTCGAGCTGCGCCGGGTCGGCCCCGACGGTGCAGTCGGCGACGTCGTCCGCACCAGCCCGAAGCTCAACTACTGCCTGCGCGACCTCACCCGCACCCGGCCCGGCCGCCGCTCGCCCAGCCACCGGGTCTACCCCGGCTGCAACCAGAACCCGTTCCAGGACCGGGTCAGGCTCGGCACCTCGGTCGGCTGGTCGGACATCTACCCCGCCGCCTACCACCAGCAGTGGATCGACGTCGCCGGGCTGCGCGGCTGCTTCGCCTACCGGATGATCGTCGACCCGAAGGAAAACCTCTTCGAGTCGAACGAGAGCGACAACATGTCCCAGCGCCTGGTCCGCCTGCCCTACAAGGGCAAGCCCGGCTGCTGAGCCGCTAGGTCGCTGCTTTTTCTTCCGGCCTGCGGCCCGCCATCCGCAGGTTCGAGAGCTTGTTGAGGGCGTCGAACCAGAATGGGGCGCCCAACGAGATGGCGGCGATCGAGATCAGCCAGCCGGCCATCGTGATCAACCACTCGTCGAGGGTGCTCGGGCGGTTCTTCTCTTCGGTCCAGAAGACCGGAAGGCTCAGGGAGGCAAGGTCGTGGACGGCGCTTTCCGCTTCTTCCCCGGTCCTGCTTCATGCCGGCGGGCTCGCCACCCCCCGCTCCGCCTGGACCCTCTTCCTCGGTCGCGGCTTCTGCCTTGGCCACCACATTTGCCAAGACCTTCGGTTCGCCGTTCAGCTGTTCGGCGATCCGCAGCGTGCTGACGTTGAGGGCGAGGACGAGCAGCACCGCAACGGCGATCGTCACAAGCTGAGATTTCCGCTTGTACCAGCCGCCGACCCGCTTCATCGATTCGTCGAACCATTTTTCGAGCTCCGGCATCTCCGGGATGGCGCCGCCGCTCGGCAGGACCCTTAGCTGGGTGGCCAAGGCCTCGTCTACGGGTCGCTCGTGGTCGTCGACCTTCACCTTCGGAGGCTCTTTTTCGTCGGGCGCATCCAGCACGTCGCGAAGGGCGAGGGCGAAATTTTCTGGCGCGATGTAAGAAGGGGCCCGCTTTCGATCCGGTTGCAGGTCGGTCCGGACCAGCGCGTGACAAAGGACCTTCTCGACCACGCCGCTATCCCCGAGCATCCCCTCCAAGCCCTTGCGCAGGGTCTTCGCCCGCAGGTTGAGGGCACCGGCGAACCACTCGGTCACGTGCAGGGCGACGAGGCTGAGGAGGAAGAAGACGAAAGCGAGCGCGATCGCGATTTCGATCGCCGGGCCACCGAGATCCAGGGACATCACGAAACCTCCCGCAAGGTTGGAAGCCAGCAGGAGCAACCTTTACCGATTACTAAGTATTTTGCAACAACACGAGCGTCTTTAAACAGGCTTCGTTCAGCCTAAGCCGACCGAGGCGAGCTTGCTCGCCAAGTCGCCCGGCGAAAGAGCGCCGTCGCGGAGGACCTTCCAGCTGCCGTCGTCCTCGAGGGCGGTGATGTCGACGACGGTCGAGGGCAGGCCGGGCAGCTCGCCGCCGTCGACCGCCAGGTCGGCGCCTTCGCGGATCGACTGCGGCACGTCCTCGAAGCGGGCCGCTGCCGGCTCGCCGCTGAGGTTGGCCGAGGTCTGGAAGACCGGGCACATCGTTCCCGTCAGCGGGCCGCCGACAAGACGGATGCCGAGCCGCTCGGGGTCCTGCCGGCAGGCGAGCGGGTAGCGCCGGTGGGGATTGGCGACGACGAGCGTGACCGGTCCCGGCATCAGCGCGCTGACGGCGGCTTTGGTGCGCGGCCCAAGACCCCCGATCAGCTCCCGGATCGCCAGCGGCGAGAAGTACATGACCGCCGAGGGCTTGCCGTCGTCGCGGCCCTTGAGCCGGTGGATCCTGGCGATCGCCGCCGCGTCGAGGGGATCGCAGGCAAGGCCGTAGAGCCCGTCCGAGGGAAAGACGGCGACGCCCCCGCCGGAGATCGTCCGTTCCAGCGCCTTCCGCGCCACGTCGGCCTCGCCACTGCGCAGCTGTACGAGCTCGGTCACGCCGATTCCTCTACCCGGCGAGCGACGACTACGCGCTCGATCCCGGCCAAGTCGCGTCGCGTCTCGATCCCGCCGAAGCCGCTCTCCCGCATCAGCGCCGCGACCGCCTCGGCCTGCCCCTCGCCGATCTCGACAGCAAGTGTGGTTGAGCTTTGTCCCGCTATCCGGGACGAAGCTCGACCACACACTGGAATAAGCCCGCGGTAGGCATCGAGGCCGTCGGGGCCCGCCAACAGCGCCTCGCGCGGCTCCCACTGGGTGACCTCGGGCTGGAGGGAGACCCAGTCACGCTCGGCGACGTAGGGGAGGTTGGCGAGGATCAGATCGAAGTCGCCCTCGGGCAGGGTGCCTGCGGCGAACTCGACGCGATCGGCGAGGCCGAGGCGCTCCGCGTTGGCGCGGGCTACTTCCAACGCAGCCGCCGAGGTATCCGTGGCGGTGACGTCACCTCCCGGCAGCTCGTCGACGACCGCGAGCGCGATCGCGCCCGAACCGGTACCGACGTCGAGGACCCGCTCCGGTTGGAGCTCCAGCGCCAGCTCGACCAGCAGCTCCGTCTCTGGGCGCGGCACCAACACCCGCCGATCCACCATCAGCTCCAGGTTCCGAAACCCTTTCCGTCCCAAGATGTAAGCGACGGGCTCGCGCCGCAATCGCCGCCTCACCATCTCCCCGAACGCCCGTGCCGCGGGCGCCGGCACCTCTATCCCACTCTCCGCAACCAGCGCCGCGCGCCCCCGCCCCATCGCCTCACCCAGCAGCAGCTCCGCATCCAAGCGCGGGTCTTCGACCCCGGCCGCGCACAGTGCGTCGACGCTCGCGTCCAGCGCCTCGCGCACGCTCGAGCCGGTCATCGTCGCCACTTGCTCAAGCGGCTGAAGCCGCGGCCTCGAGGCGCTGCCGCTTCTCCTCCGCGCCCAAGGCGTCGGTGAACTCGCCGAGCTCCCCCGCCAGCACGCCCTCGAGGTTGTGCGAGGTGTGCTTGATCCGGTGGTCGGTGACCCGGCCCTGGGGGAAGTTGTAGGTGCGGATCTTCTCCGAGCGCTCGCCGCTGCCGACCTGGGCCTTGCGCTCGGAGGCGATCTTCGCCTGCTGCTCGGCCAGCTCGCGCTCGTAGAGCCGCGCCCGCAGCACCCGCATCGCCCGGTCCTTGTTCTGGAGCTGGGACTTCTCGTCCTGCATCGAGACGACGATCCCGGTCGGTTTGTGGGTGATCCGGACCGCCGAGTCGGTCGTGTTGACCGACTGGCCGCCAGGGCCCGAGGAGCGGTAGACGTCGATCTGGAGGTCGTTCTGGTTGATCTCCACCTCGACGTCCTCGACCTCCGGCAGCACCGCGACCGTCGCGGTGGAGGTGTGGATCCGCCCCTGCGACTCGGTCTCGGGGACGCGTTGCACCCGGTGCGTCCCGCCCTCGAACTTGAAGACCGAGTAGGCGCCCTCGCCCTTGACCTCGAAGGTGACCTCCTTGAAGCCGCCGGCCTCCGAGCCTGACTGCGAGAGCACCTCGGTCGAGAAGCCGCGCCCCTCCGCGTAGCGGGTGAGCATCTTGTAGAGGTCACCGGCGAAAAGAGCCGCCTCGTCGCCGCCGGCGCCGGCGCGGATCTCGACGATCACGTTCTTGGCGTCGTTGGGGTCGCGCTCGACCATCGCCAGGCGGATCTCCTCTTCCAGCGCCTCCAGCTGCCCCGGCGCCTCCTCGACCACCTGCCGCATTTCCTCGTCCTCGCCCTCGGCGAGCAGCTCACGCGCCCCTTCGAGGTCGTCGCGCAGCGTCCGCCACCGAGCCGCCAGCTCACTGGCCGGCTGCAGCTCCCGATATTCGCGGCCCACGCTCGCATAACGCTCCCGATCCCCGATCACCTCAGGATCGGACATCTGCGCCTCCAAATCAGCGAACCGCCCCTCGATCTGTTGAACCAAAGACTCGACCACGGATCAAACATAGCTACGGAGCGACCCCCCACGAAGGGGGGGACGGTGGGGGTGCCCTCTCCAGACACTCAACATCGAGCCATAGCGAGATGTGTCTGGGGAGGGCACCCACCGTCCCCCTACCGCCAACTAAGCGACGATCTCGATATGCGGCTTTTTCGCCGCCTCCTCAGGAGTCTCCCGGCAAGCACCGCATTCAGAGAGGCGATCGCCACCGCCAGCTGCTCTTCGTCGGGCTCCCGCGTGGTCAGGTTCTGCAGCATCAGCCCCGGCCACATCACCGCCCGCACCCAGCGTTTGCGCCGGTTTTTCCCGGCCCACTTGATCACCTCGTAGGAGAGGCCGGCGATCAGCGGGATGCCGAGGATGCGCGAGGCGAGCAGCCAGTACCAGGCCGGCAGCCCGATCGGGGCGAAGACGAAGATCGCCAGCACCATCACGATCAGCAGGAAGCTGGTCCCGCAGCGCGGGTGCAGGCGCGAGTAGAGCTTGGCCCGCGCGGGCACGAGCTCGTCTTCGGCCTCGTAGCAGGAGATCGTCTTGTGCTCGGCCCCGTGGTACTCGAAGACCCGCCGCAGGTCCGGCATTTTGCTGATCGCGGCGATGTAGCCGATGAAGATCGCGGTCCGCAGGATTCCCTCGACCAGCCAGAAGAGCAGCGAGCGAGCCGAGCTGGTCCTTGATCAGGCTGGTGAGGCCGACCGGGACGACGAAGAAAAGGCCGATCGCCAGCACCATCGAGAGGACGATCGTCAGCCCCCAGACCCAGCCGCCGATTTCTTCCTTCTCGCCCTCCTCGTCCTCCTCCATCTGCGCGTTGGCGGAGATCGCCAGGGCTTTGAAGCCGATCTTCAGCGACTCGCCGAGGGCGACGACGCCGCGGATCACCGGCAGGCGCCAGAGCGCGGTGGCGCTGGGCCCAGGGGACGAGCGGCTCCGACTCGACCTCGATCTGCCCCTCGGGGGTGCGGACGGCGACCGCCCAGACCGAGATCCCGCGCATCATCACGCCCTCGAGCACGGCCTGGCCGCCGACGGGCGCGTCGCGCTTGGCGACCAGCGCCCCGTCGGGCATGCGCAGCGGGTCTCCTCCGTTCGCGGAGGAGGTGTCGTGGGATGCCAGTGCCGAGCCCGACGGCGGGCTCACGGGCTACTTCCCAGCCCTGTGCTTGGCGGCGCGGCGCTGGAAGCGCTCGACTCGGCCGCCGGTGTCGACCAGCTTCTGCTTGCCCGTGTAAAAGGGGTGGCACTCGGAGCAGAGCTCTACATGCAAGTCCTCTTTCGTCGAGCGCGTGTAGAACTGGTTGCCGCACGAGCAGTGCACGTTCGCAAGCGTGTATTCGGGGTGGATTCCTGCCTTCATCTCCACCAAGTCTAGAGAACCGCGCAAGCGATGCCGATAGGTCCCTGTGCGGAACCTTGTCGCAACGGTTCTTTTCGGCGGTGCGGCCCTCGTAATCGTCCACGACTGGGTCGGGATCGGAGGGGCCGGGCTCGACGTCGCGATCAACGGCGTCGCCTACGACGCGACCGTCGTCTGCGCCGGCCTCGCCTGCCTGACCCGGGCGCGGCGCGGGGGTCCCGAGCGGGCCGCCTGGATCGCGATCAGCGCCTCGATCCTGGCCTGGGGAGCCGCGGAGATCTGGTGGACGCTCTACATCGAAGGCAACCCCGACGCGCCCTATCCCTCCCCGGCCGACATCGGCTACCTCGCCTTCTACCCGCTGGCGATCCTCGGCCTCTACCTGCTGGTCCGGGCGCGGGCCGAGGAGCTCGACCGGAGGCTCTGGATGGACGGCGTCATCGCCGCCCTCGGCACCGGTGCGGTCGGGGCCGCCCTGCTCTTCGAATTCGTCGCCGACCGGACCAGCGGCTCGACGATCGAAGTCTTGACCACCCTCGCCTATCCCTTCGGCGACGTCCTCCTGATCTCGCTGATCGTCGGCATCATCGCCCTCACCCGCTGGCGACCGGGCAGGACCTGGACGCTGCTGCTCGCCGGGCTCGCGGTGATGGCGATCGCCGACGTCGCCTTCACGCTGCAGAGCTACGAAGCGAGCGTGCCGGGCGGCGACTGGGTCGAACCGATTTACCTGCTCTCGGCCGTCCTCCTCGGCGCCGAGGCCTGGCAGCCCGAAGCGAACCGGATCAACGCCGACGCTCGCTTCGACGGCTGGCGGGAAATGATCGTGCCGGGGATGGTGGCGGGGGCGATGATCGTCCTCGGCTTCCTCCCAGTACCTCCACAGCTCCAGCGCCCTCACCACCCTGCTGTGGTCGGCGACGATGCTGGCGGTGATCGGCCGGCTCGCGGTCAGCCTGCGCGAGAACCAGCGACTCCTGGACCAGGTCCGGACCGATCCGTTGACCGGCCTCGGCAGCCAGGCGCGGATGCGGATGGACCTCGAGCGGCGGGAACGGACGCCGAACGCGCCGATGACCGTGATCCTCCTCGACCTCAACGGCTTCAAGCACTACAACGACACCTTCGGGCATCCCTCCGGCGACAAGATGCTGGGGATGCTGGGGAGGCGGCTGAAGGCGGCGGTGGGGACGGAGGCCACCGCCTACCGGCTCGGCGGCGACGAGTTCCTCGTCCTCGCCGAGGGCGGGATCGTCGGGCTCGGCATCGAGGCGCGCGAGGCGCTCGCCGTCCGCGCCGCCGAAGCTCTCACCTCGCGCGGCAAGGGGTTCGACCTCGGCGCCTCGTGGGGGATCGCCTCGGTGCCGGAGGAGTCGGACTCGCCGGCCGAGGCGATGCAGCTGGCCGACGTGCGGATGTACGCGCAGAAGGAGTCCCGCCGGCTCGCCGGGACCCTAAGCTCGTTCGACCGCGAAGCTCTCGAGCAGAGCCACTAGGACCTCGGTCACCTCGGCCCTACTCTGCGGCCGCTCGTCGCGGGCGAGCAGCATCGCCGCCTCGTCGAGGGCGCCCATCAGCAGATGGGCGAGCGGCTTCACCGGCAGCGTTCGGATCTCCCCCGCCTCGATCGCCGCCGCGAGGCTGGCTTCGATCAGCCCCAGGCCGTTGGCGGCGCCGATCTCGCGCCAGCGCTCCCAGCCCAGCACCGCCGGCGCGTCGTGGAGCGCGATCTGGCGCAGCTCCGGCTCGGCGCACTCGTCGAGGAACGCCTCCACCCCGGCCTTCATCGCCTCCAGCGGGCTGTGCAGCTCGGAGCCGAGAACCACCCGCGCCACCCGCTCGGTCGATTCCGCCTCGATCCGTTCGTAGACCACCCGCAGCAGGCTCGCCTTGTCGCCGAACTGGTGGTAGAGGGCGCCGCGGGTCACCCCGGCGGCGCGGACGATCTCCTCGGTGCCGACATCCTCGTAGCCGCGCTCGGTGAAGAGGCGGCGGGCGGCGGCGATCAGCGCCTCGCGCGTGGCCTGCGTCCGCTCGGCCTGGGTCCGCCTTGCTGGATCTACATTCATACAGTCTGTATGTTAATTGGAAGACCCCACGAAAAGGAGCCCCATCGTGACCGACGAGCGCAAGGAAGTGCAACTTCCGCAGGGACCGATCCGCTACCGCGAGGCGGGTGAGGGCAAGCCTGTCGTCTTCGTCCACGGCTTCCTCGTCGACGGCCGGCTCTGGGACGGCGTCGTCGACGCCCTTTCCGGCCGCTTCCGCTGCATCGCCCCCGACTGGCCGATCGCCGCCCACCAGGCGCCGATGAATCCCGACGCTGACCTCTCCCCTCCCGGGATCGCCCGTCTGATCGCCGACTTCCTCACCAAGCTCGAGCTCGAGGACGTGACGATCGTCGGCAACGACTCCGGCGGGGCCATGTCGCAGGTTCTGGTCACCACCTACCCCGATCGGATCGGCCGCCTGGCGCTGACCAACTGCGACACCCACGAGAACTTCCCGCCGGGGATGTTCAAGGCGATGCCGCCGGTCGCGAAGCTGCCGGGCGGGACGTTTGCCCTGCTGGCGCCGTTCCGGATCGAAGCGCTGGCCCGCCGCGCCTTCGCCCCCTTCGCCGCGACCAAGATCCCGGACGAGCTCATCGCCTCCTGGATGGAGCCGGCGAAGAGAAACAAGGGGATCCTCCGAGACGCCGGCAAGGTCACGGCGGGGATGAACAAGCGCCACACGCTCGCCGCCGCGGAGAAGCTGCGGGGCTCGCAGCTGCCGATCAAGCTGCTCTGGGCGCCGGGCGACAAGTTCTTCCCGATCTCCTACGCGGAGCGGCTGGCGAGCGAGGCCGGCAACGCCGAGCTGGTCCGGATCGAGGGCGCGAAAACCTTCGTCCCGCTTGATCAACCGCAGCGGGTGGCCGACGAGATCGCCGAGTTTGCGGGATCGTCCTGAGCCCCTAAGCGAACAAACGTTCCCGAACAATCGCAAACTGCATATTTTTCGTCCGACGGGCAGGGGGAAACTTCACCAACCCCCGACACAGGACGGAGCAGCGATGTCCCATCAGATCTTCGACCAGGATCGCCCCCGCAGCACGATGGCCCAGCGCCTCGACGAAGCGTTCGCGGGTTGCGACGAGTGGACGGTGATCGCCGCCCCCCGCCGCCGCAGCACCCTCGACTTCACCCCCACCGCCTCCCGCGCCAGCCAGATCTTCGACGGCGCGGCTCTGCTGCGGGCGGAGGAAGCGGAAGCGCTGTAGCTCTTCAGCGCCGATCTTTGAGCACCGTACGAGCTCCGGCATCGGCGGACACGAGGAGGATCAGGACAAAGGCGATGGCCTGTTGTTCCGAACTTGCCCCGAGCATCGAGAGGATCGGGAGCGCCAGCAGCACGGCGGTCATCGAGATGGCGAAGACCAACGTCAAAGCGGTGCGTTCATTCATGCCGTCCCTCCTTTCGCAGACAACAACATCCTAGCGGAATCCTGCTATCACCGTTGCAATCGACGCGACGGCAATACCCATCAGCCCTCCGATCACCGTCGCGATTCTGATTTCCTGCTCGTCCCGCCCTTGGAGCACCGGCCGAGCATGAGCGAGAAAACCTCCAACGACGATTACGCCGGCCATGAAGCCGACGAGCGTTGCGCCGTCGCTGACTATCGAGCCAATGGAGAGCACCCACCGACCCTAGGCGGCGGATCCGCACGCGTGGCGCGCGGATCGTGCCGTTAGGCGAACAATTTCCGACGTTTACGTCTCTTGGTACAGCGGGCCGTCGCCGCCCTCGGGGAGGGTGAGACGGCCGCCCTTGGCGGTGATCGCACCGCACTGGACGCAGTTGGAGGCGGTGACGTGGACGTCGACCTCGGTGGCGCCGTTTTCCAGCTGGTCCTCGGGGATCTCGTAGACCTGGGCCGGGCACATCGAGACCCAGGTCTGGGCGACCTCGCGGGGGACGTGCGTCTGGATGCGGACGTGGTTCGGCGCGTCGTCGCGGGTGGCGTTGCCGGAGAGGAAGACCGAGTCCAGCTTGTTGAAGGTGACCTCGTTGTCCGGCTTCGGGTAAGAGTCCCCCGCCTTGCCCTCGAAGACCGGGATCTCGGCGTTGTCCTCGATCTTCCAGTGGCCGCCCGGGAAGGCGCCTTTGGTCGCGACCATGGCGCTGCCCATCGCACCGCCGAAGATCAGCCCCTTGGTCAGCGGCTGCTTCATGTTGCGCGAGCGGTAGAGATCCTTCTCGATCTCCGAGCCGCGGATCTTCTCGTCGTAGCTTTCGAAGTTGACCGAGTCGATGTCCTGCTTCAGCGACTCGACGATCGCTTCCGCCGCGTACATGCCGGCGTGCATCGCGTAGTGGACGCCCGCGAGTTCGGCGATGTTGACCATCCCGGCGGCGTCTCCGGCCATCAGCATCCCGGGCACGGAGAAGCGCTTCGGCAGCGCCCAGTAGCCGCCCGAGGGGATCGTCTTCGCGCCCCAGCCGACCCGTTTTCCGCCCTCAATGATCTTGGCGATGAAGGGGTGGGTCTTGAACAGCTGCAGGGCGTCGTGGACGGAGAAGGTGGCGTCGGTGGTGTCGAGGCCGACGACGAGGCCGAAGCAGACCTTGTCCTCGCCCATCGGGTAGATGAAGCTGCCGCCCGCCTCCTTGTAGCGGCCGCCCCAGCGCAGCGGCCAGCCGAGCGTGTGGATGACCCGGTCGAGCGGCTTCGGGACCTCCCAGACCTCCTTCACCCCGAGCTCCCAGACCTGCGGGTCGGAGCCCTCGCGGAGGTTGAAGTAGTCCATCGCGGCGTAGGTGAGGTGGCCGATCGTGCCCTCGGCGAGGACGGTCGCCTTAGCGACGACGTCGGCGCCGGGCTCGAAGTTGCCGAGCTCCTGGCCCTCTTTGCCGCGGCCGCGGTCACCGGAGCGGACGCCCCGGACGATCCGGTCCTCGACCAGCAGCTGCGTGGCCGCGGTCTCGGTGAGGATGTAGACACCGGCCTCTTCGGCTTTTTCGGAGAGGAAGCGGCCGAGTTTGGAGACCGACATCGTGTAGGTGCCCTCTTTGCGGAAGTTGGGCGGCGGCGGCTTCAGCGGGAAGGCTTTGCTCTTGGTGAGGAAGTACGTCGCGTCCTTCGTCACCTCCTGGTAGACCGGCGGCCACTCCGCCGGCGGCAGGTCGGGGAAGAGCCGTTCCATCGCCGAGGGATCGACGTTGGCGCCGGAGAGCAGGTGGGCGCCGGCGACTTTGCCCTTCTCGATCACCGCGACCGGGACTTCGCCCAGCTTCTCCAGTAGCTCCGGCTCGTTCTCGAGCAGCTGCATCAGTTTGTTGGCGCAGGCGAGGCCGGCGGGGCCGCCGCCGACGATCGCCACGCCTACCTCGATCCGCTCGTCCTCCGGATCCGTCGGCGCCGCGATGACGCTCTCGGGATCGAACGGGGGTGGGAACTCGCTCGGAGCTACTGGCATCGCTGTCAGCCCTTCTTCGCCTTGATCGCCTCGGTCAGCTTGGGGACGATCTTGTGGAGATCGCCGACCACGCCGAGGTCCGAGAACTCGAAGATCGGCGCGTTCGGGTCCTTGTTGATCGCCAGGATGTTCTCCGAGTTCTGCATCCCGACCTTGTGCTGGATCGCCCCGGAGACGCCGGCGGCGAGGTACAGCTTCGGCGCCACCGTCTTCCCGGTCTGGCCGATCTGGGCCGCGTAGGGGTACCAGCCGGCGTCGACGACCGCGCGGGTCGCGGCGACGGCGCCGCCCATCGACTCGGCCAGTTCCTCGCAGAGCCCGAAGCCCTCTTTGGCGCCGAGACCGCGACCGCCGCCGACGAGGATGTCGGCGTCCTCGATGTTGACGTCGGCGCCGCGCTGCTCGCCGCGCTGAACCAGCTTCGCCTTGCTCGACCACTCGGAGAGCTCGACGTCGACGTCGACGACCTCAGCCGTGCCGCCGGACTCATTGGCGTCGAAGGCGTTGAGGCGGCCGATGATGATGCCGGGCTCGGAGACGTAGCCGACGTCGGCGATCTCGGAGTCCTGCAGGATCGGCCGCTCGACGACCAGCTTGCCGCCGTCGACCTTGACCGCGGTGACCTCCATGGTCACGCCGGCGTTGAGACGCGCCGTCAGGCCGGCGCCGATCTCGAAGCCGAGCAGACCGCCGCCGAAGAGGGCGTAGGAGATGCCGTTGTCCTGAATGACCTTCGCCATCGCGTCGACGATCGGCTGCGCCAGGCCCTCGGGCACGCTCTTGGCCCGGTAGACCTTGGCGGCGCCGTAGTTGCCCAGCGAGGCGCAGGCGTCGTCGGCGATGTCGCCGACCACCAGCGCGGCAGCCTCGCCGCCCACTTCGCCGGCCAGCTTGGCCGCCTCGGAGATCGCCCCGAGCGAGTTCTTGTTGAAGTTGCCCTCGTCGTCGTGGAGGGCGTAAACCAGAATCCCTGCCATCTAGATCAGCTTCCTCTCGTCCAGCCACGCGACGATCTTTTCGACCGTCTCGTTGGTGTCCTCGTCCTCGATGATCTCGCCCGCTTCCTTGGCCGGAGGGGGGTTGAGACCGAGGACCTGCGTCTTCGAGCCGCCCTCGCCGACCTGGCCGGCGTCGATGCCGACGTCGCCGGTCGCCTTCGAGTCGAGCGGCTTCTTTTTCGCGCCCATGATCGCTTTCAGGCTCGGGTAGCGCGGCTCGTTGATCGCGTCGCCGACGCTGATCACGGCCGGCAATTCGACCTCGACGGTGTCGTAGCCGTACTCGGCCTGGCGCTCGCAGCGGAGCTTGCCGTCGCTGACGTCGATCTGGATCACCTGGGTCAGCGAGGGCATCTTCAGGTGGTCGGCGACGACGGCGCCGATCGTGTAGCACTCGCCGTCATCCGACTGCTGGCCCAGCAGGACCAGGTCGGGGCTCTCCGACTCGAGCACCTTCGCCAGCGCGAAGCCGGTCGCGCAGACGTCGGAGCCGGCCAGTGCGTCATCGGAGAGGTGAACCGAGCGATCGGCGCCGAGGGCGACGGCCTTGTGCAGCGCGCGGACCGCGGAGCTCGGGCCCATCGTCACGGCAACGACCTCCTCGACCGGGATCGCTCCACCCTCCTTGATCTGCATGGCCGCCTCGAGGGCGTGCGTGTCGAAGGGGTTGAGGTTTTTCTCGCCGCCACGGTCCAGCCGCATCGTGCTTGGGTCGATGCGCTTCTGAACGGCGGCGTCCGGGACCTCCTTGACCAGGACGCAGATCTTCAAAGCAAAGCCTCCTTGGGGACGATTCTCAGGTCTTTCGCGGGGCGCGATGTTAACGCCTGCCGGCGGTTGACTGACGAGTCAATCAGGATGATACCCCGATCGGACGGACCTATGCACCGATCCGTGTCAGATATCACGCGGCGGCTCGGGGAGCCGCTCAGCCTTCGGCGTGGCGGGCGCTCGCCCGCTCCTGGATGAACTCGACGATGTCGTCGGTGCCGGCCCCGGGGGTGAAGACCTCGGCGACGCCGAGGTCCTTCAGCTCGGGAATGTCGTCGGCCGGGATCGTGCCGCCGACGGTGACGAGGACGTCGTCCACCCCCTGGGCCCGCAGCAGCTCGACCACTTTCGGGACCAGCGTCATGTGGGCGCCGGAGAGGATCGAGAGGCCGACGGCGTCGGCGTCCTCCTGGATCACGGTCTCGGCGATCTGCTCGGGCGTCTGGTGCAGGCCCGTGTAGATCACCTCCATGCCGGCGTCGCGCAGAGCGCGGGCGATGATCTTGGCGCCGCGGTCGTGCCCGTCGAGGCCGGGCTTGGCGACGACGACGCGGATCTTGCGTGCGGTTGCTGCCTCCATCTCGGGTCGGAACCCTAGCGGGTGGACGGTCGATCCAGCCAGGTCCGGCGACGCCTGGCTGCGGCAAACCACTCGTCCGAAGTGGGACCAAACACGGAGGGCAGGTGGTCCGCGGGCTGGGATCTTCGTCGCATCAATCGGGCCCGCAGGGGCTCACGAGCCGACTGTAGGGAGGAACACGATGAGAAAAGGACTTGAAATAGGAGGAGTCGTCGCGGCGGTGGTGCTGATCGCCTTCGGCGTCGCCGCGGTGGTGATGGGTGCGAGCGGGAAGTCGACCGTCGAAGACAGCCTCGCCCAGGAACAGATCGTCGGCACGCCCGACATGACGCCGAAGGAAATCAGCGGCGAGGTGAGCGGCGCCGGCCTCGCCGGCAAAGTCGACACCCCGACCTGCAGCGTCGCCAACCAGACGGTCGACAACGGCGACAAGGCGCGCTGCTTCGCCGAGTACATGCGGGTCCACGCGCTGCTGGGCACCGGTGGCTACACCTACTCGCAGATGGGCCGCTTCGAAGCCCTCGCCGACACTCCGAAGGGCGAACTGGCGCCTGGTGGCGGCACCGAAAACGAAAAGTTCGCGGTCATCGATCCGAAAACCAGCCAGCCGGTCGAAAACGGCGCCCGCGAGGTCTGGGTAACCGAGACGGCCCTCTCGACCGCGCTCAACGCCAGCTACATGGCCGATCGCCTCTCGATCTTCGGGATCGTCATCGGCATCGCCCTGCTGCTGACCGGGTTCGGGTTCGCCGTCCTCGTCGCCGGCGGCGCGGTGCGCAATCCCGACACGGTCCTCAAGTTCCTGCACCTGCGGAAACCTCACCCGACGGCGCAGCCGAGCTAGGGGAGAGATCCGGACCGCTCCGCCCGCTTCAGCGGCGGCCGGAGCGGACGGGAAAACGGCGCGGCGCAGGGACCCTGCGCCGCGCCGCTACGCGTGAGGCGCCGAAGCCGGCGACGGTGGCGAGGAAGGTGACGACGAGGGCGACGAGACGGCGGCCGAGGCGCTCGAAGCGGAGGACCTGCCAGTCCTCCTCGCGGGCGATCGCCGCCAGCGGCGGGTCGGGATTGACGGCGACAGGGTTGCCGACTGCGCGCAGCATCGGCAGGTCGGAGAGCGAGTCGGAGTAGGCGTAGGACTCGCCCAGCTCGATCTCGTGCCGAGCGGCGAATTCCTCCATCGCGGTCACCTTGCCCTCGCCGTAGACGAAGGGGCCGTCGAGGCGGCCGGTGTAGTTGCCCTCGGCGTCGACGTCGTAGCGGGTGCCGATGCCGCCGTCCATGCCGAGCACGTGGGCGAGCTGCTCGACGACGCCGTTGCCGGCGGCGCTGACGATGAAGGTCGGCCGGCCCGCGTCCTGGTGGGCGTAGACCTCTTCCAGCATCTGCGGGAAGACGCGCGGCAGGATCGCCGCCATCACTTCCGGCCCCATCCGGTCGATCGTCTTCTCGGGCAGGCCGCGGATCAGCTCCCGCGCCACCTTCAGCACCTCGGCGGTGCGGGCGTCGGTGGTGCCGCGGAGGCGATAGCGCATGTGCTCGAAGCCCCAGCTGGCGAGCTGGCGGCGGCCGACGACCCCCTGCTTGGCGGCGATGCGGGCGAACTGCATCCCGCTCGACCCCGCCATAAGGGTCTTGTCCAGGTCGAAGAACGCAGCAGCGCGCTGCAAACCTTCGTCTGGCTTTGTCCTCGGTCGGCCGGCTTGGTCACGCACTGAAGTGCGCTCCCGGCGCCGGCCTCCCTGCGTCCGCGCCAGACTCGGTTTTCGCGCGCTGAGCCGTCACACCTCTACGACTATCGCGTCACCTTGGCCGCCGCCGGAGCAGATCGCGGCGACGCCGAGGCCGCCGCCGCGGCGGCGCAGCTCGTGCACGAGGGCGCCGACGATGCGGGAGCCGGAGGCGCCGATCGGGTGGCCGAGGGCGATCGCGCCGCCGTTGACGTTGACCTTCTCCTCGTCGACGCCGAGCATCCGCACCGAGTTGAGGGCGACCGAGGCGAAGGCCTCGTTGATCTCCCAGAGGTCGACCTCGTCGGCGCTCTTGCCGATCTTCTCCAGCGCCTGCTTGGCGGCGTTGGCCGGCGTTTTCGCCAGGTAGGCGAAGTCGTCGGCGACGGTGCCGTAGGAGAGGATCCGGGCCAGCGGCGTCTTGCCTTCCTTCTCGGCCCAATCCTCGGAGGCGACGACGATCGCGCCGGCGCCGTCGTTGACGCCGGGGGCGTTGCCGGCGGTGTGGGTGGCATCGGGGCCGCCGATCGCCTTCAACCCGGCCAGCGTCTCCAGGGTGGTGTTCGGGCGGATCGCCTCGTCGGCCTCGACCGTGCTCTCGCCCTTGCGCGACTTGACGGTGACGCCGACGATCTCGTCGGCGAGGCGGCCGGCTTCGGTCGCCTCGTGGGCGAGCCGGTGCGAGCGCTCGGCGAAGCGATCCATGTCGACGCGGGTGATCTCGAGCTCGTTGCCGACCTCGCTCGCCTCGTTGATCATCTGCTTTTCGGTGAAGGGGTTGGTGAGCCCGTCGTGGGTCATCGCGTCGAGCGCCTGGACGTCGCCCATCCGGAAGCCGAAGCGGGCGTTCGGCAGCAGGTAGGGCGCCTGGCTCATCGACTCCATGCCGCCGGTGACGGCGACGTTCGAATCGCCTGCGCGGATCGCCTGGTCGGCGAGGCCGAGCGAGCGCATGCCCGAGGCGCAGACCTTGTTGATCGTCTCCGAGGGGATCTCCTTGGGGATCCCGCCCTTGATCTGCGCCTGGCGCGATGGGATCTGGCCCTGGCCGGCCTGCAGGACCTGGCCGAAGACGACCTGCTCGACCTGCTCGGGAGCGACCCCGGAGCGATCGAGCGCGGCCTCGATCACGGTGCCGCCGAGGTCGGTGGCGTCGAGGGAGGAGAGACCGCCACCCATCTTTCCGAAGGGGGTGCGCGCGGTTCCGAGAATCACTGAGCTGGGCATCTACTGCCTTTCCTTTCCGAAGTTCGCTTGACCTGGCCCCTGTCCGCCAGGTCCAGCGGATGACGATACCGACAGGGCATAGACTCGCGGCCGATGAAGGTCGAGCTGAAGCAGGCGGAGCTGGCCGAGAGCGGGGCTGAGCTGCTCGCGGTCGGGCTTGCCGAGGGCGAGACGCTGCCAGAGGGAATTGCCTCCGCGGGCGGCGCCGACGACGCCAAGGCCGACTTCAAGAAGCTCTCGCTGCTGCGCCCGGACGGCTTCCCGCCGGTGCTGGTGGTCGGGTTGGGAGCGCGCGAGGAGCTCGAGGCAGAGAAGCTGCGCGTCGCCGCCGCCCTGGCCGCCAAGGAGGCGGCCCGGCTGGAGGTCGGCTCGTTGGCCTGGGCTCTGCCGGGGGGCGATGCGGCCGTCGAGGCTCTTGTCACCGGGACGATCCTCGCCTCCTACCGATTCGATCGCTTCAAGTCCGGCGACGGCGGCGACGACTCGCCGCGGCTGGAGACGCTGACGCTGCTCGGTTCGCCCGACCTTGCCGACGCCGCCGAGGTCGCCCACATCGCCGCCGAGGCCCAGAACCGCGCCCGCGATCTGCAGCTGACCCCCGCCAACGTCGCCACCCCGAACTTCCTCGCCGAGCGCGCCGAGGAGATCGCCGCTGCCTCTGAAGCGCTCACCGTCGAGGTCTTCGGCCGCGCCGAGCTGGAAGCGAAGGGCATGGGCGGCCTGATCGCGGTCGGTCAGGGAAGCGCCGAGGAGCCGAAGCTGATCGTCCTCCGCTACAGCGGCGGCGACTCGGGCCCCACCCTCGCCTTCGTCGGCAAGGGCGTCACCTTCGACACCGGCGGCATCTCGCTGAAGCCCGGGGCCGGTATGCAGGAGATGAAGATGGACATGTCGGGCGCCGCCGCCGTCCTCGAGGCCGTTGCCGCGATCGCCGAGCTCGGACTCGCGCTCGACCTGATCGCCGTCGTCCCGACGACCGAGAACATGCCCTCCGGGACGGCGATCAAGCCCGGAGACATCATCACCCAATACAACGGCAAGACGGTCGAGGTCAACAACACCGACGCCGAGGGCCGGCTGATCCTTGCCGACGCGCTCGCCTACGCGGTCGAGCAGGGGGCCGAGCGGGTCGTCGACATCGCCACCCTGACCGGCGCCGTCGAGATCGCCCTCGGCTCGACCTACGCGGGCCTCGTCTCCAACGACGACGCCCTCGCCGCCGAGGTCATCGAAGCCGGCGAAGTCTCCGGCGAGCTGGTTTGGCGGCTGCCGCTCCACCCCGAGTACAAGGAGCTGATGAAGGGCACCGTCGCCGACCTCTCCAACCTCGGGAAGAAGCGCAAGGCCGGGACGATCACCGCCGCCTCCTTCCTCGAGGAGTTCGTCGGCGAGACGGCCTGGGCGCATCTCGACATCGCCGGCAGCGCCTGGGACATCGGGCGCGAGTACGTCGGCAACGAAGCCAACGGCTTCGGCGTGCGGCTGCTGGTCGAGCTCGCGCGCCATCAATCTGCCTAGTCCTGCCCCAGGATCATGCAGGTGGCGATCCCGTGGGCGATCCGTCACCACGCCGCTGTCGCTCACCTGACCCCCAGCCTCTGGACGTCCGCCGTGCGCTGCGGGCGCCTGGTGCTCGCCGGGTAGTGCAGGTCGGCGCTGATCTCCGCCTCGCTGATCGCGATCCGCGGACCCTTGGGGCGCCGGTGCCTGTGTCGTGGGATCAGCCTCATCTGAGGGCCTCCAATCGGACTTGGTTGCATGAAGCAACTCTGGACGGGACCGCAAGTCAGTTGCTTGATGCAACCTAGTGTGCGAAGATTCACACGTGCTGCACCGCGACTACCCCGCCCTCGACTGCTCGGTCGCCAAGGCCCTCGAGGTGATCGGCGAGCGCTGGTCGCTGCTGATCGTGCGCTCGGTGATGCACGGCAACCGCCGCTTCGGGGAGATGCAGGAGTCGCTCGGGATCGCCCGCAACGTCCTCTCGGCCCGGCTCCAGCGCCTGGTCGACGAGGAGATCCTCGAGCGGCGCGCCTACCAGGAAAACCCGCCCCGCTACGAGTACTTCTTGACCCAGAAGGGACTCGACCTCTGGCCGGCCCTGATCGCCCTCCTCCACTGGGGCGACCGCTATTCCCCCGACCCCGAGCTCCCGCGCCGCAAGATCGTCCACAAGGAATGCGGCGGCACCGTCAGCGAGCGAGGCATCTGCGAAAGCTGCGGCAAGGTGCTGACGGCCCGGGACGCGAAGCAGGTCCCGGGGCCGGGAGCGAAGGCCGAGGCCGACGCCCTGACCACGGCCGTTTAACCCTCGCCTTCCTCCCGCCGCCGGATCTCATCTGCGAGGACGATGTACTCCTCGACCATGTTCCGGTCCTTCGGTCGGTTGGCCGCGCGCTTCATCGCGATGAGGTGATCAAGAGACGCCACCTGCACGGGGAGCCCGAACACGTCTTTCTCCTCGGAGCCGGCGGCAAGCTCCTCGAAATTACGAACCCCCGCGACGTCCGCAAGAACGTCGAGGTCGCCAAAGGGCGTGATGAAGGTGAAGTTGGCGCCGTTTTCGATCGTCCGCTCGTCCAACTGAAAGGGCAGATCCTCTGGTGCACCGCGTAACCGGACGCCGATCTCCTCCAAGGCAGATACCAGCCGCTTCACGTTCGCCTTTTCCCGGGCGTAGGCGACATCGAGGTCGAAGCTCGGATAGCTCGAGCCGCGGGCGATGCCTGCCATCCCCCCTATCAGCACGAATCTCACCCCATGATCGACGAGCGGGCCGAGAAGGCGCCGGAGGTTCGGTGCTTTAGGCGGCAACGTCTCCATCGCGATCCCATCCCTCCCTCTTCGGCAAGGGGCTCATCTCGATCACCTGATCGGCAAAAGCAGCGCCGTAGTCGAGACGCTCCCCCTCGTTCATGCGCAGTCTCTCGGCAATCAAGGTGCGATCGATCCCAGCCTCGCGGGGCTCGGCTACCAAGACCAGATCCTCACCCATCAGGCGGAGCAACTCCGCCAACGTCTTCACAGTCGGCGAACCGCGTTCCTGCTCGATCCGCGAGATCGCGGATTGGGTCGTGCCGGCGCGGATTGCCAGTCGCTCCTGACTGAGCCCATGCCGGACACGGGCCTCTCGAAGCAGTCTGCCTGGTTCCAGATTCATAGCGTATTAGCGATTATCGCATAAACGCGCTGCTATCTGATCAGCTAGTTTTCGGGCAACGAGAGGGCAACCAGGAGGAACGGATGGCGACGGCGGCTGAGCTTCAGACGAGGGACAGGATCTTCATCGGCGGCGAGTGGGTCGAGCCCAGCGGCGCCGAGCCGCTCGCGGTCGTCAACCCGACGACCGAGGAAGCGATGGGGACCATCCCAGGCTGCTCGCCGGTGGACGTCGACCGGGCGGTCGAGGCCGCGCGCGGGGCGTTCGACTCCTGGTCACAGACCCCTCGGGAGGAGCGGGCTCGCTTCCTCACCGCGATCGCCGAAGGGCTGCAGGGCCGGGCCGAGGAGATCACCGCGACGATCACCCAGGAGCTGGGGATGCCGCTGAAGCTGAGCGGGATCATCCAGGTGGGGCTCCCTACCTCGCAGTTCGCGGCGATGCCGAAGCTGATGGAGGAAGTCGCCTGGGAAGAGGAGATCGGCAACTCGCGGGTGCTGCGCGAGCCGGTCGGCGTGCTCGGCGCGATCACCCCCTGGAACTACCCGCTGAACCAGATCGCCGCCAAGGTCGCCCCCGCCCTCGCCGCCGGCTGCACCGTCGTCCTGAAGCCGAGCGAGGTGACGCCGCTGAACGCCTTCCTGCTGGCCGAGGTGATCGAGGCCGCCGGGCTGCCGGCCGGCGTCTTCAACCTCGTCACCGGCGTCGGCCCCGTCGTCGGCGAGGCGATCGCCGCTCACCCGGGGGTCGACATGGTCTCCTTCACCGGCTCCACCAGGGCCGGCCGTCGCGTCTCCGAGCTTGCCTCGGCAACCGTGAAGCCGGTCGCGATGGAGCTCGGCGGCAAGTCGCCGAACGTGATCCTCGACGACGCCGACCTCGAGCGGGCGGTGCCCGACGGGGTCGCCAAGTGCTTCCTCAACTCGGGCCAGACCTGCAGCGCCCTGACCCGGATGCTGGTCCCGCGCCAGCGGCTGGCCGAGGCCGAGGAACTGGCCAAGGCCGCCGCCGAGACCTTCACCCCCGGCGACCCCTTCGAGTCCTCGACCCGGCTCGGGCCGCTCGTCTCCGAGATCCAGCGCGGGCGCGTCCGCGGCTACATCGAGAAGGGGGTCGAGGAGGGAGCCCGGCTGATCACCGGCGGGGCTGAGCCCCCCGAGGGCCTCGAGCGCGGCTTCTTCGTCCGCCCCACCGTCTTCTCCGAGGTGGAGGCCGAGATGACGATCGGCCAGGAGGAGATCTTCGGCCCGGTGCTGGCAATCCAGCCCTACGAGGGCGAGGACGACGCCGTCCGCATCGCCAACTCGACCGAGTACGGACTCGCCGGCGGCGTCTGGTCCGCCGACAACGACCGCGCGATCGCGATCGCCCGCCGCATCCGCACCGGCCAGATCGAGATCAACGGCGGCGCCTTCAACCCCCTCGCCCCCTTCGGCGGCTACGGCCAGTCAGGCCACGGCCGCGAGAACGGCCGCTACGGGATCGAGGAGCTGCTGCAGGTCAAGGCGCTGCAGCTCTAGCTTTCGTCGATCGACAGGTAGTCGTTGGTGATCAGGCGGGAGCTGGGAAAGGTCCGTTTGATCCAGCCTTCGGCGTGCATCCAGTCGATGAGATCTTCAGCCTGACCCGGGCTCATATAGCCGGTCTCGGAGAGCAGCGGGAGGGTTGCCTCGACCTCCGCCTCCGTCACCTTCGGAGTGGCGTTGGGATCGGCTTCACCGGTTTCTTCGATTAGCTTGACGGCTGCCTCGGGATGTTCGATCGCCGCTGCGGTGCCGCGGGCCAGGGCGGCCAGGACGTCGCGGACAAGTGGTCCGTCTTCGGAAGCTAGATCGACCCGAGTGACCAAGACCTGCTCGTCGTAGGCGGGGAAGCCGAGGTTCTGCACCCGGCGGATGACCGGCTTGAGGCCGCGCGCCGCTAGCGCCGCTCCTTCAACGTCCCATGAGCCACCGAAGATGGCATCGGCTTCACCCCTGGCGAGAAAGCGGTCCAGTCCGTACCCGAGTTGCGAGACCTTAACGTCGTCGAGCGTCAATCCATGCCTTTCGAGGAGAGTCCGTAGGAAGTCTTCCTGGAAGGTCAGGCCGGGTATAGCGATGGTCTTTCCCTTCAAATCGGCGATGCCGTGGATGCCGGATTTCTTCAGCCAGATCAAGGCCGCGGTGGGTCGGGCCACCAGGGCCCCCACGGTGACGATCGGCGTCCCTTCGCGCTTTGCGAGCACGACCTCCGGCTGGCGGGTGACCCCGAAGTCGACGATTTCCTGCGGCACGTAGTCCAACGGGGCGGCAGGAGTTGCCGCGCTCGTCACCGTTGGTTCGACGCCCTCATCTTCGAAGTAACCCAGTTTCTCCGCCATCAGGATCCCGATCGTCTGGGGCCCCTTGTAGCCGTCGATGGAGAACCACGCTTCTCGCATGCCTTTTGAGCTCGCCGGCGCGGCTTTCGCGCTCACCGGCTTGCCGGTCCGCTGTTCGCTTTCACCGCAGCCGGCGAAGACGAAAAGCGCTGCCGCCAGGAGCCAGCAACCGAGCCTGAAAGGGGAGAATCTCATCGAGCACCTGCCGATTCGACGAGCCGGTTCGTCAGCAACCGCGAGACCGGCACCTCTCGCTGGATAAGGCCCTGCTCATACATCCAGGTGGCAAAGCGGGTGGCGCGCGCGGGGTCCATAGAACCCGATTTGGAGAGCAGGGGCAGGGTCGCTTTGACCTTTGCCTCGACCAGCGCCGGCTCCTGCGGGTCGGCTACGCCCAGCTTGCCCCGATAGAGCGAGATCGCTTCGGCGGCCGCACGCGGGTTCGCGGCCGCAGCGGCGGTGCCGCGAGCCAATGCCGACATGAAAGCGCGAAACAGCTCGGGGCTGCGAGCAAGGCGGTCGCGGCGAGCCACCAGGTCCAGCTCTTCGTAGGGAGGGACACCGAGCTTCCGCACCGGGATCACGACCGGCCTTACTCCGCAGGCTTCCAGTTCGACGCCCTCCTGATTGCGGTAAACGCCGAGGATCGCGTCAACCCGACGGTCGATCAGGGCCTGCACGAGTTCATAGCCAGCGGGCCTCAGCTTCACATCGTCCCGACTTAGACCGGCGTCGGCGAGAGCACTTGCCAAGATCGCCTCTTCGAACGGAAGGCTGTTGATCGCGACCCTCTTCCCCTTCAGGTCGGCCACACCGACGATGCCGGAATCCGGCAATGCCATCATCGCCATCGTCGGTCGCCGGATCAGGCTGCCGATGGCGACCAGGGGCATGCCCTGCGAGTTGGCCATGGTCACCTGTGGCTGCGGCAAGATCGAAACATCGCTGCCTCCTTCGACCAGGTATTCCGGGATGTTGTCGGCGATCACGGGCGAGGTGATGTGAAGGTCGAGGCCGGCGGCCGCGAAGTACCCGCGTTCGGCCGCGAGCAGGATCCCCGCGTCCTCGGCATCGGGATGGCCCTTCAGCGTCAGGTGCAGGCCCTTCAGGCCCTTGCGTTCAGGTTGCGGACTCCGGCTGCCGGGAGGCAGTTTCGCCGCACGCTCCAGACAGGCCGCTGCCGTCTTCAGAGCTTCCGCCTCCCCGCCGCGACCGGTGGCCCCCTCCGGACCGTCTCCCCCGCATGCTGACAAGGTGCTCAACGAGGCTGCCGCCGCGAGTAGTGCGAGTCTCTTGCGCATTGTCGTCACCTTATGTTCAAAGGAAGCTGACTATGTGGGCTTAGCCTGGGAAATTCCCCCGGCAGCTAGTCCCCCCCTTTTCCGGTGCCGAATAGCCGGCGTTTCGGAGGAAAAAATCGTCCGCGTCGTTTTGCGCGGCTAGCCCGCCGGTGCTCTCAAGACCTGGAAGGAGAATGCCTTCTTGATCATCCCCTGTGCCTTCATCCAGGCGATCAAAGCTCGGGCCTGTCGAGGGTTGACGTGGCCGCCCTGCGACAGCAGGGGCGCGGTCGCCTCGAGCTGAGCCTTCACCACCGCCGGGCTGTTGGACGGTTCGTCTTCGCCGGTGCGCCTGATCACCCCAGGCGCGTCTTTTGGAGTTTTCCTGGCCACCGCCGTGCCTTTGGCGAACGCCGCCATGAGCCTTCGGTACAGCTCCGGGTCTCTGGCGACTGCACCCTGGCGGGCGATCACCACGAGTTCGTCGAACGGAGGTATCCCTAGACGCTCGACCGGGATGATCACCGGCTTCAGGCCGAGCACCGAGAGCTTTGCCCCCTCGATGTTCGCCGAGCCGCCGAAGATCGCGTCGACCTTTCCGTGGATCAGAGCCGGCAAGAGGTCGTATGCGAGTACCTTGATCCGCACCTCAGAGGGCGACAACCCTGCCCGCGCGAGAACGCGTTCGAGGAATACCCTCTGGAAAGTGAGGCCGGGGACGCCGATCGTCTTCCCCCTGAGGTCGGCAAGTCCGTGCAGCTGCGACCTCTTCAACCAGATCATCGACGCGGTCGGCTGGGCGATCAGGCTGCCGAGGACGACGATCGGCGCACCTCGCTCCTTCGCCAGGACCACCTCCGGCAAGTGGGAGATCGACACGTCGACTTCCCTTTTGCCGATATACGGGATCGGCTTCCACAGAAGCGTCGGCGTGTAGGTCGTGATCTTCAGACCCTCGTCGGCCAGATAACCCCTCGCGTCGGCCATCATGATCCCCAGGTTCTGGGGGCCGTGCCAGCCGTCGAAGGTGACGCTCACTTCCCGCAGCGGGGGTGGCGCAGGCTTGACGCGCGGCTTGCTCGTGGTCTGGCCAGCGCCAGCGCCCGGATCGCCGCTCCCGCATCCGCCCAAGAGGAGAAGGAGACCAGCGACTACGGCGAACCATCGCACAAGTTTCATTGACCGAATCTAACGAGGACTCGCGTGGGTCGCCGGTTCGAAGAGGTTTCTAGGCGCGTGGATTTGCGCGGTTGCTCGTGGCAAGAATCGCCTCAGGGGACAGGGCCTTCTTGATCATCCCGTGCGCCTTCATCCATTCACTCAGCGCTTCGACTTGGCCTGAATCGACATCGCCGCTCCTCGACAGGAGCGGCAGGGTCGCTTCGATCTGAGCCTTGTCCACGCCGGGGCCCGTAAGCGGTTCGCTTTCCGGGGTGAGCTGCACCAGTTGACGATCCTTCGAAGGATTTTGAAGCGCGTCGGCGGTGCCCTTCGCGAGGGCGGCCATGAACCTTCGGTACAGCGCCGGGTCCTTGGACACCGTGTCGCGCCGGGCGATCACCACCAGTTCGGCATACGGAGGTACTCCCAGGTCTTCGACCGGGGTGATCATTGGCTTCAAGCCGCGGGCGGAGAGCTTGACCCCCTCCAGGTTCGCCGAACCGCCGAAGATCGCGTCGACCCTGCCACTCGTCAAGGCTTTGACGAGGTCGTATTCGACGTTCTCGATCCTCACATCCCCCGGCGGTACCCCCGCGCGGGCAAGCGCGCTTTCGAGAAACGCCCGCTGGAAGGGAACGCCGGGATATCCGATCGTCTTTCCTCTCAGATCTGCCGGATCGTGGAGGTTTGATTCCTGCAGCCAGATCATCGAAGCGGTCGGCTGCGCGATCAGACTGCCCAGGACGACGATCGGCGCGCCCTTCTCCTTCGCCAGCACCACCTGCGGAAGCTGGGCCACCGAGAGATCGACGCTGCGCCGCACGACGTACGGAACCGGCCGGTCCGGGGTCGCCGGGGTGAGCGCCCGGAGGTCCACCCCCGCATCTTCGAAGTAGCCCCGGGAGGCGGCCATCAGGATTCCCACGTGCTGGGGACCGTGCCAGCCGTCGAGGGTCATGCGGAGTTCCCGAAGGTTGCGGGGCGGGGCGTCAGCCTGGATAGGAGTGGGGGCGGATTCCGTGTCGCCGCTGCCACCGCACCCCGCGACGAGCAAGAGCAACAACAGCCCGCTGACCGCCATAGCCCATCGCCCCCATCTCATTGCTCAGATTCTACTGCGGGTTATGGCAACGCTTACCGGACGAAGCCCTTTCGCTCATCCAGTCGGATCAGCTGGGCTTCCCGGTCGAGGTTTATGCACGCGACTTCATGTCAACGGTGGTCCGCGGAAACGCCGCCGCGTCGTAGGCCCCGGCAAGGCTGTACGAGCGATCGAGAAGAACGTCGAAGGCGGCGTCGGCGTGACCGCTGGCCAAGGTAGGGACGATTTCGTGCCCGACGTCCAGAAGCTTTACGTCTTTCGAGGTCAGCCCCGCTTCCTCCATTTAGCGCCCTTGCCCGCAGATGCCTCGCGCCCCTCCCCGCAGAGCGGTCACCACCATCCAAGGCTCAGAGGGCGGGCGGAGTGGCGGTGATGTCACCCGCCTGTCGACTGGCCACCTCGGCCGCACGACCGACCTTCTCGCCAATCCCGAAGTGGGCGCAGATAGTCAACTCGTGCTCCCGGCGAAGGGGACGAGTGGGGTCGACGACCGGGGCGCTGCGGATCGCGTCGGCCTCCTGGGCCACCCAGACGCCGAAGGGAGCACCAGCGCAGGTCGAGGCGGGAAGGGCGACGATCCGAGCGCGGCGTCGGCGCCCCAGGCGGGCAATCACCCAGGCCGGCTCGCCGCTCTCGGCGTCGACGTAGAGGCCCTGGACCTGGCCGACCGGCGAGCCGTTCAGCTCGGCAACCTCGGCCCCGATCCAACCCATTGCCTCGCGGGCGTCGACCTGGCGGTCCTCACTCATCGACGTGCTTCTCCAGCAGCTCGCTTGCCGCGGTGGCGGGGTCGAGTTCGCGCCGCACCACCCGGTCGAGCAGGTCCGCCGTCGCCGGGTCCTCGGAGACGGTCTGTTCGAGGCGGCGGCGCATCCGCGAGGTGGCGATTCCGAGCACCTCGCTGCGGAGGTTGCGGGCGCGGCGCTCGGCCAGCGTGCCCGCCTGTTCGATGAAGTTTCGATGCGCGTCGATTTGCGCGGCCAGCTCCTCGACGCCCTCGCCGCGGGCGGCCTCGGTGCGGAGGATCGGCACCTTCCAGCCCTCGGGGTCCTGCGAGAGGGCGAGGACACCGCGGACCTCGCGGACCATCGTGTCGGTCATCGGGTGGTCGGCCTTGTTGACGACGATGATGTCGGGGATCTCCATCACCCCCGCCTTCAGCGCCTGGATCGAGTCGCCGGAGCCGGGCATCAGAGCCAGGACGATCGTGTCGGCGTGGTCGACGATGTCGATCTCGGCCTGGCCGACGCCGACGGTCTCGATCAGGACGTCGTCTTTGCCGGCGGCGTCCATGATCAGCGCCACCTGCAGCGCCGCCTCGCTGAGGCCGCCGAGGGCGCCGCGGGAGGCCATCGAGCGGATGAAGACGCCGGGGTCGAGGAAGTGATCGGTGAGCCGGATCCGGTCGCCGAGCAGGGCGCCGCGGGTGAACGGGCTCGAGGGATCGATCGAGAGAACCGCGACCTCGCGCTCGGCCTTCCGCAGCTCCCCCGTCAGCGCCCCGATCAGGGTGCTCTTGCCGACCCCGGGCGGTCCGGTGAAGCCGATGATCCGGGCCTTGCCGGTCCGCGGGTAGACCTCGCGCACGAGCTCCCAGCCGGCCGGGTCGTCGGACTCGATCAGCGTGATCGCCCGTGCCAGCGCCCGCTTTTCGCCTTCGACGAGGCGCTCGGCGAGCGGAGCGGTTTTGGCGGCGTCAGCCAAGGAGGAGCCAGTCTAAGAGGCGCCCTCTAAAGTTGCGCCGCCGTGTTTCGCTTCCTGGCCCGCAACCAGATGTTGACCCCGCGCTATGCGCGCCTCCTCTGGCGCTACCTCTGGCGCCGCTTCCTCACCCGCGCCGGCCGGCGCTGGCGCTCCGAAGGCCCGTTCTTCTTCGGCAAGGGGCTGGAACTGAAGATCGAGCCGCGCGGCGAGATCCGCTTCGGCCGCTTCGTCTGGATCGGCGACGGGACCAAGATCCGCTGCCACGAGGGCGTCGTCGAGATCGGCGCCAAGACGGTGATGGGCCAGGAGTGCACGATCTCCGCCTACCAGCGGGTGCGGATCGGCGATGAGTGCGTGATCGCCGACCGGGCGATGTTCATCGACTTCGACCACGGCATCGTCGAGGTCGAGCGGCCGATCCGCTCGCAGGGCATCTACAAGCGCGACGTCGAGGTCGGCAACAACGTCTGGATCGGCTACGGCGCCTGCATTCTCCGCGGCGTCAGCGTCGGCGACAACTCGGTGATCGGGACCAACTCGGTCGTCACCAAGGACGTCCCCGCCAACGCCGTCGTCGGCGGCATCCCCGCCCGGATCATCCGCATGCGCGAGGCGCCCCGGGAGCTGCGCTGGGAACGGCCGGTGGAGCCAGACCCCGAGGCGTGGACGACGCTGCAAGAAGTCGATCAGGGTTGACGCCTATTGTCTGGCTGACAATGAATGTCCGGCGACAAGCTGTCTGCATGGCCCCCGACGGGAGGATCCGATCGCAGGAGGTGGCGACCAAGTTCGGCCGCAACCTCTACCGCTGCCGCCGCCGCGCGGCGATGTCCCAGGAAGAGCTGGGGTCGCTCGCCTCCCTGCACCGGACCGAGATCGGGATGCTCGAGCAGGGCACCCGACTCGCCCGCGTCGACACGCTGATGAAGCTCGCCGGCGCCCTCTCGGTTTCTCCGCTGGAGCTGCTCGACGGCATCCACTGGGTCCCCGGCAACAGCCCCGAAGGCAGCTTCAGCATCACCGACCGCAGCCTCGCCCGCCGCCGCGACGCCTGCTGAGCGGCCGGCCTAGGTGGTCTTGGCGCCGGCCAGCTCCGCGTAGACGGCCGCGGTCTGCTCGGCGACGTCGCCCCAGTCGAAGCGGCGCAGGTGCTCGTAGGCTTCGGCGACGAGGCGGCGGCCGAGCTCGTCGTCGGAGAGCACCCGGATCGCCACCTCGGCCAGCGCTTCGGGGTCGTGGGCGCGGAAGCGCAGCCCCGCCTCCTCGTGGGGGACGACCTCGCGCAGGCCGCCGGTGTCGGCGACGATGCAGGGGCAGCCCGAGGCCATCGCCTCGAGGGCGACGAGGCCGAAGGGCTCGTAGATCGAGGGAACCACGGTGAGGTCGGCGATCCGGTAGAGCGAGTGGAGGACGTCGTCGCCGATCCAGCCGAGGAAGGTGCCGTGCTCCATCAGCCCCAGCTCCTCCGCCTGACGCTTCAGCTCTGCCTCGTGGGTGCCGGAGCCGGCGACCAGGAAGCGCGTCCCGGGCGCCTCTTCGATCACCCGCGGCATCGCCTCCAGGGCCAGCTGGAACCCCTTCTCGTAGACGAGGCGGCCGATCAGGAGGACCAGCTTCTCCTCGGGTGTGGCGAACTCCGAGCGCAGCCGGGCTAGCTCGCCGGCCGGCTGGGCGGGCAGGTCGTCGGGGTCGATCCCGTTCGGGATCACGGTCACCCGCTGCTCCTCGACGCCGAAGATGTCGGCGACCTGTTCGCGCATGTAGTGGGAGCAGGTGATCACCCGCTGGGAGCGGTTGGTGATCCAGCGCTCGACCCCGTGGATGTAGGTCTGCGGGTGCTTGTCGACCCAGCCCTGGTGGCGGCCGTACTCGGTCGCGTGGATCGTCGTCACCAGCGGCGCGTCGAACCGCTTGGCGAGGTGGTCGCAGGCGTTGGCGACGAGCCAGTCGTGGCCGTGGACGAGGTCGAAGCTGTAGCGGTCGCCGAGCTCGACCCCGGCGGCGAGCATGTCGGAGTTCATCCGCTCGACCCAGGCGACGAACTCGCCGAGGTCGGTCGGGCGCTTGGGCTCGCGGATGCGGTGGATGATCACCCCGTCACGGCGCTCAGTGGCCGGCGACTCCTCCCCCCCGCGGGTCAGAACGTGGACCTCGACGTCGCGTTCGACCAGGGCCTCGGAGAGCTTGCGGACGTGGCGGGCGAGGCCGCCCTCGATCAGCGGCGGGTACTCCCAGGAGAGGATCAGTACGCGGGTCAAGTTCGGTGGCTGGTCAGGGCTCCAGCAGGGGAGCGATGCTGAGGTCCGGGGCGAGGGATCGCATACACGGGTTGGTGGCGCGGTCGCAGTCTACGACCTCCAACATCGCCCGTGAGTGATCAGTGGCCCGCTGGTAGGCGTAATCGCCGGCCTGCTTGCGCTGGTCGAGGAAGGCCCAGTCGCTCGCCTGCAGGGCGAGGAGCTCGCGGGCTGCCCGCTCCAGGCGCTCTCCCCGCAGGCCGCCGGAGACCGAGCGCAGCAGCCGCAGCTCCCCCCGCCGCGCCCCCCAGGCGAGGTCGGCGACGGCGGGCGAGTCCCAGGTGCGGAGGTTCTTGTCCTCGCCCCAGGTCGAGGCCCGCAGCGGCCGCTCGACCGGCTCGTGCTCGGCCAGCGCCTGCGGCACGGTGAGGAGCCGGATCCCCGCCTCCTCGGCGCCCTCCAGCACCGTCCGCAGCCAGATCGGCCCCTCCGACCACCAGTGCCCGAGCAGCTCGGTATCGATCGCGAAGACGAGGAGGCCGCGGCGGTCGTGGCCCTCGGCGTATGCGCGGAGGCGCGCGGCCGCGGCGGCGAGGAACTCTTCCCCCTGTCGCCGCGCCGCCGCCTCGGCGGCTGCCGGGTCGTAAGCGCCGCCGCCGACCTTCCAGATCCTGATCCCGCGCAGCGATTTGCCGGCGAACTGGGCGTGCGCGGGGTCGGAGGGATAGCCGTCGAGCGACCAGAGCCAGGAGATCGCCTCCCAGTCGATCGGCAGCGCCACCGGCCCCGCCTCGGTGGCGACGGGTGCCAGCGCCTCCAGCGGCTCGGCATGGGCGCTCTGGTCGACGCAGAACCAGCGCACGCCCTGCTCCGCCAGCCGCCACTCGAGGCCGGGGACGTAGGCGCACTCGGGCAGCCAGAAGCCGCCGTCCCAGCCGAAGCGGCGACGGTGGGAGCGGAGCCCGGTCTCCAGCTGCAGCCGCAGCCCTGGGCGCGTCGCCAGCAGCGGCAGCACCGCGTGGGTGGCCGAGGAGGCCGCGAGGGCGATCCGCCCCTCCTCGGCGGCCCGCCGGAAGGGAGCGAGCGGATCGCCGCCGGCTGCGTCGAGCAGCTCCAGCGCCTGGGCGTAACGCGTGCGCTCGCCTTCGCAGGCTGCCCGGCACTCCTCGGGGACCTGCGGGAGGTCCGCCTCGGCGGCGCCGATCCGCCACTCGATCAGGAAGCGACGCAGCCGCTCGGCGGCGCCGGCGTCCTCGAGCTGGTCGGCCAGCACCGGCGTCACCGTCATCGTCAGATCCCGCGCCACCTCCAGCACCGGCAGGTAGGAGCGGATCACCGCGTCGAACAGCCACTCCTCGCCGAAGGGATAGGTGCCGAAGCCCTCGACGTAGGGCATGTGGCTGTGCAGGACGATCGCCAGGTCGCCGGCGGTCCCCTCCCGGGCCATTACCCGATGTGGCAGACCGCGAGGAAGTCGAGGGCGCGGTCGAGGTCGCCGGCGCGCAGGCGGAAGTCGGAGGCGGAGATCGCCGGGGTGAAGCGATCGTAGAAGGGCTTCGTCAGCCGCAGCCGCTTGTGGACGCTGTCCCAGCCGAGCTTGATCGCCAGCTCGTGCGCGCGCAGCTTGCGGGCGTGGAAGAGCCCGAGCATCTCGACCCGCGGGAAGTGCCCCTCGCAGAGCTCCCGGAACTCGGCGGCTCGGTACTCCTTCACGTGCCAGGGGTTGTCGGACTTCTCCGCCCCCGGCGGCGCCAGGGTCAGCAGGTTCGGCGTCGAGACGAACGCCACTCCCCCTGGGGACAGCATCGCCTTGAAGTGCTCGAGAATCGCGCCGGGATCCTGGACGTGCTCGATCGTCTGCAGGAAGACGACGGCGTCGCAGGGCTCGCTGAACGTTTCCACCAGCTCGCGCTCGAAGCGCAGGTTCGGCCGCGGGTAGCGCAGCCGGGCGTGCTCGTGCGCTTCCGGGTTGGCGTCGACGCCGACCACGCTCGCCGCGGCCCCGGCAAGAACGTCGGAGCCATAGCCCTCGCCGCAGGCCATGTCGACGACCCGCTGCCCCCGCACCCGCTCGGCGATCCACTCGTAGACGACCAAATGGCGGCGGAACCAGTAGTTCTCCTCCGGCACATCCGGCAGCGTCCGCTCACCGGTCAGCGGCAGCGGCGGAACCCCGGGCGGCTGGTTCTCCTGGAGGTAGTGACGCTCCACGGGCGAGACGCTATTAGAGTCCCGCCCCATGCCAGCCTCCCCCTCCGCCACCCACGAGCACATCAAGGACGTCAACACCCGCTACCACGACGCCGCCGCCGAGGAGTACGACGGCAAGTGGGGCATCGACTTCGGCGAGGTCGGCCAGCGCCAGGTGCGCCTGAAGCTGGTCAAGGCGCTGGGCGGGCAGAAGGGCCGCTCCTTCGGCGACGCCCTGGAGATCGGTTCCGGCACCGGCTACTTCTCGCTCAACCTCGTCCAGCTCGGGGTGATCGAGCGGCTGACCGCGACCGACATCTCGCCGGGGATGCTGAAGCGGCTGGCGGCGACGGCGGAGGCGCTCGGGCTCGAGGACGTGACGACCGTCGAGACCGAGGCCGAGGTGCTGCCGTTCGAGGACGAGAGCTTCGACCTGGTCTTCGGCCACGCCGTCCTCCACCACATCCCCGACCTCGACAAGGCCTTCGCCGAATTCCGCCGCGTCCTGCGGCCGGGCGGGATGATCGCCTTCGCCGGCGAGCCCTCCCGCTACGGCGACACCCTGGCAGCGCTGCCGAAGCGGGCCGGGCTGACTCTGGCGCCGCTCTGGCGACGGGCGGTCGGCGCCAAACAGCGCGCCGTCGCCGAAGGCGAGCAGTCCCACGACCACTCGCTCGAGGCCGAGGTCGACGTCCACGCCTTCGCCCCTCAGGACCTCCGCCACCTGCTCAAGAGCGCCGGCTTCGAGCAGCGTCACGTCGGCGGCGAGGAGCTGCTCTCCAACGCCTGGGGCTGGGGCCTGCGCACGGTCGAGTCCAGCGCCGAGCCGGAATCCGTCTCCTTCCGCTGGCGCCGCTTCGCCTTCAACAGCTACATCGCCCTGCAGAAGGTCGACACCAAAGTGCTCGAGCCCTACCTCCCGGCCGAGCTCTTCTACAACCTCCTCGTCTCCGCGCGTAAGCCTCTCTAACAGAGGTGGACGGCTAGATCGCGAGTCCGCGAAAACCATCCTGGAGGATGTTTTTCGCGGACTCGATGGATGAGGGAGCTGCCCGAGCGCGCTCGCCGGGAGGGTGTCGGTGGGGGTCCCTGGGTACTTGGCATGGAGCCGCGCCAAGGCGGCCCGAGGCGCCAGCCAAAGGCAGTCAGTTGACGCGGCGGAGGTGCTCCCAGGGACCTCCGCCGACACCCTCCCCCTCACTAACGCTTCTTTTCCCCGGCCTTCCGCGCCCGGAACAGTTTCACCCGGTAGTCGAGCCCCTTGAGCCGGCGTTCGCCGACGTAGGAGTAGTCGAACCCCTCGGCCGCCTCCTTGGTCGCCTCGTCGAGGACGACGCTGCCGGGCCGGGCGACGTTGGTGATGCGGCTGGCGAGGTTGACGGCGCGGCCGTAGTAGTCGCCCGACTGCGGCAGGGTCGGGCCGCTGGCGATGCCGGCGCGGAGCCAGGGGAACTGCTGACCTTCCGCTCGGCCGCGTGCGATCAGCTCCAGCGCCGCGGCGACCATCGGCTCGGGCTCGGCCGAGACCAGCATCACCGCGTCGCCGATCGTCTTCACCAGCCGCACCGGCGGTTCGGCGACGGCGGTCGCCATCTCCTCGAGGCGGCCGGCGACCATCCCCAGCTCCTCGGGCGGGATCTCCTCGCCGAGGCGGGTGAACTCGACCAGGTCGGCGAAGCAGACGGTCAGCTCGACGGCGCCGCCGAGCTCCCCCGAGGCGATGTCGGTGGCCCCGATCACGTCGTGGCGGATCTGTTCGAGCAGGTGCTGCTGCAGGGAATAGACGACCGTCGGCCCGGCCAGCGGCAGCATGTACTCGGCGGCGGCGGCGAAGCGCAGGGCGACGTCGCGCTCGGTGTCGCCGGGCTGGGTGAGGGTGCGGATGATCAGCTCCCGGTTGGCTTCGGCGATCCGCGCCGTCCCCATCCCGATCGTCCGCGCCACCTGCAGCATCCCGTCTTCGGGGAGACCGAGCTCGAGGAACCGTTTCATCGCCCGCGCCGCCTCGACGTCGGCATCGGTGCCGAGGTGCTCGTCGGGGTCGGGGACCGGGATCCCGAGAGCGGAGCGGAAGCGGAGCAGCATCTCGAGGTCGATTCCGGCGATCTCGGCGATCTCGCGGGCGGTGTAGCGGGGACCCGTTCCCGCCAGCTTCCGCTCCACCGGCAACAGGGTCAGCCGGTGGGCGGCGACCGCCTCCTTCAGCTCCTCCAGCGTGCAGCCTTCGCGGTGCAGCTGCTCGAGCAGCTGTAGCCGGGCCGCCCGCGGCTCCCCCTCGACTCCCTCGAGCAGGCCCTCCGCCTCGAAATCGATTTCAGGCCCCGCCGCCACGGTCAGTCAGCGTATGCGACGGCGCTGCCGCGGCGGGGGTCCCCGCCGCCCGCGAGGGCGCCGCCGGCCGGGTCGCGGGAGACCGCCTGGACGCCGCCGAAGAAGAGGTTGAGCGAGGGCCAGCGCGCCACCTCCACCCCGCGCCGTTCGAGCCGGTCGAGCGCGCCCGGGTCCACTCCCTTCTCCGCCTGGACGATCCCCTGCTCGAAGTGCAGCCGCGGCGCTTCCACCGCCGCCTGGACCGGGTAGCCTTGCTCGACCGCCCGCACCACCGTCTGCAGGATCGCCGAGCGGATCCGGTTGGAGCCGGCGCTGCCGAGGGCGAGGACGATCTCGCCGTCGCGCAGGACCACCGTCGGCGCCATCATCGAGGGGACCCGCCGCCCCGGCGCGATCAGGTGGAAACCGGCCGGGTTGAGGTCCTCCTCGCCCAGCATGTTGTTGAGGATCACCCCGGTCCCCGGCACCAGCACGCCGGAGCCGGACCCGTTCGAGCAGGTGACGCTGGCGCAGTTGCCGTCGCTGTCGAGGACCGAGATGTGGGTGGTCGAGCCGAGCAGGTCGGCGGCGGCGAGGTCGAGGCCGATCCGGTCGAGGAAGCCGACCTCCATCCCCTCCTCGTAGAGGGACTCGGCGAAGGCGAGGTCACGGCGCGAGTTGGCGCCCTCCATCGCCAGCACCAGCTGCTCGGGGCCGCTGCGGGGGCCGAAGCGCTCGAGCAGGCCGAGGGTGTAGGCGATCAGGATCCCGCCCGAGGAGGGCGGCGGGTTGGTGAGGACCTCGGCGCCGCGGAAGGGGGCGTCGATCGGCTTGCGCTCGATCGCCTCGTAGCCGGCGAGGTCCCCCGGCCCGATCAGGCCGCCGTGCTCGACGACGAAGTCGCTGATCGCCGCCGCCACCTCGCCCCGGTAGAAGGGCTCGGCGCCTTCGGCGCCGTAGCGTTCCAGCGCCTCGGCCAGTTCCGGGAAGTGAAAGACGTCTCCCTCTCCCAGCGGCCGCCCCTGCGGCGCGTAGAGCTCGCGGGTGCCGGACATGCGGTCGTGGATCGGGGCGAGGATGTCGAGGATGTAGGACTGCCCGCGGTTGACCGGCGCCCCCTCGCGGGCGAGCCTCACCCCCGGCCCGACCAGCTCCGAGAGAGAACGCGTCCCGAACCGCTCGAGCGCGTGGGCGAGCCCGGCGGCGGTGCCGGGGACGCCGCAGGAGGCGGGGCCGACGTAGAACGTCTGCGTCGTCTCGGCGTCGAAGCGCACCGGCACCGGGACCAGCTCCGCGGTGCGCTCGATCTCGTCGCGCCCGGGGGCGGCGACGAAGAAGTCGATCAGGGTCGTCTCGCCCCCCTCGTGGACCATCATGTAGCCGCCGGCTCCGAAGCCGGTCAGCGGGCTCTCGACCGCGAAGGAGGCAAGCACCGCGCAGACGGCGGCGTCGACCGCGTTTCCGCCGGCGCGCAGGACGCCGGCGCCCGCCTCGGCGGTCAGCGGATGGCCGGCTGCGACGACCCCTCGCATGGGGCTTCGGGTCAGCCGGGGAGGAACTCTGGGACGTCTATTCCGAGCTCACGCTCGCCGCCCCGGCCGCGGCGCGAAGCCTCGGCCTCTTTGGTGCGGCGGATCGTCGGCTCGGCGGCGCGCCGCTGCAGCTGAGCGCGGCCGTCGAAGCGGGTGGCGACGACGGTGACCCAGATCTGCTCGGAGAGCTCCTCGTCGACGTTGGCGCCGAAGATGATGTTGGCGTCCGGGTGAGCGGCCTCGCCGACGACCTTGGCGGCCTCGGAGACCTCGACCAGCGAGAGGTCGGCGCCGCCGGTGATCGAGAGCAGGATCGAGCGGGCGCCCTCCATCGAGGTCTCAAGCAGCGGCGAGGAGATCGCTTTTTCGGCGGCGAGCACGGCGCGGTCGTCGCCGTAGGCCATCCCGATCCCGAGCAGGGCCCGGCCGGCGTCGGACATGATCGACCGCACGTCGGCGAAGTCGAGGTTGATTACCGCCGGCAGGGTGACCAGGTCGGAGATCCCCTGGACGCCCTGGCGGAGGACGTCGTCGGCGACCTTGAAGGCCTCGATCATCGAGGTCTGCTGGTCGAGGACGTCGAGCAGGCGGTCGTTGGGGACGACGATCAGGGTGTCGACCTCGGCGGCGAGTTCCTCGATCCCCTTCTGCGCCTGGGTGCCGCGGCGGCTGCCCTCGAAGCTGAACGGCTTGGTGACGATGCCGACGGTGAGGGCGCCGACCTCGCGGGCGAGGCGGGCGACGACCGGGGCGGCGCCCGAGCCGGTGCCGCCGCCGGCACCGGCGGCGACGAAGACCATGTCGGAGCCCTTCAGCAGGCGCTTGATCTTGTCCTGCTCCTCGAAGGCCGAGCGGTGGCCGACCTCGGGGTCGGCGCCGGCACCGAGGCCGCGCGTCTGCTCGTCGCCGATGTGGACGGTGACGTCGGCGACGCAGAGCTGCAGAGACTGAAGGTCGGTGTTGACGGCCATGAACTCGACCCCGGGGATGCGGGCGTCGACCATCCGGTTGACCGCGTTGACGCCGGCGCCGCCGACGCCGACGACTTTGATCACCGGCTGGTGCGGCTCGCCGCTGCCCGGCGGCTCGTAGGCGGGCTCCTCGCGCCCATAGCGCGGGTTTTCGGTCGAGAACTGCTCGCGCCGCGGCGCCGGTTCCTCGCTGAAGACCCTTTTCAGCCGCTCGGGAGCGGACTCGGTCGAGCCTTCGATCTCCTGGTCGAAGAACTCGGCGGCCTCTTCCTGCTGCAGGGGAATTTCGGCCTGGGGCTCGGGGGCAGGCTCCGGAGCGGCTTCCTCGCGGACGGGAGGCGTTACCTCCTCCTGCTCGGCCTTCTTCGCCTCGGCCGGATCTTCGCGTCCGTAGCGAGGCGCCTCCGGCGGGTCGATCGGAGCGTCGTCGCTCGTCGAACGGAACAGGTCGGACAGCGGCCCCTCGCGCATGCTTGCGCGCTTGTTACGCCGAGCCATTGGACAGAACCTCCTTCGCCAGCTCCCGGTAGTAGTTCGCTGCGCTCGAGTCTGAATCGTACTTGAGCACGGAGGACCCTTTGACGGGAGCCTCGGCGAATTTGATCGCCTTTTTGATCCGGGACTGGAAAACGAGGTCGCCGAAGTTCTCCTCGAGGATCTCCACCGCCTCCTTGGCGTGGATGGTCCGCGAGTCCAGCATCGTCGGCAGGATCCCCTCGATCCGCACGTCGGGATTGAGGTTCTCCTGGATCATCCGCAGGGTGTTCTGCAGCTGGACGAGGCCGCGCATCGAGAGGTACTCGCACTGGACCGGGACGATCACCTTGTTCGCCGCGGTGAGGGCGTTGATCGTCAGCAGGCCGAGGCTCGGCGGCGTGTCGATGCAGACGAAGTCGTAGACCCCGTCGACCTCTTTCAGCGCTTTCTCCAGCGAGCGCTCGCGGCCGATCTTGGTGCTCATCGCGATCTCGGCACCGGCCAGGTCGATCGAGGCGACGGCGATGTCGATCTCCCGCTTGATGATGATCTCGGAGATCGGCATGTCGTTGACGAGGACGTCGTAGAGGCTCTTCTCGACCTTGTCGGGGTCGATCCCCTGGCTCATCGTCAGGTTCCCCTGCGGGTCGAGGTCGATGCAGAGCACGCGGTAGCCGGACTCGGCGAAGGCGACGGCCAGGTTCAGGGTCGTCGTCGTCTTCGCGACGCCGCCCTTCTGGTTGGCGAAGGCGATCACTTCCGCGTGCTTCACCGGCTCCGCCTCGGCAGCCTCTTTCTCGGCCAGGAAGTCGAGCCGCGTCGGCGCGATCAGGTCGACGGCCTTCATCCGCGCATCGCCCTCCTGCTCGTCCTCGTCCTCGGCGTTGAGGGCCGGCGCGGGCGCAGACTCAGGCTCGGGCGCAGACACGGGCTCGGGCTCGGGCTCGGGCAGCTTCTCGATCACCGGCTCCCGGGGCTCCTCGACGGGACGCTCGGGAACGAGTTCCTCCATCTGCTGGAGCTCGTCTACGATCGGGTGGTCCTCCTGGAGCTCGACGGGCGCGGGCTTTGGCTTCTTGCGGCTTAGAAATCCCATTGCGCGGATATTCGTATGGGACCTCGCTTTTCCTGCCGGCCCCCGAAATTGCTAGGAATCGGCCAATCCCCGACCTCCTCGACAAGCGGCTCGTAATCGTCACCGGCAAGGGCGGCGTCGGCAAGACGACGGTCGCCGTCGCGCTCGGCCTGCGGGCCGCCGGCGAAGGAAAGCGGACGATCGTCTGCGAGGTCTCCTCGCAGGAGAACGCCTCGCGGATCTTCGAGCACACCGCCGTCGGCTTCCACGAGGTCGAGATGGAGGAGAACCTCTGGTCGATCTCGATCGACCCCGACGAGTCGATGCGCGAGTACGTGCTGCTGCAGCTGAAGGTGAGGGCGATGCGGGACATGCTCTTCCGCAGCCGCATCTTCAACTACCTCGCCGCGGCGACGCCGGGGCTGAAGGAGCTGGTGACGATCGGGAAGATCTGGGAGCTGGCGCAGCTCGACCGCAAGGTGAAGAGCGGGCGCAAGTACGACCTGGTGATCGTCGACGCGCCGGCCACCGGCCACGGCGTCGGCTTCCTGCAGACGCCGCGCACCTTCGCCTCGATCGCCCGCGTCGGCCCGATCCACTCGCAAGCCGAAACGCTCGACCGCTTCATCACCGACCACGAGAACACCGGCACCGCGATCGTCGCCCTGCCGGAGGAGATGCCGGTCAACGAGTCGGCGGCGCTGGAGAAGGACCTGCGCGACGAGGTCGGGGTCGCGGTCGACCGCGTCTACCTCAACGGGCTCTACCCGGAGCGCTTCAAGAAAGGGGAGGCGGAGGCGCTCTCGCAGCTGGCCGAGGCCGAGAACGGCGCGACCAGAGCGGCGGCGCGGGCGGCGCTCTCGGAGTTCGGCCGCGCCCGCTCCCAGCGCCAGCAGCTGGCGCGGCTGAAGCGCGGCGTGGAGGCGCCGGTGAAGACGCTCCCCTTCCTCTTCGAGCCCGAGCTCGACGTCGCCGCGGCGCGCAAGCTGGCGGGGAAGCTCGGCTGATGGCCTCGGTCGGCGAAGTCCTCGAGGGCAAGTCGATCTGCATCTGCGCCGGCTCCGGCGGCGTCGGCAAGACGACCACCTCGGCGGCGATCGCGACCGGGATGGCGGCCCAGGGGCTGAAGGTCTGCGTGCTGACGATCGACCCGGCGAAGCGGCTGGCCGACTCGCTCGGCCTGGAGGAGCTCGGCAACGAGGCGCGCCGCGTCGACCCCGCCCTGATCGAGCAGCAGGGCGTCGAGATGAAGGGCGAGCTGTGGGCGATGATGCTCGACGCGAAGGCGACCTTCGACGAGCTGATCGCCCGCCAGGCTCCGGACGAGGAGTCGCGCGACCGGGTGCTGAACAACCGCATCTACCAGCAGATCTCCTCCGCACTCGCCGGCTCGCAGGAGTACATGGCGATGGAGAAGCTGTTCGAGCTGCACACCGAAGGCGAGTTCGACCTCCTCGTCCTCGACACGCCGCCGACCCGCAACGCGCTCGACTTCCTCGAGGCGCCGAAACGGCTGACCCAGTTCATCGAGGGCAAATCGCTGCGGATGTTCATGAAGCCGACCGGGCCTGGCGGCGAAGGTCGCCGGCCGCGGCGCCTCGGTCGCCCTCGGCATCTTCAAGCGGATCGTCGGCTTCGACCTGATCGCCGACCTGGCCGAGTTCTTCAACGCCTTCAGCGGCATGGTCGACGGCTTCCAGGCGCGGGCCAAGCGGGTCAACAAGCTCCTCGCCGACCCCGAGACCTGCTTCCTCGTCGTCTGCGGCCCCCAGGGCGAGCCGATCGACGAGGCCGTCTACTTCCACCGCAAACTGGTCGAGGCGAAGCTCCCCTTCGGCGGCGTCATCGTCAACAAGGTCCACTACCCCGCCGACGAGCTCGAGGCCGAGGTCGACGACCTCCCCGCGACCCTCGCCGAGAAGCTAGGCGACGCCAACCTCGCCAGACGAGTCGCCGACAACTTCGCTGACTACCAAGCCCTGGCCGAGCGCGACGCCCGCAACATCGACCACCTGGCCAACGAGCTCCGCACCAGCGGCGTGATCCGCGTCCCCTACCTGGACGAGGACGTCCACGACCTCCCCGGCCTGACCGAGATCGACCGCTACCTCTTCGCCACCGCGGAGGAGCGGGTCGAGATGGCGGCGGGGCGGGCCTGAGTCAGGCCGGGGCCATGGTCCGTAGCCCCGCGAGTCGGGCAGCGGCGGCTTGGCGTTCGTCATAGGTCACGAACGCGTCGATCGGATCGAGATCGACGGCCGCGGCGACGTGAATGGCATCCAGCGCGCGCAGCGCCGGCTCGGACAACGCCCCCGCTCCGGCGAGAAGCGCTCGATCCAGCGGTCGCAGCGCCAACGCTTCGACCAGGGCCCCGGCGCGCTCCAGCAGCAGATCGAGCGGGAGATCGGGATCCAGTGACACGGCCCGGCGCACTGCCCGCGGAATCTCGGTCAGGACCAACTCGCTGCTGACGAGGTCGACGTCCCGGAGATAGGCGCGCAGGGCAGGCGACTCCGCCTCGTCGCGGACGAGCTTGACGAGCGCTGAAGCGTCCAGATAGACGACCGCCACGGGTCAGCGGTCGCCGCGAATATCGTCGAGCGCCCGACTCAGGGCCCCGGCGTTCCCGGTCAGCTCCAAGGGCTCCGGCAGCCCGGACCGACGGGGCGCCGCCACCCTACCCTCGGCGATCAGTCGATCGAGGTCGGGACCGGTGCTGGGTGCGGGCCCCAGCTCCGCTACCGGCCGGTTGCGATCGGTGACGAGGAGTCGCTCCCCCGTTCCCACCCGGCGCAGGTACACACTGAGGTTCTGCCTCAGCTCCGCTACTCCGACCGACTCACTCATGTACATGAAAGTAGCATGAGTTGGACTTCCCGCCGAGGCGGGTCGGGCTCAGCCCGCGCGGTTTCGCGAGTACTCGAACTCGAGGTGACTGACCTCCCAGTCGGCGTCCTCGGGGACCGGGAAGAGGTGGCGCACGCGGGGGGTGTCGACCCGCTCGCGGTGCTGGATGTCGCGCTCGGCGTCGGCCGGCCACTCGAGCGAGTCGCCGCGGCGGGGGTCGGAGACCTCCTCGAGCCACGGGGTGGCGGTGATCTTGATCTCGTCCTCGGCCGGGATCGGCTCCATGATGCGGGTTTCCTGCTCCACGTACTCCTCCTCCGGTAGTTCATCGACGGGCAGCTGAAGTTCGGCGGGCGGCTCGGGCTCGAAGGCCTCGATCGAGATCTCTGGGTCCTCTGGCTCGGGAACCAGATCCTCGGCGACGGAGACGCTGATCTGAGCGTCGCCCTCGGCGAGGCCGTCGGCGATCAGGGTCTCGTCGGCGATGGTGCTGAGGTCGTTGCCGAGCTCGCCGAGGGCGGCCTCGCGGAGCAGCCGGCGGATGCCCTCCTCGGCCCAGCCGCCGAGCTCGACGCGCTCGCTCAGCGGGACGGCCGTTCATCATCGCCCGCTCCAGCTCGAGCGTCTGCTCGACCCTTTCGCGCGCCTCGATCCGGTCCATCGAGTCGTCGGCGATCAGCGCCGCGGCGCGCATCGGCAGCGAGGCGCCGACCGGGCCGTGGCCCTCGAGCACCGCCCGCATCGCCAGCAGGTGGTCGCTCAGCCCGTCGAGCGCGCTCTCGCGCTCGCAGCCCATCTCGAAGCGGCCGACCGCCCAGGTGAGGGCGCCGTCGGGGTCGGGGCGGGCCTCCAGCGCGGCCGCGAGCTCGCCCAGCTCCTCGGCCTCGTCCTCGCTGAGGCGGTAGCCGCCGGGACGGGTCGCGGGGGCGCCGGTGGCGATCCGCCGCCAGCAGTCCTCGCCGGTCGGGGCGAAGGCGTAGGGACCGAGGCCGATGCCGCCGCCCTTGAACAGGCGCATGACGCTGATCAGCTCGCGCAGCTGGTGCAGGGCCGCCTCGGCGCCTGCCTCGGCGTCCTGGTCGGCGACGGCGAGGTACTGCGGCTCCCAGGCGGCGCGGCCCATGCCCTCGCTGCGCATCGCCTCGACCGGCGCCTCGATCGAGTCGGCGCGGACGATCCGCACGCCGTGCGGCAGCTGCAGCCGCGGCGGTCGACATCCGCAGGCCGACCACGGGGACGATCACCACCTCGGCTTCGTCGGCGTCGCGTGCTTCGGCGTCGAGCGTCGAGAGCGCGCCGTCGAGCCGCTCGCGGTCGAGCGAGAACCCGGCCGACCCCTCCCAGAGCGCGGAGAAGAAGGTGACGAGCATCCGCTCGGCGCGGGCGCCGGGATCGGCGGGAACGGACTCCCCGCGCGCCTCCAGGTAAGGCGGCGGCGACGCCGGCCTCGACCGCGGCCTCGCGGGCGGCGGCGAAGCTCGGCAGCGCCCGCAGCTCCTCGGCGTGCTCGGCGACGTAGCGGCCGGTCATCGGCACGTAGCTGAAGAAGGACGATTCCTCGCCGGCATCGGCGGCGACGTCGAAGGGGATCTCCTCGCCGATCGCGACCAGCGAGCTCAGCCGCGAGGCGGTCTCGGTGGCCAGGCGCTTCAGCGATTCGTTGAGCAGAAAATCACGCACGGCTCAGGCTTCCGCCTGGCGGCACACCCTCCTGCGCTTGCATGATCGCTTGCAGGCGGTAACTAGACGGCGGCCGGCTCGCGACCGGTGGCCGCCTCAGCCGCGTCGCCCAGCAGCCAGCGCATCCCGTAGCTGCGCATGTCCTCGATCAGTGGCACCAGCGCCTTGCCCTTGGCGGTCAGCGCGTACTCGACCCGCGGCGGCACCTCGGGATAGGTGTGGCGCTCGACGACTCCCTCCTCCTCCAGCGCCCGCAGGCGCAGCGAGAGCGTGCGCGGGCTGATCCCCTCCAGCGAGCGCTCCAGCTCGCAGAAACGGCTGCTGCCATCGGCCAGATCGCGGATCAGCAGCAGCGTCCACTTGCCGCAGACGACTTCGGCGGTCCGACAGACGGGGCAGGTTGAGTTGCTCTCGGCACTCATGATCCGCGCGAGACGGGCGATCAGACCAATCCTCGCTTCAACAAGTGTAGCGCCATGGCTTCACTTACTGAAGCAATGGGCTGCGCTGGGGAATTCAGCCCTTGTAGTGGCCCTTGAGGACGGGTTCGACCTTGAGCACGTTGATCTTGAAGCGGGTTTTGGTCGGCCCGTAGACGAAGGTCGTCGGCATCTGCAGATCGACTTCGAGCAGCTGGCACTTTTCCGAGCCGGAGATGCACTTCGGTTCGCCGTAGATCGCTTCGACGTCGTCGGAGACGAGGAAGAGCGGCTTCTTCGTCTTCGGGCTGATGCCCATGTAGGTGACCGCCTGCGTCTTGGCGCTCGGCAAGGGCGCCGGCGGCACCACTTCCTCGCGCACCTCGGGCTCGCTCTTTTCTTTCTTGCCGTCGGCGTTGGTGTGGGTGGCGACGATCTTGACGTCGATCGCGAAGGTGAAGAGCCGCAGTTCGGGTTCGCCGCTGCCACCGCTGCCGCTGGACGAGGGCGGGGCTTCGGAGACGGGGCCCGAGGTCGAGGGGGTGGTCGAAGAGGTCGTCGTCGAAGCGGCTTCCGAACCTCCGCTGGAGGTGGCAGTTTCCTGGCCGGGCAATCCGCCCTTGCTGGATGGGCCGGTGAAGCGCTGCTTGAAGGGGTCAGTCGGGTTGCGGTGCTTCAGCCGCTTGCGGTAGTCGCGCAATCCAGGCTGGGCCTTGACCACCGTCAAGGTGGAGGTGTTTGCTCCGACCGCGGGAGCGCTTTCGGACCGGCGCCGGGGACAGCCCTTCTTCCATGTCGGAGCCGCCGCCGAGCAGGAACGGCACGGCGACGATCGCCACCAGTACCAGCCCGACCAGGGGCAGCAGGCGCCGGTCGTGCAGGTCGTAATAGAGGTCGGAGAGGAACGGCGGCACCTTCGCGTTCTTCAGGTCCGGCATCTTCAACTCGGGTCCGACGCGCTTCATGGGGTCGCTCCGATCGTCGCCGACACCGGCGCGGCTTCAGGGCCTTCGGGGGTGGCGCCGGCGGTGATGCCCTGTTCGGGCGGGGTCAGGTAGGTGGTGATCGAAAAGGTCGCTTCCAGAGCGGGGAAGCCCTTTCCTTTCGCCGCTTTCAGTTCGAAGCCGTTGATCGTGAAGAGACGGCCGTCGACGGCAACCTTGGCGTTCTGGGTTTTGACCAGGGAATCAAGGCCCTTGATGAAGTCGGCGACCTGGAAGAACTTGCCGTCGAAGACGAGTTCGTAGGGCATGACACCGAGGCCCGCGGAGCCGACCGTCGCCCCGAGCGGCAGGGTCGAAGCCGCGACCTCAGTCGGCGAGGCGCTGCCTTCGGTGCCGGCGGGCGCTTCGGTGGGCAGAGCGGCGGCTTCGCCGGGAGGGGCTTTGAGTTCGAATTTCTGGAAGCTGATCTTGGCGCCGCGCGCGATCCGGTTCAGCTGCACGATCAGCGAAGCGGTGTCGTCATCCCCCGGCACGGCCTTGCCGAGGACCACGAGCTGCTCGTAGCTTTTCGAGAACTGCGCTTTTGCCTGCAGCGCCTGGTCGACTTCGCTCTGGTGGGTCGCCAGCGAGGACTGGAGGCCGTTCGCCTTGGCAGTGAGCCTGTTCGCTTCTTCGCGCTTCGGGCTTAGCAGCACCATCCAGAAGCCGATCACGAGGACCGCGATCACGATCATCGCCACGATGGCGACGTTGTTGGAGGAGGAGAGCTTGCCTTTCATCTCAGCCTTCTTCTCCGGAGTCCGATTCGCCTTCGGGGGCCGGTTCGGTCGCCACCGGCGCCGCGGTGGCGCTTTCCGGCACCGGGGCGGCGTCGAAGGCGACCACCAGGTTGAACTGGACGATGAATTTGCGGGTACGGCACTCTTCGTTGGCGCCTTCGGCGGCCGCTTCGCCGCTGCCGGCGGCGCTGGTGGCGGACCCCGCTTCCGGCAGGGCCGAGTATTCGACCCCCACCCTGGTGACGGCGTCGATATCTTTGAGGGCGGTGACGAACCGGGCCACCGATTCCTGACCGGCGGCGCAGCCTTTCATTTCCAGCGCCGGCCCCGGCACCGAGGCGCGGAGACCGCCGCTGCTGTCGCCGCCTTCTCCTTCGCCCCCGTTCGGCGAAGCGGAAGCCTTGAGTTTGACGAGCCAGGCGTCGTCCGGAAGGATCAGCGAGAGTTCCCGCATCACCCGCTCCCAGTCGAAGCGGCTGTCGGCGAGGCTGGCGATCGTCTGCGAGCGCTCTTCCTGCATGACCTGAAACTGGACGAACGGGGCAAGCTCTTCCGCCCGCGCCTGGACGACGGCGTTTTCCCGCTTCAGCTGCGCCACTTCGGACTTGCTGTCGGACACCTTGTTGCTCGCCAGCACCAGCAGGGTCACCCCGGCCAGGGCGAGGACGAGGACGCCGATCAAGAGGTAGGGCAGGGCGCCGGTGCGCATCGGGGCGCTGGCGCCGCGGCGCTCCTCGGGCGGGATCAGGTTGACCGGGCGCATCTCAGTTCTCCAAGGCCAATCCGTAGGCCAGAGTCAGCCGCGCCGCGGCATCGTCGGCGAAGTTCGCGAAAGCGGGCGGGCGGGCGGCGATCATCGGCAGCCCGACGGCCCCTTCCATCACCTCGACCAGGCCGGGGATCGCACTGCCCGGTCCGCAGAGGACGACGCGGCCGACCGGCACCGCCCCTTCCTGCGCGGCGTAGTAGTCGAGCGAGAGGCGGACCTCGTCGAACAGCGATCCGACCCCCTCCTCGAGGGCCCGGCGCGCCGCGGCAACCACGGCAGGGTCGCCTTCGATCTGCTCGACGGGCCGGCCGAGCCCGACATAGGAAAGCCACTGCGTCGCGTGCTCGGGGCTGAGTCCAGCCTCGGAGGAGAGCCGGCCGGCAACTCCCTCGAGGCCGACCATCGAGGTGCGGGTGAAAAGGCAGGAGCGGCCGCGGGCGACGGCGAGGTTCATGATGTCGCCGAGACTGCAGTAGAGGATCGCCTCCTCGGGGGCGACCGGGGAGCCGTCTTCGGCGAAGGCAGGCTGGGTCTCGGGAGCGGTCCCAGCCAGGGCGCGGATCATCCCGAAGGCGGCGAGGTCGATTCCCGCCGGTTCGAGACCGGCGCGGCGGACCGCCTCGACGAAGCTGTTGACCATGTCGCGGCGGGCGGCGACGACGACGACGTCGACCTGCGGGGGCACCCCTTCCTCGGCGGGAACGCCGCCGACGATCTGGTGCTCGAGAACCGCCTGGTCGAGTGGCATCGGCATCTGCTCCTGGGCCTGGAAGCGGACTGCGGCGTCCATCTCCTTCGGGTCCTCGATCGCCGGTAGGCGCACGGTGCGGACGACCACGCGCTGGTTGCCGATCCCGACCCGCACCCGCTTCGAGAGCTTGTTGCGCGCGTAGAGCTCCTTGAGCCCCTCGATCAGGAGCTCGCGGTCGACCACCTCGCCTTCGTGGAAGGCGCCGGGGGCAAGCGGCTGCAGCGCGGTCGCGGTCAGACCGCTGGCGCCGTCGACTTCGGCGGCGACGATTCCCCCGGCCTCGAACTCGAGGCCGACGATCGCACTCGTCTTCTTCTGTCGCTTCAGTTCCAGCACGCCCTCCTGTCATCGACAGGAAGGCCGAGAACCTTTCGCGCTGCAATTACCGATTTCTAGGAGAACTTGGACGGAACTACTAGAAGGTCCCGAGATACCAGTCGACAAGCTGGTCTCCGGCGAGGAGGCCGACGACGCCGCCGAGTGCAAGAAAGGGTCCAAAGGGGATCGCCTGCTTGCGGGCGGCGGAGCCGTGCCGGAGCAGGAGGACGAGGCCGACCGCCGAGCCCGCCAGCAGGGCGACGAGGATCGCAGCGGCGACGTCGCGACCGAGGAAGAGGCCCATCGTCGCCGCCAGCTTGACGTCGCCCAGGCCCATGCCGCGGGGGTAGGCGAGCGCGGCGAGGAGAAAGAGGCCGCCGGCGCCGAGTGCCGCGGCGAGCCGCTCGGGCAGGGAACCGGGGTCGGAGACCGCAGCGATCACGAGGCCGGCGATCGCCGCCGGCAGCAGGACCCGGTTCGGGATCAGGCGCAGCTCGAGGTCGGTGACGGTGACGATGACCAGGGTGGTGACGAAGACCAGGCCGAGCGCGATCTCCCCCGCGTCGTCCCAGAGGACCAGCACGGTGGCGGCCCAGAGCAGGCCCGTCGCCAGCTCGGTCAGGGGATAGCGAGGGGAGATGGCGGTGCCGCAGCAGCGGGCGCGGCCACGGAGGATCAGCCAGGAGACGACCGGGACGTTGTCATAGGCGGCGATCTGGGCTCCGCAGCCGGGGCAGCGCGAGCGCGGGCCGACGATCGATTCCCGGCGCGGGACCCGGTAGGAGACCACGGTGGTGAAGCTGCCGACGAGGAGCCCCCCGAGGAAGGCGAACGCCGCCCCGATCGCCACCGGCTCAGCCCCCGTCGAGCGGGGTGGTGGTGTCGACCTCGAGCCGGGTCGGGAATTTCGGGTGGTCGTACATGATCGAAAGCGCGTCGCCCGTGGTTTTCGCCCGCTCGACGCTGAGAGCGATGCCGAGGCGCGAGCCGGCCGGGATCGTATAGGGGCTGCCGGTGAAGTTCATGGTTACGCGGACCTTTTCCCAGACCCCGCGCCACCAGCCGGTCCCCCCGGGGTTATAGGTCCAGTAGAGGCTGCCGGTGGCTTTGTCGGCGAGACGAGCGTCGGTGAAGCTGCTGCCCGATTCGCTGCGCTTGAAGAGGTAGATGCAGAGCTGCCCGTTATAGGACATGTCGCTGAGGGTCCGGGTGTAGAACTCGAGCGTCACTTTTTCGATCATTTCGAAGTCGGTCGTCATCGGGTCGGTCACCCAGCGATGGGTCCGAGCCTCGGGGTGCGAGCCGCCGCTCTGGGTGAAGTTGCAGCCGCTGGTTTCGTCGCGGACGATCTGGATCCCCTTGTCGGTATCCGGCGTCGGCTCCAGGTAGAAGTCGTTGGAGTAGTCGTAGAGCGCCGGCACGTTGGGGTCGAGGTAGTCGGGGTCAGGGGGCACGCCGGTGACCAGCGCGTCCGGTGCCCCGGCGGTGCCTTCGACCTGGAGGCCGTCAGCGCAGGCGGCCGAGCGTGTTGTGGAGGAGGTGGTCGGCGGTGATTTCCTGACGTTCGGTGTTGCCCGTCGACGAGCAGGGCGTGTCGGAGAGGTAGAACTGCTGCCCAGAGACGACGCCGTTGGAACCGGGGATCGGATCGTTCACCGAGGTGTCGGTGGGGTCGACGAAGTCGGAGGTGACTTCGACGTAGCCCCGTTCGCCCGCCTGGCTCCCCGGCGTGTCGAGCCGCACGGCAACGACGATCTCTTTGTAGTCCTGGGTGCCGGGGCAGGTTGCCGCCGGGCAGCTGGCGTCGTCGCGCCAGACCACGTAGCGGTAAACGTCGCCGCTGACGTCGCCGCTCGTGAACGGGGTCGGGCCGGGGTTGACGACGCCACCGGTAATGAAGCCGCCGCCGTACTTGCTGCCGCCGTTGACAACCATGTTCGCGTACTGGCTCGGCGTCGGGTTGCGCAGCAGCGCGAAGGTGCCGTTGCTGACCCGATAATTGGGGCTGAGCGTGTTGGTGGAGTGGTTCGGCGCGGCGGTCATCGCCAGTTTCGAGTTTTCGAGGCTGCGCAGGGTCTCCAGCTCCAGTTGCGCCCGGTTGAGGGCGACCTGGCTCGCCTTCGCGCGCTGGGTGTTTTTGGTTGCCGAGCTGAGCACCCCGAAGGTGGCGGCCGCGGTCATCGCGATCACCATCGCCGCGATCACCACCTCGATGATCGTCATCCCGCGCTCGTCCCTCATTTGAGCAGCACCGCGTTTCGGAGGCTGGAGCCGTCGGAGACGATGAAGGAGCCGGCGCCGGTCGGGTTGGGCAGTTTCAGCTTGACGCCGACGTAGGTGGTGCCGGCGACCGAGAGCGCCGGCCCGCAGGTCAGGGAATCGCTGTTGGTGCTGGGGACGAAACAGAAGACTTCGGCACTGCCGAGGCCTTTGTAGATCGTCTGGGCGGTGCCGGTGTAGACGCCGTCGGCGGCCTCGATCCGGGAGCAGGTGGTGGAGGTGCAGGTGTAGGTGACCTCGCATTTGATCGAGGTGGTCGAGGGGGTGCTGCCGCCGCAGCTGGTGCGGCGCACGTAGGTGAGGAAGGAGACCGAGGTGGCGGTCGCTTTGTCGATCCGGATGCCGTTGCGGATCTCCCGCGTCATCCGCTCCAGCACGTAGCGGGCCGAGGTGATGCTCTGCGCCCGCTCGCTGATCTCCGGCTGGGCCCGCATCGCACCGATCACCATCGAGGTAACCGCGGCCATCAGCACCACGCCCATCGCCGCGGCGACGAGCAGCTCGACCAGGGTCAATCCGTCCTCCTCGCCGGCGCGAGCACGAAGGCGGCCGAGAACGGTGTTCACCTACCCCTCACCACCTTGAAGCTGCGCTTGACCGCGGTGGGCTCACGGGTGCCGACGGCGTTGATCCCTTTGACCCGGAAGACGTGACGCCCGAGCTTCAGCTTCTTCAGCTTGACCGGGGACCTGCACCCCTTCCAACGACCGCGGTCGACCTTGCACTTGAAGCTCGTCCCCGGCTGTTCGGTGCTGTCGGTGAAGCGGAAGACCGGGCGACGGGCGCGGGTCTTGCCTGCCGGGGCGAAGGTGATCCTGGTGTGGGGCGTGACGTAGACGATCCCGCCGTTCGGCTTGTTTCCGCCCCCGCCACCCCCGCCGGTGCTTCCACCGCTGCCGGTTCCCCCGCTGCCGTCGCCGGTTCCACTCGTTCCTCCTTCTTCCGCGGGCGGCGGAGGAGGCGGAGGCGGCGTCGATTCCTGGTGGGTGTAGGAAACCGCGGCGGAGCAGGGCGAGGTGTCGCCGTTGAGGTCGGTCGCGGTCGCCCGGAACGAAGTGGTCGACCCCGCGGCGACGGTGACCTGGATGCCACTGCCTCCGAGCTGCAGCGAGGTGCCGGTCGCCACGGGCGCACCGGAGCAATCGGGGGTGGTGTAGATCTTGATCGCCGTGTTGGGATCGGACTGACCCTTGATCTTCGGCGTCAGCGAGGAGCCCGACGAGCCCGGTTCGGTCGACAGCTGCGAGGGAGTCGGCGGCCCGATCGGCGCCGAGTTGCCCGTCGAGGCCAGCAGGGTGCCGCCGGTGAAGCGGTCGTAGACGTCGGTTTCGGCGTCGAGGTCGGCTTCCGTCACCCGCTCTTCGGTGGTGAAGAAGGCGTGGCTGCCGTCCGCAGAAATCCCGCCCGCGGGGAGGCCGGCGGCGATCGACGATTTCCCGGCGAGCGGCCCGGTGGAGACGAGGGTCGCGACCGTGCCGTCGACTTCGTAGACGTCCGCCGCCGTGTCGGGGTCGCCGCTGCCGGCCAGCGGCTCGGCGGTGACGACGAAGACGTGCGACCCGTCCGCGGAGGCGCCGCCGAAGGCCGCGTTGAAGGTGTCGTTGCCGCTGCTCGCGGTCGCCGAGAGCAGCGTCGTCGTCCCCCCGTCCCGGCGGTAAATGTCGTAGAAAGCGTCTTCGTCGTTTTCGGTCAGCTGCTCGTCGGTGCCGATCAGGACCGAGGACCCGGAGCCGTCGGGCGAGACCCATTCGAGCGAGGCCGGAGTTTCCGCGTCTTCCTCGTCGGGTCCCGTGGAGACGAAGTTGGTCGCGCCGGAGGCTCGTTCGTAGACGTCGGTCGCCTGGTCGGCGTCTTCGGGCCGCAGGCTTTCTTCGGTCTCGAAGAAGACCCGCGCGCCGTCGCTCGAAGCCCCGGCGAAGGTCGCGGACGGGAGGCCGTTGCCGCCGGTGGCGCTGTGAGAGACAAGGGAGACGGTGGCCCCCGACCAGTCGTAGACGTCCTGCGAGGAGTCTTCGTCTTCCGGGTCCAAGCGCTCGAGCGTCTCGAAGTAGGCGTGCGACCCGTCGCTGGAAGCGCCGCCGAAAGAGGCGCTGCAGTCGACAGCGCCGGGGCAGGTACCGGGGAGCGAGACCAGCGCCGTCGTGCTGGTCGTGAGGTCGCGTCGGGTAGATGTCGAGCAGGGAGTCTTCGTCGTTGCCGGTCAGCTGCTCGTCGGTGGTGAAGAAGGCCTTGGTGCCGTCGGTCGAGGCGGCGCGGAAGGTCGCCGGGAAGGCGCCTTCGCCGCAGCCGGCGCATCCGGCCGCTCCGGCGGAGACCAGGGTGGTCGAGTTCGCGGTCAGGTCGCGGACGTAGACGTCGACTGAGCCGTCTTTGTCGGCCGAGGACAGTTTCTCGGCGCTGCGGAAGAAGACCTTCTGCCCGTTCGGGATCACCCCGCCCTGGGCGAAGCTGGCGTCGATCTCGGCGTTGCCGCATTCCCCGCAGGTAATTTCGTCGCCGGTGCTGACGAGCTCGGTGACGTTCTGTTCGAGGTCGCGGACGTAGATGTCTTCGCTGAGGTCTTCGTCTTCGGAGGTCAGCGACTCTTCGGTTGCGAAGAAGGCGAGCGTGCCGTTCTCCGAGGAGCCGACGAACAGCGCCGGGTAGGCGTCGTTGCCACCCGTGGGCCCGACCGAGACCTGGCGGGTGACGTAGCGTTCGAGCGCGTCGTCGTAGGAGCGCTCGTAGACGTCGGCGCGGCTGTCGGTGTCGCCCGGCACCAGCTTCTCGGTGGTGATGAAGAAGACGGTCTCGCCGGTTTCGGAGGTAGCCGCGAAGCTGGCATCCGCCGCGCCTGCGCTCGCAGGTGCCACCGCGATCAGCGCGCAGCACAACACAAAGAGGGTCAGGGCAGCTCGAACTCGCACCCTTCGCTTATCGGCTGAATCGCGCATTCGTTGAGCCCCCGCGGCGGAAGTACGAAGGGCGGGCCCTGTGGCCCGCCCTTCGGAACTTCAGATCTGACCGAGGTCAGGGATGGGGCTAGCCCCAGCTCCCGCCGCTCGGGCAGCCACCGGTGCCGGCGACGACGCAGGTGAAGGTAAGCGTGCCTGCCGCGTTTTTGACGGTGAATTTCTGGGTCGTTTTCGCGCCCTCGATGGTAATTTCGTAGCCGGTGGCCGAGACGGTCGGTTCGGCCGAGAACGTGGCGCTCGACAGGGTCGGCTCGATTTTCACCAGTTCGGCCTTGGTGGCGCCTTCGTAGGTGCCGTGGTCGGTGAAGAACGTCTCCATCGCGACCTGGGCCGAGTGCGCGTACTCCTTGGCTTTGGCGTCGCCGGCCTTGTCTTTCTGGTTGAAGAACGCCGGCAGCGCGATCGCGGCCAGGATTCCGAGGATCAGCATGACGACGAGGAGCTCGATCAGGGTGAACCCTGCCTCGCCATCGCCGTTGAGCCGGGCGCCAACTTTGGCCCGGAGATTCTGGAGAAACATTAGAGACCTCCTATGGTCCTAATCGTTTGCGCCAGAGCCCCGTCGCGTGAAGCCACGTGGTGTCTGTCGACCCCGGTGGTAGCCCGGCCGACTCGAACTGAGTCCCGAAGGCTTTGCGCCCCCGCCTCGCAGCGGGTTTGCCTTTTGCACCGAGGCACTGGCAGATTCATCACAGGCCCTACATCGACCGTCTCCCTCAGACCTTGATCCCTGAAATTTGGGTTCCTTAGAGCGAAAAGTTTGTTCGCTGGACGCACGTCCAGGCTCAGCCGTCGAAAAACGATGAGTCAACGGCGCTACGCGGTACCGGAGACCGGAAGCCCATGCTCGACCGCGGCTCTTCTGAGGCGGGTGTCATAGGTGAAGAACGCGCCGATCTCCTCGTGGACGCTGAGGGCGGTTGCAAGGTGGATCGCATCGAGACTGCGCAACCCAGTCGGCCCGAGAGCGCTGGCCCGATCGAGCAGCAAATCGTCAAGCGGCAGTAGGGCCACGTCGAGGAGGAATGCCCTCGCCTCTTCCGCGTACTCCTCCCCATAACGCGCGCAGGCACGGATCGCCTCGACGCCGAGAAGCATGCTCGATACATAACCGTCGTAATCGGCGAGTTCGTTGCTCAGGGAGTTGTATTCCGGCTCCCGGAGGGGCAGCTTCACATAGGCCGAGGTGTCGAGATATGCGAGTTGCCGCGCTATACGCGGTCCTCGCGCATTTCGTTCAGGATCTCGATGCTCGGCGGCCCCCCGGCCGGCGGAAGGCCTGAACCGGCAACATGCGCGAGGAGATCGCCTCGGGGCATCGTCGCCCCCCTCTTGCGACCAGCCTGGCGATCGGCGAGTCCGCCGGCCCGGAGGGCAGAAGTCGGGCCACCTCCACCCCCCTCTCGGTGACGACAAAGCTCTCACCCCGCTTGACGTCCACCAGGTACTTCGACAGGTTCTGTCGTAGCTCTCTAACGCCGACTCGCTCCATGTGCGTCAACGTAGCACATAGATCCGGATCAGCGGATCTTGTCGTAGAGGGAGAAGATCGGCAGGTACATCGCGATCACGATGAAGCCGACGATGCCGCCGACGAAGGCGATCATGATCGGCTCGATCAGCGAGGTCAGGGCTTTCACCTTGGCGTCGACCTCGGCCTCGTAGAAGTCGGCGATTTTCGCGAGCATGTTCTCGAGCTGGCCGGTTTCCTCGCCGACCGCGACCATCTGCCCGACCATCGGCGGGAAGATCGCGTTGCTTTCGATCGGCCCCGCCAGGGAGCCGCCGCGCTTGACCGAGGAGTAGACGTCTTCCATCGCCTGCTCGAGGACGATGTTGCCCGAGGTTTCCCCGGTCAGCTTGATCGCCTGCAGCATCGGCACACCGGCCGAGACGGAGCCGGAGAAGGTCCGCGACCAGCGCGCCAGCGCGACTTTCTGGATCACGTCGCCGACCTGCGCCGGCAGGCGGAGGACGAAGCGGTCCCAGATCTCTTTTCCTTTTTCGGTCCGCTTCCATTTGAAGAAAGCGACGAAGGAGGCGACGAGGAGCGGGATGAGGATGAACCAGTAGCCGGTGATCAGATCCGAGGCGCCGACGCAGATCTGCGTCGGGATCGGCAGGGCCGCCTTTTCCTCCGGGTTTTCTTCGCCGATTTCTTCGAAGATGCCGACGAAGACCGGGATCACGAAGGCGACGACGGCGACCAGCACGACCATCGCGAAGACGAAGATCAGCGCCGGGTACATCAGCGCCGATTTGACCTGGCGGCGCAGGGCGTCGCTCTTCTCCACCTGGTAGGCGATGCGGTCGAGCGCGTCCTCGAGCCGCCCCGACTGCTCGCCGGAGCGGACCATCGCCCGGTAGAGGCGGTCGAAGACCTCGGGCTGGCGCCCCATCGCCTGCTCCAGCGTGCTGCCGGCCTCGACGTCGGCGCGGACGCTGCCGATCGCGTCTTTGATCCGTTCGTCTTCCGTCTGCTCCTCGAGGGTGTGGAGGCTGCGCAGCATCGGCATCCCCGAGGCGACGAGGGTCGCGAACTGGCGGGAGAAGATCGACAGCTCGCGCATGTCGATCTTTTTCCAACTCCGCCAGAATGTCCTCGAGCTTGAAAGGTTCGCTCTTCTCGGTGACGTCGAGGACGATCAGGCCGCGCTGGCGCAGCTGCTCGGAGACCTGGGCCTTGGACTCGGCCTCGATCTCGCCCGCGGTCGAGGACCCGGCCGGGTCCATCGCCCGGAAGGCGAAGGTGGTGGCCGCGGCTGCCATCGTCTAGCCCCCCTGCGTGTAGGCAGGGGACTGCGGCGGATAGGCGGGCGCGCCGCCCGGCTGGCCGTTGCCCTGCTGGTAGGGCCCCGGCTGCTGGTGCTGGATCGGCTCCGAGCCCAGCAGCCGTTTGAGCTCCTCCGGCACCGAGGCACGCTGTTCGGCGAGCGCGCGGGTGATCTTGCCGGCGCGGACGAGGCGGGCGAGGTCGGCGTCCATCGTCTGCATGCCGACGGCCCCTGAGGTCTGCACGGCGGCGTAGATCTGGTGGGTCTTGCCCTCGCGGATCAGGTTGCGGATCGCCGGGGTCGGCACCAGCACCTCGGTGGCGACCGTGCGGCCCATGCCGTCGGCGGTCGGCAGCAGCTGCTGGGTGACGATCCCCTGCAGGGCGATCGAGAGCTGGGTCCGGACCTGGCCCTGCTGCTGAGGCGGGAAGACGTCGATGATCCTGTCGACCGTCTGTGCGGTCGATTGGGTGTGGAGGGTGGCGAAGACGAGGTGGCCGGTCTCGGCCGCGGTCAGGGCGGTGGAGATCGTCTCCAGGTCCCTCATCTCCCCGACCAGGATCACGTCCGGGTCCTCTCGCAGGGCGGCTTTGAGGCCGAGCGCGAAGTCCTCGGCGTCGGAGCCGACCTCGCGCTGGTTGACGATTGACTTTTTGTGCAGGTGCAGGAACTCGATCGGGTCCTCGATCGTGAGGATGTGGTCTTGGCGCTCGCAGTTGATCGCGTCGATCATCGCCGCCAGGGTCGTGCTCTTGCCCGAGCCGGTGGGGCCGGTGACGAGGACGAAGCCGCGCGGTTTCTGAGTGAAGTCGCGCAGCACCTGCGGCACCCCGAGCGAGTCGAGCGCGGGGATCTCCTGGGGGACGAGGCGGAAGGCGGCGCTGACCGCGCCGCGCTGCAGGAAGCAGTTGACGCGGAAGCGGGCGACGCCGGGGATCGCGTAGGCGAAGTCCAGCTGTTTCTGGTTCTCGAAGCGTTTGCGCTGGTCGTCGTTGAGGATGCTGAAGATGATCTCCCGCGTCTCCTGGCTGGAGAGTTGGGGGAAGCCGTCCATCGCCGTGATCTTGCCCTTGTCGCGGATCGCTGGTGGGAAGCCGGCAGTCAGGTGCACGTCGGAGGCTTTCGCCTCGACCATGCGCCGCAGCACCTCTGAGAAGTCGAGAGAGGACATCGGTATCTAGATCGGCATCTGGGGCAGGGAACTGGAGTCCCGGCCGCGATCGCCCCCGCCTTCAGGCGGTGACACGCAGGATCTCCTCGAGGCTGGTGTGGCCGGAGCGAACCTTTGCCAGGCCGTCCTCGCGCAGGGTCAGCATGCCCTCTTCGCGGGCGACGGCCGCGATCTCGGCCTCGGCTGCCTGGGAGACGGTCATGTCTTTGACCCGCTCGCTCATTTTCATCACCGAGTAGATCCCCACCCGCCCGCGGTAGCCGCTCTGGTTGCAGCGGGCGCAGCCGACCGGCTCGTAGGCCTCCAGCTCACCGCCCACCCGCATCCCCGCGTCGGTCAATGCCTCGTGTGGGACCACGGCGCGACGCTTGCAGTGCGAGCAGAGCTTGCGGGCCAGCCGCTGGGCGACCACGCAGTCGACCGAGGAGGCGATGAGGAAGGACTCGATCCCCATCTTGGTCAGGCGGGTGATCGCGCCGGGGGCGTCGTTGGTGTGCAGGGTGGAGAGCATCATGTGGCCGGTAAGCGCCGCCTCGATCGCGATCCGGGCGGTCTCGCCGTCGCGGATCTCGCCCACCATCACCACGTCGGGGTCGGCGCGCAGGACCGAGCGCAAGCCGGTGGCGAAGTCGAGGCCGGCCTTGCGGTTGACGTTGATCTGGCTGACCCCGTCGAGCTGGTACTCGACCGGGTCCTCGATCGTGATGATCTTCTTGTCTACGGTGTTCATCTCGCGGAGGGCCGCGTAAAGGGTCGTGCTCTTTCCCGAACCGGTCGGGCCGGTGACCAGGACCGCGCCGTAGGCCTGCTGGAAGGCGCCCTGGAAACTGCTCCGTGCGTCGCCGTCCATGCCGAGTTCGTCGAGGGTCCGCTGGGCGTTTTCTTTGTCGAGGATGCGGATCGTCGCCCCCTCCCCGCGCTGGGTCGGCAGGGTCGTGATCCTCAGGTCGACCTTCTTGTCCTCGACCGAGACGCCGACCCGGCCGTCCTGGGGAACGCGCTTCTCGGCGATGTTGAGGTCGCTCATGATCTTCACTCGCGAGATCACCGCGCTGATCATCCGGCTGGGGACGTGGGCGGCCTCGCGGAGGACCCCGTCGATCCGGAAGCGCACCCGCATCTCGCCCTCTCCGGGCTCGAAGTGGATGTCCGAGGCTCCCTCCCCCACCGCCTGGCCGAGGATGCTGTAGACCAGTTTGATAACCGGGGCGTCTTCGGCGCTGACCTCGAAGTCGGTCACTTCGGCGAGTTCGGCCTCGGCCTCCTCCTCGCCCTCGACGACGGCCTCGCTGACCGCGCTCTGCAGCGTGTTCAGCCGCACCACCAGCGCTTCGATGTCCTCCTCGGCGGCAACCGCGACGCGGCAGTCGAGGCCGGTGGCGATCTGGATGTCGTCGACCGCGAGGACGTTGGTCGGGTCGGCCATCGCCACCAGCAGCGTCTGCTTGTCGATGAAGCCGACCGGCAGAGCCCGGTAGCGACGGGCGGTGTTGACCGAGATCAAATTGGCCGCCGCCATGTCGACCTGGTAGCCGGAGAGATCGATGTGGTCCAGCCCGTAGCGCTCGGCGATCGCTCGGGAGAACTGGTCGCCGTTGATCACGCCCTCGGTCAGCAGCAGCGCCTCGGGCGGGGCGCCGGCGGTCCGCGCCGCCTCGATCGCCTGGCCGACGCGCTCCTGACTGACGTAGCCGAGCTCGACGAGGACGTCGGTGATGAAGCCGCTGGAGCGGCCGCGCGAGACGGGCGGGGTCAGCCCCGGGGTGCCACCGGCCTCAGGCTCGAGCTTGGGCGCGGTGGAGGCTCCGGAGTCTGGCACCGGCCGCAGGTGGCCCGGATACTCGCTGGAGCCCATGCTCAAGGGTGGTAGGCGAGCGTCGGCCCCTTGTAACCGGCGTCGATCACCGCCTGGATGACGCTCTCAGGGGTCTGGTAGCCGTAGTGGACCGAGGCGGTCGGGATTCCCTGGTCGAGCCGCCTCGGAGTGAGGACGACCAGCGCCGGGACCCGTTCGACGCCGACGCCGCTGGTGACGGCGCTGTAGCGGGCGATTTCCCGGGCCGGGACGACGAAGCTGACCACGTCTGGGACGCTCGCCGAGTGCCGCTGGCGGCGGACCGGACGAGGCGGTCGTCGATGCCCCCGTCGCGGACGAAGATCAGGGCCACGGTGGCGCCGGACTTGAAGGCGTCGACCACCTGCTTGGGCGGGGCGACGGGCGGCACCGGAACGCTGCTGGGCGAGGCTACGGCTTCGGGGCTTTCAAGCGCGCCTTCGGCTGGTTCGGCGGGCGTTTCGCCGGTCACCGCGGTTACTTCGGCGGCTTCCGAGCCGCCTTCTTCTTCTTCGCCGCCCCCACCCATCATGGTGAGGAGGAAGATCGCAGCGGCGACCAGGAGGACGGCGATGACCCCCATCTGCACCATCGGGTTGCTGTTCAGCTTCTCCCTCATACGTTCGCTTATCTAGCTCGACAGGAAGGGAGTCGAGCTTGAGCACCGGGCGAAATGCGCCGGGCTCAGCAGCCGGCGTCGGGGGGCGTCGCGGTGGCGCCCGTGCACTCGACGTAGGACTGGCGCTCGAAGATCGTCGCGCCGCCGATCTGCGGCGGTTCGAAGCCGGCGTCCTGGCGGACGATCGCGTTGTTGTCGAGGTGGACGGTTTTGCCCGCGATCACGCCGGTGTAGGTGGCGTTGTTTTTGACCAGGATGTCCGAGTTCGGCGCGTAGAGGATGAATTCGTTGTTGCCGCTGTTGTTCGAGAATTCGATCGTCGTCGGGATCGTTTCCGAGCCCATCACGTAGAAGCCGGGGACGTCGTATTTGCCGATCTCCGGCTGGTAGCCGGTCGCCGTGACGTCGGCGTTGTTGCTGATGTCGATCTGCTTTTCGCCCGCTTTGATCCCGCAGTTCTCCGGCGTGTCGAAGAACATCCGGACCGTGGCTCCCTCCTTCATCACCAGGTGGGAGTTGTTTTTGATGTAGAGGCGGCAGACCCAGTAGTCGCCGCCGCCCAGGGTCAAGGTCGTGTTGTTGGAGGCGTAGATGGTGCGGCTTGAGGGGGCGGGATTCCAGGGCTCGGTGCTCTTCCATTTGCCGCTGTAGCTGTCGGACTGACAGCCGCTCGGCACGCCCGTCGAGGTGCAGGTGACGAGGCGGTAGTTGCTGTTGTTGGTGGCGATGTCGGTCGGCATGAAGGAGCTGACCGGCGGCAGGCTGACGTTGCCTTCGGTCACCTGGTAACCGGCGCACTGAGTCCCGTTGTTGCCGAATTCCGCTTTTTTGCCGATCCCGTGGCGGATGTTGCCGCAGACGTTGCCGTTGTTGTGGACGGTGATGTTGCCGTTGGTGCCGACGCTGACGCGGGAGTCGGCGTTGTTGTCGATGTCGACGTCGTCGAGACCGATGATCCCCTCTTTGCCGAGGGCGCTGCCGACGGTCGTCTTTTTGAAGGTGATCGCGATGCGGCGGCTGACGACGCCGTTGTTCCCGGTCGCGACCACCGACATCGTCGTCGTGGTCGCCGGGGTGACGCGGTAGACGTAGCTGGAGTCGCCGACCGTCCCGGAGATCGAGGGGCACCAGCCGTCGGTCGAGGCGGCGGAGAGGGCCAGCGTCCCGGCCGGGGCACTGAGGCAGGGGGTCGAGGCGCTGAAGGCGCCGGCGTAGCGGTTGAGGCGCATCAGCGCCACGCTGGCGCCGGCGTCGGCCGCCGCGATCGCGCTCTTGGAGTCGTTGTCGCGGCTGCCTCCACGCTGGACGTCGACGGTCGAGATGACCGCGGCGCTTGCCAGGCCGAGACTGGCGACCATCGCGAAGATCGCCGTCGGCAGCGCCATCCCGCGCTCGTTGCGCCGCAGATCGCGGATCAGCAGGATGAAGCGGTCGATCGCCAGCATCGCGCTTTCCATCGACCTCGATCGCCCTGGGCTTGAGTCGATCGCGGCGGCGTTCTCGCCCATCTGGACGCCCGCCCTAATCAGTTGCGGGTGCGAGCTGCTCGATCCCGCTCGCCCGCTGGCCGCCGGCGGCCAGCATCAGTTTGAAGTCGTGCGGGTTGGAGGCGAACTCGAGGGCGACCGACTCGGCGACCTTGCCCTCCATCACGTAGTGCATCAGGGACTGGTCGAAGGTGCGCATGCCGTAGTACTCGCCCTCGGCGATGACTTCGGTGATCTTGCCGGTCTCTTCCGGGTTCATGATCAGGTCCTGGACCCGGCCGGTGACGATCAGGATCTCGGAGGCGGGGACGCGGCCGTCGCCGGTCACGTCGGGGACGAGGCGCTGGGCGATCGCCCCCCTCAGGGTCGCCGCCAGCATCACCCGGGCCTGGTGCTGCTGGTGGGGCTCGAAGAAGTCGACGATGCGGTTGATCGTCTCGGTCGCGTCCAGGGTGTGGACCGTGGAGAGGACGAGGTGGCCGGTCTCGGCCGCCGAGAGGGCGGTGCGGACGGTCTCCTCGTCGCGCATCTCGCCGATCAGGATCACGTCGGGGTCCTGGCGCAGGACCCGGCGCATCGCCCGGGCGAAGCTTTCGGTGTCGGAGCCGACTTCGCGCTGGTTGACGATCGAGTTTTTGTCCGGGTGCAGGTACTCGATCGGGTCCTCGAGGGTGACGATGTGGTCCGACCGGGTGCGGTTGATGTGGTCGATCATCGCCGCCAGGGTCGTGCTCTTGCCCGACCCGGTGGTCCCGGTGACGAGGATGATCCCGCGCTGCTCCTCGGCCAGCTTCGTCACCACCGGCGGCAGCCCGAGGTCGTCGACCGAGCGGATGTCGAACGGGATCGCCCGGCAGACGATCGAGATCGAGCCGCGCTGCTTGAAGGCGTTGACGCGGAACCGCGAGAGCCCTTTGATCGAATAGGAGAAGTCGGCCTCGCCGCATTCCTCGAATTCGGTCATCGACCGCACCTCGGCCATGTCCTGGAAAGCCTGTTCGGTGTCCGCCTGCGTCAGCGGCTCGTACCCCTCCAAGGGAGCAAGCTCGCCATGCAGACGAGCGGTAGGCGGAACCCCGACCTTCACATGAAGATCAGACCCATCCCGCTCGATGAGCGTCCGCAGCGCTGAATCAATGTCAAACATCCCGGCCTGTATCGGCGCGAATCGGCGGGTGCTTGAAGGGTGGATGGTGGAGAGGGGTTGGGGCACCCCTGCTCGGAGCACCTCCGCCGAGTGAATCGGGGAACGGCTGGCGCCTCAAGAGCTATTGGCTCGGCTCCGTGCCAAGTACCGACTCCCGAACCTCGGGCGTCTGCGGGAGCTCGGTTGTCGGGAGGGGCCGGTGGGGGTCCCTGGGTACTTGGCACGGAGACCGAGCATTGCGGTCCTAGGCGAGAGCTATCCCGGACCAGGCTCGGCGGAGGTGCTCCCAGGGACCCCCGCCGGCCCCTCTCCCACCAACCAGGCCACAAAAAAGCCCCCCGGCCCTGAGGCCGAGGGGCTAAACGCTTGGAGATGGTTGTTAAGCGACCTCGCGGAGTTTCTGCGCCTCGCCGAGGGATTGCAGCTTTTTCAAGCTCTGGTTCTCGATCTGGCGGATCCGCTCGCGGGTGACGTTGAAGGTGCGGCCGACCTCGTCCAGGGTCCGCGGGTGCTCGCCGCCGAGCCCGTAGCGGAGCTCGAGCACGCGGCGCTCGCGGTAGGAGAGGTTCTCGAGGGCCTCTTTGAGGGCCTCTTTGGTCAGCAGGTCCGCGGCCCGGTCGAACGGGCTCTCGGCCTTCTCGTCGGCGATGAACTGGCCGAACTCCGACTCCTCCTCGTCGCCGACCGGCTTCTCGAGCGAGACCGGGGCCTGGGCGGAGCGCTTGATCGAGTCGACCTCCTCGGGATCGATCCCCGTCACCTCGGCGATCTCCTCCGGGGTGGGCTCGCGGCCCAGCTCGGTGACCAGCTTGCGCTCGGCGCGGCCGATCTTGTTCAGCTTCTCGACGACGTGGACCGGGATCCGAATCGTCCGCGCCTTGTCGGCGAGCGCACGGGCGATCGCCTGGCGGATCCACCAGGTCGCGTAGGTGGAGAACTTGAACCCCTTGCGGTAGTCGAACTTCTCCGCCGCGCGGACTAGGCCGAGCGTCCCCTCCTGGATCAGATCGAGGAAGGGAAGCCCCTGGTTCCGGTAGTTTTTCGCGATCGAGACGACCAGGCGGAGGTTCGACTCGACCATTTTCTGCTTCGCGTCGAGGTCGCCGCGCTCGATCCGTTTGGCGAGTTCGACCTCCTCCGCGGCGGTCAGCAGGCGGACTTTGCCGATGTCCTTGAGGAACAGCTGCAAGGAATCGGTGGTCATGTCCGGTTTCAGGTCGAGCGCCTGTTTCTGGCGCCGGCGGCCTTTTTTGCCGGTGTCGGCGGGAAGCGCTTCGGCGGCGGCTTTCTGCGCCGGATCCATGTCCTCGACAAGCTCGATCCCCGACTTCTCGAGGTGGCCGTAAAGGTCCTCGACGTCAGACTCGTCGAGATCGACCTCGGAGACCGCCGAGGCGATATCTCCGAAGGTGAGGACCCCGAGCTGCTGCCCGCGGTTAATGAGGTTTTTGACCTCGTCCAGTTCCTGAAGCTCTGCTACCAGCATCCGTTCTTACTCGTTCCCTTGCGCTCGATGTTTAGTCCTGGCGATGAAATACCGTCGCGGCCCGAAAGTCGCGCGGTACCGACAAAAAGCGGACCGAAGGCTTGGTCCGCGAAGTAGCGTCTAAATCGTCATTGTGCCCGGGTGGGCGACGTCTGATCCAGGTCAAACGCCTGTTCGCATGGTACCCGCTTCAGTTTGTGAAGTCAATGCCCAGCTCCCTCCGCCATCCCTCCCCCTGGCTGCGCGCCTTCTGGCACCGCGCCTACCGCGAGAACGTCACCGGACTCTCGGCGATGGTCGCCTACAACCTGATGCTGGCGGTCTTCCCCTTCGCCCTGCTGGTGCTGTTCGTCTTCGGCCAGGTGCTGAAGATCGGGGGGGTCGAGGAGAGCGTCCTCGCCGACCTCCAGCGCCTCTTCCCGCAAACCGAGCAGACCACCCTGACCGACGCCCTGAGCCGGATCGAGAACAACACCGCGACGATCGGGATCGCCGCCTTCGCCGGCTCGCTCTGGATCGGCGCCTCCTTCTGGGGGGCGATGGACACCGCCTTCTGCCGCATCTACCACGTCGAGTGCCGGGGCTGGGTAGAACAGAAGCGCTTCTCCTTCGCGATGCTGGTCGTCGTCCTCCTCTTCATCGCCGCCAGCATCTTCGTGCCGACCTTCGAGAGCACCCTGATCTCCAGCACCGACCGGCTGCCGCTCGGGCTCTCCGACATCAAGGCGCTGGACACGATCCTGCTGCTTGGGGCGGCGCTGCTGGTCACCTTCGGGATCTGCTGCGTGATCTTCTGGGCGGTCCCGAAAGGGCACATGCCCTGGCGGGCCGTCTGGCCGGGGGCGCTCTTCGTCACCGTCGGCGCCGGCCTCGCCAACTGGTTGTTCCCGATCTATCTCTCCAACGTGTCCAGTCTCTCGCGGTTCGGCTCAACCCTCGGGTTCATCCTCATCGCCCTGCTCTGGTTCTACGTGCTCAGCCTGGCCTTGATGGTCGGAGCGGTGATCAACTCGCTTCGCTTCGAGTACCACGACACGGGCGAACTTCCTTATGCGGCAGGGCCGGCCCGGCCCTGCGAGGGCTGTGACGAGGCGTCTCCGTCCCCCCCTCGGGCGCCCTCCACTAGTTAATAAAAACTGGCCTATCCTTCAGGGCTGCATGCCCAACGGGGCTGGACCGAGCGTCCAACGGGGAGCTAGGGTGGAACAATCTGCACTGATGCAAAAACATCGGAGTTCTGAAGGCAGAGGCAGCGTGCTGCGGCCGACCACGCCCCCCGACATAGGCAGCCGGACACAGCGGGCGCGAATCATCGACGCGATTATCGAGAGCTGTGCCGAAAAGACCTACGCGGCGACCACGATCACCGACATCGTCGGCAAGGCCCGAATCTCCCGCACCACCTTCTACAAGCACTTCGACGACAAGCGCGCCTGCTTCGACGCCGCGGTCGAATATTGCCTTTCCGAGCTCCAGGGGATCGCCGCCGATGCGCATACCGACGGCGATGAGCCGGCGGACGCGACGCGGAAGGCGGCCACCGCCGTCCTCGCCGCCCTTGCCGAGCGCCCTGGCCTCGCCCAACTTCTCAGCGGCGACGCGATCGCCGTCGACCCAACGGTGATCGAGCAATACCGCCGCGCGACCATCCCCGCCCTGGAAGCGCTCTGGGGCAACCACGACGACAGCTCGCGCCCGCACATGGATCCCCGACTGGCATTCGGGCAGACCCAGGTCCTCCTCCTCAACCAGGTCGCGATAGGAAAGGCCGACAGCCTGCCCGAGCTGCTGCCCGAGGTCGTCTACCTGGCGGTCAGCCCCTTCGGCGGCCACGAGGAGGCGCTCCGGCAGTCGAGGCTTGCCGGCGGCGACGAGACCAGCGGCACCGCGCGGCAGTGATGGAACCCGAGGACCTGCGTCGTTGGCGACTCCCGCGCGGGCGACACGGCCTGCCGCGGGAGATCATCGAGCGCTCGCAGCGGGAGCGACTGCTGGCTTCGGTCGTCCGCGTCACCGTCAGAAAGGGCTACGACGGCACCACCGTTGCCGACATCCTCGGCGAAGCCGGCGTCGGCCGCGAGAGCTTCTACGAACTCTTCGACGACAAGCTCGACTGCATGCTCGCCGCCCACAAAGTCCTCGTCGACGATCTCGAGGAGCAGGTGCGAGCGGCCTATACGGGGCCGGGACCGTGGCCGGGGCGGATGCGCGAAGCGCTGGCGGCGACGCTGCGGTGGTTCGCGGCCGATCCCGAGGCATCCCGCTTCACCCTGGTCGAGATGAGCACCGTGGGCCCCGCTTTCCGCTCGACCTTCCAGGCTGAGTACGCCCGCTTCACGAAGCTGCTCGACGAAGGCCTCGACGGCGGCCCGTCCCCGGCGCTGACCCAGGCGACCCAGCTGGCGGTGGGGGCGACCATGGCGCAGATCTACGAGGAGCTCGTCCTCGACCGGGCGGCGGAGCTCCCCCGGCTGCTGCCGGACCTGACCTACAGCCTGCTGGTCCCCTTCGTCGGCGAAGAAATCGCGCAGGCCGAGCGGGAAGAGGCGGCTAAGACCGCATCAGAGTGAGGTGCATGGCGCGGACCAGCCGTTCCGCCAGGTGGTCGCCGCCGCCGAAGCGAAGTTCGTCGATCGCGCCCCTTTGGATCGCCGCCAGCCACCTGGCCGTGGTGCCGGTCGCGTAGCTGGCGTTGTCGTCGCCCAAGCCGGACGCGCAGGCGACCACTTTCCCGTGCTCGACCTCGACCCGGATTCCCGACTCTTCGTCCAGGTCCCGGGCCGGCTCGACCTGAAGCCGGCATGTGCCGTTGCTGTCTTCCCCCAGGTCTGCCAGCGGGGTCGCAAGGAGGAAGGCGCCCTCGACGTCGGCCCCGGTTACGGGAGCCGCCCGCTCGCCCATGTGCACGCGCTCGCAGCGGGCTGCCGCCGCCAGCGGTCGCACCCCGCGCCGGGCCCACTCGGTGAGGGCGTACGGGGTCCCCGTGCCCTGGCCGGGCTGGGCCTCGATCAAGCCCGCCATCCGCATGCTCGAAAGCCGCCGCTCCAGGGCGGGGTAGCTGAAGTCGGCGATCTCGCGGTCGAGTTCGGTCAAGGACATCGGCCGGCTGGCGAGGGTGCTGACCAGACACGATCCCCAGCCGTCGACGAAGGCCTTGACGATCCCTTTCGCCGCCCCCGATTCGAGGGAGATGGAACCGACCGGGGCCCGCCGCAGCCATGAATCCAGCGAGGTGGCGACGCCGAGAAGATCCTCGCCCATCGGCGTCAGCTCGTTCTCAACCGCGTAGGGCATCCGCTGGGTCGGCCGTTTCGCCAGGGCGCCGACCTCCTCGAGCCCGACCAGGTGCCCGCGCAAAGTCGTCTGCGCCGGCAGCCCGGTCGCCTGGCGCAATTCGGCGAGCCGCATCGGCCGCTGCGAGAGGGCGCGGAGAACCGAAAGATTGAGGGGCGTCGAGAGAAGCGCGAGCGCGCGCTCTCCTGAACGGTGCCCCATATCGGGCTTTACTACTTCGGACGGCGACACTTCTGAACCGACCACCTGGTCTCCTCTCCGCGCAGGAGGTTATCAGCAGTTATTAGATTGGTACAAGATGTTCTACTGAAGAACACCGGAGTCTTCAACTGCCAATTTCAGCGCGCGGTCCAGAGGCAGACGCCGAATCGCAGGGAATAACTCCATCCCCGAAGGATCGGAGACGATCGTCTCCGTCGCCAGCCCCTCGATCAGAGGCTTCGCCACCCCGGCGTCGACGGGGGTCACCAGCCCGATCCAGAGAGAGGAGAGCGCGGGGGTCAGCAGCGGCACCGTGATCCGGAAGGGCGGTCGCCGCCCCTGCACCTCGGCCAGCTCGTCGATCATGCCGCCGTAGGTGGTGACGTCGGGTCCGCCGATTTCGATCTCGCGGTCGACCTCGAGGTCGAGGTCCGCGGCGGCGGCGAGATAGGCAACCGCGTCGTCCACCGCGATCGGCTGGGTGCGGGTGGTGACCCAGCGCGGGGTGACCATCACCGGCAGCCGCCGAACCAGGTAGAAGGCGGTGCGGAAGGACTCGCTGCCGGACCCGATCACGGCGGCGGCGCGGAAGTAGGTGACCGGGACCCCGGCGGCCCGCAGGGCCTGCGCCGTCTCGTGCCTGCTGTCGAGGTGCTTCGAGCCCTCCCCCAGGCCGCCGAGGTAGACGATCCGCTTGACCCCGGCCGCCGCCGCCGCGGCCGCGAAGTTCTCCGCCCCCTGGTGGTCGCGCTCGGCGAAGTCGCCGTCGGAGCCCCGCCCCATCGAGTGGACCAGGTAGTAGGCGACGTCGGCCCCATCCAGGGCGGCATCGAGGCTCTCTCGCTCGAGAACGTCGGCGCGGCAGACCTCGCAGCCGACGTCCTTCAAGTCCTGCGCCCGCTCCGGGTGCCGCGCCAGCGCCCGCACCTCATGGCCCTCCTCGATCAGCCGCCGGGCGAGGAGCCCGCCGATGTACCCGGTTGCGCCGGCGACCGCGATCACGGGGAATTTCTACCCCGCGGGGAGAAAATCAGCCGTATCTCTCACCGGTGACGGCTCGCAGCTTGGATCTGTCGTGGCGGGCGTGGACGCGCCTGACGGTGCCCGAGCGCGAGCGCATCACCAGCGACTCGGTGGTGGCGCCGGGGCCGCGGTAGCGGACGCCCTGGAGGACGTCGCCGTCGGTGACGCCGGTGGCCGAGAAGAAGACGTCGTCGCCGGAGCAGAGGTCGTCGGCGGTGAGGACGCGGTCGAGGTCGTAGCCGGCACTGACCGCCTCCGAGCGCTCCTCGTCGTTGCGGGGCCAGAGGCGGCCGATCAGCTGCCCGCCCATCGACTTCAGGGCGGCGGCCGAGATCACGCCCTCGGGGGTGCCGCCGATCCCCCACAGAAGGTCGACCGGCGAGCGTTCGCTGACCGCCAGCAGCGCCGCCGAGACGTCGCCGTCGGTGATCAGGCGGATGCGGGCGCCGGCATCGCGGACCTCCTTCATCGCCTCCTCGTGGCGCGGGCGGTCGAGCATGACGACGATCACGTCGCCGATCGACTCGCCCTTGCGGTCGGCGATCAATTTCAAGGTCTCCGGCAGCGGCCGGTCGAGGTCGAGGAGGTCGGCGATCTCTTCCCCGCCCGCCATCTTTTCCATGTAGACGCAGGGGCCGGGATCGAACATCGAGCCTTTCTCGGCGAGGGCGATGACGGCGATCGCGCTCGGCATCCCCAGCGCGCAGAGGCGGGTCCCCTCCAGCGGGTCGACGGCGATGTCGACGACCGGCGGCGTGCCGTCGCCGATCCGCTCACCGTTGTAGAGCATCGGGGCCTCGTCCTTCTCCCCCTCGCCGATGACGACGGTGCCGTCCATCGCGACCGAGTCGAGGACGTGCCGCATCGCGTCGACGGCCGCCTGGTCGGCGGCGATCTTGTCGCCGCGCCCGACCCAGCGGGCAGAGGCGAGGGCGGCGGCCTCGGTGACGCGGACGAGCTCGAGGGCGAGGTTGCGGTCGGGCTTGGTGGCTGGGGTGGCCTCCATCTGCGCGAACCCTATTGGAACGATTAGGGTCAGCGCATATGGATCGCTGGGGCCTGACGCTGCCGCTGCCGGGACTGACGCTCGCCGACCACGAGGAGCTGGTCCGGCGCGCCGAGTCGGCGGGCTACACCGACCTCTGGACGGGCGAGACCGCCGGCCCCGACGGCTTCACGCCGCTGGCGCTGAGCGCCGCCTGGACCGAGCGGGCGCGGCTCGGGACGGGGATCGTCGGCGTCTTCCAGCGCGGCCCGGCGCTGCTGGCGCAGCAGGCGGCGGCGCTCGCCGACGCCTCCGAGGGGCGCTTCGTGCTCGGCATCGGCTCCTCCTCCGACCGCATCGTCGAAGGCTGGAACCGGATCCCGTTCGAGCGGCCGCTGAGCAAGGTGCGGGAGACGCTCGACTTCCTCGGGCCGGCCCTGGCGGGCGAGCGGACCGAGACCGGCTTCAAGCTCGAACAGAAGCCCCAGCACCGGGTGCCGATCGTGCTGGCCGCGCTGCGGGGCAAGATGCTGGAGCTGGCGGTCGAGCGCGCCGACGGCGCCTTCACCAACTTCCTGCCCCTGGCGGGACTGCCGAAGGTGACCGCGCAACTCCAAGGCGCGCCGGAGGGCTTCGAGCTGCTCTGCCGCTTCTTCTGCATCCCCGGCGAGCGCGAGCAGGTCGAGCCCCTCGCCCGCTTCATGTTCTCCTCCTACATCACCGTCCCGGTCTACGCCGACTTCTACCGCTGGCTCGGCTACGGCGAGCAGATCACCCCGATGGTCGAGGCCTGGAAGCAAGGCGACCGCCGAGGCCGCGGCGGCGGCGGCGCCCTGGGAGCTGATCGAGGAGATGTTCATCTTCGGGACGCCCGAGCAGATGAAGGAGCGCCTCGGGGCCTTCGTCGAGGGCGGCATAACCCTCCCGATCATCACCCCGATCGTGACGCCGGACAAGCTGGCGGAGGCGATCGACGCTTTGGCGCCCTAGTTCGGGGCGGTTTCGGTGGGGAGGGAGTCGGTGGGGGGTCCCCCGGGCGCAGCTCGGCGGGTCGGCGTTCTGTTGCTGGCGCCCGGTCGTGGCCGGCCCGCCTCATGCTGAGTGCCCGGGGGACCCCCACCGACACCCTCCTGCGAGCGAGCTCCGGTGGCCCCCGATTCACCGAGTCCGCGAAAACGGTCCCTCAAGAGCCATTTTCGCGGACTCGCGATCTAGGCGGAGGGTGGCCGAACCCTCGCACCTATTCTGTCTGAACCTTCGTCGCTTCTTCCGCCAGGCGCGCATAGGCGTCGGGGCGCCTGGTGGTGAGGAAGGGGAAGAGCTCTAGCCAATCCCTCCGCTGATCGAGGTCGAGGTCGGCTACCAGGACTGCTGGTTCGTCGCGGGAGGCCTGGGCGAGGATGCGGCCGTAGGGGTCGCTGATGAAAGAGGAGCCGTAGAAGGTGAGCGGGGGCTCTTTGCCGGTGCGGTTGACGGCGACCATGAAGACGCCGTTGGCGATCCCGTTGCCGACGATCACGTGCTGCCAGAGGGGCTGGGTGTCGAAGTCGGGGTGGTCGGGCTCGGAGCCGATCGCGGTCGGGTAGACGAGGGCGTCGGCGCCCTCGAGGCTGTAGGCGCGGGCGACCTCGGGGAACCACTGGTCCCAGCAGGTCGGCAGGCCCAGCTGCACGTCGCCGAGGGCGACGAGGGGGAAGGCCTCGGCGTCGCCCGGGCCCGGACGGAAGTAGCGGTCCTCGTGATAGCCGGCGGTGACGGGGATGTGGAGCTTGCGGGTGCGGGCGACGAGATCGCCCGCGGGCGAGACGACGATCGCGGTGTTGAAGCCGAGCCCGTCGTCGCCCTCGGCCCGCTCGTAGAGCGAGGCGTGGACGTGGACGCCGGTGGCGGCGGCCATCCGGGCGGCGAACTCGAAGGTGCGCCCGCCCGGCAGCTCCTCCGGCTCGGCGCCCGCCGCCTGCGGTCCGGCCGGATCGACGGCGAAGTAGCGGCTCAAGGTCAGCTCCTGCAGGCAGACCAGCTGCGCGCCCGCTTCGGAGGCGATCCCGACCGCCTGCCCCAGGGCGGCTTCGTGCTCCTCCGGGTCGGGGTGCCAGCGGTGCTGGACGGCCGCTATCCGGAACGGCGGCCGGCCCGGCTGCCGCGTCCGCGCGGGGGACTCGGGCACCCCGGCGGCCTGGATCAGGCGGATCTCGTCCACTGGTTCAAGATAGAGGGGAATGGGCCTCACCCTGAAATCGACGCCCGTCGAAGACGGCTTCCGGATGCCCGCCGAGTTCGAGCCGCACGCCGGCTGCTGGATGGCCTGGCCCGAGCGCCCGGACAACTGGCGCCTCGGCGCCATGCCGGCGCAGGAGGCCTACGCGGCGGTCGCGGCGGCGATCGCCGAGTCCGAGCCGGTGACGATGGCGGTCTCCGACGCCCAGTTCGAGAACTGCCGGGCGCTGCTGCCCGAGGCGGTGCGGGTGGTCGAGGTCTCGACCGACGACGCCTGGATCCGCGACCACGGGCCCACCTTCGTCGTCGGCGATGGCGAGCGGCGCGGCGTCGACTGGCGCTTCAACGCCTGGGGCGGGACCGAGGGCGGCCTCTACTTCCCTTGGGACCGCGACGAACGGGTGGCGGCGAAGGTGCTGGAGATCGAGGGCGACGACCGCTACCGGGCGCCGATCGTGCTCGAGGGCGGCGCGATCCACGTCGACGGCGAGGGGACGGTGCTGACGACCGAAGAGTGCCTGCTCAACCCGAACCGCAACCCGGAGCTCTCGAAGGAGCAGATCGAGCGCGTCGTGCTCGACTACCTCGGCGCCGAGAAGGTGGTCTGGCTGGGAGCGGGCGTCTTCGAAGACGAGACCGACGGCCACGTCGACAACCTCGCCTGCTTCGCCGCCCCCGGCAAGGTGATGCTGACCTGGACCGACGACGAGGGCGATCCGCAGCACGCGATCTCGCGCGACGCGGGCGAGCGGCTCGAAGCGGCGACCGATGCCAAAGGCCGCCCGTTCGAGGTCGTGCTCCTCCCCTCCCCCGGGCCGCTGCAGATCTCAGCCGAGGAGGCCGAGGGGGTCGACGCCGGCGAGGGGACCCAGCCGCGCCGGGCAGGCGACCGCCTGGCCGCCTCCTACGTCAACTTCTACCTCGGCAACTCGCGCGTCGTCTTGCCGCTGCTCGACCCCCGTCACGACGACGAGGCGGCGGCGATCCTGCGGCGCACCTTCCCCGAGCGCGAGGTGGTCGGGGTGCCGGCGCGCGAGATCCTCCTCGGCGGCGGCAACGTCCACTGCATCACCCAGCAGGTGCCGCGAGGCTGAGCGCGTAGTCGCCCGCCTCGTCGGTGAACCAGCCGCGCAGCTCCAGCCCGGCGCCGTCGTAGGCGGCGGCGATCCGCTCGCGGGTGAACTTGGTCGAGATCTCGGTCCGCATCTCCTCCTGCTCGGCGAAGCGGATCTCGAGGTCGAGCCCGTCGAGCCGCACCTCCTGATCGGCGAGCGAGCGCAGGCGGATGTCCATCCGCTCCGCCTCGGTGTCGTAGCGGGCGACGTGGGCGAAGGCGTCGAGGTCGAAGTCGGCGCCGAACTGGCTGTTGAGGACCGCGAGCACGTTCTTGTTGAACTCGGCCGTGACCCCGGCCCGGTCGTCGTAGGCAGCCTCGAGCCGGTCCTTGTCCTTGATCAGGTCGGTGCCGAGCAGGAGGTGGTCGCCGGGCCCGAGCAGAGCCCGGATCCGCTCGAGAAAGGCGTGACGCTCGCGCGGGTAGAGGTTGCCGATCGTGCCGCCGAGGAAGGCGATCATCCGCGCGCCGGAGCCATGCGGAACGCGCTCCAGGTGCTGCTCGAAGTCGCAGACCATCCCGTGCACGTTCAGGCCCGGATACTCCTCGACCAGCTCGGCGGCGGTGCGCTCGGTGATCTCCTCGGAGATGTCCACCGGCACGTAGGTGTCGAGGTTGCCGCAGTCGCGCATCGCGCTCAGCAGGTGCCGGGTCTTCGCCGCCGAGCCCGAGCCGAGCTCGATCAGCGTCTGCGGGCAGCCGGCGGCGACGTGGATCTCGCCGGAGCGGCTCGTGAGGATCTCCCGCTCGGCCCGGGTCGGGTAGTACTCGGGCAGCTCGGTGATCTGCTCGAACAGCAGCGAGCCGCGCTCGTCGTAGAAGTATTTCGGCGACACCTCCTTCGGGTAGGCGCAGAGGCCCTCGCGGACGTCGCGGGCCATCTTCGCCGCCGCGTCGGAGTCGAGGTGGACTTCGATCGCGATCGTCATGCGGCCCTCGCGCAGCGGATGCCGCTGAAGATCTGGTTGCGCTCGGCCAGATCCCAGTTGCGGAAGGTCGGGCGGGCAACCCGCGGGTGCGTCGCCCAGGAGCTTCCGCGCAGGACCTTGTAGGAGTCGCCGAAGAAGACCTCGGAGTACTCGCGATAGGGGAAGGCCTCGAAGCCCGGGTAGGCGAGGAAGTCCGAGGAGGTCCATTCCCAGCCGTGGCCGAGGCCGTCGAGCTGCCCGCGCGCCGCCTCCCACTCGAACTCGGTCGGGAGCCGCTTGCCGGACCAGCGCGCATAGGCATCGGCCTGGTGCCAGGAGACGTGGACGACGGGATCGCTGAGGTCGACCGGCGCCCGGCGCCCGCGCGCGGTCTCGATCCAGCCGTCTTCGCCTTCCTGCCAGTAGAGCGGCGGCTCGGCGCCGGTGTCCTCCATGAAGGAGATGTACGCGCCGTTGCTGACGGGAGTTCGATCGATCTCGAAGGCGGCGAGCTCGACCGTGTGCCGCGACCGCTCGTTGTCGTAGGCGAAGCCGCGGGCGGGAGCGCCGATCTCGTGCTCGCCGGCCTCGATCGCGATCGTCTCGCCCTCGCCCAACGCACTTGTTCCCGGTAGGCCGGAGGATCTGGGTTCTCCCGTGAGGGACGGCGGCGGCTCGTAGCCGTCGACCAGCTGCAGAAGCTGAAGCATCGTCTCGTTGTGCTGCAGCTCGTGGGCCAGCAGCATCTCGTAGACGAACCCGTCCCGCAGCAGCGGGTCCTCGGACTCGGCGTCTATCTCCACCCCCTCCAGTACGTCGAGGGTGCGCTCGCGGACGTCCGCCATGTAGGAGCGCAGCTCGGCGTCGCGGAGGATCGGCAGCTCGCCGCGGATCTTGCGTGGGTTCTCGATCGCGTCGTAGAGGCGGCCGAGATCGCCGTGCAGCGGTTCCCGGCCCCCGATCGTCTGCACCAGCCACAGCTCCTCGAAGTTGGCGATGTGGCCGAGGTCCCAGGCGAGCGGGCTGAGGATCGGCGAGTAGACCGTGTTCAGCTGCTCGTCGTCGAGCGGAGCCATCAACGCCAGCGTCCGCTCCCGCGCCTCCGAGAGAGCTTCCGCGATCGCTGCCTTTGACTGGGAGGTCAGGTCGGCCGGGATCGAACGAGCCTACACACCTACCCACTACTGATGTGTGAACAATCGAATTCTTCAAGACGTCCCCTCGGCCTCCGGATCGAGCCAGACGTCCTTCAGCCAGGGCGGGGAGACCGCGAACTCGTGCCCGCCGGCGACCATCGGCTCGAGCGGAATCAGGTGGACGCGCTCGCCGGGCACGTAGGAGGCAGTGCCGGCGTCGGCGTTGCCGATCGCGGCGCCCGCGTGGCTGCCGCCGGAGACGAGCAGCAGGTGCGTCTCCGGCCCCCAACCGTCGTGCGAGCGGATACCCGCGTCGGAGATCCAGTTCCTGTCGCTGCGGAGCCAGTTGTAGCCGTGATGGGAGGAGGCGCGCTCCTCGACGCTGCCGTCGGGGTGGACGCGGAACTGGACGCTCTCCCAGTCGTCGGCGTGGTAGCCCTTCTTCCCCGCCACCGGCACGCCGCGGAGCGTTGCCGAGTCGGCGTAATAGAGCCAGTACTGGAGGTAGAGGTTGCCGGCGCGCTCGCCCGAGCAGTCCCCTCCGCCCGCTTCGGTCCGCTCCGCCGCCTCCGCGCGGCAGTCGACCACGTGGACAAAGGCCGAGACCGGCAAACGCTCGTCCGTTTCCTGGATGGGCCCCTCGCCGCCGGCGTCGCCGCACTCGCTGCTGCGACAGCTGCGGAAGTCGACGGGGACGGCTCGCGATCCCTGCTCGAAGCCGAGCATCGGCATGTGCCGCCGCACCAGCTCCCCGACTTCGGTTCCGTAGGCGGCGATCAGGGTCGGCTCGTCGCCGCAGCCGTCGGCGAGCGAAGCGGCGCAGAGGAGGCGACCGGCAAGGGCGCGGGCCAGGGGAGCGCCGGGAACCCGCACCCCGGCGGCGGCCAGAGCCAGCACCGCCAGCGAGACGAGGCACACCAGCCCCACCCACTCGACCGTCCCCTGTCCCCGCTCCGATCGCACGGGACGACGCTATGGAGCAATTTCCTACGCGTGGGTGCCTAAAGTGCCGGCTTCGTGCCGAGCCTGAGACGCCTTCGAGCCATCGCCGGATTGACCCTTCTCCTCTGTCTCGGCGGCAGCGTTGACGCGTCGGCGGCAGAGCGGCAGGTGATCGGCCAATCGGTGCGCGACCGACCGATCTTCCTCTTCAAAAGCGGCCAATCAGATGCGACGTTGAGGGTGCTCGTCGTCGGCGCTATCCACGGCGACGAGACGGCGGGGATGAGAATCACGCGCCGCCTGATCGCAGCAGGGCCCCTGGCCGAGGCCGAGCTCCTGGTCGTGCCGACGATCAACCCCGACGGCGTCGCCGCCGGCAGCCGCGGCAACGCCCACGGCGTCGACCTCAACCGCAACTTCCCCTTCCGCTGGCAACCGCTCGGCGGCGGCGAATACTCCGGCACCGGCCCACTCTCCGAGCCCGAGTCCCGCGCCGCCCACCGCCTCGTCCTCCGCGAGAAGCCCGACCTGACGATCTGGTTCCACCAGCCCTTCGGCCTCGTCGACAAGCCCGAAGCCAACCCCTTCGCCGCCCGCCGCTTCGCCCATCTGGTCGGCCTCCCCCTCGTCCGCCTCCGCGGCCCCTACCCAGGCAGCGTCTCGCGCTGGCAGAACCACCGCTTCCCCAGCAGCACCGCCTTCGTCGTCGAGCTACCCCGATACGTCAGCAACGCCCTCGCCCGCCGCGGCACCGCTGCGGTTAGCATCCTCGCTTCCGAGTTGGGTAGCGTAAGCATCACCTCCGGTCGATCAGCCCGAGCAGTGAAGCCACAAATGCATTTTTGGCAGGCTGGGGACCGCCTTCGCGGTAAAGGGTTATTCTGCGTCCGCAATCGCAGGGGAGACCCGTGCATTGCCCGCCGATGAGCCGCTTTCGAGCGGCTCTTCGTGCTTCTAGGTGTAAATCCTGAGCACGTTGTTCATCCGGGCCTCCTTGAAGGCTGGAGGTGTCGACCCACCCAGATTCAAGGAGGACACCGGATGAAGATCCACGGTAACGCCAAGCTCAGCCCGAAGGGGAGGGCGCTGATGTGCCGGCGCGTCATCGAGCAGGGGTGGTCGCTGGCGGAGGCGGCCGAGGCCGCCGGAGTCAGCGAGCGCACCTGCTCGAAGTGGCGGGATCGCTACCTCGCCGAGGGCGAAGCGGGCATGGCCGACCGCAGCTCTGCGCCCCAGACGGTCGCCAATCGCACCGACGAGCGCCGCCTGGAGGCGATCGCGGCGCTGCGGCGGGTCCGCATGACAGGTGCCGAGATCGCCGAGTGCCTGGGGATGGCGCTCTCCACCGTCTCGGGAATCCTCGATCGGATCGGCCTCGGCAAGCTCAGCCGCCTGGAGCCTCCCGAGCCGGCCAACCGCTACGAGCGCAAGCGCGCGGGAGAGCTGATTCACATCGACGTCAAGAAGCTGGTGCGGATTCAAAGGGGCGCCGGTCACCGGATGACCGGCAAGCGCACCTCCCAGGCCCGTGGCGCCGGTTGGGAGTTCGTCCACGTCTGCGTCGACGACGCCACCCGCCTCGCCTACGTCGAGGTCCTCCCCGACGAGAAGGCGAGAACGGCGATCAGCTTCCTGAGGCGCGCCGTCGCCTTCTACGCCGCCCACGGCATCGAGGTCGAGGGGGTGATGACCGATAACGGGCCCGCCTACGTCTCGATCGCCCATGCGATCGCCTGCCGGGCGCTGGGCATCCGCCACATCCGCACCCGCCCCTACCGGCCGCGCACCAACGGCAAGGCCGAGCGCTTCATCCGCACGATGCTTGGCGGCTGGGCATACGGGGCGATCTACCGGGACTCCGCCGAGCGCACCGCGGCCCTATCCGGCTGGCTGGAGTTCTATAACTGGCGCCGACCGCACGGCTCTCTCAGTCACAGGCCGCCCGGGGCTCGCCTTGCCGAGCTGAACAACGTGATCGGGTCTTACATCTAGGAGCGGTTGAATGCGGGGGATGGCCGCGCTACACTCGTCCTGCAATCGCATGACTCGATCGTGCATTGCCCGCCGTTGAGCCGCTTTCGAGCGGCTCTTCGTGCGTCTAGAGGACCCCGGCGGGAACTCGATCTTCCACCGCTGGGGCGTCGAGGACATGCGAATGCACCCCGCATCCCTCCATGACCGCGTAAAGCCTGCGATTGGCCGCTCGGGCGCGTGAGCTGCCGTCCCTTGCGCTATCTATTCGGTGATGCAAATAGGCAGCGAGATCAGCTGCCTGCACCCCGGGGCTGTCACGGCTGTCGACAAACAAGACGTTGTCGACGATCCGGCACTCCCCGCAATCCTCGATGCAGCATCGCTTGTGGTCCCGCACCGCAGCGGCGAACTCCCGGCGCGTCGTCTCCTCCTCGTCGGCGATCAGCAGGCAGTGCTCGCGCAACCGCTTCACGCGGTCCTCCACGACCGGGAGCATCCCCTGGATCGCCCGCATGCGGTGCAGGTTGAGGTCAGCAGGGAACGCGGGGTCGCTCCACTCCACCCCCACAAAGAGCACGTCGGTTGCCGCCGTGACCAGTGCCTGAAGGCCACGCCGGTAAAGACGGATGCGAAGATCGGTCAGCTCCTTAAGAGGGCTGAATCCCTTGGTGCCATGAAACAGAGCGTGTCCGTGCAGCTCGGCCGTGGCGGTGAGAGCGTGCTCCGCGGGAAGAATCCCGGGAACCTGGCGGATATCGATGGTCAGCTGAGGGATCTTGTCCGCCGGGACCAAGGCAACGGCCAGCCAATACCGCCCACCTCTCGCGTAGGACTCGTCTGTGTACCCCAGCAGCATGCGCAGCCCTGCGCAACGCGACGGCGCTAGAGGTTGCCGATCTCCGCGGCGATTTCCGCCGCGGCCGCTTTGGCGTCGGCGAAGAGCATCGAGGTGTTCGGTTCGTAGAAGAGGTCGTTGTCGATGCCGGCGAAGCCGGGGCTGAGCGAGCGCTTGATCACGATCACCTCGCTGGGCCTCGGAGACCTCGATGATCGGCATCCCGGCGATCGGCGAGTCGGGGTCGTTTTTCGCCGCCGGGTTGGTGACGTCGTTGGCGCCGACGACGACGGCGACGTCGGTGCGCGGCATCTCCGGGTTGATGTCCTCCATCTCCTTGAGCTTCTCGTAGGGCGACGTCGGCCTCGGCGAGGAGGACGTTCATGTGGCCGGGCATGCGGCCGGCGACCGGGTGGATCGCGTAGTTGACCGTGACCCCGCGCTTCTCGAGCTCGTCGGCGACCTCCTTGATCGCGTGCTGGGCCTGGGCGACGGCGAGGCCGTAGCCGGGGACGATGACGACGGAGTCGGCGTAGGCGAGCTTGATCGCCGCGTCCTGGGCGCCGATCGAGACGTGACCGGCCGCTCCTCGCCCGTCCCGCCGCCGCCGCCCGAGGGGGCGCCGCCGAAGCCGGCGAAGAGGATGTTGGCGACCGAGCGGTTCATCGCCGTCGCCATCTCCAGGGTGAGGATCGTTCCCGAGGAGCCGACCAGGGTGCCGGCGACGATCAGCGCGACGTTGTCCAGGGCGAAGCCGGCGGCCGCCGCGGAGAGGCCGGTGAAGGCGTTCAGCAGCGAGATCACGACCGGCATGTCGGCGCCGCCGATCGGCAGCACGACGAGGTTGCCGAGGATCGCCGCGGCGACGAGGAGCAGGATGAAGAGGCCCTGCGAGGGCGACTCGTTGTCGACCGCGAGGACGACGCAGATGGCGACGATCGCCGAGCAGCAGGACGGCGTTGATCACCTGCTGGCCCGGGCACCGCCATCGGCCGGGTCGGGATCAGGTCCTGGAGCTTGGCGAAGGCGATGTTCGAGCCCCAGAAGGAGACCGAGCCGACGATCGCCGGCGAAGAGGATCGGGATCAGCGAGTCCAGCGGGACAGTCCTCGCCGAGCGAGATCCCGTGGCGGATCTCCGACCAGGCGATCAGGGCGACGGCGCCGCCGCCGACGCCGTTGTAGAGGGCGACCATCTGCGGCATCTCGGTCATCTGCACCCGGATCGAGGCGATGACGCCGATCGCCGAGCCGATCCCGAGGCCGAGGACGATCAGGCCCCAGTTGCCGATCCCGTCGAGCAGCAGGGTGGTGACCACGGCGACCGCCATGCCGACGGCGGCGATCAGGTTGCCGCGCTTGGCGGTGGTCGGGTGGGTGCCGCTGTTTGATCCCGATGATGAACAGCGAGAAGGCGACGATGTAGAGCGCGGTGGCGGCGTCGCCACCGGGCTTCAGCACGGCCTCGATCATCAGGAGCCGCCGCCCTTCCCGTCAGCGCCTCGGCCTTCGGTTTCGGCTTTTTGCGAGAACATGCCGAGCATCCGGTCGGTGACCATGAAGCCGCCGACGATGTTGATCGCGCCGAAGGCGATGGCGATCGTGCCGATCACGTACTCGAGCCCGTCGTTGGCGTAGCCGACGACGATCAGGCCGCCGAGCATGACGATGCCGTGGATCGCGTTGGTCTGCGACATCAGCGGCGTGTGCAGGGTCGTCGGCACCTTCGAGATCACCTCGAAGCCGACGAAGACGGCGAGCACGAAGATCGTGATCTCGGTCATCAGGCTCATCGTCGTCCCTCCCGGCGGCCCTCTCGTTCTTGATCTCGCCCGCCCTGGGTGATGCAGGCGGCGGCGATGATGTCGTCCTCGAAGTCGACCTTCGAGCTCGCCCTCCTCGCCGACGATCAGGCCGAGCAGGTTCTCGAGGTTCTTGGCGTAGAGCTGGGAGGCCGGCGCCGGCATCTCGGAGGGCGAGGTTGCGCGGGCCGATCACCTTGACCCCGCCCTCGACCACGGTCTCGCCCGGGCTGGGTCAGCTCGCAGTTGCCGCCGGTCTCGGCGGCGAGGTCGACGATCACCGAGCCGGGCGCCATCTTGCGGACCGCCTCGGCGGTGATCAGCAGCGGCGCCGGCCGGCCGGGGATCGCGGCGGTGGTGACGATGATGTCCTGTTTCGCGGCGTTCTCGGTCGAGCGCGTCGCGCACCTGCTCGTTCTCCTCGTCGGTCAGCGGCCGCGCGTAGCCGCCCTCGCCCTCGGCGTCGGGGATGAAGTCCAGTTCCAGCGGCCGGCCGCCGAGCGAGGCGATCTGCTCCCAGGCGGCGCGGCGGATGTCGAAGCCGGTGACGATCGCGCCGAGGCGCTTGGCGGTGGCGACCGCCTGCAGGCCGGCGACGCCGGCGCCGAGGACCAGGACCTTGGCCGGCGGCACGGTGCCGGCGGCGGTGGTCATCATCCCGAAGAAGCGGCCCGACTCGCGGGCGGCGATCAGCATCGCCGCGTAGCCGGCGGCGGCGGCCTGCGAGGAGAGCGCGTCCATCGCCTGGGCGCGGGTCGTGCGCGGGATCGCCTCCATCGCGAAGGCGGTGACGCCGGCGGCGGCCAGCGCCTTGTTGGTCTCGGCCGCGACCCAGGGGTTGAGGTGGGAGATCAGGACCTGGCCCGACGTTCAGCTTGCCGATCTCCTCGGCGCTCGGCACGGCGACGTGGAGGACGACGTCGGCGCCCCAGGCGGCCTCGGCCGTCGACCAGCTCGGCCCCGGCCTCCTCGTAGGCGGCGTCGGGGTGGCCGGCGGCCTCGCCGGCCCCGCGCTCGACGAGCACGTCGAGGTGCTCGTTGCGCTTCAGCGACTTGACCACGTCGGGGACCAGCGCGACCCGGCGCTCCCCTTCGGCGGTCTCTTTCGGCACTCCGATCTTCATACCCGCGGCGCGGAAGGTTATGGGAAAGGGCCAGCCGGCGTGCGCCGACCCCTGCCATCGCGGCCAGCCGCTCGAGCGTGTGCAGGCGCTGATCGGCGCTCCACGTGGACCGGGGAGACGATCAGGCGGTCGATGCCGGCGCCGCGGAAGCGCTCGACCCGCTCGGCGACCTCGGCCTCGGTGCCGACCAGCGAGGTCGCCGTCGACGATCTCGTCGGGCATCGCCTCGAAGGCGCCGCCGCGGTCGCCGTCCTGGAAGCGGCGCTGGACCTCGTCGGCGACCTCGCCGAAGCCGAAGCGGTGGGCGAGGTCGACGTAGAAGTTGGTCTTGCGGCTGCCCATGCCGCCGAAGTAGAGGACGCAGGCCGGCCTTGACCACGTTCTTGCGCCGCCTCCAGGTCGCCGTCGATCGCCACCTGCAGCGAGGGGCTAGATCTCGAGGTCGGAGCGGCTGCGGCCGCCCTTGGCGAAGCCGGCCTCGAGGTGCTCGCCCCAGGTCGCCTCGAAGGCGTCGACGCTGAAGAAGATCGGGATCCAGCCGTCGCAGATCTCCGCCGCCATCTCGACCGATTTGCGGCCGATCGCGCCGACGAAGACCGGGATCTCGTTGCGCAGCGGGTGGAAGTTGAGCTTCAGCGCCTTGCCCTCGCCGCCGGGCAGCGGCAGCGTCGTAGTGCTCGCCCTGGTGCTCGACCGGGCCCTCGCGGGCGATGATCTCGCGCACCACTTCGATGTACTCGCGGGTCCGCCCCCAGGGCTTCGCGTAGGGGACGCCGTACCAGCCCTCGGAGACCTGCGGCCCGGAGGGGCCGAAGCCGAAGAGGAAGCGGCCGCCGGAGAGCTTGTCGATCGTCGCCCCGGCCATCGCCGCCGCCGCCGGCGGCCGCGCCGGCACCTGCATGATCGCGGCGCCGAGGTTGATCGTCTCGGTCTGCGCCGCCAGCCAGGCGAGCACGCTGACCACGTCGGAGCCGTAGGACTCGGCCGCCCAGACCGACTCGTAGCCGTGCCCCTCGGCCGCCTGGACGACCTCCAGCGCCTCCTCGCCGGCCGGGCCCGATCCCCCAGTAGCCGAGGTTGAGTCCGAGCTTCAGCGCCATCCGATCCCGACCCTATTGAATAGGCGCCGATGGGCAACGGCCAGCCGCATCCGCCGACCAGGGCCTCTCGCAGCGCCGAGGCGGCGGCGCGGCTGCGCAAGCTCGGGCCGCCGCCGGAGACCTCCTCGCGCTCGACCTCGAGCATCGTCGCCGGCAACGTCTTCACCCTCTTCAACGCGATCATCGGCGTCTTCTTCGTCCTCGACCTCGGGCTCGGCCTCTACGCCGACTCGATCTTCGGCCTGATCGCGGTCGTCAACTCCTACATCGGCATCCGCCAGGAGCTGAAGGCGAAGGCGACGCTCGACGAGCTGGCGGTGCTCGTCGCCCCCCACGCCCGGGTCGTCCGCGACGGCGAGGTCGTCGAGCTGCTGGCGACCGAGGTCGTCCCCGGGCGACGTCGTCGCGGTCGGCCCGGGCGACCAGCTGGTCGCCGACGGCGAGGTGATCGCCAGCCGCGGCATGACCGCTCGACGAGTCGCTGCTGACCGGCGAGGCCGACGGCATCCGCAAGGACGGAGGCGACCGCGTCCTCTCCGGCTCCTTCTGCGTCTCCGGCTCCGGCCACTACGTGGTCGACGCGGTGCGCGAGCGAGAGCTACGCCGGCCGCCTCGCCGGCGAGGCGAACGCCTTCCGCCACCCGCCCTCGCCGCTGCAGGAGGAGGTCAACCGGGTGATCGTCGCCTCGCACCTACGTGATGCTGCCGCTGGCGGCGATCCTGATCCTCAGCCTCAAGCTCCGCAGCGTCGGCGCTCGCACGAGGCGGCGCAGACGGCGACCGCCGGCCTGGTGACGCTGATCCCCGAGGGCCTGGTGCTGCTGATGAGCGTCACCTTCGCGGTCGCCGCGGTGCGGCTGGCGCAGCCGCGACACGCTGGTCCAGCAGATGAGCGCGAGCGAGAGCCTCGCCGCGGTCGACACGATCTGCGTCGACAAGACCGGCACCCTGACCGACGGGCGAGCTGCGGCTGGCCGCGGTCGAGTTCGCCGACGGGGTCGACCCGGCGGCCGGCGCCGGCGGCGCTGGGCCGCTTCGCCGCCAGCGCCGGCGACCGCAACCGGACCCTGGAGACGATCGCCGAGCGCTTCCCGGCCGAGGCGGCGCCGGTCAGCGCCGAGGTCCCCTTCTCCTCGGAGTGGAAGTGGAGCGGCGCTGGCGCTCGCCGGCGGCGGCGGCGCCACGACCTACGTGCTCGGCGCGCCCGACGTGCTCACCGAGGCCGGCGCGCTGACCCTGCCGCCGGCGCTCGCCCAGCAAGCTCGAGGAGGAGACCGCGGCCGGGCGCCGCGTCGTCGCCTTCGGCGCAGACCGAGCGAGGCGCTGCCGGCCGACCCGGCGCGCGCCGGCGCGCGCCGCGGCTGACGCCGCTGGCGCTGGTCGTGCTGGAGGAGACGCTGCGGCCCGACGCGGCCGAGACGATCGCCTTCATGCGCGAGCAGGAAGTCGACCTGAAGCTGATCTCCGGCGACGCCGCGGCGACCGTGACCGCCGTCGCCTACGCGGTCGGGGTCCCGCGCGACGCCGGCGTGGTCGAGGGCCCCGACCTGCCCGACGACCCCGAGGGCCTGGCGCGAGGCGGCGCTCGCGAACACGATCTTCTGCCGGATCAAGCCGGAGCAGAAGAAGGCGCTGGTCGCGGCGCTGGTCGCCGCCGGCCGCTACGTGGCGATGATCGGCGACGGCGTCAACGACGTGCCGGCGCTGAAGCGGGCGCGGATGGCGGTGGCGATGGGCTCCGGCGACCAGGTGACCAAGGGGGTCGCCGACGTCGTCCTGCTCAAAGACGAGTTCGCGCGGCTGCCGGAGGCGGTCGGCGAGGGGCGGCGGATCGCCCGCAACATCCACCGCCTCGGCCGCCTCTACCTGACCAAGACCGTCTACGCGGCGACCCTGATCCTGCTCGTCGCGGTGCCCGGCTTCGCCTTCCCCTTCCTCCCCCGCCACCTCACCCTGGCCGCGCTGCTGACGATCGGCATCCCCTCCTTCGTCCTCGCCCTGGCGCCCTCGGACGGGCCGCTCTACCGCGGCCGCCTGCTGCGGGCGCTGGCCGCCTTCGCGGTCCCGGCCGGGGTCGCCACCGCGCTCGGCCTCGATCCTCTCCTTCTTCCTCGTCGACACCGTCGCCGGCGGCAGCCTCGAGGCAGGGCGCACCGCGGCGACGACGACCCTGATCGTGCTCGGCCTCGCCTTCATCCTGCTGCTCGAGCGCGGCCCCGGCCGCGAGCACATCGCGATCCAGAGCTACATGCTGGCGATGGTCGTCGGCGCTCGGCGGCCTCTACGCCGGCATCCTCGCGCTCCCGCCGCTGCGCGACTTCTTCGACATGGAGCTGCTCGACCGCGGGCCGAATGGTTCCTGGCGCTGCTCTCGGCGCGATCGGCCTGACGATCGCCAGCGTGCTCTGGAGACTGCCGCAGATCGAACGGCTGGAAGTGCCGGAGGAACGGGTGGAGGCCGGACAGCCTCAGTAGGCGGGCCTTTCCCCTGCCGGCGGGGGGTACACGAGTCGGAGGTGGCGTTCCGGGAAGTCGAGCGGCTCCGTGCTGCGCTCGTACTCCTCCAGCTGGCCCTGGCCGAGCTCTTCGAAGGCTCGCCTGACCGCGGCCACGTAGTCACGGCTGACGAAGACCTCGGCATCTGGCTGGTGCCGGCGACAGCGGTCGCGCGCCTCCTCGGTGGCGCGATAGGCGAAGACCCGCCGGGGCAGCGCCGGTTCGAACGACTCACTGACGTCGACGCGAAGGTAGTTGACCTCGCGCACGTCGAATTCAGCCAGGCGGCCGGCGTCGACGGGGATCGCGAGGCCGTTGACGGCGGAACCCGGATCGTCGTCTATATCCAGGTAGGCGACGCGGATCCGCGGCTGCTCGCCGCTGTCGGGGTCGACGAAATGCTTCTCCAACGGGGTCGCTTCCCAGTTGTTCATCGCCGCCCCCCAATAGCGCCGCCGATCCCGGAGGCGGCCGGGGACCGCGGCCCAAGCCTGACCCCCGAGCGACACCTCGTCCCTCACCGCCACCAACGAGCCATAGCCGAAGACATAGGCGACCTCGTCGGGCAGCTCAGCCATCGAAGCTCTCCCAGCCGCCCCAGGTCTTCGAGTCGGTGCCATAGCGCAGGTGGATCCGTCCCCAGGCGCGATCCGTCACAGCCTCGGGGAGATCGAAGGGGCGCCGCTCGACGAAGGTCTCGGCGACGTCTGGCATCGAACCGGAGACGTGGACGACCAAGCGGTCGCGGCAGCCGATTTTCCGTCCGTGAATCTTCACCAGGCCCAATCCGCCGCCGTCCTCTGCCACGTCGCCTGGCCTCAGGGGGACGAAAGAGGTGTAGGGGACATGGCAGTCAGCCATCGGCCAGCTCGGATTCGCGACATCGACCGGGATGTTGCGGACGACCGACTTCTCCCCTTCTCCGATCCAGTGCTGGTGAACGACCGCGAAGCGCAGGTCGAGCGCCCGCATCCTCGATGCGTTGATGGGTCTGGGGGTGCCGCCCTCTCGCCATCGTTCAGTCTGCCGGCGGCAGCACGAACTGGGTGACGATCAGGTTGGCCGCCAGCGCGGCTCCTTGCCCTCGCGGCGGCGCTCGATCCGGACCTCGATCACGACCGTGCTGCTGCCGACGTGGAGGGGCTCGGCGCGGGCGACGATCTCGTCGCCGAGGAGGCCGGCGGCGAAGACGTTCAGCTTCAGCTCGATCGTCGTGAAGTTGTGGCCGGGCGGGATGTTGCGGAAGGTCGACCAGGCGGCGACGGTGTCGCCGAGCGCGGTCCAGACGCCGCCGTGGACGAAGCCGCCGGGGTGCAGGTGGCGGCTGTCGACGACGATGGCGCCGCGGGCGTGCGAGTCCTCGATCTCGAGCGGCTCGATCCCGAGGTCGCCGGGGAAGCTGCCGGGGAGGAAGGCGCGGACGGTCTCCGGGGTGATCGTCGAGCTCGGGTGCGGCGAGTCGCTCATCGTGGCGGCAGCCTATTCGTCGGGGCAACCCCTACCGGTCGAGGCCGAACCCTTCGAGGCCGTGGTCGCCGTAGGGCTCGTCGCGCTCGCGGACCGCCTCGCGGAAGCCGGCCTCGGCGGCGCGGCGGACGAAGGCGTGGCCCTCCTCGGTGTGGCGGGCGACGCCGTCGAAGAAGGTGCCGAGGACCTGCGTCTGGGTGCAGGCCCTGGGCGTGGAGCGTCTGGTTGACGAGCAGCTTCATCATCACCAGCTGGTTGATCGGCATCCGCGCGACCCGCTCGAGCAGGCGCTCGAAGCGCTCGTCGAGCTCGCGCCGGCGGGCGCCGCCTCGGTCGCCAGCCCCCACTCCGCCGCCTCGGCGCCGGTCAGCGAGTCGCCGGTCAGCAGCAGGCGCTTGGCCCGCATCGGCCCCAGCCGGCTCGCCCACATCGCCGTCGTCGGCGAGCCCCAGACGCGGGCCGGCGGGTAGCCGATCTTGGCGTCCTCGGCGATCACCAGCAGGTCCGAGCAGAGCGCCATGTCGGTGCCGCCGGCGACGCAGTAGCCGTGGACCTTGCAGAGCACCGGCTTCTCGGAGTGGAAGAGGCTCATGAAGCCGCGCACGTTGCGCGCACATGAACTGGTAGTCGGTGACCGGGTCCCAGTTGCTACTCCGGCGCATGGTTGGCGGCGATCGCCGCCGGGTCGAGCGGCGAGCCAGGCGGCGGCGCGCTCGCCCTCGCCCCAGCTCGCTCATCTCGCCCTCGGCCGAGGCGACGAGGTCGTAGCCGCCGCAGAAGCCGCGTGCCGTTGCCGGCCAGGGCGATCGCGTGCACCTCCGGGTCGAGGTTCGCCCGCTCGACGCACTCGGCCAGCTCGACCGGCATCCGCGGCGTGATCCCGTTCCCCCGCTCGGGCCGGTTGAGCGTTATCCGCGCGACCCGCCCCTCGGCCTCGTAGAGCAGCGTCTCCACGAGTCGACCCTAACTGCTGCTTGGTGAGTTGTAGGGGTCATAGCCCCCACAACTCACCAATCGCTGCTCTAGTTGAGGCGTTCGACGAGCATTGCCTTGCCCTGGCCGCCGGCGACGCACATGGTCTCCAGGCCGACCTGCTGGTCGTCGGTCTCCATCACGTTGAGCAGCGTGCCCATGATCCGGGCGCCGGTCATCCCGAAGGGGTGGCCGAGGGCGATCGCGCCGCCGTGGGTGTTGAGCTTCTCTTCGTCGATCCCGCATTCGGCCATGATCGGGATCACCTGGGCGGCGAAGGCCTCGTTCAGCTCGACCGCGTCGACGTCGTCGATCGTCATCCCGGCGCGGTCGAGCACCTTCTTGATCGCGCCGATCGGGGCGACGCCCATTAGCTCCGGCTCGTTGCCGTAGGTGGCGGCGGTGATGATCCGGGCGCGCGGGGTCAGGCCCAGCTCCTTGGCCTTGCTGTCGCTCATCAGCAGCACCGCGGCGGCGCCGTCGTTGAGCGGGCAGGAGTTGCCGGCGGTGACGCCGCCGCCGCCGAAGGCCTCCGGCAGTTCGGAGAGCTTCTCCAGGGTCGAGGAGGCGCGGGGGCCGTCGTCCTTGCTCGACCTCGGTGCCGTCCGGCGAGCTTGACCGGGACGATCTCGCGGTCGAAGAAGCCGTCTTCCTGGGAGCGCACGGCGAGTTCCTGGGAGCGCTGCGCGAACTTGTCCATGTCGGCGCGGCTGACCTCGTACTTCTTGGCGACGTTGACGGCGGTGATGCCCATGTCGATGTAGGCGTTGGGCTGGCCGTTCTCGCCGATCAGGTTGGGGTTGCGGTCGTCGGCGCCGGCGGGCTCGGTGCGCTCGTTGAAGCGGCTCACCCACTCGACCCCGACGGCGAGGTAGGCGTCGCCCTCGCCGGCCTTGATCGCGTTGCCGGCGTGACGGATCGCGTCGAGGCTGGAGGAGCAGTAGCGGGAGACGGTGACCCCGTTGACCTCCTGCGGCAGCTTCTCGCGAGAGCAGCGAGACGATGCGGGCGATGTTGAAGGCCTCGAGGCCCTGCGGCATGCCGACTCCGCAGAAGACGTCTTCGATCAGGGCCGGGTCGACCTCGGGGTTGCGCTCGAGCAGCTGGTCGACGACGAAGGCGCCCATCTCCTCGGGCCGCAACTGGGCCAGCGAGCCCTTGAAGGCACGGCCGATCGGCGTGCGGATGGTGTCGACGATGACTGCTTCGGGCATTCCTTATCTCCTTGAAGGCTTGGGAAGGGCTTGAGACTGCGGGGGCAGGGTAGTTGACGCTGACCGCGGGCGTTTTGTGCGATTTCGCACGAAGTCTCGCGGCACCGTCCATGGACCTGCGTTACATTCGCCTCAATCCACCTCGCTCGGAAAGCGAGATCTGCCGTCGGCGGCAGCGAAAGGAGGGCCCCTTCATGCCTGAGGGTTACTGCGTCAAAGAGCGCAAGAAGGTCGAGATCAAGGACGCCAAACAGGTGACGATGAAGAACGGTCGCCCGGCGATCCAGGGTGTCTGCCCCGATTGCGGGACGAAAATCTTCAAGATCGGAAAACTCGAATAGGGCCCTCTCTGAGAGGTATTTGAACCCGGCGCTGCCGGGGAGCGTATGCCGGGTCGGATGATCCAGCTTGGAACTTCGACCCGGGGCGCGCTCAGCCGCGAGCGAGACGTCCGCGAGGCCTACGCCGCCCACTCCGGCGAGCTGTACGGCTTCGCGGTCCGTTCGCTGGGCGATTCCGGCCTCGCCGAAGAGGCCGTGCAGGAGACCTTCGTCCGCGCCTGGCGGGCGGGGGATCGGTTCGACCCGAAGATCGGGTCGCTGCGGACCTGGCTGTTCGCGATCCTCCGCAACGTGGTCATCGACCTGGGGCGGGCGCGGGCGGTGCGGCCGGGCGTCGCCGAGGGCGGGGTCGAGCCGAGCGTCGAGCCGCTGGACGAGGCGCTGACCGCCTGGCAGGTGGAGGAGGCGATGCGGCGGATCGGCGACGACCACCGGCGGGTGATCGTCGAGACCTACTACCGCGGCCGTCCCTACGCGGAGGTGGCGGAGGAGCTCGGGGTGCCGGAGGGGACCGTGAAGAGCCGCGTCTATTACGGGCTGCGGGCGCTGCGGGTCGTGCTCGAGGAGATGGGCTATGAAGACTAGGAACGACTGCCGCGAGTGGCGCGAGCTGCTGGGCGCGTATGCGCTGGGGCACCTGGAGGGCGACGAGCGGGCCGGGCTGGAGGCGCACCTGGACGGCTGCCCTCAGTGCCGGGAGGAGCTGGCGAGCCTGCGGCCGGTCGCGCTGATGCTCCCGCACGCCGACCCGGCGCGCTTCGGGCCGGCGCCACAGCCGCCGCCGGAGCTGGGGCGGCGTGTCGCGGCGACGATCGCGGCCGAGCGCGAGCGGGGCGAGAAGCGGCGGCGGCGGAGGCTCTTCGGCGGCTTTGCGCTCGGCGGGGCGACGGCGGCAGCGGTCGCGGCGGTCCTCCTCCTCTTCGTCTTCGGGGGCGGCGGCGGCGCCGGGCCCGAGCAGCAGGTCAGGTTCGCCGACCTGCCCGCTGGCATCACGATCGACGCGACTCTGGAGCCGCACGCCTACGGCACCGAGATCCATATGTACGTGCACGGGGTTCCCTCGGGCACCCTCTGCCGGGTCTGGCTACGGGGGCCGAACGGGGCCTCGTATCCGGCCGGGACCTTCCGCTACCGCTGGGGCGACGACTCCGACGCAGTCCTCAGCTCGGCCCTCGACCTCTCGCGGACGCGGGCGGTCGTCGTCGACACCGGCAAGCGAACGTTCGTCGCCCCCGTCAATTCACCGGTGGCGGCCGTCCAGATCGAAAACAAGGAGGAAGCGACGTGAGCAGGTTCAAATATGCGCTCGCCTTGCTCGTGGTCGCGGCCTTGGTGGTCGCCGGTTGCGGCGGCGGCAGCGACTCGAGCAGTGGCGGCGCCTATGGCGGCAAGGGCAGCGGCGGCAAGCCGGCGGCGAACGAGGAAACCACCGAAGCGAGCGCGAAAGGCGGCTACGGGAAAGGGAGCGAAGCCGCGAGCGGTGGCGACGGCATCGTCTCGGCGGCGAAGGTCGGCGACCTGGGCACGGTCCTCGTCACCTCCCAAGGCCTCACCCTCTACGACTTCCACAAGGACAAGGGTTCGAAGTCGGCTTGCTACGGCGCCTGCGCCGCGGCCTGGCCCCCGCTCCTGACCGAAGGCAATCCCCAGGCCCAGGGTCCCGCCGAGCGCAGCATGCTCGGCACGACCGAGCGCACGGACGGGACGGTCCAGGTCACCTACAACGGCTAGCCCCTCTACACCTACGCCGGCGACACGACGCCGGGCGAAGCCAACGGCAACGACATCGACCAGTTCGGCGCCGAGTGGTACGCCCTCCAGCCCAACGGCCAAGAGCCCGAGGACTGAGGCTTCACCTCTCCGAAGTTTGGGTGCCTATAGGGACCCAAAGTTCGGAGAGGTCATTCAGTCTTCGCTGACGCCGCTGAGCTTGGCGCGCTTGCGGTAGGAGAGCGAGGGTGGGACGAGCTCGCGGATCTCGGAGAGGAGGCGGGCGGAGAGGTCACCCGGATCCTCGTCGGGACGCGGCTGGCCGCCGACGGGATTGAAGAAGCGGATGCGGAGTCGGGGGCGTCGGGGGAAGCTGGTGAGCTCGGTCGTGCCCTCGATCGCGACCAGGGTGACGTGCGCCTCCGGCACCTCGAGGGCGAGGCGGCCGACGCCGCTGCGGGCGCGCAGAACCTTGCCGCTTGGAGCGGGTGCCCTCCGGGAAGACGCCGATGCAGGCGCCGGCGCGCAGGGTCTCGATCGCCTTCGCCAGGGCGTCCTTGTCCCCCTTGCCGCGCTGGATCGGGATCTGGCCCATCCCGTCGAGGACCGGGGCGAGGCCGCGCACGTCCCAGAGCTCCGATTTGGCGAGGGCACGGATCTGCCGTCGCTTGAAGGCGGCGATGCCGACCATGACCGGATCCCAATGGCTGTCGTGGTTGCCGAGGATCAGCAACGGCCCCTGCTCGGGCACCGTCTCCAGCCCCTCGACCTGCAGCCGGCCCCACCAGGCGACCGGCCTGTTGACGTTCATCGCCAGGGAATAGGTGCGGGTCCGCTCGCGCATCGGGACGGGAGTTCTACGCCTTTGCGCGGTTTCGCGCTCAGCCGTCGGGTGGCTGCTGGGTCTCGACGGCTCGCTCGAGGATCTCGCGCAGCGCCTCCTGGTCGGCGTCGGAGAGGTTCTTCACCCAGGCCGGTGGCTTGGCGACCTCGCGCTTCAGGCGCCTGAGCAGAGCCTCGCCCTGCCCGCTCAGCTCGACCACCTTGATGCGCCGGTCGATCTCCGAGGGTTTGCGAACCGCGAGCACCTTGTCTTCGAGGCTGTCGACGATGCCGGTGACGTTGGAGTTGTCGCAGTGCAGAACCTGGGCGAGTTCGCCCATCGTCCGCGGCTGCTCGAGCGCCCGCAGGGCCGCGAAGGTCGAGGGACGGAGGTCGAATTCTCGGGCGATTGCGAGGAAGGGCGGCGGATAAACCAGGCCCACAAGGAGCCCCCAGGCACTGGCTGCCAGGTCCCCCTTTGCGCTGATGTTACCGGTTTTCATGGAAATTAGAGTATCTCAAATTTTGCTAGCCTCAACTTTCGAGTTTGGCAAGCAACCGGTCTGGAGTTCGAGATGAGTGACGGCAGTAGGGGCGGGATCGAAGTCGAGGGGCTCGTCCGCGAGTTCAAGAACGGGCCGCGGGCGGTCGACGGGATCGACCTCGAGGTCGCGCAGGGCGAGATCTACGGCTTCCTCGGCCCCAACGGCGCCGGCAAGTCGACCACCGTCCTGATGCTGACCACGCTCCTCCCTCCCACCGCCGGCACCGCCCGCGTCGGCGGCTTCGACGTCGTCGAGGAAGGGCCGCAGGTGCGGGCGACGATCGGCGCCGCCCTCCAGGAGGCCGCCCTCGACCCCCTCCTGACCGGCCGCGAGCACATGCGCCTGCAGACCGCCCTCCACGGCCTCGCCAAGCGCGAGCGCGAAGCGCGCAGCAACGAACTGCTGGAGCGGGTCGGCCTCGCCTACGCGGCGGACCGCAAGGTCGGCGGCTACTCGGGCGGGATGAAACGGCGCCTCGACCTCGCGCTCGCCCTCGCCCACCGGCCGCGCATCCTCTTCCTCGACGAGCCGACCACCGGCCTCGACATCCAGAGCCGCACCGCGCTCTGGGAGGAGGTCGCGCGGCTCGCCGCCGAGGACGGGGTCACGGTCTTCCTCACGACCCAGTACCTCGAGGAGGCCGACGCGCTCGCCGCCCGGGTCGGGATCATCGACCACGGCCACCTCGTCGCCGAGGGCACCCCGGCCGAGCTGAAGGCGGAGATCGGCCGCCCGACCGTCGAAGCGATCCCCCGCTCCGATGACGATCGCGACCGGATGACCGCCGTCCTCGGCCGCTTCGGCGAGGGGGCCGGCTCCTCCCCGCGCGCGGTCGCCGTCCGCCTCGAAGGCGGCGAGTCGCAGCTGGCCGAGGTGGTGCGGGCGCTCGACGCCGAGCAGATCGCGATCGAGCACCTGCAGCTCCACGCCCCCTCCCTCGACGACGTCTTCCTCGCCAAGACCGGCCGCTCGCTCGAGGGGGCCGGCGACGAGGAGGCCGAGCCGGAGGCCGGCGAGACCGAGGCGGTGGCCCCGGCTTGAGCACCAGCCTCCGCAACCAGATCGGCCAGCTCGCCCACCGCTCGGTCCTGCGGACCCTGCGACAGCCGGCGCAGATCGTCCCCGCGATCGTCTTCCCGATGTTCCTCCTCGCGGTCAACGCCGGCGGGCTCAAAGACGCGACCAACCTCCCGGGCTTCCCGACCGACTCCTACCTCACCTTCATCCTCGCGGTGCCCTTCCTCCAGGGCGCCCTCTTCTCGGTGATGAACTCGGGGACCGACCTCGCCCGCGACATCGAGACCGGCTTCCTCAACCGCCTGGCGCTGACGCCGCTGCGCGGCGCGGCGCTGCTCAGCGGCCTGCTGGCCGGCGCCGTCGTCCTCGGCCTCGTGCAGGCGGTCGTCTACCTCAGCGTCGGGCTGATTGCCGGCGCCGACCTCGCGGCCGGCGCCGCCGGCGCCCTCGTCCTCGTCCTCCTCTCGGTCACGATCACCGTCGCCTTCGGCACGATCGGCCTCTTCGCCGCTCTGCGCTTCGGCTCCGGCGAGGCGGTCCAGGGCCTCTTCCCGGTCTTCTTCGTCTTCCTCTTCCTCTCGGCGATGACCCTGCCGCTCGACCTGCTGACGACCGACTGGTTCCACGCGATCGCCAGCGTCAACCCGGTCACCTACCTGCTGGAGGCGATCCGCTCGCTGCTGATCGAAGGCTGGAACCTCGGCCAGCTCGCGCTCGGCTTCGCGATCGCCCTCGCGATCGGGGCGATCGGGATGACCGCCGCGAGCAGCGCCCTGAAGACGAGGCTGGTGCGGACGTGAACGCGCAGCCCGCCCCCCTCTCCGCGGTCGCTCGCGCCGTGGCCTGGCGCAGCATCCACAATTTCCTCACCAACCCGGCGTTCCTGTTCCCGGCGCTGCTGTTCCCGCTCTTCTTCTTCGTCTCCTTCGCCGGCGGCCTGGCGGCGATCGGCGAAGTCCCGGGCTTCGACTTCCCCAGCGGCTACACCGCCTTCCAGTTCGTCTTCGTGCTGCTGCAGTCGGCGGCCTTCGGCGGCGTCTTCACCGGCTTCGCGATGGCCCGCGACTTCGAGACCGGCTTCGGCCGCCGCTACATGCTCGCCGCCGGCCACCGCAGCGGCATCGTCCTCGGCTACGCCCTGGCGGCGATCTTCCGCGCCTTCGTCACCTGGGCGGTGCTGACGACGGTGGCGCTGGTCGCGGGGATGGAGATCGCCGGCAGCAGCGGCGAAATCGTCGCCCTCTACGTCCTCGCCCTCCTGGTCAACATCGCCGCAACGATGTGGGCGGCCGGAGTCGCGCTGAGGGTCCGCTCGATCCAAGGCGGCCCACTAATGCAGTTCCCAACCTTCCTCATCCTCTTCCTAGCCCCCGTCTACGTCCCCCTGGACCTACTAAGCGGCTGGATCCACGCCATCGCCTCGATCAACCCGATAACCGCCCTCCTAGAGGCAGGCCGAGGCCTGATCTCAGGAGAACCAGTCCTAATCGCGGCAGCCTTTGCGATCGGCATAGCTCTCTCCCTCCTATTCACCGCCTGGGCCAGAGGCGGCCTAAGAAGCGCCGAAGCCGCGGGCTGACGGACCACAAACCGGCCTGATCGGGAGGAGTGGGAGGGGTCTTCCAGACACTCAACAGCGAGCCATAAGCGAGATGTGTCTGGAGGACCCCTCCCACTCCTCCCCCAGCCCGCCCCAAGGTTTGTCCCCCACCAATCCGGGATACCTAAGTGACGAAAGTCACTCCGTTGCTACAAGAAGAAGGCGAATCTCCCATTCTTGGCTCTCTGCGCTGAAACCCGGCATTTAGTGGCAGTTCGAACTTGACGATCTAAAGTGTCTTTCGTGACGCAGAGACCCTTGGAGTTGATCCTTGCCCGCAACCTGATGTCGGCGCTCTCGACGCCGGCCTTCCTCGTCGACGAGGGCGGGCTGCTGGTCTTCTACAACGAGGCCGCCGGGATGCTGCTGGGCAAACGCTTCGAGGAGCTGGGAACGGTCGGGGCGGATGAGTGGGGCTCGCTGTTCGGGCCCTTCGACGAGCAGGGCGAGCCGATCCCCTACGACGAGCTGCCGCTGGTCACCGCGGTCCGCGCCGGCCGCCCCGCCCACGCCGAGCTGACCGTGCGCTCGACCGACGGCACCGAGCACGACGTCGAGGTCTCCGCCTTCCCGATCCAGACGCCCCACGGCTCGCAGGGCGCGATCGCCGTCTTCTGGCCCTCGCTGGCCAGCGGCAACGGAGCCGGCCCGGCGTGAAGGTCAAGCTCTGGGGAACGCGGGGGTCGATCCCGGCCCCGGGGCCGGAAACGATCCGCTACGGCGGCAACACCTCCTGCGTCGGCGTCACCCTCTCCGACGGCTCGATGCTTGCCCTCGACGCCGGCACCGGGATCCGCTGCCTCGGCCTCGCCCTGCCCGACGAGCCGACCCGACTCCACATCCTCCTCACCCACCTCCACCTCGACCACATCCAGGGCCTCGTCTTCTTCGCGCCCGCCTTCCGCCCCCAGACCGAGATCGTGATCTGGGGCCCGGCCTCGCCGGAGGCCTCGCTGCGCGACCGCATCGCCCGCTACATCTCCGCGCCGCTCTCCCCGGTCGAGGTGCGCGAGCTGCCCTGCGACGTCTCCTTCCGCCACTGCCCGGAGAGCGAGTGGGAGATCGGCTCGGCCCGGATCCGCGCCGCCTCGGTCACCCACCGCGGCCCCACCCTCGGCTACCGGATCGACGACGGCGACTCCTCGCTCACCTACATCCCCGACCACGAGCCGGCCCTCGGCGCCGACCTCCAGCAGCTCGAGGAGGACTGGATCTCCGGCTTCGCCCTCGCCCGCGACACCTCCCTGCTGCTGCACGACGGCCAGTACACCGACGCCGAGTACCCGAACCACGTCGGCTGGGGCCACTCCGCGACCTCCCACGCACTCAGCTTCGCCCGGCGGACGGGCGCCGAGAGGACCGTGCTCTTCCACCACGACCCGCTCCACTCCGACGACCAGCTCGACGCGCTCGCGCTCGAAACGCAGCGGCAATGGGTAGACCTCGGCGGCGATCCCGGAACACTGGAGCTAGGCACCGAGCGGGCCGAGTTCGAGCTGCCGGCGCGGGCGGCCAAAGCGGCCGCGGCCGTCTAAAGCGTCCTCTTCCCGGGTCATCTAGTCTGGCCGCGTGTCCCCGGCCGAGAGGATCGAGGCAGCTGCCGAGCGCTCGCCGCTGGTGCGGAGCGCGCTCGAGCAGGCGCGGGCCGACCACGCCGGCCAGGTCCGCAACGGCAGCGGCGGGATGCCCTACATCGAACACCCGGTCACAGTCGCCGCGCGCCTCGACGAGCAGGGCTACGGCGAGGAGGCGGTGGCGGCGGCGCTGCTGCACGACGTCGTCGAGGACTCCGACACCACGCTCGACGAGCTGCGGGAGAAGTTCGGCGAAGGAGTGGCGGGGATCGTCGGCGTCCTCACCGACGACGAGTCGATCGAGTCCTACCGCGAGCGCAAGGCCGAGCACCGGGAACGGGTGGCGGCGGCCGGCGAGGAGGCGATGGCGATCTACGGCGCCGACAAGCTGACCAACGTCACCACCCTGCGGGCCGCCTACGAAGACGAAGGCGACGCGATCCGCGACGAGTTCAAGGTCCCGGTCGAGCTCAAGCTCGAGATCTGGGAAGCCGACCTCGCCCTGCTGCGCGAGAAGGGGGCGCAGGTGCCCTTCCTCGACGACCTCGAGCGGGAGCTCAGTCGCTTTCGGGCTTGCCTAGAGGCTCCTGCCCGGCCGAGAGGCTGAACCGGCGCCGCAGCGGCAGCCCGAACCAGAAGAAGCCGAAGAAGACGACGGTGACGGCGACCATCAGGATCGTCGCCGTGCTGCCGAAGAGGTAGTCGGTGACCAGCATGATCGCCCCGGTCATCGCCAGCGCGAGGAAGAAGAGGCCGACGATCGAGAAGCGGTTGGCGTAGAAGACCAGCTGGCGCTTCTGCTGGTAGCGGAAGGTGATCCGGTGGTAGGCGGTCGGCGAGATCAGCATCACCGCCGAGATCGCCGTGCAGACGAGGGTCCCGAAGTAGGCGCCCTTCTGGAACTGGGTGATCTTTTCGAAGCCCTGCTGGAAGGGCACCGCGAGCAGGAAGGCGAAGAGCACCTGGACGCCGGGGAGCGCGACCCGCAGCTCCTGCAGCATCTCGCCGAGGTTGCGGTCGAGGCGTTCCTCCTCGGTCTCGTCCCGGCCCGACTCCGGGTGGCGCTGATCCTTCTCCTCGCCCCCTCCGTTCTCCATTTCAGGACCATATGGCAATCGAGACCGCCGTCGTGCTCTTCAACCGGGACCTCCGCGTCCACGACCACCCGGCCCTCGCCGCGGCCGCGAAGGCGGAGCGCGTGGTGCCGCTTTTCGTCTTCGACGAGCGCCTGCTGGGGTCGCGGTTCGCGGCCCCGAACCGGGTCGCCTTCATGCTCGAGGCGCTGCACGACCTCGACGAGTCGCTGCGCAGGGCGGGCGGGCGGCTGTTCGTCCGGCGGGGGGATCCGGTGCGGGAGGCGGTCGCGGTGGCACGCGAGTGCGGGGCGGCCGCGATCCACGTCAGCGCCGACTGGAGCGCCTACGCGCGGCGGCGCGAGGAGCGGCTGGCGCGCGCCTGCGCCGAGGAGCGGATCGAGTTCACGGCCCACCCGGGCGTGACCGTCGTCGACCCCGGCACGGTGACCCCGGCGAGCGGCGACCACTTCAAGGTTTTCACCCCCTTCCACCGCGCCTGGAGCCAGGTGCCGCGCCGGGAAGGCCACTGCGCGCCGCGCGGGCTCTCAGTCCCGAGCAGGCCGGCGGCCGGGCGGCTGCCGGCGCTCGACTCGCTCCTCGCCGGGCGGCCCTCGCCGCGGCGGCTGCCGGGCGGCGAGGGCGAGGGCCGCAAGCTGATGCGCGCCTTCCTCCGCGATGGCCTCGGCAGCTACGAAGACGGCCACGACGACCTCGCCGGCGACCGCACCTCCCGCCTCAGCGCCTACATCCGCTGGGGCTGCGTCTCGCCGCTGGAGCTGGCGCGCGAGGCGGGCGAGCGGCGCGGCGGCGCGGCCTTCGTCCGCCAGCTCTGCTGGCGCGACTTCCACCACCAGGTTCTCGCCGCGACCCCGTCCCTCCCCCACCGCGACTACCGCCGGCGCGGCGACCGCTGGTCCCGCTCGCAGCGAATGCTGGAGGCCTGGCGCGAGGGCCGCACCGGTTACCCGCTGGTCGACGCGGCGATGCGCCAGCTCACCGAGGAGGGGTTCATGCACAACCGGGCGCGGATGACCGTCGCCTCCTTCCTCTGCAAGGACCTCTACGTCGACTGGCGCGAGGGCGCCTGGCACTTCTGGGACCTGCTGAGCGACGGCGAGATCGCCAATAACGCCGGCAACTGGCAGTGGGTGGCGGGGACCGGCAACGACACCCGCCCCAACCGCGTCCTCAACCCGATCCGCCAGGCCGAGCGCTTCGACCCCGAAGGCCACTACGTGCGCCGCTACCTGCCCGAGCTGGAGTCGCTGCGCGGCAGGGCGATCTTCCGCCCCTGGCGGATGGAAGGGTTCGAGCGCCTCGACTACCCCGAGCCGCTGGTCGACCACGACGAGGCGGCAGCGGCGTTCAAAGCGCACCGCGAGCACTAGGTGTGGTTGAGCTTCGTCCCGCATACCGGGACAAACCTCAACCACACTCAGATTAGGATCGCCGGATGGGACGACTGGCGGTGATCCTCGGCAGCAACGCCCTCGGGCCGGGGGGCGAGGAGATCGCCGCGACGGCGGCGGCGCAGGGGGCGGCGATCGTGCAGCGGCACCGCAGCCCCGAGGGCGCCTTCGTCCTCCCCCACGCGATCGACCACGAGGCGACCCTGCGGCCGCTCCTCGAGCAGGGGTGCGACCGGGTCCTGGGGATCGGCTCGGTCGGCTCGCTGCGCCCCGAGGAGCTCGGGGTCGGCGCCCTCGTCTGCCCCTCCGACTTCGTCGCCTTGAACCTGGGCGACTCGATCTTCGGCGACGAGCGCGCCCACTCGGCGCCCCGCTTCGAGCCGCGCTGGCGCGAGGAAGTGATCGCCGCCTGGAGCGAGGGCGGGCAGGCGCCGCGCGACGGCGGCGTCTACTGGCAGGCGCGCGGGCCGCGCTTCGAGACCCCGGCCGAGATCCGGCTGATGGCCGCGTACGCCGACGTCGTCGGGATGACGATCGCCTCCGAGTGCGTCGTCGCCGGCGAGCTCGGCCTCGACTACGCCGCCCTCTGCGTCGTCGACAACCTCGCCAACGGCCTCGGCAAGGGCGAGGTCAGCACCGCCGCGATGGAAGCCGACCGCCGCGCCAACGCCGAGCGCCTGCGCGAGGGCCTCGAAGCGGTGCTGCCGCGCCTCGGGGCGGTGGGCCGGTGACATTCGCCTGTTCCTTTTCGTTGCTATGCGCCGATAAGGAACAGGCGAATGTGGGGTGCGCGTGGGATTGACGGTCGAGAACGCGCGCCTGGGCGGGGAGCGGGTCGGGGTGCGCTGCGAGGGCGGGACGATCGCGGCGATCGGCCCTGACGTCGCCGCCCGGCCCGGCGACGAGACGATCGACGCCGGCGGCGACCACCTGGTGCCGCCCCTGGTCAACGGCCACACCCACGCGGCGATGACCCTCTTCCGCGGCTCCGGCGGCGACCTGCCGCTGATGCCCTGGCTGGAGGAGAAGATCTGGCCGGTCGAGGCGAAGTTGAGCGAGGAGGACGTCTACTGGGGCGCCCGGCTCGCCTGCGCCGAGATGCTGCGCAGCGGCACGACCCGCTTCTGGGACATGTACTGGCAGCCGGGGGCGACCGCCCGCGCCGTCGCCGACGCCGGCCTCCGCGCCACCGTCGGCGCCCCCCTCTTCGACCTCGGCGGCAGCCCGGCGCAGCTGCGCGAGGCGGCCCACCGCGGGCTCGAGGAGCTCTCCGGCTGCGGTCCCGAGATCACCCCCGCGCTCGCCCCGCACGCGATCTACACGGTCAGCGAAGAGTCGCTGCGCTGGATCGGCGAGCTCAGCGCCGAGCGCGGCCTGCCGGTCCAGATCCACCTCTCCGAGACCGAGAAGGAGGTCCAGGACTGCCTCGCCGAGCACGGCGAGCGGCCGGCCTTCTACCTCGACCGGCTGGGGATGCTGAGCGAGCGCACGGTGCTCGCCCACGGCGTCTGGTTCGACCCCGACGAGCTGGCGCTGGTCGCCGAGCGCGGCGCCACCGTCGTCACCAACCCGGTCGCGAACATGAAGCTCGCGGTCGGCGGCGTCTTCCCCTACCCCGCCGCCCGCACCGCCGGCGTCGCCGTCGGGCTCGGCACCGACGGCGCCGGCTCCAACGACTCCCTCGATCTATTTGCGGACCTGAAGACCTTCGCCCTGGCTCAGAAGCACGCCGCCGGCGACCCGACCGCGATCGATGCCGGCGAGGCCTGGGCGGTCGCCACCGGCGCCCGCGCCCCCCGCCTCGGCGCCGGCACGCCGGAGCCCGGCGCGCCCGCCGACTTTCTCCTCCTGCGTGCGGATTCGCCCGAGCTGGGTATCGGGGACCTCGTGTCCGACCTCGTTTACGCTGCCAGCGGTGCCGCTGTCGCAACCACCGTCGTCGCCGGCCGGGTCCTCATGCGCGGGGGCGAGCTGCCGGAGCTCGAGGAAATCGTCGCCCGCGCCGCCGAGCGGGCGAGGGGGCTAGGCCTGTGAGCGACTCCCAGGCCTCCTCGGTCCGCTACGACGAGGCGACGAAGCGCTACCGCGGCGCCACCGAGCCGGCGGTCGACCGGCTCTCGCTGGAGGTGCCGGCGGGCGAGATCTGCGTCCTCGTCGGCCCCTCCGGCTGCGGCAAGACGACGGCGATGCGGATGGTCAACCGCACCGTCGAGATCAGCGATGGGGACGTCCTGATCGGCGAGAGCTCGGTCCGCGAGCGCGACGCCGCCCAGCTGCGGCGGGAGATCGGCTACGTGATCCAGCAGATCGGCCTCTTCCCCCACCGCACGATCACCCAGAACATCGGCGCCGTGCCGCAGCTGCTGGGCTGGGACAAGGACCGGATCCGCGCCCGCAGCGCCGAGCTGCTGGAGCTGATCGGCCTCGACCCCGAGCTCGGCGACCGCTATCCCGCCCAGCTCTCCGGCGGCCAGCAGCAGCGCGTCGGCGTCGCCCGCGCCCTCGCCGCCGACCCGCTGGTGATGCTGATGGACGAGCCCTTCGGGGCGATCGACCCGATCAACCGCGAGCGCCTGCAGAACGAGTTCCTGCGCCTGCAGGCGGAGATCCGCAAGACCGTCCTCTTCGTCACCCACGACATCGACGAGGCGATCAAGATGGGCGACCGGATCGCGGTCATGCGCGAGGGCGGCCGGGTCGAGCAGTACGCGACCCCGGCGGAGCTGCTGATGGCGCCGGCGAACGAGTTCGTCGAGGACTTCGTCGGCGCCGACCGGGCGCTGAAGCGGCTGGCGCTGATGCGGGTCGCCGACATCAACCTCTGGGAGGCGCCGCTCGCCCACGTCGGCCAGGCGACCGCGGAGGTGCGGGCGAAGCTCGACGCGCCCGAGGTCGAAGTCCCCTTCCCGCTCCTGGTCGACAGCGAGCGCCGGCCGCTCGGCTGGCTCAGCGAGCGCGACCTCACCGCCGCCGTCGTCCCCGGCCGGCCGGACTCGCCGCTCGGCCCGGTGCTCGAGCTCGACGACGTGATGCGCGACGCCCTCGCCGACCTGCTCCAGCACGAGACCCAGTACGCGCCGGTCGTCGACCACCGGCGCCGCATCGTCGGCGTCCTCTCGGTCGAGATCATCTCCGAGTTCCTCGCCTCGCCGGAGGCGAAGTCAGACGAGCACCCGGCGGTGGAGCGGCCCCATGGTTGACCCGCTGGTGCTCGCGGCAGGCGGCCAGGTCGGCGAAGACTTCTTCAAGGAACGCGACGTCGGCGACCTCTGCCAGGCGCAGCCGGACCACGTCTTCTGCTTCGACTGGGCGCGGGAGAACATCGACCGCTTCGGGACCCCGACCGTCCAGCACCTGCAGATCGTCATCCCGGCGATCCTCATCGGCTTCGTCGTCGCCTTCGCGCTGGCGCTGCTCGCCCACCGGAGCCGCTGGCTGCAGCCGCCGCTCCTCGCCGCCACCGGCGTCCTCTACACGATCCCCAGCATCGCCTTCTTCTTCCTGCTGCTGCCGGTGACGGGGCTCGGCCGCGACACGGCGATCATCGTCCTCGCCGCCTACACCCTGCAGATCATCTACCGCAACACGATCCTCGGCCTGAACAACGTCCCCCCCTCGGTCAAGGACGCGGCCCGCGGCATGGGCCTGACCCCGCGCCAGATCCTCTGGAAGGTGGAGCTGCCGCTGGCGATCCCCGAGATCATCGCCGGCCTCCGGGTCGCCGTCGTCAGCACGATCGCGATCGCCACCCTCGCCGTCCTGATCAGCGCCGGCGGGCTGGGGACGCAGATGTACGGATCGAACCTCACCTTCCCGACCAGCATCATCATCGCCGCCGCGATCGTGATGCTGATGGCGCTCGCCTTCGACGCGATCCTGCTCCTCGTCCAGCGGCTGACGACTCCGTGGCGGCGGGTGAGCCAGGCATGAGCGGCCTGCCGCTCGCGTCCTTCGCCGGCGCGATCGAATTCATCTTCACCCCGCAGGAATCGAACGTCACCGGCGGCAAGAAGGTCGGCGGCTTCGACCGCTCGTTCGAACTGATGCTGAAGCACCTAGAGGTGACGCTCCTCGCCCTGGCGATCGCCCTCGTCATCGCCCTTCCGCTCGGTCTCTACCTCGGCCACCGCGGCAAAGGCGAGCAGTTCGCGATCGGCCTCGGCAACGCCGGGCGGGCGATCCCCGAGCTGGCGGTGATCGCCCTGGTCGCGGTGCTGGTCGGCGTCGGCCTGCAGAACGTCGCGCCGGTCCTGGCGATCCTCGGGATCCCGCCGATCCTCAACAACTCCTTCGTCGGCATCCGCCAGGTCGACCGTGCCACCGTCGACGCCGCCCGCGGGATGGGGATGAGCGAGATAACGATCGTCCGCAGGGTCGAGCTGCCGATCGCGATCCCCACCGTGATGGGCGGGATCCGCAGCGCCGCGATCGCGATCCTCGCGACGGCGACGATCGCCCCTCTGGCCGGAGTCGAATCGCTCGGCGACTTCATCCTCAACCGCAACGTCTACGGCGAAAACGGGCTGCTCGCCGGCGCCCTCCTCGTCGCCCTGCTGGCGCTCGCGCTGGAGGGTTTGCTCGCACTTCTTCAGCGCCGCCTTACTTCCGACGGGCTGAAGGTAAAGACTGCGTGAAACGTGACTCATCCATCCACCCCAAGAGGAGGCATTAAGTGAGGATCGACCAGACGAGAGTGCGGGTGCTGCTTGCGGCGCTGGCGGCGCTCGCGCTGACCCTCGGTGTCGCCGCCTGCGGCAGCAGCGACGACAGCACCACTTCCGGCTCGACCGAAGGTGGCGAAGCGGCGGGGGCGATTCAGTCCAACCCCGAAAACGGCAAAGTCAGCCTGACGATCGGCTCGAAGAACTTCCCCGAACAGGAAATTCTCGGCGAAATCTATTCCCAGGCGCTGACCGCGGCGGGGTACAAAGTGAAGAGCGCGCTCAATCTCGGCTCCGAAACCGTCGCCCTGAAAGCGGTGAAGACGGGGCAGATCTCCGGCTACCCGGAGTACGCGAGCACGGCCCTCACCTCGTTCTTCGGCCTCGAACCCGAAGAAGTGCCTGCCGACGCCACCGAAGCGTGGGAAAAGGCGAACGAAGAATTCGAAAAGGAAGGCCTCGAAGCCTTCGAACCGACTCCGTTCGCCAGCGCCAACGCGGTCGGGACGACGAAGGAAACGGCCGACAAGTATGGCCTGAAGACGGTCTCCGACCTCGAAGGGGTCTCGGAAAAACTGTCCCTCTTCGGTTCCCCCGAGTGCCGCCAGCGGATCGACTGCCTGGCCGGGCTGGAAAAGCTGTACGGGCTGAAGTTCAAGTCGTTCACCCCGGTCGACATCGGCCTCCGCTACACGGTGCTGGAAAAGGGTCAGGCGGATCTCTCGATCCTCTTCACCACCGACCCGCAGCTCTCGGCCGAGAGCGGCAAGTTCGTCATCCTCGAAGACGACAAGAAGGTGTTCCCGGCCGGGAACGTCATCTTCGTGACGACGCAGAAGGTCGCCGAAGAAGCCGGGCCGGACTACGAAAAGACGATCCTGCAGGTGCAGGAAGGCCTTGACCTCGAAGTGGTCCAGGAGCTCGACGCTCGGGTCGAACTCGAAAAGGAAACGCCTAAGCAGGCCGCCAGGGCGTACCTCGAAAGCGCCGGTTACATCGGTTCGTAGCCAGTAGGGACCGCCGGGGAGGGTCTCGGCGGACAACAGCGGGGAGGGTCCGGCGAGACCCTCCCCGCTGGCTCCTACGTATTTGGCAGGGACGAGTTGGTGGGGGTCCCTGGGAGCACCTCCGCCGAGTGAACAGACTGCCTTTGGCTGTCGCCTCGAACCGCATTGGCTCGGCTCCAGCCAAGTACCCAGGGACCCCCACCAACTCGTCCCTTCAAGCAAGCTCCGGTGCTCGCTAATTCATCGAGACCGCAAAAACGGTCCCTCAAGAGCCATTTTTGCGGTCTCGCTGAGAGTCGTCTCTGAAAGCGTGTTACGCCACGGCGTGTTCGCCAGTTGAAGCTTCGTGGCGGCCTTTGATGTGGGTGAAGCTGAGGTGGGCTATCCAGGCTGCGGTCAGGCCTGAGAGGCCCGCCAGGCAGAGGGCTACCCGGGGGTCGTAGTTCTGGGCCAGCCAGCCGGCCAGCGGGCCGCCTATCGGGGTCGAGCCTAGGAAGACGACGGAGTAGAGGGCCATTACCCGGCCTCGCATCTCCGGGGTCACCGCCAGTTGGAGGGTGGAGTTGACGGTTGCCGCGAAGGTGACCGAGGCCGCGCCCAGGAGGGCCAGCATCAGGATCTCCAGAGCGAGGCTCGGCATCGCTGCGGCCAGCAGCGCCGAGACGCCGAAGGCCAGGGCGCCGCCGGCGATCAGGCGCGGGCCGGTGCGGCCGCGGTGGCCGTTGACGAGGGCGCCGGCGATCGAGCCGACCGCCATCGCCGAGACGAGGGCGGCGTAGGTCATCGCGCCGGATTCGAAGCTGAACTTGGCGAGCAGCGGCAGCACCACCTGGAAGTTGAAGCCGAGCGTCCCGACCAGGCCCATCAGCGCCAGCGGCACCATCAGCTCGGGCGTCCGCAGGACGTAGCGGAGGCCGGCCCGGATCGCCCCCGGCTCGGGTTCGGCGACCGGCGCCGCGTGCAGGCGGCTCTGGTCCATCCGCGAGAGGGCGAAGATCATCGCCACGAAGGTGAGCGCGTTGAGGGCGAAGCAGGGGACGACGCCGACGGTCGCGATCATGATCCCGGCCAGCGCCGGGCCGACGATCCGCGCCGCCTGGACGATGACGCTGTTGAGGCTGACCGCGTTGACGACCCGGTCGGCGCCGACCATCTCGAAGACGAAGCTCTGCCGGGTGGGGTTGTCGACGGCGTTGACCGCGCCCATCGCGAAGACGCCGAGGTAGACCATCCACGGCTGCACCACGCCGGCGGCGGTGACGGCGAAGAGCCAGACGGCCGGGACGGCCATCAGCGCCTGCGTCGTCATCAACAGCCGCCGTTTCGGGAAGCGGTCGGCAAGCAGGCCGCCCCAGGCGCCGATCAGCAGCATCGGCAGGAACTGCAGCGCCGTCGTCAGGCCGACGGCGACGCCGCTGTCGGTGAGGGTGAGGACGACCCAGATCGCCGCCACCGTCTGCATCCAGGTGCCGGAAAGGGAGACCAGCTGGCCGGCGAAGTAGCGGCGGTAGTTGGGGACCTCCAGCGAGTTGAACGAGTGGCGGATCGCGGCCGTCACGGTGACCGCTCGCCCTCCCGCATCCGCTCGAGGATCTCGGCGGCCCGCTCGAGCGTCTCCACTTCCTCGCTCGTCAGGTCCTTCATGCGCCGCGCCAGGTAGGCGTTCTTGCGACCGCGCAGGCGCCGCAGCCGCTCGCGGCCGGCGCCGTTGACGCTGACCAGGGCGCTGCGCCGGTCGCCGGGGTCGGGAGCGCGGTCGACCAGCCCCTCGCGTTCGAGGCAGGCGAGCGTGCGGGTGATCGTCGGCCGCTTGACGTGCTCGATCGCGGCGATCTCGCTCGGGGTCATCGGCCCGTGCCGCTCGATCGTCGCCAGCGCCGCGACCGAGGTCGGGGTGAGGCCTGTGGTCTCCGCCGCCGCCTCCTGGCGCAACCGCCGGGCGGTGCGGACGATCGCCGTGCGCAGGTGCGCGGCGCGCTCTGCAAGAGGTGCTTGGGTGTGACTCTCGGTCGGGTTCATCATGATTAGCGTTGATAATTAGTTTAGCAAACTATCTTCGCGGTAGGCTTTGCCTGTGGCAAGAGCAGTGGACTTCGACGTGGCGATCGTCGGTGCCAGCCTCTCCGGCTGCACCGCCGCGATCCTCCTCAGCCGCGCGGGCGCGCGGGTCGCGTTGATCGAGAAGCAGCCCGACCCGAGTGCTTACAAGCGGATGTGCTCGCACCTCGTCCAGCCCTCGGCGGTCCCGACCGTCGAACGGCTCGGCCTCTACGAGCCGATCCTCGCCGCGGGCGGCCTGCGGTCCCGGCTCCATACCTGGACCCGCTGGGGATGGATCGAACCGACCGCGAAGCGCGAGGCCTACTGCCTCAACCTGCGCCGCGAGCTGCTTGACCCGATCCTTCGCGAGAAGGCGGCGGCCCAGCCCGGGGTCGAGCTTCTTCTCGGCCAGACCGCCGATCGGCTGGCGCGGAGCGGGGAGCGGATCGACGGTGTCGTCATCCGCGACCGGGATGGCAACCAGCGCGAGATCGCGGCGCGACTGACGGTCGGCGCGGACGGCCGCGATTCGCGAGTGGCGGAGATGGCCGCCGTGAAGCAGAAGACCCTCCCCCACGGCCGACTTGCCTACGGCGGCTACTTCGAGGGGCCGAAGACCCGGTTCTGGCCGGACGGGGCAACCTGGTTCCTCGACCCGGATTTCGCCGCCGCCTTCCCCACCGACGGCGACCAGATCTTCTATATCGCGATGGTCGGCAAGGACCGCGCCCCCGAGTTCAAGAAGGACCCGGAGCGGGCGCTGGTCGAGCACGTCGCCGGCGTCCCCGACCCGCCGCCGATTCGGGAGAGCCGGCTGGCGGCGCCGGTCCTGGGGAAGATCGAGATGCCGAATCGCGTCCGCGGCCCTGTCGCCCCCGGCCTCGCCCTGGTCGGCGACGCCGCCCTCGCCACCGACCCGCTGTTCGGCGTCGGCTGCGGCTTCGCCTTCCAGTCAGGCGAATGGCTGGCCGACAGCGTCTCGCCCGCATTACGAGGGATCGAGTCGATGGCGAGCGGACTGCGCCGCTACCGCAACCGGCACCGCCGGGGGCTCGGGATGCACGCCTTCGCGATCCACGACTTCGCCACCGGCCGCAAGCTCTCGCTCGTCGAGCGGGCGATGTTCGCCACCGCGGCTCGGGACCGCCAGGCGGCAGCCCTGATCGAGGGAGTAGGGACGCGGTGGAAGAGCCCGGCCAGGCAGATCCTGCCGATGGCCCGCCGGATGGTCGCCGCCAACGCCGGGCCGCTGCTCCGGCGCGACTCCTAGACCGCGAAGCGCGCTTCGGAGCGGGTCTCGCTCTCAGGCCCGGAACAGCAGGATTCGAGAAGAGCCCGCGGGAGCGATGTGAAATCCTCAGCGGCGATGGAGGTCTCTCGATGACCGACGCCGCCGAGGCCCGCGACAAGCGCTGGATCGCCCTGATCCTGCTCTGCTCGGCCCAGTTCGTGGTCGTGCTCGACGCCTCGATCGTCAACGTCGCCCTGCCGACGATCGGCGAAGCGCTGGAGTTCACCGAGAGCAGCCTGCCCTGGGTCGTCAACGCCTACGTCCTCACCTTCGGCGGCTTCCTCCTGCTCGGCGGCCGGCTCGCCGACCTGCTCGGCCGCCGCCGCGTCTTCATGTTCGGGCTGGTGCTCTTCGCGCTCGCCTCGCTGGCCGGCGGGCTGGCGAGCGGCTCCGGTCAGCTGATCGCCGCCCGCGCCGTCCAGGGACTGGGCGCGGCGATCCTCTCCCCCGCCGCCCTCTCGATCGTCGCCACCACCTTCAAAGACGGTGCCGAGCGCAACAAAGCGCTGGGGATCTGGGGCGCGGTCGCCGGCTCCGGCGGTGCGGCCGGGGTGCTGCTCGGCGGCGTGCTGACCGAATACCTCGGCTGGGAGTGGGTGCTGTGGGTGAACGTCCCGATCGGGATCGCCGCCGCGGCGCTGGCCCCGCGCCTGATCGCCGAATCCCGCGCCGAGCAGGAGGTGCGCACCTTCGACGTCGCCGGCGCGACGACCATCACCCTCGGCCTCTCCGCCCTCGTCTTCGCCCTGCTCGACGCCGAAGACGCCGGCTGGGGATCGACCCAGACGATCGGCGTGCTCGCCCTCTCCGCCATCCTGCTGATCGCCTTCGTCGCGATCGAGCGCCGCTCTCGCGCCCCGCTCGTCCCCTTCTCGATCTTCCGCATCCGGACGATCACCGGCGCCAACGTCGTCGGCATCCTCGTCGGCGCCTCGCTCTTCTCGATGTTCTTCTTCATCTCGCTCTACATGCAGCAGGTGCTCGGCTACAGCGCGATCCAGGCCGGCCTCTCCTACCTGCCGCTGGCGGTCGCGATCATGCTCTCGGCCGGGATCGCCTCCGGGCTGGTGACCAAAGTCGGCTTCAAGCCGATCCTCGCCGCCGGCATGGTCTTCATCGCCATCGGCCTCCTCTGGTTCAGCCAGATCAGCGCCGGCGGCAGCTTCCTCGCCGACATCCTCGGCCCCTCCCTCTTCGCCGCCGTCGGTCTCGGCTTCGCCTTCGTCCCGGTCACGATCGCCGCCGTCTCCGGCGTCGAGGACCGCGAGCAAGGTCTCGCCAGCGGCCTCATCAACACCTCCCAGCAGGTCGGCGGCGCGCTCGGCCTCGCCGTCCTCGCCGCGATCGCCAACTCCGAGATCGGCACCTCCCGCGACCCCGCCGTCCTCACCGACGGCTTCTCCTCCGCCTTCCTCGTCGGCGCCGGCTTCGCCGTCCTCGGCCTCCTCGCGACGCTCTTCCTGATCCGCACGGCGGACAGCAAGGCGCACGTGGAGCTGGGGGCGGAACCGGTGGCCGAATCGAGCTCATAAGCGCCGGATCTGGAGCAAATGTCACAGCAATGTCATTTCTCTGAGCCAATTCAGTAACGCCTCTTGAAGTGGCGAAATCCGCCCCTAGGATCGGCCGCCGGAGGGTTGAAGGAGACAGGTGGGCTCCAGCTAGCTGACACCTAGCTGCCCGGTTTAACCCCCGGGTCCGGTTCGAGTCCGGTGCCCTCCGCAGACATAGACCGCCGCGATCGGGTCGAGATTGGAGCACGGCCAGCCGTGCTACCTTGAGTGCACAGGTGTCAGCTGGCTGCGGGGTGGTTCCCCGCTTCACTCAGACTCGACCCGCCTCGCGGCGGGTCTTGTCGTTTCTAGGGCCCGTCGTCGCTCCTGAAGAGGCACCGGCCTCGCCGCGTCGAAGCAGACGCGGATGGACGAGCGCAGCATTCGCATCCGCGAAAAGCTGAATACGCCGATGCTGATCGCGGCGGCACTGACGGTGCCGACGGTGGCGATCACGGAGTCGAAACCGGGCGGGACGCTGGAGACGGTCGCCGTCGCTCTGAACTGGGTCACCTGGCTCGCCTTCCTGGTCGAGCTGGTGGTGATGCTGAGTGTGGTGCCCGACAAGAAGGCCTGGCTGCGGCACCACCCGTTGGATCTGGTGATCGTGCTCCTGACGCCGCCGGTCCTGCCGCCGGGGCTGCAGGGACTGCGGGCCCTGCGGTTGCTGCGGCTGCTCCGCCTCCTGCGCCTGGCCGAACTCTCGCGCGAGGTCTTCTCGCTGGAGGGGGTCCGCTACGCGCTGCTGCTCGCCACCCTGACGATCGTCGCCGGCGGCGCCGGCTTCACCGCCTTCGAGAAGGAACAGCACCTCAACTTCTGGGAGGGGATCTACTGGGCGCTGACGACGATGACCACGCTGGGGTCGAACATCTACCCGACGACGACCGGCGGCCAGATCGTCTCGACGGTGATCCTGCTCGATCGGGATCGGCTTCGTCGCCCTCCTCACCGGCTCCTTCGCGCAGCGCTTCCTCGCCCCGGAAATCGCCGAGATCGAGGAGGAGATGGAAGAGGAGAAACTCAGCGCCGAGGCGCTGGCGCTACGCGAACTGAAGAGCGTCCAGGAGCAGTTGCAGGCGCTCGAGCTCGCGATCGAGCGGATGGCGAGGCGCTGAACGCACTCGTCTGTTCCTTGCCGTTGCTACAGACGGATAAGGAACAGACGAACGGCGGCGCCGTTCCCTTAGTCGGCCTTCGCCTGCTCCTCGGCGATCTTCGCCTCCAGCTCCTTCATCACGTCGGGATCGCGCAGCGTCGTCACGTCGCCCAGAGCCCGCCCCTCGGCGATGTCGCGCAGGAGCCGGCGCATGATCTTCCCCGAGCGCGTCTTCGGCAGGTCGTCGGCCCAGATGATCCGCTTCGGGCGGGCGAATTTGCCGATCCGCTCGGCGACGGTGTCGCGGATGCCCGCGACCAGCTCGTCGCTGTGCTCGGTGTCGCCGCTGCAGGGTGACGAAGGCGCAGATCGCCTGGCCGGTGTCCTCGTCGGCCTGGCCGATCACCGCCGCCTCGGCGACGTTCGGGTGGGCGACGATCGCCGACTCGACCTCGGCGGTCGAGAGCCGGTGGCCGGAGACGTTGACGACGTCGTCGATCCGGCCGATCACCCAGAAGTAGCCGTCGGAGTCGCGGCGGGCGGCGTCGCCGACCAGGTAGCGCTCCACGCCCGAAGCGGGAGAAGTAGGTCTCGACGAAGCGCTCGTCCTCCTTGTAGAGGCCGCGCAGCATCGAGGGCCACGGCCGCTCCAGGACCAGCAGCCCCTGGCCTTCGGAGACCGGCTCGCCGTCGCGCTCGCCGACCACCTGGGCCTCGACCCCGGGGAACGGGGTCGTCGCCGAGCCCGGCTTGGTCGCGGTGATCCCCGGCAGCGGCGTGATCATGATCGCCCCGGTCTCCGTCTGCCACCAGGTGTCGACGATCGGGCAGCGTCCGCCGCCGATCACCTTGTGGTACCAGAGCCAGGCCTTGGGGTTGATCGGCTCGCCGACCGAGCCCAGCAGCCGCAGCGAGGAGAGGTCGTGTTCGGCCGGGATCTCGGCCCCCCACTTGATGAAGGTGCGGATCGCGGTCGGCGCCGCGTAGAGGATCGTCGCCTTGTAGCGCTCGACGAGCTCCCACCAGATCCCCTTGTGCGGGTAGTCGGGCGCCCCCTCCCACATCACGCGTGGTGGCGCCGTTGGCGAGCGGGCCGTAGACGATGTAGGAGTGGCCGGTGACCCAGCCGACGTCGGCCGCGCACCAGTAGACGTCTGACTCGGGCTTGAGGTCGAAGACGTAGCGGTGGGTGGCGGTGACGCCGGCCATGTAGCCGCCGGTCGTGTGCAGGATCCCCTTCGGCTTCGCGGTCGAGCCCGAGGTGTAGAGGATGTAGAGCGGGTGCTCGGCCTCCATCGGCTCCGCCGGGCACTCCGCGGCGGCGGCGTCCATCACCTCGTCGTAGAAGACGTCGCGGCCGTCGCTCATCGGGCACTCGATCCCGGTGTGGCGGACGACGACGATCTTCTCGAGCGCGTCGGATCGCGCCATGTGCTCGTCGACCTGCGGCTTGATCGGCGCCGTCTTGCCCTTGCGGCGGGCGCCGTCGACGGTGACCAGCGCCTTCGCCTGCGGAGAACTCCATCCGCTCTGCGCACCGCCTCGGCCGAGAAGCCGCCGAAGACGACGTTGTGGGGGGCGCCGATGCGCGCGCAGGCGAGCATCGCGACGACGACCTCGGGGATCATCGGCAGGTAGATCCCGACCACGTCGCCCTTTTCGACGCCGAGGTCCTTGAGCGCGTTGGCGAAGCGCTGGACGTCGCGGTGCAGGTCGGCGTAGGTGAGGTCGCGCTCCTCCCCCTCCTCGCCGCGCCAGTGGTAGGCGACGCGATCGCCGATCCCGGCCTCGACGTGGCGGTCGAGGCACTGGGCCGAGGCGTTCAGCCGCCCGTCGGCGAACCACTTGTAGAAGGGCGGGTCGGAGTCGTCGAGCCCCTCGCTCGGCTCGACGTCCCAGTCGAGCAGCTCCTTCGCCTGCGCCAGCCACCAGGCCTCCGGGTCGGCCGCCGCCTCCTCGTAGACCTTCGGGTCGCTCCAGAGCGCGTTCGCGCGGAACTCCTCCGGCGGGTCGAACCTTTCGACCCCGAGCATCTCCTCCAGCCGCTGCTCAAGATCCATGGCGCAAAACCTACCCCAGGCGCCAGGGCTGAATCAAAGGCCGGCTGGGTGTCTCGCTATGAACCCTTCCGGCGAGGAGGCCCAGGGGTCGTGCCAGCGGGGGCCGGCGCCGCCCGAGGTGTCGAATGAGATCCCGGCGACGACCATCCAGGCGTGGCCGGAGTTGGCGTAGACGGTGATCCAGCGACCCGGGCCCGGTTCGCCCCAGGTCTCGAGGCCGGTCGAGTCGAGCGGGCTTTCCAGCAGGCCGGCGCCGTGCAGCGCGTAGCTGACCGAGCCCGAGCAGTCGTAGCCGGAGGATTCGAAGGAGCCGTGGCCGCCGCCCCAGATGTAGGGCGTCGTCGCGATCGCGTTGGCGGCGGAGACGACTTCCTTGACCGCCTGCGGCGCCGAGGCCGGGGCGCTGGCTTCGCTTTCGGTGATCAGCTCGGCTTCCTGGCCCGGGTTGAGCGGCGCCGGCAGCTGCCCTTCGGTCGCGTCGCCGCCTTCGGAGGCGATCTGTTCGGAGATCGCCGAGAGGTTGTCGCTGAGCGCCGCTTCGCGCGACTGCAGCTCGTCGAGCGCTTCCTGGCGGGCGGCCTGTTCGGACTTCAGTTCCTGGAACCGCGCCTGCGCTTCTTCGCGGGCGGCGGCGACCTGCTGCTCCTTGGCGGCGACTTCGTCCCGCACCGCTTCGATCTCGGCGCGCTTTTCGTCCAGCCGTTCGACCGCGGAGCGGACTTCGTCGCGCAGCTCCTTGACCCGGTTGACGACGGCGTCGTCGTATTCCTGGATCTGGCGCATGTACTCGGTCTGCGCCGACATCTCCGCCCAGTCTTCGGATTCGAGGATCGCGTTGAGGAGGTCCGGGGAGCCTGCCTCGTAGATCGCCACGAGCCGGTCGCCGAGCAGGTCGAGCGATTTCCTCAGCTTCGCCCGCACCTGTTCGAGGTGCTCTTCTTCGGCTTCCAGCGCCTTGGTCGCCCGCTCCAGCTGCGCTTCCTCTTCGGCCAGTTCGGCCTCGACCGCTTCCTGTTCCTGGCGCAGCGAGGAGACTTCGCCCAGCTTCGCGTCGATCGCCCGGTTCTGTTCGGCGATCGTCGCGGTCAGGTCGCTGCTCTCTTCCCGCACCCCTTCGAGCTTGTCGCGCGTCTGCTTCAGCTTCTGCTGCGGATCGGCCGGGGCGGTTTCCGCCCGCGACGCCGCCAGCACGCAGAGCGCGGCGAGGAGAAGCGCGGCAAGGACCAGTATCCGCTGCCGCGCCCGGCGCGAAGAAGAGGAAAACAGCACGGCGGCGCAGGCTAGCGAAGCGCCTGCGCCGCCCTACAAGGGGTCGATAACCCGCAACTTCCCTTGCAATTTGCGGGTTTTGCAGGAGTTCAAGAGTCAGTGGCGTCTGCCGGCCCGGAGAGCCGACTGGACAGCCCCTTCAGCATCCTCCGGATCTGCTCTCGATCGGCCGGCGGCTCCGGCAGGCCCTCGACCCGGCCGAAGAGGTCGTCGACCCGAACGATCGCCGCGGAGATCGCATCTGCCGCAAACGCCCAGTCGCGATCCCGGCCCGCAGCGCACTTCGCCAGCACCAGATCGTGAACCTCCAAACAGAGCGCAACCGCTCCATCGGCCCGCCCCGCCCGCGGCGGCACTTCCACCCGCACCAGTCGCTCCTCCCACCCCGCCGGGGCGACGGCGGTCTCCGGGCCGACCCCGTGCGCGTAGTAGCCATACGCGCCATGAAACGGAGAGCCATCACCAAGGCTGCCGTCGATCTCCTCCGCCTTGTCGGGAGCGTTGAGCGGATAGACGTCTGCCTCCATCGAGAGGAGCATCGACGCGGGCGGGTCCTCCACGCTGCCGAGGATGGCCTGGCTGCCGATCACCACGATCTCCCGCTCGGCGGATACCTCGGCCGCGGCGACGATCACGTGCTCGAACTCATCCCTGCGCATTGCCCTACGAGATCGTCTCGAGGATCTTCCGCCGCTCCGGCTCGCTGAGAAGACCTGCCAACGGCGAGTTCTGACGGAGATCGCGGCCCCGTTCGTCGTCCGCGGTGATCGCCTTGCGAATCCCGGTCATCGGCAGGTTGAAGGTCTGCTCCCATGCCTCTGCGTGGCGGGAATCGATCCGCCCCTCCCGCTTCCATCGCTCGAGCTTCCTCGCTGCCGCGTCGATCATCGGCCGCCGCAGCCGCGGCGCCAGGGCCCGGTGGTACGCGAGCCCGCGGAGCTCGGCCTTTCGGTGCGGATCGTCGACGTCGCGCCCGGCAGCCGGGACCTGGGGGCGCATCCGCTCGGCCCGCCGCCGGGCTTCGGCGACCACCGGCTCGATGACATGCGACCGCCGACGCCCCTCGCGGCGCTGCTCGTCCACCTTCTCCTTGAGGTCGAGCAATGCCGGAATCGGAACCTCCTTGCGGCCGCTCCTGTCGATCACCACCGGCACGTCCCCGAGGGCGATCCAGTTGTTGAGCGCCGTATGGCTCACGCCTAGCAGGCGTGCCGCCATCGCTCGCGAAACGGTGCCCCCTAGCTGCGATTCCAGGTCTTCACGAACGATGGCGACGTCGGCGCTGTAAGCCTTCTTTTCAGCTTGCGTCAAACGCGCGACGTTTTCGAAAGTCTTTTCGCGCTCTCGTATTCCCATCGCTAGCCGTAATCGTAGCGCTTGTGGTTTCGAAATTCATAAGAAAGCTGCAAGTTTCGTTGCTATGGAAACTTGCAGTTAGCTTCCTTATTCTGAAACTTTCACGCCCGATTACAGCTATACGGTTCTTCTTTTGAACGCCTACGCTTAGGCCAGCAGTTTGGCCTTCGCCCGCTCGAACTCCTCGGCCGAGAGCGCGCCTTTGTCTTTCAGTTCGGCGAGCTTGTGCAGTTCGTCAGCCGGCGAGGCGCCACCGGCCTGGTCGCGGACGTATTCGTCGAAATGCTTTTTCGCGTCCGCTTGGGCTTTGATCGTTCGGTCCCGCATCCCCTCGCCGCGCGCGATCAGGTAGATCAACGCCGTGAGGAAGGGGATGAAGACGAGGAAGAGGACCCAGGCGGCCTTCGCCCAACCCGACAGTTCGTGATCGCGGAAGAGATCGCTGAGGATCGTGATCAGGATCCAGATCCAGATCACGAAGAAGAACACCTCGAGCGCGATGAGGAGGAGTTCACCGAAGCTGATGTCGGCGACTGGGAGTGGCAGCACGTATTTCCTTTCGTGGATGGAGCGGCAGCGGAATATGCCGCGTACCTATATTCCCGACCCTATTCGCCGCTCCTGCCGGGTGCATCCGTAGTTTTCATCGTCACCGCGACCGGGCGCTGAGCTTGATCGCGAAGAGGACGATCGCCACCGAGGTGGCGAGGTTGAGGCTGGAGACGCCCTCGCGCATCGGGATCGAGACCCGGCCATCGGCGCGCTCGAAGACCTCGCCGCTGAGGCCGTGCCGCTCGGTCCCGAAGGCGAGCACCGCCCGCGCCGGCAGCTCCTCGGGCGCCAGCTCCTCCCCCTCCGGGTCGATCGCCAGCAGCGGCCGGTCGCTCTCCGGCAGGGACTTGGCGGAGGCGACGGGGAGGGCGAACTGCAGCCCGGCGGCGCCGCGGACGGCGTCCGGGTGCCAGGGGTCGTTCTCGCCAGTCGTGACCAGGGCGGCGGCGCCGGCCGCCGCGGCGACGCGGATGCAGGCGCCGATGTTGCCCATGTTGCGCGGCTGCTCGAGCAGCACCGCCGGCGCCGGGGCGGGGTCGGCGAGCGCGGCGGCGAGGTCGACGGGCGGGCGGCGGGCGATCGCGGCGACGCCGGTGTGCGGGACGAGGGGCACCAGGTCCGCCAGGGTCTCCTTGTCGACGGTCTCGACGCGCTCGGCAAGCTGCCCGGCGAGGTCGGGGGCGAGGTCGCCGGCCATCTCCTCCAGCGCCGCCGGGTCGATCGCCACCGCCTCTACCAGCTCGCCCCCGAACCGCAGCGCGTGCTTGAGGGCGTGGAAGCCCTCGACGACGGTCAGCTCCGGATCGCGGCGCGCGGTGCGGAAGCGCACCGCCCGTTCGTGCTCTGCGCGGCCCATCCGCGCATCATGATGACTCGGCGCCTCAGGACTCGGCCAGCTGCGCCTGGGCGAGCTGGTTGCGGCCGCTCGCCTTGGCCAGGTAGAGCGCGTCGTCGGCGCGCCGCAGCAGCTCGTCGATGCTCTCGCTCCTGTCCCAGCAGGCGAGCCCGGCCGAGCAGGTCTGCTCCATCGGTGTCTTCATCCGCAGCCGCTCGACGATCTCCGCCGCGGAGTCGGGGTCGGTGTCGGGGAGGAGGACGAGGAACTCCTCGCCACCGAAGCGGACGAGGACGTCCTCGCCGCGCAGGGCCTGGTCCCACTCGCGGGCGCAGGCGCGCAGCACCTCGTCGCCGGCGAGGTGGCCGTGAGTGTCGTTGTATTGCTTGAAGTGGTCGATGTCGACGATCGCCAAGCTGAGCGGCGATTCGCCGCGGCGGGCGCGAGCCATCTCCCGCGGCAGCACCTCCTGCAGCGCCCGGCGGTTGGGGAGACCGGTGAGGGCGTCGCTGCGGGCCAGGTCCTGGACCTCGCCGAGCAGCCTCTCGCGTTCGCCCTCGATCACCTTCAACTGGGTGACGTCGGTCGAGCGGGCGTAGACGAGCCCCTCGTCCCTGGCCAGGGTCGAGCTCGTGCGCAGCCAATGCCAGCTGCCGTCCTTGGCCCGCACCCGCGTCTCCAGGCTGGCGGAGGTGCCGGTGCGGAACAGGCTCATCGCCTCGGCGAGGGCACGCTCGTGGTCCTCGGGATGGGTGAGGTCGAGCAGGCGCAGCCCGTGCAGTTCTTCGGCCGAGTAGCCGAGGTGGCGGGTCCACGCCTCGTTGACCTCGCGGCAGCGCCCTTCCTCGTCCATCGTGCAGAGCAGGTCGTGGGAGAGGTCGAAGAAGCGGCGGGCGCGCTTGTCCGCCCGGGCCTGGGCGTTGACGATGGAGGTGACCAGGAGCATGACAACGCCGAGCGAGACGAGGGTGACGAGCCAGCGGGTCAGCGGCGAGTAGCCGGCGGTGCTTTCGACGAAGACCAGCGCCACCGCGTAGACAGCCAGCAGCCAGGCGAGGTGGACGAAGGCGACCTTGCGGGGGAAGAAGTAGGACGCGATCAGGATCCCCCAGACCCAGATCGTCCCGTACTGGCCGACCGCCGCCCCGACCTCGTAGATCAGCAGTCCGGTGACGGCGGCGGTGGCGGCGATCAGCGCGTGGACGCCGGCGCTGGGGATGCGGCCGACGAAGGCGAGGGCGACGATGCCGGCGGCGGCCATCGCCGCGGCGGTGAGCAGGAGGGCGGTTTCGTCGCCGCCGCTCGGATGGGGCAGCGCCAAGGAGAGGGCGACGAGGCCGGCACCGGCAATCGGGAGCACCGCGGCGGCGCGCGCGTCCCAATTGGAAGAGGATTTCTTCCCTACCCGATTTTTAGGACCCGCCATGCCCGGGGCATCGGCAAACGCGCGCGTTTCCTTTAGCCCTGAATCACCTGGAACTGGCTCATCAGTCCATGGTCCTCGTGGTCGAACATGTGGCAGTGGATCACGAACTTGCCGGTGTAGTCGGAGAAGTGTCCGGCGAGGAGGATCTTTTCGTTCGGATAGACGAAGAAGGTCTCCTTGAGGCAATCCTCCCAGGGCGGCGGCGGCTTGCCGTCGCGCTCGAGCAGGTACCAATCGGTGTGGTGCAGGTGCATCACGTGGGCGACGTTGGTCTTGTTGACGATCTCCCAGGTCTCGGTCGTGTTCAGCTTCGGGAAGGCCTCGGCGTGGGCGGGGTTGAAGGTGCGGCCGTTGATCCGCCAGGTCGTCTTGAAGAAGCCGCCGATCGTGATCTCCCAGCGCTTGTCGGGCTTGCGCTCGGCCTTGCGGGTCCAGGCGGGCAGCGGCCGCAGGTGCCGGGGGACGTGGGTGCGATCGGGTCGCCGTCCGCTGCCGACCCGGAACTGCATCAGCGCCCCGCCGTAGGTGTGGGCGCCGAGCGGGTCGCGGCCGGGATGGCGTTTGCTGCTCCGCAGCTCGACGCTCTCCCCCGCCATCGGCGAGAAGTCGACGATCACCTCGACCCGCTCGGCCGGCCCGATGAGGATTTCACGGCGGCGCAGCGGCTTCGGCATCAGCCCGCTCTCGGTCGCGATCTGCAGCATCGGGGCGCCGTTGGAGAGCTGCAGGTTGTAGCTGCGGAAGGCGGAGACGTTGAGCAGCCGCAGCCGGTAGCGCTGTGGCTGCACCGGGTGGTGGGGCATGTAGGCGCCGTTGACGAGGACGCTCTCGCCGAGGATGCCGTCGGCCGGCGGGCGCTGGCCCTTGAACGGGTCCGTGAGCTGGTTGTGGCGGTCGAAGGTGCGGTCGGTGATCATCAGCGGCAGGTCGCGCTCGCCCGCCGGCAGCTCGAGGTCGTCTTCGAAGCCGTCCTCGACGATGAACATCCCCGCCAGGCCTTTCCAGCTGTGGGGAGCGGTGCGGTCGAGGCGGTGGTCGTGGTACCACTGGAACGAGCCGCGCTCGGGCCGCCCGTCCTCGATCAGGTCGTAGACGTAGGTTTTGCTCGCCCCCGGCTCGAGCAGGAGGTCGTTGCCCTGCTCGCGGGCCGAGAGGCCGCGCGGGATGCTGCAGAAGAGGGAGGTCGGCTGGCTCTTGGTGAGGCCGCCGGGCTGGCCGTCGAACCGGGTCCGGTTATGGCCGCCGTGGAGGTGGACCGAGAGCTCCCCCACCTTCGCCGGCAGTTCGTGGTGGAAGGTGACGCGGGTGCGCTGCCCGGCGCGGCGGCGGATCGTCGGGCCGGGGAAGCTGCCGCCGAAGGTCCAGAGCTTGGTCTTGCGACCGGGGAGGATCTGCTGCTCGGCCTCGCGGATCGGAATCCGGATGTGGTCGTCGCGCAGGACCGGCGGGATCGGCAGGCGGGCGCGAAAAGGAACCGGCTTCGCCAGCGCCGCCGTCGGCTCGGCGCTCAGCGGCAGGAGGCCGCCGCCGCCCCGAACGGGCAGGAGCGCGGCCAGGGCGCCGCCGCCGAGGGCGCCGAGCAGAGCCCGGCGCCCGAAGCGGGGCGGAGTTGAGGACTGCCCAGCCGTGTCGCTAGCTGGTCGGCGTGGACAGCGGCGCTACCGGCGCAACCACTTTCACCTTGCCCTGCATCCAGGGATGCACGGCGCAGAGGTAGTAGAGCGTGGTGCCGGCTTCAGCGGTCACTTCCTGGGAGATGTGCCCACCCTTCGATTCACCGCTGAACCAGGAGTCGCCCTTCTTGCTGGTGGAACCCATCGTGCTCCAGCCGGCGGGGCCGGCCTTGGCCGGGTTCTTGGTGATCTTTTCGGTTTTCGGGTTGAACCCGTGCCACATCGCGACCGAGAGGCAGATGTGCTTCGGAGCGAAGCAGTCCTTGCGCGCCTTCGGGGTCTTCGGCAGCGAGCCCTTGGTGACCAGCGAGAAGGTGTGCGGGCCGACCTGCTTCGGGTTCGTCTTGTTGACGATTTCCAGCTGGTCGCCGACGGTGACCGATTCCGGGCCGACGAACTTGAGCTTGCCTTTGGTCAGCTCCATCGAGATGACGTCGGTGACGCCGGTCGGGGTCGCCGCGGCGGCAGCGGCCGGGAGGGCGAGGACTGCGGTCGCCGAGAGCGCGAGAGCCAGGGCCCGGAGGCGGGCGCGGCGGGGAAGCTTGCTGTGCAAAGCGTGCCTTTCTGTGACGGGAATCGAACGGCCGGGGGCCATTCCCCGAAGCCGACGGAGCACGGTAATACGCCGCTCGGGCGACTTCAACGGCAGATCAGGCTCTTACCTGCTTTTCGCTGATTTGCACCCCCGGTAACCTTGAGCGCTCCCGGTGCCAACGTTTCTCCACACCTGCTACCGGATCGGCGAGATCGATCGCTCGGTCGACTTCTACGAGAAGCTCGGCTTCGAAGAGGTGCGGCGGATGCCGATCGGCGACGAGGCGGTCAACGTCTTCATGGCGATGCCCGGCGAGGACCCCCGCCTCGAGCTCACCTACAACCACGGCGTCGGCGAGTACGACCACGGCACCGGTTACAACCACATCGCCATCGGCGTCGAGGATCTCGACGGCACCCTCGCGCGCCTCGCCTCCCTCGGCATCGAGCCCGAGAAGCCGCCCTACCGCCCCGGCGGCCGCACCGAGGGCCACCGCATCTGCTTCGTCAGCGACCCCGACGGGTACCGCATCGAGCTGGTCGGGGAGTAGCCCGCCCGCTCCGAGATATTCCTCGCCATGACGAGGACAAGTTCGGAGGGGGGACGAGTGACTGGCTTAAGCCTCGCCCCATCCTGCTACCCGCGGTCTCCTCAGTGGGGGCCGGGGCAGTTCGGCTGGTCGTTGTCGCTGGCGCAGGGATGGCTGCCCGGGTGGAAGTGACCGGAGTTGCCGGCACTGTTCGGACCGCCGAACGCGGACGCCGGACCGACCGCCAACAGCGCGATCGCGCCGGTGAGCGCCGCCAGCTTGCGGATACGCATACTCATCGCTACCTCCTTCGTCATGGACCTCGCCCTCGTCTCCCACGTCGGGTACGTGGCGAGTTCCGTATGAGAGGACGCTACCCGAACATCCGTCGAGTATGCGTTTACACCCAGATTCCGGGGTGCGCCGGGGCTCAGCCGGGGCTGATGCCGCCGCCGACCGGGGGTGCTGCCGGTTCGGGTTCGGGCGTCGGGGTGGGTTCCGGTTCGGGGGTCGGTTCGGGCTCGGGGGTGTTTTCTTCGCCGCCGTTGTCGCCCTTGCCCTTGCCCTTGTCTTCGGATTCTTCTTCTTCGCCTTCGTAGGTTTCTTCTTCTTCGTAGCTGTTATCGGAGCTCGAGGAGGTGTGTTCGCTGTCGAGGCCTGCGAGAGTTCGGGCAGGCGGAGCCGGTCTCGAATTCGGGGCAGTCGCCTTCCTGACCGCTGCCGACATGTAGTTGGCCCAGATCGGGCCGGCGGTGGGGCCGCCGAAGCCGGTGTGTTCGCGGGACGTCGGGTGGCCGACCCAGACGGCGGTCGAGAAGAGCGGCGTGTAGCCGACGAACCAGGCGTCGGACTGCTCCTCCGAGGTGCCGGTCTTGCCGGCGGCGCTGGAGCAGCCCATCGAGGTGTAGCCGGCGCCGGTGCCCTGGGTGATCACGCCCTCGAGGATGCGCGTCACTTCGTAGGCCTGGCCCTGGGTCAGGACGCGTTCGCCGGAGTCGGCTGCTCGGATTCGTCGACCTTGCCGTCGGGGAACTCGACTTTGCTGACCGCGGTCGGGCTCGTGGTGGATGCCGCCGTTGGCGAGGGTCGCGTAGGCGTCGGCCATTTCCAGCGGCGTGACGCCTTCCGCGAGACCGCCGATGCCCTCCGCCGGCACCGACTGCAGCGGCGATTCGATCCCCATTTCCTTCGCCGTCTCGGTCACGTTTTCGGGCCCGACGTCGAGGTCGAGCTGGGCGAAGACGACGTTGACCGAGGCCCAGGTGGCGCTTTCGAGGTCGTAGGTCCCCCCTCCCTCGCCCTCGGAGTTGTTGACCGTCCAGGTGCCGCCGCCGGGGATCGCCAGCGTCTTCGGCGAGGTGCCGTCGTAGTAGGTGCTGCCCGGGTCGATCCCCTGCTTGATCGCGGTCGTCAGGACGAAGGGCTTGAACGAGGAGCCGGGCTGGCGATGCGCCTGCCAGGCGTAGTTGAATTCGGCTTCGTCGGCGTAGCCCTCGGTCGAGGCGAGGGCGACGATCTCGCCGGTCTTCGGGTCGACCGAGGCGAGCCCGGCCGCCGGGCCCCCTTCGGGGTAGCAGACGGAGCACGTAGTTTTCGACCGCGTCTTCGGCCTTCGCCTGCAGGTCGGGGTCGATCGTCGTGTAGGCCTTGAGGCCGCCGTTGCGGACGGTGTTGATCCCGTATTCGCTCGATCAGTTCGCTGCTGGACCAGGTCGAAGAGGAACGGGTCCTGGATCACCTGGTACTTGTCGCCCGGGTTGAGGCCGAGCCCGCGGGTCGTCGCCTCGCGGTATTCGGCGGTGGTGATGTAGCCCTGCTCGTCCATCGTCCCCAGCACCTCGTTGCGCCGCTGCAGCGCCGCTTTCGGGTCGAGGAAGGGGTTGTATTCGGACGGCGCCTGCGGCAGACCGGCGATCAGCGCCGCCTCGGTCAGGTTGAGGTCCTTGGCCGGTTTGCTGAAGTAGGTCTGGGCCGCCGCCTCGGCGCCGACCGCGGTCTGCCCTTCGACCGTCCCGTAGGGGGCGGTGTTGAGGTACTGGGTGAGGATCCAGTTCGCGTCGTGGGCTTCCTCGAGCTCGACGGCGAGGTGCGCTTCGATCAGCTTTCGCTTGATCGTGTCTTCGGGGTTGTGGATGTAGAGGTTGCGGACCAGCTGCTGGGTGATCGTCGAGGCGCCCTGCACCGGCTTGCCGCCGGCGAGCAGGTCCTCCCAGGCGGCGCGGGCGATGCCTTCGGGGTCGAGCGCGCCGTGCTCGTAGAAGTTCTTGTCCTCGATCGCGACCGTCGCGTCCTTCAGGGTCTGCGGCAGCGCCTTTGCCGGCAGACCGGCTGGCGGATGTTGTCGGAGCGGATGAAGCCGATCAGGCTGCCGTCGGCGGCGTAGATCGCCGAGGAGCGGCCCTTCTGGACCGGCTTCAGGCTCGAGAGCGGCGGCGCCGAGTTGTAGACGCTGAGCGCCCAGGCCGCCGCGATCCCGCCGGCGATCGCCGACAAGCCCGCCGACGACGATCCCCAGCGGGATCGCGATCTTGTGCCAGAGGGAAGCGGGCGGCTTGCGCCGCCGCCTGCGGATCCGCGTCGCCATCGGCCAGCGATTGTAGGGAGCGGCGCGCCTCGGCCGCGGGGACTGGCCGGGGCCGCGCAATCCCGCTTGCCGAGCCGATAGGCTCGCGCGCGCCGCAGGTTCTGTTCAAGCGGAGGAAGGCAGAATGTGAAACTCGTGATCGGCATCGTCCGCCCCGAGCAGGCGAACCAGGTCCTGGAGGCGCTCTACCGGGCCGAGGTGCAGGGCTTCTCGATCAGCCGCGTCCAGGGCCACGGCGGTGAGCTCGACCGGGTCGAGACCTACCGCGGCACCACCGTGCAGATGGGGCTCTCGGAGAAGGTCCGCTTCGAGGTCGCCGTCTCCGACGGCTTCGTCGAGACCACGACCGTCGGCGCCTCTGCGAGGGCGCCCGCACCGGCGAAGTCGGCGACGGCAAGATCTTCGTCGTGCCGCTGGAGCAGGCGGTGCGGATCCGCACCGGCGACACCGACCAAGGCGCAGTGACGCCGGTGGGCAAATGAGCGCGCTCGAGGCTACCGCGGTGGCCGGGATCGACACCGGCGACACCGCCTGGATGCTGGTCGCGACGGCGCTGGTGCTGATGATGACGCCGGCGCTCGGCCTCTTCTACGCCGGCCTGGTGCGCTCGAAGAACACCCTCAACACCTTCATGATGTGCATCGGCGCGATCGCCGTCGCCACCGTCACCTGGGCCGCGGTCGGCTACTCGCTCGCCTTCGACGGCGACGGCAGCTGATCGGCGGCCTCGGCAACGCCTTCCTCGAGCGGCGTCGACTTCGCCCCGCGCGACGGGACGACGATCCCGGAGCTGGTCTTCTTCGCCTTCCAGGCGACCTTCTGCATCATCACCGTCGCCCTCGTCTCCGGCGCCGTGGTCGAGCGGATGCGCTTCGGCCCCTTCCTCGTCTTCGCGGCGCTCTGGTCGGTGCTGGTCTACGCCGTGCTCGCCCACTGGGCCTTCGGCGGCGGCTGGCTGCAGGCCGGCGGCACCCTCGACTTCGCCGGCGGCGTCCCGGTCGAGATGGGCTCCGGCTTCTCGGCCCTGGCGGCGGCGCTGGTGGTCGGCGCGCGCAAAGACTACGGCCGCCAGGCGCTGCTCCCCCACAACGCGATGTACGTCCTGCTCGGCGCCGGCCTGCTCTGGTTCGGCTGGTTCGGCTTCAACGGCGGCAGCGGCTTCTCGACCGGCGACCCGAGCGTGCTCGCCTTCACCAACACGCTGCTCTGCCCCGCCTGCACCCTGGTCGTCTGGTTCGTGCCTCGACCTCGCTCCGCGGCCGCAAGGTGACGGCGATCGGCGCCGCCACCGCGATCGTCGTCGGCTGCGTCGCGATCACCCCCGCCGGCGGCTACGTCAGCCCCGGCTGGGCGATGCTGCTCGGCGCCCTGGCGGCACTGCCGAGCTACGCGATCATCGTCTGGCGCACGCGGACCCGGGTCGACGAGACCCTCGACGTGCTCGCCGCCCACGGCACCGCCGGTCTCTTCGGGATCCTCTTCATCGGCTTCTTCGCCGAGGTCGCCTGGAACGGCGCCTCCGACGGCCTCTTCTACGGCAACGCCGCCCAGCTCGGCGACCAGGCGCTGGCCGCCCTGGCGGCACCCGACCTACGCCTTCGTCGCCACCTACGTGCTGCTGCGGGCGATCGGCGCGGTGACGCCGCTGCGCGCCAGCGACCGCGAGGAGGCCCAGGGCATGGACATCGTCCAGCACGGCGAGGAGGCCTACACCACCGGCGAGGGCGCGATCCTGGTCTTCCCCGACGACCACGACAAAGTCGCCGTCCCGGTCGCCGACCCCGGCTGAGCCCGGTCGGCGCCTACGGCGCTACGCCCGCAGCTTGTAGCCGCGGGAGAAGAGGCGGAGGTTGACGGCGAAGAGCGCCGCGGTGGCCGCCACCAGCGCCAGCAGCGAGAGCGGGATGCTGACTTCGGTGTAGCCGACGAAGCCGTAGCGGACGAGGTTGATCATGTAGTAGATCGGGTTGAAGTGGGTCAGGGTCTCGAACGGCTGCGGCAGCAGCGCGGCCGAGTAGAAGACGCCGCCGAGGAAGATCAGCGGCTGCAGGACGAAGGTCTGGACGAAGGAGACGTCGTCGAACTGCTCGGCCCGGACCCCGACCAGAACCCCGAGCTGGGAGAAGAAGAAGCCGACCAGGAAGAGGCCGGGGATCAGGACCAGGATGTGATCGACCGGCAGGTCGACCAGCAGCGAGGCGGCGATGAAGGCGAGCACCGCGACGATCAGGCCGCGCACGAAGCCGCCGAGCGAGAAGGCCAGCAGCAGCTCCATCGGCGAGGCCGGCGAGGAGAGCTGGTCCTGGATCGCTCCCTGGAACTTCTGCTGCAGGATCGAGGAGGAGTTGTTGGTGAAGGCGTTGATCGACCAGGCCATCATGATCAGGCCGGGGATGACGAAGACGACGTATTCGATCCCGTGCAGATCGCCTGACCCGCGAGCCGAGGGCGGCGCCGAAGACGGAGATGTAGAGGAAGGTTTCCAGCAGCGGCGCGCCCAGCGTCTGTTTCTTGATCTTCATGAAGCGGCTGACCTCGCGCCGCCAGAGCGTGAAGAAGCGGATCTGGGCGGCGCTCACGTGATCGACGTCCGCCTCGACGTGGGAGCGCGAGAGCTCCTTGCGGCCGACCAGCGCCAGGTAGGCGTCCTCGAGGTTGGGCACGCCGTAGCGGTTGGCCAGCTCGCGGCTGGCTGCCCTGGGCGACGATCTCGCCGTCGTTGATGAAGGCGATCTTGCCGCAGAGCTGCTCCGCCTCCTCCAGGTAATGGGTGGTGAGCAGGATCGTCGTCCCCTCCTGGTTGATTCGCTGGACGTAGTGCCAGAGCTCCAGGCGCAGCTCGATGTCGACGCCGGCGGTGGGCTCGTCGAGGATCAGCAGCCGCGGCCGGTGCATCAGCGCGCGGGCCAGGATCAGCCGCCGCTTCATCCCGCCGGAGAGGTTGCGGGTGCGTTCGTCGCGCTTCTCGGTCAGCGAGAAGGTCTCCAGCAGCTCCTTGGTCCGCTCGCGGCGCTCGCGCCCCGGCATCCCGAAGTAGCCGGCGTGGTAGTCGAGCGTCTCCTCGACGGTCAGGAACCAGTCGATGTTGAGCTCCTGCGGGGCGAGGCCGACCGCCTGGCGGGCCGGCGCCGTAGTTGTCGATCGCGTCGTTGCCGAAGACCTCGATCGCGCCCGAGGTCGGCTGCGCCAGCCCGGTGGTGCAGTGGATCAGGGTCGACTTGCCGGCGCCGTTGGGGCCGAGCAGGCCGAAGAACTCGCCCTCCTCGATGTCCAGGGAGACGCCGCGCAGCGCCTCCACCCCGGCCGGGTAGCGCTTGACGAGGTCGGTTATGTGCAGCGCCTGCATGGCGGCCAATCTATTCAGGCGAAGCCACCGCGCCGGCCGATCTGCAGGTCGGTAAGCAGCGGGGTCCTCGGCAGCCGTATAAGTGCGGGCGTGGCCGCTCCGCTGCTTGCCGTCGACACGCCCTCGATGCTGTTCCGCGCCTTCTACGCGCTGCCGAGCAAGATCGTCGGGCACGGACGGGCAAGCCGGTCAACGCGCTGCTCGGCTCGGCCAACCTGATCCTCAAGAGGTCGAGATCCACGGCCGCGCGCCGTCGTCCTCTGCTTCGGCCCCGACGCCGCCAGCTACCGGACCGAGCTCTACCCCGCCTACCACGCCGAACGCGAGGAGGAAATGCCGGGCGAGCTGGAGCCGCAGTTCGCGCAGGCGCGGGACTTCTTCGAGGCCTTCGGCTGGACGGTCGCGACCAGCGACCGACCTCGAGGCCGACGACCTGCTCGGCACCTACGCCGAGCGCGAGGCCGAGGCCGGCGGCCACGCCCTGCTGCTGACCGGCGACCGCGACATGTACCAGTGCGCCAGCGACGGGGTGACCGTGCTCTACGTCCGCACCGGCGGCAAAGGCGCCGAAGAGGTCGGACCGGACGGAGGTGCGCGAGCGCTACGGGATCGACCCCGAGCTGGTCCCCGACTTCATCGCCCTGCGCGGCGACCCCTCCGACGGGCTGCCCGGCGCCAAGGGCGTCGGCCCGAAGACAGCGGCCGAGCTGCTGCGCGAGCACGGCTCCCTGGAGGCCGTGCTCGACAACGCGATCCGCGAGCGCCGCCCGAAACTGCGCGGCCGCCCTGATCGAGGCCCGCGAGGACCTGCTCGCCTTCAAGGACATCGCCACCCTGCGCGACGCCGGCGTCGACCCGCCGCCGGACCGTGCCACCGACTGGGCCGGCGCCGCCGCCGCGGCCCGCGAGCGCGGCATGAACCGCCTCGCCGACCGGCTCGAAGCGAGCGCCGACTCATGACGATCCCGTGGCGCGGCCGGGTCCGGACGCCCGCAGCTGCCCCTGCCCCCGGCCCGATGCCGCTGCGCCGCGACGGCCAGATCCGCAAGCGCTGGCGCTACGTCGGCGTCTTCGGCGAGGAGCTGATGCTCTGCGCGGCGCGGGCCGAGGTCGGCCCGCTGAGGCAGTCGTTCTGGGTGCTGCTGGGACCGCCGAGCGGGCGCCAGCGATGGCGCCACACCGCGCTCCTGCGCCCGGCAGCCGCGAGGTGAGGATGGACGGGCCGCGGCCTCGAGATCGACTCCCCGGGCCTGCGCGCCAGCCTGCGCCTCGGCGAGATCGCCCCGATCGAAGTCGATCTGCCCCAGCGGCTCCGGCTGGGGCTGGACCCGCAAGCGCGCCGGCGATCCCGATCGAGGGCGACGGTCGAGGTCCCGGCCAGCGCTGGGAGATCGCCGCCTTCGGCGTCGACGACGAGTCGGCCGGATACCACCAGCGCCACACCAGCTGGCAGCTGGTCGGCCGGGGTCGGCACGGCGAGCCGACGGCCGCGCGCTCGCCTGGAATCTGGTCGAGGGCGTCAACGATCCGCCGCAGCACAGCGAGCGGGCGATCTGGATCGACGGCGAGCCGACCGAGCCGCGCGCCGGTCTCCTTCCGCGGCCTGGACGGCATCGACCTTGCCGGCGCCGACCGCCTCGACTTCGCCACCGAGTCCGACCACGCCCGTGACGAGAACTTCCTCCTCTTCAGCTCCCGCTACCGCCACCGCTTCGGCGCCTTCACCGGCTCCCTCGCCGGCCTCGAGCTCGCCGAGGGCTTCGGCGTGATGGAGGAGCACGACGCCGTCTGGTAGGCGCCGCAAACTGACCCGTCGACTTCTGCGAGAAGCTTTCGAGCTCGTTGCCGTTCGTGCCGCCTACATCTCCGCCGCCGCCACTTACCCGGTGATCGCCCCCTCCTGCTTGGTCGGCGGCGGTGGTTGCGGGGCGGCGGCGGCTAACCGTCGCGTCTCAGCCCCATCCGACTTTCGCCCCACCCCACTGTGGTCAAAGTCGGATGCGGAGCTACCAGGTGTCGACGAAGCGGTGCGGCGCCGGGCGCGTCGGGCGCCGCCGGCGGCGGCCAGCGTCGAGGCGATCAGGCGGCGCGTCTCGGCCGGGTCGATCACGTCGTCGAGCTCGAACAGGGCCGCCGCGTTGAGCGCCTTCGCGTTCTCCTCGGCCGCGCGGTCAGCTCGCGGACGCGCCGCTCGCGCTCGGCCTCGTCGGCGATCGCCTCGAGCTCCCTGCGCAGCGCCAGCCGCACCGCGCCCTCGAGCCCCATCGGGCCGAGGTGCGCGCTCGGCCAGGCGACCGTCAGCAGCGGCTCGTGCAGGCTGCCGCCGACCATCGCCTGGGCGCCGAGGCCGTAGCCGCGGCGCAGGATCACGGCGATCAGCGGCACCCGCAGGGCGGCGCCGGCGACGAGCAGGCGGGAGGCGTGGCGGACCAGGCCGGTCGCCTCGGCCTCGGGCCCGACCATCATCCCCGGGGGTGTCGACCAGCGAGACGACCGGCAGCCCGAAGGCGTCGCAGAGCTGCAGGAACCGCGCCGCCTTGTCGGCCGCCGTCGCTGGTGATCGCGCCGGCCATGTGGCGGGTGTCGTTGGCGATGACGCCGAGCGGCCGGCCCTCGATCCGGGCCAGCGCCGTCACCATCTCCGGCGCGAAGCGCTCGCGCAGGAAGGTCACCGAGCCCTCGTCGGCGAGCGTCTCGACGATCGGCGCGACGGTCGTAGGCGCGGCGCTCGCGCTCGGGCACCAGCTCGCGCAGGCGCGCCTGGTCGGGCTCGGCGCCGGGCGCGGTCGGCGCCCTGGAAGTAGGCGAGCAGCCGCTTCGTCGCCGCGGTCGCCTCGGCCTCGTCGGCGACCGACGACGTCGACGACGCCGTTCGCGGCCTGCATCTCGATCGGCCCGACCTCGTCGGGGTCGACCTCGCCGAGGCCGCCGCCCTCGATCATCGCCGGCCCGCCCATCCCGAGCGAGCTGTTCTCGGTGGCGACGATCAGGTCCGAGCAGCCGGCGATCACCGCGTTGCCGGCGAAGCAGCGGCCGGCGACGATCGCGATCCGCGGCACCAGCCCGGAGAGCCGCGCCCAGAGCGCGAAGGCGCGGGTGTCGAGCGCGGAGACGACGGGGTAGTCGGTGTCGCCGGGCCGCCCTCCGCCGCCCTCGGCGAAGAAGACGACGGGCAGCCGCATCCGCTCGATCAGCTCGAAGAGGCGGTCCTTCTTGCGGTGGCCGAGGGCCCCCTGGGTGCCGGCGAGGACCGTGTAGTCGTAGGAGAGGACGGCGCAGGCGGCGCGCTCGGCCGAACAGGTCGCCGTTGACGCGGGCGGTGCCGGCGAGCAGGCCGTCGGCGGGGGTGCGGGCGATCAGGTCGTCGACCTCGCGGCGGCCGCGCTGGGCGGCGATCGCGAAGCGCCCGTACTCGACGAAGCTAGCCGGGGTCGACCAGGTCGGCGATGTTCTCGCGGGCGGTGCGCCCGCCGGCCGCGTGGCGCCGCTCGACCGCCTCGGGCCGCGCCGCGTCCTCGGTCAGCGCGCGGCGCGCGAGCAGCTCCGCGAGGTCGTCTGCGCTCCCCCTCGGCCACGGAGGGGGACTTTATGGGCTCAGCCGCGGATCGCCTTGCCGACGATGTGCTTCAGCCGGGTGCGGTCGCGCTTGGTCAGGTTGCCCGGCCGCCCCTTCGACTTCTTGATCAGGTTCGAGAACTCGGTCTGTTCGCGCTGGGTCAGGTTGCGCTCGACGAGGTCGCGCCCCTTCTTCGCGAGCCAGAGGGTGACGACCCAGACTTTCGCCCACGGCACCCGCTTCCAGAGGTGGGGTGCGGCTTTTCGCGCCAACCAGAACGGCATCGGTCCTCGCTCCGGCTATTCGACCACTTCGACGGTGCCGTGCATCGTCGGGTGGATTTCGCAGAAGTAGGTGAAGGTGCCGGGTTCCTTGAAGGTGGCCGAGCCGAGCTTGCCTTTCTCGATCGTGCCCGTGTCGAAGCTGCCGTCGTCGGCGGTCGCGGTGTGCGGGGCGGTGTCCTCGTTCTGCCAGATCACCTTTCCGCCGACCTGGACGACGACCGGATCGGGCTGGTAGGTGAATTCGACGATTTCGACTTTTTCCGACTTTTGCGCCTCGCCGCTCGGGGCCGTTTCGCTTTCCGTTTCCGTGGCTTCTTCAGCCTCTTCGGTCGCTTCTTCAGCGCCTTCTTCGGCGGCTTCGCCGGCTTCTTCGGCACCGGTTTCGGCTTCGGTGATCGCGGATTCGGCTCCAGAGGTGGAATCGGAGCCGCTGTCCCCGCAAGCGGCAAGGCCGAGGGAGAGGGCGACCAGGGCAGCGAGGAACAGCGGCTTCAATCCCATGTGAGTGCTGTGTACCCGACCGGAACGGTTCGAATCAGTCATACGACACGAATACGCTGCGGCAATGGCGACCGGATCACGGGGTCGGTGGCTGACGCTCGCGATCTGGCTCCTGGTCGGCGCCGCGGGGCTGGTCGCCCATGCCCACATCGACGACGTCACCGCCGCCGGGCAGAGCAGCTTCCTGCCCGCCGACTCGGAATCGACGCGGGCGCTCGACGGCGCTGCAGGCACAGCCTCGGCAGCGGCGAAGAGGTGCCGGTGGTCGATCGTCTTCGAACGCGCCGGCGGGCTGACCGGGGCCGACCTGAAGGCGATCGGGCGGATCGGCGACGGGCTCGACCGGCTCGGATCGCCGGGGCGACGCCGATCGTCGACCCCTTCTCCGGCCGACGCCACCGCGCCGACTCGGCGACGTGGCGCAGGATCGCCAACGGGATCGGGCCGCTCTCCCGCGACGGCGAAGCGGCGCTGCTGGTGCTGGCGATCGACGCCGAGCGACCGCGGCGCGATCGTCGACGGGGTCGAGCACGATCCGCCGCTACCTGCGCGAGCACGCGCGGCCGGGGCTGCGCGCCTACGTCACCGGCCCGGGCGGGATCGCCGCCGACCTCGAGGGGTCGCCGACGAAGCCGGCCGCACGCTGCTGGTCGCCACCCTCGGCCTCGTCCTCCTGCTCCTGCTGCTCGTCTACCGGGCGCCGATCCTGGCCCTGCTGCCCCTGCTCACGTCGGCCTCGCCTACCTGGTCGCGATCGGGATCGCCTACCTGCTGATCGAGGCGGGCTGGATCACGGTCAACGCCGAGGGGACGATGCTCTGCTGGTGCTGATATTCGGCGCCGGCACGGACTACTCGCTGCTGCTCGTCCACCGCTACCGCGAAGGTAGCTGGTGTCGGAGGGTCCGGCGGGTCCCCGCCGTCACAAATTGGGGACGTTCCTGCCGGGACCCCCCGGACCCTGCGCGACAGTGCTTTGAGGGAGAGCCGACCGGCGATCTTGCCGCCTCGGGCGGGACCGTGATTGCCGCGATGTTGGTTCTGCTGGTCGCCGAACCTCGAGTCGACCCACTGGCTAGGCCCGGTCCTGGCGATCGGGATCGCGGTGATGCTGGCCGCCGCCTTCACCCTCCTCCCGGCCCTGCTCGCGATCCTCGGCGACCGCGCGCCTTCTGGCCCACCCTCCCCGCCCGCGCCGCGGGCCAGGGGCGTCCCCGGAGGAACCTCCCCAACCGTGACGGAGGGGACCCCCCTGCCCCGCGCCCAACCACCTGGGAACGAGCGGCCGACCTCGTGCGGCGGCGCTCGGGACTGCTGATCCTGCTCGTGGTCGGGCTATTGGTGGTCCTCTCGCTCGGCAACTTCACCACGCACGAATCGCTCGGGTTCGGCCAGGGAGAGACGAAGCCGACCAACTCCAGTCGCGGCACCGAAGCGCTGGAACGAACACTTCCCCGCCGGGCTCGGCTCGCCGCTGACGCGCGGTCGTCAAGGCCGAGGAGGCGCCGGCGGCGGTGGCGGCGCTGAAGCGCCTGCACAGCGTTCAGGCTGGCGCTGCCGGTGCCGCATCCCAGGCGACGCGGCGAAGGCGCGTCGTCGTCCTCGTCCTCCGCGGCGACCCCTACTCGGCGACGCCGCCGAGCGGCGGTGGAGGAGATCCGCGAACGCCTCCACGCCGTCGCCCCCGGCGGCCTGCTCGGCGGCATCCCGGCCGAGAACCTCGACGTCGAGCAGACCAACGCCCGCGACACGAAGCTGATCGTGCCGCTGGTCCTGCTCGTCGTCGGCCTGATCCTGATCGCGGTGCTGCGGGCGCTGGTCGCGCCCGCCTACCTGATCGCGACCGTCCTCGCCTCCTTCGCCGCCACCCTCGGCCTCTGCCACCTTCGCCTTCACCGAGCTCTTCGGGATGCGAAGGGCTCGCCTTCAACCTCGGTGCTGATGGCCTTCATCTTCCTCGTCGCCCTCGGGGTCGACTACAACATCTTCCTGATGACGCGGGCGCGCGAGGAGGCGGCCGTGCGCGGCACCCGCGAGGGCGTCCTCGCCGCCCTCGCCAGCACCGGCGGCGTCGTCACCGGCGCCGGCCTGATCCTCGCCGGCACCTTCGCCACCCTGACCCTGCTGCCGCTCGAGGAGCTGGTCCAGATCGGCGCCACGGTCGCCGCTCGGCGTCCTCCTCGACACCTTCCTCGTCCGCGCCCTGCTGATCCCGGCGATCACCTACCGCCTCGGCGAGCGCGCCTGGTGGCCCTCGCGGCCGCCGGATGCGTCTCAGTAGCCGGGGGTGCGCTTCATCTTCTTGCGCTCGGCGGCGTGGGCGCCGCCCTTCTTCTCCAGCGTCGTCGCAGGCTTCGTGCGATGTCGTCGGCGAGGCGGTCGACCTGCGCGCGGCTGAGCGTCTCCTTGACCAGCGCCCGCATGACCTTCACGTCTTCGGCGTCGGGCGGCATCGTGTAGGCGGGGAGCATCCAGCCGCGCTCGGCCGAGAGCTGCCAGGAGACGTCGAACTCGTCGTAGTCGTGCTCGCCGGCGAGCTTGAAGGCGACCAGCGGCAGCTGCTCCTTGTCAGCCCCGATCAGCTCGAAGTTGCCGTTCGCCTCCAGCTTCTCGGCCAGCGCTTTCGCGTTCTGCTTCATCGCCTCCATCACGTAGGCGTAGCCCTCGCGCCCGAGGCGGACGAAGTTGTAGTACTGGGCGAGCACCATCGAGGCGCCGGTGGAGAAGTTGAGCGTGAAGGTGGCGTCGGTCTTGCCGAGGTAGTTCTCGTAGAAGACGAGGTCCTCGGCGAGGTCGGCCTTCTCGCGGAAGACGAGCCAGCCGATCCCCGGGTAGACGAGGCCGAACTTGTGCCCGGAGACGTTGATCGAGCGCACCTGCTCGAGCCGGAAGTCCCACTCGGAGTCGCGGGTAGAGGAAGGGCCAGACGAAGCCGCCCGAGGCGCGCGTCGACGTGCAGCGGCACGTCGAGCCCCTGGGCCTCCTTGATCTCGCAGCAGCAGGTCGTTGATGCCGACGATGTCGTCGGCGTGGCCGGTGAAGGTGGTGCCGAGGACGGCGGCGACGCCGATCGTGTTCTCGTCGACGTGGGGCTCGACGTCCTCGGGCCCGATCACGTACTTGTCCTTCGCGCAGGCGGACGATCCGCGGTTCGACGTCGAAGTAGCGGCAGAACTTTTCCCAGACGACGTGGACGTCGCCGCCGAAGACGAGGTTCGGCTTGTCGACCGGCTTGCCGGCCGCTTCGCGCCGCTGCTTCCACTTCCACTTCAGCGAGAGCGCCCCGAGCATGATCGCCTCCGAGGAGCCCTGGGTGCGGGCAGCCGGTGGTCTCGCCGGGGGCGTTGTAGAGGTCGGCGAGCATGCGGATGCAGCGCTGCTCGATCTCGGCCGAGATCGGGTACTCGGCGTGGTCGATGAAGTTGCGGTAGAGGTTCTCGGCGATCGATCCGCTGCGCCTCCGGCTCCATCCAGGTGGTGACGAAGGTGGCGAGGTTGCGGTTACGGGTCCCCCTCGAGCACCAGTTCCTCGCCGACCAGCCGCATCGCGTCGAGCGCCGACATCCCGGCTCGCGGGGAAGGGCCTTGGCGGGCGCGTCTTCGGTGAGGAAGCGGTTGCCGTAGAGCATCGCGGCCTCGTCGGGCGTTCTGCGGCTGGTTCATCGGCGAGCTCGCTTCTTCGGGCGTCGGCCCGAGCCTAACCCCGTGGCCCTACGCGCTCGCCGCGGCGGTATGTTGGCTCAGACCAGAAGTTCTTGTTCTAACGCGAGAGGACCGCAATCGAGCGCGACGACATGCATGAGATGGGACCGATCGACTACGTCCTGGTCGAGTGGCCGGGCCGCCAACCCAACGGCGAGGCGGCGCCGCACCTGGTCGACCTGGTCGAGCGCGGCCTGATCCGGATCCTCGACCTCGCCTTCATCGCCAAGGACGAGGACGGCTCGGTCGCCGGCCTGGAGCTGGCCGACGCTCGGCGACGGGTGCGCCGAGCTGGCGGTCTTCGAGGGCGCCTCCTCGGGCCTGCTCTCCGACGACGACATCGCCGAGGCCGGCCGCGGCGCTGGAGCCCGGCACCTCCGCCGCCCTGCTCGTCTACGAGAACAGCCTGGGCGGCGCCGTTCGCCGGCCGCCGTCCGCCGCTCCGGCGGCCAGCTCGTCGCCAGCGGCCGCATCCCCGTCGAAGACGTCCTCGCCGCGCTCGACGCGGCCGAGGCACTAGAGAAGGAGCACGACCATGCCAGGACTACTTCGAGGCGTCGCCCGCACCGCCGTCATCGCCGGCACCGCCACCGCGGTCAGCAACCGCGTCTCCAGCCGCCAGGGTCGAGCGCTGGGCCGCAGCAGGAAGCAGCAGCAGTACGCCCAGCAGCAGGCCCCCGCCGCCGCCGCAGGCGGCGCCCGCCGCGCCGCGCCCGGCGGCGAGAGTTCGGTGATCGATCAGCTGAAGGAGCTCGGCGAGCTGAAAGCCCAGGGCATCCTCACCGAGGAGGAGTTCGCCGCGCAGAAGGCCAAGCTGCTCGGCTCCTGAGGCCGAGCTCCTCTTGGCATAGCGCAGAGCGAGTAGAAGAGGTGGGCGACTTCGGGGCCGTCGACCACCCGCGTCAGCTCGAGCTTGGCGCTCGGCGGGATGTTGTCGAAGAGGCGGACGCCGCCGCCGAGGATGAGCGGCACCTGGTTGACGAGGATCTCGTCGAGCAGGCCGGCGCGGATCGTCTGCTGGATCGTGCTCGCCGCCGCCGCCGACCGAGACGTGGCCGTTGCCGGCCGCCTCGCGGGCCTGGGCGACGGCGCTCTCGACGCCGTCGGTGACGAAGTGGAAGGTCGTGCCGCCCGCCAGCGTCCAGCGGCTCGCGCTGGTAGTGGGTGAGGACGAAGACCGGGACGTCGAAGGGCGGCTCGTCTCCCCACCAGCCGTTCCATGGGGCTCGGTCCAGGGGCCGCGCACGGGCGTCGAACATGTTGCGGCCCATGACGACCGCCTCGCTGTTGGCCGAGGCCTCGCGGACGACGTCGTCGCTGACCTCGCCCTCGCCGCCCTCGCGGCCGTGCATTTCCTGGAAGAAGCGGGTGCTTGAAGACCCACTCGTGCAGCGCCTCGCCGCCCTCGCCGAGCCCGTGCTCCTGCTCTGGTTCGGCCCGGCGAGGTAGCCGTCGGCGGAGATCGAGATCTGGCACTTGACCTTGCCCATCGCCCCACCGTAGCGCCGAGGCGGTTAGTTGCCTCCTCGGCCACCAACCCGCCTACTTGACGTGGAAACCATCGGCGCTATCCTTTCTCAGGACTAACTACAGAAAGTGGACTTGGTTATGACTTATCGGCTGATACCGCTCGACGAGGCGATCGTCTTCCCCACCGTCACCGCGACCCTGCCGATCGACGTCGGCGACGAGGAGCGGGTCTTCCTGCTGCCCCGCCGCGACGGCGAGTTCGGGCGCGTCGGCGTCGTCGCCGAGGTGATCGAGCGCGGCGTCTCGCGCCGCGGCCAGCCGGTCGCGACCGTGCGTCGGCCTGCACCGCGGGCTGGCCGGCGCCGCCCAGCCGGCGAGGACGACGCCGAGGCCCTCCGCATCGAGGTGCAGGAGATCCACGACGGCCACCCCGACGACGAGCACACGCGCGAGCTGGCGCCGCGAGTACCGCGCCGTGGTCGAGGAGATCCTCGAGCTGCGCGGCGACGACGGCCGCATCGCCGCCTTCCTGCGCTCGGTCGAGGAGCCGGGCGCGCTGGCCGACACCTCCGGCCTCAGCCCCGACATCCCCGACGAGAGCAAGCTGCGCCTGCTGGACACGATCGACGTCACCGCCCGGCTCGAGCTCGCGGTCGAGCTGCAGCGCGAGCGGCTGGCCGAGCTGCAGGTGCGCAGCCGCATCCGCGACGACGTCGAGTCCGGCGCCCAGAAGCAGCAGCGCGAGTACTTCCTGCGCAAACAGATGGAGTCGATCCGCAAGGAGCTGGGCGAGGACGAGGCCAACCTGATCGACGAGTACGAGCGCAAGATCGCCGAGGCCGGGATGCCGGAGGCGGTCGCCGAGCAGGCCGAGAAGGAGCTGCGCCGGCTCGAGCGCCAGGGCGAGCAGTCGCCCGAGTCCTCGATGATCCGCAGCTACCTCGACTGGCTGATCGCGGTGCCGTGGAGCGAAGCGCTCCGAGGAGCGGCTCGACCCGGTCCACACCCGCGAGGTGCTCGACGCCGACCACGCCGGCCTCGATGACGTGAAGCGGCGGATCACCGAGTTCATCGCCGTGCGCAAGCTGCGCGAGGAGCGCGGCAGGTCGAGGACGACAGCCGCGCCAACGGCGCGATCCTCACCCTGGTCGGCCCCCCGGGCACCGGCAAGACCTCGATCGGCGAGTCGATCGCCCGGGCGCTCGGGCGCGAGTTCGTCCGCATCAGCCTCGGCGGCCTCCACGACGAGGCCGAGATCCGCGGCCACCGCCGCACCTACATCGGCGCCCTGCCGGGCCGGATCGTCCGCGCCCTGCGCGACGCCGAGACGATGAACCCGGTGATCCTGCTCGACGAGGTCGACAAGGTCGGCGCCGACTGGCGCGGCGACCCCTCGGCCGCCCTGCTCGAGGTGCTCGACCCGGCCCAGAACCACTCCTTCCGCGACCACTACCTCGACGTCGAGGTCGACCTCTCCGAGGTCGTCTTCATCGCCACCGCGAACCTGGCCGACACGATCCCGGCGCCGCTGCTGGACCGGATGGAGATGATCGCCTTCGACGGCTACACGACCGAGGAGAAGCTGGCGATCGCCCGCGGCTACCTGCTGCCGCGGCAGCTCAAGCGCAACGGGCTGCGAGCCGGAGGAGGTCGAGGTCGGCGACGAGGTCCTGCGCGGCGTCGATCTCCGAGTACACCCGCGAGGCCGGCGTGCGCCAGCTCGAGCGCGAGCTCGGCAAGCTGCTGCGCGGGGCGGCGACCAAGATCGCCGCCGGCGAGGCCGAGGCAGCCGATCGTCGCTCGACACCGACGCGCTGCGCGACGCGCTCGGGCGCCAGCGCTTCTTCCAGGAGTCGGTCGAGCGGACGGCGATCCCCGGCGTCTCCACCGGCCTCGCCGTGACCGGCACCGGCGGCGACGTCCTCTTCATCGAGGCGACCGCGATGGACGGCGACAAGGGCCTGGTCCTGACCGGCCAGCTCGGCGACGTGATGAAGGAGTCGGCGCGGATCGCGCTCTCCTACGTGCGCTCCCACAGCGAGGAGCTCGGGCATCGACCCGGACGCGCTTCCAGCGCGAGTTCCACCTCCACGTCCCCGCCGGGGCGATCCCCAAGGACGGCCCCAGCGCCGGCACGGCGATGACGACGGCGCTGGTCTCGCTGCTGACCGGGCGCCCGGTCAAGCACACGGTCGGGATGACCGGCGAGGTCACCCTGCAGGGCCGGGTGCTGCCGATCGGCGGCCTCAAGCAGAAGGTGCTGGCCGCCCACGCGGCCGGGCTGACCGAGGTGATCCTGCCCGAGCGCAACCGCGGCGACCTCGACGAGGTGCCGGAGGAGGTGCGCGAGCAGATGACCTTCCACCCGGTGATGAGCATCGGCGAGGTGCTGGCGCCGGCGCTGGAGCCGGCCGAGAAGGGCCAGAGGGCAATGGCGGCGAGTGGCATCGATGACCGCCCGCTGCCGCAGCTGCCCGCCCGGTGCCGCCCGAGATGAGGGCGGCCGCCGGGCTGCTCGAGCGCCGCTGGACGATGGCGACGATCTACGCCTGCTCCAGCGGCGCCGCCCGCTTCAACGAGTTCCGCCAGTCCCTCCCCGGCGTCTCCCCGACGACCCTCTCCGACCGCCTCGAAGCAGCTCGAGGCGGCGGGGATCGTCGAGCGCCGCCTCGTCCCCGGCCGCCCGCCCCACACCGAGTACGCGCTGACCCCGCGCGGCCGGCAGCTGGCCCGCGCCGTCGCGGGGCTGCTGCAGCACTGAATCCGCCGGAAGATCTCGAGGTCGGCCTTCGCTTCCGCGGAGCGCGGATAACCAGGCGAAGTGGGTAGAGGAAACGCATGGAGGAGCTCCTGGCGGACGCCCATGGGCGACGGGTCTCGGATCTGCGGGTCTCGGTCACCGACCGCTGCAACTTCCGCTGCCAGTACTGCATGCCCGCGGCGGGGCTGCCCTGGCTGGAGCGCGACGAAGTTCTCCGCTTCGAGGAGATTGCGCGGCTGGTCTCCCTCCTGGTCGGCCTCGGGATCGAGGACGTCCGCCTGACCGGCGGCGAGCCCCTGGTCCGCCGCAGCTTCCCCGACCTGGTAGCGATGCTGGCGGCGATCGGCAGCATCCGCGACCTCGCCCTGACGACCAACGGCTACCTGCTCGAGCGCGACGCCGCTGCGCTCGTCGCTGCCGGGATCGGCCGCGTCAACGTCTCGGTCGACTCGCTGCAGCGCGACCGCTTCTTCGCCCTCACCCGGCGCGACGCCCTGCCCCAGGTCCTGCGCGGGATCGAGGCGATCGCCGCCCACCCCGAGGTGCGGCCGATCAAGGTCAACGCGGTGGCGATGCGCGACTTCACCGAGGCGGAGGTCGCCCGCTTCTGCGAGTTCGCCCGCTCGACCGGCTTCCAGGTCCGCTTCATCGAGTTCATGCCGCTCGACGGCGACCGCGCCTGGCGCCCCGACGCGGTCCTCCGCGGGGCCGAGCTGCGGGCGGCGATCGAGGCGATCCACCCGCTCGAGGAGCTGCCGCGGCAGCCGGCGGCGACGGCCCGGGTCTTCCGCTTCGCCGACGGAAAGGGGGAGATCGGGTTCGTCAACCCGGTCTCGGAACCGTTTTGCGCCGACTGCAACCGCCTCCGCCTCACCGCCGACGGCCGGCTCCGCACCTGCCTCTTCTCCCGGCACGAGACCGACCTGCGGGGGCCGCTGCGGGCGGGGGCGAGCGACGCCGAGCTGGCGGAGCTGATCCGCGCCGCGGTCTGGCGCAAGGAGCTGAAGCACCGGGTCGGCGAGCCCGGCTTCCGGCCGCCGCCGCGGACGATGAGCGCGATCGGAGGGTGACGGTGGAGGTACAGGGGGAGCGAAGCGAGGGCCGGCTGGGGGCGGCGCTTCGCGAACTCTCGGGCGGCCTCGGCGACGCCGGCCTCTTCGTCCCGATCGCGGTCGCGATGATCCTCCTCAACGGGCTCAACGCGACCGCGGTGTTCTGCGCCAGCGGCCTCGTCTACCTCGGCACCGCGCTCTACTTCCGGGTCCCGGTCCCGGTGCAGCCGCTGAAGGCGTTCGCGGCGGCGGCGATCGCCCTCCACCTCTCGGCCGAAGTGCTGGCGGCGGGGGCGCTGCTGATGGCGGCGACGATGGCGCTCTTGGCGAGCAGCGGCCTCGCCGAGTGGCTGGCGTCCCGCTTCCCCCTCGTCCTCGTCCGCGGGATCCAGGCGAGCGTCGCCCTGCTGCTCGGCAAGGCGGCGCTGGAGCTGGCGCAGAAAGGCAACTGGCCGGGGCTGCCGGCGATCGAGCCGGCTGTCGGGCTGGCGATGGCGGCGGCCGCCTGCGCGCTCCTCTTCGCCAGCCGGGCGCTCTCGTTGCCGGGCAGCCTCCTGGTCCTCGGCGGCGGCGCCGCGGTCGGGCTCGCGGTCGGCGGGATGCCGCACCTCGCCGCCGGGCCGGAGGCGATCTCGCTCTCGGTTCCGGAGGACCCGGGCGCCTTCGGGACCGCGCTGACGGCGCTGGTCCTCGCCCAGATTCCCCTCACCTTCGGCAACTCGGTGGTCGCCACCGCCGACGCCGAGCGCAGCTACTTCGGCCTGCAAGCGCAGCGGGTGCGGCCCTCGCGCCTGGCCGGCTCGATCGCGATCGCCAACACCCTCGCCGGGGTCAGCGGCGGCCTCCCGGTCTGCCACGGCGCCGGCGGCGTCACCGCCCACTACAAGCTCGGGGCCCGCACCGCAGCGGCGACGGTCGCCACCGGCACCCTCTTCGTCGTCCTCGGGCTCGGCCTCGGGGCGGGGCTGCCGGCCCTGCTGCAGGTGCTGGCGCCGGGGGCGCTGGCGGGAATGCTCGCCTTCGTCGCGATCCAGCACGGCGCCCTGGCGGCGCGGCTGGAGCAGATGGACGACCGCCTGATCGCGGCCGGGGTCGGGGTGCTGACGCTGGCGAGCGGGAACCTGGCGATCGGCTTCGCCGCCGGCGCCGCCGTCGTCGCGGCGCGGGCGATCTGGAGGCGCCGGCGGGCGGGCCTGCCGCTGGTGCCGCAACCGAGAGGAGAGGTGGTGCGATGAGGGCGGAAGAGTGGATCGAGCGGTTCGCCGCCGAGCTCGGGGTGGCGCCGCCGGGCGAGGAGGACTTCGCCCGGGTGCTGGAGCTGGCCTCGGTCGCCGCCCACGCCTCCGAGCGGATGGCGGCCCCGGTCGCCTGCTGGCTGGCCGGCGCGACCGGCCGCCCGCTCAGCGAGCTGACGGAGATCGCGGAAGCAGTCGACGAGCCCGCTCGAGGTCGGTAGGGGTGTTGACGTTGAAGAGGACCTGCTCCGGGGGGCCGAAGCGGCCGAGCTCCTCGGCGTCGAGCCGCCGTGGCTGGAGCTGGGCCAGGGTCTCGCGCAGCGGCTCCTCCGCCGCCAGCGCCTCCTCCAAGGCGGGGAGCAGCGAGGCTTCGTACCGGCCCGGGAACGGGTTCAGCTCGCCGTCGACCTCCGGCAGGACGAGCGGCCCTGGCGCCGCCGCCAGGTGGGCGAGCAGCGCCGGCTCGAGCAAGGGCATGTCGCAGGCGACCGCGACCAGCGGCCGGCCAGGGAACCGGCGCAGGGCGGTGACGACGCCGGCGAGGGGATGGCGCGGCTCCTCCGGCTCCCGCACGATCGGGCACGGCAGCGGCGGCAGCCCCGAGCCCGGCTTGGCGACGACGACCGCCTCGATGCCGGCCCCGGCGAGCGCCGCGATCGGGTACGCGATCAGCGGCTTGCCGGCCAGCCCGACGCTCGCCTTGGCGCCGCCGAGGCGACTGCCGCGCCCGCCGGCGAGGACGGCCCCGATCGCGCCCGAGAGACCCGTTTCCTCCATCCCGGTCAGTCTGGCAGCGGAGGCGCCGCGCTGATGGCGCCGCCGCGCCTGCTGGAGCTGGAGGAGGCGAGGAGCCGCGTGCTGGCGCGGGTGACGCCGCTGGACGCCGAGCCGGTGCCGCTGCGCCGGGCGCTCGGCCGCCGCCTCGCCGAGGACGTCGCCGGCACCGAGCCGGTGCCGGCCTTCGACAACTCGGCGATGGACGGCTTCGTCCTCCGCGCCGACGACACCCGCGGGGCGGCGCCGGGCGCGCCGGCGCGGCTGCGCCTGGTCGACGAGTCGCGGGCGGGAGCCCCGGCGGCTGCCGCTCTCGCGACCGGCGAGGCGATGCGGATCTCGACCGGGGCGGCGATGCCGGCCGGCGCCGACGCCGTCCTCCGCCTCGAGGAGGCGCGCCTCGACGACGGGCACCTCCTGGTCGAGGCGGCGGTGGCGCCGCGGCGGGACGTGCGGGGCGCCGGGGAGGACGTGGCGCCGGGGACGACCCTGCTCCGCGCCGGCGCCGCCCTTGGCCCGGCGGAGCTCGGCGTGCTCGCCTCGGTGGGCCAGCCGGCGATCCCCTGTCACCGCCGGCCCCGGGTCGCGGTCCTGACCAGCGGCGACGAGCTGGTCGAGCCCGGCGAGCCGTTGCGGCCGGGGGCGGTGCGCAACTCCAACGCCTACGCCGTGCCGGCGCTGGCCGAGCTGGCGGGAGCCGAGGTCGCGGTCGCCGGCCCCGCCGCCGACCGGGCGGAGGCGACGCGGGAGGCGCTGGCGCCGCTGCTGGAGGCCGACGCGGTGGTCGCCTGCGGCGGCGTCTCGGTCGGCGAGCACGACCACGTCAAGCGCGCCCTCGCCGACCTCGGCGTCGAGGAGGAGTTCTGGGGCGTGGCGCTGAAGCCGGGCCGGCCGACCTGGTTCGGCCACCGCGGCGGGACCCTCGTCTTCGGCCTGCCGGGCAACCCGGTCTCGGCGATGGTCACCTTCCTGCTGCTCGTCCGCCCCGCCCTCGTCGCTCTCGGCGGCGGCGACCCCGCCGCGCCGCGGACCTGGGCGCGGCTGGCCGAGGGCTGCGACAAGCGCCCCGGGCCGCGCCCACGCGCTGCGCTGCCGGCTCGAGCTGCGCGAGGACGGCTGGTGGGCGCACCCCTTCCCCCGCCAGGGCTCGCACGTCCTCACCTCGATGCTCGGCGCCGACTGCCTCGCCCTCCTCCCGACCGAGAGCGGCTCCGCCCAGGAGGGCGACCGGGTGGAGATCGAGCTGCTGGAGGCGGCGCGATGACCGTCCGCGTCCGCCTCTTCGCGATCCTGCGCGAGCGCCTCGGCAGCGACTCGGTCGAGGTCGAGCTGCCGGCGGGGGCGACGGTCGCCGACGCCCTGACCGAGCTGGCGCGCGGCGAGCTCGGCGACCTGCTGCGGCGGCTGCCGGTGCGGATGGCGGTCAACCGCGACTACGCCGAGGAATCGACGCCGCTTTCGCCGGGCGACGAGCTGGCGCTGATCCCGCCGGTCAGCGGCGGCGCCCCCTTCCACGTCCGCGTCACCGCCGAGCCGCTTTCGCTGGACGCGCTCGCCGCCGCGGTCAACCGTCCCGAGGCCGGCGCCGTCGTCTGCTTCCAGGGGATGACGCGGGAGGTGGGCGAGCTCGAGTACGAGGCCTACAGCGAGATGGCCGCGGAGCGGATCGAGGCGATCCTCCGCGAGTGCGCCGGGCGGCACGGGCTGGAGGCGGCCGCGGCCGAGCACCGCACCGGTACCGTCCCCCTCGGCGAGCCGTCGGTGATCGTCGCGGTCTCCGCGGCCCATCGCGGCGAAGCCTTCGCGGCGGCGCGGGAAGCGATCGACAGGATCAAGTCCGAGGCACCGATCTGGAAGCGGGAAGTGAGAGACGTGGAAGACCGCCTGACCCACCTGGACGAGAACGGCGAGGCGCGGATGGTCGACGTCGGCGCCAAGCCGGCGAGCGAGCGCCGCGCCCGCGCCCGCGCCCGCCTGCGGATGAGCCCGGAGACGGCGCGGGCGGTGGCCGCCGGCGAGGGGCCGAAGGGGGAGGTGCTGACCGTCGCCCGCCTCGCCGGGATCCAGGCGGCGAAGCAGACGCCGAGCCTGATCCCCCTCGCCCACCCGCTGCCGCTCACCCACGTCGACGTCGAGGCGAGCGTCGACGAGGAGGCAGGGACGGTGGAGCTGATCGCCGCGGCGCGCACCGTCGCCCAGACCGGGGTCGAGATGGAGGCGATGACCGCCGCCGCGGTCGCCGCGCTCACCGTCTACGACATGGTCAAGGGGATGGAGCGCGGGGTGCGAATCGAGGAGGTCGTGCTGCTGGAGAAGAGCGGCGGGCGCTCGGACTGGCAGCTGGAGGAGTAGGGATGGCCGGCGCCCCGCGGGCGGCGATCCTCACCGTCAGCAGCTCCCGCGCCGGCGGCTCGGGGGAGCGGGACGAGAGCGGCGGGCGGCTGGCCGAGTTCGCCCGCTCGCTCGGCGCCGAGGTCGTCGCCCGGGCACTGGTGCCCGACGAGCGCGAGCCGATCGAAGCGCAGCTCCGCGCCTGGGCCGACGAGGAGCGCTGCGACCTCGTCCTCACCACCGGCGGCACCGGCTTCGCCCCCTCCGACGTCACCCCGGAGGCGACCCGCGCCGTCCTCCACCGCGAGGCCCCGGGAATCGCCGAGGCGATGCGCGCCGCCTCCCGCGAGCACACCCCTCGCTGGATGCTCTCGCGCGGCGTCGCCGGCATCCGCGGCGCGACCCTCGTCGTCAACTTCCCCGGCAACCCGAAGGCGATCGAGGAGGCCGGCGCGGCAATCGCCACCGCCCTCCCCCACGCCCTGGCGCTACTCGGCGCGCCCGGCTAGTTCTCCCATTGCCCCTTGATTGGTGGGAGTATTCGTCTGACCATGGAGAGTTCCGAGCAGTCGGCGCGGCGCGTCGACGAAGAGCGGTTCCGGCGCCTGATCGACGTCGGCAGCAACCTGCTCTCCGAGCTCGACCTCGAGGCGGTGCTGAAATCGGTGGCGGAGGCGGCGCGGGAGCTGACCGGGGCCCGCTACGCGGCCCTCGGTGTACTCGATCGCGAGCGGCGCGAACTCGAACGCTTCATCAACGTCGGCATCGACGAGGAGACGCGGCGCGACATCGGCAACCTGCCGCGGGGGCGCGGGGTCCTCGGCGAGCTGATCCGGGAGCCGGTGCCGCTGCGGCTGCACAACGTCAACGAGCACCCGCATGCCTACGGCTTCCCCCCGGCCACCCGCCGATGCACACCTTCCTCGGGGTGCCGATCGCGGTCCGCGGCGAGACCTACGGCAACCTCTACATGACCGAGAAGCAGGGCGGCGGCGACTTCGACGAGGCCGACGAAGAAGCGGCGCTGACGCTCGCCAGCTGGGCCGGGATCGCGATCGAGAACGCCCGCCTCTACACCAGCCTCTCCGAACGCGAGGCCGAGATCGAGCAGGCGCTGCGACGGGCCGAGACCTCGGTCGACATCGCCCGCACGGTCGGCGGCGAGACCGACGTCGAGCGCGTCCTCGACCTGATCGTCAAGCGGGCCCGGGCGCTGGTCGACGCGCGGGCGCTGCTCGTCCTCCTGCGCCGCGGCGAGCACCTCTTCGTCGCCGCCCGGGCCGGCCAGGTCTCCGACGAGATCCGCGACCTCACCATCCCCCTCGACGACAGCGTCTTCGGGGCGGCGATGGAGGAACGGGTCTCGCAGCGGCTGGACCGGGGGTCGCCGCCCTCGAAGGCGCGCCTGCGCGAGCACCTCGGCGCCGAGGCGGCGCTGGTCGTGCCGCTGCTCTTCCGCGGCCGCGCCGTCGGCACCCTCGTCGCCCTCGACCGCGAAGCCGGCGGGGTCGAGTTCGACCAGGAGGACCTGCGGCTGCTGCAGTCCTTCGCGGCCAGCGCCGCGACCGCGGTGGCGACGGCGCAGACGGTCGAGTCCGATCGCCTGCTCCAGCAGGTCGAGTCGGCCGAGAAGGAGCGCGAGCGCTGGGCCCGCGAGCTCCACGACGACGCCCTGCAGGGGCTGGCGGCGATCCGGATCAACCTGGCGACGGCGCTGCAGAGCGAAGCCGAGGACCGGGCGGAGCGGATCGAAGGGGCGGCGGAAACGGCGCTGGCGAGCCTCGAGGACCAGATCACCGAGCTCAACCGCCTGATCAACGACCTCCGCCCGGCGGCGCTCGAGCGCCTCGGCCTCGCCGGGGCGCTGCAGGCGCTGGCCGAAGAATGCTCCGCCCGGACCGGCGTCGAGGTCGAAGCGAAAATCGAGATCGCCGCCGAGAAGAGCGGCGAGGAGCCGAGCGGCGACGAGGAGCGGATCGTCTACCGCCTCGTCCAGGAGGCCCTCACCAACATCGTCAAGCACGCCAACGCCTCCCGGATCGAGGTCAGCGCCGAGGAGCAGGGAAACGAGGTGAGGATCCTCGTCCGCGACGACGGCGACGGCTTCGACCCGGCCGCCAAGGCCGGAGGCCGCGGCCTCACCGGAATGCGAGAGCGAATCGAGCTCTTCGGCGGCGAGATCGAGGTCAGCTCGAAGCCAGGCGAGGGAACCTCGATCTCCGCCCGAGTCCCGCTCGGCCAGCGCTGACCGCTGCGCAGGGGAGGGCGCCGGTAGGGGGGTCAGGCATCGCACCCCGAGCCGCAGTTCCGCGCTTCGGCTTTGTAGGTTCTTGAACCCATGCGGTACCCAAAAGATCGCGTCGCCTTCTATATCGACGGCTTCAATCTGTTCCACGGAGCGCTGAAGGGCACCGACTATCGGTGGCTCGACATTGAAGCTTGGTGCGAACACTATGTCCGCTCTCCCCACCAGGAATTGGTGTCCGTCAAATACTTCACGGCCCTCGTTAAAAATCGGCCGGACAAGCAAGGGCAGCGAGAACGCCAGAAGGAATACCTACGCGCTCTTGCCACCCTTCCAAAAGTGGAGATTTACCTCGGCCATTTTCTCAAGCGGAAAGCCATTCGCCAGCTGGTGAAACCCCCGAAACCAAGGCGGAGAAAAGAAAGGAAGACTCAAAGGAAAGGCCCGGTATTTCGAGAGGTATGGATCGAAGAGGAGAAGGGCTCAGATGTCAATCTCGCCAGCCAGTTCCTCTCAGACGGATTCCGCGCTCGCTATGACGTGGGGTTCATCGTTTCCAACGATGGCGATCTCAAGATGCCCGTTGAAATCGGTCGAGAGGAGTTCAAGGCCTCGATCATCGTGATCAACCCCCACGACGGACGACGCAGCCAAGCGCTCACGCCGAACGGAACGGACCTCAATCGCTTCTACCGGCGGGTCCGGCCCGGTGCTTTGCGTTCGTCCCAGTTGCCGCTTGAGCTGGAAGACGAAAACGGGAAAATCCGGTGCCCGCGAGGTTGGAGCAAGCCCTAGAAGTAGCAAGAGCCGCCCGGAGGCGACTCTGCGTCTCAGGCCACCGTTAAGCGGTCTGAGGGGGTACGAGCAAAGTATCGAAATGGCCGGATAAGTCAAGGAGGCGCCGCCCTAGCAATACCAATGAGCCCAGCCTGAAGCGCCCAGAAACGGAGCTGAGTGCGTCTGTGAGGGGGCGGGGGTGTCCCTTCTGGACACTCAGCACGAGGCGGGCCAACCACGACCGGGCGACAGCGGGAGAACGCCCCACGCGCCGAGCTGCGTCCAGAAGGGACACCCCCGCCCCCTCCCTACCACCAACGCCCGACTACGCCCCGTCCCGCTTGGCGTCGATAAGGCCGTTGGCGATCGCGAAGCGGACCAGGTCGGGGCGCGACTGCAGATCCAGCTTTTCGAGCAGTTTCGCCCGGTTGACCTCGACCGCGCGGACGCTGAGGTAGAGCTTCTCGCCGATCTCGCGGTTGGTGTGGCCGAGGGCGAGGAGGCGCAGCAGTTCGCGCTCGCGCTCGCTCAGCGCCTCGACCGGGTCGGCGCCGAGCTGGGCGACCTGGCCGCCCAGTTCGGGGTCGATGTAGGAGCCGCCCTCGGCGGCGGCGCGGATCGCCGCGGTCAGCTGGCGCTCGGCCGCCTGCTTGAGGACGTAGCCGGAGGCGCCCGCGCGCAGCAGCTCGCGGGCGCGGCGCGGGTCGCTCTGCATCGTCAGGACGACGATCGCCGTCTCCGGCACCTCCTCGCGCAGCCCGTGGACGTCGCCCGCCGGCTCGGCACCGGGCATGTTGAGGTCGAGGACGAGGACGTCGGGGCGGCGGTCGCGCGCCAGCTTCTGCGCCGCGGCGGCGTCGGCCGCCTCGCCGATCACCCTGATCCCGCGCTCGCCTTCGAGCATCGCCCGCAGGCCACTGCGAATCACGTTGTGGTCGTCGGCGAGGACGACGCTGATCTCGCTCTCCGCCGGCTCGGCCACGGTCCCGTGAGTCTCTCACGCCGGTTGCGACTGCGGAACCCCGCACCCCGGCGTGTGGACTTGGCCCGATGGGAAACGGGCGCCGCCGCGCGATCCTGAAGGCATGAGAATCCTCCTCGCCCTGGGAGGGAACGCCCTCCTCCGCCGCGGCGAACCGGCCACGGCCCACAACCAGGAACGCAACGTCCGGGCCGCCGCCGCCTCCCTCGCCGCGATCGCCGACGAGCACGAGCTGATCGTCACCCACGGCAACGGCCCGCAGGTCGGCCTGCTGGCGCTGCAGAACGAGGCCTTCCCCGACATCCCCACCTACCCGCTCGACGTCCTCGGCGCCGAGAGCGAGGGGATGGTCGGGCACATGCTGGAGCTGTCGCTGCGCAACGAGCTGCCCGACCGCGACGTCGTCAGCATCCTCACCGAGGTGGTCGTCGCCGCCGACGACCCGGCCTTCCGCCGGCCGACGAAGCCGATCGGCCCCGTCTACGACGCCGAGCAGGCGCAGCGGCTGCGGCGCGACCGGGGCTGGACGATCGGGCGCGACGGCGACGGCTTCCGGCGCCTCGTCCCCTCCCCCCAGCCGCACGCGATCGCCGAGATCCGCAGCCTCCGGGTCCTGGTCGACTCCGGCGCCCTGGTGATCTGCGCCGGCGGCGGCGGCATCCCGATCGCCCTCGACGGGCTGGGGACGATGCGCGGGGTCGAGGCGGTCGTCGACAAGGACCTGACCGCGGCGCTGCTGGCGCGGCGCCTCGACGCCGACCTGCTGGTGTTGCTGACCGACGTCGACTCGGTCCACGCCGGCTGGGGCAGCCCGCGGGAGCGGCCGATCCTCAGCGCCCACCCGCGCGAGCTGCGGGAAATGAACTTCGCCGCCGGTTCGATGGCCCCGAAGGTCGACGCCGCCTGCCGCTTCGCCGAGGCGACCGGCCGGCGCGCCGCGATCGGCGCCCTCATGGAGGTGGCGCGGGTAGTGCGGGGTGAGGCGGGGACGCAGGTATCGGACTCCGCCGCCGAGCCAGCCATCGCCGCACCTCGTCAGCTCCCCAGACGATGAAGGGGAAGGGCGCCACCGCCAGCACGTAGTACCAGGGGAGCGCCGCCGTCCCCAGCAGCTCCTGGAAGACGGGGACGTAGATGAGGAGCGCCGCCAGCGCCAGCTCGAAGGCGATTCCCCAGAGCAGCAGCCGGTTGCTGAAGACGCCGATCGAGCGCAGCGAGGCGCGGTCGGTGCGGGCGGCGAAGGCGGTGCCGACCTGGCAGGCGACCATGCTGAGGAAGGTCATCGTCGTCGCCTGCTGGTAGCCGTGGTGGAGCGGGCTCCCCTCGCCGGTCGCGTCGCCCGGGCTCCAGCCCGCCCGCACCAGCACGTAGAAGAAGGCGGCCATCCCGAGCGCGGCGGAGATCAGGCCGAGGAAGACGTAGGCGCGGAAGAGCAGCGCCCGGTCGATGATCCCCTGCGAGCGCGGCCGCGGCCCGCGGCGCATGATCCCCGGCTCGGCCGCCTCCCGCCCGAGGGCAAGCGCCGGCACGGTCTCGGTGCCGACGTCGACGGCGAGCAGCTGCAGGACGGTCAGGGGCAGCGGGATCGCGCCGCCGCCGAGGGCGAAGACGAGATACGGCGCCAGCTCCGGCGTCAGGTGGGCGAAGATGTAGAGGATGAACTTGCGGATGTTGTCGTAGATCCGCCGCCCCGCCGCGATCGCGGCGACGATCGTCGCGAAGTTGTCGTCGGTGAGGACCATCGTCGAGGCCTCGCGGGCGACGTCGGTCCCCGAGCGCCCCATCGCGACGCCGATGTCGGCGCGGCGCAGGGCCGGCGCGTCGTTGACCCCATCGCCGGTCATCGCGACGACGTGCCCCTGCGCCCGCAGTGAGTCGGCGATCCGCAGCTTCGCCTCCGGGGTCGAGCGGGCGAAGACGAGCTCGCCGCCGGCCGCCAGGGCGGCGTCGAGCTCGGCGTCGCTCATCGCCTCCAGCTCGTCCTCGGAGATCGCCCGCGCGTGTCCGCGGGCGATCCCGATCTGGTTGGCGATCGCGACCGCGGTGCGGGGGTGGTCGCCGGTGACGACGACGATCCGGATCCCGGCCCCGTGGCAGCGGGCGACGGCGGCCGCCACCTCCGGCCGCGGCGGGTCGATCATCGCCACCAGGCCGAGCAGGGTGAGGTCGCGCTCGGCTTCCGAGCGGGCCTCCGGGACGCCGCCCGCCGAGCCGTCGCCGGGCGACCGCCAGCACCCGCAGACCTTCGTCGGCGAAGCCGTCGGTGGCGTCGTGGACCTGGGCGCGGGTGCGCGTCGTCGAGCAGGCGCGGGCCGTCGGCGCCGGCGATCGCCGTGCAGCGGGCAAGGATCGCCTCCGGTGCGCCCTTGGCGTCGACCCAGAGCTCGCCGCCCTGCTCGTCGACCGTCGACATCAGCTTCAGCCCGGCGTCGAAGTGGAAGAGGGCGCGGCGGTGCTCGGCGCGGGCGTCGGAGTCCGTCTCGACCCCCTGCTCGGCGGCGGCGAGGACCATCGCCACCTCGGTCGGGTCGCCGACCGGCTCGCCGTCCTCGCCGAGGCGGGCGTTGTTGCAGGCGACCATCGCCTCGGCCAGCTGCCGGCGGGACGGCTCGTGCGGCGGTCCACAGCTGCCTCACCCGCATCCGGTTCTCGGTCAGGGTGCCGGTCTTGTCGGTGCAGATGACGTCGGTCGAGCCGAGCGTCTCGACCGCGCTCAGCCGCTTCACCACCGCCCCCTGGCGGACCATGCCGCGGACGCCGACCGCGAGCGCCAGGGTGATCACCGGCAGCAGGCCCTCGGGGACGTTGCCGACGATCAGCCCGATCGTCAGCACCACCGCGTCGTCGAGCGGCAGCCCGGCGACCAAGGCGGCGATCGGGACGAAGGCGATCCCCATCGCGATCGCGATCCGCGGCGATCAGCCAGGCGATCCGCCGCACCTCCCCCTCCAGCGGGCTCTCCTCGACCTCGACCCGCTGCGAGAGCGAGGCGATGCGGCCGAGCTCGGTCGCCATCCCGGTCGCCTAGACCCGCGCCCGCGCCTCGCCGCCGGTGCAGGCGGTGCCGCTGAAGACGAGGTCGCGGCGCTGCAGGCGCGGGGTGTGCGGGTGGGCCTCGCCGCGGGGCCAGCAGGACCGGGACCGACTCCCCGGTCAGGGTCGAGAGGTCGACCTCGATCGCGCCGTCGAGCAGGTGGCCGTCGGCGGAGATGCGGTCGCCTTCGCCGATCAGCAGCAGGTCGCCGGGGACGAGGTCGGCGGCGTCGACCTCGGTCTCGGCGCCGTCGCGGACGACCCGCGCCCGCTGCGGGATGTAGCCCTGCAGCGCCTCCACCGCGCGCTCGGCCTGCCGCTCCTGGGCGAAGGCGAAGGCGGCGTTGAGGACGATGACGATGACGACGGCGACCGCCACCGCGGTGATCCCGGCGACCGCCGCCAGCGCCGCCGCGCCCCAGAGGAGCAGCGCCAGCGGGTGGGTGAACTGGCGGGCGAGCTGCTTCGGCCAGCGGCGCCCGCGGCGGCGCTCGAGCCGGTTCGGCCCGAACCTCAGCAGCCGCCGCTCGGCCTCACGGCCGGAGAGGCCCGCGGGTGCCTCGTCGCGCACCCACCTCTCCTACCCGGCGGGCGGCGGGTCGGGGATCTTCCTCCTGCCGGCCTCGCTCGCTGCAGTCGCCGGGTCCATGTTCCCGATCGCGAGCGCGGTGGCCATCCAGACCCCCATGCTCCGCTTCAGTCTCGGTGCCTCTTCCACCGTCTCTCTCCCTCTGTCGACCGGTTGGCTGGAAAACCTGGCGTGATCGTCTCCGGTCGGCGGGCGGGGAACATCCGGGTTGGCCACCATCCGCGGGTGCGGGCGCGCCGCAACGCGTTACGCTCGCTGCGTGAGCTCTGCGCGGGAGGGGAAGATCACCGTTGCCCTGGTCGACGACCACGCGGTCGTGCGCGGGGCGCTGAAGGCGCTGCTCGAAGGCCAGGAAGACCTCGAGGTGGTCGGCGAGGCCGGCGACCTCGCCGCCGGGCGGGCGATGGTGGCGGAGAAGCGACCGCGGGTGCTCGTCCTCGACGTCAACCTCCCCGGACGGCCTCGCCGTCGACTGCCTCGGCGAGCTGCGCGAGGCCTCGGCGGAGACCGAGGTGGTCCTGCTGACGATGGAGCGCGACCTCACCCTCGCCCGGCGGGCCCTCGAGGACGGGGCCAAGGGCTACCTGCTCAAGGACTCCGCCCACCTCGAGCTCATAGAGGCCGTGCGCGCCGCCGCCGAGGGCGACCAGCACCTCGGCCCCGCCGTCGCCGCCGGCCTGAAGAAGGACGAAGACGACGAGCGCCCTGTCCTCTCGCCCCGCGAGACCGACGTCCTCCGCCTCATGGCCCTGGGCCACACCAACCGCGAGATCGGCGAACAGCTATCGCTCAGCGTGCGGACGGTGGAGACCCATCGGGCGCACATCCAGCAGAAGCTTGGGTTGAGCAGCCGGCCGGAGCTGACCCGGTACGCGTTGTCGCATGGGTTGATCGATACGTAGAGGTTCGGGCCGCTTTGGGCGAGAGGGGGCGGGGTACCCCTTCTGGACGCAGCTTGGCGGGTGGGGAGTTCTCTCGCTGTCGCCCGAGCGCGGTTTGCCCGCCTCGTGCTCAGTGTCCAGAAGGGGGTACCCCGCCCCCTCTTCGACACGGGTTGTTCTACGCCCAGGTGCGGGGCCAGGATTTTGGGGGTGGTGGTGGGGCGATTCGGATTCTTGCGTCGGCGGCTATTGCTCCGGTCGGGGTGGCCAGGACCGGGTTCAGGTCGAGCTCGACTATCTCTTGGTGGGTGTCGGCCAGGGCTCCTACTCGGAGGATCAGGTCTTCGAGGGACTCGAGGTCGGCGGGGTTGGCTCCTCGGAAGCCGGTCAGGAGGGGGAAGGTCGCGAGGGAGCGGATCATCCCTGCCGCGTCGTTGGTGGTCAGGGGGCAGACTCGGAGGGCTACGTCGCCCAGTAGCTCGACCGCGGTGCCGCCGGCGCCGCAGGCGACCACCGGGCCGAAGACGGGGTCGGTGGCGACGCCGACGAGGAGCTCGGTTCCGCCCTCGACCATCTGCTGGACGAGGAAGGCCTCCGGGCGCAGGTCCTGCTCGTCGAGCTTGGCTTCCATCTGCCTGGCTGCCTGCTCCACCTCGTCGCCGCCGCTGAGGCCGACGGCCACCGCTCCGAGCTCGGACTTGTGGAGGATGCCGGGGCCGTGGGCCTTCAGCGCCACCCGCCCGCCGAGCTCCTCGGCGGCGGCGCCGGCCGCGGCGGGGTCCGGCACCAGCCGCGCCTCCGGGGTCGCGATCCCGTAGCAGCGCAGGACCCGTTCGCACTCGGCCGCGGAGAGCCACTCTCGCTCCTCGGCCAGGGCTTCGGCGATCACCGCCGCCACCTCGTCGCCTCTGGTCTCCGCCGGCTCGGCCGGCTCCGCCGCCGGCTGCTGCCGCCACTCGGCGTAGGCGGCGGCCTTGCCGAGCGCCCGTGCCGCCCCCTCCGACGCCAGGTGGGTGGGGACGCCGGCCGCGGCGGCGAGCGGCGCCCGCTCGCCGGTGGTGATGAAGACCGCCTGCACCGGGATCGGCCGCGGCAGCTCCGCGACCGCCGCGGCGATCGCCGCGGCGACGTCCTCCGCCGTCGTCGCCAGCGGCCGGATGAAGATGACGATCAGGGCGTCGATCCCCTCCCAGCGCGCCATCTCGACGATCGCCCGCCGGTATTCCTCGGCCCCGGCGGCGGCGATCAGGTCGACCGGGTTGCCCAGCCCCGCCTCGGCGGCGGTGAACTCGGCCAGCCGCTCGCGCACCTGCGGCGGCGTCTCCGGGACCTCGAGCCCGGCCGCGTCGCAGGCGTCCGCGCACATGATCCCCGGCCCGCCCGCGTTGGTCACGATCCCGACCCGCCGCCCGGCCGGCAGCGGCTGCTCGGAGAGCAGCGAGGCGACGTCGAGGAGCTCGTCGAGAGTCTCCGTCCGCACCACCCCCGCCTGCGAGAAGAGCGCGTCGACGGTGCGGTCGGAGGCGGCGAGGAGGGCGCCGGTGTGGGAGCTGGCGGCGCGGGCGCCGGCGGCCGAGCGGCCGCTCTTGACGGCGACGATCGGCAGCCGCTTGCCGGCCCGCCGGGCCACCCGGGCGAAGCGGCGCGGGTCGCTGAAGGACTCGATGTAGAAGAGGGCAACCGTGGTGCGCCCGTCCTCCTCCCAGTACTCGAGGAAGTCGTTGCCGGTGACGTCGGCGCGGTTGCCGACCGAGGCGAAGGTGGAGACGCCGAGCCGGCGCTCGCCGGCGAACTCGGCGAGGGCGAGCCCGAGCGCCCCGCTCTGGCTGACGAAGCCGACGTTGCCGGGCGGCGGCGGCTCGGGGATGAAGGTCGCGTTGAGGCGCGCGCGCCGGCGCCGTGTTGAGGACGCCGAGGCAGTTGGGGCCGACCAGCCGCATCCCGTGCTCGCGGCAGACGGCGAGCAGCTCGCGTTCGCGCCGCGCCCCCTCCTCCCCGGTCTCCGAGAAGCCGGCGGAGAGGACGACGAGCGCCCGCGCCCCCTTCGCCGCCGCTTCGCGCGCCGCCTCGACGACCGCGGCCGCCGGGACCGCGATCACCGCCAGCTCGACCTCCCCCGGCACCTCCGCCAGCCGCGGGTAGGCCGGCAGCCCGGCCAGCGTCTCCGCCTTCGGGTTGACGGGATAGAGCGGTCCCTCGAAGCCCGCCTCGACGAGGTTGCGGAGGACTTCGGCGCCGACGCTGCCGGGCCGGCGCGAGGCGCCGGCCAGCGCCACCGAGCGCGGCTCCAGGACCGAGCCCACCGCCGCCCGGGCGGCGAGCCGGTCGCGGTCCTCGAAGCGCTCGCGGGCGGCGGCCGAGAACGCGGTCGGCATCTCCACCCGCAGCACCCCGGGTTCGGAGACGGTCTCGGCGGGGAGGCCGCTCTGGCGGAACATCTCGATCATCCGGTGGTTCTGCGGCAGCACGTTGGCGACGAAGGCCGTGTAGCCGTGCTCCGCGGCGACCTCGGCGAGGTGGGCGAGGAGGATCGTCCCCAGGCCCTTCCCCTGCATCTCCTCGGCGACCGCGAAGGCGACCTCGGCCCGCGCTTCCGGGCCGCCGACGTAGAGCCCATGGCCGACCAGCTCGCCGCCCCGCGTCGCCACCAGCCCGTAGCGCCCCGCGTAGTCGACGTCGGCGAAGGCGGCCGCCGCGCCCTCGAGGTCGATCGCCCCGGAGAAGAAGCGGAAGGCCCGCGACTCGACGCTCAGCCGCTCGTAGAACTCCCGCAGCGCCCCGGCGTCCTCGCCCCGCACCGGCCGCAGGCGGACGGTGGAGCCGTCGTGCAGGACCACGTCGGACTCGCGATGGGCGGGATAGCCGCTGCTCACCCCCCGATCCTAGATCGGCGTTCGTCCTTGGACCGGTATGTCCGTCCCAAGGACGAACGCCGCCCGGTTACAGTGGCGCCGATGCTCTTCTTCAGCCATCCGGCCTGCCTCGAGCACGATCCGCGTGAGGGGCTCTACGGCCACCCGGAGCAGCCGGGGCGGCTGCGGGCGATCGAGGCGGCGCTGGCGGCGCGGGACTGGCTCGGCTGGGAGCGGCGCGAGGCGCCGGCCGCCTCCGAGGAGGAGCTGATGCTCGTCCATCCCGCCGAGCACGTCGAGGCGATCCGCGAGCTCTGCCGCTCCGGCGGCGGCTCGGTCGACGCCGACACCTACGCCGGCCCGGCCTCCTGGGAGGCGGCGCTGCGCTCGGCCGGCGCCGCCTGCGCGATGACGCGGGCGCTGCTCGCCGGGGAGGCGAAGGCCGGCTTCGCCGCCGGCCGCCCGCCCGGCCACCACGCCGAGCCCTCCCGCGCGATGGGCTTCTGCCTCTTCGACAACATCGCCGTCGCGGCGGCGCTGGCGATCGCCGAGCTCGGGGTCGAGCGGGTCTTCATCCTCGACTGGGACGTCCACCACGGCAACGGCACCGCCGAGATCTTCCGCCGCCGCAGCGACGTCCTCTTCGCCAGCATCCACCAGGGCGGGATCTTCCCCGGCACCGGCCCGCTCGGCGACGCCGGCTCCGGCCCCGGCGAGGGCTTCACGATCAACCTCCCGGTCCCCGCCGGCAGCGACGAGGAAGTCTGGCTGTCGCTGCTCGAGCACATCGCCCTCCCCGCCGCCGCCGAGTTCGAACCGCAGCTGGTCCTCGTCTCGGCCGGGTTCGACGCCCACCGCGACGACCCGCTCGCCGAGTGCCGGCTCGAGACCTCCTCCTTCGCCCAGATGGCCTGCCAGGTCCGCGACGCCGCCGCCGAATGGGGCGCCCCCGTCGGCGCCGTGCTCGAGGGCGGCTATGACCTCGAGGCGCTGGCCGACTCGGTGGTGGCGACGATGGCGGCGCTCGGCGGCGAGGGCGAGTCGGTCTCGGCGGCTCCGGAGCCGCTCGTCACCTCACGCGCCGCCTCCCACGTCTCCCACCATTGGAGCCTTTCGTGAGTCGGTACTCCCAAGCGAGGCTCTAGCCGATGGCGAACCCGAAATTCGTCCCGATCCCCGTCCACGAGCTGGAGCGCTTCAGGCCGCTCCTCGGCGAGCGCTTCAAGGAGATCGAAGGCGTCGCCGCCTGGGCGCGAGAGGGGTTCGCCGGGCGGGCGATCTGGCACGTCAGCTCGACCGCCCGCGGCGGCGGCGTCGCCGAGCTGCTCAGCACCCTGCTCCCCTACGCCCGCGACGCCGGCGTCGACGTCCGCTGGGTCGTCCTCCGCGAGGGCGCCGACTTCTTCCGCGTCACCAAGCGCCTCCACAACCACCTCCACGGCGACCCCGGCGACGGCGGCGCCCTCGACGAGCAGGCGCGCCGCGTCTACGAGGAGGTCGCTGGCGGCGAACGTCGAGGCGCTGGCCGCCGCTGATGGACGCGGGCGACATCGTCTACCTCCACGACCCGCAGACCGGCGGGCATGGCGAAGCCGCTCTGCGAACCGCGGCCTCCGCGTCGTCTGGCGCTGCCACGTCGGCGTCGACCACCCGAACGACCTGGTCCGCGGCGCCTGGGACTTCCTCGCGCCCCTACGTCGAGCCCGCCGACGCCTACGTCTTCTCCCGCCCCGAGTACGTCTGGGACGGGCTCGACCGCGAGAAGGTCTGGCTGATGCCGCCGGTGATCGACCCCTTCTCCCCGAAGAACCAGGAGCTCGGGCCGGAGGACACGGCGGCGATCCTGAGGAGATCGGGCTGGTCCGACGACGGCCTGCGGGGCTCGCCGGTCTTCGAACGCGCCGACGCGCACCCCCGGCCGGGTCGACCGGCAGGCGACGATCCTCCAGGACGAACCGCTCCCCGACGACGCCCCCGCCGTCACCCAGGTCTCGCGCTGGGACCGGCTCAAGGACCCGCTCGGGCTGCTGGAGATGCTGCGAGCGGCACCTCTCCGGCGCCGACCTGCACCTCGTCCTCGCCGGGCCCGACACCGGCGGCGTCTCCGACGACCCCGAGGGCGCCGCCGTCTACGAGGAGGTCGCCGAGGCCTGGCGCCGGCTGCCGGCGGACGTCCGCCGCCGTGCCCACCTGGTCAGCCTGCCGATGGACGACGTCGAAGAAAACGGGGCGATGGTCAACGCGATCCAGCGCCGCGCCGACGTCGTCGTCCAGAAGAGCATCGCCGAGGGCTTCGGGCTGACCGTCGCCGAGGCGATGTGGAAGCGCCGGCCGGTCGTCGGCAGCCGCGTCGGCGGCATCCAGGACCAGATCGTCGACGGCGAGAGCGGGCTGCCTGATCGACGACCCGCGCGACCTCGCGGCCTTCGCCGACGCGATCGACAGCTGCTCGCCGACCCCGAGCGGGCGCGCGGCGATGGGCGAGGCGGGCGCGGCAGCGGGTGATCGACGAGTACCTGGCGGTCCACCGCCTGCGCGAATACGTCGACCTGCTCGCCGCCCTGATCAGTTAACCCGCTCCGCGCCCTCAGCTCGGCGAGATGACCGCTCGGCCGTCGAGGTGCCCTTCGCGCATCCGCTCGTAGGCCTCGCGGCGCTTCCTCGAGCGTGAAGCGCTCGACGTGGGCCCGGATCTTGCCGGCGCGGGCCAGCTCGAGGACCTCCTCAGCTCCACCGCGGTCCCCCAGTAGGGGATCGTCAGACTGCGCCTCGAAGGGCAGGGCGCCGAAGGCGAACTCGAATTTGCCGCCGGCCAGGCCGACGATCGTCAGGTCGCTCTCGAATCTGCGCCACCGCGGCGGCGAGGGCGATCGAGTCGTCGGAGCCGACCATGTCGACGACCAGCTCGGCGCCGCGGCCGCCGGTCAGCTCGCGGATCTCCTCCGCCGCCGCGGTCGCCGGCCTCGATCGCCTCGTCGGCGCCGACCTCGCGGGCCAGCGCAGCTTGCTCGGCGGAGACGTCGACGGCGACGATCCGGGCCGGGCTCAGCGCCCGCAGGATCTGCACGCCCATGTGGCCGAGGCCGCCGACGCCGATCACGACCGCGGTCGATCCCGGGACCAGCAGGTGCAGCGAGCGCTTGATCGCGTGGTAGGGGGTCAGGGCGGCGTCGGAGAGCGGCGCCGCCTCGCGCGGGTCGAGGTCGCCGAGCGGCAGCAGCAGGCGCGGGTGGGGGACGAGCATGTACTCGGCCATGCCGCCGTCGAGCCCGAGGCCGCCGCCGAAGGCGCCGATCTCGGCCTGGTGCTCGCAGTAGTTCTCGGCCGAGAGCCGGCAGGCGCGGCAGCGGCCGCAGCCCCACGGCCCGTAGACCGGCGACCGCCTCGCCGAGCTCCAGCCCCTCGACGCCGGCGCCGAGCGCCTCGACCCAGCCGGCGTTCTCGTGGCCGATCGTGAACGGCGGCTCGAAGCCCATCGTGCCCGGCGGCCACTCCATCAGGTGCAGGTCGGAGTGGCAGGCGCCGGCGCCGCCGACCTTGATCAGCACCTGGCCCGGCCCCGGTTCGGGCACGTCGGACCTCGCGCAGCTCGGGCTGCGTGTTCCCAGGCGGTCAGCTGGTAGGCCTTCATCGTGGCTCCTCCTTCTCTTCGTGCTGCCTCCAGGATCACTCGCCGCTCGGCGGCGGCGATCAGGCGGCGGGCGCGGTCGACGGCGTCGATGTTGACCGAGATCGCCTCGATGCCGCTGCGCACCAGCAGCTCCGCGTACTCGGGGTGGACGGACGGCGCCTGTCCGCAGATCGAGGTCTTCAGCCCAAGGCGGCGGCCGCTTCGAGCAGCTCGGCGATGTAGTCGGTGACGGCCGGGTCGCGCTCGTCGAAGACCTCGGCGACCAGCTCGGAGTCGCGGTCGGCGCCGAGCAGCAGCTGGGTGAGGTCGTTGGAGCCGATCGAGATGCCGGCGATCCCGAGCTTGGCGTAGCGGCCGAGGTGGAAGAGGACCGAGGGCACCTCGGCCATCAGCCAGAGCTCGAAGCCGCGCCGCGAGAGCAGCCCGGCGCGCTCGATCTGCTCCCGGCAGGCGGCGACTTCGCGCGGCGTGCGGACGAACGGCAGCATCAGGTGCAGGTTCTCGTGGCCGCCGTCCCAGACCCGGCCAGCGCCTCGCAGCTCGAGCTCGAAGAGGTCGGGCTCGTGGATGTAGCGCAGCGCGCCGCGGTAGCCGATCATCGGGTTCGCCTCCTCGGGCTCGAAGCGCTCGCCGCCCTGCAGGCCGCGGAACTCGTTGCTGCGGAAGTCGATCGTCCGGTAGGTGATCGGCCGCGGCGCGAAGGCGGCGGCGAACTGGTCCAGCGAGGAGGCCATCCGCTCGACGAACCGCTCGCTTTCGCCGCGCTCGAGCAGCGCCCGCGGGTGCACCCCGTCGAGCGCCTCGACCACCATCAGCTCCGCCCGCAGCAGGCCGACCCCGTCGACGTCCAGCGCCGCCACCCGCTGCAGCTGCGAGGGCTCGGAGAGGTTGACGAGGACCCGCGTCCCGGTCACCGGCCCCGCCTCCCCCGGCGTTCGTCCTTGGACCGGTATCTCCGTCCCAAGGACGAACGCCGGGGAGGTCGGGCGCTCTTTCCGGATTTCGAAGGCGTTGAGTCGCCGGCGGTGACGATGCCGGCGCCTGCGTCCACGGTGACCGTCTGGCCGTCGCTCAGCTTCTTGGTCGCCTTGCCGGTGCCGACCACGCAGGGGATGCCGAGCTCGCGGGAGACGATCGCGGCGTGGCAGGTCATGCCGCCGGAGTCGGTGACGATCGCCGCCGCCCGGCGCATCAGCGGCACCCAGTCCGGCGCGGTCATGTGGGTGACCAGGACCTCGCCCTCCCGCAGATCGCCGGCCTGCTCGCGCTCGGAGACGACGCGGACCGCGCCGCTTGCTTCTCCCGGCGCCGCGCCGAGGCCGCGGACCAGCTCTTCGCCGCGCTCGCCGCCCCGGGCGCCTCGGCACCGCCGCCGATGGTGGTGACGGGCCGCGACTGCAGCATCCACACGTTCCCCTCGGAATCGAAAGCCCACTCGGTGTCCTGGGGCGAGCCGTAGTGGTCCTCGATCCGCACCCCCAGCCCGGCCACCTCCGCACCTCCACATCGCTCAAGACCGGCTGCATCCCCTCCTCCTCGCCGAGCTCGCGGGTCTCGGTCCCGCCCCCCGGCAGCGAGACGATCGCCAGCTCCTTGCGCCGGACTTCGCGCTGGTCGATCTCCAGCCCGTCCTTGAGGACGACGTAGCGGTCGGGCGAGACCGAGCCGGAGACGACCGCCTCCCCGAGCCCGAAGGCGCCCTCGATCACCAGCCGGTCGCGGGCGCCGCTCGCGGGGTCGATCGTGAACATCACCCCCGAGCGGGTCGACTGGATCTGCCGCTGGACGACGACCGCGATGTCCATGTCGGCCTGGCCGAAGCCGCGCTTGGCGCGGTAGTAGATCGTCCGGCCGCCGAAGAGGGAGGACCAGCAGGCGCGGACGGCGTCCAGCACGGCCTCGGCCCCGCAGACGTTCAGCAGGGTCTCGTTCATCCCGGCGAAGGAGGCCGACTCGCTGTCCTCGGCGGTGGCGGAGGAGCGGACCGCGACCGGCGCCTCGAAGTCGACCGCCGACGAGGTCCTCGTAGGCGCCGAGGATGCGCTTCGCCAGCCACTCCGGGACGGGCTCCCGCTCGATCTCCGCCCGCACCTCCTCCGAGGCGCGCTGCAGCGCGGCGGTGTCCTCGACGTCGAGGTCGGCGAGCCGGGCGGCGATGCGATCGCGCAGGCCGGTGTCGTCGCAGAAGGCGGCGTAGGCGGGGGCGCCGATGACGAAGCCGGGGGGCACCGGCAGCCCGGCGGCCGTCAGCTCGCCGAGGTTGGCGCCCTTGCCGCCGGCGAAGGAGACGTCGCCGCGGCCGAGCCGGTCGAAGCCGAGCACGGAGTCGACGAGCGTGGTCATGGCCGCGGCACCACCAGGACCGGGCACGGGGCCTTGTGCATCAGCTGGGTCGAGACGGAGCCGAGGAAGACCCGGGCCAGCGGGCCGTACTCGCGCGAGCCGGCGACGATCAGGTCGGCGCCGACTTCCTCGCAGACCTCGGCGAGCGCGGAGCCGGGCTGGCCGCCGAGTGCGCGGCCGGTCGCCGCCAACTGCTCGTCGACCGACTTCACCGCCCGGGTGACGATCGGGCCGGCCTCGGGGGGAATCGCAGGCGTGTAGCCGCTGGCGCCGGGGACGACGGCCACCGGCGCGGCGACCGTGTAGACGGCGATCGTCGCCCGGCAGGCGAGGGCGATCGCTTCCGCCCGGCGCAGCGCCGCCTTCGCTTCGGAGGTGTCGTCGTAGGCGACGGCGATCGTGCGGAAGGGCCCGTGCTCCCCGTCGGCGTAGCCGCGGGGAGCGGTCAGCACCTCGCAGGGCGCGCCGTGCAGGAGGCCGTCGGCGACGCTGCCGATGAGGACGCGGCCGATCGCGCCGCGGTGCGGGGAGCCGACGACGATCGTGTCGACCCGCTCGCGCTCGGCGAGATCGTTGATCACCCCGGCGGGACTGCCGCCGCCGAAGGAGCGGGTCTCGACCTCGAGGCCGCCGAGCCGCTCCCGCGCTTCCTCGAGCAGGGGCTGCGCCCGCTCGGCTTCCTCTTCCTCCAGCTGCTCGTAGGCGATCGGCAGCGGCCCGTAGGGGAGGACGGTGGCGACGAGGACGCTCGCGTCCGTCGCTTCCGCCAGCACCCGCGCCAGCTCGAGCGCGTCGCGCCCGCCGTCGCTGCCGTCAAACCCGACCAAGATCCTCATGCAGTCAATCTAGGAACCGCGCGGCGCCCGCCCATCCGGGGAACCCCACAGCCTTCGCCGCGGACTCTCCCCCGGCCGCACCCCACCGAGCAGCACCCCCAGCGCAACCAGCATCGCCAGCTGCAGCATCATCCCCAGCGGCGAGGTGAGGGCGTCGAGGACGACATTGCCGAGGTTGCGCTCGGCGACCGCGGCGGCGCTGACGTAGATCGAGTAGGAGACGAGGCGGCCGGCGAAGAAGGCGGCGGTCAGCGGCAGCAGCGGCACCGTCATCAGCCCGGCGGCGAGGAAGAGCTGCCCGGAGGGAACCGGCGAGAGGGCGAAGAGACCGAGGCCGGCGGCGGTGCGGCGGCGGTTGGCGCCGAGCGCCGCCTCGGCGCGGTCGAGGCGCTGCAGCCGGGCCGGCGAGAAGCGCGGCCGCAGGCGCCGGGCGCCGCTGGCGAGGAGGTAGCGCCCGCCGGCCGCCGCCAGCGCCCCGCCGAGCACGAGCGGCACCGCGGGCAGGTCGTAGTCGAGGCTGAAGAAGACCAGCACCGCCCAGGTCGGCGGCCCGAAGGCGGGCAGCAGGTTGACGAGGAAGACAACCCCCAGCGCCAGCGCCAGCTCACCCGTCATCGCTCCAGCGTAAGACGGCGGTGCCTCCATACCCTGCGGAAAACCCGCAGGCGATCGGGTGGCACTCCACGGATGGGTCGATCCCCACCTCCCCTGACACTTTCAAGCATGAACACGGGCAGCACGGCAAAGGTCTTGATCATCGGCGGCGGCGTCGGCGCCCTGGAGGCGGCGATCGCCCTCGAGGAGCTCGCCGGCGACAAGGTCGAGGTCGAGATCTGCGCCGGCCGCGGCGACTTCGTCTACCGGCCCTTCGCGGTCGGAGAGCCCTACGGCGCCTCCCGCGTCGTCCGCTACGACCTCGAACGCCTCGCCGGGCTCTGCGGAGCCGAGTTCAGGCCCGAGAACGTCGCCGCGCTCGACCCGGCGCGGCGCTGCGCGACGACCCACGACGGCACCGAGATCCCCTACGACTACGCCGTCGTCGCCTGCGGCTCACGGCTGCTCTGGTCGATCCCCGGCGCCACCACCTTCTGGGGCGTCCCCGACGAAGGGGAGATGCGCGAGGTGGTCTCGCGCCTGCGGGAAGGCCGGCTGCGGCGCCTCGTCTTCACGATGCCCGGCGGCCACGGCTGGGCGCTGCCGGCCTACGAGCTCGCCCTTTTCGCCGCCACCGAACTCGAGCGCGCCGGCATCGTCGACACCCGGCTGACCATCGTCACCCCGGAAGAGGGGCCGCTGAAGATCTTCGGCCGCCGCGCCTCCGAGCAGGTGGCCGAGCTGCTCGCCGACCACGGGATCGAGGTGCGCACCGGCACCCACCCGGTCTCCTACGAGAACGGCGCCCTGGCGGTGGTCCCCGGGGCGGAGATCGAAGCCGACGCCGTCGTCAGCCTCCCCCGGCTCGTGGGCCGCCACATCGAGGGGCTCCCCTACGACGCCGAGGGCTTCATCCCGGTCGACGACCACGCCCGGGTCGCCGGCCTCGCCGGCGTCTTCGCGGTCGGCGACGTCACCAACTTCCCCGTCAAGCAGGGCGGCATCGCCACCCAGCAGGCCGACGTCGCCGTCGAAAGAATCGCCCTCGACCTCGGCTGCGACGTCGAGGCCAACCCGCTCGACCCGGTCCTGCGCGGGGTCCTCTGGACGGGCTCGAAGCCGCGCTACCTGTTCGGCTGGCTCGGCGGCGGGCACGGCGAAACCTCGGTCGCCAGCGAACGCCCGCCCTGGCCGATCGACAACCCGAGCAAGCTGATCGGGCGCTACCTGACGCCCTTCCTCTCGCAGCTGGAACGAGCTAGCCGGCCGACTTCTTCAGCCGCAGGCTGAGGCCGCGGCTGTTCGGCGAACCGCCGCGGGGGATGAAGGTGACAGTCAGCTTCAAGCGCGCGCTGCCGCGGCGCTGAAGCAGCCGCCGCGCCCGCCGTTTCGGCAGCACCTTCAGCAGCACCCTGCCGGCGTCCTCCGCCTGGCGCTGCCGCGGCACCGCCCCGTCGACGGCGACCAGCCCTGGACCGGGAACCGCGACGGCGATCGTCGCCGTGCCGTGCTTGCGGTCGAGCTTGACCGCGGCGATGCGGAACGAGTTGTCGGGAGCGACGGCGACCTCGCCGCCCGAGCCGCCGCCCGCGCCGGAAGTGCCGGAGCCGGAGCCGACGGAGACGCCGGAGCCGGAGCCGGCGCCGGCGGAAGTGCCGGAGCCGGAGCCGCCTTCTGCTTCAGGTTCTTCGGTCGGCGGGGGCGTAGGTGGCGGCGGCGGAGGCGGCGGTGAAGGTGGTCCGGGGACACTGTTGACCTGGATCACGTCGCCGCTGCCGGCGAAGCGGCGCCAGCTCATCGTCAGCGTCCCGTCCTCGCCCCAGGCAAGCGCCGGGTCGCCGGCGCTGCGGCCGGCGGTCGAGAGGGTGGTCGTCGCCCCGAGCGCGCCGGCGCCGTCGAGGTCGCGCCGCTGGACCAGCCACTGGGTGCCGTCGAAGCGGCTCCAGAGCACGGCCGCGGCGCCTGCGGGCGAGGTCGCCAACTGCGGGTCGGCGGCGTCGCGGCCGCCGGCAGAGAGGTTGAGGGGGCCGAGCGCCAGGGTCCCGGCCGGGTCGAGGCGCCACGCCTGGACGACGAAGCTGGTGCCGTCGAAGCGGTCCCAGACGACCGTCGCCGCGCCGCCGGAGTCGAGCGAGAGCTGCGGCTCGGCGGCGCTGCGACCGCCGGCCGAGAGGCTCAGCGTGCCCGCCGCCGGGACGCCCCCGGCACTGAGGCGGCGCGCCTGGATCACCCAGTCGGCGCCGTCGAAGCGGTTCCAGACGACGGTCGCGGTGCCGTCGGGGCCGATCCCGACGCGGGGCTGGATCGCGCTCTCCTCCGCGGCCGAAAGGTCGTTGCGGGTCGCCTCGAGCACCCCGGCAGCGCCGATCCGGCGCTCCTGGACGATCGAGTCTTCGCCGTCGAAGCGGCTCCAGACCGCGGTCGCGGTGCCGTCGGCGGCGACGGCGACGTGCGGTTCGACGGCGTCGCCGCCGGCTTCGGAGAGCCGTTGCGAGGAGCCTTCGGAGGTCCCGTCGGGGGCGATCTGCCGCACCTGGGCGAGGTAGTGGAAGCCGTCGTAGCGCTGCCAGACGACGGTCGCCTGGCCGTCGGGGGCGACGTCGAGCCGCGGCGCCGCCGCGTCCTGGCCCGACCCCGAGAGGGTGCGCGTCGCTTCCTCGGGCACCCCGGAGGGCGCGATCCGCCGCTCCTGGACGCGGAAGTTGGAGCCGTCCCAGCGCGTCCAGGCGACGATCGCGGTGCCGTCGGGGGCGACCGCCACCTGCGGGGCGAGGGCGTCGCCGCCGGCGGCCGAGAGCCGGCGCGCCAGGCCGCGGGTTCCGTCGGCGGCGACCTGGCGGGCGAAGACGTTCCACTCGCCGCTGCCGCGGGAGCTCCAGACGACCGTCGAAGTGCCGTCGGCGCCGACGTCGACGTCGGCGCCGGTCGCCATTTCCGCCGCCGCCGAGAGGTCCTGGGGCTGCGCCGCATCGGCGGCCGCGGTGGGCGGCGGCGGGACTTTGGTCAGGTTCGGGAGCGCGACCGGGGCGCCGCGGTAGAGGCTGCCCTGGATCGCCTTGCGGAACTGCTGCTGGGCCGGGGCCGAGGTCTCGATCGGCCAGTCGGAGCGTTTTTCGCCCTTGAGGAAGGGCCAGTTGAACCAGAGGAAGGCCTTGATCTCCGGGTGGTGCGGCAGGTACGTCGTCAGCATTTCCCGGATCCAGTCGGTCTTGTTGCCGCCGTACTCGCTGGCCGCCGTCTCGACGATCGCCACCGGCTTCTCCGGCGCCACTTCGCGGATCAGTTTCAGGGTCGGGGAGACGACGCGATCGGGGGTGATCCATCTGTCCGGCTGGGCCGGGTTGCGGCCCCAGTTGTAGGAGTCGAGGCCGGTCCAGTCGACGTAGGCGTCGCCGGGGTAATACGGGCGCGGGTCGGATTCCGGGTCTTCCCAGATGCCGTTGACGACCCAGGTCCAGGTGACGTTGGTCGCCCCCGCGGCGGCGACGAGGTCGTGGAAGTGGCGCCATGCTCCGACGAAGCTGGGGCTGCGCCCCCAGGCATACCAACCGCCGTTCATCTCCCACCAGGGGGCGAAGAGGAAGGGGTGGCCGAACGCCTTCGCTTCCTGGGCCCACTGTTCGATCGCCGCGTCCTGTTTGCCGGCGGCGATGTCGGCGAGGGTGACTTCCGACGTCAGGCTCATCGTCACCAGCGGGATCGCCCCGCGCGCCTGCGTCCCCTCCGTCTCGACCGTGTCCCAGGCCGCCCAGGTCTGCCCCTGGTTGACGATCGCCACCTTCTTGCCGGCGTGGCGCTCGAAGAGGTCCCAGGCGGCGGTGTTGCGGGGGCGTTGCCGGTCTGGCCGTAGGTTTCGCCGCTGATCGTCGCCCCGAAGTAGATCGAGCCGGCGGCCGCGCTCGGCGCCAGAAGCAGCGCCATTGCGCACAGGCAACCGGCCGCGATGCGGACAAAGCCTCCCTGGACCATTGTTCGATGCTGGCGAAGCGGGGCCGTTTCGTCAAGTCCTCGAAGCCAGGAGGAATGCGGGAAAACACGGATGCTCCGCCGGGGGCCGCGAGAGAGGGTGGGGAGGTAGGGAGTAAGGAACCCCGACCGGAGAGACGATGAGCCAAGCCTTGGAATGCCCCCGCTGCAAGTGCCCTGTCGAGAGCGAGGGCAGCGGTTGGCAAAGCCGCAGCTGCCCCCACTGCGGCTCCCCCCTTCTGCTCGCCTCGGCGCCGGCCCAGAAACTGGTCCGCCGCTATCTCAGCAGCGACCGGCTGGCGCCGACCGGCGCCCCGCCGCCACCGGGGCGGCGGGGCTTCTTCGGCTAGGGGCGGCGTTCAGTCCTGCTGCTGCTGTTCTTTGCGCAGCTTCGCGGCAGCGACGACGCAGCGGGAGAAGGGGGTCCCCTTCTCACCCTTGACGTGCTTGCGGCTCGTCCCTTTGCAGGCCTGGCGAGGAGTCGTTTCGTCGTCGTTCGCGACCCGGGCCATCGCCGTCACACAGGCGCTGAAGGGGGTGCCCTTATCGCCTTTGACGTGCTTGCGGCTCTCATGCCTGCAGTAGACGCCGTAGGCCTTGGCCTTTTCCGGCAGCGGCGCCTTCGGGCCCGGGGTTTCGTCCGGTTTTTCGGGTTCCGGCGTTTCCGGGGTGTAGTGCGGGCCTTTGCCCTGGCTTCCCGGTTCGGCCGGCTGATCGGCCGGCGCCGTCGCCGGAATCGCCACGAGAGCGAGGGCGCCGATCAGGGCGGCGAGCGTCATGCGGAGCTTCATCATGCCTCCTGGTTCGTTTCCTTTCACCTCCCTAAAACGAGGTAGGAAACGGGGCGTCAGCCATTACCCCTGCAGTTAAGGTTTTTTTTCTGGCGCTTTCGCGCCCGCTCCCCGGCTTCTGCGGACGAGGAGGGAGCGGTGGCTGCCTCTTCAGTCGCCTTCTGGGGGGGCTGCGGCTGCTGCGTCGGGGGCGGTGCTTTCGGCGCCGCCCCCTGGGGAGGGTTTTCCGGTGGCGCCTTCGGTGCGGGTGCCGTTTCGGGCTGTGGGGCCTTGGTCGGCTTCGGGGGGGTCGCTTCCGGTTCGGCCTTCTTGCCGGCGCCGCTCGGGGCGGGCGCTTCGGGTTTCTTTTCGGTTGCCGTTCCCTGGCCTCCGCCGGCAGCTCCGGGGGTCTCCTTTTCGTGGCCCTGCCCGGTTGCGTGCTCGCTCGGGAGGACTGGCTGGTGGAGGCCGCTCTGACCGTGCTCGCGCCCCTGAGCGTGGCCGTTGGGGTGGCCGCTGCCGTTGTCGAGGCCGCCGGCCGAGCCCTGCCCGCCTGCCTCGACCTTCCCCTTCTCGCTGGCGCCCTTGCCGGCACCGGCAGAGCCGTCGGCGGGACGGTGCGCCGGGCCGACACCCTCCTTCGCCCCACCGGAGTGGGCGGCGGGCGCTTCCTTCGTCGGCTGCGACCCGCCCTCGCCCGGGAGGCCGAGGTGGATGACGCCGGTGCGGTCGGCCGCGGTGACCCCGACAGCGGCGACGACCGCGACCGTCGCCACGCCTTTGACCGCCGCCGAGGTGGCGATCGTTTTCGCCGCGCCGCCGCCGAGCGCGGCGGCGAGGCCGCCGCCGGTCGCGGCGCCGGAGCCGCCGATCATCCCCTGCAGCATCCCGGCCGCCACCGCCGCCGGCAGCGGCGAGAGCGCGGCGAGATCCTGTCGGCGACCCTTGATTTCGTCGCGGAAGTCTCGGCAGCCGGCGCAGGAGCGCAGGTGCGCGCGGACGTCGCGGCGACGGGTAACCCGGCCGTCTCCGTCGGAGAGCGCTTTGGTTACCGCGTCGCAGCCCATCTCACGCCCTTCCTCCATCTGCCGCAGGCTCAGCCGCGCCTCGTAGAGCGTCTGCCGAGCCACCGCGCTCGAGGTCCCGAGGGCGCCGGCGACCTCCTCGAAGTCGAGCCCGGCCAGCTCCCGCATCACCAGCACCTCGCGCTGGCGCTCCGGCAGTTCGCGCAGGTCGGCGATCAGCCGCCGCAGCCGCTCCCGCGTCGCCGCGTCCTCGGCCAGCCCGTAGCCCGGCGCCGCGTGCTCGACGTCCAGCGGCCGCGTCTCCCGCCGCCGCCGCAGCAGGTCGATCGCCTCGTTGTGGGCGATCCGGTAGAGCCACGGCTTCAGGTCGATCTGGCGCTCCTCCCCCGGCAGCGCCCGCAGCACCTTCATCATCGTGTTCTGGAGGGCGTCCTGGGCATCCTCGGGATTGCCGACGATCGACAGGCAGAAGCGATAGAGGGGCTGGTGATAGCGGCGGAAGATCGCCGCGAAGGCGCGCTCGTCCCCCCCGACCGCACGGCGGGTCAGGCGCTCGTCGGAGAGCAGGCGGCTGAATCCCGCTGGCGCTGCTGCTTCGCTCATTGAACGATTTTCCCATCGCGGGCGATCCGATCAAGGGTAGGGGGGTACCGACCTTTCCTAAACGGATCGTCCACCGGACATGTCAGTGCTTTTCTGGCAACCATCTTCATCAAGGGCCTGACGGATTCCCCAGCTACCCGTTTCGATAGGGAAATCGATCCAAAGCGGCCCGCCCGCCGCGCGGAAAAACGGGAGGAACAGGGAATGGTCGGAGCACTGATCGGTCTGCTGATCATCGTCGCAATCGTCCTGGTGCTGCTGAAGGTCGCCGTCGCCGGAGGGATTCTCGGGCTGATCGCGCTGATCCTCCTCATCCTCCTGCTCCTGGGCCGGATCTGAAAAGAAAAATCTCCCTTGCTTATCGGCGGGGGAGGTGGGTAGCGAAGGGGCCATGCCAGAGCTTCTTCTAGGCCCCCTGCTCCGCTATGTCTCCGATACCGAGGCGACGGTCTGGGTCGAGACCAGCGAGCCTGCGAGGTCGAGGTGCTCGGCCACCGCGAGCCGACCTTCCGGGTCGAGGGCCACCACTACGCGCTCGTCTGCATCGAGGGGCTCGAGCCCGCCTCGCGCTACGAGTACGAGGTGAAGCTGGACGGCGAGGTCCACTGGCCCCAGCCCGGCGCCGACCTGCCGCCGAGCGCGATCCGCACGATCGACGCCGACAAGGAGCTCGACATCTGCTTCGGCTCCTGCCGCGTCGCCGTCCCCCACGAGGCGCCGTTCACGGAACCGAAAGACGAGACCGAAGCGGGCCACGAGGTCGACGCTCTCTGGGTGCTGGCGAAGCAGATGGCCGCCGGCGACCGCGACGACTGGCCCGAGCAGCTATTCCTGCTCGGCGACCAGGTCTACGTCGACGAGGGCTCGCCGAAGACGCGCCAGAAGATCAGGGAACGGCGCGGCACCGAGACGCCACCCTTCGACGAGGTGACCGACTTCGAGGAGTACACCTGGCTCTACCGCGAGAGCTGGGAGGAGCCGCTGATCCGCTGGCTCTTCGCCAACGTCTCGGTCTCGATGCTGTGGGACGACCACGACATGAGCGATGACTGGAACATCTCCCGCGGCTGGCTCCTGGAGATGCAGCAGAAGTCCTGGTGGCACCGGCGCGTCGTCGGCTGCATCTCCAGCTACTGGATCTACCAGCACCTCGGCAACCTCTCGCCGCGCGAGCTGGCCGGGAACGAGGTCTACCAGCGGATCCGCGGCAACCAGACCGGCGAGGAGGAGCTGTTCGCCTGGGCCCACCGGATCCAGTCGAGTGGCGACGGCACCCGCTGGAGCTTCTGCCGCGACTTCGGCCGCACCCGGGCGGTCTTCATCGACGCCCGCGCGGCGCGGGTGCTGGAGGACGGCCGGCGGGCGATCGTCGACGACGAGGAGTGGGAATGGATCGTCGAGCAGGCGACCGGCGACTTCGACCACCTGCTCGTCTGCACGACGATCCCCTGGCTCCTCTCCCCCGCCTTCGACCGGCTCGAGGCCTGGAACGAGCAGCTGGTAGAGAGCACGGCCTGGGGGAAGCTGCCGGCCTGGGTCAGCGAGAAGATCCGCCGCGAGGTCGACTTCGACCACTGGCCCGCCTTCGGCGAGTCCTTCGCGAAGCTGCGCGACCTCCTCCACGAGGTCGCCTCGGGCAAGCGCGGCAAGGCGCCGGCCTCGGTCGTCGTCCTCTCCGGCGACGTCCACCACGCCTACCTCGCCGAGGTCGCCTACCCGCGCTCCGCCGACGGCGGCGGCGAGCGGGCGCCGGTCTACCAGGCGGTCTGCTCCCCCTACCGCAACCCGCTCGACGAAAAAGAGCGGCGGGTGGTGCGCTGGGGCTTCGGCAAACCGCTGACCGCGATCACCAAACTGCTGGCCCGGGCCGCCGGCACCCCGGACCCGGGGATCCGCTGGCGCACCCTCAACGGCCCCCACTTCGACAACCAGGTGGGGACCCTGGAAATCGACGGCCGCCGCGCCCTGATGCGCCTCGACAAGACCGTCCCCGGCGAAGAGGGCACCGACGCCCTCGAAGAGAGCTTCTCCCGCCGGCTCGCCTGAGCGGCCGGTTGAGCCCGAAAAAAGCGGGTAGGTATGCGCTCGCCTGTTCCTTTTCCGGCCCTAGGAACGAAAAGGAACAGGCGAATGGATGGCGCGTCTTCATCTAAAGGAGCGGGGCTTGGGCGTTGAGAGAGTCAGGTGGGCCTTGGCAGCGGCAGCGGTGGCGCTTCTCGCCGCCCTCACCGTCGCTCCCGGCGCCCGGGCCGACTTTCCCTCTCTTTATGGCGGCGACGTCAGCTGCGCCGCCCAGCCCTCGGAAACGGCGACGTCCGCCTCTGCGGCGGCGAGACGACCACCTGGGACGGCAAAACCCAGATCGACGTCAACGTCGTCCTGCCGCCGCAGCCTGGCAGCGGCGACGACGGCCCCTACCCCCTGATCGGGGTCTTCCACGGCTGGGGCGGGCACAAGATCGGCCTCGAAGACCCGCGGGTGCAGGACTGGGCCGAGCGCGGCTATGCCGTCTTCAGCATGAGCGACCGCGGCTGGGGCGATTCGTGCGGCGGCACGGACCCCGATCGCCTGCTCGAACCCGAAGCCTGCGCCGCCGGCTACAACCACCTGCTCGACAGCCGCTACGAGGTCCGCGACGCCCAGTTCCTGATCTCGGTCCTCGCCGACGAAGGGGTGGCCGTGCCGGACAAGATCGGCGCCACCGGCGTCTCCTACGGCGGCGGCATGTCGATGGCGCTGGCGGCGCTGCGCAACCGGACGATGCTGCCCGACGGCTCGCTGGTTCCCTGGAAGAGCCCGGAAGGGACGCCGATGGAACTCGCCGCCGCGGTGCCGCAGTGGCCCTGGAGCGACCTCGCCTACTCGCTGATGCCGAACGGCAGCACCCTCGACTACGCCGCCGACAACCCCTACCGCGGGCCCGGCGGCAACGCCCCGATCGGGGTCGAGAAGTCCTCCTACGTGACCGGGCTCTACGGGACCGGCCTGGCGAGCAGCAACTACGCCCCGCCGGGGACCGACCCCGGCGCCGACCTGACCGGTTGGTACGGGCTGATCAACGCCGGCGAGCCGTATGACTCGAACCCGCTGGCGACCTCGATCGTCGACGAGATCACCGCCCACCACTCCTCCTACTACATCGACCACTCGATCGCGCCGGCGCCGCTGCTGATCCAGAACGGCTGGAACGACGACCTCTTCCCGGCCGACGAGGCGATCCGCTTCTACAACCGCACCCGCTCGCAATATCCCGGCGACCCGATCTCGCTCTTCCTGATGGACGATGGCCACGCCCGCAGCCAGAACAAGGCCGCCGACGAGGCGCTCTTCCTCGCGCGCCTCAACGCCTGGTTCGACCACTACCTGAAGGGCGCGGGGAGCGCGCCGGGATCCAGCGCCGAGGCGCTGACGACAGACCTGCCCGGCCGACGCCCCCTCCGCAGGCCCCTTCAAAGCCGCCGACTGGCAGTCGCTCTCGCCGGGCGAGATCCGCTTCGGCGACGCCGCCGGCAGGACGGTCCTCCCCGCGGCCGGCGACCCGAGCATCGGCACCGCCTTCGACCCGATCGCCGGCGGCGGCGCCTGCGCCACCGCCTCGGGCGCCGACCAGGCCGGGCACGGCCGGCTACCGCCTCGCGGTGCCGGCGGCCGGCTTCACCCTGCTCGGCTCGCCGACGGTGATCGCCGACCTCGGCACCGCCGGCAGCGGCTCCGAGCTCGCCGCCCGCCTCCTCGACGTCCTCCCCGACGGCGAAGAGCGGCTGGTCGCCCGCGGCCTCCTGCGCCCGGGCGGCGGCGACGACGTCGTCTTCCAACTGCACCCGCAGGGGCTACCGCTTCGCCGGCGGCGACACGGTCAAGCTCGAGCTGCTCCCCTCCGACGCGCCCTACGCCCGGCCCTCGAACCTGCAGGCGCCGATCACCGTCTCCAACCTGGAACTGCGGCTGCCGGTCCGCGAGCAGCCGGGCGAGCTCGGCGGCCTCGTCCAGGCCCCCGCCCCGCCCGGCCGCCTCGCTTCGCCGCCGTCAGCCGGCGGCAGCGTGATCGGCGCGGCCGGGCTCGCCGGTCGCCTGCTGGCCGGCAACCTCGCGGTCAGAGTCCCGCTGCGCTGCACCGGCGGCCCCTGCCAGGGCCGGCTGGTGCTGAAGGCGAGGAAGCGCGTCCTCGCCCGCGACGCCTACTCGATGCGCGACGGCGCCAGGGAAGGCGTGCCGGTCTCCCTCACCAAGCGCGGCCGCAAGCTCGTCGCCGCGAAGCGCCGCGCCGGCAAGCGCACGCTCCGCATCCGCGTCCAGCTCGCCGACGCCGGACGCCCGAGCCCGGTAGCCCTAACCCGCCCCCTCCGCCTGCGCTAGAGACGCCGCCGGCAGCTTCGCTTCCTGGCGCCGCTCCCACCAGCTCCAGGCCGCCATCACCGCGCCGGCGTAGACCCAACCGAGGGCGACGTCGAAGAAGTAGTGCTCGCCGGTCGCCATCAGGGTCAGCCCCATCAGCAGCGGATAGAGGAGGAGGAACGGGCGCAGCCGGCGGCGGACGCGGCTCCAGAGGAAGAGGGCGACGAGGGTGACGAAGGCGGTGTGCAGCGAGGGCACGGCGGCGACGAGGTTGCCGGACGCCTGGCCCTTCGAGAAGAGCGAGGCGGTGCCGACGCTGAGCACTTCCCAGCCCTTGCCGGTGGTGCGGTGGACTTCGCCGATCAGGCCCATTTCGCCGGCCATCCAGGGCGGCGCCGCGGGGAAGGCGATGTAGGTGGCGAGGCCGCAGAGCGCCAGCGTCACCAGCCGGCGGGTGAAGCGCTGGAAGGCGAGGCGGTCGCGGGCCCAGAAGTACGCCGGCGAGGACGAAGGGGACGATGAAGTAGGAGGTGTAGACGAGGGTGAAGAGGAGGTCCCACCAGTTGACGACGCCGGGCTCGTAGAGGTGGTCCTGCAGCCACTCGGTCGGCGTTTCGCCGAAGAAGACGAAGCTGTCGAAGTCGACCATCACGTGGTAGTGGATGCCGATCCCCATCGAATCCGCCGCCCCCCGCGTCAGGTCGTAGACCCAGAGCACGGCGACGATCGGCAGCCAGTCGAGCACCAGCTGGAGGATTTCCCGCGGCGGCCGCCCGATCGAGGCGCAGGCGAGCGCACCGCAGGTCCAGAGGATCACCAGCTCGCGCTGGACCGGGATCCCGTAGGTCGCCGTCCAGAGGACCAGGCCGACTAAGTAGAGGCCGAACGCATAAGGCCGCAGCACCGCCCAGGAGGCGAAACGGAAGTCCGCTGCCCGCTCGCGCCCGTTCTCAGCGAATTCACCGGTACTCACCCCCGCCATGCTAAGCGGGAGCAGGCACGGATGCCCGCGACGCGCCTACTTGAACTCGAAGCTGGTCAGGTCCTGGCCGTAGATCGGGCTGACGACGAGCTTGTCGAGGTCGATCGTGTCGGCGACGAAGGTGCCGAGGATGAGGGCTCCGAAGGGCGCCCAGGGAGCCTGCTTCATCACCTGGCGGTCGAGCGCCGCGTATTCGCGTTCGACCTCGGGGCTGAGCTGCCGGCGTCCGAGCTCGCGGGTCTTCGCGTTGACCGCCGGGTCGTCGAACATCGCGTAATTGGTGTTGCCGGCGGGGAGGATCGCTTCGCCGGTCAGCTGCGGCGCGAAGTAGTCGTTCGGGTGCGGGTAGTCGAGCAGCCAGTTGGCGAAGCCGGTGTCGAGGTTGGGGGTACTCGAGTTGCCGACCACGGTGAAGTAGTTGGAGGCGTCCACCTGTTTCAGGGTGACGTCGAAGCCGAGCTTCTCCAGCACCTGCTGGTAGTACTCGCCGGCTTCGTCGGTCGGCGCCAGGTTCAGCGACCAGACGGTGATTTCGCGATCGCTCGGGTCGGCTGCGGCGATCAGCTTCTTCGCCTTGCGGAGGTCGTACGGGTAAGGGTCGAACTTCTCGTAGCCCGGCATGTCCCGCGGCAGCACCTGCTGGGTCGCTTCGACGGTGCCCGCGTAAATGCGTTCCAGCGCCTCGGGGTCGACCGCGTAGTTGACCGCCTGCCGCACCCTAACGTCGTCGAAGGGCGCCGCCTGCGTGTTCATCCAGAAGTAGTAGACGCTGATCTGCGATTCCTCGCGGAACTGCGTCCCTTCGAAGCGTTCCCGCACCTCGGCGTAGCGTTCGGGCGGCGGCGGGTTCTTCAGCCAGTCGACCTTGCCCTTTTCCACCTCGTCGACAGCGCTGTTCGCGTTGCTGCGGACTTCGAGCTTGATCCTGTCGACGTGGCCGTCGGGCCAATCCGGCATCGCCTCGCCGTTCGCCGCCCAGGCGGGGTTGCGTTCGTATTCCCAGCTGCGCCCGGGAGTGACCTTGGTGATCATGTACGGGCCGGTGGCCGGCGGCGGGTTCGGGGTCTGGTCTTCGGCCGGGGTGCCGGGCGGCAGCAGCGCCCCGTACTGGAGACCGAGGATGTAGCTGAAGTACCCGCTCGGTTCGGTCAGGCGGATGACGATCTTGCCGCTGGCGTCGTCGGTGCTGATCCCGGCGATCGTCCCCTTCTTGGTCTTGGCGAACCGTTCGGCGCCGACGATGTCGAGGTAGAAGGTCGAGCCGGGCGAGTTGATCCGGAAGAGGCGCTCGACCGAGAAGCGGAAGTCGGATGCGCGCACCGGCGTCCCGTCCGAGTATTCGAGGCCCGACCGCAGGAAGAGCGTGTAGCGGCGGCCGCCCTGGTCGATCTTCGGCAGTTCCTCGGCCAGGCCGGGGATCAGCTCGGTCCCCGCCTTGCCGCCCGCCGGCGCGTAGGTGAGAAGCGGGACATAGCTGTTGTGCAGCGCCGTCGCCCCTTCCAGGGTGAAGGAGAGGCCGGGGTCGAGAGCGTCGGGGAAGAAGAGGTAGGTCCCCTTTAGGACGCTGCCGGCGCTCGAGTCCTCGCTGGAGCCGCAACCCGCCAAGGCAGCGCAAACCAGGAACAAAACCCCGATTCGACCTGCTGGTACCCGTAACTTCATGGCGCGGCAACAACCCCCTTCGTCCCCGAATAGGCCGAACCAAGATAGACCGCCTGGGCCGGAAGTGTCCTCCTACTCCCCGACCGGGCCGTGTTCTGCCTGGTAGTGGCGCAGGGTGTCGTCGGTCGTCTCGCCTGGCATCCGCAGCCGCGTCCGCAGCGTCGCGGCGAAGTCGTCGATCGCCATTCCGAGGATCTCGGCCCGCATCCGCAGGGCGTGCGGGCGGCCCTCGCCGCTTGCCTCCTCGACCAGCGAGCCGAGGAACGGGAGCAGCCCCGCCAGCGCCCGCTGCTCGTCCTCGGTGCGGAAGTAGTGGGTGATCGGGAAGTGGATGAGGTCGCGGCGGCTGCGGATCAATTGCTCGGCGAAGCCGGCGAGCAGGGTCTCCAGCAGCGCCGGGTCGGCGTCGGCCAGCTTCTCCCCCAGCCGCTCCTCGGCCTCTTTCACCAGGTGGACCTCATGGGCCAGCGAATCGCGGCGGGAGATCGCGTTGTAGATCGAAATCAGCCAGGAGATGCTGGCGGTCAGCAGCCCGAGCCCGAACATCGTCTCCACCGGCCCGAGGATCCGCAGCAGCGAGGAGGCCGGGCGAGATGTCGCCGTAGCCGAGGCTGGTGAGGTTGACCATGGAGACGTAGAGCGCGTCGAGGAAGCCGGAGTGCCGGGAGGGGTCGAGGGCGAGGTCGAAGTTGAAGCCCTGCGGCAGCTGCGGCAGGAAAATGAAGGCCCACCCCAGCGCCAGCAGCGCCGCCCAGGTGGCGACGACGGCGATGTAGCCGAGCGGCCCGACCAGCAACCCGATCGTCCCCTCCCCGCTCGGCAGGTGGCGGGCGATCCAGCCGACGCTGCGGATCACCCAGCGCGCCACCATCCCCCGCCCGAGCGGGTGGAAGAGGACATTGAAGATGTCGCGCAGGGCGATCGCGATCAACGCGACCCCGAGGAGGGTCCAGACGAGGTCCACGTCAGGAAGCTAGTCGAACTACCTCGGCGAGTTCCCTGCCGATCCCAGCCCAGGAGTACCGGCGGCGGGCCTTCTCGCGCGAGCGCTCGCCGCGGCGGTGGCGCTCTTGCTCGTCGCCGACGGCGGCGAGGATCGCGCCGGCGAGACCGTCGAGGTCGTCCGGCTCGACCAGCCAGCCGGTCTCGCGCGTCGTCGACGATGCCGGCCGGGCCGCCGCGGTCGACGGCGATCACCGGCAGCCCGCAGGCCATCGCCTCGACCAGCACCTGGCCGAACTGCTCGCGGACGGAGGCGTGGACGAGGAGGTCGCCGGCGCGCAGGAAGGCGCGGCAGCTCCTCGTGCCCGTGCCAGCCGGCGAGGAAGACGTTGCGGGCGCCGGTGCGGGCGATCGCCTCGCAGCGGGTGCTCCCCCTCCCACTCGCCGGCGTGCCCGCCGATCAGGACCAGCGCCGCCGGCTCGTCGAGCTGGGCCTGCGCGCGCCGGCGAAGGCTTCGATCAGGAGCGGCAGCCGCTTCACCTCGGTGAAGCGTCCGACCGAGAGCAGCACCACCCCCTCGCAGCGCCGCGAGGTCGCCGTCGTCGTAGGCGACGCTGCCGGGCGCCGCCGCCCGGGCGCCAGCCGCGCGGCTCGTCGACCAGGTGCCGGCGCCAGAGCGCGCGCGCGGTCGACGGCCGCGGGCGAGAAGATCGGCGGTCGAACCCGTTGGGGACGCAGGCGAAGCGGTCCGCGTCGAGCTCGAGCAGGCGGCGGCGCGCTCGCGGCCCCTTGCGGTCGTTGACGACGATCCGGGCGCAGCCGGCCGCCCAGCGGCGCAGCCGCCCGGCCCAGGCCTCGGCGTGCGCCCAGCCGGCGCGGCGGGCCGCCGCGATCTGCTCCAGCATCAGCAGCTCGGTGCCGTGGACGTGGCCGACCACCGGCACCCCGGGCAGCAGCCGCGCCGCCACCTCGTTGAGCGGGGTGAGGTGGTGCAGGTAGAGGACGTCGACCCCGCGCGCCGGCGCGCCGCCATCGGCTCGCGCTCCACGCCTCGACCTGGCGCTCGAAGTCGCTCGTCGTCGAGCTCGCGAAGACGCGGTCGGGCGCTCCGGGCCGGTCCTCGAAGGACCGTGCATCGGGGCGGTGCCGGGGGCCGGCGTAGCCCAGCGGGTCGCCGCTCGCAGCGCCGGCGTGAAGTCGACCGGCCGGACGTCGCCCGCGTAGAAGCTCGCGGCCGACGGCGTCGCCGCCGAGGTCCGGGCGCGAGCCGCTGAGCAGCGTCACCTCGAGATCGTTCGCGCCCAGCTCCCTCGCGATCGAGCGACAGACGTGGGCGGAGCCGCCGCGGGGATAGAAGTAGATCCCCATCAGCGACCCTTCTCGGCGGAGATCACAGCCGCCGAGGCTAGCGACGCGGCGTAGTCAGGCCGCTCGAGGCGCGGCGCGAAGTGGAGCGCCGTCGCGACCTCGCGGCCGCCCGACCAGCTCGAGCCCGTGCTCCTCGCGGGGCGTGTTGACGAGGCTCGCCGCCGAGGACCAGCGAGGCGGAGCCGCCGCCGTCGAGGTTGATCGCGGCGAGGGAGCCCAGCCCGGCCATCGCCTCGGCCAGCTCGCCCATCGTCAGCCCCGCCTCCTCGTCGGCTGCGCCCGTCGCAGACGACGGCGATCAGCTCGCGCTCGCCGAGGCCGAGCGCGGCCCGCGGGTAGCGCCCGGCGGTGATGTCGGAGTCGAACTGGCGCGAGCCGGCGGAGAAGCCCTCGGCGTCGACGGCCGCGCGGACCAGCGGCCGGCCGTCGCCGACCAGCATCGGCCCGGCCTGCAGCAGGTCGCCGCGCGGGGCGCGGCCGAGCTCGCGCCGCGCCGCCAGCGCTCACCTCGCCCCCGTGATACATGGACGCAGGCGCGCAGCCGGTGCCAGGGCGCGTCGAAGGGCTCGGTGCTCGAGCGCCTCCCCCTCGATCCAGAGCTCGCCCAGCGCGGCGCGCCGGCCGGGCGCATGTAGAAGCCGCCGACGATCGCGTGCTCGGCGCCGCTGCTCCGGCACCAGGCCTCCACCGTCGAGCACGGCCGCAGAGCGACGACGCGGGGCAGGAAAGCGTCGCGGTCGAAGCGGGCGACGTGAAGCGTGGTCCCGGCGCCGTCGGCCAACCGCAGCCGCCGCCGCTCCAGCAGCGGCCGCGCCGCCTCGACTGCCTCAGGTGGGGGTGCCGTTCGCATTCCAGGGACCTAACCCAGGTCACCCGGAATGGAACAGCATCCCGAGGACGGAGAGGTTGCGCTCTAGTTGCTGAGACCCGGGTGGACACCCTTGCCGATCGCCTGCTGGTCGACCATCTTCTGCAGCAGCTTCGTCAGGCGGGTGCGGTCGGCCTCGCTCATGCCCGCCGTCAGCTCCTCCTCGTGGGCTTTGGCGATCCCGCGGCCGCGGGTGAGCGAGCTGCGGCCCTTGCGGGTCAGGTAGAGCGCCCGCACCCGCCGGTCCTCGGGGTTCGGCCGCCGTTCGACCAGGCCCCGCTGCTCGAGCTCGTCGACGAGCGCGACCATGCGGCTGGGGGGCACCTGGATGCCGGCGCCGATCGCCTGCTGGGACTGCCCTTCGGCCGCGTCGATCAGGTTGAGGATGCGGAACAGCGGCGGGTTGAGGTCGACCTCGGCGATCCGCTCGGCGAACCGGCGCGAGGCGTGGATGCCCACCTGCGAGAGCAGGAAGGCGAGGGACGAGGGGGCGCGGTCGCCGTTCGCGGACTGGCCGGTCATGGGAGGAGAAGCTTACCCGGTACTTTGTGATAAGAATCGTTTCGTTCGTAAACCTTTCTGCTCGGGAACCAGTCTTCAACGCGAAAGGACCTCGCCATGACCCGCCGTCTCGCCTCTCTCGCCGACATTGCCTACCGCCGCCGCGGCCGCATGGTCCTTGCCTGGATCGCCGCCGCCGCCGTCCTGATCTTCCTCGGCACGGTGTTTGCCGGCGAGTACGAAGCCGACTACAACACCCCGGGCTCGGACTCGAAGGCGGCCAGCGAGCTGACCGAAACCTCGTTCAGCGGCTACTCGGGGCAGGAAGTCTACGTCGTCTGGGAGGACCCCTCGGGGGCGATGAGCCCAGCCGCCAAGCAGAAGGTGAACGCCTTCTTCGATGAGGCGGAAAAGGTCGAGAACATCGAGAGGCGGGAAGCGATCCGGGTCTCCGACGACGGCACGATCGCGACGACGACGCTGCCGCTAACCGTGCCAGGTTGGGAGGTTCCGAAAGAGGACGGCGAAACGCTCGTCGAGGCCGCCGAAGACAACAGCGGCGACGGCCTCCGGATCGAGCTCGGCGGCGATCCGATCGTCCGCGCCCAGGAAGGCGGCAACGAAGAGTTCATCGCCTTCCTCGCGGCCGCGATCGTGCTGGTGATCGCCTTCGGCTCGCTGGTCGCCGCCGGCCTGCCGCTCGCCATCGCCCTGATCGGGATCGGCATCTCCGGGGGCGGCCTGATCGCCCTCCTCGCCAACGTCATCGACGTCCCCGACTGGACGCTCGCCGTCGCCGGCCTCGATCGGGATCGGCGTCGGGATCGACTACGCGCTGCTGGTCCTGACCCGCTTCCGGACGGCGCTGAAGTCCGGCAAGGACCGCCACGACGCCGTCGTCGAGGCGATCACCACCGCCGGCCGCAGCGTCCTCATCGCCGGCAGCACGGTGGTGATCGCGATCCTCGGCCTCTTCGTCACCGGCCTCCCATACATGTACGGGGTGGCGATCTCGGCCTCGCTCGCGGTGCTGGTAGTGATGCTGGCCTCGATCACCCTGCTGCCGGCGCTGCTCTCATATCTCGGGCCGAAAGTCGACCGGCTGCGGATTCCGTTCCTCGGCCGCAACCTCGACCGGGTCGAAAGCGACGGCGAATCGCCGGCCGCCCGCTGGAGCCACGCGGTCCAGCGGCGTCCCTGGCTGGCGGCGATCATCGCCACCGCGATCCTGCTGGCGCTCGCCGCCCCGGCGCTCGGCATGCGCCTCGGCTTCCCCGACGCGGGCAACGACCCCAAGGACACGATGACGCGCCAGTCCTACGACCTGATCACGAAGGGCTTCGGACCCGGCGCCAACGGCCCGCTGGTGATCGCCGCCGAACTGCCCGATCCCGGCGCCAAGGCGACGATCGACTCCCTCGCCGCCGAACTGCGCCAGGAAGACGGCGTCGCCTACGTGCCGCCGCCGCGCTTCAACTCCGACGGCAGCGCGGCGATCGTCACCGTGATCCCGACCACCTCGCCGCAGGACGAGGCGACCTCTGAACTGGTCGAGCATCTGCGCGGGACCGTGATCCCGGCGGCGCTCGGCAACTCTGGGGTCAACGCCCTGGTCGGCGGCGTCAACGCCGCGCTCGAGGACCAGAGCGAATACATCACCGGGCGCATGCCGTGGTTCATCGCCGTCGTCGTCGGCCTCTCCTTCCTGCTCCTTTTGGTCGCCTTCCACTCGCCGCTGATCTCGCTGAAGGCGGGGATCATGAACCTGCTCTCGGTCTGCGCCGCCTACGGGGTGATGACCCTGGTCGCGCAGGGCGGAGCGGTCGGCGAACTGATCGGGATCGACCACGAAGTGCCGATCGCACCGTTCATGCCGGTGATGATGTTCGCGATCCTCTTCGGGCTCTCGATGGACTACGAGGTCTTCCTCGTCTCGCGGATCCGCGAGGAGTACCTGAAGGACGGTGACACCCGCCGGGCGGTCGCCGACGGCCTCGCCAAGACCGCGCGGGTGATCACCGCGGCGGCGGCGATCATGGTCGTCGTCTTCCTCGCCTTCGTCGCCTCCCCCGAAGTCTTCCTCAAGCTCTTCGGGATCGGGCTGGCGGCGGCGATCTTCCTCGACGCCACCCTCGTGCGGATGGTCCTGGTGCCGGCGGTGATGCAGCTGCTCGACGCCCGCAACTGGTGGATCCCCGACTGGCTCGAGCGGATCCTCCCCCGCATCGACGTCGAGCGCCCGGCGACGGAGACCCGCCCGTAATCATCACGCCCGCCCGCATTCCGCTGTTCCTTTCCGTTCCTATGGACGGATAAGGAACAGCGGAACGGGCTGGTGGTCAGCCAGTGACCCCTTTCACCACGGGGTAGTAGCCGTCGGCATGGCCTGTGACCTTCGGGTGGTAGCTTTCGCCGACCGGGTTCGAGAGGCCGTTGATCCACTCGGTCGAGGAGCCGCCCCCGCCGTCGCAGACCGCGTGGCCGATGAACGGCGGGATCACGTCGCGGAAGACGAAGTTCGCCCCCGCCCGCGAGGCCGCGGCGCTAACCGCCGTCCTCAGCATTTCCGCCGTCTGGTTGAGCCGTGACTCCTCGCTGGGGCTGAACCAGGTGAAGGCGTTGCAGTCTTCGCCGTTGAACAGCTTCGGGTAGTCGAGCACGACCACTTTCGCGCTCGGCGCCCGTGACTTGATCGCGTTGTTGACCAGGTCGAGGCGGCCCGGCAACGTGTTGGTGATGTAGGACTGGGCGGTGTTGATCGCCCCGTCGCAGTTGGACGCCCACGACGGCTGGGCGCAGGTGGTGATGACACTGGAGAAACCGGCGTCGTTGCCGCCGATCGTGTAGGTGACCCAGTTGGTGTCGGAGGTGACGCTGTTGACCTGGGTGTTGAGGATGTCCCCCGTCTTCGCCCCCGAGCAGGTGGCGTTGACGAAGGTCCATTCCGGATGGGCGTTGTGCAGCAGGTACGGATACGCGTAGACCGACCGCTGACAGGTCGATTCGTAGAACGTCCGCGTCCCCGTGCCCGACGAGTACGAGTCCCCGAGCGCGACGTACTTCGTCGCCGACGCGGTCGCGGCAAGCACCCCGAAGAGCGCTACCACGCAGAGCAGGGCAGCAATTCGACTGAGCTTCATGTGACGCCTCCTCCCCCGCCCTATGATCAGTTGTTTTCGAACATAACCGCAGGAGCGTCTGGCGCCAAGCCAATATCGTCGTCTGCTTGACCGAGCCCGTCCCCTATCTCGACCTCGGCGCCGTCCCCCGGGAGCTCGGGGGCGAGCTCGAGCGGACCGTTTCCCGGGTCGCCGCTTCCGGCCGCTATCTGCTCGGCCCCGAGCTGGAGGGGTTCGAGGAGGAGTTCGCCGCCTACTGCGGGACCCGCCATTGCGTCGGCGTCGGCAGCGGCATGAGCGCGATCGAGCTCGCGCTGCGGGCCGGCGGCATCGGCCCCGCCGACGAGGTGATCGTTCCCGCCTACACCTGGATCGCGACCTGGCTCGCCGTCACCCGGACGGGCGCCACGCCGGTCCCCGTGGACGCCGACCCGGCGACCTACAACATCGACCCCGACCTGATCCCGGCCGCGATCGGCGAGCGAACCGCGGCGATCGTCCCCGTCCACCTGCGCGGGGAGCCGGCCGACATGGAGGCGATCGGGTCGATCGCCGCGGAGGCGGGTCTGCTGGTGGTCGAGGACGCGGCCCAGGCGCACGGCGCCAGATGCGGCGGCCGCCGCGCCGGCAGCATCGGCGACGCGGGCGCGTTCTCCTTCTACCCGAGCAAGAACCTCGGCTGCCTCGGCGACGGCGGCGCCGTTACCACCGACGACGCCGAGCTGGCGGAGCGGGTGCGCCTGCTGCGCAACTACGGCATGCGCAACCGCTACGAAATCGAGTCCGCCGGGGTCAACTCGCGCCTGGCCGAGATCCAGGCGGCGGTGCTGCGGCTGCTGCTGCCCCGGCTGGAGGGCTGGAACCGGGCCCGGAGCAAGCTGGCCGACCTATACATGGACGCGCTCGGCGGACAGGAGACGATCGCCGTCCCGAGCGCCCCCGACTGGGCGCAGCCGGTCTGGCACCTGTTCGCGATCAACCACCCCGATCGCGATGCCTGCGCCCGCGGCCTCGCCGAGCGGGGGATCGGCACCCTCGTCCACTATCCGCTGCTGCCCCACCAGACCCCGCCCTATGCGGATCGCCGGCCGCCGGGCAGCTTCCCGGTGGCAGAGGAGCTCGCCGCCACGACCCTCAGCCTGCCGCTCTACCCCCAGCTCGAGCCTGCCGCCTGCGAGCGGGTGGCGGAGGCGGTCCTGGCGACGGCGGGCTCGCCGTAGGATCCGCACGATGGGCGAGCGACCCCGATCCCGCGGCGCCTGGAGAGCGGCCAAACGGCTGCGGTTGCGGCTGCACGGCGACCTCCACCAGCGACTCGACGGCCTGCATGCCTCGCTGACCGAACTGCATGAGCGCGTGGTCGGCCTGTACGCCGCCTTCGGCGACCTCAACGGACGCCTCGACGCGGTCGAGGCCGAGATCCGGCGCGACCTCGCGATCTCTCGCCACGCCTACGACGAGGAGCCCGCCAACCGGCGCCGGCTCCACCAGCTGCGCCGCGGCGAGGAGTACGAGCTCGCCTTCACCGAAAGCGAGCCGCTCGTCACCTTCATCGTCCCCACCTACCGCTCCTTCGAGAGCCTGCGGGACGTCGCCCTGCCGTCGATCCTCGGGCAGGACTACTCCAAGCTCGAGGTGATCGTCTCCGGCGATTGCGCGCCCGCCGAGACGGCCGCCGCCGTCGCCTCCTTCGAGGACCCCCGCCTCGTCTACATCAACCGCACGATCCGCGGGCCCTACCCGGAGGATCCCGCCAAGCGCTGGTTCGGGATCGGCGGCCCGCCCGTCAACGACGCGCTGGCGATCGCCCGCGGGCGCTGGATCGCCACCCTCGGCGACGACGACGCGGTCCGGCCCGACCACACCCGCGAGCTGCTCGCCGCGGCGCAGGAGCACCGCTACGAGCACTGCTACGGCCTGCAGCAGGTCAACTTCGCCGAGGGCGAGCCGCTGGTCCTGGGGGAGTTCCCGCCGCGGATGGGCCACTGGGGGATGCAGGCCGCCATCTACCACTCGGGACTGCGCTTCTTCGAAGCCGAGCTCTCCGACGCGATCTACGACGAGCCCAGCGACTGGTCGAAGTGCAGGCGGATGATCCGCGCCGGGGTCCGCTTCGGGATGATCGAGACGATCGTCGTCGACAAGAACGAGACCCGGCGCCGCTCGGCCGCGGAGTGGCAGCAGGGCGCGGTTCCTCGCGCCGAATGAGCCCTCTCGGCGCCGCGCCTCAGACCGCGGCCCGCGTCGCGCGCAGGAACTCGGCGCGGTCGCGGATGTAGTCGGCCTCCTCGAACTCGGCCGAGACGAGGGCCATGTAGACGGTGCCGGGAGCGAAGCCGCCGATGTCGTGCCAGACCAGCGGCGGCAGGTAGAGCCCTCGGCGCGGGTCGTCGAGGAGGACCTTGCGGCGTCGCCTGCCGTCGTCGACCGTCAGCTCCATCCGGCCGGCCAGGCAGAAGACGGCCTGCTCGAGCGCCCGGTGGGCGTGGCCGCCGCGAGCCGCCCACTCGGGGACGTCGTAGACGAAGAAGACGCGGGCGATCGGGAAGGGGACGTGATCGTCGCCCTCGGCGAAGGCGAGGTCGCCCTGCCTATCGGGAACCACAGGTAACTCGATCTGGCTGCATTCCTCGATTCCCATCGGCTCGACTGAGGCTAGTGGACCGCTACCATCGCGACCTTCGGCTGGACGCGACGACCACCTTGGGAATGCCTGGAATCCACACGAGCGCAGTCGTCGAGACCGATTCGATCGGGGAGGGCGTGACGATCGGCGAGTTCTGCGTCATCCGCGAGGGGGCGGTGATCGGCGACGGCGTCACGATCCTCCCGCACGTGATCGTCGAGGCCCATGTGGAGATCGGCGCCGAGACCGAGGTGCAGCCGCGGGCGCTGATCGGCCGCCGGCCCAAAGCCACCGGCGCGATCGCCCGCGATCCGGTCTACGAGGAACGGCTGCGGATCGGCCGCGACTGCGCGATCGGGGTCAACGCGGTCATCTACTACGGGGTCGAGATCGGCGCCGACACGCTTGTCGGCGACCACGCCTCGATCCGCGAGGGAGCGCGAATCGGCAGCGGCTGCGTGCTCGGCCGCGCCACCGTGGTCGACCGCGAGGTCCGGATCGGGAACCGCACGGTGATCATGTTCACCAGCGTCATCGCCGGCAAGTCGGTGATCGGCGAAGGCGTCTTCCTCGCCCCCGGGGTGAGTACCACGAACGACAACCGGCTCGGCGCCGACGGCTGGGTGGAGGAGCGGGCCGCCGGCGCGAGGATCGAAGACGAGGCGAAGCTCGGCGCCAACTCGACCTTGCTGCCGGGAGTGGCGATCGGCCGCGGCGCCGTCGTCGGCGCCGGCTCGGTCGTCACCCGCGACGTCGAGGCGGGCACGACCGTCTTCGGGACGCCGGCCCGGCCGCGGGAGGCGAAGGGGTGACGGCAGCGAGCGTTCCGCTCTCGATCGGGCTGGGGCGGGCGCCGGGGACCGACCAGCGGACCTGGATGGCGCTGCGCCGCGACCCGCACGCCGGCGACCGCTTCCCCCAGGACGTCAAGGCGATCCCCGGACTACTCCGACTCGGTGCCGAACCGCCTGCGCTCGGTCGAGCTGCTGGCCGGCGCCCTCGACCCGGCCGGCCAACCCGGCCGCTAGCGGGACTCGTTCAGCGCCACCGCTTCGCGGATGAGCGCCTTCAGCGCCTCGCCGTCGATCTCCTCGCCCTCGCCGATGTCGATCGCGCGCCTGACGTTGCCGTCGAGGCTGGAGTTGAAGAGGCCGGAAGGATCGTCCAGGGAGGCGCCCTTGGCGAAGGTCATCTTCACGACCTTCTTGTAGGTCTCGCCGGTGCAGATGATCCCGGCGTGCTCCCAGACCGGCGTCCCTTTCCATTTCCAGGTCTCTTCGACTTCGGGGTCCGCCTCCTTGACCAGGGCCCGCACCCGCGCCAGCGTCTCGCCGCGCCAGTCGTCCAGTTCCTCGATCTTCGCGTCGATCAGCCGCGACGCGTCGCTGCTCTCCATGGCCTCGTGTTCTAGCAGTCGAAAGCCAGAGGCCTTCGTAGCACCAAGTGCTACAGTCAGCCACGTGGCTCGGAACGTCTCCATCCGCGAGCTGCGCAACTCCACTTCAAGCGTCGTCGCCGACCTGGAAGCGGGAGAACCGCTGACGCTTACCGTCAACCGCCGGCCGGTCGCAGACATCGTGCCCCACGTCGAGCAGCGCGATCCCTGGGTCTCCTCGTCCGAGCTGCTTCGGATCGTTGACGACGCGGCGGCCGATCCCGGCCTGTTGGACGACCTCGCCGATGTCCGCGGCGCGGAGCTGGACGATTGAAAAAAGCGGTCGCCGACACCTCGATCTTCATCGCCCAGGAGACGGGGCGGGAACTGGGAGAGCTGCCGGAGAAGATCGCCGTCTCCGTGATCACCGTGGCCGAGCTGGAGCTGGGCGTCCTGCGGGCAACCGATCCCGAGGCACGCGCCCGCCGCCTCTCCACCCTCTCCCGTCTGCAGTCCACCTATCCCCTCCTGCCGGTCGGACCCGAGGTTGCGAGCTGCTTCGCCCGCATCGCGGCAGCCGAGCGCTCCCAGGGTCGCAAGCTGCGCCGTCACGACACCTGGATCGCAGCGACGGCAATGCACCATCGCGCTGCCGTCCTCACCCAGGATGACGACTTCTCCTCCTTCGACGAGGTCACCGTCATCCGAGCCTGAAAGCGCTGAAAGCGATCCCGGCCTGCGAATTCGGGTAGACCTTCCTCATGGGAAAGCTGATCGCAACCACGCAGGCCACCCTCGACGGGGTCGTCGACCCGGTTGGGGAGTGGGTGCAGCCGGACGGCGACCATGGGGAGCACTCGTTCGAGCGCCAGGCGAGGTCCGGCGGGCTGGTGCTTGGTCGCAAGACGTTCGAGGGACTGGCGGGCTACTGGCCGAGCGAGACGGGCAGATGGGCGGACATGGTCAATGCGCTGCCGAAGTACGTCGGCTCCAACACCCTCAGCGGCGACCTGCCGTGGAACGGGACCTTGCTCGCAGGGGACCTCGAGGACTCGATCCCACGGCTGAAGAGCGAAGTCGAGGGCGACCTCTTCATGCACGGCAGCGGCGAGTTCGCCTACGCGCTCGCGGAGAAGGGCCTGGTCGACGAGTACGAGATCTACCTCAACCCGATCGTCTGGGGCAAGGGCAACGTCCACGTGCTCGGCGACCGGGGAACCGTCCGCATGGAGCTCGACGAGATCAAGCGCTTCGACTCCGGCATCGTCCTCCTCACCTACCTGCCGAAGACCTGACCCAGATCCCACTTACGCACATTTGCAGGCGCCTCTATCTCTCTGCGCGCGTAAAGCTGCCGTCTGCAATTTGCAGGGAAAAAGCTTCCGCGGCCGGGGGGAATATCGGGTTTTTCCCGCCCCCACCCGGGGCCGGTTTGTCCCCGCGCTTCGATGCTGGTCGAATACTGGAGGAGCCCGAGACGGCTTCATGCGAATCATGTTGATCCCTGAAAGAGGCACCCGTCACGGGTGCCTCTTTCTTTTGGAACGCTCTATGTTCTCCTGAGAGGAGAACCTGAGTCCGATGGAGCACTCCCCCAGCCGCTCGTCCAACAAAATGCCGCTGCGCGCGGGGAGCCATGCCCTGAGCCTGCTCGCCGCCCCCCTCAACGTCGAAATCCTGCGCTACCTCGAACAGGGGCCCAGGTCCCTGCAGGACCTGCGGACCGAGCTCGGCCTCCCTCCGCAGAGCACGATGCGCCTCTACCTGCGCACGCTGGGCGAGTTAGGTGCGATCGAGCGACAGGGCCGCGGCGAGTTCCCGACCTCCGCCGACTACGAGATCACCGAGGCCGGTCGCGCTCTGCTGGGGGTAGGAGACGTGGTCCAGGCCTGGCTCGAGGCGGCGCCGGGGGGGCCGAAGCAGCTCGGCACCACCGGGGCGAAAAGCACGATCAAGGCCTTCGTCGAGGGCTGGAGCAGCCACATCATCCGCATCCTCGCCGCCCGCCCGCTTTCGCTGACGGAGCTGAACAGCCTGATCCCGCGGATCAGCTATCCGTCGCTCGAGCGCCGGCTGACCGCGATGCGCGAATGCGATCTCGTCGAAGCACACAGCGGGCCGGGCCGGCTGCGGCCCTACACGGTGACCGACTGGCTGCGGCAGGCAGTCACCCCGCTCGTCGCCGCGATCGCCTGGGAGCGCGTCTACGCGGCGGAGAAGACGGCGAAGATCGGGCGCCTCGACGTCGAGGCGGGGTTCCTGCTGGCGATCCCGCTGCTGGAGCTCTCCAAGGAGGTGGACGGGAAGGCCCGCCTGGCGGTGGAGGTGCATGACGGCGCCTCACCCGTCTTCGCCGGCGTCCTCGTCGGCGTCGACAAAGGAGAGGTGGCCTCCTGCGTCGCCAGTCTCGAGGGGGAAGCCGAAGGCTGGGTGACGGGAGGGCCGCTTGCCTGGCTGCAAGAGCTGAACCTGGTGTCGGACGGGGAGCTGGAGCGAGGGGGCGACCGGGAGCTGGTCGAAGCCCTGCTCGAGGCCCTGCGCCGTACCGCGGGTGCACATAAATAAGCCTCTGCAGGCACCGCGACATATCGCAATTAGTTACACGCGCGAGAAATTGGCTTACTGCTATTTGCAGGTAAGAACTTCGGTTTTCGCGCGATGGCAAGCCTCACTTAGAGCTTGAGAGCGCCCATTTCTTGAAGTTCTTGTCCGGGAAATGACAATGCTGGAGAGAGCCTGCACCACCCAGCCGGGGACCAGCGAACAGGTCAGGCCCAATTCTCTTGATCGCAGCAATCCTTCAGAACCTCGAGCGAACGCTCGACCGGGCGGCCAGATGACGCGCGCCGGGGGACTCGCGCTGTCGCTGCTGGCAACGCCGCTGAACGTCCACATCCTCCAGACCCTCGACGAGAAGCCGATGCCGCTGCTGGAGCTGCGGCAGGCCGCCGGCTCGCCGCCGCAGAGCACGATGCGCCTCTACTCGCGGACGCTGACCGAGCTCGGCATCGTCGACCGTCAGCGGGAAGCCACCTTCGGCGGCTCCGTCGAGTACCGGATCACCCCGGTCGGGCGAGACCTGCTGAAGGTCGCGGCCGTCCTGGAGAGCTGGCTGCAACTGCGACCGAGCGGGCCGATCGAGCTCGGCACGACCGCCTCCAAGAGCACCACCAAGGCGCTGGTGGAGGGTTGGTCGACCAACATCGTCAGGGCGATCGCCGCCCAACCGCTCTCGCTGACCGAGCTCAACAAGGTGATCCCCAAGGTCAGCTATCCCTCGCTCGAGCGACGGCTCGGGTCGATGCGTCTGGCGGGACTGGTGGAGCCGCAGCCGACCGAACGGCGCGGCACCCCCTACGGGGCCACCGAGTGGCTGCGGCGCGCCGTCATCCCGATGGCGGCCGCCGCAGCCTGGGAGCGACGGCACCGCCCCGCCGGCGCCCAGCCGATCGGCAAGCTGGGGGTGGAGGCGGCCTTCCTCCTCGCGATGCCGCTGCTGGATCTCTCCTCCGAGTTCGACGGCACCTTCCGGCTCGGCGTCGAGGTGCAGCGCGGCAGCTCGCCGGTCTTCGCCGGGGTCCTCGCCCGCTACGAAGGAGGCTCCCTCGTCTCCTGCTCCTCCCGCCTCGAAGGCGATGCGGACGCCTGGATCTCCGGCTCTCCCGACGCTTGGCTGCGCAGCATGAGCGGCGCCGAGTCGGAGGGAGGATTGGACGTGAGAGGAGACGCCGCCTCGGCCGAGGAGCTGGTCGACGCGCTGAAGGCGATCAGCCGCCTTCCCTCCGCCGACGCCGATCCTGCGTAGGGTTTCCTCAACGCTCTACAAGCCTTTATCCCTGTACACGCGCAGAATTGTTGTTCGCGGTTTGCAGGCGTTTTCGGGGAACTTCAACGGCCTGGACAGCGACGTTCACGCTTCCGAGCGGCCCGAGTTGAGCCTTCCCCCGTTTCCTGGTCATATCCGCAATGTGCATTTAGGTGTCACTCCCTGTGCATCTAGAGCGCACTCCCTGTTGACTGGAGGAAAGGCGCCCCTTGCGGGGCGCCTTTCTTTCGGTCGCGGAGGCCTGCTCCGCCCGCGGCTCAATGCCGCGCGGGCGCGCGGCTGACGCCGCGGGGGCGGCCGCGCCGGACCCAGACGCGCCAGAGGTAGAGGGCGACCACGGCCGCGGCGAGAAGCGCGATCGCGGAGTCGAGGCGGGTGAGGTTGAGGACGAGGACGAGCAGGGCAGCCGCGGCGCCGAGCAGGTTGACCGCCGCGGCGCCGCGGCGGCCGTCGCGGAGGTTGAGGCGACCGCAGGCGAGGGTCGCGGCAAGGAAGCTGGCGAAGACGGCGACGGCGTAGAACTTGACCAGCTCCTGCTCGTGCCCCCCGGAGACGGCGATCATCGCGGCGGCGAGGAGGAGGATCACCCCGACCCCCCAGTGGGAGACGAGGAAGCGGTTCTGGCGGTGCAGCCGCTCCGGCAGAAGGCCCTCGTCGCCGTCGAGGCCGACGCCGGAGAGCGCCTTCAGCACCCCGGCCCCGGCGAGGTAGGAGGAGGCGGCGGCGGCGAGCAGCAGCAGGGCGGAGGTGGCCTGGAAGAGGGCGAAGGCGGCGCCGTCGCCGACCGCGGCCCGGGCCAGGTCGGCGAGCAGGGTGCTGTCCTCGCCGGGGACGCCGACCCGCAGGTGAACCGCGAGGGCCGAGAGCGAGATCGTCAGCGCCCCGACGATCGCCACCATCCCCCAGAGGGTGCCACGGCCGAACCGGCGCCTGCCACGGTCGTCGATCTGCGGCAGCTCGGCGATCGCGTTGGAGGGGGCCTCGACCCCGGTCGCCAGCGCCATCCCCAGCGGCAGCGCCAGCAGCAGGGAGGAGAAGCCGGCGTCGGCGAGGAGCGAGCCGCTCGCCGGGGCCGCCGCCGCGCCCGTCACCGGGTCGGCGAACAGGGCCGCGACGAGGACAACGGCGGCGGCGAGGAGGAACGCCTGGACGGCGAGCGCGAACCCGACCCGGCCACGGTGCCCGGTCAGGACCCCCAGCGCGACCGCCGCCGCGATCGCCAGGGCGAGCGGCAGCCGCACCGCCTCCAGCCCCGGCGCGTAGGCGATCAGGGCCGCGGCGGCGGCGGCGCAGCTGACCGCGACGGTGAGGGTGAAGTCGACCAGCAGCGCCCCCAGCGGCAGAAAGGCCCAGCCCTCGCCGAAGGCGGCGCCGACCGCCTCCGGACCGCCGCCGCCCTCCGGGAAGCGGCCGATCAGCTGGTGGTAGGTGACCGCGACGAGGACGATGATCGCCACCACCAGGGCCATCGTCGCGACCAGGCTCGCGGGCTCGCCGTCGAGCGCCCGCTGCGCCGCCTCGATCGCGTAGGCGACCGAGGACACGGGGTCGGCCATCACCGTGAAGGCGAAGGCGACGAAGAGATGTATGCGACCGAGCTTCGGCACTAGAGCAGCCCGGCCAGTGCCTCGCCGCCGGTGTAGAGGGCGGTGAGGACGATGAGCGCCGCGAACCAGGGGATCAGGTTTTCGCTGCGGGTCCGCAGGCCGAGCACGCTGCCGAGGAGGACGCCGAGGGCGGCCGCGACCGCGAAGGGGCCGATGACCTCCCAGTCGAGCTCGCTCCCGTCCAGCCGCTCGGCGAAGGCGACCAGGGAGCTGAGGATGACCACCAGCAGGCTCGTCCCCACCGCCTCGGTCATCGCGAAACCGAGGCCGACGACGAGCACGGGCACGATCACGAAGCCGCCGCCGACGCCGAAGAGGCCGGTGACTCCGCCGACGGCGAGGCCGAGCAGGGTCACCCGCCGGGCGGAGGAGACGCTGACGCCGAAGCGCCAGGGGCGGAAGCCGGACTCCTCCCGCCCCCGTTCGCCGACCATCGCCACCGCCCCGACGACCATCACCGGCGCGAAGGCGAGCAGCAGCACGTCGGGGTCGAGCTGCCGGCTCAGCAGCGAGCCGGCCAGCGAGCTGACCGCCGCCGCGAGGCCGAAGGCGAGCCCGGCCCGCCATCGCACCTCGCCGCGCCGCAGGTAGGAGGCGAAGCCGACCGCCGAGGCGACGATCACCACCAGGAGCGCTCCGGCCTGGGCCCCCCGGACGCTCTGGTCTCCCAGGTAGACGAGCGCCGGCACGGCGATCAGCGAGCCGCCGCCCCCGACCGAGCCGAGCAGGAACCCGACCAGGAGGCCGACGGGAATGAGAAGCGCCGTGGCGGCGGTCACTCCTGAAGCTTGACGCGCCGCGGCGACCGACTGCCGCTCTAGGCGGTTGCCGAGGCGAGCAGCACGACGTTCGCGAGGCTCAGCGGTCCCGTACCGCCGCCCGCCTCCGCCACGGCCTGCGTGATCGCGTCCCAGGCCTCCTCCTGGGCCTCGCCCGCGTGCTGCTCGATCATGGCCCGGATCGGCGCGGCGATCGCCCTCACGTAGGCGGTGAAGTGCGCCGGGGAGTCGAACTCGAAGACGACCTCGGCCTGCTCGACGGCGACCTTCGAGAAGCCACCGCCTTCGAGCAACGCACCGATCGCGGCGGGGGTGGGCCGGGAGAGGGGCCCGGGAGTGCCCGGCGGGGGCGGAGGCAGGCCCAGCCGCTCCCTCGTCGTCCGCATCGGAATCGAGAGGAACGGAACCTCCTCGGGCCTGCCCCACGAGGCGATCGCGATCCGCGCGCCCGGCTCGAGGAAGCCCCGGATGCGCGCCGCGGCGGCCTCCGCGTCGGGCTCGAAGATGATCCCCCAGCGCGAGACGGCGGCGTCGAAGCTCTCCGGCGGGAAGTCGAGGCCGGAGGCGTCCGCCTGCACGAACTCGAGGTTGCCCAGGCCGGCCGCCGTGGCGCGCTCCCGGGCGAACGCGAGCATCTCGGCGGAGATGTCGGTCGCCACCACCCGCCCGTCGGGCCCGGCCCGGCGCGCGGCGGTGAGCGCCGGCTCGCCATAGCCGGCGGCGACGTCGAGCACCCGGCTCCCGGCCTCCACCCCGGCCAGCTCCACCAGCCGCTCGCTGATGTGCCTATCCGCCCGGTCGTTGAACTCGCTCCACTCCATCCATCCCACCGCGGCGGAGTCCCAGTTCCGGTGCTGCGCCTCGCGGAAACCCCCCGAGTCGATCCGCTTCGATTCCATGCCCGCTTCTTACCACCCTAGGATTACGCCGTGCCGTTCACGCACAAGAACCTCAAGCAGGACCTGCAGGACGTCGGGTCCAACTTCGACGGCGCCCCGGACCTGGAGTTCCGCCTGGCGACCAAGGCCCTGGAGCTCGAACATTCCGGCCTCGGCTACCAGCGCATCCCGCCCAACTACCGCTTCCCCTACGGCCACACCCACAAGCAGCAGGAGGAGATCTACCTGGTCCTGGGCGGCAGCGGCCGGATGAAGCTCGACGACGAGATCATCGAGCTCGAGCGATGGGACGCAGTCCGCGTCTCCCCGCATACCTGGAGAGGCTACGAGGCCGGCCCGGATGGCCTGGAGATCCTCGTCATCGGCGCCCCCAACCTCGGCGACAACCCACGCGACGACGTCGAAGGCACGCGCGACTGGTGGGCTGACTAGCGGCTCATCGCCCGTTCGAGCCGCCGGACGCTGGTCGCGCCCGGCGGCACCGGGACGGCGCGGAAGGTCGGGGCCGGTAGGTGCAGGCGGAAGGCGATCCTGCCCTGGCGGTCGAAGCCGGTGATGAGCTTGTTGTCTCCCCAGCTGACGAGCCAGCCGCCGCCGGGCAGTTCCCGCGCCGAGCCGCAGCAGTGGCTCCGCTTCACCTCCGGGTCGTTCAGCTGGCCTTTGTAGATCGCCTTCCCGGCCTCGGGCTCGAGCTTGTAGAAGACGACCCGCGGGCGGCGGGGGCGGTCCTTGCCGTTGTCGAAGACCGTCAGCCGGCCGTAGCGATCGAGGCGGGCGTCGTGCTGGCCCCCGAGCAGCTTCGTCGCCGGATCGCCGACCACCCGCAGGGACTCGCCGGTCTGGCTGCCGCCGAGCTTCCAGTTGATCTCCCCGCCGGCGCGGTCGATCCCGTAGACCGCGTCGGTGTGGCGGGTGGAGACGATTACTTCGTCCCGCCCCCGCGGCTCGATCGAGTTGATGTGGACGGGGTCGTAGGCCTCGCGCTGGAGCCGGCGGCGGGGGTTGCTGAGCACGCTGTGCCACCAGCGGCCCGTCTCCGAGAGGGCGATGTGGCCGCGCGAGTTCCAGCGCCAGAGGACCTTTCCGGCGGGGTCGACTTCCTGCGCTTCGGCGGAGACGATCGTCGCCCGCCGCGGGCCGCCGACGCGGCGCAGGTCGGCCGTTTCGGGGACGTAGGTGTCGAGCAGCACGTTCCCGTTCGCGAGCTCGCGGTACTCGTGCCCGTCGACGATCGAGCCCCCGGTCTCGACCAGGCGCAGCAGCTTGCCCGACTCCGAGCGCACCTCGTGGGCCATCCGCGGGTCGAGGCCGTAGCCGTCGCCGAAGGAGCGCGCCCAGACGACGCTGCCGTCGCCGACGATCTGCCCCCAGAGCGCTCGCGTGTCCGGGTTGAACCACCAGCGGGGCCTGCCTTCGGTGTCGAAGACGATCACCCAGGGGCGCCCGTCCTGACCCGAGTAGGTGACGACGAAGAGGCCGAAGGGCACCGGGCGGATCGATTCGAACCGCGTCGGCGGGAAGTCCGCCGGCAGCTGGGGGAGGCGGGCCGTCGGCTGCGGTCTCGGGTCAAGAGGCTCGCCGCCGGCCTGCCCGCAACCGCTGAAGACGAGCAGCGAGAGGACCCCCAGCGCGAGCAGAACGAGGGCTCCGCAGGTTGCTCCCGGGCGATGGCGCAAAGGTTTCTCCACCGGCTGAGCTTAGGGAGGGTCGGCCGCCGGGCTGCTACGGTGACCGGGTCGGGCAGGCCGATTCGCCGCCCGAGAGGTTCCGTTTCCTCCTCGTGCTTCATTGGCGCCTTGGGGTCGCAGGATCTCCCTAAGACGTTCAAAACAGGAGTTCACAACATCACTAGCTTTGCCGATCTCGGCACTTCCAAGCCGGTGGTCGACGCCCTCAGCGCGCGTTCGATCACCCAGCCGTTCCCCGTTCAAGAGATGGTCGTCCTCGACGCGCTCGCCGGCCACGACCTCCTCGTCCAATCGCCCACCGGGTCGGGCAAGACCCTCGCCTTCGGCGTCCCCATGGTCGACCTGATCCAGCCCGAGGGCAAGGGCCCGAGCGCCCTCGTCCTCGCTCCCACCCGGGAGCTCGCCGGCCAGATCGTCGTCGAGCTGGAGGCACTCGCCAGGGCCCGCCGCCTGAAGATCACCGCCGTCTACGGCGGCGTCGGCTTCGGGCCGCAGATCAAGGCGGCGCGAGCTGCCGACATCCTCGTCGCCACCCCAGGTCGCCTCGAGGACCTGATCGGGCGCGGCGCCGTCTCGCTGAAAGCGATCCGCGTGCTCGTCCTCGACGAGGCCGACCGCATGCTCGACATGGGCTTCCGTCCCGCCGTCGACCGGATCGTCAGCCAGACGCCGGGCGACCGCCAGACGCTGTTCTTCTCGGCCACCCTCGAGGGAGCTACCGGCAAGGTCGCGGCCGCCTACACGCGCGACGCCCGCTCCCACACCCACGCCGAGCCCGAGCGCGAGGAGGCCAACATCGAGCACCGCTTCCTGCCGGTCGACTCGCAGGGCGCCAAGCTCGAGCACCTCGTCACCCACCTCTCCGGCGACGACGCCGGCCGCTCGCTCGTCTTCGTCCGCACCAAGCGCGGCGCCGACCGGCTGGTCAAGCGGCTGCGGAGCCGCCAGGTCGACGCCGTCGCGATGCACGGCGACAAGAGCCAGAGCCAGCGCGAGCGGGCGCTGGCGCGCTTCGAGCGCGGCGAGGTGATGACCCTGGTCGCGACCGACGTCGCCGCCCGCGGCATCGACATCCCCGACGTCGCCCACGTGATCAACTACGACGCCCCCGAGGACCGCGAGGCCTACGTGCACCGGATCGGCCGCACCGGCCGCGCCGGGCGCACCGGCACCGGCACCAGCTTCGTCCTCGCCGAGCAGGCCGAGGAAATGCGCCGCATCGGCGCCAGCCTCGGCCTCGACCACGGCCTCGGGACGCCGAAGCGCGCCTCCGGGTCGCCGTCGCAGCGCTCCTCCGGGTCCGCTTCGCAGCGAAGCTCCGGGTCGGCGTCGCGCCGGCGTCGCAACCGGCGCCGCCGCAGCAGGGCCGCGGCCTGAGGCATGGCCGCCGAGGCCGTCAGGTGGAGCTGCGCCCGCTGCGAGGTCTCGGTCGGCCGGATCGACGGCGAGGCGACGCTGCTGCCCGGGACCTGGTCCCAAGCTGACGGCCAGGCCCTCTGCCTGACCTGCAGCCGGGCACAAGCCGGAGAGGCGGCGATGGACTCGGCCCCCGCCGCCTGCTCGCGCGAGGACCGGGTCCGGCTCCGGCGCACCGCCCTGATCGAGTTCGAGATCGGGCGTATGCCGGAGGCGCCGAACCAGACGATCGCGCGCGCCTGCCGAACTTCGAGCGGCGCAGTCGCAGCCGTACGCGGCGAGCTGGGTTAGGCACGCCCCGTGGAGATCGGGATCGGCCTCGCCGCGGCCGTCGCGCTGATGACGAACCTCGCCTCGCTGCTGAAGCACCGTGGCTGCCAGCACGCACACCCCGTCTCCATCAGCCGGCCGCTGACCAGCCTGCGCGGCCTCGCCGCCTCGCCCTGGTTCGCCGCCGGCTGGGGCTCGCCGCCCTGGCCTGGTTCGCTCACATCGCCGCGCTCTCGCTGGCCCCGATCTCCCTGGTCCAGGCGGTGCTCGCGGGCGGCGCGGTCACCCTCGCGGTGCTCTCGCAGCGCCTCTTCGGCGAGCGGGTGGAGCGGCGCCAATGGCTGGCGCTGGCGCTCGGCGGTGGCGGCCTCGCCCTCCTCGCGGCGACGCTTCCGCAGTTCGACGGCGCTCACTCGGATTTCTCCGCGGTGGCGATCGTCAGCTTCGAGGGCGGCCTCGTCCTGCTGGCGGCGGGGGTGGCGCTGGGCCACCGGACCCCGCGCCTGGCCGAGCACCGTGGAGTTCTGCTCGCGGTCCTCGCCGGCCTTCTCTTCGCCCTGGCCGGGATCGCGATCAAGGCCCTCACCGGCGGCGCCGGCGGCTGGCCGCTGATCGCATCCCTGCTGGTCCTGACCCTCGCCTGCGGCGCCCTCGCCCAGTACACGGCGGTGGCGGCCCTGCAGAGCGGCGGGGCGATCGAGACGATCGGCCTGATGGGGATCGTCGCCAACGCCACCCAGATCCTCGGCGGCATCCTCGTCTTCGGCGACCCCCTCTCCCCCAGCCCCCTCGGGATCACCCTGCAGATCACCGCTCTGGCGATGGTCTGCCTGTCGGCCCTTCTGCTTCCCTCCACGGCCGGCGCCCGACGCTTGCAACCGGCTTAGGCCAACCTTCAGGTTCCTGCTAACCTACAACCTAATGGTTGTAGGTAAGAAACCGAACCAAGACGACGAGGCGGCCACCGACCTGCTGTTCAAGGCGCTGGCCGACCCGATCCGCCGCGACATCCTCCGCCGGGCCCACGAGGGCCGGCCCTCGGTCTCGGCCCTGGCCCGCGAGCACCCGATCAGCGTGACGGCGATGCAGAAGCACGTCGCCGTCCTGGAGCGGGCCGAACTGGTGAGCAAGCAGCGGGTCGGCCGCGAGTCGATCGTCCGCACCAAGGCCGACGCCCTCGCCCGCGCCCGCGCCGCCCTCGACCGCCTCGAGGCGGAATGGCGCGACCGCATCGAGCGGATGGAGCAGATCCTCGAAACCGACAAAGGAGACAGCTGATGCCCGTCATCGACGTAGACAAGGACCTCGACGCCCTGACCATGACGATCACCGCGGAGTTCGACGCCGACGCCGAGCGCCTCTGGCAGCTGTGGGCGGATCCGCGCCAGCTGGAGAGCTGGTGGAGCCCGCCGTCCCACTCCTCGACCTTCCTCGAGCACCGGCTCACCGCGGGCGCCCTGACCACCTACTTCATGACCGGCCCGGACGGCGAGAAGCACCACGGCCGCTGGCGCATCGAGGAGGTGGAGCCGCCCCACCGGCTGCGCATGACCGACGACGTCGTCGACGCCGAGGGCAAGCCGGAGGACGGGGGCCCGGCGGGGATGACGGTGACGATCGCCGAGGCCGACGGCACCGCAACCATGTCGATCCAAACCCACTTCGCCGACCGCGCCTCGATGGAACAGACGATCGAGATGGGCTTCGAGCAAGGCCTGACCGAAACCCTCAACCAGGTCGATCCCCTCCTCGGCGCCGCGAGGGCGTGACGACAGGTCGGGCGAAAGGACCGGCGGACGCTCTAGTCAGGCGAGCTCGTCCAGGCCCCGGGCGACCCAGGTCCGGAGGCCCTCGTCGACCACGAAAGGAGCGCCGTCGGCCTCCGCACGCGCCAATACGTCGCCGGCGCTCGCCCCTGCCTCGAGACCGGCATAGAGGTAGACGAGGGCCGAGGACCGGGGGCCCTTGCGGCAGGTGACCAGCGTCGGTCGCGGCAGAGCCTCGAGCGCCTCCATCTGGCGCCGCGCCAAGTCCATCGTCATCTCGCGAGGCGGGTCGGAAACGACCCTCGCCGACTCGGGCACAACCTCCTCAACCTGCTCATAGGCCATGCCACCCTCCATCGAGGAGAACTCCTCCCCGCAGAGGTAGAGCCACGACGCCGCCCCGGCCTCGCGGGCGAACCTCTCTGGGTCAGCAATCGGCTCCGTGTTGTAGATGAGGCCCTTCGGGCCGTCGAACTCCGGCATGCGCACACAGTACCGCTGCGCTTAGACCGCATGGCATTGCGAAAAAACGCCGGCCTCCAGGGCGACTGAGGAACTCTGCCGATCAGCCACGGAGCCAGGGCGGGAAAAAGGGAACAGGCCAGCCGCTTTCGGCTATGGACCCCGGCGACGGGTGGGGCGGTCAGGACTCGATCCGGAGGAAGCAACGCTAGGAGGTGGTGACCGAGGCGGCGAGGCTGTTGGCGCTGGCGAGCGCCGCCTGGATGAAATCGCCTTCGCGCTGACCGAGGACGGCGCCGAGCACGGTCAGGGTGCGGCCGTCGACGTCGATCCGTTTGGCGAAGAGGAGACAGCCCCCGGCCGCCTGGTCGGAACCGGTCTTGATCCCGACATAGCCTTCGTGGCCGACCAGTTCGTTGAAGTTCGCGACCTCGCCGGCAACGGGGAGGACGGTGGAGGGCATGGCGACTATTTCGGCGAAGGTCGGGTCGGCCATCGCCGCGCGGCCGAGCCTCAGTTGATCGGAGGCGGTTGAGACGGTGCTGTCCTCGAAGCCGCTCGGGTCGGTGTAGTCGCTGTTCTGCATCCCCAGTTCGGCGGCGGCTTCATTCATCTCGCCCACAAACGCTTCGACGCTGCCGGCCTCGTGGATGGCGAGCAGGGCGGCGACGTTGTTGGCCGAGGGCAGCAGCAGCGCCTCCAACGCCTGCCGCTCGCTCAGCACCTCGCCGACTTCCACCGCGACCACCGACTGGTTGAGTTCGATCCGCCGGTGCAGGTCTTCGACATCGGCGGTGCCGATTTCGATCTCGAAGCCTTCCTCGCCGGGTTCCAGCGGATCGTCTCTCAGCACCAGGTAGGCGGTCATCACCTTGGCCAGGCTGGCGATCGGCACCGGCGTCTCGCCACCGCTGGTGCCGAGGGTGCCGAGCCCCTCGACCGCCACCGCCGCCTGGCCTTCGCTCGGCCAGGCGAGGTGGAGCGGCCTGCCAATGTTGCGATCCCGCTCGACGCGGCCGCCCGGCCCCGGCCTGACATCGCTGACCCTGATCCAGGCAAGCGCGAGAGCGAGCAGAAAGACGGCGATGACCGCCCGCCTCAGCAGGGCCTTCCGGCGGCGGCCGACGGAGGAATAGACGCCGCGCCGACGAGGTTTCGCGCCCCTCACGTCGTCCGCAGCGCCTCGGTCGGGGTGAGGCGGGCGGCGCGCATCGCCGGGTAGAGGCCGGCGAGGGCGCCGAGCAGGCAGGCGGCGAGGAGGCCACCGGCGACCGCGACAGACGGCACCAGCAGGGTCAGCCCTTCGGAGGCAGCGTAGGCGCCGGTCGCGGCGGTGCCGAGCAGCACCCCGACGACGCCACCGGCGATCCCCAGGACGAAAGACTCGCCGAGGAACTGGACCGCGATGTGGCGCCGTCGCGCACCCAGCGCCCGCCGCAGCCCGACCTCCGAGCGCCGCTCGAGCACCGAGATGATCATCACGTTGGCGATCCCGATCGCTCCGACCAGGAGCGCGACCGCGCCGAGGCCGAGGAAGAGCGAGGTGAAGGCGCCTTCGGCGGCGGCCTGGGCCTCGAGCGCGTCGGACGGACGGCTGACCGCGACTTCTCCGGGGTCCCAGGGGTCGGCGGCGCTCGGCAGCAACGCCGCCGCGGCGCGCACCTGCGCTTCGCCCTCGCGGGCGCGGACGTAGACCATCGACGGGTTGCGGTCGGTGCCGAAGAGGCGCGCCGCCACCGGGTACCCGATCAGCGCGGCGTTGTCGAGTTCGGGGACGAGCGGCAGCGGGTCGAGGACGCCGACCACAGTGAAGAGCCGGCCCGAGACGTAGACCTGGACGAGGCTGTCAACGCCGTGGATGCCGAGCCGCTTCGCCGCCTTCGCCCCCAGCACGATCGCCGGGTAGCGTTCGGTCGCGCGGTCGACGAAGCCACCGGAGGCGGTCGTCCCTTCGAGCGTCCGCAGAAGCTCCGGATCGGCTGCCTCGACGTAGATCCCGCCCGTGATATTGGCCGGCACATAGGAGCTGCGGCGCACGGTGGCGCCGTCGACCGCGGTGACCGCGGCGGCCGATTCGACTCCGTCCAGCAAACGGATGCGCCCGCCGGCAGCGGCAGCCAGCTTCGTTTCTTCGCCGAAAAGCGATTCGCCGGGACCGACCGTAAGCAGGTTCGTCCCCAGGGTTTCGATCTTCGCCAGCAGGTCCGCCTTGCTGGTTTCGGAGATCGCCAGGACCGCGACCAGGGAGGCGATCCCGATCGAGATCCCGAGCACCGAGAGGGCGGCACGGAGCTTGCGCGTGCGCAGGCCGACGGTCGCCAGCCGCAGCAGGTCACGAGGCAGCAGCCGGCTCAACGGTCCCCCTCGATGAGCCCGTCGCGAACCGCGACCCGGCGCGGCACCGAGGCGGCGATCTCCTCGTCGTGGGTGATGATCACCAGGGTCGTCCCGCCCCTGTTGAGCTCGCGCAGGAGGTCCATCAGCTGGGCGCCGGTTTTGCTGTCGAGGTTGCCGGTCGGCTCATCGGCGAGCACGATCGCCGGCTCGCCGATCAGCGCCCGCGCGACCGCAACCCGCTGGCGCTCGCCGCCGGAGAGCTTGGCGGCGCTGTGGCGCTCGCGGCGGGAGAGGCCGACCCGAGCCAGAGCGTCGGCGGCGCGCTCGCGCCGCTCGCGCGTCGGCACCCCGGCGTAGAGCAGGCCGTCGGCGACGTTGTCGATCACCGGCGCCGCCTCGAGCAGGAAGAACTGCTGGAAGACGAAGCCGATCCGGTTGGCCCGTATCCCCGCCAGCTCGTCGTCGCTCGCGGTCGAGACATCGCGACCCTCGACCGCGATCGCCCCGCTGGTCGGACGGTCGAGCGTCCCCATCAGGTGCAGCAGCGTCGACTTGCCCGAACCGGAAGGGCCGACGATCGCGGTCAGCTCGCCGCGCCCGACGCTCAGCGAGACGCCGCGCAGCGCCTCGACCCCGCCCGGGTAGGTCTTGCGGACGTCACACAGCTCGAGAACCGGCGCTTCGCTCATTCGCCCGTCTCCACCGTCATTCCCGCCCGCAGCCCCTTGCCTTCGACCTCGACATAGCCGTCGGCGGCGAGGCCGGGGGCGACGACGATCTGCCGCCGGGCGGCGCCTTCGCGGGCGTAGACCGCGAAGCGCCCGCCGCCGATCGCGATCAGCGCCGTCAGCGGCACGCTCAGCACGTGCTTGCGGACCCGTCGGGTGAAGCGGACATTGACCGTCGCCCCGTCGAGCGCGGGGATGCGGTGCTTGCCCGTCACCGAGATCGTCGCTTCGACTCCCGGTTCGACTTCTTCACCCGGGTTGCCTTCGCCGGCCGATGCTTCGACCGCCGCTAGTCCGCGCACCTCGCCGGCCACCTCGGCGCCGCCGGGTAGGACCACCTGAACCCTCTGGCCGCGGTGGGCGATCGACTGCTGGTCGGCTTCGAGCTCGACGCTGACCACGCGCCGGGTCGAGCTGGTGCGGAGGATGGGGATCGAGGAGGGTTCGGTTTCCTCTTCGGATTCGGGTGCTTCGCCATCGCCCCCTTTTTCCTCGCCCCCCTGCTCCGGCGTCGGTTCGTGTCCCTCCTTGGCTATTTCCTTTCCCGCCGTGGCGTTTTCCGGTTCCTGTTCTTCCGCGGCCCGCTGCGTGACTTCGGACCGTTCTCCGACCCCGACCACCGCTTCGGCTTCGGCTTCGGGGTGCCAGGCGACCATTTCGCTGCCGCCTCCACCGCCGCCGCTGCCGGCGAGCGCTTCGCCGAGGATCGCTTCCAGCTTGGTGACCCGCTGCGGCCCCGGCAGGAAGGCGACCCTTCCGAGCTCAACCTCGCCGGTGACTTCGAGCCCGAGGTCTTCCTGCCAGGCGATGACCGCTTCGGTGGTGGTGTAGGTGAACGCTTCGTCGACTGCGCCGGGTTCGTAGCCGAGCGCCGCCAGATTGCGCTCGAGCTGTTCGACGTCCTCGCCGTCGGAGACCCCGTCGGCCAGAGTGCGGTAGGGCGGTACCGACCCGTAGAGCAGCAGGATCGGCTCGCCGCCGAGCGCGTAGAGGCGCTCGCCGCGGCGGATCACGTCGCCGATCGCCGGCAGCGCGGTCACCGTCCCGGCGAGCCGGGCGAGCACCGTGGTTTCGCCGGCGTAGCCGATCGTCCCGGTGGCGGTCAGGCGTTCGGCCAGAGTGCGGCGCGCGACCGTGCCGGTGGCGCCGGAGGAGGAGGGCGACGGGGCGGGCCCGGCGCCGTCGCCGGAGCCGCCAAACACCAGCACGAGCGCCAACCCGCCCGCGGCGATCAGCACCGCCATCGCCACCTCGCGCCACCGGCTCGCCGCCGCCAGCCCGCGCCGCAGCCGTCCCGCCCGCTCGGTTCCCACGCTAGCCGCCGACGGAGATGCCGGGCAGTTCGGGCAGCTTTTCGCTGCAGGCTTCCTGCGCGGCTTTGAAGGCGGGTGAGTTCGTGTCGATCCCGGCGATGTCGAGATGGAACTTGCCGGGGCCGAGGAATTCCGGGTCCCCCATGTCTATGCCCTCTTCGCGAAAGCATTGCGCGAGGGCCAGCGCGCCTTCCTTGAAGTCCTCCTGTTCGCCGGATGAGAGTTCCTGGCCGGCGGTGCCGAGCTTGCCGTTGCAGGCAGCGAGCGCCTTCTTGCCCGTCGGGCCGCCCGTGTCGGGGAGTTCGATGTTCTTCTGCCCGGGTTTCGGGTCTTCGACTTCGACGCCGTGTGCGCGCATGCATTCGGTGAATTCGAGCGCCGCTTCTTCTTCGGAGCCGCCTTCGCCGCCCGAGCCACCGGTCGGGCTCGAGCCGCCTCCGCCGCAAGCCACCAGCCCGCAGGCACAGAGGGCCAGGATCGACACCACCAACCAGTCCTTCTTCCTCATTTCAAGTCCTTTCGCGCTGCTCACGCCGGTTCGCTATAGGTCACCCCTGCAGGTTGGGCAACGCGCTGTTGTCGGCGCGTATGCGGTTCCCGATATGCCCGCGATACGCCCCGGCCGCGATCATTCGGAGGATGCGAGTGCTGATCGTCGAGGACGAGCCCTATCTGGCGGAAGCCATCCGCGATGGCCTGCGCCTCGAGGCGATCGCCGCCGACATCGCCGCCGACGGCGACACCGCCCTGGGCTGCTCGAGCATCAACGCCTATGACATCGCCGTCCTCGACCGCGACATCCCCGGCCCCTCCGGCGACGAAGTCGCCAAGAGCATCATCGACTCCGGCAGCGGCATGCCGATCCTCATGCTCACCGCCGCCGACCGGCTCGACGACAAGGCTTCCGGGTTCGAGCTCGGCGCCGACGACTACCTGACCAAGCCCTTCGAGCTGCAGGAGCTGGTTCTGCGCCTCCGGGCGCTCGACCGCCGTCGCGCCCACAGCCGGCCTCCGGTGCAGGAGATCGCCGGCCTGCGCCTGGACCCGTTCCGCCGCGAGGTCTTCCGCGACGGCCGCTACGTTGCCCTGACGCGGAAGCAGTTCGCCGTGCTCGAGGTCCTGCGTCGCCGCCGAAGGCGGGGTAGTCAGCGCCGAGGAACTGCTCGAGCGAGCGTGGGATGAGAACGCCGACCCGTTCACCAACGCCGTGCGAATCACCGTCTCGGGGTTGCGCAAACGCCTCGGCGAGCCCGCGGTCATCGCCACCGTGGCCGGCGTCGGCTACCGCATCGAAGCGCGGGCCTGACCATGCAGCGCCTCCTCTCGCCGACCGTTCGCCTGCGCCTGACCATGCTCTATGGCGGCCTCTTCTTCCTCTCGGGGCTGGTGCTGCTGGCGATCAGCTACCTGTTCTTCCGCGACGCCGCCGGGGTCAACCTGATCGTTCCGACCGGCTCTTCCGCTCGCACGAACGGCCCGGACGCCGAAACCGAACTGAGGTTCCAGGAAGCCGTCACCCGCTCCACCGACGCACTCCACCAAGGGCTCCTCCGCGCCGTGATCGTGCTGGCGATCATGACCCTCATCTCGATCGCGCTCGGCTGGCTGGTCGCGGGCCGGGTCTTGCGACCGCTGCGCTCGATGACGGCGACCACCCGACAGATCTCCGAGCGCAACCTCGATGAGCGGCTCGCGCTCACGGGGCCCCGCGACGAGCTGCGGGACCTCGCCGACACCATCGACGGTCTGCTCGCACGGCTGCAGGCGCACGTTGCCGAACAGCAGCGGTTCGCCGCCAACGCCTCCCATGAGCTGCGCACCCCGCTGGCGACTACGCAGGCCCTCCTCGACGTCGCCCACGGCGATCCGAAAAGCGACGACGGCCAGCTGATCGAGCGTCTCCAGGCCGTCAACTCGCGGGCGATCGACCTCACCGAGGCACTGCTCCTGCTCAGCCGCGCCGACCAGCGATCCTTCACCCGGGATCAGGTTGACCTCTCTCTCATCGCCGAAGAAGCCACCGAGTCGCTCCTCCCCCTCGCCGCCGACCGCGGCGTCACGATCGAGACCTCCGGCAGCCCGGCCCTCACCGTCGGCTCACACGCGCTCCTCTTGCAGCTGGCCGCGAACCTGGTGCAGAACGCGATCGTCCACAACCTCCCCGAGGGAGGCGCCGTGTGGGTGTCGACCAACGCCCACCCCGAGGGCGTCGGGCTCACTGTCGAGAACACCGGCGAGGAGCTCACCCCCGACATGGTCTCCACCCTCACCGAGCCGTTCCTCCGCGGCACCGAACGCATCCACACCGACCAGGCGGGCGTCGGCCTCGGCCTCGCGATCGCCAAAAGCATCACCGAGGCCCACGAAGGGACCCTCACCCTCACAGCCAGACCCGACGGTGGCCTCAACGTCACGGCCCAGCTGCCTAGCGGCTAGCTGTCCCGCAAAACTTAAGGCCCGCATTTGGGGGCCTTTCGTCCTATAGCGGGGGCGGGACTTCTACAAATGTCCGCGACCACGTATCGCCTGTCTGCAAGCCGAATTCTAGGGAACTGAGGATGGCACCAATCGACGATCTGCCGAGCCCAGTCCCTGCGCGGACCTGACAATCGAGCAGGCCCTCTCGCTCTCCCGAGAGAGACCACCTTTCGATCATTTGTTTGCCCGATCCCCATCAGGGATGTAGAGCCAAAATAGCCCGCTTAAAGCAGATTCCCACGAATCTGCCTACACCCTTCTTTACCTAGCTATCAAGCAAAACGAGGTTCCTCCGGTGGGGGGGAAGTTTCTCTTCGCCCCCTGCCCCCATGCCGCACAAGAACAGCAGAAAGACATGTGGCCCCCCGCAGACCCCGGAGCCGCCTCGCTTCCCTGGGCCCCTTGCGCTCCTTGCATCTGACCCCGGTCGATCACATCGTGAGCGGGTGGGGTCAGATGCAAGGAGCGCCCTCTTTTGGCCCAGGGAAGCGAGGCGGCTCCACACGCTGCAATCGCAGCCTTGTTCGTAGCCTCCTAGGAACTTGAATTGCAAGCAGCCACAAAAGCCCAGCCGAGCTCGGTTAGCTGAACTCCCTTCAGCGTCACCTCTCCATTGGAAAGCTCATCCCAGGTCGTTGCCGTCGACCAGATCCATTTCAGAAGTCCAAGGCGTTCGAGGTTGTAGAGCCCAGCCATGTCAACGAGGTCGCTCGTGGTCTCAGAGCCAACCGTCTCGAAGGGTTCGTTAGCTGGATTCGGCGTCTTCGCCCACAGCCGCTCTAGTAGCAGGGCCTCCTTCGGTTCAAGCTCGGCGAGAATTTTCGGATACGCGAGCCTGATCTCGCCCTCGTTGTCAGTTGCAGCATTTGCGAGGAGAGTGGCCCAGCGCTCTTGCATCCCCTCGTCGTCCTCCATCGACCCGTCTTCCATCACGGAACGGATCAGCTTGTCGCGTACGGCGTGCGCGGGTAGGCCAGACGCCTTGATCTTCTCGGCGGCTCTCATGAAGAGCTTGGCTGCATGAGCTTCCCGCCTTGCCCGAAATGCGTCGCCAAGCCATCCGGTTAGTTCGCGGACTGGCCCAAGCGCGCCGGTGGCCTCAGCGAATGCCTCAATCGCAGGCTCAAGCTCTGCTGCGGCTTTTGACGCCTGTACTAGCTCTTCGCTCATGCGGAGCAGTATTGAGCATCACGGCGTCCGCTCAGTTCCTCACGATCCACCGGATGAGCATCGAGGAACTGAGCCTGATTGTCGCGGCCTTAGCTGTAGTGGTCGGCCCGTTCGCCACCTACATGCTCGGAGTCCGCCGCTTCGCTCATGAGCGCGAACTGGACGACCGAAACGACGCCCGCTCGATCCTAGCCCAAGGCGCCCTAGAGCTTGGCCGGATGAAGGGCGTCATGAAGGACACGTTGACCAAATTTGAAAAGACGCTGAAGGGCGCGGAGCCGTGGCCGCCCGATACCAAAGAGCAGATCAATGCGATGGAAGCCGCTGAGGAGGAATTGGAGTCAGCGCTGGCTGCAGTCCGTATCCGCTTCGCGCATGACGACGAGATAGTGATTCGCCTGGAAGGCGCTTACGATTCTGCGCGCTCGGCACTAATCACCTACTGGATGGCTGCCGGAACTGAGCCAGACGATGATCACACCGACTACGCCGAAGCGATGAAATTCGGAGCCCTCTTTGATTCCTACAAAGACACTTACCTGATCGTCGCTCAAAAGGCGGTCGGAGTTGAACTCGGCGCTGGCAATCCCGTCTGACGGACTAGGCTCCACCGATGGCCGACGATCCCAAGCGACAAGCCGCCAGCAACGCTGTGAAGGCCGCTCAGAAACAGTTCGAGCGCGATAGCAAGGCTGCGCGGGAGGCTCGGCGAAAGGCTTTCGCACAGGCTCAGAAAGAAGGACTCTCGCTCAGGGACATTGGCGAGCTTGTCGGCTTGGATCGCTCGCGGGTCGGCCAGATCATTCGGGGCGACTAGCTCTAGTTGTAGAGTTTTTCTCCTCAGTCTGATACGTTCGCTCAACCAAAGAAAGCGGCCCCCGGCGGCGCGGTAACGCCAGCCGAGGGCCTGACCACAAGGAGACCTAGCTCCTCATGGCTGATCGAAACCCTACGGAACGCGGCGCAGCTGGACCCGATCCCCTCAACGCCGCAGCGAGGGACGCAAGGACCGAGAACGCGGTCTTGACGTTCCTGCTCGATGAACATCCGACCCGGCTGACGCTGGGCGAGTTGTCCTTGGTCCTGAACGCCGATCCTCGTCTTGACGATCCCGACGACGCTGCGGAGCGTGCCGTTCGGGAATTAGTCGGCGCGGGCCTCATCCACCAGGACGGCCGCTTTCTTGCCCCCTCGCGGGCGGCGCTCTACTTCGAGCGCCTACGGGGCGAGTAATGAGCGGCGACAGCGGGGCAGGGAGCGACGCCGAGCAGGCGTTGATCTTCCTGATCCAGCATCCATTGCGGAAACGGCTGCTACAGCTCTACGTCGAAGCGAAAGAAATGCGCAGCCCGAAGGAACTGACCGTCCCGGTCAACAAGTCGGTGACGTTGGTCGGCTACCACGTTCGGGTTTTGGCCGACCATGGCGCGGTCGAGATCGTGGCTGAACAGCCACGGCGGGGCGCGGTCGAGCATTTCTATGAGGCGACGTCGCTAGTTGACGAAGTGCCGTGGGCGCGGGCCGCTCTCGGGCTGGGGGGTCGAGCATGAGTCCGGTACCGACCAAGGTCTTGAGCCTGCGCATTCCCGAAGAGCTAGCGGAGGAAGTGCGGGCCGTCGCTTATGCGAACCGGGTTTCCGTCTCGAGGGCGATTCGGATCGCAATCGAATGCTACGTAGACAAGACCGTCAAAGACCCGGCGTTCCAGAAGCGGGTTACGAAGCGGCTGCAAGACGACATGAAGGCCGCCCAGCAGCTAGCCGCCAGGGTCTCCAAATGAGCGGCCGCAAGGAGAAAGAACCAACCAAGGCGACGAGTCTTCGTCTGGACGAAGACCTCTGGAAGGAACTCTCCACCGTCGCCAGGGCGGACGAAACGACGATCTCCGAAGTGGTGAGAGAGGCAATTGGCAAACACATAGCTACTCGGGCCAGCGACCCGGAGTTTCAGAAGCAGATCAAGAAGAAACTCGAAGAGGACCTAGCCACCGTTAGGCGTCTAGCCGAATGGGGGGACGAAGTGAGCGCCGGCGAATGATCGCCAGCGCTTCGAGCGGGTAACCGGCTAGCGAGGCTGCCAGGTGCCGGTGCGTTTAACCACAGCGGCGCGGCGAGCGTCCTCCTGCTCTCGGTGGACAGCCTTTCCTTGGTCAGTTAGGCGGAAGGTGCCGTCTTCCGCAGAAGCAACCAGTCCCCGGCTGACCAAATCATCAATCGCAGCCTGAACATCGTCTAGCTCATGATCCATCAGCCGCGCAAAGGTGGCCGGATCGACCTGACCCTCCGAATGGGCCGTATTGATGATCTCGTCCTGAATCTGCGTCAACTGCACCCTTGAAGAATAGACGCCGAGTCGGCGGCGGAGGACCTAGTTGCCTTGATCTGAAGGTGGACCGTTTCTACTTCGAGCATCGTCTTAGGGGGCGATGCTCGAAGGATTGAACGTATGCCCGACGGATCGAACGAAATCTATGCGGATACTGCCGCGAAGCGCAGGCAATTTGCCGTACTGCTGGCGCAACTCCGAGCCGCCGAGCCGCGTTTCGCAGAAGCCTCGATCCTGCTGCCTAATGAGTATGGCGAGTGGCATGCGGCCGTCTACCTGCTGACTGGCTGCGGACCCGTTTGGGAAAGACTCGGACCCTCGATAGTCGCGCAGTGTTCGCTTTCGCCTGTCTGTGAAGAGATGGAAAGCGCTCGACGTCGCTGGACCAAAGACCAGCGCGCTGCGATGGAATGGGCGCTGCACTTCTGGATGTCGGACAAATACGCGGCCAGCTTCCCGGGGGCGTTCCAGCCGTTCCTATTCACTCGATGGATCGTTGCCGCCCATCTACAGAAGGGCATGGTTCCGATGATTCGTGTTGCACGGGGATGAACCGTGTACGTCACGTCCTTGCCGACCTACCCAGCAATTAGCGCTGGGCCGCTCGGCAGTCAAGGGCGCTTGCGCCCGACCCCTTTAGGGGTTGACGGCCGAGCGGCGCAGCGCTTCGCTGGCAAGTAGGTCGGCTGGGGAAAAGTGTGGTTAACAGTCACGAAGTTGTGGTGAATAAGAAAAAATGCAGCCTAGGTTCATTCCCATGACAAAGGCCACCAGGGCGACGAGCGCAACCGCAGCAGAAACTACTTCATGTCTTTCTGCTGTTCTTGTGCGGCATAGACACGAAAACACACGAGTAAACGCCTGGGCAGCATGGAAACCAACACACTAGTAGCAGTCACGTTTTCACTAGTTAAAAAGTTTTCTTGACATTACACAGGAAAAGTGGCTTACTCATGTGTATGGGAGCTAGGGAGGAAACAGGTAAGGGTGTAAAAGCCCCCGGTGCGTCCGTCAGGAATGATGGTTCGCCTACCTGCCCGCCGCGCATCGTCCGGTCGGAAATCACTCCCACTCCGGGCCAGCACAAGCAACTTTGCGATGACCTTCGCGAGTTGCGCCGACGCGGTGCCGAGACCAATACCGCCACTGGCGGAGGTGCCGCGATGAAGGCGGCGAGTCCCTCCCCCGCCGCCTTGGCGGTCACCGCCCGCGTCCGCGAGCTGCGCGAGGCCGAGGAGCAAGATCGCCGCGAGCGGCAGATCGCCGCAATCGCTCGACTCCTTCAAAGGGCGGCAGACGATTCCCGCCGTGCTGCAGGACGGAAATAGCGAGCTTAAATGATGGATATCTACGGGATATCAAAGAGCTATACTCCTGGCATGGCAAAGGCGACGAAGGTCCTCGTGACGATGCCCGACGAGCTGCTGGAGCGGATCGACCGGGAAACCAAGAGCCTCGGGCAAACCCGCAGCGACTTCCTCCAGGAGGCAGCGCGGCGGCGACTCGGTTGGCCCGATCCCGCAGCGGTTGACGCCGCACTTGAGCGAGGCCGAACGGCACTGGTCGGGCTGGGCGGTTTTGAGTCCGCCGAGCTGATCCGCTCTGAGCGGGAGGAGCGCGATACCCGTGATCAACGTCGTTAGCGATGCCAACGTGGTTCTCAAGTGGTTTCACCGCGAGGGCGAGGAGGAAGTCGAGCCTGCCCTCGCGCTCTTTGCCGCTCACAAAGAGCGCTCGATCGCGCTCTCGGTTCTCGACCTGACTGCTTACGAGATCGGTAATGCCTTGATGCGCGGGCGGGCGGGAGCAAGCGCCGAGCAGGCAGCGACGGTGCTGGAAGCTCTGGAGGAAATCTGCCCCGCCGTGCGGCCGAGCCGTGAGGAGCTGCGCCTGGCGAGCGAGCTGGCCGAGCGCCATGACCTCACTCTCTATGACGCTGCTTATGCAGCGGTCGCGCAGAGCCGCACCGCAGAGCTGGTCACGTTGGACCGTGCCTTGCTGGCAGCCGAGCTTGGAAGCCGACCGAGCGAGCTAGCCGCAGCGATTACCGCCGAGAAGGAGGAGGGATCGTGAGAGTCGCCTTCTATGGCCGCGTGTCCACCGACGACGCGCAAGACCCCTCCCTCTCGATCCCCCGCCAGCTCGGCAAATGCGACCAGGCGCTGGAACCGATCGGCGAGAAGGTCACGCTGACCTATTGGGACGTGGAGAGCGGACGCAAGGCGCTGGAGGAGCGCGGCAACGGCAAGCGCGACTGGACGGAGAAGGTGTCGGTGCCGCGCATGGGCGGGCTACCCGAGCTGCTTGCAAGCGCGGAGGCGGGCGCACTTGACGCGGTGATCGTGGAGTCGATCGACCGGCTCTCACGAATGACGGCGGACGGCACCCGGATCGAGCGCGAGCTTGAGGAACGAGATGTCGCCCTTTTCGCCGCCGATGAGCCGCTGAACTCCAGCGCCACCGCGATCCTGACGCGGCGCGTCAAGCAAGGCGTTGCCGAGTGGTACGTCCGCGATCTGATCGAACGCAGCCGGGCGGGGATGGAGGAGTCGGTGCGCCAGGGCTGGCACACGGGCGGGCGCCCGCCGTACGGCTACATGCTGGAGCCCCACCCCCACCCCAATCCGCAGAAGGCGCGGGAGGGCAGGAAAAAGCACCGGCTGATTCTCGATCCGGTCAAAGCGCCGATCGTGGCGATGATCTTCGCGGACTACACCGAGAACGGCATGGGGCTGAGCGCGATCTGCGAGAAGCTGAACCGCGATCTTGATCGCTATCCCCCGCCCTCACCCAATCGCAAGGATGAGAACGGACTGCCGCCGACTTGGAGCAGGAGTCAGCTCCGCTCCTTGCTACGCAACCCCAAGTACACCGGCTACAACGTCTGGGGTCGCCATGACAAACGCAAGGGTCGCCCGCTGATCCGACCGCGTGAGCAATGGGTCTGGAGCGCGACCCCCACCCATGAGCCGATCATCAGCCGCGAGGTCTTCGATGCCGTCGAGGATCGCGCTCAAACGAATGCCAACGCCCCGAAAGCCTCAGCTCCTCGCCGCTACGCGGATCGGGGATCGTCGCGGCCGGGTCGCCTCTACGTCTTGCGCGGGCGAGTCCGCTGTGGCATCTGCGGACGCCGGATGGAGGGCAGCCACCAGAAGGGCTCCAACTGGTACCGCTGTCAGTACGCCCGCAGGCGTCCGGGGTTCGACGCCGATCTGACGGGACACCCTCGCGTCCTCGGCATCAAGGAGGACGTAGTGCTGGAGGCAGTCCGAGAGTTCATGGCGCAGCGCCTTTTCGGTCCCGACCGTCTCCGCCTGCTGAGCGACGAGCTGGCCGCTTCCCTGGGGAATGAGCCGCAGTCGATCGAGGCCGATCGCAAGCGCCTCCAAGGGGAGCAGAAGAAGATCGAAGAGGCCCTGCGCAGACAAGCCTTGCGACTGGAGGAGCACGACGATCCCGAGCATCCGGTGATCAGGTTGGCGACCAGACGGATTGAAGAACTGAGCGCCCAGGGCGACTCCGTGGCGGAGGCGCTGGCCGAGCTGGAGGGTCGTCAGCGTCCAGAGGGACCGAGCCCGGAGGAAATCGAGGCGATGCTGTCCGGAGTCCCGGACCTGAGCGAGGTTCTAGCCAAGGCCGAGAGCGAGGAACTTATCGAGCTGCTTGACGCCTTCGACGTCGAAATCAGCTACGACAAACCGTCGAGCAAACTTGAACTGAGCGCCGCGATTTCGAGTGACCTGATTCCTACTTCTGGAGCCGAAAACGGACCCGGAGAGCGGTCGCGGAATTCTGGTATAGCGGGGGCGGGATTCGAACCCGCGACCTTCGGGTTATGAGCATTGGCCGTGGGATCGGCTGGGCTACGTGGAGCCCGGTGTAGAGCGGTTTGCGCGGAATCGAGCTACGTGGAGATCGGCTGGAATCTGTGGGGTTTGTTGCCCCATTTGTTGCCCCAGCTCCGCTCCCGCTTCTCGCGCAAAGGGGTACCGGGGAAGTCACCCACCACCTCCACGCAGCCAGCCAGTTGCCAGCACGTCGGGCAACGCTGATATCAAGGGGCCATGGCGACGCAGCAGGCGAAGGGCGAGGCGTTCCAGGCGCTCCATGAGGGCAAGCCGTTCCTGATCCCGAACCCATGGGACGCCGGCTCGGCCAAGATCCTGGCGGGGCTCGGCTTCAAGGCCCTCGCCACCACCAGCGCCGGATTCGCGTTCACGCTGGGGCGGCCCGACGGCAGCGTCACCCTCGACGAGGTCGCTGACCACATCCGCGCGCTCGACGAGGCGACGCCGTTACCGGTCTCAACCGATCTGGAGAACGGCTACGGCGCCTCGCCGGAGGAGGCGGCGCTGGCGATCACTCGCGCTGCCGAGGCGGGAGCGGTGGGCGGATCGATCGAGGACTGGGATGCAGAGCTCGGCTTCTATGAGATCGAGCACGCCACCGAGCGCGTGGCGGCCGCTGCCGAGGCGGCGCGGGCGCTCGACTTCCCCTTCACCTTCACTGCCCGAGCGGAGAACTTCGTCCGCGACAACCCCGATCTCGATGACACGATCGCCCGCCTGCGGGCCTACCAGGAGGCGGGCGCCGACGTGCTCTACGCCCCTCGGCTGGAGAGCGTGGATGACGTCCGCGCAATCTGTGAGGCAGTCTCGAAACCGGTCAACGTGCTCGCGTACCCGGGGCTCAGCTGGGACTCCCTGGTCGAAGCCGGAGCACAGCGGATCAGCGTCGGCGGCCGCCTCGCCTTCGCCGCCGCGGAGGCCATGCTGGACGTGGCGGAGAGGCTGCGCGACAGCGGGGACTTCGGCGAGCTTCGCGGGCCGACGCGAATCGAGCCCTTCCTCGAAGGGTGATCGCGGGCTGGGGCCGACACTAGCTGCCAGCGGCCGTCCCGCGCCACTTTGATTGGAGGGATTGCACGAGGTGTGGGCCACGAATCGGGTGGGATCCCCTATGACCTTCGGGTTCCTACATGGACGGTCCGATTATGAGATTGAGCCGCTGGCTCGGCTGGACTACGTGGAGCTAGGTTTCAAGCGGATTTCGCGAGTTTGGACTACGTGGAGATCGGCTGGAATCTGTGGGGCATGTTGCCCCATTCGTTGCCCCAGCAAGGCACCGGCGCAGCTTCGTTGACCCGCGAGCCATAATGACGAGCATGAAGAGGGTCGTTGTCTGCACTGGCCTGCGGCGCCGAGCCACCCGAGCGGCGGCGATGCGGACCTTGCTGCAACACGTCCACCCCCGTGGAGGCAACACTGCTGAGCGGGTGAAGCAGGCGCGACCTCACGATCCCGGCGGCGATTTCGCCAGTTATGAAGAGCTATACCGACGAAGCCGCCACGACCGAGACATCGTCGTGGGCGATCGCCCCGCTCTTCTGAGCACGTGCCGTCACGAGCACCGGCTTGCGGCTCGCGGGGGCCACGTCGAGCACGAACTCGACTCCTAGGCGCCGAACAGCGTTGATGATCGTGTCGACCTCGGGGTTGTGCTCCCCGGACTCGAGCTTGACGACGCGAGGCTGAGAGACGCCCAGCTTCTTCGCCAGAGCCCTCTGGCTCAGCTTGTGCTCAGCGCGATAACGCAGCAGCGTTGCCGCGAACTCTCGCGCCGGAGCGAGCCTCTGCCACTCGGCCCGAAAGCTCGGGTCGGCAAGCTGCTCCTCCGCCAAAAGGGCATCGAAGGTCTTATCTGAGCTCTTCATTGTGGCCTGATGATAATAAATTTATTATCAGAAGAGACTGCAGCGATTCAGGCGAGCTCAGCTGGCGTGACGACGAATCCCAGCCGATCCGTGCCCCGACGCAGTCTGCTGTCGAGGGTGACGAGGCGACAGCTTTCGGTCTTCGCAAGCGCTACGTACTCGGCGTCGTAGGTCTTCGCCCAGTCGAATTCCTCGGCCACCTCCCACGCCGCCGTTGCGAGACCCTCCGGGCGCAGCTCGCCGATCGACAGCTTGCCTGACAGGAAGCGCTGCAGCGCAAGCTCCGCGAGAGCGTTCGAGATTTCTCCGCGGAAAGCCATCTCGTGGAGCGCCGAGGAACCTCGCTCCAAAGGAGCGGCGGCGCGATCAGCTGGCCACCGCGATCCAGATCAGCACCGGCCTCTCGCCGATTCTGTCGAGCGAGAGCTCGACCACCAAGCTCGCATCTACGACCAGCACGCTCAGTGCGATTCGCGAGAGCGCCGCACCGCGGCGGCGACATTAGGCATTGGCTCGCCGGTCAGCGTCTCCCCCCACCCCGGCGGCAGCGGCACCATCTCCGGCTCCTCGACAGGCCCAGTGGACACGACGATGCGCGCACGCGCAGCCTCAGCCTCGTCAAGGTCGAGGATCTCCCGCAGCAGCTTTTCCTTCGCGGTCAAGCGTAGCGACCCCGCCTGCGGCTAGAGATCGGCTGGAATCTGGGGGCTCGCTGTCCCATCCGGTGCCTCAGAGCGTGGGCCTTGGAAATTAGATCAAGAATCTGCCGAGGACTCCCTCGGAACCCAGACTCAGACGACGCGAGCCCGATATGCGGAACCCGCTCGCCTACTCTTCCACCAGGCACCGAGTTGCCCCCGCCAGCTTCATTCCACATACGCGGTGCTGGCCGTTGCCAAGCAAAGGGCCGTTAATCCATATGGGCTCCATGAAGAAGCTCTCGGCGGCCCATCGCGTCTCCTCGGACAGGACGACCCGTAACAACGACCCGCCCGGATCAAACTGCTCGTCGCACCTCGATTCCTCCCAACAACGAATCGCCACCTCTGACGCAAGCTTCCAGTCGGGGCGATGATAGGGACAGTGTCGAACCTGGATTTCCGCCAAACCGCGTGCCACTGCCTCTACGTGCGCTTGACAATCCTCCGGTCGGGCTCGGACGGCAGCAGGGATCGTGGCATCGAACAGGGGCTTGTGAGCACAGCGGAAAAGACCGTGAGGCCACGGCAGAGTAGCTAGGTCAGCGATGTACAGGTCTGACAAGAATTCCTGTCCCCGGATCAGGGCGAAAAGGCCATGGTCGTGATCCCAGAAATTGTCGCAGCGTGGTCTAGGCTTGCGGCGCCGTGGAGCAACCGAGCACTCAGACTGTCTACGAGCTGTTCAACGGGCGCATCCAGTTTCAAGTGCCGGTGTACCAGCGTGCCTATGTCTGGAACGAGGAGGAGAACTGGGGCGCGCTTTGGGATGACGTCGCCGATACCGCTGACCGCCATCTCGACGATCCCGAAGCTCACATCTGGCATCGGCACTTCCTTGGCCCGATCGTTCTCAGCCAGGAACACTCGGACGCCGGCGGCGTCGACCCCCGGCTCGTCATCGACGGGCAGCAGCGACTGACCACCCTGCAGCTCGTCATCGCCGCAACGCAGGCGGTAGCGCAGGAGATCGGCGCAGATGACGTTGCCGAGGAACTGGGCGAGCTGATCGCCAACCGCGGTCGAGCCGCAGAGGGCGACTGGCGGTTAAAGGTCCGGCCCTCCCGGCGTGACCGCAGCGCCTTCGTCTCGACCATCGCCGACGGCGCCGATGAGAACGCGTCAAGCGGAATCCCTGGAGCGTGGACGTACTTCCATGATCGCGTCGGGACCTGGATAAGCGATGAGGGCGAGGCGGACGAGGAGACCCGAACCAAGCGGTTGCAGGCCCTTCAGACCTGCATCGAAAGCCTGCTCTACGTAGTTTCGATCAACCTCGACCAGAGCGATAACGCGCAGGTGATCTTTGAGACGCTCAACGCGCGGGGCACCGGCCTCGGCGCACTCGACCTCGTCAAGAACGCGACTTTCCTGCAAGCCGAGCGCGAGGATGGACCCGCAGAGTCGCTCCATGACGAGCACTGGGAGCCCACGTTCGAGGCGGACGACTATTGGCTCGAGGAAGTCCGGCAAGGCCGCGACAAGAGAGCCCGGGCGGACTGGTTCCTGATGCACTGGCTAGCGCTGGAACTGGGCGAAGTCGTCCGCGCTGACAAGTTGTTCGACACCTTCCGCAGGGACATTCTCCATCGTGAGGGGAGCCCACCGATGGTCGACCTCGTCCCTCGGCTCTGCCGGGACGCGCAGATCATGCGCTCGTTTGACGACTTTGATCCTGCCAGCGCCGAGGGGTTGTTCTTCTCCCGCCTGGAGACGATGGACACCACCACGATGCTGCCGGTGGCACTCTTCCTATTCCGGACGGAGGAGCTTGCTCCCGAGCGCCGGTCGCGTGCCCTGGCGGCGCTGGAGAGCTGGCTGGTGCGGCGCGCAATCCTTCGTCTTACGTCGAAAAATTACAACCGCACGCTTGCCAGCGTGATCGGGGCGATCAAGGACGAAGGCGAGCGCGCTGACGAGGCAATCGTCCGCGTGCTGCGTACGTCGCAGGCTGCAACCGCGAGGTGGCCATCAGATGACGAGGTCCGGGTGCGATTGGAGCAAGGGGAGATGTACGGATACGTCGGGCAGCCCCGTGTTCGAATGCTCCTCGAAGCCTGCGAGCTAGACATGCGCGACTCCGCGAAGACCGAGGCGGTTGCACTGCCGGCAGGCCTCTCTATCGAGCACGCAATGCCCCGCAACTGGCCGGAGCACTGGCCGGTCGGCGGCGGTGAGCCCTCCGAGGCGGCGGCCGAGAATCGCGAGGCACACATCAATCGGCTCGGCAACCTGACGCTTGTCACGCAGCCGCTCAATTCCTCGCTGTCCGATGAGCCCTGGCAGAGCAAGGCGCCGGGACAACCCAGCAAGCGAGACGAGCTCGCCAAGCGAAGCGTGCTGCTCATCAACCAAAGCCTCTGCCAGCATGAGCACTGGGACGAGGAGCTGATCGACCAGCGCGGCACCGATCTAGCCGCGCGAATTCTTCGTAGCTGGCCGGGCCCAGGCTCAGACGCCTGGCCTGCTGCCTGCAACCCCGAGTCGACTGCAACCGGCTAGAAAGGTTCTAGCCTTTCCCTCCGCTGAACGCAATTGCTCCACCGACTCAATCGCGCATCAGAGGCTCTTGACCTCCGAATACAACCCGCGTAGCGCCACGTCGGACATATCGATAATGGGCTTGTACATGAAGGAGTTCAAGTGGATGTTCTCCGGGGTCATGAGCACCACGCCGTCAAGCGTTTCCTGGGCCTGCGGCGTACCGAGGCCGCGGTTCTTAAACGCCTGGTACAGCACTTGGGTCTGGTTGGCCGCGATCGCGCCCGTGAAACTAGGGTCATTGAGCTCAGCCACCATGTACTTCTCTGCGAGGACACGCGTGGCGATCGACAGCACGATCTTGTTCTCAAAGTTGACACCCTCATGGGCCGCGAGAGCCTGATCGGCCTGCTGAAGGAGGAGGTCGATCACGGGTTCGTTCGGTGAGCACCAGGTGTCGCTCTTCTGTCCATGGAACGTGTCGTTGAAGATTCGATCCAGTTCCGCGTTGGTGATGGAAGCTGAGTCGCCCTTCCAGTGAAGGAGCGACGTCAGGATGACGTAGTCCGCGTCATCGGCCCCCTTGGTGTACTCGAGGATGTTCCGCACGAATGGGATCGACGCAACCCGCTGCATCCCTCCGGTGAAAAAGCTCTTCTTGAAACCGCGGATGAACGGGTTGTTCACGTGCTCGGCTTGGCTGAGAACGATCCTCGACTCGCCCTTCTGGGCCATGAAGCATTGGTTGTACCCCACAACGCCGCGGCTGACGAGCGTGCGGAAGAAGTCGAAGTTGTGAGTGAGGAGGACCAGCTTGAAGTTCGTGTGATCCGCCATCTCCTTGAGGTACTGGATGATCGCGTACTTGTTCTTGTAGTCGAAGGAGTCAGCAAGGTCGTCGATGACGAACAAAGTCTCGCGCCCCGCGGCCTTGCGGGCCTCCATCTCGAAGAGGACGTTGAGGATATAGAGGGCCTTCTTCTCGCCGTTGCTGAGCACGGAGAGCAGATCGTCTCGCTCCACCCCCGTCGACTCGCCGCCCTCTTCGAACTCGAAGACCAGCCTGAGCATGGTCTCCTGACCGAGCATGACGAGATGCTTGTTTTCGGCGCTGAGACGGAATGGGACGAAAAACCGATCGTTGAAGATCTGGATCACGTTCTCCCACTGGGTGCTCTCCGCGGCCGCCTGCTGCTCGATCTCCTTCCGGCGGGCCTCGGTGTCCTTGAAGCACTTCACGACGCGCTGGAACAGCTCTTCATGCGCCTTTAGGTAAGACTTCCAGACGCCCTGCTGGAACGAGTCGACATTCGCAAATTCCGGCAGCAGCTCCTCCCTGTTGGCAATGAAGTCGAGAAATCGGCGGGTGTCCGCGTTTTTCTGGAGAGCCTTCTCGACTGCGTCCATCTTCGTGCGTAGCGCGTCGTCGTCGGTGATGCGTTTCTTCTCTTCGGCGATCAACTCTTTCAGGTCCGCCTGGCTAGTCACGGTGTGCGGCGTGTCTTCCCCGTTCAGGAGCAGCGAGTGCTTCGCCGAGAAGAAGCCGTTGTCGCCCAGGCTCTTCGTCACGTTCGTCGCGTTATAGAAGGTGAACGAGCTCCGGTTGAAGAAAGCGGACTCGTCCAGAAGCTCGTTCAGACGGGTCACGTATTTAGCCAGCTCGGACTGGACCCCGTCCGTGCGCAGGATGGCATCGACCTTGTCGTTGAACAGGAGGTCGTACGGAAGATCGGCGAACCGGATGTCCCCCATCTGCTCGACCTCATAAGCAAGGCGCACCAGTGCCTCAAAGAATTTGTCGTCCTGCCGGGTGAACACCCGCGACAGGGTGGCGATTACGTCGCCCTTCGTACCGGACTGCGCTTTGAGCGCTGACACCAGCTCATCCCGGGCGTCGATGAGATCCACCTGCAGCCCCTCGTACTCCTTCCGCAACTCGGGGTTTACGAGGAGAGTCGACGTCGCCTCGGTCGGCCCCAACTCTTCATCGTAGGAGAGGACGACAACCACATCGCTTGGGTCGAGATCACCACCGTTCTCATCAGTGACCCGACGCTCGGTCTCGCGTGCCGAGAACATGTGGTCAAACGTGTCCTGACCGTCGGCGAGGTCCTCTAGCGTCCGAGCGAATGACGTCTTCATCGTGCCGTTGGGTGCGTAGACCGCCACGGCGTTGCCCTTCTCAAAGCTGAACGTCGCATCAAGCTCGCGGATACCGTGGCAGTTCTTCAGCGCGACCTTCAGCGTCTTCATTGCCACCAACCTAGAGTGCGGCTCCGACAAGACGTCTGCCCGGCGCTTCGGCAGGGGCACGAATCCCGCGTGCGAACCTAGGCGAATCGAGAGCGGCCGACAAGGCCCTGAATCGACCCCTCTCGAAGCTCATGTTGCCCCAAGCGTTGCCCCAGGGGCGATTTTTCACCCTCTCGTCTGCATCGGCAGACAAACAAAAACCCCGCATTTGCGGGGTTTTTGTCCTATAGCGGGGGCGGGATTCGAACCCGCGACCTTCGGGTTATGAGCCCGACGAGCTACCTGGCTGCTCCACCCCGCGGCGGACTAGCGATGGTAGCAATTTGAGGGCTGTGGCGGGTGGGTTTCGTGGGGATGGGCGGTGGTTTTGCGCAGGGGTCTTCGGGGTGCGGCCGAGCTTTAGAGTGGCCGGATGCCTGCCGGGAAGAGGAGGGTCGCTGTCATCGACGTGGGGACGAACTCGACTCGTTTGCTCGTGGCCGACGTGGCCGGAGGGCGGGTTTCGCCGCTGGAGCGGCGGAGCACGGTTACTCGCCTGGGGCGGGGGGTGGACCTTTCTGGGCGCCTGGCCACTGAGGCGATCGAGGACGTCTGCGGGGCGATCGACACTTATGTAGGGCTGATGGAGGAGCTGGGTGCTGAGGCCGTCGACGTGATCGCGACCAGCGCGGTGCGGGACGCCGACAACGGCAGCGCCTTCGTCGCCGAGCTGCGGGAGCGCTTCGCCCTCTCGCCCCGCGTCCTCGACGGCTCCGAGGAGGCCCGGCTCACCTACCTCGGCGCCACCTCGGAAGCGCTGCCGAGCGAGCCGACGCTGGTCGTCGACATCGGCGGCGGCTCGACCGAGCTGGTCGTCGGCCGCGGCAGCGAGATCTCCTTTCACGACTCCCTCCAGGCCGGCGTCGTCCGCCACAGCGAGCGCTACATCGCCGGCGACCCGCCGGCGGCCAGCGAGCTGGAAGAACTGGCGACGGACATCCGCGGCCTGATCGAGGGCTCGATTGGCACCGGCGTCGAAGCGCGGCGCGGCATCGCCGTCGCCGGCACCCCCACCTCCCTTGCCGCGGTCGAGCTGGAGCTCGAGCCCTACGACCCCGCGCGGGTCCACGGTCACACGCTGACCCTGCCCTCGATCCAGCGGATGCTCTCGCGCCTCGCCTCCGCCCCGCTCGCCGAGCGGGTCGAGATCCCCGGCCTGCACCCCGACCGGGCGCCGACGATCGTCGCCGGCGTGGTCATCCTCGTCGAGACGATGCGCGCCTTCGGGCTCGAGGAGATCACCGTCTCCGAGCACGACATCCTCTACGGCACCGCGATCGCCGCGGCCGAGCGCAGCTAGCTGACGTGCCTCACCACGTTCCGAACGCCATGAAGTAGATCCGGGCCCGCCGAGAGGCTGTGGGTGTTCGACGCCTACGACCTCAAGGAGGACCCGGATGCAGCACCGTAATGCCCCGCTCACCCCGAACGGAAGACGTCGCCTGGTGGCGCTCGTCGAAGAGGAGCAGCTCACGTTCGAGGCGGCCGCGGCCGCCTCGAACGTGTCGCGGTCCACAGCCCACACCTGGGTGACCCGTTGGCGGCAGGCAGGCGAGGCCGAGCGCCGCAGCCTCGCCTGCCTGCGGGACCAATCCTCAGCACCGCACCGGCAGCCGTCCCTGGCGAGCGAGGAGGTCCACGACCTCGTCTGCGAGGAGCGGAAGCGCACCGGCTGGGGGCCGCGGCTGATCGCCTCCGAGCTCGGCATCCCCCACGCGACGGTCTCCCGCTGCCTTCGCCGCCGCGGCCTCTCGCGCAGGCCGGCCACGCCGAAGGAGGCGGTGCGCCGCTTCGAGTGGCCCTGTCCCGGCGACCTGCTGCAGATGGACACCAAGCGCTTTGCCCGCTTCACCAGCCCCGGTCACGCGGTGACCGGGGATCGCACCCGCAGTGGCGCCCACAAGCGCGAACGGGTGGGATACGAACTCGCCCACTCGATCGTCGACGACCACTCCCGTCTCGCCTACACCGAGCTGCATCGCGACGAGAGAGGGCCGACGGTGGTGGGGTTCGTGGAGCGTGCGATCGCCTTCTTTCGCGCCCACGGGATCGAGCCCCGAAGGCTGCAGAGCGACAACGCCTGGACCTACACGAAGAACCGAGCCTTGGCCGATCTCCTGGCCCAGGAGGGCATCTCCCATCGCACGATCCCACCGCGGATGCCGAAGCGAAACGGGAAGGTCGAGCGCTACCAGCAGACCCTCAAGCGGGAGTGGGGCCTCGGGCAGCGCTACCGATCCTCAGTCCATCGGGCCGAGGCACTGCCACACTGGCTCCACCACTACAACCACGCTCGACGCCACAGCTCGATCGGCAACCGCCCACCCGTCAGTCGCGTTCGGGACGTCTTGAGGCAGAACAGCTAGACGCTTCTCCACAAGTCAGTCCCCTTCGCCGTACAAAGTGGACACGGTGTCTTATCCGAAAAGGCCAGAACGGTCAGTCAACCTTCAGAAGTCCCAAAAGTCAGTACTTCTACCTACCTGATTTACGGTAATTCAATGGACTGGTGGGTAGACCGCGGCCTCGGCTGGGTACATACTGGAAGAACCGGGGACGAGGTGGGGCTTTGCTTCACTTTGCACTCGGGATACAGGGCTTAGGCGATTGCCGCATCATGGCGCCTCCCGCCGTCTGGGCCCACTGAATAAAAGGTCCCTGAAGACGTACCCCTGCCCGTCCTGAGGGGCCGACCTGAATCGGCCGCCTTCTGGGCGGCCGATTCTCGTTTTGCCAGCCCTCAAGCCAAATTCGACTTGCGCGGGTAGGCGACCTCGGGATCGGTGAGGACGTTGACGAGGGTGGGCCGGCCGGAGGCGAAAGCGCGCTCCAGGGCCGGCTTCAGCTCGCCCGGCTCGCGGACGAGGATGCCGTCGCAACCGAGCGATTCGACCAGTTCGTCGTACCGCGTCTCCGGCTGCAGCTCGGCTGCCACCGAGTAGCCGTAGAGGAACTTCATCGGGTGGTGCTCGAGCGCCCAGATGCCGTTATTGCCCATCACCCCGACGACGCCCAGACCATGACGCGCCATCGTGTCAAACTCCATACCCGCGAACCCGAAGGCGCCGTCGCCCAGCAGCAGGCAGACCTGACGCTCGGGATGGGCGACCTTGGCGCCGATCGCCTGGCCCGGGCCGGCGCCGAGGCAGCCGAACGGACCCGGGTCCATCCAGCACCCCGGCTCGAAGGTTTCGATGTAGCGGCCGGCGTAGGAGACGAAGTCGCCGCCGTCGCCGACGACGATCGCGTCGCGGTCGAGGACTTCGCCGAGCTCCTTGTAGACGCGCACCGGGTGCAGCGGCGAGCGCCCGTCCTCGAGCTCGGCCCGCTCGCCCTCACGGGCCTCGCGCTCGACGTTGGTCAGCTGCTCGACCCAGGCCCGGCTGCGATCGCCGGTCCCCGCCGCCTCGCGCAGCGCCGCCAGGGTGGCGGCGACGTCGCCGACCAGGTCGTGGTCGGGCAGGCGGTTGGCGGTCAGCTGGTTCGGCGCGACGTCGAGGCGGATCAGCTTCGTCCCCTCGCCGAAGCTGCCGCCGAAGCCGAGCCGGAAGTCCATCGGCACCCCGACGACGAGCGCCACGTCGGCGCCCTTCAGCGCCGTGCTCCGCGCCCGGCTGAAGGCGAGGTCGTGGTCGGCGGGCAGGCAGCCGCGGCCGAGACCATTGAGGAAGACCGGGATCCCGAGCGCTTCCGCCAGCGCCCGCAGTTCCGCCTCGCCCCGGCCCCAGTAGAGACCGGTGCCGGCCATGATCGCCGGCCGCTCCGCCGCCGCCAGCAGCGCCGCCGCCTCCTCGACCCCGGCCGCCGGCTCCGCCGCTCCCGCCTCGGGCAGGCCAGGGATCTCGACCTCGGCCTCGGTGAAGACGACGTCGAGGGGATAGTCGACGAAGGTGGGCCCGCTCGGCGCCGCCGCGGCACCGTCGAGCGCCGCCGCGGTCACCGCGGCGATCCGGGCCGGGTCCTTGACCGTCTCCGCCGACTTGACCAGCGGCGAGACGAACGGCAGGTGGTCGATCTCCTGCAGCGAGCCCGACCCCCAGCGCAGCTCCGGCGCCCGGCCCCCGAGGACGCAGACGGGCGAGTTGTTCGCCTGCGCGCCGGCGATCGCACTCATCCCGTTGGTCACCCCGGGCCCGGCGGTCAGCGCCGCCACGCCGACGTTCCGGGTCGCCTTCGCGATCCCCTCCGCGGCAAAGGCGGCGGTCTGCTCGTGGCGGACGTCGACGAGCCCGATCCCCTCCTCTTTGCAGCCGTCGTAGATCGAGAAGAGGTGGCCGCCGGAAAGCGTGAAGAGGTGGTCGACCCCGCGTGACTTCAGCGCCTTAGCGACCAGCCTGCCTCCGTGCTCAGCCATGAAGGCAGCCTATTGGCTGGACGGGCAGGTCGGGTTACCATCGCCTGGCCCGGGTGGCGAAACTGGCAAAAGCAGCGGCCTTAAAAGCCGCCGCCCCCACGGGGGCTTGCGGGTTCGAGTCCCGCCCCGGGCACTACCCCAGCCCACAGCCCCGCTTTCCCTGCATTTTCCGGGTTTCGTCAGAGCGTAAAAAGGCAATAAATACTTTGTAAGGGCGCAACTTCGCCCCTGTTACCGTGTCCTTAGTCCCTGGAACCGTCCTTCCACCCCGGGAGAGCTCCTTGGAGGCATCAGCCCTTACCCACGCCAGTCGCCGCGGACTTCTCGCCCGCCGCTCGCCGCTGCTGAAGCTGCAGGGCGATGAGAAGCTGATCGCGATGGCGCGCAGCGGCAACCCGGGCGCCTTCGAGACGATCGTCGACCGCTACCAGGGCCGCCTGCTCGGCTTCTGCCGCCAGATGCTGGGCTCGACCGAGGACGCCGAAGACGTCCTGCAGGAGGTCTTCGTCAACGCCTACCGGGCGATGCTCGCCGACGAGCGCGAGATCAACCTCCGCCCCTGGCTCTACCGGATCGCCCGCAACCGCTGTCTCAACTACCTGCGCAAACCGAAGGCCGACGCGCAGGAATCGATGGACATGGTGCCCGAGGTCGACGCCGCCTCGACCGCCGAGAAGGTCCACAACCGCGAGGAGTTCCGCCAGATCCTCAGCGACGTCAACAAGCTTCCCGAGACCCAGCGCGCCGCCCTCCTGCTGCGCGAGATGGACGCCCTCTCCTACGAGGAAATCGCCGCCGCGATGGACACCACCGTGCCCTCGGTGAAGTCGCTGCTGGTGCGGGCGCGGATCTCCCTCGCCGAGGCGAGCCAGGCCCGCCTGCTGACCTGCGGCGAGGTCCGGGTCGAGCTCTCCGAAGCGGCCGAGGGCCTGCGCAAGGCCTCGGCGCCGGTCCGCCGCCACGTCCGCGAGTGCGAGGAATGCGCCGACTTCCGCAGCCAGATCCGCTCCACCGAGAAGGCGCTGGCGGCGCTCTCGCCGATCGGGCCGCTGCTCGCCTTCAAAGGCTTCGTCCTCTCCAAGCTCGGCCTCGGCAGCGCCGGGGGAGCCGGCGCCACCGCCGGTGCCGGAAGCGCAGGCGCCGGCGGGTGCCGGCGCCGGAGCAGTGGGCGGCGTCGGTGCCGCGGCCGCGATCAGCGGCAGCTCGGCGGCCGGCGGGCATCGGCGCCCTCGGCGGCGCGCTCGGCACCAAGGCGGTCGCCGGCGTCGTCACCGCTGCCGTCCTCACCGCCGGCGCCGGTCGAGGTGAAACAGAACACCGCCCCGGTCGACCCCAACCCGACCGCCCCGGCGCTGACGCAGAGCGCCCCCACCGAGACCCTCTCGGTCGCCGCCACCGCCCGGGTCACCGCCACTCACGGCAAGCAGCCGGCGGTCGAAACGGTCGCCCCGGTCGAAGCGCCGCCGGTCCCGGCCCCGACTCCCGCCGCCACCGAAGAAGAACCGGCCCCGGCGCCGCCTCCGGCCGAGGAAGAAGGCGAAGAGGCGGCCGGTGCCTCGACGGCGGACGAGGAAGCAGCGGTCGGTGCCCCCGAAGGCAGCATCACCGCCGCCAAACCCTCCGACGAAGTCGCCGGAGCCCACGGCGGCACCGGCACCGTCGTCGTCACCACCACGCCTCCGCCCCCGCCGCCGGCCGAATCGAGCCCGCCGCCCGCCGAATCGCCGCCGCCGCCCGCCGAATCGACGCCGCCGCCGAGCGAACCCAGCCCGCCGCCGGTCGTGGTCGAATGACGCCACCGGCCGTCCCGGCGCCGGAACCGCCGCCGCCGAGCGCAGCGGAATAGCCGCTAACCCAGGCCGATCACTTTGAGGCGGCGCATCAGGCAGGTGCCGGCGAACTGCCGCGTCTCCTCCAGCGAGTAGCCGAAGAGCTCGAAGTCCGCCCCCGCGTTCTCGGCCCAGGGCGGCTGGAGCACCCCGTCGGCGAGCGGCAGCGCCTGCTCCAGCGTCCGCTTGATCGCCTGCTTGTAGCGGTCGTCCTCGCGCGCCTTCTCGCGCAGGAAGACGGAGCCGAAGGCGACGTGGCGATGCTCGTCGCGAGCGACGTTGGAGAAGCCCTCGACGAAGGCGGGCAGCGTTCCTTCGCCTTCGTTGAAGTCCATGATGAAGTGCTGCCCGGTCAGGGCCAGCATCCCCTCGATCACCATGTGGTAGAGCGTCACCGCCTCGACCAGGGCCTCGACGTCCTCCGGCTCGCTGGATAGACGGTCGGTCCGCTCCTTCAGCATCCCGTCGAAGAGGGCGCCGAACTTGTCGTTCAGGTGCTCGGAGGTCTCGCTCAGCATCTCGCCCAGCTGGTCGGACTCGAGCACCCCGACCTCGCGGTAGAAGCGCTCGAAGAAGCGGACGTGCCGGGCCTCGTCGGCGATCTGCGTGCAGAGGAAGATCTTCTGCTCCTCGGTCGGCGCCGCCCGCATGATCGGCCCCAGCTCCTCGGCCACCTTCTGCTCGCCGATGAAGAACGAGCTGAGCCCGTACATACGCTGGAAGCGCTCCTCGGGACTGATCCGCTCGTGCCAGTCCTCGCGGTCGCGGCCGAAGTCGAGCTCCTGCGTCTGCCACTGCTGCCGCTCCCAGAGGTCATAGAGCTCGCCGTAGCTGAGCAGCTTCACCTCCGAGGTGCGATCGGCAGCCTCGTTCAGCGCCGGGTCCGCCGTCGCCTGGAAGTCAGAGCGCCCGGTCCGCGCCTCCGTGCCCATCAGGCGCCGTGGGTCTGCCCCGGCTCGAGGACGACGACCTGGGAGGAGGTCTTCGACTCGACCTCGGACTTGAAGGCGTCGGCGTCGGTCTCGATCGCCGGGAAGGTGTTGAAGTGGATCGGGATCACGGTGCCGGCGCCGACGAACTCGGCAGGCGACGACGCCGTCGTGGCGGTCCATCGTGTAGTGACCGCCGATCGGCAGCAGGGCGATGTCGACCGGGTTGCGCTCGGCGATCAGCTTCATGTCGCTGAACAGACAGGTGTCGCCGGCGTGGTAGACGGTCTTGCCCCCGATGTTGATCAGCAGGCCGGCGGCGGTTCCGATCACGGTCCCGTGCTCGGCGCTGAACAGGGCCTCTTCGTGGCCCGGCAGGGTGCTGGTGTGCCAGGCGGGGACGAGCTTGATCCAGCCCCAGTCGAAGCTGACGGTGCCGCCGAGGTTGGGGTCGCTGAGGTTCTCGACTCCGCGTTTCTTCAGCCATTCCGCCAGCTCGACGATGGCGACGCAGTGGGCGCCGGTGCGGGTCGCGACCGGGACCGCGTCGGCCATGTGGTCGGCGTGGCCGTGGGTGATCGCGATGTGGGTCGGCTCGACTTCCTCGGCGGTGTGGACGGCCGTCGGGTTGTTCGGCTTCAGGAACGGGTCGACGAGGACCGTCGTCCCGCCCTCGCTCAGCTCGAAGCACGAATGCCCGTGGTACTTGATCTCCATCAGCTCTCTCCTCCCGGTTCGCCGGATTCGGTCTCGGTGGTGATCCTGTCGGTCGTGGCCAGCTCTTCCTTCAGTGCCCAGCCGACCGCGACCCCAACCATCATCCCCATCCTCGCCTCCTCGGCGAGCAGGGCGCGGACGGCGACGATCCGCTCGTCGGGGTCGGGCAGCGTCGCCGCCTTCAGGCTCTCGTTTTCGTGCGGCTCGCCGAACCAGCCCCCCTCCGCGAGGGCGGCCGCCAGCACCTTCTGCAGCTGCGGCGCGGCATTGGCGACGATCCGCTCGGCCTCGGAGAAACGCTCCTGGTCCAGCAGCCGCTCGATCGCGGCTTCCAGCTCGGTCTCGTCGGGCACAGCTATGAGCCTAATCCGCGCGGCGAAATGCCGTGGCGGCGAGCCCGGCCAGGGCGCCGACCGCGCCGCCGACCAGCCCGGCGAGGAAGTCGGCGGTCGGCGCGAACAGCGGCAGCGCCAGCAGGACCGCGGCGCAAACCGCGGCCCCGATTACGTCGTACTCCTCGCCGATCGACCCCCGGGCCTCGTGGCGGCGCAGCACGAACCAGGCGCTGAGCGCGCCCAGCGCCATCCCGTTGCCGCCGGCGATGTAGGTGAAGGCGTTCTCGCTCGCCGCCGCGGTGGCGGCCAGCGCCCCCAGCGAGCCGCAGGCGAGCAGCAGGACCAGCGTCGGGATCGTCCCCAGCCGCCGCTCGACCCCGGTCGCGAAGATCGCCAGCCCCACCGCGACGACGAAGAGGAAGCCGAGGTCGACGTAGGCGAAGGGGGCGGTGAAGTAGCGCCACCATTCTTCCTGCAGGGGGACGAGAATGCCGCCGAAGCTGGAGAGCCAGTACCCGGTCGCCTTCTGGATCAGCAGCAGCGAGCAGGAGGCGAGGATCACCGCGATCGTCGCGTAGGGCCGCTCGCCGGAGACGCTGAAGCCGGGCAGGCCCGGGCGCGGGATTCGGCGCCGCCGGTGCCGTGGCTGCCGCGCCTCTAGCCCGTCCCCGCGCCGCTCCAGCTTCGGTGCCCGCTTGCGCAGCCGGGCGCCGCAGTAGGGGCACTCGGTTACGTAGGGACTGACCTCCGAGCCGCAGTTTTTGCAGATGACGCTGAGCTCAGTCTCGCTCATCCTCCGAGGATACCCGCCGCCGCTCGATCCCAATTGGAATGCGCGATACTGAGGAGGCAACCAACTTCTTGGAGGAACTGACGTGGAGCTGAAGAGTCTGACCGAGCAGAAATCGCTGCTGGAGGTCCTGCCGCCCGGGAAACGGGCCCGCCTGCACCGCCTTCTGTTCGAGTTCGGCCCGGGCAACGGCACCCTGATGCTGCTGCCGATCGACCAGGGAATCGAGCACGGACCGCGGGACTTCTTCCCCAACCCGGCTTCCAAGGACCCGGACTACCAGTTCCGCCTCGCCGCCGAGGCCGGCTACTCGGCCCTCGCCTGCCAGATCGGGATGGCCGAGAAGTACTACCCCGACTACGCCGGCCGGGTGCCGCTGATCCTCAAGGTCAACGGCAAGACCGACCTCCCCTCCTCCGCCAAGGCCTTCTCCAGCTGCAACGCCAGCGTCGAGGACGGCGTCCGCCTCGGCGCCGACGCGATCGGCTACACGCTCTACGTCGGCTCCCCGCGCCAGGACGAGGACCTCGCCCAGCTGCGCCGCGTGCGCGAGGAATGCGACCGCTTCGGGATGCCGCTCGTCGTCTGGTCCTACCCGCGCGGCGAAGCGGTCGAGGCCAAGGGCGGGCAGAACTCCTTCTACGCGATCGACTACGCCGCCCGGATGGCGATGGAGATGGGCGCCGACGTGGTCAAGCTCAACATGCCGAAGATCGACTCCGCCAAGGACAAGGACGCCCCGGCGCCCTACAACGAGATGGAGGTCGACCAGGCCGAGGCGATCCGCCAGTGCGTCGAATCGGCCGGCCGAGCGCTCGTCGTCCTCTCCGGCGGCTCCAGGACCGACGACGAGACCGTCCTCACCAACACCCGCGAGGTGATGGAGGCCGGCGGCTCCGGCGTCATCTTCGGCCGCAACGTCTGGCAGCGCGAGTGGAACGAGGCGATCTCGATCGTCGAGCAGATCAAGGAGACGCTGCTCTCGAACGTCCGCCGCACTCCGTAATTGAAGTCCGGCAGCTGGGGCAGCCTCGTGCTGCTCCTGCTCGCCGCGGCGGTTCTGCTGCGGCCGTGGGAGTCATGGGATGAGCTGTGGGCGGACGATCCGCCCGCGAGCGCGACCGCGTACGTGACGCGGGTCGTCGACGGCGACACGGTCGAGGTGGCGCTGGACGGCGGCGAGGAGGACGTCCGCTACATCGGCGTCGACACGCCGGAGACGGTGAAGCCGGACACGCCCGTGCAGTGCTTCGGCCCCCAGGCCTCGGCCTTCAACCACCGGCTGGTCGAGGGCCGGCCGGTGCGGCTGGTCTTCGGCGAGGAGCGGCGCGACGTCTACGGGCGCCTGCTCGCCTACGTCTACCTCGACGGCCGCTTCGTCAACGCCGAGCTGTTGCGACGGGGGCTGGCGCGGACGCTGACGATCCCGCCGAACGATCGCTTCGCGGATCGCTTCAGACGGCTCGAGGTAGCGGCTGCGCGGGCCGGACGGGGCCTCTGGGGCGCCTGCTGAAATATGAAGGAATCGTGAGGCCTGCAAGATCTTTTGCTACGGTGCCCGCTGTTCCGTACTTCTCCCTCATGGGGCCCGGGACGACTTCCTTATGAGAATGCGACAGAGCATCTCCCAGTTCGAGACGGCGTTCGAGCAGGAGACCTACCTCGAGCGGCGCCGCCGCGAGCAGCTGCGCCGCCGCGCCGCGAACCGGTCGCGGGCGCGGAAAATCAACCGTGTCGAGCAGGAGGGCAAGGTCCGCTTCAGCGTTCTCGCCGTCTGCCTCACCGTCACCGTGGTCGTCGTCGTCGTGGCGATGTTCGAGGCGCTCGCCTTCCTGATGGCATAGCACCTTTGTCGCGCCGCGCCCCCATGCCCACCTTCAATAGACTCGCGCGCCGATGGCTCGACGCTCACTGAAGCCGCAGCTGAACCAGATCCGCGCCTGGGTCCACCAGGGGCGCACCGACGCCTGGATCGCCCACCAGCTGGAAGTCAGCGCCGCGTGAGCTGCGCGAGTTCCGCAAGCAGTACGACCTCTCGCCCGACGACGAGAGCGCCGGCTCCAGCGAAATCGACCTCCGCGACGAGATCGAAGCCGAGATCGAGGCCGCGACGCGAGGCGGAAGAGGCCGAGGAGGGCGACGAGGAGGAGGACGAGGAGCGCGAGGAGCAGGGCGAGGGCGCCCCGGACGCCGGTCGCCGTCGCCGTCGCCGCCGCGGCCGCCGCGGCGGGCGCGGGCGCCGCAAAGAGATCGAGGCGACCTTCGACCACGGCGAGACCGACGGCTACGGCCTCTGGCTCGACGCCTGCCGTCAAGGACAACCCCGTCTACACCGAGCACTGGGCCGGCAAGCGCGACGTCACCGTCCGCATCGAGGCCGACCAGATCGTCATCCGCCGCGCCGGCGAGGCCGGCCAGGGCGGCGGCTCGGGCGAGTCCGAGTCCGACGACTCGGGCGAGTAGCCCCTAGACCTCCAGCCGGCGACCGCCGGCGAAATCAGTCGCGCCTCGAGGTAGAGCCAGAAGGCGGCGTCGGCGAGCGTCTGCGCTTCTCCCCCGATCGGGGGAGCGACGTCGAGGGCCACCTGCTGGCCCCAGTCGGTGCCCTGGCCGTAGAGGTCGGCGAGCTCCTCGGCGCTGAAGGTGGGGCCGATCCGGCGCCGCAGCTCGTCCCGGATCGCCTCGACGACCCGGTCGGCCATCCGCCGCTGCCGCGGGTCCTCGATCGCCTGCAGCGCGCGCTGTCCCTCCTCCCACTGGAAGAGCGCGTTCTCGAGCGGATAGGCCACGAGTAGCTCGTATGTCAAGCCACCGCCGCAATTTGCGGCGCCAGCGAGCCTCTCTGAGGATGGACGGGATTGCTCATGGATAGATCAATTTCAGATTTGATCAACAACTGCCAGACCCGGCGGGCGACGCAACGCATGGAGGTCAGTCCTTCGGGTCGACACCGAGCCTATGAGTCAGCCCGTCGCCGTTCCCGAGAACCAACCGACCCGGTCGGACGCCTGCCGTCGACCGTGGGCCGACAATGACAGTGAGCGAGTCTACCCAGCAACTCGTCATTCAAATGCAAGCCCGCGCGAGCTTTGCGCTCCTGGATCGTTGATTGAAAGCTCCCAAATACTGGGTTTCTCTGACGTGAAAGGAAACATGGACGGCACCGCCAAACCGAAAGACGATCCGAAGAACACGGGGCAATCAGAGCGAAGGGACCGGCGTCAGCATCACCTCCATCGGCCTCCTCGTCGCACCGCTTCTGACCATCCTCGCCGGCCTCGCGCTGACGGGCACCATCGGTCGCGTGCAGAGGGAGTCACCCGGCCTGCTCTCGCTGGCCATCGGGCTCGTGATCTTCGCCGGCGTCTTCTGGGTGGCCGCCTCGACTTTCACGGCCCCGAAAGGCGACGAGAAGAGGTCCAAGGCCGATATCGGGCTTCGAGTGATCGCGATGGGGCTCGCCGCCGTCGGCTTCGTCCTCGCGCTGGCGGTCGCCGTGGCGACCGCGAACAACGAGCCACGGCCAGGGTCTCGGCCTCGGTCAGCGACGACGGGAAGAAGCTGACCACCGAGATCGAGGCTTCGAACCTTCCCACCGGCCACCGCCTAGCCTTCCGGATCGATCTGCTGGAAGGCGGGGAAATCAGCGAATCGGTGTACCGGCGTATGTCGGGCCCGACAACGACGGCAACGTCGCCCAGACGATCACGACCCAGCTGCCGCCCGGGAAATACACCGAGGTCGGGATCAAGGCGTACACCGGCACCACCTCCGCCTCCTGCGACGACTTCGCCGCCGTGCGGGCCGAAGCCACCTACGGCTCGGGGACCGGCTGCGTGATCCTGCGGGTGACCCCGCCGGTAGATCCGCCCGATCCGGCACCCGACGGCCCGCGACAGAGGGGGTAGCCGGCGAGGCCCCTCAGTCGGCTACGGGGGTGTTCGGGAGGTCCCGCAGGGGTTCGTTCGCGGGGCCGCAGCGGCAGGGTCCAGCTCACCGTCCACCCGCCAGACGGCGACCGGGCCGCTGCGGAGGACCGGGCGCACGGCGGCCTCGCCGCGCAGCCAGCGGCCTCGGGCGAGGGGATCGGGTCGCCGGGATGGAGGAAGTTGAGGAAGGGCGCGGTGACCAGGTAGTCGAGGTCGGCGGCGTTGACCGCGGCGCGGAAGGCGGCGCAGGTGGGGATCGCGTTGAAGGCGCCGTGCGGGCCCTCTTCGCCGAGGTAGCGGACGCGGTTGGAGAGGTCGGTGCCGTAGAAGCCGTAGCCGGCGAAGCCGGCGCTGGTGCCGGCCAGGCCGATGCGCGCGTCCTCGACGCCCCGCGCCCAGCGGTAGGCGGAGTCGAGGTGCATGCCGGGGATGCGTTCGTCGGCGGCTCGTCGTTGGCGAAGCGGTTCTCGCAGGTAGTGGCGCTGCAGCGGGATAGCCGATCGCGACCACGGCGAGGACCAGGGCCGGCGAAGCCGGCGGCGACGCGCCGCGGCCGGCGCCCCGCCGCCCGCAGGCGAGCAGCAGCAGCGCCGGGACCAGCACCGCGAGCACGACGAGGAGCGCAGGCGAAGAGGCGGGCGGGGTCGCGGAGGACGGCGTCGGCGCGGTCGGTGACGCAGGAAGACGAGGACGAGCAGCGCCGCCGAGTCCAGCCCCCACTGGCCGCCGGCGCGCCGTCGAGCCAGAGCGCTCGCAGCGGCAGCAGGGCCGAGGCCGGCCAGCAGGCGCCGGGATCGCGTAGCGGATGTTGATCCCGAAGGCGACCGGCGCCCCCTCGGCGCCGGCGGCGCTGAGCGGGGTGAAGAGGTAGGCGAGCAGGCCGAAGAGGGCCGACGCCGCCGCCCAGCGGACGACCCGGTCGCGGCCGCGCAGGAGGGCCAGGAGCGCCGCCGGCGACGGCGGCGAGGACGACCAGCGGCCAGAGCACGCCGAAGGCCTCGTGCAGGCCGGGGGCGAAGTAGTCGCGCCAGACGCCGGTGTCGGTCGCGTAGTGGGCGATGTTGAAGTCGGGCCGGCCGTCCTGCAGCCGCTCCGGGTGCGGCAGCGAGATCGGCCCCAGGCGCTCACCTGCGGCATCGGGTTGCCGGCGACGACCAGGTTCCGCAGGTACCAGTAGCCGCCGCCGGCGAGGCCGGCAGCGAACCACCAGCCGGCCGCGGCCCATCTCGCCCCGCGGGCGCCAGCACGAGCACGGCCACGTCAGCGCCGCCGCCATCGCCAGCGCCGTCACCTTGGTCCCGACCGCCAGCCCGACGGCGAGCCCGGCCGCGGCCAGGGCCCAGCGCTCGGCGATGCGTCTGTCTCCCTGTCGATTGCCAGCGGTCCGCTCCGGCGCAGGCGACGTCCAGGCCGTTGACGAGGATCGCGATCGCGGCCAGCATCAGCGCGGCGGCCACGAGGTCGTTCTTGGCGGCGCCGGGCTCGCGCACGACCAGCGTGTGGCACTCGAGCAGGATCGCGGCAGCGACGGCGGTCAGGCGCCGCGCCCGTAGGGCCGGCCGATGCACCAGGCGGCCAGGAACGCCACCGCCAGCCAGCCGAAGTTGAGGAACAGCGAGAGCGTGTCGCGCCCCGTCAGCAGGATCCCGACCGCGTGCAGCAGCTCCGAGTTCTGCGGGTAGAACCAGTTCGTGAAGACCGTCTCGGCGTGGTGCATCCCGGTGACGGAGTGGCTCTGCGCCATCTCGGCCGCGAACGGCAGGTGGTACCAGAGGCGAGTCGAAGTTGAAGATGCCTCGGTCGAGCGCGTGCTTCGTGGTCAACCCCAGTGGGCGAACACGACCGCAGATGACTAGGACCATGACGAGCGAGCGCGACCAAGCGGATCCTCGTGGCCGGCGGGTCCTGTCGCCGCGGGGAGCGCACCGCGCCCCTTCCGGTAGCTAACAGCCGTCCTCAGGGGCGGGACCCCCCTGCGGCGCCACCTCCCCGCGCAGGACCCGCAGGTCAGCAGCCAGCAGCACAGCGAGCGCGCCAATCAGAGCGCCCGGCGTAGAGCAGCCCGAACGTCCCGAGCAGCTCGGAGAGCCAGATCAGCAGGGCGACGCCGACGATCGCCTCGACCAGGCGCGCCGGGGCGCCCTCCCAGGCGGGCATCAGACGCCGCCGCAGCCGGTAGGCGCTGAAGCCCAGCGAGAGGACGACCAGGCAGCTCGAGCGGACTCGGCCGCCGAGGACGTAGGAGCCGAGGCTAACCATGGGCGCGCTCCTGCCGGGCGCCGCTCAGCCGCCGAGGCCGCGGACGACCACCGGCGTCTCGCCTTCGGCGACCATCCCCTGGGCGCGCGCCTTGCGGTCGATCACGATCGGGTCGTCCGGCGGACTGGATGCGGCGGTGCAGGCGCGTGTTCTCGCTGCAGCAGCTCGTGCAGCTTGGCTTTGGCGGCGGTCGTCGCCGTGTAGGTCTTGACGAAGTCGATCGCCGGGTTCAGGTAGGAGTAGAGGACGGCGGCGAGGACGAGGGTCAGGGCGATCCGGCCGACGCGGTCCCAGCTGACGCGGCTGGCGCCGCTGCGCGCTGCCGGGCGGGTCGCGCGGCGGCGGGGCGGCGGCGCGAGTCGCTCGGGGCGTCCGGCCTGCGCGCGCGCTGCCATGCCCGGCCTTTGCGGCCGGGCCCCGCATTCCTTCATCTAGGACCGCCGCTGGGCGAACGCCTGCAGGCCGGGGAACTCGGCCGCGGCGCCGAGCTCCTCCTCGATCCGCAGCAGCCGGTTGTACTTGGCGACGCGGTCCGAGCGCGAGGGGGCGCCGGTCTTGATCTGGCCGGCGCCGGTGGCGACGGCGAGGTCGGCGATCGTCGTGTCCTCGGTCTCCCCCGAGCGGTGGGAGATCACGGCCGTGTAGCCGGCCTCGCGGGCGATGCGGATCGCCTCCAGGGTCTCGGTCAGGGTGCCGATCTGGTTGACCTTGACCAGGATCGAGTTGCCGACGCCGAGCTCGATGCCGCGCCGCAGGCGCTCGGGGTTGGTGACGAAGAGGTCGTCGCCGACCAGCTGCACGCGCTCGCCGAGCCTCTCGGTCAGCAGCTTCCAGCCGTCCCAGTCCTCCTCGTCCATGCCGTCCTCGATCGAGACGATCGGGTAGCGCGAGCAGGCGTCCTCCCAGTAGGCGGCCATCTCCTCGGAGGAGAGGCTGCGGCCCTCGTGCTCGAGCATCGTAGGCGCCGTCCTCGAAGACCTCGCTGGTCGCCGGGTCGAGGGCGATGAAGACGTCGGCGCCGGGCTCGTAGCCGGCCGCCTCGACCCCCGCCAGCACCGCCTGCAGCGCCGCCTCGTTGGAGTCGAGGTTCGGGCGCGAAGCCGCCCTCGTCGCCGACCGCGGTCGAGAGGCCCTGCGAGGAGAGGCGACTTCTTCAGCGCGTGGAAGACCTCGGCGCCGACCCGCAGGCACTCCGAGAAGCTCGAGGCGCCGGCCGGGACGACCATGAACTCCTGGAAGTCGACCGAGTTGTCGGCGTGGGCGCCGCCGTTGAGCACGTTCATCATCGGCACCGGCAGGACCGTCGGCTCGCCGCCGCCGTAGAGCTCGGCGAGGTAGCGGTAGAGCGGCTGCCGCGAGTCGGCAGCGGCGGCCTTGGCCGCGGCCAGGGAGACGCCCAGGAGCGCGTTGGCGCCCGAGCCGGCCCTTGTTCGGGGTGCCGTCGAGCTCGATCATCGTCTCGGTCGAGCGCGCCCTGCTCGGCGGCGCGGGCGCCGGTCAGCGCCGCGGCGATCTCGCCGTTGACGTTGGCGACCGCCTGGCCGACGCCCTTGCCGGCCCAGGCGTCGCCGCCGTCGCGCAGCTCGACCGCCTCGAACTCGCCGGTCGAGGCGCCGGAGGGCACCGCGGCCGATGCCGCGCGCCCCGGACTCGAGCGCGACCTCGACCTCGACGGTCGGGTTGCCGCGCGAGTCGAGGATCTGGCGCGCGTGGATGGAAGCGATCGTGCTCACGGGCGCGCGAGTCTATTGAGCGCGGACCGGCGGCTTGCCGTGCGCTATTCGCCGGTGGCGGCGGGAGGCGCTTGGCGGTGCTTCGCCTTCGGCGCGGCTCCGGGGACGGCCCCCGCCGGCACTTCTTCGCCCTGTTCGGCCGAGGCTTCGGGCAGCGGCCGCTGCGGCAGCGGTTCGCCGCTCGGTTTGAGCCCGGTGACCGTGCCCGGCATCGCCGGTTAGATCGGGGCCACCGGAGCCGGGCACTGGTCGCCGGCGGTTTCGGGATCGGCTTCGTAGCAGGCGGGCGGCGCGTTGGCGGGACGCCCGTCGCCGCGAAGTTGGCGCACCGTTCGATCACGAAGCCGGCGGCGCAGAAGGTCCGCTGTTCCCACTTGCTGCGGTATTCGGCGACGAATTCGGAGAAGACTTCCTGCTGGGTCTCCTGGCCCAGCTGGAGCTGATCTGGGCTTTGACTTCAGACAGCGATTTGACCTTCTCCGGGTTCAGTTTCTCGACTTCGACCAGGATCCAGTTCTGCTCGATTTCACCGGGCCGCAAGCTGTCCCGTGGGCGTGTCGAAGATCGCCTCTTTCAGCGGGCCTTTGACGAATTCCTCGCTGATCCCTTTCTGGAGCCCGCCTTTTTTTTGCTGGTCGGGTCTTTCGAGTACTGCTTCGCGACCGTTTTCCAGTTCGCCGGCGAGTCGTCGTCTTCGAGCGCCGATTTCGCGGCTTCGACCTTGCTCTTGTCTTTGTTGATGACGACGCGGACGTCCCGGCTCTCGTTTTCGGTGAACTGGGATTCCTTGGCTGCGTTGTAGTAGTTCTCGACTTCCGCTTCCGAGGGCGGCGGCGCTTCGGCGTTGACCGCTTCCTGGATTTTGGTGCTCAGCAGCTGCAGGCGGATGCGCTCGTTGACGTCCTCTTCGGTGAATTTCGATTCTTTGAGGAATTTCTGGTAGGCCTTCTCGGTGCCGAAGTTCGATTTCTTGATCGTCGCCAGTTCGTCTTCGACCTGTTTGTCGGTGACGCTGACGCCGAGTTCTTCGGCCTGACCGAAGATCCAGATCCGTTCGAGGATTTCGCCCAGGGCCGCTTCCTTCAGTTCGTCGTATTTGTCGCTGCCGGGTTCGGGCGTTTTTTTCAGTTTGCCTTCGCGGCCTGCTGGACGATCGCCCGGTCGAAATCGTCCTTGCTGATCTGCCGACTTCGTCGGGGACGTCTTCGACCAGGGCGACGTCGCCGGAGGGCACGCTGGGCGAGCCGATGCCCTGGGCGATTGCGAAACCGACGAAGAGAAGGACGAAGAGGGCGCCGAAGACGACCAGCGCCAGGCGCTGGCGCCCCGCCGACTTGTCGCTCCGACCCCGCGAAGCGCCTCTCTGGCCTGCTTTCGCTCCCACGAAGCGGGCAGCATAGTCAAAACCGTTCCCTTAAGCAGCCTTTAGGCGCCGGCGGGCGCCGCGACCTGCCGTGCCTCGCGCAAACCCTCGGCCATCGCCAGCACCGCCTCGAGCCGCTCCTGCGGGTCTCCGGCGACCCGGATCGCGGCCGTCTGCTCGCGCCATTCGTAGAGCGCGCCCTCGACCTGCTCGGCGAGGACGCCGGCCGCCTCGGAGTCCAGCTCGACCCCGGTGACGCTGAGCCGGCCGCCGCGGAACTCGACGCTGCGGGCGCCGGCCAGCCCCAGCTCGATCCGCGCCTGCTGCAGCTTCAGCAGGTTCTCGGCCTGGAGCGGCAGCGGCCCGAAGCGGTCGCTCAGCTCGTCGCGGATCGCCCGCAGCTGCCCCGGCTCGCGGGCGGCGACGACGCGGCGGTGAATGTCGATCTTCGCCGCCTCGAAGGGGACGAAGGTGGCCGGCAGGTAAGCGTCGACCGGGACGTCGAGGCGGACCGGCTCCGCCGCCCCCTCGCCCTCCTCCGCGGCCCCGGCGGCCTCGGCGACCGCCTCGTCGATCATCTGGCAGTAGAGCTCGAAGCCGACCGCGGCGACGTGGCCGGACTGCTCGTCGCCGAGCAGGTTGCCGGCGCCGCGGATGTCGAGGTCGCGCATCGCGATCCGGAAGCCGGAGCCGAGCTCGGTGTGGTCGGCGAGGGTCGAGAGGCGGGCCGCCGCCTCCTCGCTCAGCGCTTCGGCCGAGGGGTAGAGCAGGTAGGCGAAGGCGCGCTCGCGGGAGCGCCCGACCCGGCCGCGGATCTGGTAGGCCTGCGAGAGCCCGAGCTGGTCGGCGCGCTCGACGATCAGCGTGTTCGCGGTCGGGATGTCGAGCCCGGACTCGATGATCGTCGTCGTCACCAGGACATCGGCTTCGCCGCGCAGGAAGGCGAGCATCGTCTCCTCGAGCTGGTGCTCGTCCATCTGCCCGTGGGCTTCGAGGAAGCGCGCGCCGGGCACCAGCGCCCGCAGCCGCTCGGTCGTCTCCGGCAGCGAGTCGATCCGGTTGTGGAGGACGAAGGCCTGGCCCTTGCGCTCGACCTCGCGCTGGATCGCCTTGCGGACCAGGTCCTCGTCGTAGGGCCCGACGTAGGTGCGCACCGGGCGCCGCCCCTCCGGCGGCGTCTCGATCACCGAGATGTCGCGCAGCCCGGCGAGGCTCATCTGCAGGGTGCGGGGGATCGGCGTCGCCGAGAGCGCCAGCACGTCGACCTTCAGCTTCAGCTGCCGCAGCAGCTCCTTCTGCTTGACCCCGAAGCGCTGCTCCTCGTCGACGACGACGAGGCCGAGGTCCTTGGCGCGGACGTCGCGCGAGAGCAGCCGGTGGGTGCCGATCAGGACGTCGACCTTGCCGGCCTCGAAGTCTTTGAGCACCGCTTTCACCTCCGCCGCCGGGCGCAGCCGCGAGACCCCCTCGACCCGGAACGGCAGCTCGTGCAGGCGCTCGCGGAAGGTGCCGAAGTGCTGCTGGGCGAGAATCGTCGTCGGCACCAGGACCATCACCTGCTTGCCGTCGGAGGCTGCCTTGACGGCGGCCCGCAGCGCCACCTCGGTCTTGCCGAAGCCGACGTCGCCGCAGACCAGCCGGTCCATCGGCCGCTCGGTTTCCATGTCGCCCTTGACCGACTCGATCGCTTCCAGCTGGTCGGCGGTCTCGCGGTAGGGGAAGGCGGTCTCCATCGCGATCTGCCATTCGCCGTCGGGCGGGAAGGGGTGGCCCTTGCGGGCGCGGCGCTCGGCGTAGAGGTTGAGCAGCTCGCCGGCGAGGGCGCCGGCCGCTTTCCGCGCCCGCGCCTTCATGTTCTGCCAGCGTTTGCCGCCGAGCGCCGAGAGCGACGGTTCGCCGCCGGCGCCGACGTAGCGGCTCAGCTTCGCCAGCTGGTCGGTGGGGACGTAGACCCGGTCCTCGCCTTTGTATTCGAGGTAGAGGTAGTCGCGGGTGACGCCGCCGACCTCGCGGGTCTCGAAGCCGGCGAAGCGGGCGACGCCGTGGTCCTCGTGGACGACGTAGTCGCCGACCCGCAGTTCGCTGAAGGCGAGGCGGCCGCGGCCGGCGCCGGGCGCCGGCTCCTCGCCGCGGCGGCGGTGGACGAGGCGGCGGAAGGGATAGACGGCGAGCTTCAGCTCCGGGCTGACGAAGCCCTCGCGCAGGCGCGCCTCGGCGAATGAGAGCCCGGGGTCGGGCGAGAGGCGGCCGCCTTCGAGCAGGCGGGCGTCGAGGCGGTCGAGGCCGTAGCGGGCGCGCTCGGCCTCGCCGCGGCTGTCGAAGGCGACGACCGTGCGGTAGCCGGAGCGGACGAGTTTCTCCAGCTCCCCCTCGGCCTCTTTGACACTGCGGGCCGGCGACTCGGCGCGGGCGGCGCGGAAGGCGTCCTCGTCATCCTCGCCGGCGGCGGTCAGCGAGAGCGCCGCGCGGGCGGCGAGCGGCTCGGCGACGTCGACGTAGAGGTGCTGGGCGTCGTCGGCGTGCATCGCCGTCGTCACGTCCTCCCAGTGGTCGCGCAGCGCCGGCTCGATCTCCTCGGCCCCGGTGAGGACGACCGCGGCCGCCTCCGGAACCAGCTCCAGCGGCGCCAGGAAGTGCTCCAGCGGCAGCGCTTCGGCCAGGTTCGGGGACTCGGTCCCCTCCTCCTCGGCGGCCATCGCCGCCAGCTCGGCGAGCTCGCGGTGCTCGGCGTCGAGCTCGGCCGCCGGCGCCAGCTCGACCCGCTCGGCCTCGCCCAGCGAGCGCTGGGTGAAGGTCGAGAACCAGCGCATCGACTCGACCTCGTCGCCGAAGAGCTCGATCCGCACCGCCCGTTCCTCGGTCGCCGGGTAGACGTCGAGGATGCCGCCGCGGACCGCGAACTGGCCCCGCTCCTCGACCTGCTCGACCCGCTCGTAGCCGGCGGCGACGAGGTCGTCGGCGACCGAGCTGAGCTCGATCTCCTCGCCGCGGGAGATCGCGAACCCGGCCGGGCGCAGCGAGGCGTCCGGGACCGCCTCGGCCAGCGCCGGGGCGGAGGCGACGACGATCGCGTCCGCTTCGGCGCCAAGCGAGTCGAGCGCGTCGATCCGCAGGCCGACGAGGTGCGGCGGCGGCGAGACGTGCGAGGCGTACCCGGTCCCGCGCGAGGGATAGAGGCGGACCCGGCGCGGCGCCAGGTAGGCGCGCAGGTCGGCGGCGAGGTCGCGGGCCGAGCGGTCGTCCGGGGCGACCAGCAGCGCCGGCCGCTCCGCCAGCCCGCGCTCGTCCTCCAGCAGCGCCGCCAGCAGCAGCGGCCGCAGCATCGCCGAGGCGCGGACTGCGACCTCCTCCCCACCCGCGGCTGCCGCATGCACGCGACCGGCGAGCGCGTGGACGCGCTCGTTCTCGGCGGCAATGTCGATCAGGGGCCTGAGGCTCATGGCAGGGAAAACGCCCGGATCGCGCGATCCGGGCGGAGAATTCGATTCTAGGGAGCGGCGACTCGCCGCTCAGGCGTCGAGCCGGCTGCCCGGGTACGGGAGCTGTTTCGGTGGGGGCAGGGAATCGTCGACCCATTTGCGCATCGCCGTATCGCAGATCACGTAGCCCCAGTTGATCAATTGCTCCTGAGTCTCATCGTCAAGCTTCTTCAACCGGGTCCGTACCCCCGCCAGCTTGCGGGTCGTCTCCGATGAGGCGGGGAGGCTCGAGGCGAGCTGGTAACGCTTGACGTCGCTGCAAATCCCCCAGTAGGCACCGCGGCGGTATTCCCGGCTTCCCTCCGGCGCGGTGAAGCCGGCGATGGCCCGGCGTTTGCGCAAGCTGCGCACCTGGCTGTCGGTCGTCCTCAGCACTCGCAGCAGCTGCGTAGCCCAATCACGCCAGCGCCACGAGACCGGGCCGCGCCGCCCACTGTCGGTCTTGGTGACACCGCCGTCGCTGATCAGCACCGTCCCGCAGCTCCTCCATGCGACCTCCTGACCGAGATTGTCGTAGACGCCGCCATCGGTGAGCGTGGGACGAGTGGTGAACGGAGGCTTGTGCAGATCTTCGCTGCCACGCGAGTGCGCGTATTCGTCCTCGGAGAAGCGCAGGCGCACCGGTCCCAAGAAGGGCGGAAAAGCCGAGGACGCCGCAACCGCGGTCGCCAGGGAGATATCCGGCCTTCGGATCCGACCGACCCGGTAGTCGGCGGCTTCGACCCGTGAGAAGCGCCAGAGAACCCCGGACTGGAGATTGGTCGCCTTGATCACGAAATTCGGTCCATAGGCGGCGCGAGGCAGGTCCTGCAGGGTCGCTTTCCCGAACAGGTGTCGGCGGTAGGAGGCGGCGAGTCGGCCGCCCACGCTCACCCCGGGATCAGGCCGAGGGCGATTGCCCGGCGGTCTATCGTGCGACTGGCGAGAGTGCGGATCGGGTCGACGATTTGCTCGTCGAAGTTGGCCGCCACCCTGCGAGCGTAAACGCGTCTGAACTCGAGGTTATTCCAGTGGAGGCCGAGGACCGCCGCGGTGATCGAGCCTCCGGAGACACTGCAGACGCAGTCCAGCTCAGCCAGGTACCCGAGCTCGTTGAGACGCCAGAGGGTACCGACGTGAAAGAGCATCGCCCGGTAGCCGCCACCTGACAAGCACAGACCTATCTCGTCTTTCGGTCCCTGCCGCGCCACGCCTTCATATTCGTCTACTTCTCAGGAAGCTTTAATCAGGGGAGCCCGGGACCGCTGCGCTGCCACTCGACCTGGCCGCGGCCCTCGCTCGGCGGAGCGGCCGACGACGTCGTCCCACTCGTGCAGCATCCGCTTCAGCTGGGCGGTCGCCTCGGGCGGGTGGGCGGCGGTCTCGGCGGCGAGCTCCAGCGCCGCCTGCTCGGTGCCGGCGGCGGGGGCGACGCGGTTGACGAGGCCGAGGCGCAGCGCCTCGTCGGCGCCGACGGTTCGAGAGCTCAGGAGCAGGTACTTGGCGGCGGCGAGGCCGCAGAGGGTGACCAGGCGCGCCGGGCCGACCGGCACGCCGAGGGCGGCGCCGGGAAAGCGCATCCGCAGGTTGGCGCCGCCGACCCGCATGTCGCAGGCGACCGCGATCTCCGCGCCGCCGCCGACGACGTCGCCGTGGCAGGCCGCGATCGTCGGCTTCGGGAAGGCGACGACGGCGTCGTAGAGGTCGGCGAAGAGCTGCATGCGCCGCACCTTGCCCTCCTCGTCGAGGCGCTCCTTGACGTCGGCGCCGGCCGAGAGGCCGAGGTGGTCGGCGGAGCTGACCACCAGCACCCGCACCGCCTCGTCGCCGCGGGCGACCGCCAAGTGCTCGAGCAGCTCGACCAGCATCTGGGTGTCGATCGCGTTGCGGGCCTGGGGCCGGTTCAGCCGCACGACCGCCACCCCGTTCTCCTCGACGGAGTAGCTCGTGACCTCGTTCCCGGATGCGGTGCCGTTCTCTGCGCTCATGCCTCGGACGCTATTCGTTCGACCAGGCGCTCGGTCTCCTCGGCGGCGCCGGCGACCAGCGCCTCCGACCTCGTCCTTCGGCTCGCTGAAGCGGCCGAGCACCCAGCTGGAGACGATCTCGGGGTCGGTCGAGTCGGGCCGCCCCACTCCGACCCGGACGCGCCAGAACTCGGCGTCGCCGAAGCCGCGTTTGAGGCTCTTGAGCCCGTTGTGGCCGGCGAGGCCGCCGCCGAGCCGGGGCTTGATCTCGCCGAAGGGCAGGTCGATCTCGTCGTGGACGACGACGACGCGGTCGAGCGGCACCTTCAGCGACCCGCGCGCCGGCCCCGCCGAGGTCCCGGATTCGTTCATGTAGGTGCGCGGCTGCAGCAGCGCCACCCGCGGGCCGCCGGGGCCGATCCGCCCTTCGGAGATCACCCCGTTGAACCTCTGCTTCGGCTTCGGCAGCTGCCAGCGCTCGGCCAGCTCGGCCGCGACCGCGAAGCCGACGTTGTGGCGGGTGCGCTCGTACTCCGGCCCGGGGTTGCCGAGGCCGACGATGAGGATGCGGTCGCCGTGCTCGCCGCCCTCGCGGCGGCGGAACAGCGACAGGGGCTACTCGCCCTCGGACTCGCCGCCCGAGTCGCCGCCGCCCTCGCCCTCGGCAGCCTCGCCCTCCTCGCCCTCGCCGACCAGCTCGGCCTCCTCCTCGACCTCGGGCTCGGCCTCTTCGACGCGCGGCGGCGAGAGGGTGACGATGGTGACCTCCTCGAGGTCCTCGGCGACGAACTTGACCCCGTCGGGGACGGTGACGGCGGAAAGCTGGAGGGTGTCGTTGATCTCCATCGCCGAGACGTCGACGACGATGCTTGTCCGGGATCTCGGTCGGCAGCGCTTCGACGGTGATCTCGCGGGTGACGTGCTCGAGCACGCCGCCGCCCTTGACGCCGGGGGCGTTCTCGACGCCTTCGAGCTCGATCGCGACCTCGGCCTGGATCGCCTCGTCGAGCTTCACCTCCATCAGGTCGAGGTGCTGGATGCTGCCGCGGACCGGGTGCTAGCTGCTCTTCCTTGACCACGACCGGGACGGCTTTGCTGCCCTCGATCTCGAGGTCGAAGAGGGCGGCACCCTCGCTGAGGACGCCGCGCATGTCCCGTTCGGAGACCTGGAAGGCGCTTCGCGTCCGAGCCGCCGGAGTAGACGACGCCGGGCACGAGCCCCTCGCGGCGCAGGCGGCGCGAGGTGCGGGAGCCGAAATCCGCGCGGGGAGCGACCTTCAGGGTTGAGCGTTTGCTGGCCATCGGACGGGAGAGGATAGAGAAAGCCGCCGCGAAGCGGAGCCTGTGCCAACCTTCGCTGCGAATGGCCGACGAATCGAAGATCCCCAAAGGGCGGATTCGCCGCTCCGCCAAGCTGGGCTCGATCGTCGGCGTGCAGGGCGCCCGCTACGCCGGCACCAAAGCGGCCAACGTCGGCCGCTCCGAGGAGCGTGGGCAAAGAGACGCTCGAGCAGCGCCACCTGGAGACGGCGATGAAGATGGTCGGCGCCCTCGGCCAGATGAAGGGCGCGGCGATGAAGCTCGGCCAGTTCGCCTCCTTCATCGACACCGAGTTCATCCCCGAGGAGTACCGCGAGATCTACCAGGAACAGCTGGCGAAGCTGCGCACCGACGCGCCCGCGATGCCCTGGGAGAAAGTCGAGAAGGTGCTGGAGGAGGAGTACGACGGCGAGCCGCTCTCCGAGCTCTTCGCCGAGTTCGAGACCGAGGCCTTCGCCGCCGCCTCGATCGGCCAGGTCCACCGCGCCGAGCTGCTCGACGGCCGCGAGGTCGCGGTGAAGATCCAGTACCCGGGGATCGCCGAGGCGCTCGACGCCGACCTCCGCAACGCCGGCACGATCGTCCGCCTCGCCCGCGCCCTCGCCCCCGGCCTCGACGCCAAGGCGATCGCCGAGGAGATCCGCGAGCGGGTGATGGAGGAGCTCGACTACGAGTACGAGGCCCAGAACCAGCGCTCCTTCGCCCGCGCCTACCGCGAACACCCCTTCATCTACGTGCCGGAAGTGGTGACCCGGCTCTCGCGGCGGCGGGTCCTGGTCACCGAGCTGGTCAAGGGCATGGGCTTCGAGGAGATCAAGGAGCTGCCGCACGAGGAGCGCAGCCGCTTCGGCGAGATCGTCTTCCGCGGCAGCCTCGGCTCGATGTTCCACCTCCAGCACTTCAACGCCGACCCCCACCCCGGCAACTACATCCTCATGGACGACGGCCGCGTCGCCTTCCTCGACTTCGGGATGACCAAGAAGCTCGACCGCGAGCAGCTCGCTGCTCGAGCAGCGCGCCTTCGACGCCGCCTCGCGCGACGACCCGGAGGCCTTCCGCCAGGCCCTGCACGACCTCGGCTTCATCAAGAACCCCTCGAAGCTCGACGCCGAGCGGCTGATGGACCACATGGGCGCGGTCGGCGGCTGGTACATCGAGGACCGCGAGATCGAGATCACGCCGCAGCGGGTGATGAAGATCATCGAGTCGACCAACGACCCGCGCTCGGAGTACTACGACCTGATGCGGCGCGAGTCGATCCCGGCCGAGGAGCTGATGGGGCGGCGGATGGAAATCGGCGTCGTCGCCGTGCTCGGCCAGCTGCGGGCGAAGCGCAACTGGCACCGGATCTTCCGCGAGTGGGTCTACGCCGACCCGCCGGCGACCGAGCTCGGCCAGCAGGAGTGGGACTACTTCGAGGAGCGCGGGGTCAAGCGGACGCCCGGGCTTGCCGAAACCTTCTGAGCCACGTAACCAAGGAGGAGAGATGAGCCGGATCAGGCGCGGTTGGGCACTGACGAAGAAGAGCTGGGCGCTGCTGAGCGAGCACCCCGCGCTGCTGCGCTTCCCGCTCTACGGCGCCGTCGCGACGATCGCTGCTGGCGATCCTCTTCCTCGGCCCCGGCCTCTACCTGCTCGACGAAGACCAGCTCGCCGGCGGCGATCCCGCTGCTCGTCGATCGGCGTCTACGTCCTCAGCGTCGTCGGCTTCTACTTCAGCGTCGGCCTCGCCGCCGCCGCCGACATGATCTTCCGCGGCGAGCAGGCGTCGGTCTCCGACGGGCTCGCCGTCTCCCGCAGCCGGCTTCAGCCAGATCTGCGGCTGGGCCGCGCTCTCGACCGCGATCAGCCTGCTGATGGGCGCTGCTCGAAAACCAGGGCGGGATCGCCGGCACGGTCGCCGCCCGCCTGGTCGGGATGGCCTGGTCCCTGATCACCTTCCTCGCCGTGCCGGTGATCGCGATCGAGGGCACCGGCCCGTTCGAGACGCTGAAGCGCTCGGCCTCGCTATTCCGCGAACGCTGGGGCCAGCAGATCACCGGCAACATCGCGATCGGCGCCGCCGTCTTCCTGCTCGGCGTCCTGCCGGCGATCGTCCTCGATCGTCAGCCGGCATCGCCGTCTGGGCCTCGGCCGCCTTCCTCGGCGCCCTGCTGGTCATCGTCGGCGCGCTCGTCCTGGCGATCTCCCTGCTGGTCTCGCAGGCGCTCAGCGGCATCTTCGGCGTCGCCCTCTACCGCTACGCGCTCGACGGCGAGGCCGTCGGCGGCTTCACCACGGAGGAGCTGGAGTCGGCGGTGAAGGTGAAGCGCGGCAAGCGGGGGCAACCCCGCCGACCGCCACGCCGGGCACGGTCTGAGCCCTTCGTCTGTTCCTTTTCGTTGTCGGAGACCGATAAGGAACAGACGAACTCGAGGCGAGGCGCGAGAACAGGCGGGGGTCGTTGGAGCAGATGCCGTCGACGCCGGCGGCGACGAGCCTCTCGCATCTGCGGCAGCTCGTCGACCGTCCAGGCGATCAGCTCGATCTCGGCGAGGTCGCAGATGCGGGCCAGCCGGGCGCTGACGAGCGGGTGGTAGACCCACATCGCCTCGACGCCGAACTGGGGCAGCTTCTCGGCGGCGAGGCCGGGCAGTCGGTGGCGCATCGCCACGCATCGCCGCGATCATCGGCCGCTTCGCCCAGCGCTTCGAGGTCCAGTCCTTGGTCACCTTGGGATAGGTCCAGCCGCGCCGCAGCGCCGGCTGCCAGCTCGAGGATCCGGCGCAGCGTGTACATCTCCATCGTCGAGACCATCGCCCGCTCGACCAGGCCCCGCTCGCTGCAGCGCCTCGACGACCTCCTCCTCCCGGCCGGGCAGCTTGATGTCGAGGTCGATCTCGACCGTGTCGAGCGGCGGCTCGAGGAAGGCGTCGAGCGCCTCGGTCAGCTTCAGCGGCGTCCGCCGCTCGGCGTCCTCCCAGTCGTGGGCGACGACCAGCGGGCGGCCGCTGCTCCAGCGGCAGGTGCGCGTCGGGCAGCCAGAGCACGTCCATCTCGATCGTGTCGACGCCCGCCGCGGCGGCGGCATGGAAGCTCTCCACCGTGTTCCCGGGCGCGATCGGGTCGGCCCCCTTGTGGCCGACCAGGCGCAGCTTGCGGTCCGCTGAAGGCGAGGCGCTCAGAACAGCTGGTTCTCGCCGGCGAAGATCTCGGAGACCGAGTCGTCGGTGAAGATGCGGCGGATCGAGTCGGCGAAGGTGCCGGCGGTCGAGAGCACGGTGATGTTGTCCGGCGCGCCCGGGCGCAGCGGCAGCGTGTCGGTGACGACGATCTGCTCGATCGCCGAGTCGTCCAGCCGTTCGTAGGCGGGGCCGGAGAAGACGCCGTGGGTGGCGCAGGCGATCACCCGGGCGGCGCCCTCGTCGAGCACGGTCTGGGCGGCGGCGCAGAGGGTGCCGGCGGTGTCGATCATGTCGTCGACGAGGACCGCGGTCTTGCCCTTGACGTCGCCGACCACGTAGCCGATCTCGGCCACCTGCTGGGCCGGGCGCTCCTTCTCCATCACCGCCCAGTGGGTGCCGATGCGGCGGGCGAAGTTGCGCGCGGTCTTCACCCGGCCGGCGTCGGGGGAGACGATCACCAGCTCGTCGCTGCAGTTCCTGGTCGATGAACCACTGGGTCAGCATCGGCATCGCCGTCATGTGGTCGACCGGGACGTGGAAGAAGCCCTGGACCTGGCCGGCGTGGAGGTCCATGGTGAGGACGCGGTCGACGCCGACCGCCCTCCAGGCACTTGGCGACGATCCGGGCGGAGATCGGCTCGCGCGGGGCCGACTTCTTGTCCTGGCGGGCGTAGCCGTACCAGGGCAGGACGGCGATGATCCGGTGCGCGGAGGCGCCCTGGGCCGCGTCGATCATCGTCAGCAGCTCGATCAGGGCGTCGTTCGGGGTCATCCCGCTCTGCTCGTTGGCGCAGGTCGACTGGACGAGGAAGACGTCGGCGCCGCGGATCGACTCCTCGTAGCGGCAGTAGACCTCGCCGTTGGCGAAGGTCTTCAGCGTCACCTGGCCGAGGTCGAGGCCGAGCTTGCCGGCGACTTTGGCGGCGAGGTCCATCGAGCTGCGGCCGCCGAAGACCATCATCCGCTTCGAGTAGTCGTGGGCGATGCGCGGTCGCCACCTGCGGGCGCTCCTCGATCGTGCTCACGGGGTCTTGTTCCTCTCGCATCTCGGCCGCCTTGCGAGCGGCATATCCGTCGATGTTCCGTTGCGCGTTCTCGCTGACGGCGAGGGCCCCCTCGGGCACGTCGTCCTTGATCACTGCGCCAGCGCCAGTGTAGGCGGCGTCCCCGACTTCTACCGGTGCGATCAGCATCGTGTCAACGCCGATCCGCACGTCGCGGCCGATCACCGTGCGGTTCTTGCGAAATCCGTCGTAGTTTGCGGTGATCGTGCCGGCGCCGAGGTTGCTGCCGGGGCCGATGTCGGCGTCGCCGACGTAGGCCAGGTGCGGCACCTTCGTGCCCTCGCCCACGTGCGAGTTCTTGATCTCGACGAAGGTCCCGGCCTTGGCGCCGTCCTCGAGCAGGGCGCCCGGGCGCAGGTAGGCGAAGGGGCCGACCGAGCAGCCGGCGCGGACCTCGCACTCCACCAGGTAGGAGTGGAGGACCCTGGAGCCGGCGCCGAGCGAGCAGTCGATCAGGGTGCTGAGCGGACCGACCTCGGCGCCCTCGGCGATCCGGGTCTGCCCGCGGAGGGTGGTCCCGGGCTCGACGCGGACGTCGGCAGCGATCTCGACCCCGGCGTCGACCCAGGTCGAGGCGGGGTCGACGATGGTGACGCCGGCCAGCATGTGGGCCTCGAGCAGGCGGCGGCGGCCCTCGGTCTCGACGGCGGCGAGGTCGAGCCGGTTGTTGATGCCCATCGTCACCGCGAGGTCGGTGACCCGGTGGGCGAAGACGCCGTGGCCGGCCTCGCGCAGGGCCGGGAAGACGTCGGGCAGGTAGTACTCGCCCTGGGCATTGTCGTCGGAGAGCGCCTTCAGGGCGGCCGCCAGCGGTGCCGCGTCGAAGGCGTAGGTGCCGGCGTTGATCTCGCGGATCTCCAGCTGCCAGGCCTCGGCGTCGCCGGCGGCTTTCGCCTCGACGACCCGTTCGACGGCGCCGGAGGAGTCGCGGACGACGCGGCCGTAGGCGCCGGGGTCCTCGAGCTCGATCGTCATCATCGTCGCCGCCGCGGTGGTGGATTCGTGCGCCCGCAGCAGCTCGGAGATCGTCTCGGCGGAGATCAGCGGCACGTCGCCGGAGAGGACCAGGACCGTCTCGCTCTGCTCGATCAGCGGCAGGGCGGCGCGGATCGCGCCGCCGGTCCCGTCGGCGGTCGGCTGCTCGACCGTCTCGACGCCCTCGGGCAGGCCGGCGGAGAGGTCGCGGCCGGGCGAGACGATCGCCGCCACCCGGCCGGCGCCGGCTTCGCGGGCAGCGACGATCGGCCAGGCGACCATCGGCCGGCCGCAGACGGGGTGGAGCATCTTCGGCGTCGAGGAACGCATCCGCGTGCCCTCGCCCGCCGCCATCACCAACACCAGGGGCGAACTCACCCCCACAGGATATTTCCCCTCGGGTGACCGGGGTTCTTCAGCGGGCGCGCGACAGGTCGCGCCCAAGCAGGGCGACCGAGGTCAGCGTCCAGCCGGCGAAGATCAGGTCGATGCCGACGAGCAGGCCGATCGCCCAGTCGGCCGAGTCGGGCCACTTGGCGAGGATGAGAATTCCGACCAGCAACCCGGCGACGCCGCTGAGCCCGAGCAGGCCGGCGTTCGGCTGGCCGCGGGCGAGGAAGGCGATCGTCGTCCGGGTCAGGCCCATGAAGAGGAAGTAGATGCCGAGGACCAGGGTCAGCGTCAGCGTCCCGTTGTGCGGTTCGACGATCAGCCACAAGCCGACGATCACAGTCAGGATCGCCCAGATCAGCCGCAGTACCAGGGTCCCCACCGAGTGCGCCGAGAACGCCCCGGCGACCATCACGATGCCGACGAAGAGCAGCAGCCAGCCGATGAAGATCGCCGTCCCCACCGAGGCCACCGCCGGCACCAGGATCGCGACGCAGCCGAGCACGATCGCCGCCACGCCGACGAACATCAGCGGCTTCCAGCTGCGCCTCAGCCCCTCGCGCACCTCCGGATCAAGCGAAGCTCCTCCGATCTCCATGAGGAAGAAGCTAACCCGCTACGCGGACGCCTCCTGCGCCCGCCGCTCCCGTTCGCGCTCGTAGAACCTCACCCACTTGCGGACAGCATTGTCGGAGACGCCGTACTTGCGGCCGACCCAGCAGTAGCCGTGAGCCTCGATCTCGGCCAGCAGCTGCTCGTAGGGCGGGCGCTGAGTTCGACGGATGCCGGGGTTTGATCTTCCTCGGAGTTTCGATCTGTCCCAGCGGGTTCCGCAATGGCGTGAGCAATAGCGCTGGCTGGACGAGTTTGGAACAAAGCTACGTTCGCATCGGCGACATTGCATCGCGTCCCTGGTGATCCGATTCTTTCGACCGCAGTGAGTCCCCAGGGTTGCCGCACAGTTGGGACAAACGATCCTCAAGTTCTGGAGGCGGTTGTCGTCGCGTACGCCGTTGATGTGGTCGAGGATCAGTGCCATTCGCTCGCCGTGCCACTCTTCCCCCTGACCACACTTCTCGCAGCGTCGCTCCTTCAAGCCCTCCTGGTACAAGCGCCTCTTCAGGTTTTGTCGTGAGGCACTCGAGTTCTGGACAAGCAGCTCCTCAATCGGTTGCTTCGTGAATCTTGAGTTCTTCGCTCGCGCACGCTGGGGATCGAAATGCTCGGTCGAGATCTTCCAGATCTCGGCGTATTTCTTAAGTACACGCCATCCCCCACCCGTGTCACAGAGACCTAGCTTGCGCAAGCTTTCAGCCCAGGAGTAAGAGCTGGAAATCGCTTCTCTGGCCTGTTTCTCCGTATAGCTCAGACGCCTTCCTGGCATGCAGGCATCTTCTCAAATCAAGCAGACATAAAGTTGCCGGCCAACCGCCCGGTAATCTCCTGACGGAGGCATTCCGGGGTGGTGTAATTGGCTTAGCACGTCAGGTTTTGGTCCTGAAGGAGCGGGGTTCGAATCCTCCCCCCGGAGCTATTGCCGGTTCGAGCTACTCCTCCGTCGCCCGGGCCACCTTGCCGCCCTTGCGCCGGGCTCCATGCGCCGGGCCGCGGGGGGAGGCGATGCCGAGGACGCGCATCGCCTTGAGGCCGAGGCCGAGCTTCTCGCGGCCCTCGGTGGCGGAGACGTCGTGGCCGCAGAGCTCGCGCACGCGCTCGAGCCGGTAGCGGATCGTGTGGCGGTGGGTGAAGAGCTGTTTGGCGGTGGCGGCGACGTTGCCGTCGTTGTCGAGGTAGGCCTCGACGGTCGTGACCAGCTCGGTCTCGTACTGCTCGTCGTAGTCCGACAGCGGCTCGACCGTCTCCGCGTAGAAGCGTTCGAGCTCGCCCGGGTCCTCGCTCATCGCCGGCAGCAGCAGCCGGTAGGCGCCGGTGTCCTCGAAGGCGAGCAGCGCGCGGCCCTCGGCCTCGCCGACGTTGACCGCCAGCCGCGCCTCGCTGCCGGCCCGGTAGAGGTCGACGGGGTCGGCGCAGCGGCGGCTGCGGCCGATCGTGAGGTGGAAGCCGGAGAGGCTGTCGTCGAGCTCGCGGGCAAAGCCCGGCGGCGGCGCGGGCCAGCCGCTCGTCGTCCTCGGCGGGGACGATCGCCGGCGATCTCGCGCCGCCGCCTCGCCGCCGTCGCTCGCCGCCAGCGAGCCCGGGGCGAGCGCGCGCAGCGCCCGCATCGCCAGGGCCAGCACCCGCTCCCGCCACTCGCCCGTCTGCGCCGCCCGCGGCGCCGCCCGCAGCACGAGCGACGCCGGCGCCGCGGTCGAGGTCGGCCCCGAGCTCGGCGGCCTGGGCGACGATGTCGCCGCGGTCGGTCACCTCGCGCGCGCAGCACCGCCCGCGACGAACGCGCCCGCCACCTCCTCGCTCTCCCACTCGGGCGAGCGCGAGCGCTCCAGCTCCAGCGCCAGCAGCGTCGTCACCATCCGCGCGATCGTCGGATCCGGCGCGCGCCTTCGCCCGGTAGCGCAGCTCGCCGACCGCGTTGTCGGCGACCCGCAGCTCCACGGTGGTCACCCCCTCGCCGCCGGAGAGCAGCTTCTGCTCCTGGTCCGAGGAGGCGCCGGCGACCGCGAGCACGGCGCTGGAGCGGTCGATCAGGGCGACGCTGGCGTCGAGCAGACGCGCCGCCGCGCGGGCCACCGCGGGCAGGCCGGCGCCCGACTCGACCGCTTCGGAGAGCGCCTCGAGCAGGCCCGGCGCCCGCTGGTCCCGGGACTTGCGGCATCCTTCGGCATTATCCGGCGTGCGAAGCCGGCAGCGCCTATCGCCGGTCCGCCGTCTGCCAGGCTAATTGCCGCTGAAGAAGTTCGGTGATGTTCGGGTAGTAGTAGACGATCACCAGCCCGATGACGACGCCGCCGATCACCAGCGCCGCGAGCACGAAGAGCGAGAGGAACCCGGCCGCCGTCTTCTCCCAGACCCGCCCGTAGGCGCTCAGCGCCGGGGTCAGGATCAGGACCACGAAGGTGACCAGGCAGACCAGCCGCGGCGGCGCCGAAGAGGAGGTACTGGTGACCGATCTCGGTCAGGGCGAAGAGAGTCACTGCCCTGGATTCTGGCGCAATTGCGAGACGACCAGCCCGATCGCGGCGCAGAGCGAGAAGGCGCCGGCGCCCGAGCGCCCAGCCGGCGCTGACGTCGCTGAGGTAGTGGACGCTCGAGGTAGACGCGGCGAGAGCCCGACCAGCGCCGTGAGCGACGATCCCGGTCGACGACGACCGCGGTCGCCCGCGCCATCCCCGGCCGCAGCCGCAGCACGATCGTCACCGCCAGCCAGACGTAGATGACCGAGTGGGCGGCGTGGCCGCTGGGGAAGGAGGAGCCGCTGCTGGAGGCGAGCGGGTCGGGCTGGGCGCGGCCGGTCGACCGCGTCCTTGATCTCGTGCGATCCCGACCTGGATGATCGTCATCCCCGCCAGCAGGACCCAGAACTCGGCCCAGCGCCGGCGCCAGCCGAGCAGCGCCGCGCCGATCGCAGCCAGGGCCCAGGTGAAGCCGCCGGAGCCGAAGAAGGTGACGACCTTGGCGACGCTCGTCAGCAAGCCGGTCTGCAGGAATTCGGCGATTTCGATCGCGGTTTCGTCGCCGGGCGTCGGCCCGGGGTCGTCGCCGATCGACCACCGTGTAGGCGACGAGGACGAACGACGGAGACCGCCAGCACCGCCATCAGCGAGGTGAATTCGAGGCCGAAGGTGCCGCCCGGGGTGACCCGGTCCCAGAGGAAGCGCAGCTGCGGCCGTAGCGGCGGCCGAGGTCGACCAGCCAGCGCGCTCGCCCGGTGGCCCTCCATCCAGCGCACCGCCGCGTCGCGGTTCTCCTGCGTCCGCGGAAGTGGCGGACGACCCAGACCGTGCCGACGACGACGACGATCAGCGTCGCCAGCACGAAGGCGCCCCGCGCGCCGGCGTACTTGGCCGGCGGTCTCGATGCTGCGCGAGAAGAAGTAGCCGACGAGGATGTGCGCGCTGGCCCAGAGCCCGGTGCCGAGGATGCTGTAGGGGACGAAGGCGCGGTAGCGCATCCCGGAGCTGCCGGCGATGAAGGGCGCGAAGGCGCGGACGAGGCTGATGAAGCGGCCGATGAAGATCGTCTTGCCGCCGTGGCGGGAGAAGTAGTCCTCGACTTTCTCGAAGCGCTCGTGGCTGATCCCGAAGCGCGGCCCGTGCTCGAGCACGAACTCGCGGCCGAGCCGGCGGCCGAGGAAGAAGCTGGTCGTGTCGCCGAGCCAGGCCGAGAACCAGGCGATCGCGATCAGCAGGTAGATGTTGATCGCGCCCTGGCCGGCGACGGCGCCGCCGAGCAGCATCACCGTCTCGCCGGGGACGACGAGGCCGACGAAGGCGCCGGTCTCGGCGAAGGCGAAGACGCCGACCAGCAGGTAGGTCCAGGCGCCGAGCGTGTTGGAGATGTCTTCGCAGCAGCTGCTGCAGGTCGAGGTGGCCGAGCTGGCGGCTGATGAAGTAGTAGCCGGCGCCGATCGACGAGCGCGGCGGCGGCGATCAGCAGGCGTTTGCGGTTCTTCCCGCCCTCGCCCTCTCCCTCCCCGGGCAGCCTCACGGCGCCAGTCTGGCGCGTCCGGCCGCGCAGACGATCGCGTCGTCGCGGTCGAGCTGCCGCGGCGGCGGCGCTGGGCGGCGGCGAGGTCCGGGAAGAGCCCGACGGCGGTCGGGCCGGAGCCGCTGAGGATCGCCAGCGCGGCCCCGGCCCCGCGCAGCGCTTCGAGCGCCTCGCCGATCTCCGGGCGCAGCGAGAGCGCCGCCGGCTCGAGGTCGTTGACGAGCAGCTCGGGGTAGGCGAGCGGCGAGGCGCCCGCGCCCGGCCGCCTCGCGCAGCCGCGCCGCCAGCTCGTCCAGCTCCTCCGTCGCTGCGGCCGAGCCCGAGCCGGTCGGCCTCGGCGAAGACCGTCGCCGGTGCTGAGGCCGCCGCCGCCGGGCAGGAGCACCGCGGCGTGCTCGGCGGGCTCGGGCAGCGGCTCGACCCGCTCGCCGGCGCCCCGGACCAGGGCCAGCGCCGGCCGCAGCTGCGAGGGCACGTCGGCGCCGAGCTCCGGCGGCGATCTGCGGCAGGTCGGCGACCTCGCCCGACGGCGAGCCGCAGCACCGCGGCCGCGTCGCCGCTGCCGCCGCCGAGGCCGGCGGCGACCGGCACCCGCTTCTCGATCTCGATCCGCAGCGGCGGGCGCTCCCAGCCGCGCTCGCGCAGCGCCGCCAGCGCCCGCGCGGCCAGGTTCTCGCCCTCGACCCCGGGGCAGAGCACCTCGTCGCGCTCGGCCGCGCGTGACCGTCGATCAGGTCCGCCAGCGCCAGCGGCTCGAACAGCGAGCAGAGCTCGTGCAGGCCGTCCTCGCGGGCGGCGCCGAGGTAGAGGCAGAGGTTGAGCTTGGCGGGGGCGTGGAGCAGCATCAGCAGGCTTCAGTCGGGCAGCTTCGCGGACAGGGCGGCGAACTGCCGCGGCGAGAGCGCCTCGGCGCGGGCGTCCTCGGGCAGCCCGAGCTCGGCCAGCGCCGCCCGCGCCGGCGCCGAGGCTGCCGGGCCGGGCGTGCTCGAGCGAGCGCGCCAGCGACTTGCGCCGGTGGGCGAAGGCGGCGCGGACCAGCGCCCGCGTCGCCGCGTCGGCGCCGGGCCCGGTGCGGCGCAGGCGCAGGATCGCCGAGTCGACCCGCGGCCGCGGCTTGAAGACCGCGGGGTCGACCGTCCGCACCAGCTCGACCTCGCAGGCGAGCTGGGCGACCACGCTCGGCGAGCCGTAGGTGCGGCTGCCGGGTGCGGCGCGCAGCCGGTCGGCGATCTCCCGCTGGACCATCACCGTCCAGCGCCGCAGCGATCGGCAGCCGCTCGATCGTGCGCAGGATCAGCGGCGTCGCCACCGAGTAGGGCAGGTTGGCGACCATCGCCGTCGGCGCCGGCTCGAAGCGCGGCGAGGTCGAGCTTCATCGCGTCGCCCCAGTGCAGCTCGACGTTCGGCAGCGCCGCGATCGGCGCCAGCGCCGGCTCCAGGCCGCGGTCGATCTCGACCGTGTGGACGTGCGCCGCGACGGCCGCCAGCCGCTCGGTCAGCACCCCTTCCCCGGCCCCGACCTCGAGCACGACGTCGTCCGGCGCCAGCTCGGCGTCGCGGACGATCGCGTCGAGCAGGTTGGGGTCGGCGAGGAAGTTCTGGCCGAGCCGGACCACGCGCTACCAGCCGAAGAGCGCGCGCGCGTTGGCCTCGACGCGTCCGCTCCAGCTCCTCGTAGGAGACGCCGCGGACCTCGGCGACCGCGCGCGCCGTCGCGACCACGTAGGCGGGCTGGTTGCGCTTGCCGCGCAGCGGCTGCGGCGCCAGGTAGGGGGCGTCGGTCTCGACCAGGAGCCGGTCCTCGGGCACCTTCGCCGCCGCGTCGCGCAGCTCCTCGGCGCTGGGGTAGGTGACGTTGCCGGCGAAGGAGCAGTACCAGCCGCGCTCGGCCGCGTCGCCGACCCGCTGGGGGGCCGAGAAGCAGTGCAGGATCACCGGACGCCCGTCGGCCTCGCGCGTCGAGGGTGGCGAAGATCTCGTCGATCGGCGGCGGTCTCGCCCTCGGGGTCGCGGGCGTGGATCACGATCGGCAGGCCGAGCTCGCGGGCGATCTCGATCTGGGCCGCGAAGGCGCGCCGCTGGTCCTCGGGCGCGGCGCTGTCGCGGTAGAAGTCGAGCCCGGTCTCGCCGATCGCCCGCACCTTCTCGTGCCGGCGCCGAGCGCGGCGATCTCCGCGGCCGCGGCGTCGTCGAAGCCGGCGGCGTCGTTCGGGTGGCGGCCGACCGCGGCGAAGACGGCCTCGTGGCGCTCGGCGCGCGGCGATCGCCACGGCGTTGGTCTCCGCGTCGAGGCCGACGTCGAGCATCCGCCGCACCCCGGCCGCGGCGGCCGCGGCGACCAGCTCGTCCTCGCTGCCGTCGCAGAGGAAGAGGTGGGTGTGGGAATCGATCATCGGGACGAGTCAGCCTATCCTCGGTCGGATGGCTATCCGCGCCGGACTCGTGGCCTGACGCTCGCTCTTCTCGACCCTCCTCCTCGGGGCGGCGTCGGCAGGCGCCGACCCGCCAGCGGAGCACTCCCGCCTGGTCCGTGGTCGTGCTCGAGAACCGCGAGTACGAAGACGTCATCGGCAACCCGGAAGCGCCGTACCTCAACCGCCTGGCGGAGCGAGGCGCGGTCGCGACCCACTTCTACGGGGTCGCGCACCCCTCGCTGCCCAACTACCTCGCCCTCTTCGCCGGCTACGACCTTCGGGATCGCCGAGAACTGCACCGACTGCGTCGTCTACGGCCCGAACCTCGCCGACGCAGCTCTCGCGCGCCGGCATCTCCTGGCGCGCCTACATGGAGAGCATGCCCTCTCGCCTGCTTCACGGCGGCCTCCAGGCTACGGCCGCTACGCGAAACGCCACAACCCGTTCGCCTACTTCCCCTCGGTCACGGCGGTGCCGAAGCGCTGCAACCGGGTCGTCCCGGAGACCCGGCTCCTCGCCGACCTCGACCGCCATCGCCTGCCGCGGCTTCGTCTGGCTCACCCCCGACCTCTGCCACGACGGGCACGACTGCGCCTTGCGACGCGGTCGACTGGCACCTCTGGCTGCTGCTCCCGAGGGTCATCCACCAGCTCGGCCCGCACGGCCTGCTCGTCGTCACCTTCGACGAGGGGATTAGCGACGCCGGCTGCTGCGGCGGCCCCGGCGGCGGCCGCATCCCGACCGTGCTGGTCGGCCCCGACGTCCGCCACGGCAGGCAGATCCGCCTCACCCGCGAACCACTACTCGCTGCTGGCGAGCATCGAGGACCACTTCGGCCTGCCGCGACTGCGCAACGCCGCCACGGCATCGCCGCTCGCGCCGGCGCTGTTCAAGGCGACGGGCTAGCCTTCGGGGCGCGATGCCGGACCCCGCCGACTACTACCGCGAGATCTACCTCCGCGGGCTCGGCGGCGAGACGCCGGCGATCCCGGTTCCCGTCGCCGAGCTGGAGCGCGCAGGCGAAGCGGCGATGGACCCGAGAGCGGCCGACTACGTCTGCGCCGGGGCCGGGCAGCGAGGACACGATGGGCGCCAACGCCGAGGCCTTCCGCCGGCGCCGGATCGTGCCGCGGATGCTGCGCGACGTCGCCGAGCGCGACCTCTCGACGACCGTGCTCGGCACCGCGATGCCGGCGCCGCTGATGCTGGCGCCGATCGGCGTGCAGAAGGTCGTCCACGAGGAGGGCGAGCTGGCGAGCGCCCGCGCCGCGGCCGCGGTCGGCGTGCCGATGATCGCCAGCACCGCCTCCCACTTCACACTCGAGGAGATCGCCGAGGCGGGCGGCGGGGCGCCGCGCTGGTTCCAGCTCTACTGGCCCAACGACCGCGGGCTGGCCGCCAGCTTCGTCGAGCCGCGCCGAGCGGGCCGGCTACGGCGCCATCGTCCTCACCGTCGACACCTTCGTCCCCGGCTGGAAGCCGCGCGACCTGCAGCAGGCCTGGCTGCCCTTCCTCAACGGCATGGGCGTCGCCAACTACTTCCAGGACCCGGTCTTCCGCGCCGGCCTGGAGAAGACGCCGGAGGAGGACGCGGGCGCCGCCACCGGCCACTTCCTCGGCGTCCAGGCCAACCCCGCGCTGAGCTGGGACGACCTCGCGCTGGCTGCGCGAGCTGACCTCGCTGCCGATCCTGATCAAGGGGATCCAGCACCCCGACGACGCCCGCGAGGCGGCGCGGCGCGGCATCGACGGCATCGTCGTCTCCAACCACGGCGGCCGCCAGGTCGACGGCGCGATCGCCTCGCTCGACGCCCTGCCGCCGATCGCCGCGGCGGCCGGCGACGACCTCGCGATCCTCTTCGACAGCGGCGTCCGCAGCGGCACCGACGTCCTCAAGGCGCTCGCCCTCGGCGCCGACGCGGTCTGCCTCGGCCGCCCCTACATCTGGGGCCTCGCCCTCGGCGGCCAGGCCGGCGTCGAAGCGGTGCTGAAGATGATCCTCGCCGAGCTCGACCTGACGATGGCCCTCTGCGGCCTCACCCGGCCCGAGGAGATCGGCCCGGGGCTGCTCACCGCGGCGGACTAGAGAGTCGGGCAGTTGTAGCTGGGCAGCGCCCCCGGCAGGACCGGGATTTCGAGCAGGACCGCGAGGATCGTGTTCAGTTTGATCCCGCCGACCACGTCTTCGAGCGCGTTCAGCTGATCGGTGAGCGTTTCGGTCTGGGTGCAGAGCGAGCCGACAACCGCTTCGAGACCGGCGAGGTTGGCCAGCGCCGCTTCCAGGCTCGTGACTTTCGTCAGCAGTTCGCTGACTTTGCTTTCTTGTTCTTCGACGAGAGCCTGTCGATGCCGCGGTTGGCCTACCGAAAAGTCCACAAAGCTACAGTTGCCGATCCTACGTACACGATCTGGCCCTACGTCCACCAGCCCGCCGACTCGATCTTCGGGAACAGCGGCGGGACGCGCTCGACCGCTCTGGCCGCCGGGGCGGGAGCCGAGCTCGGCCAGCGCGCGCCCCTCTTCGCCGAGCGCGGCGAGCAGCGTCTCGCTGGTCTGCGGCAGGTAGGGGACGAGCAGCAGCGTCGTCACCCGCAGGCCCTCGACCAGGTTGTAGAGGACTTCGTCGAGGCGCTCGGGGTCGGCCTCGTCCTTGGCCAGCACCCACGGCTGCGTCTCCTCGACGAAGCGGTTGAGGCGCCGGACCAGCTTCCAGGCCACGCTCCAGCGCCTGGGTCAGCTCGGCCCGGTCGAGCAGCTCGCTGAAGCGGGCGACGGCGCCTTCGAAGTCCTCGGCCAGCACCGCGTCGACCGGCGCCGCCGGCACGGTGCCGTCGCGGTAGCGCTCGACCATCGCCAGCACCCGGCTGGCGAGGTTGCCGAAGTCGTTGGCGAGCTCGGTCTCGTAGCGGGCCTCGAAGCCGGCGGTCGAGATCGAGCCGTCCTGGCCGAAGCTGACCTCGCGGAAGAGGTAGAAGCGCAGCGCGTCGGCGCCGAAGCGGTCGATCACCGCGAACGGGTCGAGCACGTTGCCGAGGCTCTTCGACATCTTCTTCTCGCCCATCAGCAGGAAGCCGTGGATCGCCATCCGCCGCGGCGGCTCGAGGTCGGCGGCCAAGCAGCAGCGCCGGCCAGATCACCGCGTGGAACTTGAGGATGTCCTTCGCCATCACGTGCAGGTCGGCCGGCCAGAAGCGCTCGGTCAGGTCCTCCCCCTCGCGGGCGAAGGTCAGCGCGGTGACGTAGTTGAGCAGGGCGTCGAACCAGACGTACATCCGCTGCTCGGGGTCCCAGGGCAGCGGCAGCCCCCACTTCAGGTTCGGCCGCGAGAGCGAGACGTCTTCCAGCCCCCCCTTGATGAAGGAGACCGCCTCGTTGCGGCGGAAGTCGGGGACGACGAAGTCGGGCCGCTCCTCGTACAGGCCTTCGAGCTGCGCCTGGAAGGCGGAGAGGCGGAAGAACCAGTTCTCCTCGCGCACCTTCTCCAGCGGGATCTCGTGGATCGGGCAGGTATTGCCCGGCCCCAGCTCGCGCTCGGTTTTGAAGTCGGCGCAGCGCGGGCAGTACCAGCCCTCGTAGGTCCCCTTGTCGACCCAGCCGTTGTCGTAGACCCGCTGCATGATCTCGGCGACCTTCGCCGTGTGGCGCGGGTCGGAGGTGCGGATGAAGAAGTCGTTGGAGGCGTCGATGATCGGCATCAGCGCCTCGAACTTGGCCGCGTTGCGATCGGCCAGCTCCTGCGGCGTGATCCCCTCCCGCTCGGCCGCCGTCTCGATCGGCTCCCCGTGCTCGTCGGTGCCGGTGAGGAAGAACACGTCCTCGCCGCGCTGGCGCATGTGCCGGGCCAGCACGTCGGCGGCCATCGTCGAGTACGCGTGCCCGAGATGCGGCTCCGCGTTGACGTAGTAGATCGGGGTGGTCGTATAGAAGCGCGCGTCGCTCATCGAAGTGACCACGCTAGCTGAAGACAAAGCGCCGCTGCGTCGCTATCGGCGCTCGGGGCAGTCCCAGAGCTTGTCCCGCCGCGGGCGCGGGCAGATTTCGACTTCGGAGCCCGGCCCTGCGAGCGGCAGGTCCTTGCCGAGGAAGGAGGCGGCGAGGTTGCCGGAAAACGAGCCGAGGCTCCTCAGGTATTCGGCCGAACCGCTGAACGGAGGCGGCGGTTGAACCTTCGCGGATTCGGGGCTCTCTTCCGGGCCGGTCAATTCGAAGGCCCGCTCAGGCGCTCTTTCGACCTCGAGTGACCGCGTCGTCGCCACCTCTTCCGGCAGCCATTCCCGCGCCACCGCCTTGAAGCCGACGGTGTCGCCGGCGAAATGATCGAGGGCCTCGAATTCGGTCACCAGGTTCTCACCGCGGAGAACCGCCCGCAGGAAGGTGCCGTCGTTGTCGGAGAGATATCCGGTGGAGGCCTGGACGTAACCGAAGAGCCCGGGGTTCCGGTTCTTGAACTTGGCGGCATGCCCCTTCTTGCAACGCAGCCGAAAGGTGCGCCTGACGACGGAAGCCTGCGCCCGGTGCGTAACAACATTCAGGAAGCCGCCGTCGCCCCGAAAGTCGACCTTGCCCGTGAAGTGGCCGTTTTGGGAGAGCGGCCGCGGCCCACGGCAGAACCGACTCACGTGACCGTAATGAGGTGGGACATCGGCGACGAAGCGGCCGTCGATCCGCCCCACGGAGCCGAAGTCGACGTGGATCGCGTCGCCGAATGCGCTGCGCGGGACCCGCTTGACGTAGGAGATGCTCGACCAGATGCCGGAGGCGGGTTCTTCCAGTTCGGCCTGAGCGCCGAAGACGGCGACCCGCTCGCGCGGATGGAGCGTGGCGTAGACGAAGAACCCCTCGTCGGTCGGAAATCCGACGGTGATGACTTCGTGCGGCGGCTGGATTTCCGCCGTCGCGATCGGTACCGCCAGGAGGAGGACCGCGGCAGAGAGACCAATCGCGCGCAGCGCTGCCCTCATCGTTACCGTCGCGCCTCGCGGCCGGTCAGCGCTTTGTAGAGGTCGTTCGCGCGGGTCCCGGTGAGGGCGGCGACGACGCTGGCGGCGGCGCGCGGGCGGGCGCCGGACTGGACCAGGTGGCGCAGGGCGTCGACGGCGAAGCCGACGTCTTTGTCGTGCTCGGTCGAGGCGGCGGGACCGATTACGAGGACGATCTCGCCCTTGACGTCGCCGCGGAAGCGGCGGGCCAGTTCGGCGAGGCGTGCCGCGGGCCACCTCCTCGTGCATCTTGGTCAGCTCGCGGCAGACGGCGGCCTCGCGGTCGGGCGCGAGCGAGGCCAGCGCCGCCAGGGACTCGCCGACCCGGCGCGGGGACTCGAAGGCGACGACGGTCTCGGCCGAGCGCAGCACCCGCTCCATCTCCCCCGCCCGCCGCGGCAGGAAGCCCTCGAAGCGCCAGCGGTCGGTCGGCAGGCCGGAGGCGACCAGGGCGACCGGCACCACCGAGGGGCCCGGCAGCACGGTGACCTCGAGGCCGCGTTCGATGCAGCGGCGGATCAGCTTGTAGCCGGGGTCGGAGATCGCCGGCATGCCGGCGTCGGAGACGAGGGCGACGAGGTCGCCGCGCTCGATCCGCTGCGCCAGCTCGGTCGCCCGCGCGGTTTCGTTGCCCTCGTGGTTGGAGACCAGCCGCGGCGCCGGGCGGATCCGCAGCCGGTCGAGCAGCTAGCCGGTGCGGCGGGTGTCCTCGCAGGCGATGTAGTCGGCGCTGACCAGCGCCTCGCGCACCCGCGGCGTGACGTCGTCGAGGTTGCCGATCGGGGTCGGGCAGACGACCAGCCCGCCCGGCATCAGGCGCCCGCCTTGCCGAGCTCGATCCGCGCCATCGCCGCGGCGCCGATCATGCCGGCGTCGTTGCCCAGGGTCGCCTCGAGGATCGGCGTCTCGTTCATCGGCCGCAGCGCGCGCTCGCGGACTTCGCGGCGCGCCGGCTCGAGCAGCAGGTCGCCGGCGGCGATCACGCCACCGCCGACGACGATCGCGTTCGGCTGGAAGATGTTGGCGAAGCTGGAGCAGGCGACCCCGAGCCGGCCGCCGATCAGCTCGAAGACGCCGATCGCGGTCTCGTCGCCGGCCAGCGCGGCCTCGGTCACCGCCCTGCCGTCGACCTCCTCGCCCGCCGCCAGCAGCTTGCCGAGCGCCGAATCGGGGGCGCTTTCGGCCGCCGCCCGCCCCTCGCGCCCGAGCGCCGTGCCCGAGGCGAGCGACTCGACGCAGCCGTGGTTGGGGCAGTTGCCCTGGCAGGGCGGGCCGTCGGCCTGGATCACGATGTGGCCGAGCTCGGCGCCGGCGCCGGTGGAGCCGCGGTAGATCTCGCCGCCGAGGATGAGGCCGCCGCCGATCCCGGTGCCGACCGTCAGCATCACCATGTTCGGCATCCCCTGGGCGGCGCCGTAGAGGTACTCGGCCAGGGCGGCGACGTTGCCGTCGTTGTCGACGAAGACCGGCAGGCCGACCCGCTCGCTGACGATGTCGCGGATCGGCAGGTCGGCGAGCGGCAGGTTGACGGCGGAGACGGCGATGCCGCGGTCGTGGTCGATCGTCGCCGGGATGCCGAGCCCGACCGCGGTCACGTCCGGGCGGGCGTCCCGCGCCTCGGTCACCTCGCGGACCAGCAGCTCGACCAGCTCCTCCTCGGTCTGCCCGGTCGAGGCCTCGCGCTCTCGTAGAGGGGCTCGGTCCCGGCCTCGGAAAGAACCCCGACGAGCATCTTCGTGCCCCCGAGATCGACCCCGATCGTCTCGCCGCCGCTCACGGGCGGCAGGAGGCTGGGAGGCGGATGACCGAGTACATCGCCATGATTTCTAGCCTTTTATGAGCCCCGACGGCGAGCAGCGGCCTCCCCAGCCGCCCGAAAACGAGCCCGAGTACAAGGTCTACCGCTCCCGCAGGGGGCTGTTTTCGCGCCTGCAAAGGCGCGGATCTGTCGGCCCTGCGCGATCGTGCAAAGTTGCCTTCAAGGCGGCGCCGCGGCGACAGGGAGCCGCGCCGCCCCGGTTCGCCGCGGGCCCCGTTCAACGTCCGCCGCGTCCTCAAATGGGTCGGGATCGCGGCGCTCGGCTGGATCCTGCTCAGCCTCCTCGCCTTCGCCGTCTCCGCCCAGATCCAGTCCTTCAAGCTCTCCGGCGAAGCCAGCGACGCCCTCCACGGCAACCCGTTCCTGCTGCCGAGCGCGCAGACGATCCTCGTCCTCGGCACCGACGCCCGGCCGCCCGGCAGCGGCGACGAGCGCGCCTCCGAGGAGTGCTTCGAACAGCAGTCGAAGGGCGAGAAGCCGCACGACCCCTGCTTCGAAGGCGAATTCCGCGCCGACACGCTGATGCTGATCCGGGCCGGCGGCGGCACCTTCCGCAAACTCTCGATCCCGCGCGACACCTACGCCGAGATCCCCGGCCACACGCCGACGAAAATCAACGCCGCCTTCGCCTTCGGCGGCGCCGCCCTGCAGATCAAGACGATCGAACAGTTCCTCGGCATCCAGATCGACCACGTCGCGATCGTCGACTTCACCGGCTTCGAAGACCTGATCGACGCCGTCGGCGGGGTCAAGTCGACGTCCCGGTACAAGCTCTGCGCCGACATCTCCGGCGGCGCCGGCGGCGGCCAGGGCGGCGTCACGCATCCGCCTGCACAAGGGCGAGAACACCCTCGACGGCGAAAAGGCCCTCGCCTACTCGCGGGTCCGCCACGTCAGCGAATGCCCCGGCCCCGGCAAGAGCGTCTACTCGCTCGGCGGCTACGACGACCTCGACCGCGAGCACGCCCAGCAGGAAGTGATCAACGGGATCAAGGACCGCCTCACCGACCCCCTCCGCCTCCCCTACAACTTCATCCACGGCCCGATCATCGGCTGGGACGCGCCGAAGGCCTTCGTCAGCGACATGGGCTTCTTCACGATGCCGCAGCTGGTGCTGGCGGCGGGGATCGGCGGCAGCGCCCCGGCGCGAAGTCCTCTGCGAGAAGGAACGCGAACAGTGCGGCGAAGGGCCGGAAGGCTCGATCGAAGTCCCGAAGTCGGTCCGCCGCCGCGCCGGTCAACGAAGCTGAGGCGGCTGAGTCGCGCGGCCGACCGCGATCCACTCGCCGAGGCCGAGGGCGAGCAGGACCAGCAGCGCGTAGAGCCTCGCCGCCCGCGTGTACCAGCGGGCCAGCTGGCGGTCTCCGTCTCGCCGAACTGCAGCTCGGGCGGCAGCTCCGGCATCGACTGGCCGCGGGTGAAGTAGCGCTGCTCGATCGCCAGCGCCAGCAGCAGCACCGGCAGGATCTGGGAGATGGCTTCGAAGTACTCCTTCTGCGCGTGCCCGTCGACGAGCAGCGCCGCCAATCCGTAGGCGAGGACCGGCAGCAGGATCGCGCTCAGCGCCAGCAGCGACCGTCCCAGCCAGAAGAGGCGCCTCGACCTCGCCACGCTCTCGGAGATCACGGCGGCAGCGTTCCAGCCGCGGCGGACGCCGCGCGGCGCTCAGTCGGCCGTCGAGGCAGCCGGCTTCGAGTCGGACTTCGACTCGCTCTTGCCCGAGTCCGACTTCGACTCCGAGGACCCGGAGCCGCCGGACTCGCCGCTCGACTCCGAGCTGCCGTTGCCGCTGCCCCGCTTCGTCTTGCCGTAGTCGGTGTTGTAGAAGCCGGAGCCCTTGAAGTGGACCGCCGGGGCGCGCAGCACGCGCACAGCCGGGGCGCCGCACTCCTGGCACTCGGTCAGCGGCTCGTCGGCTCATCTTCTGGATCACGTCGAAGACGTGGCCGTTCTCGCACTTGTACTCGTAGATGGGCATGGCGCTGCGGGATTATCGCAGCCGCTACGGTTCCGGCCATGGCGACCGAGCAGGGACCCGACCGACCGAGGTGACGATGGAGGAGATCGTCGCGCTCTGCAAACGGCGCGGCTTCGTCTTCCCCTCCTCGGAGATCTACGGCGGCCTCGGCTCGACCTACGACTACGGCCACTACGGCGTCCTGCTCAAGAACAACGTCAAAGCCGAGTGGTGGCGGGCGATGCTGCAGGAGCGCGACGACATCGTCGCCCTCGACTCGGCGATCCTCCAGCACCCGCGCGTCTGGGAGGCCTCGGGCCACCTCGCCGGGCTTCACCGACCCGCTCGTCCAGTGCCTCGGCAAGTGCAAGCGGCGCTGGCGCGAGGACCACCTGCGCGAGGCGGTCGAGGCCGAAGGCGGCGACCCGAGCGCGGAGCTGCGCTGCCCCGAGTGCGGCGGCGAGCTCTCCGAGCCGCGCCAGTTCAACCTCATGTTCGAAACCCACGTCGGCCCGGTCGCCGAGCGAGGGCTCGACCGTCTACCTGCGGCCGGAGACGGCGCAGGGCATCTTCATCAACTTCAAGAACGTGCTCGGCTTCGCCCGCAAGAAGCCGCCGTTCGGGATCGCCCAGATCGGCAAGTCCTTCCGCAACGAGATCACCCCCGGCAACTTCATCTTCCGCACCCGCGAGTTCGAGCAGATGGAGATGGAGTTCTTCGTGCCGCCCGCCGAAGCCGAGCAGTGGCACCAGCACTGGATGGCCGAGCGCGAGCGCTGGTACACCGAGCTCGGCATCCGCCCCGACCACCTGCGGGTCCGCGCCCACGGCGCCGACGAGCTCTCCCACTACTCCTCGGCGACCAGCGACATCGAGTACCTCTTCCCGATCGGCTGGTCGGAGCTGGAGGGGATCGCCAACCGCGGCGACTTCGACCTCACTCAGCACGCAAAGTTCTCCGGCGAGAAGCTCGAGTACTTCGACCAGCAGACGAAAGAACGCTACGTCCCCCACGTGATCGAGCCGGCCGCCGGCGCCGACCGCGCCACCCTCGCCTTCCTCGTCGACTCCTACGAGGTCGAGGAAGTGGAGGGCCGCCAGCGCACCGTCCTGCGCCTGCACCCGCGCCTGGCCCCGGTCAAGGTCGCCGTCCTCCCCCTCGTCTCCAAGGAGGGCATGCCGGAGAAAGCGCGCGAGATCTTCGGAGACCTCCGCCGCCGCCTCCCGACCGAGTTCGACGAAGGCGGCTCGATCGGCAAGCGCTACCGCCGCCAAGACGAGATCGGCACCCCCTGGGGCATCACCGTCGACCACCAGACGATGGAAGACGGCACCGTCACCCTCCGCGACCGCGACTCCCTCGAGCAGGTCCGCATCCCGATCGAGGGACTGGGCGACGAGCTGGTCGGGCGGCTGGAAGCGCCCTGGCGCAGCCCGAAGCTGGGTTGAGCGCAGGGCTCAGCCTCGGTTCAAGACGCCGCGTTTCCCTTTGATCCGCCAGAGCATGGCCACCATGTAGGCGACATTGTCGTCTTCGAACGGCGGCCTCTCCGCCCTCGCCGGCCTGATCGGCCTGCTTGCACTGCTGCAGCTAAAGCAGGAGGCTCCGCTTACCGAAACGGCTTGATCGCCACCATGTCGAAAATGTAATCGAGGGCCCCGCGTCTGAAAGCAAGACGAGAAGGGATCAACATCTGACGGCGACCACCGACCCGCATTCCCTCGAGGGCTTCTTCCCAAGCAGGCCCGCCGTGCAGCGTGGGTTCGAGGGGGTCTTCCGGCGGCCACCGTTGACGCTCGGTTTTCCCCGTCGCGTAATTGGCGCCGATGTAGTAGACGACCACTTTGTCGCCCCGTCGCGCAGCCGGCCCTTTGCCGACTTTGAGGTCCCTGACGAGAGTCCTCTTCGGCGGTCCCCCGGCTGGAATATGGATGACTGGCTGCTCCAGATCCTTCCCGTCTGTGACCGTCCCGAACGGGCTCTTCGATACGGCAGAGGCGGTCGTCGCCTCATCCGAGCCGCAGCCCGAAAGGACGGAAATCAGCAAGAACGCGCCTGCAAGGAAAGAAGACCCTTTCATTACGCAGAACATATAGATCATTTGCGCGAGCACAATAGGTATCGACCAACCAGGAACGGAGAGCAATGGCCTACGAGATGAAAATTCGCGGCACCGAGCACGAGGTGAAGGTGCGCAACCCCTGGGCCGTGGCCCTGCTGCCGTTTGTCACCCTCGGCATCTACCACTTCGTCTGGTGGTACAAGATCAACAAGGAGCTGAAAGCCTACGGCGACGCCAAGGGCTACGACCTCGGCCAGAACCCGACCAACTCGCTGCTCGCCCTCGTCCCGGGCTTCCTCATCATCGTCCCGCCGCTGGTCAGCTACTGGCGCGGCACTCAGCGCGTCCAGGGCGCATCGAAGATCGCCGGCCGCGAGCCGGTCAGCGGCTGGATCGCGCTGATCCTCTACCTGCTGCTCTCCCCGGGCATGTTCGCCTACCTGCAGGTCTCGCTCAACAACGTCTGGGAGCAGGAGGCCGAACCGCTCGCGGGCCAGGCAGCACCGCCGGCGCCGAGCGACTCGATGCCGCCGCGGGCTTAGGAATCCCTCTGGGCCTCGCTCAATCGGCCGCGGCGGGGCGGTCCGGCATCCAGACGCGGCGGAGCGGGATGGCCTGCTTCGCTTCGTCTGGGAGCTCGGGGTAGTGCGAGAGGATCAGGTCCAGCAGCTCGTCCGGCCCGATCAACCGCATCTTCGGCATCCCGGCGGCAGCGTTGCGCGCCGGCGCGGTAAAGCCGCCGACGGCGATGAAAACGCCGAGCTCGGCGTCGGCGAGGGTGCCGTTGAGGGCCTGGACGTCGCTGGAACCGATCGAGCCGCTGCCGGACTTGCACTGGATCTTCAGCAGCGGCCTCTCGACCCCCAGCGGGTCCCTGGTCGCGACGATATCGATGCCGCCGTCGGCTCCCGGGGGGCTGACCCGCGCCGAGTAGCCCAGTGCCTCGAAGAGCCAGCCGCAGAAGCGGGCGAAGTCGTGCCCCTTCAGCGTCGTGTTGAACTCCTTGAGGATGAAGTCGCCGGTGAGTTCGCTGATCCGTTCGACGTCGGGCTCGTCTTCGGAGACAGGTTCGAGCTCCGGGGCAGCCGTCTCCTCGGCCGCGACGACCGCTGCCGGAATCTCCCCGCCGAGCGCCGCCAGGATCTCCTGCTTGTGCTCCTTGATCGTGTAGACGGAGAGGGCGGAGCCCACCTCGTAGAGGCAGCCGCTGCTGAAGCGGTCGCGCGGGATCTCCGTCTTCAGCCACTCGACAGCTCGCCGGTTCGGGTAGCGCCCCCAGACGGCCGGCTCGTAGGCATAGTCGCCGGCGATGCGGCCGATGTTGATCGTGCGATCGGCCTTGCGCGAGTAGACGACCAGCTCGCCGACCTGCATGACGTGGCGGAAGCGAAGGAGCTGCCCGGCGGCGTTCGCGATCCACGCCTCGCTGCGGTCGGGAAACGACTCCCGCAGCCTCGCCTTGAAAGCCTCGCGATCATCCGGGAGGCCGGTGAGGTCACCCGCATCCGGCCACCCCACCGCGATGCTGTTCGCGGAGACGAGCTCGTAGGCGCCTCGGTGATGCAGCCCCCAAAGTTTCTCTGCCACGGGGAAAACCTATAGGTCAGGAGGAGAGGAAGCGCTTAACGGCCTCCGCGTCCGCCTCGAGCGCGGCGGCGTCCTTCTTCTTCACCTCGTCGAGGTGCTCGATCGTCACCTTGCCGCCGCTCAACCCCCAGCGGGCGACGGCGCGGCCTTTGACCAGGGCGAAGGGGCGGAAGATGCCGTTGTTGGTGACCAGCAGCCTGTGCGGGCCGACCACTTCCTCGCGCGAGGTCCAGCCGAGGAGCAGCGGGTCGAAGGCGCCGAGCAGCCGCGGTGGCGGCAGCGGCTCCGGGTCACGATGGCCCTTCAGGTCGACGAGGCCGTCGGCGCGCTCCTCGAGCTGATCGGCGATCGCCGCCAGGCCGGCGCGGGCGTCGCGTAGCGGCAGGCCCGCCCAGCGGGCGAGGTCGCGGTCGTCGGCCGGCCCGTGGCCGACCAGGTAGCGACGGGCCAGCTCCGCCAGCGCCCGCTCGCGGTCGACCGGCTTCTGCTCGCCGAGCCAGTCGCGGACGAGGACGTAGGCGTGTTCCTTGCCGACCATCGGCCCGCGCACGGCGATCCCCCGCACCGCGACGAGGAAGAGGATGTGGATCAGCGCCTGTCCCGCCGTCGGCACCTTCTTCCGCTCCAGCCGCTCCCGCAGCTGCGCCCGCGTCTGCGGCCCCTCGTCGGCCAGCGCCTTCTCGACGATCCGGACCGCCCGCTCGGTGTCCTTCTCGCCGACCTCCTCCTGGCGCAGCCGCCGCGCCGCCGAGGTCCGCAGCGGCGGCGTCGTCAGCGCCTGCAGCCACGGGTAATCCTCGCTGCGGACCAGGTGCAGCGTCCCCCGGTTCAGCCAGGTGATCAGCAGCGAGCGCTCCTCGCTCAGCGCCCGGTCGACGTCGGCGGCGCTGACCCCGGTGGTGCGGGCGCGGACCGCCAGCCGCGCCCCGCGCGGGTCCTGGCCCTGGACGGCGAGCAGCCGCTCGGCCACCGCCTCCGGCGAGCGCAGCGGCTCGCCGCTGAGCGCCTGCGCGGTCAGTCGGTCTGCAAGCGGCCCGCCCACAGTCCGATCATGCCTTCTCCTGTTCCTTTTCGTCCCAGAACAACGAAAAGGAACAGACGAACGTTATTCGACCGCTTCGAGGTCGACGACGAAGACCAGCGTTTCGTTCGGCGGGATCGCCGGCGGCGCCCCGGCCGTTCCGTAGCCGAGTTCGGGCGGGATCACCAGTTCGCGACGACCGCCGACCTTCATCCCTTCGACGCCCTGATCCCAGCCGGGGATCACTTCGCCGGCCCCGAGGGTGAACGAGAACGGTTCGCTGCGCGACCAGGAGGAGTCGAATTCCTTGCCGGTCTTGTAGTTGACGCCGACGTACTGGACCGTCACCACGTCGCCGGCCTTGGCGGCCGGCCCGGAGCCTTCTTCGAGGTCCTTGGTGACCAGTTCCTTCGGCGGCGCCCCGCTCGGCTTCTCCACCGTCGGCTTGGTCTTCTTCTTCGGCGCTTCGGCTTCCTGCGAGGTTTCTTCGCCGGAAGAGGAAGAGGTGGTCGAGTCGTCGCTGCCGCAACCGGCGACGACGAGCGCCAGGCAGGCGCCAATGATCAAGATTAGTCTGCGCATCCGCGGCATCCTAAGCGAAACCGCCGCCTGCGACCTTTTTCGCTTATTACTTCCAGCGCTTCGGCAGCTCGCCGGCTTCGACGGCGTCGATCTTCAGCACCACCCCGCGCTCGTAGATCGCGCCCACCTCCGGGGCGTCGACGAAGCGCCGGCCGCCGAGGGCGCCGGTGTCGAAGATGATGCCGTCGAAGAGATGGGCCTCCGGCGCGGCGAGGACCTTGACGACGCGACCGAGCTTCTCGCCCTCGCTGGAGAAGACGGGGACGCCGCGCTTCGCCACCAGGTAAGAGACGGGGTGGCCGAGGTCCTCCATGAGGCCGAGCGTAGCGAACCCGTTTTCGCCGATCCCTCCTAGACTGGCCGCGGGAACTACTCGCACGGGAAGGAACAAGATGGGCCTCAATCTCGCTTCGATCGTCACCGAGAGCGCCGCCGCCGATCCGGCCGCCGTCGCCGTCCGCCTCGGTGAGCTCGAGCTCACCTACGGCGAACTCGACGACCGCAGCGCCCGCCTCGCCGCGGTCCTGCGCGAGCGGGGGCTGCAACAGGGCGACCGGGTCGGGGTGATGCTGCCGAACGTCCTCGAGTTCCCGATCTCCTACTACGGGGTGCTGCGCGCCGGCGGGGTCGTGGTGCCGATGAACGTGCTGCTGAAGCGGCGCGAGATCGCCTTCTACCTGGAGGACTCGGGCGCCAAGCTGCTGCTCGCCTGGCACGGTTTCGGCGAGGAGGCGCGGGCGGGCGCCGAGGACGCCGGCGCCGAGCTGGTCGAGGTCGAGCCGCAGTCCTTCGCCGAGCTGCTCGGCGACCACGAGCCGGACACCGAGCTGGCCGAGACCGAGGAAGGCGACACCGCGGTGATCCTCTACACCTCCGGCACCACCGGCAAGCCGAAGGGCGCGGAGCTGACCCACTTCAACCTCCACCGCAACGCCCAGATCGCCTCCGAGACGACCTGCGAGGTGGCGCGCGGCGACATCGCCCTCGGCGCTCTGCCGCTCTTCCACTCCTTCGGCCAGACCGTGAGCATGAACGCCTCGATGCGGGTCGGCGCGACCCTCACCCTGCTGCCGAAATTCGACCCCGGCGAGGCGCTGGAGATCATGGAGCGCGACGGCGTCACCCACTTCTACGGCGTGCCGACGATGTACGGGGCGCTCCTCCACCATCCCGGCCGCGAGGGCTTCGACACCTCCTCGCTGCGGATCTGCATCACCGGCGGCGCCTCGATGCCGGTCGAGGTGCTGCGCGGGTTCGAGGAGGCCTTCGAGTGCGAACTGCTCGAGGGCTACGGCCTCTCGGAGACCTCGCCGGTCGCCAGCACCAACCACCCGGGGCGGCCGCGCAAGCCCGGCTCGATCGGGACGCCGCTGCGCGAAGTCGAGATGAAGGTCGTCGACGAGGACGACGCCGAGGTGCCGCAGGGCGAGGTCGGCGAGATCGTGATCCGCGGCCACAACGTGATGAAGGGCTACTGGCAGCGTCCCGACGCGACCGAGGAGGCGATGCGCGGCGGCTGGTTCCACACCGGCGACATGGCCAGAGTGGACGAGGACGGCTACTTCTTCATCGTCGACCGCAAGAAGGACCTGATCATCCGCGGCGGTTACAACGTCTACCCGCGCGAGGTCGAGGAGATCCTCTACGAGCACCCGAAGATCCGCGAAGCGGCGGTGGTCGGGGTCCCGCACGACCAGTGGGGCGAGGAGATCGGCGCCGCCGTCGTCCTCCACGAGGGGGAGGAGCTGAGCGCCGAGGAGGTCAGCGACTACGTGAAGGAGCGGATCGCCGCCTACAAGTACCCGCGGCTGGTCTGGTTCATGGACGACCTGCCGAAGGGACCGACGGGGAAGATCCTCAAGCGCGAGATCGAGGCTCCGTCACCCGCGGAGCCCGGCGCGGGCGCCTGAGTCTGCTTATACTCAGGCACTCCCGAGTACTTAACCGGTCTGCTCGGGTCATCCAGCAGTGCGCTTAGGGAGGCGCCTGCGCTCAACACAGGAGAAAAGATGATCAGTAGACGTCTGTCGGCGTTCGTCGCCGCAATCGCCCTCTGCATCGCCGGTACCGCCCTCGCGCCCGCGAGCTCGATGGCACAGGATCCGATCCTCTTCGTCCACGGATGGTCGGAGAACTCATCGCTCTGGAACACGATGATCGCCAACTTCGAAAAAGACGGCTATTCGAAATCGTATTTGAGCGCCTACAGCTACAACACCTCGACTTCGAACAAGACTTTGGCCGAAACCGAAGTCAAATCCCGCGTCGAAGCGCTGGAGAAAGCGACCGGCGCGACCAAGGTCGACGTCATCGCCCACTCGATGGGCAGCCTCAACACTCGCTGGTACATCAAGTTCGTTGCCGGCGGCGCAGCGAACGTCGACGACTGGGTCTCGCTCGGCGGCCCCAACCACGGCACCGAAACCGCCAAATTCTGCTTCTCCACCGCTTGCACGGAGATGCGGGTCGGGTCCAAATTCCTCTCGGAACTGAACGCCGGCGACGAGACCCCCGGCGCCGTCAACTACGGCACCTGGTGGTCGCCGTGCGACGAAATCATCAACCCGGACTCGAGCGTCGCGCTCTCCGGGGCGACCAACACCGAAACCGCGTGCATGTCGCACACCGCTCTGACGACGGACAAAACCGTCTACGAACAGGTACGCGAATTCGTCAAATAGGAAAATAGGAATTGCGGGGCCCTGGCCACGACCCGGGGCCCCGCCTCTTCAAAAGGAGGAGCAAATGGCTCGCAAACGACTGACGGCGTTCGTCTCCGCGATCGCCCTCTGCCTCGCCGGCGCGGCTTCTCGCCCGCCAGCTCACTCGCCCTCGACCCGATCCTGTTCGTGCACGGCTGGAACGGGAGCGCCTCGAACTGGAGCACGATGATCTCCCGGTTCGAAAAAGACGGCTACCCGAAATCGTATTTGAGCGCCTACACCTACAACAGCAGCACCTCGAACAAAACGCTCGCCGAAACCGAAGTCAAATCCCACGTCGAAAGCCTGCTGAAAGCGACCGGCGCGACGAAGGTGGACATAGTCGCCCACTCGATGGGGAGCCTCAACACCCGCTGGTACGTCAAGTTCGTCTCCGGCGGTCAGGAAAAGGTCGACGACTGGGTCTCGCTCGGCGGCCCCAACCACGGCACGACCGCGGCCAACCTCTGCTTCGGCACCACCTGCACGGAGATGCGGCCGGGGTCGACGTTCCTCAACGAACTCAACGCGGGGGACGAGACGCCGGGCACCGTCAACTACGGCACCTGGTGGTCGCCCTGCGACGAATTCATCAACCCCGACGAAAGCGTGATCTTGAGCGGCGCGACGAACACGAAAACCGCGTGCATCTCGCACCTCTCGCTCGTCTCCGACGAAACGGTCTACCAACAGGTCCGCGAATTCGTCAAATAGCAGGAAGAAATTGAAGCTGTGCCGCGATCCTGGCTAGCTGGCCAGGATCGCGGTAGTCTCCGGGACGCAACCGCGACACCAAAAGGAGACACGATGAGCGTCGCTTCCCAGCGCTTGATGGACAACATCACCTACGAGGACCTCTACCACCGCTGGGAGCAGGGCAACTGGAGCGCCTACGACCTCGATTTCTCCCAGGACCGGGCGGGCTGGGAGGCGCTGAGCGACATCCAGCGGCGCTCGGCGATGTGGATCTACTCGATGTTCTATTACGGCGAGGACCGGGTCGCCGACACCCTGGCGCCCTACGTGACCGCCGCCCCGACCGAGGAGATGTCCTACTTCCTCGCCACCCAGCAGGTCGACGAGGTCCGCCATTCGATCTTCTTCCACCGCTTCTTCAAGGAGGTGATCGGGGTCGGCGGCGACTCGATCCAGCAGACCCTCTCCTCCACCCTGCCGCAGCTGAACTGGGGCTACCGCGGCATCTTCGACCGCCTCGACGTGATGGCCGAGGAACTTCGCAGGGACCGCTCGGTGCCGAAGTTCGCGCAGGCGATCACCCTCTACCACCTGATCGTCGAGGGCAGCCTCGCCCAGCCCGGTCAGCACTTCATCGAGGACTTCTTCGCCTCCGAGGAGACGATGCCCGGCTTCAGCGCCGGGATGGAGAACGTCTCCCGCGACGAGCAGCGCCACATCGGCTTCGGCGTCAAGGTCCTCTCCGAGCTGCTCAACGAGCCGACTCCGGGCTGGCAGGAGAACCGCGACGCGGTCGTCGAGCTGCTGCGCGAAACCCTCCCCTACGGCCCCGCCGTCTTCACGCCGCCGAACATGGACCGCTCCTACACCGAGTGCTACGGCTTCTCGCTCGAGGACATCTTCGCCTTCGGGATGAAACTGATCCGCCAGAGGTGGCGGACGATCGGCTTCCCGACCGAGGAGATGCCGCCGGGGGTCTTCCCCTTCCCGCCCGAGGACGACGAGACGGAGGTGGCGAAGCGCCAGGTCGAGATGATGATGGCCGGCGTGATCGGCTCCCCGGAAGGGCCGCCGCCAAGCAAGGACCCGGAGATCCAGCGCCTCTACTTCGACCTGATCAGCCGCGTCGCCGACCCGGCCGCCGCCAACGGCTCCCCGTTCGTCGTCCAGTGGCGCTTCAGCGACGCCGACCCGTGGCACCTCGTCCTCGACAACGGCTCGACCCGCGCCGAACCGGGGCTGGCGGCGAGCGCCAACGTCACGATCGAGACCAGCTGGGCCGACTGGATCGCCGCCGGCAAACCCGACGCCAACCAGCTGAAGATGATGCTGCAGCGACGCCTGCGCCCGCGCGGCAAGGTCCGCGACCTGGCCCGGTTCCGCAAGGTCTTCAACTAGGCAGCTTCGCCCGGACAGCTTCAACTCACATAGCAATCTTGCTATACATAGCAAGATTGCTATGTCTGGTCCCGACGACCGAGAGCTGTTCGGCCTGATCGCCGAACGAGTCGCCGAGCGGCGAGCCGCCTGGGGGATCTCCCAGCGCGAACTCGCCGAGCTCTGCGGCACGACCCAGTCGGCGATAGCCCGCATCGAGCGGGGGAAAAGGCCGCCGCGGATCGACACCCTGGCCCGTATCGCCACTGCTCTCGATTGCGAGCTCGTCGTCGAGCTCCGTCCGAGGACGAATCCGCCTCCCGGAGGCAGGGAAGGAGAGTCGAGATGAGTGAGAAGAAGAGCAGGTTCCGACCGGCGGGGAGCCGGGTGGGGGACGGCGAGATCGAGACGAGCACCGCCGAGAAGGTCCTCGCCGTCGTCCTCGCGGTCTTCATCGCGATCGGCGCCGTCTGGGCCTACGTCAAGCTCGACGAGGTCGCGAAGCCGGAGACGAGCGCCTACCTTCCGAACCAGGCGCTGATCGACCGCGGCGAACTGACGGCGGTGACGCGGCACCGGGAAGCAAACCGTGAGGTCGCGGCCGCCGAACGCGACCGCCAGGCGGCGACGCACCAGCTCGAAATCCGTCGCGAGGCTTACCGGACGGCGCTCGACGCCGGCGAACCCGCGGCCGAGCTGCAGTCCGAATACGAATCGGCCCAGGCCGCCTTCGCCGCCGCCTCGCGAGAGGTGAAGGCCGCGAGCGCCGCCGCGGCGCGCACCGCGCCGGCGGCGGCGCAGGCGGAAGCGCACGCGGACGAGCTGCGGGAAGACGCCGCCGCCGAACGGGACGACGAAGAGACCAAGCACGACCGGATCGTCTTCTTCCTCCGCCTCGCCCTGCTGATCGGGATGCTGGCGGCCTCATACCGCCTGCTGATCCGGCTGCGCTCGCGGAACTCGCGCTACCTGCCGGCCGCGCTCGCCCTGACCGGGGCGACGGCGGTGCTGGCGGTCGTGATGGCCTCGGACTACACCGACAGCTACCTCGCCTTCGACGAGGTCGGGCCGCTGGCGATCTCGATCGCCGGGATCGCCCTGACGCTGGTCGCCTTCGTCGCCCTGCAGCGCTTCCTCGCCAAACGCGTGCCGGCACGGCGGGTGCGGCGCGGGGAGTGCGCCTTCTGCGGCTTCCCCCTCCGCGGCACCTCCCACTGCGAGGGCTGCGGGCGCGCGGCGATCGCCGCCTGCTCCAGCTGCGGGCAGGAGCGCCGGGTCGGGACGCCCCGCTGCGGCAACTGCGGCGAGGCGTAGGAGGAGGCGAGCGGCGGCGCGTTAGGAGAACGGCGGCCGGGCGTCTGCCCAGGGACGCTCAGCCTCGATCTGCGCGGCCAGCGAGAGCAGCGTCGCCTCGTCGCCGGGGCGACCGACTATCTGGACCGCCAGCGGCAGGCCGCTGCTGCTGAAGCCGGCCGGGACCGACATCGCCGGGTTGCCGAGGTGGTTCCAGGGGACGCAGTAGGGATAGAAGCGGCCCATCCCGATCACGGTCCGCAGGGCGCCCATTCCCTCCCACTTCCGCACCGGCGGGGCGGTCCCACCCATCACCGGCGTCATCAGCACGTCATGTGAGCGGAAGATCCCGTTGACCCTCTCGGCGTCGGTCGCCTGCTCCTTCAGCGCCTTCCGGAAGAGGGGCTCGGGAACCATCCGGCCGAGCCGCCCGAAGCCGCGGGCGCGACGTTCGAGCCGGTGCGGCTGGGGAGTCGCAGCAACGTCTTCGGCCCCGCCGCGGAGGTAGCGGGGGATCATGTTGTTGCCGATCATTCCCCAGTCAGGCGCCTGCTCCGCGGTCTCGTGCCCGAGCGAACGCAGGGTCTCTGCCATCTGCGCGACCGCCCCCTTCGCATCTTCGTCAATGGTCGGGGGGATCGCCGAAGGAGGCGGCTTGGTGGTGAAGGCGATGCGCAGCTTGCCCGGCGGCGTCCCCGCAGCCTCGGCGAAGGGGCGCTCGGGCGGTGGCGGCGCCCCCGGCTCCTGCGAGCCGCCACTGGTGACGTCCAGCCAAAGAGCGGTGTCGGCGACGTTGCGGCTGAGGCAGCCGTTGACAGAAAGGCCGTTCCAGTGCTGGACGAAGGGGTCAAGCGAGATGCGACCGCGCTGGGGTTTGAGGCCGAAGAGACCGCAGCAGGCAGCCGGGATGCGAATCGAGCCGGCGCCGTCGGATGCCGAGGCGACGGGCACGAGGCCGGCGGCAACCGCCGAGCCGGAGCCCCCGCTGGAGCCGCCTGGAGTGCGCTGCGGGTCCCAGGGGTTGCGGGTGACGCCGTAGGTGGCCGACTCCGTGAACCCGAACATCGCCAGCTCCGGCAGAAGCGTCTTCCCGACCAGGATCGCACCGGCCTCACGCAGCCGCCGCACCATCGCGTCATCCCGCGCCGCCGGCTCGGGAAAGGCGTCGGTCCCGAACGTCGTCAGCTCCCCGGCGACGTTGTGGTTGTCCTTCAGCGCGACCGGCACCCCCAGCAACGGCCGCTCCTCACCAGCCCTCACCCGCGCCTCGGCCTGCTCGGCTTCCAGCATCGCCTTCTCGGCGAAGACCTTGCGAAACGCGTTCAGCTCGGGATTAAGCCGAGCAATCCGATCAAGGTGCAGCCCGACGAGCTCCGTCGCCGAAACCTCCCCGGCCCGCACCATCTCGGCTTGCCGCGCGGCACCGGCAAAAGCAATCTCATCCCCGTTCATTGGCCCATCCTAATTGGCTGAATAGCCAGGGGTTGCTCGGGGAGGGGTTGGGTGGGGGTCCCTGGGAGCACCTCCGCCGAGTCAGGTCGGGGACAGCTGTCGCCGCAGACCGCAACGCTCGGTCTCCGTGCCAAGTACCCAGGGACCCCCACCCAACCCCTCCCACCATCGGATCTGTAGTTCCGTGGTTCCTTTCGCACACGTCATAGGTGCAAACCGAACCCCGCAACCCGTCGCGGACGGAGGCGGTGGGGGTCTCCGGGCACTGAGCACGGAGCCGCGCCGTTAGCTTCTGAGGCGTCAGCCTCCTGCGGTTCCCGCGGCGGAGGTGCGCCCGGAGACCCCCACCGCCTCCGTCCCTGCCACTAAGCCTTCGCCGGCTCGGGCTCTGACTCGCCCCCCTCGAAGCTGAAGTCCGGGACCAGGCGGTCGAGCCAGCTGGGGAACCACCAGTTCCACTCGCCCATCAGCTTCATCGCCGCGGGGACGAGGATGAGGCGGACGAGGGTGGCGTCGAGGGCGATCGCCACCGCCGAGCCGAGGCCGAGCTCCTTGATCGAGGGGACGCCGGTGAGGACGAAGACGGCGAAGACCGAGGTCATGATCAGCGCCGCCGAGGAGATCGTGCGGGCGCTGGTCGAGAGACCCTCGGCGACGGCGCGTTCGTTGTCGCCGTGGACCATGTAGCGCTCGCGGATCCGCGACATCAGGAAGACCTCGTAGTCCATCGAGAGGCCGAAGACGATCGCGAAGATCAGCGGGATGTTGATCGTGTCCAGCGCCCCCTGGCTTTCGAAGCCGAGGAAGCCGTCGAGCCAGCCCCACTGGAAGATCGCGACGAGGATGCCGAAGGCCGCGCCGATCGAGAGCAGGTTCATCAGCACCGCCTTCAGGGGCAGGATCAGCGAGCGCAGCATCACCATCAGGACGAGGAAGCTGAGCGAGAGGACGAAGAGGATGATCTTCCACATCGAGCCGCCGACCTGGTGGCGGACGTCGTCGCCGCGGGCCGTCTCGCCGCCGACGTTGACTTCGGCCTGCTGCGCCAGGGCCGAGGCCGGGACGACGGTGTCGCGGAGGCGGCCGACCAAGGCGACTGCCGCGTCGGACTCGCTGGGGGCGCTCGGCGTCGCCTGGATGAGGACGTCGTTGCCGGCGTAGGCGGGAAGGCCGACGGCGCTCACCCCGGTGGTGCCTTTCACTTCGCGGGTGAAGGCGGCGACGGCTGCTTTGTCGGCGCCCGTGACCGGCCCGTCGAAGCTGGCGACGATCTGGACCGGGTCGGTGCCGCCGTTCAGCTGCTCGGAGGCGATTTCGTTGCCGACCCGGACGTCTGAGTCCTTCGGGAACTGGGCGATCGCTTCGGTCCCGGTCTCCAGCGAGAGCAGCGGGCTGGCGAGGAAGAGCAGCACGGCGGAGACGCCGATGACCGCAGTCCAAGGCCGCGCCATCACCCGCACGGTCCAGGCGCGCCAGAAGCGGTTTTTCTCGGTCGCGGCCTCGGCGGCGGTCTTGCGCCGGTAGAAGCGGCGCTGGAAGAAGCGCTCGACTTTGCCGACGACGCCGCCCGGCAACACGCGGTCGCCGAGCATCGCGATCAGCGCCGGCAGCAGCGTCGTCGCGGTGAGGATCGAGACGGCGACGACGGTCATCGCCCCCAGCGCCATCGAGCGCAGCGCCTGGTTGTCGACCATCCAGAGGCCGGCGAGGGAGATGATCACGGCGAGGCCGGAGAAGGTGACGGCCAAACCCGAGGTGGAGAGCGAGAGCGCCCGCGCCTCGGCCAGCTCGTGGCCGGCTTCCCGCTCCTCGCGGTAGCGGGCGAGGATGAAGAGCGAGTAGTCGACGGCGACGCCGATCCCGATCATCGAGGCCATGTTGGTGACGAAGACCGAGGTCGTCATCTCCAGCGAGATGAAGTAGATCAGCGCCCCGGTGACGAAGACGCTGACGAAGCCGAGCGCCAGCGGCAGCGCCGCCGCGGCGAGCGAGCCGAAGACGACGAGGAGGATGATCGCGACGATCGGGAACCCGGTTCCCTCGGCCTTGGAGAGGTCTTCCTTGGAGATTTCCTGCATCCCCGCCCAGATCGTCGGCTGGCCGACCAGGTAGGGAGTGACGCCGGCCTCAGCGCTGCCCGGGTCGAGGTCTTCGCGCAGGGTGGCGGCGGGGTCGATCAGCTCGTCGGAGGAGAGGCTGCTGCGCAGCGGCACCAGGACCACGTCCTCGCCGGCCTGCAGCTGCCGCCGCGCCTGCACTATCGCGGCCGGGGGCAGGGTGACGTCGTCGAGCGTCGCCACCTCCTTGCGCACCCGGGTGACCGCCTGCGACCGCTCGGCGGCGGTCGCGCCCGGTTCCGCCTTCAGCACCACCGCGATCCCGTCGGCCTGCGAGCCGAAATCTTCCTGCAGCGATTCGCTCACCTTCATCGACTGGCTGCCCGGCACGTCGAAGCCACCGCCGGTCAGGTGGTCGGTCTGTTTCATCGCGAACGGAGACGCAACGAGGACGATCAACACCCAGGCCCCGACGACAAACTTGCGGCGCCTGCCAAGGAACTGCGCCAGGGACCTCATCGCGTCTTTCATCACCAGAACCTCCTCGTCGCCGGGTTAAGCCTGCCCGCCAGCCTCCCCGGTCACCAGCACTGGAGTCTGTGAGCCGCATCACTACGTGAGGGGCATCACGCCTATCCCTTCTCTGTAGACCTGGGGTCGGCTACGGCACCGACGCGCGAAATCCCCTGCAGGCTCTACTCGTCTCCAAGGTCGCTGGTGGAGTAAATGAAAATTCCGACAAGGGTTGCCAGAGGCGTTAAGACGGCAACGAGCCCCTCCCATTGTTTTCCCTTGTAGATCAGCCAAATGCCTCCGATGATGATCACGAGCGCAACAAGAAACGCCATCCATTGACCACGAGCTCGCGCTTGAGCGTCGGAGCGCAGCATTGCTTTCTCCTGGTTGTGGCGATGCTCCTCCTCGCGCTCAGCCATCCCGAGAATTCGGTCGGCCGCTCCAGGCGCGGAACGCTCAAACTGCTCCAAGGCCGCGGGAGGCGGCAGAGGACCCGACCATTGGCCAGCGACTATCCGCTCAGCCGTATCAGCCTCGGTCCCCTGTGGACGATGTGGCTCAGGCGAACTCCCGCCGGAAACGATCTCCCCCTCCATTCATGGGAAATCTATCGCTTCGATATCTCGATGTGATCCAGCTCGGTACGTTCGAAACCTTGAACTGCCCGATGCAAATCGGCACCCACAGCGCACCAGTCACCGTAAATCGCTAGAGCATTAGCTCGATTCGGCGGCAGCTCTCGGATCCGATAGAAGGTCGTGTGCTGCCATAGTCGCGTGATGCCGAGGAAGTCAACGCTTCCGCCCATACCGGCGAGAAATGCTCGGCGGCGACCTGGAAGATCCCGCTTACACACGAAGGAAGGGGCATGCCATTCCGCTGATTCTTGTGCCTCATCCGCCACCTTCGTAGGGGCATGGCGGACGCGCTCCACCCAGGAGAAATCAAGCTCCTGGTCATAAATCCCTTGCGCCACGCGACCCATACTACATACGCGGCTACCCCTCTTCTTATCGTCTAATCGGCCAGGCGGGAGGGTTGCATTCTGATCATTCAGGAATCCCTGCATATCAGCAGATCGATTCTCACGAGGGTCTGATGCTGCAGACGAAACCGCGACCTTCTCACCCCGTACTCTGGCCCGATGATCGTCGACTGCGCGGCCTACGAGGGGGGAAGGCGGCGGGAAGGCGAGCTTTCGGTGGAGCGGCCGGCGAGGCCGCCAGGGAGGAGGGGGCCTTCGTCTGGATTGGGGTCGCCGAGCCGGGGGAGGAGGAGTTTCAGGCGGTCGCGGCGGAGTTCGGGCTGCACGAGCTGGCGGTCGAGGATGCGGTGCGGGCGCACCAGCGGCCGAAGGTGGAGGCGTACGGCGAGACGCTCCACGTGGTGGTGAAGACCGCTCGGTACGTCGACCCTGACGAGGTGATTCAGATCGGCGAGATCTCGTCTTCGTCGCCCCCGGGTTCGTGATCACCGTGCGCCACGGGGAGGGCGATCTGGGACCTGTGCGGAAGCGGCTCGAGGAACGGCCCGACCTGATGGCGAAGGGGCCGGGCGCCGTCCTCTACGCGATCGTCGACCACGTCGTCGACCGCTACATGGAGGCCGCCCACGGCTTCGACGAGGACTCCGCGAAGTCGAGCTGCAGGTCTTCGGCGAGGCCAGCAACCCGCCGAGCGGATCTACAAGCTCGAGCGCGAGGTGCTCGAGTTCCAGGCTGCCGCGGTGCCGCTCGGCGAAGCGCTCGAACAGCTCTGCAGCGGCAGCTTCGACGTCATCCCGACGGGAGCTGCACGAGTACTTCCGCGACGTCCAAGACCACCTCGCCCGGGTGGCGACGCGGATCGAGACTTCCGCCAGCTGCTCGACAGCGCCCTGGAAGCGAACCTCACCCAGGTCTCGATGCGCCAGAACGAAGACATGCGGAAGATCTCCGCCTGGGTCGCGATCGCCGTCGTGCCGACGATGATCGCCGGCATCTACGGGATGAACTTCGAGCACATGCCGGAGCTGGAGTGGAGGCTCGGATACCCGAGCGTCCTCGCCCTGATCGCGGCGGTCTGCCTCTTCCTCTACTGGCGCTTCAAGCGCGCCGGCTGGTTGTAGCCGGCGGGACCGCCGCTACTCGGCGACGAGCAGGTACCGCGCCGAGGCGACTCCGACGCCGAATGCCCCTTTGGTGTCCCGCGAGGGATCGGAGAGCGCCTGCAGGGCGAACCCGTCCCCGAGCGCGAAGAGGTAGGAGACGACGTCCTCGGCCGGAAGCGCAGGCTCAGCACGCCCTCGCTCTCCTTGCTGCGCAGCACCTCGGCGACGTGGGAGCGGGTTCTCTCGAACAGCTGCCCGACCTCGCGCTGGATGTCGGGGTTGCGGCGGCCGGCGCTGAAGAGCTCGTAGAGGAGGAGGAAGAAGCCCGGGTTCGTTCTCGATCATGTCGGTGAGGCTGGCGACCAGGGCGTCGAGCGACGTCGTCGACCCTCTTCGCCCGGGCCAGCCGCTCGTCGAGCCGGGCGATTCGCAGCTCGGCATCGCGGCGGACGACCTCGACCAGCAGCCGCTCCTTGGTCCCGAAGTAATAGTGGAGGAGGCCGCGGCTGACGCCCGGCCTCGCGGGCGACGTGCTCGAAGGTCGAGCCGGCGGCGCCGCGCGGGCGACGCTGATCGCGCATCGCGTCGACGATGCGCTGCGCCTTGTCGCCGCTGAGCTCCCGCTCTTTGGTCGCCGCCTCCATCAGACTAGCTTAGGCCCTGCTCAGGAGCCGTTGATGCTGGTGGTGCGGGTGTACTCGAACTCCTCTTCGGCCCCGAAGAGGGCGTCGAGCACGGCCTTGCGGGCGCCCTCGCTGACCGCCAGGGCGATCACGGCGCCGACGATCGCGATCAGCAGCAGCTTGCCGATGCCGCCCTTGCGCTTCGGCTTCGCGCGCAGGCTCTCGGAAGCCTCCTGCAGGCTCTCGGCCGCCTTGCGCAGGTCCTTCTGGACCTTCTTGTCGCTGGTCACGGCCTTGACCGTGCCCTTGCCGTTGCCGGTCGCGCGACCGTAGGCGCTCTTGCGCCGATTCGAAGGCGTCCTTGAGGCTTGTCGCGCAGTTCGTCGTCCTCGATCAGTCGCTGACGTAGGGGTTCTCGCGGGCGGTCTCGTAAAGATCGCCGGCGCGCGCGGTCTTCGTCTTGCTCATGCCATCTCCTCGCTGGATTCCGTAGCAATACGCAGAATAACCCTCTACCCGGGTGAGCGTGACCAAGCAGGCCAAGGACGCAGTGAGCGCCGTGTGCTCTGCACACAAGCGAGGGAGGACGCCGGCATGCGCCGGTCAGGTCAGCCTGGGCCAACCCCGTCTAGGAGGACGCCGTTGTTTCGGAAATTCGATCTGCGCGTCGCGCAGGCCGCGCAGCCGCAGCGGCGCCAGGCCCGGACCGGGCAGCGGTAGCGGCGGATGAACAGCGCGGCCGACCGCTTCGTGGCCGGCTTCGCGGAAGCCGGGGCCGAGCAGGCGGGCCGGCGGCGGCGGCGCCTCGCCGTGCGGAGACGAAGGTCGATTTCGCGGACCAGCCAGTCGGTAGCCTTCCGAGGCTTGCACCTGGATCGCGCCGGTCGAGAGGTAGTAGCGCAGCGGCGCCTCGCCGAGCACCCAGGTGACCGTCGCCCGCGGCCGCGTCGGGTTCGCCGAGGCGCTCGGCGACCGCGTCCCAGTCGGGTCGCTGCAGGTCGGCGACGGTGCTGGCGCAGACGCAGAAGCCGAGCGAGTAGAGCGAGAGGGCGACCGCGACGGCGGCGCCGAGCCGGCGCGCGCGCGCGACCGTGAGCCGCGATCGCGACGCGCGACCAGCAGCGGCACCAGCGCCGGCATCAGGTTGCGGGCGAGGACGAAGTCCTTGCCGGCGCGAGCCGAGCGCCAGCGCAGCGGGACCGCGATCGCAGCCGGCCGCGACGCAGAACCGGCAGCGCCGCCGCGCGGCGCTCGTCGCGGTCGCCGCGCCAGGCGAGCAGGGCGAAGGCGGCGAGCGCAGCAGCGCCAGCGGCACGAAGGCGAGCGCCGGCCGCTCGGGCTGGCCGATGATGTCGCCGGTCTCGCCGGTGACGAAGGTCGCCGCGTTTCCCAGAGCCGGTGGCCGAGGCGTGAAGTTGCCGATCCATTCGGCGTGGCCGAGGACATCTGGTGGATCGCCAGCGGCGCCAGCAGCACGCCGCGAGGGCGACGATCCAGAGCCCGCGGCAGGACGCTCGCCGCGTCGGCGGCGCAGCAGCAGGACGACCTCGGCGACGAGCGGGAAGACGGCGAAGTAGTGGGTGGCGAGGGCGAGCGCCGAGACGACGCCCCAGAGGACGAAGTCCGCCGCGGCGCCCGGACTCGCGCGCCGCGCACGCAGTAGAGCAGCGAGAGCGGCGCAGAGGAGCGCAGCAGCGCGTAGGCGCGCGCCTCCTGCGAGTACCAGAGCAGCATCGGGTTGACCGCGGCCAGCGCCGCCGCCATCAGCCCGGCGCGGCGGCCGCGCAGCTCGCGGCCGACCAGGTAGACGACCGGGACCGTCGCCACCCCCGCCACGGCCGAGAGCGAGCGCAGCCCGAACTCGCCGGTGCCGGTCACCTGGGTCCAGACCCAGGCCAGCGCGTAGTAGAGCGGCGGCGCCGACTCGCTGAAACCCGACCGCGTCCATCGCGTGGCCGAAGCCGCCGCGCAGGATGCGGCTCGCGGTGACGATCTCGTCGTGGTGGTAGGCTCTGGACGCCGAGGGTGGCGAAGCGCAGCGCCGCCGCCGAGACGGTCAGCCCGGCGACGATCCAGAAGCGCGCGAGCGCGGCGCGCCACCTCGGAGATGGCGACGTCGAGGGCCGCCCCTCGGGACCCGGCCTCCATGCCTCAGCTGAGGGCACGTCGAGCGCCTGGAGACCTCGTCGACGAAGACGAACTCCAGGTCGCCGAGCTCGTGCTCGGGAATCTCCTCGACGTCCCCCTCGTTGCGCTCGGGAACGATCACCCGCTTGATCCCCGCCCGCTGCGCCGCCAGCGACTTCTCCTTGAGGCCGCCGATCGGCAGCACCTGCCCCGTCAGGGTCACCTCGCCGGTCATCGCGACATCGTTGCGGACCGGCCGGCCGCTGATCAGCGAGGCGAGCGCGACGGTCATCGCCACCCCGGCCGAGGGGCCGTCCTTGGGCACCGCGCCGGCCGGAACGTGGATGTGGATGTCGTGCTCGGCGAACCAGTCCTCGCCGAGCCTCGGGCGCGACGCTCGCGCCAGTGGCCGCGGACGTAGGAGAGCGCCGCCTGCGCCGACTCCTTCATCACGTCGCCGAGCTGGCCGGTGATCGTCAGCTTGCCGGTGCCCGGCATCGCGGTCGCCTCGATGAAGAGGACGTCGCCGCCGGTCGGCGTCCAGGCGAGGCCGGTGGCGACGCCGGGGTCCTTGGTCCGGCGCCGCTGCTCGGCGAAGACGCGGCGGCGGCCGAGCAGCTCGCGCGCCTTCTTGCCGGAGACCTTGACCTTGCCCTTGACCTTGCCCTCGGCGACTTCGCGGGCGACTTTGCGGCAGACGGTGCCGATCTGGCGCTCGAGGTTGCGGACGCCGGCCTCGCGGGTGTACTCCTCGATGATCGCCGTCAGCGCCGCGTCGGCGAACTCGATCTGCGACGGCTTCAGCCCGTTGGCCTCGATCTGGCGCGGGACCAGGTAGCGGCGGGCGATGTGGAGCTTCTCCTCGAGCGTGTAGCCGGCGAGCTCGATCGTCTCCATCCGGTCGAGCAGCGGCCCGGGGATCGTGTCGAGGACGTTGGCGGTGGCGATGAAGACGACGTCGGAGAGGTCGAACTCGAGGTCGAGGTAGTGGTCGCGGAAGCTGTCGTTCTGGGCCGGGTCGAGCACCTCGAGCATCGCCGAGGCGGGGTCGCCGCGGAAGTCGGCGCCCATCTTGTCGATCTCGTCGATCATGAAGACGGGGTTGCGGGAGCCGGCGTCGCGCAGGGCGCGGATGATCGTCCCCGGCAGCGCGCCGATGTAGGTGCGGCGGTGGCCGCGGATCTCGGCCTCGTCGCGGACGCCGCCGACCGAGATCCGCTCGAACTCGCGCCCCAGCGCCTTGGCGATCGAGCGGCCGAGGCTGGTCTTGCCGACGCCGGGCGGGCCGACGAAGCAGAGGATCGGCCCCGGGCGAGTCGGGGTTGAGCTTGCGCACCGCCAGGTACTCGAGGATCCGGTCCTTGACCTTCTCGAGGTCGTAGTGGTCGGCGTCGAGCACCTCGCGGGCGTGGCCGATGTCGAGGTTGTCCTCGGTCTCCTTCGACCAGGGCAGCTCGACCAGCCACTCCAGGTAGGTGCGGATGACGCCGTGCTCGGCGGCCGCCGGCGGCAGTTTCTCCAGCCGCGAGAGCTCGCGCTCGGCGGCTTTCAGGGCCTGCTCGGGCAGCTCGCGCCGCCTCGATCCGCTCCCGCAGTTCGCTTGACTTCGGCCTGCTGCTCGTCGCCCTCGCCGAGCTCTTCCTGGATCGCTTTCAGCTGCTGGCGGAGGAAGAACTCGCGCTGGCCCTTGTCGATCTCCGACTGCACCTGGGACTGGATCTGGGTGCCGAGCTGGACCACCTCGAGCTCGCGGGCGAGGATCCGCGAGAGGTGGCGCAGCCGCTTGCCGACGTCGACCTCCTCCAGCAGCTTCTGCTTCTCCTCGGTGCCGATCCGCAGCGCGCCGGCGATCAGGTGGCCGAGCGCCGCCGGGTCGTCGATGTTGGCGACCGCCATGCTGCAGCTCCTCGGGCAGGTAGGGGATCTGCTCGACGATCTCCGAGAAGGTGCGCTGGACGTTGCGGCTCAGCGCCTCGAGCTCGGCGCTCGGCTCGATCACGTCGGGCAGCTCGGTGATCCGGGCGACCAGGTAGGGCTGCTCGGCGACGTAGGAGCCGAGCTGGACCCGCTGCATCCCCTGGACGAGGATGCGCAGGGTGCCGTCGGGGACCTTGACCATGCGGGCGACGACGCCGACGACGCCGACGTCGTAGAGGTCGTCCGGGCCCGGTTCCTCGTTCTCGGGGTCGCGGGAGGCGACCATCACCAGCATCCGGTTGGCGCCGAGGACGTCGTCGACGAGCTGGATCGAGCGCTGCTGGCCGACCGCCAGCGGGGTCAGCGTTTCCGGGAAGGTGACCGTGTCGCGCAGCGGCAGCACCGGCAGCGCCTCCGGCAGCGGCTGGTTGGCGCGGATCGCGTCCTCGGCGTCGAGCGGCGACTCGACCACCTCGAGAACCGGGGCGCCCTCCATCAGGCGGCGCTTCCCATTTGCGCCCGATCGGGACGCTGTCGGTGGTCTCGCGCGGGATCGCGCAGCGGCAGCTCGATCCGCAGCACGCCGTCCTCGTAGGTGGCGCCGGCGCCGCTCGGCGTCGACCTCGACCTGCAGCTCGATCACCCGCCGGAACGGGCCCGGAGGGGATCTCGACCTGCTGGTAGACGCGGCCCTCGGTCTCCTGCACGTGGCGTCTCGCCGGCGATCGCCAGCGTGGCGGCCGCCGACCTCGATCCCGACCTCGCGAGAGCTCGACGCCGGCGAGGTCGACCTTGACCACCGCCCGCTGCGGTTCGCCGCAGTAGTAGACGTCGACGTTGGGCGAGAAGCCGGTGCTGCGGCGGGTCACGTAGCGGGTGCGGCTCCAGTCGACGTAGAGGTCGCGGCGGGGCATCGGGTCAAAACATAGTGCGGGTTGGCCGGCGGGTCCTGTCTCCGATACGGCCCTCCCGCCAAAAAGGGCGGGAGTCCCGCATCGTCGCCGCCCGCCGGAGGAGCGTCCTATGCGGGGCGCGAAGCCCAGCGAGGGGCGCGCATGAGGAGCACCGGCTGCCTTGGGGGGACGAGACCCTCGGGCCTGTTCGGCCGGAAGGTGGTGCAGGCCTCGTTCAGCTCCAGGGCGCAGAGGAGGTTCTTGCGGAAATAGCAGTCCTCACAGGTCGGCGGCTTTGGCTTGCGCGGCACGGCCGGCATGTTTGCACCGTCGCCGGGTACGCGCGTGGGGCCGATTCCGCAAATCACTACTTCTTTGAAACAGCTTCGTCACAGCTTCCCTGCGTCTTGCGGAAACGCGGGTGGCCGTCGCTAGTATCGGGGGTGATGGAGGGTCACTCCCGCAACGAGAAGCTCTCCGCTTCTCCGCCACTTTTCAAAAGCGACTTCCTCAACTTCTTCTCCCGCGTCCACCCCGCGATCCCGGCGGCGATCTTCGTCCCGGTGGTGGTGGCGATGGAGTGGCTCGGGGCCGATCGCGGCTACGCCGCCTGGCAGCTGGCGCTGCTGACGCTGGCCGGGGTCGGCGTCTGGACGCTGACCGAGTACTGGCTGCACCGGCTCGTCTTCCACTGGGAGCCCGACAACGCCTTCGGCCGCCGCATGCACTTCATCATCCACGGCGTCCACCACGACCATCCCAACGACAAGATGCGGCTGGTGATGCCGCCGTCGGTCTCGATCCCGCTGGCGATCCTCTTCTTCGGCGGCTTCTGGGCGCTCCTCGGCGACGCCGCCTTCCCCGTCTTCGCCGGCTTCATCCTTGGCTACCTCTTCTACGACTACACGCACTACTACGTGCACCACTTCGTCCCCAAGACGGACTTCGGCAAGCGGCTGCGCGAACACCACATGCGCCACCACTTCCAGGACCACCGCTACGGCTACGGCGTCTCCACGCCGATCTGGGATCACGTCTTCCGGACTTATCCGAAGAAGCGCAGCAAGTACCGGCAGTAGCCCAGGCCTCGGCTCGGTGCCCGGGGGATTAGGTCTTCGTCATCCCAGCGACAAGCCGCCCCGAAGAAGTACGCACGTGACCTTTATGAGGACGGAGGTATGCGCACGACCAGCCGCCAGTTTCCGCTGCTCATCTTCGCCAGCCTTGCGATCCCGCTGGCCGGCTACCTCGTCAGCGGCACCCGGGCGATGCCTGACCGGATTTCTCTGGGTGGGTTAGTGCGACTCTTCTTCGTCCATCAGGTGGCCCGGAGCGTCACTCGGTCTGTCGCTGGGTGAGTCCTGGCACCACAACCACCACGCCTTCCCGCGCTCAGCCGTGCACGGTCTGAAACGGTGGGAGCCCGACCCCTCGGGGCTGATCATCGCGACGATGGAGAGGGTGGGACTGGCGCGCAAGGTGGTCCGGATCTCACCCGAGCGCCAGGCAGAACGAGCCTCTTGGACGCCAACAAATCATTCGAGTTCCCGCATTTAACTGTCACAGTGGGGGTGACTCTGGCAGACTGGTCCCTGGGTACTACTTAACTTTGGATGGAAAGGAACTAGATGCCCCCCACGAGCAACCATCTGGACACCGCGCGCGAGTCGCTGGAGAAGGTCATTCGCGAGCTGGAGGACCAGATCAAGAAGGCCGAGCAGGCCCTGGCTGCACTAGGCGGTAAAGCCACCCGCCGCGGCCCCGGCCGCCCCCGTGGCAGCGCGAAAAAATCCGCTGCCACCACTACCACCGGAGCACCGCGTCGCCGTCGTAAACGTCGGGGTGGGACCCGCGCCGACCAGGCGGTGAAACTGATCGAGGGGCAGCCCGGCATCAGTGCCTCGGACGTCGCTAAACAGATGAAGATCAAGCCCAACTACCTCTACCGGGTCCTCGGCGATCTGGAGAAAGAGGGAAGGGTGAAAAAGGACGGTCGCCAGTACTACCCCGCTGGTTAGCGTACTCACCGTTACTTCAAAAAGAGGCCGGCGATGCCGGCCTCTTTTTTTTGCATTTTCCCTCCAGATGCACACTGGAGGTTTCTCCACTATCTAGATCAAACCGAGCTGGTTGACGGCGTCGCGCTCCTCCTGGAGCTCCATCACGCTGCGGTCGATCCGCTCGCGGGAGAACTCGGGCACGTCCAGCCCTTGGACGATGCTCCACTCACCGCCGCTGCAGGAACACGGCATGCCGCAGATGATTCCCTCGCCGATCCCGTAGGAACCGTCGGCGGGCACCGCCATCGAGACCCAGTCGCCGTCGGGCGTGCCGAGGACCCAGTCATGGACGTGGTCGATCGCGGCGTTCGCGGCCGAGGCCGCGCTGGAGGCGCCGCGCGCGTCGATGATCTCGGCGCCGCGTTTCGCCACCCTCGGGATGTACTCGTCGGCAATCCACGCCTCGTCGTCGACCGCGTCCCAGGCGCTCGCGCCGTCGACCTTGGCGTTGACCAGGTCGGGGTACTGGGTCGGGGAGTGGTTCCCCCAAGCGGTCATGTTGGTGACCGCCGAGACCGGCTTGCCGAGCTTGTTGGCGACCTGGGAGATCGCGCGGTTGTGGTCGAGGCGCATCATCGCGGTAAAGCGCTCACGGGGAACGTCGGGGGCGTTCGACATTGCGATCAGGCAGTTGGTGTTGGCCGGGTTGCCGACCACCAGCACCCGCACGTCGTCGGCGGCGCCGGCGTTGATCGCTTCGCCCTGCGGCTTGAAGATGCCGCCGTTGGCCTCGAGCAGGTCCGAGCGCTCCATGCCCGGCCCGCGGGGCCGGGCGCCGACCAGGAGGCCGACGTTGCAGCCGTCGAACGCCTGCTTCGGGTCGTCGCTGATGTCGATCCGGCTGAGCAGCGGGAAGGCGCAGTCGTCGAGCTCCATCGCCGTGCCCTCGGCGGCTTTGATCGCCTGCGGGATCTCCAGCAGGCTGAGCTCGACCGGCTGGTCGGGGCCGAGCATCTGGCCGCTGGCGATGCGGAAGAGCAGCGCGTAGCCGATCTGGCCGGCGGCGCCGGTAACGGTGACCTTGACAGGGGAAGTGCTCACTGAATCCTCTCCTCGGAGTCGGGGGTTTGGAAGGTGTGGAAGGCCGTCAGGCCATCGCCCGCTGGAGGTTCTCGTCGATCGAGGCGAGGAACTCCTGCGTGGTCTGGTACTCCTGGCCGCCGCCCACCAGCAGCGCCAGGTCTTTCGTCATCTTCCCGCTTTCGACCGTCTCGACGCAGACCCGCTCGAGCGTCTCCGCGAACTGCGAGACCTCGGGGGTGTCGTCCATGCGGCCGCGGGCGCTGAGGCCGCGGGTCCAGGCGAAGATCGAGGCGATCGGGTTGGTGGAAGTCGGGTTGCCCTGCTGGTGCTGGCGGTAGTGGCGGGTGACGGTGCCGTGCGCTGCCTCGGCCTCGACGGTCTTGCCGTCGGCGCTCATCAGCACGCTCGTCATCAGCCCCAGCGAGCCGAAGCCCTGGGCGACGGTGTCGGACTGGACGTCGCCGTCGTAGTTTTTGCAGGCCCAGACGTAGCCGCCCTCCCACTTCAGGGCGGCGGCGACCATGTCGTCGATCAGGCGGTGTTCGTAGGTGAGTGCCGGCGGCCTCGAACTCGCCCTTGAACTCGGCCTCGTAGACCTCGGCGAAGAGGTCCTTGAAGCGGCCGTCGTAGCGCTTGAGGATCGTGTTCTTGGTCGACATGTAGACGGGGAAGCCGCGGTCGAGGCCGTAGCGCATCGAGGCGCGGGCGAACTCCCGGATCGACTCGTCGAGGTTGTACATCGACATCGCGATGCCCCCGCCGGGGAAGTCGTAGACGTCGAGCTCGACCGGCTCGGAGCCGTCCTTCGGCGTGTAGGTCATGGTCAGCGTCCCCTCGCCCGGCACCACCAGGTCGGTGGCGCGGTACTGGTCGCCGAAGGCGTGGCGGCCGATCACGATCGGCTTCGTCCACCCGGGGACCAGCCGCGGGATGTTGGAGATCACGATCGGCTCGCGGAAAATGACGCCGCCGAGGATGTTGCGGATCGTCCCGTTCGGCGAGCGGTACATCTCCTTCAGGCCGAACTCCTCGACCCTCGCCTCGTCGGGGGTGATCGTCGCGCACTTGACGCCGACCCCGTGGCGCTTGATCGCTTCCGCGGCCTCGACCGTGATCTTGTCTTCGGTCGCGTCCCGGCTCTCGATCCCGAGGTCGTAGTACTCCAGCTCGAGGTCGAGGTAGGGGAGGATCAGCTGCTCTTTGATGAACGACCAGATGATCCGGGTCATCTCGTCGCCGTCGAGCTCGACGACCGGGTTCTCGACCTTGATCTTCGCCACGAGGGGGCGATGCTATCTGCCCGGCGTTCTGGCTGACCGGCCAAGGCATGGCACAATCAGCACTCGATGGCAACCGTCGAGCGCAAGACCTTCGGCAACCACGAGGTGGTCAACCAGCCGCCGCCGCTGGTCGACTACAACGTCTTCGAGGCCGACACCGTCCTGGTCGAGGCGGTGAAGCGCGAGGGGGCCGAGTGGGACCGGGAGCGGATCTCCGCCGCGGGCGAGTACGCCGGCAGTGGAGCGGCCCAGGAGCTCGGCCGGCTGGCCAACGAGAACGGCCCGAAGCTGAAGACCCACGACCGCTACGGCAACCGGATCGACGTGCCGGAGTTCCATCCCTCCTGGCACGAGCTGATGGGGATCGGGGTCGGTTTCGAGCTCCACTCCTCCCCCTGGAAGGACCCGCGGCCCGGCGCCCACGTCGCCCGCGGCGCCGCCTTCATGTGCATGTCGCAGGCCGAGGCCGGGATCGGCTGCCCGATCTCGATGACCTACTCGGTGATCCCGGCGCTGCGCACGCAGCCGGAGCTGGCCGCCGAGTGGGAGCCGCGCTTCCTCTCGGCCGCCTATGACCCGGCGAACGCGCCGGCGACGGAGAAGCGCGGCGCCCTGGCCGGGATGGGGATGACCGAGAAGCAGGGCGGGACCGACGTCCGCGCCAACACCACCGTCGCCCGGCCGGCGAACGGCGGCGGGCCCGGCGCCGAGTACGAGCTGACCGGCCACAAGTGGTTCATGTCGGCGCCGCAGTGCGACGCCTTCCTCGTCCTCGCCCAGGCCGACGGCGGCATCTCCTGCTTCCTCTTCCCGCGCTGGACGCCGGACGGCGAGCGCAACCGCTTCCGCCTGCAGCGCTTCAAGGACAAGCTCGGCAACCGCTCCAACGCCTCCAGCGAGATCGAGTTCGACGCCGCCTCGGCCTGGCTGGTCGGCGAGGAGGGGGCCGGGGTGCGGACGATCATCGAGATGGTCAACCACACCCGCCTCGACTGCGTCCTCGGCGGCGCCACCGGGATGCGGGCCGGGGTCGCGCAGGCGATCCACCACACCAGCCACCGCTCGGTCTTCGGCCGCGAGCTGGTCGAGCAGCCGCTGATGCAAAACGTCCTCGCCGACCTCGCGATCGAGTCGGAGGCGGCGACGATCTCGGCGCTGCGTCTGGCCCGCGCCTACGACGAAGCGATCGCCGGCGACGAGGAGTCGGCGCGGCTGAAGCGGGTCGCCAACGCCGTCCTCAAGTACTGGATCTGCAAGCGCGCCGTCGTCCACGCGGGCGAGTCGCTCGAGTGCCTCGGCGGCAACGGCTATGTCGAGGAGTCGGGGATGCCGCGCCTCTTCCGCGAGAGCCCGCTGAACTCGATCTGGGAGGGGTCGGGCAACGTCCAGTGCCTCGACGTACTCCGGGCGATGGTCAAGAGCCCGGCCTCGCTGGAGGCCTTCTTCGCCGAGGTCGGCGAGGGCGCCGCCGCCGAGCCGCGGCTGCAGGCGTTCACCGCCGCCCTGCGCGACGATCTGCCCGGCGACCTGGAGACGATCGAGCTCCGCGCCCGCCGTGTCGTCGAGCGCATGGCCCTCGCCCTGCAGGCCTCGCTCCTCGTCCGCTACGGCGACGAGGCGGTCGCCGACGCCTTCTGCGCCTCCCGCCTCTCCGGCGAATGGGGCCAGGCCTTCGGCACCCTGCCGCCGGGAGTGGACTTCGGCCGCATCATCGAGCGCCACCGCGCTGTCGCCTAGCGCTTCGGTTCGCTTCACCAGCCCCGGCCCCGAGTTGCTCCCGGCGTTGCTCGAGAAGACGCCTGACCCGCTCCATCACCTGTTGCGGTTCATGTTCGAAGCGGTAAGCGGTAATGCGCGTCAGCTCGACGCCGGCGAGCTTCAGATCCTCAGCGCGACGACGATCTTCCTCGAAGGGTTCGGGTGAGCCGTGCGTCGCATAGACATCGAGTTCCGCCCCGAATCGCAGCTCCGGCCAGTAGACGTCGATCTCATACCCGGCGGCGCTGAGGTTCGTGGCGAATGCAGGCAGTCTCACCCGCTCGGCCAATGCGACGAATTCCCGCTCGAACTCCGAGCGGGTCAGCCGTGGTGGCTCGTAGAGGGCAAGCGCCCGACTCAGCGGCGCGGCACCCCGGTGGCCCTGGTTGCGGGCGAGGACAGAGCGGAAGTCGGTGAGGTCGAAGATCCGCAGCTCCTCCGCGCGGCGGATCAGGCGACGCAGGTTGCGGAAGCGGATGATCGCCGCGAGGTCTAGCGCGGTGCGGGCGACAGAGGTGACCGGGATGCCTTCCTCGAGGCCGCGGTCGTCTTCGATCAGGGTCCGCGAGTGATGGATGCGAATCGCGTCCCGCTTCCTGCGGGGTAGGGGCGTCGTCACATGAATTGGGATCGGTCGCGTCGAAATCAAACCCAGCAGCCAACCGGCCGAGTAGTGACTGAGGAGAGAGCGCGGGCCGGACGCCAATACCGCAGCCAGGCACCGTCCATGCAACGAGAGGTTCGTATGCCCAACGGCGTAGACACCGTGATGGAGGCGATGGAGTCGCCCTGCCGCTACCGCATGGCGGACCGTCTTGGGTGAATAGCCCAACCACCGCAATTGCCGGATCGACACCACACCATGCTGTCGAGCGGCCAACGACGCCAACTGCTGCCCGGCGGCAGACCTTTTGTACCCCATAGGGGCCCTAAGCTCTGCCGCGCTCGATTCTCTCCCCTCTGTCTTGGGAGGAGTTGCGGACTATGCGGAGGTTTGCGTGGCGTCGCGCAGCGCTCGGCCTACCTGCTCGATCGTGATCACTCCGCTGAGGCGGCCGTCGGCGTCTACTGCCATCAGGGCGCCGAGGCGGCGGAGGTTCTGGTTGGCGAGGAGGGCGTCGAGGGGGGTGTCATCGCGGACGTAGAGGCCGATGTCGTGGTCGACGTATTCGGAGACGTTGGAGTTGGAGCGGGAGATCTCCGGCACCTCGTCGGCCCGGTCGCGCTCGATCAGGCCGAGGAAGCGGCGGCCGGCGTCGACCACCGGGAACCAGGGCCAGCGGTAGCGGAGGAAGTATTCGTCGAGGGCCCGCTCGACGCTGAGGTCGCCGGGGATCGTCACCGGCTCGCGGTCCATCACATCGGCGACGCGGACGTCGCCGATGCGGCTGTTCAGCGCCGTCTGCATCGCCGCGCCGCGGGCGGAGCCGTTGATCACCATCCCGATCAGCGCCAGCCAGACGCCGCTGAAGACGTAGCCGGCGAAGGCGAGGGCGATCCCGCCGGCGATGAAGAGGTAGCCGAAGAGCCGGCCGAGATTGGCGGCGAAGCGGGTCGCCCGGTTGCGGTCGCCGGATTTCCACCAGGCGAGGGCGCGGGCGACGCGGCCGCCGTCCATCGGGTAGGCCGGCAGGAGGTTGAAGACGAGGATCAGGAGGTTGATCGAGACCAGCCAGGCGATCAGCGCGATCAGGCCGGAGACGCCGGAACGGCTTTCCAGCAGCACCGCCTCCTGGAATCCGGTCCAGCCGGCGGCGGCGATCCCGACGACGCCGAGGACGATCGCGATCGCGGCGGTGACCGCCGGCCCCGCCAGCGCCACCTTCAGCTCGGTCCCCGGCGAATCGGCTTCGCGGTCCATCCGCGCCATCCCGCCGAAGATCCAGAGCTGGATGCTGGTGATGCCGATCCCGTTGCGCATCGCGACGATCGCGTGGCCGAACTCGTGCAGGAGGATCGAGCCGAAGAAACCGATCGCAGCCAGGAGGGCGAGCAGGAACGGGGTGCTGCCGGATTCGCCCAGCAGGTCTTCGAAGTTCCCGTTCATCCAGATGATGACCAGGAAGAGGACGATGAACCAGGACCAGTCCACGGTGACTCTGATCCCGCGGAAGCGGAAAAGGGTGATCGACCCACCACCGAACATCTGCCCATGGTAAGCGGCTAGCGTCCCGAACCATGGGCGGCGAAGCGAATTGGTTGCGGGAGCGGCTCGAGGAACTGGAGCGGATCGAGCGCCCCTCGGCCTCAGACGGCGAGCGGCAGGCGGCCGAGTGGCTGGTCGGTCGGCTCGGTGAGCTCGGCGCCGAGGCGCGGATCGAGGCCGAGGACGCGCACGGGACCTACTGGTGGCCGCTCGGGATCGGGGCCGCGCTCGGCACTCTCGCCGCGCTGGCGGCGCTGCGCGGGCGGCGGGCGCTCGGGACCCTGACGGGCGCCACCGCGGCGGCGGCGATGGCCGACGACTTCCCGCCCGGCTCGGCGCCGCCTGCGTCGGCTCCTCCCCCGGCGCACCACCTACAACGTCGTCTGCGAGCTCGGCGACCCGGAGGCCGAGCGCACCGTCGTCATCAGCGCCCACCACGACGCCCCCCACTCCGGCCTCGTCTTCCACCCGGCGCTGCCCGAGCTCGCCGACCGCCTCGGGATGCTCGATCGCACCGACACCAGCCCGCCGCTGATGGCGCCGGTCGTCGGCGGCCCGGTCCTGGCCGCGCTCGGAGCCCTCAGCGGCCGCCGGTTGCTGACCAAGCTGGGGCTCGTCCTCGGCCTCGGCTCGGTCGCAGCGATGGCCGACATCGGCTCCCGCAAGTCGGTTCCCGCCGCCAACGACAACGGCACCGCCGTCGTCGCCCTGCTCGACCTCGCCCGCCGCTTCCTCGCCGACCCGCCGCAGGGGATCCGGGTGATCCTCCTCTCCTGCGGCTCGGAGGAGAGCTTCAGCGAGGGGATGAAAGCGTTCGGCGAGCGTCATTTCGCCGAGCTGCCACACGAGAGCACCTTCTTCCTCTGCCTGGAGACGCTCGGCGCCACCCACCTGCTGGCGCTGCAGGGCGAGGGCTTCCTGAAGATGCGCGACTACCCGCCCCGCGCCCTCGGCTTCGTCCAGAGGGTCGCCGAGGAGGAGGGCGTCTGGCTCTACCCCAACCTCCGCACCTACAACGGCACCGACGCCCTCGAGCCCCGCGTAGCCGGCTACGAGACCGTAGCCCTCTGCAGCTGCACCGACAAAAAGCAGCCAGGCCGCTACCACTGGCCCAACGACACCGCCGAGAACGTCGACTTCTCCACCCTCGAAAGAGCCATCAACCTCTCCGACAAGGCCGTCCGTCGCCTCGGCGAGCGCTGGCTGTAGCTCATCAGCGACGGGCCTCCGAGCGGCCCGAGTCGGGAGGGATGGGGTGCCCGTCGCCGGACACTTAACAGGAGCCATAGGCGACCTGTGTCCGCCGATGGGCACCCCATCCCTCCCGCCACTCCGGCCCCACAACGTGACGAATTACAAAGTGACGAATCCCGACTACGCAATCGGGATTCTCCGCTATAGCATCCGCCCCCGTGCCATCCCATGACGTTCTCGTAATCGGGGCCGGACTCGCCGGCCAGCGGGCCGCTCTCGCCGCCGCCGAGGAAGGCGTGTCGGTCGGGATCATCAGCAAGGTTCACCCGGTCCGCTCCCATTCCAACGCCGCCCAGGGCGGCATCAACGCGGCGCTGAACCCAGGCGACTCCTGGGAGTCCCACGCCTTCGACACGATCAAGGGCTCGGACTACCTCGGCGACCAGGACGCGGTCGAAATCATGACCCGCGAGGCGCCGGAGGAAATCCTCCACCTCGAGCACCTCGGCGTCACCTTCCACCGCAACGAGGAAGGCAAGCTCGGGACCCGCGCCTTCGGCGGCGCCTCCGCCGCCCGCACCTACTACGTCGCCGACATCACCGGCCAGGCGATCATGCACGTGCTCTACGAGCAGCTGATGAAGTACTCCGAGCAGATCGCCCGCTACGAGGAGTGGTTCTGCAGCAGCCTGGCGATCGACGAGAACGGCGAGTGCTGCGGCGTCGTCACCCGCAACGTCGCCGACGGCTCGATGGAGCTCTTCCAGGCGAAGAGCGTGATCCTCTGCACCGGCGGCAACGGGATGGTCTGGAAGCCCTCAACCAACGCCCTGATCTGCACCGGCGACGGGATCGCGATGGCCTACCGGGCCGGCGCCAAGCTGATGGACATGGAGATGATCCAGTACCACCCGACGACGCTGGCGGGCAAGGGCTTCCTGATCACCGAGGGCGCCCGCGGCGAGGGCGCGCACCTGCTCAACGCCAAGGGCGAACGCTTCATGGAGCGCTACGCGCCGAACAAGATGGAGCTGGCCTCGCGCGACGTCGTCTCCCGCGCCGAGCAGACCGAGATCAACGAGGGCCGCGGCTTTCCCGACGGGACGGTCGCCCTCGACATCACGGTGGTGCCGAAAAAGCGCGTCCACGAGGCGCTGCGCGAGATCGTCCTCGTCGGTCGCGACTTCGCCGGCGTCGACATCACCCGCGAACCGATTCACATCAAGCCGGGCAACCACTACACGATGGGCGGCGTCAAGACCGACGTCGACGGCCGCACCGACATTCCCGGCCTCTACTCGGCCGGCGAGACCGCCTGCGTCTCCGTCCACGGCGGCAACCGGCTCGGCGCCAACTCGCTGCTGGACACGCTGATCTTCGGCAAGCGCAGCGGCCGCGACGCCGCCGCCCGTGCCAAGCGCACCGACTACGCGCACGTCTCCCGCAAGGTGCTCGAGGACGAGGAGGCGATGATCGCCGACGTCATCGGCCGCGAGAAGGGCTCGGGCCGCCGGATCTCCGAGATCAAGCTCGAGCTCGGCCAGACGATGGACGCCAAAGTCGCCGTCTTCCGCGACGAGGCCGGGATCACCGAAGCGCTGGAGATTGTGAGACGCCTGAAGGAGGAGGCGAAGACCGCCTACATCGACGACCACGGCAGCGTCTTCAACCAGGACCTGCTTGCGGCGATCGAGCTCGGGTACATGCTCGACAACGCCGAGTGCACCTGCGTCGCCGCGCTGGAGCGCAAGGAGAGCCGCGGCGCCCAGTACCGCACCGACTTCCCGGAGCGCAACGACGAGGAGTGGCTCAAACACATCGACCTCGAGCTGACCGACGACGGACCCGAGATTTCCTACTCGGAGGTCACGATCACGCAGTGGGAACCGCAAGAGAGGACCTACTAATGGCCGAGTACACGATCAAAGTCCGGCGGTTCCAGCCCGAGAGCGGCGAGGGGCCCTACTGGGAGCAGTTCGACGTCGACCTCGATCCCTCGCTCTCGGTCCTCGACGGGCTGCTGCAGGCGAAGGACCGCGACGACGGCTCGCTCGCCGTCCGCTGCTCCTGCCGGGCGGCGATCTGCGGCTCCTGCGGGATGAAGATCAACGGCCAGTCCGGGCTCGGCTGCAAGACCCAGATCGGCGAGGCCCAGGAGCTTGCCGACAAGCAGGCGAGCGCCACCGGCAAGGGCGGCGAGGGCAACTCGATCGTGATCGAGCCGATGGGGAACATGCCGGTGATCAAGGACCTGGTCACCGACATGGAGTCGACCCACTGGACCAAGATCCGCCGCGTCACCCCATGGCTCCTCCCGCACGGCGAGCCGCCCGAGCGCGAGTACGTGGTCGATCCGGAGTCGATGATCGACATCACCCAGTCGATGGCCTGCATCCAGTGCGGCGCCTGCGTCTCCTCCTGCCTCTCGATGGAAGCCGACCCCGGCTTCATCGGCCCGGCGGCGCTGGCCAAGGCCTACCGCTTCGTCGGCGACCCGCGCGACGCCGAGACCGACGAGCGCCTGCACGACCTCGCCGACGACCCGCACGGGATCTACGACTGCACCCACTGCTTCAGCTGCATCGACGCCTGCCCCAAGGGCGTGGCGCCGATGGACCAGATCATGCGCCTGCGCCGCAAGGCGGGCGAAGAGGGGATCGAAGACCCCAACAGCGGCCACGACCACGAGATCGCCTTCGTCAAGATCATCGAGAAGAAGGGCACCCTGGACGAGTCCCTGCTCCTGCAGGAGTCCTTCGCCCCCGGCTTCAAGGGCAAGCTGAAACCGAACAAACGGGCGATCAAGGAAATGCTCGGCTCGATCCCGACGGCGATCCGCGGGATCAAGACCGGCAAGATGCGCTCGCTGCCGAAGCTGATCCCCGGCGTCCACCACAAGCTGCCCGACCAGGACGAGGTCAAGGCGATCTTCGCCCACGCCGAGGAGCACAACGAGGAATTCAACCTCTACATCAAGGGCGAGGAGGGTGAGCTCGCCGAGGACGACGTCGAGAAGGGCATCGAGCGCTCGACCGACCCGGACACCCCCCAGGAGGTCAAAAATGGCTGAGAACATCAAAGTCGCCTACTGGCCCGGCTGCGTCTCGCGCGGCTTCACCCCCGAGCTGCACGGCTCGATGGCGCTGGTCGCCGAGAAGCTCGGCATCGAGCTGGTCACCCTCGACCGCGCCAACTGCTGCGGCGCCGGCGTGATCGCCGAGCACAACCAGGAGCTCGCCGACACGCTCAACGCCCGCACCTTCGCGCTCGCCCAGCAGACCGGGCTCTCGATGATGAACATCTGCTCGACCTGCCAGGGCGCGCAGTCGGAGTGCCAGCAGCGGCTCGACGCCGACTCCGCCTACCGCGCCCACATCAACGAGGCGCTCTCCGGCCAGGGCCTCTCCTACGAGAAGGACAAGGACGGCTTCACCAACAAGAACTTCCTCTGGCTGCTGGTCGAGGACTACGGCCTCGACCGCCTCAGCGAGCAGGTCGTGCGCCCGCTCAGCGGCCTGCGGGTCGGCCCCTTCTACGGCTGCTACATCGTGCGGCCGAAGGAGCGGCTCGGCTACGGCGAGTACCCCGACCGCGACATCTACCTCGAGAAGGTGATCGAGGCGCTCGGCGGCGAGGTCGTCGAGTACGACGGCGCCCGCAAGTGCTGCGGCTTCCCGGTGATCACGATGAACCGCGAGACCTCGCTGCGCCAGGCCGGCACCCACGTCGGCGACGCGATCGACGCCGGCGCCGACTGCCTCGTCACCCCCTGCCCGCTCTGCCACCTCAACCTCGACATGCAGCAGCCGGAGGCGGCCAAGGTCGTCAACCGCGACCTCGGCCTCGCCGTCCTCCACCTGCCGCAGCTGGTCGGCCTGGCGCTCGGCGCCGAGCCGAAGGAGCTGGGGATGAGCAAGCACATCGCCTCGACCGGCTGGGTCGAGGACCGCCTCACCGCCGGCGCCGCGGCCTAGCGCCGCAACAGCGCCTTAAATCGCGATAGCCTCCCCCCCGGTGAGCCGGGAAGACTGGTCGGCGCTCGTACTGTCGACCCCGAAAGTCCATCCTGCTCCCAGTTGCCGCAACCACCGACGTCGCCGGCGTCGTCACCGACCTCTTCGTCGTCCTCCTCGCTGCCAAGATCGGCGACGAGCTCTTCAAGCGGATCGGCCAGCCTTCGATTGTCGGCGAGATCCTCGCGGGCGTAGTTGTCGGCCCCTCCCTGCTCGGGCTGGTCGAGGTTGGCGAAGTCCTCGAAGTGTTCGCCGAGCTCGGCGTCATCTTCCTGCTCTTCTGGGTCGGGCTGGAGACCAGGGTCTCGGAGATGCGGGCGGTCGGCAGGACCGCCATCTCGGTCGGCGTCTGCGGCGTCGTCCTGCCGTTTGCCGGGGGCATCGGCCTCGGCCTCGCCTTAGGCGAAAGCACGGCGACCTCCGTTTTCCTCGGCGCCGCTCTCGCCGCGACCAGCGTCGGCATCACCTCGGCGGCGCTGATCCAGCTCGGGATGATCCGCACCAGAGCGGCCCGGACCGTCCTCGGCGCGGCCATCGTCGATGACATCCTCGCCCTGATCCTCGTCGCGGTCGCACTCGGGATCGCGGCCGAGGGCGGCCTCCAGGTGACCGAATTGCTCGTCGTCGCCGGGCTGGCGATCGGCTTCGTCGCCTTCTTCGCGCTCGGCGGCACCAGGCTGATCGCCCGGCGACCGCAAATCCTCCAGGAGCCGAAATTCTCGGAGTCGCCGCTGTTGCCCGCCGTGATCCTCTGCCTCGGGGTCGCGCGCTTCTGGCCGCGCAGATCGGGCTGGCGGCGATCATCGGCGCCTTCCTCGCCGGGCTGATGGTGGCCGAGACCAAAGAGCAGCACCCGATCGAGGACGAGGTGGCGCCGCTCTACGCCTTCTTCCCACCCTTCTTCTTTGCCTTCATCGGGATCGAGCTCGATCTCGGGGCCCTGCTGGACGCCGACGCGCTTGCCCTCTTCGCGGCCGTGACCGCCGTCGCCGTGATCACCAAGCTGGCCGGTGCCTGGGCCGGCGCCCGCGGACTCGAGCGACGGGAAGCCAAGATCGTCGCGGCCGGCATGGTGCCGCGCGGCGAGGTCGGGATAATCGTCGCCGGCATCGGGGCTGCTGCCGGGGTGGTGGAGGAGGAGCTCTTTGCCGTGATCGTGGCGATGTCGATCGCGACCACCGTCACCGTGCCGCCGATCCTGCGACGACTACGCTCCGGCTGATGGCAATCGCGGTCGGAACCTTCCTCATCGCGCTCGCGGTGATCGCGGCGGAGAAGCTGCACCGCACCAACGTCGCCCTGCTGGGCGCCGCGATCGTCGTCCTCTTCGTCGGCGACTTCTCCCAGGAGCAGGCGATCGAGTCCGTCGACTTCAACACGATCGGCCTCCTCGTCGGGATGATGATCATCGTCTACCTGACGCAGCAGACCGGCGTCTACGACTACGTGGCGATCCGCGCCGGACAGCTCTCGGGCGGCCGTTCGCTGGCCGTGACGATGAGCCTGGCGGCGACGACGGCGCTGCTCTCCGCCTTCCTCGACAACCTGACGACGATCCTGCTGATCGCGCCGATCACCTTCCTGCTCGCCGACGCCCTCGACATCGAGGCGGTGCCGCTGCTGATCATCGAGGTGATCGCCTCCAACGTCGGCGGCACCGCGACCCTGATCGGGGACCCGCCCAACATCATCATCGCCGGCGCCACCGGCCTCAGCTTCAACGCCTTCATCGTCAACCTGGCACCGATCGTGGTCGTCACCTTCGCGGTCGTGATCCCGCTGCTCTACCTCGTCTTCCGCAGCCGCCTGCAGGTGGAGGAGCGCAACCGGATGGCGGTGATGGAGCTGAACGCCAGAGCTTCGATCCGCGACCCGGAGGAGCTGCGGCGCACCGGGCCGGTGCTGATCCTCACGGTCCTCGCCTTCTTCGCCCACCAGGCCCTGCACATCGAGCCCGCGACCGTCGCCCTCACGGGCGCCGCGGTCGCGCTGCTGATCACCAAGGTCGACCTCGAGGAGGCGCTCTCCCACATCGAGTGGACGACGCTCTTCTTCTTCATCGGCCTCTTCGTCATGGTCGGGGCGCTGGAGGCGACCGGGGCGATCGACCACATCGCCGACGGGGTCAAGGACCTGACCGGCGGCGGTCGCACCGCGGAGCTGTTCGGGATCGCCTGGGTGGCGGCGCTGGGTTCGGCGGTCGTCGACAACATCCCCTTCACGACGGCGATGGTCCCCGTGGTCCAGGAGCTGCAGCACGCCGCCGGCACCGAGAGCGACGACGCCTACTGGTGGTCGCTGGCGCTCGGGGCATGCTTCGGCGGCAACGCGACGCTGATCGCCGCCGCCGCCAACGTCGCCGCCGCCGGGATGGCGGAGCGGGCCGGGACGCCGATCAGCTTCATGACCTTCCTCAAGGTCGGGCTGCCTGCGACGATCATCTCGATGCTGCTGGCCAGCGCCTACATCGCAATCCGCTACGTCCTGATCTGAGGAGAGAGAGATGTCGAAATCGATCATCAAGCAGACCCTCCGCGAGATCGAGCCGCTCCAGGCGGACGATCTGATCGGGCCGGCCGCGCGGCGCGTGATCGACCTCGGCTTGCCGGCGCTGCCGGCGGTCGACGCCGACGGCAAGTTCGCCGGGATCTTCGGCGAACGCGAGTTCATGGCGGCGCTCTTCCCGGGCTACGTCGGGGAGCTCGGCTCCGGGGCGATGATCTCGCGCTCGGCCGACGAGACGATCGAGCGGCGCAGCCACTGCAGTGCCGAGCCGATCCGCAAGTACCTGACCACGGATCACGTGCTCGTCGAGGACGACTACTCAGACACGCACCTGGCCGAGATCTTCCTCCACCACCGGGTCCTGATCGCCCCGATCGCCACCGGGGGCCGGGTCCACGCCGTGATCACCCGCCGCGACTTCTTCTGCGAGCTGGTCTCTCGCTTCGGCGCGATCGCCGAGGACCTGGACTAGCGGTCGCTGCCGAGCAACCCGCGCTCGATCAGGAGCTCGCCGAGCTGGACGGTGTTGGTGGCGGCGCCCTTGCGCAGGTTGTCGGAGACGACCCAGAGGTCGAGGGCGCGCTCGTTGCCAGGGTCGCGGCGGATGCGGCCGACGAAGACGTCGTCCTTGCCGGCGGCGTCGATCGCCATCGGGTAGCGGCCGGCGGCGGGATCGTCGACGACGGTCACGCCCGGGGCGGCGGCGAGAAGCTCGCGGGCCCGCTCGGGGTCAAGCGGCTCCCGGGTCTCGACGTTGACCGTCTCGGAGTGGCCGGTCACGACCGGGACCCGCACGCAGGTGGCGCTGACCTTGATCTCGGCGTCGCCGAGGATCTTGCGGGTCTCGTTGATCAGCTTGCGCTCCTCGTCGGTGTGGTCGTCGCCGTCGGGGAAGCTGCCCGCCTGGGCAAGCACGTTGAAGGCGATCTGGTGCGGGTAGATCTCCGGCGGGGGCACGTCGTAGCCGCCGACCACGGCGCGCGCCTGCGCGCGCAGCTCGTCGATCGCGCCTTGCCGGTGCCGGAGACCGCCTGGTAGGTGGAGATCACCAGGCGCTCGATCCCGGCCGCGTCGTAGAGCGGCTTCAGGGCGACGACCATCTGCATCGTCGAGCAGTTCGGGTTGGCGACGATTCCCTTGTGGCCCTCGAGGGCCTCGGGGTTGACCTCGGAGACGACCAGCGGCACGTCGTCGTGCATGCGCCAGTAGCTGGTGTTGTCGACGACGGTGGCGCCCGCCGCGACGATCTTCGGGGTCCACTCGGCGCTGACCGAGCCGCCGGCCGAGGAGAGGACGAGGTCGAGGCCCTGGATCGAGTCCTCGCTCACGACCTCGCGACCGTCAGCACCTTGGACCCGAACTCGATCGTCTTGCCGGCCGAGCGCTCGGAGGCCAGCGGCCGCACCTCGGCGACCGGGAAGCCGCGGTCGGCCAGCAGCTCGAGGATCGTCGTCCCGACCAGCCCGGTCGCGCCCAGCACTCCGACCCTGTATCCGTCGCCGGCCATCGTTCTGCGCGGGCCGGCTCAGCCGGCGACCGTCGGCCGGTGGTCGGGGCCGGTCGGGTCCTCGGGCCGGACGGCGTCCTCGCCGAGCTCGAACGCCTTGTGCAGCGCGTTGACCGCGTCGGCGACGCGGTCGGCGGCGATGACGCACGAGATCTTGATCGGCGAGGTGGAGATCATCTCGATGTTGATCCGCTCGTCGCCGAGCACCGCGGAAGACTTTGGCGGCGACGCCGGGGTGCGAGCGCATGCCGGCGCCGACGATCGAGACCTTGCCGATCTGCTCGTCGGTGCGGACCTCGAGCGAGACGTCGCCGAGGCCGGCGATCGTGTCCTTGGCGGTCGGCAGGTCGGCGCGGTCGACGGTGAAGGAGAGGTCGGCGAGCTGGTCGCCGCCGACCGGCTCGTTCTGGATGATCACGTCGACGTTGACGTTGGCGTCGGCGAGGGCGCCGAAGATGCGGCCGGCGACGCCGGGCTCGTCGCGGACGCCGGTCAGCGTCACGCGCGCCTCGGCGTCGGAATGGGTGACTGCGGTTACGAACGGGTTGCTCCATGGTCTCTTCCTCTGAGACGACGAGGGTACCGGGACCGTCCTCGAAGCTGCTGCGGCAGTGGATGCGGACGCCGTGGTTGCGCGCGTACTCGACCGAGCGCAGCTGCAGCACGCCGGCGCCGGAGGCCGACATCTCGAGCATCTCCTCGAAGGAGACGACCGGGTCAGCTTGCGGGCGTCGGGGACGATCCGCGGGTCGGCGCTGAAGACGCCGGCGACGTCGGTGTAGATCTCGCAGACGCTGGCGCCGAGCGCCGCGGCGAGGGCGACCGCGGTGGTGTCGGAGCCGCCGCGGCCGAGCGTGGTGACGTCGCGGCTCTCGGTCGAGACGCCCTGGAAGCCGGCGACGAGGACGATCCGGTCCTCCTCGCAGCGCCTCGCGGATGCGGTCGGCGCGGACGTCGATGATCCGCGCCTTGGTGTGGGAGGAGTCGGTGACGATCCCCGCCTGCGAGCCGGTCAGCGAGATCGCCTCGTGGCCCATGTCGTGGATCGCCATCGCGCAGAGCGCGCAGGAGATCCGCTCCCCGGTCGAGAGCAGCATGTCCATCTCGCGGGCGACCGGGCGCTCGGAGATCTCGCTGCGCCTGCGCGACCAGCTCGTCGGTCGTCTTGCCGCGGGCCGAGAGCACGGCGACGACCCGGTTGCCCGCCTCGCGCGCGGCGACGATCCGCGCCGCGGCGCGCTTGATCTGCTCGGCGCCGGCCACCGAGGTGCCGCCGAACTTCATCACGACGATGTCAGAATCATCCCCGGTCATCGAGGTCTGAGGATAGTCGCCAGCCCGCAGGCCGATTCTGAACGCATCCGACCCTGACCCTCGGGTGTGGCGAAAGTCGGATGCGCCGCGTGCTACTCGGCCGCGCCCCCGAGGTTCCCGAGCATCGCCTGTTCGGCCATCCGGATCAGGCCGAGGCCGCTGTGGGGGCGCATGTCGCTGCTGCGCACGCGGACGTGGGAGCCGTGCGGCCCGACCACCTCGACGATCGTGCAGACGTCGCCGATCTCGCAGTCCTCGCCGTAGTCGTTCTCGATCGCCTCCATCTGTTCGGCCACCACCCGGCCGACCTTGCTCTGGTCAAGCGACATTCGAGCTCCTTCCGTCACTGGTCCGTTGGCTGACGACTGAGCGCTCTGACCATAGGTGTGATCGACATCACACTTCCAGGATATATCGGAGCGATATATATGGCCGAGATATGGAGCAGCTGAGCGCGACCGCCTACGTGATCCTCGGCATGGTCCGCAACGAGCCGCAGTCCGGCTATGAGATCAAAGCCGTGGTCGACAACTCCACCCGCTTCTTCTGGGCCGCCAGCTACGGGCAGATCTATCCGGAGCTGAAGCGGCTCGCGGAGGCGGGGCTGGTCGTCGGCTCCGACTCCCCCACCGGCGGCCGCAGGCGGACCGTCTACGAGATCACCGCCGACGGCGAGGAGGAGCTGCGGGCCTGGCTGCGGCAGCCGCCGGAGACCTTCGAGATGCGCGAGGAAGGGCTGCTGAAGCTGTTCTTCGCCGACGCCCTGCCCCGCGAGGAGGCGGTCGAGATCCTGCGCGCGATGCGGGCGCACGCGGCTCGCGGTCAACGAGCGGCTGCGCGCGATCGAGCCGATGAAAGGCGAGATCGAGCGACCCGTTCCCGCTGATCGTGCTGCGGGGCGGGCATCGAGTTCACCGAGTGGTTTGCCGATTGGTGCGAGCGGATGGAGGCCCAGATCCTCGCCTCCGCTCCCGACAAAAGGAGCAGCTGATGTTCGACTCCCTGGCCCGGCTCGCCGACAGCAGCGCCCGCCGCGTCGGGTCTGCTCGCCCTCGTCTTCTTCCTCCTCGCCGGCGCGCTCGGCGGCTCGGTCGCCGATCGCCTCGACCCCTACGGCGCCGACGACCCGAGCACCGAGACCGTGAAGGCGAGGGAGCGGCTGCAGGACGCCGGGCTGCGGGTGCCGGCGGTGATCGCCGTGGTCGAGGACGCCCCGGTTGCCGCGCCGGCGACCCGGCAGCCGGGTCGAGCGGCTCGAAGAGCGAAGTCGCCGAGCGCCCCGACGTCGCCTCGGTCAACGGCTACTACGACACCGGCTCCCCCGCCTTCGTCTCCGGGACAAGCAGTCCACCTACTTCGCCGTCGCCCTGAAGCCGACCGAGGACAAGGAGCTGCAGGAAGCCGGCGACGAAATCGCCGACCGGCTGCGCGCCCATCCCGGCGTCGTCGTCGGCGGCTTCGCCGTCGCCCAGGAGCAGGTCAACAACCAGGTCGAGGAAGACCTGAAAAAGGCCGAGATGCTGGCCTTCCCGCTGCTCTTCCTGCTCTCGCTGCTCTTCTTCCGCAGCCTCGTCGCCTCGGTCCTGCCGCTGATGATCGGCGGCCTGGCGATCGTCGGCACCTTCCTCATCCTCCGGGTCGCCAGCGAATTCGGCTCGATCTCGATCTTCGCGCTCAACCTGACCACGGCACTCGGGCTGGGACTGGCGATCGACTACAGCCTCTTCATCGTCTCCCGCTACCGCGAGGAGATCGCCAAGAGCGGGCCCGGCCTGGAGGCGATGCGACGGGTGCTGGCGACCTCCGGGCGCACGGTCTTCTTCTCCTCGCTGACGGTCGCGGCGGCGCTCGCCTCGCTGCTCGTCTTCCCGCAGCGCTTCCTCTACTCGATGGGCCTCGGCGGCGCCCTGGTGGCGCTGTTCGCGGCGCTGATCTCGCTGACCGTGCTGCCGGCGGTGCTGACCCTGCTCGGCGCCCGCGTCAACGCCGGCGCCCCGAAGTTCCTCCAGCGCCGCGCCGAGGCCGACGCCCGGCCTGCCCAGAACGGCTTCTGGTACCGGCTCTCGCGCTTCGTCATGCGCCGGCCGATCCCCGTCGCGACCGTCAGCGCCCTCTTCCTGATCGTCCTCGGGCTGCCCTTCCTGCAGATCAAGTTCAACACCGTCGACCCGACGGTGCTGCCGGAGTCGGCCAGCGCCCGCCAGGCCTACGACACGGTCAGCGAGCAGTTCCCGCCCTACCACGACACCCCGATCTGGATCGACGTCGAAGGCGGCGGCCCGAAAGCCTCGGCCCAGTTCGCCGACGAGGTCCGCGGCGTCGACGGGGTCGCCGAAGTGGCGCCGCCGCAGCGGCTGGCGCCGGGGGTGACGGCGGTGCAGGTCGTCTCCGCCAACCCGTTCGCCTCCGAGGCGAGCCAGAGCACGGTCGACGCGATCCGCGACCTGCCGCCTCCCGCCGGCGCCGAAGGTCCTGGTCGGCGGCGCCACCGCCGACTTCGTCGACTTCCAGTCGAGCCTGGAGCGAGCACCTGCCGATCGCACTGGCGATCGTGATCGTCGGCGACCCTGCTGATCCTCTTCCTGATGACCGGCTCGGTGGTGCTGCCGATCAAGTCGCTGATCATGAACTTCCTCAACCTCAGCGCCGTCTTCGGCCTGCTGGTGCTGATCTTCCAGGACGGCCGGCTCGAGGGCTTCCTCGACTACTCCTCTCCTGGGGCGATCGAGCAGACGATGCCGATCCTGCTCTTCGCCGTCGCCTTCGGCCTCTCCACCGATTACGCCGTCTTCCTGCTCTCGCGGATCAAGGAGGCGCGCGACAACGGCGCCTCGGACTCGGAGTCGGTGGCGATCGGCCTCGAGCGAACCGGGCGAATCGTCACCGCGGCGGCGCTGCTCTTCGCGGTCGCCATGGGCGCCTTCGCCACCTCCCAGATCATCTTCATCAAGGAGAACGGAGTCGGCACGGCGCTGGCGGTCCTGATCGACGCCAGCATCATCCGCGCCCTCCTCGTGCCCTCGCTGATGGAGCTGCTCGGCAAGTGGAACTGGTGGGCGCCGGCGCCGCTGCGGCGGCTGCACGAGCGCTGGGGAATCAGCGAGGGCACGAGCGCCCCGGTCCCCGGCGGCTCGGAGGCATGAGGACGTGCTCTACCGCGCGATCGTCAAGCGCAAAGCCCGCGGCATCTTCGCGGCGCTCGGCCGCGGCGACGTCGAGGCGGTGAGCGCCGACCTGGCCGAGGACGTCCACCACGTCTTCGCCGGCGACAACGCCCTCGGCGGCGAGCGCCACTCGCGGGCGGCCTTCGAACAGTGGCTGGCGCGCCTCTACCGCCTGATCCCGGAGATCGAGTTCGAGGTCCACGACGTCGCCGTCCGCGGCTGGCCCTGGGACACCGCCGTCGCGATCGAGTGGACCGACCGAGGCAAGGCCGCCGACGGCACCCCCTACGTCAACCAGGGAGCCCACTGGATCCGCCTGCGCTGGGGCAAGGGAGTAGAGATCCACGGCTATCTCGACACCGAGAGAGTCACCCAACTCCTCGACGGAATGGCGGCAGCAGGATTCGAAGAGGCCGCCGCAGCGCCGATCGGGTGCTAATTAGGGAGGGGGCGGGCACCCCCTTCTCGGCGCAGCTTGGCGGGTGGGGCGTTCTGTGGCTGTCGCCCGAGGGCTCTCAGCCCGCCTCGTGCTAAGTGCCGATAAGGGGGTGCCCGCCCCCTCCTCCAACACCTAATCAAGGACGGCTAGCTCACGGGTCCTCTAGAAAGCCATTGAACCTCAAGCGTCGAACACAGCTCGATGGACGGGAGGTGCCGGTGGGGGTCCCTGGGTACTTGGCATGGAGCTGCGCCAACTCGGCCTGAGGCGACAGCCTTCAGCGACTCACGCAGCGGAGGTGCTCCCAGGGACCCCCACCGGCACCTCCCCCTTCAGAGACTTAGGCGAAAGCCTGAGTTGCCCTACGCCGGAGGTCGGCGTTGAGCATGCCGGTTACTTCGCTGGGGCGGCTGCCGGCGGAGGGGACGGCGGCGCCGATCAGGCCGTCGGCGCGGAAGCCGTAGAGGGGGGCGACGAAGCCGAGCTCGCGGATCTTGCGGACCAGCTTGACGGCGCTCTGGGTGTCGGCGCCGGGGCCGCAGACGACGATCGCGGTCGGGTCGAGGGCGCCGAGGGCGCGGCCGAGCCGCTCGTCGCCGAGCTCGTTGGAGAGGACGAGGACGCGGAAGCCGGCGCGGCGCAGGGCGAGGTCGAGGGCCTGGGTGTAGACCTCCTCGGCGTCCTGGCCGTGGCTGGAGTCGAGCAGCAGGATCCCGGCCGGGCGCGCGGCGGCGGAAGCGAGGCGCCGGGCGCCGTGCAGCCAGCCGGTCGCCCAGCGGGCGGCGAACTCGAGCTCGGCCTCGCGCTCGGGATCGGCGGCAAGCTTGTCGATCGCCGGCAGCAGCAGCTCCTCCACCGTCCGCTCCAGCGAACGCAGGGCGAGGCTCTCCTCGACGGCGCGGTCGGCGGCGGACTCGTCGAAGCTCTCGAAGGCGGCGAAGAGGCTGCCGTCGTTGGCCGGCGCCTGCCGGCGCTGGCGCGCCAGCTCGATCGCCGAGGAGATGTTGCCGGTCTCCGCCAGCGCGTCGCGCAGGGCCTGCAGCTCGACCAGCTCGTAGTTGCGGTGGTTGCCGACGGTCCGCTTCGGGACCGGGTAGCCGTAGCGGCGCTCCCAGCTGCGCAGGGTGTTCGGGCTTACGCCCAGGACTTCGGCGGCGGCGTTGGTGCGGATTCCTGGCATTTAGATAAGAGGGTCGAACGGGTGGACTGCGCGTCTATTCGACGGCGGATGCGGATTCTCCCACCCGAAACCCGGGTTTACACCAGTTATCGACAGATTTCGCAGAAACTGTTAGCGATCTTGCAAGGCGCCCACGCCTACGGGCTGTCCAACCGCGCGGGCGCGCCACATCGCCGCGTCCGCCTTGTGCAGAAGTTCTTCTGCGTCGGCGCCGTGGTCGGGACAGGCGACGATGCCGGCGGAGATGCAGATCCGCAGCCCCCCCGCGCGCTCGAGGTCGTCGAGCTGGCCGAGCAGCCGCTCGCACATCTGCACCCCTTCGACGGTGCCGATGTTGGGAGCGAGGACGCAGATCGCGTCCTCCTCGAGCCGGAAGGCTTCGTCGACGATGCGGATGCTGTCGCGCAGAGCCGCGCCGACGATCGAGAGAACCGTCTCTTGCCCGCCGGCCACATCATGTGGCCGCACCCCAGGACCTGAAGCGTCGAAGACAGCAAGCCCGAACGGATGCCCATACCGCCGATTGGTCTCCAACAGCTGTTCCAACCGCCGCCGCATATGGCCAGGCCGATACAGACTGGGAAGTTCTTCGATCTGTCCCTCAACCGAAGCCTCAAATTCATCAGAGGGGGTCAGGGGGGTCCCTGAGGAGCCCTCCCCATCTTTGCTCCGGAAGGCACCCCCCCGGTGCCCTCCCTCAGCTTGAGCAAGCTCTACAGCGGCAGCAGTAACCGAGCCGAACTCGGCAGCAAGGCGCTGCGCCGCCTGGACGAACCGCTCTCCATTGGTTCCAATCTCCTCGTGCAAGCTGCCTAGAAGATCGGCGTGCAGCTCGGAGACCTTGAGCGCGAGGCGGCCCGCCGGGGAACCGTCTTCGCGGCGGCGGCCGAGATTGGACTGGTCAGGCACGGCATGACCTTCGCGAAAGCGGCGGACGCCCGATCTGCGAAAACCCGCTATTTGCGGGACGACGGTCGTCCAGGACGGATATCCAGCTCGCTTATTCCAGGCTTCTTCGCCCGGCCAGCGCCTTGCCCAGGGTGACCTCGTCGGCGTGCTCGAGGTCGGCGCCGACCGGCAGGCCGCTGGCCAGCCGCGTCACCGTCACCTGGCCGCGCAGCATCTCGGCGATGTGGAGGGCGGTCGCCTCGCCGGTGGTCGTCGGGTTGGTCGCCAGCACGACCTCCTCAATGCCACCGCCCTCGACCCGCCGCCGCAGCTCGCCGATCTTCAGGTCTTCGGCATCGACCCCGTCGATCGGCGAGAGGGCGCCGCCGAGCACGTGGTAGAGGCCGCGGTATTCGTGGGTGCGCTCGATCGGGATCACGTCGGCGGGCTCCTCGACCACGCAGATCATCGAACGGTCGCGGTTCTGGTCGGCGCAGATCCGGCAGAGCGGCCCCTCGGCGAGGTTGAAGCACTCCTCGCAGAGGCCGACCTTCTCCTTCACTTCGCGGATCGCGTCGCCGAGCGCGAACGCCTCTTCGTCGGGCGCGCGCAGGAGGTGGAAGGCGAGCCGCTGCGCGGTCCGCTGGCCGATGCCCGGCAACCGCGAGAGCTCGGCGACCAGGCGCGCGAGCGGTGCCGGGCCGTCGCTCAACCGCCCAGCATCCCGCCGAGGTCGCCGCCGGCGATGCCGCCCATTTTCTCGCCGGCCAGCGCCTGCGCCGCGCGCAGCCCCTCGTTGACGGCCGCCTGCACCATCTCCTGGAGCAGGTCGGCCTCCTCGGGGTCGATCGCTTCGGGGTCGATGACGATCTCGCGCAGGGTCAGGTCGCCGCCCATCTTCACCTTGACCATGCCGCCGCCGGCGCTGGCCTCGACGACCTCGTCTTTCAGTTTCTCCTGCGCCTCCAGCATCTCCGCCTGCATCTGCTGGGCCTGTTTCATCAGGCCTTGGATGTCGAAGCCTCCGGGACCGCCTCCACGTGCCACCTAACTGACCTCCTCCGCGTCGAACTCGCTCTTCAGCCGCTCCAGCAGCTCTTCCTCGTCGACCTCCTCGCTACCCGGCGCCGGCGTATCCGGCGGCGCCTCTCCGTCGAGGAGGACATAGGTGGGCCGCAAGCCGTGGCCGGTCACCGCGGCAAATGCCGCCGCCACCGTGTCCCGGCGGTCGGCCCCCTCCGCCTTCTTTTTCAAGAACGTCATCTCGGTCGGGAAGGCGACCTGCAGGCCCTCCTCGCCGTAGCTGACCGGGCGCGCGCCCTCTAGCGTTGCCGCCAGAGCCGGAGCGGTCTCCTGGAGCTTGTGCAGAACGGCGGGCCAAACGCGCTGGATCTCCTCCAGGGACAGAGCGTCCTGGCCGGCGGGTCCTGCCGCTGCAGGGGACCCACCCCCCCCAGCGTCACCCGCCGGAGGAGCCGTATCGGCAGACGACGCCGCCTCGGCCTCTTCCTCTTCGGCCGGTGGTGGATCGTCTTGCTGCGAGACCTCTGCCGTGGGTGGCGACGATGCGGGACCCCCGCCTTTTTGCGGGGGGGCCGTATCGGAGACAGGACCCGCGGGTCCAGCGCTCCCACCTTGCTCGAGTCTCTCTATCCGTCGCAGCAGACCCTCAGTGTTGGGGTCGAGATCAGGCCGCGCCGCCTTCAGCAGCGCGATCTCGACCGCCATCCGCGCGTCGTCCCCCTCCCGCACCGCCGTCAGCGCCGTCGCCAGCTCGTCGATCGTGCGGATCAGGTTGGCGGGCTCGAGTGCCTGGGCCTGGGCCTGCATGCGGCCGGTATCGGTGGCGGTGACGACGAAGGTGGTCGGAACTTCGCCGGTCGTCTGCACGATCAGCAGGTGGCGCAGGTGGGCGAGGAGGTCGCGGGCGAACTGCGAGGGGTCGCGGCCGGAGCGGGCCATCCTCTCGATCCCGAGCAGGACCTGCTTGGGGTCCTCGGCGACGACCGCGTCGATCGTCTCGAAGAGGAGGTCAGCGTCGGCGGCGCCGAGCATCTCCAGCACGTCCTTCAGCTCGACCTGGCTGCCGCCGAAGGCGACGAGCTGGTCGAGGGTGCCGAGGGCGTCGCGGAAGCTGCCCGAGGCCGAGCGGGCGATCATCGCCACCGCCCCGTCCTCGACCTCGATCGACTCGGCGGCGGCGACCCGGTTCAGCACCTCGGAGATCTGCTCGAGCGAGGGGCGCTGGAAGTCGAAGCGCTGGCAGCGGTCGGCGATCGTCGCCATCACCTTGTGCGACTCGGTGGTGGCGAGGACGAAGACGGTGTTCGGCGGCGGCTCCTCGAGCGTCTTCAGGAAGGCGTTCCAGGCCTCTTTGGTCAGCATGTGCGCCTCGTCGAGGATGTAGACCTTCCAGTGGCCGCCGGCGGGGGCGTAGGCGACGCGCTCGCGGAGGTCGCGGACGTCGTCGACCGAGCGGTTCGAGGCGGCGTCCATCTCGATCACGTCGACCGAGGTGCCGGCGGCGATCGTCACGCAGGACTCGCATTCGCCGCAGGGGGTGACCGTCGGGCCGCCGCGCTCGCAGTTCAGCGAGCGGGCGAGGATCTTCGCCATCGAGGTCTTGCCGGTGCCGCGGGAGCCGACGAAGAGGTAGGCGTGGTGGACCTTGCCCTGCTCGACCGCGTTGCGCAGGGTGCGGACGACGTGGGTCTGCCCCACGACCTCGTCGAAGGACCCGGGGCGGTGGCGTCGGTAGAGGGAAGTCGACTCGCTCATAGGAGAACCTCCCCCTTGTTCTTCTGGGATCTGGATATGGAGGCCGAGCGAAGCGAGGCCGTCGAAGATCCCGGTCGAACGCAGAGAGAAGCCGACCCCCGCCGGGAGAGCGCCACGCTCGCTTGCCGCCTAGACGGCCCGCATGAGACCAGCGCCTCCCGGCGGTGCGAGGCGCCAGAAGCGCCAACAGGACGTGGCGTCGACGAACGCCACCCTATGAGCACGCGCAACGGCTCCTCGTGGCCGGCTCATCGATCGACCGCAATCGACCGAGGAGGAAGCATGGCACCGACCGGAGGAATCGACTGGGCCGCGCGAGGCCCACGAGGTCTGCATCACCGACGAAGGGCGGGTGGCCGAGCGCTTCTCCGCCACCCACGACGAGGCAGGGAATCGCCGCGCTCACCCCCGAGCTCGCGAGGGCGGGCGTCGCCCGGGTGGCGATCGAGCGGCCCGACGGGATCCTGGTCGAGCGGCTGCTCGCCGCCGGGATCGAGGTCCTGGCGATCCACCCCAACCAGGTCAAGGCCGCGCGGCCGCGCTTCGCCGTCGCCCACGGCAAGTCCGATCGCTTCGACGCCTACGTCCTGGCCGAGCTGGCGCGCACCGACGCCCACCGCTTCCGGGCGCTCGTGCCCGACGGCGACGAGACCAAGGCGCTGAAGGCGCTGACCCGCGCCCGCGAGGACCTGGTCGGGGTGCGGGTGGAGCTCGCCAACCAGCTGCGCGCCCAGCTGGAGGCCTTCTGGCCCGGGGCGCTCATCTTCGCCGACGTCGACTCCCCGATCTCGCTCGCTTTCCTGAAGCGCTGCCCCAGCCCGGCCGACGCCAGGGGTCTCGGCCCCAAGCGCCTTGCCGGCTTCCTCGCCCGCCACCGCTACTCGGGCCGGCGCACCGCCGAGGAGCTGCTGGAGCGGATGCGATCCGCGCCCGCCGGGCGCGCCGGGGAGCTGGAGGCCGAGGCCCGCCGCGCCGTGGTCGTGGGCCTGGTCGCAGCCCTGGAGCCGATCGTCGCCGAGATCTCCGATCTCACCTCGCAGATCCGCGGCGCCCTCGCCGCCCATCCCGACGCGGAGATCTTCCGCGCCGCTGTTTCGCGACGCCAAGACCGCGATCTCCCCTGCGACACTGATCGCCGAGCTCGGCGATTGCCGGGAGCGCTACCCGACCGAGGCCGCGATGGCCGCCGACGCCGGCATGAGCCCGGTCGCCCTGGAGTCGGGAAAGCTGCGGGTCGCCACCTTCAGGCGCGCCTGCGACAAGCGCCTGCGGACCGCCGTCGCCCGCCTCGCCGACTCCACCCGCCACTGGCACCCTTGGGCCCGAGAGGTCTACCGACGGGCGCGGGCCAGGGGTCAGGACCACCCGCATGCGATCCGCACCCTCGGCCGGGCCTGGATCCGAGTTCTCTGGCGCTGCTGGCAGGACCGGGTGCCCTACGACCCGGCTCGCCACGGCAACTTCAGCCGTCTTCAGACGGCGGGGGGTTGACACAGGACGTCTCATGCGCTCTCGGGCCAGTGTATCCACGCCCCGAACGCACCTCTGACAGGCGTGTCTGACTTTGTCCGTCATATGTGACGGTCTAGGTCAGACACGCCTCGGCGGGTGGCCCGATACCGTGCCGCCCGTGCCGAAGGGGGCCCGCAACTGGCTGACGCCCGCCGCCTGGGTCGCCGGGGTGACGGCGGCGCTGCTGCTCGTCTTCCCCTACGGGTTCCCCAACTACGACACGATCTACGCGCTCGTCTGGGGGCGCGAAATGGCGCACGGGACCCACCCCGACTACGGCGCCGCGCTGCCGCCGACCCCGCACCCGCTGACCGACCTCCTGGGGCTGGTGACGACGCCGCTCGGCGACGGCGCGATCACGGTGACGATGATCGTCGCCTACCTCTCGCTGGGCCTGATCGGCTTCTTCGTCTACCGGCTGGGGGCGATCTGGTTCGACCGCTTGGTCGGCGCCGTCGCCGCGGCGATCGTCCTCACCCGCGCCCCCTTCCTCTCCAACGGCCTCCGCGCCTACATCGACCTTCCCTACATCGCCCTCTGCCTCGGCGCCCTGCTGGTCGAGGCGAAGCGGCCGCGCGCCGGCTGGCCCGTCCTCGCCCTCCTCGCCCTCGCCGGCCTGCTGCGGCCCGAGGCCTGGCTCTTCGCCCTCGTCTACTGGCTCTACCTCGCTTACACGGCGGATCGCAGCGACCCCTCAGGCGTGAAGCGAGAGCTCGCCCCCCTGGCCGCGCTGGCGCTCGCGGGGCCGCTGCTCTGGGCGCTCTTCGACCTGATCACGACCGGGAGCCCGACCTACTCCTGGACCGGGACGAAAGAGACGGTCGAGACGCTGGAACGGCAGACCGGGCCGGTCGACCTCGTCCTCTACGGGCCGCGGCGGCTCGGCGAGGTGCTGCAGTGGCCGGGGATGGTCGGCGCCCTCGGCGGCGTCGCCCTCGGGCTCGCGTTCCTGCGCCGCCGCTCGCTGCTCGGGGTCGCCGCCGCCGCGCTCGCGCTCGTCGCCTTCGCCCTGCTCGCCTGCGGCGGCCTCGCGATCCTCCCCCGCTACACGATGCTCGCCGCCGCGATCCTGGCGATCTTCGTCGGCGTCGCCCTGCTCGGCTGGCGCCTGCTCGCCCCGGACCATCCCTGGCGCCGGCGCTGGCAGGTCTTCGCCGCGCTCGTCGCGGCGATGTTCGTCATCTGGCTGCCGAACCAGTGGGACCTCGACTCCCGCGTCGACACCGACCTCACCAACCAGGCCCGGATCGAGAACGACCTCACCGACCTCGTCGACGCCGGTGCCTTCGAGCCGCTCTGCGGCAAGATCGCGGTGCCGAACCACCGCGCCGTCCCCCGCCTGGCCTTCGGGCTCGACGTCGAGCCGACCGAGATCGTCAGCGCCAGCGAGGAAGCCGTTCCCAAGCGCGGCTACTTCGTCGCCCCCGCCGACGCCTTCGTCATCCACAACTTCATCCTCGATCCCAACGACCCGACCGACCCCACGTTCCCGCCGCCCAAGGGCTTCAGGCGGGTCGCGAGCAACGAGTCGTGGGTTGTCTATCGTCGCTGTCCGTGACCGCGCGCCGGCTCGCCGCTCTACTCCTGGCGACTTGTGACGCTAGCTCCGCTCGACCGCCTCGACGGCGGCGTGCGTCTCGGCGGCGAGGTCCGGATCCTCGAGCTCGACCGTCGGCGGCAGCTCGACGTGGAGGTCGTCGGAGGGGTCGATCCGCACCCGCAGCTCGCCGCTGCGCGAGTCGAGCACGTGGCCGCCGCGGCTGCGGTCGACGCTGATGAAGTGGAGGTGGTAGCCGCCGACCTCGATCCCCTCGGCGTAGCTGGGAAAGCGGAAGCCGAGCATCGTCCCGCGCACATCGGCGAGCTCGAAGACGTGCTGGTCGGCGACCACCTCGGTCAGCGGCCGGTAGGGCGGCTCCTGCCGCGGCACCGAACGGGCGCGGACGAGGGGGAAGCGGCCGTCGAGGCGGACGGCGCAGGACGAGACGCCGGCCGGAACCAGCTGGTCGAGGCAGCCGAGCAGCTCCTCGTGCGAGCGCTCCCCGGCGGCCAGGCGCTCGTCGATCGTCGCCTCGAAGCGGGTGACGACCGCGAACGGGGTCCGCTCCTGCGGCCCGACAAGGCGGATCCCTCCATCGACGTCGGCGCGGAAGAACTCGCCGTCGAGCGCGACCATCTCGCCGTCGAGATGGTTCAGCGTCCCCAGGCCGAGGTCGCCGTGCTCGGCCAGCTCGGCGAAGCTGAGGTCGCCCTCGAAGGCGCCCTCGAGCAGCGCCCCGATCGTCGAGGCCTGGAAGAGGACGTGCGGCTCGCGCTCACGGTGCAGGTCGGCGCGGCGAATCGACTCGACGTGCAGCGACCGGATCCAGCGCTCGTCCAGCATCGCGGCAGAGCTTATGTGCCCATAGGGGTACGAAAGCTCTGCCGCGCCCCGTCGGGGTAGGCTCGCGCCGTGTTCTCGGGAGGGTTCAAGCGCTCCTCGCGCTTCGGGCTGATCGGCGTCTTCGTCGTCGCCGCCCTGGCGGCGGTGATCGGGCTGACGATGGGCGAAGGCGAATCGAACCCGAAGCTCGCCCTCGGGCTGATCTTCGGCGTCGTCGCGATCTTCGTCGTCGTCCTCCTGCTGCTCCAACGCGGCGACCTCGAGCATGCCGCCGGCGGCGACGCGAAGCGCCGTGACCGCGCGGTGGCGGAGGGAGGCCGCGAGGTCGAGAACCCGACCGCGGTCTCCGAAGCCGAGCTCTGGGCGGCGCTGGCGGTCGCCCCGATCGAGGCCGACGCGGTCGAGGCCCGGGCGGAGACGTGGGACGCCGGCCGCCGCAGCATCAAGCTCGGCGCCGTCATCTTCGCCCTGATCTTCCTCACCGTCCCGCCCGCCTACCTGCTCGAATCGTTTGTACCGCTGCTGATCGGCGTGCCACTGATCGCGATCGCGGCGCTCTACGGCTCCTTTCGCGCGATCGGCCCCGGCGGCGAGCTCGACCAGGGCTACGCGCGCACCGAGCGGGCGATGGTGCCGCTCGGACTGCAGCTGACGGCGCGTCCGAAGGGGGGCTTCGAGCCCCGCGGGCCGACGATGGCGGGCTTCGACTACCGCCTCCGCGGCCTCACCGAGCTGAGCGGCGAGCGTCACGGCCGCGCGGTGGCGGTCCGCTTCGGCGGCCACGAAGATGCCGGCCACAGCGAAGTGTCGATCGCGACGCCGTGCCACGAATTCGAGGCGGAGTCGAAGCGGGTCGCCGTCCGCGGCGGCCCCGACGGGCTGGTCGTCGCGCGGCGCAAGGCGGCGCCGGGAGACTGGCTCTGCGACCTCTGGCTCGCCGAGCGCCTGCTCGCCGCCTGACCGGCCGCTGCCAAAAGGTCCGCTCATGAAACCATCAGGCGATGGCGGCAATCGAGCTCAGAGACGTGGTCAAGACCTTCGGGCCGATCACCGCGGTCGACGGGCTTGACCTCGAGGTGCCGGAAGGCATCTGCCTCGGCCTGCTGGGGCCGAACGGCGCCGGCAAGTCGACGACGATGCGGCTGCTGACCGGCCAGGCGGTCGCCGACTCCGGCGAGCTCCGGGTCCTCGGCCACGAGCTGCCGGGGCAGTCGAAGCCGGCCCGCGCGGAAATGGGCGTCGTCCCGCAGCTCGACAACCTCGACGTCGACGTCACCGTCGAAGACAACCTCGCCGTCTACGCCCGGCTCTACCGGGTCAAGGACGTCGGCGCAGCCGTCGACCGCTGCCTCGACCTCGCCCGCCTCCGCGATCGCCGCCGCGACGCCGTCGACAAGCTCTCCGGCGGGATGCGGCGGCGCCTGCTGCTGGCCCGCGGCCTCGTCCACGAACCGCGGCTGGTCCTCCTCGACGAGCCGACGGTCGGCCTCGACCCGCAGATCCGGACCGAGCTCTGGACGCTGATCGGCGACCTCAAATCGCGGGGGACGACGATTCTCATGTCCACCCACTACATCGAGGAGGCCGAGCGTTTGGCCGACGAGGTCGCGGTCATGCACCGCGGCAAGATCATCAGCCGCGGCCGGCCGGCCGACCTGATCTCCGAGCATGCCGGCCGCCAGACCGCCGAGGTCTACGCGCCGCCCCAGCGCCTGACCGAGCTGCGGGCGAGCGCCGAGGCGGCGGGGCTGAGGGTGCGGCCGGCGGGGCCGGCGATAGCGATCGTCGGCTCCGAGCAGGCGAGCGACGGCACCGTGCCCGAGGATGCGGTGGTGCGGGCGGCGACGCTCGAGGACGTCTTCGTGCTGCTGACCGGCGAGGAGGCCGAGTGATGGTTCGTCTGTTCCTTATCCGTCTCCCGCAACGAAAAGGAACAGACGAATGAGCGCGGGGGTGCCCGAGCCACGCAAGATGAGGCGGCTGGAACCGGCGGCGATCGCCGGGGTTATGAGCCGCGAGGTCGCCAACTTCCGCACCTACTGGCGCGGCACCACCTTCTCCAGCGTGCTCGAACCGCTGGTCTACCTGCTGGCCTTCGGGCTCGGCCTCAGCGCCACCCTGGTCGACGAAGTCAACGGCATCCCCTACATCCAGTTCGTCGGCACCGGCATGGTGGCGACCGCGGTGATCTTCTCCAGCGCCCTGCCGGCGATGTTCGGCACCTTCGTCAAGCACCGCTTCCAGAACACCTACGAAGCGATCCTGGCGGCCCCGGTCGACGTCGAGGAGCTGGTCAGCGCCGAGATGCTGTGGATCGGCACCCGCTCGGCCGTCTACGGCTGCGTGCCGCTCGTCGTCACCTTCTTCTGGGGGCTGGATCCCGAGCCGGGGATGCTGCTGACCCCGCTCTTCGCCTTCGTCACCGCGCTCGGCTTCGCCGGCTTCGGGGTGGCGATGGCGGCGACGGTCGCCAAGATCGACCAGTTCAACTACGTGACGGCGCTGTTCGTGACGCCGCTCTTCCTCGTCGCCGGCACCTTCTTCCCGATCGAAGGCCTGCCAGAGGGCTTCCAGATCGTCGCCCAGGTCAACCCCCTGCACCAGCTGGTCGAATTGGTCCGCGGGGGCGCCTTCGGCTTCGAGTGGCAGGACATCCTGCGATTCGCCTTCCTCGTCGCCTTCGCCCTCCTCACCTGGCGCGTCGCGGTCCACCAGATGCGCAAGCGCCTGATCGACTGACGACGTATATGGACCGTGCACCCGCCTTCGAAACGAGGTCACCGGGCGTGTCCGTCGCTTATGGCTCGAGCCGGGCTCGCCTGCGGCACCCGCGGCATCCGCTTAAGGCTGCTTCCTTCCGGACCTGACCTGATTCGCGTGCCCACGTCGCGCAGGACCCGGCCGTCAACGCCGCCGCGACGCACTGACCCCGACGGCCAGTCCCTCGGAACGGTAGTCGGCCCCGCTAAGCGGATTTCGGGTTACAAGGCACCGCTGACACCCCGCCTAGCACGGTCCACCGGTGATCCTACCCTGCCGACCCTAGGATGACGCCCTTGCCCGGCCTGCCAACCGCCGCGATCGAGGTCGACACCGGCTCCTTCTTCGCGATCGTCACCATCGCCGCCCTCGCCGCGATCACCGTCGCCGTGGTGCCGAAGCGCTTCGCACCGCCGGTGGTGGTTGTCGAGCTCGTGATGGGGATCGTGATCGGCCCCGAGGTTCTCGGTCTCGCCCACAGCGACGACTTCGTCAACTTCTTCGCCAACCTCGGCCTCGGGATGCTCTTCTTCTTCGCCGGCTACGAGATCGACTTCGAGCGGATCAAGGGCAAGCCGATGCAGCTCGGCGCCTTCGGCTGGCTGCTCTCGGTGCTGCTCGCCTACAGCCTCGGCGGCCTCCTCGCCGCCGCCGGCATCGTCGTCTCCTTCCTCTACACCGGCTCGGCGATGGCGACGACGGCGATCGGGACGCTAATCCCGATCCTCCGCGACATCGGCGAGCTGAAGACCCGCTTCGGCACCTACCTGCTGGCCGCCGGCGGGGCGGCCGAGTTCGGCCCGATCCTGCTGGTCACCCTGGTGCTCTCGACGACCAACCCGCTGCACGAGGCGGCGATCCTGCTCGGCTTCGTCGCCCTCGCGATCGGCCTCGCGGTCGTCTCGGTCCGCTACGCCTGGCGCGGCTGGCCGGCGCTGGAACGGACCTTCGAGGCGAGCAGCCAGCTGGCGGTGCGGATCACCGTCGTCCTCGTCTTCGGCCTCGTCCTCCTCGCCGGCAAGCTCGGCCTCGACATCCTGCTCGGCGGATTCGTCGCCGGGATGATCACCCGCCTCGCCCTCAAGGGCCACGAGCTTCAGGTCTTCGAGTCGAAGCTGACCGCGGTCGGCTTCGGCTTCTTCGTCCCCTTCTTCTTCGTCACCAGCGGCATCGAGTTCGACCTCGCCGCCCTCGGCTCCGCCGAAGCAGTGGCAAAGCTCTTCCTCTTCCTCGGCCTCTTCCTCGTCGTCCGCGGCGCCCCGGCCCTGCTGCTCTACCGGGGCCTCCTCAGCGCCCGCGAACGCGCCGCCCTCGCCTTCTACAGCGCCACCGAGCTCCCCCTGGTGGTCGCGATCACCACGATCGCGGTCGAGCAGGGCCACATGAAGACGTCGACCGCCGCCGGCCTGGTCGGCGCCGCCATGCTCTCGACCCTGATCTACCCGTTCGTCGCCATGGCCCTGCGCAAGGAGCCTGCGGGCGACTACGGCGTCGTACAATCCCCCCTCCCGGGCGCGTAGCTCAGTGGGAGAGCGCTCGCTTCACACGCGAGAGGTCGCTGGTTCGAAACCAGCCGTGCCCATCAGCTTCGAAATCAGTAATGGCAAAAGCTAAATCCGACATTGCGAATACCGCCGTTCGCATCTTCTTGCAGGACTTCGGCGTTGCTTACGACGAAGCGCGGGGATTTCCTCGATACGTCAAGAGCAAGCACTTCCAGGAGATCAGGGATTTCTTCGGCGACAGATGCTGCTACTGCGGCACGTCGTTCGATGAGGGCGCCGTTCAAGACCACCTGATCCCGCTCAACCGGACGAGCCTGGGATTGCATGCGTGGGGCAACATCGTCCCAAGCTGCGCCTTTTGTAATTCCTTCAAGCAAGGAAGGCCCTGGCACGAGGTGGTTGCGGAGAGGGCCGGGGAGGACGCCGCCGAGCGGTACAAACGGATCAATAGCTTCGTCAGCCATTACGACTATGACCCTCCTTACGACCTGGCGAGCGCGACCGCAGATTTGTATGCCGAGACCGGAGAGGTCGCAATGGCACTGATCCGAATGAAGATCAAACGCACCAAGGAAGCCGCCTGACCCCGAACGTCCATGTCCTCGAGCCAGACAGCGCGTCGATCTTCCGATCGACCAGGCTTTCGCCTTCTACGGCGAGACTCACAACCTGGAGCGGATCACGCCGCCTTGGCTCGGGTTTGAGGTGGTCAAGCCGCGGCCGATCGGACGCGGATCGAGGCTTGGGGGCTTGCCAGCCGACTACTGGTGCAGCGGGGCCTGCGGAAGATCTTTGACTACCGCCGCGAGGCGGTCGCTCGGGAGCTGGGTTCGCACACCTGAGCCCGTCGGTTTTCCCCGGATGGCGGAAGGTCGCCGGGGGCGCAAGCTTGGACCATGCAAGGACCGGCATCGATGCAGCCCAGCGCCTGGCTTCACCGCCAGAGACCCGAAGGGGAGCAGCGGGTCCTCGACCTCGGGCGGCTGCTGCTGGGGGGAATCGTCGTCGTACTCGGCACCCTCTTCCTCCTCGACGCCGCCGACGTCCTCAACGCCGACAAGGCGATCGACCACTGGTGGCCGATCGTCATCCTCGCCGCCGGCCTCCTCACCCTCGCCGAGCGGCCCCCCTCGGTCGTCCGCGGGACGATCCTCACCGCGATCGGCGCCGTGCTCCTGCTCTTCACCACCAACCTCCTGGAGGAAGACGCCTGGGACTACGTCTGGCCGGCGCTGCTCGTGCTCTTGGGCCTGACGATCATCGCCCGCTGGCACGGCCGCACCATCGTCGGCGCCAACGGCGAAGACGTGGTCCGCTCGACCGCCTTCTTCGGCGGGCCGAAGCTCTCCTCCACCTCGCAGAACTTCCACGGCGCCTGGCTGACCGCGATCTTCGGCGGCATCACCCTCGACCTCCGCGAAGCTACCCTCTCCCCCGAGGGCGCCTCGATCAACGCCACCGCCGCCTGCGGCGGCATCGACATCCTCGTCCCGAAAGGGTGGCGCGTGAGCGTGCGCAGCACGCCGATCTTCGGTGGCGTCGACGACAAGACCGACCACACCCAGGCGCTCCCCGCGGACGCCCCCACCCTTCACGTCGACGCCCTCACCGTCCTCGGCGGGGTCGACGTCAAGCACAAGAAGTGAAACAGCTTCGCGACGCCTACGTCCCCAACGGCCGGGTGCGCCTGGCCAGTGACGTCGCCGGTCTCTGCGCGGTGCTGCTGCTGGTCGGATTGCTCGGCGCCGGCTTCACCTGGTGGGGGCGCTCCGACCTCTTCGACCTCGCGAGCAACTCGCTGGAGGCGGTCAAGATAGACACCGGCTTCCTCGTCGGGCCGGCGCTGATCCTCGTCGCCCTGCCGCTGGTGATCGGCCGCTCGCGGCAGCTGGCGCTGACGCGCTACTTCCGCACCCGGCTGATCACCGCCGCGGTGCTCTGGCTGGTCGGCTTCTGGGCCCTCGTCGCCCGCGTCCTCACCCTCGACGGCAGCTACACGCCCGAGGCCGGCTTCTACGTCGCCGGCGGCCTCATGCTCCTCGGCTTCTTCTCGACCCTGGCGATGTGGCCGGGCAACCTGCCGGTCGTCAAGGTCGACCGCAACGGCGCGGTCCGCGAACCTACTGCTGCAGCACCGAGATGACGTTGCCCGAGGGGTCCTCGAACCAGGCGATCTGCGGGCCGGGGCCGCGGACGATCCCCTTCTCGTCGTGGTCGAAGCCCTCGTAGCGCTGGAACGTCACCCCGCGCTCGCCGAGCCCCGCAACCGCCGCGTCGATGTCGTCGACCTCGAAGTTGAGGATCGTGTAGCTGGGCGGGGTCATGTCGGCGCTGAGGTACATGAGGACGTCGTAACCACCGCCCAGGTGCAGGACGGTGAGGCCGTGCTCCTCGTCGAGCACCTCGACCCGTAAGCCCAGGGTCCCCTCGTAGAACTCCCGCGCCTGGCCCATGTCCCGGACCGCGAAGCCGCTCGTCGCCTTGCTCTCTCCAAGCATCCGTCTCACTCTAACGGCGGCTTCTGCCTGCTGCGCTTTTTTTCTCCGACCTGACGCTTCCGGTCGAGCCGGCGCTTGCGCGAAGCGCGGGTCGGCTTCGTCGCCCGGCGCTTGCGCGGGACGCGCAGCCCGCCGGCGATCTTCCCGGCCAGGCGCTCCAGCGCCAGCTCGCGGTTGCGCGCCTGGCCACGCGCGTCCTGGGAGACGGCGGTAACGACGGGGCCGAGCCGCTCCAGCAGGCGGCGCCGCTGCGCGTCGTTCAGGCTCGTCGAAGCCTCGACATCGAAGACAGCTTCGACCCGCGAGGCGGTGACATTGGCGTGCTGCCCGCCCGGCCCCGAAGAGCGGCTGGTCCGCAGCTCGATCTCGCCGAGCGGCAGCGAGAGCCGCTCGTCGATCCGCAGCTGCTCGGGCATGCCCCGCTCCTACCCGGCCAGCTCGGGGATGTGGCGCTCGAGATGCTCGGCGATCGTCTCCCGCACCCAGCGCTGGGTCTCCGCATCGGCCATCCGGTAGCGGCCGAGCAGCATCTTCTGCTCGTCGAGCGGCAGCCCGGCGATTTCCCACCGCACCACGAGCCGCTCGAAGAGCAGCTCCGAGCGGCGGCGCCAGGCGTCGTCCTGCGAGGTGGCGGCGGTCGGCGGCTCCCCCAATTTGGCGATCGTGCCCGCGCTCAGCGTCTGCCGCAGGGTGAGGACATTGCCCTCGGGGTCGACGTAGTCGACGGTCGGCGCCTTCTCCCGCGCCCGCCGCTGCTTCTTCCGCTTCGCCACTAGGCCTGATCGGCGAGCGCGTCGATCTTGCCGGCGAGCTCGAAGTCGGCCGCCGTCAGCCCGCCCTCGGAGTGGGTGGAGATCGTCACCGTCACGGTGGCCCAGGAGATCGCCAAGTCGGGGTGGTGGTTCATCCCCTCCGCCGGCTCGACCAGGCTCTCGACGAAGCGGACGCTGCCGACGAAGTCGCCGCGCTCGAAGCTCTTCTCGATCGCGTCTCCCTTGCGCCCCCAGCCGGGGAGCGCCGCCAGCCTTTCCTCGATCTCGGTGTCGCTGAGGAGTGCCACGCGCTTATGCTGGCACACATATGGCGTCGCAAACCACGCAGAGCCCGACGCTCTGGCAGATCGACATCTCCCACTACGCGGAAAAGGCTCGCTGGGCGCTGGAGTACAAGGGCATCGACCACAGCCGCCGCTCGATCCTGCCGGGGAGCCACATTCCGATCGCCCTGGTGCTGACCCGGGGCGCGCAGCCGACGGTGCCGGTGCTGCAGCTGGACGGCCGCAACATCGGCGACTCGACCGAGATCATCGCCGCCCTGGAGGCGAAGTACCCGGACCCGCCGCTCTACCCGATCGACGCCGAGGAGCGGACGCGGGCGATCGAGCTGGAGGATTGGTTCGACGAGAACCTCGGGCCGCACTCGCGCCTGCTGCCCTTCTACGAGTTGATCCAGGAACCCGACCTGTTCGCCGAGATCGCCGCCGAATCGGTGCCGGGACCGCTCGGCAAGGCGAAGCCGGTGGTCGGCGCCTACGCCCGTGCCTACACCAGCATCCGCTGGGGAGCCAACAGCGGCGAGAGCGCCGAGGAAGCGCGCGCCGCGATCGTCGCCGCCTTCGACAAGCTCGAGGCGGAGCTGGAGCAGGGCGACGGCGAGTTCCTCGTCGGCGAGGGCCTCTCGGTCGCCGACATCACCGCCGCCTCGCTCTTCTACCCGGTCGTGGTGCCGCCGGAGGGGCCGCTCGACCCCGACCTCCCCCGCCCGCCCGCCCTGGATCGCTTCCGGCAGAGCCTCAGTGACCGCCGCGGCTTCAAGTGGGTGCAGGAGACTTTCCGCAAGCACCGTCACCGCAGCTAGAAGTTTTTCAGAGAAGTCGCTGTTCGCAGACAAAGTGTTGCATTTGGTCCGCTAGGCTGCTATCCATGCAGACCATGGCCCCGCCAAGCGAGCGATCAAACGACCGGCCCACCCGACTCGATGAACGGTTCGCTCGAGTCGATGAACGGTTCAACGAGACCAACCGGCGGATCACCGAGGGGAGAGAAGAGGCCCACCGCCGCTTCAAGGAAACGAATCGCCGTTTCGACGAAGCCAAAGAAGAAACCAATCGTCGGTTCGCCGAAGCCAAAGAAGAGACCAATCGCCGTTTCGATGAAGCGAACGTTCGCTTCAACCGGATCGAAAGCGACATCGGCGAACTGAAGCAGAGCGTCACGAAAATCCAGGAGAGCGTCGTCGCAATGCACGTGACGCTGACTCGCATCGGGTTCGGTGTCGCCCTCACCTTCGCCTCCGTACTTCTCACGAAGGCTTTTTGATCAGCCGCCTATCGGCGCTCTGGGGTTGGAGCCCCAGAAGACCAGGGTGCCGAGCATGCCGATGATGTGGACGGCGACGATGTTGAAGACCATCGATTTGGCGGTGGCGGTGCCGACGCCGACGGGTCCGCCGGAGGCGGTGTAGCCGTAGTAGCAGCCGACCAGCACGATCACGGTCGACATCACCATCCCCTTGATGACGCTGAAGATCAGGTCCGGCGGGCTCTGGTACATCCAGAAGATCAATAAGTAGCCGCCGGAGGAGACGTCGCCGACCTGGTTGACCACCGAGAGGTAGCTGGCGGAGTAGATGATCACGATCCCGATCAGGTAGAGGAACGGGAGCGCGATCCAGGCGCCGAGGAGGCGGGTCGCGCAGAGGAAGGTCACCGGCTGGATCCCCATCACCTCGAGCGCGTCGATCTCGTCGGAGATCCGCATCGCCCCGAGCTCGGCGACGATCCCGGTCCCGACCTTGGCGGCGAGGATGTAGCCGAAGGCGTAGGGCAGGCCCTCGCGGAGGTCGCAGTAGGCGGAGAAGAGGCCGGCCAGCGACGGAGCGCCGATCGAGCGGTTGAAGTAGGCGCCCTGGAGGCCGCACTGGAGGCCGAGGATGAAGCAGAAGGCCCAGATGATCAGGGCCGAGCCGAAGATCAGGATGCCCGCCTGCCGCAGCCCCTCGCCGAAGAACTTGAAGACCCGCCCCGAGTAGACGAGGCCGGCAACCCTGACCCCGAAACGGGCGATGTCGCCGAAGGAATCGAGCCAGGAGCGCGGGGTCTCGAGCCAGCCGATCATCGGACCGCCTGCAGCTCGGGATTGGTGGCGAGGAGGATCGAGCTGACGACGAACTGGAAGAAGAAGACGGCGACGAGCGAGATCACAACGGCCTGGTTGACGGCTCGCCCCACCCCGGCGGCGCCACCCGAGGCCGACATCCCTTTGTAGGAGCAGACGATCGCGACGATCGCCCCGAACAGCGTGCACATCATCACCGAGGACCAGAGGTCGGTGATCGTCGCATTGGTGAAGAGGGTGGCGAAGAAGCCGCCGAGCGGCTGGTTGTAGAGGAGCTCCGCCGCGATGCCGGCGCTCAGCCCCATCACGATCGCGAAGATGTCCAGCAGGCCGGTGACGACCATCAGCGCCAGGAAGCGCGGCACCACGAGGTTCTTGACCGGGTCGACCCCGAGCACCTGCAGCGCGTCGAGCTCCTCGCGGATCTTGCGGGCGCCGAGGTCGGCGGTGATCGCCGTCCCGGCCACCCCCGAGACCACCACCGCGGTGACCAGCGGCGCGATCCAGCGGATCGCGATGACGACGAAGAAGCCGCCGAGGCGGTCGAGGGCGCCGAACAGCGAGAGCACACCCGCCGCCTGCAATCCGGGCGCTCCGAGGTTGAGGGCGAAGGTCGAGACGAGCAGCGGGAACCAGGAGAGCTTGAGGACGAAGAGGAACTGCCAGACCAGCTCCTCGCCGTAGGGGTAGGGCGCCCGCACCGCCGAGATCACGGTCCTGGTGGTGAGGATCATCATCACCCCCACCTCTTCGAAGGCGTTCTTGACGGGCAACAGCCCGCGGGTCAGCGCTTGTCCCGCCACCGGCTCATCGCCCTGCCCAGGGGGCCGCGGCTGCTTGCCCGCTGCCGCACCTCCTGCTCGCTCTCCCGCTGCGCCGCCGCCAGCTGCCCGATCAGCGTGTCGCGCGTCTCCTCCAGCTCCTCCACCCCGGCCACGTGAGCAACCGCGCGGCGCGGCGCCGTCGCCAGGTCCGCTTTGAGGTGGCCGGTGTAGCTCGCAAGCTCGGCCTCGAGGCGGGCGATCTGCCGGCGCAGCTCCTGCCGCACCTCGAGCGTGTCGCTCTCCTCGGGCAGGCCGGCACAGGCCATGGCCACCATCGCCAGCTCCCGCGCCCCCAACCCCGCCTCGCTCGCCCGCCGCAAGGCATCAGCGGCAATCTCCTCCAACTGCGGAGCCGACTCAACCCCATCGGCCACAAAGGTCCCCTGCCCGTGCCTGGTCACAACAAGCCCATCCCGCTCCAGCCCCTCATAGACACTGCGAACGGTCCCCACATTCACCCCGGCCCACTCAGCGAGCTGGCGAAAGCTAGGCAACCTCTCGCCGGCCCCTAACTCTCCCGTCCGAATCAACGCCCGCAGGCGCCATCCCAGCTGCAAGCCCACCGGCAGCTCGTCGTTCGGATCAATCCGAAATGGCGTCTGCTCCAACTGTGTCATTAGCTCGCACAGTAAACGCCGGAACTGTGCGAGTCAACTAAGACTGTCGTTGGAGGGAGAGGGGAGGCCCTCTCAGGGCACTCAACAGCGAGCCATTGGCGAGATGTGCCCGGAGAGGGCCTCCCCTCTCCCTCCACCACCTAAGGCGTAAGAACGATCTTCAGAGCTTCCCTCTGGTCATAGATCTTGTACGCCTCGGCGGCATCATCCAAAGACATGTGGTGCGTAACCAGCGGCCCCGGATCCAGCTTTCCCGCCTCCATCAACCCAAGCACCCGATCGACATGAGCGATCACGTTGGCGAGCCCGAGCCGCAGCTGCAGCCCCTTCAGCCAGGCGAGGCCGAGCGGCACCTCTCCCTTGCCGGCGTAGGCGCCGATCCCGGAGACGGTGCCGGCGTCGCGAGCGAGGCTGACCGCCAGGGCGAGCGGCCCCGGATCGCCGACCGCGTCGACGACGACGTCGACGCCGATTCCTTCGGTGGCGGCGCGGACGGCCTTCTTCGGGTCCTGCTCGGTCAGGTGCAGCGGGGTGGCGCCGAAGCGCTCCGCCATCGCCAGCCGCTCGGCGACGGTGTCGACCGCGAAGACCTCGACGGCGCCGCCGGCGAGCGCGGCCTGGACCGCGCAGAGCCCGACCGGGCCCAAGCCGAGCACCGCGACGGTGTCGCCGGCCTTCATCTCGGCGTGGGCGACAGCGTGGTAGCCCGTCCCCATCACGTCGCCGGCGAAGAGGGCGACGTCGGCCGACATCCCCTCCGGCACCCGCCGCAGGGTCAGGTTCGCCCGCGGCACCAGCAGCAGCTCCGCCTGGGCGCCCTGGAGGTCGCCGAGGTGGGCGCCGTGGCCGAAGGTCCGCTGGTTGCGGCAGCGGTGGTAGTCGCCGCGCAGGCAGGAGGCGCAGGTGGCGCAGGCGGTGTGGAAGGTGCCGAGGACGCGATCGCCGACGGCGACGCGCTCGACCTCGTCGCCGGCGGCGAGGACGGTGCCGACGAACTCGTGGCCGATCGTGAACCCGGGCTCGACCGGGACGCGGCCGTGGTAGATGTGGAGGTCCGAGCCGCAGATCCCGCTCGCCTCGACCCGGACGAGGGCATCGTCGGGCGCGGCGATCTCCGGATCGGCCTTCTCCTCGATCCGCACCTCCTCCGGTGCCTGGAAAGTGACGGCGCGCATGCGCGCGCAACGCTACCGGCTCGGCGCCCGGTTAGTTGACGCCCGCGACCTGGAAGCGGCTGAGTTCGTTGCCGGGGCTGGCGGTCTCTGCGATCCGCGCCTCCAGCGCCAGCTCTTTCTCGAAGTCGGCCGCCTCGCCGTGCTGGAAGGAGACGTCCTTGCCCTCGAGCAGCTCGATGAAGATCTCGACGAAGCGGGCGTCGAGCTGTTTGCCGGCGACCCGCCGCAGCTCGACGATCGCGTCATAGCTCGACATCGGCGTCCGGTAGGAGTCGCGCGCGGTCATCACGTCGTAGGTGTCGGCGACGGAGATGATCCGGGCCAGCTCGGGTATTTCGTCGCCGGCAAGACCGCGCGGATAGCCTTTGCCGTCGATCCGCTCGTGGTGGGCGAGGATGATCTCCGCCACCGGGCCGTAGCCGTCCAGCGAGGAGACGACGCGGGCGCCCTGCTGCGGGTGGCGCTTGATCAGCATCCAGTCCTCGTCGGTCAGCGGCACGTTGGCCTTGAGGATGCGGTCGGGGAGGATGAACTTGCCGATGTCGTGCAGCAGGGCGGCGATGTGGACGAGCTCCTCCTCGCGGCGGGAGTAGCCGGCGCGCTGGGCGATCGCCCGCGAGTAGCGCGCCACCGCGGCGCTGTGGCGGGCGGTCATCTGGTCCCGCAGGTCGAGCGTCCGCAGCATCGCGCTCAACATCCCGACCTGGAAGCTGGCCAGCTGCTTGCTGCGCAGCTCCAGCTCCTCGGCCCGCTGTTGGGAGAGCAGGAGCTGGCCGAGCAGGTACTGGAAGGTGACGAGGACGACGCCGAAGAGGGCGATCGCGGCGATCCCGATCTCGTGGTAGATGTAGGCGACCGCGACGGCGAGCATCGCGCTCGCGAACTCGGAGGGAAGCACCGGAGGCAGCACGCGGAGCTTGGTCGAGAAGGAGGAACGCTCGACGTAGCAGCCGTAGCTGGCGATCATCACGAAGTTGATCGCCAGGGCGAGCTGGAAGAGCGCGAAGACGCAGGCGTAGAACCAGGTTCAGCCGGGCTGAGCCCGGCCGCGGCGACCCCCTCGTGGAAGGCGATGCCGCCGACCAGCGGGAAGAACGCGTAGGTGAGGATGTTGTTGAGCAGGTAGTGCCACCTGTCGCGCCAGCGCAGCCAGCCGGTGAGGATCGTGGCGACGCCGATCAGCGCCGCCGGGGTGCCGCCGAGGAAGACCATCGCCATCACCAGCGCCAGGAAGCTGCCGGAGATCTTCACTTTCGAGCTCCGTGGTGACCGCGGTCAGGTCGCTGAAGACCGAGAAGGCGAGCAGGACGGCGAAGAAGGCGAGATCCCAGTCGCACCGGGGCGCGCGCCAGACGCCGACCGCCGCCGTCAGCGCCAGGGCGCCGACCATCGCGATAATTGCGAGGGGGGTGGGACGAGTCTTAGCCATCTTCGATTCGAATTCGGGCACTGCGGGAACCCGTGCCGGGGTATCCGGCTGGTCCTTCTTCACGGGCGCCTTCCTTTTCCCTGCGGGTCGACCGCAACTTGGCGGCTCCGCTATTTGGGAGCTTAGAAACTAGACACCTATGTATTGATCGGCAAGACCTTTAGCCAGATGGCCAATTTCGCCCAAATCAGCCGCCCTCGAATTTGCCTCGTCCCCTCGTCCAGGGGCCGAAACTTGTGCAGGGAGAGCCGAGTTGATCCCAAAAACGACGAAGGGCGCCCCCATCCAGGACGCCCTTCAAAAGCTTGGTGCAGACCTCACGATCAGTTGGTCTGCTGAGGAATCTCTAGTGACGGAAGCCCATGTTTTCTGCCCCTTCCATAGTCGTTGAAGCCCGCAACGTTGTGCGCTGCATCGTGGAAACTTCTCAATTGCTGGTCACTTTGTAGCACAACTTGGCGGAAACTTGTGCATCTGCAGGAAAAGTTGTGCAGAAATGCAGTAGTACCGCACGGCCAGACCATGCGCCAGCCCACGCCTGACCGCCCCCCTGCGCAGGCCCCTCTTCCGGCGGCTGGCGGCGACCTACGCGATCAACGAGCTCGGCGACTGGATGGGGATCGTCGCCCTCTCGGTCCTCGTCTTCGACCGCACCGACAGCGCCCTGGCGACCGCCGGCGCTCTTCCTCGGCACCCGCTTCCTGCCGGCGCTGCTCGCCCCGATCCTCGTCACCCGCGCCGAGCAGCCGCCGCCGCGGTACGCGCTGCCGGTCATCTACTGCGGCGAGGCGGCGGCCTTCGGCGGCCTCGCCCTGCTGGCCGACAACTTCTCCCTGGCGCGCGGTGATCGCCCTTGCCGCGGTCGACGGCGCCCTCGCCCTCGACCGGCCGCTCGCTGACCCGGGCCGTGGTCGCCGCCGCTGCTCGAGCCGGCCGGCGAGCTGCGCGCCGGCAACGCCCTGCTCAACGTCGCCTTCACCGGCGGCGCCGCGATCGGCCCCGCCCTCGCCGGCCTCGTCGTCGCCGGCTTCGGCGTCCAGTCGGCGCTGCTGCTCGACGCCGTCTCCTTCTACCTCGTCGCCTGCATCCTGCTTCAGTGCCGGCCACATGCCCCAGGCCGAGCCGGAACCCGGGCAGATGCGGGACCGGGTACGCGCCGGCATCGCGTACATCCGCGAGAAGACAGACTCTGCGCCGGCTGCTGACCGCCCAGGGCGCCGCCTTCGTCTTCTTCGCCGCGGTGATCCCGGTCGAGGTCATCTACGCGAAGGAGACGCTCGGGCGCCAGCGACACCGGCTACGGCTTGATGCTCGCCAGCTGGGGGGTCGGGATGGTCGCCGGCAGCCTCGTCTTCGCCGCGCCTGCGCCGGGCCTCGCTCGCCTGCCTGCTGCTTCTTCAGCACGCTCGCGGTCGGCGCCGGCTACCTCGGCCTCGCCGTCGGCGCCGACCCTCGCCGGTCGCCTGCGCTGCCTCGGTCCTCGGCGGCGCCGGCAACGGCGTCCAGTGGGTAACGACGATCAGCGCCGTCCAGGAGCTGACGGCGGCAACGATGCAGGCCCGGGTGATGAGCGTGCTCGAGTCGATCGGCGCGGCGATGCCCGGGCGTCGGCTTCGCCGTTGGCGGCGTGATCGCCGCTCTTGTTAAGTCCCCGCGACGACGTTTCTCTGTCGCCGGCGCCGGGGTCGTCGTGATCGTCGTCGTCGTGGCTCCGCTGCTGGGAGGGAATTGGCTGAAGCGCGACGAAATGGGAAAACGGACGTCGCTTGACGGGCGCGACGACGTTGTGGTGGAGTTGATCCCAGGGGTACAGACAGCCCGGCAATCCGGACTCGGAGGTGAATCTTTGAAGAAGCTAGGGGTCAGTCATCGCGGTTCTGGTTCTGGCAGCGTTGGCACGATCGGATTGGCGGCATGCGGGGGTGGCGACGACACCTCTGGCGGCAGTGAAGGCGGCGGCAAGCAGGGCGGCACCCTGAACGCCACCTACGCCTCCTTCCCCGACTACATGGACCCGGCCCTCTCCTACACGGCCGAAGGCTGGACGGCGATGGCCGACGTCTACATCCCGCTGCTGACCTACAAGCACGCCGAACGGCGAGGAAGGCAGCGAAGTGATCCCGGGCCTGGCCAAGGAAATGCCGAAGATCAGCAACGGCGGCAAGACCTACACGCTCTTCCTCCGCCCCGGCCTCAAATACTCCGACGGCACGCCCGGTCAAGGCCTCCGACTTCACCTTCGCGGTCGAACGGATGTTCAAGGTCAACTCCGGCGGCTCGCCCTTCTACACCGACGATCGTCGGCGCCGAAAAGTTCGCCGAAACCAAGACAGGGCCGGCATCCCCGGGATCAAGACCAACGACAAGACCGGCGAAATCGTCATCAACCTGGAACGAGCCGCGCGGCACCTTCACCAACGAGCTCGGCCTGATGTTCGTCGCGCCGGTGCCGCCGGACACGCCGACGAAGACCTCTCGGCCAACCCGCCGCCGGCCACCGGCCCCTACATGATCACCAAGTCGCAGCCGGGCCGCGGCTGGGAATACGCGCGCAACCCCTACTGGGCGAAAGCCAACTCGAAGGCGATGCCCGACCTACCCGAGCGGCCACGTCGACAGGCGCAAGATCACGGTGATCCGCAACCCGCAGACCCAGGTCAACGACATCGAGCAGGGCAGCTACGACTGGATGCAGAACCCGCCGCCCGCCGTCGCGCTACGCGGAAGTCAAGGAAAAGTACGAAGGCACCCAGTTCCGGAGCCGAGCCGACGATCAGCACCTACTACTTCTGGATGAACACCAGACGAGCCGCCGTTCAACGACGTCAAGGTGCGCCAGGCGGTCAACTACGCGGTCGACCCGGCGGCGCTGGAACGGATCTACGCCGGCCAGCTCGTCGGCACCCAGCAGATCCTGCCGCCGGGGATGCCGGGCTACGAAAAATTCGAGCTCTACCCGCACGACATGGCCAAGGCGAAGCAGCTGATCAAGGAAGCCAACCCGTCCGACACGGACATCACCGTCTGGACCGACAACGAAAGCCCGAACAACGAAGCGCGGCGAATACTACGAGGACGTCGCTCAAGAAACTCGGCTTCAACACGAAGCTGAAAATCCTCAACGCCGACAACTACTTCACGGTGATCGGCAACCAGACCGACGCCGACCTCGACACCGGCTGGTCGCGACTGGTTCCAGGACTACCCGCACCCGAACGACTTCTTCCAGCCGCTGCTGGCGGGGAAAGCATCCTGCCCGACCAACAACGGGAACTTCGCCAGATTCGACGACCCGAAGCTCAACAAGAAGATCGACGAACTCGGCGACGAACAGCTCGGGCCCGAACCAGGAAGCCGAATACGCGGAACTGGACAAGGAATACATGGAAGCAGGCGCCGTGGGCGCCCTACGGGACCCGGACGCTCTCGACCTTCGTCTCCGACGCGATCGACCTCGAAAGCGTGATCTTCAACCCGACCTTCGGCCAGTACCTGACGCAGCTTCGAATTCAAGTAGCGCCGAGCCAGGGGTAGAAGAAGCACGTGGCGACCGAACCGAGCGCAGAGCGAGCGGCCCTGGTCCCTCGCCTGCGGCGGTTCCTGCGCAACCGCGTCGCGCTCGCCTTCCTCGCCCTCTTCGTCCTGATCGTCGCTCTTCGTGCTGGCGGCGCCGCTGTGGGCGAACCACGTCGCCGCACACCGGGCCGAACGAGAAGCACACGATCGAACAGATCACGGTCGACGGCGAGAAGCAGGACGTCGTCAGCGTCGAAGGCAAGCCGATCGGGCCGCAGTGGTTCGGGGCCGGCGGCAAGTTCTTCCTCGGCGCCGACAGCCGCCTCGGCCGCGACGAGATGGTGCGGCTGATGTACGGCGGGCGGACCTCGCTGCTCATCGGCATCGTCGCGGCGCTGATCACGACGCTCCTCGCCGTCGTCCTCGGCCTGCTCGCCGGCTACTTCCGCGGCTGGGTCGACGCCGTGATCGCCCGCACGCTCGACGTCATCTGGTCCCTGCCCGTCCTCCTGCTCGGGCTCGCGCTGGGCGATCGCGCTGGCCGTCGGCGGGCTCAAGCTCGGCCCGCTCGAAATCTCCGGCGGCTCGATCTGGATCCCGATCCTCGTCATCAGCATCTTCACCGTGCCCTACATCGCGCGGCCGATCCGCGGCGAGGTGCTCGCCCTGCGCGAGAAGGAGTTCGTCGAGGCCGCGGTCGCCCAGGGCGCGGGCCCGCTGCGGGTGATGTTCGGCGAGATCCTGCCCAACCTCGCCTCGACGATCATCGTCTTCTTCACCCTGATCATCGCCAACAACATGCTGCTCGAGGCGGCGCTCTCCTTCCTCGGCGCCGGCGTGCAGCCGCCCAACTCCTCCTGGGGGACGATGATCTCCGTCGGCGTCGAGCTGCTCAACACCGCAGCCGCTGCTGGCGATCCTCCCCGGCGTGATGATCATGCTCACCGTGCTCTCGCTGAACATCTTCGGCGACGGCCTGCGCGACGCGCTCGACCCGCGAAGGCGAAGGATGCCGCCCTGAGTTCGAGGCGCAGGCCGGCATCGCCACCGAGCCGGAGGGGGCGGCGATCTGATGGCCCGCTTCGTCGTCAGGCGGCTGGTCGGGATGGTCGCTCGTCCTCTTCGCCGTCTCGGTGATCGTCTTCCTGATCTTCAACGTGATCCCGAACGCCGAACCCGGCGCAGCGGCTGGCCGGCAAGAACGCGACGCCCGGCCTGGTCAAGAGCATCGAAGAGGAATGGGGCTTCGACGAGTCGCTGCCGTCGCAGTACGGGACGATGATGAAGAAGGTCTTCACCGGCGAGCTGATCTCCTACAAACCGCGGATCAACGGTCGACGAACAGATCGAGGAAGGGATCCCGGCGACCTTCTCGCTGAGCGATCGGCGCGGCGGTGATCTGGCTCTTCTTCGGGCTCCTGCTCGGCTACCTCTCCGCGATCCGGGCCGGCGGCTGGCTCGACCGCTTCCTCACCGGGGTCTCGGTCGCCGGCATCTCGATCCCGGTCCTCCTCCTGGCGCCGGTCCTCCTCTACTTCCTCACCTACAAGCTCGAACTCTTCCCCAACGGCAGCTACGTCGACGTTCAGCGAAGACCCGTGCGAATGGTCTCACGCACCTGATCCTGCCCTGGTTCACGCTGGCGGTCCTCTCGATCGGCTTCTACAGCCGCGTCCTGCGCTCGAACATGCTCGACGTGATGAACGAGGACTACGTGCGCACCGCGCGGGCCAAGGGCCTCGGCGAGCGCCGGGTGATGATCCGCCACGTGCTGCGCAACTCGCTGATCCCGATCGTCACCCTGTTCGGGCTCGACTTCGGCGCCACCATCGCCGGCGCCGCGATCATCACCGAAGTCGCTCTTCATCCTCCACGGCGTCGGGCTCTACGCGGCCGAAGCGGTGCGCCAACTCGAACTGCCCCCGATCATGGGCGTCACCCTCTTCGGCGCCTTCTTCGTCGTCTTCTTCAACGCCCTCGTCGACATCGCCTACGCCTACCTCGACCCGCGGGTCCGGCTCGGGGAGTCGGCCTCGAATGAGCGCGCCCGCTGCTCTGCCGTCAACGACCTGCGGGTCGGCTTCGCCACCGAAGAGGGCGTCGTGCAGGCGGTCGACGGCGTCAGCTTCGACCTCGCGGCCGGGCGAGGTGCTGGCGATCGTCGGCGAGTCCGGCTCGGGCAAGAGCGTCACCGCGCAGACGATCATCGGCCTCACCCGGTCGCCCAACGCCCGCATCGAGGGCTCGGTCAAGCTCGGCGGGGACGAGCTGATCGACGCCGGCGACGCCGAGCTGCGGAAGCTGCGCGGCGAGCGGATCGCGATGATCTTCCAGGACCCGATGACCTCGTTCAACCCGGTCTACCGGATCGGCGACCAGATCGTCGAGGCGATCCGCGCCCACCGCCCCGACATCTCCAAGCAGCAGAGCCGCGAGCGCGTCGATCGAGCTGCTTCGACGCGGTCGGCATCCCCGACGCCGAGCGCCGGGTCGACGACTACCCGCACGAGTTCTCCGGCGGGATGCGCCAGCGGGCGATGATCGCGATGGCGCTGGCGCTCGAGCCGGAGGTGCTGATCGCCGACGAGCCGACGACGGCGCTCGACGTGACGATCCAGGCCCAGATCCTCGAGCTGCTCGAGCAGCTCAACCGGCGAGCGCGACCTGGCGACGATCCTGATCACCCACGACCTCGGCGTCGTCGCCGAGGTCGCCGACCGGGTGCTGGTGATGTACGCCGGCCGGGTCGTCGAGGAGGGGACGCTCGACGAGATCTTCTACGACCCCCAGCACCCCTACACCTGGGGCCTGCTCGGCTCGCTGACCCGGATCGACCGGCCGCGCCCGCAGCGGCTGCCGCAGATCGCCGGCGTCGCCGCCCTCGCTGCTGGCGCTGCCGGAGGGCTGCCCGTTCCGGCCCCGCTGCCCGCACGAGTTCTGACAGTGCACGCAGCTGCCCGAGGCTGGAGCGCGCGGCTCACCGACGCGCCGGACCACCGCGACCGCTGCTGGCTGACGCCCGAGGAGAAGCGCGAGCAGCGGGAGGTCGAAGGGCAGATCGGGCTCGAGGCGCCGCGCGAGGTGCGGCAGGCATGAGCGACGCCGCGGCCGGCAGCGCTCCCCTGCTCGAGGTCACCGACCTCGTCAAGCACTTCCCGATCAAGCGCGGGATCCTGATCGACCGCGAAGTCGACCAGGTGCGGGCGGTCGACGGGGTCAGCTTCAGGGTCGAGCGGGGGGAGACGCTGGGCCTGGTCGGCGAGTCGGGCAGCGGCAAGTCGACCGCCTGCCGCGCGGTGCTGCAGCTGATCAAGCCGACCTCGGGCTCGGTCAGGTTCGAGGGCCGGGAGATCGCCGGCGCCGGCCGCCGCGAGATGCGGCCGCTGCGGCGCGAGATGCAGATGATCTTCCAGGACCCCTACGCCTCGCTGAACCCGCGCAAACGGGTCGGCCAGATCGTCGGCGACCCGCTGAAGCGCCAGGGGGTCGCCTCCGGCTCGGACCTGCGGCGGCAGGTGCAGGAGCTGCTGGAGCGGGTCGGGCTGTCCAGCGAGCACTACAACCGCTACCCGCACGAGTTCTCCGGCGGCCAGCGGCAGCGGATCGGGATCGCCCGGGCGCTGGCGCTGAAGCCGAAGCTGGTGATCTGCGACGAGCCGGTCTCCGCGCTCGACGTCTCGATCCAGGCGCAGATCGTCAACCTGCTCGACGACCTCCAGGACGAGTTCGGCCTCACCTACCTCTTCGTCGCCCACGACATCGGCGTCGTCCGCCACGTCTCCGACCGGATCGCGGTCATGAACGACGGCAAGATCGTCGAGCAGGGGACCGCCGACCAGGTCTGCGAGAGACCGAAGGACCCCTACACGAAGAAGCTGCTGGCGGCGGTGCCGATCCCGGACCCGCGCGAGTCGCGGGAGCGGGTGCGCAATAGGTGAGGGGGCGAGGGACCCCCTCGCCAGACACCCCTCGCTATGGCTCGGCGTTGAGTGTCTGGAGAGGGGGTCCCTCGCCCCCTTCCACAGTTTGCTTAGGTTCGCCAGAGATGGGCTTGCCTCTTTCTCCTCCGATCAAGCCGCAGCTGGCGCTGACGCGCAAAGAGCTGCCGGTGGGCGAGGAGTGGGCCTATGAGCCGAAGCTGGATGGGTTCCGGGCGATCGTCTTCGTCGATGGCGAGGACTTCTACATCCAGTCGCGGGGCGGCAAACCGTTCAACCGCTACTTCCCCGAGCTGAGCTTCGCGCCGGGACGCTGGGTGCTCGACGGCGAGCTGGTGATCCGCGACGCCGGACGGCAACCTCGAATTCGACTCGATGCAGGAACGGATCCACCCGGCGCAGTCGCGGATCGAGCTGCTCTCGAAGGAGATCCCGGCCTCCTACGTCGTCTTCGACCTGCTCGCCGAGGGCGACGAGGTGCTCTGCGAGCGGCCGCTGCGCGAGCGGCGCCGGCGGCTCGAGGCGATCGCCGAGAAGGCCGGCTTGGAGCTGACGACGCTGAGCCCCGACGCCGCGCAGGCCGAGCAGTGGCTGGGCAGCATCGAGGGGGTGATGGCGAAGGAGCTCGACGCGCCCTACGTCCAGGGCAAGCGCAAGGGGATGGCGAAGGTCAAGCGCGAGCGGACGATCGACTGCGTGGTGATGGGCTGGCGGCCGGGCAAAGAAGAGGGCACGGTCGGCTCGCTGATCCTCGGCCTCTACGACGGCGGCGAGCTGCGCACCGTCGGCCACATCTCCGGCTTCAGCGCAGCGGCGAAACAGAGCATGCGAGCGATGCTGGCGCCGCTGGAGACCGGCGAGAGCGGCAGCGCGGAGCCGAGCCGCTGGACCGGCGGGCGCGACCTCGAGTGGGTGGCGCTGCGGCCGGAGCTGGTGATCGAGGTCGGGTACGACCACGCGGCCTCGGGGCGGATCCGGCACGGGGCGAGGTTCCACCGCTTCCGGGACGACAAAGAGCCCGCGGAGTGCAGGTTCGAGCAGCTGGACGAAGGCGGCTAGAAGAGGGCGGTCTGGCGGACGGGTCCTGTCACGGCAGGGGACCCACCACCCCTTCCGGTAGCTAAAGCTTCCTCAGGGGCTGGTCCCGCCTGCCGTGCCACCCGTCCGAGGGCGCGGACTGCCGGGACGCTCTTCCTCGGCCCCAGCCCTTGACGGCTCGCGTCGTGTGGCTGCGTTGCTCCGGCCGCATGTAGGCGCGGTCGCCGTAGAGAGCCTCGTAGCGGGGAAGGAGATCGGGGCGTTTCGCCTCCAGCCAGGCGAAGAAGACGTCCTTGACCTCGTCGCGGAGGTGGAGGGCGACGCCGCCGAGGAAGGTGGCGCCGGCGCTTGCGGGCGCGCTCGACGATCGGCCGGACCTGCTCGGGGTCGTCGTTGATCCCGGGCATCAGCGGCGCGATGAGGACGCCGGAGTCGATGCCGCGGCCGCGCAGCTCGGCGACGGCGTCGAGGCGCGCCGCCGGGCTCGGCGTGTGCGGCTCGGTCGCCCGCCAGGCCTCCTCGTCGAGGGTCGGGACCGAGAGGTTGACCGAGACCGGCAACCCCTTCTTCGCCATCCGCTCGAAGATCTCGACGTCGCGCATCACCAGCGGCGACTTGGTCAGCACCGAGACCGGCGTCTCGGCCGCCTCCAGCGCCGCCGAGGATCTCCGGCATCATCCGGTAGCGGCTCTCGACCCACTGGTAGGGGTCGGTGTTCGTCCCCAGCGCCACCAGCTCCCGCTTCCAGCTCGGCCGCGCCAGCTCCGCCCGCAGCAGCTCCGGCACGTTGACCTTGACGACGATCTCGCGCTCGAAGTCTCGCCCGGCATCGAGGTCGAGATAGGTGTGGGTGCGCCGAGCGAAGCAGTAGCGGTAATCGGCAGGCGTGGGTGCAGCCGCGAAACGGGTTGATCGTCCAATCGAAGCCGTAGCGACTCCCGGGCACCTGATTGAGGGCCGACTTGGCCCGCACCTCGTGGAATTGATCCCGATGCCTCCGGGGCGTCGAAGGTCCGCGTCACCGCTTCCTCAGCCAGACCGACAGCCTGCCTGTCGTTCTCGACTTTCTGCTCATCCCACCTCATACGAACGTATGTTCGCACATGCGGAGCGACGGTGAAGCTTCGTATGGAACCGCGCATCGGATTTTTGCCCCACCCCGCTGGGTCAGAAGTCGGCTACGGCAGCTCGCCTCGAATCACGTAGCGGAGGACGTCGACCACCTGCTCGGCGGTGCGGGCGGTGGCCTGGGCGGCGCGGTCGACCTCCTTGAGGGCGTGGTCGAACTCGGCGTCGTGGAGGGTGACGATCGGCTTGCCGAGGGCGGCGGCGTAGCCGGCGTCGAAGGCCGCGTTCCACTGGCGGTACTTGTCGCCGAAGCGGACGACGACCACGTCGGCGGCGCGGATCAAGCGTCTGGGTGCGGATCGCGTTGACGCCGGCGCCCTTGTGGTCGCGCCAGAAGGCCTCGCTCTCCTCCCCCAGCGTCCCGGTGCCGGCGTCGTCGGAGGCGGCGTGGTCGGTGACCGGCGCCGAGAGCTCCACCGGCAGGCCGGCCTCGCGCACGCCCTGCTCGATCCGCTCGCGCCAGTCGCTGTGGATCTCCCCCGAGAGGTAGACCTTCCAGGTCCGCTCCGCCATTGGTCGGCATCGTAGCGGTGCTAGTGTTTTTGACGTGAACGTAAGGAAGAGGTTCAACCGGGTCGACGCCGGCCACGAGCACTACAAGTGGTGGGCCCTCTCCTGCACCAGCCTCGGGATGCTTTTGGTGGCGACGAACTCGGGGACGCTGATCATCGCCCTGCCGGACCTCGAGCGGGCGCTCGGGACCAGCCTCCTGGAACTGGTCTGGGTGATCCTCGCCTACATGATCTCCTCGACCGTGCTCGTCCTCACCGCCGGTCGCCTCTCCGACCTCTTCGGCCGCAAGACCGCCTTCGTCGGCGCCTTCGTCGTCTTCGGCCTCGCCTCGCTCGGCGCCGGCTTCGCCGCCGACGGCACCCAGCTGATCCTCTGGCGGATCGTCCAGGGGATCGGCGGCGCCTTCATCTTCGCCAACGGCCCCGCCCTCGTCACCGACGCCTTCCCGCGCGAGCAGCTCGGCCTGGCCATGGGCACGAACACGATGGTCGCCGCGATCGGCCTCGTCATCGGCCCGGTGCTCGGCGGCGCCCTCGTCGCGATCTCCTGGCAGTGGGTCTTCTGGTTCAACGTGCCGCTGGCGCTGGCCGGCGGCCTCTGGGGATGGTTCGTCCTCCACGAGCTGGCCCGCCGCGACACCGTCCGCGGCCTCGACGTCGCCGGCACCTCGACCTTCGTCCTCGGCCTCACCGGCCTCGTCTACGGGATCTCCCGCGGCGGCATCTCCGGCTGGGACGACACGCTGGTGATCGGCTCGCTGATCGCCGCGGCGCTGCTGCTGCCGCTCTTCGTCTGGATCGAGCACCGCGGCTCGGCGCCGATGCTCGACCTCTCGATCTTCCGCAACCGGCTCTTCGCGGCGGCGACCGGCGCCGCCTTCATCAACGGGCTCTCGCGCTTCGCCCTGATGTTCATCTTCGTCTTCTACTACCAGGGCGCCCAGGGCGACGACCCGATCACCGCCGGGATCAAACTGGCGCCGATGGCGGTCGGAATGCTCGTCTCCTCGCCGCTGGCCGGGGTCTGGGCCGACCGCCACGGCTCCCGCGCCCTCGCCGCGGCGGGGATGCTGGTGACGGCGCTCGGCCTGGCGCTGATGACGACCCTGCAGGCCGGCACCCCCTACTGGCAGGGCGGCCTCTGGCTGCTGCTGGTCGGGATCGGCTCGGGGATGTTCAACTCGCCGAACACGGCGGCGATGATGGGGACCGTGCCGATCGAGCGCCGCGGCGTCGCCGCCGGGGCGCGGACGATGCTGCAGAACACCGGCGCCGTGATCTCGATCGCCTTCGTGCTGGCGATCGTCACCGACGCGATCCCCAAAGACGTCCTCTTCGCGATCTTCTCCGGCCTCGCCTCGGGCCTCTCCAGCCAGCAGCTCGACCCCTTCATCCACAACATGCACGCGGCCCTCTGGGTGCTGGCGGCGACCTCGGTGATCGGGGCGGGCGTCTCCCTCCTGCGCCCGAAGCACGTCCGCGCGGAGGCGCTCGAGCAGGCGCGGGCGGTGTTATGAGCGCTGGGGCCGAACTGCGAATCGGCGAGGTCGCCCGGCTCGCCGGCACCACCCCGCGGACGATCCGCTACTACGAGGAGATCGGCCTCCTGCCGGTGGCCGCAGGACGCCAGCCGGGCGCCCACCGCACCTACGCCGAAGCCGACGTCGAGCGGCTGACCGAGCTGCTGCGCCTCAAGGACCTGCTCGGCCTCTCCCTCGAGGAGCTGAAGGAGCTGGTCGAGGCCGAGGGGGCGCGGGCGGCCCTGCGGCGCGAGTGGCAGGGGGGCGTCGAGGACCCGGTCCGCCGCCGCCAGATCCTCGAGGAGTCGCTCACCCACATCGCCCGCCAGCTGGAGCTCGTGCGGCGGCGGCGCGAGGAGATCGCGAAGCTCGAAGACGAGCTGCTGGCGCGCCGCAAGCGGGTGAAATCGCTACTGCGGAATGCCGAGCCCGCTAGCCCTCGACGGGGATAGCGACGCCGGCCGTCTGCTCCTCGAAGTGCTTGCTCAGCATGGTTACCTGGCCCTGGTAGTTCGAGCCCAGGTCAGTCCCGTAGAGCCGCTCCGCCGGCTCCGACATCCGCTCGAGCCCGAGCTTGCAGACGGGCTGGCGGTGCTCGACCATGAAGGAGACGTCGCGGGCGCGGACCTCCAGCGCCGCCCGGCTGCCGTGGCGACCACCCTCGGCGTCGTAGCCGAAGCCCGGGTCGAAGAAGCCCGCGTAGTGGGTGCGGAGCTCGCCGGCGGTCGGGTCGTAGGCCATCATCTCGGCGGCGATCTGCGGCGGGATGCAGACGCCCTCGGCCGACAGCAGCAGGTAGAAGATCTCCGGCTCGAGCACCACCCGACCGCCCGGCTCTGGATAGACCGGGTCCCAGTAGTCGGTCCAGCGGTAGGCGCGGATGCGGGAGAGGTCGACCGGGAGGCTGTTCTTCTTCGCCCGGTAACCCACCACCCGGTCGGTCGGGCCCGAGAGATCGAGGCTGAGGAAGAGGCCATCCGAGACCGCCAGCTCGGACTGGCGAAGAGCATGTGAGTCGAGGTAGGAGAGCGGGAACTCGTCCTGCAGGTCGCCTATTTCCTGGTCGGAAAGCCTGACGTCGCCGCGAGCGAGTCGCAGCTGGTTCAGCGAGAGCCCGGTTTTCACCTGAATCGCGAACGAGCGCGGCACGATCTCGAGGTAGAGCCTGCCGCGGTAACCGGAGCGAATGTCGTCGAAACGGTGGTGGCGGTCGGTGATCACCCTGGTGAAGACGTCGAGGCGGCCGGTGGAGCTCTTCGGGTTCGCCTTCGCCCGCACGTCCTCGGGAAGGTTCAGCTCCTCGATCAACGGCACCAGGTAAGGACGGTCGCGCTCCAGGACGGCGCCGTCGCGCAGGTCGACGCGCTGGAAGGCAAGGCCTTCGGTCTTCTCCTCGACCGTGGAATCGACGTCGGGGAGAAACGAGCAGCGCAGCGCCCAGGCGAAGTCGCCGAGACGCAGATCGATGCTCGCCGGCTGTATCGCCTCCGGCCGAATCCGATATTCGCCGGAGCTGACCCAATCGGCCTCGATCGCCTGGTTCAGAGCCTGCGAGGGGAGGACTCCGCGCTTCGGTTCGCTCATCCCGCGGAGACTATTCGCCGAGCCTCCTCTGCGCCCAGGTAAGCGGCGAGGACGAACTCGAGGATCTCCGGAAAAAGCTCACTCAGGTTTTCGCCCTCACCGGCGAGCAGGCGACGCCCGAGCATCGAGGCGATTCCGCCGACGACGGCTTCGTCGGTCGTCTCCGGCACTCCGGCCCCGTCGGAACTCCGCGGGGCGCCCTCGCCGAGGGGACCGACGAAGGACTCGACGGCCGCCTGGTAGCGGTCGTAGACACCCCGGCCGGCGCGCAGGCCTTCGACGAGCACGATGCTGGCGGTGGCCGGCTCGGCGTCGAATTGCTTCAGCAGGGCGTCGATGCCGACGGCGACCCGGCTCGCCCAGTCCTTTCCCTGCGCGCCCTCGCAAGCGGCGAGGAGGTGCCGGCGGATGCGCTCGACCGCCGCGTCGTAGGCAGCGATGAAGCAATCGTCTTTGCTCTCGAAGTGCTTATAGAAGTCACTCTTCGAAACAGCCGCCCGCTGGCCGATTATTGACACAGTGGTTTTTTGATAACCCACCTCATACAAGGCCTGGGTTAGACCGGCGACCAAGCGCTCGCGCTGATTGCGTGCCACGAACTCCGGGGGAAGACCATGGCGTCCCCGTGGCAGCCTCTCCATTCCCCGTTTGGAGTCCATTGCGGTAATGGAGTCTGCCACCGTACTGTCACTTTCGCCTCCCGGTGTTCACCACCTTTCCTACACCTAAGTACGGCGATAGGACGAATTGCGAGAGTTCCGGCAGCAGTTCGGGAGCTTGTTCGGCTTCCCCCCTGCGGATCTGCAGCTGCAGGATCCAGGCCACGCCGCCGGCCAGGGACTCCTCGATCGTTTCCGGTAGGTCGGCACCCTCGGGGGCGCCTTTCCGCAGCAACTCGACGAAGTCGTGCATGCCGGCGTCATAGAGGCGGGCCGAGTTCGGAGTCGCCGAGATCGCCTCGACCATGCACATGCGGGCGGCAGCAGGGTGCTCGGCGACGAAGTCGAGCAGCGCCTCGAGGCCGGCGACGATCCCCTCCTCGGGGTCGGCGTCGTTCTGGTCGCATGCCTCTTCGACGACGACGCGCATTTCCGTAATCGTCGAGTTGATCGCGGCCAGAGGAAGAGGTCCTCCTTGCCGTCGAAGTTGTCGTACAAGGTTTTCCGGGCCACGGCGGCTCGACGCACGATGTCGGCGATCTTCGTCGCCTCATAGCCCTGCTCGGCGGCGAGCTCGGCGATCGCATCCATCATCCGACGGCGCTTATGACTGGCGACGAACTCGCGAGGGAGCTCCGGGCGGGTCGAGCTCATCGCGGCGTCCCCGTGGCGCTGCTCGACAGGCCTATATTCTGGTACCGTGAGAAAACCTGACCTGTTTTTAATAGAACCTTATGAGTTCCCCAGTTCCCTTCAAGCGAATCCAGCTGAGTCAAGAGACCCTCCTCACGGCCATAGGTGACGATTGGCCTCCCGAGCAGATCGAGGCTGCCCTCGAACTGCTTGCCAACAGCAGTGGCAAATTCCCGTCTGGAGTGCGCAAGCTTCCCCCTGATCTGATCCGCGCCGTCCAACGGGAGCGACTGATCGTAGCGATGCTGAATGCGGCAGCCGAGCTCGGCTACCTTGGAACCAACGTCCAAGACGTGATCGACCGGGCCGGCATCTCCCGACCGACTTTCTACGAGCACTTTTCCAACAAAGAGGACTGCTTCCTCGCCGCCTTCGACACCAGCGCGGAACGGCTGCGCAAAAGGGTGGAAAAGGCCGCCCTCGAAGGCGGCGACGTCTGGCGCGAGCGCGTCCGCCTCGGCCTCGAAGCGCTGCTGCATTTCGCCGCTCGCGAACCGGACACCGCGCGGACGATCGTCGTCGAGGCGCGGGCGGCGAGCACGGCTGCGGTTAAACGGCGTGTCGAACTTATGGACGAGTTCGCTCGCTGCCTGCAAGAGGGGGCCGAAGAGCTCCTCCCCGAGGGTTTCTCCAGGTCCGCGATGACGGCTTCCGGGATCGTCGGCGGCGTCGAATCCGTCGTCTATTCTCGCCTCTGCAAGCAGGAATTCGATCAGCTCGAGTCGCTGCTCCCGTCGTTGATGTACTTCGTGGTACTCCCCTACGAGGGACATCAGGCGGCAAGTGAAGAGTTCGCGGTCAAGTAGATCGAGAATACTAAAATTAGACAATAAGTACAGTCAATTCGCGGCTGGTGTCACCCTCTCTCATTACCCGATGCGCTTTCCCGCAATCGCCCGTCTCGCCTTAGCCTATCTCTGCCTCACGGCAGCTCTGATCGGGCTGACGGCGACCCTTGCACCCCGTGCCTTCTACGACGATTTCCCCTTCATAGCGCATTGGGTGGACCTGCTGCCCCCGTATAACGAGCACCTGGTCACCGACGTCGGCGGCCTCTACCTCGGCTTCGCCGTCCTCTTCGCCTGGTCGGCATGGTCTTTAGAGCGCGTCCTTTTGCGCGCGGTCTGCTTCGCCTGGCTCCTGGCCGCCGCCCTGCACCTGATCTTCCACGTCCGCCACCTCAACGGCTTCGGCACCGGCGATGCCGTCGCCGAGATCGTCTCATTGGCCCTGCTGCTGGGAGCGCCGCTGCTTGCCCTTTGGGCCGCCGCCCCCGCCAGGCGCCGCCCCGAGGCGCCGCAGGCCTAGAATCCACCTCCCGTATTGCTCCTGGAGGGGTGCCGGAGTGGTTGAACGGGGCGGTCTCGAAAACCGTTGGCCGTCGTAAGGCGGCTCGTGGGTTCGAATCCCACCCCCTCCGCTTCAGTTCGTAGTCACGTGAGGAATGGAGACCTTGCGAACGATCTCCTTCACCAGCCACTCGTGGGCGGTCCCCGCCTGAAAGGGCGAAACCCAAAGGTCGCCTCATGGAGGTCGTCTGCAGCGCTCATGCTTCGTCAAGTTGCTAGGGGTAGCGACCATGCAACCGCTTGTGGGCGCGCTCGTAGACGGTACGCGTGGCGGGATTGTCGGGATGGCGCTCCCCGAATGCGATGAAGTTCAAAATCGGACTGCCATCCCTCATGCGCTGAAGCTGGAAGACGAATCCGAACGGAGCATCTGATGCCCCTTGCATTCCGAGGGGAAGGTAGAGCTTCAGGCAATGCGGCAGATGAGTTCCGCTCGGATCATCTTCTGCTCGGCAGCGCTTCCAATTCAGCTCTGCCTCGCCATCCTCGATTGCTCGGCGCGCCTTCTGCGCCTGAACCCGAGCGGCAGCCGAACGATCGAAACGTTCGACCTCGTCGCGCCACTCCTCCGACTGGAAGACGATCTCGATCGCCAGCCTCCGCATTGGGCGAGCAGGATATGCGTTGCGTAAGTGAAACCGGCGCAGAAGCCGAGGAAGCTAACCCTCGTCGTCGTGGGGGACGTTAGCTGCCAGGCGCTCGAAGTCCTCGTCCGAAGCCGGCTTGGTTCCCCGCTTGGCGTGAAGCTCTGCCATCGGCGTGATTGCGGGCTCGAGGATCAAGTTGCCTTCACGATCCGGCACCGCCTCATAGCGACGGCCGGCAACCTCGATTAGCTCGCCAACCGCCAAATCGAGCTTCTTTACGGCAACTGCCATACCAAAAGCGTAAACGATCGTTTGGACTTTCCCAGTGGCTTGAATCCCATGCCCCCCGCTTAAAGCGTCCGCGAAAAGTTGCCGAATAAGCCGTGTGGCCGCCGGAGAGCAGACCCGAGCCGGGCGGTTCTTCGACCGCCATCCCAGGCTGCTGCGCGCGCTTGCGCTGGCGGCGCTTCTCTGGGGGCTCGGCTACCTGACCTGGCGCGTCGGCTGGAGCGGCGAAGGCGCCAGCCCGCGTCGCCTTCGCGATGCTGCTGGCGACCGAGGTCTACGGCCTCTACGCGCTCGCGATCCTCACCTGGTTCTCCTGGTCGCGGCCGACGCGCGAGCGGCCGGCGGCGACCCCGGGGCGCAGCGTCGACGTCTACGTCTGCACCTACGACGAGCCGACCGAGGTGGTCGATGGCGACGCTCGCCGGCTGCCGCGCGCTCACCTACCCGCACACGACCTACCTGCTCGACGACGGCCGGCGGCCGGAGATGGCGGAGCTCGCCGCGCTGGCCGGCGCCGCGTACCTGACCCGCCCCGACAACGCCCACGCCAAGGCGGGCAACCTCAACGCCGCCCTGCCGCGGACCGAGGGCGACCTCGTCCTCGTCCTCGACGCCGACCACGTGCCGATGCCCGACGCCCTCGACGCCCTGGTCGGCTACTTCGACGACGAGCGGATGGCGATGGTGCAGACGCCGCACGACTTCTTCAACCACGACTCGGCCCAGCACTACGCCGTCGGCCGCCACGAGCAATCGCTCTTCTACCGGGTCGTCTGCCCCGGCAAGGACCGCCACGGCGCCGCCTACTGGTGCGGCTCGGCGGCGCTGATCAACCGCCACGCGCTGCTCGGAGATCGGCGGCGTCGCCACCGAGACGATCGCCGAGGACTTCCACACGACGATCCGGCTGCAGCGCCACGGCTGGCGCAGCCGCTACCACGACGAGGTCCTGGTCCAGGGCCTTGCCCCGCACGACCTCGACGGCTACCTGCTGCAGCGCGACCGCTGGGCCCGCGGCAACCTCGCCGTCTTCACCCTGCCCGAGTCGCCGCTGCGGGCGCGGACCCTGCAGCCCGCTGCAGCGCCTCTCCTACTTCGCCAGCCTGCTCGCCTACCTGGCGCCGCCGATGCGGCTGCTGCTGCTGCTCACCCTCGGCCTCGTGCTCTGGACCGGCGAGCTGCCGATGAAGATCAGCGTCGCCGCGCTGGCGGCGCTATGGCTGCCCTCGCTCGCCCTCAACCTCAGCGCCGGCGCCGCCGCTCGCCCGCGGCTACATGCGGATCCCCGAGACCGCCCACTACGAGCTGCTGACGATGGAGATCTACACCCGCGCCCTGCGCTGCACTCGTCCCCGGCCGGACCGCCTTCAAGGTGACGCCGAAGCAGGGCGCGACGGCGGCGGCCTGGAGGCCGTGCGCAAGCTCCACCTGGTCCTCTTCTGCACCGTGCTGATCGCGCGTCGGGACGCTGCTGCGCCTGCTCGACCTGGCCGGGGTCGGGCCGCTGCCCGACCTGCCGGGCATCGCCGCCGTCGATCGTGCCGCTGCTCGGCCTGTTCGAGCTGCGGCGGCTGCTGAAGACGAGCCTCTGCCGTCGGCCGCCGGCGCCAGCGCCGGCTCGTCTACCGCTTCGAGGGCGACGCCGAGGCCGAGCGTCTACTCCGCCGCCGGCCACGTCCCGGCCCGCCTGGTCGACGCCAGCGCCGCCGGCCTCGGCCTGGTCGCCGACGGCGCCGCTCGAGGTCGGCAGCCGGCCCGGCGGTGCTGCTGCGGCTGACCGACGCCGGCGGCGAGCGGCACGAGGTCGCGGCCCAGGTCGAGGTGCGCAGCTGCCGCGAAGCCGACGGGGCAGTTCCTGGTCGGCGCCACGATCGTCGAAATCGACCCCGAAGCACGGCTGCGGCTGATGGAGTGGTGCTACGTCGTCTGCAGCCACGAGCGCCTGCGCGGCCACCGCCCGGCTGCCCCGCTGCCGGAGTCGCGAGGCGATCGTCGTCTCCCTCGACGACTACCGCGCGCACCGGTCCCGGAGCGCCCCCGATCCCCGCTCTCGCAACAGGCCTGAAGCGCTACCCTGGTTCAACACGGCAGTTCTTCGTGCTCGCCGTGAGGGGAATGGAGAGGACCGGCATCATCGGCCAAGAAACGCCGGTCCTCCCACGATGCAACGAAGCGTCAGAGAGAGCTCCATTACAGCGCTGAGTATAGAGTCGACCTCAAACCGATCGATTTGTACTTCACCAAAACTCCAGCTGTTTCCGGAGTTGACCGGGCCGCCGTTCCTCAAGGGGACCGAACTGAACGGAGAGGGTGGGATTCGAACCCACGAGGCGGGTTAACCCCGCCCACGCGATTTCCAATCGCGCTCCTTAAGCCACTCGGACACCTCTCCGGGTCTGCACAGGGTATTGGCGCTCAAGAGGGAGCCGGCCGCTCCCCGCGGCGACCGGCGAAGAACTCGCGCAGCAGCGCGGCGCACTCCTCTTCGCGGACCCCGCGCGACGACCTCGGGGCGGTGGTTGAGGGCGGGCTCGCGCGAGGACGTCGAGGACGCTGCCGGCGGCGCCGGCCTTGGGGTCGGGGGTCGCCGAAGACGACCTGCGGGATGCGGGCGAGGACGATCGCGCCCGCGCACATCGCGCAGGGCTCGAGGGTGACGTAGAGGGTCGTCCCCGGCAGCCGCCAGCCGCCGAGCGCCTCGGCGGCGGCGCGGATCGCGAGGATCTCGGCGTGGGCGGTCGGGTCGCGGCGCAGCTCGCGCTCGTTGCCGGCCGCGCCAGCAGCTCGCCGTCGCGCAGGATCGCGGCGCCGATCGGGACGTCGCCGTGGCCCTCGGCCTTGCGCGCCTGCTCCAGCGCCAGCTCCATCGCCGGCGTTCGAAGCTGCCCGTCGTCCATCGATGCGGGAGTATGTCCGCCGACAACTTCCGCGGCAACGCGGTGTTCTTGGGATGCCTGGCCGGGCGCGGGGGTTCGGCGGGCGCTTCGAAACCCGATGAGACGACTTCTTCGCACCCTCCCGCCTCTGGCGCTGGTCGCGGCCCTGTCCGTGGCCGCCTCCCCTGCCCGCGCCGCGCAGGGGATCTCGCCCGCCCGCGGAGTTCGCCCCGCGCCAGCTGCTGGTCAAGTTCGAGGGCCAGGGACAGGGGCGGGCGCTGACGCTGCCGGCCGGCGCCGGCGTGCGCGGACGGCGCGGCGCGCTGCGGCGCAACCCGCGGGTCGTCTACGCCGCAGCCCGACTACGTCGCCACGCCTCGGCGAGCCGACCCGCCAGCCCTCGACCCGAACGACTCCGGGATGCTGGAAACCGCCTCCGAATCCTCCGCCGGCCCCGGCGACTGGTCCTTCAAGCAGTGGAACTTCCTCTCGCCGCGCGGCACCGACAAGCTCGCTGCCGATCTCACCGGGCGGAATCGACGCGGTCGGCGCCTGGCGAAACCTGATCGAAGCGGGCAGGCCCGGGGCTGCGGGGATCGTCGTCGCCGTCCTCGACACCGGCATCGCCTACCGCTACTTCGGGACGCGGTTCCGCCGCAGCCCCGACTTCGCCTCGCAGGCAGTTCGCCAAGGGCTACGACTTCGTCGGCAACGACCGCTTGCCGCTCGACGAAAACGGCCACGGCACCCATGTCGCCGGGACGATCGCCGAGAAGACCAACAACGGGGTCGGCGCTCACCGGCCTCGCCTACAGCGCGAAGCTGATGCCGGTGCGGGTGCTCAACCGTCGCGGCGACGGCCATGCCGCCGACATCGCCAAGGGCATCCGCTTCGCGATCGCCCACCAGCGCCCACGTGATCAACATGAGCTTCAACTTCGAATGCGGCGAGCGGGTGCCGATGGTCGACGAAGCGCTGCGCGCTGCCTACCGGCACGGCATCGTCACCGTCGCCTCCGCCGGCAACCTCGGCGCCGACGACATGCGTCTCGGCGCCGGCCACCGGGCCGCGGGTGATCGGCGTCGGCGGCACCACCGAGGGCGGCTGCCTCGGCAGCTACTCGCTGGCGGGCGACGGGATCGACCTCGTCGCCCCCGGCGGCGGCGAACCGCAGGCCGGCTGCCCCTCGGTCTCGGCGCGGCCGATCTACCAGGTGACGCTGCGGGAAGGCACGACCGACGAATTCGCCGATCCCCGCCGACTACACCGGCACCTCGATGGCCGCCGCCCACGTCTCCGGCGTCGCCGCCATGGTCCTCGCCAGCGGCGTCGTCAACCCCGCCCTGCCGCGAGGAAACGCGTCGACTCGGTCCGCAAGCAGCTGCGCCACACCGCCCGCGACCTCGGCTTGCCCGCGCCCAGCAGGGCGCCGGGCTGGTCGACGCGGCGCGGGCGACGGGAACCTTCGCCGCGGTTCTCCCCGGCGGTGAAGTAGCGGCGAGGCTCAGGTAGTGCGGACGATGATGACGCGCAGGGTGCGTGGTGGGAGACGTTGTTGGGGACGCTGCCGAGCAGGAAGCGGCGGGCGCCGGTCATCCCCTTGTTGCCGACGACGATCAGGTCGGCCTTGATCTCTTCGGCGACGTTGAGGATCGCGTCGGCGGGGTCGCCCTCGACCGGGTGGGTCCGGACCTCGATCCCAGCCGCTTTCGCCTCGGCGGCGGCCGCGTCGAGGACGAGGTTGACGTCCTCGCGGGGGCCGATCTCGTACTGGACGTCGGCCGGCGCTTCGCTCTGCTCGCCCTTGACCCGGCGCTCGGAGATCGGCGCATAGGCGCTGACGATGCTGAGGGTGGCGCCCGAACTTCTGCGCCAGGTCGATCGCCTGGCGCACCGCCTCGAGCGGCCGTCTCCGAGCCGTCGGTCCCAACCACGATGCGAGTGAACACGCCGCCTCCTTCGTCGCCTAACGCGACCGATACTAAGCGACGGCGCGGAGGCCGGGTAGCGGTCCCTGCTAGCGCTGCTGCTTCGCCGGCAGGCCGCGGAAGCCGTCGCCGAGGATTTCGGTCGGCGTCGTCGCCAGCCGGAAGACCGCGATCACCATCGCATCGAGAGGCAGACGACGAGGATCGCCATCCCCGCTTTCCAGATCCAAGGCACGCGGGAACCCTAGCCAGCCGCGTTAAGGTGGGCGGCATGGCACTGGAGAAGGTCGCCGACGGGGTCTGGCTGCTGCGGGGGGATTTCCGCGGCGCGATGAACATCTACTTCCTCGAGGACGGCGACGGGGTCGTGCAGTTCGACGCCGGGACCAGGGCGATGCGGAAGAAGGCGCGGGCCGCGGCCGAGGAGCTCGGCGGGGCTGAAGCGGGTCGTGCTCGGCCACGCCCACGCCGACCATCGCGGCACCGCCCCCTACATGGACGTGCCGGTCCTCTGCCACCCCGACGAAGTCGCCGACGCCGAAAGCGACGCCGCGATCACCCCCTATATGGACCTCTCGCAGCTTCCGGTCGCCTGGGTGCGCCGGCTCTACCCCTTCCTGCTGCGGCGCTGGGACGGCGGCGCGGTGCGGATCGCCGACACGGTGACCGAGGGCGACGAGGTCGCCGGCTTCAAGGTCATCCACTTCCCCGGGCACGCGCCGGGCCTGATCGGGCTCTGGCGCGAGAGCGACCGGGTGGCGCTGGTCTCCGACGTCGTCTACCTGGTCGACTCGGCGCGGCTGAAACCGCTGCCCGAGGGCGAGGCGAGCGTCCCCCACCCGGCCTGGGCCTGGGACCACGCGAAGGCGAAGGAGTCGGTGCGGCGGCTGGCGGCGCTGGAACCGAAGGTAGTCGGCGCCGGCCACGAGCATCCGCTGCGGGGCGAGAACCTGCGCGAGACGCTCGAAGCGGCCGCCGAGAAGCACTGAAAAGCGCCGACTCCCATAAGTTCCAACGCCTGATGATCGGTACCTACGCCTCGGCGGCGCTGATCTGCGCCGTCTCGCTGCTGGTCGGCCGGGCCGTTCTCTCCCTCGCCGGGCGGCGGGAGTGGTCGTGGCTGGAGCCGGCGGTCGGATTCGGCGCGGTGGTGGCGGTCGCCGGCCTGCTGGCACGGGCGCCCGGGCACGGGACCTCGGCCACGCTGGGGGTCGCGGCGCTGGTCGTAGCCGCCGCGCTGGTCCTCTGGCGAGTCGGCGTTCGTCCTTGGGACGGATATGCCAGTCCAAGGACGAACGCGGGCGGGGTCTGGCGGGCGGGGCTGCCGGTGGCGCTGGTCGTGGCGCTGGTGCTCTCGATCCCGTTCGCGATCAGCGGCCGCTGGGGGCTGCTCGGGGTCGGCTTCAACAACGACCTCGGCCTCCACCTGGCCTGGGCCGAGTGGCTGCGCAGCGGCTTCGGCCCCGCCGCCGACCCCGGCTACCCGCTGGGCCCGCACGGCCTCGCCGTAGCGACCGCCGCCGTCCCCGGCATCAGCCTCGGCCAGGCGTTCCTCGGCGAGATCATCGCGATCGGCGTGATGACCGGCCTGACCGCGCTGGGAGCCCTCCGCGCCTAACCCCCGGCCGCCGCACCCTCGCCGCCGCAATGGTCGCCCTCCCCTACCTAGCCGCCTCCTACTACGCCCAAGCCGCCTTCAAGGAGCTAGCCGAGGCACTGCTGGTCCTGGCGTTCGCAATCTGCCTGACGCAGTTCGACAGGCGGGCCAGGGGGGATGCGTCACCAGACACTCAACAGCGAGCGCGGCGAGATGTGTCTGGGGATGCATCCCCCCTGGCCCGCCCCGCCTGCTCTGGCTCTTACCACCGCTCGCGCTAACGGCCGGCATCTTCTTCTCGTACTCGTTCGCGGGCGTGGCCTGGCCGGTCGCGATCCTCGTCCTCTGGAGCCTGACGCTGCCGGAGGTTCGGGCGGCGCTGCGGCCTCGTTCGCTTCTGCGCTTCTTGCTCCGCCCGGCGACCTTGATCGCGATCGTCGTCCTGGCCGGACTGGCCATCCTCGTCACCGCGGTCGGCCCCTTCGGCTTCGCCGGCAGCTTCAACAAAGTCGCCGGCAGCAACACCTACGGCCCCGTCTCCCCACTCGAGGCCCTCGGCATCTGGCCGGCCTCCAACTACCGCCTCGACGCCGCCGGAGGAGCCCGCTACCCCGGCCTTGCGGGGACGATCGCGATCCTGGCTCTCCTGGTCGGCGTCGCCTGGTGGGTCCGCCGCCGGGAACTCACCATCCCGATCGCCCTAGGCGCCGCCTGGCTCCTCTACCTCGTCTCCCTCCCCTCCGCCGGCGACTACTCCCAGGCCAAGGCCCTGATGATCGTGGCTCCCCTGGCGATGCTCGTGATCGCCCGCCCCCTACTCGAGGAATTCCCCCGCCTCATAGGCCGGGGCAGGGGGGGTCCGTCACCAGACACTCAACATCGAGCGCGGCGAGATGTGTCTGGGGATGGACCCCCCTGCCGGCCCCTCAAGCAACTGGGATGGACCCTTCTCGCGGTTGTCTTCATCGGCGGCGCCGTCTGCTCCACCTTCCTGGCCCTGCGCGACGCCCCCGTCGGACCCCCCGGGCACGGCTCCGAGCTACAGGCATTCCTGCCGATCCTGCACGGCCAGCCCGTCCTCTACGCAGGCCAGGACCGCTACGCCGCCTACGAGCTGCTGGGCGCGGACACCCACGTGCCCCTGGTCGAGTTCCCCGACGATGCCGTCTCGCCGAACGCCGAGAAGCCGTTCGACACCGGCGACGCCTACAGCCCGATCGACTTCGACTCCTTCTCACGCGGCACCCTCGACCGCTTCCCGTACGTGATCACCAGCCGCGCCGCCTGGAACAGCAAGCCGCCACCGAACTTCAAGCGGGTGGACGCGACCTCCTCCTACGTGCTCTGGAAGCGGACCGGGGAGACGCCGGAGGACCGCCACGTCCTCCTCGAGGGAACCGAGGCCGGGGCGTTCGCCGGCTGCGAGGCGCCGGAGGTCCGGATCCTTGCTCGCCAACCCCGGCCGCGCCTCGCTCTTCCCCGGCGCCGTGATCGGCCACAAAGCGGGCTGGGAGAACGGCAGCGTCCTCGAGACCGGCGCCGAGACCTCGCAGTCGCTGCGGCTGCCCGCCGGCCGCTGGAACCTCTCGATCCAGTACTTCTCGCCCTTCGACCTGACGCTCTCAGCGCGCCGGGCTTCAGCCGAAGCAGCTGCCGGCGGCGCTCGACGGCCAGCGCCCGAACACGATCAGCCTCGGCAACAACGGCCAGTTCTGGCCCGCCGGCCGCTTCGAGAGCGAGGGCGGCAGGTCCGCTTCACGCTCGCCACCGCCGGCGCCGAGCGCCCTGCAGAGCCTCAGCGGCTACGACGGCAAGGCCTACGTCGGCGAGCTGGTCGCGGTGCCGGCCGAAGCCGCACCGGATGTGCCGCTGTCGCAGGCGTGCAATGCCTGGATCGACTGGTACGAAGCCTCTGAAGCGCCCTGACCGGCGCATGTCGCGTCCTCGGTCGCTTGCGTGCAGAGCACGCGGCGCTTCCTGTGTCCTTGACCTGCTTGGTCAGGTCGCTTCAGACGACTTTGGCGGCCAGGCGCTCCGGCGAGACCCGGACCACGTCCCAGGCCAGGCCGACCTTCTCGAGGCTGTTGATGACCAGCGACGAGATGTCGACCTGCCACCAGCGCAGGCCGTGGGTGGCCGAGGTCGGGAAGGCGTGGTGGCTGTTGTGGCAGGCCTCACCGAGGGTCGGGATCGCGATCAGCGCCAGGTTGCGCGACTGGTCGCTCGTCTCGAATTCGCGCCTGCCGAAGACGTGGCAGAGCGAGTTGATGCTGTAGGTGAAGTGGTGGAGGACGAAGACGCGGACCGAGGCCGCCCCAGAGCAGGCCGGTGAGGCCGGCGAAGAGGTGCCGCCGATGATCCAGCCGAGGAAGAAGGGCAGCAGCAGGCCGAGGATCGCCCAGTAGATGAAGGTGCGGTCGACCCAGCTGATGACCGGGTCCTTCAGCAGGTCCGGCGCGAAGCGCTCCTTGTTGCCGCGCTGGGTGTGGATGAAGAGCCAGCCCATGTGGGCGTGGAAGAGGCCCTGCATCGCCCCGCTCCAGCCGTGGCCGTGGTCGACGTGGGGGCTGTGCGGGTCGCCCTCTTCGTCGGAGAAGGCGTGGTGCTTGCGGTGGTCGGCGACCCAGGAGATCACCGGCCCCTCGATCGCCGCCGAGCCGAGGATGCCGAGCAGGCCCCTGCAGCCACGGCTTCGTCTTGAAGGAGCGGTGGGTGAGGAGGCGGTGGAATCCGACCGTGATCCCGAGGCCGGTGAAGAAGTAGATGACGACGAAGAGGAAGACGTCGGTCCAGTTCAGGGCGCTGCCCCAGACCTGCCAGCCGGCGAGCCGATCGGCGAGGAACGGGATCACGGTGACGAGGCCGGTGATGATCCGGTCCCGGGTCTCGTTCTCGACGGGCTGGATGTCCGAGGGAAGGGGTCCTGCGGTCGTCATCGGCGGCGATCGATACGGGCCGAAGCCGAGGGGTCGGCAATCCGAGTCGGTAGGGTGCCCCGGCGATGCCCTTCTCAAACACCGCGTCGCTGCGCCGGGAGATCGAGACCCGCCTCCCCGAGCGGCCCTTCACGATCGAGTTCTGGGACGGCACCAGCGTCCCCTCCACTTCGGCCGACGGCGGCCCCGACTTCAGCGTCCGCTCGCCGCGGGCGATCGCCCACGCACTGCGGGCGCCCGGGCAGCTGGGGCTCGGCCGCGCCTACGTCAGCGGCGAGCTCGAGGTCGACGACATCGACGAGGTGATCCGGGCTCCTCGACGGCTGGCAGCCGCCCGCGCTCGACAAGACCGACCAGCGGGCGCTGATGCTGGCCGCGGTGCGGGCGCCGGGCCTGGCGAAGCCGCCGCCGCGTCCGCAAGCCGAGCTGCGCCCGAGCGGCAAGCGCCACAGCAAGGAGCGCGACGCCCGCGCCGTCCGCCACCACTACGACGTCTCCAACGAGTTCTTCGAGCTCTTCCTCGGGCCGACGATGGTCTACAGCTGCGCGATCTGGCGCGGCGGCGAGATGAAGACGCTGGAGCAGGCGCAGGAGGAGAAGCTCGACACCGTCGCCCGCAAGCTCGCAGATCAAGGAGGGCGAGCGCATCCTCGACGTCGGCTGCGGCTGGGGCGGCTTCCCGCTCTGGGCGGCGACCAAGTACGGCGCCAGCGTCGTCGGCATCACCCTCTCGCCGCCGCAGGCCGAAAAGGCGCGGCAGCGGGCCGAGGAGGCCGGGGTCGCCGACCGCGTCGAGATCCGCGTCATGGACTACCGCGACCTGCCCTCGCTGGGCGAGAAGTTCGACGCGATCGCCAGCATCGGCATGGTCGAGCACGTCGGCTCGGCCAACATCGACCTCTACGCCGCAGACCCTGGCGACCCTGCTCGACTCCGGCGGCCGCCTGCTCAACCACGGGATCACCCGCCTCCGCCACACCGACCCCGAGGCCGGCGACTTCTCCGAGCGCTACGTCTTCCCGGACGCCGCCCCGCTGCACCTCTCGCGCAACCTGCTGGCCCTCGAAAGGGCCGGCTTCATCGTCCACCACGTCGAGGACTTCGGCCCCGACTACGCGGAGACGCTGCAGCACTGGGCGCAGAACCTCGACGCCAACCTCGAGCCGAGGCGAGCGCCTCGCCGGAGCCGAACGGATGCGAGTCTGGCGCCTCTACCTGCGGATGGCGCGCAACGGCTTCGAGAACGGGTTCTTGAACATCTATCAGGCCCGCTGCTCAAAGCCCTAGGCCTCGGCCGGGAGAAAGAGCACGGCGGCCACGAGCTTGTGGTGCCACTCGTTGTATTCCTCGGCGAGGCTGACGGTTAGGAGAACGCGTCCGGATGCGTCGAAGCCGAGCTCGTCTGGTGAGTATTCGCCCACTCCGGCGGCCTTGACGGCTTCTTCGATTGGCACATCGGTCAGGGGCAGCGTGTATTGCCTGCGCCCGAACTGGAAGGCGACTCGAGGTTTCAGCTTTCCGTGCTCCTCCTCCGGCGGACGCATGAGCAACGAGATTCCCGCCGTCGGCTCAACGAGGGCCAGCGAACCGTCCGCGTTCTCTACCGCTTCGTCCTCTTTCACCGCTGCGCCACGATTACCAAGGAGCCGCGGCCCCTGATCGAGGTAGGCGCAAAGACGTTCGTAGGCCTCTCCCGGCGGAATTCTCTTCCTCAGCTCCCAATCGGAATCATCGATCAGGAGGTTCTCCGGCTGGACGGGGTCCTCCAGGCGCTCGACGTAGCCGAACCGAACTACGTCCAGCACCTCCGGCCACTCGCCACCGATCCCACATTCCGCCAGCAAAAGACCTTGATGGCCACCGGAAACAGGACGCACCCACTGCCCCGCCCTGTTGATTCCGGCCACGCATCTTCCCCCATATTTTCTGGAGCTGGCGAGAACCAGGATTTCTTCGCTGGGCATCGTCGGCGCAAACTACAGGTGGACTATTTCGGACATCGTTCCAGTGCTCCTGCAGGTACTCCGCGACCAAACGACGGTGGCAGTGCTCCGGGGTGTCCTCGCTGCAGAGCAGAACCGTGCGCCGCGAGAAATCTCCCGGCGTTAACTGGTCCTCGATTCTCCGCTCCCTCATCAACTCGAGGAAACGGTGCTCGTACTCCTCCCAAGGCATTTCCTTCTTCTTCTTGAAGTCGTCGAGAAGGTCCTGGGTCGGCGCGAGTAGCGGCGCATGCTCGTATTCGATGCCCACCAGCTCGCGCAGGAAGTACGCGAGGTCATCCCGCTTCGCAAATCCGGCGAGCTGCGATTTGTTGTTGAGACGAACGTCGAGCAGTCGCTCGATCCGGTTCGACTTCAGGCGCTCGAAGAAGTCCTCTGCCGTGGTCCGCGTGAAACCGATAGTGAAGATCTCCACAGCTTCTCCTCGTCTTCGAACAGGGTGCCCTCCGCAAGCGTCAGGGGGCCTGATTCGATTTCAAGCTGCCCGCTCTTACGGATGTGGGCGACGGTCATCCCATGATCGAGCAATACCTTCGAGACCAGCAGGCGCCGATGGCAATGCGCCGGATTCTCCTCGCTGCACATAATCGCCACCCGGTATTCCTCCGCACCTTGTTCGAGGCGGCGAATAGCCGCCTGGAACCAATCCTGCTCGGCGACTTTTCCATAGAGGACGTGGCCGCCCCCGTCGTAGAAGTCGTCCCCCTCGGGACGGCCACCGAGCTCCCCGCCGAGGAAGAGGTACTTGACGTCGGCCTCCGCGATCAGCTCGGGCAGGACAGCGACGTCCGCCCACTCGACGAAACGAGAGTGGGGCCAGGAGCGAACGTCCACGAGCACCTCGATCCCGTGCTCGACCAAGAGGCGACGGAAGTGGCCAGGGTCGTGGTTCGAGTGGCCGATCGTGAAGATCCGTGAGTCGGACATGGACTCACCAAGCTTGACGGATCGTCTCGACGAAGTCTGGATCGGAAAGAGTCTTCTGCAGGGAGACGGCGCACTCTCCCGGGGTCGAGCAGGTGATGACCCGTGCCCGCTCATACCCAGTGAGGAGCATCCTCGCTTGGGTGTCGAGAGACGCCTCGCCGATCTGCACTCCGATGACCGGGCGACCGTGAGTGTAGGCGAGGGTCAACTCGGCGTCGGCCATCTCGTCCTCGCTACCGATCATCGCGACGAACACGTCGGCGTGCTCCACCGCATGGCTGACGCTGGCGAAATGCCGCCCCGGATCGATGGTCCCATCCGGCCTCGGAGGCGGATGGGTGACGGTCCTCCAGCCGCTCCTTGCACAGGCCTCGACGATCTGCTCGAGCAGAGAGCGATCGGTCGACTCCCCGCTCGACCCGGCGCTCAGGTAGACCCATGAGCTCTCGTCGAGCTCCGGAGCCTCGCGATGAGGTTCGGTCACCACCCGAATCAGTCTAAGCAGCCGCTTCCCGGATATTTCGGCCGAAACGTGCCCACTGAGCGGGATTCAGAGCGGGAAGCCATCGTTCACGTTCTCGATCGACCAGTCGGCGCCGGCGTCGGTGAGTTCGTCGACCGCGTAGGAGCCGGTGGCGACGCCGACGACGCGGATGCCGGCGCCGTGGCCGGCGCGGACGTCGCGGGGGGTGTCGCCGACGGCGATCGTCTCGGCCCGGTCGAGGGGGTGGCCTGAGACCTCCTCCCCGCGCTCGAGGGCCTTCTTGGTCAGCTCGGTGCGGTCGCGCGAATCGGAGCCGTAGCCGCCGAAGGTGAAGTAGCGGTTGAGGTCGCCGCGGGCGAGCTTGATGTGGGCGGCGGCCTCGATGTTGCCGGTGACGACCCCGAGCAGGACCCCTTCCTCGACCAGGCGCGGGAGCAGCTCCTCGATCCCCTCGATCACGAAGTAGCCCTCGGATTCGGCGACGGCGTCGGCGAGGTGACCGAGGTAGCAGCCGATCGCCTCGGCCCGCTCGGTCGCCGAGCCCGGCCTCTCCAGGACCTCGCGGAAGACGATCTGGGCGATTTCCGGGTCGGTCATCCCGGCGTGGGTGTGTTCGGTGATGTTCGCTTCCACCTTGTAGAGCTCGAGGAAGGCGCGCTGCCAGGCGACGGCTCCGGCGCCGCCGGTGTGGAGGAGGGTGCCGTCGATGTCGAAGAGAACCGCCTTGATCAATGTGGCCGTCGCATATCGGCGTCCTCAGTCGCTTGCGTGCAGAGCACGCGGCGCTCCCTGCGTCCTTGATCTGCTCGGCCACATGGCCGGGCAGCCTACTCGTGCGGCCTAGTGCTCGGACTCGAGCAGGTCCTTCTGGGCGAGCGCGTAGAGCAGCCCCAGCGAAGGCAGGACGACCACGGCGGCGACGGCGAAGACGATGAAGACGATCGTCATCGTCGCGTCGGGGGCGGCGGCCTCGTCGATGCGGAGGCTGGTCGGCAGCAGGTAGGGGAACTGGGCGACGCCCCAGCCCCAGATCACGGCGATGACGGCGGCGGCGGCGAGCGGTCGCAGGGGGCGGCGGCCGCCGCGCAGCAGAACGGCGAGCAGGGCGGCGCCGCAGAGCAGCGATCCGATCACCAGCGGCAGGCCCTCGGCGGTGAGGCGGTCGAAGACGTAGCGGGCTTCGGAGTGGAGGGCGAAGAGGCCGGCGACCGCGAAGGCGCCGGCGACGACGGCCGCGCCGAGCGCCCGGCGTTCGAAGTAGCCCTCCATCTCCTCGTCGCCCCCGCGGCGGGCGTCGCCGACGAGGAAGACGGCGGCGAGGTAGGCGCCGCTGGCGACGAACATCGCCCCGATCAGCAGCGGCAAGGGCTGCAGCCAGCTCGAGAAGGCGTCGCCGTTGCCCCCGGCGGGGACGTTGCCGGCGGCGATCGCGCCGACCACCGTGCCCATGAAGAAGGGCGTCAGCACCGAGGAGATCGCGAAAGTCGCCCCCATCGCCCGCCGCTCGCGCAGGCCGACGATCGACTTGCGGAAGGCGAAACCGGCGCCGCGGAGGACGATCCCCAGCGCCGCCAGGGCGATCGGCACGTACAGGGTCGAGAAGATCGCGCTGAAGGCCGAGGGGAAGGCGGTCCAGAGGACGACGAGGACGAAGATCAGCCAGACGTGGTTCGCCTCCCAGACGGGGGTCAGCGAGCGCTGGATCACGTCGCGCGGGCGCTGCCCGCGCTCGTCCCAACCGGCGACGAGGTCCCAGAAGCCGCCGCCGAAGTCAGCGCCGCCGAAGAGCGCGTAGAAGGTCGCCCCGACCCAGAGGATCGCCGCCGCGGCGTCGGCCTTGCTCACGCGACCTCCTCGGTCTGCGGCGAGTACGGGCTCTGGACCGCCTCGGCGCCCGCCTCGCGCCAGCGGCGCGACATTGCCCGCAGGACGAGGACGGCGCCGGTGCCGAGGCCGGCGTAGAGGAGCAGGACGAGGGCGAAGCTGAACCAGATCCCCTCGGCCTCGGTCACCGCTTCGGAGGTGCGCATGTAGCCCTGGACGATCCACGGCTGGCGGCCGACCTCGGTGACGATCCAGCCGCACCACAGGGCGACGATCGCGGCGCCCCCCGAGATCGAGACCGCGCGCAGGAACCAGGGCGTCTGCGGGATATCCCGCCGCCGCCACCAGACGAAGGCGAACCAGAGCGCGAGGCCGAAGAGGGCCGAGCCGATCCCGACCATCGCGTCGAAGGAGAGGTGCAGCAGCGTCTTCGCCGGCGGCTCTTCGTCGTCAGGGATTTCGTCGAGGCCGGTCACCTTCGTGTCGGTGCTCCAGCCGACCAGGAAGGAGTCGAGGCCGGGGATGCCGATCGCCCCCTTCACCCCGTCCTCGGTGCAGACGCCGCCGACGTACTCGGTCTGGTTGTCGCCGGTCTCGTAGATGCACTCCATCGCCGCGAACTTGGCCGGCTGGTGGTCGGCGACCCCGCGCGCCGCGGTATCGCCGACGAAGAGCTGGACCGGCGTCGCGATGCAGGCGATCGTCAGCGGGATCACCAGCCCGAGCTTGTGGAGGCGGTCGCGGCGGCCCTTCAGCATCCCGACCGCGTAGATCGAGGCGACGAGGAAGCCGACGACCATGTAGGCGGCGAGGATCATGTGCGCGACCTCGTAGCCGGTCGCCGGGTTGAAGAGAACCTTCAGCGGCTCGACGTCGACGACTTCCCCGGCGCCGTTCAGCGTGAACCCCTGCGGCTGGTTCATCCAGGCATTGGCGGCGACGACCGAGAAGGCGCCGCCGACACCGGTGACGACCATCGGCACCCCGGCCCAGAAGTGCGCCCAGGGCTTCAGCCGCTTCCAGCCGTAGATGTAGATGGCGAGGAAGATCGCCTCGAGGAAGAAGAAGATCCCCTCGATCGCGAAGGCGACGCCGAAGACGGAGCCGAAGCGGTGCTCGAACTGCGGCCAGAGGAGGCCGAACTCGAAGCTGAGGACGGTGCCGGTGACGGCGCCGACGGCGAAGGTGACGGCCATCGCTTTCGACCAGCGTTTCGCCAGCTCCAGCGCATGGGCGTCCCCCTTCTTGAGACCGACGTAGTTGGCGACCAGCATCGTCGCCGGCAGCGCCACCCCGATGCAGGAGAGGACGATGTGGAAGCCGAGGGTGAACGCCATCTGCTCGCGGGCGGCGAGCAGGTTCGACTCCGACGCCGCCAGCGGCAGCAGGTCGAGCGGTGGCATGTGCCGGAGGCTAGCGCCGCTGGGAGCGGTAGCGCCGGATCAGCGCGTTGGTCGAGCTGTCGTGGCGCAGCTCCGGCTCGGGGTCGGACTCGAGCTCGGGAATGATCGCCACGGCCAGGACCTTGCCCAGCTCGACGCCCCACTGGTCGAAGGAGTCGATCCCCCAGATCGCCCCCTGGGTGAAGACGCTGTGCTCATACAGGGCGACGAGGGAGCCCAGCGTCGCCGGGGTCAGCCGCTCGGCGAGGATCGTGTTCGAGGGCCGGTTCCCCTCCATCACCCGGTGCGGGACGACCTCCTCCGCCGTCCCCTCGGCGCGCACCTGCTCGGGGGTTTTGCCGAAGGCGAGCGCTTCGCCCTGGGCGAAGACGTTCGACATCAGGATGTCGTGGTGGTCGCCGAGCGGGTTGAGCGAGTTGGCGAAGCCGATGAAGTCGCAGGGGATCAGCCGCGTCCCCTGGTGGATCAGCTGGTAGAAGCTGTGCTGGCCGTTGGTCCCCGGCTCGCCCCAGTAGACGGCGCCGGTCTCGTAGTCGACGCGGGCGCCGTCCAGGGTGACGTGCTTGCCGTTCGACTCCATCGTCAGCTGCTGCAGGTAGGCCGGGAAGCGGTGCAGGTACTGGTCGTAGGGCAGGACCGCCTGCGTTTCGGCGCCGAAGAAGTCGGTGTACCAGACCGCCAGCAGGCCCATGATCATCGGCAGGTTGGCAGCGGTGTCCGCTTCGCGGAAGTGCTCGTCCATCGCGTGGAAGCCGGCCAGCATCTCCTCGAAGCGGGCCGGCCCGATCGCCAGCATCGTCGAGAGCCCGATCGCCGAGTCCATCGAGTAGCGGCCCCCCACCCACTCCCAGAAGCCGAACATGTTCTCGGTGTCGATCCCGAACTTCGAGACCTCCCCGGCGTTGGTCGAGACGGCGACGAAGTGCTTGGCGACCGCGGCCTCGTCGCCGCCGAGCCCGGCCAGCGCCCACTCGCGTGCGGTCCGCGCGTTGGTCATCGTCTCCAGGGTCGTGAAGGTCTTCGAGGAGATCACGAAGAGGGTCTCCTCGGGGTCGAGATCGCGGGTCTTCTCGGCGAAGTCGGTGCCGTCGACGTTGGAGACGAAGCGGCAGGAGATCTCTCGCTTTGCGTAGTGCTTGAGCGCCTCGTAAGCCATCACCGGCCCGAGGTCGGAGCCGCCGATGCCGATGTTGACGACGGCGCGGATCGGCTTGCCGGTGTGGCCGCGCCACTCGCCCGAGCGGACCCGCTCGCAGAAGCCGGCCATCCGCTGGAGCGTCTCGTGCACCTGCTTGACGACGTCGACGCCGTCGACGACGAGCGAGCGGTTGCGCGGCATCCGCAGGGCGACGTGGAGGACGGCGCGGTCCTCGGAGACGTTGATGTACTCGCCGGCGAACATCGCTTCCCGGCGCTCCGCCACCCCGCGCTGCTGCGCCAGCGCGCCGAGCAGCATCAGCGTCTCGTCGGTCACCCGGTTCTTCGAGAAGTCGAGGTAGAGGCCGGCGCCCTCGGCCCGCAGCCGCTCGCCGCGCGCGGGGTCGGCGGCGAAGAGCTCGCGCAGGTGGGCGCCGCGGATCTGCTCGTAGTGCGATTGAAGCTGCGACCAGACCGGAGCCTCCCGCAGCGCACTCATACCTGTTCCTTTTCAGTCCCTGGCAACGAAAAGGAACAGACGAATGGGGTCACCCGGCTTTGACCCCGCTCTTGGACTCGATCGTCCCCAGCATCTCGTTCCAGGCCTTGTTGAAGCTCTCTTTGCCCTCCTCCTGGAGGCGGGCGGCGAGGGCGGCGACGTCGACCCCGGCCTGGTCGAACTCGGCCAGGACCTGCTCGGCGTTGCCGCCGTCCTTGGGGAAGAGGTCGGTGACCTGGCCGTGGTCGGCGAAGGCGTGCAGGGTCGGCTCCGGCATCGTGTTGACCGTCAGCGGCGAGGCGAAGGCCTCGATGTAGAGGGTGTCGGAGGCGTCGGGGTCCTTGGTCCCGGTGCTGGCCCAGAGCAGCCGCTGAGGCCGCGCGCCCTCGTTCATCAGGCGCCGCATCCGGTCGGATTCGAGCAGCTCGTTGTAGGCGCGGAAGGCGCGGCCGCCGACCGCGATCCCGAGCCGGTTGACGAGGTTGTCGGGGACGTCCTTGCCGACGGCGACGTCCCAGCGGCTGATGAATAGCGAGGCGACCGAGGGGACGTTCGGGTCGAGCCCGGCCTCGATCCGCCGCTCGAGCCCGCGCATGTAGGCGTCGGCGGCACCGAGGTACTGCTTGTCGTCGAAGAGCAGGGTGACGTTGATCGGGACGCCGGCGAAGATCGACTCCTCGATCGCCTCCCGCCCGGCCTCGGTGCCGGGGATCTTGATGTAGAGGTTGGAGCGATCGGCCTTGGCGTGGAGCGCCTTCGCCTCCTCGATCGTCGCCGCGGCGTCGTCGGCGATCAGCGGCGAGACCTCGAGCGAGACGAAGCCGTCGAGGCCGGCAGTGCGGCGGTGGACCTCGGCGAAGAGGTCGGCGGCGTCGCGGAGGTCCGCCAGCGCCAACTCGAAGAAGATCTTCTCCGTCTCGGTGGCGCCGACGCCCTCCCCGGCGGCGGCTTTCGGAGCTTCCTCGGCGATCTGCTCGTCGTAGGCCTCGCCCCCCGAAATCGCCTTGTCGAAGATCGACGGGTTGGAGGTCAGGCCGGTGACCGAGAGGTCGCGGATGTAGCCCTCCAGCACCCCTTCGCGCAGCATCGGCCGGGTGATGTTGTCGAGCCAGAGGCTCTGGCCCAGTTCGTGCAGGCGCTGCGTCGGCTTCATCTCGAGCCTCCTAAGTCGTTGATTTGGCCGCCCGCTCGGCGACCTCGCGCGCCACCTTGGTGACGTTGTCGACGGTGAACCCGAACTCGGCCTCGACGTCCGCGAACGGAGCCGACTGTCCAAAGGTACTCATACCCATGATCGTGCCCTCCCTACCGACGTAGCGCTCCCAGCCGAGCGTCGCGCCCTCCTCGATCGAGACCCGGGCGGTGACGTCGGGGGGCAGCACCTCGTCGCGGTAGGACTGGTCCTGCTGCTCAAAGATCTCCCAGCAGGGGAGGCTGACGACGCGGCCGCGAATGCCCTCCCCGGCGAGGCGCTCGTGGGCGCCGAGGGCGAGCTGGACCTCGCTGCCGGTGGCGATCAGGATCAGCTCCGGGTCGCCGTCCTCGGGGTCGGCGAGGACGTAGCCGCCGCGCTGCACCCCCTCGGCGGAGGCGTACCTGGAGCGGTCGAAGACGGGCACGTTCTGGCGGGTCATCACCATCGCCACCGGGCAGTGGGTGCGGCCGAGGGCGATCTTCCAGGCCTCGGTCACCTCGTTGGCGTCGGCGGGCCGGATCACGTCGAGGTGCGGCATCGCCCGCAGCGCCATCAGCTGCTCGATCGGCTGGTGGGTCGGGCCGTCCTCGCCGAGGCCGATCGAGTCGTGGGTGAAGAGGTGGACGACCGGCAGCTCCATCAGGGCCGAGAGCCGGATCGCGGCGCGGCCGTAGTCGGAGAAGGTGAGGTAGGTCGACCAGAGCGGGCGCAGCTTCGCCGTCGACATCCCGTTGCAGGCCGCCGCGGCGGCGTGTTCGCGGATCCCGAAGTGGACCTGGCGGCCGTCGAAGCTGCCCGGCTCGTACTGGTCGGCGTCGCTGAGGCGGACCGAGGTCGAGTCGGTGAGGTCGCAGGAGCCGGCGATCAGCCACGGCACCTTCTCGGCGATCGCGTTCTGGACCTTGTTCGAGGCCTTGCGGGTGGCCAGGCCCTTCTCTTCGTCGGCCTCGAAGCTGGGCAGGTCGGTGTCCCAGCCGTCGGGCAGGCCGCGGCGCTGCATCGACTCCAGCTCGGCGGCTTTCTCGGGGCTGCCGCTCTTGAACTCGTCGAACTTCTCGACCCAGGCGGAGTGCGCCTCGGCGCCGCGCCTGCCGATCACCTCGTCGAAGCGCTCGCGGACCCCGTCGGGGACGAGGAACTTGGCGTCCTTGGGCCAGCCGTAGGCCTCCTTGGTCAGTTCGATCTCCTCTTCGCCGAGCGGTTCGCCGTGCGCGGACTCGGTGTCCTGCTTGTTCGGCGAGCCCCAGCCGATGTGGCTGTCGACGACGATCAGGGTCGGGCGGCCGGTCTCGGCCTTGAACTCGTCGAAGGCTTTGCCGAGCAGGCCGGTGTCGTTGGCGTCGCCGACCCGCAGCACGTTCCAGCCGTAGCCCTCGAAGCGGCTGAGGACGTCGTCGCTGAAGGCGAGCGCGGTGTCACCGTCGATCGAGATGTGGTTGTTGTCGAAGATCCAGCAGAGGTTGTCCAGCTTCAGGTGGCCGGCCAGCGAGGCGGCTTCGTGGGAGATCCCCTCCTGCAGGCAGCCGTCGCCGGCGACCGCGTAGGTGTCGAAGTCGAAGAGCTCGGCACCGTAGGTCGCGCCCAGCCACTTCGAGGCCATCGCCATCCCGACCGAGTTGCCGACGCCCTGGCCGAGCGGCCCGGTGGTCGTCTCGACCCCGGTCGTCCAGCGGTACTCGGGGTGGCCCGGGGTGCGCGAATGGAGCTGGCGGAAGTTTTCGATCTCGTCGAGCCCGCAGGCCGGCTCGTCGAGGACGTTGTACTCGGCGTCCACCTTCCTGACGCCGGCGAGGAAGAGCATCGAATACAGGAGCATCGAGGCGTGGCCCGCGGAAAGCACGAAGCGGTCGCGGTTCGGCCAGACCGGGTTGGCCGGGTCGTATCGGAGGTGGTTCTGCCAGAGCTCGTAGGCGACGGGCGCCAGCGACATCGGCGTCCCCGGGTGCCCCGAGTTCGCCTTCTGGACGGCGTCCATCGAGAGGGTGCGGATCGTGTTTATGGCGAGCTGATCGATGTCCTGGGTCATATGGGAGACGATCCTAGTCGCCCCGCGCCGGCGCCCGCGTCAGGACAGATGGGGCCAGAACCCCGAAATCGGTCTTCTGCTCATCCGAGCTTGTCGATATCGATATTTAGATATCGCTTAACTATCAATACAGATAGTAAAGTATCGAAAGTGAAGCGGAAGCACGCATATTCCCGTCGCACGATCGAGGCGGCCGCCCTGCTTGGCGACCGCATCCGCATGGGCCGACGAGAACGGCGCTGGACCATGGAGGAGCTTGCCCAGCGCGTCGGGATCGGGGTGGTGACGATGCGAAAGATCGAGCGGGGCGACCCCAGCGTCGGGCTTGGCCTTGCTTTCGAGGCGGCGAGCCTGACCGGAGTCGCTCTTTTCCACGAGGAGACCGCGCGCTTCTCCTTGGAAAAGGCGCGGGTGGAGGACCGTCTCGCTGTCTTACCCCGCCGGGTTCGGAAGCCACCCGTCGACAATGACTTCTAACCCGCAACAGCCACCAAGCGTGAACGCTTCCGATTTCGACCACACCGGGGTGGGGTGAAACTCGGAAGCGTCATCTAACTCAGGGCTCGATCCGGGTGACGGTCCCGTCTCCGTTATTTGCGACCCAAACCGCGTCGCCGCCGACCGCGACGGCGCCCGGTTCGGGGCCGACCTCGACCGGGGTGCCCTCGACCTCGCCGCTCTCGAGGTCGATCTTCCGCACCGCGCCGGCCTCGCGATCGGCGACCCAGACGGCGCTGGTGCCGCCGTCGATCCCGCCCGGGTGGCCCTCGACCGCGACCGAGTCGTCAATCGCGCGCAGCGAGGGATTGACCTTGGTGACGCTGCCTTCGCGACTGTTGGCGACCCAGACGAAGCCGCCAGCCACCGTCACCCCGGCGGGGCCGCGGCCGACCCGGATCGGTTCGCCGGCGACGAGCGTGCGCGGGTCGACGCGGCGCAGCGCATTGGCGCCGGCGACCGTCACCCAGAGGCTCTGCGCGCCCCAGGCCAGCCGCAGCTTCGGTGCCTGCGGCGGCAGGCCGCGCCGGTAGACCTCGCCCGCTTCGGCGTTGACGGCCGTGATCCCCTTGCCGCCCTCGTCGGCGACCCAGACGCGGCCGCCGCCGAGGGCCAGCGGACCGGGCTCGCCGGGCAGGTCGATTTCCTTGAGGACGCGGCCGCTCTTCGGATCGAGGCGGAGCAGCTCGCCGGTCCGCGAGTTGGTCGCCCAGGTCCAGTTGCTGCCGATCGCGATCCCGGAGATCCCGACGCCGAGCCGGCGGGGCTTGCCGAGGACCTCTCCGGTCGCCGGGTCGAGCTTGGTCAGCGTCCCGTCCTCCTCGCTCGTCACCCAGACCGCCTTGGCGCCGGCGGCGACGCGCAGCGGCGGCGTCCCGACCTTGACCGGCGCCGAGACCTGGGGGCCGTCGTCGCCGAGCAGCAGGAAGAGGACGGCGGCGACCATCGCCAGGACGAAGACGAGGACGCCGGTTACCAGCCAGGCGGTCGCCCTGCCCCCGAGCCGCCCGAAGATGCTCTGCGAATGGCTGGGGACGGTGGTGCGCTCGCTGCGGTCGTCGGAGAGGACGGCGGTCGGCCGCACCTCCGAGCCCTCGGCGGCGCGGGCGGCTGCGATCAGGGCGCCGGCGGTCGGGTAGCGCTGCGCGGGCTCCTTGGCGACGGCGCGGCGGATCGCCGCCTCGACTTCGTGCGGCATCTGCGGCTCGGTCTCGGCTTCGGCCCGCTGGAAGGGCGCGACCCCGGTCAGCGCCTCGTAGAGCACGCAGCCGAGCGAGTAGACGTCGGCGGCGGGGCCGATCGAGTCGCCGCGCCACTGCTCCGGCGACATGTACTGGGCGGTGCCGACGACCGAGGCGCTGGAGGCGGCGCCGCTCTCGTCGACCGCTTTCGCGAGGCCGAAGTCGGAGAGGTAGGCGCGGTCGCCTTCGACGAGGATGTTGTGGGGCTTGACGTCGCGGTGGACGATCCCGGCGGCGTGGGCGGCGTCGAGGGCGTCGGCGACCTGAGCGAGGAGGTTGATCGCCCGCTGTGGCGGCAGCTGCCCGTCGCGGTCGATCAGCCGCCGCAGGTCGCCGCCGCGGACCAGCCGCATCGCCACGATCAGCTCGCCGTCGACCTCGCGCGAGTCGTAGACGGGAACCACCGCCGGGTGCTCGAGCCGAGCGGCGAGCCGGGACTCGCGCAGGAAGCGCTCGCGGAAGCCGGGCCGGTCGACGAGCTCCCGCGCGATCACCTTCAGCGCCACCTGGCGGTCGAGGCCGAGGTGGGTGGCGCGGTAGACGACGCCCATGCCGCCGCGCGCAATCAGCTCCTCGATGCGGTAGCCGGCGACCTCGGAGCCGATAGAGAAATCCCCCACCCGGCCGTTATATCGCCGGATGGGGGGCCGATGGCCAGTTCGTCTGTTCCTTTCCGGTCCCTAGGAACGAAAAGGAACAGACGAATGGGGGTTGGAATTACCTGTGGCGCTGCGGGGTCGGCTGCCAGTCCATCACCGGGCCGAGCACGGTACCTTCGCCTTCGTCGAAGTCGTGACCGGAGGCGAGCTCGGTCTGGTGCCGGTTTTCGACGTTGATCGAGACGAGCTGCTGCTGCTCTTCGACCGAGACGAAGGCGGCGACGCGCCTGCCGTCGGAGGAGAAGACCGAGGTCGTCTCCGACTGGTCGGGCAGCTGGCTCAGCTTGCGCGCTTTGGTCTTGCCGATCTTCTTCTCCCAGAGACCCTGGTCGCGGCGAAAGATCAGCAGCTTGCCGTTCGGCGAGACGTCTTCGACGTAAGCGGAGCCGACGCCGCGTACCTGCGGCTTCACCTTGGAGCCGTCGGCGCGCATCGTGTAGATGTCGGCGTAGGCGGCCGGGCCCTCGCTGCTCTCGCCGCGGCTGTAGATGACGCCGCCGGCGAAGAAGCGGGGCGCGAACTCGTCGACCGCGGTCCGGGTCAGGCGCTTCTGCCCTTTGCCGCTGGGGCGGACCGAGTAGAGGTCGTCGTTGGCGGCTCCGCCGGTCGGGGTCGAGCGGACGTAGACGATCGTCTTGCCGTCCGGCGAGAAGGCCACTTCCCGGTTGTCGCCGCTGGTGACGATGCCGTGCAGGCCGCCGCCGGTGACGCGGACGCTGTAGAGGGTCGAGGGGCCGCCCAGGCCGCCGCGCCGCTCGAAGACGAGGTAGCGCCCGTTGGGGGCGATCTTCGGCAGCGAGTCGATCTCGGGGCCGCTGGTCAGCTGCCGCTGGCCGGAGCCGTCGGGCCGGACCGAGTAGATGTCGCCGCCGCGGGCGAAGGCGATCGTGCGCCCGTCGGGCGAGAAGTTCGGTTCGGTGTCGGTCGGGTCTTCGGTCAGCTGGTTGAGATGGCCCTCCTTGACGGCGAACAGCCCGCCTTTGGCCTCGTCCCCGACTTTCGAGGATTTCGAGAAGACGACCGCGCCCGTGCTGGACGCCGCCGAGGCCGCTGCCGGGACTACGAGGGCGAGCAGCGCGAACATTGCGATCAGGGTCTTCTTGAACATCAGATTGCTCCTTTCCGAGCAGTGAGTGAGTTGATGCACCCATGCTCAGGTCCGCAGCCGTGCCGGCCAATGACAGCCGGTGCACGTATCGGGACGCTTCTGGCTCGGTGCGGGTCAGGAGGGAGAGGGTGTCGGTGGGGGTCCCCTGGGCGCAGCTTGGCGGGTCGACGTTCTGTCGCTGGCGCCCTTTCGTGGCTGGCCCGCCTCGTGCCAAGTGCCCAGGGAACCCCCACCGACACCCTCCGCGACAGGCGTTCTGCTCCGGCCTTTCACCGAGTCCGCGAAAACGGTCCCTCAAGAGCTGTTTTCGCGGACTCGGTGAAATTCGTCATGTTCCTCGCCCTATCCACTCGTAGAGAGATGGGACGCGTCCGGCGAGGAACCCAGGGAGGTCAGGGGACACCCAGCCCTCCCTACCGATCCACCCCCGAGCGTGCCTCAGCGAGGGCGGTCGAGGCCCAGCTCGATGACGCGGGCGGCGATCTGGCGGGGGCGGTCGCGGCCGGCGTCGCCGTGGACGTCGAGTTTTGCCGCCAGGGCGTCGAGGCGGCGCTGGGCGGTGCGCTCGGAGACGTGGAGCTCGGCGGCGATCTCGGCACGGGTGGCGGGGCGGCCGGCGAAGGCGCCCTCGCTGCGGTATGGGGCGACGAGGGCGGCGGCGGTCGCCCGCTCCTCCTCGTTCAGCGCCACCGCGGGCTCGCTCGCCGCGACGGTGGCGCCGACCGGGGTCACCGAGCCGGTCTTCACTTCGAGCCGGTGGCCGCCGACGATCAGGGTATCGCCGTCGCGCAGCCGCCGCGGCTTGTCCAGGGGCTCGCCGTTCAGCGCCGTGCCGTTGCGGCTGTCGAGGTCGCTCGCCATCAGGACGTCGCCGCGGCGCTCGACCTCGAGGTGGTTCCAGGAGACCGCCTCGTCCTCGAGGACGACGTCGGCCTCGGGCGAGCGCCCGATCACCGTCCGCTCCGCCGTCAGGGCGACGGAGTGCGGCGCCTCGCCGCTGGAGGAGATCCAGAGCCGGGGATCCATCGGCCGAATTAAATCGATAGGCGCAGAAGTCGCCTATGCGGCGACTTTCCCGCCTTGCCGAGGATTAGTAGCGGTAGTGGTTCGACTTGTAGGGCCCCTCGACGGGGATGCCGAGGTAGGCCGACTGCTCCGGCGTCAGCTCGGTCAGGTCTACGCCGAGGGCTGCCAGGTGCAGGCGGGCGACCTTCTCGTCGAGATGCTTGGGCAGCACGTAAACCGCCGGCTCGCCGCCATATTTGTCGTCGCGGTGGCCGTAGAGGTCGATCTGGGCGATCACCTGGTTGGTGAACGAGTTCGACATCACGAAGCTCGGGTGCCCGGTCGCGTTGCCGAGGTTCAGCAGCCGCCCTTCGGAGAGGACGATGATCGCGTGGCCGTCGGGGAACTTCCACTCGTCGACCTGCGGCTTGATCTCGATCCGCTCGGCCTCGGACTCTTCCAGCGAGGCCATCTCGATCTCGTTGTCGAAGTGGCCGATGTTGCCTACGATCGCGTTGTGCTTCATTCGCCGCATGTGCTCGAGGGTGATGATGTCCTTGTTGCCGGTGGCGGTGACGAAGATGTCGGCGCTCTCGACGACGTCCTCTAGCTTGCGCACCTCGTAGCCCTCCATCGCCGCCTGCAGGGCGCAGATCGGGTCGATCTCGGTGACGATCACCCGGGCGCCCTGGCCGCGGAGGCTGGAGGCGCAGCCCTTGCCGACGTCGCCGTAGCCGCAGATCACGGCCACCTTGCCGCCGATCATCACGTCGGTGCCGCGGTTGATCCCGTCGACCAGCGAGTGGCGGCAGCCGTAGAGGTTGTCGAACTTCGACTTGGTGACGGAGTCGTTGACGTTGATCGCCGGGAAGAGGAGGTCGCCGGTCTCGGCCAGCTGGTAGAGCCGGTGGACGCCGGTCGTCGTCTCCTCGGTCACGCCCTTGACGTTGGCGGCGATTCTGGTCCAGCGCTGCGAGTCCTCGGCGAGGGAGCGCCGCAGGGTCGCGAGGACGATCCGGAACTCCTCCGACTCGGCCGAGGCCGGGTCGGGCACGGCGCCGGCCTTCTCGAACTCGACGCCCTTGTGGACGAGCAGCGTCGCGTCGCCGCCGTCGTCGAGGATCATGTTCGGGCCCTCGCCGTCGGGCCACATCAGCGCCTGCTCGGTGCACCACCAGTACTCCTCCAGCGTCTCGCCTTTCCAGGCGTAGACGGGGATGCCGGCCGCGGCGATCGCCGCGGCGGCGTGGTCCTGGGTGCTGAAGATGTTGCAGCTGGCCCAACGCACCTCGGCGCCGAGGGCGACCAGGGTCTCGATCAGGACCGCGGTCTGGATCGTCATGTGGAGGGAGCCGGTGATCCGCGCGCCCTTCAGCGGCTGCGCGGCGCCGTACTCCTCGCGGGTCTGCATCAGGCCGGGCATCTCGACCTCGGCGAGGGAGATCTCCTTGCGGCCGAAATCGGCGAGACCGATGTCGGCGACCTTGTAATCCTGGGCCTCGGTTGCGGGTGCGCTGCTAAGAGTCATTGGAGAAAGGTACCGTGCCGGTCGTGAGCGTGGCGGACGAGGAGAAGCGCCTGGCCGCGGAGGCGGCCGCGGAGCTGGTGGAGAGCGGGATGACCGTCGGTTTGGGGACCGGTTCGACGGTCGCCCACCTGCTGCCGGCGATCGCCCGCCGCGGGCTCGCGGATCTGCGCTGCGTCGCCACCTCGGTGGCGACCGAGGAACAGGCGCGGGAGCTGGGGATTCCGGTCGAGGACTTCGACCGCCTGCAGCGCCTCGACATCGCGATCGACGGCACCGACGAGGTGACCCCGGACGGCTGGCTGATCAAGGGCGGCGGCGGCGCCCACCTGCGCGAGAAGATCGTCGCCGCGGCGGCCGAGCGGTTCGTCGTCGTCGCCGACTCGAGCAAGCCGGTCGACGCCCTGCGGGGGCCGGTGCCGCTGGAGCTGTTCGGCTTCGGCGCCGCCTCTACCCTGGAGCGGCTCGGCCCCGAGGTGGAGCCGCGGGACGTCCCGCCCAGCCCCGACGGCGGCCTGATCGCTGACTACCGCGGCAGCGGCCTCGACGACCCGGCGGCGCTGGCGGCGCGGCTGGAGGCCGACCCGGGCGTCGCCGCCCACGGCCTCTTCCCCCCGGTTATGGTGAGCGAGGTCTTCGTCGCAAGGGGAGGCGCCGTCGACCGCACCAGTTTCAGCTGAGCCAAAGGAGACTCCCTCAAATGACCGACTTCAGCGGGCTGGCGATAACCGGCCGCATCGCCACCCCCGACGACTCCGACTGGGACCAGGCGCGAGCGGCCTGGAACCTCGCCGCCGACCAGCACCCGGACGCGGTGGCCTTCGTCGAGAACGCAGACGACGTCGCCACGGTGGTCCGCTTCGCCGCCGAGAACGATCTGCGGGTGACCACCCAGGGCAGCGGCCACGGCGCCCTCTCGCTGCGGGTGCCCGAGGGCACGATCTTGATCAAGACCGAGCGGCTGCGCGGGGTCGAGGTCGACGCCGGGTCGCAGACGGCGCGGGTCGAAGCCGGCGTGCTCTCGCTGGAGCTGGCCGAGGCGGCGGCCGCGCACGGGCTCTCCTCGCTGCCCGGCTCCTCCCCCGACGTCTGCGTCACCGGGTACACGCTCGGCGGCGGGCTGAGCTGGCTCGGGCGGCGCCACGGGTTCGCCTGCAACCGGCTGCGGGCGGTCGAGCTGGTCACCGCCGAGGGCGAGGCGCGCACGGTCGACGCCGAAAACGACCCCGACCTCTTCTGGGCCTTGCGTGGCGGCGGCGGCGACTTCGGCGTGGTGACGGCGCTGCAGATCAACCTGGTCCCGCTCGCCGACGTCTACGCCGGCGCCCTGCTGTTCCCGGCCGAGGTCGGGGCCGAGGGGGTCCTCGCCTATCGCGAATGGGCGGCGGGCGTCTCCGAGGACGTGACCTCGATCGTCCGCTTCCTGCGACCCCCGAACATCCCCGACGTGCCCGAGTTCCTGCGCGGCAAAGCGCTGCTGACGATCGACGCGGCTTGCATCGGCGACCAGGCAGCGGGCGAAGCGGCGATCGCGCCGCTGCGCGAGATCGGCGAGCCGATCCTCGACACCTTCGGCCAGATCCCGGCGCCCGGGCTCTGCAAGATCCACATGGACCCCGAGCAGCCGGTCCCCGGCCTCGGCCACCACCGGGTTCTGCGCGAGCTCCCCGACGAGGCGATCGACGCCTACGTCGGCGTCGCCGGTCCCGACTCGGGGACGCCGCTGCTGCTGACCGAGCTGCGCCAGCTCGACGGCGCCCTCGGCCGGCCCGACCCCGACGGCGGCGCCCTCTCCCACCTCGACGCCAAGTGGGTGATGTACGGGGTCGGGATGGTGATGAGCCCGGAGATGGGCGAAGCCGTCGCGGCCGGCCTCGACCGCATGGACCTGGCAATGGAGCCCTGGGCAGCCGACGGCGGCTACTTCAACTTCGCCGACCGCCCCTGCGACACCGACGCGATCCTCCCGCCCGAGGTCTGCAAGCGCCTGGCCGACACCAAGCGCCGATACGACCCCGACAACCGCATCTTCGGCAACCACGCCGTCTCGCTGGATTCGGCTGTGTAGTAGAACCTGCAGCGATGGCTGCAGACAAAGAACCTCTAGACCAGCGACTGGACTGCTCGATCAGGTTCGTCCTTCGGGGGATTGCCAAAGGCAGTCAACCGAGTCCGATGCTCCGGCTCCTCCTCTTGGATGCTTTGGAGAACCCAGATCGCAGGGACCTTCCTGCCGACCCTGATGCACTGGTCTCAGACTCCGCTCGCGCGGCGACTGAGTGGATCGGCATGAGCGCGGACAGCAGGGAGAAGGTCATTTGCGAACTCCTAGAACTTGCAGATGCGCTGCGAGCCAGTCCATCGCGTGAGATCTCGCTTACCGACAAAGTCACGTTCATCAAAGGTTCAGTGAGAACGAAATACCTCATGCCGTAGGAGGTGCTTTGGCAGTTGGCTATTACGGCGTGCCGCGCTCCACGCTCGATATCGACGTAAACGTCTTTGTCCCTCCCGACCATTGGCCGGCTGTTGGCTCTGCTTTGACCGATCTGGGTCTGGCCATGGATATGGGGAAGGAAGAGATAGAGAGAGGCGAAGTGCGCATTGAGTGGGAGCCCAACTCGATTCATCTCTTTTTCTCCTGCGACCCCCTGCATGACCGGATGAGACAGCGCATCCGCTTCGCCCCTTTCCGCGGCAACACGATCCCACTTGTCGCTCCAGAGCATCTCGTCATCCGAAAGGCGCTTTTGGACCGCACCAAGGACTGGCTCGACATCGAGCAGATCCTCGTCGCCACCGACCGGCTCGACCTGGGGGAAGTCGAAGACTGGCTGGAGAGGATGGTCGGCAGGGACAACCCGCGGATGGAGAAGCTGGCCGAGGTGAAGTCGGGGCTGTCCCTCGACTAGCCCGCCGCAGCCTCATCGGCAACGACGACCATGTTCTCGTTGCGGACGCGGCCGGCGGGGATCGAGCCGTCGCCCGCGAGGAGCTTTTGCAGGGGCTCGACCTTGTCGGGGCCGGTGATGAGCCAGACGATGCGGCGGGCTTCGTCGAGGGCGGGGTAGGTGAGGGTCATACGGGGGTGGCCCTGGTAGTCGCCGGTGAGGGCGACTCGGCGGTCGCTTACCTCTAGGACGGGGTCGCCGGGGACCAGGGAGGCGGTGTGGCCGTCGGGGCCGAGGCCGAGGTGGACGAGGTCGAAGCGCTCAGGCAGGCTGGATTCGTACTCGCGGGCCGCCGCCTCGAGGTCGCGCTGGGTGACCGGCATCGGCCGCAGCGCCGGCTGGTGCTCCATCGAGAGGCCGAGGACCATGTGGGTGAGATTGCGGTCGGGGCTGCCGGGGGAGGCGACGCGCTCGTCGACCTGGAACAGCTCACTTTTTTCCCACGGCATCTCCTCGAGCTCGCCGAGGATCGCCAGCATCGCCCAGGGCGAGCGGCCGCCGCTCATCGCGAAGGCGAACCGGTTGCGCTCGGCCTCCGCCTCGCCCCCGGCGGCGGCGATCAGCTCGGCGGCGCGGCGCGAGGCCGCCCGCTCATCGCCGGCGACCTCAAGCTCGATCGCCACCGGCTCAGCTCGCCTTCTCGTCGTGGCCGCCGAACTGCTTGCGCATCGCCGAGAGGACCTTGTCGCCGAAGTCGCCGAGCCCGCGCGAGTAGAAGCGCTCGTGCAGGGCGGTGGTGAGGACGGGCGTCGGCACCCCCTCGTCAATCGCCGCGATCGCCGTCCAGCGGCCCTCGCCGGAGTCGGAGACGCGGCCGGTGAACTCCTCGAGGTCGCCCGATTCCTGCAGCGCCGCCGCGGTCAGGTCGAGCAGCCAGGAGCCGATCACGCTGCCGCGGCGCCAGACCTCGGCGACCTCCGGCAGATCGAGGTCGTACTGGTAGTACTCGGGGTGGTCGAGCGGCGCCGTCTCGGCGTCGGCCTCGCGCTGGACCTTGCCGGCGTTGGCGTTCTTGAGGATGTTCAGCCCCTCGGCGTAGGCGGCCATCACCCCGTACTCGATCCCGTTGTGGACCATCTTCACGAAGTGGCCGGCCCCGTTCGGGCCGCAGTGCAGGTACCCCTGCTCGGAGGGAGCGACATCGCCGTCCCGGCCCGGGGTGCGCTCGGCCGCCTCGACCCCCGGCGCCAGACTGGCGAAGATCGGGTCGAGCCGCCGCACCGCCTCGTCCGGCCCGCCGATCATCAGGCAGTAGCCGCGCTCGAGCCCGAAGACGCCGCCGCTGGTCCCGCAGTCGACGTAGTCGATCCCCTGCTCGCCCACCTTGGCGGCGCGGCGGATGTCGTCGCGGTAGTAGGAGTTGCCGCCGTCGACGATCGCGTCGCCGGATTCGAGCACGGCGGCGACGTCCTCGACCGTCTTCTCGGTGATTTCGCCGGCCGGGACCATGATCCAGACCGAGCGCGGCGCGCTCAGCTTCGCGGCGAGGTCCTGCAGCGAGGAGGCGCCCTCGGCGCCCTCGCCCGCCAGCTGCGAGACCGCATCGGGGTTGACGTCGTAGGCGACGATCTTGTGGCCGTCGCGCATCAGGCGCCGGGCCATGTTCGCTCCCATTCGGCCGAGGCCGACGATTCCGAGTTCCATTCACGACCTCCGCTGGGTGGCGATGCAGGGACTAGCGGACGATAGCCTGCCCGTCGATGGGCAAGGACGCCGCCAACCACGCCGAAGCTGCCGACGTGCTGGCGATCTTCGGGATCAGCGGTGACCTGGCGAAGAAAATGACTTTCCGGGCGCTCTACCGGCTGGAGGAGCGGGAAAAGCTCGACTGCCCGATCGTCGGCGTCGCGATCGACGACTGGGACGACGAGCAGCTGCGCAAACATGCGCGGGAAGCGATCGGCGACACGGTCGGCGACCCCGACGAGGACGTCTTCAGCCGGCTCGCCGAGCGCCTCACCTACATCCAGGGGGACTACGCGGACGCCGCCACCTTCGAGCGGGTCGGCGAGGCGATCGGCGGGGCAACCCGTCCCGTCTTCTACCTGGAGATCCCGCCGGCGCTCTTCGCCACCGTCGTCGAGGGCCTCGGCAAGGCCGGGTTGACTGAAAACGCGCACGTGGTGATCGAGAAGCCGTTCGGCCACGACCTCGAATCGGCCCGCAAGCTGAACTCGGAACTGTGCTCGGTGCTGCGCGAGGAGCAGATCCTCCGCATCGACCACTACCTCGGCAAGGAGCCGGTGCTGGACATCACCTACCTGCGCTTCGCCAACACGATGCTGGAGCCGGTCTGGAATCGCGAGCACGTCTCCTATGTGCAGATGACGATCGCCGAGGACTTCGGGGTCGAGGACCGGGGCCGCTTCTACGACGCGGTCGGGGCGATGCGCGACGTGATCCAGAACCACGCCCTGCAGGTGCTGGGGATCATCGGCATGGAGCCGCCGACCGGCAACCACCCCGACAGCGTCCGCGACAAGAAGCTCGAGTTCTTCAAGGCGATGGGCGCGGCCGACCCGCAGCGCTACGTGCGGGGGCAGTACGAGGGCTTCCTCGAGGTCAAGGACGTGAAGCCTGGCTCGACCACCGAGACCTTCGCCGCGCTGCAGCTCGAGGTCGACAACTGGCGCTGGGCCGGGGTGCCGTTCTTCGTCCGCGCCGGCAAGTACCTGCCGGAGAAGGTGAGCGAGGTCAGCGTCTTCTTCAAGCGGCCGCCGCGGCTCGGCGTCGGCCCCGGCAAGACGCCGGAACCGAACCAGCTGACGATCCGGATCGAGCCCGAAGCGGGGGCGCGGATCCGCCTCTACGCGAAGGAAGCCGGCGAGGAGGCCTTCCAGCCCGCCGACCTCGCGGTGCTGTTCGAGCGGGTGAAGGGCGAGGACCCCGAGCCCTACGAGCGCCTGCTCGGCGACGCGATCGCCGGCAACCACCAGCTCTTCACCCGCCAGAGCGCGATCGAGGAGACCTGGCGGGTGGTCCAGCCGCTGCTCGACGAGCCGGGCCCGGTTCACGCTTACGAGCAGGGGACCTGGGGACCGGCCGAGGCCGAGAAGCTGGTCCACGGCACGGGCCAGTGGGCCCAGCCCTGGCTGCCGTAGAAGCGAACGCGTTTCTTCCCGGATACCGGGGACAACTGCACCCGGTTCCGACCGCGCGACGCTAATCCCTACCGTCTTGCTAGGTTTTCGGGCGCCCTAATTAGGGTGGCCTAATACCAGTCGCCAGGAACCCCCCTTGAGCCCGATGACCAACATCACCCGCCGCCGCCTGCTGGCCTCCGCCGGCGTGGGCGCCGCGGCGGTCGGTCTCGGCGGCGGGGGGTTCCTGGCAGGCCATCAAGCCGCCGAGGCAGACGACGAGGGCACCGGCAGCGTCCCCTTCTACGGCGAGCACCAGGCGGGGATCGGCACCGCCGCCCAGGACCGCCTCCACTTCGCCGCCTTCGACCTGCTGAGCGAAGACCCGGCGGAGCTGCGCGAACTGATGCGGCTGTGGACGCTGGCGGCGGCCGAAGCGAGCGCCGGCGAGATGGTCGGGGACGTCAACGACGTGCCGCTGGCGCCGCCCGACGACACCGGCGAGACCGTCGGCCTTCTCCCCTCCCGCCTCACCGTCACCTTCGGCTTCGGCCCGAGCCTGTTCGAGAAACCGGGGCTGGGCCTGGCCGGGCGGCGCCCGCCGGCGCTGCGGCCGCTGCCGCCGCTCCCCGGCGACGAGTTGAACCCGGCTGAGGTCGGCGGCGACATCTGCGTCCAGGCCTGCTCCGACGACCCCCAGGTCGCCTTCCACGCCGTCCGCAACCTCGCCCGGATCGGCCGCGGCGTCGTCGCGATGCGCTGGTCCCAGCTCGGCTTCGGCCGCACCGCCAGCACCAGCCGCGGCCAGGACACCCCGCGCAACCTGATGGGGATGAAGGACGGCACCGCCAACATCCGCGCCGAGGACAGGGGCGACATGGAGCGCTTCGTCTGGGTCGGCGACGAAGGCCCGGCCTGGATGCGCGGCGGCACCTACATGGTCACGCGCCGGATCCGGATGCTGCTCGAGGTCTGGGACCGGGCCTCGCTGCGGGACCAGGAGCGGACGATCGGCCGGCACAAGTACAGCGGCGCCCCGCTCGGGGGAAGCGACGAGTTCGAACCGCTGCCGCTGGACGCGCTGCAGAACGGCCACCCGCGGATCCCCGTCGATGCCCACGTCCGCCTCGCCTCGGCCCAGGAGAACCGGACCCGCATCCTTCGCCGCGGCTACTCCTTCACCGACGGCGTCGACGAGAGCCTGGGCGAGCTCGAAGCTGGCCTCTTCTTCATCAGCTTCCAGCGCGACCCCGACCAGTTCGTCGCGATCCAGCGCCGGCTCGGCTCGACGGACGCGCTAAACGAGTACATCAAGCACGTCGGCAGCGCCCTATTCGCGGTGCCGCCCGGCGCCGAGCCCGGCGGCTACGTCGGCGAGCAGTTGCTCAGCTGAGGCGTGTCTGAGCTTGACCGTCACATATGACGGGAAAGCTCAGACACGCCCAGGCGACCAGTCACGAAACAAAGGAGAAACGCACCAGATGAACCCGAATCTCGTCCGAAGTGTGATTTGCGCGGGGGTTGTGGGGCTGCTCGCGGTCTTCGCGAGCGCCTGCGGCTCCGGCGACAATGAGACCGCCGGCGCGGACCCGGAGGCGGCGGCGCTCGCCTTCACGCTGAACGACTCCGGCTGCGACCCTGCCGACGCCGAGGCGGCGGCGGGGCCGATCACCTTCGAAGTCGAGAACGCGAGCTCGAACCCCGACGTGCACGAGCTCGAGGTCCTGGACGGGGAAACGGTGCTCGGGGAGACGCCGGACCTGAAGGAGGGCGACAGCGGCACCTTCTCGCTGACTCTGGAGGCGGGCGAGTACACGCTGCTCTGCCCGGGCGCCGGCGGCGATCCCGGGAGCCTCACGGTGACCGGCGAGCTGCAGGCCCAGAACAGCCCGCAGGTCGAAGCGGCGATCAGCGACTACCGCGGCTACCTGGAGGAAAACACCGCCGAGCTGGTCTCGGCGACCGAACCGTTCGTCGCCGCGGTCGTCGCCGGCAACGTCGCCGAGGCGAAGTCCCTCTACGCCGCCGCCCGCATCCCCTACGAGCGGATCGAGCCGGTGGCCGAGTCCTTCGGCAGCCTCGACCCGCGGATCGACGCGCGCGAGAACGACGTCCCGCCGAGTGAGTTCGAAGGCTTCCACCGGATCGAGAAGGCGCTCTGGGAGGAAGGGACCGCCAAGGGCATGGCGCCGGTCGCCGAACAACTCCTCGCCGACGTCGAAGAACTGGCCGCGAAGGTGAAGACGGTCGAACTGCAGGCGGTGCAGATCGCCAACGGGGCGAACGAGCTGCTCGGCGAGGTCTCTGCCTCGAAGATCACCGGCGAGGAGGAGCGCTACTCGCACATCGACCTGGTCGACTTCGAGGCCAACGTCGAAGGCTCCGAGGCGACCTTCGAAGCGGTGAAGCCGCTGCTCGACGCAACCGACCGCGACCTCTCCGGCGAGATCGAAGCCGACTTCAAGATGGTCTTCAACTCGCTGCAGCCCTACCGGACCGCCGACGGCTTCGTCCCGTACACCGAGCTGACCGAGGCGGATACGAAGATGCTGGCGGTGGCGATCGACACGCTGGCGGAGAAGCTGAGCCAGGTCCCGGCCACGATCGCGAGCAGCGAACACTCGTAAAGAGCACGCGTTCCCCCGGCCGCCCGCCGGGGGAACGCCTACTCTGGCTGGTTCGATGACCGACGCCGGAGACAGGGCCGACCAGCTCTTGCGAGAGCTCGGCTACGCCGAGTGGCGGGACGGGCAGCGAGAGGCGGTCGTCGCTGCTCTCGAAGGGCGCGACTCGCTGATCGTGATGCCGACCGGCGGCGGCAAGAGCCTCTGCTACCAGCTCCCGGGCCTGGCCAGCGAGGAGCTGACGATCGTCGTCAGCCCGCTGATCGCGCTGATGCGGGACCAGTGGGGGAAGCTGACGGCGCTGGGGCAGCGGGTGGCGATGATCACCTCGGGGATGGACGAGTGGGAGGCCTCCGAGGCGCTGGAGATGGTGCGCGGGGACGCGCGGATCGTCTACTGCGCGCCGGAGCGCTTCGCCTCCAGCGTCTTCCTCGACGCGCTCGCCTGCCGCGAGATCGACCTGATCGCGGTCGACGAGGCGCACTGCGTCTCCGAGTGGGGGCACGACTTCCGGCCCGACTACCTGCGGCTGCCGCAGGTAGTCGAGCGGCTGGGGCGGCCGACGGTGATGGCCTGCACGGCGACGGCGACGGTGCCGGTCGCGCGGGAGATCGCCTCCCGCTTCGGGATGCGCGAGCCGCTGCAGATCCGCGCCGGCTTCGACCGCCCCAACCTCTCCTTCGACGTCGTCGCCCTGGAGGGCAACGGCTCGAAAGCGCGGCGCCAGGCGGTGCTCGAGGCGGGGCTGAAGGACCCGGCGAACCTGCCGGCGATCGTCTACTGCGGCACCCGCAAGCAGACCGAAGAGGTGGCCGGGGACCTGCGCGACGCCGGCGTCGCCGCGGTCGCCTACCACGCCGGCCTCGAACCCGACCACCGGAGCGCGATCCAGGGGCGCTTCATGGCGACCGACAGCGGCGTCATCTGCGCGACCAACGCCTTCGGGATGGGGGTCGACAAGCCCGACGTGCGCTCGGTCTGGCACGTGACGATCCCGACCAGCGTCGAGGCCTACTACCAGGAGGCCGGCCGCGGCGGGCGCGACGGCCTCCCCTCCCGCGCCGTCATGCTGGCCCTCAAAGCCGACCTCGGCCGCCTCGTCCGCTTCAACGAAGAGCGCACCGGCGACGACCTGGCGATCGCCCGCGAGCGCGGCTGGCGTGCCTACCACGCGATCAAAGCCTTCATCTACGGCACCGAGTGCCGCCGCCGCGCCCTCCTCGACCACTTCGCCGACGGCACCGCCGGGGCGCCGCTGGAGCGCTGCTGCGACGTCTGCGACCTACTCGACTGGCTGCCGGACCCGGAGACGATCGCGCCTGCGCGCTCGAAGCGAGCGAAGGCACCGGCCGCGCCCGTCCCAGACCTCTCGCCCGCTGACGCACCCCTCTTCGAGGCGCTGAAAACCTGGCGGCTTCAAGCGGCCGCCGGCAAGCCCGCCTTCACCGTCGCCAGCAACAAGACGATCACCGCAATCGCCGCGGCCCGCCCCCAAGAGGAGGACGCGCTCCTAGCGATCCACGGCGTCGGCCCCGCCTTCATCGAAAAGTACGCGCCGGAAGTGCTGGCGATCGTCGCCGAGCACGCTGCCGTCAGCGCTTAGCAGTGCGTTCGCCGAGGCGGCCTGCCTCAGGGGTCGAACTGGAGCGATCCTTCGCCTTCCATTTCGACCTGAATAGCACCGGAGAGAGTCCCGTTACCACCTGAGGCGCCGCAGACGCCGCCGCTCGAGGTGTATTCCATGCCGGTGACTGTCGGCGTCGATTTGATGCCGTCGGACACTGTTGTTGTTTCGTGAGTTTCAGTTTTAGGAAAATGTGTCCAGATGGTGGCGAAGTCGAACGTTTCCAGCGTCTGTTCGGGATAGGTGATCGTGCACTCACCGCTGAAGAGCGATTTTGTCACTGTCATGACGAACTGGTTGAGCATGTGGACGGTGCCGTTAGCTGTAGCCAGCAATGTGGCGTTGGAGATGTCCACATTTGCGATGCCGAAGGCTTTGCATTCGCTGTATTGGAGGGTGACGTGCTGTTCTTCCTGGCTCGTTTTTTCGATCGTTCCCGACAGGGACACGCTGTTGCATTCAATGGTTCCACCGTTGACCGTGAATTTACGGGGTTCCAAAGCATGGCCGGTAAGAGTGCCGGTTTGGGTAGCTGTAAAGATGGCCGCCGAGGCGTTTGCGGTGCCGAACACGCTAAGCACGAGGATCACGGTCATTGAGAAGGTTTTCGAGCTGCGCATGACGCTTACAGCGTGGCATGCATTCAAAGGAAACCTCACTGTACATCGAAAGGTTTCTCGTCTCGCCGGGTGCGTTTCTCAACCGCCAGCAGCCGGAGGGTACTAGCGTTTTCCGCGCTTGCCCTTCCGCGCCTTCTTGCAGCTGTTCTGAATGACGGGACGGAGGGTCACCTCGCGCCCGTTGTGGGCGATGAAGCGGGCGTTGGCCCGGGACTTCTTCTTGCACATGTCCACCGAGTTGACCAGGAGCCCCTTCTTCCCGCCCTTCATTTCCAGCACGAAGCGCGAGACCGGGGCGTCCGGGATCAGTTCGAAGGTGGAGCGGATCCCGTTCTGCTTGGTGGTGTCGACACGGGCGTGGACGAGAACGCGGATCTGCCCGTTCAGGTCGGCCACGAGGTCGGGCAGGGTGTGGCCGAAACCGGTTCCGAGATAGACGGGGCCTTCGAGCGGTTTGTCGAGCAACGGCGAGAAGGCCTTGGCGCGGCCGTAGATGGAGGCGGTCGGACATTGCGCGGCAGCCAGCTGCGGCCGGGTGCAGACGGTGCCGATGTGCCCCTGTTCCAGGAACTCGGCAGCCGGCAGCCCGACCTGGGCGCGAGCGATGTTGGCGTAGGCGCCCTGCTTCGGATAGGTCAGCACCGCTTTTAGCGCCGGAAAGCGGTGGCGCTTGGTGCCGCCCTTCAGGGCGATCTTCAGCTTCGGCTTGAAGCCGAGCTTGTTGCAGTCGCCGACCTGGAAGTGGTTGGAGAGCGCCGCCGTCTGCCCCAGGGTGGTCGTCAGGGTCCCACCGACGCCCATCGCTTCGCAGCTGGTCGGGTTGAGGGTGAAGTCCTGGCGGCTGATCTTCACCGCGATCGAGCGCACATCCAGCGGGATCCCCTTCAGCTCCGTCGGGATCGGGTCGCTCTTGACGGTGATCTGGGCGGTGAACGGATCGACCTCGAGGGCCGAGCGCACCACCACGGTGCCGAGGTCGTAAGGGCCGGCGACAGCCGGGGTGACGATCGCGAGGCTGAGCGGCGCGCCCTTGTAGGGGCCGGCGATGTAGGCGTGGCCCTGGACGTAGTAGGGGGAGGGGCCGGCACCCGCGCCGACGTTGACGATGCCGACCTCGGAGTCGGCCGGGCAGCTGGCGGCGGCCTGCTCTTCCTTGCCGCTCCTGCCTGCGGCCGCAGCGAGAGCGGCGTCGGGGCAGTAGGGGATGCCGGCGAGCTTGCCGAGCAGCCCCGGCGGCGGGGTGACGTCGAGGGCGGCGAACTGCTGGGTGCCGTCGGCACGCGTCAGGTGCACCACGAAGGGGCTGAAGGCGCCGGCGATCGGGCTTTCGGTCCCAGCTTCGAAGCCGGGGCTATTGGGCAGCTGGTCAGGTGCGGTAGCGCAGGTGCCGCCGCCGGGAGCGGCGGTGATCTGGTGGCTGTCCGAAGGAGTGGCGGGCGGGCCGGATTCGGGTGCCGACCAGGGGGTCAGCGTCGAACTCGTGGTGTAGGTGCCACAGGTCGCCGGCGTCTTCAACGCCGCATGATCGCCACCGAAGAAGTCGAGCTTGAAGTCTTCGAAGGGCAGCTGCGGGTTGTCCGAGAAGGTCGTGGTGAGCCGGCCTTCAGGACCAACCTCGACGTGACCGGCGAGCTTGACCACGATGCCTGACTCTTCGTCGTCAACGGCGATGTAGATGGCGAGGAGGCTGTCGAAGGGGTTGTCGTAGGGAGTGGCAACGTAAACCCCGCCCTTCAGCGAGTGGTCGAGGAGCGGAGTGTCGACTTCGACGGTGCCGACCTTCGCCGTATCGGGGCAGCCGGCCGGATCGGGCGTCGAGAGCCCGATTTGGGCCGGGGTGCAGCTCTCCAGGCCCGCAGCCGAGGAAGGATTGAGGGTGAGGCCGGCCGGCAGCCGGACGACCGCGTCGCGCAGGTCAGGGGTAGCGGGCAGGTCTTTGTCTTCGACCTGGGGGATGTGGAGGTCGACGTTCAGGCCGGTCGGCGAGTCGGCGACTTCGCTGGTCGGCTGGACTTCCAGGCTTGGTTCGAATTCGAGTTCGTCGCAGCCGGTGATCGCCGGCATTTCGAAGGCTTTGGTGAAGAAAGCCCCGGGAAGGTTGTAGGTGGTGACTTTGGCGCGTGCCTGCAGGGGCCCGGCGCAGCTGGTCGGGTTGCGCAGGAAGGGGGTTTCCGGAGTCCCCGGACTGACCGAGCAGCCGATTTCCCCGCTGCACGATCGCTGCGGGTCGTGGCTCGGATCCGCCGGCACTCCCCAGAGCCGGACTTCGAAGACGAAGGGATTGGAGAGAGTCGGAACATTGAAGCTGCCGGCGTTGATGCCGTAATCGTCGCCGGTCCGAATGCCGGCGTCGATGAACGCATTGGTCGAGAGATTGATCAGCCCCCCGAACCGGGCAGGACTCCCTTTCGCGGGGGTGACGTTGTAGATCTGGGAAGCGAAGACGCTCGGGTCGCCACCGGCGGATTCGACTTTTATATACCCCACCTGACTGCCTCCCGAGCACTTCCCTTCTTCGGAAAATCGAGTGGGGCATCGTTCAACCGCGGTCGGATTCCCGACCAGACCGGGAGGCAGTTCGGCCAGTACGTCCTTGGCAAGCGCAGCCGCCCCGAATGCGCCTCTGACTTCCCCGTGTGGCAGGGTGATGCGGGTGACCAGTTCGTAGGGATGGGCGCCGGCGCCGGTGACCGGTTCTTTTAGGGGGTTGATTGCTTCGAAGGTGAAGTCTTCGATCCCGAAGGTATGGAAGGTTCCCCCGGCCCCCTCTACTTCTTCGCCGGCCGTGGTCGCGACGAAGCGGTAGCGGTATTCGGTGTCGCCGTCGAGGCTCGAAATCCCAGCGGTGACCCGCTGGGCGGGATCCGCGGCGCCGATCGTTTCGGGTGAGCAGCTCGCGACTTCGGCGCCCGCCCATTCGCCTTCGGCGAAGGCGGCTGCGGTCGTGTATTCGACCGCGCAGAAGGTTTCTTCTCCCAGCGGATCGATTTCGGCTTCGAGGTCGGCATTGAAGATGTAGGGCTGGGCGGCTTCCAGTTTGATTTCCGCCGCGCCCGCGATTCCTGGCGCCCAGAGCAGGCCGAGGAGCACCAAGGCGGCGACTGCGAGAGCCGGCCGCATCAGAGATTGTCTCGAGCCCGACATCAGTTGCTCCCCCTGTTCTTGCCGCCCTGTCGGCGCTTGTGGTGACGGCGGTGCGCCTTCCTCTTCACGCACTTGCCGCCGCGGCGGACCTTGCCGTGCTTGCACCGCTTCGGCTTGACGTTGCCCGCACCGCTGAAACCAACGGTGCCCGCTGAGGTCACCGGCGGTGACGGGGGACCTGCCGGTCGGCATTCTTCGCCGGTGGCGCACGGCGAGAGCGGCAGCGGCGGTTCGGCGAAGCCGCCGTCGATGCGGGCGTCGTAGATGCTCGGCAGCCCCCCGTCGACGTCGCGGCGAACCAGCGACTCGGGGGTGATGAAGAAGACATTGCTGCCGTCGGCGCTGGTGTCGACGAATGCCGAACCGCCTTTCGCGGTTCCACTGGAGATCAGGTTGAATTTCCCGGCGTGGAATTCGTAGGTGTCCTGGGAACCGTTTACGTCCTGCGAGGTAAGGGAATTATCGGTATCGAAAAACACCTGGCCGCTGTCGAGGACGGCCCGCGCCCCGTAGCGGGGACCAAACCCGAAGCGTTTGAACTCCTGCCTTGACACCATGCGAGTGTGGTCCAGGGGTTTGGAACCGCGCGGGTCACACGAAATGCAACTCAATTCTCCCAAGTCGGCGTCGTAGAGAAAGAGCTCTTCGCAGATCGAGGCACCAGCACAGAGTTCCGCCTCTGCCGGCGAGTTGTCGAAGCCGGTCAGCGACTTGAACGAGGAGAACGCCAAATATGCGCCAGAGGGGCTCCATGCCGTTTTCAACGACCCGAGTTCCCAGTCCCACCAGTTGTGTTTGTCCATTCCGCCGACTTCCGAACTCGCTTCCCAAGGGGACAGCGTCGCCACATAGGTCAGCGAGCCTTCCTCGAGCAGGTAGAGGTTGGGCTGTCCTGACTGCGCGATTTCTCCCCGGCCGTTCTGCTGAACACCGGTGAGGGCACCGCGAGCGACGAAGTAGAGGCGAGAGCCATCATCGGCGCCGCCGCTGATCCCCCGCACATTCGCAGCTCCCCCCGGGCCCACCGTGAGATCGGTAATTTTCCTGGCGCTGACGTCGTATTCGTAGAGGTCAGGTTTACCGGCCTGGGCGCTAGATGGAAAGGTGAGCGCGTGGTCGCTGGTGAAGAAGACTCTCTCGCCATCCCGCGAGGCGAACTGGAAGACACCGCCCCCGTCGGATCCCGCACCGAGCGAGCGGTCAAGCCGAAGCGTGCAGGCCAGTTCTGGTTCGATCGTGGTCAGGCAACTGGCATTAGCCGCAGGCGCCTGCCCGGCATTTTCACGTAGGTACAGGCTTCCGTTGGCTTCGAAGAAGACGCGTTCACCATCCGCTGATACGGCGTGGCTGACCGGCGCCAGGCCCATGAGCGTCCCGCCCCCTGAAATGCCCCAGTTTTCAGTTGCGGCCCCCAGCTGTGCCGGGACAGGTTCCCCATTCGGCAGCACGCCGACCAGGCGTATGGCTCCATCGGCCCACTCGAAAAGGTTGAAGCCGGCCTGCGATTCCGGGGTGAGCTGGGCGTTCTCGCTGAAGACGATCCGGCTCAAATCCGAGGAGGCGGCCTGGTAGGTCGCATTCCCCGGGGTCTCGCCGATCGGGACCGGATTCACGAGCTGATACGGGCTGCCCGCCGTGCGGAGGTACAGGTTCGAGTAGCCGCGTGGTTCTCCCGGGACGAGTTCTTCAGGGAGGACCCCGCATTCGCCGGTCGGGTTTGGGACTCCTGACGAATAGAGTTCGCCGCCTGCCGAAAGGAGATAGGCGTCGAGCTCTTCGGAGAGAGCTACCCCCGGTAAGCAAAAGCCGATTTTGGTGGGGGTCGGTGCCTTCTGAGGGTCCAGACTTTCGACCCTCCAGCCATCGGCGATCCGAGTCGACAGCCAGGTTTCGCTGCTCGTAACCGAGCCCTTGGCCGGATAGCGACTGAAATAGGACAAAGCGTCTCCGGCAGGCGATGCCTTGCCGCCACCAAATCCGACTTTGCTTTCCGCCGACAGAGTGGGGGTGCTGCCTGGACTGACCAGCTCATAGGCCCGGCAATCGGGCAGGGCTGAGGCAGCCGCGCCCTGTTCCGCGCGGACCGCCTCGTTGGGACAGGCGGCAGCCTGAGCGGAGGGTGGGCAAAGCGCCAGGAGCAGAGCAGCGCACGAGGCGCAAAGTGCAAGCAACCCGACGAGCGGTGCCGCGGGAAGTCGATTTTCTGCCTGCATCGGCTCTCTCCTGGCGCTTTCCGGGGCTACGGGGCCTTAACAGCCCAGGAGCCGACCCCTTCCTCGGTTTCGCCGAAGATCAGGGCGGCGCCGAACTCGGAGGGGCCTCCGAATTCGGTATTGAGGGTCAATCCCGTTTCACTGAAGAATTCGTAGAGGCAAAGCACGCCGGGGGTCGCTTCAGGGGCTTCGACTTCCCCGGGGCACTTTTCTACTTCTTCTTCCGTGTTTCCGTTGACGAAGCTGATCAGGATCGTTTCGGTGGGCGCCGTTACCACCCGCTGGGGGAAGGAGATCATGGTGAACGCCGCCGGTCCGAAATGCACCGCCGCGTCACCCAGGAGTTCCCAGTAACCTTTCATGGTTTTCCCTGACGGCAGGATAGTCGGGTCGCCGCCTGACCCGCTTTTCCCGTTGCAGGCGTAAGCGGACCCGCTGCCGTTGGTGAATTTCGCGCCACCTTCACCGCAGTTTCCGTCACCGACTTCGAGCGGGATAATGGTGACGCTTTCACCGTCTTCACCGTTCGTGCCGTTCGTGCCGTCTATGCCGGGTTTCCCGTCCAGACCGGGTTCACCGTCTTTCCCGTCGGCCCCGGCCGCCCCGGCGTCGCCCTTAGGGCCTTGCGCCCCGTTCTGGCCCGCCGGACCCTGGGCGCCATCCTTGCCATCTTTGCCGGCGTACGTCTTTGCGATCTTCTTGACTTCCTTCTTCTGCTTGCCGGTCAACGCCCCCCTGGCGGCAAAGGCGCTGCCGCAGAGGGCCGCGACCAGAGCGATCACGGCGATGATCAGCCCGGCGGTACCGAGGCGATCGTGAAGTCGTCTCAACATCGAGTCTCTCTCCTTGTGTAGTACCCACCGGCAACCGGGCCGGCTGGAATTCCCCCGCCTCGGGCTCTGCCTGAGGCCTTCCTTGTCCTTGGTTCCCTGATGCGTGACCTGTCCACCCATCACGCAACTCAGGATCAACATAGATGGACTTTTTTAGTGTTGTCAAGAAACACTTGAGTATGTGCGCGCAGGTTTATGCGTGCGGTTTTTTAGCTGACTATGATCATTCGTCCCAGGAAATCGTTCCACCGCCGGCACGTTCCGTTGTGATGGTCCCAGTAGAGGACCCGTCCGTATGTGTACCCACGGCAGGGCACGGACTACCGGTCGAGTGGTAGGCGAGGCCGGTTTCTGTTTTGACCACGTCGATGTGGCCGTCCTTATTGATGAAATGCACCCCGCCGGCAACTGTTTGTGGTGTAGCAGTCATGGTGCAATGGTTCGTGAAGAGCGTTTTTGTGATTGTGATCGTCATGGTATCGACGAGATGTTGACTACCGTCGGTTGTAGGAGGCGGTGTAAACAAGTAGGTGGGAGGCGTGATATGAACGCTCGCGACGCCGAAGGCTTTACATTCGCCGTAGCTTATTTCTACTTCCTGTTCTTCTGATTCGACGGCCGTGATTGCACCGCTTACCGAGGCTCTTTTGCACACTATTTCGCCGCCCATGGTGAACACCTGGTTGGTCGTGGCTTCGCCTTCGATCGAGCCTTCTTCGCTGGCTGTGAACGTGCCCGCCGAGGCGGTCGAAGTCGCGGTCGCGCCGAGCGCGAGGACAGCCATCAAGAGCAACCCGAGCTTCTTGAGGTCACGCATTGTTTCTCCCATCTATTCTCAGCTCGGATCCTCGAGCCTCATCAAAACAGGGGTGGGGGCCACCTTGGCCCCCACCCCGAGAATCAGCTAGCGCTAACAGGCGTCAGCTGCACCTAGGACTATTCGTCGTAGGAGATGCTTCCCCCTTCGGCACGTTCCGTTGTGGTCGTGCCGGTGTAGGTGCCGTTGGTGTATGTACCGGCGGCAGGACAGGGGCTACCAGTCGAGTGGTAGGTGATGCCGGTCACTGTTGCGACTACGTCGACGTGACCATTGTTATCGATGTAGTGGACGCCGCCTTTAACTGTCTGCGGTGTGACGGTAATGGTGCAATGATTGGTAAACAGGGTTTTTGTGATTGTGAGCGTGATCGTGTTGAGGACATGCACATCTTCATCAGTTGTGCCAACCCCTGTGAACAGATAAATCGCCGGCGTAACGTGGACGGTGGCGACACCGTACGCTTTGCATTCGCTGTAGTTGACTTCGGCTTCCTGTTCTTCTGCTTCGGTACCGGTGATCGTGCCACTTACTGCGGCTTTTTTGCAGACGACTTCGCCTCCGGCCGTAAAGACCTGGTTGGTCGTCGCTGAGCCCGTCAGTTCGCCTTCTTCACTGGCTGTGAACGTGCCCGCTGAGGCGGTCGAGGTCGCGATCGCGCCGAGCGCGAGGACGGCCATCAAGAGCACCCCGAGCTTCTTGAGGTTACGCATTGTTTCTCCTTGGATTGCTTGTCAGTGGATCGAGACAGTTCGGTCATCGATCGATGCAAGCGTTTCACCCACTCAAGGAAACTCAAGCAATGGATGGGCTCGTTTCTTGATCCCGGCGGAGGTTTCCTAACCTCCGGCGGGCGCTTCTCAACCTGCTGACAGATGATGCTGGCGATTCAGGCCGCTATTCGTCCCAGGAGATTGCCCCCCCTGCGGATCTTTTCAATATGCTGCTGCCGGTGTAGGTTCCGTCCGTGTATGTACCCGCGGCAGGACAGGGGCTACCGGTTGAGTGGTAGGCGAGGCCGGTTTCTGTTTTGACCACGTCGATGTGGCCTTCAGTATTGATGAAGTCCACCCCGCCGGCAACTGTCTGCGGTGTGACGGTAATGGTGCAATGATTGGTCAACAGGGTTTTTGTGATTGTGATCGTGATCGTATTCAGCAGGTGCACCGTGCGATCAGCTGTGAGCAGCAGTTGGGCTGGCGTGGTGTGCACGGTTGCGACGCCATAGGCTTTGCATTCGCTGTAGGCGACTTCCAGTTCCTGTTCTTCGAATTCGAAGCCCCCGATAGGGCCGACGCCTGCGGCTGTTTTGCAAACCACTTCGCCGCCGGCCGTGAAGACCTGGTTCGTCGTCGCTTCGCTCGTCAGTTCGCCTTCTTCGCTGTATGTGAAGTTGGACGCCGAGGCGGCCGTGGCGGCAATAGCGCTTACCGCGACCAGGGCTATGAGTATTACCCCGAGATTCTTGAGGTGTCGCATCTGCTTCTCCTTGGATTGCTTATCGGTTGGACCGAGGCGCTGAAGCCCTCGATCCGGGCAATCCTTGCGTCCAAACTAAAGAACCTAGTTGTGTACGTAATCTGTTTCTTGGCTCAGTCGGTGTGGATCTCAACTGTTTCTCCACTACCGACCAGCTGGGAGAGGGCGGAACGTGGTTCCGCCGCTGTTGAGGTCGGGGCCTGTACCTGGCGGCGGAGGATGGCCCAGGTTGCGGCGACGGATGCTTCTGCCGCAAGCTCGGTGGGCCGACAGTCCTTCGGCGTGATGGCATGCAAAGTCTTCGCAGCCAGGCAGATCAACCGGTCGCGGCTGTCGACTCCCGGTGTGCCTACTGCAGTGATGTCGACAAGTAACACGCGAGCGGTGGAGCGATCGGCTTCGATCGCATCGCAGAGGGTCCTCAGCGCATCGTTGATGGTGCCGCTCCACTCGACTGCTCCGGCAGCCCGCTCCTCGACGGCCGTGATGAAGCATTCCTCGAGACTCTCGAAGTCGCGGTCGAAATCCCGCCGCGAGACGCCCGCCTCGCAGCAGATCCGCGGGACCGAGAGCTGGTCATAGCCACTCCGGGCGATCCAGAAGGTGGCGGCGAGGAGCATCGAGCGCTTGTCGCCGAGCATTCCTTCCCAGTCGCCGTTGCGCAGACGACCAGGTACGCGCGGGCCGCCTTCGCGCTCGGGTGGGGCTGGGGCGTCGGGAGGCGGGCTGCTGACGCCCATGATCCACTCCACAGACTCGGCGGTGGCTCCCTTGATCTCGTCTTTTCCGGCCGACCGGATCAGGGTGCTCCCGATCCTGGCCAAGCCGGCGACCATCCCCTCTAGCAGGAGAGGGTCCAGGGGCGGGCCGCTCTCGCGGAGGCAGAACTCGAGGGCAGGGCCGAGGCGCATCGCTGAGGTAGCGAGCTCGCTGGTGAAGGCAGGGCCGACGGTCGGCGCCGCGCGGAGCGCGAACGTCGCCACCTGCGGGGCCGCGACGATGTCTTCGAAGAGGCGCTCGATCGCGACTGCAAGGCGCCGGTCCCGCTTCGGCTCGCCCTCGACCGCCTCTGTCATCCGCCTTGCGGCTCGCCCGCAGATCTCGTCGTAGGTGCAGAGGAGGCAGTCCTCGGTGCTGGAGTAGTGCTTGTAGAAGGTGCCGCTGGAGACCCGGGCTCGTTTGGTCAGGCCGCGGACGGTCACTCCCTCGTAGCCGTGGGCGGCGACGATCTCGATCATCGCTCGCTGCAGCCGGGCCTCCTGGTGGGCCGTGACTATGCCCCTGCTGAGGCCCGGCCCAGGACGGAGCCGCGGGTAGCGCCCCACTGGCGAAGACGAGGACTCCTTGGAGATACTCACCGACTAGTCAAGATATGTGTCGTAAAGCTGCCGGTCCAGCGCAAAGGCGCTTGCACCCTTCCTTCCGGGGTTGGAGCCGGCGGTCCGCGCTTGCCAGCATGTGTCCTCTGCTGTCCGGCGCCCGACACCCGCGGGCCGCGTTCGCGGTCGCTCTCCTCAGCCTGCTCGCGCTGTCGCTGCTCGCTGCTTCCGGCGCCGCCGCTGGCAGCGCGCTGAAGCCGCCGGGCAAGAAGATCTACTGGGGCGTCTCCGACACCGGCGACCCCGCCGACTTCGGCCAGTTCGCCGACGTTCTCGACAAGCACCCGGCCGTAATGCAGTCGTTTAGGGCTTGGGGAAGCGATTTCGACGAGGTGATCCGGCGCTGGCAGATCGCCAGGACGCGGCCGATGATCCACATCTCGACCGCCGACAACAACACCGGCGCCGAGGTGATCACCCCGGCCCAGATCGCCGCCGGGCGCCGGCGACGAGTACCTCGTCCGCCTCAACAAATTCTTCGCCAACAAGAGGATGCGGGCCTACGTGCGGCCGCTCGGCGAGCCCAACCGCTGCATCAACGTCTGGGCCGCCTATGACTGCTCCGGAGCCTCCCGCGGTCCCGAGCACAGCCCACGCGCGTATAAAAGCGCGTTTCGGCGCATCTACGTAATCGTGCACGGCGGCGGCAAGGCGCGGAGGATCAACCAGCGCCTCCGCGAAGCGAGGCTGCCGCCGCTGCAGGTCGACGTCCCCGGCCTGGCGAAGGCGCCGGTCGCCCTGGTCTGGAGCCCGCTCCCCGCCGGCTCCCCCACCGTCCCCCAGAACCGGCCGAAACACTTCTACCCCGGCTCGCGCTGGGTCGACTGGGCCGGCACCGACTTCTACTCCGGCTACCCCGAATGGAAGGCGCTGACCGGGCTCTACAAACGCTTCTCCGGCAAGCCGTTCGCGATCACCGAGTGGGCGGTCGAAAGCGGCGACGACCCGAGCTTCGTCAACAAGCTCTTCGCCTGGGCGAAAAGCCACCGCCGCACGCGGATGCTCGTCTACTACCAGGACTTCGGCGACGCCAACAGCTACCGGATCCAGAACTACGGCTCTAGCCTGAACGTCCTCCGCGCCCGCCTCCACTCCGGGCTTTTCCCCTCTTACGCGCGGGGTGCGCCTCGCCTACCACCGCCACCCCCCGGTGGGGTCGGAGCGCGGTGATCGACGAGTAGCCGGTCAGGTAGATGCGCCGGCCGTCGGAGATCACCGGCGTGTAGGTCCCCTTCGGGTAGCGGAAGACGCGCTTGCCGCTCCTCATCATGAAGCCGCTCGTCGTCTTGCTGGTGAACTCGGCGACGTAGACGATGTCGCCGATCGCCGAGAGCGAGCCGACGACCTGGCCGCCGGCCGAGCGGCTCCAGCGGACGCCGCCGTCCTTGGCGTCGAGGGCGTAGACGTTGCCGTCGAAGGAGCCGATGAAGACGGTCGGCGGGCTGTGCCGGGTGTTGGCGACGGCCGGGCCCGAGTAGGCGTAGCCGCCGGTCGAGTAGGACCAGGCGAGGTCGCCGTTGCTGACGTCGTAGCTGTAGACGCGGCTGTCGTTGTTGCCGGCGTAGACGCGGCCGTAGGCGACCGCGGGGGTCGAGTAGAAGTCGCCGGAGCCGCCGAAGCCGGGGCCGAGCGAGCCGCTCTGCCAGACCAGCTTGCCGCTCTTGGCGTCGACCGCGTTCATGTAACCGCCGTAGTCGCCGACGTAGAGGCGGCCGCCGTAGTAGGCCGGCGCCGCCTTGATCGGGCCGCCGAGCGGCGTCGACCAGCGGACCTGCCCCTTGCCGGTGCTGATCGCGAACAGTTCGCCGTTCTCGCAGCCGAAGTAGACGGTGCGGTCGATCACCACCGGCGAGGACTCGGCCCGCCCCGGCAGGTTCCGTTTCCAGATCACCCGCCCGGTCTTCGCGTCGAGCTTGACGATGTGCCCGGGGACGAGGTTGACGATGTAGAGGCGGTGTTTGTAATAGGCCGGCGAGGAGGCGTTGAGGCGGCCGATCCGGCGTTTCCACAGCTCTTTGCCGGTGTCGGCGTCGAGCGCGTAGGCGTAGCCGCTGTTGTTGACGAAGTAGAGCTTGCCGCCGACGTAGATCGGCGGGAACTCGAGCAGCGGCCGGTCGGTGAAGCGCCAGAGTTTGTCGAAGGGGGGCTTGATCCCCTTCACCGGCAGGTAGCGGGTGCGCGCGGGGTTGAGCCCGAAGAAGGGCCAGTTGACCGTCTTCGGCTGCTTCGGCGGCGGCGGCTTCTGCGGCTTGAAGTGTTCGATCGCCTGCTCGTTGTGGACGTCGCCGGGCCGCTTCAGCTCTTCGTAGGCGAAGATCGCGCCGCTGACCAGGATCGCCGCGCCGAGCAGGACCACGGCCAGCATCTGGTTCGAACGATGCTGGAGGTGGAGTTCGAGGAAGCGCTTAACGCGCATCGGCCGCGCGGCGCTCAGACTCTTTCGCGACCCCGCCGATCAGGTCCCTGATCGCTTTCTTCAGGATCGCCATGAAGACCGGGCCGGCGAGCGGGATCGTCGGCGTCGTCTTCACCGCGTAGGTGACCTCGGTGCCGCCGTCCTTCGGGCTCAGCTCGACGGTGCCGACGTGGTCGCGCACCGGCAGCCCGGAGAGGATCTTGTAGGAGAAGCGGTTCGGGCGCTCGTAGGCGATCACTTCCTCGCGCATCGGCGGTCCCGGCATGGCGCTGAGGACGCGGATCGCGCCGAGGCCGTTCGGCGCCGGCTCGCCCTCGCGCTCGAGCTCGGCCCTGCGCAGCGGCGTGATCTCGGTGTAGCGGCGGTGATCGGTGAGGACGTCGAAGACGGTCTCGGGCGGCGCGGCCACCTGGCGCACGTATCGGAAGCTCGCCATCGCCGACAGGCTACGCGAGGCGCCAGCGTTGCGGGTCGGTGCCCTCCACCTTGGCGACCTCGCCGGCGAGCGCCAGGTGGTCGAGGCAGGAGAGGACGATCTGCAGGACCCAGGCGCTGGCCGGGGTGTTGACCATCTCCGGGCCGATGATCTCTTCGACGATCTCGAAGGCGGTCTTCTCCGCGCCGCCCGCCAGCGCCGCCCGCACCTTCCCCAGCAGCTCGAAGACCTGGCGGCGGGACTCGGCGATCTTCGCCTCGGGGTCGCGGAAGGTGCGGCCGTGGCCGGGGAGGACGAGTTCGACGTCGAGCCCCTCGGCGACCTCGAGGCTGGAGAGGAATTCGCCGACCGGGTCGGGGCTGTGGCCGTGGTCGAAGAAGAGGACGGTGCGGCCGAGCAGGTGGTCGCCGGAGATCAGCAGCTTGCGCTCGGGCTGATGGAGGACGACGTGCGAGGGGGCGTGGCCGGGGGTCTCGTAGACCTGCCAGGCGCCGAGGCCGGTCTCCACCTCGACCCCGGGGACGAGGTCGCGGTCGGGCTCCTTGAGGACGTCGATCCCGGTTTCTTCGTCGCCTTCGCGCGCCTCGCGGTAGCGCGCCAGCGACTTCGGCGGCACGCCGCTCTGGCGCGCCACCTCGATCCGCGCCTCCAGCGCCGCCTTCGAGTCTTCGGCGAGCAGGCGCACGTGCTCCCAGCGCGGGTGCATCCAGAGCTCGCAGCCGGCCGCCTCGACGATCGAGCCGGCGAGCCCGTAATGGTCGGTGTGGGAGTGGGTGCAGACGACGAGGCGGACGTCCTCGACGCCGAAGCCGGCCTGGGTCAGGGCCAGGTCGAGCTGCCGCAGCCGGCCCTTGCCGCCCATCCCGGTGTCGAACATGACGATGCCGCCGTCGTGCTCGATCGCCCAGGCGTTGCCGTGCGGGACGCCCGGCCAGGGCAGCGAGAGCCGCAGCCGCCAGACGCCGGGCAGGATCCGTTCGGTCCGGGGCGCCTCGGCTTTGCCCACACTGGCCACGCGGCCAATCCTTTCAAAGGCCGCCCTCAGCGGCTGGCGGGCGCCGGAGCGAGCGAGGTTAGGACGCAGGGAGGCCGAGTAGCGGCGCTCATGAGTATCCGGCTCCGTCAGGTAGACGGGGCCCCGGGCTCGAGGAGCGCGTGCGCGTGGGGGCCGCATCCGACTTTGGCCACACTTGGCTGGGGCTAAAGTCGGATGGACCTTCTTTCGGCGGCATCTGAGGGCAAGTCCCGAGCTATTTGGTCGACCGAGGACGACGCCCCGCGAAGGGTCCCCGGCCGCCAGGGCGCTCGAACTCCTGCATCACGCCCGCCGCCGCGAAGCATGCGGCGCCGGCGAAGCAGGTCCAGTTGGCGAGGCCGACCGCGAGCTCGTCGCCGGTCGAGGGGCGGACGAAGGCGGCGACGGCCGAGGCCATGAAGAGCGCCGAGCCGGCCTGGTTGACGACGACGATCCACCAGCCGAGGTCGGCGCGGCGGCCGCGCGGGCGGTCGCGATGCATCTCGGTCAGGGCGAGGTGGCCGGAGAGGAGGAAGAGGACGCAGCCGACAAATTCCGGCGTCCAGACGAGGCGGTGCAGCTGGGCGGTAGTGAGGTCGCCGATCAACCCCGCGGCAAGGCTCGCCCCGAAATAGAGGGTGCCGACAAAGAGAGCGACCGCGCTCCCCCAGTCGAGCCGCCCCGGCTCGGTCGACCACCAGCGCCAAGGTCGCGCCCGAACGACCCCATCAGCATCAGCCCCCCGGGGCGCGTTCGCGACCTGCAACACCGACGCATAGCCACCAGTCGTAAAGAAGACGCCGCCGACCATGAAGACAGCAGCAGCAAGCCGAGGCCCGCCGATGTGGGCCTGGGCAATCAGCGCGCCGAGGCAGAACATCGAGCCACCGACGACGAACGCCGTAGCGGCAACGGCATTGATCCGGGTCAGCCTGCGTTGAGTCGCCGCATCGGCCTGAGCCCGCGCCTCACCTAAGTCCTGCCCCCCACCAACGAGCACCCCCCGCTTGCGCAACACCCGCCTGTCGAGAGCCATCCCCGCAGCGTATTAGCCGCATCCCCAACCACCGATCATCGGGAGGGGGTGGGGTACCCACCCCCTCCCCCTCAACCCCCGCTGAAAGTCCCAGGATCCGGCCCGATCCGCTCGCCGGTGTCGAGGCGCTCAAGGGCGGCCAAGTCATCCTCGCTCAGCTCAAAACCAAACACTTCGAAGTTCTCCCGAATCCGCCCCGGCGTAGCCGATTTAGGAATCACCACGTTGCCAAGCTGCAAATGCCAGCGCAGGATCGCCTGCGCCGAGGTGCAGTCGTGATGGGCGGCGACGGTTTCGATCGTCCCGTCTTCGAGCAGGTCGCCCTGGGCGAGGGGGCTCCAGGCCTCGGTGGCGATGTCGTGGTCGGCGTGCCAGGCGCGCAGCTCGGCCTGCTGGAAGCGCGGGTGCAGCTCGATCTGGTTGACGGTCGGCCGCTGCTCGGCCTCGGCCTCCAGCCGTTCGAGGTCCTCGACGCGGAAGTTGGAGACGCCGATCGAGCGGGCGCCGCCTTCCTCCCTGATCCGTTCGAAGGCGCGCCAGGTCTCGAGGAAGAGGCCGGCGTCGGGGCGCGGCCAGTGGATCAGGTAGAGGTCGACGTGCCCGGTCCCGAGCCGCTCGAGGCTCATCTCGAAGGCGGCCAGCGTCGAGTCGTATCCCTGCTCGGAGTTCCAGAGCTTGGTGGTGACGAAGACGTCCTCGCGGCGCACCCCGGTGGCGGCAATCGCCGCCCCCACCCCGGCCTCGTTGCCGTAGGCGGCGGCGGTGTCGACGTGGCGGTAGCCGACCCCGAGTGCCTCCTCGACCGCCTCCTGCGTCTCCTCCGCCGGGATCTGGAAGACGCCGAACCCCAGCTGCGGGATCTCGACGCCGTCGTGGAGGGTGAGGACGGGGACTTCGGTCGCATTGGTCATGCGACAGCGGCTACCCCTGGGTTGTGACCTTCATGCCTGCCGCTCCGAGATTCGGTCCCCTATAAGGGACCAAAGTTCGGAGACGTTCGCGCTCAGCTGGTTGCTAGGCCTATCGCGAGGAGAGGAAACGCGCTCATGATGCCGAGGTAGGCGCCGATCGCGGCTCCGCTGCCGAGGCTCGCGGTGCGCGAGCGCGCACCGGCGAAGGCGCCGACGAGAACGAAGGCGGCGGCGATTCCGAATCCGAGCCAGAAGACCTGAGGCATGCGGCGGCGAGAATACCCGAACGGGGGGAGGAATCGCCGCCCGCGCGGCAAAGGGCGCCCCATGAACCAGTCCTCCGCGCAGAACAGCAAACTGATCCTGGCGGCGATGATCTTCGCCGTCTCGATGACCTTCATCGACCAGACGATCGTCGCGATCGCGGTGCCGACGATCCAGGACGACCTCTCGCTCTCGGCGACGGGCGTGCAGTGGATCATCAACGGCTACCTGCTCTCGCTCTCGGCGCTCTTCGCCTTCGGCGGCCGCCTCGCCGACATCGCCGGCCACCGGCGTATGGTCGTCACCGGCGTCATCATCTTCGCCGTCGCCTCCGCCCTCTGCGGCGCCACCCCGGACAGCTCCCTCGACGAGCCCTGGTTCATCGTCTTCCGCGTCATCCAGGGCGCCGGCGCGGCGATCATGTTCCCGGCGGCCCTGGCGATCGTCCTCAACGCCTTCCCGGTCCGCCAGCGCGGCCAGGCGATGGCGATCTTCTTCGCCGTCGCCGGCGGGCTCACCTCGATCGGCCCGCTGGCCGGCGGCTATCTGGTCGAGATCACCTGGCGGGCGATCTTCTGGGTCAACATCCCGGTCGCGATCATCGCCCTCTTCCTGATCTGGAAGTCGAAGCCGGCCGACGAGAAGCACCCGGCGCCGCTCGACTACACCGGCACGGCGCTGATCACCCTCGGCATGGGCCTCGCGGTGCTCGGCCTGCAGCAGTCGAGCGTCTGGGGCTGGGACAGCCCGGCGACCTGGGCCTGCATCGCCCTCGGCCTCGTCATCCTCGCCGCCTTCGTCCGCTACGAGCTCCGGGTCGAGAACCCGCTGCTGCGGCTCTCGGTCTTCAAGGACCGGGCCTTCGCGGTGGACAACGTCGTCCTCTTCCTGCTGATGATCCCGTTCGTCCCGCTCTTCTTCTTCGCCAGCATGTACGCGCAGATCTCGCTCGGCGAAAGCGCCTCGGAAACCGGTCTCTACCTGCTGATCTTCTTCGCCGGCTTCGCCACCGCCTCGCAGTGGGGCGGGAAAGCACTCGACCGGGTCGGGGCGCGGCCCGCGGTGGTGCTCGGCTGCGCCGTCGCCGCCGTCGGCTTCTACCTCTGGGGCAACTCGCTGACCGAGCTCTCGGTCGGCGACCAGTGGTACTACATCGTCATCGCCGGGGCCGGGGTCGGGCTCGTCCTCAGCCCCGCCAACACCGACGCGCTCAACCGGGTGCCGCGCGAGCGCTACGGCGAGGCGACCGGGATCACGCAGACGGTCCGCAACTTCGGCTCCAGCCTCGGCCTCGCCGTCCTCGGCTCGATCCTGATCCTCGAGAACCGCTCCAACCTGGAAGCGACGGCCGCCGAAAACGGCATCCCGAAGCAGGCGGGCAGCGAAATCGCCGACGTGATCAGCCAGGGGACTGGCGCCGGCGAATCGGCCGAACACCTGCCGCCGCGGGTCCAGAAGCTCGTCGACGCGATCCCCCACGACTTCGCCCTCGCCTCGCGCACCGTCTTCTACGCGATGGCCGGGGTGATGGCCGTCGCCTTCGTCGTCGCCCTGGCGCGGATGCCCGCCGGCAAAGTCGAAGCCGAGGTCGAGGACTTCGGCGAGCCGACTTCCGCCGGCCCCGCCTGACGGGTTACGTTCTCCAGGTGAGGGTCCTCCGCCTCGCCCTGCTGACGGTCGCCCTGGCGACTGCCGGCGGCACCGGCGGGCGCGGCGGGGACGGAGGAAGCGCCGCCGCCTGACCCGGCGGCGCAGCGGCTGGCCGAGAAGTATGTGCCGATCACGATGCTGCGGGAGCAGCAAGACCCTCCCTGCGACACGAAGGAGGAGCAGTACCAGCCGACCAGCGTCCAGACCGTCCTCGGCAACCCGACCGTCACCCTCACCCGCGAAGAACGCGACGGCAGGCTCGTCGAGGTCAAGAAGGCGCCGACCGCTGCCGACATCGCCGGGCTTCCCGACGGCCGCTACCTCGACTACGAAGGCAAGGTCGCTCGGCGACACCTGCGTCTACGCCCGCGCCTTCCGCAAGCTGGTCGAGGAAGGCAGGGCGCCGGCGATCACCTACGCCCACGTCGCCCGCGAATTCGGGCCACGACGGGCTTCGCCCTGCAGTACTGGTTCTTCTGGTACTTCAACCAGTTCAACGACCTGCACGAGGGCGACTGGGAGGGGATGCAGATCACCTTCGAAGCGGACACCGCCGCGGAGGCGCTGGAAGAAGAGCCGGGCGAAATCATCCTCTTCCAGCACGCCGGCGGCGAGCGGGCCGAGTGGGAGGCCGGCAAGGCGCAGAAGGAGGGGACGCACCCGATCGTCTATCCCGCCGCCGGCTCGCACGCGACCTTCTACGACTCCGCCGTCTACGTCGAGAACGGGCAGAACGGCTCCGGGGTCGGCTGCGACAACACCTCCGAACCACTGCGCGAACTGCAGTTGCGGCCGGTGCTGCTGCCGGAAACGGCGCCGGAAGACGGGCGCCTTCCAGTGGCTCAGCTACCGCGGCCGCTGGGGCGAACGCGAAAAGGGGTTCAACAACGGCCCGCACGGGCCGGTGACGAAGACGGTCTGGCGCGAACCGTTCGCCTGGATGGAGAAGCAGCGCACGACCAGCCCGCGCTTCCCGGGCGGCTCGGTGGTCGGGCGGGCCGGTGACCGGCGCCTTCTGCGGCGCCGTCATCGCAGTCACCGACCTCACCCACCTGGCGACGAAGTCGCGCCCCGCGGCGATCGGGATCGTCGCTCGCCGTCCTGCTGGCGCTCGCGCTCTTCTTCGGCCTCACCCGCTGGGGCCCGGTCGACCTGGAGCAGCTGCGGGCGCGGCGCGCCTTCGGCCAGCTCGCTGCGCACGGCGCGACGGCTCTACCGCCGCCACTGGTGGCCGCTGGTCCCGATCGGGCTGATCGCCTTCCCGATCGTCGGCGGCGTCAAGCCTGCTCGCCGAAGCGCTCGCCAACGGCCGCGGCGTCGACGAGGTCGCCGGGCGCGCCGGCGTCCACCTTGCCGTCGCCGACCTGGCCGAAACGTTCGGCCGCGCCGTCGCCTACACGCTCGTCGCCGCGATCGTGATCGTCTTCGTGCGGTAGCTGGCGCGCGGCGCCGGGCCGGCGTCCGCGACTCCGGCGCGGGGATGCTGGCGCGCTTCTGGCGCGTCGTCGGCGCCCAGCTGATGGTCACCTTCGCGCTGCTGCGCTGCTGGCGATCCGGTTATCGGGCATCCCCTTCGCCGCCTGGAAATACGTCAGCTGGCTCTTCGTCCAGCAGGAGGTCCTCTTCACGGACAAATCGATCCGCGAGGCCTTCCGCGGCAGCTCGGCCCTGGTCCGCGGTCGCTGGCGGCACACCGTGCGGGTGGCCGGGGTGCTCTGGCTGCTCAGCATCGTCGCCGGGCCGATCCTCGGCTTCGCCCTGATCTTCACCGCATTCCCGCTGTTCTGGATCAACATCCTCGGCTCGGTCGTCTTCGCCCTCTTCATCCCCTACGTCGCCGTCGGCCAGACGCTCCTCTACTTCGACCTCCAGGTGCGGGCGGAGGAGGAACCCGTGCCGAAGCGGCGGCTGCTGAGGCGCCTGCGCCGTCGCCGCCGGCCCGCCCAGCGGTGACGCCGACGCCGACTCCCGACCATTCGCCTCACAGCGTGCATCGAGTAGGTTTGGGCGCGTGAAGATCCTCGCCTTCAGCGACCTCCACTGCGACCTCGAGCAGGCGGCGAAGCTGGTGGCGATGTCCGACGAGGCCGACGTCGTGATCGGCGCCGGAGACTTCGCCTCGGTGCACGAGGGGCTGCGGGAGACGATCGGCGCCCTCGGAAATCGTCAAGCCGACCGTCCTCGTCCCCGGCAACAACGAGACCGTCGACGCCCTGCGCGAGGCGGCCGCGGACTGGGAGGCCGCCACCGTCCTCCACGGCGAGGGGGCGACGATCGAGGGGACCGAGTTCTTCGGCCTGGGCGCCGGCATCCCGGTGACGCCGTGGGACTGGAGCTTCGACCTCGACGACGAGGCGGCGACCGAGATGCTCGCCCCCTGCCCTGAGCGAGCGGTCCTCGTCCTCCACTCCCCGCCCAAGGACCACTGCGACGCCGCCGGCGACGGCGGCAACTTCGGCAGCCCGGCGCTGCTGCGGGCGATCGAAGAGAAGCGCCCGCGCCTCGCCGTCTGCGGCCACATCCACGAGTCCTGGGGCTGCGAGAGCCAGGTCGGCGAGACGCCGGTCCGCAACCTCGGCCCCAAAGGCACCTGGCTCGAGGTCTGATGTCGAGTCTGTCCCCCAGAAGGAGACAAACTCGACACTGAGCCATGGGGTTCCGCGTTCTCAAAAGCGACGATGCCTTCTGGCGGCGATCGAACGCGATGCAGACGCCGAACACCGACCTTGGCGGCCAGCTCGGGGCGACGCAGATCGGGGCGCGGATGTGGCGGCTGGAGCCGGGCAAGCTTCGACCAGGCACCGGCACTTCACCCAGGAGGAGCTCTACGTGCTGCTGGAGGGCGAGGGCCGGGTACGGATCGGCGACGAGGTGCTGACGCTGGCGCCGTTGGACACGCTCCTGGTCGACCACGACACCGACCGCCAGCTCTTCAACGACACCGACGCCGACCAGCTCTGGCTCGTCGTCGGCGCCCCGCGGGAAGAGATCACCAGCACCCTTGAGATGAGCGAGGAGCAGCTGCGGCACATGTACCCCGAAGGCCCGAAAGCGCTGCCGCCCGAGCTCGGCGGCGGCCAGGCCGACTACTCGGCCGAGGACTAGAGCGCCAGCGAGACCGGCTCCTCGAGCAACTGCTTGACGCGGGCTAGGAACTCGGCGCCCTCGGCGCCGTAGAGGATGCGGTGATCGCAGGAGAGGGTCGCCTTCATCAGCTGAGCCGGGACGATCTCGCCGTCGCGGACGGCCGGGACCTCGCGGATCGCGCCGACGGCCAGGATCGCCGCCTGGCCCATGTTGATCACCCCGTCGAACTCGTCGATCCCGAACATGCCGAGGTTGGTGACGGTGAAGGTGCCGCCGGAGAGCTCGGGCGGGGTCACCGAGCCGTCGCGGACCTTGGCGGCGAGGGCGCGGCTGTCGGCGGCGATCTCGCGCAGGCCCTTGCGGTCGGCGTCGAAGACGGTCGGCACGACCAGCGCTTCGGGGGCGGCGACGGCGACGCCGACGTTGACGCGCGAGTGGCGCTCGAAGCGGCCGTCGCGGTAGGCGCCGTTGGCTTTCGGGAACTCGCGCAGGGCGATCGCGCAGGCCTTGACGATCATGTCGTTGAAGGAGGGGACGACGTCGCCCTCCCTGGCCGCGGCTTTGAACCCCGCTCGCGCCTCGAGCGCCTTCCCCATGTCGACCTCGATCGTCAGGTAGAAGTGCGGCGCGGTCGCCTTCGACTCGGCCATCCGGCGGGCGATCGTCTGCTGGAGCTTGTTGAGGTCCTGGGTCTGGACTTCGCCCTTCGCGGTTCCGCCGGAGCCTGAAGAGGCGGCACCCACCCCCTCTGGCTGGGTGGAGGGGGTGGGTGCCGCTGAGCTCGGAACCTCTGCCTCCTCCACGTCGTGCTTGACGATCCGCCCCCCGGGGCCGGAGCCATGGAGTGCTTTGAGGTCCAAGCCTTTGTCTCGGGCCAAGCGCCGAGCGAGCGGAGAGGCTTTGACTCGCTCCCCGTCGGGCTCCGCCTCAGCGGCCGGAGCCTCAGGGCCTTTGTCCTCCGCCTCTGCCGTGGGTGGCGACGATGCGGGACCCGCGCCAGTTGGCGCGGGGGTCGTATCGGAGACAGGACCCGCGGCTCGAGCGGTCTGTCCCTCATCCGAATTTGGCTGGCCCCCGTTCGACCCCTCGCCGATCCGCGCGATCGGCGCGCCGATCGGCAGCGTCTCCCCCTCCTGGGCCAGGATCTCCTGCAGGGTCCCGGCGACGTCTGCTTCGTAGGCCATGTTCGCCTTGTCGGTCTCGATTTCGACCAGCTCGTCGCCGACCGCGACCTCGTCGCCGACCTGCTTCAGCCAGGTGAGGATCGTCCCCTCCTCCATCGAGTCGGAGAGGCGCGGCATCACCACCTCACTCATGGGGCAGCTCCATGCCTACAGATTGCCACTTCGGCAGGTTGGCTCTCAGCCGCGGGCGAGGACGCCGACCAGGAGGGAGGCGGCGGCCTGGCGGAGGAGGTCGCCGCGGATCTCCCCCATCACCGCTTCTTCGCGGGTCTGCAGCTTGCCGACGGTGGCGATCGGCTCGACGTCGGCGCGCGGTTCGGGCGGCGCCGTCGCCACCGCCTCGCCGTAGGCGAGGCAGCCCTGGACGCCCTGGGCGATCAGCTGGGCGCGGTAGTCGGCGCCCTCTTCGATCGGGTGCAGGTCGTCGGCCTGCATCAGGTCGGGCCGGGTCGCCACCGTCCGCGCCCAGTCGGGCACCTGGGTTCCCGGCCGTGAGGCGGCGAATTCGGCGACGACGCGGTTCTTGCCGGTGTCGTCGACGCCGCCGGGATGGAGACCGTGGATCGTCGGCACGACCATGCAGCGGTTGCCGACGGTTTCGGCCACCTTGGCCAGGTTGCCGGCGAGGATCTCGGGATAGGACGGGTTGTCGTTGGTGCCGGCATCGAAGACGATGACGTCGACGGAGGGATCGTAGCTTTCCTGGAAGAGGTCGAAGATCTGGTAGCTGTTGTAGCCGCCGACCGCGTTGACCGTCAGTTCGACTCCCGGCAGGTAGCGGCTCAGATAGGGCGAGGTCAGCTCCTCGAGGCTGTCGCCGACGACGAGCACGTGCGGGCGCGCCTGCGCCGCCGGCGCGCCCAGGCAGAGCACCGCTGCCGCCAGCACCGCCGTCCCGAAGCCACCGATCCACCGCACGGCAGGGGTTTTACACGACGCATCCCTCCTAAACTGCCCGCGTGCTCGCCGCTCGCCTCCAGCTATTCGGATCGGCGCTGCTGGCGGCCCTCCTGCTCGCCGGCTGCGGGAGCCTGGGCGACGAATCAGGCTCCACCGCCACGCCCACCGTGACGAGGGCGGAAGAAGGTCGTTTCCAGAATCACCCGGGCCATAGCCCCGGAAAGTCTGGAAACGACCCCCGGTCGTCCGCGAAGAGCGGGGGTGCGGGGCGGCACGTGCCCGCCGGCGATCTCTGCCAGAGCCAGCTCGGCAGCTTCGTCGGCTCGATGGACGGGCTGCGGCGGCGGCTGGCCGTCGGCGTCACCTACGACCAGTACGTCGCCGAGGTGCGCGGCATCCGCTCGATCTACGGGAAGATCCCGGTCGGCGAGCTGCAGGTCGACTGCCTCAGCCTCGTCGCCACCCCCGGCGAGAAGGCCTTCAACCGCTACATCGAAGGCGCCAACGACTGGGGCGAGTGCGTCTCCGAACTCGGCTGCGGGACGACCGAAATCGAACCGGTCCTGCAGCGGCGCTGGCGAATCGCCTCGCACTTCGTCTCCGAGGCCGAGGACGGCCTCCAGGCGATCGCCGACTGATTCCGCTGCTCCTTATCGGTGCCGGACAACGAAAAGGAACAGACGAATTGCGGCGCGGCCTAAAAGCGCGAGAGCCGCCCAGAGGGCGGCTCTCGCCTGGTGCAAAGGAACGGACGCGGGAACTGCGACCGGGCGGGACAAGACCCGGCTCCCGACGAACCGCCGGTGCCCGGGGTGGATTCCGCCGGGCGCCCAAACCAGTGCGGCGCCTAGCGGCCCTGCACCTCCAGAGTCCCATCAAGCATGTGATTCAAGTTAGGACCACCTCCTTTCTCTGGTCTCAGAAGTGAAGCAAATCCGCAAGTCGGCCTCTACACCCTGGACATTGCGTCCGGGTGACCGCTGCTCCAAGATGAGCTGATGGAGGGCAGCGGGCAGACGATCGTCTTCTTCCCGGAGGGGGCGTTCGGGCCGACCAACAACTGCGTCGGGATCGGCGCGGTGCTGCGGCAGCGCGGGCACCGGGTCGTCTTCATCGTCGAGGAGTCCTTTGCCGGGACGCTCGAGGCCCAGGGCTTCGAGGAGCGGCTGATGCGGCTGACGCCGCCGCCGGAGACCGAGGAAGCGCCGGGCCAGTTCTGGAAGGACTTCATTCGCGACACCGCCCCGGTCTTCCGCAAACCGACGACCGAGCAGCTGGCCGAGTTCATCGCCCCGACCTTCGAGGCGCTCGTCGACGGCGCCCGCTACGTCGACGAGCGCCTGCGCGAGATCATCGACGAGCTGCGGCCCGACCTCGTCGTCGAGGACAACGTCGTCAGCTTCCCGGCGCTGCTCGCGAGCGGGCGCCCCTGGGCGCGGATCGCCTCCTGCAACCCCGCGGAGATCAAGGACCCCGAGGTGCCCCCGGTCTTCTCCGGCTTCCCGAGCGCCGAGCGCGGCGGCTGGGAGGAGTTCCGCGGCGCCTACCGCGAGGCCCACCGCGAGCTGCACGCCTCCTTCAGCGAGTTCTGCGTCGAGCGCGGGGCGCCGCCGCTGCCGGCCGAAGACTTCATCCACGAGAGCGAGTGGCTGAACCTCTACCTCTATCCCGACGAGGTTGACTACCCGCGCGCCCGCCCGCTCGGCCCCACCTGGCACAACCTGCAGTCGAGCGTGCGGACGACCGACCCGGCCTGGGAGCTGCCGCCGGCGCTGGCCGAGCGCGAGGGGCCGCTGGTCTACCTCAGCCTCGGCTCGCTCGGCTCGGCCGACGTCGAGCTGATGCGGAAGCTGATCGCCGAGCTGGCGGAGTCGCCCTACCGGATCGTCGTCTCCAAGGGGCCCCAGCACACCGAGTTCGAGCTCGCCGGCAACATGGCCGGCGAGGAGTTCCTGCCGCAGACCGAAGTCCTGCCCAAGGTCGACCTCGTGATCACCCACGGCGGTAACAACACGGTCACCGAGGCGCTGCACTTCGGCAAGCCGATGGTGCTGCTGCCGATCTTCTGGGACCAGCACGACAACGCCCAGCGGATCGAGGAGACCGGCTTCGGCGCCCGCCTCGACACCTACCGCCACAGCGGCGAGGAGCTGACCGGCGCGATCGACCGGCTGCTCGCCGACGAGGCGCTGCGCGACCGCCTCGCCGCCACCTCGCGGCGGCTGCGGGCCGCCCGCGGGACCGAGCGCGCCGCCGACCTGATCGAGGCAACCGTGCGGTAGCGCTAGTCACCCTCCCTAGCCGGTCGCCAGCTCCTCCGGCAGCTCGTCGCCGAGGATGTCCTTGCCGCGGCGGCTCTGGACCCGGCGCCAGGCCTCGAAGCCGAGGCCGACCAGCATCGCGCAGGCGAAGGTGGTGGCGAGCGGCAGCCAGAGGCTGTTTTTGAAGGTCTCGCCGCCGAGGTAGCCGAGCATGGAGACGTAGAGCGCCCAGATCGTCGCCGCGAAGGCGTCGGCGGCGACGAACTGGCGGTAGGGCATCTCGAGCGTGCCGGCGGCGAAGGTGGTCGCCGTGCGGCCGCCGGGGATGAAGCGGCCGACCCCGATCAGGATCGCGCCGCGGCGGCGCAGCGCCTCCTCGGCCCAGGCCAGGCGCGCCTGCCCCTTCTCGCCGTCGAAGAGGCGGTCGGCGATCGGGTCGCCGATCCGGCGGCCGAGGAAGTAGCAGACGTTGTCGCCGAGGAAGGCGCCGAGGGCGACCGCCGGCACGATCAGCCAGATCAGCAATTCCCCCTGCGCGGCGAGGACCGAGGCGGTGATCACGATCGTCTCCGAGGGGATCAGCGGGAAGAGGACGTCGGCGCCGGCGGCGAAGCCGACCACGGGGTAGGTGACCACGCTCTGGGAGACCTCGTGGGTGAGCCAGTCGAACACAAGACAACCGCTACCCGGATCGGGTTGGTTTACCAATCCCCAGGCGGGTAAAGAAGAAGCCATGTCAACTGGACTGATCATCGCCATAGTCGTTGTCGTCGTCGTTCTGCTCGTTCTCGCCGCGATCGCCGCGCGCAAGCGCCGCGCCGAGCGCGAACGGGAAAGAGAGCGCCTGAGCGAACAGGCCGGCGGCCACCGCCAGGTAGCCGACGTCCACGCCGGCAAGGCGCAGGAGCACGAGCAGGAGGCCCAGGAGGCCGCCGAGCGCGCCGAGCGCGAGCGCCGGATGGCCCGGCACCACGGCGACAAAGCCGACGACCTCGAGCAGAAGCTCTAGGCGCACTCGAAGAGGGAGAGCAACGAAATGCTTATCGGAGTCGTAGTCGGAATCTGCGTGCTGCTGGCGATCCTCGGATTTCTCGTCCCCCGGCTCTCCAACCACGCCAAGCGCGGGACCGACAAGGGCTTCGGCGCCGGCCAGCGCGCCGGCAGCAAGGCTCCCGGCCCGATCGGCAACCTGCTCAGCAAATCGTTCGGCAAATCCCAGCGCGCCTCCAGCAAGAGCCACTCGGCGGGGAAGTCGGCGCGCGAGAAGCTGCCGTTCTAAGCGGCGCCGGCCTCCGCCTCGGCCAGCGCGCCCGCGAGCTCGCGGCGTGAGGTGATGTCGAGCTTGTGGTAGGCGGCGCTGAGGTGCGCCTCGATCGTCTTCACGGTGACGAAGAGCGTCTGGGCGATCTGGCGGTTGGTCATCCCCGAGGCCGCCAGGTCGGCGACCCGCCGCTCGCTCGGGGTCAGCGACTCGGCGCCGACCGGGGCGTAGCGGCGCATCTTCTCGCCGCTCGCCTCGAGCTCCGCGTGGGCGCGCTTGGCGATCCTCCTGGCGCCGCAGCGGCGGGCGAGGTCGAACGCCTCGCGCAGGGGTGCGCGGGCCTCGGCCCTGGCGCCCCGGCGGCGCTTCAGTTCCCCCAGCGCCAGGAGCGCGTGGGCGCGCTCGATCCGGCGGGGGGAGCTCTCGGTCACGGCCACGGCCTCCTCCAGCAGCTCGATCGCCTCCTCCCCGTCCCGGGTATAGGCGACGCCGCGCAGGACATGGGAGAGCGTGCCCGGGGTGCCCCACTGTCGAGCGGCGGACAGGCTCGCGTCGGCGAGCTCCCGGGCCTCCTCGTCTCTCCCGCGGGCGACCAATGCCTGCACGGTGTAGGGCATCGCCATCAGCTCGGGGCCGGGCCCGAAACCCATCCGGTTCGCCCGCGAGGAGATCGCCGAGGTATCCGCCAGGGAGTCGTCGAATTCACCGCGCGCGTACTGCAGAAGCCCCCTCGCCAGCAGCATCATCAGGAACATCGGGCTGTCCGGCATCTGGCCGTCCACGAGGCCGAGTGACCGCAGCTCCCGCTCCGCGGCCTCCAGCTCGTCGCGTTCCACCAGGACCACGACCAAGGTGCCGACGAACATCAACAGGTAGATGGCGATGTTCGCCAGGCGAGCCAGCTCCACCGCCTGTCGCAGGTCTGCCTCGGCGGCGGCCAGGTCACCGACCGCCCACGCCGCGATCCCCTGAAGGTAGAGCCCGCGGGCGATACCGGGGGTGTCGTCGCGCTCCCGCGCGAGAGCGAGCGCCTGGTCCGCCGCCCGCCGAACGGCGTCGGTCTCGTCGAGTGCGACGAGGGTCATCACCGCGAAGAGCGAGGCGATCGGCTCCGACTCCTCGGCGAAGATCGCTCCGTCGTTGCCCAGGGCCCGCTTCGCCGCCGCCGAAGCCCCCTCGACGTCGACCGCGATCACTCTGGCGCGAGCCTCGACCGCCGCGGCAAGCCGCCCGCCGGGGCTGTCCGGGTCGATCCGCTCGACATACGGGGACAGGTCCACCTCGGGCACCGAGGGGACGACGTTGCCGAGAGCGCGCAGCTGAACGTCCAGTTGAAACGCCAGTTCGAGGTCGTCCTGCTCGAGCGCGATCTCGACGCCGTCGACCAGAAGCGCGGCTGCCTCCTCGAACCGCCCGCCCATCGCCAGCGCCGTCGTCAGCGAACCCCCCAGAGGCTCCGCAGCGACGGCTCTCGCTCCAGCTGCGCGGTCACCTCGTCCTCGATCTCCGGCCAGACGGCATGGTCGGCCGCTCTGGGAATCGCGGTAATCAGCGGCCCCAGGACCGCGGCGCGCAGATCGTCGGGGGGCGGCTCGCGCAGGGCCCTCTTCAGGTAGGCGACGGCGGAGCGAGGCGCTCCTTTGGCGAGCGACCTCTCCGCCGCCTCGACGAGGGTCTCGACCGCTTCCCTGTCCCCCCGCTCCTCGCAGGCGAGCAGCTGCGCGGCGACCTGCTCGGGGGCGACACCGCGAGTGCGGAGGAGGGCGGCGGCGCGCGCATGTGTGGAGGCGCCGGACTCGGCGAGCAGGTTCGCGTGGATCACGTTTCGAACCAGCGGATGGACGAACCGCAGGCCCGGGCCGGCGTCGAGGATGGCGCTCCGGCGGAGGCTGTCGACCGCGTCTTCGACCTCGCCGAGCTCGAGCCCGGCGAGCTGGGCGACGATCTGGAGGTCGCTGCCGTCGCCCAGCACCGCTACCGACTCGGCGACCTTCCGCGCCGGTGGGGACAGGCGCCGCAGCCGCATCAAGACCGTGTGGCCGACGCGCTCCGGCGCCAGCTCCCTTGCCGCCTCGGCATGGGAGCCGACCGGCTCTATCCCCTGCTCGGTGAGCGTTCGGGTCAGCTCGCGCATCAGGAACGGGTTGCCGCCGCTGACCTCGTGGCAGGTCGAGGCAAAGACGGGATCGGGCTGCTGCACCAGCTCCTCGGCGAGGAGGGCGCGGGTCGCCTCCGGGCTGAGCGGGGCCGGCCTGAGGTGGTGAACCGAGGAGTCGGCGAGGATCCGTCCCAGCGCCGGGGCCGGGTCGGGCTCGTCCGGGCGCGCCGTCGCCACCATCAGGACCGGAAGCTCCTCGAGCCGCGGCAGCAGGAAGCCGGCGAAGTCGAGGGAGCCGGAGTCGGCCCAGTGGGCATCGTCGATCGCCAGCAGCAGCGGGCTGCGTTCCGCCAGCGCCGCGATCACCCAGTAGAGGCCGTGAAGGACGGCGAAGGAGTCGCGCTGCAGCTCGGCGCCGGAGTCGAGCCCGAGGGCGCTGCGGGCCGACGCCGCTCCGTCCAGCAGTGCCTCGCGCTCTTCGGGAGGCATGCCGGCGACGCGCGCCGTCAGCAGCTGGCGCGCGAGGGCGAAGGGGAAATCACGCTCCATCTCCGTCGCCCGGCCGGCGAGGACGTCGAAGCCTGCCTCGATGGCGAACCGGCGGGTCTCCCCGAGGAGGCGCGTCTTCCCGAGGCCCGCGTTCGCCTCGATCACCACCGCGCGCCCACGGCCCGAGCCGGCAGCCGCCAGCGCGGCGCCGAGCTCCTCCATCTCCTGTTCCCGCTCGAGTAATCCCCTCACTGAATACCTCGGTATTCGTAGAGTAAATCGAATCTTAGGGTCGATTTTGGGGTGCTTGCCCGGTGGCGAAGCAACGGCCGCCCGTGGACACTCGCTGCGTGAAGGTGACAGCGATCCCGAAGGGCCGACTCCTCCCTTCGCCCTTGCCCAGCGACAGGCCGCGCGGGAGCGGAAGGTCAGGGAACGGGTTCGCTGTCAGCCCCGAGGCGGGAAATGGCGCCGCCGGGGCGGTGCCGCTTGCGAATCAGGATTTCCGGGGTGGGACCCCATCCGGTCCCCCCCGGAAATCTCCTCGCTAGCTTGTGAGGAGCGCCCGGTTGACACTAGGGTGGCGCCATGAAAACTTGGCGACGCACCCTCATCGCAGCGGCGGCGCTCTTCGCCCTCGCCGCCCTGCCCTCCACCTCCGCGGCGAACGACCTCTTCACCCTTGACGCGAACCCCGTCTCCGACGGCCATGTGATCGCGGACGGGACCGGGAATGCCTACGTTTCCTGGACCAGCCAGGGCGTCGGCATCGGCGTCGAGCCGGTGCGGTTCTGCAAGGTCGCGCCGGGAGGGTCCTGCGCGGCGATCACGCTGCCGATCCCCGGGGCGACGAGCCTCTCGGACAGCGCCTCCGCCGCAATCCCGGTCCTGGGCTCCGGCAGCACGGTCTACGTCGTCGCGCCCCGCCACGCGCGAGGGGACGTCATCTTCTGGACCTCGACCGACGGGGGCGCCAGCTTCGACGGCGGCCAGGAGCGCAATTTCTACTCGGGCCAGACCGACCCGACGGACGTGTTCCTCCAGGGCGGGAGCTTCCTGATCGGCGCCTACAACCCGGGCATCGGCGTCACCACCGTCGACATCGGCGCACCGAGCGGCGGGGAATTCTCGTTCGCCGATCCCGGCAGCGGCGGCGTGCTCAGCTCGAGCATGGGCCTCGACGGCGCCGATCCGGTGATCGCCTACTCCAACTTCGCGGATCCCTACCCGCTGTTCTTCTACCGCTACAAAGGCGCGGGTTCGCTGACCGCGGAGAGCAGCTGGGAAGGCCCGGTCTTCGTCGCGAACGGCTACGAGCCGAGCCTCGCCGGCGGGCCCGCCGGCCTCTTCATGGCCTCCCAGGACTACAGCGGCGGCTCGAACCCGAGCGCGGTCACCGTTCGCAGGTTCGGCGGCACCTCCTTCGGCCCCGCGACGACGCTCGCCGTCGACTCCTCCACCAATCTCTTCGCCGGCGGCGCGATCGCCCAGTCGCCGAGCGGCAACCGGCTGGCGGTCGCCTGGCCAGGCGTGCGGGGTGGCGACGGCGCCTACGTGATGCGCCTCTTCACCTCGAGCGACGGCGGCGCCAGCTTCGCCGAAAGCCAGATCGCCCACCTCGGCGACGGCTACGCGCTCAACGACAACGCGGACCTGGCCACCACCGACGGCGGCAGCGGCTGGCTCGTCTTCCGCGACGCTGCCGGCCTGCGCCTCGCTGACCTCAACCCGATCGCCGGCCCGCCTGCCGGGGAACCGCCGCTGCCACCGGTCTACAAGGGCAAGACGAAGGTCGTGACCAAGAAGGTCGGCAACTTCCTCATCGTCCTGCGGCTGCCGAAGAGCTGCCTGCAGTCGCGCCAGCGCTTCTTCGTCGGGGTCGGCAAACGCAAGCGCAAACAGCTCTCGAAACGGCTCGGCGGCGAGATCCGCTTCACCAAGGTCGTCTTCATCTACGACGGCAAGAAGGTGAAGGTGAAGAAGAAGAAGCCGTTCCGCTACCTGGTCAATCCCGGGCCCCTGGCCGCCGGCTCGGTGCACCGGGTGAAGGCCAAGGTGACGCTGATCCTCACCAAGGGCAGCAAGGAAAAGAAGATCAAACGGACGATCAAGGGGACCGTCAGGGCCTGCTGAGGGGGATGGGGAAGGTCGCTCCCATGACCGAGGAGCAGCACACGCCACTCGAAGCGGGCCGCTGGCTCCACAACCCGGCGACCGGCGAGATCGCCACCCTGGTCGTGGCGGATGAGGACGGGCGGCGGATCGAGGTCGACCTCTGGCTGCAGCCGGGAGCCGCGGTGGCCGGGGCACACGTCCACGACCACTTCGTCGAGCGCTTCACCGTGCGCGAGGGCGAAGTCGGCTTCCAGATCGGCAAGACCGACCGCGTCGCCCAGCCCAGCGACGGCACCCTCGAGGTGCCCGCGGGCACCGGTCCACTAGGGATAAAAAAAACCCGACCCACGAGGGGCCGGGTGGTCTAGGAATCACATTATAGGGATCCCAAAATCCGAATTTCAGAGCGTTCCTAGGACTGAACGCAGCCCCTCAAAGCCAAGAGGTTGAAGCTACCAAGGCGAAGGCTTCGTATAGCGGCCACATGGATCAGGCAACTGATGAGCGCAAATGTCGCCTCTCTTCAATTGGAGCCACCAATGGTTGCCGACCCCGTCCGTGGGCCGCCCTTTCAGGTCGCCCGCGAGCCATGCCGAGGAGGGATTGACCGTCCCCACTGGGACTCGTGTCCTTGCCTGTTGGACGGGGAGGCGGAGATCGCTGTCGTTGGAGATCACGATCGCCGCGTCGATTTCTTCTTCCAGCACATCGATCAGAAGATGGGCGGCAACGTTTACATCCGAACCCTTCTCCTCGCGATGCGCGTAGCTGACCATGAACCGCGCGGCGGAGACGGGGGACCCTGCCTGGTCCTGCACCATCACCGGCCAGGCCGATTCCGCTAGGACGGGACGTCCCTTTCGGTCGGGCGTAGCCAAGGGAGCTTTCTTGACCCGCGAGACGTAGTGCCCGTACTCGATCAGATCGACCGTCCCGTTGGCCACGAGCGCCTTGAGGTAAATGTCCTGCTCCGCGTGCCCGACGGGATTAGAAGCGCCATCGATCCGCGCGGTGCAATAGACGACTTTCTGTATTTCAGGGCTTTCCCAGCCAGGCGCCCTTTCAGCGAGATCCGCCGCAAGCGCTCGAACGTCAAGCCACCGCCATCCCGCAGTTCCCCGGCCGCAAAGGACGCGCGCCCCGTAGTAGAGATTGAAGCCGTCGATGTAGACCCCTACGCGCATCATTCATCCTCGTCGGCCGCGCCGGGACCTATCTGGGCCGGCTGGTCGAAAACGAGCGCCCTGATGAAAGCGCCAATGGCTTCGAGCTTGTCCTGCGCCTTCTCGAAATCAGCCTGTGCACACCGGAGGGCTTTGCGCGCTTTGGCCTGTGGATCGCCCGCCATTCCCATGGACCCTAGTCGGCCTGCGAGATGAGACCAGGATGAGACCGAGGCCGCTCGGAACGCCCCGGAATCGTCCGGTGCCGTTCGGAACACGGATCAACCGAGAAGCCGAGGATCGCGCTTCTGCACCGGGAAGAACACTGGACAGCCCGGAGCACAGCGAGGAACGCGCCCGACAGGATTTGAACCTGTGACCTTCGGTTTCGTAGGACGGGAGAGGTTGGCGCTGTCGCGGGGATCGCGGCGCTGATGCGACCGGGATGCGACCTACAGCGGCTACGGCCTCGGCCAGGATGGCGTCTCGTAGGTAGGGCAAGAGGCTTCCCTCGGTCAAAACATTGACCTCGATGCCGAGTGCTTCCCGTAGCTCCTCTGTCAGCCGCACGAGATCGAAGAGGCTGCGTCCTTGATCCATATCTACGAGCACCAGGGGACGATCCGCAAGAAGCCTCACGTTGTGCCCTCCATGCGCGGCCGCCAGCCGCTTGATGGCCTTGGCAGCTCTCTCAGACAAAACATCCCTCATCGCTGCTAGCTTAACTCGCGTGGACCCGTCGAAAGAAGACTTGAACCTCCTCGCGACCGCTCGTCGCAACCGCCTGCAGAGCAATGGCCGCCCTCGCTTCGACCTAACGGAGGACGAGCTGGAGCGCTCGACCCAGACGGCGATACGGCTGGCGAATGGCACCAGCGGCGGTACGATTTGCCCTATGACGACGAGGGAGAAAGCGCACGCACTTCTCGATGAACTGTCCGATGCCGAGCTTGACGAGGTCGTCAGGCTCATCGAGGTGCGCCACGAAGAAAGCGCCGAACCCGAGATGGCCGAGTTGCCGGAGGCTTGGCGCCGACTTCCGTCAGGCGCGCCGGCTCCCAACTGGGTCGCCGCCGTCGATGAGGCGCGGCGAGGGCGTTAGTGCTTGTCATTGATGCCAACGTCGCTACGGCGGCGTGCGGCGGGGAGGGCAACGGTTTCGAGGCCCTCGGAGACGATCTCGTCAGCATCCCGCTGATGTGGTCGGAGGCCCGCGCAGGCCTGCACCTCAAACTCCACAAAGGAGAAATCGGCCGTGAAGATGCCGAGATCGTTCACTCCCGGCTTGAAAGCTGCCCTGTGAAGCGAATGGACCCGCCCGAGCTTGGAGCTAAAGCTTGGCTACTCGCCGAGGAGTTTGGCTGGGGTCGAACCTACGACGCGGAATACGTCGCCTTGGCGCAACTCCTTCTGTGCCGACTTGTAACCCTGGACGCTCGCCTGCGCCGAGGAGCGGAGCGGCTCGGAATCGTAGTCACGCCCGCCGAGCTATAGACGGTAGGGTCGGCAGCAGGCTAACTTGGCGTACCGATCCGGTCCTACGACTCCGCCGAAAGGCCAACTAGGCTGTTTATATGGCAGAGAACACGGCGGCGTCAGAAGACTCGGGCTACAAATTGCTCCTCACGGGCGATGGCATCAGCATCGACCGCAAGCTAGACACCCCCACCGCGCTAGCCGTGGTCGAGCTTGTCATGGGGGGACCTGTCGCCACGCCCGCCGCAAGGCCCCCCTCCGGGCGCTCCGGTACCAAGCGCCAGCGGAAAAATATGGAATCGAAAGAGGGTGGCCCACGAAAAGCACGCGGTCGAACGGGATCTCCAAGCCTGGTGAGGGATCTCAGTCTGCGTCCAAAAGGGAAACAGGCGTTCATGGAGTTCGTGGAGGAGAAGCAGCCACGCAATCATTTTGAGAAACAGGCAGTCGTGGTTTATTGGCTTGAGAAGATCGCCAGCATGCAGGATGGAATTACCGTAGACCACGTAAACACGTGCTACGTCACGGCAAAATGGAAACGACCGGCGCGGTTCGAGGCAAACCTGTCACTTACTGCCGCGCGAAAGGGTTGGATCGACACCAGCGATGGATCCAACATCCGGATCACGGTTTCCGGGGAAGATTTTGTAGTTCACGACCTGCCGACCACCGCAGGATAGGGACTCTGCCTTAAATACCTAAGTCCTCCGTGATCCAAGCGTCCAGCTCCCGTGCAATGGACGATGGGTCATCAAAATCGACGCCTCGATAGATGTGTCCCACGAAGTCGGTTGGCATATCTGGGGTGTCTCGATCCTTGAGAAGAACCACACGACGACCAGTCATGAGCATTGCGCCAACCTCAATCTGAAGGTTGTCGTTGAACTCCTCTCCAAACCTAGTCTCAAACAAGCCGATGCCGTACTTGCACGCCCACATATGCGCAGCGATGTTCCCAAACAGCTCATCGTCGGCTTGGCGATCTGAAGCGAGGTGCATCTTTAGGCCTCTCGCATCTAGGGCCTCTCGCGCTGCCACAATCACGTCGCGTACGGGATCAGGTAGTTCGCTCTCCTTCTCATCCTTCGGAAAGCGGGTCATGCAAAAGACATTCGTATCGAACGGAAACCGATCAAGCAGACGGCTAATGGGGGTCGCCCATCGAACCGGAGCTAACTCGGGTGGGATCAGCGGGTGCTGTGCTTGTTGCAGCTCCGCACTGCCTACCAGGGCGATCTCCGCCTCGACCGCCGTTACGTCAAGGCCCTCCATCAGTTGAGATGCTGCCGTCCGCCCCTCGGGCGTCAAGGACCACGTTTTCCCGCTTCGTCGGCGCACCACCTTGCCTTTTGACGCGAGGGTCGCCAGAGCTTGGCTTACGTTTCCGGGCTTAGGCAACCTAAGCAACTCGAACATGTCGGCTATTTGCCCCGGCGTGAACCAGCCGTCGCCTCCTCGACTCCCAACGATGGCCCCGGTGACCAAGACCCGATCTTGCTGCCGAGGGAGGCGCTGGATCGTCAGCCCTATCGACGTGTCTATGACGCCTCCGCCAATCGCTTCACGATCTCTGCCGCTTTTGCGAACCCAACCGCATTCATCTTGATCTCCCGCTTGACTCCCGCGCCACGGAACCTCATTCCATCGCCATCAAGTGCGCTAATAGCCTTCGAGACATTGGTGTCGTGAACACCTCGGTCGTGGGTGGCCTCGATTGCAACCTTGGTTGCCGTCCATTCCTCAAGACCCGCTGCTTGTCGCCCTGCGACAACGAGATAGGTGACTTCCTGCTGGGCAAGTTTCTTGGTCTGATTGAAGGAGGAGCGCTTGACGGTGACGTGAACACCGTCCGGATCAACGTCATAGACAGTTCCAGCCTGTGCCTGTCCGATTTCGAGCTTGTCTGCGATTAGTCCTAGCCCTTGGGAGGTATCAATGGTCTCCTTACCGGCGCCTCCTGAAGACAGGCCATTGCTCTTCTTGGATTCCGGTTGGGCGGGATACACAGGCAGTCCGGCAAGCACCGCAGTGAACGCTGCGACTCGCAGGTCTTTTGGAACCTTGGCCTCCTCAACAGCCGCCACCGCAGCCCGAAGCTTCTCCACCACCTCTTTAGGCGCATCTCCCATTCGAGGGATTTTAGTCTCGCCGCGGTCGGAATCTGAGAAGCAGGCGACAATGATCTACCAGGGACTGATCAGCCGATGGTTGCCTTTATCGCCGAGAAGCTATTTCCAACGGCATGCGTGTACCGCGCCAACATCGTCTCCACCCGATGACCGGCAATCTCGGCCAGATCCGCATCGTTGACGCCGGCAGCCCGCAAGTGCGTGACGTAGCTATGCCGGCACTCGTGGGGGCGCATATCTAGGCCGGAAGCTTCCTGGGCTGGGCGCCAGAGGTCGCGGTAGAAGTTCCGCTCTCGCCATATGCGGCCGGTCGGGGTCGTGAAGAGCAGCTCGCTTTCGTCGCTCACCTGGAGCTGGGCTCCCAGCATCCAGGCGAGGGTTGCCGGCACCGGGACGATGCGGCCGGCGCCGGGCTCGCCGTGGTCGGTCTTCGTCCCCTCGAGGATCTGGCCCTCGTGGGCGGTGCGGCGGACCTGGAGGGTCTCGCTTCGCGGCGTAGTGGCAGCACCTCCCCCAGCCTCAAGCCGCAGTCGGTGAAGATGCGGATCATTGCCTCGTAGTCGCCCGCCGCCTTGGCGAAGCGGTGCATTTCCTCGAAGGTGAAGACGCGGATCGGGCGGGGCTTCTTCTTCGCCCTCGGATCGTTCGCTCGGATGCGGACGCCCTTGAAGGGGTTGAGGTCGCAGACTTCGTCGGTGATCGCGTCCTCGGTCATCGCCGAGAGGGAGCGGATGATCCCGACCGCCCCGGTGGTTGCGCGCCCTTCGATTCTCAGCATGTGATCGACCAGGGCAAGGGCATGGCGGCGGCGCAGCTCGCGCAGCGGCCAGCCCTTCAAGGGGATGCCCTCGATCTCAACGTCCGTTACGCGGCTGATGCGATGCTCGTTCGTCGCGTTCGTTCGCTCCGAGCGCGGGTGGCGCTCGGTCCAGGTGGCGGCGTAGTCGCCGAGGGTGTCCGGCCGATCCGAGAGGCCGTAGGCCTCGTCGATGGCTTTCTGCGCTTCGCCTTTGCGCTTGAAGGTTCCCTTGCCTCGGTTCCAGCTCGGCTTCGCGATGTGGCGGCGACCGTCGCGGCCGGTGTAGCGGGCCATCCACACGATCTCGCCGGATGGGTTCCGGCGCTTGACCGGCGTCTCCCGCCTCATGACGACTCGTCCCTATGGCGAGCGAGGAAGTCCTCGACGTCGGTGGGATCGATCCGCCGCGCTGCGCCGAGCTTGTAGCTGGGCAGCTCACCCCGTCTGATCCAGTTGCGGATCGTCCTATCTGAGACCGCGAGATAGCCGGCAAGGGTGCGCTCGGTGAAGAAGGTTGGCGCTGCTCTTTTCCTCTCCATGCCACCTAAATGCCTTCTGCGACCGAAGCGCCCCGGGCAGTTCTGCCCTATGCCCCTGGAGACCACATTTGGGAGCGCCTCCCCACCCGCCATCCGCGCGGCGCAGCCGCGCCACAATTGGCGGTGGGGAGGCCGACCGAAGGTCAAACGCCGGGATGATCCGCAGGCGCCCGTCTCAGGCACGAAAAGCGAACACCTGTCCGGGTTCATAATGTGTCGGTCCTCCAGTTGGAGGGCCGTGGGGGCCGTAGTGATAGTGCGTGAGGGGTCCAAGCGGTCGCTCTACTCGGCTAGGCGTTTCAGGATCTCGGCGTCTTCTTCGAGTCGCTTCCTCAGGCGCTCTTTGAAGTCCGGATCTGCTCTTCGGGTGGCGATGTAGCGGTAGGCCGCTGCTCGCATCGCCTCGGAGACCGAGACGTCCTCTGCGCGGGCCATGGCGTCCATCTGCAACGCCAGCTCGTCCGGCATGCGGACGCTGATGATCTTGTCTTTGTTCACGCGGCCTCCTTCAACCCGAGAGCGGCTCGCGCCCACGGCACCTGATCGACCAACTCCGTCGCGACGTAGAAGTGCTCCACGGCACCGCGTGCGGGGCGCGTCTCAACCAGCTCCACGGCGCGGTGCTTGGCGAGGACGCGGACGTGACAGGACACGTGGTCCAGCGGCGCCTTCACGTAGTCGGCGAGTTCCTTGGGGCTCAGGGTCTCCTCGGACTCGACGTAGAGGCCCAGCAGGCGCCGACGCAGTGGGTGCTGGAGGAGGAAGATCATTCGCCCTTCGGCTTGATCCACCGTCCTCACCTCCCCGCGACGGCGAAGGTGCCGGGGCGGGTCGGGGCCGGGGCGATCCACTCGATGCCATCCAGCAACTCCTCAGCTTTCACGTCCAGCGCCGACGCGAGCTTGAGGAGGGTGTCCACCCGTGGCAGTCGCCGGTCGCCCTCGATGAAGCCGATCTCAGTCCGATGGAGACAGGCAAGCGCGCCGAGTTCTTCTTGAGAGAAACCGGCGCGACGGCGAGCCATGAACAGGTTCCTGCCGAGGCGCTTGGCTGCTGCCTCGTCCACCCTTCTGCCATCCATCAGAGTTCCTCCAGCTCGTGAAAGAGCAACGCCGCCCTGGTGGGAATAAGACGCTCCATCTCGGTTCTGAGCAGGCCACCTGCGGCGAGATCGCGGACCGCTCGCCGGTAGCGGTCGCGCTCCGGGAACGTCTCCCCCGCCCCGCCGGTCATTTCCTTCAGCAGCTCCAGCTCAGTCAGCGTCTGCGGGTAGAGCGAGAGGACGTGTCTCAGGACCGCCGCCTGGTCGCGAACGTCCAACTCGGCGGTGGTCGCGGCGCCGTCATCGTCGGCGCCTCTAGGCTTGTCGTGCATGGGAGCTAACCCCTCCTGTGCCATGCCCCCGGCTGTTTGCGCAGCGCGGGGGCGCTTTTATGGAGGCGTCAGCGTAGCAGGGGTGTTGCTACCTAGCAACGATCTCTATTTGGACTGAAGGATGCGAGCGACTCGCGTGAAGTGGAGACCCGCCGCGTCGGCGATCTCGCGAGTCGAGAGACCGGCTGCCCGCGCCCGCTCGAACGCCGCCTTCCGCGCTTCGCGGCGCTGCTCCAGCTTCTCGCTCGTCTGCTCGAAATCGGACTGCGCCCGGCGCGCTGCTTTGAGCGCTTTGGCTTTGGCGGCCTCTGCCATCGCGGAAGACCCTATTGGGCGCCAGGAAATGTGACCTGGATGTGACACAGACCGGCCGGAACGCCCCGGAATCGTCCGGCGCCGCTCGGAACGCCGATCCATCCCAAAGCCGACGATCTCGCTCTGCGCCGGGAAACTCACGGCGTCCCCCGGAACAGGTAGGAACGCGCCCGACAGGATTTGAACCTGTGACCTTCGGTTTCGTAGACCGACGCTCTATCCAGCTGAGCTACGGGCGCGAGAGGCCGGGTGGTGCCGGCGAAGGACGAGATTAAAGGATGCGGGTCGGTTTTAGGGGAGATGGGCGGCGAGGGTGATCTCGGGGACGCCGGATTGGGCGCGGGAGACGGGGCAGCCGGCGCCTACCCGGTTGGGGCGGTTCCGTCTTCCTCGGCGTAGGCGGCCAGCAGCTTCTGCTCGCCCTCCTTGTCCGGGAAGCGGGTGGCGACGAGGAGGGCGCCGAGGCAGATCGCGACGATGCCCGCCAGGTAGGCCCAGGCGTCGCCCTGCAGAAAGGCCCCTCGGGCTCCTTCGATGATCGATTCGGCGTAGCGGGGGTGCTGTTCGGCCACCGCGGCGGCGCTGGAGAAGGACTTGGTGCAGCTCGCTTTCGACGCTGGTGGAGACCGAGTGCGGGGCGGTGGCGACCGCCGAGGCCGCCGCCGCCGCGTAGCCGGCGGTCAGCAGCGCGCCGAGGATCGACTGCATGATCGCCCCGCCGAGGTCGCGCTGCAGGTCGGCGGTCGCCGAGGCCATCCCCGCCCGGCGCACCGGCACCGAGCCGGTCAGCGAGTGCGAGGCCGGGGTGCCGGCGAAGCCGACGCCGATGCCGACCAGCAGGTAGCCGAGGCCGATGTGCCAGTACTGGGCGTCCTCGTCCCAGAGCAGGAGCATGACCAGGAAGCCGGCGAGGCAGAAGGCGTAGCCGAGCAGCAGGGTGAAGCGGGCGCCCCGGCGACTCGACCAGCTTCGCCGAGCGCGGCGCAACCAGAACCATCCACACCGCCCCCGGCAGGATCGCCAGGCCGGCATCGAGCGTCGAGTACTCCAGCACGTTCTGCAGGTACTGCTGGCCGATGAACATCGCCGCCATCAGCGAGCCGAAGACGATGATCCCGGCGCAGGCGGCGACCCAGAAGATCCTCCGGGCGGCGACGTCGAGGTCATAGAGCGGCGGTTCGGCGCGGCGCTGGCGGAGGACGAAGGCGACGACCGCGGCGAGCGCGACGACCCCGAGCCCGGCCGCCGCGGCGCCCTGCTCCCGGCACCGGCGCGAAGTTGATCGCCAGGACCAGGGCGGCGACCATCACACCGAGAGGATGCCGCCGAGGTTGTCGACCCGGTCGGTGGTCTCGTTGACGTGGGCCGGGACGAAACGCCAGGCGAGGTAGAGCGCGGCAGCAGCCAGCGGCAGGGTGACGAAGAAGACCGAGCCCCAGTCGAACTGCTCCAGCAGCGCGCCGGAGACCAGGGGGCCGAGCGCCGAGATCCCGCCCCCGAGCGCCGACCAGAGCGCGATCGACTTCGTCCGCTCGGGCCCGCACCAGAGCGCGGTGATCAGCGCCAGCGTCGTCGGGAAGGCCATCCCGGCGGCGAGGCCGCCGACCAGGCGGGCGAAGAAGAGGACGGTGATCGAGGGCGCGAAGCCGGCGGCCAGCGAGGCGGGGATCGCCAGCGCCGTCCCCGCCAGCAGCATCAGCTTACGCCCGTGCGATCGCCGAGCGCGCCCAGGTAGAGCACCGAGCGGCCAGCCCGAGCGAGTAGCCGACGGCGACGAGGTCGAGGCCGGTCTGGCTGGCGTCGAAGGCCTTGCCGATGTCCGGCAGCGCGACGTTGGCGACCGCGAGGTTGAGGTTGGCGACCGCGGCGACGGCGATCAGCGCCGTAAGGACGAGCTTCGCCCGCGGCGGGCTCGAAGGGCTCGGCACGGACACCGGAGCGCTAGCGGTCGAGTCCATTGATCCAAACCCTATCCCCCGCCCCAACGCATAGGCTGGCTTGGTGACCAAGTGGGCCGTACTGGGGGTTCTGGCGGCGGCGCAGTTCCTGATGGTCCTCGACCAGGCGGTGATGAACGTCGCGATCAGCCAGCTGGTCGAAGACTTCGACACCACGGTGACGACGATCCAGTCGGTGATCGCCCTCTACGCGCTGGTGATGGCCGGGCTGATGCTGACCGGCGGCAAGCTCGGCGACATCTCGGCCGCCGCCGCGTCTTCGCGATCGGGCTGGTCATCTACGCGATCGGCTCCGGCCTCACCGCCGCCTCCTGGAGCGTCCCCTCGCTGATGCTCGGCTGGTCGATCCTCGAGGGGATCGGCGCCGCGATGGTCCTGCCGGCGATGGTGGCCCTGGTCGCCGGCAGCTACAAGGGCGGCGACCGCGCGGTCGCCTACGGCGTCCTCGGCGGCGTCGCCGGGGCCGGGATCGCCGTCGGCCCGATCCTCGGCGGCTGGGTCACCACCGACTTCACCTGGCGGCTCGTCTTCGTCGGCGAGGTCATCGTCGCGTCCGGGATCCTGCTCGGGACGCGGATCATGGCCGAGCCCGAGCGCGCGCCGGGCAAGCCGACCCTCGACTGGGTCGGCAGCGTCCTCTCCGCCTCCGGCCTCGCGGTCCTCGTCTTCGGGGTCCTGCAAGCGAGCAACTGGGGCTGGATCACCCCGCACAACTCGCCGATCACCCCCTTCGGCTTCTCGCTGACGCCGTTCGTCCTCGCCGCCGCCGGCCTCCTCCTCGCCGGCTTCGTCTCCTGGGAGCGCCGCCGCGAGGCACGGGGGGAAGAACCGCTGCTGCACCTCGATCTGCTGCGGATCTCGACCCTCCGCGGCGGCGTCGCGATGCTGCTCGCCCAGAACCTCGTCCTCATGGGGATCTTCTTCACGATCCCGCTCTTCCTGCAGATCGTCCAGGGCCTCGACGCGCTGGAAACCGGGATCCGCATGCTGCCGACCTCGGTCGGCCTCTTCGTCAGCGCCCTCATCGGCTCCCGCCTCGCCTCGCGCTTCGCGCCTCAGCTTCTGGTCCGCGTCGGCCTCGGCCTCGTCTTCGTCGCCTCCCTGCTGCTGATGGGGACGATCGAGCCGGAGCTCGACAACACCCCCTTCCTGATCGCGATGGGTGTCCTCGGCGTCGGCATGGGGCTGGTCGTCTCCCAGCTCGGCAACGTCGTCCAGTCGGCGATCGGCGACGAGCAGCGGAGCGAAGCCGGCGGCCTCCAGAACACCGCCCAGCAGCTCGGCTCCTCGCTTGGGACGGCGCTGCTCGGGGCGATCGTCATCACCGGCCTCGCCACCGCCTTCACCGGCAACATCGCCGACGACCCGCAGGTCTCGGCCAGGGTCGAACAGCAGGTCCAGGTGCAGCTCAGCGCCGGCGGCAGCTTCGTCTCCTCCGAGGAGGTCCGCGAAGCGGCCGAGGACGAACGGCTGTCGCCGGGGACGACCGACACGCTCGTCAGCCACTACGAAGACGCGCAGCTGGAAGCGCTGAAGCTCGCCTTCCTCGTCGCCGCCCTGCTCGTCCTCGCGTCCTTCTGGTCGACCCGGCGGCTGCCGAGCGAACGCCTCACCGCCTGAGAGCCGAGCGGCTCAGCCTTTCAGCCGCACGTGCCAGTGGACGGTGGCGGTGGCGACCCGGCTGCCCGTCCTTATCGGTCAGCTCGACCTGGCAGGGGAACTCGACCTTGCCCTCGACGTCGAGGGTGGCGAGAGCCTCGGCGGCGTCGGCGCCGAGCTTGGCGCTGGCGGTGATCGGCGCCGTTGGCGATCTTTTCGTAGGCGATCTCGGCGCTGCGGGCGAGCGGGGTGACGTCGGCCATGCGCTCGACGAAGGCGCCGACGAAGGCCGCGCCCGAGGCGGTCTCGGCCGCGGTGAAGAGGGCGCCGGCGTGCTGGGAGCCGACGTGGTTTTTCAGCTCCGGCAAGTCCGGAAGGACGACGGTCGCCTCGCCGGCGGAGATCTCGGTGATCCGGACGTTGAGGTGGCCGGCGAAGGGGACGGCCTGCGTCATCCCTTGGGCGATCAGGTCGAAGTCGACGTCGCCATCCGCGCACCCGGCGGATATCGGCGCTCAGTGGCCGTCAGCGACCCTCGTGCGTGGCCGGGGCCGCCGTGCTCGAGGAAGGTGCGGACGGCGTTCTGCAGGTCCTCGGTCGCGAACAGCTCGGCGGCTTCGGTCCGCATCGCCTCGTCTGCGGCCGGGATCCCGCCTTCGCGGAAGCGGCGGAGGATGTGCTTGGTCATCGCGTGCGCCTTGGTCGGCCCCGCCGCCAACTCCTCGGCGAGCTTGCGCGAGGCGGCCTCGAACTCGTGGTCCTCGAAGATCAGGTTGACGACGCCCCAGCGCTCCATCTCCTCGGCGCCGAAGATCCCGCCGGACATCACGAAGTGGCGGGCGCGGCCGCTGCCCGCCCGCTCGGCGAGGCGCTGCGTCCCGCCCATCGACGGCGTCAGCCCGACGACTTTCTCGACCAGGCCGAACTTCGCCTTCGGCGAGGCGACGATCAGGTCGCAGGCGAGCGCCAGCTCGAAGGCGGCGGTCAGGGTCAGCGCGTGGGCGGCGAAGACGACCGGCGCCGGCAGCAGTTCGACTTTGTCGATCATCTCCAGCAGCTCGGTCCAGAGCGCACTCGCCTGCTCGGGCGTCAGCCCGGCGAAGACGTGGACGTCGACGCCGCCCGAGACGGCGCGGCCCTCGGCCCGGATCAGCAGCGCCCGCGGCGGTGCCGCAGCGACCTCGTCGATCGCCCCCCGCAGGTCGTCGATCATCCCCTGGTCGAAGAGGTTCAGCGGCGGGCTGTCGAGGGTGATCACCGCCAGCCTCCCCGTCGCGCTCCAGTCTTGCCGCCGCCTTCTCGCTCATAGCTGCGGAACCCTATGGACCTCGAACAGGTTCGTGCCCAGATCCTGGCCGTCGAGGCCGGCGGTGATCGCGACGAGGTCGCCCGGCTCGGCGATCCCGTGCTTCGCCGCCTCCCCCGCGCAGTGCCCGAGCAGGCTGCGCAGCTCGGTGCCGAAGTCGCTCTGCACCGCGGTGATCCCGAAGAGCACGCTGACCCGCCGCACCGTCTCTATATATGGGGAGACCGCGAGCACCGGCACGTCGGGGCGGTGGGCGGAGACGAGGCGGGCGGTGCGGCCGGTGTTGGTCGGCACCACCAGCGCCTTCAGGCCGAGCCGGTAGACGGCGCCGACGGCGCTCTGGGCGACCGAGTCGGCGACGTCCTGGGTCGCCTGGTCGGTGCGCCGGAACAGCCATTCCGCGTAAGGGAGGTCGGGCTCGGTCGCCCGCGCGATCCGGTCCATCACTTCGACCGCCTCGACCGGGTTGTGGCCGACCGCGGTCTCCTCGGAGAGCATCACCGCGTCGGTGCCGTCGTAGATCGCGTTGGCGACGTCGGTCACCTCGGCCCGGGTCGGCCGCCGCGCCGTCACCATCGAAGCCAGCATCTGGGTCGCCGTGATCGCCGGTTTGGAGACCATGCCGGCGGCGCGGATCAGCCGCTTCTGCTCGATCGGCAGCTGCTCCAGCGGCACTTCGATTCCGAGATCGCCGCGGGCGACCATGATCCCGCCGCTGGCGGCGCGGACGATCTCCTCGATGTTCTCGGCCGCCTGCTGGCGCTCGATCTTGGCGATCACCGGGATCCGCGACCCGAGCTCTTTCAGCCGCGCCGAGACCGGCTCGAGGTCGGCGGCGGTGGAGACGAAGGAGACGGCCAGCAGGTCGACGCCGTTCTCGACCGCGAACTCGACCCAGCCTAGGTCGACGCCCGTCGTCGCCGGCAGGTCGATGCCGCCGGGGATGTTCATCCCCTTGTGGGAGGAGAGCGTCCCCCCCACCTCGACCTCGGCGTCGACGCCGGCGTTCTCCCGGTCGCCGACCCGCAGCCGGATCGCTCCGTCTGCGAGGTAGACGAGCTGGTCCTCGCTCAGATCGGCGACGCCCGACCACTGCACCGGGATCGTCTCGCGATCGCCCTCGACGTCCTCCGGCGTCAGCGTCACGTGCATCCCGGTCTCCAGCTCGGCGACGTCGTCGCGCAGCGAGCCGATCCGCAGCTTCGGCCCCGGCAAATCACCAAGAATTGCCACCTCGCGCCCGACCCGCCCCGCCGCCGCCCGGACCGCCGCGATCGTTTCCGCCTGCCGCTCGGGCCCGGCATGGGAGAAGTTGAGCCGGAAGACGTCGGCCCCGGCCGCGACCAGCCGCTCCAGCACCTCCGGCGCCCAGCTCGCCGGCCCGACCGTGGCGATGATCTTGGTCCGGCGCCCCCCGTGGTCGCCGGACATTGGTGCGGAGCTCTCGTTCATCCCGCGGAGAGTAGACGGGAGCTGTCCCGTTCCGCCGTCAGTACCTACAATCGAGCGAGGCGTGCAAGGCGCGCGCGTGGAGAGGTGGCCGAGTGGCTGAAGGCACTCGCCTGCTAAGCGAGTAGGGGGCGCAAGCTCTCTCGAGGGTTCGAATCCCTCCCTCTCCGCTTTCCCCTCCCGGGGCATCTCCCGTGCCCTTCTTTAGTGGTTCCCGGCCGGAGTTATGTAACCGAGCCACGCATCTCAATGCTGAAAAACAGCTGATTTTTGAAGTTCTCCTGCAATTGGCGGCTAGGATGCCCACCCTTTCGCGCCCAAATGGAAATGTCCGCAGACCAATTCGACAAAGCAGACTTCCCGGAAGACGCCGCAAGCGCGTCCGACGACTCGGCCTCGCCGAACGAGGACGCGACCCCGGACGCACTGCGACCGCAGGAGATTCCGCGGGTTGAGGGGGAACCGCTGCCGCCCCGGCCGCGCGAGCAGGCCCTGCCCGAAAAGGACGACGATCGCTTCTTCGACCGCTGGGTGGTGGACAAAGCCCGCATTCTCGGCGGTCGCGCGGTCAGGCAGCCGGCGCTGGACAAGCTCAAGCAGACCGTGCGGGGATTCGCCGAATGGCGGAGCCTGCGCCACGTCCCGGAAGCGGAGCGCCATAGCGAATCCGACAGAGCCCTGATCGCCTCTACCCCGGAGAGGATCAAATACCTCGAGGCGAAATCGGTCCGGCTGGAGGGGAAAGCCGAGGAAACCGCGCGGGAGGCGACCCGCGCGGAGGCGGAAGTCGAGGAGAGCGCGGAGGCGATCGCCGCCCTGCCACCGGCCCTGCGGGGATCGGAGGCGGACGGAAGCCTCCTCGGCCTCTCCAACCTCGTGGTCTTCGGCGTCGACTTCTACGTCATCCAGGTCGCCCTCCAGACCATCCCCGGCACCACCGTCGACCACCGCCTGACCGCGGGGGCGCTCGGGCTCGGCGCTGTGCTGATCGGCGACATCCTCGGCTGGATAGCGGCCGCGGGCTCCTTCCGCCCGGATGGGTCGGTGCAGCGCCCGCGGCCGGCCACGATCGCGGCGGTGGCCAGCCTGCTCATCCTGGCGATCTGGTTCTTCGGCGAACTCGGGGTATTCCGCGAATTCGGTCTCGAGGCGGCCAAGGACGAAGGGCCGGAATTCGGCAGCCCCACCTTCTTCACGATCGCCCAAATCCTCTTCCTGATCGGCTCGGCGGTGGCGAGCTTCTCCTTCTTCGGCCGCCGTGCAGGCAGGGAACTCCAGGCTGAGCATCAGCAGGCGATCGGCAAACGCGACGAGCTGAAACGCGAAGTCAAAGCGTTGCGCGCGGAAGCGGCGGAAGCAAGCACGGCCGCCTCCGAGGCACCGAGCCTGCAGCTGGCCGCGGAAGAGCGAATCCGGTCCCGCGAACGGATTGCCGAAGGAAAGGCAAACCACGACCTCAAACAGGGGGAGTACCTCGAGAGCTTGGTGGTGCCGGAATACATGCGTGAGCGCGCCGCTGTCGAAAGCGGGATCTACCGCTGGCAGTTCGGCGAAGACCGGGAGGGCTCCCAGCTTTCCCTGCTGGGAATCGCTCCGGCGATCCTCGCCACGCTTGCGGCTGGTGGCATCACCTACTGGGTGATGGACAGCCTCTTGATCTCGGTGATCACCGCCGGGATCGTCGCCGTCGCCTTCGTCCTCGCCATCTCCGGCGGGAACGGGGAGCGTCCCGAGCGCGAGCGCTGGCGCTATGTCGCGCACCTGTTCCCCTCCGCGCGCGAGGTCGGCGAACGCGCAGGCGACATCGAACGCCTTGTGTCAACTGAGGACACGCCTGACGCTCCCCAGAACGGAAATGGGACCGGCAACGGACGCAGTCGGCGGGTGACCAAAGACATGCTCCAGGAACGAATGCAAAAAGCGAAAGAAATTCTCGACGGTGAAGACGAATAGAAAAAAGCTCTTTCAGTACGCGGTCTTTGCCCTGATCGCACTCGCGGTACTGGCACTCGTTTTCCTCCCCCAGGACGAGGATCCGCCGCCGCCCCCCCGGTCGCATCCCATCCTAGTCTGCATCGACTCCACCGAATCGACCGACGACGTCCGCGACAAGTACCGGATCGACCTCGAAAAGGTGGTCCGGCAGGCGGCCTTCCACCAAGACCACCTGCTGGCCGCAGCCTGCGGGGCGAATGCGACCGGCGAGGTCGACTGGCCGGTTGGCCGCTGGTTCAAGGCGACCTACTCGGATGACTTCGCCAAGCAAGAGCTGGAAAAGCAGGCCGACGTCGTGATCGAAGGAAACGAAGAAAAGGAAGGGATCGTCGACCTGCTGGAAATCGACTCCAAAGAGACGACGCCGATGGGAGAAATGCTCGCGGTGACTGCGCGCCAGTGCGACGGCGGCGGCTGCCAGATCTACTTCTTCACCGACGGCGAATGGGCCGATGATCTGCTCCGGGTCAAAGACGGGGTCTCTGACGAAGAGCGGGAACGCTACGTCGACGCCTACGCCGATCGGCTCGAAGGCCTGGAAGGCAGCACCGTCCACTTCATCGGGGTCGGTCTCGGCACCGTGATCGGGGAGGTGGCGCTGGACGAAGCGAAGTTGGTAGCCAAAGAACTCGTTGAAGCAGCGGGGGGCGAGATGGGGTATTGGAAGACGCGCCTGTAGCCGGCCCCCGACGCGGATACGCTGGCCCCATGGCCGTCCCTGAGCAGTCGCACGAGCGCTTTGAGCAGGTCTTCGCCGAGGTCGAGGCGCCGTTTGCCTTCGTCGACCTCGATGCGATGTGGGCGAATGCGGACTCGATGCTGGATCGGTCGGCGGGGAAGCCGGTCCGGGTAGCCTCCAAGTCAGTGCGCTGCCGGCCGCTCCTTGAGGCGATCCTTGCTCGGGACGAGCGCTTTCAGGGGTTGATGACCTACACGCTCCCGGAGACCCTCTGGCTTGCCGAGCTGGGGTTCGAGGATCTGCTGCTCGCCTATCCGACGGCTGATGTCGGTGCCCTGGAGGAGCTGGCGTTGCGCTCGGCCGCCAACCCCGATGGGGCGCCGATCGTGATGGTCGATTGCGTCGAGCACCTGGAGATGATCGAGTCGGTGCTGGGAAAGGCGGCGCCGCCGCTGCGGGTCTGCATCGACGTGGACGCCAGCTGGTGGTGGCTCGGCGGCAAAGTGAAGATCGGTCCGAAGCGCTCGCCGATCCATTCGGTCGAGCAGGCGGTGGCGCTGGCTCGGGAGATCGAGAAGCGGCCGCAGATCGAACTCGACGCGCTGATGGCCTATGAGGGACAGATCTCCGGGGTCGGCGACCTGCCGCCCGGCCAGCGGTTGCGCGGCAGCGCGATCCGCTTCATGCAGCGCCGCTCGGCCGCCGAAATCGCCGAGCGGCGGGGGGCGATCGTTGCCGCCCTGAGCGAGTTTGTCGAGCTGGAGATCGTCAACGGCGGCGGCACCGGCAGCCTCGAACTGACCGCCGCCGAGGAGGCCGTGACCGAGGTGACCGCCGGCTCCGGCTTCTATGCCCCCGCCCTCTTCGACCACTACAGCCGCTTCAGCCTCACCCCGGCCGCCGCCTTCGCCCTGCCGGTCATGCGCAAGCCCTCCGACTGGGTGGCGACGGCGCTCGGCGGCGGCTACCTCGCCTCCGGCCCCGGAAATCCCGGGCGGCTCCCGGCGCCCTGGCTGCCCGAGGGGCTGCGCTTCGACGACGAGGAGGGCGCCGGCGAGGTGCAGACGCCGCTGCTCGGCGAGCGCCGCCGGCTCGCTCAGCGTCGGCGATCGCGTCTACCTTCGCCACGCCAAAGCAGGCGAGCTATGCGAGCGCTTCGAGACCCTCCTCCTCGTCGAAGGCGACGAGCATCGTCGACGAGGTCCCCACCTACCGCGGCGACGGCAAGGCCTTCCTCTAGCCCGGCGAACTCTCGTCTGTTCCTTTTCGTCGCACAGGAACGAAAATGGAACAGACGAAGGCTCTAGGGGCCGAGGACGCGCTCGGTGTACTCGTTGGCGAAGGTGCGGCCGGGGTCGAGCTCGTCGCGGGCGCGCTGGAACTCTTCCCAGGCCGGGTAGCGCTGCGGCCAGCGTCGCCGCGGTCTGGAAGTGGCGCTTGCCCCAGTGGGGGCGGCCCCCGTAGGAGTCCATGATCGCCTCGACCGCTTCGAAGTAGGGTCGCCACTCCATCCCCCGGTACTGGTGGACGGCGATGTAGGCGGTGTCGCGTTCGTGGGAGGGGCTGAGGTAGGCGTCGTCGCCGGCGGCGACCCGCATCTCGATCGGGAAGAAGACCGGGTATCGGTTGCGCGCGCACCCACTCGACCACCCGCCGCGCCGCCTCCGGGCCGTGCTCCCGCGGCACCCCGTACTCCATCTCGGTGAAGCGAACCCGGCGCTCGTTGGCGAAGACGCGGTCGGAGCGGTCGCTGGTCCGGCTGCCCGAGGCGAGGCGGCCGGCAAGCCGCGAGAGCGCCGGGATCGTCCGCGGCATCGCCCTGCCGGTCCCCGCCAGCAGCCCCAGCGCCCAGTTCTCGAGCACGACGTCGTTGAGGTAGGCGGCGGCGCGGCCGCGGGGCCGCGGCGGCGCGGCGGTGCGGTTGCGCTCGAGCACCAGCGCAGGTCGGAGTAGGGGAAGGTGAAGAGCTCGAAGTGCTCGTTGCGCGTCCGCCCGCTCCTCGAAGCGCGTCGAGCACCTCCTCGCGCGGGCGCGGCGCGTCGACCCGCACGAGGGTGAAGGCGGGGACGCAGCGCAGGGTCACCGCCGAGATCGCCCCCAGCGCCCCGACCCCGACCCGCGCCGCCCGCAGCAGCTCCGGATGGGTCGCGGCGCCGAGCTGGCGGACGCTGCCGTCGGCGAGAACCAGCTCCAGCGCCCTCGACCTGGGCCGAGATGTTGCGCAGCCGCGCCCCGGTGCCGTGGGTCCCGGTCGAGATCGCGCCGGCGATCGTCTGGCGGTCGATGTCGCCGAGGTTCTCCATCGCCAGCCCGAGCCGCGCCAGCTCCTCGTTGAGGTCGGCGAGCACGGTGCCGCCGCCGACCTTGACCAGCCCCGACTGGGGATCGGCGTCGAGGACGCCGCTCAGCGCCTCGACCCGCACCATCGTCCCGTCGGTCAGCGCCGCCTCGGTGAACGAGTGGCCGGAGCCGGCGACGCCGCACCTTGCGGCCGGCGGCCGCGGCGGCGGCGACCGCCTCCACCAGCTCCTCACGGTTGGCCGGAGCGACGATCTCGCGCCGGGCGGCAGCGCTGGTCCCCCGCCCAGTTGGCCCAGCTCACCCGCCGCGCTCCCCGCCGCTCGCGCCATCGACCGACCCTACCCGTACCTAACCGGCTGCCGTGCGCGGGTCTGTGTTCGGCTGCAGCGTCCGGAAGGCGTAGAAGACGGTGAACACGAGCAGCAGCGGCGATCACCAGGCTCGGCGCCGCGTTGCCGGTGAGGCTGGCGACGACACCGCCGCCGATGCCGCCGATCACCTGCCCCGAGGCCCAGGCCATGTTCGAGAGCCCGGCGGCGAAGCCCTGGTGCAGGCTGCTCGCCTCGGCGACGTCGGAGATCAGGGTCAGCGCCGGGGCGAAGCAGAGACCGGCGCCGAGCGAGGTGATGATCAGCGCCGCCAGCACCCCGCTCCAGCGACGGCACGACGGCGATCACCACCATCGCCACGGCGCAGATCGACAGCCCGACCACGTACGGCAGGCGGCGGCCGACGCGGTCGGAGATGCGGCCGGCCATCGGGGCAAGCATCGCCTCCAGACCGGCGCCGGCGATGAAGCCGGCGGCGATCAGCCCGTGGCCGCCGCCGAGCGAGTCGATCCGCAGCGGCACCAGCACCTCGATCGCGCCGAACATCACCGAGGGGACGGCGACGAAGGCGGCCGACTCGAGCACCGGCCGGCTGACCAGCGTCGCCAGCGACCTCGCCCAGGTCCTGCTCTTCGGGCGCGGCGGCTTCCGGCAGGCGCGAGGCGGCGATCGCGAGCGAGGACCGTGATCACGAGGACGGAGCTGAAGACGATCTCGGTCCCGATCGAGCCGGCGATCGCGCCCAGCGCCGGCCCGAGCAGGGCGCCGGCGACCGCGGTTCCCAAGCGCGGTGCCGATCACCGAGCCGCGATTTTCCTCCGGCGCGGTCGTGATCAGCCAGGTCAGCGCGCCGGACCAGATCAGCGCCCCGGCGATCCCCTGGACGAAGCGGGCGCCGTCGAGCAGGAGGATCTGGTCGGCGAATCCGAAGACGAGGCTGGAGCAGCCGAGCAGGAGCAGCCCCATGATCACGGTGCGCTTCGGCCCCATCCGGCTGGCGACGAAGCCCGCCGGCAGCGAGCCCAGCAGCGTTCCCGCCGCATAGGAGGCGGAGAGGATCCCCGCCTCCGCCTTGGTCAGGCCGAGTTCGTCTACGTACTGCGGCAGCAGCGGCGCGATCGCGGCGAAGAAGGCGACGTCGAAGAAGATCATCGCCGACGCGAGGAAGAGCAGCCGGCGCATCCCCGCATACAATCAGTGAGGCATAGCATCGCTGAGCGCTCTGGGAGGGGTGGCAGAGCGGTTGAATGCGGCGGCCTTGAAAGCCGTTAGGCGTCTTTCGGCGTCTCGTGGGTTCGAATCCCACCCCCTCCGCTCCCGCTCGTGCAGCGGCAGGAATGCGCCCCGGGTGGACGAACGACCAAGCCATGGAGAAGGGCGACAGGCGCAGCCACCGCCGCGAGGAGGTCTGGCGGGAGCGGGCGGAGAGGGTGCGCGACGCGTTCGGGCTCGTCCTCGCCCTGGTCCTCCTCACCTACCTGCTCACCTCGTTGCTCAGCAACCACGGCTGGTCGGCGGTCGTCCTCGTCCTCGCCACCAGCGCCACCTCGGTCGTCGCCCTGGTCAGCTCCCACGTCAGGCCCAGGGTCGTCCGTGCCTCGATCCTGCTCTCCGCGCTGACGCTGGCGCTGGCCCTCATCGCCGCCGCGGCCGACGACCGCACCTTCCTCAACCTCGCCTCGCTGATCCAGATCTGCCTGCTCGCGCTGGCGATGGCGGCGGTGCTCTGGCGGGTCGTCTCGAGCGCCGAGGTCGGCTCGCGCACGATCCTCGGCGCGATCAGCGTCTACACCGTCCTCGGCATCCTCTTCACCTTCGTCTACGGGACGATCGACCGCCTCCAGGGCGGGCCGTTCTTCGAAGAGGTCGCCCACCCCAGCGGCAGCGACTTCATCTTCTTCAGCTACACGACGCTGACCACGACCGGGTACGGCAACCTCGTCCCCGCCGCCCAGCCGGGGCGGATGGTCGCCGGCCTGGAGATGATGATCGGCCAGATCTTCCTGGTCACCCTGGTCGCCGGGCTGGTCAGCCTCTGGCGCCCGGGAGAGGCGTTGCGCCGCCGTCGCGAACGGCGCGAGGCGACCTAGCCCTCGTCGAGCTCGACCCGTTCGATCGTCTGCGCCTCCAGCGGCTTGTCGCCGGCGTCGGTCGGGACCGACTCGATCGAGTCGACCACGTCCATGCCGTCGATCACCTCGCCGAAGACGGTGTGCTTGCCGTCGAGCCACGGCGCCGCGCCGGTGGTGACGATGAAGAACTGGGAGCCGTTGGTGTCCGGTCCCGCGTTGGCCATCGCCAGCGCCCCGCGGACGATCTTGTGGTCGTTGATCTCGTCCTCGAAGGTGTAGCCGGGGCCGCCCCGGCCGCTGCCTTCCGGGCAACCGCCCTGGATCATGAAGTCCGGGATCACCCGGTGGAAGACGAGCTGGTCGTAGAACCCCTCCGCGGAGAGCTTGCGGAAGTTCTCGACGGTTTTCGGCGCGTCCTCGTCGTGAAGCTCGAGCACGATCGCCCCGGCGCTGGTGTGAAGGGTTGCTTGCGACATGGGTCTGAACCCTAGCTTCCCCGGACCACGACCGTCAGCGGTCGGGAGGAGCCGGGCGCGTAAGGCCAGCGCTCCTCGGCCAGCGCCGTCGCCCGCAGCCGGATCGCCGCCCGGCCGCTGACGTAGCGGAAGCGGTAATGGGCGCGGAAGCGGCCGTGATGGTCCGAGCGGGTGACGAGAACCGGTCGCCAGCGATGGGTCGCCTCCTCCAGGTACTGGATCGCGACTAGCTTGCCGCGGCGCGGGATCGGGGCTCCGCGGCTGCTCACCTTGCCGCCGAGGACGACCGCCTGGCCGGTGCGAAGCTTCGTCGGCGCGGCCCGCAGGCTGATGCCGGAGCGGACCCGCAGCTCGAGCCCGGGCCGCCGCGCCCCCTCTTGGCCGCCGTCGCCGGCGAAGCTGACGGTGACCCGGCGCGACGGTCCCGCCGGCAGGCGCAGCTCGAATCCGCCCTGCGGGCCGGTTCGCGCCGTTTCCGCCGCGGTCGGGACGAGGGCACCGCGCGAGGGCCGGGAGACGACCCGCAGCTCGCGGTCGGCGAGCCCGGCTCCGTCGGCACGGGTGAGGCGGCCGCTGAGGAGGGCTGGGGCGCCGAAGGGAACCGTGAGCGAGTCGCCGCGGCCGTGGCCGCCGCGCAGCCTGGCGAAGAGCCTCGACTTCCCCTTGGGAGCCGGCTTTGCCTTGGCGACGGGCGGCGGCGGCACCCGGCGGATCGCCATCTGCGTGCCGTCGGCGCGCAGACCGGTGGAGGCGGTGTTTCCGGCCGCGTCGGCGGCGTCGACCCGGAAGACAAAGGTACCGAGGCCGAGCTCCGGCATCGGGGCAACGAGGTCGGCGGCGTCGGCGGCGCCCGGAAACAACTTGGTCGGCAGCTCGATCCAGCGCTCGGCGTCTACCCGCCGGTAGAGGATCTGGCCGGAGGCCGGTCCCGAGTGCGCGTCGGCGACGGTGGCCTTCAACTGGTCGTCCGTGCTCTCCGTGGAGAAGGCGACCTCGGGACGGACGTCGTCGAAGCGCAGCGGCACCGTCAGCGCCGAGCTCGAAGCCTCGTTCCCCGCCTCGTCGCGCAGCCAGAGCTGCAGCGAGTAGGAGCCGGCAGCGGGAACGCCGAGGTCGGCGAGGGCACGGCGGTCACGACCGGCGGCGAACCTGACGCCGGTATCGAAGCCGAGCCCGCCGGAGAGCCTCCAGACGGCGCCGGCGATCGGGCTCGCCGGCCCCTGATCAGGGTTCTCCCAGGCAAGGTCGAAATCGTTGCTCCGGCGCCACCCCTCGCCCCCGGCCAGGACGACGCCGCGCGGATGCGCCGGCGGGTTGTTGTCGACCAGGAACTGGCGGCTGCCCGTGCAGGCGCCGGTGCCGGCGAAGTCGCTCGCACAGTGGACGACGGTGTGGGGACCGTCGCTGAGCTTGGTGGTGTCGACCCAGTGGGTGGTCGACTCGTTCGTCTTGCAGGGACGCATCCGGGTCGCCCGCCATTCGCCGCCGATATAGGCCTTGTCGCATGGGTACTCGTTGACCGCCACCCGGCTGCCGTCGACGAAGGTCTCGCCGAAGCGGATGCCGGAGCCCCCGTCGGCCCCGCCGACGACGATGTGCTGCCTCCCCCGTCGCCAGCCGCCCGCGACCAGTTCGCCGCCGGTCACGAACGCTGCCGGTTGGCTGTCGTCCTGGACCGTCAGGGTGACCGCCCGCAGGCCCGACCAGGAGTCCGGTTCCAGCGGGCACCACTTGTCCTCTCCCCGGGCGCAGAGGAGGCGGTCCTCGAAGGCCGGGATCGGAGAGTTGAAGCCGAGGCTGAACTCGCGCAGCGCGGTGTCGGTGTTGCTCGCGATCAGCGAAGGAACGAACTGCCCGGACCAGTTGACGCCGCCGAGCCGCTGCTCGAAGCCGTCGTGGAGGGCGTGCCACCAGGTGCCGCGGATGGCCGTGATGCCGGTCGTCCCCGGCGGCGCCGTCCAGCGCCAGCGGGCGAAACGGGTTCCGGAGACCGTCCCGCTGCCACGGCTGAAGCTCTTCAGGTGGACGCCGTCGAACGGATCGGCGCCGGCGGGCGGGACGCAGTAGCCGTCGGAGCGGAACTTGGCGCCACCGGTGGTGTCTGCCCAATCGGCGTCGGCGCCGACGTACCAGCCGCACTGGGCGACCGTGTACTTCGCCGCCTCCGCCTTCGCGGCCGCGAGCAAGAGCGCGCTCAGCGCCAGCAGGATCCCCAGCGCCACCGTCCGTCCAACTGCAAGCCTCGTTCCCGACATCGGTCCCTCCGTTCGCTTGACTGCGTTCCCGGGACTAAGGGCTGGGGCGACCCGATCTCTCCCCCCTGGCGGCTGCCGAATTCGGCGCTTTGCGAGAATCGGGTCAATGGCACTCCCCACGAAAGATCAGATCACCGAGAAGCTGCGCGCCGTCATCGACCCCGAGCTGCGGCGCTCGATCGTCGAGCTGGGCATGGTCCGCTCGATCGAGATCAAGGAGGGCGGCCGGATCGAGGTCGTCGTCTCCCTGACCACCGCCGGCTGCCCGATCCGCTCGCACTTCGAACAGGCCGTCGCCCAGCAGGTCTCCCAGCTGGAAGGCGTGACCGAGGTCGCGGTCGGCTTCGACGTCCTCTCCGACGAGGAGAAAGGCCGGCTGCAGCAGACCCTCGGCCGCGGCAAGCTGCCGCAGGGCGCGCTGGCCAAGGTGAAAAACGTGATCTGCGTCTCCTCCGGCAAGGGCGGCGTCGGCAAGTCGACGATGACCGCCAACCTGGCCGCGGCGCTGACCGCCGAAGGGCACCCGGCCGGGGCCCTCGACTGCGACGTCTACGGCTACTCGATCCCGCGCATGCTCGGCGTCAACCGCAAGCCGGAAGTCAACGGCGAGCGGAAGATCCTGCCGCTGGACTCGCCCAGCGGCGTCAAGGTGATGTCGATCGGCTTCTTCGTCGAGGACAACTCAGCGGTCGTCTGGCGCGGCCCGATGCTGCACAAGGCGATCCAGCAGTTCCTCGAGGACGTCGCCTGGGACGAGCTCGAGTACCTGCTCCTGGACCTGCCCCCGGGCACCGGCGACGTCTCGATGACGCTCGCCCAGCTGCTGCCGCAGGCCAAGTTCCTCGTCGTCACCACCCCGCAGCCGGCGGCCCAGTCGGTCGCCCGGCGCGGCGCCGAGATGGCGAAGAAGTTCGACCTCGAGATCCTCGGCGTGATCGAGAACATGTCCGGCTTCACCACCCCCGACGGCGAGCGCTTCACGATCTTCGGCGAGGGAGGCGGCCAGCTGCTCTCCGACGAGCTCGACGTGCCGCTGCTCGGCAAGGTGCCGCTCTCGGAGCCGCTGCGCGAGCACGCCGACAACGGCTCGCCGCTGGTCATCGCCGAGCCCGACGCGCCGGCCTCGCAGGCGATCCGGCAGGCCGCCCGCGGGATCGTCGCCGCGACCCCGCAGGAGCTGCCGGTGCTGCAGTCGACGCCGAGCCCGGCGGAAGCGCCGCCGGTCGGCGGGACGCCGCTTCCGGTCGTCCAGTAGCGCCTGTGTGAGCAAGCCCACACAAACCGCCGAAACTTCCTTCATCCTGCTGCATTAAGGAACGCACATAAATGCCTAATCCCTGGCTCAGGATGCCAGGGAGCGGGGGACCCAGGTTTCTGGGGCTAACCCACCTTCGAGTGGGGGCGCAGGCTCCTTCAGCGCCAGCCCGACAGCTAACCCCGCCGGCCGACGAAGGAGGAGTGAATGACGAACGCCCTTGGGGCGGCCCGAAGAACGCCGCCCTGTGCATCTCCATAGCGGTCCTCGCCGTGGTCGCGGCATTACTTGCCATGTCCGCGACGGCTCAGGCGGAAACCCCGGGTGGGGTCTCCTCGACTACCCCTGAAGTCGAAAACCCGACCGCGCCTCCCGGCAAGGCGATCCTGCTCAACGGCCGGGCGGTGCCGCCGGTGAACGCGCCGGCGGCGGTGAAGAAGGTGATCGCCGCGGCGAACAAGATCCGCACCAAGCCCTACATCTACGGCGGCGGCCACGGCCGCTGGTGGGACCGCGGCTACGACTGCTCCGGCGCGGTCAGCTTCGCCCTCCACGGTGGCCGCCTGATCGACACCCCGATGCCCTCCGGCTCCCTCAGCGGCTGGGGCAGCGGAGGCAAGGGCCGCTGGATCACCGTCTACGCCAACGGCGGCCACGCCTACGCCGTAATCGCCGGCCTCCGCTGGGACACGGCAGGCAACACCAGGGGCACCGGCCCCAGGTGGCACAAAAGCCTAAGAGCCGCCGCGAGCGGACCGTTCGTCGCCTCGCCACCCTGCCGGGTACTAACAGCTACAGGCCACCAAAACCGATGGCAGAGAGGGGCGGGTGACCCCTCTCCAGACACTCAGCATGAGCCATAGGCGAGCTGCGTCTGGGGAGGGGTTATCCGCCCCTCCCCTACTAACTACGCAGCCTGATTCTTGAAGTAGTTGGCGTTGATCTCAGCGTATTTCGCCCACTCGGCCGGGAGCTGATCCTCGGCGAAGCAGGCGTCGACCGGGCAAGCCTCGACGCAGGCGTCGCAGTCGATGCACTCGTCCGGGTCGATGTAGAGCTGCTCGACGTTGTCGTAGTCGGGCTCGTCAGGCGTCGGGTGGATGCAGTCGACCGGGCACACCTCGACGCACGAGTTGTCCTTCTGGCCTATGCATGGCTCGGCGATGACGTAGGTCATTCGGGGCAGTTCTCCTAGCTTCGATTTCCGGGTGCCTGCCGGGGGCCCCGGCCAAGCGCGAGCGCACATTTTAGGGATGATGCGGACATGCTGCTGTTGACGGGGGCTACTGGAAGCATCGGTTCGCGGCTTCTGCCGCTGCTGCTCGAGCAGGGCGAGGAGGTCCGCTGCCTCGTCCGCGAGCCGCGGCGGCTGGGGGCGCGGCGGGTCGACGTGCAGATCGCGCTCGGGGATCTGGGCGAGATGTCGGACCCGTACCTGGTCCGCCAGGCGCTGCGCGGCGTCGACCGCGTCATCCACCTCGCGGCCTCGATCCGCGACCAGCCGCCGAAGCGGATCGAGGAGCTGAACGGGCTGGCGACGGTGCGGCTGCTGCGGGCGGCGGAGCGCAGCGGCGTCGAGAGCTTCCACTTCTTCAGCGCCCTGGAGGCCTAGGCGGCGCAGCGGACGCGCTTCTTCCGCGCCAAGTGGCTGGCCGAGCAGGCGGTGCTCTCCTCGCCGCTGCAGACGACCGTCTTCGCGCCCTCGATCGTCTACGACCACAGCGACCCCTGGATCACCCTGCTGCGCCGCTTCTCCTTCCTGCCGGTGCTGCCGGTCTCCGGCGAGGGGATCGCCTCCTTCCAGCCGATCTGGGCGGCGGACGTGGCCCGCTGCGTCACCGGCGCCCTGGCTCAGGAGCGTGAAGACGGCGAGCGCACCCGGCGCTTCGAGCTGGCCGGGCCGGAGACGCTCACCTACGACCAGATGTCAGACCTGGTCAGCCGCATCGCCGGCCGGCCGCGCCCGCTCGTCCACCTGCCGCTGCCGTTCGTGCGGCTGGGGCTGATCGCTCTCCGCAACCTCTTCGGGGAGGCCGTGTTCGCTACCTGGGAGGAGGCCGAGCTGATGGAGGTCTCGATGACGAGCGAGCGGGGGCCGGCAGACGCGCAGGCCCTCGGCGTCGAACCGCGAAGGATGAGCGATGTACTGGAGGGCACCTAAAACGGCAGCGGCGCGGCGGCTTGCGGTCCTCGCCGTCCTGCTCGCCGCCCTGCTGGCCCCCGCCCGGGCGGCAGCCCTCTCGCTGGTGCCGCCGAAGCCGGATGTCTTCCTCGGCGTCAGCGACCGCGGGACGACCGCCGAATTCAGCGAATTCGAGGAACTGACGGGCAAGCACCCGGCGCTGCTGCAGACCTTCCACCCCTGGGGCAACAGCCTCAACGAGGCCTACGAACGCTGGCGCGAAACCAGGACCCGGCCGATCCTCCACATCTCCACTGCCGACGACCAGACGCTGGCGGAGCTGATCACGCCGGCGCAGATCGCGCTCGGCTACGGCGACGACTACCTGCTGCAGCTGAACCAGTTCTTCGCCGACCACGCCCTGCCCGCCTACATCCGGCCGCTGGGCGAGCCGAACCGCTGCCTCAACGCCTGGTCGGCGGTCAACTGCGACGGTTCCCAGAAAGGCGGCGAACACACGACCGGCTGGTACAAGCAGGCCTTCCGCCGGATCGTCGCGATCGTCCGCGGCGGCCAGACCCTGGAAGGCGTCAACGCGACGCTGGCCGAAATCGGGCTGCCGCCGGTGAGCCGGACCAAAGGCCCGCCGCCGACCGAACTGCCGGCGACGCCGGTCAGCATCATCTGGAGCCCGCTGCCGGGCGGGTCCCCCCGCGTCAAAGGCAACTTCCCCGGCAACTACTGGCCGGGCCGGTGCTGGGTCGACTGGGTCGGCACCGACTTCTACTCGCAGTATCCGGTCTGGAAAGACCTCAACCGCTTCTACGCCGGCAGGCAGTGGAAGGGCAAACCGGTGGCGATGACCGAGTGGGCGGTCTCCGGCGAGGACGACCCCCGCTGGGTCAAGCAGACGATCGCCTGGACGGTCAGGCACCCGCGCGTGCGGATGCTCGTCTACTACCAGGGCTTCGGCCCCGGCAACCCCTACGACCTCCGCCTCTACCCGCGCACCACCAACACCCTGCGGAAGAAGATCCGCCGCGCCAACTTCCTCGAAACCGCCGAATCCAACGCCGGCTACTACCCCCCGCTCCCCCCGAAGCCGCGCAAGAAATAACCGGCGGTCTCGAGCCCGATCAATGCCGCAGCCGAGATTGACCACACTCCACTGTGGTCAAAATCGGATGCGACACGCAGATCGTGTGCTCGGGGCGAGCGGGGCGCAGCTTCAGTAGCCGTCGATCCGCGACTGAAAAGGCCCGCGATGCGGCGCATCGCGGGCCTTCGAGGACGCCGCCCGGCGCCGCCCCGGGCCCGCCAGACGCGGGCGCAGGGCCGCCGAGCCAGGTCCGCGGGTCGCTACATCATGCCGCCCATGCCGCCCATGTCGGGCATGGCGCCGGCGCCGGCGCCGTTCTCCTCCGGCGGTTCGGCGATGATCGCCTCGGTCACGAGGATGTTCTTCGCGATCGAGGCGGCATTCTCCAGGGCCGAGCGGGTGACCTTGGTCGGGTCGATGACGCCGGCCTTGATCAGGTCGCCGTACTCACCGGTCGCCGCGTTCAGGCCTTCGCCCTCCTTCAGCTCCCGCACCTTGTTGACGACGACCGAGCCCTCGAGGCCCGAGTTCTCGGCGATCTGCCGGACCGGCTCCTCCAGCGAGCGGTGGATGATCCGCGCGCCGGTCACCTCGTCGGGCTCGTCGAGCTTCTCCGGGTCGAGGCCGGCCTGCGCGTTCAGCAGCGCCACCCCGCCACCCGGCACGACGCCCTCCTCGAGGGCGGCGCGGGTCGCCTGCAGCGCGTCCTCGACGCGGTGCTTTTTCTCCTTCATCTCGGTCTCGGTGGCGGCGCCGACCTTGACGACGGCAACGCCCCCGGCGAGCTTCGCCAGGCGCTCCTGGAGCTTCTCCCGGTCGAAGTCGGAGTCGGTGTTCTCGACCTCGTTTTTGATCTGGTTGATGCGGCCTTTGATGTCCTCGGCCTCACCGGCACCGTCGATGATCGTCGTGTTGTCTTTGGCGACGACGACGCGGCGGGCCTTGCCGAGCTGGGCGATCTGGGTGTTCTCCAGTTTCAGGCCCATCTCCTCGGTGATCACCTCGCCGCCGGTGAGGATCGCGATGTCCTCGAGCATCCGCTTGCGGCGGTCGCCGAAGCCCGGGGCTTTGACGGCGACGCCGGTGAAGGTGCCGCGGAGCTTGTTCACGACCAGGGTCGCGAGGCACTCGCCCTCGACGTCCTCGGCCACGATCAGCAGCGGTTTGCCTCCCTGCATCACCTGCTCGAGCACCGGCAGGATGTCCCGCACGGAGCCGATTTTCTGGTTGGCGATGAGGATGTAGGGGTCGTCCAGCACCGCCTCCATGCGGTCCTGGTCGGTGACCATGTACGGCGAGATGTAGCCCTTGTCGAACTGCATCCCCTCGGTGAACTCGAGCTCCATCCCGAAGGTCTGGCCCTCCTCGACGTTGACCACGCCGTCTTTGCCGACTTTCTCGATCGCGTCGGCGATCACGTTGCCGATGTCGTCGTCGCCGGCGGAGATGGCGGCGACGCGGGCGATCTGGTCTTTGCCCGCGACCTCTTTGCTCTGCTTGTTGCGCAGGTTGTCGACGACCTCCTCGACAGCCTTCTCGATCCCGCGGCGCAGGGCCAGCGGGTTGGCGCCGGCGGCCACGTTCTTGAGGCCCTGGCGGACGATCGTCTGCGCCAGCAGCGTCGCGGTGGTGGTGCCGTCACCGGCGACGTCGTTGGTCGCGGTCGCGACCTCGCGGACGAGCTGGGCGCCCTGGTTCTCGAAGACGTCCTCGACCTCGACCTCGCGGGCGATCGTCACACCGTCGTTGGTGATCGTCGGCGCGCCGAACTTTTTGTCGAGCACGACGTAGCGGCCTTTCGGGCCGAGCGTGACCTTGACGGCGTTGGCGACGGAATCGACGCCGGCCTGCAGGGCCCCGCGGGCATCCTCTGCGTACTTCAGCTCCTTGTGAGCCATCTGTGTTCAGTCCTCCTTGGTTACGTAAGTCCGGTTGGCGCTCAGCCGACCTTGGCCAGGACGTCCGACTCGCGCAGGACGAGCAGTTCGTCGCCCTCGACGGTCACCTCGGTGCCGCCGTATTTGGAGTAGAGGACCTCGTCCCCCTCCGCGACGTCGAGCGGGATGCGCTTCTCCCCGTCCTCGTCCCATTCGCCGTCGCCGACAGCCACGACCTTGACCCTTCTGGGGCTTCTCTTTGGCCGTGTCCGGGAGGACGATGCCGCTAGCGGTCGTCTCCTCCTCCTCGATCGGCTTGACGATCAGCCGGTCCCCGAGGGGCTTCAGCTTCATCCGTGAACCTCCGTTATCGGTAAGTGTTGTGATGGAAAGTCGAGAACGCCGCTTCTAGAGCCAAAACCTGGATTGAGCGGCGCTTGGCACTCTCAGGGTTAGAGTGCCAACAAGAGAAAGATAGCGATTCAGTCGATCGCCAGCAACCGGCAGCCGAGCAGCTGGGCGATTCCCTCGCCGCCGCGCCGCATCACCCAGTCGTGGTTCCACTCGAAGGCCGGGCGCAGGAGCGGCGCCAGCAGGTTCATCCAGGGCTTCGTCGTGCGCACGTTCCACTCGTAGAGGACCGCGGTGACCCCGTCCTGCTCGTAGAGCCGCCAGCGGCCGACGCCTTCGAGCTCGCCGACGGCGTGGCCCTCCATCAGGTTCGGGTATTCGATCCGGGTCGTCGTCACCTCGAAGTAGACCCGGTAGGGCAGGAGGCTCTTCCAGACCATCCGCGAGACGCTGCCGAGGCCGCCGTCTTCGCCGGCCCGCACCTCGCTCGCCTCCTCGACCCCGCGCCACCAGCTCGGCCAGCTCCTCCTGGTCGTGGATCGCCTCCCAGACCGGCTCGCGCCGGGACTCCAGCAGCCAGGTCGTGAGGAAGGCGTACTCGGCCATCGCCCACCTATACGAGCCGAACCGGCATCGGTTCAGTTGCGGTGCGGGGTCTCCCCGTTGCCGAGGTGCGCCCGGGGCGGCTCGACGATCTGCGAGAAGCGGATCACGGTGACGATGTCGCTGGCGTTGACCGGGCGGCTGTAGATCTGCTCGAGGAAATTGATCTCGTCCTCGAGGCGGCGGAACTCGGGATTGTCGTGCTCGATGTCGCGGCGCGAGAGCTCGTCGAGTCGCTTCACCTCGACGTCGTCGATCACCGCGGTGAAGATCTTCTCCCGCGGGCTGTGGCGGAAGCCGACGGTGATCCAGACGACCTGGCCCCGCTCGTACTTGCCGCTCTTGTCGCCGAGCCGGATCGTCGCCGTCTTGCGGCCGCGCTTCAGCTGGTCGACGAAGACCGCCGAGTAGAAGTTGAGGACGTAGATGCCGCCTCGCATCAGGCTGCGAGCGTATCTGACGGAGGCGGCCTTCAAACGTGACTGGACGTCTGTCCGAGGGTTCTGGACGAGTTATTTGGTGATTTCTGACCGAAGCTGAAGAACGGCAATCCCGCGCCGATGTGCTCAGGGATGCGCAGCAAAGTTCGCGGCTCTCGCGCCGTCCTGCCCTCTTCGTCCTCGCGGCCTCGCACTGCTGCTGCTCTGCGCGGCCCAGGCGCGGCGAAAAAGTGCGACGGCAAGCAGGTGACGATCATGGGCACCGCCGGCAACGACCACATCGTCGGCAAAAGGCCAGCGACGTGATCTACGGCGGCGGCGGCAACGACGTCATCACCGGCGGCCCCAACGGCAACGACACGATCTGCGGCGGCCCCGGTAACGACACGATCAGCGGCGGCCGCGGCTTCGACGCCCTCTACGGCGAAGGCGGCGACGACCATCTCTTCGGCGAAACCGGCTCCGACATGCTCGAGGGCGGCGCCGGCGACGACAGGCTCTCCGGCTCCAAAGGCGCCGACGGCCTTAACGGCGGCGGGGGCAACGACTTCATCGTCGGCCAAGGGCCCCGACAAGCTGAACGGCGGCGGGCGGCAACGACTTCATCGACGGCCAGCAGGGCAGCGACAAGATCGAAGGCGGCGCCGGCGACGACAAGCTGCTCGGCGACAAGGGCAACGACACGATCGACGGCGGCGGCGGCGACGACACGTCGAAGGCGGCCCCGGCGACGACAGCCACCTCGAGGGCGGCCAGGGCAGCGACGAAGTCTTCGGCGGGCCGGGCATCGACAACGCCGACGGCGGCCCCGGCGACGGCGACATCGTCCGCGGCGACAACGGCACCGACACACCTCTCCGGCGGCCCCGGCGCCAACGACATCGTCTCCTACGCCAGCGCCACCCGCGGCGGCATCGAGGTCAACCTCGCCACCAACAAGGCCAAAGGCGACGGCCACGACGACCTCAGCGGCTTCGAGGACGTGGTCGGCTCCCCGCAGGCCGACACGCTCGTCGGCGACGGCCAGGCGAACCGGCTCGACGGCGGCGTCGGCAACGACGACCTGGAGAGCGGCGGTGGCGGCGGCAAGGCCTTCGGCGGCCCCGGCACCGACGCCTGCGACGGCTTCTCGATCGAGACCTCCTGCGGCCCCGAAGCCCCGCCGCCGCCGAGCCTCGCCTACGGCGATCCTCAACCAGGGCCTCGACGGCTCCAGCCTGGTCGTCCAGGGCGAGCCCCCAGCGACGACATCCGCATCTCCCGCGGCGACGGCGGCTGGACGATCTCCTCCGCGATCCGATCTTCGCCGGCGAAGGCTGCCAGCCCCGCCCTCAACGGCAACGCGAGTCTGCCCCGATGCCGGCAACGCGGCCGCTGATCGTCGTCACCGGCGACGCCGGCAACGACAGCATCGTCGTCGACCCCAGCGTCCCCGCCAGCGCCAAAGTGCGGATCAACGGCAACGCCGGCAACGACAACCTGTTCGGCGGCCCCGGCGACGACGTGCTGGAAGCGGGCGAGAACTACAACGGCCCCGACCACGGCAACGACCGCCTCCAAGGCAACGGCGGCAACGACGTCCTCTACGCCGACCCGGGCGGCGACCAGCTGCACGGCGGCCCCGGCAACGACCTCCTGGTCTCCTCGGTCGCGGTCCTGCCAGGGGCACCTCTTCGACGGCGGCCCCGGCGAAGACACCGTCTCCTACGCCCGCTCCAACGCGACCCTGCGGATCACCCTCGGCGGCACCGGCGGCCCGGCCGGCTGCGGCACCCCCGACCAGATCCTCGGCGACAACGAGAGCCTCGAGGGCTCCGACGGGCCGGACGTGATGATCGGGGACAACGGCGCAACAGCTTGCTCGGCCACCTCGGCGCCGACACCTTCATCGGCAAGGGCGGCAACGACTTCATCGACGCCGCTCGACGGCCAGCGCGACAAGGCGATCATCTGCGGCGGCGGCGACGAAGTCGTCAAGGACGGAAGGACCCGAGCCCGGTCTGCTGAGCGCGGCGGCGCTCAGGCACTGAACCCCTCCTCGCCGATCAGCGGCACGAACCGGCAGGGGCCGACCACCTCGCGCTCGTAGCTCTCGCCGTCGCGGCGCAGCAGCGTCAGCATGTCGGCCTCGCCGGAGGCGAGCGGGAGCGACCAGGCGGCCGCCGTCGACCAGCTGCTCGAGCAGTGCGGGGGGCGGCGCCGGCGCGGTCGGCGTGGACAGGCGATCGCGTCGTAGGGAGCCCGCTCCGGGACGCCGCAGGCTGCCGTCGCCGACGACCAGCTCGACGTTGCCGACCCCGAGCGACGCGCAGGACCTCGCGCGGCGCTTCCGCGAGAGCGCCTCGTGGCGCTCGACGCTGACCACCTGGGCGGCGAGCCGCGCGAGCACCGCCGCCGAGTACCCGGAGCCGGTCCCGACCTCGAGCACCAGCTCCGAGCCGTCGAGCTCCAGCGCCTGGCAGATCGCGGCGACGATCCAGGGCTGGGAGATCGTCTGCTCCTCGCCGATCGGCAGCGCCGAGTCGGCGTAGGCGCGGTCGCGCAGGGCCGGCGGCACGAAGTGCCTCCCGCGGCACCTCCGCCATCGCCGCCAGCACCCGCTCGTCCTCGATCCCCCGCGCCCGCAGCTGGCGCTCGACCATGCGACGGCGCGCGGCGGAGGAGTCGGTCATGGCAGCGGGTGGTCGAAGAAGCCGGGGGGAACTCCCAGTCGCGGAACGTCCCGCGCAGATAGCCGAGGTGCCGGTCCCAGTCCTCGACCGCGAGGACTCGGGGACCGAACGGGTCGATCTCGGTCCCGCGTTTCGTGAACCCCCACCTGAAGCCGAGGATGGGCCGAACTTCGCGGCGCCCCGCTTCGGTCTGTTCGAGCAACTTGCCCCCCATCCCGCAGAGGAAGGTGTGGGCCAGGAAGTCCCAGTTCGGGTAGGTGGTGTGGGGGGAGTCGAACATGATCGGCGAGAACCCGAAGAAGGCGAACGGGTGGGGCACCTTGCCGAGCGGTTCGAAGAAGTCGACCTGGAAGCCGGGCTCGTCGTCTGTGTCGACCAGCTGGATCCACCCGAGCATGTCGTTGTAGCCGAGCGCCGGGGGCTCGATCGTCGCCCGGCAGAAGGGAAAGCCGCGGGCGAACATTTCGCCGCCGAAGCGATCGGGATCGTCGTTGATCGCCATCTCCACGCGCACGACCCCGTCGCGGTCGTTCCACCGGTAGGGCAGCTCCAGCCTTTTCGGTGAGGTCAGGGAGATCAGGGTGCCCCCCGGCTCAGTAGATGTAGTTGCGGAGCTTGGCCGGGCTCCAGCACGGTGACGCGGCCGCGGCCGGAGCGGACGACGCCGGCGCGCTCGAGCTCGGCGAGGAAGCGGCTGACGCTACTCGCGCGAGGTGCCGGCGAGCTGGGCGAGGTCGGTCTGGTTCATCTGGATCGTCACCTCTTCCTCCCGGTCGCCGTCGCCGTCGTGGGCCTCGCGACGAGCTGGGAGAGGATGCCGGCGACGCGGCTGGGGACGGTCTGGAAGGACTGGCGGGAGATCCGCTCGTTGGCGGCGCGGAGGCGGCGGACGAGGCGCGGCGACCAGCTTCAGCGAGATCTCGGGATGGCGGGCCAGCAGGCGCGCGAACGTCGTCGGCCGGGAGGGCAGCAGCTCGCCGTCGCTGAGCGCCTCGGCGCTGGCCGAGCGGTTGTCGCCGTCGAGCATCGCCAGCTCGCCGAAGACCTCGCCCGGGCCGAGGGTGGCGAGGGTGATCGCGCGCCCGTCGGAGTGCTCGCGGGTGACCCGGAAGCTGCCCTCGCGGACGATGTAGCAGGCGTCGGAATCGTCGCCCTCGTGGAAGACCCGGGTCCCGGCGGGGAAGGTGCGCGGCACGGCGACGTGGGAGAAGCTCTCCAGCTCCCCCTCCTCCAGGTCGGCGAAGAGCGGCACGCTCTTCAGCAGCTGGACTGCACTCTGATCTGCCTCCGCCACTGCATCGATTATGGCAATGGTTTGGCCGGCGAGCCGAAATCGGCCGTGACTACCTGCGACGCAGCCACTCCGCGAGGAGCGGATCGAGCAGGTGAGGATGCCCGTCGCCGTCTTCACCGACGAGCTGTTGATCGGTTACGAGGCGCAGGAGGGCGTCGCGGAGGCTCGAGCGGGGGATGCGATGCTCGCTCGGAGACGATGCTCCCCGCGGGGGCCTGCCCGTCCGCGCAGCGCGAGGAGCACGACCCGTTCGTTGCGGTCGAGCCCGTCCCAAACCGCATGCAGCGCGTCGGCGGTCTCCACGGTCGCCGCGACGGCGTCCGACGCCGGATCTTCCGCCGTGCCCTCGTCGAGGAGCTCGTACAGGTGGTGAGCGAGAAGGATCGTGCGCTGGGGGTGACCGCCGCTGAACGCCAGCAGCTCGTCGACTGCGCTCGCCGGGTCGAGGCCGTCGCGCAGCAACAGCCCTTCGATATCCGCTGCCGCTTCTGCCGGTGGCAGCGGCGGCAGCGGCATCGGTCTGGCCTGCCCGTAGAAGGGACGCTCGTAGTCCGCGAAGAGAGCCCGCATGAGCGACGGCTGGCTGCCGGCGAAGACATAAGTCGCAGACTCGACGTGATGCTGGATGACGGATCGCATCAGCCCGTCGAGGGCGTCATCGGCGACCAGCAGGTCCTGGAACTCGTCGAAGCAGACGACGGTGAGGACGCCGTCCCCCTCGAAGAGCGCCCGTGGCACGTCGAGGAGCTCGAGCAATGCGGCCCGCGCCTCGTCCGGGCCCAGCCGGGACCTGCGCCGGGGAAACGCTGATTCCCACGCCGCCCGGCGCTGCCGATATGCCAAGCCGCGACGCCCAGCGACGCACCACCCGCCGGGGGTCGGCGGGAAGGTCCCGGTAGGCGTGGGCGACCCGCGCGGCAGCATCACCGACGGTGGCCACCTTGGAGAAATCGACCCGCACCGCGCGATGGCCCGCTTCGCGCATGACGGCGATATGGGCTTCCAGAAGGCTGCTCTTGCCGAAACGACGGGGAGCCGCAAGCCGGATCGCAACCCGATTGGCAGCGGCATGCTGCAGAGCCTCAAGCTCAGCTCGGCGGTCGATGAGATGGGCGCGGGGAAACGGGCCCTGGTAGATGAACGGATTCACCGCACATGAGTGTACGGGAAATCCGTGCGGCTTTGTACGGGAAATCCGTGCATCGATGCACGGATTTCCCGTACATCAGGCCGAGGCGGTCAGTTTCCGCGGGCCGCGGCTGAAGCCGGCGCCGATCAGGGTCTCCTCGTGGCCGGAGCCGATCACCGCTCGCCGTCGAGTTTCTCGACCGCGAGTTTCGGCAGCTGGCCGGCGCCGACGGCTTCGGCGAGGGCGCGCATCGCCGCCTCCAGCTCACGCCGGCGCGATCGGAGGCGGAGGAGGCCGCGGCCGCCGCGCTCGAGGAAGACGAGCGGCTCGCCGTCGCGGAGGAGCAGATGGGCGCCGGGGGTGCGGCCGGGGCGGCGGCCTCCTTCGAGCTTCGGCCAGGGCAGCGAGGCGCCGTAGGGGTTGGCGGGATCGGTGGCGGCGAGGACGAGATAGGAGCCGTCGGCTTCGGGCAGCGAGCGCAGGCGCTCGACCGCGCCGGGGAGGGCGAACTGGGCGCCGCCGAGACCCTCGACGAAGTAGCCGCGGCGGGCGGTGCCGAGCAGCTCGAGGTTGCCGAGCTCCCCGTAGAGGGTCGAGAAGCCGCCGGGGATGCCCTCGGCGAGCACGGTCTCGCGGGTGACGATCCCGTAGCGCTCCAGCATCAGCTCGGCCTGGGCGCGCAGGCGGGCGCCCGGGCCGGGGGCGTTGGCGAAGAGCGGCGCGGTCAGCGACCAGCGGCCCTGGACGGCGGCGCCGGTGGTGCGCGGCGGCGGGCGAAGCGGCCGCCCGGGCGTTCGGAGGGCGGCACGGCCCGCAGGCGCGGCGCCCGCAGCGGCGCGAAGGCGTCGTTGGTCACGACGCCGCTCCAGGCCAGGTCCCAGAGCGCGTTGTGGAGGTCCTCGGCGGGGTGGTCGAGGTCGGCGAGCAGGTCGAGCCAGAACGAGGGCCCGGCGGCGAGGCGCTCGCGGATCGCCTCGTGGACCTCGCCCGTGGGCGGCTCCAGCTTGGCGTTGGCCGGCGGCGGGCCGGCGAGGCGGACGTCCTCGCGGAAGTAGAGGGCGACGCGGCCGTCGGAGCGGCCGCGGGCGCCGGCGCCGACCCAGACCAGCTCGCCGCTGGTGCAGAGCTCGTCGAGCCAGCTCGGCGAGTAGGCGCCGAGCCGGCGCGGCAGCACGTCCCCCTCCCAGACTTTCGGGGTCAGCGCCACCCCCTGCAGCGGCACCAGCGCCTCGCGCAGGCGGTCGAGGCCGGCGCCGGCGCGGCGGAAGGCGTCGACGTTCTGCCAGCTCGGGAGGAAGCGGGCGAGCTCGGTCGCGTGTCGGCGGCCTCGACCTCCTTGCGCAGGCGGGCGAGGCTGGCGCGGCGGACCCGGCGCAGGACTTCGGAGTCGCACCACTCGCGCTCGGTCCCGCCCGGCAGCAGCTCGCCGCGGACCATCGCCCCTTCGCTCTCGAGCTCGCGCAGGGCCGGCGAGGGGTCGACGCCGTAGCGCTCGGCCGGCGCGCGGTCGGGAAGGGGCCGTGGGTGCGGGCCCAGCGGCGGACCAGGGCCCGCATCGCGTCCGGGTGCTCCTCGAGGAAGGTCTCCGGCAGCCCGGGCGGCGGCGGCACGCCGAGCGCGTCGCGGTAGAGGCCGGCGTCCTCGGCGGCGATGTAGCGCTCCTCGCCGGCGACCCGGACCTTGGCGACGCGGCGCTCGGCGACCAGCTTCTCCAGCATCGAGGCGGCCGAGTAGCCCTCGGCGACCCGCTCGCTCGCACTCGTCCGCGGTCAGGTCGCCGAGGTTGCGCAGCAGCTGCTGCAGGGCGTCGCGGTCGCCGGCGCGGCCGGCCTCGGTGCGGTGCTGCAGCTGCTCCTCGACTTCCTCCAGTGCCTCGGGGTCGATCAGCTCGCGCAGCTCCTCCTGGCCCAGCAGCTCGCGCAGGAGGTCGCGGTCGAGCGCCAGCGCCGCCGCCCGCCGCTCGGCGTTCGGCGTGTCCCCCTCGTACATGTAGGTGGCGACGTAGTCGAACAGCAGCGAGGAGGCGAAGGGCGAGGCGGTCGGCGTCTCCACCTCGACCAGGCTGAGCGCGCGGGAGTGCAGCTTTTCCAGCAGCTCGGCGAGGGCGGGCAGGTCGAGGACGTCGCGCAGGCACTCGCGGTAGGTCTCGAGGATGACCGGGAAGCGGGGGAAGTCCCGCGCCACCTCGAGCAGGCTCTGCTACTTCAGCCGCTGCTGCCAGAGCGGCGTGCGCTTGCCGGGGTAGGCGCGCGGGATCAGCAGCGAGCGCGAGGCGTTCTCGCGGAAGCGGGCGCCGAACAGGGCGCTGCCGGAGAGCTCGCCGACGACGAGGTCCTCGATCTCGTCGGGGTCGATGAGGACGAGGTCGGCGGGCGGCGGCTCGTCGGCGTCGGGGAGGTGGATGACGATGCCGTCGTCGGACCAGATCGCGTCGGCCTCGAGGTCGCGCTCGTCGCGGATCTTGGCGGCGAGGGCGAGCCCCCAGGCGGAGTGGACGCGGCCGCCGAAGGGGGAGAGGATGCAGAGGCGCCAGTCGCCGATCTCGTCGCGGAAGCGCTCGACGACGATCGTCTCGTCGGAGGGGACGACCCGGGTCGCCTGCTGCTGCTCGCGCAGGTAGGAGACGAGGTTGTTGGCGGCGCGCTGGTCGAGGTCGTACTCGGCGGCCAGCTCGGCCGGGCTCGCGGTGACCGCCTCGCGGGCGAAGGCGCCGATCGCCCGGCCCAGCTCGGCGGGGCGGCCGATCCCGTCGCCCTTCCAGAAGGGGACGGCGCCGGGGGCGCCGGGGGCCGGGGTGACGATCACCCGGTCGCGGGTGATTTCCTCGATCCGCCAGGTGCTGGCGCCGAGCAGGAAGGTCTGGCCGGCGCGGGCCTCGTAGACCATCTCCTCGTCGAGCTCGCCGACCCGGCGGCCGTCGGGCAGGTGGACGCCGTAGAGGCCGCGGTCGGGGATCGTGCCGGCGTTGGTGACGACCAGCTGGCGGGCGCCTTTGCGGCCGTGGATCGTGCCGTTGGTGCGGTCCCAGACGATCCGCGGCCGCAGCTCGGCGAAGCGGTCGGAGGGGTAGCGGCCGTCGAGCATGTCGAGGACGTTCTCCAGCTGTTCGCGGGAGAGGTCGTGGAAGGACTGGGTGGCGGTGACCAGCCGCTCGACCTCGTCGACCTCCCACTCGTCGAGGGCGGCCATCGAGACCAGGTGCTGGGCGAGGACGTCGAGCGGGTTCTGCGGGATCGTCGTCTCCTCGATCTCCGCCTTCGCGCATGCGGCGGGCGACGACCGCGCACTCGAGCAGGTCGCCGCGGTATTTGGGGAAGATCCGGCCTTTCGAGACCTCGCCGATGCGGTGCCCGGCGCGGCCGATCCGCTGCAGCCCTCGGGTCACCGACTTCGGCGACTCGACCTGGATCACGAGGTCGACGGCGCCCATGTCGATGCCCAGCTCCAGCGAGGAGGTGGCGACGAGGCAGGGCAGCTGGCCCGACTTCAGCATCTCCTCGACCACGGAGCGCTCCTCGTGGGAGAGCGAGCCGTGGTGGGCGCGGGCTATCTCTTCGTAATCGGTGGGGGAGTCGGGGGAGTCCTCGCCGGACAACTGTATCGGCGGAGGGTCCGCCGAGGACTCCCCCGACTCGCCCTCGATCCGTTTTATGGCCCGCTTGCTCGGTAGCTGGTAGCTCCTGTTCCCCTTCGCCGTTCGCAAGCTCGTTGAGTCTCTTCGCCAGCCGCTCGGCGGCTCGGCGGTTGTTGACGAAGATGATCGTGGAGGTGTGTTCCTGGACCAGCTCCAGGAGCTTGGGGTAGATCGCGGGCCAGATCGAGCTCACGTGGGCCGAGGGCTCGACTTCGGTCGGCGGCGGCCCGTCCTCGCTCGGGTAGGCAGGAGCCCCTGGATCGGCCATGTCCTCGACCGGAACCACGATCTCCAGGTCCAGAGCCTTCTTCTGCCCCGCATCGACGATTCGACACTCCCTCTTCGGACCGACGAGGAACTGACGCTATCCGCTCAAGGGGCCTCTGCGTAGCCGAAAGCCCGATCCGCTGAACCCCGGGCACGGCTGGTGAGGAGGAGGGTTGGGGGGTCCTCCCCGGACCCTCCCCGCTGTTGTCCGGGGAGGACCCCCCGACCCCCTCCTCCAACCCCTCCTGAACAAGCCGAGTCAAGCCGCTCCAGCGTCAGCGCCAGATGCGCCCCCCGCTTCGTCTGCGCCACCGCATGGATCTCGTCGACGATCACCGCTTCGACCTCGGCGAGGATCTCCCGCACGCTGCTGCTCAGCATCAGGTAGAGCGACTCCGGGGTCGTGATCAGGATGTCGGGCGGCGTTTTCGCCATCGCCCGCCGCTCTTTCTGCGAGGTGTCGCCGGTCCGCAGCCCGACCGAGATCTCGGCGCCGATCCCGCGCAGCGGCGCCCGCAGGTTGCGCTCGATGTCGTAGGAGAGCGCCTTCAGCGGCGAGACGTAGACGAGCCGGACGCCGGTCCCCAGGTCTTCGGACGCGCGCCAGCTTGTCGATCCCCCAGAGGAAGCTGGCGAGCGTCTTGCCCGAGCCGGTGGGGGCGCAGATCAGCGCGTTGCTCGCCGCCGGAGATCGCCTCCCAGCCGCCCGCCTGGGCCGGCGTCGGCCCCTCGAAGGAGGCCTCGAACCAGCGCCGCACCGGCGCGCTGAACGGCGCCAGCGGGTCGGATCTCCGTCTCGGTTTCGCGGTGGTGGCCAACCCACCGATCTTACGCAGATCTCGACCGGCCGGCTCAGGCGATGGCTTGACTGGAGGTCGCACACCGTCCGCCGCTGGACGTTCTTGCGGCCGAGCAACGTGGGCCTGGCGCGGACTGGCTCAGGGCTGCCGCCGGTGAACTTGACGTATTCGAACCAGGACCTCTTCGGCGTGAAGCTTCGGCCGAAGAGGCCGGAGCCGTCGCAGAAGTTGCAGACGTCGCGGCGCGTCGTCGACCGAGAACCAGTAGAGGCGCTGGATCCGCCACTTGCTCTGCTTGACTTGAGCAGCGCCGGAAGGCGCCCCTCAGTTCCCGCGCCTGGCCGGCCGGGCCCTTGGCGAACGACGTTGGAGCCGTCGGACTTCGGCGGCCCGAGCTCCAGCCGATCTCGGTGATGCCAGAGGCCCTTGCGCGGGTCGCCGGCCGCCCTCAGCACCTTGCGCACTTCTTCGATCTCCGGCGTCAGCTACTGCCAGCTGCCGGCGTAGGGGTGCAGGGAGACGCCGGCGAACCTCGACTTGATCCCCGGGCGTCCGCCTGTACATCTGTTCGAGGAAGTAGCTGGCGAAGTAGTTGCGTTGGCTGGCGGTTGACGACCTTCTTCTTGCCCCTGACGGTGCGCACGTGGCGCCCGCCCTTGGGCTGCGAGAAGAGGCCGGCGAGGACCACTTGCGCGCCCGGGTCGCCCGCCTTCAGGACGCGGCGTTGGAGATCTTCACGAGCTTTCCGTATTCGCCCGGGTTGGGCTTGGCGACGAAGTACTTGAAGTTCGGCTCGTTCCAGATCTGCCAGGTCCGGATCGGCCTCACCGGCACGTCCGGGATGCGAGGCCCAGAAACTGCCGTCCAGCCCGTAACGGGCTGCCGCTTCCGAGAGCAGGGCCTTCCAGGCCGTGGCGGCCGCGCCCCTGACCGGCAAGCGAGCCGGCGCCTTGCTGCCACGGCCGCCGGGAACGGCCGCGGTCGGCACCGCCCAGGTGGGAGCGCCGGTGATCGTCGGCAGCACGTCGATACCGGCGCGCGCCGCCCTTTCGACGACTTCGTCGACACCGCCCCAGTTGATCTGGCCGCCGCTCTGCGGCTGCAGGGCGGCCCAGCCGATGGGAATACGGACGCTTTCCACGCCGCCGCATGCCGAGGCGCTGGAAGTGTTCGGTGGTGAGCGTGGACTGCGGGACCACGCCCCAGAACTTCGCGGGCACGGCCTGCGCGGTGGCGGCAAAGGCCAGCGCGACAACCAGCGCCAGCGCCAGCACGGGCGCAGCGGCCTGCCTAGTCATTCGAAGCATCGGTCTCTACCTCGGGGTCAGCTCGCGTTGGGCGAGAACTCGGCCGCCGCCGCGACGCTGGCGGTAGAGCGACCGCCCCGACGGATATAGCCGCAAGGACGGCCACGGCGATCAGGATCGGGACCAGGGGCGAGGACGAGTCGTCGGCGGCGTTGGTCGTCGTCGCCAGCGGCTCGGCGTCCTGGCACCTGCCGCCCGGCTGCGTGTTCGCGACCTTGGCGCCCTCGCCATCTCTACTCTGGGCTTCACCGCCTCCTCCCGGAGTGCTTGGATTGCCCGTGATTGCCCCGCCCTTTTCGGAAGATTCATCCTGTTCTGAGCCCCCGATCGCCTTGGGCCGCCGTCTTTCGAAGCATCCGCCTTGGGCGGAACTTTCGCGTCCGGAGTCGGTCGTAGTCTTGTGCGTAGACGGGGTCTTGTTTTCCGGAATCGCGTTGGTTTCCGGGGTTTCGTAGACGGTTTCAGCCTGGACGAGAGCCGGAAAGCGCACGCAAATGCCAGCAGAGCAAGCACTGAAACGAGCGACAAGGGCAGATCGCCTCGGGCCCGGGCCGTGGGCGATGGGGGGTCCGAAGCATGGCGCGCAAGGTTAGAGGAATCAGCGGCGCTGATCGCTCCGCTCGCCTCTGATCGTCGGCCTGGCGCTGGCCGGCGGTGGCTTCGGGCTGAGCGATCGTCATGTCGCCGGCCTGGCCGTATGGCTGATCGTGGTCGCTCTGCTGGTCCTCGGCGCCGCCGGCCGGCGCCCTGCTCGCACGGCCGTTCTACTGGGCGACTGGGCTGATCGGTGGCACTGGCGCTTCTGTCCGCATTCTCGTCCTTCTGGTCCGGATCGATCGAGCTGAGCGTCACCGAGGCGGACCGGGTCCTCGTCTACCTCGGAGTCTTCATAGCCGCCTTCCTGATCGCCCAAACCGGCCAGAGGCGGCAACGTTTCGGTGAAGGGATCGCAATTGCGCTGATCGCGATCGCTCTCCTGGCCCTCGCCTCGCGCCTGCTGCCGGATCTGCTCTCCGTCTCCCAGGGGAGCGAAGCGGGCGCGCGGCTGAGCTATCCGCTCGGCTACTGGAACGGCGACGGCGTCATCTTCGGGATCGCGATGCCGGGATGGCGCTGTGGCTGAGCCGGCGGGCGGCGAGCCCGATCCTGCGCTGGTCGCGGTCGCCTCGCTTGCCGGCGGTCCTGCTGGCGCTCTACTTCACCTACTCGCGCGGCGGCCTGCTGGCGCTGGCGATCGCCTGCGGCTGCCTGATCGTGCTCTCCCACGACCGCCTCTGGCTGCTCGGCGACCTTGCGCTCGGCGCCCTCGGCGCGCGTCCCTGCCCTACTGGCGGCGCAGGGCTACAGCAGCCTCGCCGAGAACCTCGACGATCCCCATATCGCCGCCCAGGGCCACGAAGTGCTGGCGATCCTCGCCGCCGGCTCGCTGCTGGCGACGCTGCTGTTCGCCGGGCTCGGCCGGCTCGAGCGGCGCCAGGGCGCGCTTCACCGGCCGCGCCCTGGCGGTCTCCCGCAACCCGCGGCTGCTGAAAGGGATCGCGCTGGCGGCGGCGGTGCTGGCGATCGTCGCCGCGCTCGCCGTCGGCGGCCGCGCCTGGGACCGCTTCACGAGCCCCGACCTGCAGCCGCCGAGCAGCTCCGCCGGCCACATCACCGACTTCTCCGGCAGCGGCCGCAACGAGTTCTGGCGGGTCGCCGTCGACGCCTTCGGCGAAGACCCGGTGCTCGGGCACGGCGCCGGCACCTACCGCTTCTCCTGGTACCTGCTGCGGCACAACTCCGAGCCCGACCCGACGCCCACTCGCTCTACCTGCAGGCCTTCGCGGAGCTGGGGTCGTCGGCGGGCTGCTCGTCCTCGCTCTGGTCGGAGCGGTGCTGTGGACCGGATTCGCGGCCTGGCGCGCGGCCGGGGCCCGCGGCGCGACCTCTACGCGGCGCTGCTCGGCGCCTGCCTCGCCTTCGCGGTCTGCTCGGCGATCGACTGGTTCTGGCAGATCGCGGCGCTCGGCGTCGGTCTTCTTCCTCGCCGCCGGCGTCCTCGTCGCCGCCCGCTGCGCACAGCTGGCCCACCTCCGCGCCGCCGGCGAACGGCCACCAGGACCGCCGCCGCTTCGGCCTCTCGGTCGCCGGCCTCGCTGTCGCCTGGATCGCCGCGCTCGCCCTGGTCGGGCCGCTGCTGGTCGACCGCGAGATCGACGCCAGCAACGCGGCGGTCGAAGAGCGGCAACCTCGCCGAGCGCCGTCAGCCACGCCGAAAACGCGCGCTAGATCGAGCCCTGGGCGACCTCGCCCTACAAGCAGCTCGGCCTGCTGGCCGAGCGCGAAGGCAACTACCCGCTGGCGCTCGAGCGGCTCGACGCAGGCGATCGACCGCGAAGAAGACAACTGGCTCCTCTACTACCTGCGGGCCCGGGTCGAGCAGCCAGGCCGGCGAAGAGGCGGCGGCGCGGGCCGACCTGGCCGAAGCGCAGCGGCTGAACCCCGAAGAAAAATGCCTGAAGGCAGGTTTCGAAGGGTGCGGATGAAGACGAGCAAGCGCGCCCGATGATCAGGCAGAGCGAGCCGCGCCGGCGGCGCAGCGGCCCGCCGAGGGCGAGCCCGCTCGCCGGACCGACCGGCGCCCAGGAGCTCGCGCCGCCGCGGCGCCCTGCTGCGGCGGCTGCTCGCCTTCGCCGACTGGGCTGGTCCTGATCGCCTGCCTCTTCGCGGTCACCGCGACCAGCGCCAGCACCGACGTCGGGACGCTCTTCTGGGCGATGCTGTTCAGCCCCTCCTGGATGCTGGTGCTGAAGCTCAACGGCCTCTACGACAACGACCACCGGCGGATCCGCCACAGCACCCTCGACGAGCTGCCGGCGCTGATCTCGGCCAGCGTGGTCGGCGTCCTCGTTCTCGACGGACTGCTCGCGCTGAGCCCGGTCGGGCCGCTCTCCCCCGCCAGCGCGATCGCCGTCGGCGTCGGCAGTCTCGGCGGCAGCTTCGTCCTCGCGCGGCGTCCTCCGCTTCCTCTGGCACCGCCTGACCGCCGGTCGCGACCGGGATCGTGATCGGCCCGCCGGCCGCGGTCGACGTCGTCGCCCGACGCGTCGCGATCCACCCGGAGACGCGGCTGGCGCTGGTCGGCTACCTCTCCTCCGAACCGGAGCCGACGGCGGCCGAGCTGCCGCGCCTGGGCTCGATCGCCGACCTCTCCCGGACCGCGCGCGAGCACGCGATCGAGCGCGTCGTCGTCACCGAAGGCGAGATGAGCGAGCAGGCGGCCGAGCGGCTGATCGAGGAGTGCAAGGCGGCGGGGCTTGGCGCTCACCTTCCTCCCCCAGCACTACGGGCTGCTCGGCCCCGGGGATCGAGCTCAACCGGCTCGCCGAGCTGCCGGTCCTCGACTTCCGCTTCAGCGACCCGCCGCGCTCGACGATGGCGATGAAGCGGGCGATGGACGTGGTCGTCTCCGGCGCCGCTGCTGCTCCTGCTCTCGCCGCTGCTGGCGCTGATCGCGCTGGCGATCCTGCTCGATACCGGGCGGCCGGTCCTCTTCCGCCAGCGCCGCGCCGGCGAGACGGGCGAGCCGTTCACGATGCTGAAGTTCCGGACGATGGTCGCCGACGCCGAGCAGCGGCTGCCCGAGCTGGTCGACCTCGCCGAGCCTCGACGAGCCGGCCTTCAAGATCCGCGACGACCCGCGGGTGACCCGGGTCGGGCGCGCTCCTGCGCCGCACCAGCCTCGACGAGCTGCCGCAGCTGTTCAACGTCCTGCGCGGCGACATGTCGCTGGTCGGGCCGCGGCCCGAGGAGGAGGCGATCGTCGCCCTCTACGACGAGCGCCAGCGCGGCCGGCTGGCGGTCAAGCCCGGGCGTCACCGGGCCGATGCAGGTCTACGGGCGCAGCGACCTCACCTTCGAGGAGCGGCTGGCGATGGAGCGCGACTACCTCGACAACCTCTCGCTGCTGACCGACCTGGCGATCCTGCTGCGGACGCCGCGGGCGATCGTCCGCGGCGACGGCGCCTACTGACGCCGATGGCAGCCGAAGCACCGCTGGTGGCGATCTGCATGGCCACCTTCGATCCCGACCCGCTGCTGCTCGAGCGCCAGATCGGCTCGATCCGCGCCCAGACGCACGAGGAGTGGGTCTGCCTCGTCAGCGACGACGGCTCCGGGCCCGAGGGCCTCGCGCTGCTGCGGGCGCTGACCGCCGAGGACGAGCGCTTCACGCTCTCCGTCGGGGCGGAGCGGCTCGGCTTCTACGCCAACTTCGAGCGGGCGCTGGGGATGGTGCCGGCGGCGGCCGACCTCGTCGCTCTCGCCGACCAGGACGACCGCTGGTACCCGGAGAAGCTGGAGACGCTGATCGCCTCGCGCGGGGACGCGCGGCTCGTCTACAGCGACATGCGGATCGTCGACGAGTCCGGCGCCGTCGTCTCCGAGACCTTCTGGCGGGGACGGCGCAACAACTACACCGACCTCGCCTCGCTGCTCCTCGCCAACACGGTGACCGGGGCGGCGTCGCTGTTCCCGCGTGAGCTGCTCGACCTGGCGCTCCCCTTCCCGCGAGCCGGTCGCCGACCCCTTCCACGACCAGTGGATCGCCGCCGTGGCGCTCGCCAGCGGGCGGATCGCCTACGTCGCCCCGCCCCCTCTACGACTACGTCCAGCACGGCGGCGCCGCCCGCGGGCACGAAGCGGCGATGCACAGCTGGGACCCCGGCGGGGTCGTCAGCTGGCGGCAGCCGCGGGCGACTTTGGCGCGGGTCTCCGAGCACGCGAGGCGGGTGCGGGAGACCAACGCGCGGCGGATCGCCCTCTCGGCGCGGGAGATCGAGGCGCGGGTCGGCGACCTCGAGCCGGAGAAGGCGCGGGCGCTGCGACGGCTGGGGCGGCTGGATGGCTCGAAGCCGCCGATCGGCTGGCTGGCGCGGCGCTCGCTGCGGCGGCTTCGGGGGCGCAACGAGACGATGGGGATCGAGCTCTCGCTGCTGGCAGCGTCCCTCTGGGGGCGGCGTTGACGCGGAGGGTCCTGCACGTCCTCCCCCACCCCGGCGGGGGAGCGGAGACCTACGTCGACCTCCTGGAAGGGCTCGAGGGCTACGAGCACCGCCGAGTTGCGCTCAGCCTCACCCGCTCCCGCGTCCGCGGCGTGCCCTCGGTGCTGGCGCGGCTGCGGACCGTGCGGCGGCTGGCGCGCGAAGCCGACCTCGTCCACGTCCACGGCGACATGGCGGCGATGCTCGTCGCGCCGGGCCTGCGCCGGCGGCCGCTGGCGATCACGACCCACGGCCTGCACCGGCTGCGGCGCTCGACCGGACTCGCCGGCCGGCTCGTGCGGCGGCGGCTGCGGGCCGCCGTCGCGGCCTCGGCGGTGACGATCTGCATCGCGCGCGACGAGCGCGACGATCTCGCCGCCGCGCTTCCCCCTGGCCTCCGTAGCCGCCTTGTCGTCGTTCCGAACGGCGTGCCGGTGGCGGCAGACGATCCGGAGCTGCGCCAGGGCGCCCGCGAATCGCTCGGCCTCACCGCCGAGGAGGTCGGCGCGCTCTTCGTCGGCCAACTCGAGGAGCGCAAGGACCCGCTCGGGGCGATCGCCGCCGTCGAGGCGGCGCGGGAGCGGGGCGCCGAGCTCGTCCTCATCGTCGCCGGCGGTGGGCCGCTCGGGCAGGAGGTCGCCGCCCACGAGGGGCCGGCGGTGCGGGCGCTCGGGCATCGGGACGATCTGGAGAGCCTCTACTCCGCGGCCGATCTCTTCCTCCTCCCCTCCCACCGCGAGGGGATGTCGTTCGCGCTGCTGGAGGCGATGGCGCACGGGCTGGCGCCGCTGGTCGCCGACGGCACCGGCAACGCCGAGACCGTGGGCGCGGCGGGCGTCGTCTTCCCGCCGGGGGATATCGGGGCGATGTCAGCGCAACTGGCCGACCTCGCCGCCGACGCCGGCGAACGCGATCGGCTCGGTGCCGCGGCGCGGGAACGAATCGCCGACGAGCTCAGCCTCGAGCGGTTCCTGGAGGGAACGCGGGAGCAGTACGAGGCCGCGCTCACCAGGCGCGGCAGAGGTTAGGGCCCCGATAGGGCACCTAACCTCTGCCGCATCGGCTTAGGGCGCCTGACCGCGACGTTCGCGCAGCGCCCGTTTCAGCGGCACCGGCAGCGCGTAGGAGAGCGCCGGGCGGAGCAGACCGCTTAAACCCTTCACGGTGCGGCGACGGCGCAGCGCCCGAGCCCGGATCGCGATCCCCTCGGCGAGCTGGGCGTGCTCGGCCCGGGCGGCGACGTTGCCGCCCCCCATCACCCGCGTGCAGAGCTCCTCGTCGAGAGCGACGAGCCGGTGGCGCTCGGCGATCCGCAGCCAGAGGTCGTACTCGGTCGCGAAGCGGTAACGCGGGTCGTAGCCGCCCAGCGCCAGCGCCGCCTCCTTGCGAAACGCGGCCGAGCCGTTGGGGATCGGGTTGAACCGCGTCAGCACCGGCCCGACGTCGCCGGCGGCGAAGCTGGTCCGCGGCCGCAGCTCCCGACCGTCCGCGTCGACCTCCCGCATCCGCGAGCCGACCACGGCAACGTCCGGCTCCGTCCCAAGCACGGCCAGCTCCCGCTCAAGACGGTTTGGCGCCGAATAGTCGTCGGCGTCCTGGATCGCGACGATCGGCGCCGCAGCAGCCTCCAGCCCGGCATTCAGCGACCGCGCGATTCCAAGGTTCTTCTCCAACCGCATCACCCGCCCCCGGGGGTCGTCCCCGATCGCCGCCTCCGCCGCCGCGGCAGAGCCGTCCCGCGACCCGTCGTCGATCACGATCAGCTCTAGGTCCCTCTCCGTCTGCTCAAGGATCGAGGCAATCGCCCGAGCGACCGTCCGCTCGTTTTCGAAGGCACCGATCAGCACAGTGGCGGCGGGCATTAGGCGCGTAAGTCAACCATGGGTTGACCAACCCGCCTCGGGCCGCGGGCCTTTTGACTACGCTGGCGCGCATGAGCAGCGCCCCTCCCTGGGCCGGCCGGCCGGTCGCGATCGTCCATGACTGGTTCCAGGGGTACCACGGGGCCGAGCGGGTGGTCGAGGTGCTGGCTGACGATGTGTTGGCGGAGGCGGGGCGGGTCGACGTTCTTACTTTCCATGCCGAGCGGGAGCTGCTGCCGCCGCGGTTGGCGGCGCGGATCGTGCGCGAGTCGAAGCCCTCGCGGCTGCCGGGGCTGCGGCAGGTCGGGCACGATCCGGGGCGGTGGCGCTACCTGCTCCCGTACATGCCGCGCTACTTCCGCTCGCTCGACCTCAGCGGTTATGACCTCGTCGTCGTCTCCTCGCACTCGTGCGCGATCAACGCCTCGCCGCCGGCCGGCCACGCCCTGCGTCTGCTACTGCCACACGCCGATGCGCTACGCCTGGCTCGCCGACACCGAGCGGGGCCGGCTCGACGGGGTCCGAGGGCGGGTTCTCGGTGCGCTCTCCGGCCGGCTGCGCAGGCAGGACCGGGCCGCGGCCCAGCGGCCCGACCGGCTGGTCGGCAACTCGACCGCGGTCCGCGACCGCATCCGCCGCTTCTACGACCGCGACGCCGACGTCGTCCACCCGCCCGGTCGAGGTCGAGGAGCTGCGCGCCGATCCGAATGCAGAGCGCGGCAGCTTCCTCTGGGTCGGCCGGCTCGTCCCCTACAAGCAGCCGCTGCTGGTCGCCGAGGCGTTTCGCGGCCTCCCCCAGCGGCTGACGATGGTCGGCATCGGCCCCCTGGAAGAGGAGCTGCGGGCGCGGCTGCCGGAGAACGTCGAGCTGCGGGGCTGGATCTCCCGCGAGGAGCTGGAGCGGCTCTACGGCGAGGCGGCCGGGTTCCTCCACGTCGGCGAAGAGGACTTCGGGATCACGATGGTCGAGGCGCTTGCCGCCGGGGCGCCGGTGATCGCCCAGAACGCCGGCGGCGCCCGCGACATCGTCCGCGACGGCGTCGACGGCGTCCTCCTCGACGAGCCCGACCTCGCCTCCCTGCGGGAGGCGATCGAGCGGGTCGCCGCCACCGACTGGGACCGGCAGGCCCTCGCCGAGCGCGCCGCCGAGTTCTCCCGCCCCCGCTTCGTCGCCGCGATGCGCGCGCTCCTGACTGAGACGATGGCCCGGTGAGCGATCTCTGCAGCCAGGTCCTCGTCGAGGTCGGAGACACGATCGAGCGCCTCCTGCGCGACGTCGCCGGCGAGCACGATGACCCGACCCTGCTCGACGTCGGCTGCTGGGACGGCGAGCTGAGCGCACGTTGCGGCGCCGCCCTGGGGCCGAAGCGGGTGCTCGGGATCGAGGTCTACGAGGGCCCGGCGGTCGAAGCCGAGGCGAAGGGCTGGAGGTCGCCCGCGTCGACCTCGAAACCGGTCGCTTCCCCTGGGAGGACGGCAGCGCCGACGTCGTCGTCTGCAACCAGGTCCTCGAGCACCTGAAGAACATCTGGCTGCCGATGACGGAGATGCACCGGGTTCTGCGGCCCGGCGGCCACGCCGTCCTCTCGGTCCCGAACCTGGCCAGCCTCCACAACCGCGTCCTCCTGGCGCTCGGCCGCCAGCCGACCTCTGTCCGCGTCCTCGGCCCCCACGTCCGCGGCTACGCCTTCCGCGAGTTCCGGGACCTCGTCGCCCTCGGCGGCGCCTACGAGGTGCAGCGCGCCCTCACCGCCGGCTTCTACCCCCTGCCGGCGCGCTTCAGCCGCCCCTTCTCCTCCCTCTGGACCAGCGCCGGCCACACGACGATCCTCCTCGCCCGCAAGACCGCCGCCGCCCCGCCCTGGCTCGACTACATCGAGGGCGAAGTCGAGGGCGGGATGCAGACCTTCTACGGCTAGAGCAGAGATGCCCCCCACCACCTACGGCAGCGACTACTTCCGGCTGATCGAACGGCAGAGCGAGAGCTCCGCCCAGGCGGTCGCGCCGGTCCTGCTGGAGCTGGCGAAGCCGGCCTCGGTGATCGACGTCGGCTGCGGGACCGGGACCTGGCTGCAGCAGTTCCGCGAGAACGGCGTCGAGGAGATCCTCGGCATCGACGGCGAGTGGGTGGACCGCGCGGCGCTGCGCATCCCGGCTGAGGACTTCGAGGTCGTCGACCTCGCGCGGCCCGCCCCCCAGAGCCGGCGCTTCGACCTCGTGGTCGTCGAACTGCTGACCTCGCTGGGTCCCGTGATCGCCTTCTCGGCCGCGATCCCGGGGCAAGGCGGCACCGGCCACGTCAACGAGCAGTGGCCTGGCTACTGGTGCGAGCGGTTCGCCGCCCGCGGCTTCGTTCCCTTCGACGTCGTCCGGACCGCGGATCTGGAACGACGAGCGGATCGCCTGGTGGTTCCGGCAGAACCTCGTGCTCTATGTCGACCGCGAGCGGGCGACGGATTATCCCGCCCTCCCCGAGCGGCCCGACCAGGAGGTGCTGCCGCTCGTCCACCCGGGGCTGTTCGAGGATCGGGTGCGCGCGCTTGCCGCGTCCCCGCCGGAGCCGCAACCGCCGGCTGTCGCCCCACCACCGCCGCCGTCACTCCTCCAACGCCTGCGGTCGAAGGTGCGGCTGCGAACCCGCCTGCGGGCTGCCCGCGACCGCCTGCGAGACCGCCGCGCCAAGCCACGCCGCATCCTCGCCCTGGTGCCGATCCGCGACGAGATCGAGAACCTGCCCGACCTCTTCGCCAACCTCGAGGGTCAGGTCGACGGGGTCGTCGCCCTCGACGACGGCTCCACCGACGGCTCCCGCGAGTTCCTCGAAGGCCACCCGCTGGTGATCGAGTTGGCGACGGTCGCCCCAGGAGCCCAGGAGGAGATGGAGGACGGGCGCAACCACCTCACCCTGATGAACGCCGCCTGGAAGCACGGGCCCGACTGGTTCCTCGGGATCGACGGCGACGAGCGGGTCGAGCGGGATTTCCGTCGCCGGGCCGAAGCTGAGATCGACCTCGCCGAGGCGGCGGGCGACGGCGCCCTCTGGGTCCCGTTCCTGGAGCTCTGGGGGTCGCGGGACCGCTTCCGCGCCGACGGCACCTGGGGCCAGAAGCGCAAGGCCTGCCTGTTCAAGGCCGACCCGGAGGCGCGCTACGGGAAGCAACGGGTGCACTCGGTGTGGGCGCCCTGGCCGCCGCCGAAGGGGGACTACCCGACAGCCGACCTCCGCCTCTACCACCTGAAAATGATCAGGCCGGAGGACCGGCAGGCGCGGGCCGACCTCTACAACCGCCTCGACCCGGACCGTGAGTTCCAAGCGATCGGCTACGACTACCTCGTCGACGAGGAGGGAATCGAGCTGCGAGCGGTCGAGCCCGGCCGCGACTTCATTCCCTGAGCGAACGCTAGAAGGGCAGTTCGTCGCCGATCTCGGCCAGCGTCGGCGCGGTCTTGTCGCGCTCGGAGAGGAGGGGGTCGGAGACCTGCCAGTCGACGCCGACGCCCGGGTCGTCCCAGGCGATCCCCTTCTCGGTCGCCGGGTCGTAGTAGCTGGAGACCTGGTAGGCGACGTCGGCTTCCTCGGAGAGGACGGCGAAGCCGTGGCCGAAGCCGACCGGGACGAAGAGCTGGCGGTGCTTGACGTCGTCGAGCCGGTGAGCCTCCCACTGCCCGTAGGTGGGCGAGCTGCGGCGCAGGTCGACGGCGACGTCGAGGATCTCGCCGCGGGCGCAGCGGACCAGCTTCGCCTGGCCCGGCTCGGTCTGGAAGTGGATCCCCCGCAGCGTCCCCCGGCGCGAGCGCGAGTGGTTGTGCTGGACGAAGTCGACGTCGACGCCGAGCTCGCGCCAGGCGTCGCGGCTGAACGACTCGACCATGAAGCCGCGCTCGTCGCCGTGGACCTGCGGCTCGACGAGGACGACGCCGTCGAGCTTCGTCTCCAGCCTCTCCGCCACTAGCCGAGCGCCTTGCCGTACTGCTTTTCGTAGTACTCGCGGTACTCGCCGGAGCGGATCGGGCCCCACCACTCCTCGTTCTCGCGGTACCACTCGACGGTCCGCTCGAGGCCCTCGGCGAAGTGCACCTGCGCCTCCCAGCCGAGCTCGGCCTTCAGCTTCTCCGAGGAGAGCGAGTACCGCCGGTCGTGGCCGGGCCGGTCGGTGACGTACTCGATCAGCGACTCGTCGCCGCCGGTCAGCTCGATCACCCGTTTGACGACCTCGATGTTCTCGCACTCGTCGGGGCCGCCGACGTTGTAGGCCTCACCTGCCTTGCCCTTGGTCAGGACCGTGTGGATGCCGGTGCAGAAGTCCTCGACGTAGAGCCAGTTGCGGACCTGGCGGCCGTCGCCGTAGACCGGCAGCGGGTCCCTATGCAGGGCGTTCAGGGTGATCAGCGGAATCAGCTTCTCCGGGTACTGGCGCGGCCCGTAGTTGTTGGAGCCGCGGACGATCGAGGCGTCGATCCCGTAGGTGTGGAAGTGGGCGGAGACGAGCAGGTCGCCGGCCGCCTTGGTCGCCGAGTAGGGCGAGGAGGGGTCGAGCGGCGAGGTCTCGGTGAAGGAGCCGGACTCGATCGAGCCGTAGACCTCGTCGGTCGAGACCTGCAGGTAGCGCTCGACGCCGAGCTCGCGGGCCGCGTCGAGCAGCGTCCCGGTGCCGACGACGTGGGTGCGGGCGAACGCTTCCTGGTCGTCGATCGAGCGGTCGACGTGGGACTCGGCGGCGAAGTTGACGACCGCGTCGACGCCCTGCATCGCCTCGCGGACGACCGTCGGGTCCTCGATCGCCCCCTCGATCAGGTTCGTCCCCTCGGGCAGGTTCTCGCGCCGCCCGGCGTAGGTGAGCTTGTCGAGGACGACGACGTCGTGCTCGTCGCCGACCAGCCGTACGTAGGTGGAGCCGATGAAGCCGGCCGCGCCGGTCACCAGGAGTCTCATTCGCTTGCCTCCGCTTGTCGTTGGGCGAGATAGCCTGCCAGGCCGTCCTGCCAGCTGGGCAGCCGGATCGCGTGCTCGCGCTGGCTGACCAGGGCCGAGAAGGCCGGCCGCGGCGCCGCGGCGCCGAATTCCTCGCTGGTGATCGAGAGCGCCCGGCACTCGACCTTGGCCTGCTCGAAGATCTCGTTGGCGAACTCGTACCAGGAGCACTGGCCCGCGGCGGCCATGTGGTGGATGCCGTACTCGATCCCCTCGATCAGGCGGACGATCCCGTAGGCGAGGTGCCAGGTGTAGGTCGGCGAGCCGACCTGGTCGCGGACGACCGTGACCTCGCTCTGGGTCTCGGCCAGGCGCAGCATCGTGTCGACGAAGTTGCGGCCGCCGAGCCCGTAGAGCCCGGCCGAGCGGACGATGAAGTGGCGCTTGTTGGCGGCGGCGACCGCCTCCTCGCCGGCGAGCTTGGTGCGCCCGTAGGCCGAGAGGGGCGCCGGCTGATCGCTCTCCACGTAGGGCGCGCCCTTGAGGCCGTCGAAGACGTAGTCGGTGGAGATGTGGAGGACGCGGGCTTCTACTGCGGCGGCCGCGGCGGCGACGTTGCCGGCCCCTTTGCCGTTGATCGCGAAGGCGGCCTCCTCGGCGCTCTCGGCGCCGTCGACGTCGGTCCAGGCGGCGCAGTTGATGACGACGTCGGGCCGCTCGAGGTCGAGCCTGCGGTCGAGCGCCTCGGGGTTGGCGACGTCGAGCTCGGCGCGGCCGTAGCCGACGACGTCGTGGCCGGCGTTGCCGGCGGCGAGCAGCACGTCGCGGCCGAGCATCCCGGCGGCTCCGGTGACGAGCAGCTTCATTTCGCGCGGGGTGGCGTTTGCACGGGCAGCAGGCTAGCTATCCCGCAACGCTCACGACGGGCAGGCCCGCTTCCGTTGCCCGCTCGACGAAACGCCTGTCGCCGCTGACCACGGTCCCCCCAAGCTGCACCGCGAGCGCCGCGTAGAGGGCGTCGTAGGCGGTCAAAGAGTGGGCCATCGCGAGTGAGAGGGCCGGCAGGGCGAGTGGCGCATCGAGGGCGTGCCGCTCGAGATCGTCGAGATTCGACAGAGCCCCGAGCGCCGCCATCGCCGCGTCGCGGCCGAGCTCACCCCGGCCCACCCGCTTCCAAAAGGCGTTGGCGCACTCGATCAGGATCAGGTCGGGAGCGTGGAGGCTGTGGCCGGATTCACGGGCGCGGAGCAGAGCCGACCGAGCCGGCGCCGACGCTTCCTCCTCCACGAAGAGGGACACCATGACGCTTGCATCGACGACGACCGCCGCCACGGTCTATCGGTCCCGGTCTTCGCGGATCAACTCGGCAGCGGTGGGGGAGCCGGCGGGAAGAACGTGCTCGGCGCGGATCCGATCGGCGTCGCGAAGGAACTGCTCCAGAGAAGTGCCCGTCCGTGGGGCGAGACTGCGACCCAATCTCTCGACGGCCTCCGCGCTGATCGATCGCCGGGCTGATTTTGCCTCGCCGCGCAGCCGCTCATAGAGCTCTGAGGGGACATTCTCGGACGTAGAGAGTAGGCATCGCTTGCAAAATGCTAGCAGCGGACGACGATCGAGTCCTCGACTGTTCGGCGGGGAGGAGAGGAGAAGGCGAGCATCACGAAGCCGGCCAGGGCCGCGGCCGCAACCATCGCGGCGAACAGGGAGTACGAGCCGCCACCGGGTCGCGGTGGCAGCGTCGGCAGGTAGAGGACGAGGACGGTGACGACGTTCGCCCAGACCAGCCACTCGGCCCAGCGCGGGTAGGTCGCCCTGAGGCCCGCGATCAGCCCGGCCATGGCCACCAACGGCATGGCGAGCGACCCCGCCGAAACGACCGTCCTCGCGGCCACGTTGCCGAACATCAGCAAGGCCCAACAGACCACCCCGACCACAAAGAAGATCAGGCAGAGCCGGGCAAAGAGCCAGTCTTCCCCCAGACGCCGACCGCCTCGCCGGCGCCCGAACGCGATCAGCGGCAGCGCCAGCATCAGCAGCCCCACGGTCCAGAGCAGGTGCCAGTGGCGAATCTCGCGCACTTTCGAGGCGGCGTCGCGGAAGCGCCCGTCGACGGTGGCGCTGACGGTGTCGCCGATCTCGGTAACGACATCCCCGGAGGGCATCTCCCCCGGCTTCGGAGGCGCGGGCGAGGGGCTGCCGCCGGCCATGGTCGCGAAGTTTTCAAACTTGTTCTCGAGCGTGCCGCCGACACCGGCCTCGCCGTACTCGTCGACGGTCGCCTCGACCACCCCCCGATCGTCGACCTCGGCAGCTCCGGCGAGGTACCACTTGAGCAGCCTGTTGCCGGGGGGATCGGCGTAATGCTGGAACGCCATCCAGGGGACGATCACCACCAGCACGGCCGCGGCTCCCGCGACGACCCACCGCCTCTCGGGCAGCCCCCGCCACAGCGCGACCGCGGCGATCGGGACCAGCCCGAAGGTGCCGGTGCCGTGCGAGAGCAGGGCGAGACCGGCGAGGGCGCCGATCAGCACCATCGTCCAGGGCTGCTCTTTCAGCGTCGAGGCACGCGGGGCGGCGACCAACGCCAGCGCCGCCAGGATGAACGCCGCGCCGATCAGCTTCGGCCAGACGTAGAAGCTGTTGACGATCGCCACGTCGCTGACGAGAGTGGCGACCATCGCCAGCGAGCGGGTCCGCGGGGAAACGCGAGCGGCGGCGAGCAGGGACCACATGCCGACGATCCAAAACTGCTGCAGCATCACCCCGATCAACTCGTAGTGCAGGGTCACCGTGTCCCAGCCGAAGACTCGCTGGGTGAGGACATAGGCGGCCTGCAGCGGCGGCCGGTCGCTGAGCAGCCAGTCGGGCGGGAAGAGCGGGGGCGAGCCGGGGCTGCCCGCATACAGCCATTCCGAGAAGAAGAGCGGGATCGAGCTGTCGCTGGCGAACTGACCAGGCTGCGTCGAGAAGCGGAAGGAAGCGGTTTCAAGAGCCGATTCGGCTCCCCCGTGGAGGAAGCCGAAGAAGACGATGAAGAGCGACCCGAGCCCCCAGAGGTACAGCGGCACCGCGAGCCGCCGCAGGAGGTCGCGCTGCTGGGGGACGCCCCGCCAAGCCCAGACGGCGGCGGCGATCGCGCCGAAAAAGACGGCGTATGCGCAGGGAGCACCGGCAACGGGGACCGCGTAGTACACCCAGAACGTCAGCATCGCCGCCAGGCCGCTGGTCGCGAGGGCGAGCCCGAGCAAGACCGGCTCGCTGCGCACACCTGCCCGCACGCCGAGGAGGGCGGCAGCGACGGCGGGCATCGCCATCAGCACCAGCTGCACGACGGCAAGCACGAACAGGCTGCCGCCGGTCATCTACACGAGTTTGATCTCGGAGCGGTCGCCGACCAAGAGCTGCAGGGTCTGCGGCATCCCCTGGCTGCGGGTCAGCTTCACTTCCTTGCCGAGCAGGCTCGCCTCCATCCGCGTGCCGAGGTCCTCGACCACGGAGCCGGCGAGGACGATCGAATTCTCGACTTCGGAGCGGCGGACGTGGACGTCGTCGCCGATCGAGGTATAGGGGCCGATGTAGGCGTCCTCGACGCAGGCGCCGGCACCGATCACGGCGGGGCCGCGGACGACCGCGCCCTCGAGCTTGGCGCCGGGGCCGATGACGACACGGCCCTCGACCTTGGAGGCCGCGTCGACGTCGCCCTCGATCGAGGTGACGAGCTCCTCGAGGACGAGCCGGTTGGCCTCGAGCATGTCGGCGAGCTGGCCGGTGTCCTTCCACCAGCCGCGCACGACCTCGGAGCGGACGCTGCGGCCGTCGTCGATCAGCTTGTCGATCGCCTCGGTGATCTCGAGCTCGCCGCGCCAGGAGGGCTGCAGCGAGCGGGCCGCGTCGAAGATCAGGTTCTGGAAGAGGTAGACGCCGACCAGGGCCAGGTTCGAGGGCGGGTCTTTCGGCTTCTCGATCAGGCGGACGATGTTGTCCTCAGCGTCGAGCTCGGCGACGCCGTAGGACTGCGGGTCGTCGACCGGCGTCAGCAGGATCAACGCATCCGGCTCATGCTCGGTGAAGGTGGAGACGAGGCCGCGGAGGCCGTCGCGGAGCAGGTTGTCCCCCAGGTACATGACGAAGGGCGAGGTGCCGATGAACTCCTCGGCGGTGAGGACCGCGTGGGCGAGGCCGGCGGGCTTGTCCTGGACGATGTAGGTGATCTCGGCCCCGAACTGCGAGCCGTCGCCGGCCGCCTCGCGGATCTCCTCGCCGGTCTCCGGCGCGATGATGATCCCGATCTCCTTCACGCCCGCGTCGACCAGGGCCTCGATCCCGTAGAAGAGCACGGGTTTGTTGGCCACCGGCACCAGCTGCTTGGCCGAGGTGTGGGTGATCGGGCGCAAGCGGGTGCCGGCGCCGCCGGAGAGGATCAGTCCCTTCAGGGGCTCCATTCGAGGGTGGAACCCTACTGCGCCGGGAAAAGAGCGGGGGCCGCCACTAAGGTGCGCCCGATGCGCGGCAGGACGGGACCCGTGATCGAGCGGCTTCGAAACGACCTAGATCGTTCCCTCTTCCGGCCGGCGCCGGCGGACAGCCTGCGTTTCCACGGCTGGGAAGGTGCGCTCGTCGTCGTCTGCTTCATCGCCCTGGCGATCGCGCTGCAGCTCCTCCGTGTCGGTCCCGAGGACTCGATCAAAGGCCTCTTCGCCGAGGATGGCCCCGTCTACCTCAACGGTGCCCTCGATAAAGGGTTCCTCGACTCCCTGACCAGCACCTACGCCGAATATCTCGTCGTCATCCCCCGCCTGATCGGAGAGCTGGGGACGATTCCCCCGCTGCGCGACGCGCCGGAGGTGATGAACCTCAGCGCCGTGCTCCTCGTCGCCCTCAGCGCGCTCGCCGTCTGGGTCGCGAGCGCGGGGCTGATTCGCAGCGCCTACCTGCGGGCATTGCTGGTGGCCTTGGCCCTGCTGCCGCCCGCCGCGGGCCTCGAGACCGTCGTCACCGCCACCAACGTCCCCTGGCACACGAGCTTTGCCGTCTTCTGGCTCCTGCTCTGGCGCCCCCAAGCCACCTGGAGCGCCTCGCTCGGCGCACTGCTGGTCCTCGCCAGCGGGCTCAGCAGCCCGGTTTTCTTCTTCTTCCTGCCGCTGGCGGCGCTGCGGGCAGTCGCGATCCGCGACATCCGCGATGGGCTGATCGTCGGCGCCTACGCGATCGCCTTCGCGATCCAGCTGCCGGTGACGCTGTCTGTCAACGAATCTGACCCCACCTGGACGACCAACATCCTCGTCACCTTTCTGCAACGGGTTGTGAGCGGCTCGGCGATCGGGCTCGAACTCAGCAGCGAAGCCTGGGTCGAGTGGGGCTGGCCGTTCCTGATCGCGATCAGCGTCACCGTCGCCACGGTCCTCACGGTCCTCGCCATCCGCGCCACCTCCGGCAGGCTCTTCGCCTTGATCGCGGTGGTCACCGCCGCGGTGATGTTCCTCCGGCTACCAGCGTTCGCTCGGCGACGCAATGGTCTGGCCGCTTGACTTCACCACCATCAACGGCGCGCGCTACGCGATGATCCCGGCGCTGTTGATCGCCAGCGCCGCGATCGTCCTCGCCGACTCCCGGGGTCGTTCGGCCAAAGGAGGTCCTTGGGCACCGGTTGCCACGGGGGCCGTGCTGCTCCTCGCGCTCGTCACCTCTTTCGGGGGGGACGCCCACCGGGAGATGCCCTCTTGGGTGGGGAGCGTTCGCGGCGCCGCCACCCGCTGCCACGAGCGGAACATTTCCGGGGTGACCGTGTTCGTCACGCCTGAAGGCTCGACGATGACGATCTCCTGCGAGCACTTAGAGTCCGAATACACGGCGCCCGCGCCGTAGCCTCCCGACGACGCCAATGGCCGCCGATACCCCCCCCGCAATCCAGGTCGAGGACCTTCACAAGTCCTTCCGCATCCCGACGAATCGGGTCGACTCGCTGAAAGAGCGGGTCGTCCACCCCTTCTCCGGGCGCGACTACCGCGAGCTGCGGGCGCTCGACGGCATCTCCTTCGAGATCCGCCAGGGCGAGTTCTTCGGCATCGTCGGCCGCAACGGCTCCGGCAAGAGCACGCTGCTGAAACTGCTGGCGAGCATCTACCGCGCCGACGCCGGGACGATCCGGATGGCGGGAAGGATCGCCCCCTTCATCGAGCTCGGCGTCGGCTTCAACCCGGAGCTGACGGCGCGCGAAAACGTCGTCCTCAACGGGGTGATGATCGGCCTCACCCCCGGGGAGACGAGGCGCCGCCTCGACGCGGTGATCGAGTTCGCGGAGCTGACCGAATTCGCCGACCTGAAGCTGAAGAACTACTCCTCCGGGATGCTGGTCCGACTCGCTTTCTCGGTGATGATGGAGGCCGACGCCGACATCCTCCTGATCGACGAGGTGCTGGCGGTCGGCGACGCCGCCTTCCAGCAGAAGTGCGCCGACGCCTTCCAGGAGATGAAAGCGGCCGGCAAGACGATCGTCCTCGTCACCCACGAGATGACCACGGTCGAGCGCTACTGCCACCGGGCGATGCTGATCGACGGCGGCCGCATCCAGCACCTCGGCGACCCCGGCGAGGTCGGCCGCCACTACCTGCAGCTGAACTTCGAGCGGGGGACCGAAGAGGGCGCCTCCCCGACCTCCGGCCCGACCGACGAGCTGAAGATGCTCGACGCCTGGATCGAGGACGCGGACGGCAAGAGAATCGACAACGTCGGTGGCGATCAGGAAATCCGGGTCCGGATCGAGCTGGAAGCGCTGCAGGAGTTCCGAAGGGTCGGGGTCGGCTTCATCATCTCCAACGCCGACGGCGTCGGCATCTTCCAGTTCGGGGTCCCCGTCGAAGGCGAAGACGACTCCTCGCCGCTCGCGGCCCGGGACGCGTTTCACCGGTCCGCGCGGACATCGAGAACCTGCTCACCCAGGGCCGCTACTTCATCCACTGCGGCGTCAACCGAGCCGACGGGCATACCGTCACCCTCTACGTCCACAACGCGATCGACTTCGTCGTCTTCGGCGGCGTCGACACCCCCAGCGGGGTCGTCACCCTGCCGCCACCAGACCGGCGCCGACCTCGATCGCACGGGTGAGCGATGAGCCGGCCCGGCATCAACCCTCCGGCCCCCGTCAGCCACCCCACTCCGCAACCGCTGCGCGAGGTTCGCGGCCCCTCCGCGCTCGGCGGCGGCCGGCGCCGCTTCTTCGACCTGCTCTGGCTGATCTCGGTGACCGAGTTCAAGCGCACCTACTTCGGCACCGTGCTCGGCTACCTCTGGTCGCTGATCCGGCCGCTGATGCTGTTCGGGGTGCTGCTCTTCGTCTTCACCCAGGTCTTCAAAGTCGGCAGCAGCCTGTCACAACTACCCGGTGCTGCTGCTGCTCGGGATCGTCCCCTTCACCTTCTTCCAGGAAGCGACCAGCAACGCCGTCGCCTCGGTCGTCGCCCAGGAGGGGGTCGTCCGCAAGACCCAGTTCCCGCGGCTGGTGATCCCGCTCTCCACCGTGCTCACCGGCGCTCTTCAACTTCCTGCCTCAACCTCGTCGTCGTCCTCGTCTTCATCCTCGCCTGGGGAGTCGACGCCGATGCTGGACCTGGCTGCTGTTCCCGCTCGCGCTGCTGGCCCTCTTCGTGCTTCACCGCCGCCGTCAGCATGATCCTCTCGGTCCTCTACGTCCGCTTCCGCGACGTCGCGATCATCTGGACCGTCGCCGCCCAGGTCCTCTTCTACGCGACGCCGATCCTCTACCCGATCGACGGCCAGCCCTTCGACAAGCGAACGCGATCGAAACCTGCTGATGATCAACCCGCTGGCGGTGATCTTCGAGCAGGTCCGGGTCTGGATGCTGCGAACCGACGCGCCCACCGCGGTCGAGGCGGCGGGCGGCGGCCCGGCCTGCTCCCCGCCGCTGGCGATCTTCATCGCCGTCTGCGCCTTCGGCGGTCTGGATCTTCAAGCGCGAAGCGCCGCGGATCGCCGAGGAGCTGTAGGCGGGGGGTCTCAGCGGCAGATGCGAGCGCCCTGCGGCGCTTCGACGTGCAGGTACCAGGGCTTCTGCGGCGCTTCGTCCCGCGGCACCCGCAGCAGCGTCGTCGACCCGCCTTCCGCGACGGTGAGGTTGACCGGATAGCCGATGGTCGCGAAGCGGCGCAGCGAGATCACGACTTCGGGACCGGGCGCGACTTCGACCCTGGTCGTCCCGGGATCGATCTTCACCTCGTCGGATTTGCCGCCGGTCGCCATGCAGTTCTCGCCCCCGGCCCGGTCGTAGGAGTTCGGCAGCACCCGCGCCTTTATCGGCAGCGCCTTCGAGAGGAGGATGTCGAGCTGGGTCCGCACTGCGGGGGAGGTGGCTTCCAGCTCGGATAGCGAGTAGGCGGGGGAGCCGAACTCGTCGACCGCTTCGAGGTAGGGGGCGGCGTAGATATTGACCAGGGCGGGGGCCCCGGCGACTTCCGGCGTCAACTGGAATTCGGGGTCGACCGTGCGGCGGGCGATCTCGATCGCCGCCGTGTCGGCCCGCGTGTAGACCGTCTGGCTGTCGAAGAAGTCGCTGCCGTTCTCGAGCACGATCAGGTTCGGCCCGATCGCCAGCGCCGTCACCACCGCCCCGAGGACGATCCCGCGCCTGCCGATCCGCTCGCCCGCGAGCAGGTTGGCGCCGAGCATGAGGATGAAGATGCAGCTGGCGTACTGGTACCGGCTCGCGACCGGGTCGCGGCCCGGCATCTGGTTGAAGGCCATCAGGAACCAGTTCGTCGCCGCGGCGGCGGCGACCGGCCAGAAGCGGGGATCGATCCCCGGCCGCTGCAGCTTGCGCCAGACGATCCCGATCACGAGGATCGTCAGCAGGATCGCCCCCCAGATCTTTTCCGCCATCCCGTCGACCGGGTTGGTTCCCAGCCCGAAGAGGTTGCCGACCCCGATCGCCATCGCTTCGGCGACGTAGCGCGGGGAGGCTAGGACGTTACGGGCCGAAAGGTGCGATTCGGCATCGCTCCCCCAGCCGAGATACCAGACCCCGTAGAGAACGATGGGAATGAGGAAGACGTAGGCGCGGCGCCGGCGGCGCGCGCGCGGCGACTGCATGACGACGACGAAGGCCGCGGCCGCGAAGGGAATGGCGAGACTCGAGAAGCCGAAGGAGAGGGTGAGGAAGAGGCAGGCGAGGAGATCGCCGACCCCGTCTTCGCGTTCCAACGCCAGCAGCATCGCCAGGCCGAAGAGGACCGAGCCGATCAGGCTGATCTCGAAGGGCCAGAGCAGAAGCTCCCAGGCCGGCCCCAGGCAGAGGATCAGCACGGTGGCGAAGAGCGCCGGCCACTGCCCCACACGGCGGGCCACGTAGACGAAGAAGAGGGCGGCGGTGGTGACGAGGCTGATCGCCAGCAGGATGATTTCCGGCTTCGCCGTGTCCATCCCGAAGACCTGGAGGAAGGCCCACTCGATCAGCACCGGGATGACGACGATGTGCTCGTTGTGGGGGGTGAGGATCGTGTCGGCAGTGAGGCTGCGCCGGTTGATCAGGTAGTCCCACGTGTCCTGGAGGAACGTGTAATGCCAGGTCAGCGCCAGCACCATCACGGCGGCCGTGAGCAGGGCGGCGCCGAGGAGGAGGACCGGCGCGTTGCGAAGCGATTTCGTCATCAGCGGCGGCAGTGTATTGGCGCGATCAGGCGATCTACGGGTGCCGAAGCGGACGCAAGGTGAGGAACGCGATGCCGGCAAGCGCGGCGGCGGCAAGCAGCGCCGCGCCGATCGAGTAGGAGCTGCCGGGGATCGGGCCGACAACGGGAACGTAGAGAAGCAGCACGAGAGCGACGTTGGCGGCGATCAATCCGGCGCCGAACCGGATGTCGACCGCGCAGGCGCCGGCGGCGCAGGCGCAGACGGCGAGCAGCGGCACCGCCAGGCTTCCCTGGTGGATCACGGTTGAGGACTGGGCGTTGCCGAACATCAGCAGCACCCATGCCAGACAGGCGAGAGCGGAGAAGCCGAGCCCGAAAAGGGCGAAGTCCCAATCGGAGCTGCGCGAGCGTCGCCGCCGCAGCCAGGCCACCGCCATCGCCACCGGCCCGAGCAGGAGCAGGCCGAGAAAAGGCACCAAGCCGAAGAAGCGAGGCCCCCGCAGCGTTTCGATCGCCTTGCCGGGGTCTCCCGCGAAGACTTGGTCGAAGGCGCTCTCCACCGCTTCTTCGCTGTTGCCCTGATCGATGATCGCGGTCACGTTCTTCCACTTCCTCTCCAGGGCGCCGCCGACGCCCACCTGACGGTAGGAGTCGACGATCGTCTCCAGGGCGCCGCGGTCGTCGATTTCCAGCGAGCCGCCGATCTGCCACTTGATCAGCCGGTTCCCCGGCGGGTCGGCGTAGTGCTGATAGGCGCTCCAGGGCGCCAGCAGGACGACCCCGACAGCGGCGGCGGTTCCGAGCCAGGTCCAGGTCGGCAGACCCCGCCATGCCGCAACGGCCAGCAGGGCCAGGACTACAAAGGCACTGGAACCGTGAGCGAGAAAGGCAAGGCCGCAGAGAGTGGCGAAGAGGGCGCCCGCCCAGGGGCGCTGCCGTACTCGCGGCCAGTCCTCGGAAACGACCAGCGCCAACGCGGCCAGCAGGAAGGCGGCGGCGATCAGCTTCGGCCAGACGAAGAAGGCGTGGATGATGCCGACGTCGCTGACGATCGCGGCCAAGGCGACGAGGCCGCGGGTCTGCGGGGTCAGACGGGCGGCGCAGAGGAGCGCCCAGAGGCCGAGGATCCAGAGCTGCTGGACGACCACCCCGAGGACCTCGTAGTGGAGCCCGGAGTCGTCCCAGCCGAACGGTCGCTGCGCCAGTACGTACCCGACCTGCAGCGGCGGCCGGTCGCTGGAGAGCCAGTCTCCGAACGGCGGCGGCGTTCCCTGGTGGCCGTGGTGGAAGTAGTAGTCGGCGAAGTACCGGGGGATGTCGTTGTCGGGCGGCAGCGAGCCCGAGAACCGCCCCGCTGCCGCCACCAGCGGCTCGCCGGTGCCGCCGTGGAGGAAGCCGAGGAAGAGCACGAAGCCGCTGGCCAGCCCCCAGAGCGCGAAGGGGGTGGCAAGCCGGCCGAGCACGTCGCGGTCGATTCCCTCCCGCCGGCACCAGGCGATCGCCGCGACTGCGGCGAAGACGAAGAAGAAGGAACCGGCTTCGCCGAGCATCGGCGCCGCGTAGTAGAGCCAGAAGCACAGCAATGCCGTCACCCCCGAGGCGGCGAGGGCAATGGCGAGCAGAAGCGGCTCGCTGCGCAGGCCGGCGCGCGAAGCCAGCAGCGCCGCGGCGACGGCCGGCAGCGCCGTCAGCAGCAACTGCAGCGCGAAAAGGCCGATTAATTCCAGATTTGCCTCCATCTCCAGGGTGGTTCATATCTGACTACACTGCAACAGAGGTGCCCGAGCAATCGACCTCCATCAGCCCGGCCGGGCAGGCGGCCAGGAGCATCGACTACGGGCGGTATCTACTACCGCCACGATTGCGGCACCCCGTATGAGCGCAACGAGCACTGGCTCGGCTTCTTCGGGGCGATGGCGGACGCGATCGTCCGCGACCTGCGGCCGACCCCGTGCTCGACGCCGGCTGCGCCAATGGGCTTCCTGGTCGAGGCGCTGCGCGAACGGGGCGTAGAGGCCTTTGGCATCGACGTCTCCGAGCACGCGATCTCCGAGGTGCACGAGTCGGTCCGCGAGTACTGCCGGGTCGGCTCCCTGACCGAGCCGCTGCCGCGGCGCTACGACCTCGTCGTCTGCGTCGAGGTGCTCGAGCACATCCCCGCCCGCCGAGGCCGAACGCCGCCGTCGCCAACCTCTGCGCCGCCACCGACCGGCTGCTGCTCTCTTCCACCCCTGACGACTACGGCGAGGCGACCCACCTCAACGTGCAGCCGCCGGAGGTCTGGTCCGCGGCGATCGCCCAGAACGGCCTCCTCCGCGACACCGACCACGACGCCTCCTACGTCGCCCCCTGGGCCAACCTCTACACGCGCAGCGACGAGCCTCTGCCGGAATTGGTCCGCCGCTACGACCGCAGCTGGTGGCGGATGCGCCGAGAGACCGACCAGCTGCGCGACTCACTGCTGGCTGCCCACGGCCGCCTCGCCGAGCTGGAGGACCAGCCGGGGGAGAGCCGCCCCGAGCTGCAGGCCGAGATCGACCGCCTGAGCGAAGAGGTGCTGAAGCTGCGCGACCTGCTGATCGGCAAGGACGCCGAGCTGGGGGCGGCGAAGGGCAAGTTGGCGATGTACGAAGACGGCCGCGAACGGCTGCAGAACGTCAAGAACCGCTTCGGCTCGGTTCCCGGCGTCGGCATGCTGCTCCACCTCTTCCTCCGCCTCGTCGGCCGCGCCTGACCCCGTGGCCGCGCCGCGCTTCTCGATCCTCACCCCCGTCTACGAACGCCCCGGCCGGGGTGCTGCGGAAGACGTTGGCCTCGGTCGAAGGCCAGGACTACGGCGACTGGGAGCTCTGCCTCGTCGACGACGCCTCCGCCGAACCGCACGTGCGCGAGATCCTCAGCGCCGCCGCCGCGCGCGACTCCGCGCATCCGGGTCGAGTTCGCCGAGCAAAACAGCGGCATCGTCGCCGCCTCCAACGGCGCCCTGGCGATGGCCCGGGGCGAGTTCGTCGCCCTGCTCGACCACGACGACCTCCTCCACCCCGACGCCCTCGCCCACGTCGCCGAGGCGCTCGACGGCGACCCCGGAGGCCGACTACCTCTACACCGACGAAGACAAGGTCGACCGCCTCCGGCCACCACTCGCGACCCCTTCTTCAAGCCCGACTGGTCGCCGGAGCGGATGCGCACGCAGATGTACACCTGCCACCTCAGCGTCCTGCGGCGCTCGCTGGTCGAGGAGGTCGGCGGCTTCGACCCCGAGTTCGAGGGCTCCCAGGACTGGGACCTCGTCCTCAAGGTGACGGAGAAGGCGCGCGCGCGTCCTCCACGTGCCGCGGATCCTCTACCACTGGCGGATGCTCGAGGGCTCGGCCGCGGGCGGCGGCGAGGCCGCCAAGCCTTACGCCTTCGAGGCGGGCAAGCGGGCGGTGCAGGCGCACTGCGACCGGATCGGCCTGCAGGCGGAGGTCGAGCGCGACCCGCTCGATCCGGGCATCCTCCACCTGCAGCCGCGGCTGGCGAGCGAACCCCTGGTCAGCATCGTCATCCCGACCGCCGGGCAGCGCCGCGACGTCCGCTTCGAGGAGGTCGTCCTCGTCACCCACTGCGTCCGCAGCATCCTCGACGGACTCCAGCTACGAGAACTATCGAGATCGTCGTCGTCTTCGACGAAGCGACGCCGCCGGAGGTGCTCGAGGAGCTGCGCGAGATCGGCGGCGAGCGGCTGCGCCTCGTCCCTTACGAGCGGCCGTTCAACTTCTCGGCCAAGATCAACCTCGGCGCGGTCCGCAGCCACGGCGAGCACCTGCTGCTGCTGAACGACGACATCGAGGTGCGGACGCCGGACTGGATCGAGCGGATGGTCATGTACTCCGAGCAGGAGGGCGTCGGCGCGGTCGGCGGCAGGCTGCTCTGGGGCGACGGCCGGCTCCAGCACGTCGGCGTCGCCTTCGACGGCGGCCTCCCCGGCCACTACCACCGCGGCTTCGCCGAGGACTACAAGGGCTACTCGAACTGCGCCCTGATCGCCCGTAACTGCCTCGCCGTCACCGGTGCCTGCCTGATGACCCGGCGCTACGGTCTTCGACGCGGTTGGGCGGACTCTCGACGACTTTCCCGGTCAACTTCAACGACGTCGACTACTGCCTCAAGGCCTACAAGGAGGGGCTGCGGATCGTCTACGACCCGGACCTGATCATGTACCACTTCGAGTCCTCCAGCCGCGACCCCGAGGTGAAGGAATGGGAGCTGAACCGGCTCCACGACCGCTGGCTGGCAATGACCATGCGGGACCCGTTCGGCAACCCCGGCCTCACCCACGGCCTGCCGCGGATCTCCTCCTACGTCTCCTGGGTAAAGCGCCGCCCGGGCCCCCTGTGGAAGCGTCAGCGCCGGCGTTTCGAACCGACGCGGTAGTCACTCCTTCGTCTGTTCCTTTTCGGCCCAGGGCAACGAAAAGGAACAGGAGAGAGATCGGTGCGCTACTTACTCGCTCCTTTGATGATCCGGTAGTCGCCGCGGCTCAGGGTCATCTCCAGCCAGACGTAGAGGACGATGAAGAGGTAGCGGCTGCCCATCTCCTTCATCGCCAGCTTCGCCTCGCCGCTGGTGCGGTTGGTCCACGAGGTCGGCACGACCGCGTAGCTGTGGCCGCGGACGATCGCCTTCAGCGGCATCTCGACGGTGAGGTTGAAGTGGTTGGAGAGCAGCGGCTGGATCGTCTCGATCACCTCGCGCCGGTAGGCCTTGAAGGCGTTGGTCGTGTCGTTGTAGCGGTGGCGGAAGAGGATGCGGATGAACTGGTTGGCGAGCCGGTTGATGACGTCAGCTTCAGGCGCGGGTAGTCGTGGACCTTGGCGCCCGGCATGAAGCGCGAGCCGAAGGCGCAGTCCCAGCCCTCCTCGAGCAGCCGGTGGTAGAGGACGAGGTCCTCGGGGTCGTCGGAGGCGTCGGCCATCACGATCGCCACCGCGTCGCCCTCGAAGACGTCGAGCCCGGCCCGGATCGCGATGCCGAAGCCGCGTTCGTAGGTGCGAGCGGTGGACGCGGACCCGCGGGTTGCGCTGCGCCGATCGCGGCGACGACCGCTTCGGTCGAGTCTTCTGAGTCGTCGTCGACGACGATCACCTCGTAGTCGATCCCCTCGCGCTCGAGCGCCGCGATCACGCCCTCGACCGTGTCGCCGACCGACCCCTCCTCGTTCTGGGCCGGGATCACGACCGAGAGCTTCATGCCGCGGCCGCCGTCCAGCGCTCGACGTTCTGCTCGTACATCTCGCGCAGGATCTCGTCGATCCCGTAGCGCAGCTCGAAGTCCGGGTAGTCGGCCTTGAACGGCTCGAGGTCGGAGATCCACCAGCGGTGGTCGCCGATCCGCGGCTCCTCGCCCATCTCCCAGTCCAGCTCGCGGCCGGCGATCCGCTCGCAGGCGTCGATCGCCTCCAGCATCGAGCAGTTGGTGAAGCGGCCGCCGCCGATGTTGTAGACGGCGGCGGGGCGCGGGGCCTTGCGGAACGCGTCGAAGGCGGCGATCAGGTCGGCGCTGTGGATGTTGTCGCGGACCTGCTTGCCCTCGTAGCCGAAGACGGTGTACGGGCGTGCCGGTGACGGTGCACTTCATCAGGTAGGCGAGGAAGCCGTGCAGCTTGGCGCCGGCGTGCTGGGGGCCGGTCAGGCAGCCGCCGCGGAAGCAGACGGTCGGCATCTCGAAGTAGCGCCCGTACTCCTGCACCAGCAGGTCGGCGGCGGCCTTGGAGACGCCGAACAGCGAGTGGGTCGAGGGTCGATCGACATCGAGGTGTCGATGCCCTTGTAGTAGGGGTGGTCCTCCGGCAGCTCGAGCCGCTTCTCCAGCGTCTGCAGCGGCAGCCGGTTCGGCGTGTCGCCGTAGACCTTGTTGGTCGAGCAGAAGACGAACGGCGCGTCGGGGCAGTGCGTCGCGCGCCGCCTCGAGCAGGTTGAGGGTGCCGTTGGCGTTGACGCCGAAGTCGGTCTGCGGCTCGCTCGCGGCCCAGTCGTGGGAGGGCTGGGCGGCGGTGTGGACGACGAGCTCGATCTGGCCGGCGTGCTCGGCGAAGATCCGCTCGATCGCCGCCGGCGTCGCGGATGTCGGCGTTCTCCCAGCGGAACTCCGTCGGATAGGCTCGGCGACCAGGCGCTCGGTGACGTGCGAGGTCGAGGCCTCGGGGCCGAAGAAGCGGGCCCGCATGTCGTTCTCGATCCCGACCACGTCGAAGCCCTGCGGCGACGAAGTGGTCGACGGCCTCGGAGCCGATCAGGCCCCCGGCTCCGGTGATGATCGCGACCGGCATTCGCCTAGCTACTCCTTCCCGCCCGCTGGGGCGTCGATGTCCAGCGCTTGGGCGATCCGCTCGGATCCGCGGCGACCCACTCGTGGATGTCGGCCAGCACCTGCTCGGCGCTGCGGCGCGGGCGCCACTCGTCCAGGCCGAAGAGCCTCGCGCAGTCGGACAGGTAGATCGGCACGTCCCCCTGCCGGGTCTCCTCGACGCGGCTCGATCGGGACCTCGTTCCCGGTCAGCCGCCGGCAGATCTCGGTCGTCTCGAGCAGCGAGAGGCTGCACTCGCGGCCGCCGCCGACGTTGACGGTGCGGCCGTCCCAGGCGCCGGGGTCGAGCAGCTGCCGCTCGACCAGGTCGACCAGGTCCTCGACGTGGAGCAGGTCGCGCACCTGCTTGCCGTGCCCCCCGAACCCGATGTAGCTGAGCGGGTTGCGGAAGTGGTGGGCGAGCATCCAGTGGGTGAAGACCCCCTGGTCGACCTTGCCCATCTGCCAGGGGCCGGCGATCACCCCGCAGCGGTCGATCACCGCGGGCACGCCGAGCCCCGCGCGGTACTCCTCGATCAGCAGCTCGGCGGCGAGCTTGGTGGCGCCGTAGAGGGTGCGGGCGCCCGTCGAGCGGGAACTCCTCGGAGATCCCGGCCGGCGAGACGCCCGGAACCTGCTGCTCGGCGGCGAGCTCGAACCGCGTCTCCGCCTCCTCGAGCTGCAGCTCGACCTGCGGCGCCACCGGGTAGACGCGGCTGGTCGAGAGGAAGACGACGAAGGCGCCGTCGCGGCGGGCGAGCTCGAGGCAGTTGTAGGCGCCGGTGAGGTTGGTGTGGACGAGGTAGCCGGTGTCGCCGTCGACCCCGCTCATCACCGAGGGCTCGGCCGAGCACTCGATCAGCGCCGTCAGCTCCGGCAGCGCCCGCAGGTCCGCGGGCTCGCGGACGTCGCCGTCGACGAACTCGACCCCCGCCTCCTCGAGCCGCGGCAGGTTCAGCTCCGAGCCCTTGCGGTAGAGGTTGTCGAGCGCGACGACCTCCCAGTCGGGGTGCCGTGCTGGCGAGGGAGACGGCGAGGTTCGAGCCGACGAAGCCGGCGCCGCCGGTGATCAGGAGGCGATTCAAGACAGGCGAAGCTATCACCTAGAATCCTCCCGCTTGCGGCTCGTAACGCTCAGCAGCGACGAGGTACACGTCTGGCTCGCGCGACTCGACCGCAGGAAGCCGGCGATGACCGAGCTGCCACCCGTAGAGCGGGAACGCGCGCAGAACTTCCTGCGCGCCGAGGTCGGGCAGCGCTGGGCCTCCTCGCGACTGGCGCTGCGGCGGGTGCTCCGCGCCTATACCGGCGAGCGCCCCGAGCGGATCGAGATCGACGTCGACGGGAACGGCAAGCCGCGACTCGGCGACGAACGCGGGCTGGAGTTCAACCTCAGCCACAGCGAGGAGCTGGCCCTGATCGCAGTCTCGGCGGAGCGCCCGGTGGGAGTGGACGTCGAGAAGGTGAAGCCCGACCGGGACCTGCTCGGGCTCGCCGAGCGGGCGCTCGAGCCGGCCTCGGTCGAGAAGGTGCGCGCCGCCGCGCCAGGGGACCGGGCCGCGGTCTTCTACGAGGCCTGGGTCCGCCACGAGGCGCGCCTCAAGTGCCTCGGCGTCGGCCTCTCCGGGCCGGCACCGCGGCAGCCGGCAGCGGTGCGGGGGCTTACCCCCGGCCCCGGCTTCGCCGCTGCGGTCGCAGTCAGGGGGGTCTCGTTCGGGCGCCTGCTCTGCCGTCAGCTCCCGCCCGGCTAGACCTCGTCCGTCAACTCCTCGATGTTGGCGAGGGAGACGGCGCGCGTCTGCGAGAAGAGGACGAAGAGGCTGACGAAGTTGCCCAGCGCGACCAGCGAGACGATCAGCGAGCCGAGGGCTATGTAGCTGGTCCAGCCGGGGATCGAGGAGGAGGTGAAGAGCTTGATGCCGACGACGGCGACGGCGAGGACGACGCCGAGGATGGCGAAGAAGACGAAGGCGCCGAGGGCCCGGATCGCGATCCGGTCGGTGAAGGGCATCAGCATCCGCAGGCCGTGCATCGCCAGCTTCCCGTAGGTCATCTTCGACTGCCCCCGGTATCGCTCCCCTCGCTCGCAGGGGACGTACTCGACCGGGACGTCGAGGGCGAGGATCGCCGAGGAGTAGGAAAGGTCGAAGGTCGGGTGCAGGAGAACGCGCTTGGCGATCGACCCCGGCATCGCCGCGAAGTTGCCGGAGCGGACGGTGGTCCCCGTCAACGTCCTGAAGAGGAGGCGGAAGAGCCGGTAGAAGATCTTGAAACCGAGCGACTCGCGGCGTTTCGTGCGCAGAGCCAGCACCACCTTCCGGCGCAGGTGCTCCTCCCCGCGCAGCGGCGCCAGCAGCCGCGGCAGGTCGCTCGGCTGGTCCTCGCCGTCGGCGTCGAGGGTGACGATCGCGTCGTCGTCGCCGACCCGCGGCATTACCTTCCGCAGCGCGTAGACGATCGCCCGTTGATGGCCGAGGTTGAAGGGCGGCCGCAGGACGGTGACGTCGCCGAGGGGGGCCAGCCGCTCGATCTCCTCGTCCTGGCCCGCGGTGTCGTCGATGACGACGAACCTGGCGCCGGCAGCGTCGGCGCCGAGAACCTCGCGAAGCCGTTCGCGCAGCAGCTCGAAGGAGCTCACGTCGCGATAGACCGGAGTGACGATCCAGGTGGTCACGAGGGGGGTCCCGCTCCCTGCCGGCGCAACAGCCGGTATCCGCTGATCGTTGTCACCGGCCGGAAGCCTTCGCGCAGATAGTCGACGAGCGGGCCCTTCGGCTCCTCGCCGTGGGTCCAGAATCCGATCGTCCCGGGGTTTTCGAGCAGGCAGAGACCGCGGATCGACCTGGTTTCCGCGATCACCCGCTGCTGGTGCGCATCGTCGAAGAGGGTCATCCAGGCGGTGGCGTTATAGCCGGTCGGCGGCTCGAGCTCGGTCCAGATGTAGAAGCTGTTCATCCCCGGCAGCGTCAGAAAGGAGGTGCAGTTGGCGTTGATCGCGCGGGTGACCCGACGGTAGGTGCGGGCCTCCGCGGCCGGGACGTGCACGTCCTCGGCCCCTGGGAGGTCGAGCGAGATGGTCCCGTCATACCCTGCACGGTAGGTGTTGAAGGGATGGCGCAGCTGGACGTTGACCAGCGCCAGCATCATCACTATGGCGGCGGCGACGGCGATCACGCGGGCCACTCGCCGCTGACCGTCCTCGGCGATTACCCGGTTGAGGCCGCGGACGGCGTTGGCCACGCAGAGGGCCCCGACCGGGATCAGCAGGAAGGCGGACCAGGCCGTCTGGCTGCCGGCGACCGGAAAGGCGTGCAGCGCCTGCAGGACAGCCAGCGGGGGCAGCAGCAGGTAGGCGAACGAAGCATCCTCGCCGTCCTCTCCGAGAGGCGGGATCAGGGCCACCCAGGCGAAGGGGAGAAAGGCGAACTGGTAGAAGGAGTCCGCATCGAAAAACGGCGTCCTGTCGACGATCGACAGCGCCATCCCGAGCCCGACGGCGAGGCTGAAGAGCGCAAGCAGCAACGCCGAGGCGGGATCGGTGCCGAAGCCGCGCCTGCGCGCCATGAAGAAGCCCGCCGCGCCGGCGAGGCCGAGGAGGTCGAAGACATAGGTGCGATCGGTAAGGACGATCGGGATCGTGAAGGCATCCGATTGGCGCAGCGGCTGCGAGATCACGCCTTCGACCAGTCCGCCCGGGGTGGTGCCCGTGGCGATCACGATCAGGCAGGTGACGGCGGCCGCCACCGCGAGGCCGACGAGCAGCCACCAGAGCTCCCCGGCCTCCCGTTGCCGGCTGGAGCGCGCCCGCAGGGCGATCACGACGGCGAGCGCGGCGACCGCGACGTGGATCGCGTAGTGGCGCGCCCAGCCGTCCCCCAGCCTGGAGCCCATCAGCAACAGCGGCACCGCGACGAAGAGGACCTCGACCGCGGGGCGGACCCAGCGCCACCGGGTCAGCCGCGCATAGCTCCCCGCGCAGACGAGAGCGACGGCGATCAGCGCGAAGGCGCCGACGTTGATCTTGACGAGGATCAACGCCATCACCGCGGCGCCCAGCAGAGCCATCGGCAGCCGCGAGCTGCGATCCCCCAGCAGGGAGGAGAGGGCGACGATGACGCCCAGCAGCAGGCAGATCGTCGCCCCTGGGTGCATCGGCTCGTTGGCGACGGTGATGATCGCGCCGAAGACGAGCATCTGGGTGGCGAGCCCGAGGAGGATGCTGCGGGTGATCCGCCAGATCGAGAGCCCGAAGAGGAGGCCGGCCGTGACCCAGGCGAAGACCACCGCGGCACGGCCGCCGTCGTGGTCGACCGGGATCCCGAAGAGTTCGAAGAAGCCGCCCCAGAACCCGTAGTAGGCGGGGCCGTACTGGGAGAAGACGTCGTCGTAGAGGTGGCCGTGCTCGAGGAACGAGCGCAGGGCGATCAGCATGTAGCCCTCGTCGTCGTAGATCGCGAAGCCGCTGAACGTCCGCAGGTACGCGATCAGGACGGTGGCCGCGGTCAGCGCGGCAAACGCGATCGCCCCAACCGAGAGACGCACCCGGCGTCGGCGCCAAGCGCGTTGCAGGTTCGCGATCAGGGCGTCCGCGCGGGACGACACGCTCAGCCGGTGTGGCGCAGACGCGCGTACAGGGAGGTCCCGGCCGGCCAGAGGCGACGGCTCCGCACCGTCAACTTCCCGAGTCCGTAGAGGGCCTCGTTCAACGCCTTCGGCAACTCCGGGAACTCGGCCCCGTCGGGATCGCCCGCCTCGCCGCCTCGCATCCGCAGGCGCCGCAGCAGGCCGAGCGGGATCAGCTCCGGGAAGAGGTAGCTCTCCTCCTCGATCTGAAGCGGGAGCGAGGCGGTGGCCGCGCGCAGGCTCTGCTTCGTGTAGCGGCGGTAGTGGCCGAGCATCGCGTCCCAGGCCGACCACAGCCACGGCTCTGCCGGCACCGTCAGGAGCAGGGTCGCGCCCGGGTCCATCTTTTCCGTCAGCTCGGCGAGGAACGCGCGGTCGTCCTCCTGGTGCTCGAGGACATCCATCAGCGTCACGTGGGAGGCGCCGGCGAAATCCCGCTCCCACCTGTCCGCCTGCTCCCCGAAGCGCTGGGTCAGGCCGGCCTGCAGCGACTCGATCGGCTCGACGAACCAGTACTCGAGCTCGGGTCGCCGGCGGCGGAGGAAGTCGCCGAGGAAGCCGGTGCCGGCGCCGACGTCGACCACCCGCCGGCAGTCGCCGCCGAGCTGGTCGCTGACGAGCTCCCAACGCAACCGGTTCCAGAAGAAGTCCCGCGAGACCTCTGCCTGCCGGGAAAGATGCTGTTCCAGGGCATCCACGCGCTCCGCAACCTACAGATAAGCGCCGGGGGAGCGATTAGCTAAGTTGAGGGACGTGATTCAGGCAGTGGGGAGAATTACTCTGGTCGCGGCAGCCGTCCTGGCGCTTGCCGCCGGTAGCGCCCAGGCGCTGACCAGGCAGCAGGTCGGCAGCTTCGAGCAGCCGATGTACGTCACCTCGGCTCCGGCCAACCCCGACCGCCTCTTCGTCGTCGAGCGCGAAGGGACCATCGTTCAGATCGAAAACGGCGAAGTGCGGCCGTTCGCCGACATTCGGGAAGCGGTCTCCTGCTGCACCAGCGAGAGGGGCCTGCAGTCGATCGCGCTCTCCCCCGACTTCGCCCAGAGCGGCCGCCTCTTCCTCTTCTACACCGGCGAAGAAGAACCGGGAGCGAACCTCGGCGACCTTCACGTCGCCGAAATGGTCGCCGACGGTGCCACCGCGCCGACCAGCAGCCTGCGCGACGTGATCGCTCCGATCCCCCACTCGACCAACGCGAATCACAACGGCGGCCAGCTCCAGTTCGGCCCCGACGGGGCGCTGTACGCGTCGACCGGCGACGGCGGTGGCAGCAACGACGAACCTCCCGACGCGCAGGACCCCTCGAGCCAGCTCGGGAAGATCCTCCGGATCATCCCGAGTCAGACCGGCCTCACTGCCCCGACCGTCTGGAGCCTCGGCCTCCGCAACCCCTTCCGCTTCTCCTTCGACCGGCTCACCGGCGACCTCTGGATCGGCGACGTCGGCCAGAGCAAGCGCGAGGAGGTCGACTTCGCCGCCGCGCCCGGGAGCGGGCAGGGGGCCAACTTCGGCTGGAACTGCTGGGAGGGATCGCTCCCTGGCCCCGGGGCCTCGAAACCCGAGTGCGAAGGAACCAGCCCGGCCCATTTCGTCTTCCCGGTCTTCGAGTACGACAACCCCGAACCCGGCTGCGCGGCGATCATCGGCGGCTACGTCGCCCGCGACCCCGCCCTCGGCGCCCTCGTCGGGCGCTACCTCTACGGCGACAACTGCGGTGGACCGGGCGCCGGCGATGTCCGCTCCTTCTCCGCCGTGGCACCGGCGCTGACCGACCGCAACGAGGGCGTCCACGTCGATGGCCTCGACTCCTTCGGCGAGGACTCCTGCGGCCGCCTCTACGCCGTCTCCGGGCTCGGTCCCATCTACCGCCTACTCGGCGCCACCCCGACGACCTGTGGCGGCACCACCACGCCAACCCTGGCTCCTTCCGCCGTCAAGGTCCGCGCCGCAACCCGCAAGGTCAAGCGCAAGCGCCGCGCCCTCATCTCCGCATGGGTCAGCCCCTGCAACGGACGCCGCAGCGGTCAGGTGACGCTCTGGCACGGCCGCCGCAACCTCGGCACCCGCCGCCTCGACCGTGTCTGCTCCGCCCGCTTCCGGCCCCGGATCAAGCGCCGCTCCAGCTTCCGCGTCACCGTCAAGGCCGACCAGGCCTTCGCCGGGGCGATCTCGCGGCGGCTGACGATCCGCCCGCTGCGGCGGCACCGCCACCGCTGAGGCGAAGACGTCAGGGTCGCGCGCGGCCGCCGGTGAGGGCGACGAAGGCGTGCCAGGCCGGCTTCGGCCGGAACTTCGGGCCGGCGCGGAAGAGGCCGACCGAGTCGCAGAAGGTGCAGGAGCCGCGCAGGTCCTTCCAGGAGAACCAGTAGGAGGCCTTGAGGTTGAGGCGGCGGGCGTTTTCCAGCATGTAGCCGTAGGAGCCGCGCAGCTGCTTCACCTGGCCGCGGATGCCCTGCTCGAAGGCGACCTGCTCGAAGTCGTTCTGCGAGCCCCAGCCGAGCTCGCCGATGTAGAGCCTGGGCCGGTCGCGGTTCGCCTTCGCGACGTCGTGGAATTCCTCGGTCATTTCTTCCAGCTCTTCGCTGTCGATCGCGTAGGGGTGGAGGTCGACCCCGTCGAAGCTGCTGCGCAGCCCCGGGACCGAGTAGAGGCGGTCGAGGAAGGTCGTCGCCGGCATCCCCCGCTTGCCCGCGGCCTTCGGCTTCGCGAAGAGGCCGCCGAGGACGACTTTCGCCCGCGGGTCGACGGCTTTGATCGCCCGGCTGGAGATCTTCACCAGCTTCCCGTACCTGGCGGGGGAAACCGGGTAGGCGAAGTAGAAGAAGTTGGGCTCATTCCAGATCTGCCATTCGCGGATCGGCACCGGCGCCGTGATCGCCGGTTCGTAGTTGGGGCCGATGCCGCCGTGCTGAGCCCAGAATTCGCCGCCGGGGCCGTAGCGGGCGACGGCGGCGCTGAGGAAGGCCGACCAGGCGCGCCGCTGCCTGGCGTGGGCGACCGGCAGCACCGTTTCTTTGCGGGCGACCCAGCGCGGCGGCGAGGCAACGGAGGGGAAGACCCGGAGACGGTTGCGGGCGGCGACTTCCATCATCGCGTCGAAGCCGCTCCAGTCGTAGGCGCCGTTGCGGATCGGCTGCACGCTCGACCAGAGCAGCGGCAGGCGGATGCTTTCGATCCCGCCGGCGCGCATGTAGCGGGCGTCGAGTTCGGTGAGTTCGGTCTGCGGGGCGACCCCGAAGAAGCCCTGCGGCGGGCGCGGCAGCGGTTTCGCGGCGCCGGTCTGGCCGAGGACGAGGGCGAGCAGCAGGCAGGCGAGGAGGGGAAGGGCGAGGAGGCGTCGTTTCATCGAGTCGGAAAAGGTAGCGGTCGGATCGGTTCGGCTCTGTCGGCTCTAGTAGGTGCCGCCGAGCTTGCGGTGGTCCCAGGTTGCCGTGCGCAGCGGCGGGAAGCTGATCGCCACCCGCTTCGGCGCCTGTGCTTCGAGGGCCGCCTTGGCGTCCCCCTCGACCGAGGAGATCCCCGCCGCGTAGCGCACGGTCAACTCCTCCGCGAACCCGAGAACGGTCTCGAAGTCGCGGTGGATCACCGCCTCGGACTCGACCATCGCCCCGCGCAGCTCGCCGTACTCATGGCCCGCCTCGACGAGCACGGTCGCCCGCGGGTCGCGTTCGAGGTTGCGCACCTTCTGCGACTTCGCATAGGTCCAGATCCAGACGACCCCGTCGCGGGGGACGAACCAGAGCGGCATCGAGTGCGGCCAGCCCCGCGGCCCGAGGCTGGAGACGACCGCGATCCGCTCCTCGTCCAACAGCTGCCGCTCCTCGTCCGCGCTGAGCGTGATCTGGTCGCGCCGGCTCACCCGCCCCACTCTAGGGCGTGTCTGACTTTAACCGTCATATATGAGGGTGAAACTCAGACACGTCCGTGAGACGATGACCAGGTGAAGATCGTGATCCTTCTCTATGAGGGCTTCACCGCGCTCGACGCGATCGGGCCCTACGAGGTGCTGCGCTCTGTCCCGGGCTGGGAGGTCGAGTTCGTCGCCTCGCAGCGAGGCGAGGTGCGGACCGACAGCGGCGCCGTCGGGCTGACCGCCGACCGCAGCCTGGAGGAGGTCGGCGAGCCCGAGATCGTCCTCGTCCCCGGCGGCACGGGGACCCGCAAGAAGATGGCCGACGAGGAGATCCTCGCCTGGCTGCGGCGCGTCGACGGGACCTCGAAGTGGACGACCTCGGTCTGCACCGGCTCGTTGCTCCTCGCCGCCGCCGGCCTGCTCGAGGGGCGCCGCGCGACCGGGCACTGGGCCTGGCTGGAGCCGCTGAAGGAGTTCGGCGCCGAGGCGGTCGGCGGCCGCTACGTCGAGGACGGCAAGGTGATCACCGCCGCCGGCGTCTCCGCCGGGATCGACATGGCGCTCTACCTGGTCGGCCGCGAGGTCGGGCCCGACGTCGCCCAGGCGATCCAGCTGGGGATCGAGTACGACCCCGACCCGCCCTACGACGCCGGCTCGCCGGAGAAGGCGCCGGCGGCGATCGTCGAGCTGGTCAGCGGAATCTCGCGCGCCGAGTGAGCTGGACGAAGGCGCGCCAGGCCGGCTTCGGCTTGAAACGGGCGCCCTGGCGGAAGAGGCCGGAGGAGTCGCAGAAGGCGCAGCTTCCCCGCAGGTCCTTCCAGGTGAACCAGTCGACCTGGCGCAGCTTCAGCCGGCCGCGGTTGGCGAGCAGGTAGCCGTAGGCGCGCCGCAGTTCCCGCGCCTGCCCGTGCAGGCCGACCTCGAAGGCGACGGCGCGGGGGTTGTAGGCCGAGCCCCAGCCGATCTCGGTGACGTAGAGGGCGGAGCGGCGGTCGCCGTGGCGGACCATCGTCCTCCGCACCTCCTCGACCGAGGAGCGCAGCTCGCCGGCGTCGGCGGCGTAGGGGTGCAGCGCGACCGCGTCGAAGTTCGCCTTGACGCCGCGCCGGCGGTAGAGCGCTTCGAGGAAGTCGACCGAGTCCATCGCGTGCGGCCGCCGCTGGCGGGGGTGCCCGAAGAGGCCGCCGAGGACGATTTCGGCGCGGGGGTCGGCGCGGCGGATCGCCGGCCTGCTCACCGCCAGCAGGCGGGCATAGCGGCCGGGCGAGACCGGCTTCGTGAAGTAGAAGAAGTTCTCCTCGTTCCAGACCTGCCAGGCGCGGATCGGCAGCCGCGGCAGCGGCTCCCTGCTGCCCGGCGCGTGCTCTTCCCAGAACTCGCCGCGGCGGCCGTAGCGTTCGACCGCGGCGCCGACGAATTCCGCCCATCCCTGCCGCCGGCGCCTGCTGTCAACCGGCATCCGCCGCCCGTTCCCGGTCGCCCAGCCCGGTGACTCGAAGAGGACGGGAAGGATCTCGATCCGGTTCTTCGCGGCGGCGGCGACCGTGGCGTCGAACCCGCTCCAGTCATAGCCGCTGCGCGGAGAGCGCTGGGTGCCGGCCCAGGAGAGCGGCATCCGGATCGTTTCCACCCCACCGGCCCGCATCCGCCCCAGGTCCTTCGGCCCGATCCCGGTCTGCGGGACGATCCCGAAGAAGCCCCGGGGCACGGCCCCCGCGCTCGCGGGCACGAGCAGGGCGGCGATGATCAGAAGCAGGGGAAGGAAGAGCTGGGTTCGTCGCATCTAGGGAGAACCCGGGAGCAGCGCCCAAGTCGCGGCGGCGTTGCGGCCTTCAGGCGACGGCCGGAACCAGCTCCAGCTCTGACCAAGGCCCCTCGCCGCACATCGGCTGGGTGCGACCGTCGAGCCAGTCCGGCTGCAGGTCGTCGTAGTGGGGGCTGGCCGGGTGACCCGACTGGCCGGTGAACATCTGCCAGCGCGAGCGGTCGGGGTCGGTCGGGTCGGCGATCATCCGCCAGCTCGGCGCCCAGACGGCGTTGTAGGGGTCGTTGGGGTCGTAGGCGATCTGGCTGACCGTCTCCTGGGCGCCGCCGGCGCGGAGGCGGCGGTTGAGGAGGCGGTCGAAGAGCGGGTTGGCGTCTCCCAGCGGGTGCGGGAACTTGAGCTCGTGGACCCGGCCCCAGCGCCAGGCCTCGGGGTCGGGGCCGAAGCGGTCGCCGAGGTCGTCGAGCGCGCCCGCCAGCGCCTCGAGGACGAGCTCGTCCCAGGGGCGGCCGATCAGCTCCTCGTCGCCTTCCTCCCACAGCCTCATCAGGTGCGAGTGCCAGCGCCAGGGCGAGGTCACGTGCGGGAGGAAGCCGTTGTCGGCGCGGTCGAGCCAGCGCTCGCAGAGGTCGCGGTCGCCGATCGCGCAGCGGGCCGTCTCGCGCGCCAGCCGCAGCAGGAAGGCCTGGTAGATCGTCCCGGCGATCGAGTCGGGGTCGAGGTTGCCGTCCCAGCTACGCAGCCGCTCCAGGGCGCTGCGCTCGCGCTGCCCCCGCGGGTGCAGGCGGCTGAGCCGCGCCACCGCCTCGGCGCCGGGAAGCGAGAAGTTGTCGTTCTGGATCGCCTCGAAGCTCTCGAGGTCGTGCTTCTCCTCGGCCTTGATCATTTCCTCGATCCGCTTGGCGCGGAAGCCGTCGAGCCAGTCGCTGGTGATGTGGTGCGGGTAGTCGTCGCCGACGATCCGGTTGTTGGCGGTGATCACGTAGCCGCACTCGGGGTCCGTGACCTCCGGCAGCTCCTCGTATGGGACCGTCCCCTCCCACTCGAACTCGCCGCTCCAGCCCGGCTTCGGCAGGTCCGGGCAGCCGCCGCGGCGGCGCGGCAGGCGGCCGATCAGCTTGTAGCCGATCGAGCCCTGGCGGTCGGCCCAGACCATGTTCGAGGCGGGCGAGGTGTGCCCCTCCAGCTTCGCCACCAGCTCCGGGCCGGAAGCGATGTCGAGCAGCTCGAAGGCGGCTTCGAAGGCGGTTGATTCGCGCAGCGTCTGGAAGGCGAGCGCCAGCGGCTCCCCCTGGTCGGCGCCGAGCGCCTCGTTGACGATCGGGCCGTGGTGGGTCGAGCGCACCTCCAGCACGACCGGCTCGGAACGACCCTTGACGACGATCTCCTCACGGGCGACCTGCAGCGGCCGCCACTCGTCTTCGAAGAGGTAGTTGTCCCCCTCGATTTTCTCCACGAAGAGGTCCTGGACGTCGGCCATGACGTTGGTGATCGTCCAGCAGACGTCGTTGTTCTGGCCCATGTAGATCCCGGGCATCCCCGGCAGCGAGGCGCCGCGGACGAAGCGGCCGTCGTGGCGCAGCTCGACCTCGTACCAGATGCCCGGCATGCTCGGAGAGAGGTGCGGGTCGCCGGCGATCAGCGGCGTGCCCGCCTTCGAGCGCGCGGCGCTGACCGCCCAGTTGTTCGAGCCCGATGCCTCAGCGGCGAGGCCGAGCGAGCTCCGCACGCGGTCGATCTGCTCGACCAGCGGCATCCCTTCGCCGGTCCAGGCTTCCAGCGATTCGGTGACCACCGGGTTGTCGGCGGGATAGACCGGGTCGAGCCGGGCCGCCAGCTCGGGGCCGAGCTCACGCACCATGTCGGCCCGCAGCAGCTCCCGCTCCCAGTTGGTCGAGAGGCCGAAGGCGAGCAGCTTGCCGAGGCTGAGGATGTCGACCGGGCGCCACGGCACCCACTCCTGGCGCAGGACCTGCATCTCGAAGGGGAGCGCCTTGGCGTCGCGGGCAGCGGCGTTGACGCCGGCGCAGAAGCGCTCCAGCTTCGCCCGCAACTCGGGATCCATCGCCGCTTCCTCGGCTTCGGCGACGCGCCGGATCCCCAGCGTCCGCATCAGCTTGTCGATCGGCAGCCCCTCCTCGCCGGCCATCTCAGAGATCCGCCCCTCGACGACCCGGCGGTAGAAGTTCATCTGCCAGAGCCGGTCCTGGCCGTGGCAATAGCCCTGGGCGAAGAAGAGGTCCTCGCGGTCGGCGGCCTCGATATGCGGCACGCCCCAGCGGTCCCGCCGAACGCTCACCCTCCCCCGCAGCTCGGGGATCTCGATCGTCCCCTCGACCTGCGGCAGGGGCCGCCGGGCAAGGCGGTGCCAGAGGACGGCAGCGGCGGACGCGAGCAGGCCGGAGCCGACCGCTCCCGCCAATACGCCAACCTTCGCCGCCCGCCGCATCGGCCCAGGGTACTGGCTAGGCAGCCAGGATGCCTTTCGTCTGTTCCTTATCGGCCCAGAGGAACGGAAAGGAACAGACGAACGGAGGGTGCGTCCGCTAGGCCTCCAGATCCTCCGGCAACCGCCCCTCGCCCTCGAGCTTTTCGAGGTGGGACTCCATCGCCATCGCCGCCATCGGCAGCAGCTCCATCGGGATGTCGTCCCAGACCGTCGCGAGAAGCTCGGCGCGGGAGCGCTCGCCTCCCTCTAGCGCTTCGAGCAGGCGGCGCTCGCGCATCTGCCGGTGCTCGACGTATTCGGCCAGCTTCGCCTCCGGCTCGGTGATCCAGGGGCCGTGGCCGGGAGCGATCAGGTCGATCTCCTGCGCCTGCAGGAGGGCAAGGGAGTCCATGAAGGCAGCGAGGGAGTTGCCGCCCGGGGGGACGATCGTCGAGCCGAGGCCGAGGACGAGGTCGCCGCTGAAGCAGACGCCGGTTTCGGTGAGGAAGCAGACGTGGTCCTCGGCGTGGCCAGGGGTCGCGAGGGCGCGGAGGGCGAAGTGCTCTTCCCCGCCCGCGGGCAGAACCACCTCCGCGTCGAGCTGGTCGGCCCCGGCGGTGTGGTCGCCGTGGGAGTGGGTGAGGAGGACAAGGCCGATGCCGCCCCGCTCGCCAGCCGCAGCCCGGATCGCCTCCAGGTGGCCGGAGTCGTCTGAGCCCGGGTCGATCACCACGCAGGGGTCGGAGCCGAACAGGTAGGTGTTGGTCCCTTCCAGGGTCATCGGCCCCGGGTTGGGGGCGACGATCTTCAGGACCTCGGGGTGACCCGGCGCCTCGTTCATGGAGCGAGTGGTGAATTTTCCTCCCTATGGGGCGGAAAACTCACCAAACGTCAGTTGGAGGCGGCTTCAACTTCTTTGGCGATCGCCTCGCGCGCGTCCGGCGGCTCGAGGACGACGAGGTCGCCGGCGCCGCGGAGGATCTCCCGCACCAGCCAGGGCTTGCCGGCGTAGGGCAGCTCGACGACGACGGCGCCGTCGGCGAGCTCCTCGACCACGGTCCGCTCCTCGCGCAGCCAGCGCGCCCGCTCGGGCGAGACCCAGACCCGGGCGACCTCGGCGGTCGGCACCTCGCCGTGGGTCATCCAGCCCTCGACCCCGGCGAACTCCTCGACTTCGGGCCGCGGCTCGAAGGTCTCCCCGGAGAGGCGCGCCTCCTTGACCCGGTCGAGCTTGAAGTGGCGGACGCCTTCTTTGGTCAGGTCGTAGCACTCGACGTACCAGCCCTCTTTGCCGTTCTCGAGCCGGTAGGGCTCGACCCGGCGCTCGGTGAACTGGTCCTCGTTCTCCTTGTAGTAGCTGAGCTCGAGGACCTTGCTCTCGGCGATCGCCTGGTTGACGGCGCGGGCGACCTCGGCGTCGCCGCCGCCGGCGGGAGCGATCTCCAGGCCCTCCTCGGAGGGATCGTGGCCGAGCGCCTTGACGATTTTGCGGCGCGCCGTCTGCAGGTTCGACTGCGGCAGGTGGTCGCCGAAGAGATCGATCGCCGCCACCAGCGCCTTCGCCTCCAGCGGCAGCAGCCGGGCCGGGCGGGCGAAGTTGTCGCCGTAGGGCTGCGAGTCGACCTCGATTTCCTTGCCGATGATTTCCGCGTAGAGGACGTAGGTGCCGCCGCCGAAGTTGACGACGTTGAGCAGCTCGACGTCCTCGCGCAGCTCCTCTTCGGTCAGTTCGAGGCGGTCGCGGAGATCGTTGACGTGCAACCGCTCGCCCTTTTTCGCCGCTTCGATCAGGAGGCCGGCGAGGGTGACGAGGCGGGCGAAGCGCTCGGGCCGGATCGCCGCCTCGCCGCGGCCGTTGGAGCGGGCCCGTTTCGGCTGCTCGTCCAGCGGCCGGTCGACCACCTCGGCCGGCTTGAAGCCGTTCTCGTGGCGCGCCAGCAGCAGGCCGCGGCGCTTCTCGGCCTCCTCGCGGAGATCGTCGGGCGCCAGCACCTCGGCGTTCTGGCGCCAGCGCAGGACCCAGGCGATCAGCTCGCGCTCGGAGGCGTAAGAGGTCTCGAAGACGCGGCCCTTGCCGGGGGCGCCGTCGGACTTCTTCGCGTTGCGGAGCTCGCCGTAGGAGCCGTAGTCGCGCTCGATCAGCCAGGCGATCCGCTCGCGGATGAAGATCTTCGCCCTCCCCTTCGTCTCGCCCAGCTGCCAGTCGGCGCGGCTGCCGTAGTCGCGGCGGTCGAAGTCCTCGGGCGGGGAGAAGTCGTGCTCGGCCTTGGATGCGTAGCCGACCTTGCCCTGGATCCGCGAGAGGCGGAAGACGCGGACCGCGTCGCGCTCGTGCGCGTGGCCGATCAGGTAGAACTGGCCGCCGCGGAAGACCAGGTGGTAGGGGTCGACCTTGCGCTTTTCGGTCTCGCCCCGCTCCATCGTGTAGTAGGTGAACTCGATCGTCTTGCGGCGGCTGATCGCCGTCTCGATCTTGGAGAGGCGCTGGGAGAGCTCGCGCCCGCCCGCGGAGGCGGTCATCGCCATCTCGACCGGGGCGCGCTCGCCTTCATGCAGCGGGTTCGGGTGGCCCCAGGCGACCTGCTGCAGGGCCAGCCGCAGCGGCTCGGCGTAGGCGAAGCCGCCGTCGGTCAGCAGCATCAGCGCCGTCGAGAGCGCCGCCAGCTCGTCGTCGGAGAAGGAGATCGGGTCGAGGTAGAAGTTCTCCGGCGGCAGCGAGTAGAGCTCGGCCTCGAAGAAGCCCTCGCCCGGCTTCTCGACCCCGAGCTGGATGCCGAGGCTCTCGAGCTCAGCGCGATCGGCGTAAAAACGGCGCGCGAACGCGTCGTCGTTCATGTCGCTGTAGCCCTCCACCTCCCGCTTGATCTCGAGGGCCGAAACCGGCCTCCCCTGAGCCATCAGGAACGAGATCAACGAGAGCTGGCGAATTAGCTTCTCGGTGTCCTTCGCCACTGCTCGGCAGGATAGTCTGCACGCAGCCCATGGACGTGCTCAGAAACCTCTTCGGCAACCTAAGCGCGGGCATTATCCGGCTTTTGGTGACCGTGGGAATCCTCGTCGCGGTCTATTTCCTGCTCGTCAGGCCGGCCCTGGACACGACCGAAAAGATCAGCCACGAAGTCAACGTCAACGTCCAGAAGGGCTTCGAACAGGGCGGCCTGAGCGAAATCTCGGAGACGATCGACGATGTCAACCGCCAGGTTCAGCGCGAAGTCAAGAAGTCAATCCGCCGGTCCCAGAAGCAGGGCAACACCGACAAGCTGATCCGCTGCATCCAGCGCGCCAACCAGAACGTCAACCGGATCCAGCGCTGCAGCGAACGTTTTCAATAGCGGCCGGCTAGAGCTGGGTTGCGATCATGGCGATCTGAGTCGCGATCAGCCCGATCAGGGCGGCGATGACCACGAAAAAGCCGCTGAAGAGCGTCCTATTCAGGGCATCGAAGCGCCCCTCGAGGTGCTCGAAGCGAGCATCCATCCGGGCAAACCCGAGGTCGACCTTCTTGTTGAGCTCGTCCAGGCGCTCGTCGGTCCACTTCTCTCTCGGATTCATCATCACCGCCATGATCGTAGCGTAACTCTTCGTCTGCAACAGAAGGTGCGCAAAACGCGCCGAAGTGAAAATCTTTTGAAGAACCTCCGGGACTTCAGGCGGCGCGCTGGGCGAAGAAGGCGCTACCGGAGAGGGCGCGGTCGAAGCCCGACCAGGACTCGCCTTCGGGGAGCTGCTTCTCGAGGCGGTCGAAGCTGCCGAGGCGGCCGCCGAGGTTGTCGATCATGTGGACGAGGACGGCCTCCCGGGTCGCGGGGACGACCGGGGAGCCGTGCTCGAGCGAGCCGTGGTGGCTGAGGATGATGTGGAGGACGCACTGGGCGAGGTGGGGGTCGAAGCCCGGCAGGTCCTCGATCGCCCGGCGCACCGTGTAGTAGCCGAGCGGGATCTCGCCCTGCAGGCGGCCGGCGTCGGTGAGGTCGATCGCCAGCGGGTCGTCGTTGTAGGCGACGCACTTGCCGATGTCGTGCAGGAGGGCGCCGGTGACGGCGACCTCGCGGTCGATCCCGGGGAAGAAGTTGGCCGCGGCGGAGACCGCCTGGGCGACCGAAAGCGTGTGCTCGAGCAGCCCGTGTCGGTAGGCCTGGTGGTAGGTCTTCGCCGCCGGCGCGACCGAGAAGCGCTTCCAGGTCTCCGACTCGGGGCCGAAGAAGTGGTCGAGCAACTGCTGCAGATGCGGGCTCTGGACCGTGTCCAGCAGTTCGCGCAGCTCCCCCTCCAGCTGGTCCAGCGAGACGTCTGAGCCGGTGGCGAGGTCGTCAGCCTCGAACTCGTGCGGCTCCGCCGCCCGCATGGAGCTGATCTTGATCTTCGGCCCCCAGCGTTCGCTGACCTCGTAGACGCCGCTGACGAAGACCGCGGTCCCGGTGCAGCAGAGGGCGTAATGGGCCTCGGCCTCCTCCCAGCAGACCGCCTCGGCGCTGCCGGTCGCGTCGCCGACCGAGAGCCGCAGCCAGGGGTCGCCGTTGCGCTTGCGCCGCAGCTCCCGCTCGCGCACCGCGTAGACGCCGCTGACCCTCTGCCCGTCCTCGAGCTCGCGCAGAGGGATGCGAATCGTGGACTCCGGCGGGCTCTCGACAGCCGCGGGCTCAGGCTCGGCGAACGCCTCGATCTGCGTCTGCTCCGTCATCGTCAGCCCAAGGTAAAGACGGCGGCGGACGTGCGGGCAGCGATGGCTCGCGGACTACCGGCGCAGGGTCGCGAGGCTCTCCGCGCCGCGCTCGACGGCTCGATCCCAGAAGCCGCCGGCCCGGTCGGCGAGGCGATCGAGGCGCTGCCGCAGGGGCGGCGCCCAGAGCAGCAGCGCCGCGGCAGCGCCAAGGGCAGCGCCCGCGAGAACGTCGCTCGGGTAGTGGACGCCGATGCCGACGCGCCCGATCGCCAGCACCGTCGCCAGGCCCAACGCCACCCATCCCCAGGCGCGCTTGCGCAGGAAGATCGCCACCGCGATCGCGAAGGCGGCGGTGGCGTGGTCGCTGGGGAAGCCCGGATCGGCGGCGTGGGCGGTGAAGAGGTGGACCTGGTGCGGTTCGGCGACGAAGGGGCGGGCCCGGTCGACCAGTTCGGCGATCACCTTCGCGGTGAGGAGCCCGAGCCCGGCGCTGGCGACCGCCGCCACCGCCGCCCGCCGCCAATCGGCGAGCCGGGGACCGCGGGCGAGCATGAAGACGACCGCCAGGGTCGCGACGAACAGCGCCTCGGAGGCGTTGACGTAGAAGAGCAACGGATCCTCGACCGCGTCGTGGCGGAAGAGGAAGTCGTTGACGGCGTGCAGCAGCGACGAGTCCATCGCCCGCACGCTGTCACAACTTCTTTACGGCGAGCTAAAGGCGTCGGACAGTCAAAGAATGATCAAGCTCGCAAGCCCGACGAAGCAGGTGACCATGATGGTCGCCAAAGCGAAGAACCCTTGGAACATCATTCGGCGAAGGTCGCGGAGCTCGACGTCGACGCGGTTGAAGCCGAGGACCATCTGCTCCTTCAGGTCGTCCAGCCGCTCGTCGGTCCACTGTTCCCTGGCCATTGCCTCCATGATGGCGAGTGTAACTCATTGTCTGTGAAGGAACAGCCTCAAAACGCAAATCGAGGTTAAGCAGGAGGCGACTCGATCGCGAAGAGGCGCCACTCCCCAGGCGCGCCCTTCAGCTTCTCGACCCCGCGCTCCTCGAACTCCAGGCCGGAGCCGACGACGAGCTCGCGGACAGTGCTGGAGACGAGTACCTCGCCGGGGTCGGCGAGGGCGCCGATGCGGGCGCCGATGTTGACCGCCATGCCGCCGACGTCGTCGCCGATCAGTTCGACCTCGCCGGTGTGGATGCCGGCACGGACCTCGATCCCGAGGCCGGCGACTTCGTCGCGGACGGCGGAGGCGCAGCGGATCGCCCGCGCCGGCCCGTCGAAGGTGGCGAGGAAGCCATCCCCCATCGTCTTCACCTCGCGCCCGCGGTGCAGGGCGAGCTGGTGCCGCACGGCGGCGTCGTGGCGCTCGAGCAGCTGGCGCCAGCCGCGGTCGCCGAGCGCGGCCGCCTTCTCGGTCGAGCCGACGATGTCGGTGAAGAGGATCGTCGCCAGCGCCCGTTCGGATTCGCCCCCGCCGCGGCTGCCGACGAGGAACTCCTCGACCTCGTCGAGCAACGGGTCGAAATCGCCGGCGAAGGGGAGGTGGTCCTCGCCGGGCAGCTCGACGTAGCGGGCGCCGGGATCGTCTCGGCCAGGTAGCGGCCCTGGGCGGAGGCGATCATCCGGTCGCGGTCCCGGTGGAGGACCAGGGTCGGGACGTCGATCGCCGGCAGCACCGCCCTCACGTCCATCTCGCGGTAGAGGTCCATCAGCGCGATCGCGCCGGCGGGGCTCGTCCCCTGGCGCAGCAGCCGCGCCCACCAGCGTTCGAACTCGCGGTCGCCGACGCGGCTCGGCGCCCAGATGTCGAGGGCGACCGGCCCGCCCCAGTCGCGTCGCACCACCGACCCCCACCTGTCCAGTTGCTCGTCGCTGATCCCGTGGGGGAAGCCGTCGGTCTCGACCATCCGCGCGAAGGTCCCGAAGAGGACGAGGCCAGCGACCTGGTCGGGGTAGGTCGCCGCGTAGAGGCCCGACATCGGGCCGCCCTCGGAGACGCCGAGGAGCGCCGGGCGCTCGAAGCCGGCGGCCTCGACCACCGCCCGCAGGTCGTCCATCGACTCCTCCAGCGTCGGCGGTCGGCCGGGGCGGTCGGAGAGCCCCTGGCCGCGCTTGTCGAAGATCAGCAGGCGCGAGAAGGAGGTGAGGCGGCGGAGGAAGCGGGCGACCGCCGGCTCCTCCCAGAGGAGCTCCACCTGGGAGACGAAGCCGGGCACGAGGACCAGGTCGAGCGGCCCGTTGCCGTGCACCTGGTAGGCGATGCTGACGCCGTCCGAGTTCGCGTATCGCGTCTCCGCTTCCACTCGCCTGATCGTCTCAGGCGGCGAACAGCTCGCGCAAGGCGGCGTCGAAGACCTCGCTGTGGCGATCGGTGGCGGCCCCCGGGGAGAACCGCCATCTCGGGTTGGGAGTATGGCGGGGTGAGGTTGCCCTGGCTACGCCTGCACGGAGCGGTGGCGAGCTTCGCGGTCCTTGGCCTCGCGACGCCGCTGGTGCATGGGCGAGCCGAGTCCTTCCACGGCCGCGCCGAGCCGATCGGATCGCAGCTGCGGCAGCGGATGACCGGCGTCTCCTGGCACCGCGGCTGCCCCGTCGGCTTCGCCGACCTGCGCCTCCTGCGCGTCACCCACTGGGGCTTCGACGGCGAGGTCCACCGCGGCCGCCTCGTCGTCCACCGCGACTTCGCGCAGCCGATCCTCCGCACGATGCGCCGGCTCTACCGCCTCCACTTCCCGATCCGCCGCATGCGCCTCGTCGACGCCTACGGAGCCGACGACCACCGCAGCATGGCCGCCGACAACACCTCAGCCTTCAACTGCCGCGTCGTCGCCGGCACCAGCCGCTGGTCCGAACACGCCTACGGCCATGCGATCGACGTCAACCCGGTCGAGAACCCCTACGTCACCGCCGGCGGCTACGTCTCACCGCCAGCCGGTGCTCCTTATAAGGACCGCTCGCGGCGGGCGAAGGGATTGATCCACCGCCGCGGCCCGGTGGTCGCCGCCTTCAAGGAGAACGGGTGGGCCTGGGGCGGCAACTGGAGCTGGCCGAAGGACTACCAGCACTTCTCGGCGGGCGGGAGCTAGCGGAAGGCGCTGCGGCGCCAGTCGAGCTGCTCCAGCACCCTCCCCTGCGCGTTGAGGGCAGTGACCTGGATCGGTTCCTGATCCTCCGGGAAGAAGAGGTCGTAGAAGCGGAGCCCGCGCAGCCAGTGGAAGCGGTTGCGGAAGCGATCGGGGGCGCGGAGCGGTTCGGCTTCGACGACCTGCCCGTCGGCCATCTCCACCTGCAGGCGGGTGACCCGGCCGGCGGTGATGCCGCTGATGTCGGCCTCGGGGAATTCATCGATGTCGCTGCCCCGCGAAGCGGTGAGGACGAAGGCCCGCGGAACTGGCCGCGGGATGCTGGTGAAGTAGCCGGCTTCGCCTCCCTCGGCGATCGAGAACTCGAACATCGCGTATTCGGGCCCGCTGTCGCGCGGGAGGACGGCCTTGATCCGCCAGGGCGCTCCGTAGAGGCTGCTCCCATGGGCGACGACCACGCCCCGGAATTCGCCGCAGCCGCAGGCCGTGGCGCCGCCGGGCAGGAGGACGGCTGCTGCCGCGGCGACGGCCGCGGCAAACGGGAGGATGCGACGGAGCAGCATCGCCCGGGAGGATATGCCCAGGCGCCACACGACCGAAGGAGAACGCGAGATGGGATCGCTGCGCGAATCGACGACCGGGGAGACGACGATGCGCGAGGTCGTCGAAAAGGAGCTCGGCGAAGAAGTGATCGCGGCCGCGGCGCTGAGCCAGGGCACCCCGCCGTCGGCCCTCTCGCTTGTGACCGGCGCCGCCCTCGTCAAGCTCTTCTCCCCCCGCGCCTCCAAGGCCCTGCCGAAGCGCTTCATCCTCGCCGTCACGGTCGACCGCGTGGTCGCCCTGAAGGGAACGCCGATCAGCGACGAAGACGGCAACGACACCGGCGCCCACATCAGGGGCGAGATCGCCTCCTGGGACCGCGGCGAAGTGACGGCAACCGCTGCCCCCGACGGCGAGGGCGGCACGTTGGAGATCCCCGGCGCCTCGATCCCGGTCTTCGACCGCTCCCTCGGGCACGCGCGGGAGCGGGAGCTGTTCCTGGCGCTGAAGCCCTAACTGGCGAGTCCGCGGGCAGAGAGAGTGGCCAGGGCCGGATTCGAACCGGCGACACCACGATTTTCAGTCGTGTGCTCTACCAACTGAGCTACCTGGCCTGGACGCGCGGAACAGCTTGCGCAGCGGGAAGGCTAGCGGGCCGCCGGGGGCCGGGGGTGATTGCATGAGGGGATGGGCAAGGGCCGGGTGGCGCTGGGGCTGGTTGCGATCCTCGCCGCCGGGGCGTTGCTGCTCTCCGGCGGGTCGGGGAGCGATCCGAGGACGCCCGCTGAGCTGCCGGGGATGCCGCCGCCGTTCCTCGGGGTGGCGGTGCTGGGCGACGGCGGGCTGACGGCGGCGGTCGATGCCTACGGGAACGTCGTCGACCTGCGGGCGCCGGGTCCGGCGGGGCGGGCGCTGATCGAGAACTCCTCCGCGCGACAGGCTGCCGGGACCGTGCCGGAAGACACCGGGATCCAGGTTTGGGCGCGGGTCGGCGGGGAGATGCGGCCGATGTGGCGGGCGGACTCCGTTCGCCAGCGGTATCTGCCGGGGACGAACGTGCTGCTGACCACGGCGCGGTTCGGTCGCGAGCGGGTTCAGATCGAGCAGGCGGCGCACGACGGCAGGCTGGCGATCGTCGCGCGCGGTCCCGGTGCCTCGCAGGTGCGGCTGAAGGCGAACGCGGCAGGCGACGTTCTCACCGAGTCCCCCCGGGTCATCGTGGAAGCGGCATCCGCCGATCGCCGGTGGCTGCGCCGTTCTCAGCCTCTAGGTGATGGCGCGCCCGCCTGGGCAACCCGGATGTACGAGCGCGCGCTGCTCGTCCTCCACGCCTTGACCGATCGGCGGACGGGTGCCGTCGCCGCCGGCGCCCGGGACGGCTGGACCTACGTCTGGCCGCGGGACGCCGCGGCGGTCGCGATTGCGCTGGCAGACGCCGGCTACCGACCGGAAGCCGAACTGGCGACCCGCTTCCTCCTCGGTGCCGAAATCGAGCGGGCCGCGCGCTTCAACGGCGACGGAAGCCCCGTCCCCGGCCGCGCCGCCCAGGGCGACGCGATCGGCTGGGTTGCCGCCGCCTCGGAGGCCGCGGGGCTCGGCAACGCGCGCCAGGCGGCGCACATCCTCGCGGGAGGCGAGCCGATCCCGTGGCGGGACCGCGCCGACTACTGGGAGGGCGAGCCGGGCGATTACCTCGGCAACGCCCTCGCCTCCGGCGAGCCGGCAATAAGGCACCTATATGGGGCAAAAGTGCCGGCTCGATTGGTGCGTGAGCCGGCTGAGCCTGATTCGGGCTTGGACTCCGCCGCGGCCTGGGGCGTGCGACCGTTTCCGCGCCCCGATCTCTACCCCGCTATCCGGAGAACCCTGAGAGCGCTGTCGGCGACGCAAACGCCTTTCGGCATCACCCCGGGTGAAGGCTGGCCGGGAGGCGACGATCCCTGGTCGGCCCCGACGGCCTGGACCGCCTGGTCGCTCACGGCCCTCGGCGAGCGACGCGAAGCGCTGCAGCTGATGGGCGACCTGCGCCGCGCGGCCACTCCCGCCGGTGCCCTTCCCGAGCGCGTCGACGCCGAGACCGGCGTCCCCACCTCGACCACCCCCCTCGCCTGGTCCCACGCCTTCGCGATCCTCGCCCTGCGCGAACTCTGGCCCTCCTGAGCTAAAGCGCCCGCAACGCCGCTGCCACCGCCTCCTCGGCGGTCTCGGCCCACCGCCGCAGACAAGCGCAACGCCGGCCTCGGCCAGCCGCCGACCCACCTCTTCGGCCAGCCGCCAGGCCTCGCCGCCCTCCTCGGCGCCGCCGGCGCCGATCACCGCCACCTGCCGCATTCGCCTGTTCCTTATCGGCGTCATGCAACGAAAAGGAACAGGCGAATCGGGGCGCTCACAGCTCCCCCCGCATCCGGCCCATCAGCTCCAGCGCCCCCGCCTTGTGCAGCGGTTCGTTGAGGTTGCCGCACTTCGGGCTCTGCACGCAGGAGGGACAGCCGGCCTCGCAGGGGCACTCGGCGATCAGCCGCTCGGCGTCGCCAAGCAGGCGCTCGAACTCCTCGTAGCCGCGCTTGGTGATCCCGACCCCGCCGGGGTGGCCGTCGTAGATGAAGATCGTCGAGCGGCCGGTCTGGAAGTGGACGTTGGTCGAGAGGCCGCCGATGTCCCAGCGGTCGCACATCGCGATCAGCGGTAGCACGGCGATCTGGCTGTGCTCGGTCGCGTGCAGCGAACCCAGCAGCGCCTCGGTCGGCAGCGCCCGGCTGAGCGGGTCCGGCAGCACGTACCAGAGCGCCTGGGTGACGAAGCTCTGCTCCGGCAGCTCGAGGGCGACGATGTCGATCGGTTCCTGGTCGGCGACGGAGACCCGCTGGAAGGCGATCACCTGCTCGGTCACCGAGACCTCGCCGAAGTTCAGCTGCACCCCGGCGACCTCGCGCTGCTCGTGGACCCGCTCGATGTAGATCTCGGTCTCCTTCTTCGGCCGCGTGTACCAGTCGCCGTCGAAGGAAGAGACGACCGCACGGCGCTCCTCGACGTCGAGCCGGTCGACCTCGTAGGAGCGGCCGAGGTGGAGGTAGACGGCGCCGGGGTGGATCGTCGTGAAGGCGCGCTCGGCCTCGACCAGGCCCAGCATCTCGCCGGAGTCGCGCTCGATCACCGCCACCGAGTCGGCCGAGGCCGAGCGCAGGGCGATCCGGTCGGCGACGAACTCGGCCCGCCGCGGCAGCAGCTTGCCGCCGACGCCGCGCAGCTCCCCCGCCGCGACCAGCCGTTCGGCCCGCTCGCGCCAGCCCTCGCCGAAGACGTCGTCGTCCTCGGCGCTCAGCGGCAGCTCGTAAGCGGCGGCGACGAGGTGGCGGGAGGCGATCTGCTCGTTGTTGTGGTCGAGGATCGCCGCCTCCACCGGGCGGCCGATGAACTCCTCCGGGTGGCGGCAGAAGAACTGGTCGAGCGCGTCCTGGCCGGCGACGTAGACGGCGAGGCCGCGGCGCCGGCGCCCCGCCCGCCCCCACATCTGCCGCAGGCTGGCGACGGTGCCGGGGAAGGTGACGCAGATCGCCGCGTCGAGCTCGCCGACGTCGATCCCGAGCTCGAGCGCGTCGGTGGCGACGACCGCGAGCAGCTCGCCGGAGGAGAGGCGCGCCTCGATCTCGCGCCGCTGCTGGGGGGTGTAGCCGCCGCGGTAGGGGGCGATCCGCTTCGCCAGCTCCGGCTTGCCGCGCGCGCTCGAGGTTTTCGCGGGCGAAGCGCTGGATCAGCTCGATCCCGCGCCGGCTTTTGAGGAAGCAGATCGTCCGCACTCCGTGGGTGACCAGCTCGGCCAGCAGGTCGGCGGCCTCGGAGAGGGACGAGCGGCGGGCACCGCTGCGCTCGTCGATCAGCGGCGGGTTCCACATCGCGATCTCGCGCCCGGCCCGCGGGGCGCCGTCGTCGTCGATCAGCTTGAACGGAGTCCCGACCAGGCGCTCGGCCAGCTCGACCGGGTTGGCGATCGTCGCCGAGGCGAGCAGGAAGCGCGGCTCGGAGCCATAGGCGCGGGCCAGCCGCCGCAGCCGCCGCAGGACGTTGGCGACGTGGGAGCCGAAGACGCCGCGGTAGGTGTGGGCCTCGTCGACGACGACCCACTCGAGGTTGGCGAGGAAGTCCCCCCAGCCCTTGTGGTTCGGCAGCACGCCCGACGTGGAGCATGTCGGGGTTGGTGAGGACGAGGTTGTTCTGGCGCCGGATCGCCGGGCGCTCCTCGCGCGGCGTGTCGCCGTCGTAGATCGCCTCCCGCAGGCCCGGCGGGCGCAGCTGGGCGAGCTTGCGCGCCTGGTCCTGGGCCAGCGCCTTGGTCGGGTAGAGGTAGAGCGCCCGGCGCTTGGGGTCGCGTGGCGATCCCGTCAGCACCGGCAGGTTGAAGGCGAGGCTCTTGCCGGAGGCGGTGCCGCTGGTGATCACCAGGTTGGAGGCCGAGGCCGCCTCGAAGGCTTCGAGCTGATGGGTGTAGAGGGAGTCGACCCCGAAGCGCCCGAGCGCCTCGGCGAGCGCCGGGTCGAGCTCGGCCGGCAGCGGCGACCGGCCGCGAGCGCGCGCTCCTCCTCGGAGTACTCGGCGACGATGCGGCCGTCGCGGCGCGCCGGATCGATCGCTACTGCCCACTCCGACGCACAGCAGCGAGCCGCCGCGCGCCATCACGGCCGGGCTCACGATCTCGGCGGCGACCCGCATCGCCTGCAGCGAGGAGCGATCGTGGATGCGGAGGACGTCGGCGCCCTCGCGGACGGCGAGGGTCGACGGCCGCGACCGTCCCCCACTCGCGCTCGCGCGCCGGCAGCCGCTCGTCCCAGGAGCCGGCGAGGACAGCGCCGATGAAGTCCTTGCGGGAGAGCGAGACGTAGAGCGGCAGCCCGAGCGCTCGCAGCTCGCCGAGGCGGCGCAGGATCTCCAGATCCTGCTCGGGGCTGAGGTCGAAGTCGAGTCCTGGGTCGATGGCGATCTGCTCCTCTGCCACTCCAAGCTCCCGGGCCGCCTCGACTCTCCCCTCGAACCAGGCGCGCAGGTGGTCGACGACGTCGTCGTACCCGCGAAATGGGCGATCGACCCGCGGCGGCCCCTCGATGTGCATCAGGACGTAGCCGCAGCCCGTCTCCGCGACGAGCTCGAACATCTCCTCGCAGCCGCCCGAGATGTCGTTGACGACCGACGCCCCGGCTGCCAGCGCCCGCCGCGCCACCTCGGCCGAGAACGTGTCGGCGGAGATCGGCACGCCCCCGCATTCGTCTGTTCCTTTGAGGCCCTGGCAGAACGGCCGGGCGACCAGGCCCGATGCCGGGACCGGCCTCCGTCCTCGGCCGGCACGGGCGGCCCTGCTTTCGCCGCCACGGCGCCGACGTCGAGCATCTCGAAGCCGGCCTCGGCCAGCGCCAGGCCGTCGGCGACCGCCTGCTCGGGGGTGCCGCTGCGCGCCCCCTCGAACATCGAGTCGACGGTGACGTTGACGATCCCGGCGGCGATCGGGCGCGCCAGGTCGAGGGTGCGGTCAGCGAGCCTCCAAGCCATGCCCGCTACCGTAGCGACCGCGCCGATGCCACTCCGCTGCGTCTACACCGACCTCGACGGGACCCTGCTCGGGCGGGGCAGCTCGCTCTTCACCGACGCCGAGGGCGGCTTCAGCCTGGCCCAGGCGCGGGCGCTCGAGGCCTGCCACCGGGTCGGTGCCGAGGTCGTGATCATGTCCGGCCGGCGCGAGCCGCAGGTGCACGAGGCGGCGCGGCTGATGGGCCAGACCTCCTACATCTACGAGGCCGGCTGCGCCTTTGCGATCGACGGCGAGACGACGCTGCTGACCGGCGAGATGGCGCCGGACGAGGACGGGACGATCTACGAGCAGATCGAGCAGCGGGGGATCCCGAAGCTGCTCTTCGAGCACTTCGAGGGCCGGCTCGAGTACCACGCGCCCTGGCACCACGGCCGCGTCCTCTCCCACCTCTTCCGCGGCAAGGTCGACGTCGAGGAGGCCAACGCGCTGCTCGCCGAGCACGGCGACGACGACCTGCGCCTGCTCGACAACGGCGCCATCGGCCGCCCGATGCCGACGGTCGAGGGCCGCACCCACGCCTACCACCTGGTCCCGGCGCAGGTCAGCAAGGCGGCCGCCGTCGCCGCCCACGCCCGCGCCCGCGGCTACGACCCGGCCGAGTGCATCGCCGTCGGCGACTCGGTCGAGGACCTCGAGGTCGCCGCCGCGGTCGGCCGCTTCTTCGTCGTCGCCAACGGCCCCGAGCGCGACCCCGGCCTGCGCGCGGCGCTGCCGACCTGGGACAATGTCACCGTCACCGAGGGCAGCATGGGCGACGGCTTCTACGAGGCGGTCGTCTCGACCCTGGTCGACGCCGTTGAGAGGACGCCGGGCGGCTCGAGGATGAGCGTCTGTGTCGAGGCGATGGAGAGACCGCGACCGTCGCTGAGCAGGAGTACCTGGAGATCATGTTCTGGCTGGAGGAGGCCGGGCTGCCGATGACCGGCGCCAACATCGCCCGCGCGATGCAGCTCTCGCCGCCGACCGTGCACGAGATGGTCGGCCGCCTGATCGACGACGGCTACGTCGAGCGCAACGCCGGACAAATCGCTCGCCTTCACCGAGTCCGGCCGCGAGCACGCCAGCTACATCGTCCGCCGCCACCGGATGATCGAGCGCTTCCTCACCGACGTCCTCGGCATCCCCTGGGACGAGGTCCACGAGGAGGCCGAGCGGATCGAGCACGCGATGTCGCCGGTGCTGGAGGAGCGGATGCGCGCCGCGATCGGCGACGCCACCACCTGCCCGCACGGCCACCCGATCGTCGAGGGCGTCCGCGAGCAGGGCTCGCTGCTGGCCGACGTCGAGGTCGGCGCCGACGTCGCCGTCCTGCGCTTCGAGAACGAGGCCGAGGAGCTGCTGCACTACCTGAAGGCGGCCGGGCTCGACCCGGGCTGGAGGGCAAGGTCGAGACCTCCGACGACGAGCGGCGTCGACGATCGCCTCCGCCGACGGGCGCCACGAGGTCAGCCGCAGCGTCGCCGAGACCGTCTCGGTCCGCGCCGACCCGGCGCCGCCGCCGCGAGCGGCGATCCCCGAGCAGCTGGTGCTCTCCTCGGACCGCTACGGCCGCTGAATTAGCCGCCGCGCCCGCTAGCCCGCCTACTGGGTCTGAAATCGCATGATCGGCTTGCCGGTCGGCTGATCGCTGCCGCCGCGCGGCTCTTCGGTGACCATCACCATTTCGACCCCGTTCATGTCCGTGTTCGGCGTCTCGCGCCTGACCTTCGCGGTCGGGGACGAAGAGGGCTGCCACCGCTTCGACTTCGCCTTCGCGCTCGCACCCAGGCCTCGAGCACCCGGTCCGGCGGCAGCTGCTGGACGTTGTCGAGGTGCAGGGTGCCGTTGTCGCCTTCGCGTGACCATCTTCGCCGTCACCCCCGGCGCCTTGCCGGCGTCCAGGGTGCTGGGCGCGCCGCCTTCGCGCCGTCGTCCGCCGATCTCGTAGCCGGCGACGGCGGCGACGAGCAAGCGCGGCGCCGACGAGGCCCATCGCCGGCTCAGCAGCCCGCGCAGCCAGGCGGCGCGGCCAGAGCGCCGCGCCGCCTCGCGGACCTCCTCGCTCGGCCTCGAAGCGCACCTCGGCCATCACGCGCTCGCGCAGCTGCGGCGGCGGCTCCAGCCGCTCGACCCCTTCCGGCAGCGCGCCACCGCCGGCGTCAGCCAGCGGATCTCGGCCTGGCAGCGCTCGCAGCCCTCGAGGTGGCGCTCCAGCCCGGCCGCCTCGGCCGGCTCCAGCGCCCCCAGCATGTAGGCGGCGACGTCCTCGCTCCAGCGCTCGTGATCGGACTCGGTCATGCCAGTCCCTCCGCCAGCTCGCCCCGGATCTTCTCCAGGCCCAGCCTCATCCGTCCCTTCACGGTCCCCAGCGGCACGCCCAGCATGCGGCGATCTCCGACTGGCTGAAGCCGCCGAAGTAGGCGAGCTCGATCACCTTCGACTGCTCGCCGGGCAGCTCGCCGAGCGCCCCGCGCGAGCTCGGTCGCGGTCTCGCGGCGCATCGCCTCCTCCTCGGTCAGCTCCTCGGCCGGCCGCTGCTCGAGCACCGCATCGTCGTCGAAGCTCAGCTTCGGCGCCTTGCCGGCGCGGCTGCGAAGGAAGTCGATCGCCCGGTTGCGGACGATGCTGAGCATCCAGGAGCGGACGCTGCCGCGGGCGCGGTCGAAGCGGCCCCGCTGCGCCAGATCGAGATGAAGGCCTCCTGGGTGACTTCCTCGGCGGCGCCGCGCTCGCCGACGATCCTGTAGGCGAGCGAGTAGGCGACGCCGCCGTGGCGGTCGTAGAGGACCGCGAAGGCCTCGGGGTCCTTTCGCGCCGACCAGCGGCATCAGCTCCTCGTCGGCCAGCCGCTCCGCCTTCTCTCGCCTACCGCCATCGGTCCCCTAAACGATGAACGGTTCGACGGCCTTTAAAACCTGCTCTTCGCTCGAGCGGGCTGTCGAAGGCGTCCGGCGCCGGTTCTTCGGAGTTCTGCAGCCGGATCGCCGCCGCGTGCCGGGCCTCGACCTGGACGATGCCCCCGGCCGCGCCAGCACTTCTTTGGACTTGATCATCGGGCCGGCGCCGTTGTAGGCGCTGACGCCGGTGTCCTCGAAGGTCTGGGCCAGCTTGAGGAAGCCGGCGGTGTCGCTGTATTCGAAGTCGAACTTCGGTTCGGCGACCGGCTTGCCGCCCAGTTTCTTCACCGTCGCGGTCAGCGCTTCGACGTGCTGCTGCTCGTCTTCGGCCAGCAGGCTGACGAGGCTCTTCAGTTCCCCGCTCGCCTTCGCCCGGCTCTTCGCTTCTTCGTAGAACTTCGCCTCCAGGTACTCGAGGGTGAGGGCGAAGTTGAGGATGCCGACGTCGCCGGATTCCGACATCGCCAGGGCCCTGCGGACGAAGGGGCTGACCATCGCCGAGCCGTAGATCGACCCGGCCGCGAGCGCGCCCTTGAGGATCACGTCGCCGCGGGAGAGGTCGCCGCCGCTCGACGTCGACCTCGACCGCCGCCAGCTCCGGAGTCTTCAGCTTCTCGTTCATCGCTCTTCTCCTTTGTTTCGCGGTCTCAGCCGACCAGGAACGGTTCGACGGATTCGAGGACGGTGTTGACGTCCGCCGGCTTGGCGAAGGCGCCGTCCGGGGTGATCGATTCGCCCAGCAGGGTGTTGAGGGCGGCGGCGTGCCGGCCCTCGACGCTGTGGATCGCCAGGGCCGAGGCGAGCACTTCCGGGCTCTGGATGTTCGCGGCCTGGCCGAGGTAGGCGGCGGCGCCGAGGTTCTCCACCGTCCCCGCCAGTTCCAGCACCGACTTCGCGCTCTTCAGCGGGAATTCGGCTTTCGGTTCCGGCACCGGCTTGCCGCCGAGCTGCTTCACCGCCGCGGTCAGCGCTTCGACGTGTTCGGCCTCCTCGCGGCCGAACTTGCGGATCGTCTCCAGCTCGGCCCCCTTGAAGAGGCCGCTCTTGACGACGTCCGCGTAGAACGCGGTCTCCAGGTACTCGAGGGTGAGGGCGTAATTGAGGATGCCGACGTCGCCCTTGCCGAACTGGGCGGTTTCGCTCGCCCCGCCGCCGGAGTCCATCGCCGCGGTGGTGTCGTCGGTGGTGGTGCCGCTGTCGTCGCCGCAGGCGGCGAGGAACGCGGCCAGCGCGGTCGACCCTCCACCCACCGCGAGAAAGCGGCGCCGCGATACGGGGTCTTTGAGTTGCTTCAACTCAGCCATCTGGAGATCGCCTCCTGGTCGTTTGCCTGCCCCCCTCTACGGGGAGCCGGGCCCGGGTGGATCAAAATCCCCCGATGACCGCGGCGTCGGAGACTCGGATCAGGGGCGCGGCACTGCTGGTGCTGAGCTCGATCGTCTCGGTGCAGTGCGGCTCCGCGCTGGCGACCAGCCTCTTCGACTCGGTCGGCCCCGCCGGGACCGTCTTCCTGCGGGCGGGATTCGGGGCGCTGGTGCTGCTGGCGCTGACCCGGGCCGAGCCGCTGCGCTCGGCGGAGTGGCGCCATCGCGACGTCCTCCTGCTCGGCGCCGCCGTCGCCGCCGTCAACTTCTTCTTCTACGCCGCGCTCGAGCGGCTGCCGCTCGGGATCACCGTCACCCTCGAGTTCGTCGGCCCGCTCGGAGTGGCGGTGTTCGGCTCGCGGCGGCGGCGGGACCTCGTCTGGGCGCTCCTCGCCGGCGCCGGGATCCTCCTCCTCTCCGACGGGGGCGGCGGCGAGGGAGTCGACCCGGTGGGGGTGGTCCTGGCGCTCACCGCCGGCCTCTTCTGGGCCGCCTACATCGTCCAGAGCGCGCGGGTCGGCTCGCTCGGGCCGGGGCTCGGCGGGGCGACGATGGCGGCGGTCATCTCCGCCGTCCTGATCGCCCCGTTCGGGATCGTCCAGGGCGCCGGCGGGTTCCTCGACCCGGAGGTGCTGGCGGCCGGCCTCGGGGTCGGCGTCCTCGCCACCGCGATCCCCTACGCCTTCGAGATCGAGGCGCTGCGGCGGCTGCCGCAGTCGGTCTTCGGCGTCCTCATGAGTCTCGAGCCGGCGGTCGCGGCGGCGATCGGGTTCCTCGCGCTCTCCCAGGATCTGAGCGGCCGCGAAGTCCTGGCGATCGCGCTGGTGGTGCTCGCGTCGGCGGGGGCCCTGCGCTCGGCGGCGACGCCGGTACCGCAGGACCGCTGACTGAGATATCAGCCGCGCTCAAATAAACGAACACCCTTGCTCATTCCGCCGGCTGAAGCTAAAGTCGCCCCGTGCCAGTCGCAGGGGCAGGGAGGCTGCTGGATTGCCGCACGCTTGTCGCGGCGGCGATCGCTCTCGCCTGCCTTCTCGCCCTGCCGGCGGCGGCGCGGGCGTATTCGGTCGACACCACCGCCGACGAACCCGACGCGACCCTCGGCGACGAACAATGCGTCACGGCAGCGGGCAAATGCTCGCTCCGGGCCGCCCTCGAAGAGGCGAACGATTCGGAAGGCGAATTCGACTCGATCGAATTCCAGGAAGAAGCCTTCGCCGGCCGGGCCTCCGACGTCGTCGAGTTGAACGAAGCGCTGCCGACGATCGTCGACCCGGTCCGGATCTACGGGCGCGAATGCGAAACCGCCGCCGGCCCGATCGGGCCCTGCGCCCAGGTCGACGGCGACCCCGGCGAACCGGCGCTGAGCGTGGAAGGCGCGGAAGGCGTCGAAATCGAAAGCCTCGCCGTCACCGGCGCCGAGGTCGGCCTGGCAACCGAGCAGGCATCGCGGCTGCGGCTTCGCGCCGACTGGTTCGGGATTTCCCTCGACGGCAGCGCCGCCGGCAACGAAACCGGGGTCGGGCTAGGAGCCGGCTCCGACAACGGCCGGATCGGCGGCGAAGGACCCGGGACCGGCAACTTCTTCGCGAACAGCACCGAGGTCGGCCTCAGCATCCTCGGTGCGAGCAGGACGAGGATTCTCGGCAACAGGTTCGGGGTCGACCTCGCCGGCGCGGCGGCGGCGGCGAACGGGACCGACCTGGCGATCGGCTCGGAGCCCGGCTCGCCGGCGCTGGACAACATCGTCGGCACCCGGGTGAGCCCGGCGGCCGCTGAAACCGCCGCCTGCGACGGCGGCTGCAATCTCCTCTCCGGCGCCGACGCCGACGCCATCGCCCTCACCGGCGCAGCCGGCTCGGGACCGCCGGTGGGCACCACCGTCGCCGGCAACCAGATCGGCCTCGACGGCGCCGGGGCGGGCTCCATCCCCAACAGCGAAGCCGGGGTGCTCGTCGGCGCTGCGCCCCACACCACCGTCGGCGGTCCGCGGCCGGAAGACGCCAACCTGATCGCCGGTGGGACCGTCGCCGTCGCGGCCGGGCCTGGGGTCGCCTATCTCACCGTCCGCGGCAACCGGATCGGCTCCGCCGCGTCCGGGGCCGCCACCCCGCCCGAAGACGGGATCGACGTCGACACCGAAGGGATCACGCTGGCTCCCGAAGAGGCCCAGATCCTCGACAACGAGATCGGGCTGGACGGCGGCACCGGCATCGTCCACTCCGGTGTCGCCGGCGAGGTAGCGGGAAACTCGATCGCCGGCGCCACGATCGGGATCGAGGTCCTCAGCTCGGAAACCCTGATCTCGTCCAACGCCGTCGAGGCGCCAGGCGAATTCGGAATCCTGGTCAAGAGCGGGTTCGACGCCCTCGTCGGCAACCGGGTCAGCGACAGCGGCGAGGTGGGAATCCTCGTCCAGGCAGGGTTCTTCGGGATCAGCGGCAACGTCATCGGGGGCAACTCGGCCGCCGCCGAAAACGTGATCGACGGCAGTGCCGGCGCCGCGATCGAGATCTTCAACTTCAAAGAAACCCGCAACGAAGTCGCCCGCAACCGCGGCGCCGGCAACGGCGGCCTCTTCATCGACCTCGTCGCCGCGCCCCCCGACCCCTCCGAACTCGAACCCGGCGATCCCAACGGCGGCATCCTGCCGCCGGCGATCGCCTCGATCTCGGAGACGGCGGTGGCCGGGTTCGCCGAACCGGGGGCGACCGTTCGCGTCTTCCGCAAGGGGAGCCCTTCACCCGGAGAGATCGAGTCGTTCCTCGGCCAGGCAACCGCCGACGAAGACGGGAACTGGAGCCTGGCGCTGGGGACGACGCTGCCGGCGGGGACGCCGATCGCGGCGACGCAGACGCTCGCGGCCGGCACCTCGGAGCTGGAAATCGCGGCTGTCCCGCTGCCCGACCAGGGCCAGCAGGGGTCACCATCGGGCGGTGGCTCCGCCGCCGACCGCAAGCCGCCGCGGACGCGGGTGCTGAAGCAGCCGCGCCGGGTCCGCGCCGGACACGTGGCGCGCTTCTCCTTCACCGCCAACGAGCCCGGCTCGAGCTTCCAGTGCAGCCTCGACCACGCCAAGTTCCGGCCCTGTAGGTCGCCGAAGCGCTACCGGCTCTCCCGACCCGGCAGGCACCTGTTCCGCGTCCGCGCGATCGACGCGGCGGGCAACGTCGACCCCACCCCGGTGAGAAGGAGGTTCAAGGTCCTTGACTAGACGGGTGCTGCTCGTTGTCCTGGCTCTCGCCTCGATCTCGGCGGCGCCCGCCGGCGCGGCCGAGGTCGTCAACGGCGGCTTCGAGACGGGCAACTTCAAGGGCTGGGAGGTACGACAGTCGACCAGCGCCGGCAACTGGTTCGCCTACAAAGGCACCGAGCCGCCGATCCCGCACGAGCGCGGCGCGGTCTCGGTCCAGCCACCGCCGCAGGGCGCCTTCGCGGCGATCACCGATCAGGCGAACCCCGAGACGCTGCTCCTCTACCAGGACCTCCAGCTCGAGCCGGGCACCGCCTACAAGCTCAGCCTGCTCGCCTACTACGACTCCTACTCCGCCCTCACGGCTCCCTCGCCCGACACGCTCTCGGTGGACGAAGAAGCCCTCGGGTCGAAGCCGAACCAGCAGTTGCGGATCGACGTGATCAAGCCTGGCGCCGCCCCTGACTCGGTCGCTCCGGAAGACGTCCTCCTGGGCGTCTTCCACACCCGCAGCGGCGGGGCGCGGAAGATGGACCCGACCCGGTTCGTCGCCGACCTCGCCCCCTTCGCCGGCCAGACCGTGCGCCTGCGGATCGCCGTCGCGGCGACGGAGGAAGTGTTGAACGGGGGCGTCGACGCGGTCTCCCTCTCGGCCCCCGACGGGAGCTTCTCCCAGTCCCGAGGGCGGCGCATCCACCCGAGGAAGGCGAAGCCGAACCTGAAGACCGGGACCGTGCTCCTACCGATCCAGGTGCCCGAGGCCGGTCGCCTGGTCGCCTTCAGCCGCAGCGGGAAAGTCAGGAAGACGGCGGTCAAGGCCTCGCACGCGGGCATCGTCAAGCTCCGCCTGCGCCCGAACGGCAAGGGCCGCAAGATCCTCGAGCGTCGTCACAAGCTGCGCGTCGGGATCAGCCTGACCTGGCGGCCGCTCACCGGAGGCAGCCAAAAACTCCGGGTCCCGGTGGTCTTCAAGCTCAGGAAATCTTGAATATAGTCGCTCTCTTCCAGTCAATGCCGCATGGGCGGCACTAACAAGGGAGAGAGATGAACAACCACAGAAGGCCGGCGATTGCCGTCGCCGCCATCGCCTGCTTCGCCTTGGCGTTTCCGGTTCTGGCCCAGGGAGCCGTCTGGAAGCACAACGGCGTCAACCTGACCAAATTCATCGAACTGAGCCTGCCGGGGGGCGAAAACTTCGAAACCGAAGTCAGCGGCGAATGGAGTGGGATGAACTGCGAAGTCCGCGCAGTGATGACCACCGAAGGCGGCAGCACGGCGAAAATCACCAAATACGAAATCAAAAGCTGCGCCAAAGCCTTCGGGAAAATGTCCAGCTGCTCGGTGGTCGCCAAGGAAGCGAAAGGGCTGCCCTGGACGGTCGACGTGAAAACGACCGATCTGGTGGTCACAAACATGCGGGTGAGGCGGACCTTCAACGTCGGCTGCCCGGTCGCCGAACTCGACAAAACCTTCACCGAAATGCATCTGACGCTGAACACGCCGTCGAAAATCACCGAAATGGAATTCAGCGGCGCTTTGACCGGCTACAAAGCCTTCGGCTCCTGGAAAGTCGAAGGGACCAACTCCGGTACATACGGAATCGGCTGATTCTGGGCTAAGACCGCAGGCGGTCGAGGGCGCTCGCGATCCGCGAGACGCCCTCGGCGGCGCGGTCCGCGGGGACCGGCGCGAAGGAGAGGCGGAGGCTGTTCTCGCCGCCCTCGATCATGAAGTCGGGGCCGGCGACGAAGGAGACGCCCTCCTCTTTGGCCGCCGCCAGCAGGGCGGCGCTGTCGGTGCCCTCGGCGAGGTCGAGCCAGAGGAAGTAGCCGCCGTCGGGGACGACGAACTCGGCCTCGGGGATCTGCTCCCGCAGCGCCTCGACCAGCGCCTCGCAGCGAGCCTTCAGCTCGCCTTTGACGAACTCGATGTTGCGGTCGAGCTCGCCGCTGCGGCAGAGCTCGAGGACGATCGACTCGGCCAGCATGTTCGGTGAGATGTAGGTCTCGTTGGCTTTTTTCGCCAGCTTCTTGATCTCGTCGGTGGGCCGGCGAGGTAGCCGACGCGGACGCCGGGGCTGACCGTCTTCGAGAAGGAGGAGGCGTGGACGACCTTGCCCCCCTCGTCGAGCGAGAGCATCGTCGGCAGCGGCTCGCCCTCGAAGGGGAGCTCGCGGTAGGGGTCGTCCTCGAAGATCCAGAAGTCGTGCTCGGCGGCGAGCGCGACCAGGCGCCGGCGCTTCTCGAGCGAGAGCGTGCAGCCGGCCGGGTTGTGGGCGTTGGCGATGACGTGGGCGAGCTTGATCGGCCCCTGCTGCAGCGCCGCCTCCAGCTGGGCGACGTCGAGCCCGTCGGCCTCCAGCCGCACCGGCACCAGCTCGACGCCGAGCTGCTGCAACAGGAGCAAAGTGCGGTCATAGGTCGGCTGCTCGACGACCACCCGATCTCCCGGGCCGAGCAGGTGCTGGAAGAGCATCGCCCCCGCCTCGAGCGAGCCGTTGGTGATCATCACCTGGGCCGGATCGAGGTCACCGTGCCGCTCGGCGACCCACTGACAGAGGCCGGGATGGCCGATCCCGACGCCATAGGAAAGCGCCGTTTCCCAGTCGGAGGCGAGCGCCCGAGCCGCCGCCTCCCGCACCTGCTCGTGGGGAAGGATGTCGGCGCTGGGAGCGCCGCGAGCGAATGAGATCGTGTCGCCGGCCATCGAGCGACGACCCTAGCAACGAGCCCCCGTCCACGATCCCCCGGCCGTTGCGCAATTTTCCGCCAGCCGCAACAGCAAACGGGGGTGAATCGAGGGGGTGTCGACCTTGACCGTCATATATGACGGGAAAAGTCAGACACGCCGGGTGGGAGCGGGGTTTGGAGGCGTTGGCGACCCGGCAGCATGGGGTGGTATCGCACTCGCAGGTCTTGGAGCTGGGATTCGATGAGCAGTGGATCGAGAGGCGGATCCGGGAGAGGCGCCTAGTTGTTCTGCCTCAAGACGTCCCGAACGCGACTGACGGGTGGGCGGTTGCCGATCGAGCTGTGGCGTCGAGCGTGGTTGTAGTGGTGGAGCCAGTGTGGCAGTGCCTCGGCCCGATGGACTGAGGATCGGTAGCGCTGCCCGAGGCCCCACTCCCGCTTGAGGGTCTGCTGGTAGCGCTCGACCTTCCCGTTTCGCTTCGGCATCCGCGGTGGGTTCGTGCGATGGGAGATGCCCTCCTGGGCCAGGAGATCGGCCAAGGCTCGGTTCTTCGTGTAGGTCCAGGCGTTGTCGCTCTGCAGCCTTCGGGGCTCGATCCCGTGGGCGCGAAAGAAGGCGATCGCACGCTCCACGAACCCCACCACCGTCGGCCCTCTCTCGTCGCGATGCAGCTCGGTGTAGGCGAGACGGGAGTGGTCGTCGATGATCGAGTGGGCGAGCTCGTATCCCACCCGTTCGCGCTTGTGGGCGCCACTGCGGGTGCGATCCCCGGTCACCGCGTGACCGGGGCTGGTGAAGCGGGCAAAGCGCTTGGTGTCCATCTGCAGCAGGTCGCCGGGACAGGGCCACTCGAAGCGGCGCACCGCCTCCTTCGGCGTGGCCGGCCTGCGCGAGAGGCCGCGGCGGCGAAGGCAGCGGGAGACCGTCGCGTGGGGGATGCCGAGCTCGGAGGCGATCAGCCGCGGCCCCCAGCCGGTGCGCTTCCGCTCCTCGCAGACGAGGTCGTGGACCTCCTCGCTCGCCAGGGACGGCTGCCGGTGCGGTGCTGAGGATTGGTCCCGCAGGCAGGCGAGGCTGCGGCGCTCGGCCTCGCCTGCCTGCCGCCAACGGGTCACCCAGGTGTGGGCTGTGGACCGCGACACGTTCGAGGCGGCCGCGGCCGCCTCGAACGTGAGCTGCTCCTCTTCGACGAGCGCCACCAGGCGACGTCTTCCGTTCGGGGTGAGCGGGGCATTACGGTGCTGCATCCGGGTCCTCCTTGAGGTCGTAGGCGTCGAACACCCACAGCCTCTCGGCGGGCCCGGATCTACTTCATGGCGTTCGGAACGTGGTGAGGCACGTCACCTAGTCGCGGTTCATCGCGAGGTCTTCGCGGTCGGGCACATGCGGCTGGCGATCCGCGCTCCCTGGTGGGCGGCACTCCTGGCGTACGGGCCGGAGGCCGTCCTCAGCCATCAATCCGCCGCAATCCTCTGGGGCGTCCGGCGGATGCGTCGCGGTCCCGTCCATGTAACTGCCCCACGCGGGCGGCAGGGTCTACGGCGGCGCTCGGGGATCTGGATCCATCGCTGCAAGTTCGGACCGGAGGACGTCACGACGAAGGACGGCTTTCCGACCACCACGATCGCTCGGACGCTCTTCGACTTCGCGGAAGTCGCCCCTTACGACTCGCTGAAGGGCGCGTCCGAGGAGGCGGATCGGCTCAAACTCCTGCGGCTGGGGGAGCTGGAGGCTGTCTGCGAGCGGGGTCGGGGGCGTCGCGCGCTGAAACCGATGCGGCGACTCCTGGTGGAGCTGGGACCACCGGACGAGGGACGATCGCCGCTGGAGATCCGCTTCGCCGCCTTCGTCCGCGAGCATCGCCTTCCCCCTCCCGTCCAGAACGCCGACGTCCTCGGCCACGAGGTCGACGCGCTCTGGCCCGAGGCGAAGCTGATCGCCGAGCTCGACAGCTGGGAACATCACGGTCACCGCGCCGCCTTCGAGCGCGACCGCGCTCGCGACCCGAAGCTCTTGATCGCCGGGTACCGGACGCTCCGCGTCACCCATCGCCGCCTGGACCGGGAATCCGAGCGGCTCGCGGACCAGATTCGTCAGCTGCTTGCGAGCACGCCGCGCTGATCGCCCTAGAGCGAGCGGAGCGTCTCGGCGGCGATTGCCGCCGTCTCGGTCGGGCTTTCGCCGACCCGCACGCCCTTTGCTTCGAGCGCGTCCTTCTTCGCCTGCGCGGTCCCCGAGGAGCCGGAGATGATCGCGCCGGCGTGGCCCATCTGCTTGCCGGGAGGCGCGGTGAAGCCGGCGATGTAGGCGACCACCGGCTTGGAGACCTCGGCGGCGATGAACTCCGCCGCCCGCTCCTCGGCGTCGCCGCCGATCTCGCCGACCATCACGATCAGCTCGGTCTCGGGGTCGGCCTCGTAGAGGGTGAGGATGTCGATGAAGTCGGAGCCGACGATCGGGTCGCCGCCGATGCCGACGATCGAGGAGTTGCCCGGTCGCCGGCCTGCTTCAGCTCGTTGCCGATCTGGTAGGTCAGGGTGCCCGACTTGGAGACGACGCCGATCGGGCCCGGGTCGAAGAACTGGGCCGGGATGATGCCGACGTTGGCCTTGCCGGGCGAGAGCACGCCGGGGCAGTTCGGCCCGATCAGCCGCACGCCCGGCCTCCTTCGCCTTCCAGTAGGTGGGAGCATGTCGAGGACCGGGATCCCCTCGGTGATCGCGATCACCGTCTCGACCCCGGAGTCGATCGCCTCGTCGATCGCGGCGGCGGCGAAGCGGGCCGGGACGAAGATCATCGAGGTGTTGGCGCCGGCCTCGCTGACCGCCTCGGCGATCGTGTCGAAGACCGGCACGCCCTCGACGTCCTGGCCGCCCTTGCCCGGCGTCACCCCGGCGACGAGGTCGGTGCCGTAGGCCCGGTTGCGCAGGCCGTGGAAGGAGCCCTCGCGGCCGGTCAGGCCGGAGACCGCGAGCTTCGTGTTGCTGCCGACGATGATGCTCATGAGGCGCCCCCGGCGAGCTCGACGACGCGGCGGGCGGCGTCCAGCATCGTCTTCTCCTGGTGCAGGTTCGGCAGGTCCGGCCTCGGCGAGGATCCTCAGGCCCTCCTCGGAGTTGGTGCCGTCGAGGCGGACCACCAGCGGCACCCCGAGGTCGATCTGCTGCGAGGCGTGATGATGCCCTTGGCGATCTCGTCGCAACGGGTGATGCCGCCGAAGATGTTGAAGAGGATCGCCTTCACCTTCTGCGTCGGACTTGATGACTTCGAGCGCGTTGACGATCGCCTCGGCTTTCGAGCCGCCGCCGGCGTCGAGAAAGTTGGCGGGCGCGCCGCCGGCCTGGGCGACGACGTCGAGCGTCGACATGCAGAGGCCGGCGCCGTTGGCGAGGATGCCGACGTTGCCGTCGAGCTTGACGTAGGTGAGGCCCTTTTCCTTCGCCATCTGCTCCTGCGGGTCCTCGACCGGTGTCGGCGATCTCGGCCAGCTCCTGGTGGCGGAACAGCGAGTTGCCGTCGATCGTCACCTTCGAGTCGAGGGCGACGACCTCGCGGTCGGCGGTGACGATCAGCGGGTTGACCTCGATCAGCGTCGCGTCCTCCTCGCGTCGCCACCTCGTCCAGCTTGACCAGCACCTCGGCGGCCTGCGTCGAGGGCGTCCTCGGCGAGGCCGGCGTCGGCGACGATCGCGCGCGCCGCGGCGGCGTCGAACTCGCCGGTCGGGTCGATGTGCGCGCTTGACCAGGGCGTCGGGGTCCTCGGCGGCGACCGCCTCGATGTCCATCCCGCCCTTGGCCGAGACCATCGCCAGCAGCTTCTTCTCGCCGCGGTCGAGGATGATCGAGGCGTAGTACTCGGCGGCGATGTCGGAGCCGCCCTCGACCCAGACCTGGTCGACGCGGAAGGGGCCCTCGCCGTGCGGGCCGACGATGTCCATGCCGAGGATCGCGCCGGCGTACTCGCGCGCCTCGGCGTCGTCTGGGCGATCTTGATCCCGCCGGCCTTGCCGCGGCCGCCGATCAGGACCTGGGCCTTGATCGCGCAGGGGTAGCCGATCCGCTCGGCCGCGGCGACGGCGTCGTCGACCGTGTCGGCGACCTCGCCGCTCGGCACGGCGACGCCGTGCTTGGCGAACAGCTGCTTGCCCTGATACTCGAGCAGGTCCATGATGAGAGGTGCGGTCGCGGCCCTATGAACGGCGGCCAGCCCGTCGCCGGCGCGACGCACTGATCCGGCAATTGCCATAATGCCGCGCTCGCCATGGCCCTCCCGAGTCTCAAAAACATCAAATGGGTGACCACCGACTGCTACGGAACCCTCATCGACTGGGAGAAGGGCATCGTCGAGGCCTGCAAGAAAGAGGCGGCCAAAGACGGCTTCAGCTTCGAAGAGGAGCCCTTCCTCGCCCGCTTCATGGAAGTCCAGGCGGAGATCATGGCCGGCTCCTACGAGCTCTACGCCGAGGTGCTGCGCCGCACGATCGTCAAAGTCGCCGGCGAGATCGGCTGGGAGGTCGAGCCCTCGCGGGCCCAGTTCCTGCCCAACAGCGTCGCCTACTGGCTGCCCTTCCGCGAGGCCAACGCGGCGATGGACCGGCTCGGCAAGAAGTACGAGATCGGGATCATCTCCAACGTCGACGACAAACTGCTGGGGATCTGCCGCCGCCACCTGCGGACCGAACTCGACCTCGTCGTCACCGCCCAGCAGGTGCGCAGCTACAAGCCCGACCCCGTCCACTTCAAAGAGTGCGCGCGGCGGATCGGCGGCAAGAAAGGCTGGCTGCACATCGGCTGCAACTACGCGACCGACATCGCGCCGGTGCTGAAAATGAACGTGCCGGTGATCTGGGTCAACCGCCATGGCGAGAAGCTGGAAGGGCGCAAAGCCCCCAGCGCCACGGTGAAAAACTTCCGCGAAGCGGCGAAAAAGCTCGGCGCGTCCTGAGCGTCTTCTAGCTTTCAGGCCGCAACTCCGGCGTGGGCGCCGGTTTCGGGGTAGTGCGCCCCGCGACTCACAAGATGCAGAACTCGACGCCACATTCCGAGCTACTCGCCTGCCCTGAAAAGCGGCGCGCCTGGCCGTCGCCGCTGCGCTGATCGACGCTGCTGGCGACGCCTTGCCGCGCTCGGCGCTGCCGGGCGCCGAGAGCGGCCGCGCTCCGCCGACCAGAAGCCGAGCTTCGTCGTCATCCAGACCGACGACCAGACGCTCGACCAGCTCTACGCCAGCCTCACGCCGTCCCGGCGGCATCGACGTGCAGGCGATGCCGAACACGCTCTCGCTGATCGCCAACCGCGGCGTCACCTTCAACCGCTACTACGTCCCCTACCCCCTCTGCTGCCCCTCGCGGGCCAGCCTGCTGACCGGCCGCTACGCGCACAACGACAACGTCCGCGGCAACGTGCCGCCGAACGGCGGCTACACCGGCTTCAAAGCCCGCCAGGCCTACAGCCACAACCTCGCCACCTGGCTGCAGGGCGCCGGCTACCGGACGATCCACATCGGCAAGTTCCTCAACGGCTACGGCGACGAACCCTATCGACGACGGCAAGACGTGCCGCCCGGCTGGAGCGCCTGGCACACGGTCGCTCAACGCCGACACCAACCACTACTTCTACGGCTACACGCTCAACAACAACGGCGTCCTCGACGGCCCGCTACGGCGACTCCGGCAGCTGGGAGACGCGCGAATACGGCGAACGCGACGACTTCGGCTGCCCCAACGCGCCGCTGAACGGCAAACCCTGCTTCTACGAGACCGACATGCTCAACAGCATCGCCTGGCGAGGAGCTGCCGAGACACTCGGCCGGAACAGCCCTTCTACCTGCAGCTCGACTACACCGCCCCGCACGGCGACTTCCGCCGCCCGGCCGGGCCGGAGCCGGCGCCGCGCCACTACAACCCCTTCGCCGGCGCCCCCTTCCCGCACGGCCGCTCGGAAGGGCTCAACGAGGGCAACGTCAACGACAAGCCCCGCTTCATCCGCGAAGCCCCCTACCTCTCGCCCAACGACATCCACACCTACCGCGTCTACTACCAGAAGATGCTGGAGTCGCTGCGCTCGGTCGACGAAGGCGTGAAGCAGATCGTCGACACCCTCGGCGCCCTGCACCGGCTGCGCAACACCTACATCATCTTCACCTCCGACAACGGCTTCTTCTTCGGCGAGCACCGCCTCACCGGCGGCAAGTTCCTCGCCTACGAGCCCTCGACCCACCTGCCGCTTCCTGATCCGGGGGCCGGGGATCAAGGCCGGCACCGCGACCGGGGAGCTGGCGGCCAACATCGACATCGCCCCGACCGTCCTCGAACTGGCCGGAGCCGAAGCCGACAAAAGCATCGACGGCCGCTCGCTCGTCCCCTACATGCGCGACCCGAGCCTGCGCTCGCGGCGGCCGATCCTCTTCGAGTCCTTCGTCGAGACCACCGACGTCGAAGCCAACGGCGAACCGACCGCGCGAGCGGCCGCGGCGCGACGACCAAGGCGCGGCCAAGCACAAGGCGACCGCGCCGCGCACGCCTCGATCGTCGCGCCGCCCAAGGACTACCTCGGGATCCGCCTCGGCCCCTACAAGTACATCGAGTGGCCGAGCGGCGAGAAAGAGCTCTACGACCTCACCAAGGACCCGAACGAGCTCAACAACGTCGTCCGCGTCCGCAACCTCTTCACCGATCCGCGCCTTCCTCCACGCCCAGCTGGTCCGCCTCGAGGCCTGCGGCGGCCGCCGCTGTCAGGAAACGACGCCGAAAATGCCGCTCACCCGCGAGCAGCAGCGCAAGGTGGACAAGGAGCGGCGCGAAGAAGAACGGCGCAAAGAAAAGGAACGCGAAGAAAAGCGGCATCACAAACGCGGTAAGTAGGGGGTTTGTGTAGGGGTGGGGAGGGATACCCCCTCCAGACACCCCTCGCTATGGCTCGGCGTTGAGTGTCTGGAGGAGGTATCCCTCCCCACCCTCAACAGTCGCGTTTGTTCGGGGGCCTGAAAGATGAACAGCCTCCGAGGTTTTCCTCGTTCTGGCGAGGAGAAGGTCGGAGGGCTATTTGATTACGGCTAGGGTGTCGCCGGCGCTTACGGCGGTGCCCTCGGAGATGGGGAGCTCCTCGACCTTGCCCGACCGGTGGGCGTTGATCTCGTTCTCCATCTTCATCGCCTCGATGACGCAGATCAGGTCGCCCTCGTTCACCTCGGCGCCCTGCTCGACGGCGACCTTGAAGACGGTCCCCTGCAACGGGGCGATCAGCGCCTCGCTCGAGGCGCCTCCGCCGGCGCCGGACTTGCGCTCGCGCTTCGGCGGTTTCTTGCCGCCGGCCGCGGCGGGTGCCGCGGCGCCTCCTGGGGGGCCTCGCCGATCACCTTGACGTCGAAGAGCTTGCCGCCGACCTCGACCTTGTAGTCGCGGCTCAGCATCTCGCCACCCTCCTCGGAGGGCTCGGGCGGCTTCGCGTCGGCCGGGGCGGTCGACTTCAGCCAGTCGGTGTCCTCCATCAGGTCGCGGCAGGTCTCGCCCTTCGCCCACTGCTCGGTGGCGAGGATCGCTTCGTGGAAGGGGATCAGGGTGGTGAGGCCGCCGGAGTCGTATTCGCCGAGCGCCCGCAGCATCCGCCGCGTCGCCTTCTCGCGGTCGACGTCCCAGACGATCAGCTTGGCCACCATCGGGTCGTACATCGGCGTCACCTCGGAGCCGCCCTCGACCCCGGAATCGACGCGCACGCCCGGGCCGGAGGGCTCGCGGTAGGAGTCGCCGATCGGGCCCGGCGCCGGGGCGAATTTCTTGTGCGCGGCCTCGGCGTTGATCCGGCACTCGATCGACCAGCCCTCCAGCTCGACGTCCTCCTGGGCGATCGAGAGCGGCTCGCCGGCGGCAACCAGGATCTGCTCGCGGACGATGTCGATGCCGGTGACCATCTCGGTCACGCAGTGCTCGACCTGGACGCGAGTGTTCATCTCGAGGAAGAAGTAGTCGTCGCCGACCTGCATGCCCTCGATCGTGCCGGCGCCGCGGTAGCCGACCGCGGCGGCCGCGTCGGTGGCGATCTTGCCGATTCGCTCCCGCATCTCCTCGTCGACGTGCGGGCCGGGGGCCTCCTCGATCACCTTCTGGTGGCGGCGCTGGATCGAGCAGTCGCGCTCGCCGAGGTGGATCACGTTCCCGTGCGAGTCGGCCAGCACCTGGACCTCGACGTGGCGCGGGTCCTCGAGGTAGCGCTCGATGTAGACGCGCGAATCGGAGAAGAACTTCTCGCCTTCGCGGGCCGAGCCCTCGAAGGCCTCCTGCAGGTCGTCGGGCGTCATCGCCACGCGGAAGCCCTTGCCGCCGCCGCCGCCGGCCGCCTTGCAGGCGACGGGGTAGCCGGCTTCGTCGGCCTGGCGACGCGCCTCGTCCAGGTCCTTCGCGACCTCGGTCGAGCCGGGGACGATCGGCACCCCGGCCTGCTCCATGATCTCGCGCGCCCGGGTCTTCGAGCCCATCGCTTCGATCGCCTCCGGCGGCGGGCCGATCCAGGTGATGTCGTACTCGGCGCAGGCGCGCGCCATGTCGGCGTTCTCGGCGAGGAAACCGTAGCCGGGATGGATCCCTTCGGCTCCCGCTTCCTTGGCGGTGTCGATGATCTTCTGGATGTTCAGGTAGCTCTCAGCCGGGACCGCGGGGCCGATCAGGTAGGCCTCGTCGGCGGCGCGCACGTGGGGGGCGTCGCGGTCGATCTCCGAGTAGACGGCGACCGAGGTAATGCCCATCTCCTTGAGCGTGCGGGCGACGCGGATGGCGATCTCGCCGCGGTTGGCTATGAGGACCTTCTGGAACACGGCGGCGCAGTCTATTTAGGTCGGCGGCAGCGGTGCATGCAGACCGACTCCGGGAGGATTACCCCCGCCGGTACCGGCTCGCTTCGTACTCCTCCACCCACGCGGTCGAGCTGCGCCAGGTCCCGTCGGCCGCCTTCGCCGCCTTCAGCCTCCCCCGCGTCGCAGCCACCCGCAGCGCATTTGCGGACAGCTTCTCGGTCGCCAGCGCCGGCAGCGGCACCAGCCGCGCGGGCCCGGCGATCGCGGGGACGACGAACTTGTGGAGGTTGTCCAGGATTGCCCGCGCGAGAAATTCGCCTAGGGGGCCGAAATCCCCGCGATCGGCTCGGCGGAGCGCAGCCAGATAGCGAGTCCGATTGCCTTTGTAGATGATCGCCGGGGGAAAGCCGAGCCGGATCAGAAGCAGGTTCAAGACGAGCCGCCCGGTGCGTCCGTTTCCGTCGAGGAATGGATGGACCTGCTCGAACCGCGAGTGGAGCTTGGCCAGTGCCTCCGGAATCTCATCGGCGTCGGTCTTTCGCAGCGCCTGCGCATCACCTATCCAGTCGCGGATCAGCACCGGCACCTGCGGCCAATCGGGGGGCCGCATGCCGCCCGGGAACGGCTCGATGTCGTGTTCCCGAAACGACCCCGGGCGCTCCTTGGCCGTCGCCTGCGGGTGCGGCGCCACCTCCCAGACCGGGGTCATCGCCCGGGAATGGATCTCTCGAACCTCGGACAGGGTGATCAACTTGCCACCGCTCCAGCCCTTCGAGTCGATTCCCTGCCCGTAGACCCAGGCGGCCGCGTCCGCGTATCCACGCACCTCCAGGTATTCGCTCAGCTCTTTGTTGCCAACCGCCCTCCCCTCCTCGAGGAGCTGCTCGACCTGCCTGAGGACGAGGGTGTTGCCCTCGATTGCCGTCGAGTGATGCGCCTCCTCGAGCCAGATCCCTCGCCAGATCCCCTCCGCCTCCTCCGGCGAGGGAAGCCCCCCCAGGCGGTCGCGGAGCTCGCCGATCTGGACCCGCAGTCGCTCATATATCGCCTCGCGCGGCGGCCTACCGCGGCGCGTCGGCATCGATTTGTTCGGTGACGCCATCTTTTAATTGTACCGAACAACTTAGAATTTGTTCGCTGAAGCCGAATCTAATTGTTCCGAACACATTCCAATCTGCCTTGCTAGGGTGCGCCGTCGTGCTGATCGAGCTACAGAGCCATTCGACGGTCTCCGACGGGCAGCTGCCTCCCGCCGAGGTCGTAGAGAAAGCCGCGGAGGCTGGGGTCACGACGCTGGCGCTTACCGACCACGATGCGATTGCGGGGGTCGTCGAGGCGCAGGAGGCCGCGCGAGCGGGCTGGGGTCGAAGTGGTGCCCGCGATCGAGATGTCTTGCGTTCACGAGTACGCGGAAGACCTGCATATCTGCGGGTACTGGGTCGACGTGGGGAAGATCGCGGCGGCCTGCGAGCGGGCTCAGCACGAGCGGGTGACGCGGGCCGGGGAGATCGTCGCGAAGCTGCGCGAGCACGGCTTCGACCTCCACCTCGAGGACGCCGTCCGCGAGGCCGGCGACGCGCTCTCGATCGGCCGCCCCCACATCGCCCGCGCCGCCGGCGCGACCGGCGACCTCGGACCCTTCTTCGAGGAGTACCTGGTCCCGGGCGCCAAGGCCTTCGTCTCGCGGCGCTGGCCGACCGCCGAGCAGGCGATCCAGCTGATCCGCGACGCCGGCGGCATCGCCGTCATCGCCCACCCCTATTGGGACATCTCCGAGCCCTCCGAGGTCGACGACCTGATCCGCTCCCTCAAGGCCGACGGGGTCGAGACCTACTACCCCACCCACAGCAAAGAGCAGACCGAACACCTTCTCGAGCTCTGCGCCGAGCTCAATCTCGTCCCCACCGCCAGCTCCGACTACCACGGCCCCACCCACAAGACCTTCGCCAAGTTCGGCGCCTACGACACCTACGGCCTCGGCGAGCCCCAGGTGCCGGCCAAGCCGTAACTGCGCGCATCGAACCCAGTCGATCTCGCCGTTGTGGCCTGACACGTTCAGCTGCGTCCATTCCATTGACGTCGCGTTGAGAAACTCGCACAAACGTGACTTAAGGCATACAGAATCGGGACTTGCGAGACTCGCCGAATTCTGTTAGGGTTTTTATGCAGTAACCTCAACCGCCATCGATGGCGACCAAAGTGACGACCCTGAGACTTCCCGACTTCATGGCAGCAGAACTTGCCGCCGTCGCCAGGACCGACGACATGCCGGTCTCAGAGGCGGTACGCGAAGCGATCGAAAAGCACATCGAAGAACGCCGCGGCGACAAAGAGTTTCAACGGCGCTTGAAAAAGCGCCTGGAAGAGGACCAAGCAGTCCTCAAACGCCTCGCGGACTAACCAGCTCCTAAGAACAAGCAACCCGCAAATCGGAGGGGGCGGGTGTCCCTTCCCGGGGACTGCAGCACGGCCGCAGGCCGGTGCCCCCGGGAAGGGACACCCGCCCCCTCCCAACGCGAAGTCGCTAACCGAAGAACTTAGGCCGCCGCAGCCTCCTTGGCGGGAATCAAGCCCCGCTCCTCGAGGTAGGCCAGCAGCTTCTCGGCCGACCCCTCCGGAGTCTCGTTTTCGGTGTGGCAGACGAACTCGGGGTTCTCCGGGGCCTCGTAGGGGTCGGAGACGCCGGTGAATTCCTTGATCTCGCCGGAGAACGCTTTCGCGTAGAGCCCCTTGACGTCGCGCTCGGCGCAGGTGTCGACCGAAGCCTCGACGTAGACCTCGACGAAGCGGTCGCCCATCAGTTCGCGGGCCTCCTGGCGGATGTCCGCGTAGGGGGAGATCGCCGCGGTGATCACCGGCACGCCGTTGCGGCTGAGCAGGTCGGCGACGAAGGCGATGCGGCGGATGTTGGTGTCGCGGTCCTCCTTCGAGAAGCCGAGCCCCTTGGAGAGGTTTTCGCGGACGATGTCGCCGTCGAGGATCTCCAGCTTCGAGCCGCGCTCGCGCAGGTGTCCCTCGAGAACGCGGGAAATCGTCGTCTTGCCGGCTCCGGAGAGCCCGGTGAACCAGAGGGTGAAGCCCTTCTCACCAGCCATGCTTTGTCAGTCCTCCTTGTAAGCGTCGATCAGGATGTCGGCGACCTCGTCGCGCGAGAACTCGTGCGGCGGCCTTTCGCCGTTGCCGAGCATCTCGCGGACCTTGGTCCCGGAAAGGAACAGGCGAGCGTCTTGGTCATGAGGGCAGGTCTTGTTCGAGGCCAGGCCCTCGCACTCGTTGCACCAGAAGGTGTGCTCGAACATCAGCGGCTCGATCCCGAGCTCCTCGATGTCGATCGTGTCGAAGATCTTCTGCGCGTCGTAGGTGCCGTAGTAGTCACCGGCGCCCGCGTGGTCGCGGCCGACGATGAAGTGGGTGGCGCCGTAGTTGCGGCGGACGATCGCGTGCAGGACCGCCTCGCGCGGGCCGGCGTAGTGCATCTTCGCCGGCTTGACGCCGAGGACGACGCGGTCGTCGGGGTAATAGTTCTCCATCAGCACCTCGTAGCAGCGCATCCGCACCTCGGCGGGGATGTCGCCGGCCTTGGTCTTGCCGATCAGCGGGTGGATGAAGAGGCCGTCGCAGGTCTCCAGCGCGGCCTTGGTCAGGTACTCGTGGGCGCGGTGGATCGGGTTGCGGGTCTGGAAGGCGACGATCTTCTTCCAGCCGCGCGCCTCGAAGTCGGCCTTGTGCTCGGCCGGCGTCTTGTAGCGGCGCATGAAGGCCTCGTCGTGGTCGGGCAGCGCGTCGACCTCGATCGGGCCGGCCAGCATGCGGTTGCCCTCCTCGTAGATCGCGGCGACGCCCGGGTGGGCCTCGTCGGTGGTGCCGTAGACCTGCTCGGCCTCGCGCTTGACGTCGCGCTCCCAGATCTCCTCGACGGTGAGGCGGCCGAGCTTCTTGCCTTCGTCGGAGGAGAGCTCGACGACGTCGCCGACCTCGCACTCGAGGTCGCTCGCCAGCGTGATCGGGATCGGCCAGTAATCGCCGTCGGCGGTCCGCATCTCGCTGCAGACGCGCTCCCAGTCGGCGGAGCCCTGGAAGCCGGTCAGCGGCGCGAAACCGCCGTTGCCGATCATCTCGAAGTCCGCCGTGTGGCGCTCGGAAAGGGTCAGGGACAACTCAGCCATCGTCTCGCTCATCTCACCTGTGTGGGGTTGGGGGAAAGGGTCTAAAGGTCAAGGGCGGCGCGCCGGCGCCGCTAGTTGATCCCGCACTCGGTCTTTGCGAGGCCGCTCCAGCGACCGTCGCGCAGATCCCCACCCGGCTCGACCGGCTGGGTGCAGTGGGTGCATCCGATCGAGGGGTAGCCGCGATCGTGAAGCGGGTTGTACGGGAGGTGGTGCTCACGGATGTAGTTCCAAACGTCGCGCTCGGTCCAATCCGCAAGGGGGTTCAGCTTCCAGAGGTTGAAGCGCTTGTCCCAGCCGAACTTCGGGGTCTTGGCTCGGGAGCTGGAGTCTGCCCGGCGGACACCGGCGACCCAGCAGTCTACGGAAGAGAGCGCCCGGCGCATCGGCTCGACCTTGCGCAGGCCGCAGCAGGCGTCGGGATCGCGGTTCCAGAGCTCGGGCCCGTGCTCGGCCTCCTGCTCGTCCAGGGTCAGGTTGTGGAAGCGGTGGAAATCGATTCCCAGCGCCTCGGCGAGCCGGTCGCGGGTCTCGTAGGTCTCCTCGAAGAGGACGTCGGTGTCGAGGTAGAAGAAGCGCGCGTCGGGGTTGACCGTGCTCGCCAGGTGCGCCGTCACCGAGCTCGTTTTCTGGAACGAGCAGGCGATGAAGTGGCGCTCGCCGAAGTTCTCGAACATCCACTCGAGCGTCTCGGAGGCGCTCAGGCCCTCGAGCCTGGCGGCGATCTCCTCGTGGTCGAGGTCGGCCGCTGTGGGCACGGTGCCGGAGAGCGTTACGGGTGGCGGCTTCATCGCGAGGCGCGACTCAGATCGCGCACTCACCCTCTCCGCGGACGACCTCGTAGGGACTGGAGCGATTCCAGTCGATGAAGTCCTGCATCGTCTCGAGGCTGAACTCGGCCGGCATGGTCAGCTCCTTCACCGCAGCTTCGAAGGGCTCGGCGCCGACGCGCTCGGCGAAGGCGTTGAACTCCTCGCCCTCGTTGCGGTCGCTCTCGTAGAGCTTGATCCAGCGCTCGACGGCCTCGGGGACCCGTTTGGCGGGCAGGCGTGATTTGAGGCGCTTGCCGAAGGCGACCGGGCCGCCTTCGAAGTTGCCGCCGATGTGCGGGATGTAGGCGGGCATCTGGCGGCCGCCGACTTTCAGCGAGGCGCCGTAGAAGCCGATGTTGGCGATGTGGTGCTGGCTGCAGCCGTTCGGGCAGCCGCTCATTTTGATGTGGATGCGCTTGGTCAGCTCGTCCGTGATCTGCATCGAGGTGACCCGCTCCTTGATCGCCCGGTTGAGGCCCATCGAGGAGGTGATCCCGAGTTTGCAGCTGTCGGTGCCGGGGCAGCTGACCGTGTCGGTGATCTCGCGGGCGCCGGCCTCGTCGAGGCCGAGGGCGCCGAGCCGCTCCCAGACGTCGTAGAGCGCCTCGTCGCGGACCCAGCGGAGGACGAAGTTCTGCTGCACCGTGCTGCGGGCGGAGCCGCCGGTGTACTCGCGCATGATCTCGGCGAGGCCGCGGAACTGCTCCGGGGTGAGGTCGCCGCGGGTGATCTTCACCTCGACGGAGGAGAAGCCCTCCTGGCGCTGCGGCTGCACGTTGCCGGCGAGGAAGCGCTCGAACTCGGTGCGGTCGCCGTTCGGCGAGGACGGGGCGAGCGGCGGCTCGGGCGCGTTGGCCTCCTCGTCGACGGCGAAGCTGAGGCGCTCGACCAGCTCGGGGCCGAATTCGCGCTCCTCGACCCAGTCTCCCTGGAGCTCCTCGTCGACGAGCTCGCGGAAGGCGTCCATGCCGATCTTGTCGATCAGGACCTTGATCCGGGCGCGGGCGCGGTTGACGCGCAGCCAGTCCTGGCGGTCGAAGATGCGGAAGACGGCCTCGGCGACCTTGAGGTAGTCGCCGTTGTCGGCCTCGACGAACTCGTAGAGGGTCGGGGCGACGCGGGCCATGATCGAGGTGCCGCCGCCGACCTGGACCTCGAAGCCCTTGACGCCGTCGCGTTCGCGGGCGAGGAAGGCGATGTCGTGGATTTCGGTGATCGAGCGGTTGGAGTCGGAGCCGTCGAAGGCGGTCTTGATCTTCCGCGGCATCAGCTGCGTCGTCGGGTGGCGGACGAAGTAGCGGACGAAGGCGGTGCCGTAGGCGGTCGGATCGAAGATCTCGTCGGCGGCGACGCCGGCCCAGGGGTCGCCGGTGACGTTGCGGACGGTGTTTCCGCAGCCCTCGCGGGAGGAGAGGCCGGCCTCGGCGATCTCCCGGATCAGGAGCTCGGTGTCGCGAAGCGGCACGTGGTGGATCTGGATGTTCTGGCGGGTGGTGATGTGGCCCTTGTTCAGCGGCGCGTACTTCTCGACGACGCTGGCGAAGGTGTCCATCTGCTCGGGCGTGACACCGCCGAACGGAAGCTTGATCCGGATCATCTGGACGTCGGGCTGGCGCTGCCCGTAGACGCCCTGTTTGAGGCGGAAGCCGATGAACTGGTGCTCCTCCAGCTCGCCGGAGAGGAACTGCTCGGCTTCGTTGTCGAAGTCGTCGTACTCGCGCTCGATGATCGGGATGACGTGGCCGGGGACGTTCTCGTAGGTCTCCGGGTTCGTCAGGGTCCCGACCCGGCCCTTGCCCCGCTGCTCCTTGTTCTCTGCGACGGCTACCTCCATGGGTGAAAAGGTAGCAAACCCGATTGGGATTCAGGTATTTAAATTTTTGAGCAATCGCGGAGGGGGGAGGAGGGGTGGTCCTCGGCGGACAACAGCGGGGAGGGTCCGGCGAGGACCACCCCCTCCTCCCCCGCCTCGTAGTTAGCTGTGGGACGGTTTTTTCTGCGCCTGCAGAATTGCCGCTGCCTCACCGGAGTCGGCGACGTAGCCGCCCTCCGGCTCGAGCGGCAGGTCTTCCCCGCTCCAGCCGACGATTCCCTCGCTGAGCTTGGCGGCGTCGTAGCCGGCGTCGGTGAGGGCATCGGCGGCCATCGTCGAGCGGTTGCCGCCGCGGCAGTAGACGACGACCGGGCGGCCCTTGTCGATCTCCTCGAGGCGCTGCGGCAGCTGCGGCAGCGGCACGTGGGTGGCGCCGGCGATCCGGCCGACCTCCCACTCGTGGTCGGCGCGGACGTCGATCACCTGTGCGCCTTCCTCGATCAGCTTGCGGGCCTCCTCGCGCGAGACCTCCTTGGTCTCCCCCTGCGGTGCGTCTGCCATCAGTCGACCTCCGTCCCCTCGATCAGAAATGCGACGCGGACGTGGGCGCGGTACTCGTCGAGGTTCTCCCCGCGGATGCCGGTCGAGACGATGTCCACCGCGCGGATGTTGCGCAGCGAGCCCTGCGCCTGCTGCAGCGCCTGTTTGGCGGCGTCGTCGGTCGACGTCTTCGAGCTGCCGACGAGCTCGATGATTTTCACGACAGCCATGCGGAACCTCCTCGTAGGTGCTCGATCGTCTCCTTGGCGCTGACTCCCTCGAGCAGGGCCGCGCGCTGCCAGGCGGGCGCCTGCGGCTGCTCGGGTGCGGGGCCGGCGGCGAACTCGGCCTCGAACTGTGCGATCGCCGCGGCGACGGCCGCGGCCTCGTCCCCTTGTGCGGTCTTCCGTGCCACGGGTCCAAGCCTAGATCAAGCGACGCCGAGCTCGTGGCGGCGGCGCTCCAGCAGGGTCGCCAGGTTGCGCAGGACGGCCTCGGGTTCGCTGTCGAGACGCGGCTTCGTCACCCGGATCATCTCGATCCCGAGCAGCTTCAGCTCCTCGTGGCGGAGCCGGTCGCGCTCGAAAGCGGCGCGGGAGCCGTGGGTCTCGAAGAGGTCGAGTTCGACCGCGAAGCGGCGATCGGGCCAGTAGGAGTCGAGCTCGAAGCCATGCGCGTTGTAGTTCATCGACGGGGCGGGGATGCCGGCGCGGATGACGAGGCGGCGGAACTGCCCCTCGAAGCGGGAGCGAGTGAAGGAGGGGTCGGGCTGATAGAGGGCGAGCGCCCGCCGCAGCCGGCCCGGCCGCGATGCCCGCCGGCGCGGTCGAGCACGTCTTCGACCTTGTGGAGATCGAGAAGCTCGATCTCTTCCGCCCTCTCCAGCAACCGCTCCAGCTGCCTGGGCGCGGCGCGGATCGCAAGGTCAAGCAGCGTCCGCGCAACGGAGGTCACCGGAATCCCTTCCCGCTCACCTCGGTCCTCGGGAGCCAGGATTGAGGAGAAGTGGACGACGAACCGGCGCTTCGCCCGCCGCCGTATCGGCGCCGTCACATCAACCCGTTCCGGCGCATAGCGATAGAGCCCCCACAGATACGCGGCCGAGCCATGACTGGCGACGGCGGGCCAGACCACCCCGTCGACCTCATTGGCTTCAGCTGCGAGCACAGCGGCCCAGCATCGGCTGTGCCAACTAAGCCGCCGGTGTCCCACCGCATAGACACCACGATGCAGTGGGTGTATCCGTCCTGACGCGACCCATTCGATGACGGTGCTTTTCGCGTATCCCAGCTCCTGTAGCTGCTTCATGGAGACGACGCCGTGCTGGCGGGTCGCAACGTCAGATAGCGCCCCATACGAAGGTGGCGTTCGTCCTTGGACCGGCATATACGTCCCAAGGACGAACGCCACCCAGGTTCTCCCCCCTCGGCCCCGTCCCGCGGGCATTGCGGCCCATGGGATGTCGCGTTTTGGGCCTTATTGCGGCCCGGGGCTATTGCGGCTTCAGCCGTGGAGGCCGGGGACGGGAGTGCCGTACTTGACGAATTCGCAGTTGTAGGGCTTGGGGTCGAAGGAGTCGGTGATGGCTCGGCCGGCCGGTTTGCCGGTGCCGGGGATTTCCTTCGTTTCGGTCTTGCCGCCTTTGCGCCGGATGATCTTCTTGATCGGCGGGGTGCCTTTGCCGCACTGGATCGAGAAGTCCTTGACGCCGTCGCGGGCGTCGATGATGTCGTCGCCGCCGTTGCCGTAGAAGCGGTCTTCGCCGGGCTGGCCGAGCATCGCGTTGGCACCGCCGTCGCCGATCAGGACGTCCCAGTCGAAGGAGCCCTCCATGTCCTCGTTGGTCGCCGAGAGGCGGACCGGGTCGCAGTGCTTTTCGCCCGTCACCCAGGCGGCGTGCTTGGGGAAGGAGATGATCAGCAGGCCGGGATGGGCCTGGGTCTCGGCGAAGGAGGCGTCGTCGCGGCCGGGACCGCCGACCAGGGCGCCGCCGGCGCAGCCGCCGCCGGCCGCCAGCAGATCGCCGCTCCCTTCTCCATATAAGAAGGTCGGCCCCGGCAGGCCGCCGACGAGGCCGTCGGCGCCGTCGCCGCCGTAGAGCTTGTCGGCCCCCGGGCCGGACTCGACGAGGTCGTCCTCGGGGCCGGCTTTGATCGTGTCGTTGCCGAAGCCGCCGGCGAAGCGGACGCTGCCGATCGACTCCAGCGTCCCTTCGACGCGGAGGCTGTCGTTGCCGGGACCGAGGTCGGCCATCAGCCAGCGGCCTGGGCCGTTGGCCGCGCAGGCGATCGTCAGCGGGTCGTTGGTCGGGCGCGAGCAGCCGGGCCCGATCGCCACGCCCTTTTTCGCGGTGACGAAGAAGACGTCGCTTGCCTCGTCGTAGGCGACGACGAACTGGTCGCGGCCGCCGCCGCCGATGATCTGCAGGCCGGCGCCGCCGCCGGGGGTCGGGTTCAGGTGCACGTAGGCCGAGGCCTTCGGCGGCGCTTCCTTGCCGCAGGAGGTGGTGCGGCCTTTCGCTCCCTCGCAGCCGTCGCTTCCCTGCTGCCCGTCGAGGGTGTCGCGGCCGCCGCCGCCGACGAGGTGGTCGTCGCCCGGGCCGCCGGCGATCACGTTCGCCTGCGGGCTGCCGATCAGGGTGTCGCGGAAAGCCGAGCCTTCGATGCTCTCGAAGCCGAAGAGCTTGTCGTGGCCGTCGCCGTAGGCCCGGTGGGCCTTCAGCGAGACCCAGACGCCGCTGCCCTTGCCGCCGGCGCGGGCGGTCGCGAAGGAGGCGATGTCGCCGGGGACCGGCGCCGCCGGACATGCGGTCGTAGCCGTAGTCGCCGTGAACGAGGTCTTCCGCCCCGGGGCCGCCGTTGACGATGTCGATTCCGAGGTCGCCGGCGACCTCGTCGCGGGCCCCCGGCCCGCCGAGGATCTTGTCGTCGCCGAGGTTGCCGTTGACCTGGTCCTCGTCGCCGGCGTCGCCGAAGACCTCGTCGTTGCCGCGGCCGCCGTGCAGCTCGTCGGTGCCCGGGCCGCCGCAGATCAGGTCGTTGCCGAGGCTGCCGAAGACGACGTCGTCGCCCTTGCCGGCGAAGATCACGTCGCGCTCGGGGGTTCCGCGGATCTCGTCGTCGCCGTCGGTGCCGACGATCTCCGCCTGGCGCCCGTGGCAGCGGGGGACATCGTCGCCTTCGTTGTCAGCCGCGGCGGCGACGGCCGCGAAAGCGACCAGCGCCAACAGCGCAGCAGCGATGACCCCCCAGGAACGTCGGCTCACGAGGCGAGGATCGTATCTAGGCGCTGCGGATCAGCTTCTTGTTGACGAACTCGTCGGCGCCGTAGCGGCCGAGCTCCCGCCCGAACCCGGAGCGCTTGAAGCCGCCGAAGGGCAGCTCGGGCGCGTCGGCCCCGACGAGGTTGACGTAGACCATCCCGGCTTCGATCCGGTCGGCGACGCGGTCGGCCTGCTCCTTGTCGTTCGTCATCACGTAGGAGCCGAGCCCGAACGGCGTCTGGTTGGCGAGCTCGACCGCCTCCTCCTCAGAGCCGACCCTGTAGACCTGCGCCACCGGGCCGAAGAACTCTTCCTGGGAGGCCTCGTCGCCGGGCTTGATCCCGGTGAGGATCGTCGGTTCGAAGAAGTTGCCGTCGCGCTTGCCGCCGACGACCACCTCGGCCCCGTTCTCGATCGCCCGCTTGACCTGGTCCTCGAGCCGGTCGGCCGCAGTCTGCGAGGAGAGCGGTCCGACCGCGGTGTCCTCGGCGGTCGGGTCCCCCGGCTTCGCGCCGCTGAACTGCTCCTTGAACTTCTCGAGGAAGTCGTCGTAGAACTCGTCGGCGACGATGAAGCGCTTGGCCGCGTTGCAGGACTGGCCGGTGTTGTCGAGCCGCGCTTCGGCCGCCGCCGTCACCGCTTCGTCGAGGTCGTCGGTGCCGAGGAGGATGAAGGGATCCGAGCCGCCGAGCTCGAGCACGACCTTCGTCAGGTGCTTGCCGGCGGTCGCGGCGACGGCGGCGCCGGCGCGCTCGGAGCCGGTGACGGAGACGCCGTGGACGCGGGGGTCGGCGATCACCCACTCGATCTGCTCGTTGCTCGCGTAGATGTTCTCGTAGGCGCCCTCGGGCACCCCGGCGTCGTCGAAGATCTTCTGCATCGCCGCCGCCGATTCGGGGCACTGCGGAGCGTGCTTGAGCAGGATCGTGTTGCCGATCACCAGGTTCGGGCCGGCGAACCGGGCCACCTGGTAGTAGGGGAAGTTCCAGGGCATGATCCCGAGCAGGACGCCGAAGGGGCTGCGGCGGATCACCGCGGTGCCCTCGCCTTCGGAGAGCTCGATCGGCTCGTCCGCCATCAGGCTCTCGGCGTTGTCGGCGTAGAAGCCGTAGATCATCCCCGCGAAGTCGACCTCCATCAGCGCCTGCTCGATCGGCTTGCCCATCTCGCGGACGATGATCTCGGCGAGCTCCTGGCGGCGCTCGGAATGCAGCTCCCCGACCCTGCGGACGAGGGCGGCGCGCTCGGCGACGCTGGTCGAGCTCGGGAAGCTCCGGGAAGCCTGGTCGCAGCGGTCGATCGCCGCGCGGAGATCGTCGTCTGAGATCTCCTGGTACTCCTTGACGGTCTCGCCGGTGGCTGGGTTGACAACCGCGTAGGTGCTCATCTTCAGCTCCCCCTGTGGATGATCGTTTCCAAGTTCGTCACTACCCCTTCACAGACTGCTCTAGGCCGAGCGCGTGCTCGACCGCCACGTACTCCATCCCCACGCCCTCGGCGACCGCCGGGTGGGTGACCTGGCCGCCGGCGACGTTGACCCCGAGCCGCAGCCCGGGGTCGCGCCGGATCGCCTCGGCGACGCCGTGGTCGGCGAGCGCCAGCGCGTAGGGCAGGGTCGCGTTGGTGAGGGCGTGGGTGGAGGTGATCGGGACCGCGCCGGGCATGTTGGCGACGCAGTAGTGGGTGATCCCGTCGACCTCGAAGGTCGGCTCGCGGTGGGTCGTCGGACGCGAGGTCTCGAAGCAGCCGCCCTGGTCGATCGCGACGTCGACGAGGACCGCGCCGGGCTTCATCAGCGCCAGCTGCTCGCGCCGGATCACGTACGGCGCCCGCGCCCCGTGCACGAGCACGGCGCCGATCACGAGGTCGGCGTACGGAAGCATCTCCTCGATCGCCAGGGTCGTCGAGTAGACGGTCGAGCAGCGGCCGCCGAAGTCGACTTCGAGCTCGCGCAGGCGGTCGATCGAGCGGTCGTAGACGAAGACGTCGGCTTCCATCCCGATCGCGATGAAGGCGGCGTTCATGCCGACGACGCCGCCGCCGATCACCATCACGTTGGCGGCGGCGACTCCGGGCACTCCCCCCAACAGGATCCCTCGGCCCCCCATCGGCTTCTCCAGCATGAAGGCGCCGGCCTGGGTCGCGATCTTCCCCGCCACCTCACTCATCGGCGCCAGCAGCGGCAGCCGGCCGCGGGCGTCCTCGACCGTCTCGTAGGCGATCGCGGTGACGCCGGAGCCGCAGAGGCCGCGGGTCTGCCCGGGGTCGGGAGCCAGGTGCAGGTAGGTGAAGAGGAGCTGGCCGGGGCGCAGCATCTCGATCTCGGTCGGCTGCAGCTCCTTGACGTGGAGGATCATCTCCGCGTCCTCGAAGACGGCGGCGGCGTCGGCGACGATCGCCGCCCCCTGCGCCGCGTAGGCCTCGTCGGCGATCGCGCTGCCCTCGCCGGCGCCGGCCTGGACAAGGACTTCGTGCCCGTGCTCGGAGAGTTCGCGCACCCCGGCCGGGGTGACCGCGACGCGGTACTCGTCGGACTTGATCTCGGTCGGGACCCCGATCTTCATGCGACAAGCTCCCTCGCTCGCAGGGCCAGCCAGAACTCGATCCGATCGTGGGCGCGGGAGAGGTCCCGCCCCGTCAGCTCCTCCACCTTGCGCATCCGGTAGCGCAGCGTGTGGCGGTGGCAGTAGACCTGGCGGGCCGCCCGCTCCCACTGGCCGTTCTGCTCGATGAAGGCCTCCAGCGAGCGCAGCAGCTCGCCGCCGTACTCCTCGTCGCCCCGCTCGATCGGCCCGAGGACGCTGTCGCAGTAGAGGTCGAGGGCGTCGTCATCCTGGATCGAGAGCAGCAGGGTGAAGGCGCCGAGGTCGCGCCAGGAGGCGACCTCCGGGGCCGAGCCGTTGTCGAAGGCGGTCGCCTCCAGCGCGCAGCGGGCCTCGTGGAAGGAGTGGCGGAGGCGCTCCGGCGCCGCCGGGCGGCTGGCGGCGGCGCGGACGGCGCCGCGGTCGCGAGCCAGCTCTCCCCGCACCGCGGTGGCGACGTCGATCGGATCGCGGTCGGCGCAGTCAACGACGGCGCAGAGGAGCTCGCGGCCGCCGGTGCTGTGGGGGGCGACGACGCCGGCGCAGGCGTCGGCGGCGAGGGCCGCTTCGACGGTCGCGGCGGCCCCGCCGGGGTCGTCGAGGGAGAAGACGAGCACCGCGGCCTCCTCGCCGATCCCGAAGGGCTCGAGCCGGCGCCGCAGCTCGGTCGCGTCCATGCGACCGCCGAGGGCCGCCGCGACGACGTCGCCGGCCAGCCGCCGCTCGGTCTCCTGGGCGACCCGGCGGCGCATCAGCTCCAGCGCCACCACCGCCACCGCCTGCTGCAGGATCAGCCGCTCGAAATCGCCGAGCCCGCCGGAGTCGCGGACGATCACCACCCAGGCCTGCGGCGGCCCGCCGCCGGGGGAGATGACGGGGTGGGCCAGCGCCCTCCCGGCGACGGTGGGGTGGCTGGGGACGAAGGGGTGGCCGTCGCCGGCGTGGCCGAGCGCTTCCTTGCGGATGCCGGTGATCGCCTCGGCCGAGAGCTGGCGGCGGAAGCCCTTGCCGGCGAGGCGCTCGCCGCGCCCGTCGAGCACGGCGACGGTGCCGCCGACGGCGGAGGCGACGGTGGCAGCGATTTCCTCGAGGCCGCGCTCCTCCAGGACCAGGCGCTCGAGCCGCCGCTGCACGGCGATCCCCCGCTGCAGGACCTCGTACTGCTCGTTGACCAGGCGCGCGAAGGCCTTCTCGGTGATCGCGATGAACGGCACCGAGTAGGGCACCTCGAAGAGCGGGAAGTCGCGCTTCTCGGCCTCGTCGACCAGCGCCTTGGGCAGCGATTTGTGGTTGAAGCCGGTGCCGAAGCCGAGCCCGGCGAGGTTGCGGTCGGCGAGCAGGCGGATGAAGGCGCGCTGTTTGGCGGCGCTGTCGAGCGGGATTCCCGTCGTCAGCATCAGCTCGCCGCCGGAGAGCCACGGCGTCGGGTCCTCGAGCTCGGAGATGTGGACCCAGCGCACCGGCGCCGCGGCCGCGTCCGCGCCGGCCGCCAACTCGAGGTCGAGCTCGTCAAGCAGGCTCTGGACGGTGAGCACCTTCGCCCCTAGCCGACTACCTGGTCCCAGGCCTCGGCGAGGACCGAGTGCAGCACGTCGTGGATCTCTTCGAACTGCTCGGTGTCGGCGATCAGCGGCGGCGAGAGCTGGACCACGGGGTCGCCGCGATCGTCGGCGCGGCAGATCAGCCCGCGCTTGTAGAGCTCGCCGGAGAGGAAGCCGCGCAGCAGCTTCTCGGACTCCTCGTCGTTGAAGCTCTCCTTCGTCTCCTTGTCTTTGACCAGCTCGACCGCGTGGAAGTAGCCGGCGCCGCGCACGTCGCCGACGATCGGCAGGTCGTGCAGGGACTCGAGCATCTGCGCGGAACTCGCCCTCCTTGCGGAGGACGTGACCGCAGAGGTCCTCGCGTTCGAAGACGTCGAGGTTGGCCATCGCGACCGCGGCGGCGACCGGGTGGCCGGCGAAGGTGAAGCCGTGCGAGAAGGAGGCGTTGCCCTCCATGAACGGCTCGGCGACCCTGTCGGAGGCGATCAAGCGCCCCCATCGGCGCGTAGGCCGAGGTCAGCGCCTTGGCGACCGTGATGATGTCCGGCTGGTAGCCGAAGCGTTCGCAGCCGAAGTAGTGACCGAGGCGGCCCCAGGCGCAGATCACCTCGTCGGAGATCATCAGCACGTCGTAGCTGGTCGCAGATCTCGCGCACCCGCTGGAAGTAGCCGTCGGGCGGGACGAAGCAGCCGCCGGCGTTCTGGACCGGCTCCAGGATCACCGCGGCGACCGTCTCCGGGCCCTCGAAGACGATCCGCTCCTCGATCGCGTCGGCCGCCCAGAGCGGGTCGCGGTCCTCGGGCCAGCGGTAGATGTTCGTGTTGGGGACGTGGCAGCCGCCCGGGGTAAGCGGCTCGAACTGGCTGCGCAGCTCGGTGATCCCGGTCGCCGAGAGCGCTCCCAGCGAGGTGCCGTGGTAGGCGACCTCGCGGGCGATCACCTTGTGCTTCTGCCCTTTGCCGTGGACGCGGTGGTAGTTGCGGGCCAGCTTCAGCGCCGACTCGACCGCCTCCGAGCCGCCGGAGGTGAAGAAGACCCGGTTGAGGTCTCCCGGCGCCATCGAGGCGATCCGCGCAGCCAGTTCGATCGCCTGCGGGTGGGCGTAGGACCAGAGGATGTAGAAGTCGAGCTCTTCGACCTGGCGCGCGGCCGCCTCGCCGTACTCGCGTGCGGCCGTGGCCGGCGTTGACGCAGAAGAGGCCGGAGAGGCCGTCGAGGTAGCGGTTGCCGTGGTCGTCGTAGACGTAACAGCCCTCGGCGCGGGTGATGATCGGGATCTCGTGGTCGGGCCCGTAGCCGCCCATGCGCGAGAAGTGCATCCAGAGGTGGCGCTGCGCCATCTGCTGGAGATCGGTACCTGCTGGGGCCTGTGACGCAGTGGCCATTGGGCGCTCCTCTCCGGATTACGACGTTATGGACAAAGCTAGAGGCCTGGGACAACAATCGCAAGTGGTCTTTGGGTCAAGGACTGGGAGAACGCTTGTACGTGGTGTACAAGTAATTCCTGTGCTTTTAGGACATTCGCCACTTGCGCCGCGCTCCACCGGGGCTTACCGTCGCAGATAGACAGCCGCACATCCGGGTAGTGGCTCCCCACCTACAGGAGGCCCGTACAGGACCGATGGACGCCCACGGAGAGACCCCCAGCGTCGAGCTGCGAAGCGTGACCAAACGCTTCGACGACTTCGTGGCGGTCGACGACCTCAGCCTCGAGCTGGCCCGGGGAGAGTTCTTCACCCTGCTGGGGCCGAGCGGCTGCGGCAAGACGACGACGCTGCGGATGATCGCCGGCTTCGAGCGCCCGAGCGCGGGTGAGGTCCGGATCGAGGGCGAAGACGTCGCCCAGCTGCCGCCGCACAAGCGGCCGACCAACACGGTCTTCCAGAGCTACGCGCTCTTCCCCCATCTCAGCGTCGAGGCCAACGTCGCCTTCGGGCTGAAGCGCAAGAAGGTCGGCAAGGACGAGATCGCCGAGCGGGTCCGGGCCGAGCTCGAGCGGGTCGGCCTCGCCGCCGAGGCCAACCGCCGGCCCTCGCAGCTCTCCGGCGGGATGCAGCAGCGGGTGGCGCTGGCGCGGGCGCTGGTCAACCTGCCGAAGGTCCTCCTCCTCGACGAGCCGCTCGGGGCGCTCGACCTGAAGCTGCGCAAGGAACTGCAGGTCGAGCTGAAGCGAATCCAGCGCGACGTCGGCATCACCTTCGTCTACGTCACCCACGACCAGGAGGAGGCGCTGACGATGAGCGACCGGATCGCGGTGATGAACCGCGGCCGGGTCGAGCAGGTGGCGGCGCCCGAGCAGGTCTACAACCGCCCGGCGACCACCTTCGTCGCCGGCTTCATCGGCGTCTCCAACCTGATGCCGGCGACGGTGACCGGCAGCCAGGAAGTGAAGTTGGACGAGGGGACGACGATCTCGACCGCGACCGACGGTTTCTCGCAGGGCGACCGCTGCCACGCGGTGGTGCGGCCGGAGAAGCTGCGGGTGGAGACGGGCGGCGACGGCAATGGCAGCGCCGACCTGCCCCGCGTCGAGGGAACCGTCACCAGCTCGCTCTACCTCGGCACCGCGACCCAGATCGCCGTCGACCTCGGCGAGAACGTGCGGATGACCGTCCTCGTCCCCAACGCCGACGAGGCCGAGCGCCAGCGCCTGCCGGGAGGCGGCGCCCAGGTCGCGCTGAGCTGGGAGCCCGAGCACATGCACCTTGTCCGCGAGTCGCCCAACGGCGACGTCGTGGGAAGCACCGTCGGCGCGACCGCCGCCGACCAGTCGCAGAAACTGGAAACGAGCCAGGGAGGTTGACCCGCAGATGTTGAACAGCAAGAAGGACCAACGCAGGAGCCCGGCAATCCTCGCCGTCCTGATTGCAGTCGCAGCGCTGGCCCTCGGGCTCGCGGCCTGCGGCGGCGGAGGCAGCGGCATCAACGGCAGCGACACCGAAGCCGAAGAAGTGAAGCTCGAAGGCAAGGCCTCGGGCGCCGTGACGATCTCCAACTGGCCGCTCTACATCGACAAGCAGACCGTGCCGGACTTCGAAAAGGAAACCGGCGTCTCGGTCAAATACATCGAGGACGTCAACGCCAACGAAGAGTTCTTCGCGAAGATGGACCCGCTGCTCAAACAGGGGGAATCGGGCGGCCGCAGCCTCTTCGTCGTCACCGACTGGATGGCGAACAAAATGCACGAACTCGGCTACCTGCAGAACTTCGACAAGTCGGCGCTGCCGAACTTCGAAAAGAACCTCGTCGCCAACCTGCGGGAACCGGCCTACGACCCGAACCGGGAATTCAGCGCTCCCTGGCAGAGCGGGATGACCGGGATCATCGTCCGCAAGGACCTGGCGCCGGACGTTAAATCGATCTGCGACCTCTTCGACCCCAAGTACAAGGGCAAGGTCGAGATGCTGAACGAACTCCGCGACACGGTGCCGCTGGTGATGAAGTGCCTCGGCATCGATCCCACCAACGCCAGCGAAGACGACTGGCTGAAGGCGATCGACAAAATCGAATCCGCCGCCAACTCCGGGCAGATCCGCCGCTTCACCGGCAACGACTACGGCGGCGACCTGACCAGCGGCAACGCGGTCGCGGTGATCGGCTGGTCCGGCGACGCGGTCCAGCTGCAGGCCGACAACCCGAACATCGAATGGCGGATGCCGACCGAGGGCTGCATCCTCTGGTCCGACAACATGGTGATCCCGGTCGGGGCTCCGAACCCGACGGCGGCCGAGGCGTTCATGAACTACGTCTACGACCCCAAGAACCAGGCCCAGATCGAGGCCTACGTCAACTACGTGAGCCCGGTGGAAAACGTGAAACCGGTCCTGCTGAAGGAAGAACCGGAAATCGCGAAGAACCAGCTGATCTTCCCGGATCAGTCCTTCACCAAGAACTGCACGATCCAGCCGTCGCCGACCGGGGAAGAAGAACAGAACCTGAACCGCGCCTTCAACGCGGTGCTCAACGGCTGAGCCGATGAGACGCCGGGTCGCTCCCTACCTCCTGCTCGGGCCGGGAGCGGCCTGGCTGCTTCTGTTCTTCGTCGTCCCGCTCTACTACCTGGCGGAACTGTCGCTCAACTCCGGCGTCTTCGGCTCCTACGAATTCAACTGGCACTGGGAGAACTACTCCGACGCGCTGCAGCTCTACGACAGTCAGTTCGTGCGCTCGTTCGTCTACGCGGGCCTGGCGACGCTGTTCGCGCTCCTGCTCGCATACCCGCTGGCCTACACGATCGCCTTCAAGGCCGGGCGCTGGCGCAACGTCTTTCTCTTCGCCGTCGTCGCCCCTTTCTTCACGACCTACCTGATCCGGACCCTGGCCTGGGAGACGATCCTCTCCGACCAGAGCCCGGTGGTGAGCGTGCTCGACTTCCTCGGCCTGGCCCCGGAAGGGCACGTGCTGGCGACCGGGGGCGCCGTGATCGCCGGCCTCACCTACAACTTCCTCCCCTTCATGGTGCTGCCGATCTACGCCAGCCTGGAGCGGATCGACGCGCGGCTGATCGAGGCCGGGAAGGACCTCTACGCCTCCGCGGCGCAGACGTTCTGGCGGGTGACGCTGCCGCTCTCGGCGCCCGGGGTGGTGGCGGGGACGCTGCTGACCTTCATCCCCGCCTCGGGCGACTACGTCAACGCCCAGTTCCTCGGCAGCGCCAGCAACCAGATGATCGGCAACGTGATCCAGTCGCTCTACCTCAAACAGTCCGACTACCCCGCCGCCGCGGCGCTCTCCTTCGTGCTGATGGCGGCGATCCTCGTCCTCGTCCTCGTCTACATCCGCTTCGCCGGCTCGGAGTCGCTGATGGGTGAGGAGGCGGTCTGATGGACGGTCGCGGCGGAGGAGCCTGGCGCTGGCTGCGCGAGCACGCGGTGCAGATCGTCGCCGTGCTGGTCGTCCTCTACATGCTGATCCCGATCGCGGTGATCTTCGGCTTCTCGTTCAACGACCCGGCCGGCCGCTACAACTTCAACTGGGTCGGCTTCACGACGGAACACTGGAGCAACGCCTTCGGGATCCCGGAGCTGAACGAAGCTCTGGTGACGAGCCTGAAGCTGGCGGTCCTGGCGACCGTGATCTCGACCGTGATCGGGACCCTGATGGCGATGGCGCTGGTCCGCTACGAGTTCTTCGGCCGCCGCGCCGCCAACTTCCTGATCGTGATCCCGATGGCGACGCCCGAGGTGGTGATGGGCTCGGCCCTGCTCTCCTTCTTCCTCCTGATCGGCAGCTTCAGCCTCGGCTTCCAGACGCTGCTGATCGCCCACGTGATGTTCTGCATCAGCTTCGTCGTCGTCGTCGTCCGCTCCAGGCTGATCGGCTTCGACCGCAACCTCGAGGAGGCGGCGAAGGACCTGGGCGCGAACGCCTTCGAGACCTTCCGCCTCGTCACCCTGCCGCTGATCATGCCCGGGATCTTCGGCGCCGCGATGCTCGCCTTCGCCCTCTCGATCGACGACTTCGTCATCTCCAACTTCAACTCGGGCACCACGGTCACCTTCCCCCTCTACATCTTCGGCGCCGCCCAGCGAGGCATCCCGGTCGAGGTCAACGTGATCGCGATGATCCTCTTCTTCTTCACCTGCGCAACCATGGGCCTCGCCACCTGGCAGCAGCGCCGGGCCGAAAAGATGACCAGCGTCCGGCCCGAACAGGAGGGCGGGGTCGGCACCGGGTCCCGGCCGGGGCGCCCGCGGCTACCTAGGGCGGCGCTACGCGGCGTCGATCGCGGTAATCAGATCTCGCACCTCCGCAGCAGCCTCCTCGACCGCCGGGATCGGAAAGTCCATCTCCTCTGCCAGGGCTGCATATGGCTCGGTCCAGATGTCGGGAACGACGAGCTCCGGTGGCCAGGTGTGTTTACCGCGGGCTGCAAACGTGTCGCGGCAAGCCCTTTTCACCTCGTCCATCCTCTCGACCAGGTCGCGGCAGATGATGAGATCGATCAGGTCCCGGAAGCGCTCGTTGTCACCATCGGGAAGGCGCTCGGTCACAGCGTGGAGCTTTTGGGCGATCTGGTAGCGCAGCGAGAGGCAAGGGATTGCCTCCGGGCCGGCGATGCCGAATTCGTCGAGGGGGATCGCCGGCACGAATTCGCCATCGATCGATCGGCTATCAGGGGCGGCGACATCGAGCCTCAGCGTGGCCCAGCTGCGGCCTCGAAACATGAGCTTGATCTCCAGGCGCCGGAAGCGCCCTCCGCCCCCCTCTCCGATCGCCTTCCGTTGAAAGCTGAACTCGGCGTAGGGCTCAGCGAGTGCGCGATCGAGATCGTCCGCGAGATCCTCCGGATCGCCGAAGAAGACGAGGTCTACGTCTTTCGTAGCCCTTGCCTGACCGCGCAGGCGTAGCTCGATCGCCACGCCCCCCTTGAGCAGGAAAACCGGGTCGGATTCGCGCACCCGATCGAGCGCTCCCAGCAAGACCATTACCGAGAGCCAGCGGCGAACCCGGCCCGGCGCAACCCCGATCGAGCTGCCGTAGTGAGCGATCAGGCGCTCGAGATGAGCCTTCTGGGTGGGCGTCTCTCGAGGGCGCCTATTCGGTCCCCGGTCCGGGAGGACCTGCCCGCTCATCGCGTCACTCCACCGACCTGAGTCTCGTCCCGTAGCTGTTCCGCCTCCGCTCGGGAAATAAGTCCGCGCTGCTCCCCCTCTTCGATTGCCTGACGTAGTAGAGCAGGGCCTAGTCGCCGAGCCTGACGGATCGCTTTGACCGCGGTGACAATCGGAATGCCCTCGTGGAAGGTGGTCTCCTTGCCTTGGAGGTCTTCACGATGGAGGCGGTATTGAACCGGCACCTGACGGCGGGGGCGGTGAGCGCGCGGAACGGTGATGTGGATCTTGGCCGGGTTGGCGTCTCCGAGCTCGTAAATGTCGAGAGCCGTTTCGTGGGAGATCACTGCTTCGACGCCACGGGGCCAGAGGGTTGCCTCTCGATACGGGTCGAGCGGCGTCGGCGGAATCAACGGAACGCGGTAAAGCCCGGTCCCACGGCGCTCGATCTGGCCGCGACGCGCTAGTTCGAGCAGTCGGTGGGGATTGATTTCCGCCGCCCCGGCCTCATCGGTGGTGATGAAGCCGTAGTTGTCAGCGGCGAGTGTGGCTATGTGGTTGTAGATCTGTCCTGGCATGGAGAGCAGGTGGTTAAAACATTGGTTTTTGCAATGCCCTAACCACCAGTATAGGGCGCCTGTGGACAGAACATTGTCTTTTGCAATGTCTTAACCATTTCCTGAACTACAAGTGGCAAGCAGGGCAGTCAGCGGCCGATGTGGAAGCCGATCAGCTCCGGAATCTTCGCCACGGCTGAGGAGACGCGGCCGGGCTGGCGGCCTTGCATCTCTGCCTCCTCTTTCTTGAGGATGCCGAGGCGGATTGCCTCGCCGCCGATCCAGTGGAAGGGCTCGGGGGGGACGCGGGGGGTCTTGGCGTCGACGAAGGCGAGGTGGGTGTGCTCGTCGTCTTCGTCGAGGGCCAGGGAGGCGAGGGTGCGGCCGACCATGTTGGAGGGGCCGACGCCGTTGCCGGTGTAGCCGGCGGCGACGAAGGCGCTGCCCTGGGGGAGTGTGCTGACGGCGGGGAGGTGGGTCGGGGAGGCGTCGATCGGGCCGCCCCAGGCGTGGGTGATGCGGCGGTTGCGGAGGGCGGGGAAGTAGTCGTGGAGGTGCTTAGTTGCCGCGGCGACGACCTCGGGGTCGACCTCGGCCCGGCCCTTGGTGCGGGCGCCCATCGCGATCCGGCCGCCGCCCCAGCCGAAAGCGATGCGACCGTCGCGGGTGGTGCGGAAGTAGTGCAGCAGGGAACGGGAGTCGGTGATGCAGTCGCCGTCGGTCCAGCCGATCTGCTCGAGCACGTCGGGCACCGGCTCGGTGAGGACGATGTGGGAGGAGGCGACGGTGAGGCGCCCGCGCAGAGGGCCGCGGCGACCCTTGGCGGCGCTGCCGATCGCGAGGACGCCGCGGGCGGCGCGGACCGAGCCGGAGGCGGTACGGGCTTCGACGCCGTCGCCGCTCTCCCGAAAGGAGGAGACCGGCGAGGCCTCGTAGACCTCCACCTCCGCCGCCAGCAGCTGCTCGCGCAACCCCAGCGCAAGCCGCGCCGGCTGCACCGTCGCCGAGGTCGGCGAGACGACGCCGGCGCGGAAGGCCGGCGACTGACACCGCTCGGCTACCTCGGCCGCGCTCAGCGGCTGCAGCATCTCCGGCACCCCGAGCTCGCGGCAGGCCTGCAGCGCCCGGCCCCATGCGCCGTCGTGGGCCGGTGCGGTCGAGACCTGGACGTAGCCGGCGGGACGGAACCAGGCATCGACCGCGTGCTCCTCGCAGAAGGCGCCGATCCGCGCCACCGCCTGCTCGGCCGCCTGCGCCACCTGCAGCGCCGGCACGTCGCCCCAGCGCTCGCGCATCGAAGCGAGCGAGAACCACATCGCGTTGCAGAAGCCGCCGTTGCGGCCGCTCGGGCCGCGCCCGCAGACCGGCTCGGCCTCGAGCAGGACGACCCGCGCCTCGGGCTCGCAGCTGCTTCGCGTACCAGGCGCTCCACATCCCCGTGTAGCCGCCGCCGACGACGAGGACGTCGGCCTCGACGCTCGCCGCTCAGCGGCGGCTGCGGGGCGGCCTTGCCGGCCTCCTCGATCCAATAGCCCAGGCGGGTGTGCTGCATCGGTGGATTCTCCACCAAGCGAATCGTCGGCTCTGTCCAAAGATCGGCCGCGGATTTGTCCAGTCGTCCTGAAGCCGACCCGTAGACTCGGATCGATGCCAGGAGAGGGTCAGGAGTCCACTCCTTACGTCGACGCGATGCTCGCCTACGCGAAGCGCGACCCGGGCCGCTTCCAGGTGCCGGGGCACAAGGGCGGCATCGGCGCCGACCCGGCGAGCTGGCGCTGGTCGGCGAAGCGGGGCTGCGCAACGACATCCCCTCGGTCACCGAGGGGGTCGACGTCGGGCCCGAGCCGACGCCGTTCCAGCAGGCCCAGCAGCTCGCCGCCGAGGCCTGGGGCGCCGGCCGCACCTGGTTCCTCGGCAACGGCGCCTCGCAGGGCAACCACGCCGCCTGCATGGCGCTCGCCCACGGCGGCAACCGGGTCGTCGTCCAGCGCAACGTCCACTCCTCGGTGATCGACGGCCTCGTCCTCAGCGGCATGCGGCCGACCTTCGTCGCCCCCGAGCTCGACCCCGAGCTGGGGATCGCCCACGGGCTGACGCCGGACTCGCTGGCGGCGGCGCTTGACGAGACGCCCGGAGGCGGTGGCGGCGATGGTCGTCTCCCCGACCTACTTCGGCGCCTGCGCCGATGTCGCCGGCGCTGGCCGAGGTCGCGCACTCGCGCGGCGTGCCGCTGGTCGTCGACGAGGCCTGGGGCGCGCACCTCCACTTCCACCCCGACCTGCCGACCGACGCGCTCGCCTGCGGCGCCGACCTCGTCACCTCCTCGACCCACAAGATCGTCGGCAGCCTCACCCAGTCGGCGATGCTGCACCTCGGCCGCGGCGGCCGCATCGACGGCGCCGTCGTCGACCGCTGCGTCAGCCTGGTCGAGACGACCAGCCCCAGCGGCCTCCTCGCCGGCTCGCTCGACGCCGCCCGCCGCCACATGTACGTGCACGGCGAGGAGATGCTGAGCGAGGCGATGGCGGGGCTGGCGAAGACGCGCGAGAAGATCCGCGAGATCCCCGGGCTCGACGTGCTCGACGAGCGGATGGTCGGACGGCCCGGCGTCGCCGGCTGGGACCCGCTGCGGCTCGGGATCGACGTCCGCGGCACCGGCTCCAGCGCCCAGCGGCTCTGGAAGACCGCCTTCCACGTCAGCGAGATCGACCTCGAGCTCTACTCGGGCAACGTCGTCGTCGCCGATCTTCGGCGTCGGCGAGCGGGCGGAGGAGAGCGGCGAGCGGCTGGTCGAGGGGCTGCGCAAGGCGGTCGCCGAGCTGGAGGAGACGCCGGGGGCGCCGGACGAGAAGCTGGCGCCGGCGCCGCCCTGGGGAGAGCTGGTGCTGACGCCGCGCGAAGCGTTCCTTGGGCCGCAGGAGGTTGTTCCCTTCGACGCTGCGGCGGGGCGGGTTGCCGCCGAGGGGCTGGCGGCTTATCCGCCGGGGATTCCGAATGTGCTTCCTGGCGAGCGGCTTACTCCGGAGACTCTTGACTTCATCCGGGAAAGCCTTGACCACGGCGGGTATGTCCGGGGGGGTTCGGATCGGGAGTTGAAGACTCTTCGGGTGGCGCTGTAGGGAGGAGCCGGGGGAGGGGGGCCTCCGGACAACAGCGGGGAGGGTCCGGAGACCCCTCTCCCGGCTCCTCTACGCTCCCAAGCATGGCCAGCTTCGACGCGATCGCCGATCTGCCGCTGGAGATCGAGAGCTGTGGGTTCGAGGGGCTTGAGATCACCGTCGGCGAGTTTGAACGGCTGACGACGATCGTTCGACTTCGCGGCGGTGGTCGAGGAGGGGATCGGCGAGGACGTCGTCTATGACGCTATCGACCACATCGGCCAGCAGAGCCATGGGCCGCCGGAGGGGCTGGAGCGGGCAGCTTTACCTTTGCCGAGTTCTCCGAGCGGCTGGATGGGATCGATCTGTTTCCTGCCGGGGCGCCGGAGCGCGGGGACGTCTCGCCGCGACTACCGGCGCTGGGCCTTCGAGTCGGCGGCGTTGGACCTGGCGCTGCGCCAGGCTGGGACCGAACCTGGCCGAGGCGCTGGGGCGGGAGCCGCGGCCGCTGAACTTCGTCAACTCGATGCGGCTGGCTGGTTTCGAAGCGGGCGAGCGCTCCTCGATCGAGCCGCTGCTTGCGCGCCTTGCCGTCTACCCGACCCTGCGCTTCAAGCTCGACCCGGCCAACGACTGGGACGACGAGCTGATCGCGGCGCTGGCGGAGACCGGCGCCGTCGACTCGCTCGACCTCAAGGGCTTCTACAAAGGCACGCCGGTCGACGTCGAGACCGACCCCGAGCTCTACGCGAAGCTGATCGAGACCTTCCCCGACGCCTGGCTCGAGGACCCCGACGTCACCGAGGAGACCAAACCGCTGCTCGACCCGGTCTCCGAGCGGGTCACCTGGGACGCGCCGATCCACTCGATCGCCGACATCGAGGCGATGCCCTGGTCGCCGCCGAAGACGGTCAACGTCAAGCCCTCGCGCTTCGGCCCGATCAGCGACCTCTTCGCCGCCTACGACTACTGCGAGGAGCGCGGGATCGGCGCCTACGGCGGCGGCCAGACCGAGCTCGGCCAGGGCCGCGGCCAGATCCAGTACCTGGCCTCGATCTTCCACCCGGACACGCCCAACGACGTCGCCCCGGGCGGCTACAACGACCCAGAGCAGGCGACGCAGGCCGGGCCTGCCGAGCAGCCCGCTGGAGCCGGCGATCGAGCGCGCTCGGCTTCCGCTGGAAGCTCTAGTTGACGAACCGTCTCGTCAGCAAGGCCAGCACCAACGCGACGAAGGCCCAGGTAAACCGGTCCATCCGCTGCTCCATCCGAGTTTCGAACCGCTCCAGCCTTCGGTCGATCCGAGCGACGCTTTCTTTCACCTCGGTGACGCTCTCGCGGATGGCGACCTGCTCGAACCGTTTGTCCAACCGGTCGAACCGTTCGTCTACCCTTCGTGAACCGCTCATCTACCCGGTCGAACCGTTCGTCTACCTGCTTGAACCGCTCGTCTACCCGGTCGAACCGTTCGTCTACCTGCTTGGAACCGCTCGTCGACCCGGTCGAACCGTTCGTCTACCTTCGTGATCCGCTCATCTACCTTCGTGAAGCCGTCCCCCATGCGCCGGTTCAGTTCGTCGAGCCGGTCGTCGTTCCAGTTGTCCATCGGCCGCTCCATCTTCAGTGCCTCCATGATGACAGACTGTAGACGAAAAGTTGCAACAGCTCGCGCACAAAAGCAAATGTTCGGAGGCGGGGTTGAGGAAGCTTTGTGACTTCAGCCGAGCCAGCCGGCTCGTTTTGCGCATCGTCTTGATCCGGCGGAACTCGGCGATGTCCTCGCGCAGCGCGGCGGGAGCCGGGGCCGGCAGGAAGCGGGCCGGCAAGCGGCGACTCGGCGACGCCGCCTGCGCTGCTGGCTGACGCGGTAGGCGCGGGCGCCGCGGCGGGCGGTCACCGCCGAGGGGCGTCCCTCTCCCTCCCAGAGCAGGCCGGCGTAGTCGTCGAGGCCGTAGCCGCTCGGGCATCCCCTCGCCGACCGCCTCGAGGTAGGCGGCGCGGCGCTCGGGCTCGTTGTTGTAGTGGACGCAGAGGCTGCCGGAGAGCAGGCCGAGCCCGGCCGCCGCCAGCGGCTTGCCCGAGGACTTGGTGATCCCGGCCTCGAACCAGCACATCGCGCCGGCGCTCTGGCCGGCGAGGACGATGCCCTGCCGCCAGGCGAGGCTGAGGATCGAGGCGATGTCGTGCGCCTCCCAGACCGCCAGCAGGTTGACCAGGCTGCCGCCGCCGACGTAGATCAGGTCCTGGGAGAGGAGGTGGTCGCGCAGCGCCATCGGCCGCCGGCCGAGCCGGAAGAGCGAGACGTCGGAGGGCTCGCAGGAGCGCTCGCCGAAGGCGGCGTAGAAGCGGCCGATCTGCTCGGAGGTGTCGCCGCTGGCGGTCGGCAGGATGCAGATCCGCGGCCGCTCGCCGCCGCGTTCGCCGGCCAGCCGCAGCAGCAGCTCGCAGACCGCGCGGTCAGGCGGGCGCGAGGTGAAGTCGTGGCCGCCGAGGGCGAGGATGCGGCGCACCGCGGTCCGGCGCGGGCGCGGTCCCGCCCGCACCCCCGTCGGGACCCGGTGCCCCATCAGGCGGCGACCGCGGTGGAGAGCGCCTCGGGCAGCGGGGCCGCCGGGACGACCCCGCGCTCGCCGAGGTAGGTGGTCGCGATCCGCATCTCGACCACGCGCTGCGCCGGAGACGTCGAGGCGGTAGCCGCGCGCCTGCGGGCGGGAGGAGATCGACCCGGCTCAGTTCCTCGCCGGTGAAGTGCAGGGCGGCGCCGTCCTCGGCCGCGTAGCCGCCGGCCGCATCCCCTCGCGCAGGAAGCGGTGGTAGGAGTCGCGGCGCTTGGAGCCGCGCTCGTAGTGGACGCAGTTGCTGAACGGCAGCAGGCCGAGGCCCTCGAGCCGTTTCGGCGCGCCGTGGAAGCCGGTCACCGCCTCGGCGAACCAGCACAGCGAGCCGGCCGAGAGCCCGCAGAGGATCACCCCCGCTTCCCAGGCTTCGCGCAGGATCGAGTCGATCCCGTGCGCCCGCCAGACGCCGAGCAGGCTGATCACGCTGCCGCCGCCGACGTAGATCAGGTCCTGGGAGAGGAGGTGGCGGCGGAGGTCCTCGGGCCCCTGCTCGCGGCGGAAGAGGGAGATGTGGCTGGCCTCGCAGCGGTGGGCGGAGAAGGCGCGGTAGAAGCGGACGATGTAGTGGTCGGCGTCGCCGCTGGCCGAGGGCAGGAAGCAGACCCGCGGCCGCTCGGCGCCGGTCAGCGCCGAGCACGTAGTCGTCGAGCAGCGGGTTGCCCGACTCCATCGAGAAGCCGCCGCCGCCGAAGGCGACGATCTGCCGCGGTGCACAGTCTTCATTACCCAATAGTGGCCGCGGGCGCCGGCCGCGCGTCGTTATCCAGCGGTCCGAACTTCCCGCCAGCGCGCTCGCCCCCGTGTACAGGCCTACTGCGGCGCGTAGCTCGGCGCAGGTTGCGCGGGCGCGGTGCAGCCGCACCTTCACGGTCCCCTCCGGGATGCCGAGCTGGCGGGCGATCTCGCCTGGGTCAGGTCCTCTGGTAGCGCATCGCCAGCAGCTCGCGCTCGCGCCGGTCGAGCCGCTTCAGCGCCGCGTGCAGGTCGGCGAGCTCGACCGTCGCCAGGACCTGCTCGTCCTCGGCCCCCTCGAGAGCCTCGATCGCCGCTGTCGGGTCGGGCCGCGGCCGGGCGTGCTGGCGGAAGGCCTCGTTGCGGACGATCGTCGCCAGCCACTGGTTGCGCCGCTCGCCGTCGCGCAGCGTCGAGCGCCGGCGCCAGGCGCGGAGCAAGGCGTCCTGGGCGATGTCCTCGGCCTCGCTCGGATTGCTCGCGTAGCGATAGGCCAGGCGCAGGCAGACCCTGTGTGCCTCTCCCCACTCCCAGCCATCGTCGTTCCCAGCGACGATGCCCGTTTGGAGTGCTGATCAAACGAACCTACCTAAGCGGTGGCCGAGGGCCAGAGCGGCCAACCCCTCAAGTTCGGGGACGCCCTCCGACCCGGGGGCGCCGGAGCGCCGGCGCCCCGGGCTCTCGCTCAGACCGCCTCGGAGGAGAAGGCGGGCTCGGCAGCTCGCCGAGCTCGGCCTCGGTCGCTCGGCTCGCCGGCCGGCGCCGGCCGGCGGCGCAGCGGCTCGAGGACCAGCGCGGCGACCGCACGGCGAGGGCGACAAGCCCGGCGGCGACCAGGAAGGCGAGCTGGTAGCCGCTGGTCAGCGCCGCCGCGTTGCGCGTCGCCGCCGGCCAGCAGGTCGCTGGTGCGGTTGGTCGACAGCGTCGCCAGCACGGCGAGGCCGAGGGCGCCGCCGACCTGGAGGCTGGTGTTGACCAGGCCGGAGGCGAGGCCCGCCTCCTCGCGGCGCGACCCCGCCCATCGCCAGGCTCATCAGCGAGGGGAAGGAGAGGCCGGCGCCGGTCGCCGATCAGGACCATCGCCGGCAGCACTTCGGTCCAGTAGCTGCCGTCGGCGCGAGATCCGCGAGAAGTAGAGCAGGCCGAGCGCCGACCAGGACCAGGCCCGGCAGCAGCGTCGCCCGCGGCCCGAAGCGCAGGTTCAGTTTCGCCGAGAAGCCGAGCGAGAGCATGCCGATGAGCCCGGTCACCGGCAGGAAGGCGAGGCCGACCTCGAGCGAGTCGAAGCCGAGCACGCGCTGCAGGTAGAGGGCGCCGAGGAAGAACATCCCGAACATCCCGGCGACCATCAGCGCCTGGATCACGTTGGCGCCGGGAGGTTGCGCGAGCGGAAGATCCGCAGCGGCACCAGCGGGTTGCGCGGCCCGCGCCTCGCGGACGACGAAGCCGGCGAGCAGGGCCAGCGCAGCCGGCGCCGAAGCCGAGCGTGTGGGCCGAGCCCCAGCCGTAGTCGGTGGCCTCGACGATCGTGTAGACGCCGAGCATCAGGGCGGCGACGATCAACAGCGCGCCGGGCACGTCGGCGCCCTGGCCGAAGCCGAGGCCGCGGTCGCGCCGCAGCAGCGCGCAGCGCCAGGACGCCGGTGAGCGACGCGATCGGCAGGTTGACGAAGAAGATCCAGTGCCAGTTGATCGCCTCGGTGATGGCGCCGCCGGCCAGGAGGCCGATCGAGCCGCCGGCGGAGGCGACGAAGCTGTAGACGCCGATCGCCTTCGCCTGCTCGCCCGGGCTCCGGGAACATGGTGACGATCATCCCCAGGATCACGGCGGAGGTGAGGGCGCCGCCGACGCCCTGGACGAAGCGGGCGACGACCAGCATCTCCTGGCTCTGGGCGAGGCCGCAGGCGAGCGAGGCGAGCGGTGAAGAGGGCGAGGCCGGCGAGGAAGACGTCGCGGCGGCCGAGCAGGTCGCCGAGGCGTCCGGCGAGCAGCAGCAGGCCGCCGAAGGCGATCAGGTAGGCGTTGACGACCCAGGCGAGGCTCGACTGCGAGAAGCCGAGGTCGTCCTGGATCGAGGGCAGGGCGACGTTGACGATGGTGGCGTCGAGGACGATCATCAGCATCCCGACGCAGAGGACGACGAGGGCGATCCAGCGGGATCGGTCGGAGGTGGACGGACTGGTTGGTCAGGCTCGGATTCATGTAGCTGACATGGGATCGATCACTGTAGCAATGACTATCCTTCGTTGAAGTTAAGATCGATTAACAAATGACCGATATGCTCGGAGATCCAGCGATGAACCCGGCAACCGCAACCGGCTCGATCGGGCTTCTGATCCCAGCTCTCCCGCGTCGTCTACCGCCGCGCCACCGAGGACGTGCTCGGGATGCGGCTGAAGCAGCTGATCGCGCTCGAACTACCTGCGCGACACCGAGAGGCTGCCTGCAGCAGGCGCTCGGCCAGACGCTGATGCTCGACCCCAACAACTGCGTGCTCCTGCTCAACGAGCTCGACGAGCACGGCTACGTCGAGCGCCGCCGCGACCCCGCGACCGCCGCCGCCACATCGTCGAGATCACCCCCGCCGGGCTCGCGGCGCTGGAGAAGGCCGAGGCGCAAGCTGGAGGACGCTCGAGGAGGAGGTGCTCGGCAACCTCAGCCAGGCCGAGCGAGCGCAGCTGCACGGCCTCCTGGCCAAGGCGATGGCCGGCCAGGATCTGGACCGGCTGACCGGACGAGCAGGAGTACTCCGACCGCGGCGGCAACGCCGCGCGGACGGCGCTGCGCTACGACCGCCTACGCCTGCGGCGCTAGCCGGGCGAAGAAGCCGAACCAGTTGCCCGAGGTCTCCTCGAGGCGGAGTCCGGACCTCCGCCCCCGTCCGCTCGAGGCCGGCCCGGGTCGTGAAGTGGGGGTCGCCGAAGAGCTCGCCGACGACGAGGCGGCCGCTCGGGCTTCAGCACCCGGCGGATCTCCCGCAGGGCCGCGGCGGTGTCGGGGATCTCGCCCAGCACGGCGATGAGGACCACGGCGTCGACGGAGGCGTCCTCGTAGGGGAGCGTTGGTCGCGTCGCCCTGGGTCGGCACCAGGTTCGCCAGGCTGCGCTCGGCCGCCTTGCCGATCACGTGGTCGAGGAACTCCTGCTGCAGGTCGAAGAGCTCGAGCGTCCCCTCCGGCGCCACCCATTCGGCCAGCTCGAGGCTGTAGTAACCGGTGCCGAGGCCGATCTCGAGCAGGCGCTCGCCCGGCTGCGGCCGCAGCACCGAGCGCAGGCGCTCGCGGGTGATGATCGGGTGCGGGGCTTCGCACCCAGAAGCGCTGGCCGTAGGGGCAGGCGGAGGGGTTCCTGCGCCACCAGAGCGCCGCCGCCAGCGGTCGCCGCGGCGAGCCGCCCCGAGCAGGTGCCGCGCGCTCACCGGAGCCGCCTCAGCCGCCGAAGCCGACCCGGTGCTCGCCGGACTCGATGCGCAGGAAGGCGACCTTGCCGAGGTAGAGCGGCGATCGTCCCGTCCTCGGTGTGGAGGTCGTGCCAGCCGCCCTTCTCGAGCTGCTTGCGCAGGTCCTTGAGGTCCGTCCTCGGCGAGCCGGGCGGAGACCACCTGGCCGCCCTCGAAGCCGATCTCGACTCGCTGCGCATCTGCCATCAGTGCCCTCCCGCGGGTTCGACGATCTCGGTCAGCACCCCGCCGGTCGAGCGGGGGTGAAGGAAGGCGACGCGGCTGTCGCGGATCCCGATCCGCGGCTCGGCGTCGATCAGCTTGATCCCGGCGGCGGCGAGCCGCTCCAGGGCGGCGTCGATGTCCTCGACCGCGTAGGCGACGTGGTGCAGGCCGGGCGCCGTTCTTGGCCATGAACTTGCCGACCGGCGTCTCGGGGCCGAGCGGCGCCAGCAGCTCGACGTGGCCGTCGCCGACGTCGAGCAGGACCGCCTCGACCCCCTGCGACTCGACCGTCTCGCGGTGGGCGAGCTCCATCTCGAAGCTCTCTCGTAGAGCTCGATCGCGGCGTCGATGTCCTCGACGGCGACTCCGATGTGGTCGATCCTTCCGAACACGGCCGCGCAGTCTATGCGGCCGGCTGCGGTCCTCGCCGCCGCTCGACGCGGAGGATCTCCGCCATCGCCGCCACCGCCGACCTCGAGCTGCTCGGGCGTCGGCTCCTTGGTCGCCCAGTGGCGCTGGATCTCGCGGCCCGGGGCGTGGAAGGCCTCGGCCAGCGGCTCGCCGTGGTGGCGGTCGCACCAGGCGAACATCTCGACCGCGAGCGAGGCGCCGCCGAGGCCGACGCCGGCGCGGGCGGCGGGCTCGGGCTCCTCGACCAGGCGCTCGAGCAGGACCGTGCCGCCGGCCGAGAGCAGCATCATCGGCACGATCAGGTTGGAGCCGCAGCGGTCGTGCTCTTTCGGCACCCCGGCGACGTCGTCGATGCCCCTGCTCGTAGGCGGCGATCGCCTTGTGCTCGACGCCGTGGTAGGCGGCGAGGTCGCGGTCCGATCAGCGCGACCAGCGCCGGCACCGCGCCGACCGCCTGCACCACGCCCTCGCGCAGCGGCCGGTGGCGCAGGCGCGCGGCGCAGCAGCGCGGTCGCGCCAGCGTCGCGCCGACCGCGGCGAGCACCCGCCGGTCCTCGAACGGCAGCCGCGCCGCCGGCAGCCGCCGCCGCGCCAGCGGCAGCACCGCCATCGCCTCGGCCAGTTTCACCGGCCCGCGCAGGCCGGGCGCTGTCGGCGACCAGGCCCGGCGCCAGCTCCGGCTTGCGCTCGGAGGCGACCTCGATCCCGCCGTCGCGGCGCGGACCGCGGCCGCCCAGTGGGTCGGCCCGTGGATCAGCAGCCCGTTGCGCAGCGCCATGCCGCCGAGCCGCAGCTGCTGCGGCTCGATCGGCGGCCATGCGCCCATACGATAAGCGATACGCGGTCCGCCAGCCGGCGCCGAAGCAAGAGGGCGCCGAGCCCAGTCCACTCGACGCCCTCTCCCCCCTGTTTCAACGGCCCGGCCGGAGCCCCCAGTCCAGGCCCCCGGCCGGAGTTGTCGGCTCTCCCTGGCTCTAGCTTGGAAAGCCGACCCTAGAAACACGCCCTTACCGGTGAAGTTGCGCCGCCGTTCACGACTTGCCGAGGCGCCGGCGCAGCTCCGCCAGCCGGCGCCCAGCTCGGCCTCGAAGCCGCGGTCGGTCGGCTCGTAGAAGCGGCGCCCGGCGAGCCCCTCGGGCAGCAGCTGCTGGTCGGCGACGCCGCCCGGCTCGTCGTGCGGCGTAGCGGTAGCCGCTGCCGCGGCCGAGCTCGGCGGCGCCGGGGTAGTGGGCGTCGCGCAGGTAGTCGGGCGGCGTCTTGGCGCCGTTGGCGCGGACCTCGGCGCGGGCGGCGGCGAGCGCCTTGTAGGAGGCGTTCGACTTCGGCGCCAGGGCCAGGTAGACGGTCGCCTGGGCGAGGTTGAGCGCGCACTCGGGCAGGCCGACGCGGTCGACGGCGCGGGCGGCGGCGTCGGCGACGAGCAGCGCCTGCGGGTCGGCGTTGCCGATGTCCTCGGAGGCGAGGATGACCATCCGGCGGGCGATGAAGCGCGGGTCCTCGCCGCCCTCCAGCATCACCGCCAGGTAGTAGAGCGAGGCGTCGACGTCGGAGCCGCGGGTCGCCTTGATCCAGGCCGAGACGAAGTCGTAGTGGCGGTCGCCCTGGCGGTCGTAGTCGATCGCCTTGCGCTGCAGCGCGTCCTCGATCGCGGCGACGTCGACCGCGCCGCTTGCCCCGCCCGCGCGCTCGACCGCCCGCTCCGAGCGCCGAGAGCGCGACCCGGGCGTCGCCGCCGCTGCGCTCGGCCAGCATCGCCAGCGCCGCGTCGGTCGACCGGCGGCGGCGTCGGCGATCCCGCGCTCGGGGTCGGCCAGCGCCCGCCGCAGCAGCTCCTCCACCTGCGCCGGCTCCAGCGGCCGCAGCTCGTAGACCTGGGCGCGCGAGAGCAGCGCCGAGTTGACCTCGAAGTAGGGGTTCTCGGTGGTCGCCCCGATCAGCGTCAGCGTCCCGTCCTCGACCGCCGGCAGCAGCGCGTCCTGCTGGGCCTTGTTGAAGCGGTGGATCTCGTCGAGGAAGAGGATCGTCGGCCGCCCGCTGGCCCGCCGCCGCTCCCGCGCCCGCTCGATCACGCCGCGGATCTCGGCCTTGCCCGCGTTGACCGCCGACTCCTCCTCGAAGGCGCCCTCGCGCCCCCGCCGCCGCGATCCGCGCCAGCGTCGTCTTCCCCGCCCCCGGCGGCCCGTAGAGGATCGCGCTGTGCGGCCTGCCGGCTTCGATCGCCGCTCCGCAGCGCCGACCCCTCCCCGAGCACGTGCTCCTGCCCGACCACCTCGTCCAGCGAGCGCGGCCGCATCCGCACCGCCAGCGGCGCGTCGGCGGGAACGGCTTGCGGTTCCGAAGCCGAGGTGTCGCCGGTATCGAAGAGCTGCTCGGCCACTGTGGCCGTAAAGGATAAGCGGCGACGGACTGAGCCGCCGGATGCCGCGTTTCAACGCGGGCGCCGCCGCACGACTCAGGCTGGATCAGCAGCTCGTGTCCGTCGGGGTACACGATCAGGACAGAATCTCCGTCAAGCAGAGCCCTCGTCGCCATCTCATCGTGCCGAGGATTATCGGCGGCGATCAAATGCATGGGGCTGGGGTAGGTATCGAGTTCCGGAGAGGTGAGCAACACATCCATTCGCCTGGACGCCGTCTCGTTGTCCCCTCTGCGATTCATGACTGCAGCCATTGTCTCACGATCTGCTCCCATCCCTCCTCCGCTTCTTTTTTCGCGGCGGCCATTGCTTCGTTGACCGAGTTGAAATCCAGAATCCTTGGACTCTGCTTCCCCTCCTGCTGCGTATATGTATGTATGTATGTGATGTTGATTCACGTCGTCGGCGTTGTCCCATAGCCGCACCGTCTGCCAAACACCACTCTCCTCGGCCTCAACGGTGATCGCATAGGTATACGGCGGCGGCGGCTCGCTGCGGAGATAGCGAACGCGGATACCTGGTGCAAGTTCATCCAGCACCTCTCGTGGGGTAGCGACCACCCCCACCTGAGGGCCGAGAAGGCGCAAACTCTCCCCCCTCAGGGCCGTACAATCGCCCAATATGGAGAGCGCAACGGCAGTTCAGACGGCCCCGTCCACCTCGACCCTGGAGTCGTTCAACCCGGCGACCGGCGAGCTGGTCGGCTCGGTGCCGACGATCACGCCGGAGCAGGTGCAGGGCGTGGTCGACGACGTCGCCCGGATCCAGCCCGCCTGGGCGGAGCTGCCGGCGAAGACGCGGGCCGCCTACATGCGCGGCGCCGCCGACGCGCTGCTCGACGACATCGACGAGATCGCCGAGCTGCTGGCCAGCGAGCAGGGCAAGCCGCGCGCCGAGGCCTACACGATGGAGCTGCTGCCGACCGTCGACGCGCTGCACTGGTGCGCGAAGGCCGGGCCCGAAGATCCTCGCCGACGAGAAGGTGCCGATGAGCGCAGGCCTTCACGCTCTCCAAGAAAGGCCACTTCTCCTACGAGCCGATCGGCGTGGTCGGCGTGATCGCCCCCTGGAACTACCCCTGGTCGATCCCCTTCGGCGAGGTCGCGATCGCGCTGATGGCCGGCAACGGCGTCGTCCTGAAGCCGGCCAGCCTGACGCCGCTGCTGGGCGAGCGGATCCGCCAGGTCTTCGAGAAGGGCGGCCTGCCCGAGGGCCTGGTCCGGGTCGTCCACGGCGGCGGCCGGTCGGCGACGCGCTCTGCCGCTCCAGCGTCGGCAAGGTCTTCTTCACCGGCTCGGTCGAGGTCGGCCGCAAGGTCGGCGAGGTCTGCGCCGCTGAGCTCAAGGGCTCGGTCCTCGAGCTCGGCGGCAAGGATCCGATGATCGTCTGCGCCGACGCCGACCTCGACAACGCCGTCTCCGGCGCCGTCTGGGGCGGCTTCGCCAACGCCGGCCAGACCTGCTCGGGGATCGAGCGCGTCTACGTGATGCGCGAGGTCGCCGACCGCTTCGTCGAGGGCGTCGCCCGCGAGGCCGAGAAGCTGCGGGTCGGCGACCCGCTCGAGTGGGAGACCGAGATCGGGCCGATGACCTCCGACGGCCAGTACGAGATCGTCGTCGAGCTGATCGAGGACGCGGTCGCCTCCGGCGCGACCAAGCTCTGCGGCGGCCCGACCGACGTCGCCGGGCCTGCCGCGGCAAGTTCATCGCCCCGACCGTCCTCACCGGCGTCACCCACGAGATGCGGATCATGCGCGAGGAGATCTTCGGCCCGGTGCTGCCGATCGTCGTCGTCGACTCCGAGCAGGAGGCGATCGACCTCGCCAACGACTCCGAGTTCGGCCTCGGCGCCTCGGTCTGGACCAAGGACCGCCAGCGGGGCGAGCGGATCGCCCGGCGGATCGAGTCGGGGATGGTCTGGATCAACGACCACTCCTTCAGCCACGGCGCCTGCCAGTGCGCCTGGGGCGGGGTCAAGGACTCCGGCCTCGGCCGCTCGCACTCCAAATTCGGCTTCTACGAGTGCGTCAACATCAAGATGAACGCCTGGGAGCCGGGCCTCACCCGCGACTTCTGGTGGCACCCCTACGACCGCACCCTCGGCGAGGCGGTGCAGGCCTCGGCGAAGATCCTCTACGGCAAGGGCGAGACCCGCGCCAAAGCCCTGCGCGAGGGCGCGGCGCCGCTGCTGAAGGTCGGCCGCCGCACCCTGCAAGAAGCGGCGCTGATTGTACCGAGTCCGCGACAACGGTCCCTGAGGAGCCGTTCTCGCGGACTCGATGAGGAGAAGCCTCAGCCGCCGGCGATTTCGACCGTCCTCGAGACGGCGGCGAGGCACCTGTAGATCGGCCCCGCGGTGGCCTGGGTCGAGGGCTTGACTTCGGCGAAGACCATCGCCGGGATCTTGATGTTCTCGTTCAGTTCTTCGAGGTCGGCCTGCCAGTTGCCGTTCGGCTTCGAGTCGACCGCGGCTGAGCACGCCGTTGCCCTTCTGCTTGAGGACGACGGTCCGTTCGCCGACGCAGTTGCGGTTCTTCGCCTTGACCTTGCCCTGGTAGCCGACTGGCGCCGAGCGTAACTTCGGACTTGACCTTGACCGCCTCCCCCGGCCCGGCGGCGGTCACGGCGGCGACCCCGAGGGCGAGCACGACGGCGGCAACGGCGGCAAGCGCCGCAACCTGACTCGGTTCTTCTCATCGATCCTCCTTAGAGGCGGCGTACGCCCCTGGCGAAATTGCCGCGGCAGCCTACGCGAAGAAGCCGCGATCGACGGGCGACGGTGCAGAATCCCCGCGATGCCCCCCGCGCAGGATCAGGCCGGCCGCGATCGCACTCGCCGGGCTGCGGCGCGACTACGGCGACCGGCCGGCGCTCGACGGCGTCGACCTCGAGCTGGCTGGCCGGCGACTCGCTGGTCGTGCTCGGGCCCAACGGCGCCGGCAAGACGACGCTGCTGCGGATCCTCGCGACGCTGCTGCGCCCCAGCGGCGGCGAGGTCTCGGTGCTCGGCTGCTCGCTGCCGGACGAGGCCTGGAAGCTGCGCGGCCGGATCGGCTACCTCGGCCACGAGCCGCTGCTCTACCGCGACCTCAGCGGCCGCGAGAACCTGCGCTTCCACGGCGCGCCTGCACGGGATCGCCGGCGCGCCGAGGCCGAGGCGCGGATCGAGGAGCTGCTCGGCGCCGTCGGGATGGAGCGCCGCGCCGACGAGCGGGTCGCCGAGCTCTCGGCCGGGATGCGCCAGCGGCTGGCGATCTGCCGCTGCGTCCTGCACGAGCCGGAGCTGCTGCTGCTCGACGAGCCCGACTCCAACCTCGACGCCGAGGGTCGCGAGCTGGCGCGCGGGCTGATCGGCCCCGGCGCCGGGCGCACCCGCGTCGTCGTCACCCACGACCCCGACCGCCACGTGCCCGAAGCCGACCAGGTGCTGCGGCTGGGGATCGGCGAGACGGGCGGTGGTGCTCGTGACCCCCTCCCGCGCCGCCTTCGCCGCGATCCTCGCCAAGGACCTGCGCTCGGAGCTGCGGACCCTGCAGTCGCTGCCGGCGATGGCGCTGTTCGCCGTCACCACCTTCGTCATCTTCCGCTTCGGCCTCGACCGCACCCAGCCTCTCCGGCAGCCTCGCCGCCGGCGTGCTCTGGGCGACGCTGCTGTTCGCCGCGGTGCTCGGGATCAACCGCCTCTTCGTCGCCGAGCGCGAGGAGGGCGGCTTCGACGCGATCCGGCTCGCGCCGATCGACCGCAGCGTCCTCTTCGCCGCCAAGGCGGCGGCGCTGCTCATCTACCTGCTGGCGCCCTGGAGCTGGTCGCCGTGCCGATCTTCGCCCTCTTCTTCCTCGACGGCGGCCGCGGCCTGCGGCCCGCTGGTCGCGGTCCTCGCTGCTCGCCGACCTCGGTCTCGCCGCGACCGGCACCCTGATCTCCTCGATGGCGGTCAACTCGCGCGCCCGCGACCTGCTGGTGCCGCTGGTCCTGCTGCCGCTGGTGGTGCCGCTGATGATCGCCGCCACCGGCGCCACCGAGCCGCTGCTGGCGGCTGGGCGGTCCCGGTTACCACCGCTTCGGCACCTGGCTGATGGTCCTCGGCCTATACGATCTGATCTTCGGCCTGGTCGGCTACGCGGTCTTCGACTTCCTCCTCGAGGACTGACCGGGCGCCACGCGTCCACCCCCCCCGCGAAGCATGTACGGCAAAGGACTGAAGACCCCTCTCGATCGCCACCGTGGCGATGCTCGCGCTGTCGCTCTCGCTGGTCTTCTTCTACGCGCCGCTCGACGCCGACCAGGGCTTCATCCAGAAGATCTTCTACCTGCACGTGCCGCTGGCGATCGTCGCCGCTGGTCGGCTTCGTCGTCGGCGGCGTCTTCGCGATCCTCCACCTGCGCAGCGGCGACCGCAAGTGGGACGCCTACTCCTACGTCTCGATCCACATCTCGGTGATCTTCGGCGTCGCGGTGCTGATCACCGGCTCGATCTGGGCCAAGGCCTCCTGGGGGCACTGGTGGGTCTGGGACGAGCCGACCCTGGTCAGCTTCCTGATCGTCTTCCTCCTCTACGCGACCTACTACCCCTTCCGCTACGCGATCGAGGACCGCGAGCGCCAGGCCCGCTACGCCTCGGTCTTCGCGATCACCGCCGGCGCCTTCGTGCCGCTCAACTTCATGGCCGTGCGGATGGCCCAGAGCCTCGTCCACCCGCGCGTCTTCGCCACCGCCGAACGGCGGCCTGCCCGGCTCGATGATGCTGACCTTCCTCTGCTGCCTGGCGGCGATGGCGCTGCTCTGGGTGACCCTGGTCAAGTTCGAGCTGACCGCGAAGAGCGCCTCCGGCCAGGTCAAGCGCCTGCGCCGCGCCCTCGACGCGCCCGGCCCGCGGCGGCAGCTCGCGGATCGCCCCGGAGGTGAGCTGATGGACGATCCTGCTGCTCGCCGGCCCCGGCGCTGCCGCTCGACGAGGCCGGCAAGTACGTCGCCGGCGCCTACGTCGTCTTCGTCGTCCTGCTCGTCGTCTACGTCGCGATCATGGCGGCGAAACTGCAGCGGATCGAGCGCGAACTGCGCGAGGTGGCGGCGATCGCCGAGGACGCGACGAGGACGCCGCAGCGTCGCCCCCGGACGCGGGAGCGAGACGACCCTTGGCGGCTCACGGGAGCGGAGGAGGCGACGCTGATGTCCGAGCTGCTTGCCCTCGGCGTCTCCCACAAGACCGCGCCGCTGGAGCTGCGCGAGCGCCTCTCGCTGACCGAGGGCCGCGCCGTCGGCGCGCTGCGCGAGCTGACCGCGGCGGCCGGGATCCACGAGGCGGCGGCGATCTCGACCTGCAACCGCACCGAGCTCTACCTGATCGTCTCCGACCCGGTCGAGGCCGAGTCGACCGCGCTCGGCGTCCTCACCCGCCAGGCCGAGATCCGCCCGACCGAGCTGCTCGGCCACCTCTACTCGCTGCGCGCCAGCGAGGCCGCCCGGCACCTGCTGCGGGTCACCGCCGGGCTCGACTCGATGATCCTCGGCGAGGCCGAGATCCAGGGCCAGGTCAAACGCGCCTACGAGCTGGCCCTGGTCGAGGGCGGCGACCGGGCCGATCCTCAACCGCCTCTTCCGCGGCGCCCTCTCCGCCGGCGGCCGCGCCCGCGAGGAGACCGGGATCAGCGAGAAGGGCGTCTCGATCCCCTCGGTCGCGGTCGAGCTGGCGCGGCGGGCGCTCGGCGACCTCTCCGAGCGGCGGGTGCTGGTCGTCGGCGCCGGCGAGACCGCCGAGCTGGTCGCCAAGGCGCTGGTCGCCCGCGGCGTCGCCACCGTCTTCGTCGCCAACCGCCACTACGACCGGGCGATCGGCCTGGCCCAGCGCTTCGACGGCACCGCCGTCCGCTTCGAAGAGCTGCCCGAGCAGCTGACAGGCGCCGACATCGTCGTCTCGCGCGACCAACTCGCCGCACCACATCGTCGAGCGCGACGGGCTCGGGCAGGTGATGGCACAGCGCCCGGAGCGGCCGCTGCTGGCGATCGACCTCGCCGTGCCGCGCGACATCGAGCCGGCCTGCCGCGAGATCGCCGGCGTCAGCGTCCACGACATCGACGACGTGCAGCAGATCGTCGAACGCAACGCAGGCGGCCGCGAGGCCGAGGCGGCGCGGGCCGAGCGGATCATCGAGGCCGAGCTCGACCGCTTCGAGCGCTGGCTCGCCTCGCTCGAGGTGGTGCCGACGATCAGCCGCCCTGCGCGAGCGCGGCGACGAGGTCGTGCGCCGGGTGCTGGCCGAGAACGAGAGCCGCTGGGAGAGCCTCAGCGACGGCCGACCGCGAGCGGTTGGAGACGATGGCGAAGGCGATCGCCTCGCGGCTGCTGCACGAGCCGACGCTGCGGATGCGCCGCTCGGCCGGCAGCGACGACGCCTACCACTACGTCAGCGCCCTGCGCGAGCTGTTCGGCCTCGACGTCGAGACCGAGCCCGAGGCGGAGGGTCGCGCCGACAACGTCACCGAGCTGCGCCGCGATCGCAAAAAGGGCTGAGGCCTTGCGGATCGCGACGCGGGGTAGCAAGCTCGCCCTGACCCAGGCGGGCTGGGTCGCCGAGCGCCTCGGCGGCGCCGAGCTGGTCGAGGCGAGCTCCGACGGCGAGCCGGGGGACAAGTCGCGCTTCGTCCGCGGCGTCGAGCGGGCGCTGCTCGCGGGCGAGGCCGAGCTCGGCGTCCATTCGGCCAAGGACCTGCCGGGGGAGATGCCGGCGGAGCTGGAGATCGCCGCGGTGCCCGAGCGCGAGGACCCCGCCGACGTCTGGATCGGCGCCGGCGGCTCGCTCGAGGACGTTCCCGAGGGCAGCGCGGGTCGGGACCGCCAGCCTGCGCCGCCGCGCCCAGCTGCTGGCGGCGCGGCCCGACCTGCGGGTGGAGGAGCTGCACGGCAACGTCGACACCCGCCTGCGCAAGCTGGCGGAGGGCGAACTGGACGCGATCGTCCTCGCCGCCGCCGGCCTGCGCCGGCTAGGGCGCGAGGCGGAGATCGGGTTCGCGCTGCCGGTCGAGTCGGATGGTGCCGGCGGCCGGCCAGGGGGCGCTGGCGCTGCAGGCGCGGGTCGACGACCTCGAGACGAGCGAGGCCGCGGGAGCGATCGGCGACCTGCGGGCGATGCGGGAGCTGACCGCCGAGCGGGCCGTCGTCGCCCTCCTCGGGGCGAGCTGCGCCACCCCGCTCGGGGTGCACGCCCGGGTCGAGGGCGAGCGGATCGAGATCGACGCCTTCGTCGGCCTTCCCGACGGCAGCGAGTGGATGCGCGACCAGCTCGAGGGAAGCGCCGAAGAGCCGGCACTCGCCGGCGCCGAACTCGCCGAGCGCCTGCTCGGCGCCGGCGCCCGCGAGATCCTCGACCGCGCCGAGGCCCAAGCGTGACCATCCGTCTGTTCCTTTTCGTTGCCCTGGACCGGAAAGGAACAGGCGAATGAGTGTGCGCGCCGGAGTCGTCTACCTGGTGGGGGCGGGTCCGGGCGACCCGGGGCTGATGACGGCGCGCTCGCTGGAGCTGATCGCCGCGGCCGACGCGATCTTCTACGACCGCCTGATCCCGCCGGGCGCGCTCGACGGCGCCCGCGACGAGGCCGAGCTCGTCTACGTCGGCAAGCAGCCGGGTGTGCCCTCGGTCCCCCAGGAGGAGATCGGCGAGCGGCTGGTCGAGGCCGCGCGGGCCGGCAAGAGCGTCGTCCGCCTCAAGGGCGGCGACCCGTTCGTCTTCGGCCGCGGCGGCGAGGAGGGCGAAGCGCTGCGCGCGGCCGGGGTCGAGTTCGAGGTGGTGCCGGGCGTGACCGCCGGCGTCGCCGCCACCGCCTACGCCGGCATTCCCGTCACCCACCGCGACGACGCCTCCGCGGTCGCCTTCGTCACCGGCCACGAGGACCCGGAGAAGGCCGGGAGCGCGCTCGACTGGGAGGCGCTCGCGCGCTTCCCGGGGACGCTCGTCTTCTACATGGGGGTCAAACGGCTGGCCGAGAACGCGGCGGCGCTGATCGAGGCGGGCCGCGACGCGGAGGAGCCCGCGGCGGCGATCGAACGCGGGACCTGGCCGGGGCAGCGGACCGTCGCCGCGACCCTGGGGACGATCGCCGAGGCGGTCGAGCGCGAGGAGATCAAGGCGCCGGCGCTGATCGTCGTCGGCGCGGTCGCGCGGCGTCGCGAGGACCTCGAATGGCTCGAGCGGCGACCCCTGCACGGCCGCCGCGTAGTCGTCACCCGCGCCCGCGCCCAGGCCAGCGGCCTGGCGGCGACGCTGCGCGGGCTCGGCGCCGAGGTGGTCGAGCTGCCGGCGATCCGGATCGAGCCGCGGATCGACAGCGAGGAGGTACGGAAAGTCGCCGGCGCGCTCGGCGACTACGCGCTGGTCTGCCTGACCAGCCCCAACGGCGTCCGCCTGCTCTTCGAGGCGCTGGAGAACGCCGGCCTCGACGCCCGCGCCCTTGCCGGCGTCACCGTCGCGGCGATCGGCCCCGGCACCGCCCGCGCCCTGGCCGAGCGCGGGAGTGCTCGCCGACGTCGTCCCGGAGCGCTTCGTCGCCGAGGGGCTGGTCGAAGCGCTGGAGGGCCAGGAGGTCGCCGGCGCGCGCGTCCTCGTCGCCCGCGCCGCCGAGGCGCGCGACGTCCTCCCCGACGCCCTGCGCGAGCGCGGCGCCGAGGTCGACGTCGTCGCCCTCTACGAGACCGTGCGCGAGCAGCCGGACGACGAGGCGGTCGAGGCGGCCCAGGACGCCGACTACGTCACCTTCACCTCGTCCTCGACCGTCACCAACCTGACCGAGGCGCTCGGCGACCGCTTCCCCGGCGACGCCCGCATCGTCTCGATCGGCCCGATCACCAGCGAGACCGTCCGCGCCGCCGGCCTCGAGGTCAACGTCGAAGCCGAGCGCCACGACATCGACGGCCTCTCCCCTCTGAGGACGCGGCCGTTGATGACGTTCGGCACCCCGCATAGGCACTTCCGCTCGACGGACTCGACCAACACCCGCGCCCGGGAGCTGGCCGCCGCGGGCGCCCCCCACGGCACCGTAGTCACCGCCGGGGAGCAGACCGCCGGCCGCGGGCGCCAGGGCCGCACCTGGACCGCCCCACCCGGCAAAGCCCTCCTCTACTCGGCAATCGTCCGCCCCCTAGAGGAGCACCACCCGCTGCTCCCCCTAGCCGCCCCCCTCGCCGTCTGCGAGGCAGCAGAGGAGCTGAACCCCGACCTCAAGTGCAGGGTGAAGTGGCCGAACGACATCCAGGTCGAGGGCAAGAAGCTGGCCGGGGTCCTGATCGAGGCACGACCCCAGGACGGCTGGGCAGTAATCGGCATAGGCCTGAACCTCTACATCCATCCCGACGAGTTCCCCGAGCGACATCCGCGCCCGAGCAACCTCGCTCTTCACCCCCGACAAGGGGACCAGGAGAGGGGGGTCGCCGGACCCTCCCCGCTGTTGTCCGCCGACCCCCCTCTCCTGGTCCCCCTCAACAGCCGCCTGAACCACTGGGTAGAGGCCGACCCAGCGGAAGTGCTCGCCGCCTGGCGCAAACGCGACGCACTACGAGGAAGCGAGGTCGCCTGGGACGGCGGCTCAGGCGTCGCCGACGGTGTCGACGACCGGGGTTACCTCGTCGTCGTCACCCCCAGCGGAGACCGCATCACCGTCGGAGCCGGCGAGGTCCACCTCACCAGCTCCTGAGGAGCTCCGCTTCTTCGAGTTCCGCCGCCCGCCGTTCTGCTTGGCCTCCGGCGCAGCGCCGTTGCCTCGCCCGGACCGCTTTGTTGCGTTTCCGCTTGCGCCGGCGCTTGCCGCCTTTGGGGAAGTTGCGTCAGCAGCTCGCGGGCGACCGCCGAGGGTTTCCGCGCCATCCGCATCCGCGCCCCGCGCAGCACCTCCTCGCCCTCGGGCGTGTGGGAGACCGCGGCCGCCAGCAGCGCCACCGCCAGGCGCCGGTCCTGTTTGCGGGCCGCGTGCACCAGCCGCCGCGCGTTGCGCCCGTGCGCCGCGGCCGGAGGAGTTGACCAGCAGGCCGAGCAGGCGCTTGGTCTCCGGCCAGCGCTGCACCGCGTACTCCTCGTGCAGCTCGCGGGTGTAGGAGGCGAGCCGCCAGACCCACGCCTGCGCCTGGTCGCGGCGGCCGATCCGCTTGTCGACCAGCGCCTGCAGCAGCGTCTTCGTCCCCGCCCGTTTGTCCTCGCGGCTCCAGGTGCCGACGATGTCGATCGCGTCGTCGAAGGCCTCGGGGTCGCCGAGGTCGGCGATCTCCCCCAGCGCTTTCAGCCGCAGCTGCGCGTTGCGGTTGCGCTGCACGCAGGTCAGCAGGAAGCGGCGGCGCAGCTCCTTGGTCCGGTCGTTCTGCAGCATCGCCCGCGCCCGCCGCCAGCCCTGGGTGTTGACCCGGGCCCCGGCCAGCGCCGCCCAGGCGTGCTGCTCGGGGTAGTCGAGGTTCTCGACCGCGATCCGCCAGATCTCCCGTTCCAGCACCTCCATCCGTTTCTCCTCGACGTCGGAGACGGGCACGATCCGCCGCTCGACCCGGACCTTGCGCCCGCGCCCGCGCCGCACCGGCCCGACGACGATCGCGCCGCCGCGGTAGACGTCGCGGTCGAGCAGGCTGTGGAGGGTGACGATCGTCTCGTCGTGGGTGGTCGCCGGGTGGACGAAGTCGATGACCAGCCCCGCCTCCTTGCCCGGCGCCCGCCGGGTGACGCGGCCGACCCGCTGCTGGTAGATCCGCCGCGAGGCGGTCGGCGCCAGGTGCATGCAGATCGTCGCCCGCGGCGAGTTCCAGCCCTCGGCCAGCAGCATCGCGTTGCAGAGCACGTCGACGGTCGCCGCGCTCGAAGCCGGCGAGGATTTCGGCCAGCTCGCGCTTCGGCGTCTCGCCGGAGACCGCCTGGGCGTTGATGCCGGCGTTGCGGAAGGCTTTGGCGACGTTCTTCGCGTGCTGGACGCCGGCCGTGTAGAGGACGCCGGGGACCTTGCGGAAGCGCGAGCGGTAGAGGTCGGCGATGGCGACGTTGAAGGGCTCCTGGTCGAGCAGCGCCGCCAGCTCCTCCTGGTCGAAGTCCTGGTCGACCTCGCCTTTGCGCAGCGGCACCTTGGCGATCGTCCGCACCCCCGGCCCGGGCGGGATCCGCAGGCAGCGCAGCGGCGAGATGACGCCGCGGCGAGCGGCCTGGGCGAGGTCGAAGCGCGAGGTCTGGGTCGGGAAGAGGTCGGCGACGTGGCGCGCGATCAGCGCCCCGGTCGCGGTCATGCCGATGAAGACGGGGCCGTCCCAGGTCGCGGATGCAGGCGCTGGTTTTCTCGCCCAGTGCGGTGTGCGCCTCGTCGCAGATGACGATCGAGTAGGCGTCGGAGACCTTCTTGTGGTTGCGGACGAACCACTGGTAGGTCTCGACCGTGACCGGGCCGTCGGGGTCGTCGCGGCCGTCCAGCAGCGGCGGCCGCAGCCGCTCCTTGTAGCCGCGGTCGGAGATCTCGCCGATGAACTGGTCGACCAGGTTGCGGCGGTGGGTGAGGATCAGCACCCCGCCGGTCCGGGTCGCCTCGATGAAGCCGACCGCGGCGACGGTCTTGCCGGCGCCGGTCGCGTGCTCGAACCAGAAGCGGCGGGCGGCGCCGGGGTCTTCGGGCGCCTCCTCGACGACCTCCTCGTCCTCGTCGGCGGGCCGTTCCTCCCAGTCCTGCGGCTCCTCGTCGTCGGCGAGCTCCTCGTCCTCGTCTCCTCGTCGTCCTCGGCGGCACCGCCGCGGCGGCGCGCCTCGGCTCTCGGCGGCGGCACCCCCGTTGCCGTTGCCGTTGCTCCGCCGCCTCTTCGGCGCCGCCGACCTGCTGCTGGGCCATCAGCTCGGCCAGGGTCCCGGAGAGCGCGTCGACCTGGTGCGGGTTCAGTTCGGCGCCGTCGCGCAGCTTCGGCGGTTCGTCGGCGAGGAAGCGCTCCAGCCCGAGCAGCAGCGAGAAGTCCCGCCGCCACTCGATCGAGGGGTGCTCGGCGCCGTCGTCGATCTCGGTCAGCGCCGCGTCGAGCGCGCGCCGCCGGGCCGTCCCGGGCGCCAGCGCCTCCGGCCCCTCGCCGTCGAGCAGGAAGGGCTCGCGCGCGAACGCCGCCGCACGCTCGATATCGGCGCTTGAAGGAACTGCCGCCTCCGCGGCAACGTCGCTGGTCTTGGCCATAGAAGGCTTCCGGGTTCCGTCCCACCGAACACGAGAAGTGCGGCTGGGGCAAATGAACGAGGCTGCCGGGGCTCGACTGGATCTTCCCCCGGAGTTCTCAACGCGATCCGCGTCCCGCGAACCGAACGTACGTATTGTAACCACGGAGCGGATGCATGCGCGACTTGACCACTGCCGGCGCTGGCGGCCGCTGGCCCTGGCGCTCCTCCTCGCGAGCGGCTGCGGCTCCTCGAGCGGCGGCGACTACGGCGGCGAGCACCCCGACTACAAGCCGCTGGCCGGCTCCCGCCGCCGCTGGCCGCCCTCCACAAGCAGGCCAACGAGCTGCTCGACGGGGGGCCTCGCGCCTACGAAAAGCGGATCGCCGCGCTGCGCGGCTACCCGGTCGTCGTCAACGTCTGGGCCTCCTGGTGCGGGCCCTGCCGGCACGAGTTCCCGACCCTGCAGAAGCTCTCCGCCCGCTACGGCAAGAGGGTCGCCTTCCTCGGCGTCAACTCCGAAGACTCGAGCGACGCCGCCGCGACGTTCCTCGACGAGGCGCCGGTCCCCTACCCCAGCTACAGCGACCCCGACAAAGACATCGGCGACGCGCTCGGCGGCCTCGGCGGCCTCCCCGACACCGCCTTCTACGACCGCGGCGGCAAGCTCGTCTACCTCAAACAAGGCCCCTACGCCGACGACGCCGACCTCGAAGCCGATGTTCGCCGCTATGCCGCTGGAAGAGCGGATAATCGGAGGCGATGGAAGCCTTCGTCATCATCGCCCTGGTCGGTTTCGGCCTGCTCCTCGCCGAGCTGCTGCTGCCGACCGGCGGCATCCTCGCGGTGATCGGGATCGCCGGGCTGATCGTCGCCGGGCTCGTCGCCCTCGACTCCGACAGCAACGCCGCCGACTACGCCGGCGCGGCGCTGATCACCCTCGGCCTCCTCTCCGGGATCACCTTCTACTTCGTCACCCGCAAGGTCATCGAGGCGCACCGCGAGCAGCCGGCGCGGACCGGCACCGAGGAGCTGGTCGGCTCCGCTGCCGAGGCCCGCAGCTCGATCGACCCGAGGGCAGGTCTGGCTCGAGGGCACGCTCTGGGGCGCCCGGCTGGCCGACAGGTGCGACCCCGATCGGCGCGGGGGATAGAGTCAAGGTCGAGGCGGTCGACGGGCTGACGCTGGTGGTGCGCCCGCAGCCGCAGCCCGTGGCCCAGACGAGCGAAGGAGTCAGCTGATGGAGGCAGTGGCGGGATTCTCATCGTCCTCGCGTTCTTCGTGCTGATCGCGATCGGCGCCTCGGTCCGGGTCCTGCGCGAGTACGAGCGCGGCGTCATCTTCCGCCTCGGGCGCCTGATCGCCCAGAAGGGGCCGGGCCTGATCCTGCTGATCCCGCTCATCGACCGCATGGTCAAGGTCGACCTGCGGACGGTGACCCTGAACATCCCGCCGCAGGAGGTGATCACCCGCGACAACGTCCCCTGCCGCGTCAACGCGGTCGCCTACTTCCGCGTCATCGACTCCGACCGGGCCGATCGTCGAGGTCGAGAACTACCTGGTCGCGACCTCGCAGATCTCGCAGACGGCGCTGCGCTCGGTGCTCGGCAAGGCCGAGCTCGACCAGCTGCTCTCCGACCGCGAGCGGCTCAACGAAGAGCTGCAGAAGATCATCGACGAGTCGACCGAGCCCTGGGGCGTGAAGGTCACCGCGGTCGAGATCAAGGACGTCGAGATCCCCGAGCAGATGCAGCGGGCGATGGCGCGCCAGGCCGAGGCCGAGCGCGAGCGGCGGGCGAAGATCATCAACTCCGAGGGCGAGTTCCAGGCGGCGCAGAAGCTCACCGACGCCGCCGACATCATCAGCACCAACCCGGCCTCGCTGCAGCTGCGCTACCTGCAGACGCTGCTGGAAATCGGCAGCAACCAGAACACCACGGTCGTCTTCCCGCTGCCGATGGACGTGCTCGAGCCGTTCCTCGGCAAAGGCGCGGCTGATCGCGCCGCCGGCACCGAGCGGCCGCCCGGCCGCCCGCCCCTCCGGCGCCACCCGAGCCGCCCGCCGCTGACGAGCCCGACGTCGACCTCCCCCCCTCCCGCTCCTGAGCTCGCCCGAGATCCGCATCGACCAGCTGAGCGGGCTGAGGACGATCCTCGCCCCGGGCCGGGCCGAGCGTCCGGACAGCTTCTCCCCGGCGCGCGAGCGAGCCGAAGGGGTCGGCGAACTGCCCCTTCTGCGAGGGCCGCGAGGACCGCACGCCGCCCGAGCTCTACGCGCTGCGCCCGGGTGGCGGCGACGCCGACACGCCCGGGCTGGACGACCCGCGTGGTCCCGAACCTCTATCCCGCCCTCGGCGGCGAGGGGCAAGGCGGTTTAGTCGACCAGGAGGCAACTAACACGCCTTCATCGGGTCCCGCAGCAGACGCCGGAGCCTTCGCCAGCGCCGGCGACCCGCTGCTGGCCTCGCGCAACGGCGGGCGAACCGGACCTCTTCTCCTCGCGGCCGGCGAGCGGCGGCGCACGAGGTCCTGATCAACTCGCCCGAGCACGTGACCGCGATGGCCGAGCTCGACGAGGAGCAGTTCGCCGCCGCCGTCGCCACCTGGCGCGAGCGGATGCGCGCCCACGCCGACGCCTCCTACGTGCAGCTGATCGTCAACGAGGGCGGCGGCGCCGGCGCCTCGCTCGAGCACACCCACGCCCAGCTCTACGCGCTGCCCTTCGTCCCGGCCGCGGTCGCCCGCGAGCGCGAGCGGGCCGGCGCCTACGGCGAACGCACCGCCGGCTCGGGCCTGCTCAGCGACGTCCTGGTCGAGGAGGTGCGCCGGCGGGAGCGGCTGGTCGCGATCGACGACGAGGCGGCGCTGATCTGCCCCTGGGCCTCGCGCTCGCCTTCGAGCTGCGGGTGGTCCCGCGCCGCGAGGCGGCCCGCTTCGAGGAGGACGAGGCCGGCGCGGCGATGATCCGCACCGCGATGCGCGTGCTCGCCGCCCGCTTCGACGGCCCGCCGGAGCTGAACCTCTGGGTCCGCACCGCCCCCCGCGGCGCCGAGCACTTCCACTGGCACGTCGACATCGCCCCGCGGCTGACGATCAAGGCCGGCTTCGAGCTCGGCACCGGCGTCGACATCAACATCTACCCGCCCGAGCGGGCGGCGTCCGACCTGCGCGAGAGTCGCCTCGGGCTGATGCCGCCGAACCCGCGACCGATCCCGCGCTTCATCGCCGACACCACCCAGGAGGGGATTCCGCACGGGCGCTTCGCCGAGCGGCTGCGCGAGGCGTTCGCGCGAGGCCGTGCGACGGGATCGAGGACCTGCCGGCGGGAGTCGAGCTGCCGGCCGAGCTCGACTGGTTCCCGGAGCGCGCCTGGGGCGGGCGGGTCTGGGTCCCCTGCTCGGCGCAGACCGAGAGCGAGGAGGGACGGCTGGAGCTGTTCGGCCACGTCTCCTACGTGCAGCCGCCCGGAGGCGAGCCGACCGACTTCGAGGCGAAGGCCGACTTCACCGACGTCCTCGCCGAGGACAACCCGGACTGGCAGATCGACCTCAACGACGACGTGATCGGCCGCTGGCGCGGGGAGAACGGGCGCGCCGGCGCCGTCACCCTGGTCTGGGGCCGGCCGCTGGTCCGCGGCGCCGTCGCCGCCACCGCCGAGCTCGACGGCCGAGACCGTCGACCAGGAGCTGATCTCCCAGGACCGCTTCACCCTCGTCGCCCTCGACGCCCTCGAGGGCTACGGCGACGACCTCTTCATGCAGGTCAAGCTCTGGAGCCGCCGCGCCGACGAGCTCGCCTCCGAGAGCCTCTACGCCTGACCCAGACCTCGATCGGGAGGTCTAGGCCAGAGCCCGCCATCCGCGAGTCGAAGGTGAGCAGGGTTTCGCCCAGCATCAGCGCCAAAGCGACGTAGAGGCCGTCGTAGAAGCTGAAGTTGTGCCTCAGGTCCCAGGCGACCTGGACCAGGTTTTCGTGCTCGACGCGGCGCAGCGGCAGGTCGTTGATTTCCCAGATCGCCTCCGCCGCATCCTCGGTAGCCATCTCGACCCACGCGAACCTCGCGGCGCAGTGCGTGCCCGACCTCGGCGTCGATCAGGTGCGGCGCCCAGAGAGCGTGTTCCTCATCGGCTAAGCGCGTGTCCAGGGTCCGCGAGGCGGTTCCCGGACGAAGGAATTCGACGATGACGGAGGCGTCCACGACAGCCATCACTCACCGCGCGCCTCGCGGATGATCGCGACCAGCTCCTCGGTGGTGGAGGTCGACCTCCGTCCCTGCGCATCCCTCCTCGCGGCGATCTCGCGGATCGTCGATTTGCGCGTCCGCAGGTCGAGCTCCCGCTTGATGTAGTCGGACATGTTCATCCCCGCCGCGGCAGCGCGGATCTTCAGCTGCCGGTGCATCTCGTCGGGCACGTTCCTGATCTGGATCATTTTCGACATGTGCAGCACATTATCCCGTGCCTCGGACATGTCCGCTGCCATAGCTGGTCTCATGCAAGAGATCCTGCCGGGCGAAACCGCAACTGTGGCGCGCAGTTCGAGCCAACTTCGACAACCGCTTCCTCAACTAAGCGAGAATTCAGCCAGGAGCCCCGATAGCTCAGCTGGATAGAGCGATCCCCTCCTAAGGGATAGGCCGCTGGTTCGAATCCAGCTCGGGGCATTTCTGCAGGCTTTCGCCCGGGGCCCAGCAACTTTTGACCTCGCAGCCTGGTTGTACCGAGAGTGCTGCTCGTGACCCGGATGCGTCTCTTCTCCCGCCCGCTTCTGCTGCTGGGGCTGCTGGCGGCTCTCCTTTCTCTCGCGGCCTGGACGGGCGACGGCGCCGCCCGCGCCGCTTCCGTTCACTTCGAGGGGCGGACGGTGGCGGTGCCGAAGGGCTACCGGGTCTTCCGGCTCGCCCAGCACCCGCGGCTCTGCGTGCGGCTCGACCGCCGCGCGGTCTACCTCGGCACGCCTTCCGCGCAGCAGCGCTGCCCGGCCGAGGCGATCGGGCGGCGGCGGGCGATCCTGGTCGAACCGCGGCCGCGGCGGCGCGGGCCGCGGGCCTGCCGACCGCTCCGCGGCGCGCCACCGCCTCGGCCGGCGGCGCCGTCTTCACCGGGCTCGGCTTCGACGCCTGCACGGCGCCCTCCTCGCGCTCGATGGCCGCCTGGGGGAGCTCGCCCTACCGCGCCGTCGGCGTCTACATCGGCGGCGTCAACCGCGCCTGCTCGCAGCCGAACCTGACCGCCGGCTGGGTCAGCGACGAGACCGGCGCCGGCTGGCACCTGATCCCGACCTACGTCGGCCTGCAGGCCCCGACCAGCAGCTGCTCCAGCTGCGCCAAGCTGAGCTCCAGCCAGGCGACCGCGCAGGGCACGGCGGCGGCGATCGACGCGGTCGCAGAGGCGGCCGCGGTGGCGATGGGCCCGGGCAGCCCGATCTACTTCGACATGGAGTCCTACTCGCAGACCTCCGAGCGCGACCGCCGCCACCCTCGCCTTTCTCGAGGCCTGGACGAAGAAGCTGCACTCGCTCGGCTACGTCTCCGGCGTCTACAGCAGCAGCGCCTCGGGGATCGAGGACCTCGCCGGCCAGCTCGGCACCGGCTACGAACCTGCCCGACCACCTCTGGATCGCCAACTGGAACGGCCAGCAGAACACCGCCGACTCCGTCGTCCCCGCCAGCGCCTGGACCCAGCACCAGCGGATCCACCAGTACCGCGGCGGCCACAACGAGACCTACGGCGGGGTGACGATCAACATCGACAACAACTACGTCGACGCGGCGACGGTCGGCTCCGCGACCCTGCCCAGCGGCGACGACCCGATCGGCTCGCTCGACCTCGCCGGCTCCCCCGCACCCGGCCAGCTCCGGGTCCGCGGCTGGGCCTTCGACCCGAACGACCTCAGCGCCCCGCTGGCGATCCGCCTCTACGTCGGCGGCAGCGAAGGCTCCGCCGGCGCCCTCATCTACGACCTCGGCGCGGTCGCGACGGCCGCCCCGCCGCGATGTCGCCCGCCGAGTTCCCGGAAGCCGGCCGCAACCACGGCTTCGACCTCACCCTGCCGACGATCAAGTCCGGCCGCCAGCCGTCTGCGCCTACGCGCTCGACTTCGCCCCCGGCGAACGACCGCATGCTCGGCTGCAAGTCGGCGACGATCCCGGTCGCGCTGCGGCTCTCGGCGCTGAAAGCGAGCCGCAAGAAGGTGCGGGTCCGGGTCACCTGCCTCTGGCCGGCCGGCGACGAATGCCCGCTGCAGCTCCTCCTCCGCTCCCGCTTCAAGCGTCGCCTGTCGCCCACTACCGCGGCCGCGGTCCCCGCACCCGCCCGGTCAGCAGGCTGGTCGGCCGCAGCGCCTTCCGGCTCGCCGGCGGTCCGCCCACGGCTACCGCGTCCCCCTCACCGCCGGCGGACGGGCGCTGCTGCGGACCCGCGGGGCGCTGAAGACCCAGTGATCGCCGCGATCCCCGGCGGTCGCCGCACCGCCGTCGTCAACCTGCGCCGCTAACCCTCCTAACCCTCGCCGAGCGCCTCGCGCAGGCTCGCCACCTGCGCCCGCAGCTCGGCCAGCTCGCGCTCGAGCCGGTCCAGGCGTCCTCGTCGGGCGGTCTCTACCTCCACTGCTTCACGTCGCCGTCCGCCTGGGGGGCGGCTCGCCGCTCACCGCCGAGCAGCTGCTCGTAGCGCTCCTCCTTCTGGCCCGGCCGGCGCGCGATGGCGGCCGACGCAGCCGCGCTCGACCAGCCGCTCGAGGGTCTCCTGCACCGCGGCGAGGTCGGTGAAGCAGTGCAGGCGCTCGCTGCGCTGCTTCAGCTCGCCCGGGGTCTGCGCGCCGCGCAGCATCAGCACGGCCAGCAGCGCCAGCTCGCCGTCGTCGACGCCGAGCGCGTCCGGCAGCAGGTGGCGGTACTTGCGGGCCCGGCTGCCGGCGCCGCTGGCGAGGCGGGTCCAGCCCCGCAGGGCGAGGCGGCGCAGCGCCTCGGACACGGTCGCCTCGTCGTAGTCGACGACCGGGTCGCGGTTGGTCGACTGGTTGCAGGCGAGCCGCAGCGCGTTGAGCGAGAGCGGGTAGGCGTCCGGGCGTCGTCCGCTGCTTCTCGATCAGGCAGCCGACGACGCGGATCTCGACCGCGTCCGGCTCCATGCCCAGCCTCAGCCCGGTCCGGGCGGTCCGGGTAGATCTCGTCGATCGTGACCAGGGCGCGGTAGGGCGCCTCGGCGGCGGCTTCGATCCTCTCGGCGCCGCCGGCCAGCCGGTCGACGACGGCGACCACGCCGGCCACCTCCAGCCCCTCCTCGCGGATCCGCCCGATCGCGGTCGCGGTCGAGCCGCCGGTGGTGACCGTGTCCTCGACGACGAGGCAGCGGACGCCCGGCTCGACCGGCCCCTCGACCCAGCGCTGCAGCCCGTGCTCCTTGCGCTCGCCGCGGACGAAGAAGGCGACGAGGTCGGCGCCGGCGGGCACCGCGATCGCCGCGCAGGCGGGCGGGATCGCCGCCGTGGCCGGCCCGCCGACCGCGTCGGCGCCGACGCTCGGCGGCGGCCGCGGCGATCAGCTCGCCGGCGGCGTGGAAGCCGGCCGGCCGCATCAGGGTGCGGCGCGCGTCGACGTAGTACTGGGCGACGGCGCCGCTCGCCAGCGTCACCTCGCCGAGGATCAGCGAGTGCTCGCGCAGCTCCGCGAGCAGCGTCCGCTTGGCGGCATCGAGGTCGGTCACGGCGGCCATCCTAAGGTCGGCCGCGACGAGTTGACCCACCCAGGTGTGGTCAACTCGTTCACTTGAGCGAGGCCTCGCCGAAGCCCTGGCGCCAGCTCGGGTGCGCGGGCCGCCAGCCGAGCTCCCGCTTGGCCTTCGCGTTCGTAGGCGCCGCGCATGCTCCGGCCGCGGTCGAGCGACGCCCTTGCCGGCGAGCAAAGCGGGCCAGCCAGACGGGGACCCGGCGTGGCGGCTTCGCCCCGAGCGCCTCGGCGTAGACCGGCACCCACTCGCGCAGCGGCGCCGGCTCGTCGTCGACGACGTTGTAGATGCCGGAGCGCCGCGCTCGAGGGCGGCGACGGTCGCGCGCGCCGCGTCCTCGACGTGGACGAAGGAGAAGGTGCCGCTGCCCCGTGCCGACGATCGGGAGTCGCCGCTTTTCGACTTCCTCGGCGACTGCTGCTCGCCGCGGTCGTAGTAGGTGCCGGGGCCGTAGAACCAGCCGAAGCGCAGCACGAGCGCCCTCAGCTCCCTCGGCCTCCAGCACCTGGCGCTCGAGCTCGGACAAGCGCCTCGACGGTGGCGCCGAAGCGGCCCGGCGCGTCGGTGAACAGCGGCTGCCTCCTCGCTCCTTCACCCAACCGCCCTCCGGGCCGTAGGCAGAAGGCGATGCTCTCGCCGACGAGCCGCTTCGCGCCGGCAGCCTGCGCGGCGGCGACGAGGTTGCGGGTCCCCTCGACGCGGATCCGGTTGGTCGCCGCCAGGTAGTCCGCTTTCGGGGTCGTAGCGACGAGGCAGCGCGGTCAGCGCGTGGACGACGGCCTCCGGCGCGGCGGCAGCCACGGCCGCGTTCGAGCGCCTCGGCGTCGAAGACGTCGCAGACCACCGCCGCGGCCCCGGCCGCGCGGATCTCCTCGGCCCGCTCCTCGCGCCGCGTCATCCCGACCACCTCGTGCCCGGCCGCCAACCAGCTGCCGCACCAGTCGGCCGCCCGATCGCCCCGCTGGCGCCAGCGACGAAGACCCTCATCGGCCCCTTCAACAGTATCCCCCAAGGTTCCCAAGATCGGTGACGGCTGTCTGTGGTGGATGGCCAGTGGAGGACGAGGCACAGGGGGTGCCAGGCAAGGACGCAGGGAGCCCGATAGCAGAGCTATTCGGGCGACGTGAGGACGCAGCATGGCGCCGCCTGGGTCCGTCATCCGCGGCCAGACGCCGCGGGACACGCCGTCACCAGATCGAAGATGTCCTCGCCGAAGTGGATGCGGTTGTAGATCTCCGGCTGGTCGGCGATGAAGGTGCGGATGCAGCCGTGGCTGGCGGGGTAGTCGGGGACCGATTCGTAGCCGTGGACCGCGTAGCCGCCGTAGAAGTAGAACGAGTAGTACATGCCGTGCGAGTTGTAGCCGGGTTCGGTGCGGATGAAGCTGAAGTGGCCGGTGACCGTCGGGGTCGAGGACTTGCCGGAGGAGATCGGGTAGATCGCGAACGGCTTGTCGCCCTTGGCGAAGACCAGCACCTGCTTGGAGAGCGGCGCCTCGACGTGTTCGCCGGCGTCCGGGTGGCGGACCTTGTAGCCGCCCCTGCCGGCGAAGACGCTCTTGACCAGGCCGGCGCCGGCGCGCATGCTGCGGGTCATCGCCGTTGACTTTGCGGTAGGCGAGGACGCCGCGGGCGGTCTTGCCGCCGAAGCAGCTGCCGCTGGTTGGCGATGTAGCCCATCTTCCGCATCGCCTTCTTGAAGCCGACGACGACGGCGCCGCACTGGCCCTGGTGCAGCGCCGGGAAGCTGACCTTCCAGCTCTTGCGAACGTGCTGTCGCCGCCGAGCTCCGGCGGTCGCGACGTGCTTGGCGGCTGACCGCGTACTTGCCGTCCTCGGTGACCATGATCTTGGAGCGGAAGGTGCCGTTCGCGCCCTTGCCCTTGCCGACCGCGAGCTTGCGGCTGACCAGCTGGTGGCCGTCGAGGTAGAAGGTGACCTCGACCCGCTGGCCGGCGACGAACGGCTCCAGGGTCCCGATGACCGGGACCGTCGCCATGATCCGGCGCGGCCGTTGTGCAGGTGCCCGACCTCGATCTTCACCGTCGCCTCGGGCACCGGACGCGCGGCTTCGCGGACGTGCTTCGGCTTCGGGCGGCGTCGCAAGCGCAGCGGCGGGCAGCAGGAGCAGCGCCACGAGGACGACGAGGAGGGCGAGAAACGGCGAATCACCGGCGGCGAATCCTACTGAGCGAGCAGGGCGACAGAGTTGTTCAGCATGTGCAGGAGGATTCCCGGCCACGATCGAGCCGGTCCTCTCGTAGAGCAGCGCAAGGACGAAGCCGAAGGCGATCAGCGGCGGCACCGCGCTGATCCCGGTCAGCGCGTGCAGGCCGCCGAAGACGAGCGCCGGCGAGCAGCGCCGCCGGCAGCCGCGGCAGCCGCTCGCGCAGGCCGCCGAACAGCATCCCGCGGAAGCAGAGCTCCTCGCTGATCGGCGCGGCGAAGACGATCAGCAGGATCTGGACCGGCATCGGGCCGAAGCCTTCGGCGATGTCCTCCTGCTTCGGTTCGACGATCAGAGACCGAGTAGAGCGCCGCGGCGAAGAGCAGGTAGGCGCCGACCGCCGCCGCCATCCACTTCAGCGCCGAGCGGCCTAGAACCGCCGCACCCCGAGCCGCCGCAGGCTCTCGCGCAGCGAGGCGGCGCCGACGCTGCGCGGCGATCGACGATCGGCACCAGCAGGAAACCGATCGCCGTCGCCGAGCTGGACGACGACGTTGCCGGCGGTGGTGAGGTCGCCTTCGCCCTGCGGTCGAAGAACAGCGCCGGGAACCCGAGCACGAGCCCGGCGACGATCGCCAGCCACCGCCCCCAGCACCGCCGCCCCCGGACCCCAGTTGGAGGACGGAAACTCCCGCGGTGCCGGGGCGGCGACCGCGTCGGCGGCTAGGTTGCCCTCCATGTCGCCGGCAGTCTCACAGGTCTCCCGCTCGACCCGGACCCGCCTGCGCTTCCTGCGCCGCCTGCTCTTCCTCGTCGTCCTCCTCGTCCTCGCGATGCTGGCGCTGAGCCAGTTCACCGAGCTGAAGCGGCTCGCCACCGGCATCCTCGCCTCGACCGCGGTCGCTCGTCGCCGATCGTCGGCTTCGCCGCCCAGCACACCCTCGCCAACCTCGTCGCCGGCGTTCAGATCGCGATCTCGCAGCCGATCCGGATCGGCGACCGCATCAGCTTCGAAGAGACCGGGGGGCGGGTCACCGACATCACCCTCTCCTACACCTACGTCGACCCCGGCGACGGCAGCGCCGTGGTGATCCCGAACCAGCTCCTGGTCGAAGGCATCGTCCACAACCACTCGACCGAAGACACCGACGCCTGAGAGCGCTCGAGCCGGGAGGGCGCGAAGTACCCTCTGCTCCGATGACGCAGCGCAACCGGCGACGCCAGCGCCGCCGCGGGGGGAATCGGCGGCAAGCTGCTGTTCGTCGTCGGCGGCGTCCTCGCCCTGCTCGCGATCGCGGTGATCGGCGTCACCTCCTGGGTTCTCGACGTCGCCGCCGACGCGCCCCCGCTCGCCACCTGCAAGCCGATCGACCAAGGGCGGCAACTCGGTCCTCTACGCCGCCGACGGCAGCAAGCTCGGCATCATCGCCTCCGACGAGGCGCGCATCGCCGGTCTCGATCGAGCGCATCCCGAGGACCTGCAGCTGGCGACGGTGGCGATCGAGGACCAGCGCTTCTACCAGCACGAGCGGCGTCGACCACGAGGGCATCCTCCGCGCCGCGGTCAAGGACCTCGAAGCGGGCGAAGCGGTCGAGGGCGGCTCGACGATCACCCAGCAGCTGGTCCGCAACCTCTGCATCGCCAACCCGAAGCGGAACCTCGAGCGCAAGATCGTCGAGGCGAAGCTGGCGCTCGAGTACGCCGAACGCCACAGCGCGCACGGGAAATCCTCGGCTCCTACCTCAACATCGCCTCCTACGGGACGATCGAAGGGACGACCGCGGTCGGGGTCGGCGCCGCCGCGCGGATCTACTTCTCGAAGCCGGTCTGGAAGCTGACGCTGCCGCAGGCGGCGCTGCTGGCGGGGCTGCCGCAGGCGCCCTCCGAATACAACCCGATCCTCAACCCGGAGGCGGCGAAGGCGCGCCGCGACCAGGTGCTGCGCGCAGATGGCAAAGCTCGGCTACGTCAGCGCGGAGCGGGCGCGGGCGGCGCGGCGCGAGCGGGCTGCGGGCTGGACCTCTCCGACGACTACTTCGACCACCGCCAGCCCTACTTCTTCGACTACGTCGAGAACAAGCTGATCGAGAAGTACGGGGTCAACACGGTGCGCCGCGGCGGCCTCGAGGTCCACACGACGATCGACCCGAAGCTGCAGCAGGTGGGGCTGGAAGCGATGCGCTCGGCCCTGCCCTACTCGACCGACCCCTCCTCGGCGCTGGTCTCGATCGACCCCCGCAACGGGCACATCCGGGCGATGGTCTCCAGCTCCAACTACGAAGACAGCCAGTTCAACCTCGCCGCCCAGGGGCACCGGCAGCCGGGCTCGACCTTCAAGACCTTCGTCCTGACCACGGCGATCAAGCAGGGGATCGACCCCTACTCGACCTACTACACCTCGAAACCGCTCGACCTCGACCTGCCGCGGTGGGGCCACTGGGCGGTCCACACCGCCGACGAGGGCTACCAGGGGACGGTCAACCTGCAGCAGGCGACGGTCGCCTCCGACAACACCGTCTTCGCCCAGCTCGACCTCGACGTCGGGCCGAAGGCGGTCGCCGCAGACGGCGAAGTCGATGGGGATCACGACCCCGCTCGACGGGATCCCGGCCGAGGGGATCGGCGGCCTGCGGATCGGCGTCTCGCCGCTGGAGCTGACCGACGCCTACGCGACCCTCGCCGCCGGCGGCATCCACCGCGACCCGGTCGCGATCGCCAAGGTCGACCTTCCCGGGCGGCACACGTCGACCGGCCGCGAAGCCGGCGGACCCGAAGCGGGTGCTCTCGCCGGCGGTCGCCTGGGAGGTGACGCGGCTGCTGCACGACAACATCACCGAAGGCACCGGCACCGCCGCCTACACCGGCTGCGCCGGGCAGGCCGGCAAGACCGGGACCACCGACGAATACACCGACGCCTGGTTCGCCGGCTACCAGCCGAACCTGGCGACCGCGGTCTGGGTCGGCTACCCGGAGTCGAACGACATCTCGATGACCAGCGTGCACGGGCGGACCGTCTTCGGCGGCACCTTCCCGGCCGAAATCTGGCACTCGCTCTACGACGGCGGCGGGCGTGCCCTGCGAGGAATTCGACAGAACCCGACGCAGAAGATCAGCTGGGCGCCCTTCTACGGCCGCTTCACCCAGCTCGAGCCCCGCGCGACGAGACGACGCCGGGCGGCGGCGGGGAAGCGGCGGAGGCGACCGCCGCCGCCGGGCAGCGCCGCGGTCGGCGGCTACGACCCGGACGCCTACGCGCCCGGCGCCGGCCAGGAACCGGCGCCACTCCGCCGCCCGCACGCCGCAGCCGCAGGAACGACTCGGCGGCGGCGAGCTCCGGCGGGACCAGGTAGGCGGGCGATCGATCCCGGGCTCGCCTTCGGCCTGATGTGGGCCGGATTCGCCGCCTACCTCGGCTTCGCTCGCCGCGGCGCCCCGGCTCGGCCGCCGCGCCGTCTGGGCGGCGATCGTCGTCCTCGTCGCCGCCTTCGCCCTGGCCCCCGTCCTGCTCTCCCACGACGTCTACAGCTACGTCGACTACGCCCGGCTCGGCGTCCGCCACGGCCTCGACCCCTACGTCCACCCCCCCCTCGCGGCGCCCGCCGACCCGGCCTACGCCGAGGTCACCTGGACCGAAGCGACCAGCGCCTACGGGCCGCTCTTCACCCTCCTCACCTATCCCGCTGGCCTGGCTGCCGGTGGGCGCTCGCGGTCGCGGTGCTGAAGGCGGTCGCGGCGCTCTCGGTCCTCGGCCTCGCCGCCGCGGTCAGCCGCCTCGCCGCCTGGCGCGGCGTCGACCCGCTGCGCGCCGCCGCCTTCGTCGCCCTCAACCCGCTCGTCCTCGTCCACGTCGTCGGCGGCGCCCACAACGACGGCCTGACGATGCTGCTGGCGATGCTCGCGGTCGCCGCCCTGCTCAGCGCCCGCGAGGCTAGCGCCGGCGCCGCCCTCGTCGCCGCGGCCGCGACCAAGGCCTCAGCCGCCTTCCTCGCCCCCTTCGCCCTCCTGGGCACGCCCGCTCGCCGTCTGGTCCCTTTCCGTACATAGGAACGAACAGGAATCGGCCGAACGGCCGGGCGTTTCGCCTGGGGGCCTGGGGGCGGCGTTCGTGCGTCGGGGTCGCGGCCTGGCTCGCCTTCGGCTGGGACTGGCTGCACGCCTTCGGCCTGGCCGGGGAGAACCAGAGCCGGACGAGCCACATGAGCATCCCGATCACCGTCGCCCGGCTCACCGGCCTCGACCCCGACGCGGTCCGCCTCGCCGCCGCCGCTCCTCTTCGCGGCGGCGTCGCCTGCCTGCTCGCCTGGACCTGGCGCGGCGGCGACTGGGTCCGCGCCGCCGCCTGGACCGCCGCTCGGCCTGCTCCTCGCCACCTCCTGGCTGCTTCCCTGGTACCTGGTCTGGGCGCTGCCGCTGGCCGCGATCTCCCGCGACCGCCCGCTGCAGCTGCTGACCCTGGCCCTGACCGCCGTATCAGCTGGGCGCGCGCATCCCGCTCTGGTGAGGCCTGCCGCGTCGCGGACTTCGGGCGTGCTCGCCGCTTCCTCCCGCCTGCTCCTCCGCCGGCGAGGGGTGGAGGACCCCGGTGGGGACGCTCCATCCCTCGCGGCGGCCGAGCGCGGTGACGGCGCCGACGTAGATCAGTTCGCCGACGGTCAGCACGCCGCGGACGGCGATCGCGATCAGCGAGCCGAGGGCGAAGCTCTTGCCCGGCAGCGCCGCCTTCACCGCCCAGGCGAAAGCGGCGTCGCGGACCCCGAGCCCGGCCGGGCGCGACCAGCGTCACCAGCGCGGCGACGTAGCCGATCGCCTGCGCCGAGCCGACCAGGAGCGCGTCCTCGAAGGGGATGAAGGTGACCGAGCGGGCGACGCAGTAGAGGCCGAGGGCGACCACGACCCAGTTCAGCGAGTAGAAGACGATCAGGACGATGATCCCGCGCAGCGGAGATCAACGCCGGCAGCGGCTCGCGGCCGAATGCGCGCAGCACCCAGTTCGCCAGCGGCCCGAAGATCCGCGGGTGCAGGATCGCGATCGCGGCCGGGATCAGCAGCAGCACCGCCCAGCGCAGCGGCTGGCCCTGGAGGTCGGGGTGGTTGATGATGAAGTAGGAGGCGACGACGACCGCCGAGGTGGCCGAGATCGCCTGTTCGTAGACGATGCTGGCGATCGTCGTCCGCCGCGGGATCCCGGCCCGTTCGGAGAGCAGCAGCCGCCCGAGCACGTAGAGGACGCTGCCGGGGACGTAGCGGGCCAGCAGCGGCTGGCCCCAGGCGACCTGCGCCCGCCCGAACCCGATCCGGTAGCCGAGGAAGCGCAGGATCAGGTCCCAGCCGTAGGCGCTGAGGACGAAGAAGAACGGGCAGGATGACGATCGCCGGGATCAGCCAGCCGACGTGGAAGTGGACGCCCTCGTCCTGGATCTCCGCCCACTGGTCGATGACCGTGAGGACGAGGAAGCCGAAGATCAGCAGCGCGAGGCCGATCTGGAGGGCGAGGCGGACCTTGCGGCTGCGGGGCGGCTTCTTGCCGACCCGCGACCCGGCCTCGCCTACGCGATGCAGGAATGGTTGGCGGCGCTCCACGTCCGTCGCACCTTAGTGTCGAAGGCCCGCGCGTGCGGCTGGCGAGTGCCGGACCAAGCGGGGGTAGGACGCAGGGAGGCCAAATGGCAGCGCCATTTGGCCGACCGAGGACGCCGCCCCGCGAAGTGTCCGGTGCCGCCAGGCGTGCGTGGGGGTCTTTGGACGGCACTTTGTCTGGGATAGTCGGAGGATGGGCGAGTTCGAGTTACTGGCAAAGCTGCGAGAGCGTCTGCCGACGGACGGTCCCCAGGTAAGACTCGGCAGCGGCGACGATGCTGCGGTCACCGCTCCCACCGGCGCCACCGCGACTTCAGTCGACGCGATCGTCGAGGGGGTCCATTTCCGCCGCGGCGAGGCCGACCTGCGGACGATCGGGCGCAAGGCGCTCGCAACCGCCCTCTCCGACCTCGCGGCGATGGGGGCCGAGGCAGGGGAGGCCTACGTGGTCCTCGGCGGCGCCGGCCGATCTTGCCGAGGACGACTTCCTCGCCCTGCTCGACGGCCTGCTCGAGCTCGGAGGGGAGACCGGGACCACCCTGGCCGGCGGCGACGTCACCCGGGCGCCCGCGCTGACGCTGGCGGTGACGGTGGTCGGCCACGCTCGCCGCGCCGGAGGATTTCGTCACCCGCGCCGGCGCCGAGCCGGGAGACCTCCTCGTCCTCACCGGCGAGATCGGCGGCGCGGCCGCCGGCCGCCTCCTGCTCGAGCACCCCGACCTCGCCGCGGCCGTGCCGGACGCTGCCGCCGCCCAGCCTGCGCGCCCGCCAGCTCGACCCGACGCCGCGCCTGCGCAGCGGCCGCGCCCTCGCCGCCGCCGGAGCCCGGGCGATGATCGACCTCAGCGACGGGCTCGCCGGCGATGCCGGCCACCTCGCCGCAAGCCGGCGGCGTCGCAGTGCGGATCGAGGCGGAATCGGTGCCCGTGGCCAGCGGGAGTCGCCGCGGTCGCGGCAGCGGCCGAACGCGACCCGCTCGAGCTCGCGGCGGCGGGCGGCGAGGACTACGAGCTGCTGGCGGCGCTGCCGGCCGAGCGGCTGGCCGAAGCGACGAGCGCCGTCGCCGAGGCAGCCGAGACGACGCTGACCACGATCGGCGCGCGTCGCGGAGGGGGAAGGCGTGGAGATCAGGCTGCCCGGGGGTGGGCGGCTGGAGGCGAGGGGGTATGACCATTTGGTTGAGCCGTAGCGTGGATCCCCGTCAGCAGCTCGCGAACGCCGCGACGGCTGAGCATCGCGACCGCGACCTGTGCGGGATCCGGCTTGTAGGAGCCGGCGTCAACCAGGGATTTCAATTCGTGGGCTTCCATGGCCTTCGCGGTCATTATCGGTCTCGATACCCAGATCCTTAGTTCTTAGTACTCGCACATGCGTCCAAACTGCGCCGGTGACTACCCTTGAGGCTGTGCCGAACGGATCCACGCGCATCCTCCTGGTGGACGACGAGCAGTCGATTCAGACCCTGCTCAGCTACCCGTTGCGCAAGGACGGCTACCACGTCACCTCCGCGCTCGACGGCAACGAAGCGCTGCGGCGCTTCGAGGAAGGCCGTTTCGACCTGGTCATCCTCGACCTGATGCTGCCCCACCTGAACGGGGTCGAAGTCTGCCGGGCGCTGCGCTCGCGCAGCCAGGTGCCGATCATCATGCTGACCGCGAAAGGCAGCGAGACCGACAAGGTCGCCGGCCTCGAGGTCGGGGCCGACGACTACATCACCAAGCCCTTCTCGATGCGCGAGTTCCGCAGCCGCGTCAAAGCGGCGCTGCGGCGCTCGCGGATGGGCGGCGAGACCAGCGAGGGCGGGGCGATCGAGTGCGCCGAGCTGACGATCGACTTCGACCGCCGCCTGGTCACCCTGGCCGACGCGGAGATCAAAGTCACCTACGTCGAGTTCGAGATCCTCGGCGCCCTCGCCCGCTCGCCCGGCCGCGTCCTCACCCGCGAGACCCTGCTGGAGCACGTCTGGGGCGACTCCGATTACCGTGACCCGCGCACGGTCGACGTCCACATCCGCCACCTGCGCGAGAAGCTGGAGCGGGACCCGAAGGAGCCCGAGTACCTCTTCACCGTGCGCGGCGTCGGCTACCGCTTCCGGGAGTAACCGCGATGCGTGGGCTCCGGCTCAGCGACCTCGCCAGCCGCATCACCCTGATCTCGATCGCGATCGCGGTCGGCGCCACCGCGGTCGTCTACATCTACGCCGTCGCGATCGGCGGCTCGGCCAGCGGCGACGACGCGGTCAAGCTGCAGATCCTCACCGGCGGGCTGATCGCGGTGGCGATCGCCACCGCGATCGGCCTCTACTACTCGCGCGCCGCCGCCAGCAACATCCGCAGCCTGCAGGAAGCGGCGCGCAAAGTCGCCGACGGCAACTTCGAAACGACGATCCCGATCGCCTCGGCCGGCCAGCTGGGCGACCTCGCCCGCACCTTCAACGAGATGCAGCGGCGGCTGGCCGAGCTCGACAGCGCCCGCAAGCAGTTCATCGCCAACGCCTCGCACGAGCTCCGGACCCCCATCTTTTCCCTCGGCGGCTTCGTCGAGCTGCTCGAAGAGGAGGACCCGAGCCCGGAGGAGCGGGCGGAGTTCGTGCGGACGATGCGCCAGCAGATCGAGCGGCTGACCAAGCTCACCACCGACCTCCTCGACCTCTCCCAACTCGACGCCGGCGCGGTCGTGATGCGGGCCAGCACCGTCGACCTGACCGCCCTCGCCCGCGAGGTGACGAAGGAGTTCGGCGCCCGGGCCGACCTGCGCGGCTCGCGCCTGCAGCTGCGCTCCCCCGAGCAGCCGGCGGTGGCGCTGGGGGACCCGGACAGGGTGCGGCAGGTCATCCGTATCCTCCTCGACAACGCCCTCACCCACACCCCCGAGGGCACCGACGTCACCGTGACCACCTATTCCGCCAAAGGCCGCGCCGAGCTGACCGTCTCCGACAGCGGGTCGGGGATCCCGCAGCGCGTGCAGAAGCGGATCTTCGAGCGCTTCTACACCGCCGACAAAGCCGGCGGCTCGGGGCTGGGGCTGGCGATCGCCTCCGAGCTGGCGCAGCGGATGAAGGGCGAGATCACGATCAGCTCCAGCCGGCGCTACACCGCCTTCACCCTCGACCTGCCCCCGGGGCCGCGCGAGCCCGCGCCCCAGCGTCCGCTGCGGGTGCCGGCGAGGAGCGGTTCGTGAAGCGGGGCGCGCTCGTCCTCTTGACGCTGCTCTGCCTGGCGCTGAGCGCCGGCTGCGGCTCGAGCGGCGATTCGGGGACGGCGGACAGCGGCGGCGAATCCGCCCAGGTGCTGAGGCCGGCGGAGGAACCTCAGGTGGCGATCGAGACCTCGAGCCCCGGCTTCGACGCCCAGGAAGTGTTCGAACGGGCTTCGCCGGGAGTGGTGACGATCCGCTCGGTCTTCAAGTCGGTGGGGGCCGCCGAAGGCTCGGGCTTCGTCGTCGACGACGGCGGCGAAATCATCACCAACGCCCACGTCGTCACCGACGAATCGAGCGGCGAGCGCAAGCAGGCGGACCAGGTCTACGTCGAGTTCCCCAGCCGCAACATCGTCCCCGCGGAAGTCGTCGGCTTCGACCCCTTCGTCGACGTCGCCCTGCTGAAGATCAAGCCGAACGGGCTCGACCTGCACCCGCTTCGCCTGGGCGACGACCGCGGCCTTCACGTCGGCCAGCCGGTCGCCGCGATCGGCAACCCGTTCGGCGAGCAGCAGTCGCTCTCCGTCGGGGTGGTCTCGGCGACCGACCGTGCGGTGCAGTCGCTGACCCAGTTCGAAATCCTCGGTGCGATCCAGACCGACGCCTCGATCAACCCCGGCAACTCCGGCGGCCCGCTCCTGGACGCGGGCGCCAACGTGATCGGGATCAACCAGCAGATCGAGACCAACTCGGGCGCCAACGACGGCGTCGGCTTCGCGGTCCCGATCTCCGCCGTCAAGCGCTCGGTCGCCCAGCTGCGCGAGGACGGCGAAGCCGAATACGCCTACATCGGCGTCTCCAGCCAGCCGCTCTACCCACAGCTGGCGCGCAAGCTCGGGCTCGACGCCACCTTCGGCGGCCTCGTCTCCGAAGTCGTCGCCGGCGGCCCGGCCGAGAAAGCGGGCATCGAGGGGGGCGACGACAAAGTCACCTTCCAGGCGGCGCGGTACTCGACCGGGGGCGACGTGATCCTGCGGGTCGACGACCGCGACATCGTCACCCCGAACGACCTCGGCGAAGTGGTGGCCGCCCACCAGCCCGGCGAAGTGGTGAAGTTGACGATCCTCCGCAACGGCGAGCAGAAGCAGATCGACCTGAAGCTCGGGAAGCGGCCCGACAGCCCCTCCTCCGAATAGCCGCGGCACGCGGCTGGACGCCATGTCGCCGCCCATCGGTGTAGAACTCCAGCCTTGCTTCAGGAAGTCGCCCTCGGCCACAAGACCCTCACCGACTACACGCACATCGTCGGTAAAGAGCTGACGGAGCAGATCCGCCGGCTCGCGGAGCCGCTCAAAGGCAAGCGGGTGCTGCACGTCAGCGCCACCGCTTTCGGCGGCGGCGTCTCGGAGATCCTCTACACGATGGTGCCGCTGATGCGGGACGTCGGCCTCGACGCCCACTGGCACGTGATCTTCGGCAAAGAAGAGTTCTTCAACGCGACCAAGCTGCTCCACAACTCGCTGCAGGGGGCCGAGGAGACGCTGACCGACGAACAGTGGGAGATCTTCGACGAGATCAACCAGATCAACGCCGAGGGCCTGCAGGGCGAGTGGGACGTGATCATCGTCCACGACCCGCAGCCGATCGGGCTGCTGCGCGGCGCCAGGGCGAAGAGCGCGCGCTGGATCTGGCGCTGCCACATCGACCTCTCGACGCCGAACCCGGCCCCGATCGGCCGCCTGCTGCCGATGATCGAAGAGTACGACGCGAGCGTCTGGCACCTCGAGGACTACGTCCCCGACGGGATGGGCGAGCACCGCGAGGACGTGCGGATCATCCCCCCGGCGATCGACCCGCTCTCGCCGAAGAACATGGCCTTCTCGCCCGAGGACGCCGCCTTCGTCTGCCGCCAGTTCGGGATCGACGTCGACCGGCCGCTGATCACCCAGGTCTCCCGCTTCGACCCCTGGAAGGACCCGATCGGCGTCATCGACGCCTACCGCGAGATCACCAAGCGGGTGCCGGAGGCGCAGCTGGCGATGGTCGGCTCGATGGCCACCGACGACCCCGAGGGGATGGAGTACTTCCAAAAGACCTTCGAATACGCCGACGGCGACGAGGACATCAAAATCCTCAGCAACCTCAACAACGTCGGCGCGATCGAGGTCAACGCCTTCCAGTCGCAGTCTGACATCTGCCTGCAGAAGTCGATCCGCGAGGGCTTCGGCCTGACCGTCACCGAGGCGCTCTGGAAGGGGCGGCCGACCGTCGCCGGCAACGTCGGCGGGATTCCGCTGCAGATCGAGGACGGGGTCAGCGGCTTCCTCGTCGACTCCCCCTCGCAGTGCGCCGAGCGCTGCCTCGAGATCCTCCGCGACCCCGGCCTGGGCAAGCAGCTCGGCCGCGAGGGCAAGGAGCACGCCCGTCGCATGTTCCTGACGCCGCGCCTGTTGCGCGACTGGCTGAACCTGCTCGACGACGTCGACAGCTAGCCGCCGTCCCCACGCCCGGCACCCCTTAGTCTCTTCGGCGTGAGCTCTTCGCCGCTGATCATCGTCTCGAACCGGGGCCCGCTCCAGTTCGAGCGCGACGAGAGCGGGCAGCGCACGGTCCGCCGCGGCGGCGGCGGGCTGGTCACCGCCCTCTCCGGCCTCGTCTCCCACCGCGACGCCCTCTGGATCGCCTCGGCGATGACCGACGAGGACGTCGCCGCGTCCGAGCAGGCGGGCGAGCCGATCTCCCAGGAGCTCGACGGGATCGACTATCGGGTGCGGCTGGTCGGCAGCGACCCCGAAGCCTACGACCGCTTCTACAACGTGATCGCCAACCCGATTCTCTGGTTCATCCAGCACTACCTCTGGGACATCTCCAACGCGCCGGACATCCGCCAGGAGGAGATCGACGCCTGGGATTACGGCTACCAGGCGGTCAACCGGGATATCGCCGACGCGGTCCTGAAGGAGATCGAGGGGCAGGAGAACCCGCTGGTGATGCTGCACGACTACCACCTCTACACGGCGCCGGGAATGATCCGCGCCGAGCGCCCCGACGCCTTCCTCCACCACTTCGTACACATCCCCTGGTCGCAGCCGGACAGCTGGCGGATCCTGCCGAGCCGGATCCGCGGCGCGATCTACGAGGGGATGCTGGCCAACGACATCATCGGCTTCCACACCCACGCCTACTGCATCAACTTCCTCCGCTGCTGCGACGAACTCCTCGACGGGGTCGAGGTCGACTACCACGCCGCCGAAGTGCGCCACCAGCGCGGCCGGACGATCGCCCGCGCCTACCCGCTCGGGATCGACGCCGGGCGGCTGGAGCGGGCGGCGGCCTCGCCCGAGGTCGCCGAGGCCGAGCGCGAGGTGCTGGAGCGGCGCCGCCGGCACCTGATCATCCGCGTCGACCGGGCCGACCTCTCGAAGAACGTGCTGCGCGGGTTCACCGCCTTCGACACCTTCCTCACCCAGCACCCGGAGTTCCGCGAAGAGGTCACCTTCATCGCCCACCTGCAGCCCTCGCGCCAGGACGTGCCCGAGTACGCCGAGTACCTGGAGCGGATCGAGGCGCTGGTCGCCGTCGTCAACCACCGGCACGGGACCACCGACTGGATGCCGATCGACCTGAAGATCTACGAGAACTTCTACGACGCCGTCGCCCGCTACAAGCACTTCGACCTGCTGATGGTCAACTCGCTCTTCGACGGGATGAACCTGGTGGCGAAGGAGGCGCCGGCGGTGAACACCAGAGATGGAGTCCTGATGCTCTCCGAGAACACCGGCTCCCACCACGAGCTCTTCGACTACGTGCTCTCGGTCAACCCCTTCGACATCCAGGAGCAGGCCGACGCGATCTACCGGGCGCTGACGATGGACCCCGAGCAGAAGCGCCGCTGGTCCCAGGGCCTGAAGGAGATCATCTTCTCCCGCAACCCCGGCGATTGGGTCGACGACCAGCTGCAGGACATCGAAGTAGCCCGCAAAGCGCGGACTTGAGGGGGGAGAACCCGCGGCCTCCCACGGCTTAGGCCGGGGTGGGCACGGTACGCATCCGCTGGAGCGGGGTCGGCAAAATTGCGATCGTCGCGGTCGCGGTGCTGCTCGCCCTGCAGGCGCTGCCCGGCCTCCTGCGCCCGCCCCAACCGCCGCCGCTGGGCAAGGACGTGGGTCTGCCGCGAGTGGCCCCAGCTGCCGAGCCGGCGCCGAAGTTGCGGTTCGAAACGCACGGCATGGGTGCAAAAAGAACCACGGGGTCGGCGCGGCGGGATGTGATCAGCAGCAGGCCCCGGAAGGAGCGGCCGAAGCCAAAGGCCGCAGCCGAGCCTGCGCCTGTCGCGCCGCCACCGCCCGTCAGCTACGAACCGCCGCCGTCCCCGCCGCCGGTCCCTCCGCCTCCGCCCCCGGCGTCGCCGAGCGACGGCTCGGAGGAGTTCGCGCCGCGCTAGCGCCATCCCGCCGCTATAGTCCTTCGCCGTTTTGGCAGCACCACGCGAATACGAGCTGGTCCTGATGCTGGACCCCCAACTTGACGCCCCGGCGCGCGACGCCCTGGCGCAAGACGCGCGTGGGCAGATCGAGGCCAAAGGCAATCTCAAACACGAGAACAGCTGGGGCCTGCGCAAGATGGCCTACGAGATCAACCACCGCACCGAGGCGGATTACCGCTGGATGCGGTTCGAGGCCCCGAGCGACCTGCTCGACTCGCTCGACCACAACCTGAAGATCGCCGACGGCGTCCTCCGCTTCCGGATCTTCAAAGTCGATCCCGGCGCGCCGGTGATCGTCCCCCCGCCGCGACCGCGGCCCCGGGGCCCCGCGAGCGCGCCGCCACCGGAGCTCGCGAGGAGCGCGGCGAGGACGCCGCTCCCGAGCCCGACGACGAGTAAAGCCGCTCAGCGCGACCGCTGTTTGCGGGTTCCCCCGGCCAGAGGGGGGTAAATAGAGCCGCCCTCCTCCTTAGACTGGGGAACCAGATAAGCGAACGGGTAAGGAGTGAGTGCATTGGCAGCTTCGAACGTGAACGTGGTGGTTATCACCGGGAATCTGACCCGGGATCCGGAGCTGCGTCATACCGGCGGCGGGACCGCGGTCTGCGACCTGCGCGTCGCGGTGAACAGCCGCCGCAAAGACCAGAGCGGCAACTGGGTCGACAAGGCCAACTACTTCGACGTCACCGTCTGGGGGGCGCAGGGCGAGAACTGCGCCAACTACCTCAGCAAGGGCCGGCCGGTAGCGGTCGAAGGGCGGCTCGACTGGAGCGAGTGGGAGGCCAAAGACGGCAGCGGCAAACGGCAGGCAGTGCGGATCGTCGCCAACACCGTCCAGTTCCTCGGCTCCCGCGACGGCGCCGGTGGTGGCAACGGCAACGGCGGCGGCGGCTTCAGTCCGCCGCAGAGCGACGTCCCGGCCGACATGTCCGACATGTCCGGCGCCCCGGCGGGCGGCGGTGGCGGCGGCGGCCAAGAAGACGACATTCCATTTTGATTCTCGCCTGACCGGCAACTACAGAGCGCCGCATCGCGGCGCTCTGTAGCATCTCGCGCCGATGGCACGAACCTCTGACAGCTCGTCCCGCACCGCGGGCCGCCGCGGCGGCGGCAGGCGCGGCGCCGATCGCGCCCGCCCTCGGAAATACACGCGGGTCAACTCCGAGGTCGTCGACTACAAGGACCTGAACCTGCTGCGCCGCTTCCTCTCCGACAAGGGGAAGACGCGCGGGCGCCGGGTCACCGGACTTTCCCGCCGCCACCAGCGTCAGCTCTCGGTGGCGGTGAAGCGGGCGCGCGAAATCGCCCTGCTTCCCTACGTCGGAGAGCGCTGATGGCGCAGGCAATCCTGCTGGAAGACGTCGATTCGCTCGGCGAGCGCGGCCACGTCGTCGACGTCGCCCCCGGCTACCTGCGCAACTACCTGATCCCGCGCAAGCTCGCCCAGCCCGCCACCGCCGGTGCCCTCGAGGTGGCGAAGCGGCGGATGGAGGCGGCTGAAAAGGCCGAGGCCGCGCGCGCCGAGCGCGAAACGGAAGCCGCCGGCCTGCTCTCGAAGACGGTGCTGACGATCCACCAGCGCGCCGGCGAGGACGGCAAGCTGTTCGGCTCGGTCGGGCCGAAAGAGATCGCCGACGCCCTGCGCGAGGCCCGCGACCTGCGGGTCGAGAAAAAACAGATCCAGCTCGAGCAGCCGCTGCGGGAACTCGGCACCTTCATGGTCGAGATCCAGCTCAAAGACGGCACCACTGCCGCCGTCAAGACGATCATCAGCGAGGAGAAGTAGTCCTCTCTCGTCCTCGCAGGGCCGGTTGGGTTCGCTCCGAGCGAGCGACCGTCGGTCTTGCCGGAGTTGCCCTTGCCGCCGCCGGCACCGTTCTGGTCGGTCAGTTCAGCCGCATGTTCGCGCGGCGCGCGGGTGAGGCCCACGACCCCGAAGCGCTGCTCGAATCGGCGCCCGCGGCAGCCGTCGACACGGTCGGCGTCGCCGTCCGCGGCTACGAAGAGGCGCCGCGCTACGAAACGGTCCTCTTCAACCTCCTGGCGGGCTTCCTCGGCTCCTTCGCCATGGTCCGCCTCTCGACCTGGGCAATCCGCGACGGCCGCGGCCCCTTCCGCAACGTCAACATCGGCGGCCGCCACATCCACCACTTCGTGCCGGGCATCCTGCTCGCCTTCGGCTCCGGCACCGCTGCTCTCCTCACCGACGACGACGAGCTCGAGCAGAAGCTGGCGATCCCGATGGGCGCCGGCTTCGGCCTCACCTTCGACGAGTCCGCCCTCCTGCTCGATCTCCGCGACGTCTACTGGAGCCGCGAAGGCCTGCTCAGCATCCAGCTCAGCCTCGGCGCCACCGCGATCCTCAGCATCGCCATCCTCACCCTCCGCATGCTCCGCCGCGGCGAGGCCCGCCAGGAGCAGGAGGGCCTGATCCCCCCGGCGCACCACCACCAGCTCTCCTTCGGAACTGCCGCATAAAGCTCGCCGAAGCGTGAATTCTTTTTGACGGCTTTTGCACGGAAGCGGGACATGGCCCCTGCCCGCCTCTGGTTTGCTTGCAAAGCGCCCCTCGGAACCCTGATTCCGCCGCCGGGCAGCCTTTACTGAAGAGCCGATGCCGCAGCCGCCCACCACCCACGTCCCGCCCCAGAACATCGAGGCCGAGGAGTCGGTGCTGGGCGCGATGCTGGTCTCCGAGTCGACGCTGACGCGGGTGATCGACGAGGTGAAGCTGAACGCGCTCGACTTCTACCTCGACAAGCACCGGCTGATCTTCGAGGTGGTCCATGACCTCTATGCGGCCTCGCAGCCGGTCGACGAGCTCAGCGTCAGCGAGGCGCTGACCCAGCGCAACAAGATCGAGGAGGCTGGCGGCCGGCACTACGTCTCGGAGCTGACGGCGAAAGTTCCGGCGGCCGCCAACGCGAAGCACTACGCGGAAATCGTCCAGCAGAACTCGTTGCTGAGACGGCTGCTCGGCGCCGGCCAGGAGATCCAGGGTTGGGTCAACGACCGTGACGGGGAACCGCAAGAGCTCTCCGAGCGGGCCGAGAAACTGCTCTTCGAAGTCGCCCACAAAGAGCAGGCCAGCGACTTCAAACTGCTCGGCGACATCCTCCACGACGAGGTCGACCGGCTCGAGAAGCTCTCCACCGGCGAGACGGAATTGACCGGCACCCCCTCCGGCTTTCGCGACGTCGACGCGATCACCGGCGGCTTCCAGCCCGGCAACCTGATCATCGTCGCCGCCCGCCCGGCGATGGGGAAGAGCGCGCTGGTCGCCAACATCGCCGAAAACGTCGCCGTCAAGCGGGGGCGGCCGGTCGCCTTCTTCTCGCTCGAGATGTCGGAGGTCGAGCTGGCGCAGCGGTTCATCGCCTGCCGGGCGCGGATCTCCGGCGACAAGCTGCGCAAGGGGCAGGTCTCCAGACGCGACTGGCCGAAGGTGCTGCGCGCCTGCAACGAGCTGGAAGAGGCACCGCTGTGGTTCGACGACTCCTCCGACCTCGGCATCCTCGACCTGCGGGCGAAGGCGCGGCGGCTGCACGCCCAGGAACAGGAGCGCGGCGGCCTCGGCCTGATCATCCTCGACTACATCCAGCTGATGCGCTCCGACGACCACCGCGCCAACCGGGTCGAGCAGGTCGGCCAGATCAGCCGCGGGCTGAAGATCCTCGCCCGCGAGCTGGAGGTGCCGGTGGTGGCGATCTCCCAGCTCTCGCGCGCGCCCGAGCAGCGGACGCCGCCGAAGCCCCAGCTCTCCGACCTGCGCGAGTCCGGGCAGATCGAGCAGGACGCCGACGTCGTCGCCTTCCTCTACCGCGAGGACTACTACCGCGACCCCGAGGAGGAGCCCGACGGCCTCGCCGACCTGATCATCGCCAAGCACAGGAACGGCCCGATCGGGACCAGGAAGCTGGTCTTCCTCGACCGTTATCCGAAATTCGCCGACCACGCCCACGCCGAACCGCCGATCGAGCAGCCGGCCGGGGAGGCGCCGCCCTTCGAGGACGCGGCCGCGGCGGGGCCTGACTTCTGATGCCGGCGATCGCCCGCTCCGAGCCCTTCCGCGAACAGGCCTGCCCGCTCGGCGTCTGCGACGGCTCCGGCTGGATCCTCGGCCCCGAAGACGTGGCACGGCCATGCGAGTGCCGCGGCGAGCGGCTCAACAAGGGACGAAGCCGCGGGGTCGCCTCGGCGATTCCCGCCCGCTACCGCGGCGTCTCCTTCGACCGGCCGCCGATCTCCGACATGGCCCGTGACATGGCCACCCGCCACGTCGTCCAGGCGGCGCGCGACTACGTCGAGAACCTGGACGAGAACCTCGCCGCCGGCCGGGGGGTCTGGTTCATGGGCGGCACCGGCACCGGCAAGACGACGCTGGGGATGCTGATCGCGAGCGAGGCCCTGAAGCAGGGCAAGACCGTCGGCATCTACTTCACCCCGAAGCTGCTGACCCGGATCCGGCAGACCTACCAGGAAGCCGAGAACGAGAACGCCTACGGGCAGTTCTTCGAACGCGTCACCTCGGTCGACCTCCTCTACATCGACGACCTCGGCTCCGAGCGCCACACGGACTGGGTGGTCGAGCAGCTCTACGCGGTGATCAACGAGCGTTACGAGAACCAGCGGCCGATGCTGGTGACGAGCAACGCCGAGGGCGACGTCGACAAGGGCCAGCAGCAGCTCGAGGACCAGATCGGCCGCCGCACCGTCTCCCGGCTGATCGAGATCTGCGGCGACCCGCTGCCGCTCTTCGGCTCCGATCACCGCTATCAAGCGCGCGCCGGCTAACCGGCGGAACTCCTCCGCCGGGCGAGACCGTCACAATCCTCCGCGGCATGCCAGGAGTGGTCATAGTCGGCGCCCAGTGGGGCGACGAGGGCAAGGGCAAGGTCGTCGACCTGCTCGCCGACCGGGCTACCACGATCGTGCGCTTCCAGGGCGGCAACAACGCCGGCCACACGATCGTCCGCGGCGGCGAGGAGTTCAAGTTCCACCTCATCCCCTCGGGGATCCTCCACGCCGAGAAGACCTGCGTGATCGGCAACGGCGTCGTCGTCGACCCACGCGTCCTTCTGCACGAGATCGACAACCTGAAACGGGCGGGGATCAGCGTCAACAACCTCCGCATCTCGGCCAACGCCCACCTGATCATGCCCTACCACGTGCTGCTCGACACGGCCGGCGAGACGAAGCTGGGCAAGCTCTCGATCGGGACCACCCGGCGCGGCATCGGCCCCTGCTACGCCGACAAGGCGCTGCGGCTGGGGATCCGGGTGCAGGACCTGCTCGACGAGAAGATCCTGCGGACGAAGATCCGCGCCGCGCTGGAGCCCAAGCAGCAGGCCCTGCGCGAGCTCTCGGTCCAGCGGCGCAAGCAGCTGAAGGAGGCCGGCGAGGACGCGAAGCCGAGCGAGGGCGTCGCCGGGGTTCCCGACCCCCGCCTCGACCTCCACACGATGGTCGAGGAACACGTCAACTTCGGGCACCGCCTCGAGCCCCACATCGCCGACACCGCCCGCCTCTGCTGGGATGCCCTCGAGGACTCCGAGACGGTGATCTTCGAGGGCGCCCAGGCGACCCTGCTCGACCTCGACCACGGCACCTATCCCTTTGTCACCTCGTCCAACCCGATCGCCGGTGCCGCCTGCGTCGGCGCCGGGGTCGGCCCGAAGGACATCGACGAGGTCTGGGGGATCGCCAAGGCCTACGCCACCCGGGTCGGCGCCGGCCCCTTCCCGACCGAGCTCTTCGACGATGTCGGCGAGCAGATGCTGCGGCGCGGGCACGAGTTCGGGACGACCACCGGGCGGCGGCGGCGCTGCGGCTGGATGGACCTGGTCGCGCTCCGCTACGCGGTGCGGATCAACCGCATGGACGCGCTGGCGATCACCAAGCTCGACGTCCTCAGCGGCATCGGCCCGCTGCGCCTGGCGGTCCGCTACCGCTCCAAGGAGGGCGCGGTGCTCGACACCTTCCCGTACCACCAGTCGATCCTCCACTCGGCCACCCCCGAGTACGAGGAGCTGCCCGGGTTCGATCTCGACCTCACCGCCTGCCGCCAGGCGGAGGACCTGCCGCAGGAGGCGCGGGACTACCTCGACTTCATCGCCGATTTCGTCGGCGTGCCCGTCAGGCTCGTCGGCGTCGGCCCTGACCGTGAGCAGGTCATCTGGCTCGACCGCCAATAAGTTGCGGACATTTAGATAAAGGTCCCACACCGGTTTCCCGACTGCTCTACAGTGGGTTCGTGCCCTCCACTAGACGCTCCGCCAAGTTAAGCGAGCGGCTGCCCCGGGGAAGACATGGCTTGCCGAGGGAGGCGGTAACCGAGTCCCAGCGCAACCGTATTCACCAGGCGATGGTCAAAGTCGTCTCCGAGCGCGGCTATCCGGAAACCCGCGTGGTCGACGTGATCGGAGTCGCCGGGGTTTCCCGCAAGACCTTCTACGAACTCTTCGACAGCAAGGAGGACTGCTTCCTTGCCGCCTACGACGTCCTCCTCGAAAACCTCCTCGCGGAGGCGACGAACGCTTTCGAGGCGAACGGCGACGCAACCTGGGCCGAGCGCATCTGCCAGGGCCTCGAAGTCCTGCTGGAGCACCTCTCGCGCCACCCCGATGAGGCGCGCTTCGCGATCGTCGAGGTGCTGGCGGCGGGACCCAAGGCGCTGGCCCGGCGCGACTCGGCCCTGCGCCAGTTCACCGGCTTCCTCGAGTCGGGGCGCTCGGAGAGCACGATCGAACTGCCCGGCATCACCTCGGTCGCGATCGCCGGCGGCGTCAACGAGCTCCTCTACAGCGAGATCCTCCATGGCGCCGTCGCCCGCCTTCCCAGCCGGCTTCCAGACCTGATGTTCTGGATTACCCTGCCCTTCCTCGGCGCCGAGGGGGCTGCTGCCGAGCGCGAGCGCGTGCGACTCGCGAAGCACCGCTCCTAATCGCCACGCAAGCGCCGCTCCATTCCGCGGATCGACGTGTTTACGAACAGGGCGGGGGTGGTAGGTTGACCCGCTGGAGAGACGTTTCAAGCCAAGTTCCGACGGCATCGGACCCAGGACGGGCAGGCCGCAAAGGAGAGATATAGGGATATGCGCAAGTACCTAATGTTGACGATGGCCATTGCGGCGCTGATTGCCGTCAGCGTGGCCGGCATCGCTACCGCCGGGAAGCCGGTGACGGTCGAAGCCGGCAACCTCGTGTTCACCTTCAACGGCGATTTCAAGCCCACCAAGCTGCCGAAGAAGAAGCTCGCCCCGATCACGCTCACCGCGTCGGGCAAGATCTCGACCAAAGACGGCACCCATCCGCCGGCGCTGAAGGAAACGATCGTCGAAACCGACAAGAACGGCGCGATCAACGTCAAGGGCCTGCCGAAGTGCACCTCGGGTCAGCTGCAGTCGCGTGACACCGCGGCAGCCGAAAAAGTCTGCAAGAAGGCGATCATCGGCACCGGCACGACCACCGCCGAGATCGCGTTCCCGGAACAGACTCCGTTCGACGTCGACAGTAAGTTGCTCGTCATCAACGGCGGTTTCAGCGGCGGCAAGACCACCCTCTACATCCACGCCTACTTCTCGAAACCGACCCCCGGGGCGATCGTCACCACCCTGAAGATCAAGAAAGTCCACAACGGCCGCTATGGACTGAAAACGGTCGCCACGATCCCGAAGATCGCCGGCGGCAGCGGTTCCGTGAAGTCGTTCAGCCTGAAGATCAACAAGAAGGGCGTCCTGACGGCGAAATGCCCCGACGGCAAGCTGCAGGCGAAAGCCACCGCCAAGTTCTCTGACGGGACCCAGGCGGGACCGGCAACCATCCTCCGGACCTGCACCGGCACCTGAGGAGCAGATCCGACGCTGCTCTCTGAGCAGCGCAGGATTGGAAAGGGCGGCCTCCGGGCCGCCCTTTTTCGTGCTCGCGTCCCTGCGAGTGCCGTCACCCATCATCGGTTGCGCTCCGGCAGGCTCCGTAGTACAAATAGGCGTACTCGATTAAATCTAGTTGTCTAGATTGGCGGTCCATGTCTTTTGGGGGCGACAGCCTCTCGGCTGCGGTTCAGAGCGCGAAGGAGCACGACCTCAAGCCTCTCGCCGAGGAGAGCGCGGAGACCCTGAACCTCGAGCCCGAGCAGCTGGCGGAGCTCGAGGCCTACCTCCACGACGCCTGGTTCTTCGGCATCCGCACCGGCCACGCGGTGATGATCGAGACGAAGATGGGAGAGAGCGATCCCCAGCCGGTCATCCTCGGCATGCAGGACGAGTTCCAGGAGCTGATGGAACGCCTCGCCGAGGATCTCGACACGACCGTCGGCACCACCCTCGGCGCCTGGAACTACCTGGGACAGGCCTGGGTCGCCGGCGCTCGCTTCTGGGAAGTCGAGATCGCGGCGCGGCTGATCGAATCCCGCAGCGGCGGCCTCGAGGAAGCCCTGCGGCAGCTCGAAGAGGGCTAGGGTCGCGCCTCGACCCAGTCGAGGCGCTCACCGCATAGCTCGCTCGCCTGATCCGCCGGCACTTCCCGCACCGGCGGGTCCTCGTTGAACGCGGGGTCGAGCACCAGCGGCCCGATCGGTTCCGGCGGGCCGCCGCTCCCCGGCCTCAGGGTCTGACCGTGGAGCTTCAGCTCCACCTCGTGAGGTCCGCTGCCGATCCAGGCTTCGCCGAAGTCGAGGAATTGGCGGCTCGGGTTCAGCTGCTCTTCGACCGAGCCGATCGTGACCCCGTCGATCACGAGGTCGAGGCGGTTGCGGATGCTGCCGAGGAGATAGAGGCTGAACTTCCGGCTCCGCGGCACTTCGACCGAGAGCGTGGCGGTGCCGGCGGCCCCCGGAATCAGATCGGGGCTCCCGGGTTCGGTCGGCAGCCACGAATCAGGATGCGCCGAGCTTCCCAGCGAGAAGCTCAGGGAGGGTCGGCGCTCGGCCGCTGCCACGGTTCCCGCGGGCCCGGCAAGGCCAGCAGCTTCTTCCACCGTCGCGCAGCTTCGCGCCGCGGGTTCTTCGAAGCTTCCCAGCGGGAAGTGGCCGAGGATGCCCGGGTCCTCGTCGGGTCGCTGCCAGACGTCGTAGTAGTCACCCCTGCGGACGAGCGAGTAGGCCGAGGGGGGGCGGCTCTGGGCGGGGCTGCGCCGCAGGACCAGCGTGCGGTAGAGGAGGAGGGTGGGGAGGACAAGCTGGTCGGTGTCTCCCCATGCCCCCTTTTCGAGTTCCCCCCCTTCCACCAGCGGCACCGGGCGGGTGCGCAGCTCCGAGGCCCCCTCGGCGTCGGCGTCGCGGAGGAAGTGGCGCACGCCGTAGGGCTGGTATTCCGTCATCAAGGTGGGGCCCTCGCCGGAGATCCCTTCCCCGATCCGCTCGAGCTCACGCAGCTGGTCGTAGGGAGCGAGGCTGACGTCGTGATAGCCAAGGGCGTTGGACCAGAAAACGCCGCCGAGGATGAGAACGAGGGCGATCGCGCCCGGGGCGCGCCTGATCCGAGCAGCGACGATGGCTGCGCCGCAGAGCGCCAGCAGCAGCAGGGAAGGGCTGGCCGAGGCCAGTGCCTTCGCGCCCACCCAGGGTGAGGAGTAGGCGAAGACAGCGAGGCTCCCCGCTCCGGCAGCAGCGGCGTAGAGGAGCGGCTCCCATGCGCGCGACCGCCAGCAGAAGACGGCGCCGGCGACCGCGGCCGCCAGAGCCAGCAAGATCAGGAAGTCGGTGAGGTACTCGTGGGTGGGGTCGAGGCGGAAGTCCCCGTTCGGCCAGATCCCGACGTATTGAAAGACGCTCAGCGGAGCGATCAGGTTGCCGAGCTCGGCGTCGCTGGTAAGCCCCCCCTGCGTCGGCGAGAAGACCCCGGCGGCGAAGAGGGCGGGAATCGCGAAGAGGGCAACGAGCAGCGCCAGCGGCACGGCGCGGGCGGCCAGCGTGCCGAGCCCCTGGGTCCGCCAGACGGCGATCCCGACGAAGGCCAGCGCCGGCGCGACCCAGACGAGGCCGCCGGAGCCGACCATGGTCAGCAGAGCGGCGATCGCAAGTGCGAGGGGGACGAGTGCCCTGGCGCCGCCGCCCCTCCGCACCGCCTCGGGCGCGAGCGCGGCGAGCAGCGCGATCGCCAGCGCGACGGCAACCTCCTTGATCCCCCCCCAGAGGCTGTAGGCGAAGAGCAGCGCCGGCTGCGCCGCCCCGAAGGCAACCAGCGCTCGCAGGGGGCGCGAGGAAAGCACGGGCTTGGTCAGCCCATAGAGGCAGAACGTGAGCAGGGCCGCGACGGTCGCCATGTAGGGCTGCACCAGCCAGGCGACGTCGGTTCCCGTCAGGCGGGACCCGACCCCGAGGGGAAGGAACGCGCCGACGGGATAGCCGCCGGGCAGGTTGACCAGCAGCGTCTGTTGATAAGTCGACGGTTCGAGACCCGAGAGGTTGCGGCCGTGCTCCATCAGGCGGTCGACGAAGGCCATCCAGGTGGCGGTGTCGTCGAGCTTGATGTAGCCCGCGAAGGTCGGCTCCCCGGAGAGGACCACAGGGGCGGCGTAGACGGCGAAAACACCGGCTGCCGCCACGGCTCCCCAGCCCAGCTCACCGTCGAGGCGCCCTCGCAGATCCTTTCTCCAGAGCAGGGAGGCCCAGCCGAGCAGAGCCAGCACGACGACGCCCGGCGTCGCAATGGGCGCCGTCTCCCCTCTAGAGGTGAGGACTCCAGCAAAGACGACGATTACCGCGAAGCCGACGGGCAGCGCGAGGGCCGGCGGCAGCAGCCGGCCGGTCACCCGCTCGACGAAGACACCGCAGCCCAAGGAGAGGAGGAGCAGAACGAGCGGAAACCCCACCCAGGCGACGAGCATGGTCATCCCACACGCAGAGGCGACCGCTCACCGTCGGCCGACGCCGACCTTGCCCCGTCCCCCCTCATCGAAGGGCAATTCTAATCCGGAAACAGCGTTCCCACGGAGAGAGTCAGGCGCCGCGGCAGACTTTGAAGCCGAATTTGGCCGCGACTTCTTCCGCTTCGGCGAACGGATTTTTCCCTTCGAGCAAAGCGGCGGGGTTCTTCCTGGCAGCTTTGAGACCCTCCCCAAGCGCTTTCACGTACGCGTCGGCTTCCTGGGCTCCGGTGCTCGGCTGTGGCAGCTCGGAGATTTCTTCCAGTTGCTGCTGAACCGGAGGAAGGCCGGCGAAGCTCACCAGTTCCGCTTCCGAGTTGGGGGTCTGCTTCTTTTCCTGTTCCCCGAATTTGCGGATCAGCGCTTCCTGCCGGTTCTCGGTTTCGGTACAGATTGCGTCAGCACGCTTGATGTACTGCGCCTTCGAGATCGGAGAAGCGGCAGCCGTTTCGTCGTCGCCACCGCCACACCCGACCGCGGCGGCAAGAAGCAAACATGCCGCGACAACCGCGCTCCAATATGCAAGTTTGCTCTGCATCATCTGATTAGACGGGGGACCCTATCAAAGAGGTGGGGGTGGCTCGTGCTAAATCGCTAGATGACGAGGGGAAGTGGCCGCGGAATCGCTGAAAAAAAGAGCGGCCGGCAGAGCCGGCCGCTCGGAACATCGGTATGCGATTTAGCTACGGAGCGGTCACCGCGAAGCTACCGCCACCCTGGCTGAAGGTGGCGCTTTCGACAACGAGAATCGCACCGGTTTTGCCGACACCGGCAGCGAACCCTGCTTCGGGCTTGAAGATGCCAAGCAGGGTGAATCCTTCCGTCGAGGCGCCCTCGAAAATGCAGAGGAACCCTGGGTCCGCCTCGGGGTTACCTGCCGAAGGCGCGGTCCCAGCGCCGTTATCGCACTCCGCCGGCACCGACGCGCCATCCTCGACCAGTTTCACGTTGCCATCGGAGATGTCAGCTAAAAGCGGGATGTTGAAGGAGATGGCAGCGACGCTTTCGCCGGTTCCCTGGGTGACCCAGGTGCCCGTCTCAGTCTTCCCTTCGGGCAGGACTTCCGTGAACCCACTGAAACCGGTGGCTCCGGTTGCCCCCTTCGCGCCAGTTGCGCCCGTGGCCCCGGCTGCGCCGTTTGCGCCCGCCGCACCGTTATCGCCCTTGTCCCCCTTGGCACCAGCGGGTCCTGCCGGGCCTGCCGGGCCGACGGGGCCGGCAGCACCAGCCGGTCCACGCGCGCCTCGCTTGCCGGCGAACTTCTTGGCGATCTTCTTGACTTCCCTCTTCTCCTTGCCGTTCAAGCCGGCTGCCGCGATCGCGGTTCCGGTGAGGGCAGCAACGAGCGCCACGACGGCGACGATCAAGCCGGCCGTCCCCAGGCGATCATGAAGCTTCGAGATCATCGATCCCTCCCTGTATTAGTGACCGTTCATTGGTTTCTCGGGCCGAGTCGGATCAACAGCCGCGACGAACTCGACACGGCCTTCCGTTTTCCCCGATGCATGATCGAGTTGCTCCTGCCCTTTCAAATCCGGGTTCCCACCCGGACTAGGAGATTATCTGGAACGGCACCGTCTTTGTCAAGGAACGGGACCGCAGTGGGCCGCTGGATTCAGAAGTTGTTGCACTGCTTGAAGCCGAGCCGCGCGGCACGCGCTTTGGCCCCTTCGAACGGTTCTCCATCCAGGGCCAGAGAAGGATCGTCCTGCACCTTTGAGATGGCGGCTTCCATTTCAGCAACGAACTTCTTAGCTTCCTCTGACTGTTCCGTGGGGACTCCGAGTTCCGCGACTTCTTCGGTCATATCCGCAATCGGAGGAAGGGCTACTTCGATGATCTTTTCTTCCGCGGCTCGCCCACCGCTCGTCTTCTTCTTCTGCAGTTCTTCATAGGCTTTGTTGAGCTCAGCGTCCTTCTTTTCGTTCTGGCGCTGGCAGATCGCGTCCGCCTGCTTCACGTACTGGGTCTTCGTCAGGCTCTCGGTGGTTTGGCTCTCGCTGTCGCCTCCGCACCCGGTGACGATAAGAAGGGCGAGGGCGAGGACCCCTAGCACGGCCAGTTTGATCGGACTGTTGCTCATGAGAAGTTGAGTATAGCTAAGTAACGCGGGACATGTCATTCGAAGGAGCGACTCGTGAGACGAGCCGCTCCTTCTCCTGACGTCTTACTAGATGACCCTTACGGGTAGACGCGGGCCGGGTTGGCGAGTTCCGCTTCCCAGTACTGGACCGTTTCGTTGGTCCCGGCGGGAGCCGGAAGGCCAGACTGCGAGTTGACCAGGCTGTTGATGCTGATCGGAATGAATCCGAAGAGGGTCAACACGCAACCGCTGGCACCTGGGGCGCTGAACGAGTTGTCGACGAATTTGCCGTTTTTCAGTGTAATGATTTCGGCTGCTTCGTCGAAGCCGAATTCCGCTTCCACACCGGTGATCGGTTCGTTCGGAGGAGGCGGGCTCGTCGTCCCGGTGATCAGGTTCAGGTTGATCGGGTTGCTCGGGGAACCGACGTAGCAGTTGTTACCGAGCGTCGAGTTGATCAGGTGCACCCGGATCGGGAGTTTCAGCGATTCATCGAGATTCGGGGTCCCGACAACTTCGGTCACCGCATACAGGGTGAGCGCTTCACTGCCGAGGATTTCCAGCAGCCAGGTCAGACCGGTCAGCCCGACGACGCCACCCGGCACTTTCTGTTTGACGGGAGGAAGTCCGCCTTCGCTGTTGGCGACGATGTCACCGTTGGGCAAGCGCCCACCGGTCAGCGTCATCGGTTTTTCGATCGGGACGTTCTTGCTCCCCATCTTGAAGTTTCCGCCCGTGATGACAGAGCGCAGGCAGGCTTCAACGTTTGGGTTTTCGGTCGGGGTCGGGCAGCCTTTGAACTGGGTGTAGCCCGGAGCCGGCGTGGCGACCGTGCCAACGGAGCAGCCAGCGCAACTGCGCTGATCGCCGCGACAGCCACCGCAAGCAGCTTGCTTTGCAACGACTTCATATATCTCTCCCTTAGAGACTGGTTGACCAGCCCGCCCTGCCTACCGACAGGCCGGACCTTTTGGAACATCCTTGCTGATTACATCCAGCAAAGTCAAGTTTAAAAACAATATTGTCTCAAAGTGGTCGGAGCAGCTCAGCGTTTGCCCTTGTGCTTGCCTCTGCGCTTGCCCTTCTTTTTGCAGGAGGTCTTCACGACTGGGTGCGATTCCCGCAACTTCCCATTGTGCGCGCGCAGAAGGAGATTTGCCCGCAGCGGACGGCGGCAGAGATCACGGTTGTTTTCCAGCGGACCTTGCTTCCCGCCCTTGAGATTGAGGGTGAACTTCGTTACGGGCACATCTGGGACGTTGAAGAAGCGCGTGCGCAGACGGTTGCGCCGCTGGTCGATCCAGCCGACCAGGACGAATTCGAATTCCCCCTTGAGATGAGCGACGATGTCGGGAAGCAGGCGTTCGCCGCCGTTTGAGCGGAAGTACACCGGTCCTTCGAGCGGATGATCCAGAAGCGGCGAGGACGCCCGCGCCCGACCGAGAATCGATCCCTTCGGGCAGGTCCCGGAGTTGAACTGGACCCGGGTGCACGGATTATTGATGTGGAGGCTGTCGATGAACTCGGTGGGAGGCAACGTCACCGTCGCCTTCGAGATGTTGGAATAACCGGGTCCAGCGGGATAGGGGTAGGTGAGAACCGAGCGCAATGCCGGCTTACCGCTTCGCTTCGTGCTCCCCTTAAGCCGCAGAGACAGCTTCGGACCGAAGCCCAGATCGCCGCACCCCGCGGCCTGGTAGTGAGCCTCCCGGAGGACCGAAGTAAGCGGCTCCCCTCCCCAGATCGTTCCGGCGATCGCCATCGGATCGCAGCTGGTCGCATTCAGCGTGAAGTCCGGCCGGTTGGCGAACACCCGCAGGTCTCTCAGGTGAAGCGGGATTCCCTCGAGCATCCTCGGGATCGGGTTCGAGCCGGCTCCGTCGATTTCGACCTGCCCCGTGGTGGGATTCAGGCGCAGGGTCTCGCGGACGACGACGTTGCCGAGGTCGAAGGGCCCGGCAACCGCCGGCGTAATCACCGCCACCGACCGAGTGGCTCCCGCGAACGGCCCGGCCAGGTAGATGCGGCCGGAGACGTAAACGAGGTCTGGGTCGACGCCGGCGCCGGCTTCTACCTGGCCGACTTCAGAGGTCGCCGGGCAGCTGGGGGAGGCAGCCTCCTCCCGGTCCGGTCTTGCTCGCAGCCGCTGCGATCTCGGCATCGGAGCAGACGGCAAGCCCTGCGATCTTGCCGGCGAGGCCGTCGGGGAGGGTGGCGTCGAAACGGGTGATGTCGGCTTCACCGTCGGCCCGGGTGATGCGCATGGAAAGGGGCGAGTACCTGCTCGCGGCGTTGCTGGCCGTCCCGCCATGGAAACCGGGAGCGAAGGGCAGAGGGCCGGCCGGACAGGCGCTGCCACCCGGACCCGAGGAAACCGAGATCGCGACGTCGGCGCTGGTATCCGGGGTTCCAGACGAAGGCGTGAAGGTGGTGTGGACGCCGTAGGGTCCGCACTCCCGGGGGTTGAGCAGCGGAGCTCGATTGCCTCCGCGCAGGTGCACACCGATGTGGGAGAGGGGGACTTCCGGGATGTCGTCGAAGACGGTCGTGACCCGTCCGTCCTCCCCGCCGAGGTCAACCCTCCCCGCCTGCTTGACGAGGACGCCGAGCTTCTCGTTGCGAATCACCAGGTAGACCGCGAACAGCGAATCAAAGGGATTCTCCGCGCCATTCTCCGGGGTCGCAGGATCGTCCTGCTGGGCGACGTAGAGAGACCCCTCGAAGGTTTCGTCCAAGAGCGGCGTGGCGACGTCGACGGTGCCGATCTTCGACGCGCCAGGGCAGCCGAAGGAAGCGAGGCTCGCCGCCTCGAATTGAGCCTTGCTGCAGGCCTCGAGCCCATTCCCCGCCGAAGGGTTGACGGTGATTCCGGCAGGCAGAGAGACCACGGTCTTCCTGATATCGGCCTTGGCCTCTCCTCCCGGTTCCAGCAGGCCTTGGTCGTCGACGTCGATCGCTACGTCAAGCCCGGTCGGCCGTTCGGCTTCCTCGCTCGTGGTCTGGGCGGAGAATTCAGGGTCGAACCCGAGTTCGTCACAGCCTTCCATGCCCTCGGTTTGCGCGGTACCGGTCGAGATTTCGAGCTGGTTCTGCCAAGAGAACCCTTCGAAGAGGGTGTTCAGGGTGCCCCGGCACGAGCGTGGAAGGGTGATCAGAGGCTCTTCGTCGTCAATTCCCGCTTCGCAGCTCCCCAGCGATTTGATTTCCCCGCTCGAGAGAATTGCATCGACGCAGTGGCCGCGGATCGGGTCGTGCACGGAGCTCGCCGGGTTGCCCCAGATCGTCAGCTGCGCGCCGTAGAACCAGACGGCTTGGCTGACGTTCTCGACGTGCGCCACGAGGTTGTAGGGAAACGACTGGCTGACTTTGATTTCAGTCGTCACCGGGACGTTCAGGACGACGAACCCGAACTTTGCCGCTGCGCCCGGGCCTGGCTCGAGGTTATAGACGGGGACGTAGGTGTAGGGGAACGGCTGTCCGACTTCGATCGGGTCGAATTCAACTTGGACGCCGCTGACCCCGATAGCCGTCGCATCTGAACAAGCCGGCTGAGAGGTCAACTTGTCGATGGTGGCGAAGTCGGCACCACTGCACGTTGGTATCGCAGTCTGATTTCCGACGAAACCCGGCGGCAGCACCACCTTGATATTCCGGGCCTGCGCGCTCGGAAGTTCGCATTCGAGGGGACCCGGAGGGGTTTCGGAATCGCGTTTGCAGCTTGGTCCCTCCGGGACTTTGATCCGGTCGACAGCCAAAGTCGTCGTTACGGCGAAGGGATGGGAGCCCGCTTCCTTGGCCGCGGATTCGTCGGCATTCTGGAACTGGACGCCGAGTTCTTTCAGTTCAAAGGCAACTGCGTGGGGTGCGAATGACAGCAACAGGGCTACCGCCAGTCCCGCGAGCGCAAGCCGGCGCCTCATCGTCCCGCCCTCCGGTTCTTGTTGTGCTTTCGGCTCTTCTTCCGCTTGCCCTTGTGGTTCTTCACGCAGCGCACTTTCCCATGCTTTTTCACCTTATGGGTGCCCCTGCGGCAGCGCTTGTGTCTTTTCTGAATTTCGTTTCCGGGACCTGGGTTCACACTCTGCGGAGCGCTCGGGCCTGGCGGCGGCGGCACCAGGGGCTGGCACGGGGTTACGGAGTCGTCGCACTCGGGCTCGGGCGGCGGCGGTTCGGCAAAGCCCCCGCCGACCCGCGCGTCGTAGATGTCGATCAAACCGGGATCCGAGCCGACCAGGCTCGATGAGGTGGTGAAGAACACATCGTCGCCGCTGGCACTGGCGTCGACGAACACAGCGCCCGTGGCGCTGTCCCCTGAAGAGATCATGTCTATGCACCCGCCGGAGACCGGATCGAAGCTCGCGTCGCTTTCCTCGCATTTCCCTTCAGGCGGCCCTGCTCCGAGCTCCTCCCACTGGTAGACATCCTGCTTGGAGTCGTTGTCGTTGAAGGCCAGCTGGTCGTTGCTTTCGAAGAAGACGCGGGACCCGTCGTCCGAGATCACCCGCGACCCATAGAGCTGAGACTCGTACGCCGGAATCTTCGCCGCGGCGAGAATCCCGGTTTTCTTGTCGGCGTTGATAACTTCCGCGCTCGCCGGCCGGGCTCCGGTTGGGTTACAGGAGACACAGGTCAGTTCATCCGCCACGGCGTCGTAGCGGAAGACCTCCGTGGTTGGTTTGCCATTAACACGGTCGGAACTGTCAAAGCCGGTCAACTGCCCCTGAGACATGAACACGAGGTCTGATCCATCGGGATTCGTGCGGGAGCGTCGAAGCACAGGGTTGGAGTGGAACGGAGAGATCGGGTTTGCGAGGCTTGATGAATCTCCATCCGCCAACGTTGCAATAAACGTAGGTGACCCAGCTTCCCACAGGTACAGGTTCAGTTTGCCTGCTACCGGCCCGCTGCCGCCCGTGAGGTCCGCTTTGGACACGAGATAGATCCGGCTTAGATCCCTGCTCGCACCTGCAACCCCAACGCTCTGGGTTGCGAGCTCAGTGGAGGTAGAGGAACCGGCGCCGTCGATCATTGCTTCGAATAGGGAGCCCCCTTCTTCATAGATCGCCTTTTCCCCGTCCGACGATGCCCCCCAGAAGATTGCCGACCCAGTGGAGACCTTGATGGTACCCACGCCGTCGATATGGACATAAATCAGACCCGGACCCGTTCCACTCTCCGACCAGAAGACGCGCTTTCCATCATCTGACAGTGCTTGGAACACGCTGGATTCCCGACCGTCGGGAAAGCCCAGCGGAGTGCCAACGGAGGAGGATTTGCCGCTAACGACATTGCCGGGAAGCACGCTGACCAGGGACAGGGGCTGACCTTTGCAGGACTTGTACACCTGAGTCAGATCAGGTTCTGCATCGGCGGTCAGGTCGTCGTGAACTCGGAATGCCACGCAACGGCCGTCGGGGGTGACCCCTTGAAGCTCAGGAGTTTCGTCGGGACTCTCTGGGAAGACCTGCTCGCGGGCGCCGCTCAAATTGTCCCGTCGGAATAACGTATTCGTCCTGCTGCCAGACGCCACTGGCTCCAGAAGCCATCCGAACTCCAATTCCCTGGAAAAGGCCTTGAATATCGTGTCGAGGGGCGAGGTACTTTCGAGGGGGGGAGCGATCGCTTCCGTATCCCATCCATTTCCGGGAACCCTGCTCGCCAAATAAGGAGACGAGTAGGGAGCGCTCTGAGCATCGCCGAAAGCACGGTATGAGGAATAGGCAAGGCCGGACCCCTCGGCAGCGCTCTGGTTGAGTGCAGCAGGAAAGCAGCTCGCCTGGCAAATGGCTGCAATGTCGCTTCCGAGTTTGTCGACCGGGCTAACCATCTCGTAAGCTCGGCAATCGGGAAGGCTCTGCGATGACTCTGACCGCGGGACATCGTTCCCAGGACATTCATCCCCGGTGAGTGGCTCAGCCCTGGTGGTAAAGGTTCGATCAACCCCGAAAACCGGTCCACCGCCGCCACTCTGCACCACAAAGCGGTAGTGATAGGTGGTTGCCGGGTCCAATCCGTCCAGCTCAACCACTGAGGAGGTGATGGGGACTGCCACGACTTCGTCGGTCAGGAGGGGTCCCGGCGGCAGTGGCTCCTCGAGGCATGAGCTGATCGCGCACGAGGCCGCACCGTATTCAACGAAGAAGCGCGTGTCGGCCCATAGGCGAGGATTGATCACGGCCTGAAGTTCAGCTGAGGTACTTGAGACCGAGCTGGCAAACTGACCGAGCAGTTCCGGTGGAGCTCGGGGCGGCGGTTCAAGCTCGACGGGCGCCGGGCCGAACGTCGACACATGACCTACCGTCGGTGGATCCGCGTTGGTCACATAAACATCCCCAATTGCATTACTGCCGATTGCTGCAAGCTGGGCTCCGGTCGGTGATTCCCCAAAGCCTTCTTTGTATGGAATCACGACGTTGCCGGCCGGGTCGAACTCGACGACCCTCATCGGTTCCGAAAGGCCTCCGGTCTGAGGAAATTCGACGGCGTAGACATTCCCCTGAGAATCCACCTCCACGGCTTGGGGACGTTGCACTGGCACTCCCGCCGACTGTTCGAGAACATCTACTATCGCGCCAGCCTCGGTGATTCTGAATATCCCCGCCGCTCCGACGATCGCGAGATAGAGGTCCCCGCTGAGCGGATCTATCGCGAGTGAACTGGGGTTTCCCGTAGCTGGGAACCCAGCCCCTTGAGCGTTCAAGTCAGAGAATTGGATTTCGGAGACAAAATTGCCGTCTGGGTCGATCTGCTGGATCCGCTCGTTATCGGCGATGAAGATGTTTCCACTTGGAGCAATGTCGACGTAATCGCGATTTCCCAGGGCAGGTACATGGAACTCCCTGGGTCCGGTACCGCTTTCCCCGAGCGCGCAGTCATCCCCAGCTTCTACGTCGCTCTGCGTGCAGATATCGGCTCCCGACGCTTCATTGACCCCTTTACCGATCATCCAGGCGAACTCGCCTGCAGAGCTGAACTTTTGAAGGCGTAGGTCGAGTACGTCGAAAACGTAGACCGACCCATCGTCTGCCACAGCGAGGCCATGGGGAACGGTCATCTCGCCGGGGTTCGGCCCGGAGGACCCGGCACGGCATTCGAGGGTGCACGCCTCCAATCCCGCCCCATTCCCGTGCCCCTGAGCGCGGGTTATCACTTCAATCATGGTTGGAGATCCTCCAGACAGAGGAACCGTTCCTCCCTCTGGCACGAGCTCGGCCACGTCGGCCGCCTCGAGCGTCCCGTTGAATTCAATGGTGTATACGGACGGGGTCGTTCCGGGGATCCCGCCAGGTCCGCCCGAAACGGTCACGCTCCCTCCCGCGCCGGCAACCGCTGGAAGCGCGTTGAGTGCCCCTTCGAGTTCTTCTGCGGTCGCGTCGAAGGGTAGGTCGGGCGTCCCGGAGGATTCGAACTGCAATTTGAACTGTCCCCCGTTTGCCCGAATCCTCAGTTCCTGGCTCTCGTCCACAGGGGGCGGTGCCACATCCCATCCAAACGCCTTGACGAACTCCCCCCAAGGAGTGAACTCATCAACTCGGCTGTTGATGAGATCGGCGACATAGATATGGCTATTTCGAGGATCGACATTGACGCCGCGCGGAGCTTCCATCTGCCCGGCGCCACTTCCTGCTTCCCCTATCTCGACGAGTGGTTTCGGCGGGACAGCCGCCTCGCCCGAAGCAGCGAACGTCAGTAGCGCGGCAAGAGTGGCAAGAAGACCGACTATTGCCCCAAATCCTTTGCGTTTCCTGGAATTCCCGATCCCAGGACATTTCCTGCCGAGCACGCGACTCGTCTCCTTCCCCCGGTGACTGCCTAGCACGGTATCAGATCAATACCCCAGTCGTACCCAGCATGTAGAGCCCAGCGGGCGGAGCCGTCATACGGCCCCGCCCGCCTTCCTTCGTGCTAGAAATTCTGCTGTCTAATGCAGTGTGATCCCAACCGCGGCACCGCTGACGGCGTTCTTAGCGGTGATTGTCGTGTCGCCGGTGTAGTCGCCTTTGGTGAATTTGCCGGTCCCACTGAGCGGGCATCCGATGCCATCTTTGGTGACTTCATACGCAATGCCAGTCACATTGGCTGTAAGGAGGATGTCCATTGCAGTTTCGGGTGAAGCGCTTCCACTGTTATGGGCTGTAATGGACCCTACCGTCTGCGGGAACACTTTTACTTCGCAGGTTGCAGCGGTGATCACGATGGCGCTGGTGCACTGGATCGTGACTCTCCCGTGTATGAGGACGGGGGGGCCTTTTGTCGCTGTATCAGCGTGGATTAGATAATGACAGCCGGACGTATTGATCGTTGATCCAAGTCCGAAGGAGGTGCATCCTCCGTATTCGAGACCGACTGTAAATGTTTTGTCGCCTTCCCCGTTTGATTCTCCAGGTGTAGTTGTAAATTTGGCCGTGCTGCATTCCGTGACTGCGAATCCAGTGCCAACCGGGTGATCTGTCAGGGTAAACTTATGTTTGGCCGTTCCCGTCTGTTCTGCGTGCAGGGTCACCCTCGTGCCACTAGGGAACGTTGTCAGTGTCGGGACGGTTTCGGCGGAAGCGCTCGAAGCTGCGATGGCGCTCATCGCGAGGAGCACGCCGAAAGCGAGCCCGAGGACCTTGAACTTGCGAATCATGTTCTGGTTCCTTTCGGATTGGAATTTGCCGGAGCGGATCTGCCCCGGCAGGACCACTGCTACCTGAGGAAGAGCCGGCCAGTCAAATGATGTGGTCCTAAAACCGGAACGGGTGCGCTTGAAGCCAGCCTCGACGGACACAATGCGCTGGACTCACCTGGAATCCGGATACGCGAGTGCACTTACCGGCGCGCTCGGGAAGAGCCTCGGTGCCTGGAGGAAAAGGGCTTCGACTACATCCCTGGCAAGGGCGCCATCTCCTCCGAGCTCAAGGCCGTCGATCTCACCCCCGGTCAGGGCCTGCAGCCAGGCGAAGGCCGAACCGGAGGCCCAGGCGCCCGCCTCGGACTCCAGCTTGGTGACGCAAGAGATGAGGCTTCCTTGCTGGATTTTCAAGACGACCCCGACCGGACGGGGTTCTCCATCGGCGGCCTGTAGTTCGAGCGCGAGCCGGCAGGAGCCGCTGGCGCTCTCCGGCAGCTCGATCAGCGGCAGGCCGAGGAGGAAGATCGACTCCACGTCCATGCCCTTGAGCGGCGCAATCGTTGCGGGAGCGTGGCGCCGCTCCCATTGAATGGCGGCCGCGGTCGGACCCGCTGCCTGACGGAGCCATCTCGTTACGGCATATGGGGCGGCGCCGTTCTGCCCGAAGCGCTGCTCGAGCAGGCCGGGGAGGCGCATCGCGTTAAGCCGGCGTTCCAGGGACGGGTAGCTGATCCCGTTGATGAGGCTGCTGAGTTCCGTCAGGGGCAGCGGACGCACCGCCAGGACCCGGACGAGACCGGAGGACCAACCGTCGCCCAGTGCCTTGACCACGCGCTTGGCGGCAGGGCTCCCCAATTGGATCGCGCCCTCGGGAGACCTGTTCAGCCAGGCCTGCAGGACTCTTGCCACAGTGCACAGGTCTTCGCCTGCCGGGGAGAGGCTGACATTGATCGGGCCCGGAAACCCGGCCTGCCGCCGGCGATCGAGGACGCCCGTCTCGGCCAAGCCGCGGAGACGAGCCCGAAGCGTCGTCTGCGCAGGCGATCCGGTCGCTCGTCGGAGATCCACCAGCGGGAGCGGACCTTCTGCGAGGGCCTCCAGCACACGCGCGTTGAGCGGTACGGAGAGCATGGTCAGAGCAGTGGATCCAGCTCGCGCTCCAGGCATTCTCCCCCTTCGCAAGACCCCGAGGAGGGTCAACAGTCAACAGATCCTGTTTATAACAGGACTCGCGTAGATGTCAAAGACGCTCGGCGCAACTCTCCGGCGGTTGAATTTTCTGACCAATCGCCTAGCCTCAAGCATCCGATGGCTTCCCTCGCAGAAGGATCTGCTGCTCCCACCTTGGTCACTCTGGGCCCTGCCGGAACCTGCCATGAGCGGGCGGTGCAGGCCTATATGGAGTTCCAGGGGATCGGCGACTACGAGGTCGAGCTGATCACCGACTTCTTCGTCGGCCTCGAGATGATCCGCGGGCGGGACAACGCGTTCCTGATCCAGTGCAGTGCCCACCCCAAGGTCCACGAGATCACCGAGCGCTACTGGCGCGAGGTGTTCGTCGTCGACACCTTCATCTACCCGACCAAGCACCTGGTCCTGCTGAGCCGGCGGGAGGTCGAGCGACCGCGGTCGATCGGGATCGTGCCGGCGACGAAGGGGTACGTCGACCTGTCGCGATGGGAGGAGGTGATCGACGTCGTCTCCAAGCCCGTCGTCGGCGAAGGGCTGCTGCGAGGGGACTACGACTCCGGCCTCACCCACATGGAGCACGTCGAGGAGCACGCCGAGGAGCTGCGGCTCGACCTCGATATCGGGGAAATCGACACGACCTGGGTCGTATACGGGACGAAGAAGCGGTTCCAGGGTGAGGTGATCGGGATCCCCTCACGCGAGATCCTGCAGCCCCCGGCCCCCTCGATCGCCTAGTCCTTCCGGGCCGAGACGAAGATCTCGAACTGGGCCTCGGTCGGCTCCTTGGGGCGACCGTTGCCGTGGAAGACGCGGTCCAGGGTCATGCCGACGGAGTTGTAGATGTCGCGGAGCTCGTCGACCTCGTAGAGGCGCTGGCGGAATTCGATTCGCTTGTCGAGGTTTTCGAGGGGTTGGCCGAATTTGAGGGGGATCATCGCGCCTTCCATGTAGCGGTCCTTCTTGTTCCAGCGGTGCTCGACGAGTTCGATCATGGTCGCGCTGGGGATCCAGGAGCGCTGGGGGAGACGGGCGCGGGCGTAGAGGACGTTGGGGACCTGGATCAGGTTCTGGCCGCCCGGCTTGAGGGCGCGGGAGATGATCTCGAAGGTGCGGTGGTTCTCCTCGTCGGTCTCGAAGTAGCCGACGGCGCCGTCGTTGAGGTTGAGGACGATGTCGAACTCCTCCTCGTAGTCGAGCTCGCGCAGGTCGGCCTGGACGAACTCGGCCTCGAGGCCCTGCTCGGCCGCGTCCTTGCGGGCGATCTCGACCAGTTCCTCGCCGATCTCGACGCCGACGACGGAGAAGCCCTGGCGCACCAGCTCGAGCGAGTGGCGGCCGGTGCCGCAGGCGAGGTCGAGGATGCGCTCGCCGCCCTGCGGGCGCAGCATCGTCAGCGCCCTCCTGATTTCCTGCTCGGTCCGCTCGGTCCAGGCCATCTCGGCGCTCATCCCCGTGAACGCCGTCGCGTACCAGTCCTGCGGAATCTCCTCCTGAAGAACGCTCATTTCCCTCTCCCTTGCTACCGCGCCGCTATTGGACAAGAAAGATTAAAGAATCAAGCGCTGTGCTGCCGCTCCTCGCGTCGGTGGCGGCGGACCAGGGGCGCGATGTAGCCGATCAGGATCCCGACGCCGACGGCGAGCAGGATGACGACGATCAGCGGCGCCTTGAAGCTGGCGAAGAGGACCTCGAAGCTGACCTCCTGCGAGTTCTGCAGGGCGACGACGAGGACGAGGGCGCTGAGGATGCCGACCAGCCAGGCACGCCAGTTGAGCGGCTTCTTCTCCTGCGGCGGCATGGTCCGATCCTAGTTCCCCGGATGCGAAAGACTTAGACGCATGGGCACCGCGCAACGTCCCGACCCGACCGAGTCGGTCCGCCACCAGCTGCGGCCGCTGTTCGACCAGATCGTGATCAAGGAGCTCGACTCCGACCGGGTGCGGCGATCGGGCCTGGTGGTTCCGCCGGGTACCCACGAGCCGCCGCCCGAGCAGGGGATCGTGCTCGCGGTGGGGCCGGGGCTCGACTGGTGGGCCGGGGCCGGCGTCGAGATGCCGGTCGCCCCCGGCGACCACGTGGTTTTCCCCTCCAGCGCCGGCGCCTGGGTCGAAGTCGACGAGGAGCGGCTGCTCGTCTGCCGGGTGACGCAGATCCTCGGCGTGCTCGAATCCACCTCCCTCGAAGGGGGCTAGAGGACCGGGACCGGCGCCCGACCTTCGCCGCGCTTGCTGCTCATCATGCGGGCGTCGGCGGCGCGGATCAGCTGCTCGAGGTCTTCGCCGTCGTCGGGGAAGACGGCCCAGCCGCCGGAGGCGCTGGGGGCGGGGGTGCCGGAGTCCGAGTAGTGGGTGCCGATGGCGCTGCAGACGGCCTCGGCGAGGAGACGGGCGGCTTCGCCGTGGGCTCCCGGGGCGATGACCGCGAACTCGTCGCCGCCGATCCGGGCGAGGGTGTCGGAGGAGCGGAGGATCGACTGGGCGCGTTCGGCGACCTGGCGGAGGACGGCGTCGCCGACCGGGTGGCCGTGGGTGTCGTTGACCTCCTTGAAGCGGTCGAGGTCGAAGACGAGCAGCGCCAGCGGGCTGGTGTCGGCTGCGCGGCGGCCTGCGGGGCAGGTCCGGCGGCCCAGCTCGCTCTGCACGATGGCCTCGAACTGGCGCCGGTTTGCGACCCCGGTGAGCGCGTCGCGGTAGGCGATGTCGCGATGGTGGAGCTCGGCGTCGAACAGGCGCCTGCGCAGCCCGACCAGCACCCAGGTCGCAGAGAGGAAGCCGGCGACGAAGGCGACGTAGCGCGGCAGGAACGAGTCGTCGATGGCGCTGCCGTCGTAGAGCAGGGGCGTCCCGGCGACGAGGATCAGCTCGATCGAGAGCGGCCAGGCCCACTGGCGGGGGAAGAAGAAGGCGGCGTAGATGAGCAGGAGGACCAGCATCGGGTGCACGAAGCTCGTCGCGCCCCCGGTCAGGTAGATCGCCAGGCCGACGACGGGGATGGTGACGACCATGCCGATCCCGAGCACCCTCATCGAGGTCTTATCCCAGGCCAGCCACCCCGTCGCCGAGGCGACCCCGTAGAGGAGGACCACGCCGCTGAGGGCGATGACCGCGCCCATGCCGGCGTGGCGCGCCCCCGGCAGGTAGCAGCCGGCGACCGTGATCAGGGCCGCGAGGATCCAGAGGACTCCCGAGACCCTGCCCATCCGCGCCCGCTCGTCCGGCGCTTCGGCGAAAGCGGGCATGGTCAGGGACGGGCGTGGTGACTGGCGCACATCTACCTCATCGGCTGCCGCCGACCGGCATTTAAGCCTTCCTGACTATTCGGCTAGTGAGCCTCGGAGAGCGCCGGCTGGGGCTCGCCCTCCGCCGCGCCCGGCTCGCCCTCCTGGGGGACGGGCATCGCCCCCGCCGGCGCCCTCAGCACGAAGACCGCGATCGCCACCGCAGCCGCCGCCAGCCCGGCGCCGATCAGGTAGGCGACGTGGTAGCCGGAGTTGAGCGCCTGCAGCCGGCCCTCGCCGTCGGCGAGCAGCGAGCTGGTCCGCTCGCTCGAGAGCGTCGCCAGGACCGCGAGCCCGATCGAGCCCCCCACCTGCATGCTGGTGTTGACGAGGCCGGAGGCGAGGCCGGCGTCCTCGGGGGTCGCCCCCGACATCGCCAGGGTCATGATCGCCGGGAACGAGGTGCCGACGCCGATGCCGATCAGCAGGAACGGCGGCAAGAGGTCGGTGAGGTAGTTGCCCTCGACCGGCGTGCGGGCGAAGAGCAGCAGCGCGACGACGACGAGGCAGACCCCCGGGATCAGGGTCGTCCGCGGGCCGAAGCGCATGATCAGTTTTTCCGAGAACCCGAGCGAGAGGCCGCCCATCACGATCGTCGTCGGCAGGAAGGCGAAGCCGACCTCCAGCGGGCTGTAGTCGAGGACGCGCTGCAGGTAGAGCGCGCCGAGGAAGAACATCCCGAACATGCCGGCGACGAGCAGCGCCTGGAGGACGTTGGCGCCGGCGACGTTGCGCGAGCGGAACAGCCGCAGCGGCATCAGCGGGTTGGCGATCCGCGCCTGGCGGAAGATGAAGAGCGCCAGCAGGATCGCCGAGATCGCGCTGAGGACGAGGGTGCGGGTGTCCCCCCAGCCCCAGTCTTCGATCTGCAGGATCGTGAACACCCCCAGCATCAGCGAGCTGGTCAGCAGCAAGGCGCCGGGGAAGTCGGCGCCGGCGCTGAGCCCGATCCCGTCGGGATTGGCGACGAGCCGTTTGGCGAGGATGGCGACGGCGATCCCGATCGGCAGGTTGATGAGGAAGATCCAGTGCCAGCTGATCGCGTCGGTGAGGACGCCGCCCAGCAGCAGGCCGATCGAGCCGCCCGCCGAGGCGACGAAGCCGTAGACGCCGATCGCTTTCGCCTGCGCGGCCGGCTCGGGGAACATCGTCACGATCATCCCCAGGATCACCGCCGAGGCCATCGCGCCGCCGATCCCCTGGATGAAGCGGGCGCCGACCAGCATCTCCTGGTTCTGCGAGATCGCGCAGACGAGCGAGGCGGTCGTGAAGATCGCGAGGCCGACGAGGAAGACGCGGCGCTGGCCAAGCAGGTCGCCCATCCGCCCGGCGAGGAGCAGGAGGCCGCCGAAGGGGATCATGTAGGCGTTGATCACCCAGGCGAGCTTGTTCTGGGAGAAGCTGAGATCGTCCTGGATCGAGGGCAGGGCGACGTTGACGATCGTCGCGTCGAGGACGATCATCAGCATCCCCGCGCAGAGGACGTAGAGGGCTAGCCAACGGGTGTTGTCGTTCTCAATCGTGTTCATGTGAATAAGGACTCCTGGACTGGCGGAAACTAATCGCCGCCTGCGCAGATCGACGTGACTTTCGTCAATCGACGTGGTCCGGCAGGTCGAAGCGCCGGAAGACGGCCTCCACGCGGCGGGGGTCAGCTGCGCGGTCGGGCCACCGAGAATAGCCGTCCTCGGTGTCGGCGGGTCGGACGACGAAAGCGGTCACTTCCTTGATCCGATCGCCCTCGAGGGTGAGCACGTCGAGCGAGAACGGAACGTGCGTCTTCTCCTGCTCCATCCAGGTGTAGGTGCCGACCGCGAGTTGTCCGTTGGCGACGGTCGGGCGGTGGCGCCAGCGCCACTCGCCGGAGAGCGGCTTGGTGCGGAGGAAGACCTCGACCTCGTCGATCCCCCCGTACCAGCTGGCCAGCGGCGGCATCGACCAGGCGACGTCTTCGGTCAGCATCGAGACGACCCGCTGGACGTCGCCGCCGCGCATCGCCTCCATGTAGCTCTCGACGATCTCCTTCATCCGCGCGTCGCCGAGCGAGCGCAGAGTGACCTGCTGGCTGCGCTCGGGGAGGCGCTCGTCGACGAGCTTGCGGGCCCGCTGCAGGGCGCTGTTGACCGAGGGGACCGAGGTCTCGAGCGTCTCCCCCACCTCCTTGGCGGAGAAGCCGAGGACCTCGCGCAGGATCAGGACCGCGCGCTGGCGCGGCGGCAGGTGCTGCATCGCGGCGACGAATGCGAGCTCGACCGCCTCCCGCTCCTCATAAGAGGCATCGGGCGAGGCGTAGCCGTCCTCGACCGCGAGCATCTCGTCGGGGTAGGGCTCGATCCAGGCCTGCTCGGCGACCGGTTCCCCCGGCGGCGCCTCCGGGTCGGCCTTCGGCCCGTACTCCTCCGGCAGCAGCCGCCGCTTGCGGCGGCCGATGATGTCGAGGCAGGTGTTGGTGGCGATCCGGTAGAGCCAGGACCGCAGCGAGCTGCGGCCCTCGAAGCGCTCCAGACCGCGCCAGACCCGCAACATCGCCTCCTGCATCGCTTCCTCGGTGTCGTGCAGGGAGCCCAGCATCCGGTAGCAGTGAGCGTGCAGCTCTCGGCGATGGGGAGCGACCAAGCGCTCGAACTCGGCTTCCTCGACCCGCGCCTTCGGCATCCCCCGAAGCTAGCAACGGCTGTTGCGGGTGACAGAGATGACTTGCTATCAAAGTCACCCTCAACTTTCCTGTACCGGAAAAAAGCCTGACTATCCTCGCCAGCTAGTCGGTCTCCAGGGGGACCAGAGAAAAACTAGGCACAGGGATGACTGTTCGAGGCTCGGATTTGACGATCGGTGGAGTGCTGCGGCTGCTCGGAGCAGGCGCCAGCGGCTCGATCATGATGGCGTTGCGCGAGGGGCCGCTGCGGACCAAGGAGCTGACCGGGAGAGTTCCCGGCTATGCCCCGCGGACGATCTACCGGTATTCGGCGAAGCTGGCGGAGATGGCGTTGGTCGAGCGCGAAGAGGAGCCGGGGGTCCCCTCCAAAGTCGTGCACCGACTTACGGAGCCGTCCGGGCGGGATCTCGCCGACCTGATCGACGGCTACGCGGATGCCTCCCTGGGGCGGTTGCCGAGCGGCGAAATCGGCGCTCACGAATGGGGCTCCTTCGCGCTCGTGGCGGACCTCTGGGAGTCGGGGATGGCGAAGGCGCTGGAGCAGGGCCCCCGCTCTCTGACCGAGCTGAGCCAGGGCGATCACGACCTCAGCTTCCACCAGGTCAGCCGGCGGGCCAGCCTCTTCGCGATCGCCGGGCTGATCCGGGAGACGACCGAGGGCACCCGCTACCGCCAGTTCGCGCTGACCGAAAAATCGCGCCGGGCGATGGCGCTGGTCGCCGGCATCGCCCGCTGGCGCCGGCGCCATGTCGTCCCCGAGGGGACGCCGGGCCTTGGCACGAGCGAAGCGGCCGGGCTGATCCGGACCGTCCTGCCACTGGTCTGCCTCCCGGATCGCCCGGGGAAGAGCCTCGAGCTGACGATCTCCCCGACGAACGGCAGCGGCGACGAGGAGAGGGTCTTGGCGCAGGTCGGGGCCGACGGCATCGTCGCCAGCGGTGCGGTGCCCGTGTCGAAGGTCGACACCGCCGCCGGCGGGCAGATCCCGGCCTGGATCGACTCCATTCTCGACGGGCCGGGAAAGGGGCTCAGCACCAGGGGTGACGCTCAACTGCTCGACGAATGTCTGCGACAGCTGCACGAGGTCCTGTGGGGTCAGCTGCCCGTCCCGCCGGCGGCTGCCGCCGACGTAGCGCTGCCAGGTCGCTGACGACGACGTTGACGCTGCCTTCGCGGCGCTCGAGGCGACCGCGGGCGCGGAGCAGGGGAGCGGTGCGGACGAGGGGCCGGTGGCGCTCGTAGACGGGCGGCGGGACGACGAGGTTGACCGAGCCGCGCTCGTCCTCGAGCAGGAGGAAGGTGACCCCGTTGGCGGTCTCGGGACGCTGGCGGGCGGTGACCATGCCGGCGATCTCGACCGTCTTGCCGTGGTCGATCCGGTCGAGGTCGGTGCTGCGGACGAGCTCCGGGTCGAGGCCCGGCCGCAGCAGCTTCATCGGGTGCTTGTCGACGCTCATCCCGGTCGAGCGGTAGTCGGCGACCAGCTTCCCCCACTCACCCAGCGGCTTCAGCTCCGGCGGCTCGGGCGGCTCCATCGGCAGCGCCAGCTGGGTGCCGTTGCCGTGCATCTGGCCGGCGCCGGTCACCCCGACCCGCCAGAGCGCCTCGCGGCGGTCGCCCTCCTCGGCGCCGACGGGGATGCCGTCGAGCGCCCCGGCCCAGGCAAGGCGCTCGAGGCTCGGCAGGCCGACGCCGGAGCGGGAGGCGAGCTCCGCGATCCCTTCGTAGGGGCCGGCGCGCTCGCGCTCTGAGACCAGCGCCTCCATCTCCTCCTTCTTCGCCCCCTTGACGTAGCCGAGCCCGACCCGCACCGCCAGCCCGCCGCGGGCGTCGTCCTCTGTGCGCGGCGACTCGACGTGGCAGAGCACCCGGCTGCGGTTGGCGCACGGCGGCGCCACCCGGATCCCCCGCCGCTGCGCCTCGTGGACGAGCGAGTCCGGCGGGTAGAACCCCATCGGCTGCTCGTTCAGCAGCGAGCAGAGGAACTCGGGCCCATAGTGGATCCGCAGCCAGGCCGACTGGTAGGCGAGCAGGCCGAAGGCGGCCGAGTGGGCCTTGGGGAAGCCGAAGCCGGAGAAGCCCTTGATCTGGTCCCAGACCACCTCGGCGACCTCCTCGGCGACGCCGTTGCCGGCGGCGCCGGCGAGGAAGCGCCGGCGGTGCTCTTCGATCGCCTCCTCGGAGCGCTTGCGGCTCATCGCCCGCCGCAGCCCCTCCGCCTCGGAGGAGGAAAAGCCGGAGAGCGCCATCGCCACCTCGATCACCTGCTCCTGGAAGACGATCGTCCCCAGCGTCTCCTCCAGCACCGGCTCCAGCAGCGGGTGCTCGTAGGGGATCGCGTACTCCGGGTCTTCGCGACGCAGGCGGCGCCTCTCTATATAGGGGTGGATGGCGCCGCCCTGGATCGGCCCCGGCCGCACCAGCGCCACCTGGACGATGACGTCGTCGAGGTCGCGCGGCTGGGTCCGCGGCAGCATCTGCATCTGCGCCCGGCTCTCGATCTGGAAGACGCCGGTGGTGTCGGCGGCGCGGATCGATTCGTAGACCTGCTCGTCGTCGAGCGGGATCCGCGAGAGGTCTAGCCGCTCGCCGCGGGCGCGGCCGATCTCCTCGACGCAGCGCTCGACCGCCGAGAGCATCCCCAGCCCCAGCAGGTCGATCTTGAGGAAGCCGGCGTCGGCGCAGGAGTCCTTGTCCCACTGCACCGTCTGCCGCCCGCTCATCGCCGCCGGCACCACCGGGCAGACGTCGACGAGCGGCCGGGTCGAGATCACCATCCCGCCCGGGTGCTGGGAGGAGTGGCGCGGCAGCCCCATGATCTCGTCGGCCAGTTGCAGGAGGACCCGCCAGCGCGGCTCCTTCGCGCGCCCGGGGCCGAGGGAGGCGACCAGGTCGCGCTCGATCTCGCCGGCGGTCCGCTCGTGGAAGCCGGCCGTCTTCGCCACCCGGTCGATCTCCGCCGGCGGCAGCCCCAGCGCCTTGCCGAGGTCGCGGACCGCGCCCTTCGGGCGATAGGTGGGGAAGGCGGCGACGAGGGCGGAGTGCTGGCGACCGTAGCGCTCGTGCACCCGCGGGATCAGGACCTCGCGGATGTCGCGCGGGAAGTCGAGGTCGATGTCCGGCATCGAGGTCGTTTCCTCGTTGAGGAAGCGACCGGAGAAGAGGTCGGCCTCGACCGGGTCGACGTGGGAGAGGCCGGTCAGGTAGCAGACGATCGAGCTGACGCTGGAGCCGCGGCCGCGGCCCGGGGGAAGCACGCCGCGGGCGGAATCGGGGCCGCGCACCTCCGCCGCCACCTCGCGCGCCAGCTCCAGGAGGTCGCGGTGGAGGAGGAAGAACCCGGAGAGGCCGAGCTTGCGGATCGTCGCCAGCTCCTCCTCCAGCCGCCACTGCGCCTCCAGCAGGCGGGCGTTGCCGCGGTAGCGCTCGCCGAGGTGGTGGTTGCAGACGCGGGCCAGCTCGGCGTCGGCGCCGGGGTCCTCGCTGCCGGGGTAGCGGTAGCCGAGCTGCTCGGTGAGGTCGAAGCGGAGGCGCTCGGCGAGGCGCTCGGTCTCGGCAACCGCGCTCGGGTATTCGGCGAAGCGGGCGGCCATCGCCGCCGGCGAGGTGAGGGCGGAGGTGGAGTTGCCGCGGCGGAAGGGCTCCGACTCCTCCAGGGTCTCGCAGCGGCCGATCGCGACGAGGGCGTCCTGCAGGGGCGAGCGGCGGCGGTCGTGGGCATGGACGTTGCCGGTGGCGACGATGGGGATGTCGAGCCGCTCGGCCAGCAGCGCCAGCCAGCGGTTGCGAGCCCGGTCCCGGCGCCAGTAGGGCCGCTGCAGCTCGATCCGGAAGCGGTCGCGGCCGAAGGCGGCGAGGAGCCGCCGGCCGATCCGCTCGCCGCCCGCGGTATCCCCCCGCTCGAAGGCCCCGGCAACGGCTCCGTCGCGGGCGCAGCCGGAGAGACAGACCAACCCCTCCGCGTGTTCCTCCACTTGGTCCAACGTCGCCCGAGGTTGGGTCAAGGTTCGCCCAGTGTTGTCCCGCGTATGCGAATGGGCCGCGGTAAGCAACCGACACAAATTCCGGTACCCGGCCTCGCTTTCGACCAGCAGAGTGATGTGCACGTCCCTGCCGGTGGGTGGCGACGATGCGGGACCCCCGCCTTTTTGCGGGGGGGCCGTATCGGAGACAGGACCCGCCGGCCCAAGGCCCACCGTCAACTCCGTCCCGGTGATCCCCCGGATGCCGAACCCCCTACACGCATGGGCGAACTCCATCGAGCCCCAGAGGCCGTCGTGGTCGGTGAGGGCGAAGGCGGGATAGCCCTGGGCGGCCGCGGCGGCGGCCAGCTCCATCGGGGTCGAAGCCCCGTCGAGGAAGGAGAAGGCGGAGTGGGCGTGCAGCTCGACGTACACGGCTCACCTCGTCAGGCCCGCTGCCGGTACCAGCGCTGGGCGCGGGCGGCGCGGAAGACGGTGAGCGCGCGGCCGTCGCCGAGCGCCAGCTCGAAGTAGTGGCGCTGCAGCGGCTTCGCCGTCCACCAGCGGTCCTCGACCAGCCACTCCTCGCGCACGGACTCGACTGTCTGGCCCTCGACGGTTGTCGGCGCGCCGCGGGGGTCGGTGCGAACCGCCACCCGCTGGGGGGCATAGAGACGGCGGAGGCCGGGCATCAGAGCTCGGGGTAGGGGGTCAGCATCGCCCAGCGCTCGGGCACCCTCGAGGCGCTGTCGACGGGAAGGATCTTCAGCAGCGCCTCGGCACCCTGTACCGCCCGCACCTCCCGCACCGCGGCGCCGAGCCGGCGCCGGCGCGGCTCACTGCCGCCGACCGAGAGCTCGAGCTGGTCGCGGGCGGGCGGGCCGAGGCCGACCGCCCGCAGCCGCAGCGCCGTCGCCGGGCCGGGGAGCTCCTCGAGGCGGGGAGCGAGGACGTTGCGCAGCACCTTCGCCGAGGCGCTGGGGCGCCCGAGCCCCTGCTCGACGCTCCAGCTGCCGCCGGCGGCGAGCCGCGCCCCCAGCCGCAGGCCGAGCAGGGTCCTGCCCTTGCGCTGCGGCGCTGCCAGCAAGCGGTCGACGAGGAGCTCGAGCGCGCGATCGAGCTGCCGGCCGGCGATCCCTTCCGGCAGCTCGATCTCCTCGCCGAGCTCCTCGTGTGGAGTCCGTGGCCGCAGCGGCTCCTCTTCGCCGCGGCAGAGGCGCAGCGCTTCGCTGCCGAGGGAGCCGAAGCGGTCGGCGACCTGATCGGCGGAGAGGCGGGCGAACGCCTCCACCGTCTCGATGCCGAGGCGACGGAGGGACTCGACCAGGTCCCGGGCCTCGCGCTCCGTGCCGCGCAACCGCGGCTCCAGCGCCGCGACCGGAACCGGCCGCGGCCAATCGCCGGCGGCGAGAAAGGCGGCGAAGCGGGTGCGACCCCTGGCGAGCGCCTTTCCCTCGCCCACCGCCCGCCGAGCCTTCGCCAGGACACCGGCGGTCGAGCCTCCATAGAGGCCGCGGAGACCATCGAGGCAGAAGAAGGCCTCCCCCGGCCGCTCCGACTCGACCGCCGCGCCGATCGCCTCCAGCGCCCGCACCATCGCCTCGCCCAGTTCCGCCGCTTCGACCGGGTCGGGAAGATCGCCGCGCCCGGACCGAGGCCCCCCGGCACGATCCGGGCGCGGCGGAATCGCCAGTCGTTGATCGATAACGCAGGCGATCTCCATACGAACGTATGTTCGCCTCTCTTTAAATACAACTCCATAGCGTCAACTGCAAGTTTTCGAACTTGCGGGATCGGGTGAAGCGGGAGGGCTACTAGGAAGCGCGAGCGACCTTGGCAGCTTCGGAGCTGCCGAGGTAAGGCGTCAGCGTGAACTCGACCAGGTCCGGCAGGAGCGACTCCAGCTCCTCGGCGCGATCGGCGAAGATCCGCCGCGAGATCAGCGAGACCATGCCGCCGACCAGAGCCTCCTCGGTGGTCGGCGAAAGCCCGGCCAGGACCTCCTGCGAGCGGCCCTCGCGGCCGGCCCGGAAGTAGGGCACGAGACTCTGGATCGCGGCGTCGTAGCGCTCGACCACCACCGGTCCCGCGACCAGCGCCTCGACCATGCTGAGGCGGGCGAGGTGCGGCTCGGCGGCGAGGAACTCGAGCATCGCGGCGATTCCGGCGCGCACCGCCAGCGGCCACTCCTCCTCCTGGTCGAATGCCTCGCCGACCCGCTGGCTCAGTTCCGCCATCACCGTGTCGTAAGCGGCGACGAAGCACTCGTCCTTGCTGGCGAAGTGCTCGTAGAACGTGCGCCGGGAAACGGCGGCGTGGCGGGTGATGTGAGCGATCGTGGTGCCGGTGTAACCGTTTTCGGCCACCGCCTCGGCCAGCCCGGCGATCAGGCGCTCGCGCTGGTTATGGGCGACGAACTCGCGCGGCAGGCCGTGGCGCCCGGGCGGTAGCCGCGCAAGCTCCGGCGGATACTCGGGAGCCTCAGCAGACTGGTTCGCCGAATCTCTCATCAGAGAACCGACGATACCGATTTGGACGGCTCGGGCCCCGATTGGCCAACTGGCCAGTTTTTTACTCTCACAGCGTCGCGACCTCGTGAGCACCCTCGGCTCCCAGATAGGGCGTGAGGATGAATTCGACCAGCTCCGGAAGCAGTTCCGAGATCGCTTCCAGCTGCGAGCTCGTGAGGCGCTGGTAGACGATCCAGAAGACGCCGCCGATCAGAGCCTCCTCCAGTGTCTCCGGCAGATCCGGTCCATGCGGCGAGACATCGCGTCCAAGTTTGAACAGCGAGACGAAGGATTGCTGGGACTCCTCGTAGCACCTGACCGCGGCCGGCCCGGCGGCAAGCGCCTCGACCATGCAGGTGCGGGCGAGAGCCGGCTCGTCGACGACGAACCCGAGGAAGGCGGCGAGCCCGGCGCGGACCCTTTGCGGCCACTCGTCGAGGGAGCCGGCCGAAGCGACAACCCGCTCCAAAGCAGTCGACATTGCGTACTCCTGGGCCGCCAGGAAGCACTCCTCCTTGGAGCCGAAGTTCTCGTAGAAGGTGTTCCGGGCGATTCCCGCGCGACTGACGATGTCGCTGACGGTCACCGCGCGGTAGCCCTTCTCCGACGCCTCCTCCGCAAGCGCGGCGATGATCCGCGCGCGCTGGTGCCGGGTGATGAACTCGCGCGGGAGCTGCTGCCTTCCCGGAAGTGGACGCGTTGTTGAGTCGTATCCCACGAACGGAACAGTACCGGAGTCGGATCACGGGGTTGTCACCACGCCTGACCGGATACCGTCTAGGTACCGAAAGATAGACAATCGTTCTACCAATCACGACCGGGCGGGGACTTTGACCGGAAAGCGTCAGCGCATTCTCCAGGGGATGTTGGAAGCAGTTGGAGCACGTGGATACGAGGAGACGACGGTCCAGGACGCAATCGATGCGGCGGGCCTCTACCGGCAGGCCTTCTACGACTGCTTCGCGGACAAGGAGGACTGCTACCTGCAGGCGCTCGATGCCGGCGCTGCCTGGGTCGAGCTGGAGATGCGGGAGGCGGCAGCCGGCAAGACGAGCTGGCGCGGGCAGTTGCGAGGCGCCCTGGCGGGGTTGCTGAACTTCCTCGACGAGCAGCCCGAGGTCGGCCGGGCGCTCCTCGTCGAGGTCCACGCAGCCGGACCGCTGGCGGTGGAAAGGCGAACAGAGGCGATGGAGCGGGCCGCGCGCCTGATGGACCTGGCGCGGGAAGAAAGCGAAGGCACCGCGCCGGCAATCTCCGCCGAGGCGGTGGTCGCGGGGATTCTCGCGGTGCTCCATGCCCGCCTCTCCTCGGAAGCGAAAGGGGGCTTCGGGCGCCTCCATCCCGAGCTGATGTACCTCGCGGTGCTCCCCTACTTCGGGGTCGACGTCGCCGCCGCCGAGCTGCGCGGCGAGGCCCTCTAGCCTCAGACGCCCTCGCCGTGGCGGCCCTCGCCGGAGGCGAAGCGGGCCGCTCCGCGGGCGGCCACTTCGAGCACCTCGCGGCCGAGGCGGTGCTCGAGCGCGAGCCCGTCGGCCAACGGCCGGCCGATGCCCTCGAGCGCGGCGCGGCGGTCGCTCAGCATCGTCTCCTGGGGGTGAGCCGCGATCCGCTCCGCCCACCGCAAGGCCCGCTCGAGATGCCGGCCGGGCTCCGCCAGCTCGTTGACGAGCCCGATCCGGTGCGCCTCCTCGGCCTCGACGGCTCGGCCGCTGAGGATCATCTCCATGGCACGGCCGAGGCCGACCACCCGCGGCAGGCGCTGGGTCCCGCCGTCGATCAGCGGCACCCCCCAGCGGCGCTCGAAACAGCCGAAGACGGAATCGGTGGTCGCGATCCGCAGGTCGCACCAGAGAGCCAGCTCGAGCCCGCCGGCGAGGCACCATCCCTCGATCGCCGCGATCGCCGGCTTCGCGGGGGTGAGCCGGGTGAAGCCCATCGGCCCGCCGGGATGGTCGATGTCGAGGTCCATCGCCTTGAGGTCGGCGCCGGCGCAGAACGCCTCGCCGCCGGCCCCGGTGAGGACGAGCACGCGGGCGGCCTCGTCCGCCTCGAACTCCTCCAGTCCTTGGCGCAGCGCGGCAGCGGTCGCGGCATCGACCGCGTTGCGTCGCCCGGGCCTGTCGATCGTCAAGACAGCCGCGGCGCCCTGGCGCTCGTAGCGAACCTCGTCGCTCATCCCCGGATCGTCCCACAGGAGCCGCACGGAGAAAGGGAGCGGGCGGGCTAGTCGCGGCGCGGATCACGGGGTATCGCGGCGACGCCCGACTCCCAGAGGGTGCGCCCCGGTCGCCGACCGAGAAGGGCAGGACTTCCACGGTCGGCCGCAACGGTAGGCGTCGCCCCGGACGAGAAGGGCAGACGAAAAACGGCCGGGGGTGACGCTCGTGTGCCTGCCGTGCGCGTAGCCTTCGCGCTCAGAAGCTCGTGGCGCCACCTTCGAGACTGCCTTCCCGCTTGGCTTCCGCGGGGGCCGGTCTCTCCCGGTCGCAGAACGAACTTACTCCTGCCTCCCGCCGGGCGCCAGGGGTGGTGCCGCAACCTCCCCGCAAAGAGCGAACGAAAGCGCTCTGGCGTGCTTCGAAGCGCGGGTGAAGCTACCCTCGTCGGGTGCGGATTGACGAAATCATCTCTGAGCGGCGGCCGACCTTCTCGGTCGAGTTCTTCCCGCCGAAGACGGCGGAGGCGACCGAGCAGCTCTACGAGACGGCGCGGGAGCTGCGCAAGCTCGAGCTCGACTTCGTCTCCGTCACCTATGGCGCCGGGGGATCGACCCGGGACGGAACGGTGGAGATCGCCCGGGCGCTGAAGGACGAGATCGGGTTCGAGACGATGGCCCACCTCAGCTGCGTCGGCGAGACGACCGACGGCCTCGCCGCGACGCTCGACCAGATCGAGGCGGCGGGAATCGAAAACGTCTTCGCCCTGCGCGGCGACCCCCCGCGTGGGCAGGAGGACTTCGTCCAGCCCGAGGGCGACCTCGGCAGCGCCGCCGAGCTGGCGGCGTTCATCTCCGCCGGCTGGAGCTTCGGCATCGGCGGCGCCTGCTTCCCGGAGGTGCACCCGGAGGCGCCCGACCTCGAGAGCGACCTCCGCTACCTGAAGACGAAGGTCGACTCCGGCGCCGGCTTCCTGATCACCCAGCTCTTCTTCGACAACCAGGTCTATTTCGACTTCGTCCGCGCCGCCCGGGCGCAGGGGATCGAGGTGCCGATCATCCCCGGCGTGATCCCGGTCGCCACCTTCGCGCAGACGAAGCGGATCTGCGACCTCTGCGACGCCACCATCCCGCCGCGGCTGGAAGCGGCATTCGAGGCCGCCGGGGGCGATCCGGAGCGGGAGTTCGAGTTGGGGATCGCCTACGCGTCGCAGCAGTGCGCCGAGCTTCTGATCGCGGGAGCCCCGGGAATTCAGTTCTACGCGCTGAACCGGGCGCCGGCGACGCGGGCGGTGCTGGGCGCGCTGCGGGCCTCCCGCCCCTGGGAGCGGGTGCGGGGCGACGCTGCCGAAATGCAGCGAGCGGATTAATCTATTGCGCCATGGGAAAGGGCGAGCGCGAAAGAGAACGGCTGCGGGAAGAGCGAATCGCCGCGGAAGCAAGCGATAGCAAGTCGGGGCGTAACCGGCTGCTGATCGGCTACGCGGGCGTCTCCACGGCGGTGATCGCGATCGCCGTCGTCGTCTTCCTCCTCGTCAGCGGTGGCGGCGACAGCGGCAGCAACGCCAGCGGCAAGACCGACAGCGGCGGCGCCCACATCAACTTCGACGAAACGATCGGCAACACCAACGGGGTGCAGCCGGACGAGCGCGACGGCGTCATCCCGCCGGCGGCGAAAGAGACCGACGTCAAGGTGGCGGCGCGGAAGGCGAACTGCGAACTGCGGCTGAAACTCCCCGACGAGGGGCACACCCACCTTCCGGTCAACGCCGAAGAACCCAACTACAAGACCAGCCCGCCCTCCTCCGGCAACCACGTCGAACCGCCCTTCCAGCAGGCCGACGGCGCCTACTCCGAGCCGCCGAAACAGCTCGACGTCGTCCACTCGCTCGAGCACGGCCGCCTGGCGATCGAGTACTCGCCCGACCTGCCCGATCAGGCGCAGCTGGAACTGAAGGGGCTGTACGACACGATGTACGGAGCCGCGCTGCTCTTCCCGAACGACGAAATGGTCTACGACGTCGCCGCGGTGACCTGGACCAACCTCCTCGCCTGCAGGGAATACAAGGGGCAGGCGACGCTCGACGCGATCCGCGCCTTCGGCAAGGAGACCTGGGGCAAATACGGCGGCGAGCCCGTCTTCGCCTTCAAATTCGACGGCCCTACGCCGGCCGAACCCAAGGAAGGCTGAGCTAACCCGCGCGGTAGGCGGGGAAGTAGCCGCCGGCCTCGTGGCCGCGGCTTAGCTGCTCGTAGCGCTCCCGGTCGCAGATCGAGCTCCGAGGTGAGCCAGCTGAGCCGGCGGTTGGCGAAGCCGCGCTTGAACTCCTCCAGCGCGTCGCCCGGGGTGATGCCGCCACCGAGGTTTAGGGGCAGGCCGAGCTCGCCGGCGTGGTCGACGAGGCGGGCGACGACGTTCTTCATCGGCGAGTCGCGGAGGTGCGAGTCGGCGCTGCCGCTGAGGTAGTAGTGGAGGTAGCCGTCGCTGACGGCGGCGATCGAGGCAGCGGCGAGGGCGCCGTCGGGGGCGGTCGCCAGGGCGAGCCAGGTGCGCGGCGCCGCCAGCACCAGGTCGAAGTAGGCGGCGCCGAAGAAGTAGTGCTCGGCGGCGGCGGCGCGGCGCATCGTCTGCTCGTAGACGGCGAGGAAGCCGGCCCGCTGCTCGGGGGTGGTCTGGTCGCCGGGCACGAGCGCGAGGGTGTAGCCGTCCTCAAGATTGCGGCGGACCTGGCGGCGGTCGCTCGGCCGGCTCTTCGGCGGCAGCTCCGGGTCGGCGATCTGGGCGACGTTGCGTTCGCTGAAGCCGCTCAGCGGCGAGGGGCCGAGGACGTGGCGCACGAAGACGCTGACGAGGCCGGTGGCGCTCCAGTCGATCGAGGCCGGGTCAATCGTTCGTCTGTTCCTTTCCGTTGCTATTCCACGGAAAGGAACAGGCGAATGGATGAGGCCGGGGTAACCGTAGGGCGAGGTGGCGTCGCGGGCGTCGGTGCCGGGGACGTCGCGGACGATCAGGGGGCCGACCAGATCCCCCTCGTCGCTCTCGATCCGCAGCGTGTGGGTGACCCCCTCCGCTTCGAGGAAGGGACGGGAGCGGAAGAATTGGTCATCGGCCGCGGCTTCGCCGCGGTCCGCGATCAACTCGGCCTTGGCGGCGAACGGGTTCACCCTGCGGCCGGCATTCAGCTCAGTAGGTCCGCGGCGGCGGCGCGGAACTCGTCCGGCAGCACTCCCCAGACCTCGCAGTCGTCGGCCGGGCCGTCCTTGCGGGCGAGGTGGGCGCGCATCGTCCCCTCGTGCTTCCAGCCGAGCCCGGCGACGGTCCTCTTCGCCACCTCGTTGCGGGCGGGGATGCGGCCGTAGACGCGGTGGGCGCCGTACTCGTCGAAGGCCTTGGCGATCGTCAGCGCCTCGGCGCGGCGGCCGACGCCCTTGCCGCGGACGTCGTCGCCGATCAGGGCGCCGAGCTCCGGGGCGGTCTGGCGGAAGAGGCCGTAGAGCGCCGTGAACCCGACCGGCTCCTCGTAGCCCTCGACGACGATCGCGAACTTGCGGTCCTCGCCGGAGTCGTCCATCGCCCGCCGCGTCCACCCTTCGGCATCCTCCAGCGAGAAGCCCTCGCGCTGCTCCATCAGCGAACCGATCGCCGCCGGATTGTTGAACCAGCGGTGGACGGCGGGCGCGTCGCCGGGCTCGAACGGGCGCAGGCTGACTGCGGGGCGATCAGGCACGCCGAAACCCTATTTCAGTCGGGGGCGAGGCCCTGGCCGGTGAGGACCAGCCACGCCGTTCTCAGCAGGATGCGGGCGTCGAGGGCGAAGGTTCGGTGGTCGACGTACCAGACGTCCAGCTCGATCCGCTCCTCCCAGGGGATGCCGGCGCGGCCCTGGACCTGGGCCCAGCCGGTGATCCCGGGCAGCACCTCGTGGCGGCGTTTCTGGTGCGGGGTGTAGTCGTCGACCTGGGCCTTGATCGTCGGGCGCGGGCCGACGATCGCCATCTCGCCGCGGAGGACGTTGACGAGGTTGGGGATCTCGTCGAGCGAGGCGCGGCGGAGGAGCCGGCCGGGGGCGGTGACCCGCGGGTCGTCGCGGTAGACGACTTTGCCGACGCCGACGGGGTCGGAGCCCTGGACCATCGTCCGCAGCTTCCACATCTCGAACTCGCGGCCGCCGCGGCCGACACGGCGCTGGCGGTAGACGACAGGCCCGCGGCTGGTCAGCTTGATCGCGATCGCGGCGACGAGGAGAACCGGCGAGAGGACGAGCAGGGCGAGGGCGGCGATGAGGACGTCGAGGGCGCGCGGCATCAGCGGGTGCCCTCCGCCTTCTGCCAGCGCCCTCCGGCTCCGTGGCGGAGGCGGTCCCAGAGGCCGGCGGCGATCGAGGTGGTGGTGAGGACGTAGTAGCGGGCGATGCGGAAGGGGCCGAGCGGGAGGACGCGGCCGAGCGCGGCGGCGGCGAGCAGCGCCAGCTGGAGGGCGAAGGTGAGGACGTAGAACCAGCCGTCGCCGAGGAGGAGGGCGTTGGCGCCGAGGGCCAGGAGGTGCAGCAGCGGGCTGAGGTAGCGGAGGACGCGGTGGGAGAGGATCTCGAAGGCGAACAGGGGCGGGTAGCCGCGAGGCGAGAGCATCCCTTCGCCGGCGACGATGTCCCAGAGGCCGACCATCATCCGCCGTTTGCGGGCGAACTCGCCCTCGACGGTGGGGACCATCTTCTCCTCGGCGCGGGCGGCGGGTGCGTAGAGGGAGCGGAGGCCGCGCTTCGCGAAGGCGAAGGGGAAGCTGAGGTCGTGGCTGCCCGAGGGGGCGAGGGGGACGTATGCCTCGCGGCGAACGGCGTAGATCGCGCCGTTGCCGGCGGTGACCCCGGCGAGCGCCGACTCCATCTCCCGCACCGCCATCTCGTAGCGCCAGTAGGCGCCCTCGAGGTTGTCGCCGCCGGGGTCGAGGAAGCGGACCTGGCCGCAGACATAGCCGACCTGCGGATCCTCGAAGGGAGCAACCAGCCGCCGCAGCGCGTCCGGCGCCCAGCTGCTGTTGGCGTCGGAGAAGGCGAGGACCTCGCCGCTCGCCCGCTCGGCGCCGGCGTTGAGGGCGGCGATCTTGCCGCCGGGCGGCAGCTCGAGGACGAGGTCGGCGCCGGCGGCGCGAGCGCGCTCGGCGGTGGCGTCGCTTGAGCCGTCGGAGGCGACGATCACCTGCAGGCGCTCGCGCGGATAGTCGAGCGCCAGCGCGTTGGCGACCTTCGCGGCGATCACCTCCTCCTCGTCGTAGGCGGGAACGATCAGCGAAACCGTCGGCAGCTCCCCCCCGCCTGGGTCGTTTCCAGACTTTCCCTTGCCATAGCCCGGGTAATTCTGGAAACGACCGCTGCGGGTCAGGGCCCAGAGGAGGAGGGGGTAGCCGAGGTGGGTGTAGAGGAGGGCGCCGGCGCTGAGCCAGAAGACGATTGCGGCGGCGGTGCTCACTTTCGCCCTCCGTCCTTACCTGCCGTCTCGATCAGCTCGCGATAGAGGTCCAGGTGGAGGCGGGCGGACTCGTCCCAGGAGAAGGGGCCGGCGGCGGCGCGGGTCGCGGCGGCGGCCAGCTCGGCGCGGGCCTGCTCGTCCCAAAGCAGGTCGTCGAGGACGAAGTGGAGCTTCGCCGAATCCCCGGGTAGGACGAGCCGGGCGGCACCGGTAGCGGCGACCTCGGGGAAGCCGCCGACGGCGCTGAGGACGAGCGGCTTCCCAAACGCGAGGGCGGTGTACAGGACGCCCGAGTGCTCGGCGTCGGTGTAGGGGAGGGCGACGAGGTCGGCGCGGCGGAAGATCGCCGGGATCTCGGCCTCGTGGACGAAGCGGGTTACGAAGCGGACCCGGCCGATTGCCGGCGCGGCGAGCTGGCGCAGAGGCTCGACGTCCATCCGCGGATTGCCGACGATCCAGAGCTCCGGAACCCCCTTGTTCTGGTGTTCGAGAATGTGGACGAACGCTTCGATCAGGTTCTCGATCCCCTTATAGGGACGCAGCAGGCCGAAGGAGAGGATTACCGGCCCCTCCGCTCCCTCGAGCTCGGCCGGCAGCGGCTTCTCCTCCGGCAGCTTCGTCAGATAGTCGAAGGCGCCGTGGGGGATGACCCGGACCTTCCCCGCGTCGACCCCGACCTCGTCCCGGAGGCGGGCGGCGCTGTGCTCGGAGTGGGCGACGACGGCGTCCATGCTGTCGAAGACGCGACGAGCCGAGCGCAGCTGGCGGCGACTCGGGTTCGGCGGCACGATGTAGTGGGCGGTGAGGACCCGCGGCCGGCGCGGCGGCAGCAGGTGGACGTCGAGCGGCGGGATCGTCAGCCACTGGTAGTGGACGACGTCGGCGTCGAGGGCGCGGCGCAGGCGCAGCATGTCGGGGACGTGCTCGGCGGCCTTGAAGGGCAGGCGGGCCGGGGCGTCGAGGCCGCGGGCGGCGGAGCGGCGGTAGAAGCGCTCCTCGACACGAAAGCCCTCGGCGGGCGGGACCGCTCCATGGAGGAATCGGCTGGTCAGCAGCTCCACCTCGGCACCGGCGCGGGCGAGCGCGGCCGCGAGGGCGCGGTCGTAGGGCGGCGTGAACGCCGAGGGGTCGACGAGTTGGATCTTCATGTCAACGGGGCTGACTTGTCAGCGATGCTGACGAAAGAAGCAGGGATTATCGTCACCCCCTTGGCGCCCACGCTCTCCTACTGCGTCGTGAACACGAACGGCCGCGAGTACCTGCTCGCCTGCCTGGCCGCGATCGAGCGCACCCATCCCGCCGACATGGAGCGCGAGATCCTCGTCCTCGACAACGCCTCCGAGGACGGCTCGGCCGAGGCGGTGCGCGAGCTCGGCGGCGAGATCCGGCTGATCGCGCTCGAGCGGCGGACCGGCAAGGCAGAGAACGACTCGACCCTGATGCGCGAAGCGCGAGGCAAGTATTGCCTGCTGCTGAACGAGGACTCGGAGCTGCGGCCGGGAGCGGCCGAGGCGCTGGTCGCGGCGCTCGACGCCGACCCGAAAGCCGCCGCGGCGACGGCGCGGCTGCTCGACTCCGGCGGCACGCCGGTTCCCTCCGCCTGGCGCTTCCCCGGCGTCGGGACGGCGGCGATCGGCGCCCTCTTCCTGCACCGCCGCTTCACCGTGCAGAGCGTGGGCGGCGCCACCCGCCGCGTCGACTGGGCGCAGTCGAGCGCGCTGATGGTCCGCCGCGAGGCGGCCGCCGCGGTCGGCTACATGGACCCGGCCTTCTTCGTCTACTACGACGAGTGCGACTTCGCCAAGCGGCTGGCGGAGGCCGGCCGGCACTCGCTCTTCGTCCCCGCCGCCGAGGCGGTCCACCACGACCAGCTCTCGACCGACCTCGCCAAGGGCCTGCCGCGGATCGTCGAATTCCACCGCAACCGCGACCTCTACATGCGCAAGCACCACGGCCCGGTCGCGGCCCTCGCCGTCCGCCTCCTCACCGCCTGGACCTACGCCCTGCGCGCCCTCGCGGCGACGATCCTCCCCAACCGCTCGCCCCGGATCATGTGGGCCCACGCCCGCCAGGCGCTCGTACCCGGTCGTGGGGAATCGCTGCGGGACCGCGCTCAGCTGCGTACATCCTCGTCCATGCGCTCTACCTCATAGGTCTCTGGAATCTGCCCGTCGACCGCGGCCGGTTGGGCGCGGAGGGAGGCGAGGCTTTCCATCAGAGCCCGCGGCCGGCGCAGGCGGGCGAGCCATTCGCGCTCCTGGTCGCTGAAGAAGCCGCTGAGCCAGAGGACGAGCGGGTAGGCGGCGAAGAGGGCGGCGCGGAGGAGGAGGCCGAGCGCTCCCTCGGTCGGGGCCAGCAGTTCGGCGATCCCGACCAGCGCCGCCACCGTCAGGACCACGCGGAGGAGCCGCCCCCACTCGTAGGGGACCGGGAAGAGGCGCTGGGTGAACGCGTACATCAGCCCCAGCACCACCAGGTAGGAGGCGACGAGGGCGATGCCGGCGCCGACGATCCCGAGCGGTGGCACGAGGGCGAGGTTGAGGGCGACGTTGACGAGGAGGGCGCCGATCGCCGCCGGCAGGTTGAGCTCGGTGCGGCCGGTGCGGCCGAGGATGACGACGAGGACGAGGTAGAGCGCGTAGAGGGTGACCGCGGTGGCGACGAGGCCGATCACTTCGTAGGCGTCGAAGAAGCGGGGCGCCGCCAGGGCGCGGACGATCCAGCGCGAGAACAGCCACATTCCGGCGACGACGAAGGCGCAGCCGGCGACGAAGAGGGTGACGACGGTGGCGTAGAAGCGGCGCGCCTCGCCGTCGTCGCGGATCGAGTAGGCGAGCGGCGGCCAGGCGAGCTGGAAGCCGCGGACGAGGACGTTGACCGCCTGCGCGAACTTGACCCCGAGCGAGTAGAGCCCCGCCTCCTTGAGGCCGAGCGAGCGGACGATGATCAGCCGGTCGACGAAGTTGAGCCCGTAGAGCGAGACCTCGGCCGGCATCGTCGGCAGGCCGAAGCGGGAGAGGCGCCGCAGCAGGGCCGGGTCCGGCCAGAGCGAGAGGCGCCGCCACTGCAGCGCGATCAGGGCGAGGACGAAGGCGCCGCCGGTCGCGTAGCTGCCGAGCAGCAGCCCGCGCGCGCCCTCGTCGAGCCCGACGACGAGGACGACGGTGAGCGCGATCGCCGCGAGGACGTTGAGGATCGTCGTCACGAAGAAGGCGCGGGCACGCTCGTCGAGCCGGAACAGGGTCAGCATGAACTCCCACATCGTCAGCACCCAGAGGCCGCCGATCGCGATCCGGACGAGCTCCGCCCCCGAGACGCCGGGCGGCAGTTCGGAGGGGTCGAGCAGCAGTTCGGAGAGCGGCGCGGCGAAGGGGAGCGCGACGAGAGCCCCCAGCGACGAGAGCCAGAAGAGCCCGGCGAAGGTGCTCTTGACGACCCGCGCGGGGTCCTCGTCGTCGAGGTAGTAGAAGCGCAGGATCGCCTCGAGCAGCCCGAAGCGGACGATGATGCTGGCGGTGACGACTGCCGCGAAGAGGATCTCGGCGGCGCCGTAGTCTTCGGGCGAGAGGTAGCGCGTGTAGAGCGGCAGCAGCGAGACCGCGATGACCTTGCTGAGGATGCTCGCCGCCGTGTAGGCGGCCCCCGTCGTCGCCAGGCGGCGCAGGTATCCCGACATGCGGTGACCCTACGCGGGCTTGCGGATCGGAGGGTCGTCTCCGGCGGCCGCGTGCGCCAACGACGCTCCGACCGCGAGCAACACCCAGGTGATCGGGTCCTCGAAGAAGCCGGCGTAGGCGAGGGTGTGGACGAGCAGCGCGACGAAGGCGGCAAGGACGGCGGCGCGGGCCGCCGGGCTGGCGGGTCGCTCCGAGAAGAGGCCGCGACCCAGGGTTGCGAGCGCGACGACGATCAGGGCGAAGTATGCGGCGAGGCCGATCAGGCCCTGCTCGGCCGCAACCGTCACCGGCTCGGTGTGGGAGACCGTGACCGGGGCGTCCTTGTTCTCCCGGTGGTCCTTGTAAGCCGCCTGGAAGGAGCCCGAGCCGTAGCCCCACAGCGGGCGTTCGGCGAAGAGGTCGGCGCCGCCGGAGACGAGGCTGCCGCGACCGCTGAGGTCGACGTTGACGCGGTCGCTGGTCAGCTTGCCGGAGCCGCCGACGAGGAGGACGACGAGGACGGCGCCGACGAGGCCGACGGCGACCGCCGCCAGCGTCCACTTCGGGCTCCAGCGGATCGCCGCGAGGACGGCGAGGCCGGCGAGCAGCGCCAGGAAGCTCGACTGCGAGTAGGTCGGGACGAGGCCGATCCAGAGGACGACGATCAGCCCGGTGAGGAGCCAGAAGGCCTCGCGGGTGCGGGCCCAGAGCAGCGCGGCGGCGGCGATCGTCGTCACCAGCGCCAGGTAGCGCCCGTAGACGTTCGGGTCCCAGAAGACCGAGTTGACGCGGAAGTAGGTGTGGAATTCGTTCGAGCGGATGATCTGGTCGTTCCAGAAGAGGCTGCGGGTGAGGAGCTCGACGGTGCCGATCGCGACGAAGAGCGTCGCCTCGGCGCCGAGCAGGATCAGGGTCCAGCGGAGGAGCCGAGCATCCCACCGCACATCCCGCAGCAATCCAAACGCCACGGTGAAGGGGACCAAGAAAAAGCAGACGTTCTGCAGCCCCTTTGAAAAGTCCTCGGAGTAGAGCACTTGGAGGGCGTACAGGAGAACCACCGCGGCCAGAACCCGAGGCAACCAGGAAGCGGCCCCTCCGGCGGGTGGCGACGATACGGGACCCCCGCCAGTTTGCGGGGGGGCCGTGTCGGAGACAGGACCCGCCGGCCAACCGCCCCAGTCCCTAACCAGAGCCGCGACAACCCCCGCGGCAATCACCAGATACAGCGGCACCAGCAGGTTGGCGCTATCCCCCCCGGCATGCAGCGGCACCCGAAAAGGCAACGCGAAGACGATCGCCAGCGGCATCGCGGTCGACCGGCGCCGGAAGGCGTAGGTGAGGACGGCGATAGCGGCCGCGGCGAGGGCCAGCAGGGCGACGATCCGGCCCTCGTCGTGGCGGAGGTCGACGATCTGGGCGGTGTGCCACTGGTCGCCGAGGATGAGGACCGGGAACAGCGCCATCGCCGCGACCATCAGCAGCGCCCGCGGGCGGCCCGGCGGCAGCAGAATTGCCGCGGCGCTCGCCCCGGCGGCGATCACCAATCCGGCGCCGGCGAGGAAGTCGCTCAGCATTTCGACTTCGCATCCTTCTTCGCCATATGCAGCCGGATCACGCCCGGCGTCACCAGGGTCCGCTCGGCGCCGAGTTTGACCCGCAGCTTGTAGCGGCCCTGGCGCGCCGTGCCGCCGCCGCGGCGCCGCCCGTCCCAGTAGTAGACGTGTTCGGTGTAGCGCCGGAAGGGCACGTCGCGGGCGAGCGTGACCACGACCCGCCCCCCCGGCTTGATGATCTGGACGGTGCTCCTCGCCGTGATCGTGGTCCGGAACTCGATCCGCATGCGGTCGCGGCTGCAATCGCCGTTCGGGGTGAAGCTGCGGACCTTCTCGGCGCCCTTGCGGTGCGGCGGGGCGAAGAATTCGACCCGGTCGAGGACGAGCGGGTCGCGCTTCGCCCGCTGCGAGTAGGCGAAGGCGGCTAGCGTGGCGAGGACGAGGAGGGCGAAGACGACAGCTGCTGGGACCCGGCGCCCCCGCAGGTCATTCGGCCGCTTCGGCATTGTCCTCGCCGACGACTAGCGCGACGTCGGCTCCGGCCGAGACGGATTCGATTTCCCCATTCATCAGCTGCACCTTCGGGATCCCCACCTGCTTCGCCACCTTGCGGGCTTCGGCCTTGTGGCCGCGCGCGAACATGACGACGCTTTCTTCGAAGCTCGAGCTGCTGTTGGTGATGGCGCCGAGCTCGAAGCCCTTGGCCTCGACTTTGTCGCCGTAGATGGCGGCGAGGCCGTCGGTCGAGGTGCCGTTGAGGACGGCGACTTCGATTTCGCCCGGCTTCATCTTCGCCGCCGCCTGCTTGGAGCCGTTGCCGCCTTCGGCGCCGTCGTCGCCGCTGAGCAGGAAGTAGGCGGCGGCGCCGACGATCGCGAGGATGACGACGAAGAGCGCGACCAGGGAGCTCGGCCGCGAGGCGGTCTCGCCGAAACCGGATGACCAGCCGCGCATCCGCTCGCCGCGGCTCCGTTCGGGCTGCCCCTCCTCGCGCCGGCGTCGCCGTTCCTCGCGACTGGAGACCGCCTGGTGTTCCTGCGTCCGCGCTTCCTCCAGCGCCCGCAGCTCCTCCGCCCGCTGGGCGGCGATCGTCGAGGTCTGCTCCTTGCGCTCGGCGTCGCGCTCGGGGGCCGAGCCGGCCCACTCGCGCAGGCGGCGGATGTCGCGCCCGTGGGCGAACGAGAGGAGCGCCAGGACAGCTAGCCCGAGGAACGCGGCCAGCCCGGCGAAGGCGCCGATTTGTTCGATCGCGTGGACCAAGGGTGCTGCGAGAGGCTATTCGTTGGGGACGACCGTCGCAGCCTCGCCGCCCGGCGAGGCGATCATCTCGACCACTCGCTCGGCCAGATTGGCCTCGTCGCCCGCCATCACCAGGTGTTCGAGCTGGGCCAGCGTCGAATCGACCCACTCCTGGTCGATCGCCTTCTTGCGCAGCGCCCGGTTGATCCGCCGCGCCGCCGTCGGCTGCACGTCCTCGCCGTCGGAGAAGAGCGTCTCGTGCAGCTTCTCCCCCGGCCGCGGCTGCGTGAACTCGACGGCGATGTCCTGCCCGGGCTCGTAGCCGGCGAGCCGGATCATGTTGTGGGCGAGGTCGACGATCTTCACCGGCTCGCCCATGTCGAGGACGAAGACCTCGCCCTTGCCGGCGCCGATGTCGCCGGTCCTGATCACCAGCTGCACCGCCTCCGGGATCGTCATGAAGTACCGCGTCATCTCCGGGTGGGTGACGGTGACCGGGCCGCCGCGCTCGATCTGGCTGCGGAAGATCGGGACCACGCTGCCGGAGGAGGCGAGGACGTTGCCGAAGCGGACCGAGGCGAAGCGGGTCTCCGGGTACTTCTCCCCCGCCGCCTGCACGATCCACTCGGCCATCGCCTTCGAGGCGCCCATCACCGTCTGCGGGTTGACCGCCTTGTCGGTGGAGATGAGGACGAAGCGCTCGACCTTCGAGGCGGCGGCGGTCTCGGCGGTGACCCGGGTCGCGATCGCGTTGTTGCGGACGGCCTCCAGCGGGTTTGCCTCCATCAGCGGCACGTGCTTGTAGGCGGCGGCGTGGAAGACGACGTCGGGCTTGAAGCGCTGCATCACCTCGAGCATCCGGTGCGGCTCCTTGCAGTCGGCGAGGACCGCCTCGCAGCTGGCGAAGTGGCGCTCCTCGACCATCTCGCGGTCGATCTCGAAGAGGTTGTCCTCGGCGTGGTCGAGCATCACCAGCAGGCGCGGTTTCACCTGCGCGATCTGGCGGCAGAGCTCGGAGCCGATCGAGCCGCCGGCGCCGGTGACGAGGACGATGCGGTCGCGCAGGTAGGCGCCGACGCGGTCGATCTCGCGGACGATCGGCTCGCGGCCGAGGACGTCCTCGACCCGGACCTCGCGCAGCTGTTTGTTGAGCTGGACGCCGCCGCGGAGAAGCTCGAAGACGGTCGGCAGGGTGCGGACGGTGACGTCGCGGTCGCGGCAGGCGGCGACGACGCGGCCGCGCAGGTCGCCGGGGGCCGAGGGGATCGCGATCACGACCTCGTCGGGTTCGGTCTCGTCGAGGATCTTCTCGATCTGCTTGGTCGAGCCGAGCACCTTCAGGCCCAGCATCCGCATCCCCCGCTTGCGCGCGTCGTCATCGACGAAGCCGATCGCGGTGGCGCCGAGGTTGGGGTTGAGCTGCAGCTCGCGGACGACCATCTGGCCGCCGGAGCCGGCGCCGACGACCAGGACCTCGTGCTTGGGCAGGCGGGCGCCGCGGCTCGGGCGTTCGACGATCAGCCGCACGGCGAGGCGGGCGCCGGCGATCAGGATCAGGGTGAGGATGAAGTCGATCACCTCGACCGAGCGCGGCAGCGTGTGGGCGAAGGGCTTGGCGACGGCGAAGACGACGACCAGGAGGGCGCTGGCGACGGCGACGGCGCGGAAGATCAGCATGAAGTCGCGACCGCTGACGTAGCGCCACCACTTCTGGTAGAGCCCGAAGCCGGCGAACACAACCAACTTGCCGACGACGACGAAGCCGACCGACTGCGCGAAGAGGACCTCGTAGCGGTGCGGCCAACCGTGCGGCTCGTCGAGGAAGCGCAGCTGGAAGGCGAGGAAATAGGCCAGCGCGACGAGGGCGGCGTCGGCCGCTACCTGTAGGACCCGGTTGCGGTAGACGGGGTGGTTCAACCGGCGCATGAACGACCGAGTTTAGTTGCTGCTTAGCGGTCTCCCTACAATCCCCGCTTCACGAATGCCGCCCCTCTTCCTCGCCAGCGTCACCGATTTCTTCCTCGACCCGATCGTCAACTGGGGAACCGACTTCATCAGCAGCACCGGTCTGCCCGCCGTGTTCTTCCTGATGGCGCTCGAGTCCGCCTGCCTGCCGGTCCCCAGCGAGGCGATCATGCTCTTCGCCGGCTCCAGCGTCGCCGCCGGGGATCTGACCCTCTTCGGGGTCGTCGCCGCCGGAGTGCTCGGCAACCTCGTCGGCTCCTGGATCGCCTACGCGGTCGGCTACTACGGCCGCATCGACCTGCTGGAAAAAAACAAGCTGATCCACATCAGCCCCAAGCACCTGAAGTGGGCCGACGACTGGTTTGCCCGCCATGGCGACGCGACCGTCTTCTTCTCGCGGATGCTGCCGATCGTCCGCACCTTCATCTCGCTGCCGGCCGGGGTCGCGAAGATGCCGTTCTGGCGCTTCACCGCCTACACGCTGGCCGGCTGCGTACCCTGGGTGCTGGCGCTGGCGCTGGTCGGCAAGAGCGTCGGCGAGAACTGGGAAGAGTGGCGCGACCACCTCCACTACCTCGACTACGTCGTCGCCCTCGCGATCGTCGCCGGCATCGCCTACCTGCTGATCAAGCGCCGCCGGCGCGGCGGGCCGGGGAGGACGAGGCGGCCGCCACCTCCGAGCCCGCCGGCGCCACCGAGGCTTGAGCGACGCTCCCCGCCCGGCGCGCGATCGCGCTCGGCATCGTCCAGGGCCCGGCGGAGCTGCTGCCGGTCTCCAGCTCGGCCCACATCGTCCTCGTCCCCTGGCTGGCCGGCTGGGACTGGGAGGAGATCGACCCCGAGCTGCGCAAGAGCTTCGAGGTCGCCCTCCACACCGGCGCCGCGGTGGCGCTGCTGATCGGGCAGCGGCGGGTGATCGCCGAGGAGCTGCGCCAGTTCGACGGCCGCCGCGCGCTCCTGCTCGGCCTCTCCTTCCTGCCGGCGGCGTGGTCGGCTACACGCTCGAGCGCCCGATCGAGCGCCACCTCGGGCGGGCCGCGGGCAACCGCCTACGGCCTGCTCGCCGGCGCCGCGGCGATGCTCGTCGCCGACCGGCGGCCCCAGCGGCGCGGGCGCGGCGACGCGACCCCGGCCGACGGTCTCGCGCTCGGCGTCGCCCAGGCGGCGGCGCTCGCCCCAGGCGTCTCGCGCAACGGCGTCACCCTGGCGGCGGCGCGCTGGCGCCGCTTCTCCCGCGACCAGGCGAACCTGCTCTCGCGCACGATCGCGCTGCCGATCATCGTCGGCGCGACGGCCCTGAAGGGCGCCCGCCTCGCCCGCCGCGGCACGACCCCGCGAGTCCGCGGCGCTCGCTCGCGATCGGGATCGCCGCCTCCTTCGCCTCGACCCTCGCCTCCCAGCGCCTGATCGAGCTGGTCGAGCGCGACCGGGCGCTGTGGCCCTACGCCGCCTACCGGGCCGGCCTCGCCGCCGCCGTTCTTGCGAAGCTCCTGCCGGAACGATGACGCATGAGCGACGCCTACGCGAAGGCCGGGGTCGACCAGGGCGCGGCGGACTCGGCCGTGGCGGGGCTGGTGCGGGCGCTGGGCGCGATCGAGCTCGGCCGCCCCTCGGCGCAGGTGCCGCTGCCGGGTCACTACGCGAGCGTGATCCAGATCGACGAGCGGACCGGGGATCGCGCTCTCTACCGACGGGGTCGGGACCAAGCTGGTCCTCGCCGAGCAGCTGGGGCGGTTCGACACGGTCGGGATCGACTGCGTGGCGATGAACGTCAACGACGTCATCTGCGTCGGCGCCGAGCCGCTGGCGATGCTCGACTACATCGCGATCGAGAAGGCCGACCCCGAGGTCTGCGAGGAAATCGGCGTCGGCCTCGCCGCGCGGCGCCGAGAAGGCGGGAATCGAGATTCCCGGCGGTGAGCTGGCCCAGCTCGGGCAGCTGGTCCGCGGCGTCGACGTCTCCGGCGCCTGCTTCGGCACCGTCGCCCTCGACGAGATCGTCGACGGCTCGGCGGTCGAGCCCGGCGACGTCGTGATCGGCCTGCCCTCGACCGGCCTGCACTCCAACGGCTACACGCTCGCCCGCTCGGCGCTCGGCCGAGATCCCGCCTCAGACCCGACGGCCGCCTCGGCCGGCCGCTCGGCGAGGTCCTGCTCGAGCCGACCGAGATCTACGTCAAGCCGATCGTCGAGCTGCTGCGCTCCGAAGTCGACGTCCGCGGCCTCGCCCACATCACCTCCGGCGGGACCGAGCAACCTGCTGCGCCTCGCGGCCGAGGTCGGCTACGAGATCGACGACCCGCTGCCGGTGCCGCCGATCTTCGAGCTGATCGCAGGAGCACGGCGGCGTCTCCGAGGAGGAGATGCAGCGAGGTCTTCAACATGGGCTGCGGCTTCTGCGTCGTCGTCCCCGCGGCTGACGAGGCGGCCGCGCTGGACCTGCTGCGGGCCCACTACCCGGACGCGAAGCGGGTCGGGCGCGCAACCGATGGACCACGCAGGATCCTCTAAGCCGCCTGAGCGAGGCGCGGCGTCGTAACGTTGGCGGGTAAGTGCCCAACCGCCCCTCCACCAGCTCGCAGATGATCGGCACCGTGCTCTCCGGCCGCTACAGGCTGGAGGCGAAGCTCGGCAGCGGCGGCATGTCGACCGTCTACCTGGCCCGCGACGAGACCCTCGACCGCCGCGTCGCGGTCAAGGTGATGCACCGGGAGATGTCCGAGCAGGCCGACCAGCTCGAGCGCTTCCGACAGGAGGCGCGGGCGGTGGCGAAGCTCTCGCACCCCAACGTCGTCGCCGTGATCGACGCCGGCGAGGACGGCGGCCACCCCTACATCGTCTTCGAGTACGTCGAAGGCGAGACGCTGAAGCAGCGGATCAACCGGGTCGGGGCGCTCGACCCGCAGGAGGCGCTCGCCTACGCGATCGAGATCGCCCGCGGGCTCACCGTCGCCCACGCCCGCAACATGGTCCACCGCGACATCAAGCCGCAGAACGTCCTGATCGACGCCGAGGGGCGGGCGAAGCTGACCGACTTCGGGATCTCGCGCCAGCTCGAGCAGGACGGGATGACCGCGACCGGCCGCGTCCTCGGCACCACCGACTACGTCGCCCCCGAGCAGGCGATGGGCCACGCGGTCGACCAGCGCTCCGACATCTACTCGCTCGGCGTCGTCCTCTACGAGATGCTGGTCGGGCAGGTCCCCTTCCACGCCGACAGCCAGGTCGGGGTGGCGATGAAACACGTCAACGAGGAGCTGCCCGACGTCCAGCAGCGCCGGCCCGAGCTCTCGGCCGCGGCGGCGATGGTGGTCGAGCGGGCGACCGCGAAGGACCCCGACCGAGCGCTACCAGCAGGTCGGCGAGATGATCGACGACCTCTCGACCGCGCTCGAGGTCGAGGCGGCGCGGGCGGGCTCGACCACCGGCGAGGCGACGAGCATCCTCGAAGCGGTGCCGCCGGCCGAACGCAAGCTCGGCGGCGGCAGCGGGCGGCGCTCCTGGGCTGGCGATCGCGGCCCTGGTCCTCCTCGCCGCGGCGATCCTGCTGGCGGTGCAGCTGGTCGGCAGCGGCAACGGTCCCGGCGGGGGCGGCGCCCTCAAGGGCAAGGGCTCGACCGTGGCGCTCTCCGAAGCCTCCGACTACGACCCCGAGGGCGACGGCCAAGAGGATCCCGAGACCGTCAGCTTCGCGATCGACGGCGACCCGACCAGCACCGCCTGGAGCAGCGAGCACTACGACAGCGACACCTTCGCCGGCACGAAGAGCGGCGACAACCCCGGCGTCGGCCTCTACGTGACCGCGAAGTCGACGACGCGGCCGTCGGAGATGATCGTCAAGCACCCCCACCCCGGGCTGGGACGCGCAGATCTTCGCCGCCGCCTCCGGACCGCCGGAAGAGCTCTCCGAATGGGGCGAACCGATCGCCGACGTCGCCGACGCCGACGAGACCGAGGAAATCGAGCTCCACCTCGGCTCCCCGGCGAAGTACTTCTTGATCTGGTTCAACAAGGCCGCGCCCGCCCGCGACCAGGAGAGCCGCTTCCAGATCGAGATCAGCGACGTGAAGCTGGTCGACTGAGTTTCGACTGATCGCCCCGCGCGCGGGTATAGGGCCGGGGGCGGTCCGGAGGATCGTCACAAAACCATTACATCGATCCGTGTAGCATCTGACAATGGCAGAGCGAGGCGCCATCCCCAATGTCCCGAAGGCGCGCCGGCGCGCCCTCCATGCCGTCCGCTCGCTGTTCTCGCCGCTGCTGCCGGACGACTACCTCGAACTGATCAACCCGCTGTGGTCGACGCAGGAGCTGCGCGGCCGGATCGAGCGGATCGACCGCGAGACCGCCGACGCGGTCACGGTCCTGATCCGGCCGGGCTACGAGTGGATCGGGCCATCGGCCCGGCCAGTACCTGCGGATCGGGGTGATCGTCGACGGCGTCCACCATTGGCGCGCCTACTCGCTGACCACCGATCCGGGCCGCCCCGACGGGCTGATCGGGATCACGCCGAAGCTGGTCGACGCCGGCAAGGTCTCCCCCTACCTGGTGCACCGTGCCCGGCCCGGGGACATCGTCCGCCTCGGCGGCGTCGAAGGCACCTTCGTCCTCCCCGACCCGCCGCCCCGGCAGCTCCTCTTCATCAGCGCCGGCAGCGGCATCACCCCGATCATGAGCATGCTTCGCAGCCTCGACCGCGACGTCGGCCCTGGACGACGTCGTCCACGTCCACTCCTCGCGGACCGCCGACGGCGTCATCTTCGGCGAGCAGCTGCGCGAGCTCGACTCCCGCTGCTCCGGCTACCGCCCCCACCTGCAGATCACCGGCGAGGCGGGGCGGGTGACGCCGGCCCACCTCGACGAGCTCTGCCCCGACTGGCGCGAGCGGCGCACCTTCGCCTCCGGCCCGGGCGAGATGCTCGACGCGCTGGTTCAGCACTGGCGGGCGGAGGGCGACCCCGAGCTGCTGGAGATGGAGCGCTTCCAGCCGGTGATCGGGGGCGACGTCACCGTCGCCGGCGAGGGCGGCGCGATCCGCTTCACCAAGAGCGGGGTCGAGACCAGCTCCGACGGCGGCACGCCGATCCTCGTCGCCGGCGAGGAAGCCGGCGCCGAGCTCCCCTACGGCTGCCGGATGGGGATCTGCCACACCTGCATCGGCCGCCTCTGCTCGGGACAGGTCCGCGACCTGCGGACGGGCGAGGTCTACGGCCAGGAGGACGAGATGGTGCGGACCTGCGTCAACGCGCCCGAAGGCGACGTCGAAATTGCACTCTGAGAGAGAGGAAGTGAAATTCAGATGAGCACGACCACCACTGCACCGATAGACACCCAGATCGAGAGCCCGCTCGCGCACCTCTCCGAGGAGCAGCTGGACGAGCTGGGACGCGAGTTCGACGCGATCCGCGACCGGGTGATGGGCGAGCTCGGCGACCGCGACCGCCGCTACATCGAGAGCATGATCGAGATGCAGCGCCGGCTGGCGGTGCTCGGCCGGGTCCTGCTCCTCGCCTCCCGCAACCGCGGCGCCTGGGTCGCGGGAACCACCGCTCTCTCCGCCGCGAAGATCCTCGAGAACATGGAGATCGGCCACAACGTCATGCACGGCCAGTGGGACTGGATGAACGACCCGCGCATCCACTCGGCGACCTGGGACTGGGACACCGCCTCGACCGCCGAGGCCTGGAAGCACTCCCACAACTTCGTCCACCACACCTACACCAACATCCGCGGCAAGGACAAGGACCTCGGCTACGAGATCATGCGGATCGACCCGGCGCAGAAGCTGGCACCCGGTCTACCTCGCGCAGCCGATCTACAACCTGATCCTGGCGGCGCTGTTCGAGTGGGGCGTGGCCCTGCACGACCTCGATTTCGAGGCGATCCGCAAGGGCCGCAAGCCGATGCACCAGGTGAAGCGGGAGCTGAAGGGGATCGCCGGCAAGGCGAAAAGCCAGATCGTCAAGGACTACATCGCCTGGCCGCTGGTCAGTGCCCTGGCGGCGACCGCGGTCGACGTGGTGGTGGAGACGCGGCGCCAGCGGCAGCAGCCTCGCGGGATCCTCGGGCGGGTCAAGCGGCGGCGGCGCAGCAGTCGCTGGGCGCCGGTGGTGGAAGCGACGCTGAACAGCGGCGCCAAGACCTTCCGCGCCACCGCCAAGGCAGACGCGACGGCGAACGTCGTCCGCAACGCCTGGGCCTACGCGATCATCTTCTGCGGTCACTTCCCCGACCAGACCTACACCTTCTCCCAGCAGGAGGTCGAGAACGAGAGCAGGGGGGGCTGGTACATCCGCCAGCTCACCGGCTCCGCCAACATCGAGGGCGGCCCGCTCTTCCACGTCGCCAGCGGCAACCTCAGCTACCAGGTCGAGCACCACCTCTTTCCCGATATGCCGAGTACCCGCTACGCGGAGATCGCCCCGCAGGTGAAAGAGATCTGCGAGCGCTACGGGCTGCCGTACAACAGCGGCCCGTTCAGCCAGCAGCTGGGGATGGTCCAGCGGACGATCCTCCGGCTCGCCTTCCCCGGCGGCAAGCCCCGGCCGAAGCCGGGCCCTTACCGCGGGGAGAGCAACGGAAACGGCTCAGGTCACTGAGCCCGTTCCTCAGCCGCCGGCCGTCGGCGCGATCGGGGTGCAGAAGAACCCGCGCGGGTGGGCGGGGTCCAGAGCGGTGAGGACGTCGGCGCCGACGATGTGGTCGTAGGGCATCGAGAGGTGGTCGCCGAGGTCGAGGATGCACTGGTTCTGCAGGAGGATGTTTTTCACGCTCGAGCCCGAGAGGAAGGCCGAGGTGTAGGGGGTGACGACCTGGTCGTAGCGGGTCTGGATCACCGTGTATTCGACTCCCGGCACGGTGTCGCCGCCGCTGTTCAGTTCGGCGAGGAAGGCCGAGCCGACGATCTGCTCCTCGCAGGCAGGACAGAGGGCGCCGGTGAACTGTTCGCCGCCGGGGAAGAAGCGGGCGAGGAGGCCGATCCCCCCGACCGTGGTGCCGTGGTTGGAGGGCGAGAGGCCGACGAGGGCGTGGACCTCTTCCGCCCCACCGAGGAACTTGAGGTAGTAGCGCGGCATCATCCCACCCTGCGAGTGGCCGACGATGTCGACCTCGGCGGCGCCGGTCGCGGCCCGGACTTTGTCGACGAAGGCGTTGAGCTCAGCCGCCGAGTTGCGGATCTCCCCGGTGCCGTAGACGCCGGTCGCGCCGCTGCCGGCGTAGGAGCCGTAGTTGAGGGCGAAGACGCAGTAGCCGTTGTTCTTCAGCAGCGGCGAGATCGCCTGCCAGCTGTTCGACATGTCGGCGAAGGTGCCGTGGACGAGGACGACCGGGCGCGGGTGGGCGGCGGTCGGTTTGCAGGCCCAGTCGTTGGCGCCGGGAGGGCTCGCGGTGGGGCTGGTGTGGGCGTAGCCATAGACGCCGTTCCAGATCACCGGCAGTTCGGCCTGAGCGCTGCCCGCCCCCAAGCCGAGCATCCCGACGACCACCGTCAGCAACGCCAAAAGCCTGCGCTTCATCGCAACCTCCCGCTTTCTCTTCGGTTCCCGCTTCCCAAATCCCTACCCAAAAGTTACTATAAGAAAAATTGAGCTTCTTGGAAGGAGAGGCAGATGACCCAGTCAACCCCGAGCCGCGCCCGCATGGCATGGCTCCTACTGCTCGCGGTCGCGGCGCTGGCGCTGGCCGTCACCGCCACCGCGGCGCGGGCAGCGAACTACGTGGCCCTCGGCGACTCCTACGCTGCCGGGCCGCTGATCCCGAACCCGCTGCTGCCGCTCGGCTGCCTCAAGTCGAGCAACAACTACGCCCACCTGGCGGCGCCCGGCATCGGGCTGAGCCTGCGTGACGCCACCTGCAGCGGCGCCAAGACCAACCACATGACCGAACCGCAGAACGTCGAACCGGACGGTCCCAACCCACCGCAGTTCAACTCGCTGAACGTCGACACGACGGTGGTGACGCTGACGATCGGCGGCAACGACATTGGCTTCTCCGAAGTCGCGGAAAGCTGCGTCACCTACAACCCCTTCAGCCATCCCTGCCTCGACAAATACAACGCCGGCGGGGTCGACCAGCTGAAAGCGCGGATCGAAGCGACGGCACCGAAAGTCGCGGCGGTCCTGCAGGGGATCCACAGCCGCGCGCCGGCGGCGAAAGTCTACGTCCTCAACTATCCGGCGATCTTCCCGGAGACCGGGTACGGCTGCTGGCCGCAGATGCCGATCGGGTTCCAGGACGTCCCCTACCTGCGCTCGACCGAGCAGCGGCTGAACGGCATGCTGGCGACGCAGGCGGCGGCGAACGGGGCGACCCTGGTCAGCTGGTACAGCGCCAGCATCGGCCACGACGCCTGCAAGGGCAGCTCGACCCGCTGGGTGGAGCCGCTGGTGCCGACCAACCCGGCGGCGCCGATCCATCCCAACCAGGCGGGCATGGTCGGCGGCGCAAACGCACTCCTGGCGGCGGTGAACTGACACAAGCGACAGCACGCCAGGCAACAGCACACAACTAGAGCTGCAACTCGTAATAGAGCATCGTCGTCGCCTGCGGCCCTTCCTCGTTGGTGAAGCCCAGCTTCTCGTAGAGGCCGCGGGCGGCGACGTCCTCCACCTTCGCCTCGCGGATCTGTATCTCTGTCTCAGCCATGGCGCCAGTTTCCCTCCCCGCCGAAGTTCGCGCCGCCTGCGCCTGGGTGGCGGAGCGCGCCCGTTTCGTCCGCATCGACGAGGACCGGATCGAGGGCTACGCGCGCGGCCTGCCGGACCCCGGGGCCGAAGCGGCCGAGCCACCGGTGGGCGCCGGCGACCCCGAAGCGGTCGCCGCCTACGCGATCTGCATGAACGCGATCAACTTCGGCTCCGGCTGGTGGCCGACGATCCGCAAGCGGGCGGGGCTGAGCGGCTACGGAACGATGGCGGCGGGGTTGAGCGAGCGCTTCGAGGCAGAGGGGCCGTGGACTGTCGAGGAGCTGATCGCGCTCGACACGGCGGCCGTGGCCGCGATGTTGCGGCAGGACCCCGACCACCCGCTGATGGCCCAGTTCGCGGCGGTCCTCCAGGATGTCGGCGCTCATCTGCTCGAGGACCACGAGGGGCGCTATCTCGGCGTCGTCGGAGCGGCCGACTCGATCCCCGCGCTCGCCACGATCTTCGCCGGCTGGGACTCATTCGCCGACGTCTCCTCCTACGACGGTCGCGAGATCCCCTTCTTCAAGCGCGCCCAGATCGCCGCCGCCGACCTTCGTCGCGCCGGCGTCGCCGAGCTGCCGGGATTCGAGGAGCTCACGGCGTTTGCCGACAACCTCGTGCCACACGTCCTGCGGGTCGATGGAGTGCTGCAGCTCGATCCCGATCTGACGGCGAGGATCGAAGCCGAGGAACTACTGGAGCACGGCTCTCTCGAGGAGATCGAGCTGCGCGCCTGCGCCGTCCACGCGATCGAGTTCCTGACCCGCGCCTCCTACCTCTCTCCCGCAGAGGTCGACAGCGCCCTGTGGAACCGCGGAGCTGGGCGCCGCTACAAGGCGACGCCACGGCCCCGGTCCCGCACCACGGCCTACTGAGCAAAGCTAGGTCTTTGTGATGTCCGTTGGTTCCAGCGTTTCGGAGTCGTGGGCTTTGATTGTGGTCGTGCCCGTGTAGTCGCCCTGGCTGAATTCCCCGGTGCCGCTTAGCGGGCAGCCGGTGCCATCTTTGACGACGGTGTAGTGGACGCCGGTGATCGATGTATGGAGCAAGAGGTCCATTTCAGCTTCCGTCCCGCTGTTTGTAAGCTCCGATGTCGTCAAGCCGGTTTCGCCTTTGATCGTGACTTCGCAGTTGCCCGAGACGATTTTGATCGTCGAACCGCCGCTGCAGGCCACGTCCGTCGTCGCGTGCCATCCACCCGCCGTCGCCGAGCCGATGTGGAACAGGTAGTCGCAGTTGGTCGTCGTTACCGTCGCCGCTGCCCCGAAGGCGGTGCATTCTTTGTATTCGGGATGCACGCGTAGTTCTTCTTCCACGGCTCCCACCGCTTCCGTTCCCGTCAAAGTCATCGCTTTGCATTTGACGCTCGCCGGTTCACCGGAGATCGGGTGATCTGTGAGCTGGATGGTGTTTTCACCGCTCTGTTCTCCTGTGGCGATCAACGATGGCGGAGGTTTGATTGTCAGGTCGACAGCGGCTTTAGTGACAGAGTCGTGGGCCTGCAGTGTGGTTGTCCCCGTGTAATCGCCTTTACTGAAGCTGCCCGTACCGCTCAGCGGACATCCGATCCCGTCTTTGACCACGGTGTAGTGAATCCCGTTGATATTTGTGTGGAGCAGCAGATCCATCGCTTCTTCGGTGCCTGAATTCACTGCTTCCGATGTGGTCAGACCAACCTGAGACCCGATCGTCACTTCACACAGGCCTGCGATGACCTTGACCGACGAGCCGGCGCTGCACGAAACGTCCGTCGTGACATGTCGACCACTTCCCGCGGGACTATTGATGTGGAAGAGGTAATTGCACCCGGTCGTGGCTATAGTCGCTTTCAGCCCGAAAGCCGTGCATTCTTTGTATTCCGGGTGAATGAGGATGGTTTCTTCGAGATTGGCTACCGGTTCGCTCGCGGCCGAACTCAGGCTTTGGCATTCCGCCGTCGCCGCTTTGCCGGAGATCAGGTGATCTGTGAGTTGAAGGGAATTCCGCCCAACCTGTTCGCCTGTTGCGATAAGCCCGGGGGGAGGTGGCGGTGGCGATTCCCCTACTGTCAGACCTACCTGGGAGGCCGTCACAGCGTCGTGGGCCGTCATTGTAGTTGTCCCGGTGTAGTCGCCTTTGCCGAAGGTGCCAGTTCCGCTGAGCGCGCAACCTAATCCATCTTTGAGCACCGTGTATTTGAGGTTGGTGACGTTTTGGTGGATAACCAGGTCCATGGCGGTTTCTGGGCTCGCGCTCCCGGAGTTTGTCGCTTCGCCCCCCGCCAATCCGGTTTGTGATTCGATTTTCAGTTCGCAGGTGCCGGTGACTATGGTGATTGCCGATCCTTCGGAGCAGGAGATGTCTGTAGTGACCAACCAACCCGAAGCGGTTTCTTCCCCCAGGTGATAGACGTAGTTGCAGTTGGTGGTGGTAAACGTGATGGCTATCCCACCGATCGTGCACCCTTCGTATATCGGGTGAACAGTGATGGCTTTGGCGCCAGTTTCAAAGCCGGTCGTCCCGGTGAGGTTGACGGCGGTGCATTCGAAGGTCCAGAAGCCACCTCCTCCGACAGAGTGGTCTGTCAGCGTGAGCCTATGGTTGGTGCCGCTCTGGGCTCCTGTGGCGACCACCGAGTTCCCAGCCGGAAAGGTCGCTAATTCCCCATCTGCAAAAGCAGAGGACGCTTGAGCACCAACAATGATCACGACTACTGCCATCGACCACAACATCCGTTTCCTCGGCATGACTTCCTCCCTTGATCCCCGATCCGACCTCAGCGGTTGCTCAAGAGTTAGCTGGCGGTCCGGCGTTCGGCAACTACCGGGTGCGCGATGCAGAAGTGGCTGACGAGGAGCCCCTCGTCAGCCGGAGAAAGGCCCTGGAATCGACAGGGTTGCCGAGTCGGGCACGCGCGCCTCGGCGCCCGCGCTTGCATTCCTCAAAAGGCGCGGGGATTCCAGAACGCGTCGGACAGGCCCATGGCGGCTTCGTGGGTGAGTTTCTCGTCCCCGAGAGTTTCGATGCCCTCGAGCTGCCCGTCGAGCGCCACCGGCATCCAATCGCCGACCTTGCCGCGCCCGCAGCCGTCCGGATCGCCAGGGGCCTCGACGCAGCTGTGGAGGCTGCCGTCTCCTTTCACTTCCACCCAGACCTCCTCCCCCTGTGATCCTGCGTCGTCGTCCTCGCCGCGCACTTCCAGGAGCAGGCGCTTGCGGCGGTGTTCTGGGAGGCGAACCAGCGGCAGGGCGACTTTGAGGACGGTCGCCATCTCCTCCGCCGTCATCCCTTCTTCGTCCTCGGCGACCACGTGGTGATGGCGCCAGCGGGCGATGCCGGCGAGCAGGCCCATTTTGCGGCGGGTCTTCTCGGTCAGTCCGTAATAGCGGCTGCGGCCTGGCCCCTGCCACTCCTCGAGCAGGCCGCCGGTTTTGAAGAGGCCGGCCCGGCGGTTGACCTGGTGGTAGCTGAGCTCGTGCCGGCCCCGCGCCAGGTCGGTCGGCGAGCGTCCCTCGCAGCTGAGGTCCTCGACCATCCCGGCTTCCCACATATCCGCCAGAAGGCCCAGGGACGCCCAGGTGTGGGCGTCGATGCGGCCGTCCGGGAGGCGCGACAGCGAGGCGTCGGCGAAGCGGTTGACCAGCGCGTAGAGGTCGGCTCCGCAGGGGTCCGTGAGGGTGTGGACCACTTTCGAGGGGACACCCGGTTCCTCCTCGCGCTCGACCACTTCCAGTTCGGCCAGCTTGCCGGCGTAACGGTAGATCGTCCGCGGCGCGTAGCCCGGGACCTGCTCGGTCAGGCTCTTCGTCCGCAGCGGCCCCTTGCCGAGGGCCATCAGGATCGCGCCGGTGGCCCCGGAGCTGAGCATGCGAAGGATCTCGGCGACCGAGGCGCCTGCGAGGCAGGCGTCCTCGCGCTCGGATGGCGTCAGATCATCGATCCCCTTGAGTTCAGTGGTCATCGCATCGCCTCGGGCGCAGGTGTCCGCGTCGGGCACCTGCGCGATAACCATCGGGTACCCAGATGTACCGGGTCTAACCGTCAGAACTCGTAGGAGCGCGCCTCTCGGTGTCGCTCGACCGCCAGCTTCACCAGCCGCTCGCAGAGGTCGGCGTAGCCGATCCCGGTCGCCTCGAAGAGCTTGGCGAAGACGGACGTGTCGGTGAAGCCGGGCATCGTGTTGATCTCGTTGACGAGCACCGTCCCGCCGGTCTCGACGAAGAAATCGCAGCGGGCGAGGCCGGAGCAGCCGGCGAGGGTGAAGACCGAGACGGCGAGCTCGCGCACCCGCTCGACCGCCTCGGTGCCGATCGGCGCCGGCACGCGCAGCTCCATCCCCCCCTCCGTGTACTTGGCCTCGAAGTCGTACCAGACCCCCTGGGAGACGATCTCGCCCGGCAGCGAGGCCTGCGGCTCGGCGTTGCCGAGGACCGAGCACTCGACCTCGCGGCCCCCGGCCGAGGCCTCGACGATCACCCGCGGGTCATGCCGCAGCGCCAGCTCGACCGCGGCGTCGAGGTCGTCGAGCTTCTCGACCCGGGTGATGCCGACGCTGGAGCCCATCCGCGACGGCTTCACCCAGAGCGGCAGGCCGAGCTGCTCGCAGCGCCCCCACCAGTCGTTGCCTTCGACCGCGGCGAACTCGACCTGCGGCACCCCGTGCTCGGCAAACAGGCGCTTCAGCGTCAGCTTGTCCATGCAGATCGCCGAGGCGAGGACGTCGGAGCCGACGTAGGGGACGTCGAGCCACTCCAGCAGCCCCTGGACGCTGCCGTCCTCGCCGAAGGCTCCGTGCAGGGCCGGGAAGACCGCGTCGGCGCCGAGCAGGCCCGCGCCGGGAACCAGCTCGACGGAGCCGCCGGGAGCGCTCCAGCGGCCGTCGCGAGCGATCGTCACCTCGACCGCCTCGTGGCCCCCCTCGCGCAGGCCGCGCGCGACCGCCGCCCCGGAGCGCAGCGAGACGTCGTGCTCGGAGGAGCGGCCGCCCGCCAGCACCGCCACTCTCATTCTTCTTCCCCTTCTTCGGCCGGCGCGGCCGCCCGCTTGCCGACGGTGATCGTCACCGTCGTCCCCGGTTCCTCTTCCGAGCCCGGCGGCGGGAACTGGTCGATCACGCGGCCGACCTGGCCGGGGACTTCGGTTTCTTCTTCTTCGACGCTGGGGGTGAGGCCGGCGGCGCGGAGCGCTTCGACCGCTTCGCGGCGTTCCTTGCCGATCACGTTCGGCACCTTCGCCTGTTCGGCTTCTTCGCCGCCGGAGACGACGATCGAGACCGTCGCGCCCGCTTCGACCTTGCTGCCCGCGTCCGGGGCCTGGCGGATCACCCGCCCCTTCGGGTTCGGAGCTTTCCTCTTCGGAGACGCTCGGCTCGAGGCCGCGGCTGCGGATTCGCTGCACCGCCGTTTCGCGCTGGGCGCCGACCAGCACCGGCACCGCGACCAGCTTCGGGCCGCGGGAGACGAAGATCGTCACCGTCGAGCCGTTGGTGGCCGTCTGCCCGCCGCCCGGTTCGGAGCGGATCACCTGTCCCGATTCGACCGAGTCGGAGTTGACCCGCTGGACCGCGACTTCGAAGCCCGCCGCTTCCAACTTCCGCGTCGCCTCTTCCTCGCTTTCGCCGGCGACCGACGGGACCTTGCCGCTGCCGGGCCCGGAGCTGACCGTCAGCGTCACCTCGGGCTTCGAGCAGAAGAAGGTGATGAAGGCGCAGTCGAGCGAGGCCTCCGGCGGCGAGGCCGGCGGGTCCTGCTCCAGCACTTCGTTCGCCGGCGCGTCGCGCTGCACCCGGATCACTTCGCCGACCGAGAAGCCGTCCTGCTCGAGCAGGGTGATCGCGACGTTGAGCTGGTTGCCGGTGACGCCGGGGACCTTGGTCGTCGTGTCGCGGGTCAGCGCCAGGCCGACGAGGATGCCGATCACGATCGCGCCGACCAGCAGCGCCCAGAGCCACCAGTTGCGTTTGCGCTCGTCCTCGATCTCCTCCGGCGTCGCGACGACCGGCGGAGCCGCCGCGAAGGCCGCCGTCTGCCGGCTCAGCGCCCGGCTCTTTCAGCGCCGCGTCGAGGGCGGCGATGAAGGCGTCGGCGCTCTGGAAGCGCTGGCCCGGTTCCTTCTCCAGCGCCCGCATCACCACCGCGTCGAGCGCCGGCGAGACCTGCGGGTTGATCGAGCTCGGCCGCTGCGGCGTCTCGGCGACCTGTTTCATCGCGACCGCCACCGCGCTTTCGCCCTCGAAGGGGACCCGGCCGGTCAGCGCCTCGTAGAGGATCACCCCGATCGAGTAGAGGTCGGAGACCGGCGTCACCTCGAAGCCCTGCGCCTGCTCGGGCGAGAGGTAGTGCGGCGTGCCCATCACCGAGCCGGTCTGGGTGATCTCGGAAACGCCGGCGCGGGCGATGCCGAAGTCGGTGACGACCGCCTTGCCCTCCTCGTCGACGATCACGTTCTGCGGCTTCAGGTCGCGGTGGACGATCCCGTTGCGGTGGGCGAAGCGCGCCGCCTCCAGCACCTGGCGGACCAGCGCCGCCGCCTGGTCGGGGCTGAGGCCGCGGTCGATCAGCTCCTTCAGGGTCGGCCCCTGCACGTAGCGCATGGCGATGTAGTTGACGTCGCCGTCCTCGCCGCGGTCGTAGACGGCGACGATGTTCGGGTGCTGGAGGCCGGCGGCGTGCCTCGGCCTCGCGCTGGAAGCGGGCGACGAACTCGCGGTCCTGGAGCGAAGCGGCGGTGGAGGACCTTCAGCGCCACCTGCCGCTGCAGGTGGGCGTCCTCGGCCAGCCAGACGTCGGCCATGCCGCCGCTGCCGATCCGGCGGATGACCCGGTAGCGGCCGTCGACGATGCTTCCCTCGCTGACCTCAGCCACCGCTCTCCTCCTCATTCGCCGTTCAGGATCGCTTCCGCGACGTCGCTGAAGATCGGCGCCGCGATGTCGTTGCCGAACTGTTCCGTGCACTCGACCGAGGCCGCGATCGCGATCTGCGGGTCGTCGGCCGGGGCGAAGCCGATGAACCAGGCCTGGTTCTCGTCTTCGCCGCCGCCGCAGGCGAGGTTGCCCGGCGTTTCCGCGGTCCCGGTCTTGCCGGCGACCGGGACGCCGGGGATCGCGGCGTTGGTGCCGGTCCCTTCGCTGACCACGCCTTCCATCGCCGTCGTCAGCTCTTCCGCCGTCTGCTCGCTGACCGCCTCGCTGTAGTCGGACGGGTCCATCGTCTCGATCGTGCGGCCGTCGGGGTCGACCACCCGCTTCCAGATCTGCGGCTTCATCAGCTTGCCGCCGTTGGCGACCGCCGCGGCGACCAGCGCCATCTGCAGCGGCGTCGCCAGCAGCCGCTCCTGGCCGATCGCGACGCGCGCGAGGTCGACCGGGTCGTTGGCGTGGAGGAGTTCGTCGTTTTCAATGTCGTAGACCCCGCTCGGCAGGACCTCTTCTTCCGGCAGGTCGATCGGCGGCTTGGAGTTGAAGCCGAACCGTTCCATGTATTCGAACAGGGTGTCCTTGCCGAGCTTCTGCCCGAGCTGGCCGAACCAGGTGTTGACCGAGTTGGTCAGGGCGGTGTCGAGGCTGGTCGCCGAAGAAGTCCTCGCCGAAGTCGTTTTCCAGCGGCGTCCCTTCGACTTCCAGCGAACCCGGGGCGTCGATCGTCGTTTCCGGCGTGATCGCGCCGCTGTCGAGGCCGGCGGCCGCGGTCACCACCTTGAAGGTCGAGCCGGGCGGGTAGCGCCCCTGCGTCGCCCGGTTGAGCAGCGGCGTTTCGATTCCGTTGTTTGCCAGCTTCGAGTATTCGTAGGGCACGCGGTTGGGGTCGAAAGGCGCGTTGGAGGCCATCACCTTGACCGCGCCGGTGCTCGGCTCGATCGCGACGACGGCGCCGAAGCCGGCTTCCTCGAGCTCTGACAGCGCCAGCCTCTGCGCGTCGGCGTCGAGGCTGGTGACGATGTCGTTGCCTTCCTGGGTGTGGCCGAGCAGCTCGTCGAGCGATCGAGGTGAATTCGGACTCTTCGCCGATCAGTTCGTCGTTGTGGAACTGCTCGAACTCGGAGTCGCCGTATTGGACGAAGCTGTAGCCGATCGGGTGGCCGAACAGCGAGCCTTCGGGGTAGCGGCGCACGTAGCGCTTCGCGGCGCCCTTGCCCTTCGCCACCGACTTCGCGATCACCGTGCCGTCGGCGGCGAGGATGCGGCCGCGGGGGATCTGCTGCTGCTCGAACAGCGGCCGCTTGTTCACGTCTTTTTCCTTCAGCGCCTCGGCGTCGAAGACCGACCAGTAGGACGTGAAGCCGATCAGGACCCCGAAGAGGACCATCGATGAAGGCCGAAGAGCTTGACGATCTGGCGGTTCACGCCGTCGCTCCCAGGGCCGCTACCCGGCCCGCCGGTTCGGCCGCCTCGCGCCGGGCCCGGTCGGAGACCAGCAGCAGCAGCGCCAGGAGGACGAAGTTGGCGACGATCGAGCTGCCGCCGTAGCTGATGAAGGGCAGGGTGACGCCGGTCAGCGGGATCACCCTGGTGACGCCGCCGATGATCACGAAGGCCTGGATCGCGAAGACCGCGGTCAGCCCGGTCGCCAGCAGCTTCGAGAAGCCGTCCCCGGCGATCAGCGCGATCTTGAAGCCGCGGGCGGCGACCAGCATGTAGACGAGGACGACCCCGCAGGCGCCGAAGAGACCGACCTCGTTGACGATCAGCGCGTAGATCATGTCCGTCTGCGCCGCCGGCAGCAGCGAGTTGTCGGTACCCGGCACGGTGATCAGCGCCTCGCCGAACCCTTTGCCGAAGAGGCCGCCGTCAGCCTGGGCGAAGATCGAGTTGAGGATCTGGTAGCCGCTCCCCTGCGGGTCTTCGTAGGGGTGGAGCCAGATGTCGACGCGCTCGTGGACGTGGGGCACGGTGCTGGCGAAGAACCAGGCGCCGAGCAGGAACATCGCCATCCCGATGACGACGAAGGAGAAGCGCCCGGTGGCGACGTAGAGCAACGCCAGGAAGGCGGCGAAGAACATTAGCGAGCTGCCGAGGTCGCGGATGAAGACGAGCATGAACATCGAGGCGCCCCAGACGACCAGCATCGGCCCGAAGTGCTTCAGCGGCGGCAGCGTCACCCCGAGCACGCGGCGGGCGCCGACGATCAGGACCTCGCGGTGCTCGCGCAGGTAGCTGGCGAGGAAGACGACGATCGCGATCTTCGTGAACTCGGCCGGCTGGAAGGCGAGCGGGCCGATCTTCACCCCGAGGTAGGCGCCGTTGACCTGCTGGCCGATCCCCGGCACCCGCGGCGCCAGCAGCAGCAGCAGGCCGCCGATCGCGATCGTGTAGCGGTAGCGCTCCAGCACCTCGTAGTCGCGCAGGAACTGGATCGTCAGCGCGAAGAGGACGAGCCCGAGGACGAACCAATTGGCCTGGTCGCGCGCCAGCCCCTCGTCGATCCGGTAGACCATCACCAGCCCGAAGGCGGTCAGCGTCGCCATCAGCGGGAACAGGTAGGGGTCGGCGTCGGGCAGCCGGATCCGCAGATAGACGTGGGTGACCAGGCAGAGCGCCAGGAAGTAGGCGCCGTAGATCAGGCTGAGGTTGCCGAGCTGTTCGTTCTCCTGCGAGAAGACCGCGGCGAAGCCCGCGGTGAGCAGGACGGCGACGGGAACCAGGGCGAGCAGCTCCCGGTTCCTAGCGGCCATTGGCGCCAGCCGACGTCAACGAAGCCCCTCGGACTTTTCGATGTCTTCGATCAGCGAAACGGCGTCGCTGCGCGAGCGCAGCTTGTGCCCGGTGACCGCGTCCTGGCGCCGGGCCGGCAGCGACCCGGTCTGGATCGGGCTGGCGTAGCGCTCGGAGTAGAGATCGATCCCGAAGGGCAGCTCGTAGGGGGCGCCGCGGTAGAGCGCCACCCGGCCCGATTCGTCGGTGCCGAGGAACCAGATCTGGCGGTTGCCGTACCAGGCGCCGAAGGCGACGGCGGCGAGGACGAGGAGCACGGCCAGCGCCTTCAGCGCCCGCCGCAGCCCGCGGCGGCGCGGCTGACCCGCGGCCTCCTCGCGGCGCTTGCGGGCGGCCTCGGCGGCGGCGCGGCGGCGGACCTCGGTCGCGGTCAGCCCCGCCTCCTCGGCGCTGTCGCCGATCAGGGTCGCGCCCTCCTCGGGCCCGGCCCCGGGGTTGCCGGACTCGGGCGCCGCCGGGTCGGCAAGGCGGAAGGCGACGACGGTGATGTTGTCGCGGCCGCCGGCCCGGTTGGCTTCGTCGACCAGCGTCTTCACCGCCGAGCTCAGCGAGGTCGCGCGGGCGAGGAGGCGGGCGATCTGCTCGTCGTCGAGCATCGTCGTCAGGCCGTCGGAGCAGATCAGGAAGACGTCGCCGTGCTGGGCGGGGACCGTCTGCACGTCGACCTGGACCTCCGGTTCGGGGCCGAGGGCGCGGGTGATGATCGAGCGCTGCGGGTGGTCCTCGGCCTGGGCGTCGGTCAGCTGGCCTTTGCGCCGCATCTCCTCGACCAGCGAGTGGTCGCGGGTCAGCTGTTCGAGCTTGCCGTTGCGGAGGCGGTAGGCGCGGCTGTCGCCGACGTGGCCGATCGCCACCTCCTCGCCCTCGAGGTCGACGATCGCCGCCGTCGTCGTCGTCCCCATCCCGGCCAGACCGGGGTCCTTGCGGGCGAGCTCGTGGATCGTCCGGTTGGCACCCTCGATCGTCTCCTCCAGCACCTGCTCGGGCGGCATCTGCGGCAGCTCGCCGGCGAACGACTCGGCCGCCGCCTTCGAGGCCACCTCGCCCGCCTGCGCGCCCCCCATCCCGTCGGCGACGACGAACAGCGGCGCGGCGACGTAGAGCGAGTCCTCGTTGGCGTTGCGCTGCCGCCCGGTGTCGGTGCGAACGGCTTCCTCGGCGATCCGCAGCGCCATCAGCCCGTCTCGAACCTGAAGGTCGTGTCGCCGATCTGGACCGTGTCGCGGTCGATCAGCTCCGCCTCCCCCTGCAGGGTGGCGCCGTTCAGCAAGGTCCCGTTGGTCGAGCTCATGTCCTCGACGAAGAACCGCCCTTCGCGCGAGAAGACGCGGGCGTGCAGCCCGGAGGCGTAGCGATCCTCGATCTGCACGTCGGCCTCCTTCGAGCGGCCGATCGAGAGGCCGCCGATCAGGTCGAAGCGGTGGTCGCGCTCGAGGCCGCCGCCGCGCTCGACAACCAGCCAGGCATCCGGCCCGCGCGGCCCCTCGGCGAAGGCCGGGGCGGCGTGGAAACCGGTCGCGTCGGGGGCCGGCGCGTAGGTCCGGCGCAGGTCCTTGAGGGCGCTGCGCGCGATCACGAGCACGAAGAGGTAGAGGACGGCGAGGAAGCCGAACTTGAGGGCTACTGAGATGGGGTCGTAGTCCACGAACCCCGCACCTTAATGAGGGCGGCAGCCGCCCTACTGCTCGATATCGAAGGTGAAGGTGGTGGTGCCGACGGTGACCTGGTCGCCGGGGCTGAGCCGGGTCGAGGGAACGCGGCGCCCGTTGACCTTGATCCCGTTGGTGGAGCCGAGGTCGACGATCTGCCAGTCGCCGTTGTCGGCGCGGCGCAGCTCGGCGTGACGGCGGGAGACGTTGGGGTCGGAGAGCACGCACTCGACCGACTTCGAGCGGCCGATCGTCGCCCGCGGGCCGTCGAGGACGTAGCGGCGGTCGCCGAGCGAGACGACGGCGCGGGTGGAGACGAGGGCGCCGACCGCCTCCTCGGGGCGTTTCGGCCGGCTGCGATCGCGCTCGCGGACCGCCGAGTAGACCATCGTGTGGCCCTCTTCCCCCTGTTCGGGCGCCTGCCCCTCGTGGGCCGGCGGCTTCACCAGCCGCGCCTGGATCCCGAACTCGCCGAGCCGCAGCCGCTCGTCGGTGGAGAAGTCCACCTGCGGCCGGGTCAGGAGGTCGTAGCCGCGCCGCCGCGCGTGCTCCAGCAGGTACCCGGAGAGCTCCTGCTCGAGCGAGCGCTCGTAGCCTTCGAGCTTGCCGCGGTCCTGGCGCGAGAGGAAGACGGTGTACTCGTTGGGGACGTAGACGCGCTGGACCGAGGCGGTCTTGTGGGCGTCCATTTCCTTCGCCAGCTTGCGGGCGAGTTCGACCGGCTGCACCTCCGAGCTGAAGGCACGGCTGAAGACCCCCTCGACGAGGCCTTCGAACATCGACTCCAGTCGACTCAGAGCGCCGATGGCGAAATCCTAGGGAAGGAGCCGCCGCGGAAGGCGGCGCTCAAGGGAGGGCCGCGCCGTGGACGGCGAGGAAGCCGCCGACCGCGAGCGCGGCGGCGAGGGCCCCGAGCCGGGTGGCGACGCTGTGGCCGTAGGCGCCGGGCAGGCGGTCGCTGAGCTCCTCGAGCGAGTCCTCGATCGCCGTCCCCAGCTGCTCCAGCGAGGGGCGGTGGTTGGGGCGGGAGGAGAGGCAGGCGTCGACGCTGTCGGTGAGCTCGCGGGGAAGGTCGGGGCGGAGCCGGCGCAGCGCCCGGGTGCGGCCGCCGATCGCCCGCGCGGTCGCCGCCGGGGTGGCGCGGCGGTGCGGGTTCTCGCCGCTCCAGCACTCGTACAGGGTCAGCGCCAGCGAGTAGACGTCGGCCTCGGGGCCGGCCGGCCGTCCCTCCGCCTGCTCGGGGGACATGTAGGCGAGGGTGCCGACGACGTCGCCGACCGCGGTCAGCGAGGCGGCGTCGGCCAGGTGGGCGACGCCGAAGTCCATCAGCTTGGCGCGCACCTCGGTGTCCGAGACCACCTGCACGTTCTGCGGCTTGATGTCGCGGTGGACGACGCCGCGCGAGTGGGCGTGGTCGAGAGCCTCGCAGAGGTCGGCGCCGATCTCACCGATCTCGCGGTCGGAGATCTCGCCTGCGGCGGAGAGGCGGGCCAGGGTCGAGCCCTCGACCAGCTCGGTGACCAGCAGTGCGTTGCCGTCCTCCTCCCCCAGCTCATACAAGGTGACGATGCCCGGGTGGTTGAGGCGGGCGGCGGCCTGGGCCTCGCGCAAGACCCGGCGGCCGGCCTCCCCGCGCTGCTCGATCGCCTTCACGGCGACGGGGCGCTCGAGCCGGCCGTCCCAGGCCTCGTAGACGACGCCGAACCCGCCGCTGCCGATGCGGCGCTCGATCAGAAAGCGGTTGAGCACGAGCGAACCAACCATCGCTCTTCCTCAGTTCGCCGGTGAAGAAACTCTTCCTGCTCGCCTGCCGATTGGGAAAAATGCGCCGTTTGCGGCGGCTCCTGGCGGCACAACCGCTCCAGAAGTCATACTTCCGCCCCCAGTGGAGGACTTCACCTCACGACGTTCGACCCGGCGCGAGCGGCCCCCCCGTCGCCCCGAACGCCAGCAGATCATGCTGCGGCGCGCGCTCGCCCTCGGCGGCGGCCTCGTCCTGCTGATCCTGATCGTGCTCGGGGTCAAGGGCTGCCTCGACGCCCGCGCCAACCGCGAGCTCAGCGACTACGCCCGCAACGTCACCCAGATCGTCGAAGAGACCCAGCAGACGAGCAAAGCCTTCTTCGCCAAACTCGAAGACCCGGGGAACGCCTCGGTCACCGACTTCACCGATCAGGTCAACGCCTCGGCCAGCGCCATGGACGCCTACGCGACCCGGATCGACGAGATCGACACCCCCGGCGACATGTCGCGCCCCCAGGGCAACCTCGAGCTCTCCTACGAGCTGCGGGCGAACGCGTTCGACGAAATCGCCGCCAAGATGAGCACCGCGCTCGGCGACGCCGGCGCCGACAAGGCGATGGAAGGCATCGCCAAGCAGATGCAGAAGCTGCTCGCCGGCGACGTCGTCTACGAACAGGTGGTGCGGCCCGAAGTCGACAACATCCTCGCCGCCAACGGGATCTCCAACTCCGACCTGCCGAAGAGCAGCGTCCTGCCGGACGAAAAGTGGCTTGAAGCGAGCACGGTCGAAGACGCTCTCGGCGCGGTCAGCGGCGGCAGCACCTCGAGCGTCTCCGGCGTCCACGGCAGCGAACTCAGCAGCGTCATCGTCAACGGCACCGAACTCGTCGAAGGCGCGCCGAGCACGATCGCCGGCGAAGAAGGGGTCGAAGTCGAAGTCCAGGTCCTCAACGTCGGCGAATCGACCGAGAACGGCGTCAACGTCGCGGTCACCTACGAAGGCAACACCGTCAAGGGAGAAATCGACGAACTCCCGGTCGGCGAAATCGGCACCGCCCTGATCCCCCTGACCCCACCGCCGAGCGGCGAAGTCACGCTCGAAGTCGAAGTCGAAGCGGTCGACGGCGAGACCCTGACCGAAAACAACGAAGGCACCTTCTCGCTGGTCGTCGAATAGCGGCGCGGCTCGCCGCTCTGGTTTGATCCGGCCATGAGGATTGCCTACCTCGGACCCGCGGGCACCTTCACCGAGGACGCGCTCGGGGAGGAGATACCCGCGGGCGGCTACGAGCCGCTGCGGACGCCGACGATCCCCGACGCGATCCTCGCCGTCGAGCGCGGCGAGGCCGACCGGGCGCTGGTCCCGATCGAGAACTCGCTCGAGGGGTCGGTCCGCGAAACCCTCGACACGCTCGCCTTCGACGCCGGCGCGGTGACGATCGTCGGCGAGCACGACTACCGGGTGCGGGTGCACCTGATCGCCCGCGAGGGGGTCGGGGTCGGCGAGGTCGAGGCGGTCCTCTCGCACCCCCAGCCGCTGGCCCAATGCCAGCACTTCCTCCGCGAGCAGCTTCCCGAGGTCGAACAGCGCAGCGTCAGCAGCACCGCGGCGGCGGTGCGGATGGTGAGCGAGTCCTCGCGGCCCTGGGCGGCGCTCGGGGCGCGGGCGGCGGCCTCGCTCTACGGCTGCGAGCTGCTGGTCGAAGGGGTCGAGGACCAGGACGACAACGTCACCCGCTTCGTCTGGATCGCCCCCCGTGGAACCGAACCGATCGGCGAGGGGTCATGGAAGACCTCGCTCGTCTTCTCCGAGGTCGGGGACCGACCACCCGGGCGCCCTGGTCGAGTGCCTGAGCGAGTTCTCCGACCGCGGCATCAACCTGACCCGGATCGAGTCCCGGCCGCTGCGCCAGGGCCTGGGGCGCTACATGTTCTTCTGCGATCTCGAGGGCAGGGAGGCCGATCCGGGCGTCGCGGAGGCGGTCGCGGCGCTGCGGACGAAAGCCGCCTCGGTCCAGATTCTCGGCTCCTACCCGACCGGCTGAGCCGCGGAAGGTCCCTTGGTAATCGAGGAGGGGCGCCGAGGTGCCTACAATTCCCGGGCAGTATGGCCAGGGTGCTGGTACTCAACGCGACGTATGAGCCGATCAACGTCTGCACGTTGAGAAGGGCCGCTGTCCTGCTCCTGAAGGAAAAGGCCGAACTTCTGGAGCAGCGAGCGGGCGCGGCGCTGCACTCGGAGCACATGACGATGGAGCGGCCCGACGTGATCCGCCTCGTCAACTACGTGCGGATCCCGCGCGAGGCGCACCGCCGCAAGATCACCCGCCGCGCCGTCCTCGCCCGCGACTCCTGGACCTGCCAGTACTGCGGCTCGACCAAAGCCGGGCTCACCGTCGACCACGTCATCCCCCGCTCCCGCGGCGGCAAGTCCGTCTGGGAGAACATCGTCGCCGCCTGCCCGCCCTGCAACCGCCGCAAGGGCAACCGGCTGCCGCGGGAGATCCACATGCACCCGGCGACGGTCCCGAAGGCGCCGCCGCCGACCGTCTTCATCCAGGTCGCCAGCCCGAAGATCCCCGCCGCCTGGGAGCAGTACCTGCCGCAGGCGGCCTGACGGCGATCGCCGAACCGCTCAGCGCTGCTGATCGCGCAAGTAGACTGCGGCCGATGATCGTCTGGCCAGGCGGGGCCGAGCGGGTGCGTGCGCTCGTTGCCGGGCTCTTCATCTCGATGCTGGCGCTTGCCCTCGGGGCGGCGACCAGCGAGGCCGGGGTCTGGGTCAAGGGATCGCCGGCGCGCGAGGACGCCTCGTTCTGGACGGCGGCGCGGATGCGGGCGGCCAAGCCGCTCGAGATCGACGGTCGCACTGAGCGCGGCAGCAGTGGATCAGGCAAGACCGCAACGGCCTCACAGGCCGGCGACTTCGGCTCCGACTTCGTCGAGGTGCCCGACCCGACCGCGCCGGGCTTCCGCATCCACGGGGCGATCTTCGTCGACCTCGGGTTCCTCGGCTACGGCCGCTGCTCGGGCACCGCCGTCCGCTCCCCCAACCACAGCGTCGTCTTCACCGCCGGCCACTGCATCCACAGCGGCGGCTCCATCGGCCGCTGGTACCGCGCCCGCGCCGCTTTCGTGCCCGCCTACCGATACGGCCAGCGGCCCTTCGGCCTCTTCCCGGTGCGCTGGCTGGACACGACGAAGCAGTGGCGGCGCAGCGGCAGCGAGAACTTCGACGTCGGCGCGATGGTGGTCGGGCCGAACGAGCGCGGCCAGACCCTGACCGAGGCGGTCGGCGGCGCCGGGATCGCCTGGAACCTGAAGCCGAAGCAGGTCTTCGACGTCCACGGCTACCCGGCCGAACCGCCCTTCGACGGCGAAACCCAGCGGCTCTGCGGCGGCACCCCGTTCCTCGGCCACGACCCCAATTCCTTCGTCGAACCGGGGCCCCTCAACCTCGCGGTCACCTGTCAGCTGAACGGCGGCGCTTCGGGCGGCGGCTGGATGATCGAAGGCGGCGAGACCCTCAACGGCGTCACCGACTACGGCTACTTCGACGAAGGCTCGCCCGCCTACGGTCCCTACTTCGGCAAGGAAGTCGCTCGCCTCTACGGCCGGGCGGCGGCGGTGCGATGAGGCGCTTGCTCCCCCTTCTGGCTCTGCTGACCCTGGTCCTCGGCACGGCACCGGCCGCGGGGGCGAGCTCGGCGCTTCCGCCCTTGCCGCCGCTGCCGCACAGCCGCCTCCTCGACCAGGCCCTGCCCGAACGCGGACCCGCCGTGCGACCGGAACCGTTCTTCCGCTCCGGCTTCACGGTCGAGGCGGACGAGTACAAGGTCGGGGTCAGCACCTACGGCGCGGGCCTTCTCCTCAACGTCTGGCGAGGCGGCAAGAAGCAACGCTCGATGAGCGCCTACCTCACGAAGGGCGTCGCCCGGCCCGAACGCCTGCAGGCCGTCTTCGGCAAGTTCGGAAAGGTCTCGATGCGCTTCCGCCGCTCGCCCGACCGCGAGCCCAGCAAGAGCTGCAGCTTCGGCCGCGAGCTGATCAGGCAGCACGGCCTCTTCGTCGGCAGCCTCAGGTTCCGCGGCGAAGGCGGCTATGTCTCGGTTCGCATCCACCGGGCGAAAGGAACGATCCTCCGAGTGGGCAAGCGCTGCCGCGTCCGCCGCCATCGCCACTTCGACTTCTCCGAACTCGAATTCCTCTTCGCCAAGCCCGAAGCAGCGATGCTGGCCCTCTCCCGAGACGGCGTCGACTCGACCGCCCTGCTCGCAATCGCGGCGAAGAAGAAGAGCACCTTCGTCGCCGTCCACGAAGAAAGCAGGGGAAAGCTGGCCATCGTCCGCCTAGCCCTGGTCCACAAGCAGGGCACCCTGAAGTTCGACGAAGCCCTCACCACCGGCCGCCTCGTCCCCCCAGCCCCCTTCCACGGCACCGGCCGCTACCACGCCCTCCCCGACGGCACCGAGACCTGGACGGGCAACCTCAACGTCAACTTCCCCGGGGCGCCACACTTCCCGCTGACGGGCCCGAGCTTCGAAGCGCTGGTCGAAGTGCCTTTCTAGCGATCCGCGCACCCGCGATTCCTTGACTTTTGCTCAGGATGCTTTAAGCAATCTTTGAGTTCTCTGTTAACCAGGTAGTCGAGGAGCGAAACATGTCATACAGGTTGAAGGTCTTCAGTGGGGCGCTGGCTGCAATGTGTGCCCTTGCCGTAGTCGTCAGTTCCGTCGCCGTTGCAGGCGATTACACAGCGTCCTCCTATCCCACCACCGTCACAGGAGAAAGCGCCAAAGGGAACGATGTGCTCACCACCGAAGCCGGCAAAGTCGAATGTAAATCCCATTTCAAAGGTACGCTCTCGTCAGCGTTCTTTTCCATCGAAATCAAGCCGACTTACTCTGAATGTAGAGCCTTTGGGTTTCTCTCCGCCACGGTGGAAGTAAATAATTGTGCCTACGTCTTGGAAAGCCCCAGCGGTGGCTTCGACAGCTACAGCGCCACCTGGGGTGTCGCATGCTGGGGAGGCTCTCCGATAACCATCACGGCATCGACGTGCCAGATGACCATCGGGTCGCAGACGACGATCCCGTCGGTCACACTCACCAACAACACAGCCGCAGGCGACATATCGGTCATATTTGAGAATGGCGGTTTGGGCTTCGGCTACACCGTGACCAAAGACGGGTTCGCCTGTCCGTTCAATGGCACGGGCGTCAAAAGCGGAGGCCAGTACGTGCAAGGCAGCGCGGTGACATTCGACTCGACCAACGGCGCCACGGTCGACGTCGGCTTCTAGGACCTGTCGGAGGAGGCGGCAGCCCAGCCGCTGCCGCCTCCTCCGTCCTACTCGTCGGCGCCGTCCGCTGAAGCCTCGGCTAGCTCGCCCTGGCCGTCGGTCTCGGCGACCGCCTCGGCGTTTGCTTCCTCGGACTCGACCACTAAGGCGACCGCGCTGACTTGGTCGTCGTCCTTGATGTTCATCACCTTCACGCCCTGCGTCGAGCGGCCCATCTGCGAGATGCCGCCGACCGAGGTGCGCTGGACCATCCCGTTCTGGGAGATGAAGAGGAGGTCCTCGTGCTCGCCGACGATCAGGGCGCCGGTGAGGCCGCCCTTCTTCTCGGTCAGCTTGATGGTGAGGACGCCTTTCGTGCCGCGGCCCTTGACCGGGTACTCGGAGACCGGCGTCCGCTTGCCGTAGCCGTTCTCGGTGACGACGAAGAGTTCGGTGTCGTTGCGGGCGACGTCCATCGCCAGCACGCGGTTGTCCTTGCCGGCGACGTTCATCCCTTTGACGCCGCTGGTGTCGCGGCCCATCGTCCGCACGTGCGCCTCGGAGAAGCGGGAGGCGTGGCCAGAGTGGGAGACCATGAGGATGTCGTCTTCGCCCGAGGTCAGGCGCACCTGGACCAGCTCGTCGCCGTCGCGGACCTTGATCGCGATGATCCCGTCGGCGCGGATCGGCGTGTTGTAGGCGAGGAACTCGGTTTTCTTCACCAGGCCCTTGGCGGTGGCGAAAGCGAGGAACTTGTTCTCCTTGAAGTCGCGGGTCCGGATCACCGCCATCACCCGCTCGCCTTCGCGCAGCGGCAGCAGGTTGTTGAGCGAGCTCCCTTTCGCGGTCCGCGACCCCTCCGGCAGCTCGTAGACCTTGAGCCGGTAGACCTTGCCGCGGTTGGTGAAGAAGAGCAGGAAGTCATGGGTCGAGCAGATGTGGAGGTGGGCGATGTAGTCGTCGTCTTTGAGGTTCATCCCCATCACGCCGACGCCGCCGCGGCGCTGCTGCCGGTAGGTCGCCAGCGGCAGCCGCTTGACGTAGCCCGAGGCGGTCAGGGAGATCACCATCTGCTGGTCGGCGATCATGTCCTCGATCCCGACGTCGCCCTCGAAGTGGGCGAGTTCGGTCCGGCGCTCGTCGCCGTAGGACTCGACGATTTCGGCGAGCTCGTCCTTGACCAGGCCCATCACCCGCAGCTCGTCCCCGAGGATCGCCCGCAGCTCGCCGATCCGCTCCATCAGGTCGGCGTGCTCGGCCCGGACTTTGTCGGCCTCGAGCGCGGTCAGGCGCTGCAGGCGCATGTCGAGGATCGCCTGCGCCTGCTCGCGCGAGAGCTCGAATTTGTCGATCAACCCGTCGCGGGCGCTGTCGGGGTCGCTGGAGGCGCGGATCAGTTTGATCACCGCGTCGAGGTTGTCGAGGGCGATCAGCAACCCCTCGAGGATGTGGGCCCTGGCCTCGGCCCGCCGCAGTTCGTACTGCGTCCGGCGGGTGACCACCTCGCGCTGGTGTTCCACGTAGTGGTGGATCAGCTCGCGCAGGCCCAGCGTTTTCGGGACGCCGTCGACCAGCGCCACCATGTTGGCGCCGAAGGTCGTCTGCATCGACGTTTTCTTGTAGAGGTTGTTGAGAACGACTTTGGCCGGCGGCCCGCCGCGCTTCAGCTCGATGACCAGGCGCATCCCCGAGCGGTCGGACTCGTCGCGCAGGTCGGAGATGCCCTCGAGTTTCTTGTCGCGGACGAGGTCGGCGATCTTCGTGATCAGGCCGCCGTCGCCGCCCTTCTTGACCATGAACGGCAGCTCGGTGACGACGATCGCCTCCTTGCCCCCTTTCAGCGGCTCGACATGGGCGCGGGCGCGCACCTTGATGCTGCCGCGCCCCGACGCGTAGGCGTCGCGAATCCCCTCGCGGCTCATGATCCCGCCGCCGGGGAAGTCCGGGCCTTTGACGTGTTGCATCAGGCCCTCGAGGTCGATCTGCGGGTCGTCGATGTAGGCGGCGACCGCGGCGGAGACCTCACGGAGGTTGTGCGGCGGGATGTTCGTCGCCATCCCGACGGCGATCCCGGAGGTGCCGTTGACCAGCAGGTTCGGGAACCGCGCCGGCAGCACCAGCGGCTCCTGCGTCGATTCGTCGTAGTTGGCGCCGAAGTCGACGGTGTCGGCGTCGATGTCGCGCAGCAGCTCGGTCGCCAGCCGGCCGAGCCGGGCCTCGGTGTACCGCATCGCCGCCGCCGGGTCGTCGTCGATCGAGCCGAAGTTCCCCTGCCCGTCGACGAGCATGTAGCGCAGCGAGAAGTCCTGCGCCATCCGCACCAAGGTGTCGTAGATCGCGGAGTCGCCGTGGGGGTGGTACTTGCCCATCACCTCGCCGACGATGAAGGCGCACTTGCGATACGGCCGGGTCGGCTGCAGGCCGATGTCGTGCATCGCGTAGAGCACCCGGCGGTGCACCGGCTTCAACCCGTCGCGGACGTCCGGCAACGCCCGCCCGACGATCACGCTCATCGCGTAATCGAGGTACGACGAGCGCATCTCCTTCTCGAGCTCGCGCTCTTCTATGCGGCCTCCGGTGAGGACGTTGGCGTCAGACATCGAGGAAGCGCACCTCTTTCGCGTGGGTCTCGATGAAGTCACGGCGCGGGCCGACCTGGTCGCCCATCAGCATCGAGAAGATCTGGTCGGCGGCGGTCGCGTCCTCCAGGGTGACGCGCGCCAGGGTCCGGCTCGCCGGGTCCATCGTCGTCTCGCGCAGCTGCTCGGCGTTCATCTCGCCCAGTCCCTTGAACCGGGTCAGCTGCACGCCTTTGCGGGCGAGCTCCAGAACCGCTCCGCGCAGGGCCTGGAACGACAGAGCGGCATTGTGGCGGCCGTCGTAGAGAACTTCGAAGGGCGGCCGACCGACCTGTTTCAGCAACGCCCCGTGCACCTCGACGAACTTGCGGTAGTCGTGGTGGTCGAAGAGCGCGGCCGGGAAGCGGTGGGTACGCGCGAGGCCGCTGCGGCGCTCGATCGCCTTGACCACGAGGAGGTCGCCGCCGCTCTCCATCACCTCGGTGTCGAACGGCTCGTCCTCGCCGGCTTTCTGGCTCAGCAGCTTCGCCGCGGCGGCCACCGATTGCACCCCCTCGTCGAGCAGGTTCGACTCCTCCAGGAAGCGCACCGCCTCGTGGCCGAACTCGGCCTGCAGCGAAGAGCTCCAGCCCTCGTACTCCTTCGAGCGCCGGATGTACCCCTGCCAGCGGCTCGAGGTCAATTTCGTCTTCTTGCCGTTCGCGTCGACCAGCTCGAAGTCCTCGAGTTTGTCCCGCAGCAACAGCTCCTCGAGTTCGGACTCGCGCTCCAGGTAGGTCTCCTGGTTGCCCTGTTTGACCCGGTAGAGCGGCGGTTTGGCGATGTAGACGTAGCCGGCGTCGATCAGCTCCGGCATCTGCCGGTAGAGGAAGGTGAGGACGAGGGTGCGGATGTGGGCGCCGTCGACGTCGGCGTCGGTCGCCATCACGATCTTGTGGTACCGGGCGTCCTCGAGATTGAACTCGTCGTGGACGCCGGTCCCGATCGCCGTAATCAGAGCCTGGATCTCGTTGTTGGCGAGCACCTTGTCGATGCGGCTCTTCTCGACGTTGATGATCTTGCCGCGCAAAGGCAGCACCGCCTGCGTGTTGCGGTCGCGCGCCTGCTTCGCCGAGCCGCCGGCGGAATCGCCCTCGACGACGAAGATCTCGGCCAGGCTCGGGTCCTTGACCGTGCAGTCGGCGAGCTTGCCCGGCAGGGTCGAGTTCTCGAGCGCCGACTTGCGGCGGGTGAGGTCGCGGGCTTTGCGGGCGGCGTCGCGAGCACGGGAGGCGTCGATCGCCTTGTTGATCACCCGCCGCGCGTCCCCCGGGTTCTCCTCGAAGTACTCGGCCAGCTTGCGGTTGACGGTCTCCTCGACCAGCCCTTTGACCGGGGGGTTGCCGAGTTTGGTCTTGGTCTGGCCCTCGAACTGGGGGTCGTGGAGCTTGACCGAGATCACCGCGGTCAGGCCCTCGCGCACGTCCTCGCCGGCGAGGTTGTCGTCTTTGTCTTTCAGCAGGCCTTTGTTGCGAGCGTAGGCGTTCAACGTCCGCGTCAGCGCGGCGCGGAAGCCGGAGAGATGGGTGCCGCCCTCGTGGGTGTTGATGTTGTTGGCGAAGCTGAAGATCGACTCCTGGTAGGAGGCGTTCCACTGCATCGCCAGCTCGACTTCGCCGGCCTCCTCTTTGCCCTCGAAGTAGATGACCTTGCGGTGAAGCTCGTCCTTGTTCTCGTTCAGGTGGCGGACGAAGTCCTCGATGCCGCCGTCGTACTGGAAGGTGACGCTGTTGGTCTGCGCCCCGCTCGTCGACGAGCTCGATCCTCAGCCCGCGGGTGAGGAAGGCGGTCTCGCGCAGCCGCTCGGCCAGAGTCTGGAAGTCGAACTCGATCTCCTCGAAGATCTCGAGGTCGGGCAGGAAGGTGATCTTGGTGCCGTGGTCCTTGGTCTTCTCCCCGGCGGTCAGGTCGTTCTGCGGTTTGCCGCGCTCGTAGTCCTGCGACCAGACGCTTCCGTCGCGACTAATCTCCAGGTGCAGCCGCTCGGAGAGAGCGTTGACGACGGAGACGCCGACCCCGTGCAGCCCGCCGGAGACCTTGTAGCCGCCGCCGTCCCCGAACTTGCCGCCGGCGTGGAGAACGGTGAGCACGACCTCGGCGGCCGGCCTCCCCTCTTTCTCCATCGTCTCAACGGGGATCCCGCGGCCGTCGTCTTCGACCGTGCAGGTGTTGTCGGGGTGGAGAACGACGCGGACGGCGTCGCAGTGACCGGCGAGGGCCTCGTCGACCGAGTTGTCGACGACCTCGTAGACGAGATGGTGCAGCCCGCGCGGGCCGGTCGAGCCGATGTACATGCCGGGGCGTTTGCGAACCGCTTCCAGCCCCTCGAGGACGGTGATGTCCTTGGCGCCGTAGGAGTCCCCGCTGGCTTTTTTCTCAGGCAATGAGTCCCTTCCGATTGACACACAAACACTCGAAAACACAGAAAACCCCGACGCCTGAGGGAGGTGGTCGGGGCATCGTGCGAGTTGCCATAAGAATACCAGTTCGGGAGCGCGGACAAGCCACCCCCGATTAAGGATTTCCCTGCAAATCGTGATAAAAGTGCGCCTAGAAACGCTCGTTATTGACGCGAAAACGCAGCGCCTGCGGGAGCCTGCTCCCCCACCTGCTCTCGCAGGCGCTCCAGAAGGGTCCCCTGCATCAGGTCCAGCTCCTGCGCCCAGACCGCGTCGGCGCACTCGACGGTGACCGTCCCGGCGCGCTCGGAGACGGGCCTGCGCGGCGCCGCCAGTTGCTCGCCGACCGCGTCTCGCCCAGGCTGCCTGCACCGCTGCCAGCGGGGTCTGCGGGGCCACTTGGTGCAGCGCCGCCTGAAACGCATCGGCCGCCGGGACGAGGTGCTCGGCGGCGGCTCATGCGGCGGCGCCTTCTGTGCTGCGCTGGGCGGCATCCGCACCACCGTCTTCAGCGCCGCCGCCGGAACCGACTCTTCGTCGGCGGCGGTGATCAGCGCCTGGCCGCCGTCGTCGAGCCGGGCGACCAGGCGCTCGCGGCGGCCGGGGTCGAGCTCGCTCATCACGTCGTCGAGCAGCAGCAAGCGGGACGACGCCGGCGGGCCTCCAGCAGCACCTCGCGCTCGGCGAAGAGCAGGGCCAGCAGCGCCGCCCGCTGCTGGCCCTGCGAGCCGAAGCGCCGCAGCGACTTGCCCGCGCTCGTCGAGCTTCAGCTCGTCGAGGTGCGGGCCCCAGGAGCTGCGGCCGAGGCGGATGTCCGCCTCGCGCCGCTCCTCCAGGCCGGCGCGGATCTCCTCCGCGCGAGCCCGCGGCGCGCGGCGCGTACTCGAGCGCGCCGCCGCCTCCAGGCCGAGCTCGGTCGGCGGCCGCGGCGAACGGGCCGGCGAGCTCGGCGACCGCCTCGGCGCGCGCCGCGACCAGCGGCGCGGCGGCGCGCGGCCAAGCCGCTGTCCCAGACGTCGAGCTCGGCGGGGCTGCCGAGCCCGCGGCGAGCCGGGAGAGCAGCGCGTTGCGCTGCGCCAGCGCCTGCCCGAAGCGCTTGCGCAGCTCGGCGCGCGCCGGCCAGCGGGCGGCGACGAAGCCGTCGAGGTGGGCGCGGCGCTCCGCCGGCGGGCCCTTGACCAGGGTCAGCCGGTCGGGCGCGAAGACGGCGACCGGGGGGCGGTGCGCGGGCGATCGTCGCCGGATCGGCCGGGCTGCCGTCGAGCAGGTGGCGGCGGCCCTCGCTGCGGCTGACCGAGGCGAGCAGCCGGTGCTCGAGCCCGTCCTCGTCGCGGACCGTCGCCTCGGCCCGCGCCAGTCGAGCCGCCGAAGGGAATCAGGTCGCGCCGGTCGGAGGTCCGGAAGGAGCGGCCGGTGAGGGCGAAGTAGAGCGCCTCGACGAGGTTCGTCTTGCCGGCCCCGTTGGGGCCGACGACGCTGACGATCGCCCGGCTCCAGCTCGACCCGGACGCGGTCGAGGCTGCGCAGCGGCCTCGCCTCGATCGCGGTGACGAGCACGCGAGCCACTCCGCCGCCGGCGTCACTCAGACGTTGAGCCGGATCGGCATCACCAGGTAGCGGAAGTCTCTCGTCCTCGACCGGCTGCAGCAGCCCCGGCCGCAGCGGCGAGATCAGCCGCAGCAGCACCTCGTCGCCCTCGACGCTCTCGATCCCCTCCTTGAGGAACTCCGGGTTGAAGCCGATCTCCAGCGGCTCGCCCTCGAAGGCGGCCGGCATCGTCTCGCTCGGCGTCGCCGACGTCGGGCGTCTCCGCCGCGACCGTCAGCTCCCCCGGCGCGAAGGAGAGCCGCAGCGGCGCGTTGCGCTGGGCCAGCTGGCTGACCCGGCGGGTGACGTCGAGGAACTCGGGACGCGGCAGGCGCACGTCGTGCTCGTAGGACTCCGGCAGGAGCTGGCGGAAGTTGGGGAACTGGCCGTCGATCAGCCGCGTCGTGAGGACGATCGACGCCGGCGGCGAAGACCGCCTGGTTGGGCAGCAGCGAGACCGCGCCTCCTCGACCCCCTCGGCGGAGAGGATCCGGCCGAGCTCGCGCAGCGCCCGCGCCGGGATGTTCGCCTCGAGCTCGCCGCCGAGCTCGGCCTCGAGCTCGGTCCGCTTGACCGCCAGCCGGTAGGAGTCGGTGGCGACCATCGTCATCTCCGAGCCGCCGGCGGTGACGAAGACGCCGGTCAGCACCGGGCGCATGTCGTCGCGCGAGGCGGCGCGGGCGACCAGGTCGATGCTCGCCGCCAGCGCCGCGGCCGGGATCTTCAGCCCCGGCTCGCCTCGGCGCTCGGGGCAGCTTCGGGAAGTCCTCGGCCGGCAGGATGCGCAGGTGGAAGCTGGAGCCGCCGCTGCGGATCTCGACGTCGTGCTCGGCCTCGCGCGACTCGATCTCGACCGTCGCGTCGGCGAGCGAGCGCGCGACCTCGGCGAGCAGGCGGCCGGGCAGGAGCACCGGTGCCCTCGCTCTCGACCTCGGCGTCGAGCGTCGGTCTCGCAGGCCGAGGTCGAGATCGGTGGCGGCGAGCGTCACCCGGCCGCTCGTCGGCGGTGAGGAGGACGCCGGAGAGCGCCTGGGTCGCGGCGCGGGTCGAGACGGCCCTGGAGACGACCGAGAGCTTGGAGACGAGTTCTTCGCGTTTGGTCGTGAGCTTCAAGTTGATGGATGCCTTCTTGAGTTGGGTTAGGGCTTGTGGAAAAAGTCTCGGGCGGCGGTGGATTCGGCGTGTGCGGCGCGGTTTGCGGCTGTGGAGGCGGCTGTGGGAAGGCTGGGGATTCTTGCAGCGCCGTCGGCCGTCAGCGCTGCTCGCCGGCGGGGCTGTGGATTGCGCCGCGCAACTCGTCGACTCGCTCGGCAAGCTCGGGTCCTCGTCGAGCCGGCTTCGACGCGGCGCAGCGAGTTGAGGACGGTGGAGTGATCGCGGCCGCCGTAGAGGCGGCCGATCTGGGGCAGCGAGAGGTCGGTCAGCTCGCGGGTGAGGAAGATCGCGACCTGGCGGGCGCGCAAGCGGGGTGGCGGCGCGGCTGGAGCCGACCAGCTCGGCGCGGGAGATGCCGAAGCGCTCGGCGACCCGCTGCTGGATCTCCTCGACCGAGGTCGGCTGCGACCGCGGCGGACGCGGGGGATCGACCTCGGCGATCAGCTCGGAGCTGAGCGGCCTCGCCATCAGCGAGGCGTGGGCGAGGACGCGGGTGAGGGCGCCGTGCAGCTGGCGCACGTTGGCGTCGATCCGGTGGGCGAGCTCGGCGAGCGCGCTCGGTGTCGGCGATCTCGACCCCGGCCTCCTGGACGAGGCGGCGGAGGACGGTCAGCCGGGTCGCCAGGTTGGGCGGCTCGACGGCGACCGTCAGGCCCCACTCGAAGCGGTCGCGCAGGCGCGACGGCGAGGGTCGAGAGCTCGCTGGGGATGCGGTCGGCGGAGAGGACGAGCTGGCTGCCCGATTCGTAGAGGGCGTTGAAGGTGTGGAAGAACTCCTCCTCGGTGCCGGCTTGCCCTCGAGGAACTGGACGTCGTCGATCAGCAGCACGTCGATGTCGCGGTAGCGCGCCTTGAAGCGCCTCGGCGCCGGAGGATTGCAGCGCGCCGACGAACTCGTTGGTGAAGCGACTCGGCGGTGGTGTAGCGGACGCTGAGGCCGGGGGCGTTGGCGCGCAGGTAGTTGGCGATCGCGGCCAGCAGATGGGTCTTGCCGAGCCCGGGCGGGCCGTGGAGGAAGAGCGGGTTGTAGGCCTCCGACGGGGCCTCGGCGACGGCCAGGGCGGCGCCGTGGGCGAGGCGGTTGCCGGGCCGATGACGAAGCGGTCGAAGGTGTAGTTGGGGTTCAGCTCGAGCGTCGGCCGCGCCGGCTCGCCCCAGCCCCTCGGGCGCCGCGCGAAGCTGACCTGCGTGAAGGGCGCGCCGGCGTCGGCGCAGCGCCTCGGCGATCAGGGCGGAGTAGCGGCGCTCGGCCCAGGCCCGGATGCCCTCGGGGGCGCGTGAGGTAGAGGGTGTCGCCGTCGCGCGCCGACGAGCTCGCAGCGGCTCGAGCCAGAGGCGGAAGGTGGACTCGGGACGGAGGCCCGCAGCCGGTCCTGAGTCGCTCGCCAGAGGGCGTCGAGTTCGTGTTCGGGAGGAGTCATCGGGCACCTGGCGGCGACCATAGCGCCGTGCCTGCAGGCCGGATTCCGGGCGCCCCGCAAATCCCGCAGAAAAGATTTGCGGGTCGGCGGCCCGTCCGTATACTTCCCGCCGGCAATGAAGCGCACCTACCAGCCGAAGAAGCGGAAGCGGGCGAAGACCCACGGCTTCCGCGCGCGGATGAGCACCCGCGGCGGCCGCGCGATCCTCAAGCGCCGCCGGCGCAAAGGCCGGAAGCGCCTCACCCGTAGATGCCGCTCGGTCGAGGCTGATGGCGTCGAAGCGACGGCGCCTCTCGCGCAGCGGCGAGTTCGACCGCGTCTATCGCGACGGTTCCTCCCATGCCACCCGCTATCTCGTCCTCTACACCTTCCCCGCGCCACGACGAGGAGCGCGAGGACGTGAGGCTCGGGCGTCTCGGTCAGCCGCAAGGTCGGCGGCGCGGTCGAGCGCAACAAGGTCAAGCGGGCGCTGCGCGAGGCCTTCTGGGGCCTTTCCGACCGGCTGCCGCCGCGGCCACGACTTCGTCATCGTCGCCCGCGCGGAGATCGGCGACCTGATCGAGCGGGAGGGCATCGCGGGCGTCGCCACGAGCCTCGAAGAGGCACTCGCGGCGGCGCCGGGGGGCGTTCCACGTGAAACGCATCGTCCTCGCCCCGATCCGCGCCTACCAGCGCTGGATCTCACCGGCCCTGCCCCGCCGCTGCCGCTACGAGCCGACCTGCTCCGCCTACGCGGTCGAGTCGGTCGAGCGCTTCGGCGTCGTCCGCGGCCTTCTCCTCGGCGCCTGGCGCCTGCTGCGCTGCAACCCCTTCAGCCACGGCGGCTTCGACCCGGTGCCCGACAGCTTCACCCTGCGCGCCGGGCCCGTCGATCCGGCCGAGCACCACGGCGAGGCCCGACTGATGATGCCCCTCACCTCCAACATCCTGCAGCCCCTGATCGACGTCGCCGACGCGGTCCTCAAGTTCTTCCACGACGACGTCGGCCTCTGCTGGGGGGTGCGATCATCGCGCTGACGATCAGCATCCGGGCGCTGCTGATCCCGCTCACCTACAAACAGCTGAAAGGCATGCGCGCGCTGCAGGCGCTGCAGCCGCAGATCAAGGAGATCCAGGCGAAATACAAGAACGACAAACAGCGCATGCAGCAGGAAATGATGAGCTTCTACAAAGAGAACAAAGTCAACCCGCTTGCCTCCTGCATCCCGCTGGTCGCCCAGCTCCCGGTCTTCATCACCCTCTTCTACGTGCTCCGGCACGAGCTGCCGCCGGACATGGGCTGCCCGGCCGCCGGCCACTGCGCCGGGCTACGGCGGCGAATTCCTCTTCATCCACGACCTGACCGCGAAGGCGACCGGCGCCGAACTGATCGCCCTGATCTCCTCTACGTCGGCACCCAGCTGGTCTCGGGCCTGGTCATGTCGGTCACCGCCGACAAAAGCCAGCGCGGATGATGATGTTCGTGCTGCCGCTGATCTTCGTCCCCTTCATCCTCAGCTTCCCGGCCGGCCTGATCCTCTACTGGATCACGACCAACTTCTGGACGATCGGCCAGCAGTGGCGATCCAAAAGATCATTCCGGTGCCGGTGGCGGCGACCCCCGAGGGGGCGGCGGCGGTCCAGGCGGCGAAACCGCCTCCTCCGCCGCCAAAAAAGAAGAAGCGCCGCCGCTAAGGCGCTTCGGCTGCGCCTCAGCCCTTCGGGCGCTTCTTGGCGATGCCGGGCTTGCGGGGAAGGTTCGCGGGCGTGGGCCCGACCTTCCTGATGACGTGGAGGTGGCGGTGCTCGGCTGCCGGCGCGGTCGCCGACGTCGAGGATCGCTCCGGGCTGCATCGCCAGGGACGCCGCGGCGTCGGGAAGCTGCGCCTCCTCCTCGGCGTCGCGCTTGCCCTTCCAGGCGATGAGGACGCCGTTTGGCTTCAGGAGCGGGGATGCGAGCTCGGCCAGGGTCGAGAGGCGCCCCACGGCGCGGGCGGTGACGACGTCGTAGGACTCGCGCCCGCTCGCCGAGGCGAGGTCCTCGGAGCGGGTGTTGAGGACGCTGGCGTTGGCGATTCCGGCCGCCGCCGATGGCTCGTCGCATGAACTCGCACTTGCGGCCAACCGACTCGACCAGGTCGACCTGGGCGTCGGGCAGGGCGACCGCGAGGGCGAGGCCGGGAAAGCCGGCGCCGGCGCCGACGTCGGCGATCCGCCGGGCGCTGTCGCAGCTCGGCGCACCTCGAGGCCGGTGAGGCTGTCGGCGACGTGGACCTGCCAGGCGCGCTCGTCGACCACGGAGCTGACCGAGGCGCGCTCTTCGGCGAGCAGCTCGAGGACCGTTCCCGAGCGCTCGCGCGCCGCGCGGGTCGAGCGCCGCGAGCGGGTCGCGGCTCACTCGGCGACTAGCGGAGCGACGATCACGCAGCGGTTGGGCTCGTCGCCCTCGCTGTAGGTCTCGATCCCCGCCGCGCTCTTTCAGCCGTTCGTGGACGACCCGGCGCTCCTGGGCGCTCATCGGGTCCATCTCGACGACGCGGTTGTTGGTCAGCGCCTGCTCGGCGGCGCGTGTCGGCGCGCCCCTCGAGGGTCTCGCGCCGGCGCTCGCGGTAGCCGGCCGCGTCGACCACGACCCGCTTGCGCTCGCGCAGGCCGCGGAATGCCGCCTGGTAGCAGAGCAGCTGCAGGGCGTCGATCGTCTGGCCGCGTTTGCCGATCAGGAGGCCGTAGTCGTCCTCGCCCTCGACGCTGAGCGTGATGCGGTCGTCGTCCTCCTCGATCTCGACCTCGCCGTCGAGATCGAGCTCGTCCAGAACACCCTCGACGAGCTCGCGGGCGCGCTCGGCGGGCTCCTCGGGCCAGTCGGCAGTCTCGGACACGGGCAGCAGGCTATCCGACCGCCTGCGTACGCGCTGAGGAATGTGCGCGGGCCGCGTTGACGGGTAGGGCTTGGCTAGGCTGACTGCCCGATGGGCAAGGTCTACGCGGTGGCGAACCAGAAGGGCGGCGTCGGCAAGACGACGACCGCGGTCAACCTCGCCTCCTGCGCGGCCGCGGAGCGGGCACCAGACGCTGCTGGTCGACCTCGACCCGCAGTGCAACGCGACCGTGGCGCTGGGCGGCGGCCGCGAACTGCACCCCTCCTCCTACGACTGCCTGACCGGCGACGTCTCGGTCGCCGAGGCCGCTCGCCCGGCCGGGCCCGACAACCTCTGGCTCGTCCCCGCCAGCCGCGACCTCGCCGGCGCCGCGGTCGAGCTGCCGCGGATCGAGGGCTCGGAGACGCGCCTGCGCGAGCGCCTGGGGCCGGTCCGCGAGCGCTTCGCGGTCACCCTGCTCGACTGCCCGCCCGCGCTCGGCCCGGTCAGCGTCAACGCCCTGACCGCGGCCGACCGGGTGATCGTCCCGGTGCAGGCCGAGTACCTGGCGCTCGAGGGCCTGGTCCAGTTCCTCGAAACCCTGGGCGATGATCCGCCGCGAGCTCAACCCCCAGCTCGAGGTCGCGGGTCTGCTGATCACCATGCACGACGAGCGCACCCGACTGGCCCAGGACGTCGAGTCGGAGCTGCGCGACCACTTCGCCGAGATGGTCTTCGAGACGGTGATCCCCCGCAGCGTCCGGGTCGCCGAGTCGCCGAGCTATGGTCTGCCGGTGACCGAGCACGCCCCCTCCTCGCGCGGTTCCGTCGCCTACCGGGCGCTGGCGAAGGAGCTGGCCAGCCGTGGCTAGCGGCCGACGCGGGCATCGGCCGCGGCCTCGCGGCGATCCTGCCGGAAGCCGCCGCCGGCGACGCCGGCGAGCTGCGCGAACTGCCGGTCGGCCTGATCAAACCCAACCCCGGCCAGCCGCGGACCAAGTTCGACCCCGAGGCGCTGGCCGCCCTGGCCGCCTCGATCGAGGCCAGCGGCGTCGTCCAGCCGCTGCTGGTCCGCCCCCTCCCCGACGGCAGCTACGAGCTGGTCGCCGGCGAGCGCCGCTGGCGCGCCGCCCAGCAGGCCGGGCTCGAGAAGGTGCCGGCGGTCGTCCGCGACCAGGCGGAGGCCGAGCGGCTGCAGGCGGCGCTGATCGAGAACATGGTCCGCGAGGACCTCAACCCGGTCGAGGAGGCGCAAGGCCTGCGCCGCCCTGGTCGAGGACCTCGGGCTGACCAAAGAGGAGCTGGCCCGCCGCGTCGGCCGCAGCCGCCCCGCCGTCTCCAACCTGATCCGCCTGCTCGAGCTGCCCGACGAGACCCTGGAGCTGCTGGAGGGCGGCGAGCTCAGCGAGGGCCACGGCCGTGCCCTGCTCGGCGCCAGCGGCAACGACGTCCGCCGCCGCCTCGCCCGCGACGCCGTGCGCGGCGGCTGGTCGGTGCGCGAGACCGAGAACAGGGTTCGGCTGGCTGGCCAGCCAAAGACCAGGCCGAGAACGGGCGCCGGTCGACCCCGAGGAGGCCGCGGCGCTGCGAGGCCGCCGCCGACGAGCTCGAGGCGGCGCTCGGCCACGAGGTCAGCCGTCCGCGCCAAAGGCGACGACATCGTCGCCGAGCTGCGCTTCGACGACGTCGACGAGGCCCACGCCCTCGCCCGCCGCCTCCGCAAGCGCCCCCGCTGAGCCGGCTACGCAGGCGCTCGCTGAATCACAGCCGCAGCGAAATCGACCAGCCCGGCGGCCTGACGGATGGCGGCGCGGAGGTCCTGACCGCCCACGTCGAACAGCCCGTAGTGCGCTTCGTCCTTGAGGCTCAGTAAGCGACGGAGGGCTTTCGCGACCGAGGCGGTTGCGGCCCTGCTCTCTCGAGCAAACCTGGGTTCTACCGCTGCTGCGCGTCGGGTTCACGCTTCCCCCAGCAAAGCCGACACCTCGAGCCCTGCGAGGGTGATCGCATCCGATTGAAGCTCGTCCACGATTGCCGGGCGATCCTTGCGAAGGAGCGCCGTTTCGCTCTTGCTCATTTCGGCGATCCGGGCTGGATTCCCGGTCCACCGCTCGATCTCGGATGGCGAACAGGTCGATCTGCGCACGCCAAGCTGGTGTTGCGGCGGTCGACCTCCTCTGGTCGCACGAGGAAAAGGTCGATGTCGCTGCTCGGCCCGCCGTCACCCCGAGCGGCCGAGCCAAACAGCGAGATGTGCTCCGGCGTGACTTCCCATGCCTCGACGGCGGCGCGAATCCGGCGAAAGAGCTCGTCGCGCAGACCTGCCAGCAGTTCGGTCGCTCGAGCCGCCAGGTGTTCGCGGTCGAGCGTGAAGAGGAAGGCTCGACCCGCCTCCTCGCGATCGACCAGCCCCTGAATTACCAGCCTGTCGAGCGCGTCGATCACCCAGCTGTCGGAGGGGCGCCCGAGGAGACGAGCGACTTCTCGCCCCGTCAATGGACGGCTGGTCCCGGCGAGGACCGAGAGCACCGCAGGATCGAGAGTTGGAGCAATTGCCGCATAAGGGCGGGCCAAGTCCATCCGGCGATAATATCATCCAAATGGATCGTATTACCTCCATATGGAGGGGATAGAGTCCACTATGTCTTCTGGACCTCCCTTTTCCCCAAGGACAGCACCAGCCTCTCCCAGCTACGATGTTGCCCAAGTTCCCACGGTCTTTCCCGGGCGATTAGCTCAGTTGGTTAGAGCGCGTCTCTGATAAGGACGAGGTCCCTGGTTCGAATCCAGGATCGCCCACTCCCTTCCCGTCCGCCGTTCCCGCTCCTCCCGGGTGGGTAGACGCCCGATCTATACTTGGGCGTCCAACCACGGTCGGGAGCTCCTTGTGCAGCAGATGCAGATCTATGGCGTCAGCTTCGACATGGTCGGCAAGCAGCCGATCGTGTTGCTGAAGACGGTCGACGGCAACCAGTTCCTGCCGATCTGGATCGGGCACCCCGAGGCGGCGGCGATCCTGATGAAGCTGCAGGGCGCCTCGACGCCGCGGCCGATGACCCACGACCTGCTCTCCGACGTGCTCGAGCAGCTCGACGCCAAGTGCGAGCGGGTCTCGGTGACCGAGCTGCGCGACAACACCTTCTACGCCTCGATCACGGTCTCGGTCAACGGCTCCGAGGTCGAGATCGACTCGCGCCCCTCCGACGCGCTCGCCCTCGCGGTCCGCGTCTCGGCCCCGATCTTCGCCGCCGAGGAGGTGATCGAGGAGTCGGCGATCGAGTTCGAGCACGAGGTCGAGGACACCGAGGAGGTCGTCGACAAGTTCAAAGAGTTCCTCGACGAGGTGACCCCCGACGACTTCGCCCAGGGAGACCAGTAGCGGCTAAGCCGCGGCCGGTTCCAGCGCCAGGTCCAGGATCCGCTCGACCAGCTGCTCGAAGGACATCCCCGCCGCCTCGGCGGCCTGGGGGAGGAGGCTGGTGTCGGTGAGGCCGGGGATCGCGTTGGCCTCGAGCACCTGCGGCCCCTCGTCGCCGAGGATCAGGTCGACGCGGGCGAAGCCGGAGCAGCCGAGCGCGCGGTAGGTGGCGAGCGCCGCCTCGGTCACCGCCCGCTCCTCCTCGGCGCTCAGCTCGGCGGGGCAGACGAAGCGGGTGCGGCCGATCTCGTAGCGGGCCTCGAAGTCGTAGCGGTCGCCCTCCGCGGGATCGCCTCGACGACCGGCAGCGGCTCGTCGCCGAGCACGCTGACCGCCAGCTCGCGCCCGTCGACGAAGCGCTCGAGCAGGACCCGGTCGTCGTAGCTGAAGGCGGAGACCAGCGCCTGCGGAACCTCGGCCGGCCGGCGCGCGAACTTGACGCCGAGCGAGGAGCCGCCGCGGCTCGGCTTGACGACGAGCGGGAAGCCGAGCGTCTCCTCGAGCCGGCCGAGCGCGTCGGCGGCGCCGAGCTCGCGGAAGGCGGTCTGGCTGAAGGCGAACCAGTCGGGGGTCGGGAGGCCGGCCTCGCGATCGCGTGCTTGGCCAGCGACCTTGTCCATGCAGCGCGCGCAGGCGGCGACGCCCGGCCCGGTGAAGGGGATGCCGAGGATCTCCAGCAGCTCCTGCGCGGTGCCGTCCTCGCCGCCGACCCCGTGCATGGCGACGAAGGCGACGTCGGGCCGCTCGGCGCTGAGCCGCTTGACCAGGTCGCGCGCCGACGTCGATCGGCAGCGACCTCGTGGCCGAGCCGCTCCAGCGCGTCCTCGACCCGGGCGCCGGAGCGCAGCGAGACGCCGCGCTCGAGCGAGCGGCCGCCTTTGAGGACGGCGACCTTCACGCCGCCCTCGCGCCTTGCGGAACGGGAGCACGTTCGGCTGCGGCTCGGCCGCTGCCTCCGGCGGCGCCGCAGCTCGCCGGTCAGCGCCCCGTAGAGCTCGACCTGCTCGGCGATCACCTTGCCGATCCGGCGGATCCCCTCGCGGATCTCGTCCTCGTCGACGCCGGAGAAGTTGAGCCGCATCGAGTTGCGCGCCGCGCCGTCGACGTAGGCGGCCTGGCCGGGGACGAAGGCGACGTCGGCGCGCAGCGCCTTGGCCAGCAGGTCGCCGGTGTCGATGTACTCGGGCAGCGTCGCCCAGATGAAGAGGCCGCCCTCGGGCTCGGTCCAGGTCGCCTCGGCGGGGAAGTGCTCGTCGCAGCGCCGCGAGCATCGTGTCGCGGCGGCCGCGGTAGATCTCGACCAGGTCGTCGACGTACTCGCGCCAGCGCCCTTCGGCGAAGTACTCGCGGACGAAGTACTGGGTCAGGGTCGAGGTGCAGAGGTCGGCCGCCTGCTTGCCGAGCACGATCTTCTCCATCACCGGCGGCGGCGCCACCGCCCAGCCGAGGCGGATGCCCGGGGAGAGGATCTTCGAGAAGGTGCCGATGTAGATGACGAAGTCGCCGCCGTCGAGCTGGTAGAGCGGCGGCATCGGCTCGCCGCCGTAGCGCAGCAGCCCGTAGGGGTTGTCCTCGACGACCAGCAGCTCGCTGCGAGCGCGCCAGCTCGACCAGCCGCTGGCGGCGCTGCAGCGACATCGTCACCCCGGCCGGGTTCTGGAAGCTCGGCACCGAGTAGATGAACTTCGGCCGCCGCCCTTCGGCGCGAGCCGGTCGAGCAGCTGCTCGAGCTCGTCGACCCGCATCCCGTCCTCGTCGCACTCGACCTGGACGACCTCGGCCTGGTAGCTGCAGAAGACCGGCACCGCGCCGGGGTAGGTCGGCGCCTCGCAGATGACGACGTCGCCGGGGTCGACCAGCGTCTTGCAGACGAGGTCGATCGCCTGCTGGCCGCCGGTGGTGACGATCATGTCGTCGGGGTCGGGCAGCATCCCCTCGGCGCCCATCACCTCGAGGATGCAGTCCTTGGTCTCCTCGAAGCCCTCGGTCGGCCCGTACTGCAGCGCCTCGGCCGCCGACTCCTGGGCGATCCGGGTCATCTGCGCGGCGAAGCTCTGCGGCGGGAAGGTCGAGGTGTCGGGCAGGCCGCCGGCGAGCGAGATCACTTCCGGCCGCGCGGTGATCGCCATCAGGTCGCGCATCGCCGAGGAGCGCATCACCCTGGTCCGCTCGGCGAACAGGCCGGCGTAGCGCTCCAGGTCGCGGGTGCTGGTGTGGGCGCGGCGCCGGTGGGGCGGCTCGGGACTTCGCCATCGCTGAAGTGTGGCGGATCGACGCGCGGGCATCGCGCTCGGTTAGGTTTTCGGCGTGGACGTTCTGCAAGACCTCGGCATCGGCATCGCGATCGGCATGCTCGCCGGCACCACCGGCACCCACGGCTCGGCCCGCGGGCGGATGACGCTCCTCGCCGCCGTGATCGGCCTCGTCGTCGGCTTCCTGCTCGACGGGATCCTCGGCGCGGTGCTCGGCCTGCTCGGCGCCGTCCTCGCCTGCGTCGTCATCAGCGACGTCGTCTCCGGCGCCGGCCGCCGCGAGGGGAGCGGCGGCGGCGCGCTCGCCTTCATCGTCGCCCTGGCGGCGCTGGTCGTCGTCGCGGTCGCGCTGCTGCTCCCGCTGATCGTCATCGCCCTCGTCCGGCGCTGATCTGGCTCGGGGTCGCCCGCCACCGCCGCGCCCAGCGCAAACACGCCGGGCTCCGCGTCCTCCGTTAGCGCTCGCCTGTTCCTTTTCGGGCTCTGGCAACGAAAAGGAACCGACGAAGAGGCTTCGAGATCATGGGACCGATGCCTGCCCGCAAGAAGCTCGTCCTCACCTACGTCGACTCGCTGCGCACCGACATGCTCGAACGGGCGGTCGCGGAGGGGCGGGCGCCGACCTTCGGCGCCCTGCTCGAGCGCGGCGTCCTGGTCCAGGACTGCGTCTCCAGCTTCCCCTCGGTGACCCCGGTCGCCGCGCCGAGATGGTCACCGGGGTCGGCGCCGACCGCCACTGGATCAGCGGCATGAACTGGTACCACCGGCTCGAGCGGCGCTACGTCGAGTACGGCTCCTCGCTGGAGGCGACCCGCGCCTTCGGCGTCTTCCGCGCCCTCTACGACCTCGTCTACAACATGAACCTCGCCCACCTCAGCCCGGAGGTCGAGACGCTCTTCGAGAGCCTCGAAGACGCCGGCGACCGCACCGCCTGCACGCCGTTCCTGATCTACCGCGGCCGCCGGCGGCACGAGGTCTCGCTGGAGGGCCTGATGCGGCGCGCCGTCGACGCGACCAAACTGAAGTTCCACCACCACACCTGGGGCCCGACCGACCTCTTCTACGGCGACCTCTACGCCAGCCGCGAGGTCCCCTGCAAGTCGACCTCGATCCCCGGCAACCGCGACGGCTACGCCGCCTGCTGCGCGGCCGAGCTGCTGAAGGAGGACCTCTACGACTTCCTCCTCCTCTCGCTGCCGGACAACGACAACTACTCCCACCGGCACGGCCCGGAGGCGACGGTCGAGTCGATCGCCAAGGCCGACCACGCCTTCGCCAACTTCGTCGAGGCGGCGGGCGGGCTCGACGAGTTCCTCGCCGACCACGCGCTGATCCTGCTCGCCGACCACGCCCAGACCGACGTCCACCGCGGCCTGCCGCTGGCCGAGCTGCTGGGGGCCGAGTGGTCGGTCCTGCAGCCCTCCGAGGAGCGGCCCGAGCGCGCGCAGCTGGCGGTCAGCCCGACCGGCCGCGCCGCCCACGTCTATCTGCTGGCGGGGGAGGCGGAGCCGGCGGAGCCGGCCGCGGTGGCGGCGCGACTGGGCGTGATCGAGGGGGTCGACCTGGTCTGCCGGCTGGAGGGGGCGGACGGGATGCCGCTGCGGCGGCCCGGCCCGGGGATGCCGGCGGCCGGGGGCGAGTGGGCGGTGGTCGAGCGCGGCGAGGCGGTGCTGCGGTTCCGGCCCGGCGGCGGGGTCGCCGACCTGCGGGGCGGCAGCTGGGAGGTCGAGGGGGGCCTGGAGGCGCTGGAGGCCGAGGTCGAGGACGGGCGGCTGCGCAGCGAGACCTACCCCGACCCGCTCGCCCGGGTCTGGTCGGCGCTGGCGGCGCCGCACGCCGGCGACTTCGTCGTCTCGCTCGCGCCCGGCTTCGAGGCGGTCGACTGGGGCGGGGTCACTCACGCCGGCGGCGGCAGCCACGGGGCGTTGCACGCGGGCGACTCGCTCGGCCCGCTGCTCTTCGTCGGCTGCGGGCCGGAGTCGGCGGACGAGCGCGAGCAGTGGACCCTGCGCGACGTGGCCCCGGTGATCCGCGAGCACTTCGGGGTGGAGCGGGACGAGTGAGGGACGGGGGGTTGACGGGCGTTGGGGAGGGGCGTGGGGGTCCTCTACCGGACCCGCTCGCTTCGCTCGCTTTTGGGAGTGTCCGTGCGAGGACCCCCACGCCCCTCGCCGCAGTGGCCGTTGCGTCCCTCTTCATCGCGCTTTCGATATTGGGATTCCTGCCGGTCTCCGCCAACGGTGCGGAGCAGGTTACGCGCGGCCAAGCGATCGCGGCGGCCGACGAGGACCCGAAGGTCCTGGAAGAGGAACGCGAGCACGGGCCGCTGGCGCCGACGGCATCGCCGAAAGAGGATGACGGCCACTGGGAGGTCGCCTACTTCGCCGACGGCGAGGAGCTGGCGCTCGTCCTCGTCGACCCGCAGAGCGGCGAGGTGACCGAGTCCTGGACCGGCTACCAGGTCGCCTGGAAGATGGCGCGCGGCTACTCGGGCGCGTTCGGCCACAAGCTCAACGCGCCCTACGTCTTCCTGCCGCTCTGCCTGATCTTCCTCCTCGGCCTGGTCGACTGGCGGCGGCTCCGGCGGGTCGCCAACCTCGACCTGCTGGTCCTGCTCGGGTTCGGCGTCTCCCACTTCTTCTTCAACCGGGCCGAAGATCGGCGTCTCGGTGCCGCTCGTCTACCCGGTCCTGCTCTACCTCCTCGGCCGCGCCTCTGGATCGGGTTGCGCGGGAGGGGGAGGGGCTGCGGCCGGTCTGGCCGGCGGCCTGGCTGCTGGTCGCGGCGCTCTTCCTGATGGGCTTCCGGGTCGGCCTCAACATCGCCGACTCCGGCGCGATCGACGTCGGCTACGCGAGCGTCGTCGGCGCCGACCGCATCGCCCACGGCGAACCGATCTACGACAACTTCCCCGACGACGTCTCCCAGGGCGACACCTACGGCCCGGTCAACTACCTCGCCTACGTCCCCTTCGAGCTGATCTGGCCCTGGTCCGGGCGAACTGGGACGACCTCCCAGCCGCCCACGGCGCCGCGGTCGTCTTCGACATCGCCACCTTCGCCTTCCTCCTCCTGCTCGGCCTCCGCATCCGCCCCGGCCCCGCGGGCCGACGCCTGGCCGCCACCCTCGCCTTCGGCTGGGCCGCCTACCCCTACACCGCCTTCGTCCTGGAGTCGAACTCCAACGACGCCCTGGTCGCCGCGCTCCTGCTGGCGACCATCCTGCTTCGCCGCGAAACCGCTAGCCCGCGGAGCGCTGCTCGCCTCTGCGACCTTGGCAAGTTCGTCGCCGCCGCCGCTCGGCCCGATGCTCCTGACCTACCGACCCGCACGAACGCCCACCAAATCCGACGGCCCGAGTTCGGCGGGGGGTGTCCGAGAACGACCCCGCACGCAGGACACCCGCCGCCGCCCAGCGCCTCTGTTCTCCTCGGGGCCCTCCTCGTGACCATCGCTGTTCTGCTCTGGCCAGCCCTCGACCCCGGCCTGCACACCTTCTACGACCGCACCATCGCCTACCAAGCCGGCCGCGACTCACCCTTCAGCATCTGGGGCCAAGTCTCCGCTGGAACCGCTCCGCATCGCGCTCCTGGTGCCACTTGGGGCGTCATCCCTGGCGTTCGCCTTCGTCCCGAAGCGCAAGTCGCTCATCCAGGTAGCCGCGCTTCGGCCGCCCTCCTGATCGTCCTCCAGCTGACCCTCCACCACTGGTTCTACCTCTACATCGTCTGGTTCTACCCACTGCTGCTCGATGCGCGACTGGCAGGGCATCAGGCCTGCTCGGAACGAGTCGGCCGAGCCACCCGCCAGCCCTCGTTCACGTCGACGTGACCACGGCCCCCATCACCCAGACGTCCTCCTCGGCGGTTTCGAACCGGGTCGGCATCTGGGTGATCATCGAGCGCAGCGCCTGCTCGGGCTTGACGCCGAGGACGCTGGTCCGCGAGCCGGTCATGCCGACGTCGGAGATGTGGGCGGTGCCGCCGGGGAGGACGCGGCCGTCGGCGGTGGGGACATGGGTGTGGGTGCCGAGCACGGCGGCGACGCGGCCGTCGAGGTGCCAGCCCATCGCCACCTTCTCGCTGGACACCTCGGCGTGGAAGTCGACGATCACCGCGTCCTGCTCGTGGTGGCTCGAGGATCGAGTCGACGGTGTCGAAGGGCGAGCGGGCGACGCGGAGGCCGACGCCGCCGCTGAGGTTGACGACCCGCACCCGCATCCCGCCGGCCTCGACCACGGTGTGGCCGCGGCCGGGGTTGGCCTGCGGGTAGTTGGCCGGTCGGCACCACCCGCTCGCTGGTTTCGAGGAAGTCGTAGGCCTCGCGATGGCGGTAGACGTGGTTGCCGGTGGTGATGACGTCGGCGCCCGACTGCCGAAGAGGTCGTTGGCGGTGCGCTCGGTGATGCCGACGCCGCCGGCCGAGTTCTCGCCGTTGACGATGACCAGGTCCGGCGCGTGCTCCTCGCGCAGCGCCGGCATCGCCTCGCGCAGCCCCTGGCGGCCGGGGCTGCCGACCACGTCGCCGATGAACAGGACCCGCATCCGCCTGACCCTATCTGCGAGATCGACCCCGATGGTCTGGGGAACCGCCTCGTGTTTGACTGAAGCACTCCTGAGTGCTTAGGGTCGCAGCAACGCATGAAGGACGCCGATCTTCATCCTCGACTCCCGCGAGAAGTTCCAGCCGCTTGCGGTCGAGAGCGTCGAGGCGGTGGACGGCGCGAAGCTGATCGAAAGCGAGGGGACGAGGGTGGACCTGCGGCTGAAAGACCTCCCCGAGACCGGCGGCTGGATGGATTTCCCGCCCCACCCGGAGAGCTACGAGCCGCAGCTGCACTCCCGGTTCGGACGGGTCGGCTACCGGCGCACACAGAACAGGCGGCGGCCTCACCTGGGTCCAGTACTGGCTCTGGTACATCTACAACCCGAAGCGATTTGTCGTCACCGGCGAACATGAGGGCGATTGGGAGTTCGTGCAGGTCGCCTACGCGGGCGACACCCCCGTCTGCATGACCCTCTCGCAGCACCACTCGGGTGGCGCCCGGATGTGGTGGAACGTGCAGAGGCGGAAAGAGGACGCGGCGGCCGCTCGTCTACGTGGCCCGCGACTCCCATGCCAACTTCTTCCGGCCGATCGACGAGATCCCCGAGTTCGGCGACGAGGCCGACGGCAAGGGGGAGGAACTCGACGACATCGAGTGGCGCGATTTCGATGACTGGGCGACCTGGAGCGGTCGCTGGGGCAACTCGAACGGCGCCGCCCGCTCGCCGCAGTCGCCGGGCTGCCAGGGCGATCGCTGGAACGCCCCGCACCGCTACCACACGACCTCGAAGGTTCAGCTCTAATCCCTGCGACTGGGAAAGGTGTGCCTAAACGGTGCCGAATCGGCGCAGCGCGAGCCGGGCGATGCCGCGTAGGCGGCGATGAGGATCGCCAGGTGCAGCAGCGGCCCGCCGATCCCCGGGCCGGCCGAGTCGAGCGCCGCGGTCATCGCCTGCAGCGCCGGCTTGAAGGGGAAGAGCGCGGTGACGAGCGGACCGCGTCGAAGACGCCGGCGCCGACCGCGCCGGAGGGGACCAGCGAGAGGAAGGCGACCGGCAGGGTGACCATGAAGGCGAGCAGGGAGACCGCGCGCACCTCGCGCGCCGCCGCGCCCAGCGCCGCCCCGGCCGCCCCCAGCGCCGCCGCCGCGACGAGGATCGCCAGCAGCCAGAGCCCGATCCGGTCCCACGCGAGGGGCACGAAGAACTGCATCCCGCCGAGCATCAGCAGCGTCACCACCAGGCCGACGCCCGACCCCCAGCAGGACCTTCTCGCCGAGCAGCGCCGGCGGGGAGACCAGGCCCCGGGTCAGCCGCGGGAAGGCGTTCTCCTCGCGCTCGAGCGCCAGCGACCCGGCGACCAGGAGGACCGTGACGAAGGCCAGGGTCAGGGTCGCCGCGACCGCGATCGCGAAGATTTCCAGCGGCGGCTAGGAGCCGCCGACCACCTCCTTGTTGACCTCGATCGGCTGCGCCAGCCGGTCGATCAGCGGTCCGGCGACGTCGAGGTTGTCGCGCGCCTGGCTGGCGAACTCGGTCACCTGGTGCAGCGAGTTGCGCAGCCGCCCGGCGGCAGCGCCGGTTCCAGCGCGGTCAGGATGCGGGCGCTGGCGCGGAGGCCGAGGATCGGGATCGTCTGCCCGAGCACCTCGAACTTGCCGCCGTCGATCAGCAGGTCGAGGTATTGGCCGCCTTCGTGGGCGATGCGGCGGGCGATCGCCAGGTTCGCCTGGGCCAGCAGGGTCGTGATCCGGTCGTCGACCAGTTCGCGCCTTGACCGGGTCCTCCTCGTTGACCAGGACTTCGACTTCCGGCATGCCGGGGTCAGCGTCGAGAGCGAGTTGATCTTGTCGACCAGGTCGGCCGGCAGGACCAGCGCCGCCAGCACGTCGCCGGAGGCGACCTTCGTCCACCGCTTCGGCGCGGTCCTCTACATAGACGCACTCGACCCGTGAGCAGATGCGGCTCGCTGACGTCGCCGCCGGCAGCCCGGCGCCGCCGACGCTGACCCGGGTGTTCGGCGGGACTTCGTTGAGGAAGGCGACCCGCGGTTTCTCCGGCCCGCGGGAGATCGCGAACCCGACCAGGACCGCGATCAGGATCGGGTAGGCGACGAGCAGCACCGCCTGCAGCGGCGAGCGGCGCAGGATCTGCAGGTCCTTCAGCAGCAGCCAGCGGACGCCGCGCATCAGTGCCCCCGGTGCTGCAGGTAGGCGACGAAGGCGGTCTCGAAGTCGCGGTCGGCGGCCTCCGGCGCCTCGCGGCGCACCGCCTCGCGCAGCCCGTCGGCGGAGCCGTCGAAGAGCGACTCGCCGTCGGCGAGGACCAGCAGCCGGCCGCCGTAGCGCTCGGCCTCCTGGATGTCGTGGGTGGAGAAGATCACCGTGGTCCCGCGCCCGGCGAGGCCGGAGACGAACTCCCACAGTCGCGCCCGCTGGCGCGGGTCGAGGCCGACGCTGGGCTCGTCGAGCAGCAGCACTGCGGGCCGCGAGAGCAGCCCGATCGCGATGTTGATCCGCTGCTGGTTGCCGCCGGAGAGCCGGGCGACGATCTCCCCCCGGCGCTCGCCGAGCCCGGCCAGCTCCAGCATCTCCTCGGCCGAGGCGGCGGGTCCTCGTGCCCCTCCAGCCGCGCGAACAGCAGCAGGTTCTCCTCCACGGTCAGCCGCCGGTAGAGCGCCGCCTGCTGTGGCACCCACCCGACCGCGCCCGTTCGAGCGCCCACCTCACCGTCATCCGGCTTGAGATCCCCGCCAGGATCGACAGCAACGTCGTCTTCCCGGCCCCGTTCGGCCCGATGACCGCCACCAGCTCACCCGGCTTCGGCCACAAGGTCAGACCCCTCGCAGCGCCTCCCGCTCTCCGTACCGTCTTGACCAGCCCCCGTGCCCGCACGCCGGGGAACGCTACTGGCCCGGGGAGAAGAGAAGGGGATACCTCCGTACGGGCGGATACTCAGAGCGAGCGAAGCGAGCGAGTCCGGGAGGGAGACACTCCCCTTCTCTCCCCGAAAAGCGACCCCCCTTCCCTAAACTCGACCCTCATGCCTTTCCCAAGTACTCGCATGCGCCGTCTGCGCCGCACCGACACCCTGCGCGGCCTGGTCCGCGAGACCGAGCTGTCGCCCGGCGCACCTGATCCAGCCGCTTTCGTCGTCGCCGGCGAGGGCGTGCGCGAGGAGGTCGACTCGATGCCGGGCATCGAGCGCTTCTCGATCTCCGACCTGGTCGAGGAGGCGGGCGAGATCGCCGCCGCCGGGGTCGGCGCGATGATGCTGTTCGGCGTCCCCGGCGCCAAGGACGAGTCCGGGACCGGCGCCTACGACGACGAGGGGATCGTGCAGATGGCGGTGCGGGCGCTGAAGGAGGCCCACCCCGACCTGGTCGTGATCACCGACGTCTGCCTCTGCGAGTACACCTCGCACGGCCACTGCGGCTTCGTCCGCGAGGGCGAGGTCGACAACGACATCACGGTCGAGCTGCTGGCCAAAACCGCGATCTCCCACGCCGAGGCCGGCGCCGACGCGGTCGCCCCCAGCGACATGATGGACGGCCGCATCGGCTCGATCCGCTTCCAGCTCGACGAGGAGGGCCACTCCGGCGTGCCGATCGTCGCCTACAGCGCCAAGTACGCCTCCGCCTTCTACGGCCCCTTCCGCGACGCCGCCGGCTCGACGCCGGAATTCGGCGACCGCCGCGGCTACCAGATGGATCCGGCCAACGCCGCCGAGGCGGTGCGCGAGGCCGAGCTCGACCTCGAGGAGGGCGCCGACATGCTGATGGTGAAGCCGGCGATCCCGTACCTCGACGTCGTGCGCCGGGTCAAGGAGGCGACCGGCGCCCCGGTCGCCGCCTACCACGTCTCCGGCGAGTACTCGATGCTGAAGGCCGCCGCCGCCAACGGCTGGATCGACGAGCGCGCCGCCGTGCTCGAGACCCTGACCTCGATCCGCCGCGCCGGCGCCGACGCGATCGTCACCTACTACGCGAAGGAGGCCGCCCCGTGGCTTCGGTGAAAGTCCCGCAGTCGAAGGCGCGCACCCGCAAGGACGGCTCGGCGATCCCGCTCGACGAGACCGACAAGCGGCTGATGAACCTGCTGCAGTCGAGCTTCCCGCTCGACCCCGAGCCGTTCGCGCTCGTCGCCGCCGCAGGCCGAGCTGGAGCTCGACGACGTGCTCGCCCGCACCCAGCGCCTGCTCGACGGCCGCATCATCCGCGAGATCACGCCGATCTTCGACACCCGCGCGCTCGGCTACGAGTCGATGCTGGTCGCGGCCAAAGTCGACAGCCGAGAACCCGCAGCGGGCGGCGCAGATCGTCAACTCGCACCCGGGCGTCTCCCACAACTACCTGCGCACCCACGACTTCAACCTCTGGTTCACGATCGCCACCCCGCCCGACTCCGAGCTCGGCCTGCAGGGCACGCTCGAGGCGCTGATGCAGCGAGACCGGGGCCGAGTCGATGCGCGAGCTGCCGACCCTGACCCTGTTCAAGATCAACATGAACCTGGAGATGGAGAAGGGGACCGAGGCGCTGCGCCGCGCCGGTCGAGGCGGCGCCGCCGCGCGAGCTCGAGCCGCAGCCCTACGACGACGACGACATCGCCCTGATCAAGGCCCTGCAGGGGCCGATGGCGCGCGGTCGAGCGACCCTACGACGAGGCCGCCGCCGAGCTCGGGATCTCGACCGAGGAGCTGCTCGACCGCCTGCGCGGGATGGTCGACCGCAAGATCCTGCGCCGGGTCGCGGCGATCCTCTACCACCGCCGCGCCGGCTTCTCGGCCAACGGGATGGGCGTCTGGAAGGTGCCCGAGGAGCAGATCCTCGAGGTCGGCGGCCGCATGGCCTCCTTCCGCGGCATCTCCCACTGCTACCAGCGGCCGACCTACGAGGACTGGCCCTACAGCGTCTTCACGATGGCCCACGGCCGCTCGAAGGAGGAGTGCGACGCGGTCCTCGACTCGATCGCCGAGGAGTGCGGGATCGGCCCCGACGACCGCGCCACCCTCTACTCCTCGACCGAGTACAAGAAGATCCGCCTCCACTACTTCACCGACGACTACGCCGCGCTGGGAGGCGGAGCATTCGTGAGCGTCAGCTGTTCCTTGCCGGTCCTCAGCGACGGAAAGGAACGGCTGAAGCGGATGACCGACCTGTTTGAGCGGGCGCAGCGAGTGCTGCCGGGCGGCGTCAACTCGCCGGTGCGGGCGATGCGGCAGATCGGCCGCGACCCGATCTTCATCGAGCGCGGCGAGGGCCGCGAGCTGTTCGACGTCGACGGCAACCGCTACCTCGACTGGGTCGGCTCCTGGGGCCCGCTGATCCTCGGCCACGCCGAGCCGGCGGTGGTCGCGGCGGTGATCGAGGCGGCCGAAGCGGGGCACCAGCTTCGGCGCCGCGACCGCGGCCGAGGTCGCAGCTGGCCGAGGAGGTCGTCGCCGCGCTTCCCGTCGGTCGAGATGGTGCGGATGACCAGCTCCGGGACCGAGGCGGCGATGAGCGCGGTCCGCCTGGCGCGCGCCATCACCGGCCGCGAGGTCGTGGTCAAGTTCGCCGGCGCCTACCACGGCCACTCCGACGGGCTGCTCGCCGACGCCGGCTCGGGCCTGGCGACGCTCGGCGTTCCCGGCAGCCCCGGGCGTCACCGCGGCGCAGGCGGCGGCGACCGTCGTCGTGCCCTGGAACGACCGCGAGGCGGTTGCGCGGGCGCTCGAGGAGCACGAGGTCGCGGCGCTGCTGGCCGAGCCGATCGCCGCCAACATGGGCGTCGTCCCGCCCGCCGAGGGCTTCCTCGAGTTCCTCCGCGACGCGACCCGCGAGGCCGGCGCGCTGCTCATCTTCGACGAGGTGATCACCGGCTTCCGCGTCGCCCGCGGCGGCGCCCAGGAGCTCTACGGGGTCGAGCCCGACCTGACCGTGCTCGGCAAGGTGCTCGGCGGCGGCCTGCCGGCGGCCGCCTACGGCGGCCCGCGCGAGCACGATGGAGCGGATCGCCCCGGCCGGCGACGTCTACCAGGCGGGCACCCTCTCCGGGAACCCGCTGGCGGTCGCCGCCGGGCCTGGCGACGCTGGCGCAGCTCGACGCCGCCGCCTACGAGCGGCTCGGCGCCCTGACCGATCGCCTCGCCGCAGGCTTCGCAGCGCTCGCCGCCGAGCGGCCGCTGCAGGTCGCCTCGGCTCCCGGCCTGGTCACCCTCTTCTTCAGCCCCGCCCCGGTGCGTCGACTTCGCCGACCGCGACGCGCCTGCGACACCGAGGCCCACGCCCGCTTCTGCCGCGCCCTGCTCGACCGCGGCGTCTACCCGCCGCCGGCGCAGTTCGAGGCCTGGTTCGTCTCCCTCGCCCACGACGAGGCGACGATCGACCGCACCCTCGAAGCCGCCGCCGAGGCGCTTGCGATGAACCCCCTCCAGGTCCTCGCCGACCAGCTGCGAGCCGAGGACACGCCGATCTCGCCCCACGTCGTCGACCCAGCCGAGCCGTCAGAGCTCGGCGAGCTGGCCGGGAGGCGGCGAGTACGCCCTCGTCGTCGAGGCGGTCCGCGAGGGCTACCTCCTCCACTACGGCGAGCCCCGCCTGCTCGCCGGCCACGACCCCGACCTCGCCCTGCTCGCCGGCGACTACCTCTACGCCCTCGGCCTCGACCGCCTCGCCGCGCTCGGCGACACCGACGCCGTCACGATCCTCTCCGACCTGATCAGCGCGCTGCGCCCGCCTCCACGCCGAGGGCGACGACGGCGCGGATCCCGGAGCTGTGGCGCGAAGCCGCCGAGCAGATCGCCACTCCGCGCTAGCGACGCTTAGATCGGCTGCGCGCAGTTCTCGGAAGACGCCGATCCGTGTCGGCTTCGTGGATGGGGGCTTCCCGACGGAGACCATCGACCGAATGCCTCGGCTTTTCTCGATCGCGGCCCGGTTTTCCGCCAGCGTCTTGCTCGATTTTCTTGTCCAGTTCATCTCGCGTCACGGCTCTACCTTCCTTGCAGACAAATACATCCTATCAGCGGCTCCGAAGCTCTTCGTTGAGCAGCTCGGATTGACGGAGGCGCCCTTTCAGGCTGGTGACTTCCTCGTCACTGGCCAAAGCAGCTCGTCGCCAAAACTCGCGTTTCGCCAGTCGCCTGGTCCACTTTCCCTCCGAGATCTCGACGGCCCGGCTCGCCGCGACCGTTCGCCGGTCTTCATCCGCTTTCCGATCGGAGGACGATGCAGCTGCCGCCGAACGTGAGGTCCCGCGCCTCTGACCCGAGCAACAGTCACGGCCCAGGGCCGCAGCGGTTGTTAAGCCAGCGCCGACGCAGCCGGGTCCGGGCTGGCGGCGAAGCCGCCCGCGAAAAGCCTTGGCAGCTGCGCGATCGCGGACGTTCCTTCGTTCGGCTCCCCTGCCTCCGCCTCGAACCGGTCCACTGGATAACCCCCGTCGAGACAAGCTAACCCGATCCTACGCCCGCTTCCAGAGTTGCGGCGATGTGGACGTCAGGTCGCATCGCCAAGGCAATAGACTGCATGGCCGACTACCTGAGCGACGTGGCTGACGACGCGGACAAGATAAACGGGGCCGAAGAGGCCCCCCCGAGGAGCGGGCGAAGCCCGACCCTCCCGGCTACTTCGAGGGCGAGTCGATGACTCGCCGTCACGCCTTCACGGTCGCCGCGCAGGCGCTGGGCGGGCTCGCCGGCGCCGCGATCGTCCTGCCCGCCGTCGGCTTCGCCGTCGCCCCGATCTTCCACCGCGGCAAGGAGCGCTGGGAGGCGGTCGGCCCGATCGGCGACTTCGTCGAGGACACCTACCGCCAGGTCGTCTTCACCGAAACCGAGGGGATCGGCGACGCCGGCAAGACCACCGCCTACGTCCGCCAGAGCTCCAAGCAGCTCGGCGAAGAACCCGGCAAGTTCGTCGCCGTCTCCAACCGCTGCGCCCACCTCGGCTGCCCGGTCCGCTTCGTCGAGGCCGCCGGCAACTTCATCTGCCCCTGCCACGGCGGCGTCTACGACTTCCAGGGCAAGCGGATCGGCGGCCCGCCGGTGCGCCCGCTCGACCAGTTCCAGACCCGGGTCCGCAACGGCCAGGTCGAGCTCGGCCCGCGCTACAGCGTCACCTCGCAGCTGGAGCCGGTCCGCGCCCGCGACCCCGGCGAGTTCACCGGCGGGATCTGGGAATACCTCTACCCGCCGCGGCCCTCTACCTTCCCCGCGCCCTGATGCCGAATGCCGAATGCCGAAGATCCCCGACTCCGTCGTCCCCCCGCCGCTGCGCAAACCGGCCAAGCCGGGCGCGGGCGGCACCGCCAAGGGCCAGGCCCCGGCGGACCTGAAGGAGCGCCCCGCGAGCGCAAGACCGCACGTGCGACGAAGCTGCTCGACGGCCAGGCCAAGGAAGCGCCGGTCGACGTCCTCGCCTGGGTCGACCAGCGCACCGCCGCCAGCGGCTTCCTCACCGGGATGCTCTACCGCAAGGTGCCGAAGGGGACCAACTGGTTCTACACGCTCGGCTCCGCGACCCTCTTCGCCTTCATCGTCCAGGCGATCACCGGCGTCTTCCTGGCGATGTTCTACACGCCCTCGGCGACCCAGGCCTACGCCTCCATCGCCCACATCAACAACGAGGTCCCGCTCGGCCAGCTCGTGCACGGGATGCACAAGTGGGGCGTCGAGCGTGATGGTGATCCTGATCTTCCTCCACATGGGCCGGACCTTCTTCTTCGGCGCCTACAAGTACCCGCGGGAGCTCAACTGGGTGATCGGCGTGGTGCTGCTGATCCTGACGATGACGATGGCCTTCACCGGCTACCTGCTGCCGTTCGACCAGCGCTCCTTCTGGGCCTCGATCGTCGGCATCAACATCAACGGCACCGGCCCGGTCGTCGGCCCCTACCTGAGCGACTTCCTCCGCGCCGGGCCTGAGCTCGGGGCGACCACGCTCTCGCGCTTCTACGCGATCCACATGCTGCTGGTTCCCGGGGCGATCATCGCCCTGATCGGCGCCCACATGTACCTGGTGGTCAAGCTCGGGACGACGGCACCGCCGTGGGTCAAGGCCGACGCCCGAAGGTCGCCGTCCCGGTCGCGCAGCTCGACGCCGGCGCCAACGGCAACGGCTCGCGTCAACGGGAGCGGCGGATGAAGCCTCAAGATAAGCAGGCCTATCTGGAGGAGTACGAGCTTCTGAAGAAGAAGGGGAAGCCGTTCTTCCCCTACGCGGTGATGAAGGACTCGGTGATGGCGCTGATCGTCGTCGCCGTGATCATCGCGATGTCGATCATCCTCGGCGCCGAGCAGGGCCCGAAGGCGGACCCGACCTCGACCACCTACGTGCCCCGCCCCGAGTGGTACTTCTTCTTCCTCTTCGAGCTCCTGCGCGTGATCAAACCGCCGGAGCTGGTCCCGATCGCGACGATCGGCATCCCGACCATCTGCATGGTCCTGCTGCTGCTGCTGCCGTTCTACGACCGCGGCCCGGAGCGCCGCCCGGAGCGTCGCCCGATCGCCACCACGGCGGGGTTCATCACGATCATCGCGATGGGCTACCTCACCTACCTCGGCGCCACCGGCGGCTCGCCGACCGAGATCGACATGAAGGTCTCGGCGAAATACGAGCCCGGCAAGGAGGTCGTCGCCGCAGTCCGGCTGCCTCGCCTGCCACAAGCTGGGCGAGAACGGCAACAACGGCCCGGGCCCCGAACTGACCCACATCGCCTCCCGGATCCCCCGGGCTGCGATCATTCGCTCGGTCGAAATCGGCCCGGGCATCATGCCCTCCTTCCGCGACCTGCCGCCGCAGAAGATCGAACAGCTCGCGGACTTCCTTTCGTCCCTCGATTAGCTCGGCGGTCGGGACGGGGCCGATGCCCTGAATCCCATGGACACGATCAACGACAACCGCCAATCGCCGGACTTCGCCGGCCAGGTCAACCGCATGTTCGACCGCGTCGCCGGCCGCTACGACGCGCTCAACTCGGTGATGACCGCCGGCCTGCACCACCGCTGGCGCGAGCGCGCCGCGGCCCGGACCGAGCTCGGCTCCGGCGACTCGGCTCTCGACATCTGCTGCGGGACCGGCGACCTGGCGCTGGAGCTGGCGCGGCTGGTCACCCCTGGCGGCCACGTCGTCGGCTGCGACTTCTCCGAGCCGATGCTAGACCTGGCGCGGGAGAAGGCGGCGGAGCGGAGCATCGACGGTCGTCCGCTTCGAGTGGGCCGACGCGCTGGAGCTTCCCTACGACGGCGAGCGCTTCGACGCCGTCACCGTCGGCTTCGGGGTCCGCAACCTCGCCGACCTCGACCGCGGCCTGCGCGAGATGGCCCGGGTGCTGAAGCCCGGCGGGCGCGCCGTCATCCTCGAGATCACGCAGCCGACCCGGCCGCCGCTCTCGCTCTTCTACTCGCTCTGGTTCGACCGCATCGTGCCGATGCTCGGCGCACTCTCCAGCAACCCCGAGGCCTACTCCTACCTGCCCGAGTCGGTCCGCAGCTTCCCCAGCCCGCGCGGCCTGGCGGAGAAGATGGACAGCGCCGGCTTCAAAGAGATCCGCTACACGGTGCTGGCGGGCGGCATCATCGCCATCCACAGCGGCGTCCGGGCGTGACGGCCCCAATCTTCGTCTGTTCCTTTTCGTTGTTCAGAACCGATAAGGAACAGACGAATCGGCAGGGTGGTGGATGATGACCCGCCCCTCCTCGGTGCCGCCGCCGGTGACGGCGGTCCTCGACGCCTCCAGCCGCTGGCTGCCCGAGCGCCTGGGCGAGGTCGAGCGGCTGCTGCGCGAGGCGACCGCCGGCCACGGCGAGGTCCTAGCGGCCGACGCCGGCTCCACCCTCGACGCCGGCGGCAAGCGGTTGCGGCCGATGTTGGTGCTCCTCTGCGCCGGCGCAGACGGCAATCCGGGCGCCGTCCGCGCCGCTGCCGCAATCGAGCTCGTGCATATGGCGACGCTCGTCCACGACGACGTCCTCGATGCCGCCCCCCTGCGCCGGGGCCTGCCGACCGTCGCCGCCACCTCCGGCCGCGAGCGCGCCGTCGCCACCGGCGACCTGCTCTTCTCGCGCGCTTTCGCCCTCCTCTCCGGGGCCGGCGATAGCCGCTCGGTCAGCCTCCTCTCCGACGCCTCGGTCGCCCTCGCCCAGGGCGAGCTCGCGCAGCGCCGGGACGCCTTCGACCTCGGCGTCAGCGAAGAGCGCTACCTTGCCCGCTGCCGGCTGAAGACCGGGCGGCTGTTCGAATGCGCCTGCCTGCTCGGCCGCGACAACGAGTCGCTGCGCGACTTCGGCGCCGGCATCGGCCTCGCCTTCCAGCTGCTCGACGACGTCCTCGACGTCAGCGGCCCGCCGGAGCGAACCGGCAAGGCCCGCGGCACCGACCTCCTCGACGGGACGGTGACGCTGCCGCTGATCGAGGCGGCGAAGAGCGACCCGGCGCTGCGTGAGGTCGACCTGCACGCGCTCGACGCCGCGGCGGCCGAGCGGCTCTGCGACCGCATCGCCGCCACCGGCGCCCTCGAGCGGGTGCGGGCGCGCGCCCTGGAGATGGTCGCCGAGGCCAAGCGAGCGCTGGAGCGCGCCGACTTCGAGCCCGAACAACGCCAGCTCCTCAGCCTCGTCGCCGACGGGGTAGTCCAGCGCTACAGCTAGCCCTGCTGCTCGGTGGGGCGGACGAGGATCTCGTTGACGCCGGTGTGGCGGGGGCGCGTGACCACGTAGGCGATCGCGTCGGCGATGTCCGTGGCCTGGAGCACTTCCATGTCCTCGAAGCGCTTCTCGATTTCCTCCTTAACCCCGGGCCGGTTATGGCCCTGCAGCTCGGTGGCCACCGCGCCGGGCTCGACCAGGGCGACGCGGACATGACGCTGCGTCACCTCCTGGCGCAGGGACTCGCTGAAGGCGCCGACCCCGTGCTTGGTCGCGTTGTAGACGCCGCTGCCTTTGCGGGCGATGCGCCCGGCGACCGAGGAGATGTTGATCAGGTCGGCGACCCGGCGCGGCTCCCCTTCGGCCGCCTCGAGCAGGTGGGGGAGGGCGGCGTGGGCGGTATAGAGGAGACCGCGCAGGTTGACGTCCAGCATCCGCTCCCATTCCTCCACCGGAGCCCCGACGACCGGCCCCAGCAGCATCACCCCGGCGTTGTTGATCAAGACGTCGAGCCGCCCCAGCTCCTCGATTGCCCGCGCGACCGCGGCCTGCGCCTGCTCTCGCTCGCTGATGTCGGCCTCGATCGGCAGCGCCGTGCCGCCGGCGTCGGCGATTTCGCCGCCGAGGCTCTCGAGCCGGTCGGCCCGCCGGGCAACCAGCGCCACACTCGCGCCGTGCGCCGCCAGCGCTTTCGCGGTCGCCTCGCCGATCCCGCTGGAGGCCCCGGTGACCAGCGCGACGGTGCCCTGCAGGCTGTTATCTGGAGAAGTCGTCGGCCGAGATCAGGTCGTTGCCAAGGGCGGTGATGAAGGCGCCGACCATCTCGCTCATGTTTGCGTGCTCGAGTGCCCGCAGCTCGTTCGCGAGCTCCCGGGCGCCGAGGTCGAGCTGCTCGTCGTAGACGTCGACCTCGAGCTCGTTGTGGACGCTCGCACCCGTCCACTCGCACTCTGGGCAGCGCCGCCAGACCCGCCAATGGGCCCGGTCGGCCCCCTGTTCCCACGAGGTGGGCTGCACCAGGTCCGACCCGCACTCGGGGCAGACGTGCAATGTGCTGTTTAGGGTCTCGTCGGGAGCCTGCTCTGCCATGAGCGCAATATCGAGCCTGGGCGCAGGGAGGTGATCCGTAATCCGCCTCATCAGAAACCCTGAAACCCCACAGATCGGGATCGAAACCTGCGCCAGAGTGATCCGCGCGCCGAGCGCCCCCGTTACCATTGCCTAGATGCCAGGAAACGTTGGACTTCCAGAGATCGCCGTCGTCCTCATCATCGCCCTGCTGGTCTTCGGCCCGAAACGCCTGCCGGAGCTCGGTCGCAGTCTCGGCAACGGGATTCGCGAGTTCAAAGGCTCGATCAGCGGCGACCACCGCGACGACGAGGACGACGAGGACGAGAAGCCGCGGCTGGAGTCGGAGTCGGCGAAGGTCCACGGCGACCCGGCCGACGCCGAGGTCGTCCGCAACAAGTCCAGCTGAGGCCCCGGGAGATGGCCCGCCGCGTCAAGGCGGTCTCCCACGAGGATCGCCTCACCCTCGTCGAGCACCTCGACGAGCTCCGCACCCGGCTGTTCGTCTGCATCGCCGCTCTCGGCGTCGCCCTGGCGCTCTGCTTCTGGCAGAACCACCTGCTCCTCGAAATCGCCCAGGGTCCGCTGCCCAGCGACCACGACCAGCTGATCACCTTCGGCGTCACCGAGCCCTTCACGACCACCCTCACCGTCTCCGCCTACGGCGCCGTCGTGCTGGCGCTGCCGGTCGTTCTCTGGCAGCTCTACGCCTACGTCCTGCCGGCCTTCAGCGAGGCCGAGCGGCGGGTGATCCTGCCGATCCTGCTGCTCTTCCCGGTTCTCTTCATCGCCGGCATCGCCTTCGCCTACTTCGTCGTCATGCCGGCCGCCGTCGGCTTCCTCCTCAACTTCAACGACGGGCAGTTCAACATCCAGGTTCGAGCCCGCGACTACTACAGCTTCTTCTCGATGACCGAGATCGCCTGCGGCCTGATCTTCCAGCTGCCGCTGGCGATCATCGCCGTCACCCGCCTCGGAATCGTGCGGGTGGAGCAGCTGACCAAGAACCGGCGCTACGCCTATCTGGTGATCGCGATCGTCGCCGCGGCGCTGCCCGGAGTCGACCCGGTGACCATGCTCATTGAGATGGTTCCGCTGCTTGTTCTGTACGAGTTGAGTATCTTGCTTGCTCGTGTCCTGGGGCGGCCAGGGCAGAGCGGCGGGCTGGCGCAGCCCTCGCCGCAGGAGTAGGGAGAGACGAAGTGGCGAAAGGCAAAAACGAGCACAAGATGCTGTTTGACCTGCGCGGCGGCCGGCGCGGACAGGTCGTCAAGGTCGTCTACGCATTGCTCGCGGTGCTGATGGGCCTCAGCCTCTTCCTCGTCATCGGCGGCTTCAACCTCGCCGAACTCTTCAACAGCGGCGGCGGCACCGGCGACGCCGCCAAGCCCTACGAAGAACAGGCCGAACGGATCGAGGTGAAGCTGAAGAAGGAACCGCAGAACCCGGACCTGCTGCTGGCCCTGACCCGCGCCCACGTCAACGCCGGCAACGCCCAGGTGTCGGTCGACGAATCGACCGGCCAGCAGTCGTATTCGACGGAGTCGATCCAGGAGTTCCAGGAAGCGGACCAGTCCTGGTCCGAATACCTGAAAGCGACCGACGAACCGAGCGTCGGCCTGGCGCTGGTGATGTCGCCGACGCTGCTGCGGCTGGCCGAATTCTCCGGCTCCTTCCAGCAGGCGGCGATCACGATCAAAAGCGCCTCCGAAGCGCAGAAAATCGTCGCCGAACAGCGCCCCTCGATCAACTCGCTGACCACCTACGCCCTCTACACCTACTTCACCGGCGACTTCAAGGCCGCGAACAAAGCGCGCGCGGAAGCGAAGCAGGAAGCCAACAGCAAAAGCGAACGCGAAGCGATCGACAAACAGCTCGACGAAACCGAAGAACGCGCCGAAAAATTCCTCAAAAACCTGAAGAAAGCCGAAAAAGAAGCGAAAGCCGCCGGCGAAGGCGGCGGCGCGGCTGCCGGCACCGCGGGCGAAAACCCGCTCGGGGGCCTCGGCAGCGGCGGTCTGGGCGAATAGCCGGCGCGCTGCGGAGCGCCGGCGTCGGATGGGCCGTGTTGGGCTCGAACCAACGACCTTGAGATTAAGAGTCTCCTGCTCTACCAACTGAGCTAACGGCCCGGGGACGGGTGATTATAGGAAGGTCGCGGATTCGGCCGTCCGCCGTCGCGCCTATTTGGAGCGGCAGTATTTTTCGACGAGGCCGTCGACGATGGTGCCGCTTTCGAAGGTGAAGCGGCCGTGGGTGCGGAGGATGTTGTCGCTGCAGCGGGCCGAGACGTAGCTGCGCTGCTTGCCGCCGGCGCTGTAGCGGCGCCCGATCCGCACGTCGAGGTGGGTGATCGCGCCGCGGCCGCCGGCGATCGGCGGCACGTCGAGGCGGACGCGGTAGCGATATTCGCCGCGGCGCTTTTCGATCGGCACCGTGATCGCGTAGGTCTGGGTGGCGGGCACCGTGGTGCGGGCGTGGACGACGGCGGTCGGCATCCCGTCCAGCCGCGGCCCGTTGAAGATCGTCAGCGGGGCGCTCGCTTCCACCGTCCCGCTTTCGAGCGAGATCAGCGCCGCGATGTGGCCGGTGCCGACGATCGCGCCGCGGCAGATCCGCCGCGCATCTTCGGTGCCGGCGTCGGCGACCGATTCCGGCGCGCAGGTCGGCAGGCCGGCGACGCCGAGCCGGCCGTCGCGGTCGAAGTCGACAAGCGCCTGGCGCAGCGGCGAGGGCTTGCCGCCGCCGCGGCTGCTGAGGTCGAGCCTGCCCTGGAAGTCGATCGGGGCGAACTGGCGCTTGGGCAGCGTCTGCGGCTGGAAGCCGCCGTCGGCGCGGAGGACGATGTCTTCCACCTTCACCACCGCGCCGCCGGCGACGGTCGCGAAGATCGCCGCCGCGGCGAGCGCCAGGAGCAGTACCCCTCTCAGCGCGGGGTGTGACATGGCGAAGTGAGGGTGGTGGGGAAGCTGTCGCCGTTGGTGAACTTCAGCTTCCCTTCGACCTGGAGGCGGCCGCCGACGCAGTGGGCGCCGAGGTAGCCGACCTTCTTGCCTTTGCGGGTGCGCGTCGCTCCCACCTTGGCTTCGGCGAGGATCGGCGCCCCGAAGCCGCCGGCCACTTCGGGCATCTGCACGAGGACGTGGAACCCGTAGCGCCCCTTGGCGACCCGTTCGATCACGATCGGGACGACCAGCGCCTGCGCCACGGGCACGGTCTCGTAGCCGTGGGCGAGGAGGGTCGGCTTGCCGCCGGTCGGGGCGGCGTTGAAGAAGGAAAGCGGCGAGCTGATCCGGAACGGCTTCTGCCCCGGCATCGTCACCAATGCCTTGCCGGTCCCCTTGCCGACGAGGGCCGCGGCGCAGCGCTTGCGCGCCTGCGAGGGGGTCGCCCCCTCCAGCTTCGCGCGCGGGCAGGCCGGGAAGGCCTTGCTGTTGACGACGCCGTTTTTGTCGATCAAGAAGTCGATCGTGTCGAGCGTCGGCGGGGTCGAGCCGTCTTTCTGGCTGACCCGGTTGACGCTGGTGAGGGTGATCGGCGCGTTGCCCTTCGCCGGCAGCTCACGCGGCTGCATGTCGATCGTCGAGCTGACGCAGAGGGGGCCGATGCAGGCGCCGATCCCGGAGGCCGTCGCGCCGGCGACCAGCGTCAGCGCGACGGCGAAAACCGCGATCTTTCCCAGTCGTCTCTTCAATCAACGCCCCTTGCAGGGTTTGAACACGGAACCCTGCAAAAAGGTGTTGTCTTTGAAGTGGACCTGGATTTTCGCCTGCAGGCGCCCGTCCGGGCAGCCAGCGTTGGCGAAGCTCAGGGTCTTGCCCTTGTACTTCCATTCGCGGCCGACGGTCAGCTGCGCGTAGAGCGGGATCCCGGAGCCACCGGCGATCTTCGGGATCTTCGCCACGGTCTTGAACCCATAGCGCCCCTTGTGCACCCGCTGGATCTCGATCGGGACGACGAAGGTGGTCGGCGCCGGCACCGTCAGGTGGGCGTGGGCGAGGATCACCGGGTTGCCGTGCCGAGGCGCCGCGTTGAAGAGGGTGATCGGCGAGGAGGCCGGGATCGGGGGCTGTTCGGGGAAGATGACGACGGCTTTGCCGGTGCCCTTGCCGACGATCGAGCCGGGGCAGAGCTTGCGCGCCTGCGGGGTCGTCGTCGCCGCCAGTTTCCCGGGCGTGCAGACCGGCAACCCCTTGGTCTCGACTTCGCCGTGCTTGTCGAAGAAGATCGTCACCGTGTCGACGATCGGCGGTGGCGTCCCGTCCTTGGTCGAGATCTTGCCGTAGCCGTGCAGCTTGATCGGCGCGAAGCCCTTCTTCGGCAGCGTCGTCGGCGTGAAACCGCCGTCGGTGTCGACGACGAGGTTGCCCGCTTCCAGCTTGATCGCCAGCGCCGACCCCGCCGCGATCAGCACCACCACCACTCCAAGGACATGCGCTCTTAACAGAGTCTTCCGCATCGAATGCTCCCTCCCGTTGGCCTCTACCGCCAAACTACCAGCCGTGGGAAGGAGGATCGGCAGGGCGCGCAAACGGTCGGCGCGGCAGAGCCCGCACAGAGGCCAGCCATTCCTGCTGCGCTATCCCAAAGCGGTCCTCGCGGTCGCCGCGGCGATCCTCGTCGCCCTGGCGCTGATCGGAACCGGCACCGAGGACCGCCTCGACCCGACCACGCTCGACGTCCCGGGGACCGAATCCCTGCGCGGCAACGAAATGCTCGAGCAGCACTTCGGCGACTCCGCCCCCTTCGCGATCCTGCTCAAGGGCCCCGGCCCGGCGATCGATCGCCAGGGCCCGGAACTGATCAGCGCCCTGCGCGAGGACCCGCGGGTGACGACGCTCTCCCCCTGGGACCGCGGCTCGGTCGAGCGCCTGCGGCCGACCCCGAGCAAGGCGCTGATCATCGCCGACTTCCACGTCGGCACGCGCACCGCGCTGAACGAGACCGTGCCCCACCTGAACGAGGTCCTCGGCGAAACGATCAAGCCGCCGGTCGAGGTGACCCAGACCGGCTACGCGAGCCTCTCGCTGGCGATCCAGGAAGACAGCCTCGCCGCCGCCCACCGCGGCGAGCTGATCGCGCTGCCGTTCCTGCTGCTGATCCTCCTGATCGTCTTCCGCTCGCCGGTCGCCGCCGCGATCCCGCTCGCCTTCGGCTTCGTCACCGTCGTCGCCTCGCGCGGGATCCTCTACTGGTTCACCGGCTGGTTCGAGATCGACGCCTTCGCCCTGGTGGTCTGTTCGATGATGGGCCTGGCGCTGGGGGTCGACTACTCGCTGCTGATGGTCTCCCGCTTCCGCGAGGAGCTCGCCGAAGGGGCCGAGCCGATCGAGGCGGCGCGGCTGACCCGGCGCCACGCCGGCCGCACCGTCTGCTTCGCGGGCAGCACCCTGCTGCTCTCGATGCTCGTCTCCCTCTTCATCCTGCCGGGGTCGCTGCTGGCCTCGCTGGCGGGGACGGTCTGCATGGTGGTGATCCTCAGCGTCGGCGGCGCGATCATCGTCGGCCCGGCGATCCTCACCCTGCTGGGGAGGAACGTCGACCGCTGGCGCTTCGGCGCCACCGCTCCGGCCGGCGGCCGCTCGCGGCTGATGGTGTTCGTCGGGGCGGCGCTGAAGAAACCGGCGCTGGCAACGCTCCTGATCGGCATCCTGCTGCTGTTCCTGGCCGGGCCGGCGATCGGGCTGAAGACCGGGCCGCCGAGTCCCGAGCAGCTCTCCAAGGACTCGCCGGCGCGGCAGGACGCCGAACTGGTCGACCGGGAAATCGGGCAGGGCTTCGACGCGCCCTTCCAGGTCGTCGCCGTCGCCAGGGAAGGGCCGATCACCGACAGCAAGAACCTCGCCGCCTTGGATAACTTCCAGCGCAAGCTGGCGAAGACCCCCGGTGTGCAGGCGGTGATCGGGCCGGGGCGGGCGACCAAACGGGTCGCCCCGCTGAAGGACCTCGGCAACGCCGTCCTCTCCTCGGAAGGGAACATCGGCCCGGTCAAACAGCTCGGCCGCCTCGGGCGCAGCCTCGACGTCGCCGCCGGCGGGGTCGGGCAGCTGCGCGACGGAATCTCCGAAGCCAGCGACGGGGCCGGGTTGCTGGCGCTGGGCTCGGGGCGCGCCGGCGAGGGCGCCCAGCTGATCGCCAACGGGTTGACGCGGGCGCTGGGGGGAAGCCAGGAAGCGGTCGGCGCCCTCGATCAATTCGCCAAGGGCTCGCGGCGGCTGGAGAACGGGCTCAACTTCGCGATCCTCGGCTCCTTCAAATTGAAGATCGGGCTGCGCGACGCCCTCCCCAACCTCCGCGTCAACCTGCTGCGCCGCTCGAAGATCCTGCGCAGATCCTTGAACGGCGACGCCAACGAAAAGCTGCCGCAGCTGATCAAGCCGGCGCAGGTCGCCGAAGCGGAACTCAGGGCGGCACTGGCGCAGCTGGAAGAAATGACGGTCGGCAAGACCGACCCGAAATACGCGGCGACGCTGGAAGCGGTGCGGAAGGCGACCGCGGCGGTGACCGGGACCGACCCGGCCAGCGGCGCGCCCTACGACCCGGTTCCGGAGACGCCCGAGGTCGAGCCCTACACCGGCCTGCCGGCCGAACTTGGGGCGCTGAACGAACGGCTGCTCGAAGACTGGGAACAGGCGAAGCAGGTCAACTACTGGCTGATCACCTTCAAGAACAACCTCAAAGAAGCCCTCCGGGGGGCGGAAAAGCTCGAAGAAGGGCTGCGGGAACTGCACGCCGGCAGCAGCAAACTGGCGGCCGGGGCGGACCGGCTGGCGCGGGAAGCGAAGCGGCTCGGCGACGGGATCGACCAGCTCAGCGGCGGCGCCGTCAGGCTGGTCAGCGGTCTCGACGATCTCGGCGACGGGGCGGAAGCGCTGCAGGCCGCATTGGCCGCCGGCGCGAGCGAAAGCGCGCCGCTGGAAACCGGGCTGGAAGAAGCGAGCGTCCAGGTCCTCAGCGGCCGCCACCGGATCCGCAAACAGGCCGGTCGCGTCGCCGAATCCTCACCGGGGCTCTTCAACTCGGGCTACTTCGTGCTCTCCGCCCTCGACGGCACGCCGCCGACGACCCGCCAGCAGATCAGCGAAACGATCGACCTCGAAAAGGGCGGCCAGGCGGCGACGATGCTGGTCATCTCCGATTACAGCTTCAACACCCCCGGCTCGATCAAGCTCAACAAGAAGCTCAACTCCGACGCCTCCGAGCTGGCCGACGACGCGGAACTCGAAATCGGGGTCGCCGGCGCCGCCGCCCAGCTCAACGACTACAGCCGGGTCACCCGCGAGCGCATCCCCTGGGTCGTGCTGGCGATCACCATCGCCACCTTCCTCGTCCTGATGATCGTCCTGCGGGCGCTGCTGCTGGCGGCGATCGCCGTCGCCCTCAACCTGCTCACGGTCGCCGTCGCCTTCGGCGTCCTCACCCTGCTCTTCCACATCCCGGACAGCTGGCCCCTCGGCGGCCACAACTACGTCGACGCGGTCGGGGCGACGCTGATCTTCGGCCTCGTCTTCGGCCTCTCGATCGATTACGCCGTCTTCCTCCTCAGCCGCATGCGCGAGCATTACGACACCCACGGCGACAACGCCGCTGCGGTCGACTTCGGCCTCTCCCGCACCGCCGGCGTCATCACCGGCGCGGCGCTGATCATGATGGTCGTCTTCATCGCCTTCGCCGGCGCCCCGATCGCCACCGTCAGCCAGCTCGGCGTCGGCCTCACCGTCGCCGTCATCCTCGACGCCACCGTCGTCCGCATCGTCCTCCTCCCGGCCCTGATGCTCCTCCTCGGCGACCGCGTCTGGTGGCTGCCGAAACCGCTGGCCCGAGTGATCCCGAAGCTCAGCGTCTGACGAAACGCTCCGAAGTCACAAAGCCTCGACGAAGGATCTTCACTTCCACGCGGATAGCGTGCTGTTCTGTTGCAGACAATCCCTTACGGTAGACTCATGACCGTGATGGAACCCAGAGAGCGACGGAGCGACGATCGGCTGGACAAGCTCGACACGCAAGTTGACGGCGGCCTCGCTGGTCTTGGCAAGAGCATCGCTTCAGTCGAGATCAAAGTCGATGCGCTGGGCACGAAAGTCGAAACTCTCGGGGAAGAGTTTGGCGCCCTCGACAAAAGGGTGGGCGCGCTAGAAATCAAGGTCGGGACCCTCGGGGAAAAGGTCCAGGATGGGTTCGACCGAGTAGACAAAGACGTGCGGGAACTCCGAGGTGAGATCAAGACTGTGCACTCGCGTTTCGATGGCGTGAACTCACGCTTTGACGGCATGAATGCGCGCTTTGATGGCATGAACTCACGCTTCGACAGCATGAACCGCACCTTGTGGGCAGGGGTTATCACGGTCGTAGCGGCGGTCATGGGGACCCATTTCGCCTAGAAGCAAACGTTCCGCGAACTTGGTGCGAAGGAGAGCGTGTCCCGTTGAACCGTGTTCGTAGCGCTAGAGAAGAAAGTCGACGAAGGGTTCGGCAGCTTGGATCGAGACATGCGCGAACTCCGCGGCGATATGAAGAACATAGCCCGCGGGCTGTTCGCCGCCGCCCTGGCCATCGTTGTAACCATGATTGGCTGCATTGCCACGCTGGCAGGCATAGCCGTCCACCCGCGCTCGTCTAGCTCCATCGCCCGCCAAGTCGAATGTCGGTCAGTACGGGCGTCCCCGCGACAATGCTCAGGAGAGGGGCTTGGCCGGCAGGGCGTAGAAGGTCTGCATGGCGCCGCGGACCTGCTCCCGCCGTACTCGCCTGAGGGCGCCTACCTCGGTCAGCTTGCGCAGGTGGTAGGAGAGGAGGGAGACGCCGACTTGGCCGCGGAGGACCCGGTCGAGATCGGTGGCCGAGAGTGGAAGGCTGATCCAGGCCATCGCTTCGATGATCTCCACTTTGACCGGGTGGACGAGGAGGGGGACGAGGGTTTCCCAATTAAAGGTCTGCGTCGGTGCTGCAGCGGTCGGCTCCATCAGAGCGTTGAACGTTTCCAAAGCAAAAGCGGGGCGTCTATACCGATTTCTTGAACGGGATTTCCCTGATGGCTACCAGGACTCGTGCTCGTTTTGTGCTTTCGCCGCCCGCCTCCACCGCGGATAGCTGAGGCCGGCAACCATCAGGGAGAACGGCTCATCCCCTGAATCGGCGCAGCGCTCGCCGGCTTCTCGCTCGATCTCCAGGATCCGGCGCCAGGAGCGGACCTGCTCCTCGGCGATCTCGGCCCGCCCTTGGGCGTCGACGTTGAACCAGTTCCAGGAGATGAAGAGGCGGGGGTCGTTCGGCAGGTCGCCGCTCCAGAAGGCCGCGAGCGCCTCCGCCGTCAGCCCCTGGAGGAGGATGCGACAGACCTCCTTCCGCTCTTCTTCCGAGAGCTCCTGCATCTCCTCGTCGCTGAGGAACAGCGGGTTGATCAGCTTGTAAAAGTGCTGGTTGACGCTCTTCACCCTCTCGGTCCGGTCGATGTGGATCGAGCGGGACTTGAGGAGTTCGCCGACGTGGTGGGTGACCGTGCTGAGCGGTTGGTGGACGACCCGGGAGAGCTCCACCGCGCTGGCGCTGCCGAGGTCGTGGAGCGCGGAGATGATTTCAACCCGGATGCGGTGGCCGATCGCGTAGCTGACGGCCTCCTGGAAGCCCCTGCTTCCTTCGGCCTGTTCGATCGAGGTGCCCATGTGCCTCCTTTGGACTGGACCCAGAGGTCATTTACGAGGTACATCCCCTTCCGCCAGGGAAGGTAGCGGGCAAAAGAAGGGGCCGCCGAAGCGGCCCCTCCAAGTGGTTGAGGTTGACTCTAGGCGGCCTGCTTGCAGCTCTGCTTCGACAGGGCCGTCAGTGATTCGCCATCCAGGAAGGTGAACGTGCCGCGTCCCTTCAGCTTCTTCGAGTTCGGACACTTGGCGGAGATGAAGCTCCGCTTGACGCCCTTGAAGCGCCATTTCTTGTCGATCTTGACGTTGAATTCCTTCAGCGCTCCGGTGCCGCCGGCGATCAGCGGGATGTTGAGATCCAAGCGCGGCCCGTAGCCTTCCTTGTTGTGGTTGGAGACCGTGCCTTCGAGGACCAGGCTGACCTGCAGCGGCGTCGTCCCGTAGGTGTGGAGGATGATCGTCGGCTTGCCGCCCTTGGGGACTCCGTTGAAGGCGGTCACGGTCTGCGGCACTTCATAGACTTTCCCGGCTTTCAGGTAGGCGAGGGCGTGACCGCTGCCGATTTTCGCGTTGCGGCAGACCCGTTCGGCGACTTCGGTCGACTGGTTCTGCAGCTTGCCCGAGTTGCAGGTGGCGAGGCCCTTGGTGTAGAGCCGCAGGTTCTTGTCGAAGTCGATGACGGCATGAATCGCCGGGCTGGGGACTCCGTTGGGATCGGTCGTCGACGTCGTCAGCGTCGTCACCTCGAGCGTGGCGGGCGTCAGCTTCTTCTTCGAAAGCTTCTTCGGGCGGACTTTGACGTCGATCGACTGCGTGTTGCCGTCGGGGCCGACCACGGTCGGCCCCGCCCAGGCCGCCGTCGCTGCGACCACGGCCGCGAGAACCGCGACCGCCGCGATCAGAATTGGACTTCTGCGCATTGCTCTCTCCTAAGGGTTGGATTAGCGGCGCTCTCCCAAGTTCCCTAACCGCTCCCGAGGGTCAGAGTAGCGCGTTGATTTCCAGTTAAGTCCCTGCTTGGAGGCAGCTTGCCCGGGACCCCCTTGGATACGATCTTGCGGCCGTTCTACCGGGTTCGGAGGGGCCGGAGAACTTTGAAAGCAAGCGACGATCTGTGGCTGCCAAACCATTAGGCGAGGAGACCGGCCCGGCGGCAAGCCGGGGAACGACCCCAGCGCGGGTCGCGGTCATCGTTGCCCTGGCGGCCGCGGTGATCGTCCTGGCGATCGTCTTCCTCGGCGGCAGCAGCGGCCACAAGTACACGCTCGTCTTCCAGAACGCGGGCCAGCTGGTCCCCGACAACCAGGTGCTGATCGGCGGCTCGCCGGCCGGCACGGTCGAAAGCATCGGCCTCAGCGACGACAACCTCGCCGAGGTCCACATCGAAGTCGACCAGCAGCTGCACGAAGGGACGACCGCGGTCATCCGCGCCACCTCGCTCTCCGGCGTCGCCAACCACTACGTCTCGATCAGCCCTGGGCCGAACAGCAACGAGCCGCTCGACGACGGCGCCGAACTCGGCCTCGCCTCGACCACGACCCCGATCGACATCGACCAGTTCTTCAACACCTTCCCGCCGCGGGTGCGCAAGGGCCTCGAAGACTTCATCCGCGGCAACGCGGCGATCTACTCGGGCCAGGGGAAGAACGGCAACGAGGCCTATAAGTACTTCGGCACCGCCCTCAACCGCACCGCCGCCTTCGCCCGCGAACTGAATGCCGACCAGCGCCTGCTGGCGCGCTTCGTCGTCAGCTCCTCGCGGCTGACGACGGCGGTGGCGGGGCGGGGGGAACAGCTCTCGAGCGCGATCTCCAACGCCAACACCGCCTTCAACGCGATCGCCGGCCAGACCGCAGCCTTCGACGCCTCGCTGCGACGCCTGCCGCCGGTGTTCCGCCAGTCGAACACGACCTTCGTCAACCTGCGGGCGGCGCTGGACGACCTCGAACCGCTGGTAAACACGGCGAAGCCGGCAACCAAGAACCTGGCGCCGTTCCTTGCCGAACTGCGGCCGGTCTTCCAGAAACTGGTTCCCTTCACCCACAACCTGCGGGTCACCGTCAGCCAGCCCGGCCCGGGGAACGACCTCGGCGACCTGCTCGCGGTGCTGCCGAAGGTCCAGGACCTGACCTCGAGCGCCTTCCCGCACTCCGAACAGGCGATCTCGGATTTCCAGCCCCAGCTCGAGTTCACTCGCGCCTACACGCCGGATCTGTTCAACGCCTTCAGCAAGCTCGGACAGGTCGCCGGTTACTACGACGGCAACGGCCATTACGTGCGAGCAGTGACGGGGGGTCAGAACCTCTTCCGCTACAACGCCGGCAGCTCCGAACTGGAACCGATCGACAGGAGCCAGCAGTTCGAAGCGTTCGGCTCACCAGCAGTACCTCGCCGCTGCCCCGGCGGCGCCACCCAGTCCGCCGCCGACGGCTCCAACCCCTGGGTGGGTGGCGGCAGCGTCGACTCCTCTGAATGCGACCCCGGCGACGTGCCCCCCGGACCATGAGCAAACGGCTGATACTCGCTCTCGGACTTGTGGTGGCGGTGGTCGCGATCGTGCTGATCGCCTCCGGCGGCGACGACTCGTCCGACGGCTACCGCGTGCGCGCGGTCTTCGACAACGGCGGCTTCATGGTCAAGGGCGAGGAAGTTCGCGCCGCCGGCGCCACCGTCGGCGAAATCGAATCGGTGGGGGTCTCGATGCCGGACGAGACCGTCGCCTACGAAAACGGCAAGGGCGTCGACAAGCCTGGCAAGGCGATCATCGTCATGAAGATCACCGACCCGGGCTTCCAGGACTTCCGCGAAGACGCCACCTGCCAGATCCGCCCGCAGTCGCTGATCGGCGAGAAGTTCGTCGACTGCCGCACCACCCTGCCGCGGGCGCCGGGGACCGAGCCGCCGCCGGCGCTCAAACAGATCCCCGACGGCGAGACGGGAGCGGGCGAGTACCTGCTGCCGCTCGGCAACAACGGCACCAGCGTCGACCCTGACCTGATCAACGACATCTACACGCTGCCCTACGCACAGCGCTTCCGGCTGATCCTCAACGAACTCGGCGCCGGCCTCGCCGGCCGCGGCGAAGACCTCGAGGAGCTGGTCAAGCGCGCCAATCCGGTCCTCCGCGACGCCGACCGCCTCTTCGGGATCCTCTCGGCCCAGCGCAAGCAGCTGGCGCAGCTGACCGCCGACTCCGACGAAATCCTCGGCCCGCTCTCGCGCGAGAAAGCGGCCCTTGCCGGCTTCCTCTCCAACTCGGGCGCCGCTGCGCAGGCGAGCTCGGAAAAGGGACCGGAACTGGAAGAGGCGCTGCAGAAATTCCCCACCTTCCTCACCGAATTCCGCAAGACGATGCGCAGCCTGCAGACCTTCTCCGACGCCGGCACGCCCCTCTTCGAAGACTTCGGCACGGCGGCGCCCTCGTTGACCGACGCGACCGAAACGCTGACCCCGTTCTCGGAAGCGCTGACCGTCGCGTTGAAGAGCCTGGGCAACGCCGGCGAAGCCTCCGGACCGATCTTCGTCGAAGCGGACCCCGTCATCAAGAAGGCGGCGACGTTGTCCAAGTCGGGCGTGAAGCCGACCAGCGACCTCGCCAGCTTGCTCGTGAACATCAAGCAGACCAAGGGTTGGGACGGTCTCACCGAACTCATCTACAACACCACCGGGGTGATCAACGGGTTCGACAAATACGGCCACTTCGGTCGCGCGCGGGTGACCCTCTCTACCTGCCTCGAATACATCCCGTATCCATCGGGCTACTCGGGTTGTGTCGCAAACTTCAACGGGCCGAGGGCGAATGCATCTGCGAGCACCGCTCCATCCGCTCTGTACAGCCTTCTGCGACGAGGGCTCGAAGAAACCAACGGGGGTAGTGCGGCCGAAGCGGGCGCCCCGATCGGCGTTGGCCAAGGTGACAGTGCCGCCGGGAGAGCGAACGGGAAGGCCGGGGTTGCCCAGTCCTCGAAAACCGAAGGGACCGAACCCCTTCTCGACTACCTCCTGGCGCCATGAGGAACCGCAGCGGACTCAGCGGCGTCGCCAGCAGCCCGATCCTCGTCGGGGCGGTGACCGTGCTCGTCGTCATCGTCGCGGTCTTCCTCGCCTACAACGCCAACAACGGGCTGCCCTTCGTCTCCACCTACAACCTCAAGGCGCGGGTGCCCAACGCCGACGCGCTGGTCAAAGGCAACGAGGTCCGGATCGGCGGCGTCCGCGTCGGTGTCGTCAAGAAGGTGGTTCCGGTCCACCTCGAAAACGGCGAGGTCGCCGCCGAACTCTCGCTCAGCCTCGACAAGAACGCCGAACCGCTGCCTGTCGACTCGACGATCACCGTCCGCCCAAAGTCGGCCCTCGGCCTCAAGTTCCTCCAGGTCACGCCCGGCGACTCGGAACAGGGCTTCAAGGCCGGCGAAACGATCCCGGTCACCTCGGCCAAGCCCGAACCGGTGGACATCGACCAGTTCTTCAGCATGTTCGACAAACCCACCCGCGACGCGATCCGGCAGAATCTCGCCGGGTTCGGCAACGCCCTCGCCGGCCGCGGCCCGCAGCTGAACGAAGCGATCGGCGCCCTGCGCCGCGCCGCCGTCAGCGGCCAGCCGATCCTGCGGAAGATCGTCGAACCGAGCACCAACTTCGCCGGCTTCTGGCGCTCGCTCGAGGCCCTTTCGGCAACCGTCGCCCCGGTGGCCGAGACGCAGGCGAGCATGTTCGTCGCCCTCGACCGAACCTTCGCCGCCTTCGCTAGCGTCTCCCGCCCCTACATCCAGGAAACGATCGAAAAAAGCCCGCCGACGCTCGACGAGGTCAACGCCGACCTGCCGGCCGTGCGCCCGTTCCTCGAGGACTCGGCCCGCTTCTTCACCGCCCTCCGGCCCGGGGTGAAAGCGCTGGCGGAAACCTCTCCGGTGATCGCCGCGTCTCTACGCGCAGGGGTCCCAGTGTTGAACGCTTCCCCGGTCCTCAACAACCAGCTGCAGCCGACGGCCGAAGCGCTTGTCGCCTTCCAGGAAGCGCCCGGCGTCTTCAACGGCCTCGACCTGCTCACCGACACCAACGTGCTCCTCAAGCCTTCCCTGTCGTACATAACGCCGAGTCAAACGGTGTGTAACTACTGGTCGCTGACCTTCCGAGAGCTTTCGAGTGCGGCAACCGAAGGCAATGAAAACGGCCATTGGCTGCAGTTCATCTCCTACGGTCCCCCCGAAGGGCCGAACAGTGAGAGCACCTTCGCGAGCGCTCCCGCCAACAGCGCAGACGACGCTGAAAACCACGCTCACTACAACCCCTATCCCCAGACCGCCGCACCCGGACAGGATGAAGTGTGTGAAGCGGGGAACGAGAAGTACGTGAAAGGCGAGACCGTTATCGGACACTCCCCCGAACTTTGGGGCACCGACACGCGCGGGCAGGTTGAGAAATGAGTCGCCTACCTGAGCGCGATCGCCGTGCAGCGGCTGCCGGCACCGGCCGCATCAAGTGGCGGCCCAGCAACGCCACGATCGCGATCATCTTCATCCTCATCTTCACGATCGGGCCTTACCTGGCCTTCACCAAACACGTGCCGTTCACCGGGTACGGCTACGAAGTGAATGCGACCTTCTCGAACTCGGCCAACATCGCCAAGAACTCGCCGATTCGGATCGCCGGCGTCGACGTCGGCAAAGTGATTGCGAGCGAACGGGACGGCGACAACACCAAGGTCACCTTCACCGTCGCCGATGCGGGTCGACCGATCCACGACGACGCCTTCGCCACGATCCGCCCCCGGATCTTCCTCGAGGGCAACTTCTTCATCGAACTCGACCCCGGCAGTCCCAGTGCCCCGGACCTGGACAGCGGCGGGACGATCCCTGTCAGCCACACCTCCACGGCGGTCCAGATCGACGAAGTCCTCTCCGCCCTGCAGTCGCCGGTCCGGGCCGACCTCGGCCGCCTGCTCGAGGGCTACGGGAAAGCGCTCAACCACGAACCGACCGCCGAGGAAGACGTCACCCAGCTGCCGGAGGTGAAAGGCCGGACCGGCGCCCAGGCACTGAACGGCGCCCTGCGGTACGGCGGCGACGCCGGTCGCTACAGCGCTCAGGTGACGAACGCTTTCCTCGGCACCCAGCAGCGCGATCTTTCCCGCCTGGTCGCCAGTTCGAGCCGCGCGTTTGGAGCTTTCGCCAGTCGCCAGCGCGACCTCCAGGGCCTGATCGAGAACTTCGACATTTTCACCGGTGCCCTCGCCAACCAGTCGGCCAATCTCTCGTCGACGATCCAACTGCTGGCGCCGACGCTGAAGATCACCCACGCCTCGCTGGTCAGCCTCAACCGGACGCTGCCGCCGCTGCGCACCTACGCGATCGAGTTCCGCCCGGCTGTCGCCGAGCTGCCGGGGCTGATCGAAGCTTCGAAACCCTTCCTCGCGCAGGTGCGACCGCTCCTGTCCGGCCGCGAGGCGGGGGGGGCCGTCAAGCTGCTCGCCGAATCGACGCCCGCTCTCGCCGGCGCGGCACAGGCCAGCAAGAAGGTGACCCTGCCGCAGCTCAATCGCCTCAGTCTCTGCGCGAGCAAGGTGATGGTCCCGACCGCGAACCAGGTGATCAACGATCGCTTCAGCACCGGCGGGCCCAACTACCGGGAGTTCCTCTACAACCTCGTCAACTTCGTCGGCATGGCGCAGAACTTCGACGGAAACGGACCGTATGCCCGGGCGCAGATCGGCGGCGGGAACGTCCTCGTGGGCGAACCCAACCCGCAGGCAAATAAAGAAACTCTGAGCGACAAAATCAACTACGCCAAGACGATCGAAGACCCCCTCGGCACGCAGCCCCGCCTCGCCAAGAAGCCGCCTTTGAAGCCGGACGTGCGCTGCTACACCAACCCGGTTCCGGACGTAAACGGACCGCTTGGGCAGGTCGGTCCGCCTTCACCGTCGGTCGCAGGAGCCCAGCCATGAGCGCGCCAGAACCCAAAGCCAGCCGCGCGACGCACTTCCGTGCCTGGCTCAGCCGCCAGGTGCGGGGTCGTCGCAAGGACACGATCGCGATCGTCGTCCTGGCGATCGCCGGCATCGTGATGATGCTCGGGATCTTCACCCAGCAAAAAGCCTCGCTGCCCGCCTGGCTGCCGGTGGTCGGCGAAGAATTCGACCACATCACCGCCGAGTTCTCGACCGCCCAGGCGGTGACGCCGGGCCAGGGCCAGGCCGTCGACATCGCCGGCATCCAGATCGGCAAGGTCGCCTCGGTCGACCTCGAAAACGGGCACGCGGTGGTCGGCATGGACATCGAGCCGAAGTACATGAAGCTGATCCATCCGGACGCCAGCCTCTTGCTGCGGCCGAAAACGAACCTCAACGACATGATCGTCGAGATCGAACCCGGCACCGCCAAGGGCGAAGTCGAAGACGGCGACCACTTCACGCTGACCCAGACCGAACCGAACACCAACCTGGACGCGTTCCTCGCGACGTTCGACGCCGACACCCGCCAGTACCTCCAGCTGCTGGTTGCCGGGGGGGCGCAGGGAATCGGCGGCCGCGGCAAGCAGCTCTCCAACGCCTTCCGCCGCTTCCAGCCCTTCGTCCACTACACCGCGAAGCTGAACAAGGCCGTCGCCGCCCGCCACGTCGAGCTCTCCCGGGTGATCCACAACTTCAACCTCGTGACCACCGAACTCGCCCGGCACGACGCCGAGGTCAAGCGCTTCGTCACCTCCTCCAAGGCGGCCCTCGGCAACTTCGCCAACCAGCAGGAATCGGTCCAGGCTGCCTTCGAGCGCTTCCCCGGGGCGCTGCGGGCGGCCAACGCCGGCCTCGCCAGCTCCAACCGTTTCTCGCAGGCGGCTTACCCGACCTTGATCAAGCTGATTCCGCAGGCGCAGGCGCTGACGCCGGCTTCCCGGGCAACCGAAAAGCTCTTCCGCGAAACGACGGGCCCGGTCCGCGACCAGATTCGACCTTTCACCCGCGAAATCCGGCCCGTACTGGAGCACTCAGCTGAAGCTGCAAAGCCCTTCGAAAGGACTGTGCGCAACTTCGGCAATTCGCTCGGCGCCTTCAACTCGTTCCTCAACGAGCTCAGCTACAACCCGAAAGGCTCGCGGGAAAGCTTCCTTTTCTACCTCCCTTGGCTCAACCACGATTTCAACGCCGCCTTCACGCTCGGTGATGCCGGGGGACCGCTGTTGAGGAGCCTGACCGTGATCTCTTGCACGGGCGCAAGCCTGGGGTACGGCTTCGTCAAGGAAAAGACGCTTAAAGGCAAACCCTTCCTCCAGACCCTGGTTGAACTCGTCGGAATTCCGCGAGATACCGAAATCCCCGTTTCCTTCCCGGTGAAAAATCCGGAGGGAACCGCGAATACTCCCCCAAATGAGTAAGCGAGCCCCCAGCACGACGCAGCTACTGGTCATCACCGGCTTCGCGCTGTCCTGTTTCGGCATCCTGCTCTTCCTCTGGGTCACCTTCGGCGGGCCGACGCCGTTCCGGGCGAAGACCTATGAGGTCAAAATTCCCTTCCGCGAGGCGACCCAGCTCGCCGAACAGTCGGACGTCCGCATCTCCGGAGTCAACGTTGGCAAAGTCCAGACGATCGAGCTGGCGCCAAACGGCAAGCAGGCCTTGGCAACCGCCGCGATCGACGATCGCTACGCGCCACTTCCCGAGTCGACCAGGGCGATCCTCCGCACCAAGACCCTTCTGGGCGAGACCTACATCGAACTGACGCCGGGCTCCCGCGAAGGGCCCGAGATGGAGGACGGCGGCGTCCTGCCGGAGGCCAACGTCGCCGAGTCGGTCCAGCTCGACGAGATCTTCCGCACCTTCAACGCCCAGACCCGGGCCGCCTTCCAGGAATGGATGCAGGAAGCGGCGATCGCGATCAACGGACAGGGGCAGAACCTCTCCTACGCGATCGGCGGCCTCGAACCGACCTTCACCGAATTCGACAAACTCTTCCGTGTCCTCGACAGCCAGCGCCTCGCTGTCGGGCAGCTCTTCCGCAACGGCGCCACCACCTTCGACGCCCTGCGCGGCCGCGAAGGGCAGCTTCAGGAACTGATCCAGAGCTCGAACGCGGTCTTCCAGACGACCGCCCGTCGCAACCGCGACATCGAAGCCCTCTTCCGCGCCTTCCCGACCTTCCTCGACGAGTCGCGCGTCACCTTCAGCCGACTCAAAGACTTCTCGCTCAATGCCGACCCGCTGATGAAGCAGCTGGTGCCGGCGGCCGAACAGCTCTCACCGACCTTGATCGCGCTGTCGAAGCTGGCGCCCGAATCGAAGGCCTTCTTCGAAGGACTGGGCCCGGTGATCAAACGCGCCCCCGAGGGCTTCTCGGCTCTGCGGAAAATCTTCCGCGACGAATTCCCGCCGCTGCTGCGGGCGTTGGATCCCTTCCTCCGCAACCTCAACCCGATTCTCGTTGGGCTGAAGCTGTACCGCGTCGATCTCGCCTCCTTCTTCGGCAACATCGCGGCCACCTTCAACGGCATCCTCACGACGGAAGGAGAAGTTGCCGAGCCTCCGCACTATCTGCGCGCGGTCGGGGGGATGACGCCGGAAACCATCACCAGCTATCCCCAGCGGCTGGCTATCAACCGCAATAGCCCTTACAGCCCGCCGAAATGGGCCGAAGGTCTGGTTGCCGGCCTGCCGAGCTTCGACACTGATCACTGCACGACGGGAATCACGGCTATCTTGAACCCGGATTCCTACAAAGACCCTGGCTTCCAAGAACGCGCCGTGGCCACGGAAAAGGCCTCTCAAGAAGAAAACGCGAAAATCCTCTTCGAACGGATCCAGCAGTACGCCTTCGCCGGCCAAACCAGCACCTCCGCCATAGCGGCCCCGGCCTGTACCCAGCAGGCGCCATTCAAGCCGATCTACGGCAGCGGCCCCTCAACGCAGTACCAGCACACGTTCGAACAGTCTGGGCCCTGAGCTACGCCGGCTCGGCTTCCCAGCCTGAGAAGTTCGCCGTGTCCGGTTCGATCACGCACCTCTGCAGCGCCTCCTCGGCTGAGTTCGCCTCGACGCTGACGGTGTAGATCGGGCGGCCGGTCGGAGCGATGCCGGCCGCGGGTTGGAAGAAGCTATCGCGGGCGATACGATCTGTCTGTGAAGAAGACGAGGCGAACCGGAAATTGGACGCCCGACGGGAAGGCTGAGCGCGCTGCTCTACAGCGCGATTATCGTGAGTTGACGCCGGCGCAGAGGGCGGAACAAGTCTTCGAGCTTTCCCGCTTCATGTCCCAGTTGGCCGATGCCGGACACCGCCGACGCGTTGCCTGAGCTCGATATCCAGGCAATCCTGCGGGAGCTGGTCGAGGCGGAGGTCGACTTCTTCTTGATCGGCGGGGTGGCCGTCGGCTATCACGGCCACATCCGTGCTACCAAGGACGTGGATATCGTCCCCGCGCCTGACCCTGGGAACTTGAAGCGCCTGGCGGGAGTGCTCCGGTCGCTGGAGGCGCAAATCGAAGGCGCCGAGGACTTCGCGGCGGGCGAGGTGCCGGACCCGTTGGATCCTGCCGCGCTCGAACTTGAAGGTAATTGGGTGCTTTCGACCCGACTGGGCAGACTCGACGTGATGCAGCGGATCGGTGAGACGCCGCTGTGGCGGGACCTTTCGGATCGGGCGGTCGAAGACACCGTCGCGGGCTTGCCGATCAAGATCGTCGCCTATGGGGATCTTGTGAGACTCAAGGAAATCGCGGATAGGCCAGAAGACCGCTTGGACCTCCAGCGCCTGCGGGAAGCCCGCGAAGGGTGAGGTCAGGCCGGCTCGGCCTCCCAGCCTGAGAAGTTCGCCGTGTCCGGTTCGATCGCGTCGCGCACCCTCTGCAGCGCCTCCTCGGCTGAGTTCGCCTCGACGCTGACGGTGTAGATCGGGCGGTCCGGTCGGAGCGATGCCGGTCTCCGGCGAGCCGACGACCATCGAGGATTTGCGGCCCTCGAGGTGGATGGCGGCAGCGCTCAGCCGTTCGCGCTCCTGACCGGTGAGCATGCCCTTGAAGCGAACGTGGAAGCCGGGCATCGGCCCACCCTACTCCTGCGCAGGGTGGGCGAGCCAGTCGTTCTAAGCGATCTTGAGGTTGAGGCTATGAGGGATTCGTTTTTGGATCGGTGAACCTGAAGAGCAACAAGGGAGGGGCGGGGGTCGAAGTCCGTCCGTAGGGTCGCTGGGGCCGGGAGAAGTCCGACCCCCGGCACCAAGGATTTTCAGAGGCGGCACTCCCGCGTCTTGTTCGGTCACACCTCCCTCGGGAGGTTGTGGCCGTGCCGCAGAAAGCGATCAGAGGGAAATGGCTGCGCATCGACGCGCCCGAATGGGAGCCGCTGCTGAACCTCGCCCCCGACCACGTCGTTGACTTCATGTGGATGGGCACGATCCGCCTGGTCGACGGGACCCGGCTGCAGGTCTACAAGCACTATTGGACCAGGCGGTACCTCCATCTATCGGAGGACGGTCGCGCCTTCGTCTTCGTGCCGAAGACGCGTTACGAAGAGGTCAACCCGCCTTGGCTGTTGATGCGGGTGCTCGAGTTGGAGCTCGATCCAGAGCTACGCTATTCTGTCAGACAGAATGTTTGGCCCGATAAAGCCAGAATCACTTTCGCTCGCTCTGCTACCAGGCACCGGATTTCACGCGAGCGCTCGCTTTGCGTCATCGAGCGCTGTGGGCTTCAGTTGGTCGCGCGGCCCACGCCCTCAACTGTCGACCAGCGAGTTGTCTTCCTCGGGGATGATCTCGAGGGAGTCGCGCTCGAGGTCATTGCGGTCGAACAAGAGGAGGACGAGTTCATGGTGATTCACGCAATGGATTTGCGGCACCACTTCCAAGTTCTCTACGAGGAGGCGCATCCATGGGAAAAGTGAAGAAGGGCAGAGAGGAGGAGGTCCTTGGGGTAACCCGCAACGGGACGGTGATCACCGAGGAGCTCGCCGAACAGTGGGCGGATGAAATCGAGAAGAACCCTCCCGACCCGTCTGAACTCGTGCGGCGCTACGTCGGTCGCCCGTCGCTCGGTCCCAAAGGACATTCCCCCCGCGTCAGCTTTCGCGTTCCGCCCGATCTCTACGAGGCTGCCTGGGCTCGGGCTGACAAGGAAGGGCGCTCGCTGAGCGAACTGGCTCGCGAGGCTTTCAACCGCTATATGGACACGGATTCCTAAGCGGGCGATACGGTTCCCTCTATGGAGCGCGACGCGGCGCTTGAGGCGGTGTTCATGCCGGTGCAGCCGGCGAGCACCTTCGAGGAGACGGTGGAGCGGCTGGGGAGCGCGATTCGGGCGGGCTTGCTCGCCCCTGGCGCGAAGCTGCCGCCGGAGCGGGAGCTGGCGAAGCAGCTGCGAATCTCTCGCTCGACCCTGCGGCAGGCGCTGACGGCGCTGGTCCAGAGCGGGCACTTGGTCTCGCAGCGCGGGCGCACCGGCGGCACCTTCGTCGCCGCGCGGCCACCGCTGGCCGAGCCGGATGGCGAGCCTCTGGACCAGAGCGCCTGGGCGGCGCTCGACTACCGGCTCGCGATCGAGTCCGGCGCGGTGCTGCTGGCGGCGGAGCGGGGGAGCGCCGAGCAGTTCGACCGCCTCGACGAGCTGGTGGCGAAGATGGACGACGAGCTCGAGGACTTCGAGGAGTTCCGCCGCACCGACATCCGCTTCCACATCGGCATCGCCGAGGCGGCGAGCTCGCCGCGGATGCTGAGCGCGATGACCGACGCGCAGTCGCAGATGAGCACCCTGATCGCGCTGATCGCCCACCCGCCGGAGGTCCTCACCCGCTCCAACGAGCAGCACGCGCAGCTGGTCAAGGCGCTGCGCAAAGGGGACGGCCCGCGGGCGGTGCGGGAGATGCGCGAACACACCGAGGGCACCGAGCACATCCTCGCCGGCCTCCTGCCGACGCCGCTTTAGGCGCGGACCCGCTCACCGTTCGGGTCAAGAGCGGCTCCCGCGGCGCCTCGCCCTCGACCCAGCGTCCGAAGGGCTCGGCGGTGTAGCCGGGGATGCCATGGAGCGGAGCAGAATCCCTGCGCTCGCGTCGAAGTAATCAAGCAGGTAGGCACCCTGTCCAGGGTTGACAGCCGCTCTCTCTGGCGCCTATGGTCGCATCACCCGACCATTTTTCGCGCGGAAGCGCACAAGGAGGTTGCGGAGTGGCTGAGGACCGACGCAAAGTAGGAGCGATCACCTACCGTAACGCCGACGAGGGCTACTTCGAGAAACGAACGCTGAGGCGCCACGCGGGAGTTTGGTCCCTCTGGGCGCTCGGTGTCGCCGCCGTTATCTCTGGCGACTTCTTCGGTTGGCAGTTCGGACTCGCCTATGGGTTCGGCGGCCTGCTGATCGCGATGGTGGTCATCACCGTCATGTACTTCGGGCTCTGTTACTCGATCGCCGAGATGTCCCCGGCGTTGCCGCACACCGGCGGCGCCTACTCGTTTGCCCGCTCGGCGATGGGGCCGTGGGGCGGATTCGCGACCGGTGTCGCCGAGACGATCGAGTACGTGATCACCCCGGCGGTGATCGTGGTCGGAATCAGCAACTACATGAACTCGATCACCGCTGACCTCTTCTCGTTCACCCTGACCCTGCCGTGGTGGTGGCTGATCTTCTACACGATCTTCGTCGGGCTGAACTACATCGGGGTGGAGGCGAGCTTCCGGTTCACCGTCATCATCTGCTTCACCTCGCTGGCGATCCTGCTCGTCTTCTTCATCGGCGCGATCCCCAACCTCGATTTCCAGCAATGGGCGATCGACACCAACGGCGGCTGGTTCATCGACGGCGTCCCCGGCGTCTTCTACGCCCTGCCCTTCGCGATCTGGTTCTACTTGGCTATCGAGGAGTTACCGTTAGCCGCGGAGGAGTCGGCTCGACCCCACCAAGGACATTCCGAAGGGGACGATGTGGGGGCTGCGGACGCTCGTCGTCACCGGCTTCCTCGTCCTCTTCCTCAACTCCGGGATATCGCCCGGGGCGAAAACCCTGTCCGAAAACGAAGAGCCGCTGCTGGAAGGTTTGCAGACGATCTTCGGGTCCGGCACCTCGGCCTCGATTCTCGGCCTGGTCGCCGTCGCAGGCCTCGTCGCCAGCTTCCACACGATCATCTTCGCCTACGGGCGCAACATCTTCTCGCTCTCGCGGGCGGGCTACTACCCGCACCCGCTCTCAGTCACCCACGGCAAGCGCAACACCCCGCACGTGGCGTTGCTGTTGGGTGCCGTCCTCGGTTGGATCGCCGCCTACATCATCTGGAAGAACAGCGGAACCCAGCTCGGCGCCTCACTCCTCTATATGGCGGTGTTCGGAGCGGTCATCTCCTACCTGATGCAGTGTGTCTCGTTCATTCTCCTGCGGCGCAACCGGCCCAACATCAACCGGCCCTACGTCAGCCCGGTCGGGATCGCCGGCGCGGTGGTGGCGGGCCTGATCGCGCTGCTGTCCCTCGGAGCGATTCTCTACAACGACGAATACCGCCCGGGCGTGTACGGCGTCCTCGCGGTCTATCTGGTCGCGCTTGCCTACTTCGGGATCGCCGGGCGCCATCGCCTCGTCTACTCGCCCGAGGAGGAGTTCGCGATGGACATGAGCGAAGGCAAACACGACGTCGTCGCGCACACCCGGCTGGAGGGTTGGGAGCATCCCGACGAGCCGACCGGCAAAGGGGCCGGCACGTCGCGGCCGCCGGACGAGCCGCCACCGGCGTAACGTTTTCCGCGTGACCATCGAGGAGCTGAAGAAGGCGGTCGCGGACGGCACGGTCGACACGGTGCTGCTCGCGATCGCCGACATGGAGGGGCGCCTGCAGGGCAAGCGGCTGACCGCGAGCCACTTCCTCGGCGACGTCGCTCGAGCACGGGGCGGAGGGCTGCAACTACCTGCTCGCCGTCGACGTCGACATGGAAACGGTCGGCGGCTACGCGATGTCCTCCTGGGACACCGGCTACGGCGACTTCGAGATGGTCCCCGACCTGGAGACCTTGCGGCTGGTGCCGTGGCAGCCGGGGACGGCGATGGTGATGGCCGACGTGCAGTGGGCAGACGGCCGCGAAGTCGCCGCCTCGCCGCGGCAGATCCTGCGCCGCCAGCTGGCGCGGCTGGAAGAGCGGGGGCTGAGCGCGAAGGCGGCGACCGAGCTCGAGTTCATCGTCTTCCGCGACACCTACGAGGAGGCCTGGCGGAAGGGCTTCCACGAGCTCGAGCCGGCCAACCTCTACAACATCGACTACTCGCTGCTGGGGACCGCGCGGGTGGAGCCGCTGATCCGGCGGATCCGCAACGAGATGGCCGGGGCGGGGATGGAGGTCGAGAACTCGAAGGGCGAGTGCAACCTCGGCCAGCACGAGATCAACTTCCGCTACGAGGACGCGCTGCGCAGCGCCGACAACCACGCGATCTACAAGAACGGCGCCAAGGAGATCGCCGCCCAGGAGGGGCACGCGATCACCTTCATGGCGAAGTTCAACGAGCGCGAGGGCAACTCGTGCCACATCCACTGCTCGCTGGCGCGGGACGACGACTCCAACGCCTTCGCCGCCGACCAGCAGCTGTTCGAGCACTTCGTCGCCGGCCAGCTCGCCTGCATGCGGGAGCTGACGCTGCTCTACGCGCCCCACGTCAACTGCTACAAGCGCTTCGCCAAGGGCTCCTTCGCGCCGACCGCGATCGCCTGGGGGCGCGACAACCGCACCTGCTCGCTGCGGGTGGTCGGCCACGGCGAGGGCGCTGCGGGTGGAGAACCGGCTGCCGGGCGCCGACGTCAATCCCTACCTGGCGCTGAGCGCGATGATCGCCGCCGGGCCTGCACGGGATCGACGCGGAGCTGCCGCTGGAGCAGGCCTTCGAGGGCAACGCCTACGAGTCCGACAAGCCGCGCGTGCCGTCGCAACATCTACCTGGCGCGGGACGCCTTCGCCGCCAGCGAGGTCGCGAACGAGGCCTTCGGCGAGCGAGGTCGTCGACCACTACCTGAACCGGGCCCGGGTCGAGATCGAGGCCTTCGAGGCGGCCGTCACCGACTGGGAGCGCTACCGGGGCTTCGAGCGGCTATGAGTGAAGGGGACCCCCATTCGTCTGTTCCTTATGGGGACATAGCAACGAAAAGGAACAGACGAGCGGCGATTGGGATCTGCGCGGCGGTGGAGCGGGTCAGTTGGGGGGTCTGGGACGGCTACGAGGTGACGCTGGCGCCGCGCAACTACGTGCGCGCGTGCAGCGGGCCGGGGGGATCGCGATCGTGCTGCCGCCCGACGCCGCCGCCGTCGAGGAGCCGGATGTCCTGCTCGACCGCGTCGACGCGCTGATGCTCGCCGGCGGCGCCGACGTCGACCCGGCGAGCTACGGGGCCGAGCCGCACCCCGAGACGAAGGGCACCTGGCCCGACCGCGACGCCTTCGAGCTGGCGCTGGCGCGGCGGGCGCTGGAGCGCGACATGCCGGTGCTGGGGATCTGCCGCGGCATGCAGATGCTGAACGTCGCCCTCGGCGGGACCCTGGACCAGCACCTGCCGGAGACGCTGGGCACGGAGGCGCACCGGACCGTGGCCGGGACCTTCAGCAAGCACCACGTCCGCCTCGACCCGGAGTCGCTCGCCTGCACGGCGGCGGGCGTCGAGAGCTTCGTCGTCAGGTCCCACCACCACCAGGGAGTCGATGAGCTCGGCGAGGGGTTGAGGTGACGGGCTGGTCGGCCGAGGACGACCTCCTCGAGGCGATCGAGCTGCCCGGCAAGCACTTCGCCCTCGGCGTCATCTGGCACCCCGAGGAGGACGAGGAGTCGAAGGTGATCGGCGCACTGGTCGAGGCGGCCACCAACAGCAACCGATTCCTCGTCTGTTCCTTTTGGGGGAATAGCAACGAAAAGGAACAACTCGATAGGCGAGCGAGCATGATGAGCGCGATCGAGGTGATCGAGCCGGCGACCGAGCAGGTGATGGCCGAGGTTCCGCGGGCCGGGGTGGAGGAGGTCGACGCGGCGGTGGCGCGGGCCAAGGCGGCCTTCCCGGCCTGGCGGTCGGTGGCGCCGGCGGACCGGGCGAAGCTGCTGCGCGACTTCGCCGACGCGATCGAGGCGCGACAGAAGGAGCTGGCGCAGCTGGAGGCGCGCAACGCCGGCAAGCCGATCGGCGACGCCCGCGGCGAGATGAGAATGGTCGTCGAGACCTTCCGCTACTACGCCGGGGCGCCGGAGCGTCTGCTCGGGCAGACGATCCCGGTGGCGGGCGGCGTCGACATGACCTTCCGCGAGCCGCTCGGCGTGGTCGGCCTGATCGTCCCCTGGAACTTCCCGCTGACGATCGCCTCCTGGAAGGTCGCGCCGGCGCTCGCGGCCGGCAACTGCGTCGTCCTCAAGCCGGCCGAGCTGACGCCGCTGACCGCGCTCGAGCTGGAGGGCTCGCGCTCGACGCCGGCCTCCCCGAGGGTGTCCTGAACGTCGTCGCCGGTCCGGGTAGCGTCTGCGGGCGGCGCCTGGTCGAGCACCCCGACGTCGCCAAGATCGCCTTCACCGGCTCGACCGAGGTCGGGCGCGGGATCGCCGCCGGCGCCGCGCAGACGATCAAGCGGGTGACGCTCGAGCTGGGCGGCAAGTCGGCCAACGTCGTCTTCGCCGACGCGGACATCGAGGCGGCGGCGGCGGCGGCGCCGATGGCGGTCTTCGGCAACGCCGGCCAGGACTGCTGCGCGCGCTCGCGCATCCTCGTCGAGCGCTCGGCCCTCGACGACTTCCTCGCGGCGCTGCAGCCGGCAGGTCGAGGGGATCGCGGTCGGCGACCCGCTGGCGGAGGCCACCCAGATGGGGCCGCTGATCTCCGCCGGCCAGCGCGACGCCGTCGCCTCCTATCGTCCCCGACGACGCCCCGGTCGCGATCCGCGGCAGCGTCCCGGACGGCCCCGGCTACTGGTTCCCGCCGACCGTCCTGGCGCCGGTCGCCAACGACGACCGCGCCGCCGCCGAGGAGATCTTCGGCCCGGTCGCCTGCGTCATCCCCTTCGACGACGAGGAGGACGCGGTGCGGCTCGCCAACGAGACGATCTACGGCCTCTCCGGCTCGATCTGGACCCGCGACGGGGCGCGGGCGCTGCGGGTCGCGCGGGCGATCGAGACCGGCGTGATCTCGATCAACTCGAACACCTCGGTCCGCGTCTCCACCCCCTTCGGCGGCTTCAAGCAGTCGGGCGTCGGCCGCGAGCTCGGGCCCGACGCGCTCGAGCACTACACCGAGGTCAAGAACGTCTACTACGCGACCGAGGGAGGCTGACGATGGCGAGGCTGAGGGCAAGGTGTGCGTCATCACCGGGACCGCGAGCGGGATCGGCGCCGAGTCGGCGCGGCTGTTCGCCGCCGAGGGGGCGAGCGTCGTCGGCATCGACCTCGACGCCGAGCAGGCGGTCGGGGCGCTCACGATCGCCGCCGACGTCGCCGACGAGGAGCAGGTGCGCGCCGCCCTCGCCGAGCGCGCCGGGCAGTTCGGCCGCATCGACGTGCTGATGAACAACGCCGGCATCAACCCGACCGACGACGGCTCGGTCCTGGAGACCCCGCTCGAGGCCTGGCAGCGGGTCCAGGACGTCAACCTGCGCAGCGTCTTCCTCTGCTGCAAGCACGGCATCCCGCACCTGCTCGCGGCCGGCGGCGGCTCGGTCATCAACGTCGCCTCCTTCGTCGCGACGATGGGCGCGGCGGTCTCGCAGATCTCCTACACCGCCTCGAAGGGCGGCGTGCTCGCGCTCTCGCGGGAGCTCGGGGTCGAGTTCGCGCGACCGCGGCGTCCGCGTCAACGCCCTCTGCCCGGGGCCGGTCAACACGCCGCTGCTCAAGGAGCTCTTCGCCAAGGATCCCGAGCGCGCGGCGAAGCGCCTCGTCCACATCCCGATGGGCCGCTTCGGCGAGCCCGAGGAGATCGCCAAAGCCGCCCTCTTCCTCGCCAGCGACGACTCGACCTTCGTCACCGCCACCACCTTCCTGGTCGACGGCGGCCTCTCGGCGGCGTACCTGACGCCGATCCAGGTCGATTGACGCTCTTTGTCACCCGGTGCGGGTCGACATTGGAGCAGTCTCCCCTTATAAACAAAAAGCGCTGAGCAAGCTATTTCCTAAGTAAGGGGGGATGTCCCAGGTGCGACCTGGCGCTTTTACGCTTTCCCTGCTCTCTGCTCCGATCAACGTCCACCTGCTGGAGGCGCTGGAGGGCGAGCCGAGAGGCCTCAGCGATCTGCGCCGCGCGGCCGGCGGGCCGGCGCCGACGACGATGAGGAAGCAGCTGGGGGTGCTGACGGACCTTGAGGTCGTGATCCGCCGCCAGCAGGCGGAGTTCCCTGGCAGCGTGGAGTTCGAGTTGGGCCCGGTGGGATCCGAGCTCCTCGAGGTCACACGCCTGCTGCAGAGCTGGCTCGCCGATTCCCCCGAGGGACCGGTGCCGATCGGCGGCACGGTTGCGAAGAATGCGGTGAAGGCCCTGGTCGACGGCTGGGAGACGAAGATCATCCGGGCACTCGCCGCCTGCCCACGTTCCCTCACCGACCTCAACCGCCTGATCTCGGCCTTCAACTACCCCTATCTGGAGCGGCGCTTCTCGGCCCTGCGCGCCTGCGGGCTGATCGAGCCCCGGCCGGGGGAGGGGAGGAGGACGCTCTACGGCCCCAGCCGCTGGCTGCAGCGCGCCTGCGGGCCGCTGATGGCGGCGGCGTATTGGGAGCGCCGCCACGCGGCAAACCAGGTCGCCGGCGAGCGTTTCGACTTCGAGGCCGCCTTCCTGCTCGGAACCCTCGGCGCCTCCCTCCCCGACGACGCCAGCGGCAGATGCCGGCTCGGCGTCGAGTTCCGCAACGGCTCCGGCGAGACCACCCTCGCCGGCGTCCAGCTACAGGTCGTCGAAGGCGAGGTCCTCTCCTGCGCGCCGCGGCCGGAGGGAAACGCCGACGCCTCCGCCTCCGGACCTTCCTCCGCCTGGATCAGAGCCCTGACGAGCGGCCGGCCCGACGAGCTCTACCTGAGCGGCGACAGGCGCCTGGCGATCGAGATCGTCGAAGTTCTGCACCGCGAGCTGTTCCGGTCCCACCAGCCCGCCTGAGCGGCAGCCGCCCTCTCTGCATCCCTCCACGATGGTGACTTTGGCTAGCGATCGGCCGGGCTTTGCGCGTGCGCGGAACGAAGCTGGGCACGATCCCGCACATGCTCCTCGACGAGCACGCGGAACTATGGCCATCGCCCAGTGCAGGCATTTCCGTCGGCAAATCGAGTGCCTTGCCCGATGAGCGCTCCATGTCACCCGGGCAAGATTGCCACCGCTCAAAAGAGGACTAAGCATTGGTGGCGCGCTCACACGAGCGCACAACCAATCAACTCACAAGGGAGTGAGAATGACTCGCAAGCTCAAGATGCTGGGCATGGCCTTCGTCGCCGTGCTCGCCCTCACTGCCGTCTCGGCCTCGGCCGCGTCGGCTGCCAACTACACAGCGTCGGCGTATCCGACCACGGGTACAGCTGAAAGCGCCTCCGGCAACGACACATTCATCACCGAAGCCGGCAAAGTGGAATGTCGATCGCACTTCGAAGGCTCGCTGGGCGCTGCCAGCAGCACCCTGACAGTAAACGCAACATACGACAAGGAAACCTGTAAAGCGTTCGGGTTCCTGAATGCGACCGTCACGATGGGTACCTGCGACTACCTCTTCGGCGCACCGACCGGTTCCGGCGACAGCTACACTGCTGCCGTGCAGGTGAAATGCTCCGGGGCGAAAATCAAGATTGTCGCGAGCACCTGCGAAGTCGAAATCGGCGAACAGAGCCCGACCGGCAGCGTGGCCATCACCAACGACACAACTGCAGGCGACACCACCGTCAAAGCAGGCGTGACCGGCATCAAATACACCGTTACCAAAGACGGTATCGGCTGCCCGTTCAGCGGAACCGGCGAAAAGACCGGTGCTGAATACAAACAGGACAACGCCGTTACATTCGACTCGACCAACGGCGCGACTATCGACGTCGGCTGATCCAGCCAGCAGCACGCAGCTACCTCGGGTAGCGAAGAGAGAGGGCCGGGAGACCGGCCCTCTCTCTTTGTCCCTGATGACGCACGCGCGAGATGCGTGCACGCGCTGTCCTACCACACGCTCTAAGCAGGCATTTCCCGACCATCCCTCGACTGATGAGGAGAGGCCGCCATCCGTGTCACCCGTATCCGGTTGCCATCGATCAACGAACTCCTAAGCATTGAGCCGTGCTCACCCGAGCACGATCCAACCCAAATCACAAGGGAGTGAGAATGACTCGCAAGCTCAAGATGCTAGGCATGGCTCTGGTCGCCGTGCTCGCCATCACCGCGGTCTCGGCCTCGATGCCGCGTCAGCGGAAAAGTCGTATACAGCGGCGTCTTACCCGACCACGGGCACAGGCGAAAGCGCGCTCGGCAACGACATCTTCCACACCGAAGGTGGCACAGTCGAATGCAAGTCCCATTACGAAGGGACGCTGTCGGCAGCAAGCTCTGACCTGACGGTTACAGCCAAATACACGAATTGCCGGGCTTTCGGTTTCCTCGAAGCAAAAGTGAGCCATTGCAAATACACATTTACAACACCGACAGAAACAAGCGCAGATACATACCATGCGACGGTCCACATCGTCAACGCTCCATGCACCATTGAAGTCAGCACCTGCAAGGTCAGCGTTCCGCTCCAGGGGCCGCTCAGCAGCGTTGAGATCACCAACGACACAGCGGCAGGAGACGTAACAGTTCAGGCCAACGTGACCGGGATAAACTACAACGTCACCCAGGATGGTATCGGCTGCCCCTTCAATGGGACCGGCGAAAAGACCGGGGCGTCCTACACACAGACGAACCCCGTTACATTCGACTCGACCAACGGCGCTTCCATCGACGTCGGCTGATCTAGTAAGCAGCACGCTGGTACCTCGGTAGCGCAGAGAGGGCCGGGAGAGATCCCGGCCCTCTCTTGTTTCAAGCATTGAGCCGCCTGCTCTTCCGAGTACGATCCAACTCAACTCACAAGGGAGTGAGAATGACTCACAAGCTCAAGATGCTGGGCATGGCACTGGTCGCCGTGCTCGCCCTCATCGCCGTCGCGGTTTCCGCCGCCTCGGCTGAAAAATCGTACATAGCCTCGAGCTACCCGGTGACGATCACAGCTTCAAGCGCGCTCGGCAACACCGTCCTCCACACTGAAGCTGGCACACTGGAATGCCAAGCTCATTTCGAAGGCACGCTGACCGCACCAAGCTCTGATCTCACGATTACGCCGACTTACACCGAATGCAAAGCGTTTGGCTTCTTGAACTCGACGATCACCGGCTGCGAATATACATTTACAACACCGAGCACGACCGGCAAAGCCGATGAGTTCATCGCCGCGGTGGATATTGTCGGCACCTGCGTACTCGTTGCGTCCACGTGTGAAGTCAAATTCGAACCCCAGGGTCCGCTGAACTCCGTGACCATCACGGATGACACAGCGGCCAGCGATATGACATTTAAAGCCAACTTGGCTGGAACAAGCTACAACGTGACCAAAGACGGTATCGGCTGCCCCTTCGCCGGCACCGGTGTCAAGACTGGCGGCTCCTTCACAACTGCAAGCCCCATTACATTGGACGCGGTTAGCCCGAGCACGGCGAGCATCAACGTCGGCTGATCCGTCAGCTGGCCAGAGAGCCTCGGATCCTGGGAAGGTCGAGGCTCTCAGCACGCACAACTCGTCACCCGGCAAGCCTTGCCCCTGCGCGATCAAATCGCCATGATCTAGCGGCACTCGATGCCGGGGAGGCAGGGATGAACTCAGGGGATGCAACGCTCGTAAGGATCTACAGCTTGGCTGTGGTTGCCGCATGCTTCGCGATGTTGGCGCTCGCGTTTGCCGCCTCATCCGCTCGAGCTGACACGGAAATCGGCTCCCCGGGTACGGGAGCCGGCGAGACCCGCGATCCTCGAGGAGTGGACGTGGACGAAACCGACGACCTGCTCTACGTGGCCGACCGTGGCAACAATCGGATTGATGTCTTCGACGCCTCCAGCGGCGATTTCGTGCGAGCCTTCGGTTGGGGGGTTCTCAATGGCGCCAGTGAACTACAAGTCTGCACCATTACCTGTCTGGCGGGCCTGACGGGCAGCGGCGCGGGCCAGATGAAGGAACTCCAGGGGATAGCCGTGGACAACGACCCGACCAGCTCCGGCTTCCATGACGTCTACGTCCACGATGTCGGCAACCATCGCATCCAGAGGTTCACGCCCACCGGTGAATTCGTTTGGACGGCAGGAGACGGTGTCAACGTCACCACCGGGGGGGACCTTTGCACCAAAGCGTCGGGTGACCTTTGCGGATCCGGCGCCGCGGGTGACGCGGCGGGCCAGCTCAATACCCCCGAGGGTGACACGATCGACGTCGGCCCGAACGGGACCATCTACGTCGGCGACCGGGTGGAATTCAAATCCCGTGTGCAGATGTGGAACCCTGCAGGCGCTTATCTCGGTCTCCTGGGAGGCAAACTCCTCGGAGTGGCGGGAGGGATGGGGGAGATGAGGGCGCTCGCCGTCGATTCGGCAGGCGCCATCTACGTCGGCACTGCGAACGAGTTCGGAACGGGGGCGGTCCGTAAGTATGACTCCAGCGGCAACGAACTCGTCGCCTTCAACCAGTCCTTCAACGTCAACACGGTTGCCGTCGGCCCGGAAGATCACGTTTTCGTCGGGGACTACTCCGGGTTCGAAGGGGAACTCATCAGCGCCGTCTACGAGTACAGCTCATCCGGGGTGCTGGTTCGCGTGATCTACGGCTCGCTCGAAAGCAAGACTTTCGGCTTGGCCATCTACTCGAATCCCGATGGGGACCTCTTCGCGGTGGAACTCGGAGTCGCGGGAAATAAAAAAATTCTCAACGTCGAATTCCCTCCGCCCGGGCCGCTGGTCTACCCCAGGGCGAGCACCTTGGTTGCGAACCCGGTCGGAAACAGAAAAGCCACCCTGCACGGCAAAGTGAACCCCGAGGGTGAAGCCACCACCTACCACTTCGAGTACATCACCGACGAAGCCTTCAAAGCCGCGGGGGAAACTTTCGGGACGGGAACCCTCAGCACGCCCGAGTCGGACCCTCTTCCCGCAGACTTCAAACTTCATCCCGTCCAGGCGGAACTCACTGGGCTGGTGCCGGAAACGGTCTATCACTTTCGGACTGTGGTGAAAAGCGCCGCTACGGGCCCTGGTGGGAACGTCGGCCCCGTTGCGACGTTCGAAACCAGACCAGCATTGGAAATCGGCGACCTCTGGTCATCGCACGTCGGTACCACCACCGCGACCCTTAAAGGGGAAGTCAACCCTCTCGGGGCCCCCGCTACCGCCCGCTTCGAATACATCGAGCTCTCCGAATTCGAAGCCTCGGGCTGGATCAACGCGAAAACGGCACCGGTGAGCGGAGAAATTGACCTCGGTGAAGGTGAAGAGTTCGTACGCATCGCGACGCTTGTGGACGACCTCAAACCGGGCACCGCCTACCGTTTCCGGATTGTCGCCACCGATCGCTGCAAACCCGAACCGGCGCCGCTTTGCGAATTCGCCGAACCGGAAGTTGTCTTCACCACCTTCCTACCGTTGAATCCACTTACGGGTTGCCCGAACGACGCGCTGCGGGCGGCGGGATCGGGGACCTTCCTGCCCGACTGCCGCGGTTACGAGATGGTTTCGCCAGTCGACAAAAACGGCGCCTTCATCGAACCGGTCTACAACATCAGCGGCTTTCTGGCGGGTCTCGATCAAGCTGCCGTGAACGGCGATTCGGCTACCTACTCCGCTTACAAAGCCTTCGGAGATGTCGAAAGCGCCCCTTACACCAACCAGTACCTCTCACGGCGCGCCGCGGACGGCTGGCAGACCGAAGGGATCTCCCCCGAGCGGGAAGGGCCTTCGTTGATGACCTATCTGAGCACCCAGCTGGACCGCCAGTACAAGGCTTTCAGCGCCGACCTCTGCAGCGGGTGGGTAGTCCAGGACGCAAACCCGATTCTTGCCCCTGAGGGGGTCGTCGGCTATCCCGGCCTCTACCGGCGTGACAACTGCGGCGCGGGCACCGGCGACTACGAAGCGTTGACGACGGAAGAACCGCCGAATCTGCCGCCGCGTAAGTTCATCCCGAGCCTGCAGGGAACCTCAGCCGACGGCTCAGTGGCGATCTTCGCAGCCAACGACAACCTCACGGGCGATGTGCCGCCCCAGCCCTCGGCGTGCGTTGACGAAACCAATCCCTCGGCCGAACCGTGCCTGTCACACCTCTACGAAGCCCGGCTGGGGGTCTTGAGGTATGTCTGCATACTTCCCGATGGCTCCCCCTATGCCGGAGCATGCGCTGCAGGGTCTCCGCTCGGAGATCCGACGGGGAGAACCGGCAACGTCACCAATGCGATTTCCGATGATGGTTCGCGCATCTTCTGGAGTGCTGCGAGCAACGGCCCGGGCCCGCTTTATGTGCGGATTGACAACTCTCTTCCTTCGGCGCAAACGATCGAGATCTCGGCATCTGGGTCCGCGGAATTCTGGACCGCGGCAGCTGACGGTTCGAAAGCGATCTACTTAGACGGCGGCGAACTCTTCGAATACGACGTCGAAGCCGAAGAAGAGCATTTGATCGCTAAAGGGGTGAAAGGCCTCGCCGGCGCAAGCGAGGACGCTGCGCGTGTCTACTTTGCCTCGACCGAAGTCCTCACCGACGAAGAAGAAAATAGCGAGGGCGACAAAGCCGTAGCGGGCAACCCGAACCTCTACCTCTACGAAGCAGGGAGCGGATTCAGCTTCGTTGGGCAACTTGTCGCTTCCGATCTGACCTCAGGCCTGCAGCCGTCCTCCCCGATTTCCAGGAATCCGGCCTCTCGGCTCTCAAGGGTTACCCCGGACGGACTGGGCTTGGCCTTCATGTCTTCAGCCAGCCTCACGGGCTACGACAACAAAGACGCTGCAACGCCCGGGAAAATCGCGATGGAGGTCTACTTCTACGACGCCGATGCAAACGGCGCGGAAGGCGCAATCCTCTGCCCCTCCTGCAATCCCACGGGCGCACGGCCCGAAGGGCGCCAGCTGACCCAGAAACTGCTCGAAACCCGCTGGGCCGCTGCTCGTATCCCCACCTTCGAGTCCCAGTTCTATGGTGCTCGTGTCATCTCCGAAGATGGTGACCGTCTCTACTTCGACAGCTTCGACGCTCTTTCCATAAGAGACACCAACGAAGAAGAAGACGTCTACCAGTGGCAGGCGCCCGGCTCGGGCAGCTGCACGACCGCGTCAGCCACCTACCACGAGGTCTCCGGCGGGTGTCTCGACCTGATCTCCTCGGGTCAGAGTCCGCAGGGATCTGAACTCGTCGATATCTCCTCCGACGGGGACGACGTCTTCTTCAAGACCAACGAGAGCCTCGTCAACCAGGATCCTGGCTTGCGGGACATCTACGACGCCCGCGTCGGGGGCGGCTTCCCGCCGCTGCCGCCGAAGCCGGAAATCTGCCAGGGCGAATCCTGCCCGAAGCCACCGGCATCGGTGCCCTCGGCGCCTAACCCCGGAAGCCAGAGCCCTGGCCCGGGTAATCCGCCGTCGCCCAAGCACAAGAAGAAGTGCCCGAAGGGCAAGCACAAGGTCAAGAAGGGCGGGAAGGTCCGCTGCGTCAAGAACAAGAAGCACAAGAAGCGAGCCGGCAACCACCGGAGGGCGGCACGATGAGGCGCCTGACGCTCGTTCTCGCTCTGGCTCTGGCGCTCTGCGGCGCCCTCGCCTCCTCCGCCAGCGCGGCCTTCGACCTCGAAGGCCTCGACGTCACCTTCTCAGAAGAAGACGGGACCCCGACCCTGCTCGCCGGATCTCATCCGTTCCAGATGACGACGAACCTCGGCGTCAGCACCGTGGACACGCCCGAAGGCAAAGTCCCTGAGGGGGAAATTAGGGACCTCGTTATCTCCCAGATTCAGGGCTTCGTCGGCTCCCAGACGGCCGTGCCCACCTGCTCTCAGGCCGAATTCAACGATCGCTTCGAAGGGCGCCCAGCGTGTAAAGACGAGACCGCAGTCGGCTACGGCGCGATGGCGGTGGAATTCGAAGTCATTCCCCCTGAGGAAGAAGGCAACTTCTTCCACGTCCCCGTCTACAACCTCGATCCCCCGCCCGGCGTCGCCGCCCAGCTCGGCTTCATCGTCCTCAACGTGCCGGTGACGATCGACGTCAAGGTCTCGCCGAATCCCCCCTACAACCTCGTCGCCGAACTGGAGGACGTCCCTCAGGCGATCCTCCTCTACAGCTCCGAAGTGGTGCTCTGGGGTAACCCGCTGAACGAAGCTCACGATGAACTGCGTGGCAACTGCCTCGGAGAAATCGCGGTCGCAACCCCGGACCCGGTCTCCGAAGACACCTGCCCAGTGCCGGCCGGGCTCGGAGAACAGGCCTTCCTCACCCTTCCGCGCGCCTGCACCGGCAGTCCCCTCTCGACCGTCTTCAACGCCACCTCCTGGAAAGAGGAATCGGCCGAAGGGGTCGCGCCGACCCACACCGAAGGCGGCCCCGAAGGAATCCAGCACTGTGAGGAGCTCGACTTCAAAGCCGATATCTCATCGGAGACCTCGACGCATGATGCCTCCTCGGCCGCCGGCTTCGACTTCGGCCTGCATCCCGACGACGAAGGGCTCCTGAACCCGACCAAACGCGCCCAGTCCGACATCAAGGCTGTCGACGTGACCCTGCCGGAGGGGATGGCGATCAACCCCTCCTCGGCCAATGGCCTCGAGGCCTGCAGCCCGGCTCAGTACAAAGCCGAAGGACCGCAGTGGAACCCCCTGGTCGGTTGCCCGCAGGCCTCCAAGGTCGGGACCGTCGAGGTCAGCACGCCGCTGCTGGACGAAACGCTCGAAGGGGACGTCTTCGTCGCCGAACAGGGAAATAACCCCTTCGGCACCCTTTTCGCCCTCTACATGGTGATCCGCAGCGAACGCTACGGCGTGCTGGTCAAGCAGGCCGGCCGCGTCGACCCGGATCCCCTGACCGGCCAGCTGCACTCCACCTTCGACAACATCCCGCAGCTGCCCTTCTCGGACTTCGTGGTCCATTTCCGCAATGGCCCGCGCTCGCCGCTGGCGACCCCATCCAACTGCGGCCCCCACACCGCCACCGCCGTCCTCACCCCCTGGTCGGGCACCTCCCCGATCACGGCGACGTCGTCCGTCGACGTCTCGAGCGGCCCCGGCGGCGGTCCCTGCCCGTCCAACCCCCTGCCCTTCTCGCCTGGCCTCGCCGGCGGCACCGACAACAGCAAAGCCGGCTCCTACTCGCCCTTCTCGATGCGGATCACCCGCGCCGACGGCGAGCAGGCGATCACCAGGCTCGACTCTACCCTGCCCCCGGGCGTGGTCGGGAAGATCGCCGGCCTCGGGCGCTGCCCGGACGCGGCGATCGCTGCCGCCAGGTCGAACAGCGGCCGCACCGAGCTCGCCTCCCCCAGCTGCCCCGCCGACTCCCGCATCGGCACCGTCCGCGCCGGGGCCGGCGTGGGATCGCTGCCGACCTACGTCGACGGCTCCCTCTACCTCGCCGGGCCCTACGCCGGCGCGCCGCTCTCGGTGGTGGCCGTCACCCCCGCGGTGACCGGCCCCTTCGACCTCGGCACCGTCGTCATCAGGGAGGCCCTCGACCTCAACCCCACTACCGCGGAGGTCGAAGTCAAGGGGACCGGCTCCGAGGGCCAGATCCCGACGATCCTCCAGGGCGTCCCGCTGCAGCTGCGCGACCTGCGGGTGGAAATCGACCGCCCGAACTTCACCCTCAACGCAACCAGCTGCGAACCGGAGGCGCTCCGCGCGACCCTCTCCGGCACCTCGAGCTCAGCGACCCCCTCCACCCGCTACCAGGCCTCCGGCTGCGGAGCGCTCGGCTTCAAGCCCAAGCTCACCCTGAAGCTGAAGGGCGGCACCAAGCGAGGGAAGTTCCCGGCCCTCAGATCCACCCTCGTCCCCCGCGCCGGCGACGCCAACATCGGCCGCGCGGTCGTCTTCCTGCCGCCGTCGGAGCAGATCGAGAACTCCCACATCAACAACCCCTGCACCCGGGTCCAGTTCGCCGCCCGGCGCTGCCCGGCGAAGTCGATCCTCGGCAAGGCCAAGGCGATCAGCCCGCTGCTCGATCAGCCCCTGGAAGGAAACGTCTACTTCCGCTCCAACGGCGGCGAAAGGGAACTCCCCGACATTGTCGCCGACCTGCGCGGCCAGTTCCACATCGTCCTGGTCGGCTTCATCGACACCAAGGGCAAGCGCATCCGCACCACCTTCGCCGACGTCCCCGACGCCCCCGTCTCCAGGTTCACCCTGAAGCTCTTCGGCGGCAAGCGGGGCCTGCTGGTCAACAACCGCAACATCTGCAAGGGCAAGCTGCGCTCCAGGCTCAACCTGACCGGTCAGAACGGCCGCCGCCACTTCACCCACCCGCGCCTCAAGCCCGCCGGCTGCAAGGGCAAGGGCCGCGGCAAGAGGGGCGGCAAGGGGAAGCGGTAGGGCTCAGGCGACCTTCGCCAGCCAGCGGCCGCACAGCTCGTGGCCCAGCTGGTTGAAGGCGCCGATCTTCCGCCCGGTCTCCGGCCCGAGCACCGCCGGGTCGACGCCGATCCGGACCGCGTCGGGGTCGGCCTCGTAGTCGTCGACCCAGTGCAGGGCGTCGGTGCGGCTCACCTCGGGGTGGAACTGGAGCGCGTAGGCGCACTCGCCGATACGGGCCGCCTGCAGGCAGACCTCGCTACCGGCCAAGGGGACCGCGCCCGGCGGCAGCGGGAACTCGTAGCTGTGCCACTGGAAGACCTCGAAGGCGGGGGCGAGAGGCCCGAGCAGGGGGTCGTCCGCGCCCTCCGGCGTCACCTCCACCTGGTGCCAGCCGATCTCCGGCCGCGAGGCGCGCCGCGGCTCGGCACCGGCGGCTTGCGCCAGCAGCTGGCCGCCGAGGCAGAGCCCCATCAGCGGCACCTCCCGCTCGAGCAGCCCCCGCAGCAGCCCCACCTCCTCGGCGATCCAGCCGTGGCGCTCGCCTTCGTCGACGTTCATCGCCCCGCCGAGGACGAGCACCGCGTCGTAGCCGAGCGGGTCGGCGGGAGGCTGCGGCCGCTCGCTCAGCGTCCACTCGTCGAGCTCGCCGCCGACGCCGCGGATCGCCTCGGCGAAGACGCCGGGGCCGGCGTCTCGCTGGTGGACGATGGCGAGGACTCGCACCCGCCCAGTCTCTCACCGTGGCCGAAGCTCACCCGCGGCAGTAGCCGCCGCAGCCAACCCGGGATCCACCAGGCGGCGCTGCCGGTCAGGCGCAGCAGCACCGGCACCAGCAGGAGGCGGACGAGGAAGGCGTCGAGGAGGACGGCGACGCCGAGGATCGCTCCCATTTCCTTCGGCGGCAGGGGGCCGGAGAGGGCGAAGGTGAAGAAGACCGCGACCATGACGCCGCCGGCGGCGAGGATGACGCGGCCGGAGTGGGCGAGGCCGCCGACCATCGCCTCGCGGGCATCGCCCGTCTGCTCCCAGTGCTCGCGCGCCGAGGAGAGCAGGAAGACGGTGTAGTCCATCGCGATCGCGAAGACCATCGCGAAGAAGAAGACCGGCGCCCAGGCGTCGAGGAAGCCCTGGGATTCGAAGCCGAGCAGGCCGGCCAGGTGGCCGTCCTGGAAGATCAGCTTGGCGACGCCGAAGGCGGCCGCGGTCGAGAGCAGGTTGGTGAGGACGCCGAGGGCGGCGACCAGCGGCGCCTGGAAGGCGACGAGGAGGAGCAGGAAGCCGAGCGCGAGGACGACGCCGATCACCAGCGGCGTCTTCGCCGCCAGGACGGCCTCGAGGTCGCGGTTTTCGGCCGCCGGGCCGCCCACCTGGGCCCCGGCGGGGAGCTCGGCGCGGAGCCGGTCGACGGTGTCGTTGAAGGCGACGGTCGCAGGGGGCGCGGTCGGCATCGCTTCGATCAGCGCCAGGCCGCCGCGCCCGCTCTGCGGCGGCAGCGCCATCGCGATCCCTTCATCCGCCTGCAACTCGGCGGCGACCTGGCGCGCCTCGCCGGCGGGCGCCGTCACCTGCAGCAGGCCCGGCGCCCCCGGGCCGAAGGCCGCGGTCAGCTGCTCGTAGCCGACCCGCGAGTGGTCGCTCGGCGGCACGACCTTGATCGAGGGCATCCCCGTGCGGGCGCCGAGCACCGGCAGCGCCAGGAGGACGAGCGCGAGCAGGCCGACCCCGCCGAAGAGCAGCGGCCGCCGCCAGAGCAGCTCCCCCCAGCGGGCGAAGCGCGGCGAGCGGTGCTCGCCCGAGTGCGCCCAGGGGAGCGCCAGCTTGTCGATCCGCGGGCCGAGCTTGGCCAGCACGGCGGGCAGCAGGGTCAGGGTCGCCGCGAGGACGAAGAGGACCGAGACCATGATCCCGAGCGAGACCGAACGGAAGGCCGGGCTGGGGATCAGCATCACCGCCGCCAGCGAGACGATCACGGTGAGGCCGGAGAACAGCACCGCCTTGCCGGCCGTGTCCATCGTCGTCTCCACCGCTTCGGTCGGGGAGAGCCCCTGCCCGAACAGCGCGTTGCGGAAGCGCATGACGACGAAGAGGGCGTAGTCGATCCCCAGGGCGAGCGCGAACATCAGCGCGAAGTTCATCGCCCAGATCGAGATCGGCGAGATCTTGGTGCCGAGGTAGAGGAGGCCGGCGGAGAGGACGAGGCCGGTGATCGTCAGCATCAGCGGCAGGCCGGCGGCGACCAGCGAGCCGAAGGCGAGGACGAGGATCAGCAGCGTCACCGGCCAGGAGAAGAGCTCGGACTTCAGCATCGCCTCTTTGTTCGCTTCGTTGAAGTCCGACCACATGCCGGCGGCGCCGGTGAGGTTGGCTTCGACTCCCGGCGCGGTGACCGCGGCGACTTCGTCCTTGAGGTCGGTGGCGGCGGCGACCATCTCGTTCGGGTCGGCGGCCGCGGTGGCGCGGACGACGGCGGTGTGGCCGTCCCGCGAGATCGAGACCCGCGGCTGCGGCGGCACCACGCGGCCGACGGCGGGGTCAGCGGCGAGCGTGCGCTCGACCGCGCTCAGCGAGCGCTGGAAGCCGGGGCTGGAGACGGTCTGCCGGCCTGAGTGGACGGCGACCTGGAGCCCGTAGGCGCCGGCGCCGCCGAAGGAGCGGTCGACCTGGTGGCGGACCGCGACCGACTCCGAGCCGGTGTCTTCCCAGCCCGCCCCGGACAGCGCCGTCTCCACCCGCGGGGCGAGGAAGCCGAGGCCGACGGCGAGCAGCGCCCAGATCGCGAAGACGGCGCCGCGGTGGGTGGCGGCGAGGCGTCCCAGTCGTCCGATCGGTCCCGGTGAATTCGGCGCTGCGGTGTCGGCGGTCACTTGTATTCTCCTGTCTACTCGTTTACAGCTATACAACTTAACAGTTGTACAAGGTACAATAACACGGAATGGCAAGGCGAGCAGCCGACAAGCCCCAGAGCCCCCTCAACCCCGAGGCGGCAGAGTTGATCGCGCGGCGCTTCCGCGCCCTCGCCGACCCCACCCGGCTGCGCATCCTCGACCACCTGCGCAACCACGACGAGGCCTCGGTGGGGGAGATCACCGAGACGCTCGGCGCCTCCCAGCAGAACGTCTCCAAGCATCTCTCGGCCCTCCATGCCGAGGGCTTCGTCACCCGCCGCAAACGCGGCACCAGCTCCCTCTACCGGATCGCCGACCCCGGGGTCCACGAACTCTGCGACGGCGTAACGGCGGGAATCGAGTCGCAACTAGCGGAGCTGGAGGCGGTTCTCAGCGCGTAAGGGGGGAGAGTCGATGGGGCGAGGCGGCTTAGTGTCCTCGTGGTTGACCAAAACGCCTCGATCGATTGGCACATCGCGTGGGTTGCGCGCAGGCAGCATGGAGTCGTTACGACGAAGCAACTCGTCGAGGTGGGATTGACGAAGAGCGCGATCTCCAAGCGCGCTAAGCAAGGACGCTTACATCGTCTCCACCGTGGCGTTTATGCGGTGGGCCATGAGGGACTAAGCAAAGAGGCGACGTGGATGGGAGCGGTGCTCGCCTGTGGTGCTGGGGCGGTGTTGAGCCACGGCGCCGCTGCCGTCCACTGGGGCCTCCTGCGTCCCCTCGATGGGCCCGTCGACGTCACCGTGCCCACCCAAAACGGCCGCGAGCGCAGGCGTGGAATTCGCATCCACCGCTGCGGCAGCCTCAAGGCGGTTTTGTCGCCTCATGGTTTGCCAACCCGCCTAGCCACCGTGCGCGACCACATCCCCGTGACGACGGTGCCTCGCACGCTCGTGGACATCCAGGCGACGCTTCCTCCTCGCCTTGTGCGCCGCGCGATTCGCCAGGCCGAGTTCCTTGGTCTTGGGCTTGGGGAGGTGAAGAGCGATCGCACTCGCAGCGACCTCGAGCGCTACTTCCTTCGCCTTTGGGGTCGCACGCGATTTCTGCAGCCGGAGGTCAACGTGCCGATCGGCGGGATGACCGTGGATTTCCTCTGGCGCGAGGCGCGGCTGGTCGTCGAAACCGACACCTACGCGACCCATGGCGGGACGATCGCTTTCGAGGACGACCGGCAACGCGAGCTGCGGCTGCGGCGGCTGGGCTACTCGGTTCATCGCTTCAGCGATCTGCAGCTGGAAATCGAACCCGAGGCGGTGGTCGAAGACGTGGCTTCGGCGCTCCGGGCCGCGCAGGCGCCGGAGGCAGTCGGATAATCGGGGGGTGACCAGTCAGCCGGCGATCGAGACCGAGGCGCTGAGCAAGCGCTACGGGCGGCACCGAGGGATCGAGGACGTCACCTTCGCGGTGCAGCCGGGCGAGGTGTTCGGCTTCCTCGGGCCGAACGGGGCGGGGAAGACGACGACGATCCGGACGCTGCTCGACCTCATCCACCCAACTTCGGGGAGCGCCCGCCTCTTCGGGCTCGACAGCCGCCGCGACAGCGTCGCGATCCGCGCCCGGATCGGCAACCTGCCCGGGGATTTCGGCTTCGGTCGCGAGGCGACGGGGCGGCGCGCGGTCGCGCTGCTCGGCCGCCTTCGCGGCGTCGATGGGCTCGACCGCGCCGAGGAGCTGGCGAAGCGCTTCCGCGCCGACCTCGACCGCCCGCTGGGCCAGCTCTCGCGGGGCAACCGGCAGAAGGTCGGGCTCATCCTCGCCACCTTCCACCGCCCCGAGCTGCTGATCCTCGACGAGCCGACCAGCGGCCTCGACCCGCTGATGCAGGAGGAGTTCCTCGCCCTCATCGCCGAGGAACGCGACCGCGGCTGCGCCGTCTTCCTCTCCTCGCACGAGCTCGACGAGGTGCAGCGGGTCTGCGACCGGGTCGGGATCGTCCGCGGCGGCCGCCTCGTCGCGGTCGAGCGGATCGCCGACCTGCTCGGCAAGGCCCGCCGCCGTTTCGCGGTCGAGCTCGCCGACCCGGCCGGGCTCGAGCGCCTGCGCTCGCTCGACGGCGTCGCCGACCTCCAGATCGCCGGCAACCGCGCCACCTTCACCGCCGGCGGTGACCTCGACGCCGTCGTCCGTGAGCTCGCCGGCCACCACGTCGTCGACCTCGAAGCCACCCACCCCTCGCTGGAGGAGGTCTTCCTCGGCTACTACGACGAGGGGGAGGCGGGATGACGGCCCAGGTCGCGGCGCTCCTGCGCGCCCACCTCTACGACCGCCGCCGCTCGGTCTGGGCCTGGGGTATCCCGCTCGGCCTGATGTCGGCCTTCATCGTCGCGATCTTCCCCTCGGTCGAAGATTCGATCTCCAAGGCGGTGCAGGGCTACCCGGAAGGCCTGAAGGAAGCCTTCGGGATCGGCCAGCTGACGAACGTCGAGCAGTACCTGCAGGCGGAGATGCTGAGCCTGATCGTGCCGCTGGCGCTCGGCTACCTGGCGGTGCGGGCGATCGCCAGCGGCCTCACCGGCGCCGCTGAGGTCGGCCGGCTCGACGTCCTCCTCTCGGCCCCGGTCTCGCGCCGCCGCCTCGTCCTCGCCGGCTTCCTGGCAACGGCCGTCGAGCTCGCGGCCGTGCTCCTCGTCACCGGCGTCCTCACCGGCCTCGGCAGCGTCCTCGCCGGCGCCGGGCTCGACGCCGGGGCTGCCGCCGCCGGTTTCGCCAACGTCTGGCCGCTGGCCCTGCTGTTCGCCGGCTTCGGCGTCGTCGCCGCCGGCTTCTCGCTGCGGACCAGCGTCGTCACCGGCTCGGTCGCCGGGGTCCTGGTGGCGATGTACGTAATCGACCTCGTCGGCAAGCTCGACCCCGACCTCGACGGCCTCCGCTATCTCTCGGTCTTCAGGTACTACGGCAACGCGATCGAAGACGGGATCGACCCGCTCGCCTTCCTCGGCGTCACCGCCGCCGCCTGCCTGCTCGCCGCCCTCGGCGCCTGGCTGTTCGAGCGCCGCGACCTCGCCGCCTGACGCCGCCGGGGACGGCTCAGCCGCAGGTGCCGAGAAGCCGGCGCCAGAGGTCGTCGTCGAGGTAGGGCTGGGAGACGGTGCGGTAGAAGTGCTGCGTCGCGCCGCGGACCTGGCGGGTGCTGACGAGCTTGATCATCCCCAGCTCGCGCAGGACCCGCACGTGGTAGGCGACGTCGGGGACCGCCGCGTCCTGTTCGGCCGCGAGTTCGCTGGGGCTGGCGGCACGCTGGTTGAGGACGGTGAGGGCGCGGGCGCGAATCGGGTGCGATAGCGCCTTCAGCAGCACCGCGGCCTCGCCGTTCTCGACGGCTTTCTTGCTTTTGCTCGGCCCTTGTCGATTTCGTTCATCCATTGCGAGCGTTCAACCTTATTCACAGCAAATGACGGAATAACGAACATCAGCGTCCTCGCGCCAGATCGAACGCTCTTTGCTCGATTTCGACGCGGGATTCGGCCGCGGCGACGGTGGCGACGGGGGCGGGAGCTGGGCCCCCGAGGTCGTCCGCGCCGACGATCAGGTGCAACGGCTTGCCGGCTGCGGCGCAGCGGTCGGCGATCTCAGCGACGATCTTGCCCTCGAGGCTCTGGGAGTCGAAGCGCCCCTCGCCGCTGATTACGGCGTCGGCCGCGGCCAGGCGCTGGTCGAAGGAGACCGCGTCGAGGATGAAGGCGGCGCCGGAGCGGAGGTGAGCCCCGTACGCCCAAAGGCCGCCGGAGAGGCCGCCCGCGCAACCGCCCATCGGCATTCCGCGAGGGTCGCGCGGGAGCCGGCCGGCCAGCTCTTCGAGGCGAGCGCTCAGGCGCTCGACCGCCGCCGGAGCGGCGCCCTTCTGCGGCGCGAAGATCCGGGCCGCGTCCTCGAAGGCGCTCTCCACGTCGCAGAGGACCTCGATCCGCCCCAGGGAGTCGAGCTGCCCCCGCCCTCCCAGCGCCTCGATCGCGCCGCGGCCGCCGTCGGTGGTGGCGCTGCCGCCGACCGCCACCAGCACCGTCTTCGCGCCCGTCGCCAGCGCTGCGGCGATCAGCTCGCCGGCGCCATAGGTGTCCGCCCGCTCGGCGTCGCGCTCCTCCGCGGCGACCAGGGTCAGCCCCGCGGCCCGCGCGGTCTCGACCACTGCCGTCTCACCGTCGCCGAGGAGCGCGAACTCGGCGACGATCGGCCGCCGCAGCGGATCGTGGGCCGCCGCCGCCCGCCGCTCCCCGCCGAGCGCCCCCAGCAGCACCTCCATCGTCCCTTCGCCGCCGTCGGCAACCGGGCAGCGGTCGGCCTCGCCGCCGCCCGCCTCGACGCCTGCCGCGATCGCCCCGGCGACCTCGAACGCGTCGAAGGTCCCCTTGAACGAATCGGGCGCGACGAGGAACCGCACCGGCGGAGCCTATTTCGGCGCCGGCACCTGCGAGGCCATCTGCGCGTAGCCGAGGGTGTTGGGGTGGATCCCCGTGTCGCGGTTGATGATCCAGGGCGCGCCGCCGCAGTATTCGCTGACCCGGCCGAGGTAGTAGTCGGCCTCGAACTCGTCCTGGGTCCCCTGCGACTGCGCGCTCGGCCCGTCGACCGGGACCGAGCCGTCGGGGCAGGTTTCGGTCGCCTTGAAGAGCGGGAAGGGGCTGATGCCGAGGTTGAAGTGAGGAGGCGTCACCAGCCGCAGCCGCGGCGAGCTGAGCCCGGCGACGGCGGCGGCGACTTCCTGGTTGAGGAGGATCTCCAGTTCGGCAACCTGGGTGTTGCTGTAGGCGAGGGCGCTCCAGGGAATCGCCAGGTGGTACTGCATGACGAAGATCGTCGCCGTCGTCTTCGCGATCAGCTCCCCGTAGATTTCCTTCAGGTAGCGCTGCAGTTCGACCGCCTTGAATTCCTTTTCGACGCACCGGCGGAAGCTTTCTTCGAACTCGCACTTGAACTCGTCGAATTCGATCAACGCCCGCGAGAGCAGCGGGTTGGCTCCAAGCGTGAAGAGGACGTAGTCGGGGTCTTCTCCCTCGAGTTCGGCCAGGTACTTGTGGAATTCGCCGCCCGGCGCCCAGTTCTTCGGTTCCGAGCCGCTGATCGCGAAGTTCTTGTAGTTGGTGATGCCGTACTTGCGGGCCCACTGGGCGGCCCAGGAGACCTTGTTCCCGAGCCCGTAGTCGAGCGTGTAGTTGGGAGGCCCTTCTGCGCGGGCGTCGTTGCGCGAGTTTGACGAGCAGGCGTCGTTGAATTCCTTCGCCGCAGGGCGGCAGTTCTCGAGGCCGTCCGGCAGCGGCGGCATTTCTTCCCCGCTGGAGAGGAAGCCGAAGCCGGCGGTGACCGAGTCGCCGAAGGCGCGGACGACGGCGTTGCCGGCGCCGACGGTGACCTCGCCGTAGGCGGAAGCGGAGCCGGAGACGCGCGACGCGTGGGCCGATCGCCCGGCGACGAGCCGGATCGGGTCGCTGCCGCGGAACCGCTTCGGCGCCCGGTAGATCAACCGTCCGCCGTCGATCCGCACCCGGCCGCGCGTGCCCTTGCCGCGAACCCTCCATTTGATCTGCCGGTCGCAGGCCGGCAGCGGCAGCGCCACCCGCTTGCCGGGATCGACCCGGAGGCGGGGGATGCCGCCGCAGAGCAGCCGCTTGCGCGGGCCGATCGTCGGCGAGAGGACGCCGCGGTCGCCGGAGCGCAGCTCGGCGCGGCCATCGCCCTCGATGTCGAGCACCCCGCGAGCGTTCACCCGCACCAGCCATCGCCTGCGACCGGCGCCGGCGAGCTTCGGGCCCAGCCGGACCTGGTGGACGAAGGTGAAGCTCCGGCGCCGGTCGGGCAGCTGAGCGAAGCCGCTGCCGAGGCGCCTCCGCAGGGTCCAGGAGCGGATCGGCTTGCGGCTCGGATCGAGGAGCTGGATGCGGGTCTCGACGACCCGGTCGGCGAACTCGATCGGATACCTGACCGGGACCAAGAGCGATGCCCGTCCTGCCGAGGTGCCGATGGCCGCGCCGCCGATCGTGATCGGCGGGTTGAGGGCCTGTGTCGGCGCGGCGCCGGCTTGCGCCGGGACGGCAAACGAGAGAGCCGCTGCTGCGAGCACCAAACGCGTCTTGAATATTCGTCGGACGATCAAGGCTTTCCCGGTGAATACACCCATCGCCGGAAGAACTTGTCAAGCCCGCGCCCGGAGATTTCCTCGGCGAGGTCGATGAATTCGCCGATGTCGGCGCTGCCGTGGCGGTGGCCGGTGGTCCAGGCGTTGAGGATGCGGAGGAAGGCGTTGGTGCCGATCTTCATCCGCAACGCCTGCAGCGCCATCGCCCCCCTTATATAGACGGAGGGGCCGAACATGTGGACGGGGTTGCCCGGATGCGCCGAGGGCGGGTTCCAGAACTCCTTGTTCGAGGCCGGGACGCGGTAGAGCCGCCTGAAGATCGCCTGGGCGCTACGGCGGCCGTGGCGCTCGGCGTAGTACCACTCGGTCCAGGTCGCGAAGCCCTCGTTGAGCCAGATGTTCGGCCAGCGCCTCAGCCCGACCGAGTCGCCGAACCACTGGTGCGCGGTCTCGTGAACGAGCGTCGTCAGGTCGGGGACGTAGGGGTAGATCGGCCGGCTCTGGGTCTCGAGCGCGTAGCCGAGCTGCGGCGCGTCGTCGACGATCGAGCCGGCGGCTTCGAAGGGGTAGCCGCCGAAGAGCCGGCCCTCGAAGCGGATCACTTCGGGGAGCGATTCGACCACCAGCCGCGAGTCGGCGGCGAGCCGGGGGTCGATCAGCGTCCAGTAGGGGCGACCGTGGAACGTCTGCCGCCAGAGCTTGCCGCGGCCGATGTCGAGGACCGCCAGGTAGGGGCTCATCGGGCTGCGTTCCAGCCAGGTGTAGGAGGTTTCCCCGGGGTTGCCGCGGCCGACCTCGACGAGGCGCCCGTTGGCGATCGCCTTCAACCCTTCCGGGACGGTGACCGAGATCCGGAAGGTCGCCTTGTCGGCGGGGATGTTGTTGCAGGGGATCCAGGCGGCGGTTCCCTGCGGCTCGCCGACCGCCAGTGCACCGTCGTCGGTGCGGACCCAGCCCTCGGTCGTCCCGTCGGGGTCGACGATCTTCGGCGGCACCCCCGCGTACCGGACCTCCAGGGTCGTCCGCTCGCCTTTGGGGAGCGGGCGGGCCGGGACCAGGATGAGCTTGCCGTGGCGGCGGCGGACCTTGGCGGGCGCGTCGACGTAGCCTTTCTTCACCCGCGGGCCGCGGAAGTCGAGCGAGATCTCCTGGAGCCGGCGCCTCGGGACGATCGTGATCAGGGCCCTGGCGCGGATGCGGCCGCTGTGGCTGTAGCGGAGCCCGAGTTCGTAGCTCTTGACGTCGTAGGCGCGGCTGCCGGCGTGGGGGAAGAACGGTTCCGCGGCGCCGGCCGTCGCCGGGCCCGCTACGAAGAGCGACCCGGTCAGGCAGAGGAGGACGAGGCGCTTCGGCAACGCGGGCACGGAGCGCATCCTACGATTCAGGTGCGATGAGCCCGGACGGTCCAGACCGCTCCTACCGCTTCCTCGACGAGGAGAGCTTGGGCGAGGGCGCACGGCGAGTCGCCGCCGGCCGCGCCAAGAAAGCGGTCGAGCGGCTGCGGGCGATCGGGAGCGGGGAAGCCGAGGCCGACGAGGCGATCCACGGCGCCCGCAAGGACCTGAAGAAACTGCGGACCCTGCTGCGCCTGCTCCGCGACGGGCTGCCGAGGAAGGTCTACGCCGCCGAAGCCCGGCGCTACCGCGAGGCGGGGCGGCTGCTCTCGCCGCTGCGCGACGCCGAGGTGAAGCTGAAGACGCTGGAAGCGCTGGCGGACGCCGAGCCGGAGCTTCCCACCGAGGCGACCGAGTCCTGGCGGCTGATCCTCGCCCGCGACCGCGAAGCCGCCGGCGACAGCGCTCCCGACCGCGCCGCCGAGGCGGAGGCGATCGCGCTGATCGAAGCCGGCCGCGAGGGCATCGCGGGCTGGGAGGTGCGGAGCTCCTGGAAGGCGATCGGCCCGGGCCTCGAGCGCGCCTACCGCCGCGGCCGCCGGCGGATGCGCTCCGCCCGCGCCACGCGTGACGACGAGGCCTGGCACGAGTGGCGCAAACGCGCCAAGGACCTCTGGTACGCGCAGCAGCTGCTGGCCGGCGCCTGGCCGCAGGTGCTCGAGCCGGCCGCCGAGGAGGCCCACCGCCTCTCCGAAGCCCTCGGCGACCACCACGACCTGGCGATCCTGCGCGCCGACCTCCGCCAGCGCCGGCTCGGCGAGGGGGAGACGCGGGCGCTGGAGGCGGCGATCGAGCGCCGCCAGGACGAGCTCGCCGGCGCCGCGCTCGACCGCGGCGCCCGCCTCTACGCCGAGCGGCCGCAGGACTTCGGCCGCCGCCTGCGCCGGTACTGGCGGGCCTGGCGCGGGTAGGCGGGAAGCGTGGCCCCGAAAGCGCGGAAGAAATCAGGGGCGAAGACGAAGACGCCTGAGCAGCTCGCCGAATACGAACGCAAGCGCGACTTCGGCAAGACCGCCGAGCCCGCCCCGAAACGGCGCCGCAAGAAGAAAGGCGCCCCGCGCTTCGTCGTCCAGGAACACAGCGCCCGCCGCCTGCACTGGGACCTGCGCCTGGAGCACGAGGGCGTCGCCGCCTCCTGGGCGATCCCCAACGGCATCCCGGAGACCCCGGAGGAGAACCGCAAGGCTGTCCACACCGAGGACCACCCGCTCGAGTACCTGGAGTGGGAAGGGGAGATCCCCCAGGGCGAGTACGGCGCCGGGACGATGACGATCTGGGACTCGGGCACCTACGAGCTGGAGAAGTGGGAGCCGGGGAAAGTGATGGTCGAGTTCCATGGCGAGCGCCTGCGGGGGCGCTACGCGCTCTTCCGCGCCGGCAAGGCGGAGAAGGACTGGATGATCCACCGCATCGACCCGCCGGCGCGCGTGCGCGACCCGTTCCCCGAGAACGTGGTGCCGATGCTGGCGCGGCTCTCGCAGCTGCCCCGCGACGACGGCGGCTGGGCGGTCGAGGTGAAGTGGGACGGGGTGCGGGCGATCGCCTACTGCAAGCCCGGCCGGGTGGAGCTGCAGACCCGCAACCTCAACGACGTCAGCGTCCAGTACCCGGAGGTGCGGCGGATTCACCGCGCGCTCGGCTCCCACGACGCCGTCCTCGACGGCGAGATCGTCGCCTTCGACGAGGACGGCAAGCCGAGCTTCGAGCGCCTGCAGCAGCGGATCCACAACACCGACGAGGGCGTCGTCCGGCGGCGGATGAAAACCCACCCCGTCGTCTACGTGGTCTTCGACCTCCTTTATCTAGACGGCGAGGACCTCACCGGCGAGCCCTACAGCCGCCGCCGCGAGCTGCTCTCCGAGCTCGACTTGAACGGCGAGAGCTGGCAGACGCCGGGCCACTCGGTCGGCCACGCGAAGGAGCTGCTGGCGGCGAGCAAGGAGCAGGGCCTGGAGGGGGTGATGCTGAAGCGCCTCGACTCCACCTACGCCCCCGGCAAGCGCAACGGCAACTGGCTGAAGGTGAAAAACGTCAGCCGCCAGGAGTTCGTCGTCGGCGGCTGGACGCCCGGCGAAGGTCGCCGCAAGAGCCAGGTCGGGGCGCTCCTCGTCGGCTACTTCGAGGGCGGCGGCGGCGAGCCGGTGCTGCGCTACGGCGGCAAAGTCGGGACTGGTTTCACGGACGAGGAGCTGGCGGCGCTGACCGCGCGGCTGGCGCCGCTGGAGCAGAAGCAGAGCCCCTTCGACGCCGGCCCGAAACCGCCGAAAGGCGCCCACTTCGTCGAGCCCTGCCTGGTCGCCGAGGTCGAGTTCCGCCAGTTGACCAAGGAGGGGATGGTCCGCCACGGCGCCTACAAAGGCCTGCGCGAGGACAAGCCGGCGATCGAGGTAGGGCTCGAGCGGGCGGAGGGCGATCCCGAGAGCATCGGCTCCTCGCTCACCGCCACCGCCGTCAAGCGCCCGCGCAACAAAGCCGCGGTCACCGTCGAAGGCCACGAGCTCGAGCTCTCCAACCTCGACAAAGTCCTCTATCCCGAGGCGGGCTTCACCAAGGGCGAGCTGATCGACTGGTACGCCCGCATCGCCGAGGTGCTGCTGCCGCACCTGCGCGGCCGGCCGCTGACCCTGAAGCGCTATCCCGAAGGGGTCGAGGGGAAGCACTTCTACGAGAAGCGCTGCCCGAGCCACCGCCCGGATTGGGTGAGCACGGCGAAGGTCTGGAGCGACCGCCGCGAGGGCGAGATCGAGTACTGCGTGGTCGAAGACGCGGCGACCCTGGTCTGGCTGGCGAACCTCGCCGACATCGAGCTCCACACCTCGCTCTCCCGCTGCGTCGAGATGGAGCGGCCGACCGCGATGGTCTTCGACCTCGACCCCGGTCCCCCGGCCGACGTCCTCGACTGCGCCCAGGTCGCCGTCTGGCTGCACGGGATGTTCGAGCAGCTGGGCCTCAGCTGCTACCCGAAGACCTCGGGCTCGAAGGGGATGCAGCTCTACGTGCCGCTCAACGGCGAGTCACCTACGCGGAGACGAAGCCGTTCGCCAAAGCCGTCGCCGAGACGCTCGAGCGGCGCTTCGGCGACCGCGTCGTCTCGCGGATGTCGAAGGCGAAACGACCCGGCAAGGTGCTGATCGACTGGAGCCAGAACGACCGCCACAAGACGACCGTCTGCGTGTACTCGCTGCGGGCGAAAGAGCGGCCGACGGTCTCGACGCCCCTGGAGTGGGACGAGGTCGAAGCGGCCCTGGAGAGCGGCAAGGCGGAGCGCCTCGTCTTCGACCACGCCGCCGTCCTGGGGCGCGTGGAGGAGAAGGGCGACCTCTTCGCCCCCCTCCTCAGCGAAGAGCAGGAGCTGCCCGTCGTCTAGTTAGGAACCGGCGCTAAACGGGCAAGTAGCCGGTATGGAGGGAAACGGGGTCCGCCGCGATTACAAGCCCGAGGGGGAGGATTCGAAGCCAGGCGTCCCCTCGACGCTGAAGCGGACGCTCACCGAGTTCCAGGAGGACAACCTCACCGACTGGGCGGCGGCGCTCACCTACTACGGCCTGCTCTCGCTGTTCCCGGCGCTGATCGCGATGGTCTCGCTGATCGGGATCTTCGGCGACCCGCAGACGACGACCTCGAAGCTGACCGAGATCATCACCGAACTGGGCCCCGAATCCGGCGCTGAAACCTTCGAAGGCCCGATCAAATCGATCACCGAAAACCAGAGCGCCGCCGGCTTCGCCTTCGTCTTCGGCCTCGCCGCCGCGCTGTGGTCGGCGTCCGGCTACGTCGGCGCCTTCATCCGCGCCTCCAACATCATCTACGAGACCCCCGAGGGGCGCCCGTTCTGGAAGCTGCGGCCGCTGCAGATCGCGGTCACCCTGGCGATGATCGTGATGATGGCGCTGCTCGCCGTCGGCCTCGTCCTCACCGGCCCGGTCGTCGCGGCGGTCGCCGGCCCGATCGGCATCAGCGGCACCGCGGTCGACGTCTGGAACATCGCCAAGTGGCCGGCGATGGCGGCGATCTTCATCCTCATGGTCGACGTCCTCTACTACACGACGCCGAACGTGAAGATCCGGGGGTTCAGATGGGTCACCCCCGGTGCCATCTTCGCGATCGTCGTCTGGGCGATCGCCTCGGCTCTCTTCGCCCTCTACGTCGCCAACTTCGGCGCCTACGACAAGACCTACGGCACCCTCGGCGGGCTCGTCGTCCTGCTGCTCTGGTTCTGGATCACCAACCTGGCGATCCTCTTCGGCCACCAGCTGAACGCCGAGCGCGAGCGCAGCGTCGAGATCGAGGAAGGGCGTCCGCGGGCCGAGAAGGAGATCCAGCTCGAGCCGCGCGACGAGCCCAAGGACCAGAAGACCACCTAAACCGCAGGGAGGCCGCACCCGATGAAGCTCATCTTCGCCCCGATCAGCATCGTCCTCGGACTGATCGCCGGGATCGTCGGCAAGAAGATCTTCGAACAGGTCTGGGGGCTGATCGACGAAGAGGAGCCGCCGAAGCCCGAGCACCGCGAATTCTCCTGGCCGAAGCTGGTCGGGGCGCTGGTCGTCGAGGGGGCGATCTTCCGCCTCGTCAAAGGCCTGGTCGACCACGGCACCCGCACCTCGTTCGCGAAAGTGACCGGCTCCTGGCCGGGGGAGGAAGCGCCCGAACCGGAGTGAGATCGGCCTTTGCGGGGTATTTGGAACGAACCAGTCGTCCAAAGGAACCGACTATCGGAGGAGCAGATGAACACCAGAGCAGACAACAGGGACGCCGGCATCGGCGGCATTTCCGTCGAGCTTGGGGGCGGGCCTGAGGTAAGGTCCGCCCCACGTTGTCAGGGGTCCCTTCGCGAACCGCCCGCATCGCCTGGATCACCGCCGGTGCTCTGGCCATCTTCATCGCCTGGGTCACGGTCGGCGCGGCCAGCTCGGCGCCTCGCCTTCCTCTACTCGGTCCCGATCGGCCTCGCCGCCTGGTGGTTCGGGCTGCGGCCGGCGCTGCTGGCGGCTGCGGCGTGTCTCGCGCTCTTCGCGATCGGCGACGCGATCCACCCGATCTCCCATTTCGGCCTCGCGCTCGTCATCCGGGCCGCCTTCTTCGCCGGCGTCGCGTTCCTCTTCAGCCTGCTCGGCAGGCGGCTGCGGCTGCTCGAGCACTCGGCCGAGGAACTGGAGGCGATCAGGGCGGCGCTGACCCCGGCCGACCTGCCGGAGCTCGCCGGCGTCGACGCGGCCGCTGCCTTCGTCCCCTCCGAACTCGGGGTCTCCGGCGACTTCTACCTGCTCACCAACGGTCCCGACGGCTCGGCGGTGGCGATCGTCGGCGACGTCGTCGGCCACGGCCCGGCGGCGGCCCGCCTCGCGACCTTCGTCCGCGCCCGCTTGCCGCCTTCGCCGCCAACACCAGCGACCCGGCCGAGCTGCTGCGGCTCGCCAACTCGGCGCTGGCCGAGCGGCCCGGTGACCAGGATGAGCTGGTCAGCGCGATCTGCGTGCGGCTGCACGCCGACGGCAGCACCCTCAGCTGGGCGCGGGCGGGCCACCCGCCGCCGCTGCGGATGCCCGAGTTGAAGGAGCTGCCAGCCGACGGCTCGACCTTCCTCCTCGGAGCGCACGAGCGCTTGGAGCTGGAGAACACCGAGGCCTCGGTCGCCGGCAGCGAGGGGCTCGTCGTCTTTACCGACGGCGCTACCGACGTCCGGCGCGGTCGCGAGATGCTGGGCCTGGAGGGGCTGTCGGGATGCTCGCGCCGCTCTCCGGCCTCAACGCCCGGGCGATGGTGAGCGAGGTCGAGCGGGCGATCCTCGCCTGGGCCGACCGGCCGATCCGCGACGACCTCTGTCTCGTGGTGCTGAAGCCGGGGGCCGGGTGACAGAGCGGTACGGTGCCTTGTGGCACTTGATCAAGTAGTCAGGCGTACCCCGTTGACACCCTATGGCGCCCCAGGAGAATCAACCTTGCGAATCATGTTGATCCTGGCTCCCGAGGCGCCTGCTCGTAGTAAAGCGGCTCGGGAGCTTTAAGTGCAAGGGCCGATCTTCGCCGTCACCAATCGGATCCCGGGCTCGGCGGTCGAGCTGCTGCGGGAGGCGGGGGAGGTGCGGATCGACGATCGTGAGCAGGTGGTTCCCCGCGCCGATCTGCTTGGGCTCGTCGCCGGGGCCGACGCCGTCCTCACGCTCCTCCACGACCGCGTCGACGAGGAGCTGCTGGCGGCGGCCGGGCCGCGGCTGCGCTGCGTCGCCAACGTCGCCGTCGGCTACGACAACGTCGACCTCGAAGCGGCGGCGCGCCACGGGGTGACGGTGACCAACACGCCCGGGGTCCTCGACGACGCCACCGCCGACCTCACCCTCGGCCTGATCCTGGCAGCGACGCGGCGGCTGGGGGAGGGGGAACGGCTCGTCCGCTCCGGCCGCGCGTGGAGCTGGGGGATGGGTTTCATGCTCGGCAGCGGCCTGCAGGGCAAGCGGCTGGGGATCGTCGGGCTCGGCGGGATCGGCCGCAAGGTGGCGGAGCGGGCCCGCGCCTTCGGGATGGAGATCGCCTACCACTCGCGCCGCCCGGCGCCGGCCGAGGTCGAGGCGGCGTTGGAGGCGGAGCGGCAGCCGCTCGCCGAGCTGCTCGCCACTGCCGATGTCATCAGCCTCCACGTCCCGCTCACCCCGGAGACGCGCCATCTGATCGGCGCCTCTGAGCTGGAGGCGATGAAGCCGAGTGCGGTGCTGGTCAACGCGGCGCGGGGGCCGGTGGTCGACGAACGGGCCCTGGCGGCGGCCCTGGCCGCCGGGCAGATCGCCGCCGCTGGCCTCGACGTCTACGAGCACGAGCCCCGGGTCGAGCCGGCGCTGCTGCGGCTCGACAACGTCGTCCTCGCCCCGCACCTCGGCTCGGCCACGGTCGAGACGCGCACCGCGATGGCCGAGCTGGCGGCCCGCAACGCGATCTCTGTACTCAGCGGCCAAGGGCCACTGACCCCGGTCGCGTCACAATGAATCAGTGAGCGCGGTGACTGCGAAACGGACGATCCGGCACCGGATCGGCGGCGAGGAGACTACCGGCTCCTCGACCCGAACCTCACCCGTCTGGGACCCCGCGACCGGGGAGCAGCAGGCCGAGGTGGTGCTGGCAGAACCGGCCGACGTGGACGTCGCGGTCACGGCGGCGCGCGAGGCCTTCGCTGACTGGTCGGAGGCCTCGCTGAGCCGCCGCGCCAAGGTCATGTTCGCCTTCCGCCAGCTGCTGAACGAGAACGTCGAGAAGCTGGCGCGGATCGTCTCCTCCGAGCACGGCAAGGTCTTCGAGGACGCCAAGGGGGAGGTCCTGCGCGGGCTCGAGGTGGTCGAGTTCGCCTGCGGCATCCCGCAGCTGCTGAAGGGCGAGTACTCCGACCAGGTCTCGACCACGGTCGACGCCTTCTCCTTCCGCCAGCCGCTCGGGGTCTGCGCCGGGATCACCCCGTTCAACTTCCCGGCGATGGTGCCGTTGTGGATGCACCCGGTGGCGATCGCCTGCGGCAACACCTTCGTCCTCAAGCCCTCCGAGCGCGATCCCTCCGCCTCCAACCTGGTCGCCGATCTCTACGCCGAGGCGGGCCTGCCGGCTGGCGTCTTCAACGTCGTCCACGGCGACAAGGTCGCGGTCGACGCCCTGCTCGACCACCGCGAGGTCGCGGCCGTCTCCTTCGTCGGCTCGACTCCGATCGCCTCCTACGTCCACGCCCGGGCGACGGAGAACCACAAGCGGGTGCAGGCGCTCGGCGGGGCGAAGAACCACGCCGTCGTCGTCCCTGGCGCCGACCTCGGCTACGCCGCCGACCAGCTCGCCGCCGCCGGCTTCGGCTCGGCCGGCCAGAGGTGCATGGCGATCTCGGTCGCCGTCGCCGCCGGCGAGGTCGCCGACGAGCTGGTCGCGGAGGTGGCGCGGCGGGCGCGCGAGATCAAGGTCGGCCCCGGCCTCGATCCGAGCTCGGAGATGGGGCCGGTGGTGACGCCGCAAGCACGCGAGCGGATCGTCGACTACATCGGCCAGGGCGCGGCGGCGGGCGCGAACGTCACCGTCGACGGGCGGGAGATCGACGTCGACGGCGGCGGCTTCTGGGTCGGGCCGACCCTGATCGACCAGGTCGACCCGACATGTCCGTCTACACCGACGAGATCTTCGGCCCCGTCCTCGTCGGTCGTCCGCAGCCCCGACGCTCGACGAGGCGATCGAGCTGATCAACCGCAACCCCTACGCCAACGGTGCCGCCATCTTCACCGGCTCCGGCTACGAGGCCCGCCGCTTCCAGCGCGAAGTCGAAGTAGGGATGATCGGCATCAACGTCCCGATCCCGGTCCCCATGGCCTTCTACTCCTTCGGCGGCTGGAAGGACTCCCTCTTCGGCGACCACCACATCCACGGCCCCGAGGGCGTCCGCTTCTACACCCGCGGCAAGGCAATCACTGCCCGCTGGCCCGCCACCAACGCCGCCGGCCCCGGCGACGTGGGGTCGATGCACTTCCCGACTTCCAACTGAGGCTGCATGCCTATTTTCATCGTTCCATATTCCAGAATCCAGAATATGGAACGTATACCCTAGCTCTGTGCTGAGAGCCCGAAGATCTCGTCGTCCTCCTGAAGCTCGTCTGTGTACCCCCCGGCTCCTGGACCTTCGCCAGCCTAGGTCATGAGCTGAGCATGAGCCAGTCGGTGATCCACCGCGGCCTCGAACGGGCCGCGCGCGGCGACCTTTACCAGCCGAGTCGAAAGACCATCGTCCCCGGCCATCTGGCCGAGCTGCTTGTTCATGGCGCCCGCTTCGTCTACCCCGCCTCGAAGGGAGCTGAGGCGCGTGGCCTTCCCACTGCTTGGGCGGCGCCGCCGCTCCGCCGAGTCGTGGTTTCTTCGGAAGAAAGCGCTCCGGTGTGGCCTGATGCGATGGGCGACGTATTGGGAATGGCGATCGAGCCACTGCACCCCGCGGTTCCCGACGCGGCCCGTCGCGACTCACGCCTGTGGGAGCTGTTGGCACTGTTCGACTCGATTCGAATCGGCATGCCGCGCGATCGTGCCCTCGCACGAGAAATGCTGGAGCAGAGGATCCTCGAGGGGGAGTGGGGATGAATCCAGAAAATCTTCTAATGCTGGAACTGACCGCCGCCGCCGTACTTGCTGGCAACGAAGCTGGAGGCGTTCGAGAGTCGGAGCAACCTCGACTTCTACGGCAGTCGTGACTGGGGCGACGTCGTCACCCTCATAGACGGACGGGAGGAGTTGATCGAGGAGCTGGGAAGGTCTCCCGATCCCGTGCGGGCTTATGTAGCGGAGCGGCTCCACGAGCTTTCCGGTCACCGTGACTTCGACAGCGGAGTGGAGGGCGCTCTCCCTTCCAGCCCGGAGTCGCGAGACCGGGTCGATCTCGTCATCCTGCCGAGAATTCAAGCCTTGATCGGAGACTGATGGAGCACTCGACGGGACACGGCGACGCGGGTTCCCTGCGCTTTCCTATCTCGAGCTGAGCTCGGCGCAGACTTCTGCCAGCCCGATCGCCTCGACGCCTTCGCCCAGGGCGAAGCGCTCGCTGCCGGGATAGACGACGAAGGCGCGCTCTGGCTGGATATCGGCAAGCGCGGAGCGCATTCCCCGCTCGGACCTCGGCGAGAGCCCCCGTTTTACCTCGATCGCCCACTCGCGCCCGTCGCGCCAGGAGAGAACGAGGTCGATCTCGGCGCCACCGCTGGTGCGGTAGAAGGTCGGCTCCGCATCGCGCGCGAGGCCGATCAGGGTCTCGATGACCAGTCCCTCCCAGCTTCCGCCGACGACCGGATGCCCCAGCAGCGACTCCTTGTCGGCGATTCCGAGCAGGGAATGCAGTAGCCCGCTGTCGCGCAGGTAGACCTTGGGCGAGCGGACCAGGCGCTTACCGACGTTTGTAAGGCGCAGGCGGCAGGCGCCGGACCAGCAGCAGGTCGACCATCAAGTCGAGATAGCGGCCGATCGTGACGCCGCTGACGCCGAGACCGCGGGCTAGGCCGGCGGCATTCAGCAGGTTCCCCTGGTTGTGGGCAAGCATCGTCCATAGCCGCCGCAACGTCTCCGCCGGTATCCGCGGACCGAGCTGGGGAATATCGCGCTCGAGGTAGGTGCGGATGAAGTCCCGTCGCCAGCGCAGGCTCGCTTCCTCCCCGTCCGCGAGAAAGCTCTCCGGAAAGCCACCGCGAACCCAGAGGCGGTCGAGCTGCTCGATTCCGACCTCGGTCACGTCAAACGGAGCAAGCTCGGCAAACGCGATCCGGCCCGCCAAGGGTCTCGCCGCTCTGGGCGAGAAGCTCCAGCGAGGCGGAGCCGAGGAGGAGGAAACGGCCGTTGGCCCTGCCCTCCCGGCGCCCCCGGTCGATTACTCCGCGCAGCACTTCGAAGAGGCCGGGCATCCGCTGGATCTCATCGAGCACCAGCAGCTCGTTTGCGTGGTCGGCAAAGTAGAGCTCGGGCGCGGTGAGGCGAGCACGATCGGCTTCGGACTCAAGGTCGAGATAGGACGCCGGGCGGCCTTCGACAATCTCAAGGGCCAGCGTCGTCTTGCCGACCTGGCGTGGGCCCGTCAACACAACGGCAGGTGAGTGATCCAGGAGGGCGGTAGTTTCAGAAGCAATTCGTCTCGAAATCATCCTTGCAAATATAACGTTCAGTGAAAGATTTACATGGAAAAGCTGAAAGAAACCCCTCTCCACGAGGGCAAGCACGTCGACTTCGTCGCTAAGCGCTACCGGCGCGCCGACGGGACCGAGGTCGAGCGGGAGATCGTCGAGCACCCCGGCTCGGTGGCGGTGATCGCGCATGACGAGGAGTTCGCCTATCTGGTGGCGCAGCCGCGGGAGGCGGTCGAGGAGGACGAGCTGCTGGAGATTCCGGCCGGGACGCTGGACGTCGAGGGCGAGAGCGAGTTGGAGTGCGCGAAGCGGGAGCTGGCCGAGGAGGCGGAGTTGCGGGCCGAGGAGTGGAGCCTCCTCCACGTGATCTACCCCAGCCCCGGCTTCCTCACCGAGAAGGTGACGATCTTCGAGGCGACCGGGCTCTCGCCGGCAAGCGGCGAGCGCGACGACGACGAGGAGATCGAGATCGTCCGCCTCGACTTGGCCGAGATCGAGGCGGCGCTGCCCGGCATCCGCGACGCGACGACGGTGATTGCGTTGCTGCGGTTGAAGGAGAGCCTCGCAAGGGTGAGGTAACCTTCCGTGCACGTCGCCTACCTCTGACGTCGGCGACCTCCGACGTTGGTAACCTCGCGGGGTGGCCTTCGTCAACCGCCAGCGCGAGCTCGCCCAGCTCCGGGCTTGGTGGTCCTCTCCAGGTGCGGGAATGGCGATCGTCTGGGGGCGAAGAAGGGTCGGCAAGACTGCCTTGCTCCAGCACTTCGCCTCGGATCTGCCGAGCGTCTTCCACACCGGGGCGGGACGACCCGCGGCCGCTGAACTGGCCGCCGTCTCCCGGGCGGCCCATCCTTTGCTCGGGACGGAGATCAGGGATCTCGAAGCCCGGCCCTTCGCCGACTGGGAAGACGCCCTGGAGACGCTCGCCCGCGAGGCCCGCAGCAAGCGGATCCTGCTCGTGCTCGACGAGCTCCCCGCCCTGGAGGCAAGCTCCCCTGAGCTGCCGACGCTGATCCGCGCGGTGTGGGACCGGGTCAGGGGTCAGACGAAGCTGAAGGTTCTCCTTTGCGGCTCCGCTGTGCGGACGATGGAGGCGATGCAGGAGGAGCGGGCGCCGCTCTACGGGAGGCTCGATCTGTCGCTCCTCCTGCACCCGTTCGCCCCCCACGAGGCTGCCCTGATGCTGCCGTCCCTGAAGCCGGCGCGGCGGGCGCTGGTCTGGGGACTGGTCGGGGGAATGCCGCTCTACCTTCGCTGGTGGGATCAAAACGCCGGCGTTCGAGCCAATCTTCACCGCCTCGCCTGCACGCCCGGGGGCCAGCTCCTCACCGAGGGCCAGCTGGTTCTCGCCACCGAGGCCGACGACGGCGACCTCGCCCGCCAGACCCTCTATGCCATCGCCTCCGGCCGGACCAAGTTCAACGAGATCGAGCAGGCGGTTCGCGCCGATCCCACGCGGACCCTCGAGCGGCTGATCTCGCTGCGACTGGTCGAGAGGCTTGCCCCGGTGACCGAGGACCCGAAGCGCACCCGGCGCCGGATCTATCGCCTCGCCGACAATTTCCTCGCCTTCTGGCTGGGGGTGCTCGACCGCTTCAGGCCCGAGATAGAGCGCGGTTTGGGCGAGAGCATTCTTCCCGTCCTCATGGATTCGCTGGACGACCACATGGGCAGCCCATGGGAGGAGGCCTTTCGTCTCCATCTGAGACGTCTTGCCGTCGCCGGCGACCTCGGCGAGGGAATCGTCGCCATCGGGCCCTTCTGGACCGCCGCCGCCGACCCCGGTGAGATCGATGCCGTCGCCTTGGCGGGGCGCGGCCGGGAGGCGGTGCTGGTGGGCGGGGCGAAGTGGGGGAAAAGGGTCGACGGAGACCGCATACGAGCAGAGCTCGATCGGAAGTCTGCGGGCTTGCCACGAGTTGCGGATGGGCTTCGATTCGCCGTTTGCGCTCGCGAAGCCGTCAGCGGTGAGCAGGATCTCCTCCGCTTCACTGCCGAGGACGTCTTCTGAGCTCCTTGCCGGTTCCGGCCTTGCCCGCAGGGGGTAGGGGTAACGACCCTCTGTGTTCCTCTTCTTCTCCAACAACCTCGGCTGCGCCGGCTCGCTGCTGGTCTCGGCTGTGGTGACCCTGGTCCTGCTGCTGCTCTTCGGCGTGATCGAACTCGGCTAGCGGGGGCGCCGGCGGACCTGGCGATCGCGGGCGGCAACCTCCCGCAGGCGGCGCTGCTGCTCGGCGGCGTTGGCGATGGTGAGGCTGGCGAGGAATCTCATGACGACCTCCTCCGGTTGAGGGGTGAACACCGGCTAAATCAACTTGCCGGTGTCTCCAACACTAGCTAAACTGGTTAGACGGTGTCAACTCCGCTTAACAAAGGGATCGAGGACGAGGTGGAGCTGCTCGTCGACTTCGTCAACAGCCTCGATCTCGAGGACGGGGCCGATGCGATTGCCGAGCCGGAGCAGCTTTCGGCCTGGGTTGCCGAGAAGACCGGTGAGCTGATCGCGGCGCCCGAGGAAGAGGACGTCGACCGCGTCCTCGCCCTGCGTGAGTCGCTGCGGGCGCTGCTGCGCACCCACAACGGCGGCGACCTCGACGACGCCCGCCTGCAGCCGCTGCGCGAAGCCGCCGAGCGCAGCCGCTACCGCACCACCTTCTCCGCCGCCGGCGAGCTGCAGATCGCCCCCGCCCGCTCGGACCTGACCGGCTTCGAAGCCCGCCTCCTGCTGGCGATCGAGCGGCTCCAGTCCCAGGGCGCCTGGCCGCGCCTCAAAGCCTGCACCGACGAGGGCTGCCAATGGGCCTTTTATGACACCACCCGCAACCGCTCCCGCACCTGGTGCTCGATGGAGGAGTGCGGCAACCGCGAGAAGACGCGCCGCTACCGCGAGCGCAGGAGCGGCGGCTAACCTGGCTTGGTGGGAAAACGAACGGCCGGCAAGTCAGCAAGTCGCACCCCCTCCGTCGAGGGCGCGCGTTCGTTGCTTGCCGAGCGCCTGCGCGAGCGGCTGCCGGAGCTGAAGACGGCGATCGCGACGCGGGTCTACTCGATCTCCGACCCCCGCGACGTCACCGACCCCGCCTACGTCGAGGGCCTGAACGCCGCTCTCGCCGCCGCGGTCGAGTACCGGCTCGAGGTGCTCGAGGTCGGCGAGCGCGCCGTCTCCGACGTGCCGGCGGCGCTGCTGGCGCAGGCCCGGCTCGACGCCCGCGACCGGGTCCCGCTCGACACGGTTCTGCGGCGCTACTTCGCCGGCAACGCCCTCTTCGCCGACTTCCTCGCCGAAGAGGCGGAGCGGGAGGCGGTCCCGAACGCGATCCTCCGCAACCTGCTCGCCGCCCAGGCGACGGTCGGCGATCGCCTCCTCGCCGCGGTCAGCGCCGAGCACGCGCGCGAGGCGCAGGTGCGGCCGAGCGGCACCGCCGAGCGTCGGCGCGAGTCGGTGAAAAGGCTGCTGGCCGGCGAATTCGTCGACCACGCCGAGCTCGAATACGACCTCGAAGCCCAGCACCTCGGGCTGATGGCGAGGGGAGAGCGGGCAGAGGCGCTGCTGCGCGAGCTGGCGAAGCGGCTCGACCGCCGTCTGCTCGCGGTGCAGCGGGAGGAGGAGCCGACCTGGGCCGGCTGGCTCGGCGGCAGCCGAGCGGTCGACGTCGAGGAGGCGGTACAGGTCCTCGCCGAGCTCGATCCGAAGGGCGTGGTCGTGACCGTCGGCGAGCCGGCGGAGGGCCTGGCAGGCTGGCGCTTCAGCCACCTGCAGGCGAAGGCGGCGCTGGCGGTGGCCGAGCGCCGCGGCGAGGCTCTCGTTCGCTACGCCGACGTCGCGATCGAGGCGGCGACGCTCCGCGACGACCTCCTCGCCCGCTCGCTGCGCGAGCTCTATCTAGAGCCGCTGGAGCGGATGCGCGACGGCGGCAAGGTCGCCCGCGAGACCCTGCGCGCCTACTTCGCGGCGGAGCGGAACATCTCCTCGACCGCCGCCGCCCTCGGCGTCGACCGCCGCACGGTCCGCAACCGCATCCGCGCGATCGAGGAGCTGGTCGGCCGCCCGCTCAGCCTCGCGGCGGCGGACCTGGAGATCGCCCTGCGCGTCTCCTTCACCCAGCAGTAGGAGCAGCCGCCAGCCACCGGCGCTCCTTCGAGCGCATCACCGGCGTCGCCAGCAGGCTGCCGGCCCGGCGCTGGAGCGAGCGCAGGCGGGACTCGTCGTCCGGCGGCAGCAGCTTCGCCAGCTGGCGGTACTCCCGTGAGACCTGGCTGGTGCGGAAGACCTCGGCGACCGCGGTGAGGAGGTCGGCGGCGCCGGCGACGGTGGTCCGGGCGATCTCCTCCCCCTCGACCTTGACCACCAGCTCGGCCGGGTAGCTGCGGAGCGGCGGCGGTTGCCGCGGCGAGGCGGCCGCGGCGGCGATCGCCTCGCGAAGGGCGACGTGGGCGTCGGCCGGCTCGACCGAGCGGGCGCGCCCCGCCCTTCGCCTTCCTTGGTCGTGACCAGGCGGGCGCTGCCGAGCTCGCCGTCGTTCATCTCCTCGAGCAGCCAGCGGTCCCCGGCGGCGACGAGGATCGGGACCTCCTCGGCGGCCAGCGCCTGGGCGTAGGTCTGGACCTCGCTCAGCGAGTCGCCGTCGAGCAGCACCTCCATCCCCCATATAAAGGTGTGGGAGCAGAAGCCGCGCGGGCTCGGGGCGCGGGCGTGGTGGCCGATCATCACCACCGCGTCGAGCGCGCCGCCGTGCGCCTTCGCCATCGACGGCTCCGCCTCGGTCAGGGCCAGGTCGGCGATCGGCCGCACCTCGACCCCCGCCGGCATCCGCTCGCGTTCGACGTTGGTGCCGACCATGTGCCAGTCGCCGACCGAGATCTCGCCGGCGCCCGCGGCCCGCAGCGCTTCGATCGCCACCAGCACCTCGTCGGTCATCTGCCGCCGCCCCCGCGCGTAGGCGCCGGGATGGGAGGGCAGGCAGTCGCCGTAGTCCTCGATCCCGGAGATCCCCTCCATGTCGGCCGCGATCAGGACGTTCATCACCGCCAGCCTACCCGGGGCGGTCAAAGGCACCGGCGTGCAGAGCGGCGTTTAGGATCGCTGCGTGGTCCGTTTCGCCTCCACGTTGATCCTCATGGCCGCCCTGGTGCTGCCGGCCGCCGCCGCGGGCAAGCAGACGGTCTACTTCACGACCAGCACGCCCCTCCCGGGCACCTCCCGGATCTGGTCGGTTCCGGCAAGCGGCGGCAAGCCCCAGCTCGTCCGCCGGCGGATGCCGGACGGGCCACAGGGCGGAGCCGCCGCTCTCTCCCGCAACGGGCGGCGGATCTTCTGCGTCTGCCGTCAGGACGAGGTCGGCTCGATCCGCACCGACGGCACCCACCTGCGCCGGGTCGGCTCGCTGCCCCGGGCCATCCGCTATGACCTCGTCACCCTCGGCCCCGACGGTCGCGCCTTCTGGGTGAAGGCGTTCACGAAAGTGTTCTCGCTGGCGCCGGGAGCGCGCAAGGCCGGCGTCTTCCGCGCCGCCAGGACCTCCGAATCCGTCGTCGACGAACGCGTCGTCCCCAGCCCCGACGGCCGCCGCATCGCCTTCATCGTCTACGGCTGCCTCGTCCCCAATTGCGCCGACGACGACCTCGAGACGCTCTTCTCGGCCAAGGTCGACGGCAGCGATCGCACCGTCGTCTACCAGAGCACCGGCGAAGGCAAAGAAATCGGCGAGGTCGCCTGGTCCGCCGACGGCAGGACGCTGGTCTTCGCCGACGGCACCGGCGAAGGCGACCCGAAGGGCGAACTGCCGAACTTCTACCCGACGCAGTACCTCGTCGCACCGGCCGACGGCTCGAACCCGGCGGGCACCCCCGTGGCGCTGCCGGACGAAGGCTTCAACCCGTTCCTCTCGCCGAGCGGCTCCCGGTTCGTCTACACCTCCTGGGCGAGGCCGAGGTACGCGCTGAAGACCGTCCCGGTCGCCGGCGGCGAGGCGACCGTGCTCGCGCGGACCAACTGTCGCTATCCCGCCTGCATCTTCCCGCCGCGCGTGTTTGCCTGGCGCTGAGCGGCGGCTACTAGGCAGCCATGCGGCCGTCGTCGCGGCGGCGCAGCTCGATCACTTCGGCGCCGGCGATCTCCACCGGCTCGAACTCGGCGACCGAGACGACCACGTAGCTGTAGCCGCACTCGCAGGCCTCGCGGTCGACGTCCTCGAGGTTCTCGACGACGACGTCGGACTCCTCGGCGCAGCTGGAACAGACGACGGTCACTTGCCACATGCTCCGATGGTTGCGAGGCCGCCGGACGCCACCCCCGTCCTGCAACGGACCTTGCGAGGCGTCTTTGTCGACCATCGGGACACTAAAACGCCTAGCGACCTCACGTCTTATCCACCCGCGGCGTTCTATAGACATGAGCGCCATCCGCTGGACCGTGCACGACAGCCCGATCGGCCCGCTGACCCTCGTGGCGAGCGAAGCGGGGCTGACCGCGCTCAGCTTCGAGGGCCGCTCGCGGCTTCCCGCCGGGGCGGCGAAGGCGCCGATGCCCGAGATCACCGAGCAGCTCGACGCCTACTTCGCGGCTGAGTTGCGGCGGTTCAACCTCCCCCTCGACCTCCGCGGCACCCCGCTCGAGCAGGCGGCTTGGCGGGCGCTTCTGCAGATCCCCTACGGCGAGACCGCGACCTACGGCGAGCAGGCGGCCGGGATCGAGGCCTCGCTCTTCGACAGCGGGGTCGAGCCGTGGCAGCGAGCCCGCGTGGTCGGCGCCGCCAACGGCCGCAACCCGGTCGCGATCGTCGTCCCCTGCCACCGGGTCGTCGGCGCCGACGGCTCCCTCACCGGCTACGCCGGCGGCCTCCACCGCAAGCGAGCGCTGCTCGACCTCGAGCAGAGCCGCCAGCTGGCGATCCTCTGAGCCGGCAAGGCGGTTTTGTCGACCATGGGGACACTAAAACGCCTCGGGCTGTAGAAGTACCGGGATGCTGATCGACGGCCTTCCGCTCGCCGCTCCCGCCGCGCCGCTGAACGACCTGCTCCGGATCGGACTCGAGGCCTCGGCGGAGGAGCCGGCGCTGGTCTCGGCGACGCGGTCGCTGAGCTGGCGCGAGCTCGAGGAGGAGGCGGAGCGGCTCGCCGGGGGTTACCGGCGGCTGGGCCTGGAGCCGGGGGACCGGATCGCCTCGCTGATGCCGAACCGGATTGACCTCGTCGTCCACTACCTCGCCTGCTTCAAGGCGGGCCTGGTGGCGACGCCGCTCAACTACCGCTACACCCATCGGGAGATCGACCACGCGCTCGAGGTCAGCGGCGCCCGGGCGCTGCTCGCCCACGAGGAGCGGGCCGGGGACGTGGGGGAGAGCAGGCTGGCCTGGCAGCTGCCGCTGAACCTGCAGTGGCCGCGGGACTTCGAGCCGCTGCTGGCGGGCGCGCCACTGCCGGCGCACCCCGAGGTCGAGCCGGCCGAGCCGGCGGCGATCTTCTTCACCTCCGGCAGCACCGGCCCGGCCAAGGGCGTCACCCACACGCGCTCCTCGCTGCGCTGGATGATCGCCGGCGCCGCCGCGGCCTTCGAGCTCGACGCCGACGACGTCTTCCTGCCCGGCTCCTCGATGTCCCACATCGGCTCTTTCCTCTGGGCGCTGAGCACGCTCTCGGTCGGCGGCCGGGTGGTGGTCGCCCGCACCTTCGACAGCCACGAGATCCTGCCGCTGCTGCGCGAGCAGCAGCCGACGGTGCTGGCGATGATCCCGGCGGCGCTCTTGGCCCTGGTCCGCGACCACGACCTCGAGCCCGGCGACTTCGCCTCGCTGCGGGTCTGCCGCTGCGGCTCCGACAAGGTCTCGACCGAGCTGCTGCACGAGTTCGCCGCCGCGGCCGGCTTCCCGATCGTCGAGGGCTACGGGATGACCGAGGTCGGGCTGGCGACGCTGAACCCGCCCTCCGGGGTCGTCAAACAGGGCTCGATCGGGCGGCCGATCAGCGGCTTCAGCATCGCCCTGCGCGACGAAGCGGGCGGGCCGGTCGAGGCCGAGGCGGTGGGGCGGATCTTCATCCGCACCCCGGCCCGGATGGCCGGCTACTGGGAAGCGCCGGAGGCGACGGCGGAGGTCCTGCGCGAGGACTGGATCGACTCCGGCGACCTCGCCCGCGCCGACGCCGACGGCTACCTCTGGTTCTTCGGCCGCAAGAAGCAGGTGATCGTCCACGACGGCTCCAACATCAGCCCTTACGAGGTCGAGGGGGCGCTCAACGACCACCCCGCCGTCGCCCTCGCCGGCGCGGTCGGCGTCCACGACGAAGTCCACGGCGAGAACGTCCGCGCCTACGTAACCCTGCGCGAGGGCGCCGAGCGGCCGACCGCGGCCGAGCTGATCGTCCACTGCCGCGAGCGGATCGGCTACAAGGCCCCCGAGGAGGTCCTCTTCCTCGACGAGATGCCGCTCAACCCGACCGGCAAGATCGACCGCACCGGCCTCAAGAAGATGGCCGAAGACCACCTCCACCCGCACGGGCTCGAATAGGTCGGAAGAAAATTCCGCCCCGTGTCGATTTCCGCCGCGCCCGTTCGTCGGGTAGGTAAAGACACCACCCACACGAGGAGGAAGTGATGCGTTTCATGGTTCTGGTTCCCGGCGACTCCGAGTCCGAGGCGGGCGTGATGCCCAGCACCGAGCTCCTGGAAGCGATGACCCGCTACAACGAAGAGCTCGCCAAAGCCGGCGTGATGGTCGGCGGCGACGGCCTGCTGCCGACCTCCGCGGGCGCCCGGATCCGCTTCGAGGGCGACCAGCGCACGGTCACCGACGGGCCCTTCACCGAGGCCAAGGAGGTCGTCGCCGGCTACTGGCTCTGGGAGTGCGACTCGCGCGAGGAGGCGATCGCCTGGCTCGAAAAAGCCCCCTTCGACGGCGGCACCGAAATCGAGCTGCGCCAGATCGCCTCGCTCGACGACTTCGAGGAGGCGATGACGCCGGAGCTGCGCGAGGCGCAGGAGCGCCTCGGCGAGCAGATCGAGGGAAGTTAGCCGCCACCGCTCTCTCTGCCCTGACCGTCAGGTTTCCTGCCCAAGCGGAACGGGGACTAGACGACGGTGACGGATCAGGCTTCTGAAGAGCGCTTCCAGCGCCGGGCCGCGGCGGCGGAGATAAATGGACGCCGTGTCAACGAGGCGATCGAGCCGCAGGCGCGGCCCGATCGCACCGCGGTCTTCGTCTGCGAGTGCGGCAACCTCGGTTGCAGCGAGACCGTCGAGATCTCGGTCGGGGAGTACGAGGAAGTGCGGGTCGACTTCGACCGCTTCTTCGTCGTCCCCGGCCACGAGATCGACGAGGTCGACGAGGTGATCGAGCGCCGGCCTGCCTACCTGATCGTCGTCAAGCGGACGCCGGAGGCGAGGGAGATGGCCCGCGCCGGCGACGAGAGATCGCCGTGAGGAAGAGCTCTTCCTGATGGTCGAGGACCGCTCACCTCGCCCCGAGGCGAAGGCGACGTTGAGCGGATTCGAAATCAGCCGCCCCGCCGAGCCGGAGACGGTGACCGTCTTCCGCCACCGAGCGGCCGCCTTTGCCGCCGAGCAGGGCGCGGACGCGGACCTCGTCACCGACGTCGTCCTCGCGATCTCGGAGGCCGCCACCAACGCCGTCAAATACGCGTACGAGCCCGACGAGAGCGGCACCGTCGACCTCTCGGCCGCCGCCGAGGACGGCTGGCTGACCCTGCGCATCGCCGACCGCGGCACCGGCTTCCGCCCCGGACCCTCCGGCGGCCTCGGCCTCGGCCTCGCGATCATCGCCCGCCTCTGCGACGACCTGCGGATCGTCCAGGAGGGCCTCGGGACCCAGGTCGTGATGCGCTTCGTGCTGCCCTAGCCGGCCCGCCGGGTCGAGCTACCTGCCGTTGCGCTCGCGGTGGCTGCAGCCCGGCCAGCAGCAGGGCCGTCGCATGCCTTCCTCGAGCTCTTCGCGGGTCCGGCGAATGCGGCGCTCCCGCGTCTTCTCCTGCTTGGCGTCCTCGACCCAGCAGATGAACTCGTTGCGAGCCAGGGGGGTGATGTCCTTCCAGGCGTCGAGCGCGGTGTCGCTGGCGAGGAGCGTCCCCCGAAGGTCTGCGGGCAGGTCGTGCACCACACCGCCCGGGAGTTTCGCGTTTGCCATGAGGTGATTATCTTCGAACGAGTTATGTGTGAGCGCAAGGACGCGACTGAGTTCACGAAGCGGATCAACGAAGCCGTCCTCGGCGAGCTCCCCTTCGACTACACGAGGGACTTCGAGGACGCCGCCCGCGGCTTCGTCGCGCCGCTGAACAACGGCGGCATCGCCACCAAGGAGGACGGGACGCCGGTCTTCAACGGCGCCGCGCTGGACTTCGTCGAGGAGGGCGCGCCGGCGCCGCCGACGGTCAACCCGAGCCTCTGGCGGAACGCCCAGCTGATCAAGAAGGGCGGCCTCTTCAAGGTCGTCGACCGGCTCTACCAGGTGCGTGGGCAGGACCTCTCCAACCTGACGATCATCGAGGGCGACAGCGGGCTGATCCTGATGGACCCGCTGGTCTCGCCGGAGACCGCGAAGGCCGCGCTCGACCTCTACTTCGAACACCGCCCGCGCAAAGAGGTGGTGGCGATGATCCACTCCCACAGCCACGTCGACCACTACGGCGGGGTGAAGGGCGTGATCTCCGAGGAGGACGTGGCGGCGGGGAAGGTGCGGGTGATCGCGCCGGTCGGGTTCCTCGAGGCGGCGGTCTCCGAGAACGTGATGGCGGGGACGGCGATGAGCCGGCGGGCGATGTACCACCTGGGCGTGCTGCTGCAGCCGGGGCCGAAGGGGCACGTCGGCGCCGGGCTCGGGATCGGCGTCTCGGCCGGCGCGCCGACCCTGATCCCGCCGACCGAGGAGATCACCGAGACCGGCCAGAAGCTGGAGATCGACGGCCTCACCTTCGAGTTCCTGCTGGCGCCGGACACCGAGGCGCCGGCGGAGATGCACTGGTTCGTCGAGGAGCTGGGGGCGCTGACCGCGGCCGAGAACTGCTGCCACACCCTCCACAACACCTACACCCTGCGCGGGGCGCCGACCCGCGACCCGCAGGCCTGGTCGCAGTACCTGAACGAGACGATCGACCGCTGGGGGCACAGGGCGGAGGTGCTCTACGCGATGCACCACTGGCCGGTCTGGGGGACCGACGACGTGCTGGCGATGCTGCGGAACGGCCGCGACGCCTACCGCTTCATCCACGACCAGACCCTGCGCCTCGCCAACCACGGCCACACGGCGGTGGAGATCGGCGAGATGATCGAGTTCCCGCCGGAGCTGGCGCGCGAGTGGAGCCTGCGCGGCTACTACGGGACCGTCAACCACAACGTCAAGGCGACCTACGCCAAGTACCTGGGCTGGTTCGACGGCAACCCGGCGAACCTCCACAAGCTGCCGCCGGAGGAGGCATCGAAACGGTACGTGGAGATGATGGGCGGGGCGGAGCAGGTGCTGGAGAAGGCGCGCCGGGAATTCGAGGCGGGCGAGTATCGCTGGGTGGCCGAGGTCGTCAACCACGTCGTCTTCGCCGACCCGCAGAACAAGGCGGCGCGCGAGCTGCAGGCGGACACGCTGGAGCAGATGGGCTACCAGGCGGAGTCCGGCAGCTGGCGCGGCCACTACCTGACCGGCGCCCAGGACCTCCGCCACGGCATCCCCGACGTCCCCTTCCCCGGCACCGCCACCGCGGACACGGTGCGGGCGATGAGCCTGGAGCTGCTCTTCAACTACATGGCGATGCGTCTCAACGGCCCCGAGGCGGCGGGCCGGCAGCTCACCCTCAACCTCGATTTCACCGACACCGGCGAGAAGGCCGTCCTCGAGCTGCGCAGCGGCACCCTCAACCACTCCCTCGGCCGCAGTGCCGAGGATGCCGACGCGACGGTGACCCTGGCGCGCAAGGACCTCGACGCCATCGTCGTCGGCGAGGCCGAGCCCGACGCGGGCCCGCTGGCCGAGCTGATCGACCTCCTCGACACCTTCAACATCTGGTTCAACGTCGTCGAGCCTTAGGAGATCGGCAGCTGCGGGACCACCGGCGCCCGCTGGATCTGGTTGTCCCAGTACTCGCGGAGACGCTGCTTGAGGGCCTCGGCTCCGAGGTGGGGGGACCAGAACAGGCAGGGCAGCTTGTCGACGTCGAAGGGAAGCCGCTCGCCCTCGCGAGCGCTCAGCAGGACGAGATGGCCGCGGGCGAGGGCGTAGCCCAGCTCCAGGGCGCAGTTCGGGCGCTGCGCGGTCATGTCGACCACGGCTGCCGAGGCGTAGTGCAGCTCGCTGAAGATCTCGGCGTCGATGAAGCCCAGCCGCTGGGGGTCGGTTCCCACCTCGACGCGTTCGAAGCCGCGCTCCGCGACCACCGGGTCGACCACCGAGCGGAAGAACCACTCGACGTCGGCGAAGGACTCGGATGCGGTGTCGAGGAGGCGGACGAAGAAGGCTCGCCGCGGGCGCAGCGCTTCGAGCAGGGCGGCCACACGAGCGGCGATCGTCTCGGCCGGCACCAGCCCCCCGCGTTTGGTGCGCAGACCGTCGAGGTGAGCGGTTGCGCTCGCGGGCGCGACGAGCTGCAGGAAGTCCTCGGGCCGAGAGCGCGCCTCGCCGGCGATCGCGGTGCCGCCATCGGGGCTGTCGCCGTCAGACGATCCGATCTCCAGGTCCAGGGGGACGATCGGGTTGCGTCGTCCCATGTAGAGGCGCACCAGGTGCTCGACGCCGACGCCGCCGCCGAGGGTGAGGAGGACGTCGCCGTGCGCGGCCTGGACCTGTCGCAGCAGCGCCCCGAAGCGGAAGCGGTCCGGGAGCACGGTCACGCCCAGAGCGCCGGCGTCGCGAACCGCCGCCAAGGTCGCCTCGTTCCGCTCCGACACCAGCTCGCGACCGGAGGGGGTGCAGATCCCGATCGCGAGCGGCCGGCCTTCTCGCTGCGGGGCTGCCTCACCGCCCTCGATCGCCTCCCGGCAGACCTCCATCACGGTCCAGTCGAAGAGGATCCGCAGCTGCGCGTCCTCGGTGTGGACCGGATCGTCTCCGACCTGGGTCAGCACGGTTCCTCCCGCAGCGAGATGGGATCGCACCACGAGCCGCACCAGTCGGTGCGCCCAGCGCAGCGAATCCAGGTCGGGAAGGGCGGCGCTGGCGCTGCCGGCGACGTGCAGTCTCCGCGCCATCTCAGTTCGAGCTGTCCGAGTTTTCGGACCAGCGCTGGGAGAGCCGGCGCGTTTCCGCCGCTTCGACCTCTTCCAGGCCGGCTTGGCTGCGGACGGTGCATTCAAGTCCGATCCAGGGCCCCTTGCGGTGGGAGGCGAGGACGACGAACACCAACCGGTACCACTCGTTGCGCAGCAGTTCCCCGGCCCTGAAGAGGGTCATCGATCCCCAGTCGAGCAGGACGTCGCCCTCACGCTCACCCCTGACCAAGGGGGAGCCGCGCAGTGAGATTTCGGCAGGCGGGATCCCCGCATCCAAGAGGCGGTCCACAGCCGCCAGCACGACCTCGCGGCGGGCCTTGCCGCCTGGAATCGGCTCACCCTCTGCCTCGAACCGAACCACGGGCTCGGGAGGCTCGACCCCGCCCTGCAGCACCACGGCCTCGAGGTTCAAGCCGCCGGCGAGGACGAGCTCCGCGAGCTTGTGTTGGACTTCGACTCCGATCAGGTCGATGAGCTCGTCCAGCAGCGGCACCTTCGTCGTCCGCTCGAAGCGCGACGCGGTCGGGTCCTCCTCGATCGCCGCCAGTCGCTCCAAGGCTCTCTCCTCCGCGTCGCCACGGACGAAGAGGAGGTAGGAAGGACCGGCGAGCGGTTGGTTCGTAACCACGTGACCGAGCGTGGGTGGGCGAGCCAGCTCGAAACCGGGGCCCATGTCGTCCCGCCACTCCTCGGGAGGGACCGGCTCCGGGTGGGGCCCGAACCGGCGGACGACGACCGCGTTGACCATCGACGAGCCCGAGCAGCGCAGCTCCCGCAGCAGGGGAGCGTCCGGATTCTCACCCCTGAACCGCGCGTAGAGGTCGTTCAGCTGAGCGCTGCGTTCGTCCCTGGGATCGTCGACGTCGACGACGAGGTCGATGTCTCCCACCGACGCCGCGCCCCGGGCGTAGGAGCCGAGGACCGAGATGCTGCGAATCGCCGCCGCCTCATCCCCTCCAGCGGCGGCTCGCCGCAATACGTCCCGCAGCTTCCGCGAGGCGCGCGCCCGCTCGATCCCGTCGCGGGCGACGATCTCCCTGGCCTCCGCCGGCAAGCGCGGCAGCTCGCTCATCGCCTCATCGTAAGCCGTCCTCCATCGAGGCCCCGACCCCCACCGGATGCGGTGCTACGCATCCGGGCATCCGCGCCCCTTTTTAGGGTGAGGCGATGTCCGCATCGATTCGCTACATCGGCTCGAAGGCCCGCGTCGTCGAGAGCCTGATGGAGATCGTCGGCCCCCCCGGCTCGGCCGACGGATTCTTCGTCGACGGGTTCTGCGGAACCGGCGTGGTGGGCGCCAGGGCGGCCGATCTCGGCTGGCCGATCCGCCTCAACGACAGTCTCCTCAGCGCGGTGATGGTGGCGGTGGCGGGATTGGCGAGCGCCGAGGAGGCGTCCTTCGAGAGCTTGGGGGGCTACCGGTCGGCGATCGAGGAGCTGAACGGCGCCGCTCCCCTCGAGGGCTTCGTCTGGCGGGAGTACAGCCCCGGGGGAACCGCCGGGCGTCGCTACTTCACCGCCGCTAACGCCGCCCGGATCGACGCCGCGCGGAAGCGGCTTTCGGCTTGGGAAGCGGCGGGGGAGCTGAGCCGGGACGAGAGCTACCTGCTGAAGGCGGACCTGATCGCGGCAGCGGGCCGGGTAGCGAACATCGCCGGCACCTACGGCTGCTACCTCTCCCACTGGACGCCGACCGCGAAGCATCGCTTCACGGTGCTGCCTCGCCCCCTCCGGGAGCGTTCCGTCGTCCACAGCGCCTACTGCGGCGACGTCGCCGACACGCCGATCGCCGAGAACGACGTCGCCTACTTCGATCCTCCGTATACGAAGCGGCAGTACGCGGCCTACTACCACCTCAACGAGACCCTCGCCCACGGCGACGAGCCGGAGGTCGGCGGCAAGACGGGCCTCCGTCCCTGGCAGGACAAGGCATCGGACTACTGCTACAAGCTGCGCGCGCTCGAGGCGCTGACGAGCCTGATCGAGTCCACCCCCGCCCGCCGGGTCCTGCTCTCCTACTCCTCGCAGGGACACGTCGACCTCGACGAGCTGTGCGCGGCCCTGGAGCTGCTCGGCGACCTCACCCTGCACGAGCTCGGGTCGGTCGGTCGCTACCGCCCGAACCGGGCCGCCAGCAGCGCCGGCGATCGGGTCACCGAGTTCCTGCTCGAGGTCCAGCGGGCGCCGGTGGCGGCGAGCACCATGTCGTGAGCCCGTCGCGACCGCTCGCCCGCCAACTCCTCGGCCCGGCCGAGAAGATCCTCGAGGCCTTCGCCGGCAAGGACCAGACCAAGCGCCTCGACGTCCTCGAGGGCGCCGCCGCCGTCCTGGGGGGCGTCTCGCTCGAGACCCTGCGCGCGACCGACGACCTGCCGCGGGCCCTTTCGAGCGACGAGGCCCTCTTCGCCGGGGACCTCGTCCGCGTCGCCTTGCTGCCGCTGCCGGCGCCTCCGGCGCTGATGCTCGCTTCCCTCGCGCAGCCGCCGATGGCCCCCACCGAGCGCCGCCGCGCCGGCGCCTACTACACCGATTTCCGCCTTGCCCGCTTCCTGGTCGAGCGGCTCCCCCACGACCTGGGCCCGGCGGACAAGGTCATCGACGCCGCGAGCGGCACGGGAATCCTCCTGGCGGCCGCGGCCCTCGGCTTTCGCGACAGCCAGGAGCACCTGGACCGATTCATCGCCGAGAGCGCCTGCGCGGCCGACCTCTCCGCCGCCGCTCTGCGCGGGGTGAAGCTGGTGCTTGCCTCGCTGACCGCGGACGACGCCGCGGTCAGGGCGCTCGCCCACAGGTTGCGCCAGGTCGACAGCCTCGCCGCCGGTCCGGCGGCGTGGGAAGACGTGGCGCCGCGGGGGTTCCAGGTGGTGATCGGCAATCCGCCCTGGGAGAAGCTCAAGCTCTCCCGGCACGAGCACCTCGTCGCCAACGGCATCGATCGCCACTACGGCGCCGACTACGAAGAGGAGGGCCTCGACGAGCTCGGCGAGGCGCGCCGGCGCATGCGCGCCTACGTCAGCGAGATGGCCTCGATCTACGACCGGGAGGGCAGGGGCGAGACCGATCTCTACCGGCTCTTTCTCGTCCTGGGGATGCGGCTGCTGGCTCCCGGCGGGCAGATCGGGATGCTGGTTCCGGCGGGGTTGATCCGCTCGCAGGGGACGGAGCCGCTGCGGCGGGATCTGCTCGAGCGGGCCGGCGCGTTGCGGATCTCGGTCTTCGAAAACAAGGCCCGCTTCTTCGAGATCGACAGCCGCTTCAAGTTCCTGGCCGTGCATGCCTCGCTGGAGAAGCGAAGCAGGCGCTCGACGCTGGTCCTCGACCACGCCGACGGCGGGCCCGACCGGGTGGACGTCGTCTCTTCGGCGAGGCTGGGGCGCTCACGGCTGGGGCGCCTGCGCCCCGACCTGACGGTGCCGGAGGTGCGCAGCCCGGCGGAGTGGCTGCTCTTCCGCCGCATGGCCGAAGCCGGCCGGCCGTTGGGCTCCCTCGGCGGCCGCTGGCAGCTCGACTTCGCCCGCGAGCTCGACATGACCAACGACCGCTCTCTGCTCGAGCGCGAGGCCGAGGCCGGAATGCTGCCGCTGATCGAGGGGCGGATGATCCACCAGTTCCGCAGCAGCTACAAGGCCTACGTCTCGGGCAGCGGCCGCGGCGCCAGCTGGCGGGTAACCGAGCCTGGAGATGACGCGCTCGCGCCTCAGTTCTGGGTCGCTTCCGGGCGCCTGTCTGCCAAGACCCGTGAGAGGGCCGCGATGGACCGGGTCGGCTTCTGCGACATCACGGGGCAGACCAACGAGCGGACGATGCTGGCCTCGCGAATCCCGGCCGGCGCCGTCTGCGGGAACAAGGTCCCCACCGTCACCTTCCCGGCTCACCCCGATCCCGAGGGTGCCGCCCGTCTCTGGCTCGCCGTCGTCAACAGCTTCGCCTTCGACTGGCTGCTGCGCCGCCTGGTGACGACGACGGTCAACTACTTCGTCCTCCGTTCGATCCCCTTCCCCTCGCTGCGGACGGACTCCCCGCGGGACGGCGGTTGATCGAGCTCGTGGCTTCGATCGAAGCGCGGGAGCGAGGCGACGGCGTACCGCAGGTGCGGCTGGCCGAATGGCGGGCGGAGATCGACGCCCTCGTCCTCGACTGCTACGGCGTCTCGCCGGACGGCGCACGCCTCCTCTTCGAGGACTTTCGCCTCCTCGACCGAGGGCAGGAGCCGCTGCCTGGCGAGAGCCGGTCGACCGTGACCCGTGACCTCGTGCTCCAGGCGCTGGCAGCGCTTCGAGGCGTCGAGGACCAAGAGGTGGAAGCGCGCTTGGCGATGGCGAGGACGGTGGGAGCGGAGGGTTACGTACCGGCGCAGGCCGCCGGCGCGAAGGGGCGGCCGCAGTCACGGCCATCGGCTAGCGTTGCGGCTGCATGGCAGAAGTCGGGTACGTGATCTACAAGCGCTGCGTGAAAGGGGACCGGCGAAAGGTCGAAGCGCGCTCGCACGACGCCCCCAGCGGCGGCGGCGCCAGGGACGTCCGCCTCAATCCCCTGGAGCTGTTCGAGGACGTGGTTCCGAAGGTGTTTCCCGAAACCCGCTCGACTTCCCGCGGCGGCGAAGCGCACTCCGCTCCCGTCTACTGGTGGGAGGGGGAGCGGATGGAGGGGCCGATCAAGGTCGAGATCTGGTCTCCGACCAGCGCCCGCAGCGGCGAGATGCGGCTCTCGCGGGTCCACAAGGTCACCCCGTTCGACGAAAGCCACCTCCCGCCCCACGAGGAGGACCCCTTCTTCTTCGTCTGGAAGGACGCCGAGCGGGTCTGGGCGCGGTACGTGACGGTTGCCGAGATGCGCCAGCAGGGATGGCCACCGTCTCTGGTCGACCCGATCCTCGAGTCGGTGGAGAGCGTCCCCAGAGAGAGGAACATCCGAGGCTGGAGGAACCTCGCGGCGGAGGGGGAGGGGCAGCATCGCGATGCCCGCTGAGCCGTCGGCTCACGCCAGGCAGGTGCTCGCCGCCCTCTCTGCGAGCAAGTGCGTGATCGTCAAGGGGGTCCCGGCCTCGGGGAAGTCGCTGCTGCTGGCGGAAGTGAGGCGTCTCTTCGCCGAGCAGGCATCCGGCGGAGCCGAATCGACTCCGCAGCTGCCGGTCGCGATTTCCCAGGGCACGGGAGCGGTCGAAGACGTCCCCAGCCCCGATCGCGCCGATCGCCGGGTCTGGCAGACGGTGATGAACCAGAACAGCCGCTACAAAGACTTCTGGCGGGGAACCGAACCCCGGCACGACGGCGAGCCCGGCTTCGAGCTCTCCGAAGGGATTCTCTACCGCGCCAACGAGCACGCGAAAACCGCCGCCGGCGCTTCCCTGGTGACGATCGACGAGTTCAACCGCGGCCCCGCGGTGAACGTGTTCGGGCCCTCGATCGTCGCCATCGAGGCGGACAAGCGGGCCTCCGAGGAGAACGAGGTCCTGACCGAGACCGGCTGCTTCGAGATGCTGACGAGCGAGGGCAAGCTGGAGGAGTACTGGCTCTCGCCGCACCTCTACGTCGTCAGTGCCCAGAACAACGCCGATACGTCCGTGGAGGCGATCGACACCGCCTTCCTGCGCCGGTTCCAGCCGATCGAGCTGGAGCCGGAAACGGCTGTCCTGCTCGCCCACTTCGGGTTGGAGGGGCTCGACGGCGAGCTGCCGCAGGCGCCCTCCGCTCCCGCCGACGTCTACCGGGCCACGGTCCGCGCCTGGGAGAAGGTCAACTTCAAGCTGGCCCGGGGGGCAAGCCCGGACTTCCGCATCGGCCACGGAGCCCTGATGAACGGCGGCGAGGAGCCGCCGGCCGACTCCACCGAGGCGGCGCTTGCCTACGTGAGCCGAGGCTGGGCGGTGGTCGACCAGCACGTCGGCGAGGTCTTCTACGACAAGCCGGACCACATCGCCGAGGCCTACTGGATCAACGAGGCGGGCTCCGCCCATCCCTTCAAGCTCGAGGTAGCCAGCTTCGCGGACCTGGACCAGGTGGTGCTGGAGCGGGGCGAGCCGGATCTCTACCGGCTGCTGCGGGTCGTCGCCGAAGCGGGTTAGGCGTGGCGCGTAAATCGAGGGCGAGGCTGCGGGCGACGGAGCTTCTTCCCTCCGCCGAGGTGATCCCCGGGATGGTGGCCGCGGGGATGACCGTCGGCGAGGCGGTCGCGGCGTTGAGCAACAGCTCGGGCCGCTTGCGCCGCAGCCTCCGCCTCGACCGCTCCAGCCCGATCTCGGTCGAAGGGGAGAGCGTCAAGGTCAGCGGCATCGCCGGGGTCATCCGCCTCGCCCCCGGGATCGAGCTCGACGTCGCGCCGAAGTTCCTCGGCTTCGGCTCTTCGGGCTGGCGGGAGGACCTGCTGGCGATCAGCAACTACACCCGCCGCGGCAGCTTCATCGCCCAGCACGTCCGCGCCGCCGGCGGCGAGGCGGGCGACCTCGCCGGCGTCATCGGCCGCGCCTTCGTCGACGAGTTCTGGAAGCACTACCGCAAGCCGCTGCGGCTCTACCGGCAACGGCGCTGGCGCGGGTTCGAACTGGAGGGGGAGCTGGACTTCGACCTGATCTCCGAACAGAGTGCGGACGGCTTCCCGCAGCAGGCGATGGTCCTCGATCGCCGCAATCCCTACAACGCGCTGATCGCCGCCGCGGCGGAGACGCTGGTCGCGGACGTGCGCGACGCCTCGCTGCGCGGGCAGCTCCTGCGGGTGCGGGCGTTCCTCGGGGCCCAAGCTCCGTACCGCGGCGGATCCCTGCGGCCGGTGCCCCCGCGCCATCGACCGTGGGCCGATCTCGTGGAGCTGTCCCGCATCGTCGCCTCCGGCGCCGACCTCACCCTGCAGGCGGATCGCTTCGAGGCCCCGGGCTTCGTCATCCGCACCTGGGAGGCCTGGGAGCAGCTGGTGTTCAGGGCGCTGCGCAGCCGGCTCGGCTTCGAACGCGTGCGGCACCACCTGCCCTTCGAGTGGGGGGAACGCGAGCAGAAGCCGGTCAAGGTCTACCCGGACGTGACCATCCTCGGCGACGAGGCACCGCGCCTGCTCGACGCCAAGTACCGGACCCACATCGAATCCGGCCGCCGGCGAATCCACCGCGACGACCTGATGGAGGCGGCAGCCTTCATGACCGCCGCAAACACCGAAAGGATCCTCCTCCTCTACCCACGGCCGGGAGACGCCGACCCCCTGCCCTGCGGCAAGTCCAAAATCTTCGATGCCGTCACCGTCAGCCCCGGCCACCTAGTCCTGGCGGCGGACGTAGAGGTACGCGGCTTCAGCCGCCGCCAAGCCCACCGCACCTTCTCCAAAGATCTCACTGCGGCAGCGGAGCGAGGGTTCGAGGTGACTGACGTCGAACCCGGCGACAAGCTCAATTGAGCTGTCTTCGTAGGGCGTTCGGGGATGTGCGCGAGTGGACAGGGTGCCGGCCAGCTAGCTAGGCGATTCGAACCGCCGACCTCCTGGGTGCGATTTAGGCTGCGGTTGGTCGGAGTCCCTTGGCGTAAGTTAATGATTTGCAGGGATAATCTGTGAACCTCCGGTGGCTTTTGGGCCAGGCCGGAATCGGATTACGTGGGGATATGCGGCGACTGTCGGCGATTCAGGCACAAATCCGTTTTTGTGCCTGAGTTCGGAGGTCGCGGTTAATTCGCGGCGCTGTCCCACCGGCCCGATCCTTGCCGCCGGGCTGGAGGCGCCTATCGCGCGTAGGTCATCTGTTCGGGGATGACGCCCCGGACTCCGCCGCGGGGATCGGGCGTATCGCCGCGCCGGCGCGGGATGAGGTGAACGTGGGCGTGGAGCACGGTTTGCCCGAGCCTCAACGCCGCTGTTCACCCCGACGTTGCAAGCGCGGATAGTGGGATCGCGCCTGATCATCTCCTCGCGCACTCGGCGAAGCAACAGCCGAATGTCGTGAATCTCCCCCTCGTCTAGCTCGAAGAGGTCAGCGACGTGCCGCTTCGGGACGATCAGAGTGTGCCCCTCAGAGACGGGAAAGTCATCGAGCAGCGCCGCCGCTCCACCAAGCTCGCCTACGGCACGCCCCTGCTCGAGCTCTTGGCAGAAGACGCAGCCATCCGACACAGGGAGATTGGAGTGCGTCATGCCGTTAGCCTCGCTCGCTCCGCATTTAGCGCTTCGTAAGCCGTCTTCACATCCGTGTCAAATTTCCGCGGATACACCTCGAACTTCTTGCCGGTTACCGCCTGCGTCTCGTGACCTTCCATCGAATCCGTCACCGCGATCTTCAGTTGCCGGTAGTGACCTAGGAATTCGACGAAGGAGTCCGGCACCACACCGTCCTTGAGGAACCCTGCGTTGCTGAGGACCCGTTTCTCGATCTCTCCATTCACCTCGACTATCTGTTCAACGATCGCTTTGTCCGGGCCAGGGGTCTTAACCACGTCCAGGTTGTCGAGGAGGCGCCACTCCTGAGGGTTGTTCTTTCCCTTTCGGAGCTTCTCGGCCAACGCTGCGCTCTGGGACGTCAATAGCCGAAGCGGCCCGTAGAGCCCGCTGAGCTGCTCCGTGATTCGATCGGCTCGCGCCTGGCGTGCGGCACGTTCGTCTCGCTTCTTCTCGCGTTTCGCCTCGACTAAAGCGGTGAGGAGTGCGGCGGCCAGCGCCGCAAACGCCGCAATGCCAGCTCCTATCAGCGCCGCCTCGCTAGTTGAGATGCCGCTGGATGCCCCGTCGACCACTACGTGCACTGGCTCCGGGTTCATAGCCGAGATGATAGGTGGACTGCCGGGAGGCTTTCGAAAGAGCTAGGAGCTCCTCCTCCGAGGAGCGCGTTCGCGCCCCGGCTCAGCGTGCCTTGAACCCGGAGGTCGGTTGATTTGAGTCCGGGTGGGCGCGGTGACAGTCCGATCAATCTGCCGAAAGCGGAGCCACTCATCCTCGATGAGATCGTAGAGGTCGCATTCAAGGACCAAAGCGAGGTTGACTAGGTGCCAAAGGGTGATCTGCCCATCCCGGTTGGCTTCTATCCGCTCGAGAGTTCGCTTTGAGATACCTGCGAGTTGCGCCAGCTCGCTTTGGCTTTTCCCCTGCTCCAGCCGGATGCGGCGGATTCTCGAGTCGGACCCTTCAGTCATCCCCCGACTGTCGCCTAGGAGCAAGAGGAATGCTGCTAACTCGCTAAATATGGCGAGTTATTTGTGTTTGCGCAGACACTACGTACTTTCTGCATTGTCTGCACAGACATTTAGAACTTCAACACAAACAGAAAGTAAGCGCTATGCAAGCATTTCACCCCCCTCAAACTGATTCTTCGGATGCCGACGCCAACCGGACTGAACTCGATCGTGTTCTTCGCAAACGGGTTGTCAGCAAACCTCCCGACTTATTGGTCGATGGGGATTTGCCTCATCGCCTTGGATTCGCCGGCGGTGTTCCCCGTTCAAGCGGGGCATACATGATCCGCGACCTGCGCGGGCTTCTATACATCGGACGCACCCGCAATCTTCGACTTCGTTTCGAACAACACCTTCGTCATAGCCACAACGAGCTGCTTCGGCTTGCTCTCGCAAGACCGTGGGGAAGTCCTCGCTTCGCTTGGATTTTGGATCCGAACCCGGCGCGACTCGAGCAGCAGCTAATAGACCGATTGTTGCCTATCTGCAACGAAGCCCGCTACAGAAGCGTCGCCTCGGCGATCTCGAACTAGGAGCGTAAACAATGGCAACCGTAATCCCTGCAATCAAAGCTCAGATGGGATCGATCCCCTACTACGAGACCACGATGACTGCCCAAGAGCTCGCCGCTTCTGTGCGACCGGCTCAGGAGAGCGACGGTTGGGCTTCGGCGACCATCGAGGACCGAATTCAACGTGAACTCAATGAGAAGCGCGTAAAGGACGAGATCGTTCCCTACCTGCGGAAGGCTGCAGATCGATTCTTCGGTGCTGTGATCGTTTTACTGATGGATGGAAAGCTGGAGTTCGAGGACGTCACCGAATTCGGTCTTAAAGTTCCATCCGCACAGCGATCAGCTGCAGCCCGCATGGGCTTCCTCAATATCGTAGGAGGGGAGCGCATCGTCTTAGACGGCCAACATCGCTTGGCAGCACTACGTTCAGTAGTGCAGCGGAATTTTGAGGAGGATGGAGAGGCCGACTTTTCCGCGGAGGTCCCCTCGGACGAAGTCTGCGTGATCTTCATCGAGTTTGAGAATGCAGAAAAAACCAGGCGTATCTTTAATAAGGTCAACCGCAGCGCACGCGTAACCACTCGGGCCGACAACATCATCACGTCGGAGGACGACGGCTTCGCGATCGTCACCCGCCGACTCGTCCGGAACGACGCTCCCTTGGGTATTACCTACCCGCCCAAGAACGAGTTGATCGTGGACTGGAAATCGAACACGATCGGCGACCGCAGTCTTAAGCTGACGACGATAAGTGCCGTTTACGAGACCGTAAAAGACATTGTTGATGCCGAAGGCATTGGGATGGTCGATGAGAAGAAGAGCGTCGTTCGCCCCTCAGAGGACGAGTTGCATGAAGCCTACGAGGCGGCCGGGCAATGGTGGGGAAAATTAATGACCACCATCACTCCTTTTAAGCAAGCAGCTGCCAATCCTGCAGAACTACCAAAAATGAGAAAGGAAGGCACCTACAAGCTCCTCCTTAAGCCGAATGGACAGCAGGCACTAGTTAAAGGCTTGGCTCGCGCGGTTGAACGAGGCGCGGATCTAGATCAAGCGATCGAGCGGGCAAACCAGATTGATTGGGCCAGTATGGACCTTTGGGAGAATGTCCTAATCAAACCCAACGGCGGCATGATCGCCCGGAGCGAGGCTTACAAGCTTGCGGCGAATTTGATCTCGTACCTTGTTGCAAGTGAGAACACCTCTGAGGAGCAGCGGGCCGCCCTGAACCACGACTTTGCCGTCGCGAAGGCTATAGCTCCAAAAGATGCGGCGATAGCCGACATTCCGGACAGCCTTCCCCCTCCCATCGGCACCTAAATAAATCGTGCCCAAAACGGTAGCTGCCGTTTTGGGTACCTCTATTGTCTTGCACTACCCCGCCGTGCCAGTCCTTGGACCCGCTCCACGAATGAGCTGAAGTTCGGTACAGGGGTCAGGTGACACCAAGAGATTCGCAGTGCCCCATTAACTCGCGCTTCATCGAGGCCCATGGCAGCTAGGACATGGCTGCGTTCGAACGCCCCAGAGTTGCAAGCGCTGCCACTGGCGATGGCGAGGAGGTCCTTGGTTGCAAGGATGGCGGCTTCGGCATCTACATCGGGGATGCTGAGGTTCAACACATGGGGAAGTGCCCGTGAGGGGTCTCCATTCAATAGCGGGTTGAGCGGTTTGAGTTCCGCCAGGACCCGCTGGCGAAACTCGCGATTATGAGCCGCTCGCTCGACTCGCTCTGCGCTTGCGAGCCGAGCTGCAGTTCCAAAGCCTGCCACGAGATGTACTGGCACCGTCCCCGGCCGCAAACCCCGTTCCTGACCTCCCCCAACCATTAGGGGCTTCAATGGTGGCCTTTTGTACCCGCGGCGGCGGGCGATCAGGACGCCGACACCCTTGGGCCCGTGCAGCTTGTGGGCCGAGCCGCTGATCAGATCGATCCGCTGGTGGGAGACCTCATCGAACTCCTTGCCCAGCCCCTGGGCCGCGTCGACGTGGAAGAAGACTTGGTCGGGCAGTTGGTCGGCGAGATCTCCTAGTCGTTGCAGGACGCCGGTCTCGTTGTTGACGTGCATCAAGCTGACTAGGCCCGTGTCGGGTCGAACTGCCGCCAGCATTTGCTCCGGATCGACGACACCGCTCGAGTCGGCGGAGATACGGGAGACCTCGAAGCCCTCGGACTCGAGCCGCGCCACAGGCTCAAGCACCGCCTTGTGCTCGAGTGCGCTCGTGACAACGTGCCGGTGGTCTCGCTCGGTGAGTGCCTCGGCCAGACCGAGGATCGCCAGGTTGTTCGCCTCGGTCGCGCCGCTCGTGAAGACCACCTCGTCGGGCTGGGCTTTCGCCAGTGCCGCCACCTCCTCTCGGGCCTGGTTCACCCGACGACCAGCCGCGGCTCCGTACTCATGAGTGCGAGACCCCTCGTTGCCGAATTCGATCGCGAGATAGCGATGGATCTCATCGAGAACCGGGGGGATCAGCGGGGTCGTCGCGCAGCAGTCGAGGTAGACCGGGCGGCTCACCGAGCCATCCGAGTCCTCCTCTATGTTCGCTTCTTCATGACGAACAGCACTGTCCCCGAGCACGAACGCACGGTAGCGTCAACGTCGGATCCCTCGGATGTCGGCGCATTCGAGTACGTCTTTCCCGCGATCTGTGGGCATCAAGCCGGCCGCGAGTTTTTCGTCTCGATGTGCCCGATGCGGTTGATTCCGAAGGTCTTTCTCTTCGACGAGGACGAGCTGGTGCCGGAGCTGCGTGCGCAGCGGGTGCTCAACAAGGGCCGTCTCCCCGAGCTGACTCGCTACATCCTCGACAATCCCGACTCCTACGTCTTCAGCGCTCTCACCGCCTCGATCGATGGAGAGGTCCGCTTCGAGTCGTCAGGGGAGCGGACGCATGGCGAGCGGGTCGGCTTGCTGCGGATCCCGATGACCGCCCGCTTCGTCATCAACGACGGTCAACACCGGCGCGCCGCAATCGAGCTGGCTCTGAAGGAGCGGCCAGAGCTGGCCGACGAGTCAATCGCGCTCGTCTTCTTCATGGACACCGGGCTCAAGCGCAGCCAGCAGATGTTCGCCGATCTAAACCGGCACGCGGTCCGGCCCTCGCCGAGCATCGGGATTCTCTATGACCACCGCGACGAGGACGCCGCGATCGTTCGCGAGATGGTGTTGACCTCCCAGGTCTTCCGCGGCCTGGTCGAGATGGAGCACACCACGCTCGGCGTGCGCTCTCGCAAGCTCTTCACCCTCAGCGGCCTGTACACCGGGACCCGGGCCTTGCTGCACGGCCACTGCAAGGAGCGCGGCGAAGCGGTTGAGATGGCCCGCCTTTTCTGGGAGGGCTGCGCCGATGCGATCCCGGACTGGCAAGCGGTGCGGGAGCGACGCGCAACTTCCGGAGAATTGCGCCGCGAATACGTCCATAGTCACGGCATCGCCCTTCAAGCTCTCGGGGTGGCCGGCAACCTTGCCCTCAGGGAAGACGGGAGCCCCGACTTTGCCAAGCGGCTGCGAAAGCTCGGAGGCCTCGACTGGTCACGAGCCAATACTGCCCAGTGGGAAGGCCGCGCAATGGTGGGGGGGCGAATCTCCCGTTCTTCCTCCAATGTCATTCTCACCGCCAACGTGATCATCGAGCGCCTGGGGCTCGAGCTCCCCCATGAGAACGCGCAGATCGAGACGGCTTTTCAAGCGGCGGGGGAGGCGACGTGAGCGCGTCCGCTTTCGCCGAGCGCGGCTACGCAGAGGCGATCGCTGACCTGGTCGAACGAACCCAGCGCCTCTATATGGAAGACGCGGTCCCGTGGGTCGTCGGCTACAGCGGGGGCAAGGACTCGACCGCGGTGCTCCAGCTTGTCTGGACGGCGCTAGCCGATCTCACGCCGCGGCAACGCCACAAGCCAGTCTTCGTGATCAGCACCGACACGCTCGTCGAGAACCCGGTGGTGGCAGCGTGGGTCGGCCGCTCTCTAGAGGTGATGAGCGAGCGGGCAGGTGAGCTGGAGCTTCCGCTGACCGCGCACCGCCTGACGCCGAAAGTCTCGGAGACGTTCTGGGTGAACCTGATCGGCAAGGGCTATCCAGCGCCGCGTCCGAAGTTCCGCTGGTGCACGGAGCGGATGAAGATCAACCCCTCGAACGCCTTCATCAGGCAGGTTGTCGCGGACCACGGCGAGGCGATCCTGGTGCTCGGCACCCGCAAGGCCGAGAGCACCGTCCGGGCACGGGCGATGAAGCGGCAGGAGAAAGGGAGGGTCCGCGATCTGCTGTCGCCCAACGCAAGCCTCCCCAACTCGCTGGTCTATTCGCCGATCGAGAACTGGTCCAATGACGACGTCTGGACTTATCTCATGCAGCAGCCCAATCCGTGGGGCTACGACAACAAGGACCTCTTGAGCATGTACCAAGGCGCCTCCGAGGACGGCGAGTGCCCGCTGGTGGTCGACTCTTCGACTCCAAGCTGCGGCGACAGCCGCTTCGGTTGCTGGACCTGCACTCTGGTCGAGAAGGACAAGTCGATGGCGGCGATGATCCAGAACGACGAGGAGAAGGAGTGGATGGTCCCGCTGCTGGAGCTGCGAAACCGCCTCGATGTCGCCGAGGACCGTCACCTGCGCGACTTCCGCCGCATAACCGGGCGGGTGCAACTGCACGGCGACCGGCTCATCCACGGGCCCTACACGCAGGCGGCGCGCGAGGAGTGGCTTCGCGAGCTGCTCAAGGCGCAGCGGTGGATTCAGGAGAACGCACCAGAGAACGTACGCGACACCCAGCTGATCAGCGACGAGGAGCTGAAGGAGATTCGGCGCATCTGGGTGGTCGAGAAGCACGAGTTCGAGGATCGGCTGCCGGCCGTATACGAGGAGACGATGGGAGTTCCCTTCGAGGACGACTCGGCGCGCACTGCTCTCCCGCTCGGTCCTGACGAGCTGGCGGAGCTGCGCGAGCTCTGCGGCAGCGAACTGCATTACCAGCTGGTTCGCGACCTCCTCGACGTCGAGCGCCAGCAGAAGCTGAGTCTGCGGAGAAGAGGCCTCCTCGAGGAACTGGAAGCGACCCTCGAGCGCCACTTCTACGACGATGCCGAGGACGCCCTCGAGGTCGCCCTGCGCCGCCGGCGACGCAAGGAAGGCGCTGACGAACCGCCGACCGACTTCATCCAGCGGGTGGCGGAGGGGACCGGCACGTGATCTTCCAATCGCTGACCCTGGATGGGGTCGGACCCTACGGCGATCGACAGAGCATCGATTTTGCCCACGACGAGCGCCGTCCCGTCACCCTGGTCGGTGGTTTGAACGGCGCCGGGAAGACGACCCTGATCCGGTCTCTCTTCCAGGTGCTGTACGGGCCACGCAGCCTGTCCGAGCTGGGGTCCCACCGTTCTTATTCCGCCTTCCTGAACGAAAGCATCCACCGCGGCCGCGACGAGGCGGCGCTCGAGCTCAGCCTGACGATTCCCGGGCTGCGCGACGACGCGCCGCTGGCGGTGAGGCGCAGCTGGCGGAGAGGAGGCCGGGGCGGCGTCGAGGAGCTGGACGTTTTCGTCGACGGCAACTATGACGAGGAGCTGAGCGAGAGCTGGGACGAGACGATCGAGCAGATCGCGCCGCTCGGTGTGGCGCGGCTCTTCTTCTTCGACGGCGAGAAGATCGAGGCGTTGGCCGATCTGGAGTCCGCCGCCGGCTCTCTGAAGACCGCCGTCGGCTCTCTGCTCGGTCTCGATCTCGTCGAGCAGCTGCGGACCGACCTCGTCGCCGTGCAGCGTCGCGTCCTGCGCGGTAGCGAGACGATCGCCTCCGAGGTCCTCGAGGAACGACAGTCGGAGCTGTCGGCAGCCGAGCGTCTCGCGGTGGAGGCGAAGGAAGAGCTCGCGCAGCTGGAAGGGGAGCTCGAGCTGGCGCGCGTGGAGGCTGAGAAGCTGCAGAGCGCTGCTCGTTCCGCCGGGGGAGATCTGGTCGCGCAGAGGGAGGAGCTCGAAGCAAGGGGTACCGAAGCTCGCAACATCGAAGCCACTGTCTGGGAGGAGCTTCGCGACGCCGCCGCCGATCCGGCGGCCCCGCTCACCTTGGTGCCAGGACTGCTCGCAGGAATAGCTGAGACGTCTGAGCGCTGCGAGCGAGGCCGCGACAGCCGCCGGATTCTCGACCTCCTGGCAGAGCGCGATCGCTGGCTGCTCGAACATGCCGAGCGTCTCGAATTGGACAACCCGGAGAAGCTGACGATGCTTCTCGAGTCCGATCGTCGCGAGCGGTCGGAAGCCGAGGATTCTGGAGAGGCAGCCCCGTACGAGCCCTCGGTTCGGGCTGCGGAGATCGTGACGATCCGCGACGAAAAGCTCACCGATTGGCGGGTTCGGGCGCTGCAGATCCTCGACGCTCTCGACGAGGCAATATCCAAGAGGGACGAGCTGGACCGGCAGATCTCGAAGATTCCCAGCGACGATTCGGTGTTTGCGCTTCTTGCCGCGCGCGAGAGCGGGAGGGAGCGGGTCGAGGACTTGAACGAGCGCGTCGAGGAGCAGCGTCAGTTGGTTGCCGCTGCCGAGGCGCAGGCGAGCAGGGCGCGGGACCGTCGCGATGCCGAGCTGACTCGATTGGCTGAGGCCGAAGACGGCGCCGAGCGCCAGCAGCGCGTCACGCAGCACGCCGAGCGAGCGAAGGCGACTCTGGCGCAGCTCGCTGACCGCGTCGCCGAGCGTCATGTCGGCCGGATCGCTGACTACACGATGCAATGCCTCGAGCGCCTGTTGCGCAAGGAGCGGCTGATCGATGAAGTGCGGATCGACCCCGCAACCTTCGCCGTCGCGCTGCGCGGCGGTCAGGGCGAAGAGCTGCTGCCGAGCACCCTCTCGGCCGGCGAGCGGCAACTGACGGCGCTGTCGCTCCTCTGGTCTCTTGCGCGCGCCGCCGGGCGCCCCTTGCCCGTCGTGATCGACACTCCGCTCGGCCGGCTCGACGCAGGGCACAGGCGCCACGTCGTCGAGCGCTACATCCCGGCGGCAAGTCATCAGGTCGTCGTCCTCTCCACGGACACGGAGATCGACGGCGAGCTCTACGAGGCCTTGAAGCCGAGCGTCGGCTTGGAGCACCAGCTGCTCACCGATTCCGAGGGGCGGACCACGATCCTCGACGGCTATCTGGAGGTGGCCGCCGCGTGATCGAGACCGTCCGCATCTCCCCGGCAGGCAAGGACCAGCTGATCACGCTCAAGCGCCGGACCGGGCTGAAGCACTGGAACGAGCTCGGCCGCTGGGCCCTCTGTCGCTCCCTCGCCGAGCCTACGCAACCGCCCGACGTTCCGATTCCGACCGAGGGAGGGATCGAGATCGAGTGGCGTACCTTCACCGGTCGTCTCGCCGATGTCTACCTCGACCTGTTGCGGCAGCGCTGCGCGGCGGATGGGCTGCCGGTCGACGCCGCTACCGTGCAGCGCCAGCTGCTTCTGCACCTCCATCGCGGCATCGGCTACCTGGTCGGGGATCAGTCGCTTGGCAAGGTCGCCGGAGAGAACCGGCGCGGTGCGGGGGTGCGCGACCTGGTAGCCGCCGGGCTCGAGTCCTCCAGCGCCACTGCGTAGTGAGCTCAGCGGCAGCGGTACGGGCGCGCACCGCTCTCGTGCGAGTCGCCCTCTCACGGCCGATGCGCCTGGCCGTTGACGACGGTTTGATCGTGCCCGAGGTAACCACTGTCCTCGACTACGGCTGCGGGCGAGGAGGGGACGTCGAACGCTTGACGGCAGCCGGGGTGCGCTGCAACGGGTGGGATCCCTTCCACTTCCCGGACGGCAACCTGGAGCCCAGTGACGTGGTCAACCTCGGCTACGTCGTCAACGTCATCGAGGAGCTGGAGGAGCGGGAGGAGGCGCTGCGCCGCGCCTGGGCTTTGGCTCGCTGCGCGTTGATAGTCAGCGCCCGCCTCGAAGGGGAATCGGCAGTCATGCAAGGGGAGAAGCGGTTCGGGGACGGGGTCCGCACGACGATTGGGAGCTTCCAGAAGCTCTACGGCCAGGGCGAGCTGCGAAAGTGGGTCGAGTCGACCCTCGACGCCCGCGCCGCCGCCGCGGCGCCCGGAGTTTTCATCGTCTTCCGCCACCCGGCACTCGAGCAGGAGTGGCGGCTGCGCCGGGTTCGTCACGACCGGCGCCTCGCCCCCGTCAGCCGTGAGCTGCTCGCCCGGCACGATGATCTGATCCAGCCCCTCATCCAATTCGTCACCGATCGGGGCCGGCTCCCGCGGGGAGACGAGCTCGCCAACAGACAGGAGATCGAGGAGAAGTTCGGGACCTTGCGCAGCGCTTTCGCGTCTGTCCGGCGTGTCAGTGGCGGCGAGCGCTGGGATCGAATCCGCGACGAGCGCTCCCAGGACCTACTCGTCTTCATCGCTTTGTCGCGGTTCGATGGCACCCTGCGACCGAAGGAACTGCCCGAAGAGATCCGCCTTGACATCCGCGACCTCTTCGGAAGTCACGCGGCCGCTTTCCGGCAGGCCGATCGCCTCCTTGGGGAACTCGCGAACAGCAACCGTGTGGGAGCCGCAGCCCTCGCATCTTCTGCGGGGAAGCGAGCGCGGGGTGCGCTGTATGTACACATGGACGCACTGACCGGTCTGCCGCCGATCCTGCGCATCCTCGAGGGGGCCGCCCGTCGGGTGATCGGCGAAATGGCCTCAACGACGCTGGTCAAACTTCATCTCGACCAGCCGGCTGTCTCGTATCTCGAGTTCCCCGATTTCGACAGTGCCCCGCATCCCGAACTGCGGCGTGGGTTCCTCGTCCGCGTCGACCATCTTCGCTGCGACGTGCGCGACTACTCCAACCGCGCCGACCGCCCGATTCTCCATCGCAAGGAGCTGTTTCTGGCCGCAACGGATTCGCGCCGGAAACGGTTCGCAGCCTTGACTCGACAAGAGGAGGCCGCCGGTCTCTACGGCCAAGCGACCTCGATCGGCACACGACTGGCCTGGGAGCAGCTACTGGCCGAGCGAAACCTGACTTACAGAGGGCATCGTCTCGTGAAAGTGCGGACCGAAGAGCGCCCTAGGCGCCTCGGGCAATGAGCTTGAGCGACCAGGCGTTGACTGCCTCAGCTGCCATCTCCGCTTGGCGTTTCTCGATCTCCTCTTGCGTCCAATCGGGGTATGCGCCGGCATCGAGAAGATCCTTGACGAGTGAAAGCCTGGAATCGACAAAGGACTTCCGCGGCGATCCCTTGAATTTGGCCGCTTTCCCAGGGTAGTTCCCAGCTCGCTTTGCCTCGAAGTCGTAGTTGGACACTTGACCATTGATCTCCCCCTCGAGGATGAGGAGGTTGCCGAGGCGGTTCAGGTAATCAGCGTGCTTCTCGACCGGGTCACCGTCTGAGTCTCGCCAGGCTGCCCACTCGCTTTCGCGCGCTTCCGACGTCGCGAGTCGCCTCGGAAGGATGTGCTCGATGTTCTGGTGAGGGCTATGGGGAAAGGGTTCTAGTGAGAGGCCACCACTCTTTGCACGGTGCACCTCCAGCTCGTACAGCGTGTAGAACTGGGTTGCGGCGCGCTGGAGGGTTGCGCCTGCGAAGGCCTTTTCGAAGTCCTCGTCGCTGTTAGCTTCGCGCAGCGCTTTCGCTATCTCCTTCGGATCCTTCCCCCGGTTGAGGTCAAACGCGGTCTGGGCGAGTGGCCGTTCGAGGTCGGCAACATCCGCCTCAGCGGGAACCGTTAGGACCCGGAAGCAGAAGGCCAGCGTCAGTCGGGTCATCTTGCGGAAGGTGTCAACGTCGTCATCGAGATACCTGCGAGCGGAACTGAGTAACAAGGGCCAGCTGTAGGTGATCTTCAGCTGATGTTGGAGCGTCTTCAGATATCGCTCCAGCTCCCCTTCGATCTTCGGGTGGCTCTTCAGTCCGGTGAGGCTGGCGAGCAGTTCCGCGTCCTTGCGCCAGCGGGCCGTGACGTCGGTAGGGACCTCGTCCTCCAGCTCCCTATCCCTCACGTTTCTGAAGAGCTGCGAATGAGGGCAATCGGTATTTACGAAAGCGAGATGCCGTAACCGTAGGAAGAGCTCGACGTTGCTCTCCGGCACGTGCGCGTAGATGGCGTCCCAGTCGTCCTTGATCTGCTGGTGTTCGGCTTTCTGGGCATCTTCGAAGAGCTTGTTCTTGATCTTGTCGGCGGCGCGGAGCGGCGCCCCCCGCGCATTTAACGTGCCGAAGACGCTGAAGGCGAAGGCTTCGTCTCGGACCACGATCCGGCTCCCGATGAAGGCATCGGCGACGACCGTCTCGAGAGCGCCGATCCAGTTGACCAGTTGCGCGTCTGAGCGACCAGCGAGTCCGGCCACCACGTGTTTTCGTAAGGCGTCGAACCCGCTTTTCAGGTGGAGGGCCCCCTTTTTCATCCTGACCGAAACGCCTAGGCTCTTGAAGGCCTCCTCCCGGTCTTTGTTGTTCCGGGGGTCAACCACATAAGTGCGGAAGAGCTGGTCGAACTGCTGGTCCAGCTGGAGTCGCGGTACCGCAGGATTAGAGCTGGAGAGCAGCCAGTTGGTCAGGGAGGTTTCGAGGTTTTCGGCGTCCACTCGAAGTTTTCTGGAATTCTCTTTTGTGGCGATCTCGTGGGCGATTTCTCTGAAGATCGCCATCAGCATCGAGATGCTGGTAAGGCGCTGCTGCCCGTCGACCACCTCATACCTGTTGGGGGCTCGTTCAAAGAAGAGGAAAGCACCGAAATAGTGAGGGTTCCGCAACGCCTTGGGACGACCTTTCAAGAAGCCATCGGCCTTTTCTTCGAAGAAGCCGTCCTTGGTCTTAATGACGTCCTGCCACAGGTCCCGAAGGTTGCCGTCTTTCCACGCCCAGGGCCGCTGATTGAAAGGAATCTCGAATTGCCGCCCCTGGTGCAGGACGAGCTTGCGCACTGAGACGGTCTCTTGATCCGGGATCAGCGATTCAATGCTGATTGAGAGCGGCAAAGTGCGTGAACTCTATTCTGCCGCTCGGCTGGGATTGATTGCTTGAGTTCAGGATGAGCTTCTGCATCCTGTGGGATCTCCCCATAGGCCGAGGATGTGTGGCCTAGCGCTCGAAGCGGGGCGGGGCTGCCCGCCCCATTTATGCCCCTTTGCTTTGGATGATTTCGGGTCTGAGACCTCAAGCGGCGAGGCGGAATCGCGCCGTAATCGACGTATATCGGCAGTAATCCGCGAAACTCAGGCACAAGTGCCTGAGTTCGGGCGAGAAATCGAGGCCGGTTAATTGTGACGTGGCCCATCACACGTTCCCACGTGCAGGGACTTCCTCCGATGGAGCTAGGCGGATTCGAACCGCCGACCTCCTGGGTGCGATGCAGGGTTGGCGGTGAGTTCGGAGTCGCCAGAACATGCGCTTTTGCAGCGCTTTTCTGATGGCCTCAGGGATGCCGCAGAAAGTGAAATATGCAGGGATATGAACGGATATGCAGCGAGTCAGGCACTTCTGGCGAAAAGTGCCTGAAATGAGAGAGGGCGGTTGGAAACGTCGTCTCGCATCCCAAAGAACCTTTGGTGGCGCCGGAGCTATCCCCGAAGAAAACGCCTGAACCTTGGGTTAGCCGCCGGTACCGTTGATGCCGATGACCAGGACCGAGCTACATCGTCTTGTAGATGCCCTTCCCGATGAATCGCTGCTCGCCGCGGCAGTCCTGCTTCGACGCGCACAAGACCCCGTAGCGGCCAAGCTGGACGTTGCTCCCTATGACGACGAGGAGTTCACCGACGAGGATCGCCGGGCGTCGTCAAGGAGGCGTCTAGCGAGCAGGGCACCTCTTGGTCGAACAAGAGGTACAGCTGAACGCCGCTGATCCAGGCAGATGGCGGCTTCGGACGATGGCGTTGCGCCGCTGGCGTTGGTCGCTGGACTAGTTCAGCCTGCTCAGAAGGTGACGCGCCTCGGCGGTGACGGCCATGAGGCGGAACGTCGCCTCCGCGCGATCGCTTAGGCCGGGATGTGAGCCGCGGGTTTGGCACAGCGCCCAGAGACCCTTAGAGCCAAGAGGACGCTCCCGGCGGCTTTCCTCAGATGCTTATCGGTGGATCAGGGCTAGGCAGCCGGCGCGGTGAAACCCGCCAACATCCGGGCGAACTCGCGCTCGCCAACGATCTCGATCTCCCGTCCTTCGGCCCGAAGCTCCTCTGCTCGACGAAGCTTCGCGCTCTTGCTCTCGCCGTGCGCCAGCTTCGCCATGTCTTGGTAGCCGGTGACGAGAAGATCCGTGTCGCGCCGTGGCCCCCGAGCCGCCACGGCACCGCAGTCCACTACTGCTTGCTGGGCCGTGCGCCGCGGGATAGCCAGCGCGCCGGTGAAGGCGATCCGTTTACCGAATAGAGAGTGCTCAGCATCGAGCATCGCGCCAGGAGTCGGCTCGCTCGGTATCGGCTGCTTGCTGTCGCGCCCGTGGCAGCCGCTCCACTCCCCCGGCCCGAGCCGCCCTATCGTCGCGTGGCAGCCGGCGAGCAACTCAACCAATCCAGTTGCTTCGCGCGTCTGCAGGGCTCGGCAGGCGACTTCGGCTGCGCACGCCGCGTCGGCGGCGGGTTCGTGGTCGGCGGCGGGCTCGATCTCGAGGTGCGCGGCAAGGAACGGGAGGCTGTAGGTCGTGAGCCCCGGCCACACGCGCCGGCCGACCACCAGGGTGCAGGCGTACTCGAGCTGCGGCCACTCGATATCGCAAAGCTCGCAGGCATCGCGGATCACCCCCAGGTCGAAGGCCGCGTTGTGCGCGACGAGCGGCCGGTCCGCCACCACCTCCAGGATCCGCCCGAGGCTCTCTGGCCAGGTAGGCGCGTCGCGGCACATCTCCGGCCCGATCCCGTGCAGCGCGACATTGAACGGCGAGAACTCAAAGACCGGCGGCCGGATCAGCCAGCGGTGGCGTTCGCCGAGTTGCCCATCGGCGACCTCGACCAACCCCACGGCGCAGGGCGTGCCTCGCGTCGAGGCGGTCTCAAAGTCGATAGCGACCCAGGAACCCATCCAGGATCCTTCTCGCCTTCCCTCTCTTGACCTCCTGGCGTGTCGAAGTGCCCGGCTTCGCGCGCCATTTCCAACCGCCGAAGCCGCGGTATCCTCCTTGCGATGGCCACTACCGCAAAGCAGGATGTCCGAAGGGTCCTCGACGGCCTCCCCGAGGAAGCCTCGCTCGAGGACATCCAGTACCACCTCTACGTCCTGCAGCGCATCGAGCGCGGCCGCGAAGACGTCGAGGCAAGGAGAGTCCTGCCCCAAGACGAGGTCGAGCAGCGGTTGGCCCGGTGGCTCGACAGGTAGCGTGGGCCGAGACTGCCTGGCGGGACCTCGAGCGCATTGCAGATTACATCTCCGAGGACTCCCCGGGCTATGCGGCAGCGTTCGTGCGGCGTGTCCGCGATCGCGCCCGATCGCTTGAGGAAATGGCCGAGCGAGGGCGCGTGGTTCCCGAGCTGGAGGAGCCGGCGGTCCGAGAGCTGATCGTCGGAAGCTATCGCCTGATATACGAGATCGAGGGTGCAAACGTCAACGTTCTCGCCCTGACCCACGGCGCGCGTGATCTCGTGTCGCTCTGGGGCAAGGAGGGTCGCTCCGAGCCATGAGTTAGTTGATCGGGTCACGGCTTCGATTTCGCCGGCTCAAGCCCGGCCATTAGCTTCATCAGATTGCGCTTGGGTTTGTGGGTGGCGGCGGACCTCATCGATGTAGACGTCGAAGTCACCCGGACGGGCGTTCTTCGGCATAGAGCGCCCGCATCGTCTCGTCGATCAGCCGCACAGCCTCGGCGTAGGCGCGCTTTTGTCCCTGCCCGCTATCACGGTCGACCACTCGGCTCAGAACGATCTCGCCGCGACAAGGAGGGGGTCGCCTGTTAACCCTATGTAGACTCTCTAGTAGTGACTCCGCAGATGACCACCACGACCTTGAAGGTTCTTGCCCGCATGCTCGAGGAGCCGAGCGGCGAGTGGTACGGCTTCGATCTCATCGATCAGACGAAGATCAAGAGCGGGACGCTCTATCCGATCCTGATTCGACTTGAGAAGGCGGGTTGGCTGGAGAGCCGACTGGAGAACGTCGATCCTCGCCTCGCGGGCCGCCCGGCACGGCGGCTTTACTCGCTGAGCGGTGAGGGGGAACGTTTGGCCCGTTCCGAGCTCGAGTCTCACCTGAACGATCTAAGACCTGCGGCGCGCTTGCTGCGTTCACCCCGGGAGCGTCTCGCGTGAGCACGGCATGGGCGATGACCCTGCTGATCGGCGCCGCCCTCTGCGCCCTCGCCATAGCGGTTGTCCGTTCCCTCATTGTCGAGGAGATCCGGGCCTGGCTACCCCATCTGGCCCGGCGCCTCGTGCGCAGAGCGGCGCGTCAGTTGCCGGCGGATTCCCAAACCCGCTACGAAGCGGACTGGCTGGCCGAGCTGGCCGCCTGGGAGGACCGGGCGATGTCGGCCCTCGCGAAGGCGGCCCACATCAGGTGGAAGGCGAAAGCAATTCGGGAGTCGCTCGGCGGGGTCGGCCTCCGGGGCGAGAAGGCAAAGCGAGTGCTCGACTTGTTCATCGCCACGGGGCTATTGGCTGTACTCGCTCCACTGCTACTTGCGACCGCGATCGCGATCAAGCTCGACTCGAGGGGTCCCGTCTTCTTCAGGCAGTACCGCGCGGGGCGCGGTAAGCAAAGCTTTGGCCTGATCAAGTTCCGCTCGATGTACGTTGAGAACCCGTTGCGTCAGGATGAACTCAAAGAGCTGAACGGTCCTGGCGAGGACATCGTGTTCAGGATCCGCCGAGACCCGCGCGTCACCCGGGTCGGCCGCTTCATCCGCCGCTACTCACTTGACGAGCTGCCGCAGCTCTTCAACGTCATCAAGGGAGACCTGAGTTTGGTCGGCCCGCGGCCGATATCTCCCTATGAGGTAGCTGCCATGAAGGAGGAGGACCGTGAGTCTGGGCGGACGGAGGTGCGCCCCGGGCTCACCGGCCCCGGGCGGGGTCAGGGCTCTATCGGACCATGCGGGTCTGATGTCGATTCGCAGCGACTCAAGCGGGGACGAAATCAGCGAGGTGGTGGCGAAGCTCTGCCGGGTCGAAGACATCTGGGTTGAGGCGCAGGCGCGGGCACGTAGAGGCGACGAACAGGCACTGGACGCGGTCGACGGGCAGGTGGGGCCACCGCCGAAGGCGGCGCAGGCGCTGCAAGCGATCGGGTCGATGCGGCCGACCGGGTCGAGCAGCTGAGACGGCTCATCTGACATGTGGGGGAGCGTCGTACCGAAGGCGAGACCTCGACGCGCTGCACCTCAGCCGCCACCGCTCGCCGCCGAGGAGCTGACCCTCGCTACCCGCTCCCGGGTTTCGCTACCGCCGCACTCTGAACCGGAAGGTCGCCGGCGAGCGGTCGCGGTTGCCGGCCGCGTCGATCGCGAAGACGCGGAAGACGTGGCGGCCGCGCCTGACGCGGAAGGCGCGGGGTGAGCGGCAGGCGCGGAAGGCTCGGCGGTCGAGGCGACAGCGGAAGCGCGTGCCGGCCTCCGAGGAGCCGAAGGCGAAGGCCACCCGGCGCCAGCGACGGTGCGCCGGCAGGGCGAGCGCGCGGCGCGGGTGGTGGGATAGCCGGGTGGCGGGCGCGATGCGATCCGACGGTTCGATCGGCTGAGGCGCCGTTCTCGGAGTATCGGCGACCGGCGACGGCGCGGGCGGCGGCGTTTCGGATTCCGGCGTTTCGGGCTCCGGTTCGGGCTCCGGTTCCGGATCGGGCGGCGTGTCCGGCGGGCGGAAGCTGTTGGGGGCGCGTTCTTCGACCGACTCGCAGCCCACCGGCGGACCGTCGAGAATCGGCGCGAAGTCGATCAGGGCCGTGTCGAAGCCTTCGCCGCAATCGACCAGCGGGTCGGAGTCGCCGGAGTTGACGAGCAGGTGGTCGTCGCCCGCCCCGGCGCGGTAGTTGTCCGGACCGGCCCGGCCGAGCAGCTGGTTTGGCCCGGCGTCGCCGCTCAGGTTGTCGCCGGTGTTGGTTCCCTCGACGTCCTCGATCGCCGTCAACCCGGTCAGTTCGGCGGATGAGTCGCAGTGCGGCTCCCCCGCGGCGCCGATCAGCCCGGCGGTGTGCGCCGCCATGTCGATCGCCACCCCGGTGCCGAAGTTGGCCCAGTTGGCGTTGTCGCGATCGGGCCCGCCGTCGAGGCTGTCGCCGTCGCAGACGGCGTTGGAGATGAACAGGTCCTCACCGGCGCCGGCTTCGAGCTGGTCGCCGCCGCCGTTGTTCGGCACCGCGTCGTCGCCCCCGCCGGCGCTGACCGTGTCGTCACCGGCGCCGTCGACGAGCGCGTCTTCGGTGCCGCCGCCGGTCAGCTGGTCGGCGTCCTCGTTGCCGAGCAGGACGACCGAGACGGTCTCCGGCAGCCCGGGGGCGAGGAGGACGTCGTCGCCTTCCATGCCGGCGAGGAGCAGCGAGTCGGGGGCTTCGCCCAGGGGGCAGACGACGGCCCCGCCGTTCGGCGCGTTGCAGCCGCCGATCGCCCCGGGGCTGGTGTCGAACTGGCCCGCGCTGCCCGGCTGCAGGGAGAAGGTGACAGCGCCGCCGCCGTAGCTCGCCGTCACCCGGTCGGTTTCGTCGCTGCCCGCCAGGTAGATGCCGGGCCGCGCGCCGTAGCCCGGCGCCATCACTCCGACCTCGATCGCACCGGGGTCGCGCAGCTCGATTTCCTGGCTGTGGAACTCGCAGTCATCGCTGGAGACGTCGACGCAGCCGTCGCCGTCGGCGCCCCCGTGGGCCACGTCGCCACCCCCACCGCCGTCGATCAGGTCGCCACCCCCACCGCCGTAGAAGGTCTCGGCGCCGCCGGTGCCGACGATGTAGTCGGCGAAGGGGGTGCCGATCACGGTCTCGAAGTCGCTGAAATCGCTCGCCGGTTCCAGCGGCACGTCGAAGCCACCGCCCGACGGGGCGGAGCCGTCGTTGGCGAAGTCCTGCCCCAGGTCGACGTAGACGCCCCGGCCCACGGCGGTCGGGGGGAAGCCGGCGTCGGTGAAGAAGGAGCCGCTGTTTGGGAAGCCGGGCGTCACCCCCGTGGCGAAGCTGAGCGTGTCGCTGCCGCCGCCGGAGTCGCCGATCGAGTCGATCGTCGCGTCGCCGCGGGCGACGTCGTTGCCGCCTTCGCCGTCGAGCGAGTCGGCGCCGAAGCCACCGGAGAGCAAGTCGTCCCCGGGCCCTCCCCGGAGCCGGTCATCGCCGACCCCGCCGTATAGCCGGTCGGTGCCTTCGCCGCCGAACAGGCTGTCGTTCCCCCGCTGCCCGTACAGCACGTCGTCGCCCCCTTCGCCATAGACGGCGGTGATGCTGCGCGGCAGCCGGATCGTGTCGGCGCAGGGCGTGCCGACGATCGTGTTCCCCGTCGTTTCCGGTCCTTCGGCGCAGCTGGGCGCTGCCCCGGCAGCGGGCGGCGTCGCCGGCAGGACGGCTAGAAGCAGTAAGGCAAGGGCGATAAGCCGTCGGTCGGCCATTGCCTGTCTCTACCCGGTTTGTTGTCGTGCACTACCGCCGGTGGGGCGCCGGGCCGAGCTTGAGGGTGACCTTGCCGCTAGCGGGTTCGGCGCCCGCTCCCGGATTCGTGGACTTGACGACGAGGGGGCGGTGCCGCTTGTGGCCGGGCGCCGGCCTTTTGACCTTGGCGACCCGGCAGCCCGCCGCGCGGATCGCCCTCTTCGCCCGCGCCAGCTTCTTGCCGACCACGTTGGGGACGACGCAGGCCCGGGCCGGCGGAGGCGGAACGACCGGCACGTCGACGCGCGGGTCGACGTGCAGGCGGGTGTAGGAGATCGAGGCCGAGCAGGCCGAGGCGTTGCCGGCCAGGTCGGTGGCGGTCGCCGAGAAGACGGCGGTGGTGCCCTCCGCGACATTGACCGAGAGCCCCGGCGAGGCGAGCTCGGCGGCACCGGCGACGACGAGCGGGTCGCCGGAGCAGCCGGCGCCCGAGTAGAGTCGCACGGTCGAGCGCTGCTCAGCGCTCCCGAGGATCCGCGGCGTGGGGTCGAGGGCCGGTGAGCCCGGGTCGGTGGCCGACAGCTGGGGAGCCGCGGGAGCCACGACGTCTTCCTGCTGGAGCCAGATGCCGCCCGGCCCGCCGATCTGGTCTTCGACGTCTTCGCAGAAGATGGTGTCTCCGCCCGGTTCGGGGTCGACGGGGTCGGCGTGCATGTCGGTCCACTGCCCCGCGATCGCCCCTGCTCCTTCCAGCCCGTCGATGAACGGCACGCCGGACCGGGGGTTCGTGCCGCCGCTGTTCCCCGCGCTCGAGAGGGTGAGGACGAGCCGGCTCGGTGGAGACGGTGCATTCCTTGCCGTTGGCCCGCAGCGTCCCGCCGGCTTCCCCGCTCAGGGTGAGGACACCGCTCTCGGCGGCGAAGCTCCCGCTGATCGTGCCGATGTCGAACACGACCGCGACGTCGGCTTCGATCGGGTCGGTGATGTAGGTCGAGAATTCGGGCACCTGGAGATCGCCGGCCGAGATCGTGCCCGCCGAGTCGATCTGGGCGGCCAGGGGGGCGACGTCCGGCGCCGCGAACAGGGCGTCGTCGTCGAGCTGGAGCCCGACGTTGGCCCGCCCTTCGTCGAAGGTCATCGCCAGCGGCGCGCCGCCGGCTGCCGCGGCGCCGATAGCCGAGGCCGACATCGCCAGGGCGACGAAGAGCGTCCCTGCGAAAAGCATCCGGATCCCGCCGCCTGCCCTGATGACCATCGGACTTCCTCCCCTGCGCCGAGTTCGTGGTGGTCTTACGTGGTGGTCTTATAAAGACTAGCCCATGGTTTCCACGCTCGCAATCCGGGGACCGGACGCCGGTAACGCTTTTCGGCCCGGCGACCAAGAAGAGGTAGAGATGGAGACCGAGGAAGCAGCGCGCCCCATCAGCGATCTCAGCCGCAACCTGCGTGTGGCTGTCGCCCGCGAACACGGGGTCGGCCCCGAGCAGCTGTGCTGGATCGACGCTGACCCCGAGCTCTTCGAGCTCTTCTACCGAGAGCATGTCGAGGCGGTGCAGCGATTCGTGGCGCGGCGGGTCGGCGACCCCGAGCATGCTGCCGAACTGACCGCGGAGATCTTCCTCGCCGTGATCGACTCGGCCCATCGCTACCGGCCGCGCGAGGGGGAGCCCAGGGCCTGGCTGCACGGAATCGCCCGCGTCGTCGTCGCGAAGGACCGCCGCCGCCGCGGCCGTGAGCGGGTGCGGGAAGAGCGTTTCTCAGCCGCTGCCCTGTTCGACGAGGAGGACGCGACCCGCATGGACGAGCGGCTCGATGCCGCCGCCCGCGCACGGGACCTCTACGCGGCGATGGACCAACTTCCCGAGGCGGAGCGCGCGGTGCTGGAGCTGGTCGCGCTCGACGAGCTGACGGTCGCCGAGGCGGCGGCCGCGATCGGGGTGCTGCCGGTCACCGCCCGGGTGCGCCTGCACCGCGCGAGGGGGAGGCTGCGCTCCGAGCTGCAGGCGGCTGAGACCGAGACCAGGACGAGTGGGGTGGAGGGATCGTGAAAGAGGACCGAGACGACGGCCGCAATTTCGAGGAGAGGCTGCTCCGGGAGCTGAAGGCCGTTGTTGCCCGTCGCGACGCCGAGCAGGCGGCGGCGATCAGGGACGCTCAGCCCCCCGTACGCCGACGCGCGCCGCGGCTGGCGCTCGCTGCCGCCGGCGCCATCGCCGCCGCCGCTCTGCTCCTCTTCAACTCCGGCGGCGACAACGCCCAGCGGGCCTTTGCCGTCGAACCCCAGGAGAGCGGGGGAGTGACGATTAAGGTCTACAGCCTCGAAGACGCCGCCGGCCTCGAAGAGGCATTGGAGGACGCCGGGATCCAGGCCCAGGTGACCTGGCTGGAGCCGGGAACGTCCTGCCGCGAACCGCACTTCACTCCCTCGCGGGTGCAGACCCCGATGGGCGGAGCCATCGGCGGCATGACCATGACCGGCCCCGGCGCGGTGACGATCTCGGTCATGAGCTCCCGGCAGTACCGGGAACGGCGCCGGGAATACATGCGAGGTGAGATTTCCACTGAGGACTACCACCGATCGATCGGGAACATCAGCCTCGACCCCGACCGGTTCCGCCCCGACCAGACGGTGGTGATCTCCGGGTCGCCGCGGCCCTTCGATGGAGATCCCGAGGGGGGCTACGAGGCCCGGTTCGGTATTGCCGCAGGTCCTGTGAAGCCCTGTGAGCCGGTGACGACGCCGGCGAGCAACGTCGGCGCGATCAAGCTGCCGCGAGGGGCCGGCGCTCCTCGTCCCGCAAGCGCGCGACCGCCGGCTTCCGGACAGTTCCTCTACACGAAGACGAAGCTCGTTCAGCTGCAGGGCTGGGACCCCGACGGGCCCGGCGCCGGGCCGAGAGACAAGCCCCGCTACTTCACCGCGAACCTGCTGGGACCCGAGGGCGACGCCCTCCCCGCCTTGGTCACGACCCTGAAGGAGGTCTGGATGAACCCGGCCGGCAGGACCCGTGTGCGGGAAACCCTCGATCGAGTCGAATTCCTCTCCGCGGAGGACCAGGAACGCTGGCAGGAAGCGGGCTCGCCGCCCCCCTTCGAATACGACCCGGCCGAACACGCCGTCGGGCGGGACCGCTCCGGCCGCCCGGTCAAGCAGTTCCGCTCGCGATACTGGCGTGGCCGCAACGCCTTCGCCAACGTCGCCAAGATCTCGCGGCTTCCGGTCGAGCCCGAAGCGCTGCGCCTCGCGGTCGAAAACCGTCGCGGCGGAAACCCCGATCCAGTCCCCCCGCCCGCCGCCTCGCAGATCGGCTCCGCTACCGCCGCAAGGCTGATCGAACTCCTCGGCGAACCGATCGTCACCCCGGCGGTTCAGGCGGCGGCCTTCTACGCCCTGGCCGAAATCCCGGGCATCGAGCTGCGGCACGGCGTCGCCGACGCCCTGGGTCGACGCGGCGACGCGGTCATCTGGGTCCGCGAACGCGGCTTCGGCCTGCGCCTCATCTTCGACCCCCGCACCTCGCGGCTCCTCGCCAATGCCGAAGTGATCTTCGACGCCGAGTCTGCCCGGTACCCCGGGGTGCCCGACGGCACCGCATTCCGCGAAACCGCCTACCTGCGGTCGAGGATCGTCGACTAAAACGGCAGCGAGACGATCATGGTGAGTTCGCCCCGCAGCTCGCCGAGGGTCTCGCCCTTTCCTTCGATCAGTCGCTGGGAGACGATCGAGATCAGGCTGCAGGCCGCCAACTCGCTGAATCGCAACGTCCTTCCCTCGCCCCGTTCCGGCACGATGTCCTGCAGGACCGAGGTCAGGGTCTCGGCGAGGGCGCCGTCGTAGGGGCTCCTCTGCCCGTTGCCGAAGGCGCCCGGGTGCACGAGGCAGAGCTCGGCGAGGTGGGGGTTCTCGGCGGCCGTGTCCAACAGGGCGCCGATCACCGCCTCCAGCCGCTCCTCCCAACTCCCGGCTGTGGCCGCGGCCTCCCGGATCGCCTCGAGCAAGAGCCCGCTCGCGTGCTCGCAGGCCTCGCGAAAGGCTTCGTCGCGGCTGCGGAAGAGGCCGTAGAAGGTGGCTCTGGCGATCTTCGCCCGCTGGGCCACCATCTCTGTCCTCACCGCATGGGAGCCCACCTCGTGGACCAGGTCGGCAATCGCCTTCAGGCACCGCTCTCGCTTGAAGTCGTCGATGAACTTCTGCGGCAGCGGGGGTCGGGTGGCGCGGTCGTGGTTGGTGTTCTCCGAAACCATCTTCTTTCCCAGAAAGGAACACAATACCGTGTATAAGTACGCCACCGTATCAAGGTATCTGGAACGCTCAGAGGGGCTTCGCCTCCCCGGCGGGACCCAGCAACCGGCGGCTCTCCCGCGCCAGGCGCAGCCCCTCCTCCTGGCCCACGAACGGCGAGATCGCCGCGTAGACGACGGTGGGCGCAAGCGCGGTCAGGCGGTCGGCTCGGCCGGCGAGGACTTCCCGCCGCAGCAGGATTTCGGCCGCGCCCAGTGCCCCCACCCCGGCGCCGAGCGGCTGCCCGGTCACGGCCGAGCTATCGCGCAGGCGCTCCAGCATCGCGACGATGAAGCCATGGCCCGTCTTCGCTGAAGCCCTTACCGCCTCCGGCACCGCCTGGCGCCGGCCGAGGTAGACGACGAAGGCGAAGGCCGGGTTCGCCGCCATCACCTCGAGGATCGCGACGATCCCCCTCATGCAGCTTTCCGGCTCGGAGCGGTCGGGGGCGAACTGCTCGGCGACGAGGCCGACGACGGCGCCGATCGGCGCCTCGAAGGTCGCCTGCGCGGCCGCCTCCAGATTCGCGAACAGCGATGCGAAGGTGCCGGCCTCGATCCCGGCCCGCTCGCTGATCGCCGCGGCGCTCAGGCCCCCGTACCCGGCCTCCGACCAGAGCTCAGCGGTGGCAAGCAGCGCCCGCTCCCGCTCGCTCTCGGCGGGTAGGGCCCTGCTCGACCCCATCGCTCAGCGGCTCATCGCGGCCGTGCGCATCTCGTCGGCGGCCCTGTCGGGCCCCATGAAGGGGACCAGGACCGAGAAGAGTATTTCCGGCATCATCGTCGGCAGCCGCCCGGCCCGGCCCGCGTCGACCTCGCTGAAGATGATCGCCTCGGCGGCTCCGACCGCCAGCAGCTCCACCTCCTCGGGCAGCTCCTCGTCCACCTCGGAGTAGTCGCGCCCCTCGTGCATGAACGGCACGAACCGACCCAGCATCGCCACGTAGCGCTCGTAGGCGGCGGGGCGGATGCCGGGAAACGAGCGCGTCATCGCCTCGGCCATCAACGGCTGCGCCGCGACTTCGGCCAGCAGCGCTTCGAGGCCCGCCCGCACCCGCTCGGGCCACGGATCCTCGCTCTCGCAGCCCGCGCTCGCCCGCTCCACCACCACCTCTGTGAGGCGATCGTAGGCCGCGAACAGGCACTCGTCCTTGCCGCCGAACTCGGCGGCGAACTCCGCGGCGCCGATGCCCGCTGCCTCCCGGGCCCGCTCCACCGATGCCTTCTCATATCCCCGATTCGCGAGCTCTTCCAGCATCGCCCGCAGCAGCATGTCCCTTCGTTCCCTGTTCATCATTCCTCCTCGGCGGCTACCCTGGCCGCCAGCTTCGCTTGACGGAGCGCCTCCCCCTGGCCCACGAACGGGACCAGCGTCGCGTATACGAAGTCCGGTAGCAGCCTCGGCAGATCCCCGGGGTTGCCGATCGTCAGTTCCCGCCGCGCCAGCGCCTCGGCGCCCCCGAGCGCCGCCCGCGCGGCCAGCGTCGGGCTGTGCGCCGCCTCCCCGGATCCCAACCGGGTCCGTTCCAGCATCAGCGCCATCACCCGCATCGCGGCTTCGTAGGACTCCCGCATCCGCGCGCTGCCCGCCTGGCGGGCATCGATCAAGCCGAGCCGGGTGAAGGCCGGGCGGGCGGCGAGCAGCTGGAGGATCGCCTGGATCTGGTGGATCCGCCGCTCGGCGAGCGACTCCGGCCTTTCCTCGACCGTGGAGACCTGGGCCAGGGTCTCGGAGACGATCTTGTTCAGCGCCGCCAGCGCGCAGTCTTCCTTGTCGAGGAAGAGCGCCTCGAAGTTGTCGCGCTCGACCCCGGCGCGGTCCAGCACCGCGTCGATCGTCGTCGCCCGGTACCCGGCCTCAGCGCAGCACTCGGCCATCGCGATCAGGATCCGGTCGCGGTCGGGGACCGTGAAGACATCGTTTCCTGTGCTCGCCACCCCCAAGGCTGTTCATGGTATCGCCTGGTGGCAGGAAAAGTACCCTCAGGAACAAAGATCGTTCATCTCTGGGAATGAATATGGTCTCGGTTTGGCAGGAGGCACATTACTTTCAGGGGCGGGGAGCGCGTGGAACACTGGCTTTTCGGATGGCAACCACTCAAGTACCTTGAAGCGGTAGGGTCCGTCAGAGGGGTATTCTCCTTTCATGGCGGGAGCTTCAGGAGGACGGAGGCGGGTGCGCCCCGGCGCGCTCCCGCTGCGTCCCGAGAAAATCGCGCTGCACCAGCGGGAGCGGATCATCGCCGCCGCCGCCCGGATCATCGCCGAGCGCGGCTACCGGCAGGTCTCGGTCGCCGACATTGTCAAGGCGGCGGCGGTCGCCCGGGGGCGCTTCTACGAGCACTTCGCCTCCAAGGAGGCCTGCTTCTTCGCCCTCTACGACCAGGCGACCGAGGCCGCGCTGCGGGTCGTCGAGGCGGCCTGCGCGGACTCCGAGTCCACGGGCGAGTTCCCCCAGCGCGTCCAGGCGGGGATCGGCGCTTTCCTCGCCTTCGTCGAGGAGGACCGCGACCGCGCCCGCGCCTGCATCGTCGAGGGGCCGGCCGTCGGCCCGCCGATCAACGAGCGCTTCGAGGCGGCGATCGCCGAGTTCGCGGGGATGCTGAGAAGCTGGCGCGGCGAGGGGGAGGGGGCCGAGCTGCCCCAGACCGTCGAGGAGACCGTGGTCGGTGGCCTCTACTGGCTCCTCTACTACGCGCTGCTGGAGGAGCGGCCGAAGCGGATCGCCCGGCTGCGCCCGCAGCTGGTCGAGTTCTCGCTGATCCCCTTCGTCGGGGCCGAGGCGGCGGGGGCGGCGGCCGCGAGCTGAGGGGTCGGCCGGGGGGCGGGTCCTTTCGGTGAGGCCGCTCGACGCCTACCGGGCCGCCGTCGACGCGAGCGGCTACCGCGACGAGCACGCCCCGCTCTTCATCGCCGCCTGGGAGGAGCTCGAAGCCGCCTACCTCGCCCGCCTGCAGGCGGGCGTCGACCGCCGCGCCGAATGGCGCGAGCGCCTCCGGGCCGGGGCCGAGCTGACCGCGGAGCTGGTCGAGGCCCACCCGCGCGAGGCCCGCTTCCTCGCCGTCGAGCCGCTCGCCGTCGGCCCGCTCGGCCGCGCCCGGCAGCGGGACCTCGGCATCCGCCTCGCCGCGCTCCTGGACAGCGTCCGCGAGGAGCTCGATTCCTCGCGGCGGGTCCCGCCCGCGACCGCCCACTGGATCGTCAGCATCTTCTTCGACCGCATCTACAAGCGCTGCGCGACGGGCGCCGGCCCCGACCTGCGCTCCCAGCTGCCGCAGCTGCTGTTTTTGGCCAACACCGCGTATTTCGGTACGGAGGCTGGCTTTACCGAGTTCCTCAGGGGTCCGTAGCCCGACGGGGAGCCTAATATGCCTGTCTGTGTCGAGCAATCCGCCGGCGGAGAACCCGCACCCCCCAGATGAGCTCGCCCAGCTGCCGCATGGGCGCCACGGGCTGCCCCCGGAGTTCGTCGCCCACAATCAGCGCGAACGGCTGATCGCCTCCTTCACCGCCCTGGTCGGCGAGGTCGGCTTCAGCGGCGCCACCATCACCGCCATCTCCGAGGGGGCCGGCGTCTCGACCCGCACCTTCTACAAGTTCTTCGAGACCGTCGAAGACTGCTGCATCGCCGCCTTCGAGAAAGGGATCGCCGACCTGCGGCCGCTGGTCACCGGGGCCTATCGCTCCGAGGAGGACTGGCCGCTGCGGATCCGCGCGGTCCTCGACGCCATCCTCACCGAGTTCTCCGAGCTGCCCGACCTCGGCCGCCTGCTCACCGCCGAGCCCTTCGTCGCCGGGCCGGAGGTCGCCAGACGGCACAAGGCCGCGCTCGAGGGGCTGATGCCCTACCTGCGCGAGGGGCGCGAGCTGCGCGCGGGCGGCGAGCCCCTCCCCGACACCGCCGAGCGGGGGGTGCTCGGGGCGGTCAACTCGATGATCGCCAGGCAGGCGACGGCGGGCCGGGGCGAGGAGCTGCGCTCGCTCCTGCCCGACCTCACCCAGTTCGTCCTCACCCCCTACCTCGGCGCCGCCGAGGCCCGCCGGCTCGCCTCCGGCTGAAAATAATTTCCCCGCCTCGGAGGGTCCTCCGGGGAGGCGCGCTTTTACAGCGCCACCGCCGCCACAGTCCTGTGGCGTTTCGATACCGGCCGCGCTAGAACCGCCCGCCCGGTCATCGCCCTCGGTGGCGAGTACGCGGCCTTTTCAATTCCGCTTCAGAATGGGAAATCTCGCCGTTTCCGAAACCGTTGACTTTCCCTTGCCAAACCACTTTCAAGGCGCTACGTTCTCGCCGTCTCCTGGGTAGGGGACCGGCAAAGCGAGCGCCGCCACCCGGCGCCTCGCGCCACCGACAAACGGGCCACCAGGGGGCCCACGGGACAAGGAGAGAGCGATAGTGAGACGCCACCCGAAGGCACCGTCTTCCGGACCGAGCAGGGGAGCCGGCGCCCGCCTGCTGCCGGCCGCCGCCGCGGCCATCGCCCTCACGCTCGTCCTCGGCGTCGCCCTCGCCACCGCCGAGGCGCCCGAACCCGCGCCGGTCGCGCCAACGCCGACGCGCCCGGGGCGGGATTCCTCCCCGATTGCCGCGGCTATGAGCTCGTCTCGCCCCCGCAGAAGAACGGCGGCGACGTGCGGACGATGAGCTCGCGCACCTTCGCCGCCGCCGACGGCGACGCGCTCGTGTTCCCCTCCTATGTCGCCTTCGGCGACGCGCAGGCCACGCAGCTCGACGTCGACTACCTCGCCGAGCGCACCGGCGAGCCCGGCACCCCCGGCTGGAGGACCCACGCCATCACGCCGAGACAGGAGCCGCTCAGCCTCTACTCGATCTCCCCCGGAGGCGTCAACACCGGGTTCGAGCCGACCTTCACGCCGGATCTCTCCAGCGGCGTCTACCGCGCCTGGCGGCCGCTCACCGAGGCGCCGAACGTCGCCGACGTCGCCAACGTCTACCGGCTCGACGGCCTGCGCGGCGCCGCGGCGGCGACGACGCTGCTGAGCGACGCCTTCGCGCCGGTCACCGCCCCCAGGGCCTTCTTCCTCTTCCTGCAGCGCCCGATCGTCGTCGGCGCCTCGCGCGATCTCTCCCACGTCGTCTTCGAGTCGCGCGCCCAGCTCACTCCCGAGGCGCCGGCGGACCTTGGGCAGAAGCTCTACGAGTGGGTGGACGGCGTCGTGCGGCTGGTCGGGATCCTGCCCGACGGGACGCCGGCGGCGCAGGCGCGCGCGACGTTCGGGTTCTCTGCGCAAATCTACTACCCGATGCCCCACACCGTCTCCGCGGACGGCTCGCACGTCTTCTTCACCGACCCGACCACCGGCAACATCTACGTGCGGATCGACGGCACCGACACCGTGCAGCTGAACGCCTCGGAGAAGTCGACGCCGGAGGAGTCGCCGGCGCCGGCGTCGCTGTGGGAGGCGAGCGCGGACGGGACGCGCGCCTTCTTCATCACCGCCGAGGCGCTGGTCGACGGCGACGACGACACCCTGCCGGACCTCTACATGTACGACGAGGCCGCGCCCGCCGGAGAGCGGCTGAGCGTGCTCTCGGTCCATGACCCCGAGCTGTTCGTCGACGCGGTGATCGGCGCCAGCGACGACGGCCACTACGTCTACTTCATCGCCGAGGGAATCCAGATTTACCTCTGGCACGACGGCGCGGTCACGTTCGTCGGTGCCTTGTCGGACGGGAGCGACGCTGGGTTCAACCGACCGGACGGCTTCTATAACGCGCTGCCCACCCTGAATCGCTCGCGGGTGACGCCCGACGGCCGCCACCTGATCGTCACGACCCGCGGCGACGGGGGCTTCAAAGGGCTCGGCGGCTTCGGCGGCTACGACCACGCCGGTCACGAGGAGATCTACGTCTACAGCGCCGACACCGGCGCCGTGGCGTGCGCGTCGTGCAACCCGAGCGGGGCGGCGGCGAGCGACGACGCGCTCCCCTTCGCCCAGAAAGGGTTCGGGCTGCAGACCTGGCACCAGAACCACGCGCTCTCGTCTGACGGCCGCTGGGTCTTCTTCAACACGCGCGACGCGCTCGTGGCCGGGGACGCGAACGGGAGGATCGACGCCTACGAGTACGACGTCGACAAGGAAAGCGTGCGCCTGCTCTCGAGCGGGGCCGCGCCGACGGACTCCTTCTTCCTCGAAGCGAGCCCGAGCGGCGCCGACGCGTTCATCGCCACCCGCGAGCGGCTCGCCGGCTGGGACCTCGACGAAAACTACGACGTCTACGACGTGCGGGTAAACGGCGGGCTCCCCGAGCCGCCACCGGTCCCGGGGCCCTGCTCGGGCGAGGCCTGCCAGGGAGCCCCGCACACCTCGCCCGGCGAGCTCAGCGCGAGCAGCGCGAGCCTGCGGGGCGCCGGTAACCACAGGGTCCACAGGCCCCGCTGCACGAAGAAGCAGCGCCGGGTCCGCCGCAACGGCAAGGTCCGCTGCGCCAAGAAGCACCGTAAGCATCACAAGCGAGCCGACAACCACCGGAGGGCAGGACGATGAGGATCTCTAAAATCAACGCCCGCCGAGCCGGCCTTCTGTTCGTCCTCGCCACCGCGTTCACGCTGCAGCTGCTCGGCCTCAGCAGCGCCTCGGCCGCTCCGGTGTGGTCGCTGACCGCGCTTTCGAACACGACCGCTGCGCCGGGCGGGACGCTGGAATATGCCGTTACGGCGCGCAACATCGGCGACGAACCGACCGACCTCAGCACCTACGAGCTGACGGTGACGCTGCCGCCCGGGCTGAAAGGACTGAGCTCGGCGGAGGGAGGTGGATTGTCGTGTCCGGGCATCGCCGACGCGACGGTCATCACCTGCACGGGCGAAAACTACATCACGTTCGCGACCACCCTGCCCGCGACGGTGACCCTCGTCGTCAGCGTCGATCCGGCGGCCACGGGCGTGCTGACCAGCAGATTCTCGATCGAAGGCGGGGGGGCGCCTGAGCCCGCGAGCACCGTCGACCCCGTCCGCATCTCCTCGACGCCGCCGGGCTTCGGCATCGACGCCTTCGACGCCGCCGCCACCGACGCCGCCGGCGAGCCGATGACCCAGGCCGGCGGCCACCCGAGCACGCTGAGGACCTCGATCGACTTCAACACCTTCACCGATCCCAGCCCCGCCGTCGGCCGGCTGCGGACGGTGGAGGCGGTGAAGGACATCCTCGTCGACCTGCCCCCCGGGTTCCTCGGCAATCCGACGGCCGCCGACCGCTGCACGATCGCCGACCTGACCAACGTCGACAGCGGAGACTCGCCCGCGGCGCTCTGCTCGCCGACCTCGCAGATCGGGACCACCACGGTCACCCACAGCGGCACGCCGGACCTGAACGGGACCTCCCCGGTCGTGCTCGGGCCGGTGCCCGTCTACAACATGGTGCCGCCACCGGACGTGCCGGCCCGCTTCGGCTTCGTCACCGCGCGGGTTCTGGTCCTGATCGATGCGAAGCCGCGCAGCGGCGGCGACTACGGCATCACCGCCCGCGTCACCAACGTCTCCGAGGGACTGGCGATCGTCGGCACCACGCTCGAGCTGTGGGGGGTCCCGGCCGACCCCAGCCACACCGACGAACGCGCCTGCTACGGGCAGGTGATCCCGCTGGTCGGCGGTCCCACCTGCCCCAGCGGCGCGGAGCTGCGGCCGTTCTTCCGCAATCCCACCTCCTGCACGCCCGACGGGGTGGGCCTGGTGACGAGGCTCCACCTCGACTCCTGGCAGCACCCGGGCCTCTGGCAGGAAGGGAGCTTCGTCAGCCACCTGCTGCCCGGCTACCCGCTCGCCCCCCAGGACTGGGGCCCGAGCGTCGGCATCCACGGCTGCGGGGCGGTGCCGTTCACGCCCGCCTTCGAGGCCCAGCCGTCGGCCGGCCAGAGCGCCGGGGCACCGGGGTCGATGAGCTTCGACGTAAGCGTCCCGCAGGCCGACACCGTCGAGGGCATCTCCCAGTCGGACCTGAGGTCGACGGTGGTCACCCTGCCGCAGGGGGTGCGGGTCAACCCCTCCTCGGCCGACGGCCTGCAGGGCTGCAGCTCGGCCCAGATCGCGCTCGCAAGCGAGGCTGCCCCGACGTGCCCCGACGGGGCGAAGATCGGCACGGTGCAGATCGACACGCCGCTGCTGGAAGAGCCGGTGAAGGGCCACCTGTTCCTCGCCGCGCCCTTCGACAACCCCTTCGACTCGCTGGTCGCGGTCTACATCGTCGCCGGCGCGCGGGGCGTGACGCTGAAGCTGCCCGGCCGGGTCAGCCTCGGCGAGGACGGGCGCATCACGACCTCGTTCGACAACACGCCGCAGCTGCCGTTCAGCAATCTGCACCTGGAGCTGAAGACGGGGCCGCGGGCGCCGCTGTCGGTGGCCGACCGATGCGGCCAGTACACGACCCACGCGGTGCTGAGCGGCTGGAGCGGCAGCGTCGTGGAGCAGAGCAGCAGCTTCGCGCTGAACCACAACGCGAGCGGCAGGCCGTGCCCGCCCGAGTTCTCGCCCAGCCTCCACGCCGGGGTCGAGAACCCCCTCGCCGGCGCCCACAGCTCCTTCGGGCTGCAGGTGAAGCGATCCGACGAGGACCAGGAGATCTCCTCCCTGCAGACCACCATGCCCCCGGGCCTCTCGGCCGTCCTCAAGGGCGTCCCGGTCGGCTCCCAGGTGGGAACGCTGAGCGTCGGCGCCGGAGCGGGCTCCAACCCCTTCTACATCGACAGCGGCAGGGTCCTCCTCGGGGGCCCCTACAAAGGAGCGCCCCTCTCCCTGCTGTTCTCGGTCCCGGCCCTCGCCGGTCCGTTCGACCTCGGCCTCGTCGAGGTGAGGGCGGCCGTCCGCGTCGATCCGCAGACCGCCCAGGTCACGGTCGATTCAGACCCCCTGCCGCAAATGCTGCAGGGCATCCCCCTGAGCGTCCGGGACATCCGTGTCGAGATCGACCGGCCGGACTTCATCCTCAACCCCACCAACTGCGATGAGATGAGGGTGGAGGCGACCCTCACCTCCACCGAGGGATTGACGGCCAGCCCAGCCGAGCGCTTTCAGCTCGCCGAGTGCGCCAACCTCGGCTTCAAGCCCAAGCTCGCCCTGCGCTTGCACGGCGGCACCCACCGGAATGACTACCAGGGCCTGAGCGCCACCGTCACCTACCCCAAGCGCGGCAAATACTCGAACATCGCCCGGGCCGCGGTGACCCTTCCCCACGCCGCCTTCCTGGAACAGAACCACATCCGCACGGTCTGCACCAGGGTGCGGTTCGCAGCCGATGCGTGCCCGGCGGGATCGGTATACGGGCGGGCTCGGGCGAGGACGCCGATCCTCGGCTACCCGCTGCGGGGGCCGGTGTACCTGCGCTCCTCGAACAACCCGCTGCCGGACCTGGTGGCGAAACTGCGCGGACCCGACAGCCAGCCGATCGAGATCGACCTGGCCGGCCGCACCGATTCGGTCAAGGGCGCCCTCAGGAACACCTTCGCCGTCGTCCCGGACACCCCGGTGGAAAGGTTCCACCTCGAGCTCTTCGGGGGCAAGCGAGCGCTGATCGTCCTCTCGTCCGACGACTACTGCGCGAAGAACCACCGGGCAGACGTCAGGCTGGAAGCCCACGACGCCGACCGGCTGCGCCTGCGACCGCTGGTCCGCAATCCCAAGTGCCTCAAGCACAAGAAGAAGAGGCACGGGCGCTAGGGCGATAGGGCGCGCCGCGACGCTAGGCACCTCCCCGGAGCCCTCGTCCGCTCGCCGCCGGCTTCTCGCCGCGATGGCGGCGGTTGCCGGCGAGGGAGGGGGGTATGCCGGGGCCAGCGTCGCGCGCGTCCTGGCCCGGTCAGGGGTCGCCCGCTCCACCTTCTACGGCCATTTCCCCAACCGCGAGGCCTGCTTCCTCGCCGCCTACCGCGAAGCCCTCGACAGTCTCCGCCTCGGAGTTGCGGCGGCCCTCGCCTCCGGGTGCCCGGCCCCGCAGCGGCTTCGCCGCGCCCTCGGGGCCGTGCTCTCGTCCGTCGCCGCGAACCCGGTCGGCGGCAGGCTCGTCCTGATCGAGGCCTTCGGGGCCTCGCCGCGGGTGCGCCGCGAGCACGAGCGGGAGATAGCGGACATCGAAGCGGCCCTCGAAGACTGCCTCGATGAGGCCGCGGCGGAAGGGCTCTGCCTGCAGGTGCCGGCGCAGGCGCTGCTCGGCGCCGTCGCGGGGGTCGCCTCGGCGAGCCTGCTCGAGCGCCGCCACCAATCCCTGGAGAGGCTCGCGGAGGGGCTCTGGGGCTGGATTGTCTCCTACCGGCTCTTCCCCCGCGGGCGGCGGTTGGGGAGCTCCGGCTGGGGCGGCCTGCGCTGCGAGTCCCCGCTGAGGCCCCCTTCGCCGGCATCCGTCTCGCGGCTGCCGCGGGGCCGCAGTGCGCTGCCGGCGGACCTGGCCGCCGCCCGCCGTCACCAGCGCATCGTCGAGGCGACGGCGGCGGTCGTCGCCGAGCGCGGCTACGCGGCGGCGCGGATCGATGAGATCGCCGCCGTCGCGAAGGTCAGTCGCGGGGCGTTCTACTCGCACTTCGCCGGCAAGCAGGACGCCTATCTCGCGGCCCAGGCGGCCGGCCTGCGCGACAGCATCGCCGCCGCCGCCGCCGAGTTCGCCGTCGCGCGTCCATGGCCGGAGCGGGTCTGGCAGGGGCTGGCGGCCCTGCTCTCCTATCTGGGCACGCACCCATCGCTCGCCCGGGCCGGACTGGTCGAGGATCACGCCGCGGGAGAGGAGGCGATCAGGCGGACCAAGGAGAACAGCCTCACCTACACGCTGTTCCTCGCCGAGGGATACCAGCAACGGCCGCGGGGGCCCGGTCTACCCCAGCTCTGCTCGCCCGCGATCGCCGCCGCCAACTACCACCTCATGCGCCGCCAGGCCGAGGAAGGGAAAGCGGAGCGCATGGACGAGCTGTTGCCGCGCTGCGCCTATCTCGCCCTCGCGCCCTTCCTCGGCCCCGAGGCGGCTATGCGGTTCGTCGACCAGCGCCGTTCAGGGGCTTCGCGAGAACCCTGAACAGCTCCTCGACGCTCTCCCGGGCCTCGGCATAGAGGCCGAAGCGAGTCGCCGGCCGCCCCGGCGTCAGGCCGTTGCTCTCGCCCGGGAGGCGGCGAAGCAGGCCGAGGACCTCCAGGGCCTCGAGGTGCCGGCGCAGGGTCGGGTCGCTGACATGGGCGCGCTGCCTCAGCTCCGCGGCGCTGGCGGTTCCCGATTCCGCCAGCACCCGCAGGAGGTCCAGTCGGACCGGATCGGTGAGGACGTCTAGCCAGGTGGGGTGGACGGGCATCGCCTCTGTCGCACCCTAAGCAAAGAAACGACTCCGGACCCGGACAATGCCGGTGTCTCTGCAGTTATGGATCGCTCGGAGGGACGTTCAGATCCGGGATCGGGCTGCGGAAATCCAGCCGGACGCAGTTCCTCTCGCGCCGGAAAAGAACGTTTGCACAATCGCGATCAACCGGGAGGGTGCGGCAACGAGCCGAGTCCAGGACATTGGACTCGGCGATCAGCGAACAAAGGAGAGAATAAATGGCAAAGCACAGAGGACGCTTCGGCGCCCTGCTCGCGACCGTCGCGGCGCTGGCGGCGCTGGCGGCCGTCACCGCCTCGCCGGCATCGGCCGGATGGGTGGGAGCGAAATTCAGCGGTGAATCGGCGCTGAAATTGACCACGACCGGCATGACGGCGAAGCGCAACGGCGCCGAAGCCAAGAGCTGCTCGATTGCCGGCGGATCCGCAACCGGGCAGACCGTCGGCGGAGGTGGCGCAGCTGAATTCGGCTCCAGCAATTGGTGGGGGGGAAGGGTCATCTTTTTCCAATGCGGCGGGTCAGCCATCCTTGAACACTATGGAACGGCCGTATTGCCAGAATACGAAACGGTGAGCGGCAAATACCGCCTCTTCTTCTTGGCGGATGAATTCGAACCGGTCTGGAATCCCTGGGGCACCCACTATTGGCCGGGCTACTACAGCGTCCCCTTCAACAATGGATCGGGGGAAACGCCCTCCACGTTCAGTTTCGCCGACACCGTCGTCGGCGTCGAGGCAAGCACCGGCAAAAAAATCTCGCTGTCCGGCACCTACACGATCACGGGAGCGAAAGGGGGTCTGGTAACCCTCACCCATTAATACCTTGCCGGGGCCCGCGCTTTCGCGCGGGCCCCGGGACCCGACGGCGGGCAGAACTACTATCTTTCCCTCGCAGGACCAACGCGTGACCATGCCCGCCCTCCGCCCACACCTCCTTCCCTGCCTCCTCGCCCTGGCGGCGCTGGGGCTCGGCGGCTGCGGCTCCTCGGGCTCTACCGGCACCGATGGCACGGTCGCCGGGAGCGGGACGTCTGGCGGAGCGGCGAAGGAGGGGGCCGCCGCGCCCGCGGGCCAGGGCCGGCGCCAGGACGGCGGCGAGGAGGGCGGCGGCGGCGAGCAGAAGGGCCGCCAGGGCGGCTCGCGGCAGGGCTCCTCGCCCGGCAACGGCTCCCCGGACGCGGCCCCGTCCGAACCAAACTTCACGCCGCGCCCCCACCACGACTCCGGAGGTGGCGCCGGTCCGTTTGAGACCAAGGGCGGGGACAACTCGATCCAGGAATACGGCGCCGAACCCTCGGGCGCCGAATTCGAGGCGGCGGCCGCGGTTCTGCACGAATACCTCGACGCCCGCGCCGCCCGCGCCTGGGCGGCGGCCTGCGAGCGCCTCTCCCCGGCGATCGCGGGGGAACTCGCCCAGCAGCTCGGCGCCGCCCAGGGCGAGCAGCCCGAGTGCGCCTCGGTCCTCGCCGAGCTGAGCGCCGGCGTTCCCGCCGCCGCCCTGCGCGAAGCCGCCGCCGTCGACGCCGCCGCCCTGCGGGTCGAGGGGAACAGCGGCTTCCTCCTCCTCCGCGACTCCCGCGGCGACCCCTACTTCATCCCCATGTTCCGGGACGACGGCGGCTGGAAAGTCGCCGCGATCGCCGCCTCGCCGCTCCTTTGAGCAGCCGCTCGCCGCGCTGCGTGGTCGTCGGCGCCGGTGTCGCCGGCCTGGCCTGCGCCGCCGCCCTGGCGGAGGCCGGCTGGGAGGTGCGGCTGCTGGAGCGCGAGGCGCGGCCCCGCGCGGAGGGGGCAGGCCTGACCCTCTGGCCGAACGCGGTGCGCGCTCTGCGGGAGCTCGGCCTCGAGCGGGTCCTGGCCGGGTGCGCCGAGGAGATCCGCGAGGGGGTGACGCTGCGGCCCTCGGGGGAGGTGATCGCCCGTGCCCCGCTGGAGCGGATCGCCGCCAGGTTCGGGCCGCTGGTGGCGCTCCATCGCCGCGAGCTGATCGAGGCCCTCGCCGCCGCCTGCCCGGTGGCGGTCGAGCCCGCGGCCGGGGTCAGCTGCGAGGAGGGCCGGCTCTGCTCGGCGGGGGAGGCGCTCGAGGCCGACCTCGTCGTCGGCGCCGACGGGATCGGCTCCGCCGTCCGCGACCTGGTCGCGCCGGGAACCGCCCCGCGCCCGGCCGGCTACTCGGCTTGGCGGGGGATCTCCCAGACCGGCGCGCTGACCCCGCGGCGGGTCTCCGAGACCCTCGGCCGCGGCCGGCGCTTCGGCCTCGTCCCGCTCCCCGGGGGCGAACCTACTGGTTCGCCGTCCAGGCCGGGGACGGGAGCGGGGACGGCCCCGAGCAGGCGTTCGCGGCCTGGCACGATCCGATCCCGGCGGTCCTCGCGGCGAGCCCCGCGCGGGAGCGCTCCCACCTGCAGCTGCGGGACCTGCCGCGGCTGCCGCGCTGGCACCGCGAGCAGGCGGTCCTGGTCGGCGACGCCGCCCACGCGATGACCCCCGACCTGGGCCAGGGGGCCGCGCAGGCGCTGCTCGACGTCGCCGCCCTGGTGGCCGCGCTGGCGGCCCATCCGCTCCCCGAGGCGCTCCTCGCCTACGAACGGGCCCGCAAGCGGACCGCCGAGCGGATCGTCTGGCGGTCCCGCATGGTCGGCCGGGTGGCCCAGGCCTCCCACCCGCTCAGCGCCCGTCTGCGGGACGCGGTTGCCGCCAACCTTCCGCAGGCGGTCCTGGCGCGTGAGATGGCGCGCGTCCTGCGGTGAGCGGGACCGAGGCCTCCGCCGCCGAGGTCGAGCTCGAGCGGACGGTCAGGGCCGGGACCGAAGAGCTTCTCGCCCGCGCCGGGGCCGCCTTTGCCGCCGAGCGCGGCTGGGCGGAGCAGCTGCGTGCGGCTGCCTATGAGCTCCGCGACTTCCTCCGCGAGGACGAGGGGAGGGCGCGGGCGATGATGCTCGAAGCCCCGCACGGCAACGCCGAGACCCGGCGCGTCCGCGAGGAGGGGATCGAGGCGCTGACGGCGCTCATCGACCTCGGCCGGGCCGAGGCCGCCGACCCGGCCGCGGTTCCGCGCTCGGCCGCCGGGATCGCCGCCGGCGTCATCCACAACCGCGTCCACGTCGAGATCGAGCGCGGGGTCGAGGGGCTCGGCGACGAGATGGTCCGCGAGCTGATGTACACGGCGGTGATGCCCTACCTCGGGGTCGAGGCGGCACTGGCGGAGCTGGAGCGTCCCGCCCCCGCGGACTCCTAGTCGCAGGCGACCTTCCAGGCCTCCTCGGCGCCGAGCTTCGGCGCCAGGGCCAGGTAGGTGACGACCGGCGGCACCTCGCTGAGGTCGCGCAGCCGGCCCTGCATGATGCGGATGTAGAGGAGCGACTGGAAGGCGCCCAGGGTGGCCTCCACGGCGATCGGGTCGAAGTCCCCCTCCGGCTCGACCACGGTCCCCAGCATCCGCACGATCTCGCTGCGGGCGCGGTCGCGCTTGGCCACCGCCTCGGGCCCGACCGCGTATACCTCGACCTCGCGCAGCCGCGCGAACACCGGCTCCGCGGTCATGAAGCCGCAGAGCGCCTCCAGGGCGACCCGCACCGCCCCCGGCCACTCGGGGCTGCGCCGCACCGCCGGCAGCGTCGCCGCGACCATCTGCGCGCCGCTGGAGTCGAGCACCGCCTCCAGCGCGTCGGCTTTGTCGCGGAAGTGCTTGTAGAAGGTGTTCTGGGAGATCTGGGCCTCGGCGGCGACGTCGGCGATCGTCGCCGCCGCGTAGCCCTTCTTGGCCACCACCGCCGCGAAGCCGCGCAGCACCCGCTCGGCGGGCACGTAAGCGGCCAGCGGCGGCGGGCCCGTCGGCCTCCCGCCGCCGGGCCGCCGCCGCGGCTTCCCGCGCAGGGGCCGGGGGCGGGGGGATGGTGAGGATCCAGTCGCCGAGCCGGCGCCCCAGGTCGGCCATCTCCTCGACCCGGTCCTCGGCGAGCCGCCGGTAGAGGACCAGCGCCACCCCGCCGAAGATCGCCTGGGTCAGCTCGCCCGGCATCCGCTCGCGCTCGGGCAGATCGTCGAGGCCGCGCTGCAGGAGGGTCGAGAGCTCCGCCACCGCCTGGCCGATGCGCTGGCGCGGGGCCTCGCCGGCGCAGAACCCCATCACGGTGCAGAGCTTCGCCGCCGCCGGTTGGGCGGCGGCCATCGCCGTCAGCGCTTCGACCGCGCGGTGCGTCTGGCCGATCCCGGCGCCGTCCTCCCGCAGCGCCACCTCGGTCAGGCGCCGGGTCGTTCCCAGGATCTCGTCCAGGGTCGCCAGGAAGCAGTCTTCCTTGTCGGCGAAGTGCTGGTAGAAGCTGCGGCTGGAGACTCCGGAGAGGTGGACCAGGTCGGCGACCGAGACCGCCGCGTAGCCCTTCTCGGCGGTCACCGCGACCATCGCCGCGAACAGCCTTTCGCGCTGGTTCTGCCTCGCCTCGGCCCGCGGCGTGCCCCTTCCCGGCGATAGGCGGCGCTCCCGCAGCGTGCTTGCGTCCCCCCACGGCGTGATCACCATTTCGGGCGCAACATAAACAGCCATTTACCCCTCCGGGGGCGCGGTTTTCGACGGGTACATCGTCGCTTCTAAACGAATGACGCCCCGGTCTGCAATCCCAATCCTTCTTTACGAAACCATAGGTTGTCCTTGACATGACTGCAAATCATTCGCTAGGGTACCGCTGCTTTTCCATTCGATCCCCGCTTCGCGCGGCGGTCTTGGGAGCAGGGGGGCGGCATGGGAGCCGCCTCCGTCAATCGAAAGAGGGCCACCAGGGGGCCCGCGGGACAAGGAGATAGACGTGAAGGCAAGGGACATTTTCGCCGCCGTGCGGAGCACGAAGGTCGCCGGGGCGCCTCGACGCAGGCTTGCCGCCCTCGCCGTCGTTGCGCTCGCCCTCAGCCTCGCGCTCGGCGTAGCCCTCGCGGGCGCCGTCGCCCCCGTCCTCACGATCGAAGACGCGAGCAACGTCCAGTACACGACCGCCGACGCCAATGGCGAAGTCAACCCCGAAGGCAAAGGCACCTCCTTCCACTTCGAGTACGCGACCGAAGCCGACTTCTCCAACGCCAACGGCGTCGGCTACGGATACACCGAAGCCACGACCCCGGCGAGCGCCCAGCTCACCGGCCTGCAGCCCGGCACGACCTATCACCTCCGCCTCGTCGCCTCCAACGAAGACGGCGAAACCCAGGTCGAGGCCGCGAACACCTTCACCACCAAAGCCGTCGCCAAGCCGCTCGTCTCCAGCCTCGCGGCGAGCGAGGCCGAATTCAGCGGCCTCGTCAACCCCAACGCCCCCAAAGACGCGACCGAACTCGGCGGCGGCAGCCCCGAAGAGGAAGCGATCAACGGCGCCTTTGCCACCCACTGGAGCTTCACCTGCGACCCCGGCTGCAACTTCGCCGGCGAAAGCGCAGGCGACCTCGAAGCCGACGACGACGCCCACGCGGTCAGCGCCACCCCGACCGGGCTGACCCCGAACCAGCCCTACACCGTCACCCTCCACGCCACCAACGCAGGCGGCGAGGAAACCGAAACCCTCGTCGATGCCTTCACCACGCCCGCGATCAAGCCCGACATCGCCCGCGAAACCCTCTGGGAACCGACCTCGAGCTCGATCCAGCTCAACTCCCTCGTCAACGCCCACAACGACGTGCTCACCGACTGCCACTTCGAGTGGGGGACCAGCACCGCCTACGGCAACACCGCACCCTGCGAGTCGGAGCTCGTCGACGGCACCTACAGCGCCCCGTCCGACAACGCCGACCACATCGTCTCCGCCCGCCTCTCCGGCCTCGACCCGGCCACCACCTACCACTTCCGCCTCGTCGCCGCCAACGCCACCGGGGAGACCCAGGGTGACGACCGCACTTACACGACGTACCCGGAGGCACAGCCCGAAAGCTGCTCGAACCAGGCAATCCGCGACGCCCAGCACTCCAACCAGCTCGGCCACTGTCGCGCCTGGGAGAAGGTGACGCCACAGGCAAAGGGCGGCGGAGACATTGTCGCCGACGGCATCACCACGATCGCCTCTGGCGGAGGGGACGCGGTCGCGTTCAACACTCGCACCCCGTTCGGAGACACGATCGGATCTGGTGTGTCGGGCCAGACGCAGTATGTCGCCCGCCGTGGTGCCGGAGGTTGGAGCCCCCACGCGGTCACGCCGACGGCGAACCCGGAAGCCGATCAAACCTTCTTCGCGACGCTCCAGCTGCAGACCTTCTCAGAAGATCTTCGCACCGCAGTCGTCTGGTCCTATGACCTACCTGCGGCTTCGAATGATGTTCCGTTCCGCCAAAACATCTACGTCGAGGATACGCAGACCCGGGGCCTCCAGCCCCTCACTCTCTCCTCTTACCCGCTAGAACTTGTGGACTTCATCGAACCCACCATGTGGGGCCTCTCAGATGATGCTCACCATTTAGCGCTCGTCAGTTCAACTCAGCTGCTACCGGAGGCGGCTTCCGGAGCCTCGAACGTCTACATGTGGGATGACGGCACCCTTAGACTGGCGGGCAAACTCCCTGACGGAACCGTGCCGGCTACCGGCTCCGAGGTCCTCCCGTCGGGCTACCGAAAGGCGATGTCGGCGGACGGAACCCGCCAGCTATTTAGCGCAGCCTCACCCACCGGCGGTCCGACGCAGCTGTATCAGCGGATCGACAACAGCAGAACCGTCTGGATCTCTCAGCCTGAGGGCAGCGACCAACAGTCTGACCCGGTGAACGTTCATCTACAAGCCGCAACTCCAGATGGACGCAATGTGCTCTTCGTCACGGATTCTCCGCTCCTCGATGAAGACGAGAACGAAGGCCCGGATCTCTATCTCTATTCGGATAGTTCCAATCCGACTGCCGACGACAATCTGACCCTAATTTCCCACAGTGGCCTTGTTGCCGCCGAAACCAATGGTGATTCTGTATTGGGCGTGAGTGAGGACGGGAGCCGTGTCTATTACCAGACCGTCGGCACCGAAATCCTAGTCTGGAGTCAAGGGACGACGCGGTTAGTCAGTGGCTCGGTTAACCGCCCATCTGACCCCTCCGAACGACTTAGTGCGATTGCCTCCCGGCCGGGCCACGGTCGCATGACGCCAGATGGCAGATATTTCGCATTTATCAGCAACCATACGACCGATGTGGGCCAAGTGCACGGACCCACCGGGCAGGTGACCGGCGGGCGCCTCGAGATGTACCAATACAATTTCATTAACGACACGCTGAGGTGTGTCTCCTGTCCTGCTGCGAATGTGGCGTCCGACGCACGTGTCACCGCGAGCGTTCCCGGAGGGAGTATCACCAGCGTAACCAACGGCGATCCTCAGATTACGAACGTCGCCGTCCGCCCTCGCTTCCTGAGCAGCCACGGACGTGTGTTTTTCTCCACGGGCGAGGCCCTGGTCCCCGAAGACGTAAACGGCGTCTTCGACGCCTATGAGTACGACCCGGAGACTGGAACGCTTGCCTTGCTGTCCAGCGGGAAGGGAAGCACGCCCAGCGCTTTCGCCGACGCAAGCGCATCCGGCGGCGACGTCTTCATCGCAACCCGGCAACCGCTTTCCGATGGGGATTCCGATCAACTCGTCGATCTCTACGACGTCCGCGTCGGCGGCGGTTTCAACCTCGCAGCCCAGCAACAGTCGAGCGGCTGCGTAGGTGAAGCGTGCCAAGCCGGGGGCTCATCTCCGCCCTCGGCGGTCGCAATTGGATCAGCCCTTGGCGCCCGAGGCAATGTCAAGAAGCAACGGCGGCACCGCCACTGCAGGCGGGCCAAGAAGCGTGCCGGCAAGTGCCACGTGAAGAAGGGCAAGCGGGGCAATGGACACCAGCGATCTACCAAACAGAACGGGAGGGCCGGCAAATGATTCGCGGAATCGACCAGAGGCGCTACCTGCGGCGCAGCCGCCGTGCCGCTTGGTGCACCGTACCACTGGCTCTTCTACTGCTGGCGTTGTCAGCAGCGTCGGCGATGGCCGCCCCGGCCCTCTACGTGGAGGTAACCAGCCCCGACCACGTTACGGCAGGAAAATTCGTGAGAATGACCCTTGCGGTGCAGAACGTCGGCGATCAGCCCCTGGATGGGAGTCTGGCGATCGACTACACCGTTCCCCCTGGTATTGCGCCAGCCAATCCTTCGCCGGAGCCGTCGGGCTCGACCGCCGATCCACAGTGTCAGCTAAGTGGGCAGGTCGAAGAATGCATCGCCGACGTGGCAGGCGTTCCAGCGGGCAGACAGCTCCGATACTCGATCATCACCTTTGTCGATCCCAATGCAACCGGCCTGCTGACCGGTGCGATCGAGGTCTCCGGAGGCGGCTCCGCGGATGCATCACCGTGCCGTTGTCGATGACCGTGGGACCGAGTGGTCCATTCGCGATTAAAGACCTGGCTATAGATATGAGCGAGGCTTCTGGGGGCTTTTCCGCGATACAGGGCGGTGGTGCTCCCCGGGAGTTGCGCACCGCCGTCATGCTTCTTTCGGAGGCTAGAACGAATTTCAACTTCCCGTTTCCGTTTTCCAATCTCATGGTCGTGGCTCCGACCGAGAGCATGCGCAACACCATCGTTCACGTTCCGCCAGGCTTCATCGGCGACCCGACCGCGACCCCACTTCGCTGCTCTGCCGCGCAGCTGACGACGCCGATTCCAGGCACCGTAACCCCGGAATGTCCCCCAGAGAGCCAGATCGGCACCGTTCAACTCTCCGGCGGCGCTAGCGGCGGCGACATCGTACCGCTGTACAACGTGGAGCCGCCACAGGGCGCGCCGGCGGAGTTCGCCTTCTTCTACGAGAGCGTTGTGGTCACGTTGCTACCGCGTGTCCGTCCCGGTGACAACGGTATCGACCTCGTCACCGAAAAGGTGCCCAACACCCTGCCGATCCCTCGGTTCACGGTGAAGATGTGGGGCGTTCCCGGCGACGGCTCCCACGACGTGCTCCGGACCACCTGTTTGCACGGCTTTCACGGTTACAACGACGAGTTCGGCGCCTGCCCGTCAGGACTCGCTCGGGCCGCATTCCTCCGCAATCCCACCTCGTGCACGGGATCGCCGCTCCCCTGGTCGATCGAAGTGGACAGCTATCAACACCCGGGGACGTTCGTCAAGAAGGAAACCACCACGCCAGCGATCGACGGCTGTCAGAGCATTCCCTTCGACCCCTCCCTCTCCCTTAGCCCCGGCAGCCGAGACACCCACGCGCCCACCGGCCTCGACGTCGGGCTCACCCTGCCCCAGGAAAGCGGGCCCGACGGTCTCGCCGAGGCCGATCTGAAGCGAGCCACGGTGACCCTGCCCGAGGGGGTGGCGATCAACCCCGCCTCTGCCGACGGGCTCGCGTCCTGCGGCGATGCGCAGCTTCGGCTCGGTCTCGAAGGACCCTCCGAGTGCCCCGACGCAGCGAAGATCGGATCGGTGGAGGTGACCACCCCGCTGCTCGACGAAACGCTCGGCGGATCGGTATTCCTCCGCTCCCAGGCCTCGAGCGACCCCGCCTCGGGAGACCTCTTCCGGCTCGCGATCGAACTCCGCAGCGACAAGCGCGGCCTGGCGATCAAGTTGCCGGGCTCGTTGAAGGTCGACCCGGCCAGCGGCCGGTTGACGGCCAGCTTCGAGGACCTGCCGCAGCTGCCGTTCGAATCGATGCACCTACGGTTCAAGCAGGGTCCTCGGGCGCCGCTGAGCACGCCATCCACCTGCGGCACCTATGCCGCCGCTGCCGAGCTGACCAGCTGGTCGGGGAAGACCGTGTCCTCGAGCCCGAGCTTCGTCATCGACCAGGATTGCCAGCGCGGGGCCTTCGCCCCCGGCTTCCAGGCCGGGGTCGGAAACTCGACCGCCGGCGCCTACTCGCCGTTCGTCCTGCGGGTGACGCGCGACGCCGGCCAGCCCAACCTCTCGCGGATCGACGCGACGCTGCCGGAGGGCGAGCTCGCGAAGCTCGCCGGGGTGCCGGTGTGCCCGGACGGCCAGGCGGCCGCCGGCAGCTGCCCGGCCGGCAGCCGGGTCGGCTCGGTGGTTGCCGGGATCGGAGAGGGCAGCAGCCCGCTCTACCTGCCGCAGGCGGGCAAGGCGCCCACCGCGGCCTATCTCGCCGGTCCCTACAAGGGCGCTCCCTACAGCATCCTCACCGAAGTGCCCGCCCAGGCGGGGCCCTTCGATCTCGGCAAGGTACTGGTGCGCTCCGCGCTGCGGGTCGACCCGGTCACCACCCAGGTCTCGGTCCTCTCCGATCCCCTGCCGCAGATCTTCAGCGGCGTCCCGATCGCCTACCGCGACGTGCGGGTGCAGGTGGATCGACCGGAGTTCACCATCAACCCGACCGACTGCGAACCGAAGCAGGTGACCGGCTCGATCGGCTCGATCGACGGCGTGAGCGCGCCGGTCTCGGATCGGTTCCAGGCGAGTGATTGCGCGGCCCTCGGCTTCAAGCCGAGGCTCTCCTTCCGTCTCGCCGGGAGGACGACCCGCGCCGGCAACCCGGCGCTGAAGGCGGTCCTGCAGATGCCGAAGAAGGGGCCGAACGCCAACATCGCCAAGGTCTCGGTCGCCCTCCCCGGGAGCGAGTTCCTCGCCCAGGCCCACATCCAGAAGGTCTGCACGCGGGTGCAGTACGCCGCGGGAGCGGGAGGCGGGGCCGAGTGCCCGAAGGGATCGGTCTACGGCCGCGCGAGGGCGTTCAGCCCGCTGCTCGACCGTCCGCTCGAAGGGCCGGTCTACCTCCGCTCCAACGGCGGCGAGCGTGAACTCCCCGACCTCGTCGCCTCTCTGGGTGGCCAGATCCACGTCGACCTGGTCGGCTACATCGACACCAACAAGAGGACCGGCGGCATCCGCACCACGTTTGCCCGGGTCCCCGACGCGCCGGTCTCCAAGTTCGTCCTGAAGATGCCCGGCGGCAAGAAGAGCCTGCTGGAGAACAGCACCAACATCTGCCGCGGTCGGCACCGTGCGATCGTCAAGATGGACGGCCAGAACGGCGGGATCCGTGATTTCAAGCCGCTCGTGAAGGCCAAGTGCGCCGCGCGCCACAAGCGCTGAACGGCGATGGAGCGGCTGATCCCCGGAGCTGCGGGGGTTAGCCGCTCCCCCCGGCCCGCACGGGCCGCTCTCTAAAACGGACGCTCCACTAAGCAACGGCCTCGGGCGGGGAACCCGCAGGCCGCTGCTTAGGGAATGACTGCCCCGCCGGGTGGGCGAGGGAGTCGGGGGTCGCAGCGCCGCGAAAACACCGAAACGGCAGGGATCCGTTCGATGTCTCCCTGCGGGCGCCTTCCGCGTCAACGCGGGAGCCTCCCAGTGCGCTGCTGCCCCAATTTAAAACAGATAGCCGGTATTGTCAAGGAAAGACACTGGTCTCATAAGCGGCGCCGAGACCTCGAAGACGGCGACCCACGGGCTGCGGGAAGGGGAAAGAATGACGGGACGTCTGGCGATGCTTCTGCTGGTTGTGGTGGCGACGATGGGGTGCTGGACCAAGGGCGCCCCCGCCTCTGAGTCGGGCCGCGTGGCGGCCGGCGGCACCCACTCGTGCGCGATCAAGGCGGACGACACGGTCGTCTGCTGGGGCGACCAGGGCGGCGTTCCCGCCGATCTCGGCAGCGTGGATGCGGTCGCCGCCGGCTGGCGTCACGACTGCGCAATCAAGACCGACGATACGCCGGTCTGCTGGGGCGAGGACGGCCAAGGACAGAGCACGCTTCCCGCCGGCATCGGCACCGTCACCCAGATCAGCGCCGGGGAAGAGCACACCTGCGCCGTCGAAACCGATGGCACCCCTATCTGCTGGGGCGACGACCAATGGGGACAGAGCACGCTCCCCGTCGGCATCGGCACGGTCACCGATATCAGCGCGGGGTACTACAACACCTGCGCTGTCAAGACCGACGGGACGCCGATCTGCTGGGGCGACGACAGCGACGGCCAGAGCACGATCCCGCCCGGCATCGGCACCGTCACCCAGATCGCCACCGCCGGCGAAGGGCACACCTGCGCGATCAAGACCGACGGGACCCCCGTCTGCTGGGGCGACGACGACATGGGCGAGGTCACGATCCCCGAGGGCATCGGCACGGTCACCAAAATCGTGGTCGGCGAATGGCACACCTGCGCGATAAAGACGGACGGCACGCCGATCTGCTGGGGTCGCGATGCCCCCATCGGCCCCCAGCCCTCGCTTCCGCCCGGCATCGGCCCCGTCACCGATATCAGCGCCGGCGAATACCACACCTGCGCGATCAAGGCCGACGAAACCGTCAGCTGCTGGGGCAGCCACATCGCCGGCCAGCTGGGAGGCTCGCCGACCATCGACAGCAGCGCCCCGCCGTCCCTGATCGGCGACGGCCCGTTCTCCCACACCTACACCGCCGAAGCGGCGATGGCCGGGTACGGGGCCGGTGAATTGGTCATCCGCTTCTTCCTCAGCAGCGGCTCGTTCCCGCCCGGCGTGACGCTGGACGAAGCGACCGGCCTGCTCAGCGGCACCCCGACCGCCGACGGCACCTTCGCCGGTGTGGTCAGCGCGACCAACGACGTGTTCGCTCCGGACACGCAGGCGTTCTCGATCACCGTCGACACCACTGCGCCGGCCGCGCCGAGCGGCCTGAGTTCGATTCCGTCGTCACCGTCGTCGAACCTGACTCCTCGGATCGCCGGAGCGGCCGAGGCCGGCTCGACGGTAAGGCTCTACGACAACGACACGTGCACGGGGTCGCCGCGCGCTTTCGGCAGCGCGGCCGCCTTCGCCTCGCCCGGCCTGCAGATCACGGTTGGCGCCGGCTCGACGACCACCATCCACGCGAGCGCGACCGACGCCGCCGGGAACGTCTCAGGGTGCTCGACCAGCAAGGTGACGTATGTCTACGCGAAGGATCCCGTCCCCGACACGGCACGGCCGCCGATCGAAATCGTCGACCCGGTGATGCGTGCCTGCGTCGTCCCAAGGCTCGCCGGCAAGACGCTGGCGCGGGCGAAGAGGACGCTGAGGGCGGCCCACTGCAAGCTCGGCAAGGTCCGGAGGCCGAGACACGCAAGGGGACGCCGCCTGGTGGTCCGCTCCACGAATCCCTCGCCGGGAGCGAGTCCGGCCAACCGCACCGTTCACCTCAGGCTCGGGCCGAAGCGCCCACGGCACCGTCGGTAGAGGGAGTTCGTCATCTGCGGCCCGGCGCCGACGGGCCAAGCTTGTCCCGGTCCGAGCCGCTTTCGCCTGTCACGGTAGGCCCATGACCGCTTCCAATCGCCTTCGGGCCGGCTTCCTCGCCCTGGCCCTGCTCGGATTCGCTCTGGCGCCCGCGACCTCGAGTGCCTACCCGCGCTCCCTCGCCTGCGAGTACGTCGAGGTCGGGCCGCCGGGTCCGGCCGGCAACCTGCTCGAGATCACCGGCAACGACAACGCGCAGGTGCGCCGGGTGGGCGATCTGATCTTGGTCGGAACCAGCGCCGCCAACGGCCCGCGCGATTTCGAGCCGATCGACTGCGGCACCGAGGCGACGGTCGCCGATCTCGACCGGATCGTCTACCGCGGCCTGCCGGTCCCCGCCAGGGTGGAACACCAGTTCCTTCTCGACCTGCGCGAGGGGCCGCTGTCCCCCGGCGCAACCGCCGAGGCGGTCGACCCCGAGATCGAGGTCGAAGTGGTGCTGCCGCCCCAGCCCTCGGCTCGCCCGCGTGTCCAGCTCCTCACCGGCGACGGGCGCGACAGCGTCGATTTCCCGGCCGGCAGCCGCCGGGTCGGGGTCAGCCTCGAACCGTGGCCGACCCCTCGCGGCCTGACGCCCGATCCCGACCTCATCCTCAGAGCCCCGCCGGGTACCGTCGATTTGAAGGTCCACGCGAGCGGCGGGGGCGACGTGCTCGACGGCCGCGGCCTCGACGGCCGCCGCGGCCTGCTCCGCTCCCTGCTTCTGGCGGGCGACGAGGGCAAGGACAGCCTGCTGGGCACCAGGCGCGGCGATCACCTCGAAGGAGGCTCCGGGCCCGACCGTCTCTACGGCCGCGCCGGGCGCGACTTTCTCTACCCAAGCGCCGGCTCGGACACCGTTGTCGCCGGCGCCGGCGGCGACTTCATCAGCGGAAGCCGCGGCTCGTCCGAGCGCGACACGCAGCCCGACACCTACTACGGCGGTCCCGGCAACGATCACATCTCATCCTTCCTGGGGGGCGTCGACTCCGTCGGCTGCGGCCCCGGCCGCGACGAGGCTCGGCTCGACCGCCACGACAAGCTGATCGACGGCGCCTGCGAGCACCTCACCGGTCCGGTGGCAACCGCCACCAAGAAGCGTGGACGGCCCCCTACGCCCCAAGCTGCCTTTCCCTAGAGGAGCGCTCGCGCCTGCCGCGCGAGGCGCAACGCCTCCGCCTGGCCGAGGAAGGGAACGGTGGCCGCGTAGATAAAATCCGGAAGCAGCGAGGGCAGTCGATCGGCTCGGCCCAAGACCACGTCCCGCCTTATCACCGCCTCCGCACCGCCCAGGGCGGCGCGGCCCGTCGCGGGCGGCTGCAGATCTGCCGCGCCGTAGTCCCGGAGGCGCTCCAGCATCGCCGTCAGCAGCCCCGTCCCGCTGTCGTAGACGTCCCTGAGCGTCGCCGTCGTCGTCTGCCTAGCGGCGACGTAGGAGACGTGCGCAAAGGCGGGGTGTTCGGCCATCAATTCGAGAATGGCCTTGATGCCCACCAGGTAGCTTTCGGCCTCGGAACGATCCGGGGAGTAGAGGTCCCCGACCAGCCGCACCACCCCGGCGAGGATCGCCTGGGCCGCCGCCAGGGTCGCCTCCTCCTTGCCGTCGAAGAATTCCTCGAATCGCGCCACGGATACGCCCGCCTCGGCCGCGATCCTCTCCACCCGCAGGTCCGTGAACCCGATCTCGGCTCCCAGCTCAGCGGTCGCCTGGACGATCCTGTCCCGATCGGAGTCGGACAGGAGCGGATGGCGGCCGGCCGTCTCTTCGGGTTCTTGCGGCGACAGGCTGCGAATTTTATTCGTGCCGTCCGCCTAACGGCTGGAGGCTCAGCGGTGCTTCGGCGGCGGGAGGTGGCGGATGCATTCGCCGTAGGGGGTCGGGTGGCAGACGCGGAAGCGATCGACCGCGACCGGGCCGCGCTTCCCGGTCCAGCCGATCGCCCGGACGCGGAAGACGTGGCGTCCGAAGCCGACCCGGTAGGTCTTCGGCGGGCGGCAGCGCCGCAGCGGGCGGCGGTCGAGCTTGCAGAGGAAGCCGCGGACCTGGGCGTGGCGGCGGGCGAAGAAGCGGTAGCGGACGGTGACGTGGCGCCGTCGCCCGAGTTCGATCCCCGGCTTCGGTACGGCGGCGATCGTCACTCTCGGCCGCTTCGGGCGGGGGCGGCGGTGACGGCGCTTGCCCCGCCTGCCCGTCGCGACGGGACTCCCGTCGGCAGAGGCGGCGAACGGGTCGGCGCTGGTGAAGATGTGGCCGTCGTTGGCGGCGATCGCGCAGAGCGAGCGCGAGGGGCAGGACGCGCCGAAGAGGGCGTTCGCCATCGTCCCGTCGACGCCCGGGTACGGCGCGATGTTGGCGAAGCTCCAGTCGGCCGGGCCGCCGTCGGGGCGTTCGGAGGTGAGGACGTCGCCGTTGTTGTCGACCGCCAGGCAGAGCGAGGAGGAGACGCAGTCGACGTCGGTTATCTGCACCGAGCCGCCCCCGTCGATCTGCCGCCAGGCGCCCGCCCCCGCGGCCGGATCGGTCGCGACCAGCAGATTGCCGAGCGTGTCGCCGCTGACGCAGAGGTCGCGGGAGGGGCAGGCGACCCCGTACATCGACCGCAGGCCGGGGAGCAGGGCCTTGCTCCAGGCGCCGCCGAGGGGGGCGGTCGAGGAGGCGAGCAGAGGACGGTCTTCGGTCGGCTCGGGCCGGATGTTGTCGCCGTCGTCGCCGACCGCGACGCACAGCGCGGCCGAGGCGCAGTCGATCCCGCGCAGTTCCATCGGCGCCTCGAGCTGGGTGACGGTCCAGGCGCCGGCGCCGCCGGTCGGGTTGACGGTGGTCGCCACCTTGGCGCCGCCGGCCGAGGCCGCGCAGAACGATTCAGTCGGGCAGGAGACGCCGTAGAAGTGGGCGTTGGGGCCGTCGCCGGAGAGGTCGGCGACCCGCCAGGCGCCGGCGCCGCCGGTCGGGTCGGTCGCGGTGTAGACCTTGCCGTCGAAGCTGACTGCGACGCAGAGTCGCTGCGAGGGGCAGGAGACGCCCCGGATCTGGCGGCCGCTGAAGAAGCCGCTCGACGTCGTCAGCGGTCCCTCGCCGGGGTAGACCACCTTCCAGCTCGACGCAGCGCCGGTCGGGTCGGTCGAGGAGGCGATCGCGTTGTTGCTGCCGACCGCGACGCAGAGCGAGGCGGTCGGGCAGGAGACGCCGAAGAGCGCCGACCCGGCCGCCTCCCCGGGCAGCTGCCGCGTCTCCCAGCTCGCCCCGTAGGTCGGCGCGGCGATCGCCGGCAGCAGGCAACAGATCAGCGCCGCCAGCGCCGCCGCCGAACCGCGAACCACTCCGCTCGAGCTCCTCATCTTCGCCTCCCCGTCGCCGTCAGTCACCCGATGCAACCGCAGCGGCGGCAAAAAGTTGCGTCGCGGAAGGGAAGCGCATTGTCTTAGCTCTGACACCGCCTGAAAGTTCTTCTAAAACCGCTATGTTTCCCAGGGATGCGGGGGTATCTCGGACTAATGGCGGCGGTGATTTCGCTGCTCGGCGCACCGGCCGGGGCCTGGGCGGCCGCGGCCGGCGAAGAGACGATGGGATTCCGCCTGCCGGCCTCCAACGGCTACACCCTGCAGGTCAGGACCGAAGGGAGCCAGACGCTGATCTCGCTCGAGCGCTCGAACCCGACGGCGAGCGCCTCGGCGACGGGCGGCGTGCAGCCCACGCCGCTGCGCGGGGCGGATCTGAGCCTCTCCTCGACGTACTACGTGAGCGATTCGGTCGGTCCCGGGAGGATCGCCGCCGACCTCGGCGCGCTGGGGAGGATCGACGTCGGCTTCGAGCCCTCCGGAGCGACCCGCACGGTGGCCGTTCCCGGTCGCCGCGGAGGTCGCTGCGGGGCGGGACGGGCGACCCGCCGTCTCGGCGTCTTCACGGGCACGATCAGCATTCACGGTGAGGGCGGCTTCGCTGCTGTCGAGGCCGTCCGCGCGCGGGGATCGGTCGGGCCGGCGCTCCGGCGCCGCTGCACGGGGGGCCGCCGCGCTGCCAGGCCGGTCTACGCGCAGCGGGCGAGGGGCGCCTCACCCGGCGCCCCGCACGGACCGACCCGGGTCGAACGGATCTGGACCGCCCGCGCGTCCTTGCTCGTCCGCCGCGTCGCCGCGCCGCGGACCCCCGGCCTGACCTGGTTCACCGCCTCGAGGAATGCCAACAGCGTTCGCTTCGCGGTGGAGAGGATCGAGGTCCCCAGGGGTGGCCTGACCATCGAGCGCAGGATCGGCGTCACCGGATCCCTCGCAGCCTTCTTCTATCGGCCCGACCTCACGTCGGCCAGGCTGCGCCCTCCCGCCCCCTTCAGGGGCGAGGCGACCTTCTCCAGCGGCACCGGGATGCTGCAGGGCGATCTCGCGGTCGACCTCCCCGGCCTGGAATCGCTGCAGCTGACCGGGCCCGACTACGCCGCCCAGCTCCACGCGATCCGCTGAAGGCCGCGACCTCGCCGAGGGGAGATGCAAGGCCGTCCTCCTAGGAGCGCCCGCTCTCGCCTTTGGCGCGGCGATGCTGCCGGCGATCGGGCGATGCGGTGGCAGCTGGCGCGTCTGCTCGATCCCATCTGAGACCGGCGATTGGCGCCACAATCCGGCACACCCGACCTTTGCCCCACTCGGCTGTGCTCAAAATCGGGTGCGGCTTCTGGCCGTCCGGCGATCTGACCGGCCGCCTCCGACGAAGCCCATCCGGGAGCAGCAGGCTATGAACAGCTCGCCCGCATCGTTCTCGACAGCGGCTGGCTGGGCTGGGTAGGGGCGGAGGTGCGTGGCGTTGCCAGGTGAGTGCGATGATCGCGCGGCATGAGCCACGACCTGCATAGCCTCCCGGACGATCTGCCCGTCCCGCAGGACGATGGTGCCGGCGAGCGCTTGCTGCACGCGACGATCCCCTCGGTCGTCCTGTCGAGCACCACAGGCGAGGAGGTCGATTTGGCCGCGGCCTCGGCGGGGGTCAGGTACCTCGTCGTCTACGTCTATCCGCAAACCGGGGTTCCCGGGCGACCCGTCCCCGAGGGATGGGACCGCATCCCGGGCGCGCGAGGTTGCACCCCGCAGAGCTGCGCGTTCGCCGAGCGGGAGCACCTTCCCTATCCGCTCTTGAACGACAGGATGTGATCGCCTGGCTTCAACCCCTGTGCGGCCAAGAGGTCAGGAGGCAGGACAGATGATGAGGCTCTCTGTGAGAGTTATCGCCCGTAGGCTAGGAGTCGATTGACGTGTCGCCGAATGCCCTGGTCACGAGGGCGATCGATGCCCTCTGCTCAGGAGAGCACCTTACGGCGGACCATGCCGCTGCAGTCCTGGCCGAGATCATGGAAGGGCGGGCGGGTCTGATTGAGACGGGGGGTTTCTTGGTCGCACTTCGGGCGAAGGGCGAGACGGTCTCCGAGGTGGTCGGGCTGGTCCGCACGATGCGCTCGTTGGCCACGCCCGTCGAAGTAGAGCGTGAGGACCTGGTAGATACCGCGGGGACGGGTGGTGGACCGACGACGTTCAATATCTCGACCACGGCAGCCCTCGTAGCCGCAGGCGCTGGCTGCGCAGTGGCAAAGCATGGCAACCGATCCAGCACCACTAAATGCGGGACGGCTGACCTGCTCCAAGAGCTCGGCGTCAACATCGAACTTGATCCAGATCGAGTCGCCGGAGTCAGGCACTTCTGGCGAAAAGTGCCTGAAATGGAGAAAGCGGTTCGAGATCGAGTCGGGATGAATAAGGGCGCTGGCTGCTCGCCTCAATGTGTCGCCAACGACACCGCTTGTGCGGCGCGGGCCAGTTAGTAGCGGCCCGGTGGCAGCTGGCTCTATGGACGTTCCTCTTTCGCCGACCTAGCCACGCAACCGTTCAATTGCGAGTTATGGCAGGGCAAGACTGTTGCCTGCTCATCATGCCTGCGATGAATGCCAACCACAGCAGGCCGGAGACGACGAATCCGGGAACGCTTTTGGATCGACTGTGCTCCCGGAGCGCAGATCTGGATTACCAGCCGACGGTTGGAAGGCACGGTGGGCGACAGCTGCTCGGCTACAGCACGAAGAGCGACGGGCTCAGTCAGCTGGAGTGGGTGATCGCCGCTCCGGGAACGCGAATCGGGCCGGAGTTCGCGGGGCGGGGCTCGATGGTCTGGCGGGTCCAGAGACACCCCACCAACCAGTGGGAAGGGGCTGCCCTGGCGGAGGTCGTCGCCGCGATGCCGACGCAGCGCGAGTGGGCGATCTCGAGCCACCAGCATGTGTTGACCTGGTTGGTCGAGCGAATCGGCGTCCGCGAATCGGACCTGTTCCAGCGCCTGGACGAGGAACTGCGTACGGTGCCCGTCCCCGCGGCTGATGAATCCGGGCATACCCGGCTGCCGTCCCACCCTCGACTGCGTCGCCGTGGCTCGTGCCGGGTCAACGTGACCTCGATCCGGTCCCGACTTCGCCAGACGTCGGCTCTGGCCCGTGCGGACAGTGCTTCCCTGCTGCGCGTCGGGCAGGAGCTCGACGATCCGATCGTCGTCTCCCTCAGTGCTGCTGGGACTAGGCGCGAGGCAGAGATAGAACTGGACCTGAAGCGTTCGGTGATCACCATCTGGCCTCGCCGGGGGGAAGTTGCCTTCGACGACCAGCCGTTGCTCGCGATTCGTCGTCTGCCGATCTCTCCTCGTTCGCCCGAGTGGGACAAGCCGCTTGACCACCTGATCGCGAGGCTGGCCGTTGTCGTCTGACGCTACGCTGATCAACGAGGCGCCCAGCCCGCGCGACCGCGTTCTCGGCGGGCTTTTGGCGCTGCGCTCGGTAGATGACCTGAAAGCGGCCACCGACCTCGTCCGCAGCCTGCAGGGATGGGTCTACGAGGCCCATTCCGGCGAGGCGCTCTACGGCATGCCCCGAGGTCTGACGGATCTCGGGCACCTCGATCGGGTTCTCGCCTCCGCCGATCCGAGGACCCTTGAGGCGCTCTCGGAGATCCGCGAACTGCTGGCCACGCCGACGCCCGTCCCTGCCGACCCGGGGCAGGTCGTCGTCAGGGATCGTCAGCGGGCGCAGGAACTTATCTGTAGCTGTCGGCCGAGGCAGCGGGATGAGGGCTGGCGTCTAATACGGGTCGACGTACCCGTCCTCCTCAACCGCCCTTCCCTGTCAGAGCGCGGCGATGGCCACCTTGCGCTGCTCCTCGGAATGCAGGTCGAGCCGACCGACCCTGCGCCGGGGGGCATAGGGGGCGATATCCAGGCCCCACCCGGGCAGATGGACGACGATTTCCTGACCGGCGTGCGCGACGGGCGCGACGCGGCGCTGGAGCTGCTCCAGAGCCTGGGCGCGGGCGAGGAGGCGATCGGCTGGCTGCGGCACCTATTCGTCCGCTTCCTGGGTTTGATCTCGGGTCAACCCGGGTCCGAGCTGCTGACCGGTCGCTCGGCCGGCCTTCCCGTCGCGCTTGGTCTGCTGCAGCGAGCCAGTGAGTTGATGGGGTCCCCGTTGCCGGATCTCGGCTGCGTGGCCACCGGCAGCTTCCGGCTGGGCGGCTCGGGGACGCTCGACGGGATCTCCCACTCCGGGGTACTGGCGAAGCTCGAAGCGGTAAGGGTCGACGGCCGCCGCAACCGTCTTCTCTGCCCAGCCGTGACGGACGATGAATCCCACATACCGCTGGAGTCCGCCGAACTGCCGGACGAGGTGATCGTCGTGGCCGGGCTTCGCGAGGCGGCGGAGCAGGCGTGGGGAGACCACTGGGGCAAACTGTGTGACCGGCTTGCCGAGGTCCCTGTGCTCGACAACCTGCCTGGACCCACCTACAGGGTCTACTTCGATCAGCCGCAGGTCGAGGGAGAGGTAAATGCAGCCCTCGCATCTACCTACCGGGTCATCGCCCTGGAAGGGCCTAGCGGTGTCGGCAAGAGCACGATTGCCCGCGAGCTCGCCGAAAGGCTGATCGACGATTTCGGCCATGGGTTCGAGGCCGTCATTTGGATATCGGATCGCCCCCAGCCCGGCTCCACCACGCTGCAGGGCATCCTGCGCAAGGTGGCCCGGGTCCTCAACTACAACCGGGGCAGCAGCGACGAGGGAGACATGGGCGTCGAGCTGCGCCGTCATCCCTTCCTCCTCATCCTCGACAACTTCGAGACCATCGTCGACCCTGCCGTCGCGGAGTGGCTCACGGTGCTGCCCCGGGGAAGCAAGGCGCTCGTCACGGTACGACCGGGCGGGATCCCGGCGGACCTCCGGGAATACACGCGCACGATCCGGGTCACGAAGCTCGAATCGCCTGAAGACTTCGCCCGAGACTGCCTGGCGCGACTCCGGCTTGAGGACCTTCCGGAGGAGACGCTCGACGACGTGCTGGCGTTGACCGCCGGCAACCCGAAGGTGATCGAGCTCGCGCTCGGTTATGTCAAGGGCGATCCCGAGGGGGAGGCGGGCAGCGGATTCCGAAGCCGAGGAGGTCAAGCGAGCGGTGCTGCGGACCGAGCTCGTGCTGGCCCGGCCGAGCGTCGAGCCCCTGGCCCGGCTCTCGCCGAAGCCCGATCCGCTGCAGCCCTTCGCCGCGGCGCTCGGCCGGCTGGGCTCCGAGGGGGAGGATGCGAGCGTCTGCGTCGACCTGCTGCCGGCGAGCGGCTTCCGCGCGGCGCGCCTGCGTCGACGACTGCGCCGCGAGGCGCGCCGCATCCACTGCGAGCGCCGCGACTTGGCGGCGCTCCTGAACGGCGAAGAGCGCCGCCGCCCCAGGCCCAACCCCCAGGAGCAGGTCGAGCGGCGCGGGGCGGTCCAGGCGGTCGACGCGAAGCTGCGCGATTCCGGCGAGCTCTTCGAGGCGCAGATCATGCTGCGCAGCGAAGCGCCGACGCGGGGGCAGGCGAAGGCGGCGATGTCGGGCCTGCTCGCTGCCTTCCGGCCGCTGGGCGGGCGCAACTACCTGCGAGCCTCGGGCCTGCCGATCCCCGGCATCGCGTTCCTCGGCTCCGACGTCCCGCTGCGGCGGAGGAGCTTCGATCGCCGCTTCGCCACCGGCCTCTTTCGGCCCGCCCGCAAGACGATCCTGACGGCGCGCGAGCTCGTGGGGTTCCTGAAGCCGCCGACCGTCCACTGCGGCGAGCGCGACGTTCTGCGCTCAGGGGCGCTGCTCTCGCCGCCGCCCGATCTGCCGAGCTTCGAGAAAGGCGAGGAAGACCTGATCCCGCTCGGCTCGGTGAGCACGGAGTCGGGCCTGCAGACCGTCGGCGTCCAGACCGCCGACACCTTCTTCACCTACATCGCCGGCCGCTCCCGCTACGGCAAGACCGAGGCGGCGATCGCCCAATTTGCCCACCTCGTCAGGGCCGGTCACGGCGGCCTCTTCCTCGACCCCCACGGCGACGGCCTGGCGCGGATCGAGCCCTACCTCGCCGCGGTCGGCCCCGAGCGGGTGGTGCGGATCGACCTCGGCCCCGGCAGCTCCCCGGCCGCCCAGCCCGGCTGGAACCTCTTCGAGTTCGGCGGCGATGCGATCGAGAGCGAGGCGCGGGTCGAGGCGGTCGTCGATGCCTTCGCCTCGGCGCTCGAATGGGGCGAGCGCTCGACGCGGGCGATCAACCTGACCACCCAGGCCGCCGCGGCGCTCGCCGCGATCGCGGAGCGGCTCGACGCTGAGCTGGCGCCGACGATCTTCCAGATCCCAACGCTCCTGAGCGACGCCGAGTGGCGCGAGGCGGCGCTGCCCTTCCTGCCGCGCGCCGACCAGCGCTTCTGGACCGATCGCTTCCCGCTCCTTGCCTCCGAGGCGATCACCCCGGTCACCAACATGGTCGACCGCCTGCGCCGCTCGCCCCAGATCAGGGCGCTGCTGGGCCAGAGCCAGAGCACCTACCGCGTCCGCGAGGCGATGGACACCGGCAAGATCGTCCTGGCCTGTCCCGGGACGGGCGGCACCCGCGACCGGTTGGTGGCCAACCTGCTGCTCTTCGACCTCCTGCACGCCGCGCGGGGGCGGTCTGACCTTGCGCCCGCTGAGCGCAAGCCGTTCTGGGTCTTCCTCGACGAGGTGCAGAGCTACGACGGCGCCGCCTCGGGCAACCTCGCCGCCCTTCTCGAGCAGAGCGCCAAGTTCGGGCTACGGGCGGTGCTGCTGAACCAGAACCCCGAGCGCCTCAGCGCGGCGACCTTGAACGCGCTTCTCACCAACCGCTCGCACCTGCTCGCCTCGACGCTCAACTCCCACGCCGCCGCGCTCGTGACCAAGGAGTGGGGCGGGCGCGTGAGCCCGGAGGCGCTGACCAGGCTGGAGCGCTTCCGCTTCATCGCCCAGGTCACCCACAAGGGCCGACTCAGCTCGCCGTTCGCCCTCGGCGGGGTGCAGGTGGAGGACGTCATCGACGAGCCTGTCACCGGGGGATCCGGCCAGAAGGGCCGGCACGCCAGCAACGCGCCGGGGCGATCCGCAGAGGAGGTGGCCCCCCATCTGGACGGGCTCGACGACCGCATCCTTGCGGCGCTGAAGGAGCGAAGTGATGGCGGCGGCCTGGGCTCGGAGTCGCCCGGCATGCCCGAGCCGCCGCGCGCGCCCGACGAGGAGACCGAGGCCGATGACTGAGCGCCCCGCCCTCCGGTCCCTGCCCCCGAAGGCGATAGAGGTTCTCGCGTCGCTCGCGGCCCACCGCGTGCTCTCGACGCCCCAGGTCCAGGCGATCCACTCGCGAGATGCCAAGCCGCGCTGGGTGCAGAAGTTGCTGGAGAGGTTGGGGACGGTGGGACTCGCCGGCTACGTTCCCTCAGCGCACGGGCGGCGGCGCCTCTGGCATGCGACCGAGCAGGGCGCGCGAGTGGCCCGCGAAGCGGGAACGCTGGAGGGCGAGCCGCCGGTCGGGGCCGAGCTCGCCGCCGGGCCGCTGGCGCCACATACGCTCGCGGTCAACGAGGCGGCGATCTGCTTCCTGCGCTCTGCGAGTGAGCGCGGCGACGAGTTCGGCCCGCTCGCCTGGCGCCACGAGGTCTACCACCCGCTCTCGCGCGGGCGCGGGCGACGCAGGCGCTCGCTCGTCGCCGACGCCGTCTTCACCTATCTGCGCCAGGACGGCTCCGAGATCGCGATCGAGCAGCGCTTCCTCGAGCTCGACCGGGCGACGCTCTCGGTGGATCGCCTCGCCGCCGAGCTCGCCCGCTACGCCGAGCTTCATCGGGCGAAGGAGCCCAAGGGGCGCGAGCCGCTTTGGCGGGAGCGCTACCCCGTCTTCCCGCCGGTCCACTGCGTCCTTGCCGGCGCCCCGCGGAAGGCGCTTGTGCGGCGCCGTTCAACCGCGAGTGTGCTCCTGGCAGGCAACCCGCTGCTGCCGCGGACGCCCGAGGTGGCGATCTCGATCTGCCTGCTGGAGGACTTGCGGCGCGATGGACCGTACGCGCCGGTCTTCCGCGACGTGCGCGATCCGGGCCGGCCAGTGGACTGGCTCGGCAACCCGGCCGAGGAGTCCGGATGAGCCCGGCGCGGAAAGCGGGCCGGCGGCCGCGGTGCAGCCGCAACCGGGCGGCTTCGCGAAGCGACGTGAGGTTGCTCGAAGGCGACTGCCTGGAGGTGCTGGGCGAGCTCGCGCCGGAAAGCGTCGATGCGATCGTCACCGATCCGCCGTATGGGATCGGCTTCCAGAACGAGCAATGGGACTCCGGCGCACTCCGCGAGGCGGCGGTGCAGGCCGGGCACGAGCGGCTCACTCCGAACGAGGCATTCGAGGTCTGGTCCCGGATCTGGGCGAGCGAGTGCCGTCGAGTCTTGAAGCCGGGCGGCTTCCTCGTCGCCTTCGGCTCCCCGCGCACCTTCCACCGCCTGGCCTGCGGCATCGAGGAGTCGGGCCTCGAGATCCGCGACACGCTGATGTGGCTCTACTCGGAGGGGATGTCGAAGTCGCGCCGCTATCCCGGCGGACGGGCGACGACGCTGAAGCCCGCCTTCGAGCCGATCGTCCTCGCCCGCCGCGAGCTGGGCGGGACGACCGAGGAGACGATCGCCCGCCAAGGCACCGGTGCGCTCAATACCGAGAGCTGTCGGGTCGAAGGGCGCCACCCGGCGAACGTCCTCCTCGGCCACGACCCCGACTGCAAGGAGGGGAACTGCGCGCCCGGCTGCGCCGTCGCGGTGGCCGACGGTTGCACTGGCGAAGGTCGCTCGCGTCTGGCGCCGAGTCGGTTTCTCTACTGTCCGAAGGCGAGCCGCAAAGAGAAGGACGCTGGCTGCGAGCGCCTCCCTCGCCGCGCCCTCGACCTCTTCCCCAGCGGTGACGTGAGTGGCGACGCGCGCAACTTCCACCCGACCGTGAAGCCGCTGGATCTGATGCGCTGGCTCGTGCGCCTTCTCTGCCCGCCCGGCGGCGTGGTGCTCGACCCGACCGCCGGCTCGGGGTCGACGGGCGCGGCCGCCGTGCTCGAGGGCAGGCGCTTCGTCGGCATTGAGCTCGAAGCGGCCTACCTAGAGATCGCCGCCGCGCGGATCGCTCACCACTCGCCGAAGGGCACCCGCAAGCCGAAGGTGCGCCGCGGCCCTTTAGGGAGGCGGCGGTGAGCGCCGAGCCGGCTGCTGCGGCCGAGGAGGTCCGCCTCGATCCCGAATCGATCGAGGCGCTCGCCCGCCGCCTCGCCGAGCTGCTGGGCGACGTGGAGCCACGCCGGTCGCGGCGGGAGCTGATCTCCGCCGAGGAGGTCTCGCGCTGGTGGGGGGTGAGCCGCCGCTGGGTCTACGACAATGCCGAGCGCCTCGGCGCACGCCGTCTCGGCACCGGCCCCCGGCCCCGCCTTCGCTTCGATCCCGACGAGGTCGCCGGGCAGCTCGGCGAGCCCAGTGAGCGCCCGGATGCGCGGCGATTGCCGGGGATTAGCGGCGAGTTCAGATCCGACTCGCTTTCCCCGCGCACCAGAGCTATGGTCGGTCGGCAAGGACATAAGCGGCCGGGGCGGCGCGGACACGCCCCCCGGCCCGGCGCCGAAGAAGGGCCTTCGGCACATGAGAAGCCTAGCCCCGCCAGGCCATCTCGCCCGCCCTTCGAGCGCGCCGGAACGCGAGGAGGGCAGTGATGGCAGCCAGGCAAAGGGGCGAGGTGCTGGAGCGCAACTGGAAGAGCGGTCGCGGCTACGCGCTGCGCTTCTGGGCCTACGGCCAGCGCGAATATCTGACGCTCGGTTTCGAGCGGGAAGGCTGGACCTACAAGCGCGCCGAGGAAGAGCTGGAAAACATCCTCGCCGACGTCCGCCGCGGCATCTGGGTCTCGCCGAAGAAGAAGAAGAAGCGCCGATCCGGAGACGAGGGAGAGGAGGGCAGGGCGAAGACGATCTTCGGCCCCTTCGCCCGCCAGCTCGTCGCCTCCCGCAAGGGCCAGGTCAGCGACAACCACATCGCCTTTTTGGAATGGGCGCTTCGCCACCTGCTCCCCTACTTCGGCGACTGGCCGCTGCTGGACATCGACGTCGAAGCGGTCGATGCCTACCGCCACTACAAGGTGCAGGAGGCCGAATCTCGGCAGCGGGCGATCGATCGGCGAAAGCCGCTGCGCGACGAGCGAGGCCGGATCCTTCGGCCCCTCGCCGCCACCTCGATCAACCACACGATCGACTCGCTGCAGTGGGTGCTCTCGGTTGCGCTCGAATACAAGCTCGTCACCGAGAACGCCGCGGCGGGGAAGCGTCGGCGTCTGATCGAGCCGCAGAAGCCCCCGGTTCACCTCGACACCGCCGAGCAGATCGAAGCGATCCTCGGTGCCGCAGAAGAGCTGGACCGCGACATCCACTTCACCCTGGCCGAACGCACGGTGATCGTCGCCACCTTCGTCCTCGCCGGCCCGCGCGCGCTGGAGGTCGGCTACATGCAGTGGCGTGACGTCGATCTCGCCAGCGGGCGTCTCTTCATCGGCCGCTCCAAGACCCAGGCTGGGCTGCGCGAGATCAAGATGCTGCCGATCCTGCGCGACCTCCTGGCCGCCCACAAGGTATCGGCCTACCGCAGCGGACCCGATGATCTCGCCTTCCCCACCGCCACCGGCGGTCGCCGCGACAAGGACAACCTCCGCGAGCGGGTCCTGGCCAAAGTCTTCGAGCGCGCCAACGAACTGCTGGAGGCGCGTGGTCGCATCCCCCTGCCAAGAGGTCTCACGCCGCACCACCTGCGCCACACGTTCGCCTCGGTCCTGATCGCCTGCGGCGAGGACCCGATCACGGTGATGGAACAGCTGGGCCACACCGACCCGGCGTTCACCCTGCGCGTCTATGCCCACATGATGAGTCGCGAGCCCGGCGAGCGGGCGCGGCTGAAGGCGCTGGTCAACGGCGAACGGGTCGTCGCCGTCCCGTTCCCCGCAGAGCCGCCGCGCAATCTGGGATGCGCGGCCTACGAGCTGCCGATCCTGCGCGCGCTTGCCGAGCGCGACGGGCTCGCCCGCCGGCGGGAGATCCGCGAGGCGGTACTGGCGGAGGTGGGCGACCAGCTCTCCGATCTCGACCGCGAAGCGCTGCCCTCGGGAGAAGTCCGCTGGGAAGCCCGGCTCGACAAAGCCCGCTCCAAGCTCATGCAGGCCGGCTGCCTGAAGCCGGATTCGCCGCGCGGAACCTGGGAGCTTGCTGGCCCCGGCTATGAGCGGCTAAGGGGCGGGAAGTCGAAGCCTCGGCCCTCCCATTCGAAGCGACCGCGGACTGACCTCGAACGGGAGAAGGTAGCCGTATGAGTGCGGGAGGAAGGGCCGTCGAGAAGCGCGAGATAGTTGTCTACCTCCCCAACGGCGGCGGGCGAGCCACCGCCGACATCGCTCGCGGCTCGGCGATCGTCGGTCAGCCGGAGGTGGGCTCCGACCGGGTAACGATCTATTACGAGGGGGCGATCTACGGACAGCACGAGAACGTTCGCACTCTCGCCGACCGCGCCAACCAGGCGGCGGGGCGGATGATGCAGCGCTACCGGACCACCGCGATGCGTGTGCTCCCGCGCGACGTGCTGATGGCCGTCGGCACTTTCGACCTGCCAATGCGCCAGATCATCCTCACCGGCCCTTACTCAGAAGGCGCCGTGGCTGAATGGCTCGGCATGGTGAAGCTCGATCCCGCCGAGCTTCGACCAGGTGGTAGGGAGGCCAGCGGCATCAACCTCCCCGGTTTGGGGGTCCCCTCGGTCGATCCCGGCCTGCTTCACGAGCTGATGCAGCGGGGCGGTATTCGCGCCGAGGGCCACGAGTGGGTCGCCAGCGACGGGCGCAGGACCACCGCGGCCGCCGACGCGCTGCTGTGGGCGCTCGAAAGCATCGCGCAGGAGAAAGAGTGAGGGATTATGGCGATCAAAGTTACGACCATGCGCCTTGAGGAGGGTTTGGCTGACGAACTCGCCGCTGTTGCGCGGGTAGATGGCTCGTCGGTCTCCGAGGTGGTGCGTGACGCGGTCGCCAAGCATGTCGCCGAGCGCCGGGCTGATCCCGACTTCCAGCACCACCTTAAGAAGCGAATGGAAGCCGACCGCCGGGTCCTCGAGCAGCTTGCTGTCTGAATCCAAGCGCCGGCCGTAATTCAGGACCCTTGATTAGAAGATGAGGCCGTGTGGGGCGACGTGGCGGGAACCGAAGCTTGGGCGAGGGTTGGAGGTAGGAGAAAGGCGCGTCCGCCTGTGTGCGGCTCATAGGGTCGCTACCGGCGCGCCGGCTGTTTCGACAGTCGCAGATCAGCGCTTGATAGGGGCTGGCAGGGGGTGGAGGTGGTGATGTGGCTCGCCGGTCACTGGCACTTCGCCCTGCGCCACCACGATTACTAGAGCCCGCCGGCCAGGGAATCTCCTTTGGAATCCTGCTCTCGCGCTACGACCCGACTCGGCCCTGGGGGCTCGCCGATCGTCTCCGAAGCGGCAGGACCAGACCCTCACGGAGCTTCGCCGAGACCCGCCGGCTCGCCGAATACCCGACGAGCGGCAGGTCGACCGAAGAGTAGATTTGCTAGTCGTCTCCCAGGCTGTCGAGGACCCCGCCGTCCTCCTCGAGAACCTTCCTTAACCGCTCTTTGAAGCCCTGGTCATTGCGCTGAGCGGTGATGTATTCCTCAAGCGCCTCGCGGAGTGCGTCCGCTAACGAGATGTTGCGGGTGTGGGCGATGGCGACGAGTTCCGCCGTCATGGTCTCGGGCATCCGAAGGCTCGTCACTTTTGGACCAGGCACTGGACCCTCCTAGCTCTTTTTGGACTCGACCAGCTCGTATTCGCGCGGCCTGGATTTCACCAGCCGCACCTTCTTCTGCTTCTCCTGGCGGCCGAGGCAGTTGGCCACCGCCCCCGAGGAGCGTTTGATCGCTTTGGCGATCGCGCTCGCGGTGTGCGGCGCGTCTTTCCTGTGCCGGCGCATATGGCCGAGGACGAGCTTGCCCAGCTCGCCAGGGCCGAGGCGTTTTGCCTGACTCATCTCTGATCCTCCTTGCTGCTCGATGGTTTGCTTCGTCGACGTCCTCGAGGTTTGGGTAGTCCAAGGACCGCCCGGCCCCAGGACACTTCGTCAACGAGGGCCGTTGCTTCGTAGAAGTGCTCGACTGCGCCACGTCGCGGCTGCGTGTCGACCAGCTCCACGGCGCCCTGCTCGGCGAGGACGCGGACGTGGTAGCCGACCTTGGAGAGGTCGACGTTCGTGGGGATCGTGAGCTCCTTCGGGCTCAGATCCCCCCTCTCTTTGACGAAGAGCCGCAAGAGCTGCTTCCGCAGCGGGTGTTGGAGGCAGAACAGGAGTACCTCTTCGGGGCTAGGTTTCTCTTTCGTCTTCGTCGACACGGCCCTTGTCCTAGCCCTGGGAGTTGACAGCGAAGCTGCCCGGCCTGGTGGGCGTGGTGACGATCCAGTCGATTCCCCAGATCAGCTCGTCGACTCCGCAGGCCAAGGCGGAGGTGAGCTTGATCAGGGTGTCCAGCCGAGGTAGGCGGATCCCGGCCTCCATGTAGGCGATGTGGGTCCGGTGCAGGGAGGTGAGCCTGCCGAGCTCTTCCTGGGAGAACCCCGCACGACGACGGACATGGAGCAAATTTCTGCCGAAGCGCTTGGCGACATCTTCGTTTTTGAGCCTGCCATCCATCAGGCGACTTCGTAGAGGGCGTCGAAATGGACAGCGGGCTGCGTCGGCAGAACCAGATCGCCGGCGCGGATGTGGAGCAGGCCGCCTGCGACGAGATCCTGCAGGGCGCGATCGAACCGGTCACGCTGCTCCCACTCAGGGGAGGCGGTGGTCAGTTCGCGCACCAGCTCGTCCTTGGTGCGAACTTCCGGGTTGACGTCGAGGACCTCGCGAAGGAGGCTCCACTGGTCGCGGATGTGCTCGTCGTTCCTGCTGAGGGTGGCGGGACCACGGTCCGCGCCCGTAGGCTTGTCTTGCATGGGAGGCTCCGGTCTCCTGTGCCACGCCCCCGGCTGTGTCAGCAGCGCGGGGGCACTTTGTTTTCAGGTCGGCGCGACCGTAGCTCCGGCGCCGCCGTAAAGCGAGGCGGAATAACCTGAAATCGCCGCTAATCCCTTCGCATCCCCGCGATTTCAGGCACTAGTGCCTGAAATAGGAGCGGATTCCGGAGGCGGTTGGAAAGCCCTGCAAAAAGTGAAGTTTGCGAGATGCAGGGACTTCCTCCGATGGAGCTAGGCGGATTCGAACCGCCGACCTCCTGGGTGCGATCCAGGCGCTCTGCCAGCTGAGCTATAGCCCCGGGCTTTGCGGGCTGGGAAGTTGGTCCCACTGCCTCGCAAGCGACAGGATAACCGCATAGTCTTTGGCAGCCTCCTCGACGAGGCGCGAGCATGAGCATTCTCGACGACGCAATCCGAGAGCATCTGGAACTGAAGCGCCAGCACGGCGCCGATGAGTCTGAGATCAAACGCCTGGAGGACGAGGCGTTCGGTCCGCCTGGGCGGCCGGAGGAGCCCGACCCGTTGGCCGAGGCGCCGACCGAGTTCCTGGCTGCGCCCGGTGGGGAGGAGCCCGAGGCCGGCCGCCGGATCAACATCGCCGACTTGCAGGAGCCGCCGGCGCCCGCCGCACCGGCCGAGGACCCGGCCCAGGCGCCGCGCCTCCCGCCGAGGAGGAGCCGCCGGAGGTCGTCGAGGAGGCGCCGGCTGCCGAGCACGAGGCCGTCATCGAGGTGCCGGAGCCGGGTCACTCGACCGAAGAGCGCCACGCGATCGCCGAACAGCCGACGGAAATGTTCGACATCGAGGCCGAGATGGGGACCGAGGACGCGCCGGCGACCGAGGCCGCCAGCCCCTCCGACGAGGAGATCGTCGAGGCGGAGGCCTCCGAGCCGCCGCTGGCGCCGGTCGAACCGGCGACCGAGATCTACGCCGCCCGCGCCGAGCCGCCCGCGCCGGAGGCCGCCGAGGAGGAGGAAGAGGACGAGGAGTTCTGGAGCGAGCAGCGCCTCTCCGACGAGCTCGACCAGGCGCTCGAGGCGCCGTTCGAAGAAGAGGACGAGCCGCAAGGGGGGCTCGAGCCGGCTTCGGAGGAGTACGAGCAGCCCACCCCGCGTGCCGAGCAGCCCGTCGAAGAGGACGAGTCGAAGACCGACTACGACCCCGACACCGGCCACGAGGACGTGCTCGAAGACACCCCCGACTTCCTCGAGGACGCCCCGGAGGACGACGAGCTCTGGTTCGAGCAGAAGCCTCCAAAGGACTTCGACTTCGACGACTAGTAACTAGTGGAGCCAGCCGGATTCGAACCGGCGACCTCGTCGGTGCAAGCGACGCGCTCTGCCAACTGAGCTATGGCCCCGTCCTGTGGATTGTAGGCGGCCGGGGCAGCACAGCCGTTTTCATTTCAATCAGGGTCCTTTAGGGTACGGGTGATGTTCTCCGACCTGCACGCCCACTACCCGCTGCGGGTCCTCAGCGGGGTCGATCCCGGCACCACCTCGAAGCTGATGGGCTCCTCCGAGCAGCCGACGCTCGGCGACCGGGTGCGGGCTCTGGTGATCCGGTTCGCCAACAAAATCGGCAACTTCCCGACCTGGGACGGGACCTACCGGATCGACGTCGAGAAGCTGCGGCGGGGGAAGGTGACCCTGGCGATGTCGGTCCTCCTGCGGCCATTCGACGAGATGGACCTCACCGTCCCCTACGGCTCGCCCCCCGGCACCGACGACTTCGGCAACCTGATGAAGGATCTGGAAACGGTCGCGGCGGAGGTGGCCACGCATGACCCGGCCGAGATCCGCGTCGTCGCCAACCGGGCCGAGCTCGACGCCGCGGCCGCCGCCGGCGCCACCGCCCTCGTCCACGCCGTCGAGGGCGGCTGCCACGTCGGCAACAGCGACGAGGAAATCGCCGCCCACTGCGCCGAGCTCGCCAGGCGCGGGGTCGGCTACGTCACCGTCGCCCACCTCTTCTTCCGCCAGGTCGCGACCAACGCCAACGCGGTCCCCTTCATCCCCGACCGCGTCTACGACTTCGTCTTCCCCCAGCCCCACGGCGACCACCTCACCCCGCGCGGCGAAGCGCTCGTCCGCGGCCTGGTCGAGAACCGGATCCTGATCGACCTCAGCCACATGAGCCCGGAGGCGATCGCCGAGACCCTCGACCTGATCGACGAGATCGACCCCGAGCGCAAGATGCCGGTGATCTCCACCCACGCCGGTTACCGCTTCGGCAAGCAGCGCTACATGCACGACGAGGCGACCCTGAAGCGAATCGCCGAGCGCCGCGGCGTCGTCGGCCTGATCATGGCCCAGCACCAGCTCAACGACGGCCTGCTGCCGAAACGCAAGCACACCGAGACGCTCGAGGAATCGCTGCCGATCGTCTTCCGCCACATCGACGCGATCGCCAAAGCGACCGGAGGCGACGACGGCCCCTCCTACGACCACGTCGGCTTCGGCTCCGACCTCGACGGCTTCATCAAACCGACGATCGGCGGCATCGAGGACGCCTCCGGCCTGGCCCTGCTCGAGGCGCCGCTGCGCGAGCGCTACGGCGACACCGACGCGGAGAAGATCATGGGCGGCAACGCCCTGCGGGTGCTGCGCGAGGCCTGGTCGTGAGCGAACCGACCCCCGCCGCCGACGGCTTCTACCACCCCTCCTCGGAGGAGGAGCTGGTCGATCTCGTCCGCCTCGCCAACCGCAAGGGCCTGCAGCTGCGGGTCCGCGGCGCCGCCCACTCGGTCTCCCACGCCGTCTACACCGACCCGCAGCGGCCCGGCCCCGACCGGGTCACGGTCCAGACCCCGCCGCCCGGCCCGAACCTCAACCTGATGCTCGACCGCTACCGCGGCTGGCGCGTCATCGACGAGGAGAACCTCCTGGTCGAGGCCGACGCCGGCATCCACCTCGGCCCTGACCCGAGCGACCCGACCGGCGGCGCCGGCCTCCAGACCAGCCTCCTCTGGCAGCTCGTCGAAGAGAAGGGATGGTCGCTGGAAGAGACCGGCGGCATCACCCACCAGACGCTCAGCGGCTTCACCGCCACCGGCTCGGCCGGTGGCTCGACGCACTTCGCCGCCACCAACAACCTCTGGGGCTTCCGCTTCGTCGACGGCCGCGGCGAGGTCCACGAAGTCAGCCGCGAGGGCGAGAGCGCCGACCTCTTCTACGCGATGTGCCCCAACCTCGGCCTCCTCGGCGTCGTCTCCAAGGTCATCCTCAAATGCGTCCCCGCCTTCAACATCGAAGGCGAAGAGGCGATCACGACCGTCGACACCGGCCCGGCCGACCTCTTCGGCGACGGCGCCCCCGGCCGCCCCTCGCTGGAGCAGCTGCTGAAGGAGACCGAGTACGCCCGTCTGGTCTGGTGGGCCGAGCGCGGCGCCGACCGGCTCGTCACCTGGCGGGCGCGCCGCATCGCGGTCGAGCCGGGCTTCGAGCCCAGGCCCTACTCCCAGTTCGGCGACCACCCCGAAGCCGAGCAGTACCTGACCGGCCTCCTCTTCACGATCGTCGGCAACCTCGACGACCTCTCGAAGGCGAAGGGCAAGCTCGACCCCGAGTTCGACCAGCTGCAGGAGGCGCTGGAGCTGCTGGGGAAGAAGGACCTGGGCGTAGTGGGGGAGATCCTCGGCAAGGTGCTCGGGGCGCTGATCGAGGGCGGCGTCGACCTCGCGATCACGGTGCTGGAGCCGGCGGCGGGGCTGATCAAGCGCGAGCTGCCCGACTTCCTGCCGAAGCTAGTCGCCGCCTTCAACCGGCTCGACGCCGACAAGCCGGGCGCCGAAAAGGGGCAGCCGCAGCGCTTCCGCGACTACGGCTGGCACGGGATGCCGATGGACAACCAGGCGAGCGACGTGCTGATGCCGACCGAGTTCACCGAGGCCTGGCTGCCGCTGCCGCGCGCGGGGGAGGCGATGCGGGCGCTGCGCAAGCACTTCGAAGAACCGCCCGAGGCCGCCGACGCCCTCAGTCGCACCGGCACCTTCGCCTGGGAGCTCTACGCGACCGGGCCGGAGGAATTCTGGCTCAACGCCGCCCACAGCGACGGCAAAGACGAATGGAGCGAAGGCGTCTTCCGCATCGACCCCTACTGGTTCGTCAACAACAGCGAAGACCCGGCGGAGACCTTCTACGCCGAGTTCTGGAACCTGCTGCGCAAGGAAAAGATCCCCTTCCGCCTCCACTGGGGCAAGTTCCAGCCCCGCTGCCCCGAGGGCGACCGCACCTGGGTCGACTTCTTCCGCGAACAGTACCCGCGCTGGGACGACTTCCTCGCCCTCCGCGCCGAACGCGACCCGAACAACATCTTCCTCACCGACTACTGGCGCGAACGCTTCGGCCTCTGGGACGAGCCGGCACCGCAGCCGCGGGAGGTCTAACCCCTAAGCGAGCAGGCTCTCGGCCCGCTTGCCCTCGGGCAGGTTCTGGTCGGCGTGGTAGCTGGAGCGGACCAGGGGGCCGGCGGCGACGGACTCGAAGCCGAGGTCGTAGGCGGCCTCTCTCGAGCGCCTTGAACTCGTCGGGGTGCCAGTAGCGGACGACCGGGAGGTGGTTCTCGGTCGGGCGCAGGTACTGGCCGACGGTGAGGACCTGGACCTGGTGCTCGCGCAGGAGGCCGAAGGTCTCGACCATCTCCTCGAAGGTCTCGCCGAGGCCGACCATCAGGCCGGACTTGGTCACGACCTCCTCGCCGCCCATCTCCTTCGCCATCCCCAGCACCCGGGCCGAGCGCAGGAACTGCGAGCCGCGCCGGGCGATCGGGTAGAGCCGCGGCACCGTCTCGACGTTGTGGTTGAAGACGTCGGGCCGCTCGTGGACGACCTTCGCCAGCGGCATCTCCTGGCCGCGGAAGTCGGGGGTGAGGATCTCCACCTTGCACTCCGGGCGCCAGCATCCGGATCGAGCGGATGACGCCGACGAAGGCGCTCGCCCCGTAGTCGGGCAGGTCGTCGCGGTCGACCGAGGTGACGACGGCGTGGCGCAGCCCCATCGCCTTCACCTGGTTGGCGACGCGCAGCGGCTCCAGCGGGTCGTTCCAGGTCGGCTTGCCGGTCTGCACGTTGCAGAAGCCGCAGCGCCGCGTGCAGACATCCCCGAGGATCATGAAGGTCGCGGTGCCGCGCTCCCAGCACTCGCCGACGTTCGGGCAGTTGGCCTCCTCGCAGACGGTGTGGAGGTTGTCGGAGCCGATCTTCTCCTTCAGCCGCCGGTAGTTGGGCCCGCCCGGCGCCGGCACCTTCAGCCAGGGCGGCTTGCGGGCGCGGCGGAAGGGGACGGTGCCCTCGGCCTCGGCGGCGGTGCCGCCGGGCTTGGCGCGGGAGCGGGTGACGTGGATGCGATCGGTGCCGGACACCTGCGCCTACGTTAGCTGGCGCGGCGCGCCGTCCGGAGCGGGATCAGCCGCTGATCCGCTTGACGCGCCAGCCGAAGCGGGCCGGCGTCGGGTCGACGTTGCCGAAGCGGTCGATCGCCCGCACCTTGAACAGGTGCTTGCCCGGCTTCACCGAGCGCCTGAACGGGTTCGCGCAGGCTCTCCACTTCCTCTTGTCGAGCTTGCACTGGAAGTGCGACTGTGCCTCCGTCGAGGCGAAGCGGAACCTGGCCTTGGCCTTGAAGGTGACGCGCGGCGGCCCGCTGACGATGCGCGTGTTGGGCGGCGTGCGATCGGTCGGGCGCTCGGTAACGACGACCGGCGACCCCCCGCCGGCCGCGGGCGGCGGCACCTGCAGCTCGAAGGCGCCGATGTCGGAGCCGTCGCCGCCTTCTTTGTTGCTGACGTCCGGGAAGTCGCTGGGGCGGGGGAGACCGCGCTGGTCGGTGGTGAGCCCGAAGGAGGTGGCGCGGTCGACGGCCGGGCTGTCCGCTCGCAACGCGTGCGTCGGCGTGGGGCCGCCGTTGTCCGCCAGCGGTTCGAGGCCCGCGACGACGCTGGCGAGGTCGCTCGATTCTTCGAGGCCACAGCTGCCGTCTTCGTCGAGGTTGTACCCCGCGGAGGAGAATCCCGTGCCGCCGGGCACCACCCCTCTTGCGCAGCTTTCGGCTCCTCCGAGCGGATCGGCGACGACGGTGCCCCCGAGGACGACAGTGGCGCCGGGCTGCTCCTCGATGTTGGCGCCGAGGACGATGGTGAAGCCGGCGCTTTCTTCGGCTTCGGCCGAGTTGCCGGCGATGGTGGAGCCGGTGACGGTGAGATCGCTCGTCACCAGGCCCCCGCCCCTGGCAACGCTCGCGGAGGGGCCTTCGGCGGCGTGCACGGAGTTGCCGCTGATCGTGCTCCCCTCGATCCTCAGCACCAGCCCGGTCATCGACAGCCCACCGCCTTCGGCCGCCGCCTGGTCGCCTTCTTCGCCGAAGGCCCGAACGGAGTTGCCGCTGATCGTGCTGCGTTCGACGGTGATCGAGCTTTCGGTGTCGATCCCGCCCCCGGTCGCAAGGGTGGCGCCGGGGCCCCGCGCCTCGACCGAGTTGCCCGCGACGATCGATTCGCGCAGCGTCACCGGTCCGGTGCTGCGGATTCCTCCGCCCGCGGCGCTCGTCGTCCCGCTGCCTTCCTGGAAGGCCTCGTTGCCGGTGACGGCGACCCGGATGAGGGTGAGGACGCCGCCCATGTTGATGATCCCGCCCCCGCTGGCGGCCTTCCCGCCGGAGACGGTGAGGCCGCTGACCGTCACATCGACGAATTCGAATTTGAAGATGCGGAAGGGGGTCGAAACGGTTCGCTCGACGGTCAGGGACTCGGCGCCAGGCCCCGTGATCGTCACCTCGTCGGTGATCGGCGGCAGCTCTTCCTCCAGCCCGATCGTGCCGGTCACCTCGATCGGGATCGAGTCGAGGCCGCTGTGGAGGTTGGCTTCTTCGATCGCGGCGTGAAGGCTGCCCGGGCCGGCGCTGTTGCTGTTCTGGACCGGGAAGGAGAGCGCCGAGGCTGAGGCCGCCGGCAGGCAGGCAGCGGCCAGCGCAAGTACCCCCGCGAGTCGGATCAGACGAGACATCCCCGCGGCAGCTTAAGCGGCGATGTCGGCGGCGGCAACCGGCTCGCGGTCGAAGACGCTCGCGTAGGCGGCGACGAGGCGCTCGGCGAAGGCATCGAGGTCCTGCTCGGCCCCGAGCTCACGCGAGAGCGAGGTCATACGCCACCCCTTCGATCCCGCAGGGCACGACCCACTCGAACGGCTGCAGGTCGTTGTTGACGTTGATCGCCAGCCCGTGCGTCGTCACCCCGCGGCTGACGTGGAGCCCGATCGAGCCGATCTTCCGCGCTCCCCGACCCAGACGCCGGTCAGGCCCTCGATGACGCCGGCCCGCACACCGGCCTCGCCGAGCGCGGCGATCATCGTCCGCTCCAGCCCCCGCACGTACTCGTGGACGTCGTCGCCGTAGCCCCGCAGCTGCACGATCGGGTAGGCGACCAGCTGGCCGGGCCCGTGGTAGGTGACGAGGCCGCCGCGGTCGGTGTCGAGCACTTCGATCCCCTGCGCTTCGTACCACTCGGCGCCCATCGGCAGCTCCTCGGGTTGCGAGCGGCGCCCGCGCGTGTAGACGGGCGGGTGCTCGAGGAGGAGCAGGACATCGCCGATCTCGCCCCGCTGGCGACGCTCCTGCAGGCGTCGCTGCAGCTCCCAGGCCTCCATATAAGGGACGGTTCCGCGACGGTGCGACAAGGATCTCGTCGGACATTTCACAGATCGTTGCAGGAGGCGGCCCTATTCTGTGGGGGCCGCCCATGGTCCAGTCCAAGCTGCTTCGACCCGATTGGCTCCCCGCCGTGGCGCTCAGCTCCGCGCTGGCGCTGGCGATGCTGCTCTGGAGCCCCCCCGTAGGCGACCTCGCCGCGCAGGTCTTCCGCACCGAGCTGTTCCAGCGAAGCCGGCCTCGCGATCTGGAACGGCAGCTGGTACGGCGGCCACTACACCCTCACCTACAGCGTCCTCTTCCCGCCGCTGGCGGCGCTGCTCGGGCCGCAGGTGGTGGGCCTGCTCGCGGTCGTCGCCTCCTCCTACCTCTTCGACCGCCTCGTCCGCGACCGCTGGGGGGCCGAGGCGCGCTGGGCGACGCTCTGGTTCGGCGCCGGCGTCGTCACCCTGCTCGCCGACGGCCAGCTCACCTTCGCCCTCGGCGTCGCCTTCGGGCTCGCCGCCCTGCGCTGCCTGCAGACCGGGCGCGGGCCGCTGGCGATCGCCGCCGCCGCGGCCTGCCCGCTCGCCAGCCCCGTCGCCGGCGCCTTCCTCGCCGGCGTCCTCCTGGCCGGAGCGCTGGAACCGGGCTGGCGCGAGCACCGGCTCGCGATCGCCGCCGGCGCCCTCTCGCTCACCCTCGTCCTGGCGCCGAACCTCGCCTTCCCCGAGGCCGGCCACTTCCCCTTCGTCTTCTCCTCCTACGTCGCGATCCCGCTCTGGTGCGCCGGCGCGCTCGTCCTCACCCAGGGCGTCCGCGGGGAGGAGCGGCAACTGCACCGGGTCCTGGTCGCCTACGTCCTTGCCTCGACCCTGCTCTGGCTGATGCCGAACGCGATGGGCGGCAACGCGGTCCGCCTCGGGGCGCTCTTCGGCGGCCCGGTGCTCGCCGCGGTCCTGCTCTCGCGGCGGCCCCGCCCGACCGTCCCGACCTGGTTCTACGCGCCGCTCCTGGTCCTGGCGATCGCCGGCAGCCTCTACTGGCAGCTGACCGCGAGCGTCACCCAGATCGCCCGCTCGGTCGGCGACCCCTCGACCGCCGCGGCCTATTTCCACCCGGTCGCCCGCTGGCTGCGCGACCACGGGGGCGACGGGATGCGGGTCGAGGTGCCGCCGACCGCGAACCACTGGGAGTCGGCCTACCTGGCGACGAAGTTCGAGCTAGCCCGCGGTTGGCTGCGCCAGCTCGACACCACCCGCGACGACCTCTTCTACGACGAGAAGAAGCTGACCGTCGACAGCTACGGCACCTGGCTGCGCTCCAATGCGATCTCCTACGTGGCGCTGCCGGACGCGCCGCTCGACTACTCCTCGGTCGCCGAGCGCCGCCTCGTCCTCAGCGAACCCTCCTACCTGGACCTGCGCTTCCGCTCCGAGCACTGGCGCATCTACGAGGTTCGCAACCCGAAGCCCCTAGTCGCCCCCCTCGGCGCCGCCGCGGCAAGCGTCAAGTGGTTCGGCCGCCAGGGCTTCGCCCTCGACGTCACCCGCCCGGGCAAGTTCCTCGTCCGCGTCAACTTCACCCCCTACTGGTCGATCGCCCGCGGCCACGGCTGCATCCTCCACCGCGGCGACTGGACCGTAGCCCGCGCCGCCCGCCCCGGCGTCTTCCGAGTAGCCGCCGACTTCTCAGTCGGCCGGGCCTGGAACGCGGTCACGGGCGCGAAGAAGACCTGCTGAACGCAGTCCGGTTCAGCGCGCTCCCTCGAGCGTCGCCAGCGCCGCCTTCACCACGTGCTCCTCGTGCGGGATCGCCGCCTGCTCCAGGCGTTTGGAGTACGGCATGTGGACGTCGGCTCCGGTTACCCGCTGGACCGGGGCGTCGAGGTAGTCGAAGGCCTGCTCGGTGATCAGGGTCGCGAGGTTGGCGCCGACGCCGCCGTGGGGCCAGCCCTCCTCGACGACCACGGCGCGGTTGGTCTTGCGGACCGACTCGAGGATCGTGTCGAGGTCGAGCGGGCGCAGGGTGCGCGGGTCGATCACCTCGGCCTCGACGCCGTGCTCGTGCGCCAGCTGGCTCGCCGCCCCCTCGGCGACGTGGGCCATCTTGAGGACGCCGACGATCGTCACGTCGCCGCCCTCGCGGCGCACCGCCGCCTCGCCGAAGCGCAGCGGCTCGGCGCCGTTCCCGTCGCCCTCGGGCACCTCGCCGCGCACTCCGTAGAGGCTCTCGTGCTCGATGAAGATGACCGGGTTGTCGTCGCGGATCGCCGCCTTCAGCAGCGCCTTGCCGTCGGCCGGGGTCGAGGGGCAGGCGACCAGCAGGCCCGGCACCTGCAGGTAGAGCGCCTCGAAGCTGTGCGAGTGGGTCGGGCCGAGCTGGTGGCCGCCGCCGCCCGGCATCCGGATCACCATCGGCACCCGCGCCTGGCCGTTGAACATGTAGGGGATCGCGGCGGCGTGGTTGACGATCTGGTCGAGCGCCAGCAGGCTGAAGTTGACCGTCATCAGCTCGACCACCGGCCGCAGCCCGCCCATCGCCGCGCCGACGCCGGTGCCGACGATCGTGTTCTCGGAGATCGGCGTGTCGCGCACGCGGCGCTCGCCGAACTCGTCGAGCAGCCCCTCGGTCACCTTGAAGGCGCCCTGGAAGACGCCGACGTCCTCGCCCATCACGAAGACCGCCTCGTCGCGCGCGCATCTCCTCGGCCATCGCGTCGCGCAGCGCCTCGCGCATCCGCAGCGTCGCCATCAGCCCTCGTCCTCCGCACCGGAGCCGTCCGCACCAGCGTCCTCGGTCTCGTCGCCGATCCTCGCCCTCGGCCGAGACGCGCGGCTCGACGCCCTCCTGCGCGTCGCCGTGCGTCGCCGGGTTCGGCCGCGGCCCTTCGGGCTGCCCGGCGTAGGCGGCGCCGGCCTCGGCCAGCTCGCGCGCCGCCTCGGGCATCTGCGCCTCGTCGCTCGCCGCGGTGCGGCTCCGGGCTGCGCTCGTCGACCGCGTACCAGCCGCCCGGCTCGGTCGAGCGCGTAGAGGTTCTCGTACATCGTGTCCAGCGCCGGCTCGGGCGAGGCTTCGGCGAACTCGACCGCCGCGAGCACCGCCTCGCTCGGCCGCCTCGCGCGCCTGCTGCACCTCGCGCTCGCCCAGCACCCCGGCCTCGACGCAGCGCCGCGCGAAGCTCTCGATCGGGTCTTTCTCGCGCCACTCCTCGACCTCCTCGCGCTCGCGGTAGACCTCGGGGTCGGCGGCGGAGTGGCCGCGGTAGCGGTAGGTGAAGGCCTCCAGCAGGGTCGGCCGCTGCTCCTCGCGCGCCAGCCGGATCCCCTCGGCGACCCCCTCGCGCACCGCGACCACGTCCATCCCGTCGACCCGCTCGCCCGGGGATCCCGTAGCCCTCGGCCTTCTTCGAGAGGTCGGTCTGGGCCGAGTGGCGCTCGACCGCGGTCCCCATCCCGTAGAGGTTGTTCTCGACCAGGAAGAGGACCGGCAGCTTCCACAGCGCCGCCAGGTTCATCGTCTCGCCGAAGTTGCCGGTGTTGGAGGCGCCGTCGCCGAACATGCAGACGGTGACCGCGTCTTCGCCCTTGTACTGGGAGGCGAGGCCGAGGCCGGCGGCGATCGGCAGGTTGCCGCCGACGATCCCGTAGCCGCCCATGAAGCGCTGCTCGGCGTCGAAGATGTGCATCGAGCCGCCGCGGCCGCCGCTGGTCCCGTCGACGCGGCCGAACAGCTCCGCCATCACCCGCTTCGGGCTCGGTGCCGCGGGCGATCGCGTGGCCGTGGGTGCGGTAGGTGCCGATCAGGAAGTCTTCGTGGCGCATCACCGAGGTGGTGCCGACGATCGTCGCCTCCTCGCCGATCGCCAGGTGCAGGAAGCCGCCGGCTTTGGCCCGCTGGTACTGGCGCCCCGCCTCCTCCTCGAAGCGGCGGATCAGCGCCATCCGCGCGAGCAGCTCGTAACAGGTGGCGGCATCGGGCAGATCGGCCATCGAGCTCACCTTAGATGACTACCGTGTCGACTTTTGCGTCCAATGGACGACAAACTCGACGCGCCCGCTTCCGCTCGCGCCGCCTCCACGCGCTTCCTCCAGCCGGTCGTCGCCCCAGAAGACCTCGTCGCCGACGACGCAGCGCCGGCACCCCTTCGACGCCGCGGTCGCCGGCGCCGTCGGTCGCCTCCCGCAGCGCGTCCTTGACGACCCTCGTCTCGACCGCTTTCAGCAGCGCCCGCGGGTGCAGCTCGCAGGCGGCGCCGGCGATCATCACGTTGTCGGGATCGCTGAGGTCGCGGCCGGCGGCGAAGGCCTGGCGGAAGGCGGCGAGGGAGAAGGAGACGGTGCGCCCGGTCTGCTTGGCGAAGGTCGCCGCCCGCATCGCGGTCAGCATGTTGCCCGGCCAGGGCTCGGGCCAGGCGATCGGCGGCAGCCCGTAGGCGGCGGCGCGGCGCTCGACCTCGGCCATCCCCTCGGCCCGGGCCGCCGTCTCCGACCAGGAGCCGCGGCCGAAGCGCGCGAACAGCCCGCCGAGCAGGACCGGCTGCCACTCCGGCTGCTCCAGCTCCGCCTCGGTGAACAGCCCGCTGACCCGCTCGGCCGCGAGGTACGCGTAGGGCGAGCCGAGGTCGAAGTAGAAGGTCGCGCATGCGGCCGGAACCAGCAGTCGGTGACGCAGGGAGCGCGGTGAGCGCACCTCGTGTGCTAGTCGCCGATCGAGGACGCCGAGATGCGCGCTCAGGCGTGGATTGCCCAGCCGTCGACGGCGCGCGCCGCGTCGAGCATCGCCTCGGAGACCGTCGGGTGCGGATGGACGATCCGCGCCAGCTCCTGGTAGCCGCCCTCCAGCGCCATCATCGCGACCAGCTCGGCGATCATGTCGCAGGCGCGGTTGCCGACGATGTGGGCGCCGAGGATCTCGCCGTACTTGGAGTCGGCGACGATCTTGACCATGCCGTCTTTGTCGTCGTAGACGGTGGCCCGCGCCGACGCCGCCGAGCTTCAGCTTGCCGACCTTGACCTCGTGGCCGGCCTCCTTCGCCTGCCGCCTCGGTCAGCCCGACGCTGGCCACCTGCGGGTGGCTGAAGGTGGCGCCGGCGATCAGGTCCTGGTCGACCGGGTGGGTCTCGGCGCCCGGCCGCTCGCCTCGACCGCGACGACGCCCTCCTCGGAGGCCTTGTGGGCGAGCGCCTTGGCGTTGACGAGGTCGCCGATCGCGTAGACCTTGGGGTTGGTGGTCCGCTGGTAGCTCGTCGACCTTGACCTTGCCGTTCTCCTCGAGCTCGACCCCGGCCTCGCTCAGGCCCAGCCCCTCGACGTCGGGGCGGCGGCCGCCGGCGATGCAGAGGTAGTCGACCTCGGCCGACTCGCTCGCCGTAGGTGAACTTGACCGAGCTCTTGCCGGCCTCGACGTTCTCGACCGGGCTGCCGGTGGAGATCTGATGTTCTGCTTCTTGAAGGCGCGCTCGACGACTCGGGCCATGTCCTTGTCCTCGGCCGGGAGGATCTGCGGCAGCATCTCGATCAGCAGCACCTCGGTGCCGAAGCGGCCGTAGGCGGAGGCGATCTCGCAGCCCGAGGCGCCGGCGCCGACGACGGCGATCTTCTTCGGCACGCTCCGGCAGCGACCAGGCGCCCCAGGTGTCGACGACGCGGCCGCCGAACTCGACCCCGGGGATCGGCGAGCGCGACCGAGCCGGTGGCGAGGATCACGGCGCTCGGCCTCGTAGGTCTCGTCGCCGACCTTGACGTTGCCCTCCGCGGTCAGCGAGCCCTCGCCCTCGATCATCGTCGACCTTGTTCTTGTCCCAGAGCATCTTCGACGCCGCCGGAGAGCGTCTCCGAGACGTCGGCGCGGCGCTTGCCGACGGCGTCCCAGTCGAGCGAGACGTCCTTGGCGACGACGCCGAGCTCGGCGCTGTTCGCGCGCCTCGGTCGTAGATCTCGGCCGTGCGCAGCATCGTCTTCGCCGGGATGCAGGCGTAGTTGAGGCAGCGCCCGCCGGCCTTGTCGCGCTCGACCACGGCGGTCTTCTTGCCCAGCTGGGCGGCGCGGATCGCGGCCACGTAGCCGCCGGGGCCCGCCGCCGATGACGATCACGTCGAAGGATTCAGCCATCGGTCTGAGCCTATAGAAGCGGGCTATCGCGCCGAGCCTCCTGCGCTACGCGCGCGGCGGCGGCGAGCTCGACGCTCGCTAGTCGGCGGGCGCTCGGGCATCTGGATCCGCGCCATCGCCTTGACCATGAAGAAGAAGAAGGTGCCGGAGACGGCGAGCAGGCCGAGGGTGGCGGCGAACTGGGCCGACGGTCGCCGCCTGCACGCGCGAGCCCGAAGACGGCGCTGAAGATGAGGAAGACGAGGATCAGCTGGAAGCCGAGCACGGCCCAGTAGCGGGCGCGCCACATGCCCCAGGCCATCATCCCCATGATCACGGCCGGGGCGAGCGACCTGCGGCAGCTGCGGCGTTTCGCCGTTGACCTCGACCCCGGCGAGCGTAGCCGACGACGATCGAGAGCGCGATCAGGCCGGCGACGACGGCGCCGATCGTGACCACCAGCGGCCGCTCGCCCTCGGCCAGCGGCTCGAGCGCTTCGCGCGCCGCCTGGTTGCGCTCCTCGGCCTTGCGCGTAGCCGGCTCCATCATGCGCGGTCGCGCGCGGCGCCGCGCTGCTTGCGCTTGGCGCGGCTCCCTCAGCCACCGGGCGCGCTCGCCTGCCACCGGGCGGCGACCGCCGACGCCGCGGCGCAGCTCTGCCGCCGCGGCCGTCGGGTCGGCGGCGTCGCGGATCGCCCGCACCACGCAGAGCCGCTCGGCCCCGGCGCGCGACGACCTCGCGCGGCGTTGGCCGGGTCGATGCCGCCGATCGCGAAGAAGGGATGGGGCGCGTGCGCGGCGGCGTGGCGGACGAGGTCGAGCCCGACCGCGGGCCGCCCCGCTTTCGTCGGCGTCTCCCAGATCGGCCCGACGCTGATGTAGTCGACGGGCGCGCCCGGCGCGAGGCGGCGATCTGCTCCTCGGAGTGGGTCGAGAGGCCGATGATCGCGTCGGGCCCGAGCAGCTCCCGCGCCGCGCTCGGCGCGACCCGTCGTCCTGGCCGACGTGGACCCCGTCGGCGTCGCAGGTCGCGCGCCAGGTCGGGATCGTCGTTGACGATGAAGAGGGCGCTGTAGGTGTCGCAGACGCGGCGGAAGGTCGCCGGCGGCGCGCTCGATCTCCTCGCGGCCCAGCTCCTTCTCGCGCAGCTGCACGATGTCGACGCCGCCGCTCAGCGCCGCCCGCAGCAGCGCTTCCGGGTCCTCGCCGTGGGGCCGGGCGTCGCAGACGAAGTAGAGGCGCGCGGTGCGCAGCCGCTCGCGCCGCAGCGGGCCGTCGCCCTCGGGCAGGGCCAGGCTCATGCTCCGATTATGGCCGCGCAGGCGCGCGTCGGCTACCCGCCATCGGCCGAGACCGCGCTCGCGGAGGGGTAGCATCGGTGGTGAACGGGAGCCGCGGAGCCCGACGCAGGGCTGAGAGGGTGGCATCGAGGCCACCGACCGTCTGGACCTGATCCGGGTAATGCCGGCGGAGGCAAATGGCTTGACCGAGAGACGCGATTTCGACGCGATGTTCGTGGGCGGCGGGGTGATCGGCCTCAGCTGCGCCTGGCGCGCGGCCCAGCGCGGGGCCCGGGTGGCGGTGCTGGAGCGCGGCCGAGCCGCCGGCCGGGCGCCACCGCGTCGCCGCCGGGATGCTGGCGCCGGTCGGCGAGCTCGCCTTCGGCGAGCCGGAGCTGCTGGAGCTGACCCTGGCCGCGGCGCAGCTCTACCCGGACTTCGTCGCCGAGCTCGAGGCGGCGACGGGGCGAGAGCACCGGCTACGCGCAGCTAGGGCGCCCTGCACGTCGCCCTCGACCGCGACGAGGCGGCGCGAGCTGCGCCGCGTCCACGACCTGCAGCGCTCGCTCGGGCTCGAGGCCGAGTGGCTGCCGCCGCGCCGCTGCCGCGAGCTCGAGCCGGGCCTGACGCCCGTCGCTTCAACGGCGGCGTCCACGCGCCGGGCGAGGCGGCGGTCGACCCGCGGGCGCTGACCGCGGCGCTGCTGGTCGGCGCTGCGCGGCCGAGCCGGGGATCGACCGGCGCGAGGCGTCGAGGGCATCCGAGGCCGAGCGCCTGGTCGGCGGCCGCTCTTCGAGCGGCGAGCGCCTGGCCGGGGTGCGGACCGGCGCCGGGGGGCGAGGAGCTCCGCGCCGACGCACGTCGTCCTCGCCGCCGGCGCCTGGTCGGGCGCCGGCCGAGTGGCTGCCCGAGGGCGCCCGGCCCGCCGGTGCGCCCGGTCAAGGGCCAGATCGTCGAGCTGCGCGGCCGCGACGGCGAGCCGCCCGCCTGCGAGCGCATCGTCGCCTCCGAGCGCGTCTACCTGGTGCCGCGCGCGCGACGGCCGCCTGTCGTCGGTGCCACCGTCGAAGAGCAGGGCTTCGACACCGCGGTCACCGCCGGCGGCGTCCACGAGCTGCTGCGCGAGGCCTACCGCCTGCTCCCCGACGTCGCCGAGATGGAGCTGGTCGGCGCCATCGCCGGCCTGCGCCCCGGCACGCCCGACAACCTGCCGCTGATCGGCCCCGGCGCCGATCGACGGCCTGGTCCTGGCCACCGGCCACTACCGCAACGGCATCCTCCTGGCGCCGCTGGCCGCCAAGCCGTCGCCGACCTGCGCGAGCCGGCAATCGGCGTTCGTCCTTGGACCGGCATAGGCGACCCAAGGACGAACGCGCTGTTCGGGGGTGGGACGAAACTCATGAGGATCGAGCTGAACGGCGAGCCGCGCGAGCTGCCCGAGGGCGCGACGCTCGCCGACGCGGTGCGCGAGCCTCCGGCGCCGGGGAGGGCGGCCGCGGGCGTCGCCGTCGCGCTCGACGGCGAGGTCGTGCCGCGCGGCGAGTGGGAGGCGACGCCGCTGCGCGAGGGGCAGGCGGTCGAGGTGCTCGCCGCGATCCAGGGCGGGCGCCGAGCCGACGACCTGGGAGCTGGGCGGCCGCGAGTGGGCCTCGCGCCTGATCGCCGGCACCGGCGGCTTCCGCTCGCTCGAGCAGATGGAGGCGGCGCTCGCCGCCTCCGGGACCGAGATCGTCACCGTCGCCCTGCGCCGCATCGACCCCGCCGCCGAGGGCTCGGTCCTCGACGTGATCGACCGCCTCGGCCTCTTCGCCCTGCCCAACACCGCCGGCTGCTACACCGCCCGCGACGCCGTCCGCACCGCCAAGCTCGCCCGCGAGGCCTTCGAGACCGACTGGATCAAGCTCGAGGTGATCGGCGACGACCGCACCCTCTATCCCGGACGCGGTCGAGCTGCTCGACGCCGCCGAACAGCTCGTCGCCGACGGCTTCACCGTCCTCCCCTACACCAACGACGACCCGATCCTCGCCCGCCGCCTCGAGGAGGCCGGCTGCGCCGCGGTGATGCCGCTGGGCTCGCCGATCGGCTCCGGCGCCGGCATCCGCAACCCCTACAACCTCGCGATCATCGCCGAGCGCGCCGAGGTCCCGGTCATCCTCGACGCCGGCATCGGCACCGCCTCCGACGCCGCCCTGGCGATGGAGCTCGGCTGCGACGCGGTGCTCGCCGCCAGCGCCATCTTCGGCGCCGAGGACCCGACCGCGATGGCCGCGCGCCCTGCGCGGCGCCGTCGCCGCCGGCCACGCCGCCCGCCGCGCCGGCCGCATCCCCCGGCGCACCCACGCCGAGGCCTCGACCGCCTACGAGGGCCTGCCCGACCTCTCCTAGACCTCCCGGCACCACTCCAAGCGCCCTCTACCATGGGCACCTCGCCCCTGTAGCTCAGCTGGTTAGAGCGGCGGCCTTTTAAGCCGCGCGGCGCGGGTTCGAGTCCCGCCGGGGGCATCGGCGGCACGCCGGGCCTACTGAATTGCCTCCGCGAGCAATCCGGCGGTTCGCTTCGAGAGGTCGAGGGCCTCGTCCTGGTCGACCAGCGAAAGGGCGATGAGGAAAACAAGGCTCGGCATCACTTTCGAGGGCGGATTTCCGAGGGCAAGTTCGCTTCGCATGACCATTTCGGCGCCATCGAGCAGGGCAGACGTCGCTGCCTCGACGACATTCGAGGTTGTCCTGTCTTGGAGAGCTCCGGCGAGCTGCGCGAGACTCTGCCGAGCGGCGGCGATAAGGCGCTTGTCCTCGTCGCTGAGGGTCTCGGCAAAGAGCCCAGCGCTGTTCGAGGCCGAGGGCGACGAGTCCCGCGCCGGGAGCCGATCCAGGGGATAGCCGAACTCGACGCATAGGCGGTCGGCAACCTTCGCAAGCGCTTCGCGTTCATCCCCCGCCACCTTGCCGGAAAACTACTACTGCTTTAAGGAAAGCTATCTATTTCACAGGCGCGCCGAGAACCTCTCTCTACCGACAGTAGGGAGGTGTTTCTTTGCGATGTTCAACGAATCCCAGCGGCGGCGCCTGCCGGGCCAGATAACCACTTGAGACTCTCAAATTGGTCTTCCATCCTCCAGGTTCTGGCGGTATGCTCATGTTCATGCGGGCTTTACCGGGTAGGGACCTAAGAGCCAGTCACGACGCGCCTCCGGCCGCAGTGACCCGCGGCAATGCCCACCGCGACCAGCGTCGTCGGATCCTCCGCGCGATCGGTGAGCTGGTCGCCAAGCGGGGCTACGCCGACGTCACCGTCGAGTTGATCGTCAAGCGTGCCCGGGTCAGCTTCAAGACCTTCTACAAGCACTACTCCGGCAAGGAGGAGTGCTTTCAAGATCTCTTCGACAGCACGGTCGCCGGCACCGAGAGGGCGATTCGCGAGCGTCTCGACGAGGCGGAGGCAGGATGGCCCGAGCAGGTGGTGCTGGCCCTACGGCTCTGGATCGAGCGAATCGTCGCCGAGCCGCTGATCGCCCGCGCGGTGATCGTCGAGGCACCGACCGCCGGCCCGGCCATGCTCGAGCCCTACGGCCGCGCGAGCAGGGCATTTGCCCCGCTTTTCGGCCGCGGTCGGGAGCTCAATCCGCGCGGCGCCGAGCTGCCGCCGACGGTTGAGGACACGCTCTCCGGCTCCGTTTTCTGGTCGGCCTACCAGCGGTTGATCGTCGGTGAGGCCGCGCGCCTGCCGGAGTTGCTGCCGGAGCTGACCGAGCTGGTGCTGCGCGCCTACCTCGGCCAGGCCGAGGCCGCCCGCATCGCCCGGGCCCAGCCGGCGACCGCCTGAATCCTGGAATTAGTTCCAGATCGCCGTTAGTATCGTCCCGTTCCGCTGCAGTACGGGGGGTGCCGTGGAGGAACATGGGACCCACGGAAACGAGCGCCATCTACTCTGCCGTCGCGTCGCCGAGTGACGCGATCGACGACTGGCGCACTCGGGTCCGCTCCGCTGTCTACGCGTTGTACCGCCGTCGCGCGGCGCTGCCGATCGGCAGCGGGTTCGAGGAGCTTGCCGACCTGATCGACGAGGGCCGAGCCGAGCCCTCCGCTCCACCGACACTCACCCGCGCCACCGCCTCCGCCCTCGCCGGCGCCATCTTCCACGAACTGTGTCTCGACGCCGGCCGCCACGAGGCGCTGCCATCCGAGTCCGACCTGGTGCCGATGCTCATGTACTCGGCGGTCCTGCCCTATGCGGGCGCCGATTCGGCCGCGGAGGAGCTTCGCATCCCACCGCCCTCCAGATAATCTGCCCGAGTGGCGGCGAAACAGGGCGATCGGCAGGGCAGCCGGCTCGACGAGCTCGGCCCCCTGCCCGGCGGCCACCACGGCCTCTCGCGCGAGCAGATCCTCGAGTCCCAGCGCGAGCGCCTCCTCGCCGCAATCGTCCAGGAGGTCGCCGCCAAGGGCTACCGTGCGACGACGATTACCGAGGTCGTCAAGCGTGCCTCGGTCTCCACCCGCGACTTCTACGAGCACTTCGACGGCAAGGAAGCGGCCTTCCTTGCCGCCTTCGAGGCGGTCCTCGATCACCTGGAGCGCCTTCTCCGGACGGCAGCGGCCGACGAGTCCGAATGGCCCCACCAAGTCGTCGGCGCGCTCCGCGCCTCCTTGGAGTTCTTTGCATCCGAGCCCGACCTGGCCCGCTTCTGCCTGGTCGAGCCGGTCAGCGCTACGCCGACGATCGCGATTCGCTTCCGCGAGGCGGTCCTTGCCTGCGTCCCGGCCCTTGCGCGCGGTCGCGAGGAGATGGAGGACCGCGACTCGCTCCCGGAGAGCACCGAGGACTCGCTGCTTGGGGGGGTCGTCTCCCTCGCCACCCGTTCGATCCTCGCGGGTGAGACCGGGAACCTGCCGGCCCTACTTCCGAACCTGGTGGAGTTTGTCCTCAGTCCCTATCTCGGGGACGAGCGGGCGGGACGGATGGCTGCCGAGGCGGCCGCGCTCTGATCGGCGCGCCCGGCTCGCGCATGGAGCGGTAACGCAACGTCCCTGCCGGAGGGCGTTCAAGTCACGGCGGTCCATGGCCGTCGTCCCTGGAGCCGGGGAGCGCCCTCCGGGTGGCGATGGAAGGACAGTACGGCAACGTTCTCTTCCGGCATTACTTTCAGAAAATATCCCTTGCCCTCATATCGACGGTGTGCTTCCATGGGTTCCACTGACCACGGGAGGTCAGCACCAGGTCTGAACGCGCGGGGGGCCAGAGGATGCAGATCGAAGTGGTTCGACGGCATTTGGCCGACCGGCTGCGGGAGCGACGGCAGGAGATCGAGGGGGCCGTCTTCGACAGGGTCGACGGTCTCACCGATCCCGCCGGGCCCAGGGACCCGCTCTACGCCGAAGGACTGAAGGGCGCCGTCGTCGCGGCGATCGAGTACGGCATCGAAGCCGTCGCCAGGAACGAGGATCGCACCCCGCCGATTCCCACCGAGCTGCTCTCCCAGGCGAGGCTGGCCGCTCGCAACGGCGTCAGCCTCGACACCGTCCTGCGCCGCTATTTCGGCGGTTACAGTCTGCTCGGCGATTTCCTCATCGAGGAGGCGGACGCGGAGGGGGTTGGCGGTCAGGCCCTGAAGCGCCTGTTCCGGGCGCAGGCGGCGATGTTCGATCGGGTCGTGTCGGAGATCTCGGACGAATATGCCCGCGAGGTGGTGCGCCCGGGCTCCAGCAAGGAGAGAAGGGTGGAGCGGGTACGGCGGCTGCTCGGGGGCGAGCCGCTCGAGACCGCCGATCTCGGTTATGAGCTCAGCGGCTGGCACCTGGCCGTGGTGGCCAACGGACCCGGGGCCGTCGAGATATTCGCCGGCCTCGCCGGCTCCCTCGACCTCCGCAGCCTCATCGTTCCCCACGAGGGGGAGATGATCTGGGGCTGGCTCGGCGCGAGGCGGAAAATCGACGCCGGTGAGATCGGGGACCTGATCGACCGGAGCCTGCCGGCCCGGGTATCGGTGGCCATCGGCGAGCCGGGCGAGGGGCTCAGCGGCTGGCGCCTCTCCCACCGTCAGGCCATGGCGGCCGTGCCGATCGCCCTGCGGAACCCCAACCGTCTGATCCGCTACGCCGAGGTCGCCCTGCTGGCCTCGGTCCTCGAAGACAGCCTCCTCGTCGCCTCCCTGCGCCAGATCTACCTCGGCCCTCTCAGCGTCGGTCGCGACGGCGGCAAAGCCCTGCGGGAAACCCTGCGCGCCTACTTCGCCGCCGATCGCAACGTCTCCTCGGCGGCGGCCGCGCTGGGGGTGAGCCGGAAGACGGTGGTCAATCGCCTGCGCGCGGTCGAGGAGCGTTTCGAACGGCCGCTCTGCGACTTCGCCACCGAGGTGGAGGTGGCGCTGACGCTCGAAGGGTTCGATGACGCCCCCTTTGCCCACCCTGCCAAGGCTCTTGCCTAGACGGTCGCAGACTGTGAAACGGCCGAGGTGAAATTGGGCATACAGCGGCCCATCCGCGTCTGAGAGCTTCGCCGAGTCGAGCGCTCTCACCGAGGGTGCCGTCTCGATCAACAACCCGGCGCAGAAGCTGCCGGGAAGAGGAGGAAATAGTTGAAGCACCTCGGACATTTAACCCTGGTCGGTTTCGCGATGGCGGCGTTGGCGGTCGTCCCCGCAGCCGCCGCATCGCAGCCCGGCTTCTTCACCGCCGAAAAATACCCAGCCACCGTGAGCGGCAAAGCGGTGGGCGCTGAAGGGGTCTTGACCCTTCCCGCCCTCGGCGCAACCAACTGCGTGAGCCCGGCTCTCTCGGGATCGCTGAGCCAAGCAAGCGAAACGCTGTCGGCATCGGTGGAATACGGCATCAGCTGCAAATTCGGAGTCGGGACGAAATGCCAGTTCATCCTCCATCCGCCGGCTGAAGGCACCGTTGGATCGATTGACATTGGCGGCGCGGAATGCACCGGGCTCAAAGGGAAAGTTTTCTCGGAAATCAACATCCCGGCCCAGAACGGCCTCAAAGCAAGCTACGAAAACGAAGGCACGGGCTCGGGCGCGAAGATCAAGGTCACCCTGGAAACCAGCTCGCTGAAATATGAAGTGAAAGACGCCTACGGTTGGCACCCCTATACCGACGGGAGCTACACGACCTCATGGTCCCTGACCGGTGCCAACGAAGGCTCCGCCACGGGTGTCGCGTTTGTCTTCCCCGGGCTCTCCGTCGCTGACCTGGGGGAAGGTCCGGAATTCCACTCCCCGATCCATCCGATCAGCATCAAAGGGGAAAGGGCGGGAACCTCCAAACCCCTTTCCTTCACCACGGTTGCAGGAATCTTCAAGTGCAACACCGCCACCTACACCAGTTCCGGATATGCACCCGAAGGCCTGATCGTGGACAGCAGCGAACTCGTCCTCACGCCCACGTTCAGCGGTTGCGTTTTGGCCGGTCTCCCGGCGGTGGCAACGCCTGAAGGAACGTGCAACAACACGCTGTCGATCGCGGAAAGCGAACCCTACCGAGGGAGCGTCTCGACCTGCAAGCTCAAAGTCACGCTGGTGGAAGCCAGCTGCGTGGTGATCTTCCAACGCCAGGTGCTACCCGGGATGGAATACACCAACGTGGGAACTGGCTCGACGAGCAGCGTCCTGGCTAGCGCGGAAGTGGAAGGAATCGAATACTCGGTGCTCAATGGAAGCGAATGCCCCAACGAACCGGCTAACGGCTCCTACAGCAGCGGATTGCTCAAAGGGTCGATCTCTCTGATGATCGACGAAATTCTCTAGCGAGGTCGCTTCATCCGACGACGGGCCCGGATCGCCTCTGGCATCCGGGCCCGTTTCGTTCTGATCGCGCAGAGTAGCCGCGTGTCGGCGCTGTGGGGGACGCCCACCACGTGTTCCTCATACCTCCGCGCGAGCGGGTAGGAGGGCGTTTCTAAACCATCCCTATTTTCAGAAAAGCCTGCTTGACCCTCAGCACAGACTGTGCTTCCATGTGGTCGTTGACCCAGGGAGGGCGGCAGGGAGTACCTGATCAGAGTTGGGGCATCGTCGCTCAAGCGGGGCTGCAGGTCCTAGACCCACTACAGGAGAGGTAGAGAGTCATGTATCGACGTTTCCATGAACGCTTCGGGATCGCCGGAGTCGTCGTTGCCGTGATCGCGCTGATTGCCGCTCTCGGCGGAACTGCGCTGGCGGCCAAGGGCGCCTTGACCCCCAAGCAGAAGAAGCAAGTCAAGGCGATTGCCAAGCAGTACGCCGGTAAGAACGGTGCTCCCGGCAAGGACGGGTCCGCCGGACCCGCCGGGCCCGCAGGTCCCGCCGGTCCGGCGGGTAAGGACGGTGCAAACGGCACCAACGGTGCGGCCGGTGCGGTCCGGCCAGTCCGTCACCACGAAAAACCTGAACCCGGGCGAAGGCCCCACCGGCGAAGAATGCGAAGAAGGCGGTACCGAATTCACCTCGGCCAGCGGCACCAGCGTCGTCTGCAACGGCGAAGAAGGGACCGTGGGACCGGCCGGACCGGCTGGCCCGACGTGCCCCGGCGGCCTCTGCGTCGCACCTGAAGGGTCGACGCAGGTGGGCGTCTGGTCGTTCCGCGCCAAAGAACAGGCGGCCGAGTTCGTGACGATCTCGTTCCCCCTGCAGCTGCCCTCGAGCCCGACTTTCCACTACGTGAAATGGGCGGAACAGGGCACCCCCAGCGCCCCTCCGGGATGTCCGAGCCCCTTCCCCGAAGAACCGGAAGCGCTGCCGGGGAACTTTTGCGTCTACGAAGGCGAAGAAGTCTCTGACGGTGAACTCGTCAACGCGGGCGTGCCGACTCTTGCCACCGGTTCGCTTGACAACGGTACGGGCAGAGTCTTGAAGTTCACCCTTACCAACCCTGCCAACGAAGCTCGTGGCACCGGGAGCTGGGCAGTCACCAGGTAGACGCCGCATTACGTGTGAGAACCCACGACAGGACGATCTGCAATCGCCTGTCGTGGGTCAGCACCTCACCGCGGCGGGGGAGCGAATGAGATGAACCCACTGAAAACTCGCACGGGCAGGCTGGGTGATTCTGCGGTGAGTTCGATCGTCGCGCTGGCGGCGCTTCTACTCTTAGCCGTTGCCCCCTCGGCCTCAGCCGATCAGGTGATCGGATCGGTGGGCTCGGCTGCCGGCCAGTACAAGGACATCGGCGGAATTGCCCTCGATCGAGAAGCCGGCCGCATCTACGTAAACGACACCGGCAACAACCGCATCGACGTGTTCAAGACGGACGGCTCTTTCCTCTTTGCTTTCGGTTGGAACGTCAACTTCTCCAGTCCGGAAGAAAAACTCCAAACCTGTACCGCGATAACGGGATGCAAGCAGGGGACCGGTGGGTCCGGAGTGGGTCAGATCGGGACCCTCGGCAACGGGGGCATCGCTGTGGACAACGATCCGGCGAGCCCCTCGAAGGGTTCCATCTACGTCTTGGAAGTATCCGGGGGTCCGCAGAACAACTCGCGGGTGCAGAAGTTCGACGCGGCCGGAAACTTCCTTCTCATGTTCGGCGCGGGGGTCAACAAAGGTCCCGGTAATCCAGGCGGTGTGTGCACTGCGGCAGATGTCTCCAGTGGAGACAAATGTGGAGCGGGAACTCGGGGCGATGGCCCGGGAGAATTTGGGGACCCGGTCTCGGTCAGAGGAGTAGCTGTCGGGCCCGGGGGCGTCGTCTACGTGGGAGACAACATTCGAGTTGATCCGAGCTTTGCGAATCGCGTGCAGAAGTTTGACCCAGACGGAGGGTTCGTGGAGGAAATCGCTCCACTTGCGTCCAAAAATGCCACCAAGCCTGCCAGGGTTACCGCCGTCGCGGTCGATCAGGAAGCGCAAATCTATCTTGGCCGCACCCTAAGCGCTGGAAAGTACGACCCGGAAGGCAGCCTTGTCACCGGTTGGGGCAGCGGCGGTGAAGTCGAGGGCTTCGATTTTGGCGGTGGACTTGACCTCGATCTCGCACGAACCCTCACCTTCGCCGCCTCACAGAAACTCTGGCAGTACGACGCGTCAGGGACTTTGACGCGGGTTCTCTTCCCCGAGTTCGTCAGTGAAAAAGCTCGCGGCGTTGCCGTTTCAGCGAACGGTGAGGAGATCTTTCTGGCTCGGGACAATCTGCTGTCGCAGCTCAGTCTTCCCGACCCCGGCCCCCTCTTGGTCCCCGGCACCACCAAAGCCACCGGTGTGACCGGGGTCAAGGCCACCCTGCAGACCACCTTCAACCCCGAGGGCAAACCCTCGACCGCCCACTTCGAGTATCTCGACAAAGCCTCCTTCGAAGCCGAAGGCGGCTTCAAAGGCCCGAACCTGCAGGTGACGCCGGAGAGCACCCCCACCCCCGGCGGCTTCGAGAACCAGACGGCGAGCTCGACCAACGTCTGCACGGTCCCGACCGAAGCGACCTGCCTGAAACCGGAAACCGACTACGTCTTCCGGGCGATCGCCAAAAACGAAGACGGCGAGGTGACCGGCGGCAAAGCCGAGTTCACGACCAAGGGGCCGCATGAGGTCGGCGACCTGTGGACGACCGAGGTCGGAACCGACTCCGCCCGCCTGCACGCCGAGGTCAACGCGCTGGGGGTGGCAGGAACCGCCCGCTTCGAATACATCCCCGCCGGCCCCGACTACGACGAACACGGCTTCCAGAACGCCACCGCCACCCCCACGTTCGACATCGGCTCCGCCGAGACGACGGTCGCCCGCTCCACGCAGCTCTCAGGGCTCGAGCCCGGCACCGCCTACCACTACCGGCTGGTCGTCGAAGACCCCTACTTCGCGCCGGTGAGCTCCGCCGAGGCCGCCTTCGCCACCTTCGCCCTGCCCGGGGCGGGTGAAACCGGCTGCCCCAACCAGGCCTTCCGCACCGGCCAGGGAGCCAACCTGCCCGACTGCCGCGGCTATGAGCTGGTCAGCCCGCTCGACAAAGCAAACGGCGACATCCTCACCCGCATCAACGCCACCGGCTACCCGACCGACCTCGAGCAGAGCTCGATCGACGGGACCCGTTTCGGCTTCTCCTCCTACCGCGCCTTCGGCGACCCCGCCTCGGCCCCCTACACCAACCAATACACGGCCACCCGCACCGCCGGCGGCTGGAGCAGCGAGAAGCTCGACCCGCCGCGCTCGGGCCGGCCCTACCGCGACAACTTCGAGAACGAGTTCCGCGCCTTCTCGGCCGACCTCTCGCAGGCCTGGATGCTGCAGGAAGGAGACCCCACGCTCGACCCCTGCGCCCCTGCCGGAGTGGCGAGCCTCTACCGCCGCAGCGCCGCCAGCGGCGCCTTCGAAGCGCTCAGCTGCGCCCCGGTCGGCCAGGTGGCAAAAGACGCCTTCCCGGCCACCCTGAAAGTCGAGTACATGCCCGAACTGCAGGGCACCTCGGCCGACGGCTCCAGGGCGCTGATCCGGATCTCCGACGCGCTCACCCCCGAGGCCTCGACCGCGCTGGTCGGAAAACGGCCGATCAACCAGCTCTACGAGTCGATCGGCGGCGGCCAGATCCGCCTGGTCAGCGTGCTGCCGGGCGGGCAAGCAAGCGACCTCGAATCCTCGGCGGGCACGGCTTTGAGCGAAGACACCACCTCCAACCAGAACCGCTTCAACAGCCTCGTCCAACGCGATCTCCGCCGACGGCACCCGGGTCTTCTGGAGCACCGGCCTCGGCAATGGGCCGATCTACCTGCGCCTCAACTCAGACCAGGTCCAGAGCAACATCAAAGAAGGCAAATGCACCCAGCCGACCCGGGCCTGCACGGTCGAGGTCTCGGGGACCGTCAGCGATGGCGACGCCTTCTTCCAGGCGGCCGACCCGCAGGGCACCGCGGCGCTCTTCAGCTTCCGCGACGGCCCGCTGGCGGGCAACCTCTACCGCTTCGAGGCGGCGACCGGGACCTCGGAGCTGATCGCCGAAGGGGTGCAGGAGAACATCCTCGGCGCCTCGGAGGACCTCTCGCGCGTCTACTTCGCCTCCACCGCGGCTTCCGCCCAGGCCCAGTCCGAAGGGGCCACCCCCGGGCAGCCCAACGTCTACCTGGCCGAGGCGGGGAGCACCCGCTTCGTCGCCACCCTCTCGAGCCCGGCCACCACGGGCCTCTACTCCGACGTCGAGAACTTCTACGGCACCCCCAACGCGACCACCCCGATCGACCGCACCGCCCGGGTCGCCCCCGACGGCCAGAGCCTCGTCTTCATGTCGAACAGCCCGGCGCTGGCCGAGCAGAGCTCCGGCTATGACAACACCGATCTCTCGAGCGGCCAGGCCGCCTTCGAGGTCTACCTCTTCGACGCAGACGCCGGGGGCGGCGCGCTTCGCTGCCTCTCCTGCAACCCCAGCGGGGCGCGGCCGCTGGGGCAGGCGATCGCCGACGGAACGGAAGACAAACCCCGATCTCTTCGCCGCCGCCACGATCCCGCTCCCCCTCTCCCAGCTCTACCAGCCGCGCTACCTCTCTGACGACGGCAACCGCGTCTTCTTCCAGAGCTTCGAGGCGCTGGTCCTCGGCGACACCAACGGCAAGCAGGACGTCTATCAGTGGGAGGCGGCGGGCTCGGGCAGCTGCGGGGCCGACGACCCCGCCTACGTCCCCGCCTCCGAAGGCTGCCTGGCGCTGATCTCCTCGGGCAGGCACCCGTCCGCATCCCGCTTCCTCGACGCCAGCCCGAGCGGCGCCGACGCCTTCTTCGCCACCGCCGAGAGCCTCGTCTCCCAGGACTACGGCCTGATCGACGTCTACGACGCCAGGGTGGGGGGAGGCTTCCCGCCGCCCCCGGCCCCCCCGGCCGCCTGCGAGGGCGAAGCCTGCCAGGGCCCCTACCAGCCCCCCAGTCGATCCCGACCCCGGCCTCCTCGAGCTTCCAGGGCGCCGGCAACGTGGTCGAAGGCAAGCCCAGGCGAAAGCCCTGCCCGAAGGGGAAGGTGCGGCGCAAGGGGCGCTGCGTCAAGAAGCATCACAAAGCACGAAAACACCACCAACGGCGTGACAACCACGAGCGGAGGACCCACCGATGAAGCGAGTTCTGGCCCCGATCGCACTCTGCATGTTCGTCGCGGTGACGTTCTTCGCCGGCGCGTCTTCGGCCTCGGCCGGCACCGTGATCGGCTCGGCCGGCTCGGGCGCGGGGCAGTACTCCAATCCGCTGGGTATCGCCGTCGACTCCGCCAACGGCCGGCTCTACGTCGCCGATGCGGGCAACAACCGCATCGATGTGTTCGACGACTCCTCCGGTGCCTTCCTCTTCGCCTTCGGCTGGAACGTCAACGCCGCCTCGCCGGAACAGACGCTGCAGACGTGCACCTCTGAAACCGGGTGTCAGAAAGGCACCGCGGGATCGGGTGCGGGACAGTTCAACGCGCCCGAGAAGATCGCCGTCGACAGCGCCTCCCACAGCGTCTACGTCAGCGAAAACAGCAACCATCGCGTGCAGAAGCTCGCAGCGGACGGAAGCTTCCAGTGGATGGTCGGTGGCGAAGTCGACCAGGTCACCCATGCGAACCTCTGCACCCTCCCCGCCAACTGCGGCGCCGGCATCGTGGGCGCCGGAGATGGGGAGTTCCTGACGACCCTGAGCCGGTCTGCCAATTGCGAGTGCGGCAGACGGCACCATCTTTGTAGCTGACAGTAAAAAGATAGGGGAAGCTGAATCGGAAGGATTCAATACCCGGATCCAGAGGTTTGAAGCCTCTGGGGGCTACCTCGGTTCCCAGCTTCTGCCTGAGTCGGTCGGAAGGGTTATAGGGCTGACGGTCGACTCGAGCGAGAACATATATGCCTCCACTTCGTCGCTATCGGCAGTTCCAGAAAGCGGCGGGCTGCACAAGTACCACCCGGACGGAACTGCCGCTGGCGCGCCCTATCCAATCGACCCATCCAACGATCTGCGGTCGGTGTCCCTGGGCTCAGCCGATGAAATCTTCGCAGCGACTTTCAAGGAAATCCGCAGATATGACTCCGCTGGCACGCAGACCCTCTTCTATGTTCCGGCGCTGCTGGACGTCAACCCGTACGGTCTCGCCTACGACAACGGCGATCTTTATTTCAGCCAACAGCCGACCGGGATTCACTCCGACCAGGTGGTTCGGTCCACGCTTCCCGACCCCGGCCCCCTCTTGGTCCCCGGCACCACCAAAGCAACCGAGGTGACCGGGGTCAAGGCGACCCTGCAGACCACCTTCAACCCCGAGGGCAAACCCTCGACCGCGCACTTCGAGTATCTCGACAAAGCCTCCTTCGAAGCCGAAGGCGAAGAATTCAAAGGCCCGAACCTGCAGGTGACGCCGGAGAGCGAAGCCACCCCCGGCGGCTTCGAGAACCAGACGGCGAGCTCGACCAACGTCTGCACGGTCCCGACCGAAGCGACCTGCCTGAAACCGGAAACCGACTACGTCTTCCGGGCGATCGCCAAAAACGAAGACGGCGAGGTGACCGGCGGCAAAGCCGAGTTCACGACCAAGGGGCCCCATGAGGTCGGCGACCTGTGGACGACCGAGGTCGGAACCGACTCCGCCCGCCTGCACGCCGAGGTCAACGCGCTGGGGGTGGCAGGAACCGCCCGCTTCGAATACATCCCCGCGGGCCCCGACTACGACGAACACGGCTTCCAGAACGCCACCGCCACCCCCACGTTCGACATCGGCTCCGCCGAGACGACGGTCGCCCGCTCCACGCAGCTCTCAGGGCTCGAGCCCGGCACCGCCTACCACTACCGGCTGGTCGTCGAAGACCCCTACTTCGCGCCGGTGAGCTCCGCCGAGGCCGCCTTCGCCACCTTCGCCCTGCCCGGGGCGGGTGAAACCGGCTGCCCCAACCAGGCCTTCCGCACCGGCCAGGGAGCCAACCTGCCCGACTGCCGCGGCTATGAGCTGGTCAGCCCGCTCGACAAAGCAAACGGCGACATCCTCACCCGCATCAACGCCACCGGCTACCCGACCGACCTCGAGCAGAGCTCGCCGGACGGCGGGCGCTTTGCCTTCTCCTCCTACCGCGCCTTCGGCGACCCCGCCTCGGCCCCCTACACCAACCAATACACGGCCACCCGCACCGCCGACGGCTGGAGCAGCGAGAAGCTCGACCCGCCGCTTTTGGGCGGCACCTACCGCGACAGCTTCGAAAACGAGTTCCGCGCCTTCTCGGCCGACCTCTCGCAGGCCTGGATGCTGCAGGAAGGAGACCCGACGCTCGACCCCTGCGCCCCTGCCGGAGTGGCGAGCCTCTACCGCCGCAGCGCCGCCAGCGGCGCCTTCGAAGCGCTCAGCTGCGCCCCGGTCGGCCAGGTGGCAAAAGACGCCTTCCCGGCCACCCTGAAAGTCGAGTACATGCCCGAACTGCAGGGCACCTCGGCCGACGGCTCCAAGGCGCTGATCCGGATCTCCGACGCGCTCACCCCCGAGGCCTCGACCGCGCTGGTCGGAAAACGGCCGATCAACCAGCTCTACGAGTCGGTCGGCGGCGGCCAGATCCGCCTGGTCAGCGTGCTGCCGGGCGGGCAGGCGAGCGACCTCGAATCCTCGGCGGGCACGGCTTTGAGCGAAGAAACCACCTCCAACCAGAACCGCCTCAACAGCCTCGTCCACGCGATCTCCGCCGACGGCACCCGGGTCTTCTGGAGCACCGGCGTCGGCAATGGGCCGATCTACCTGCGCCTCAACTCAGACCAGGTCCAGAGCAACATCAAAGAAGGCAAATGCACCCAGCCGACCCGGGCCTGCACGGTCGAGGTCTCGGGGACCGTCAGCGATGGCGACGCCTTCTTCCAGGCGGCGAACCCGCAGGGCAGCGCGGCGCTCTTCAGCTTCCGCGAAGGCCCGCTGGCGGGCAACCTCTACCGCTTCGAGGCGGCGACCGGGTCCTCGGAGCTGATCGCCGAAGGGGTGCAGGAGAACATCCTCGGCGCCTCGGAGGACCTCTCCCGCGTCTACTTCGCCTCTACCGCCGCCTCCGCCCAAGCCCAGTCCGAAGGGGCGAGCCCCGGGCGCCCCAATGTCTACCTGGCCGAGGCGGGGACGCTCCGCTTCGTCGCCACCCTCTCGAGCCCGGCCACCACGGTCCCCTACTCCGACGTCGGCAACGCCTACGGCAACCCCAACGCGACCACGCCGATCTTCCGCACCGCCCGGGTCGCCCCCGACGGCCGGAGCCTCGTCTTCATGTCGAACAGCCCGGCGCTCGCCGAGCAGAGCGCCGGCTATGACAACACCGACCTCGCCAGCGGCCAGGCCGCCTTCGAGGTCTACCTCTTCGACGCAGACGCCGGGGGCGGCGCCGGGGCGCTTCGCTGCCTCTCCTGCAACCCCAGCGGGGCGCGGCCGCTCGGCCAGTCGATCGCCGAAGGAACGAACGGCGACCCCGATCTCTTCGCGGTCGCCACGATCCCGCTCCCCCTCTCCCAGTTTCACCAGCCCAGATACCTCTCTGAGGACGGCAACCGCGTCTTCTTCCAGAGCTTCGAGGCGCTGGTCCTCGGCGACACCAACGGCAAGCAGGACGTCTATCAGTGGGAGGCGGCGGGCTCGGGCAGCTGCGGGGCCGGGGACCCCGCCTACGTCCCCGCCTCCGAAGGCTGCCTGGAGCTGATCTCCTCGGGCAGGCACCCGTCCGCATCCCGCTTCCTCGACGCCAGCCCGAGCGGCGCCGACGCCTTCTTCGCCACCGCCGAGAGCCTGGTCTCCCAGGACTACGGCCTGATCGACGTCTACGACGCCAGGGTGGGGGGAGGCTTCCCGCCGCCCCCGGCCCCCCCGGCCGCCTGCGAGGGCGAAGCCTGCCAGGGCCCCTACCAGCCCCCCGTCGATCCCACCCCGGCCTCCTCGAGCTTCCAGGGCGCCGGCAACGTGGTCGAAGGCAAGCCCAGGCGAAAGCCCTGCCCGAAGGGGAAGGTGCGGCGCAAGGGGCGCTGCGTCAAGAAGCATCGCAAAGGACAAAAACACCACCAACGGCGTGACAACCACGAGCGGAGGACCCACCGATGAAGCGAGTTCTGGCCATTTCCACCCTCCTCACGCTTGCGGCGATCGCCCTGATCGCTCCTGCCGCGCAGGCGAGCTTCGGCCTCGAAAAGTTCGACGTTGCCTTCACCAACGGGGACGGCTCGCCGGTCACCCAGGCGGGCTCCCATCCCTTCCAGATGACCACCACCGTCTACTTCAACCTCACCGACCCCACCCATGCCGACGAGCAGGTCATGGACTTCTCCGCCGAGCAGATCGCCGGGTTTGTCGGTGATGCGACCTCAATGCCGCGCTGCTCCACGAGCGACTTCCTCGCCTTCACCAGCGGTGGCCGCATTTCCCAGTGCCCCGATTCAACCGCGGTCGGATACGCGGGGACCAAAGCCAATTTGATCACCGCCTTTGGCGCGGTCTTCAACCTCGACCCGCCCCCCGGCGTGGTGACCAAACTCGGCTTCATCACCGCCAACACCCCGGTGACGATCGAAGTTCGGGTCAAAGAAACCTACCCTTACAACGTTGCAGCGGTAATAACCAATGTCCCGCAGACCCTCCCGGTGTTGGCCTCGGTGGTCGCCCTTTGGGGCAACCCCGCCGATCCTGCCCATGACCCCTTCCGAGGCAACTGCGTCACCAACGTCAACCAAACTGACGAAAACGGTCAACCGATCCCGCAGGTGATCAAAGAAGACTTCCCCGAACCGCCGAGCTACGGCAACTGCACCGACCGTCCGCCCGCAAAGCCCTTCCTTACCCTCCCCCGCGCCTGCACCGGGCCGTTGCTGACGGGCTACGCGACTTCCTCCTGGGAGGGATCCAGCGCCGCCGGTTCCGTCTTCACCCACGACGACGCCACCCCGCCGAACCCGCAGGGCATGGTCGGATGCGCCAAACTCGGCTTCAATCCGTCGGTCTCGGCTCAGCCGACCACCAGGGCGGCCCGAAGTCCAAGCGGGCTCGACTACTCGCTCGATATCCACGACGAAGGCTTGACCTCGACGGACGGGCTTGCCAACTCCGACATCCGCAAGGCCGTCGTCACCCTGCCTGAGGGCTTCACCGCCAATCCCTCGCTGGCCGAAGGCCTCGAGGTCTGCACGGAAGATCAGTTCGAGGCGGAAACCCCGTTCTCGGCACCCGGGCAGGGACCCAACTTCACCCCTCCCGGCGCCGGCTGCCCCGACGCCTCGAAGATCGGCTCGGTCGAAGTGGAGACCCCGCTACTGGACGAAAACGTCAATGGCGCCCTCTACATCGCCAAGCCCTATGAGAACCCGTTCGACTCGCTTCTGGCCCTCTACATGGTGATCAAGAATCCGAAGCTCGGAATCATCATCAAGCAGCCGATGAAGGTCGAAACCGATCCAGAGACCGGCCGGATCACGACGGTGGCCGATGACCTTCCGCAGCTGCCGTTCTCGCACTTCAAGCTCCACTTCCGCGAGGGAACCCGCAGCCCGCTGGCGAGTCCGCCGCTCTGCGGCAGCCACGCGGTCGAGTCGGTCCTCACCCCGTGGGCGGGGGGGCCGCCGGTGACCACCAACTCCACCTTCTCGATCGTCTCCGGCCCCGATGCCGGGCCCTGCCCGAGCGGAGGGGTGCCGCCGTTCAGCCCGGACCTCACGGCCGGCACGATCAACAACGTGGCCGGCGGGTTCTCACCGTTCAACGTCCGCCTCTCGCGCACCGACTCCGAACAGGAGATAACCCACTTCTCGATCAAGCTGCCGCCGGGGGTGGCCGGCAAGCTCGCCGGCATCCCGGCTCTGCAGCGACGCCCAGATCGCCCGGGCGATCGGCCGCACCGGGCCGCACGGCGGTGAAGAAGAGCTGAATGACCCGAGCTGCCCGGCAGCCAGCCAGGTGGGGCGCACCCTCGCCGGCGCCGGCGTCGGCCCGTCTCTGGCCTACGCACCCGGCAGGGTCTATCTGGCCGGCCCCTATCGCGGGGCGCCGCTCTCCTTCGTCTCGATCACCTCGGGAGTGGTCGGTCCCTTCGACATTGGCACGGTGGTCGTGCGGCTGGCGATCAGGATCAACCCGGAAACCGGCGAAGTCTTCCTCGACTCCACCGGGTCGGACCCGATTCCCCACATCATCAAAGGGATCCCCATCCACCTGCGTGACATCCGCGCCTACACCGATCGACCGGGATTCACCTTCAATCCGACCAGCTGCGAACCGACGTCGACCTCGGCCACGGTCCTCGGCTCCGGGCTCGATTTCGCCAGCCCGGCGGACGACAACCCGTTCGTCTCGACCTCGCGCTTCCAGGCGGCCGACTGCGCCGCGCTGCGCTTCAAGCCGAAGCTGCGCTTCAAGCTGAAGGGCTCGACGAAGCGCGGCGGCAACCCGTCGCTGCGGGCCCACGTGGCGATGAACGGGTTCGGCGAAGCGGCGATTCGCTCGGCCCGGGTGACCCTGCCGAAGTCGGAGTTCCTCGAACAGGGTCACATCGGCACCGTCTGCACGCGAGTGCAGTTCAACGAAGGGAACGTCCCCGGCGAAAGATGCCCGGCGGCTTCGGTCTACGGCAAGGTGGAAGCGAGGACGCCGATTCTCGACGGACCGCTGGCCGGCCCGATCTTCCTGCGCTCGAACGGCGGCGAACGGGAACTTCCGGACCTGGTCGCCGCCCTGCACGGGCAGATCGACGTCACCCTGGTCGGCTACATCGACTCGGGGAAGAACGGCGGGATCCGCAACACCTTCGCCTTCGTCCCCGACGCGCCTGTCAGCTCCGCCGACTTCACCTTCTTCGGCGGCAAGAAGAGCCTGCTGAGCAACTCCCCCCCCGGCAATACGCGCAGCCTCTGCGAAATCGTCAGCAAGGTCCGGGTCGACCTGAAAGCCCACTCCGGCAAGCAGCTCCACTACAAGACCCCGCTGAAGCCGACCCGCTGCAAGAAGGGCAAGAAGGGCAAGAAGAAAGCCAAGGGCAGCGCCAAACACCGTCGCTGACCGATGGGGGCTCCCCTGCGAAGGCTCGCGGTTTGCGGGGGAGTTCTCCTCGCCGTCGGCGGCGGAGTGGCGGCAGCGACGACGGTCCAGCGCGACGGGTTGAGGGTCACCCTGCTGGGCCAGGTCCAGCCGTACAAGCTGCCTCGCCAGGGGACGGCTCCGATCGCCGTCTTCGCCGCCGGCCACGTTGCGGCGGTGGGTGGCGGAGTGCCTCAGCAGTTGCTGGGGCTGGCGATCAGGGTCAACCGCCACGCGGTGCTGCGCTCCAGGGGGCTGCCGCGCTGCCGGCCGGAGCAGCTCGCGTCCTCCTCCACCGACCGGGCCCTCACCATCTGCGGCGGGTCGCTGGTCGGCTCGGGCCGCTTCTGGGCGCACATCGTCCTGCCCGAACAGGGCGCGTACCCGACCCAGGGGCGCCTGCTCATCTTCAACGGCCGCAGCCACGGTCGCCCCGCCGTCCTCGCTCACATCTACACCGAGAATCCCTTTCCCTCCAGCTTCGTGGTTCCGTTCGCGATGCGCACCCTGCGGGGTGGCATCTACGGAACCGAACTGGTCGCCTCGCTCCCCGAAGCGCTGGGCGAATGGGGCTACGTCGACCGGATCAAGCTGACTCTCAAGCGCAAATTCCGTCGCGACGGCCGTCAGCTGTCGTACTTCAATGCCGGCTGCCCCGCACCGAGGGGCAGCAACCGGGTGCCATTCCGCCTGGCCTTCGGGGACTTCTCGTTCTCCGGCGGGCGCAGGGTGGGAGTCGAAGTGAGCAAGGCCTGCGGGGTGCGCGAATGAGGAGCCGCGCCGTCCTCGTCGGCTTGGCCTGCCTGTGCGGGGCGTTGCCTTCGGCCGAAACCGCGGAGGCCAGCTACGACCCGGTCGCCGGCGGTACGACGAAGCTGACTCTCGACAGGGGCTTCGCCCGCCTCCTGGCGGCCAACGGGGTGACGGTCTCGGTCAAGTCCGGGGCGCGGCGGCAGGGACCCTCGCTGCTGCTGCCGGTGGCGGGGGGCAGTCTCGACCCCGAGGCCGAGCGGGGGGAGATCCAGAACGGAGGCACGGTGCTGTTCAAGCGCGGGCGCCGGCGCGTGGTCGTTCGCAGGATCGAGGTCAAGACCAAGCGCGAGCCCCTGGTGGCCAAGGTGGGGGGGAGCCAGCTGAAAGTCGCCAGCGCCGGCCGGCGGGTCTTCGAGCGCTCCGGCTTCGGCTCTCTGATCGCCGCCGGCCCCCTTCGCCTGACGACGAAGTTCGCGACCCGGCTGGACAAGAAGCTGCGATTGCGGGGCGTTTTCGAAGCGGGTCAGCGGCTGGGCAACCTGCGAACGGAGGCGCAGCCCGGGACCCTGGCCGTGCTGCCGGTCGGTCGCGCGACCCTGGTGCCGGACCCCGAGTTTCTCGCCAAGCTCGACTCGCTTTTCGTTTCGTTGAACCCGATCGCCCCGGCAGAACGCGGGGCGGGGCCCGTTTACACCGTGCCGTTGATCCCCCTGGGAATCATCTCGCCCGATGCGGCTGCTGGGGTGGTGCGGACGGGCGGCGCGCTGGAATTGCTCCAACTGGGATCCGGCCAGATCTTCTGGCGGGAACTTTGGCTCGATCTCGGCGGGCACCAGCTCCTGGCCGAAGTCGATCTCCAGCCATCGCCGACCCTGCCGGGGAGGATCGGCCAGGTGGCGATCGCTTCGCTCGCCGTCGGCAGCGTGGCGACCGATCCTGCCGCCAGGGCGGTGACTCTGGCCGGGGTTCCGCTGGCGTTGACGGTGGCTGGGGCCGACCAGCTCAATCTGGCTTTCGGTGGGGGAGAGGCCAGATTCCAACCCGGCGAGGTTCTCGGCAGTTTCACGTTCACCGCCAGCACCCAGTAGTCCAGAAATAGCCCGATCTCGCTAGAAAAGCAAGCGATTTCGCTAGATTCGGAGGGCAGGCCGCCAGGGAACGGGTCGCATGGCGAGATCGGAGGCTTTTCGGGACATGCATCGAAGCGGCGTCGCGGTTGCGCTGAGCCTGGTCGTGGCTCTCCTGGCCTCCGTCTCGATTGGCGGTGAGGTCACGAAGGCCCGTGCGGACTTCGGCTTCGCCTCCGTCGGCTCGTCCTTCGCCGAGGGCGGCGAGGTGCCCGCCGCGCTGGCGGCCGGTTCGCATCCCGATTCCTGGACGATCACGCTCGCCCTCAACAGCAACGAGGCGCCCCAACTGTTGCCCGACGGCGAACTGAGGAACCTGCGGATCGAGTTGCCCGCGGGGGTGGCCGGCGCCCCGGCGCTCCTGTCCAGATGCGCGAGAGCCGACCTCATTGCCGACCTCTGTCCGGCCTCGAGCCGGCTCGGGACCGTCGACTTGCAGACCGCTCTCCACGAGTTCGAAGATCCCCTCTATCTTCTGGAGCCGACCCCGGGCGTGGCCGTCCAGCTTGCCGCCAGCCCTGAAGGTGTGCCGGTCACCTTCGACCTGAGGATCGATCCCGACCCTCCCCATCGAATGATCGTCGAAAGCACCTACGCGACGCAGGCAGCGGGGCTGGTGGCCGCGACCTTGGTGCTGGATCAGGCGCCGGAGGACGCGCCCTTCCTCACCCTCCCCCGCAGCTGCGATTCGCCCCTCGTCACCGAGTTCGCCGCCACCCGCTGGGGCGCGCCGAACACCTGGGTCTCGGCCGTCCCACCCGAACCCCAGGCGGTGATCGGATGTAGCTCGCTGGGCTACGCCCCGGATCTCCACCTGAGGCCGACGGCCGCTGCCGCCGGGGCGCCGTCCGGGCTGCAGGTCGAACTCGACGCGCCGGACCCTGGGATCGAATCCTCGGTCGGCCGCGCCGCCGCCGACACGAGATCGGCAAGGCTCGTATTTCCGGATGGGATGACGCTGAATCCATCGACGGCCAGAGGGCTGGCAGCGTGCTCCCCCACTGAGCTGGCGGATGAGGCGCCTGACTCGAACCCGGAGACCGGCTGTCCGGAGAGGGCCAAGGTCGGTACCGGCTTGGTGAGCACGCCGTTGCTCGACGAGGTGCTGACGGGCGAGCTCTATCTCGCCGAACCCGACGATCCGGCAACCGCCGCGGCTGGTGCCGAGAACCCTTTCGACGGGCTGATTGCTCTCTATCTGGTGCTTCGCGACCCTGCTCGGGGAGTGCTCCTCCGCCTGCCGATCCGCGTTGACGCCGACCCTCTCACCGGCCGTCTCACCGCGAGCATGGCCGAGATTCCCGAGCTGCCCCTCAGCCACGTTGGCCTGCACCTCAACTCGGGGGGCCGGGCGCCACTGGTCACCCCGTCCGCCTGCGGCGACCACGCCATCGGCTATTCGCTTTCTCCCTCCTCGGGCGCCCGCCCCCTCGAGGGAATCCGGACCTTCGAGACCAGGGGCGGTTGCGCACAGGGCTTTGCGCCCCAGCTCTCCGCCGGCACCGTTTCCAGGGCGGCCGGCAGGGCTGCGACCTTCGTCGTCGAGCTGGCCGCCGCCTCCGCGACGCCCAACCTCAGCGATTTCGAGCTCAGGCTCCCCCCGGGCCTGACCGCCGACCTGACCACCGCTACCACCTGCCCCGAGGAGGGCGCGGCGAGTGCCTCGTGCCCTCCGGGTTCCCGCCTCGGCTACGCCCGGATCGCCCTCGGAGCGGGCCCGGAACCGCTGTGGGTTCCGGGTGAAGCCGAGCCCGATTCCGACGTCTACCTGGCCGGCGCCTATCGCGGCGCCCCATTCAGCCTGGTCGTCTCGGTTCCGGCCGTGGCGGGCCCGTTCGATCTCGGCCGGGTCGTCCTCCGCGCCCCGGTGCGAATCGACCCGGACACCGCCCAGCTCTCGGTCGAACTCGACGGCCTGCCGCAGATCCGCGACGGCATCCCGCTCAGTTACCGCGTCATCCGGCTGGTGCTGGATCGGCCGGGGCTCGTCCGCAACCCCACCTCCTGCGCGCCGATGGGGTTCGAGCTGACCGCCACCGCCGAGACCGGCGCCACCGCCACGGCGGGCGAGCGCTTCCAGGCCGCCGACTGCGGCGCCCTGCGCTTTCGCCCGCGGCTGGCCGTGCGCCTCTCCGGCGCTGTCGGCCGAAACGGCCATCCGCGGGTCAGCCTCCGCCTCCTCTCGAAGCCCGGCCAGGCCAACCTCGCCGCCGCAACCTTCGACCTGCCGCCCGGCGAGCTGCTCGACCCGCGTCACATCCGCGCGCTCTGCGCGCGGGACCTGCCGCCGGCGCGCTGTCCGGCCTCCGCCCGGCTCGGGAAGGCGGCCCTCCACAGCCCGCTGCTGCCCGGGCGGCTGCGGGGCCCCGTCTTCCTCCGTGCCCCCGGCGGGCGTTACCCCGATCTGCTGGCGGATCTCCATGGCGGCGGAGTACACGTCCGTGTCCACGGCACTACGGCCTCCGCGCGGGGCGGGCGCCTCCGCATCCAGTTGCGCGGGCTCCCAGACATCCCTCTATCCGAAGCTTCGATCGTCCTTGCGGGTGGCCGGCGCGGGATCGTCGTCAACAGCGCCTCGCTGTGTTCACGGTCTCCTCGCGCCGCGGCCCTGCTCCGGGGGCACAACGGCAGGGAATTCCGGATGCGACCCCATGTGCGGCTTAAGGGCGGCTGCTGAGACTACGCTGTACCTTTGGAAAATGGTGCTTGCCTTTCCGGTCACCCTGTGCTTTTATCGCTGCGTTCAGACGGGTCTGAGCGGGGAACGATGAACTACCGCCACCAGCGGACAATCCGGGGTCGTGCCTGAGCCGGGCCTGGAGCGTCGCCGGGCCATCTCGACGCTTGCCGCAACGCTGATCCTGATCCTGGTCCTCGGGATGATCGGCCTCGGGGTCGAGGAGCAACTGCGTCCCACCTCGCTGGCGATCTCCGGCACCGCTTCGGACAGGGGCGAAGCTCTGGGGAGGGAGCGGTTCGGCGCCTCGTCCCCGATTGCATTGCTGCTGCGCGGGCCGGCGGGCGCCGTCGAGCGCCAGGGGCGGGAGCTCGCCAGGGCACTGCGCCGCGACCCGACCGTCACCGTGATCTCCCCCTGGGACCCGGCGGCCCAGGTCCGCAAGCTTCCCGCCCCGCCGACCGGGGCACCGCCGGGCGCCTCCTCGCGGGCGCTGCTGCTACTCGACTTCCACGTCCCGCTCCCCGAGGCGATGGAGGAGACGGTGCCCGCGCTGGAGGAGGCGATCGCGGCCCGGGTGCGGCCACCCGTGCGGGCCACCCAGTCGGGCTACGCGACGATCTCCCGGGCCCTGCAGGAGGAATCGCTGGCCGCCGCCGAGCGAGCCGAGCTCTATGCCGCACCGCTCCTGCTGCTCGTCCTGCTGCTCGTCTTCCGCTCGGTGCTCGCCGCCCTGATTCCGCTCGCCTTCGGCGCGATCACGGTCTTCGCCGGGCGTGGCGTCCTCGTCTTCCTCACCGGGCTGATGCCGATTGACGCCCTCTCGCTCGTCGTCTGCTCGATGATGGGCCTTGCCCTCGGGGTCGACTACTCGTTGCTGATCGTCTCCCGCTTTCGCGAGGAGCTGGCCGCCGGCCGCGACCCATATCGCGCTGCGGCGCTGACCCGCCGCAGCGCCGGCCGCACCACCGCTGTCGCCGGCGCGACCCTCTTCTTCTCGATCTTCCTCTCCGCCTTCTTTCAGCCCGGGAGCCTGCTCGTCTCGCTGGCCGCGGCGCTGGCGACGGTCACCGCGCTCGCCGTCCTCATCGCCTGGGCGGCTCTGCCGGCGCTCCTCGCCCTGCTTGGGCCGCGGATCAACGCCGGCCGGATCGGCCGCGTGGGGAGCGCGGGGGGCGGAGTCGCCGCCCTCGCCTCGCGCGCCCTGCGCCGCCCCGCCCTCGCCACCGCCCTGATCGCCGCCCCGCTGCTGCTGCTCTCCGCCCCGGCCCTGGCCTTCAACACCGGCTCCCCGGGAGTCGACGAGCTCGACGCCGGCAGCCCCGCTCGCGAGGACGCCGAAACGATCTCCGCCGCGGTCGGCCCCGGCTGGCTGGCGCCCTTCCTGCTCACGGTGGCGAGCGAACGAGGCCCGATCACCGCCTCGCCGCGACCGGCCCTGCTGGCCGCGACCCAGCGCCGCATCGATGCGCTCGAGAACGTGAGGTCGACGATCGGCCCCGCCCCGATCGCCGCCGCCTCGAAACCGATCCGCTCGCTCTCCAGGCGGCTCGACCGCGAATCCACCGCCGAGCTGTCGGCGCTGGGACCCGGCTTGAAGCGGGCCTCGGGTGCGGTCGGGAAGCTGCGCGGCGGCATCGATGAGGCCGCCGGCGGCGCCGGCCTGCTCGCCGCCGGCGCGGCTCGGGCCGAAGAAGGCGCCGGGCTGATCGCGGGCGGTCTGCAGGGCGTCGGCGAAGGCAGCGAGCAGGCCGAAGGTTCCCTGCAGCGCCTCGCCGACGGCTCGCGACGGCTGGCTGCCGGGCAGAAGGTCGCGGCGGCCACCGCCTACAACATCTCCCGCGGTCTCGGCACCCTGGAGCCCAACCTGCGGAATCAGGGGATGGCGCGGGCGCGGCGCCTCGCCGCCCGCCTGGAAGCCTCCGAATCGAGCGACCGCGCGGTCCAGGTGGCCGCGCATGAAGCGGCGGTCCTCGCCTCGGTCCTCGCCGCCAACCGCGAAGAACTGCAGCGCCTCCGTAGCCTCGGGGAGGGCCTCGAACGCGGCCTCGGCCGGCTCTCGGGCGGCGGAGAGCGGCTCCGGGACGCCACCGCGCGGCTGGCGCCCGAAGCGCGGCGGCTCGGCGGCGGGCTGGATGCGCTCGGCGGCGGCGCCGAAGAGCTGGCCGGCGGCCTCGGCCGCCTGAGCGGCGGCGCCGAAGCGCTCAGCGGCGGCCTCGCCGGCGGCGCCCGGCGGGCGCAGCCGCTGCAGCGGGCGCTGCGGCGAGCCGGCGATCGGGTCGAGCGGACCGCGGCGCCCCTGCGCCGCCAGATCGGTCGTCTGCGGCGGGGCTCACCTCGCTTCTTCGACTCCGGCTATCTCGCCCTCGCGGCGGCTGAAGGGGCGCCGCCCGTGCGCCGCTCGCTGGCCGCCGAGGTCGTCAACGTCCCCCGCGGCGGCACCGCGGCCCGCTTCCTGGTGATCCCCACCGCCGGCTTCAACAGCGAGGGCTCCCGCCGGCTCGGCGGCGAGCTCGACCAGGTCGCCGCGGGGCTCGAACGGCGGCCGGCGCTCCGCGCCGGGGTCGGCGGCGGCGCCGCCGTCCTCAACGACTACGGCCGCGCCACCAAGGAGCGGCTGCCACTGGTGATCGGCGCGATCGTCCTGATCACCTTCCTGATGCTTCTCTTCCTGCTGCGGGCGCCGCTGCTCGCCGCCCTCGCCGTCGGCCTCAACCTGCTCTCCGTCGGGGCGGCGATCGGCGTCGTCACCCTCGCCTGCGAGATCCCCGCCGGCTACCCGCTCGGCGGCCATCCCTACATCGACACCGTCGGCGCCGCCGCGATCTTCGGCGTCACCTTCGGGCTCTCGATCGACTACGCCGTCTTCCTCCTGGCGCGGATGCGGGAGAGCTACGCGAAGGACGGCGACAACGCCACGGCGATCCGCTTCGGCCTCGAGAAGACGGCCGGGGTGATAACCGGCGCCGCCGCGATCATGGCCGCCGTCTTCGCCTCCTTCGCCGCCGCCCCGGTCGCCACCGTCAGCCAGATGGGGCTGGGGTTGACGGTGGCGATCCTGCTCGACGCGACCGTCGTCCGCATTGTCCTGCTGCCGGCGCTGATGCTGCTGATCGGCGACCGCGTCTGGCGCACACCCGGCTGGCTCGAGCGGCTGCTGCCTCGGCCCGCGGCCCGGCCGGCCCTGGCTTCCACGAAAGGAGTGAGCTGACAATGCGAGTGGTGAATCTGATGCTGATGGTCCTGGCTCTGGTCGTGCCGGCGGCGCTGGCCGCGGAAACGGCCGAAGCCCCAACCCGGGCCGAATACGTCGCCGCGCTGGAGAAGGTCTGCAAGCCTGGCTCGCTGGCGACCCAGCGCGCGGTGCGGGGGGTGCGCCAGGACGTCCGCGCCGAACGCCTGCGGCGCGCCGGCAACAAGTTCGCCAAGGCGAAGCGGATCTTCGGCGCCACCGTCGCCTCGATCAAGCCCGTGCCGCGGCCCGAGGCCGACGCGGCCACCCTGAAGCGGTGGTTCGCGGCGCTTGACCTCGAGAAGGTCTACCTGGGCCGGATCGTCGCCTCGCTGCGGGCCGAAGACGTCGCCCGCTTCCAGCGCGTCTCCGCCGACTTCATCCACCAGGGCAACAAGGCGAACAACGTCGTCGTCTCCTTCGGCTTCAACTACTGCGCCTTCAAGCCCTCGAGGTTCCAGTGAGTCGGCACCGGGTCCAGCGCCTGTTCATGCCGGGCGCGATCTGCGCCCTCTGCCTGGTCCCGCTGGGGGCCGGGCTTGCCGGGGCGGAGCAGACCGGCGGCGAGGGCGTGGTCGTCTCGATGAACGCCTCGATCGCGCCCAAGCGCCTGCCGCGCGACCGGCCGGCTCCCGTCTCGGTGACGCTGAGCGGCTCGATCCGCGCCGACGCCGGCGCGGTGCCTCCCCGGCTCGGCCGCATCGACTTCGCCTTCGGCGCCCGCGGCGGCCTCGACGTCACCGGGCTGCCCCGCTGCCCGCGGTCGCGGCTGCGGAACGCCACCGCGCGCCAGGCGCTTGCCCGCTGCCGCGGCGCCCTCGTCGGCCGGGGATCGATCACCGCCGAAGTGCCCCTTTCGCCGCAGGATCCTCTTCCCGTGCGGGCCAAGGCGCTGGCCTTCAACGGACGCGCCCAGGGGCGCCCGGCGGTCTGGGTCCACGCCTACTCCGCGGCGCCGCCGGTTTCCTTCGTCCTGCCCTTCTACCTCCGCCCCGGCCGCGCCGGCGCCTACGGAATCCTGATGCGCGCGCCGCTCGCCAAGGCGCTCGGCCGCTGGCCGCGGCTGCGCTCGTTCCGCATCACGCTGGGCCGCCGCTACCGCGCTGCCGCAGCCGCCCGCAGCTACCTCAGCGCCAGCTGCCCGCTGCCGCCCCGCTTCCACGTGCTCTCCGTGCCCGTCGCCAGAGCCACCTACACCTTCGTCTCCGGCCCGAGCCTGACGACGACGATCCTGCGCGCCTGCCGCGTCCGCGACTGATCTCCGATGCTCCGTCCTCAGGAAGCCGCCCCCCGGCCCGCCTCCGCCCGCCTCTTCGCCGCCTCCGCCCGGCGCTATTGGCTGCAGGTCTTCCCCGCCGCCCGTTCGACCCAGCGCCGGCTGCTGCGGCTGGCCGAGGCGATCCCCGACCCGAAGCTGCGCGAGGACGCCCTCGTCTCCCACCGCCAGAAGCGCTCGAACTCCGAGGGGCTCGCCGCGCTCGCGGTGCTCGCCCCCGCCGGCAGGCGGGCCGCCGTGGCCCGCAGCCTCGTCGCCTACCAGCTGTTGCTGGACTACCTCGACGGAGTCTCCGAGCGCCCGACGGAGGACCCGCTGGCCAACGGCATGCTCCTGCACCGCGCCTTCGAGGTCGCTCTCGACCCCGATGCCGAGCACGAGGACTACTACGCGCTCGCCGTGGCCGGCGAGGACGGCGGCTACCTGGTGGCGCTGATCGAGACATGCCGCGAGCCGCTGCGCGAGCTTCCCTCTTACCCCGCGACCCGTCCGGCGCTCCTGCGTCAGGCAGGCCTCTGCCGCGACTCGCAGGCGCTGAACCACGCCATCCCCTTCACCCCGGTCGATGAGCGGATCGCCGACTGGACGGCCGCGGCGGCGGCTGAGTGCGGCGTCTCCGGCGAGCTCGAATGGTGGGAGCTGCTCGCCGCCGCGGCGGCCTCCTCGCTCGGGGTCGGGGCGCTTCTCGCGCTCGCCGCCTCGCCTGGGGTCGGCGAGGCGGAGGCCGAGCGGGTCGAGTGCGCCTACTTCCCCTGGGCGAGCGGGCTCAATGCCTTGCTCGACTCGCTCGTCGACCTCGACGAGGATCCCGAGCACGCCAGCCACCTGCGCCGCTACACCTCCGAAGAGGTCGCCGCCGAGCGCCTCGCCGCGATCGCGGCGACGGCTCGGGAACGGGTCGCGGCACTGTCCGACGGCGGTGTCCACGAGATGATCCTCGCCGCCATGGCGACGCTCTACCTGGTCCGGCCCGAAGCCTGGCAGCCCGAGTGCGAGCGGGTCTCCCAGGGCGTGCTGGCGGCGCTCGGTCCCTTCGCCCGACCTGCACTGCTCGTTCACCTGCTGCGCCGCGGCGGCCGCGGCGGCGCCGGCCTGGCGGCGGCGACGCGCCGCTCCCGCGCCCGAGCCCGAGTCCGAGCCCGCTCCTGAGGTACATACTGTGAAGGACCGATGAGCGAGAGCAGCGCACAAGAGGGGCGGCTCCTGCGCGAGGCGCTGCTGGACCTCTGCGCCGAGCAGGGCTACGCGAACCTGGAGCTGCCGGCGCTGCTCGACCGCTCCGGCCTCGACCAGGCGGCCTTCGAGCGCCACTACGAGGATCTGGACGCCTGCTTCGGCGCGGTCCTCGCCGAGGTCTACGACGAATTCTTCGCCTCCGCGCAGGAGGCCCTCGCATCCGAGCGCGGCTGGCGCGACCGGATGCGCGCCACCGCCTACGCGCTGCTGCGATTCCTGCGCCGTGACGAACGGGTGGCCCGCCTGGCGGCCGTCGACGCGCAGGAGGGGGAGAGGGGGCCCAGCAGGCCTTCCTCGACACCTTCAACCGCCTGGTCGACCTGATCGACGAAGGCAGCGGCGAGGCCAGCGGCCCCGACTCCCCCAGCCGGGCCACCGCGCTCGGGGTCGGCGGCGTCCTCTTCGCCCGTCTCCAGCAGGCGGTTGCCGAGGGGGAACTCGGCCTTGGCGAGGAGGAGATTCCGGAGTTGATGTACGCGGCGGTGTTCCCCTACCTCGGGGCCGAGGCCGCGGCCGAGGAGCTGCGCATCCCGCCGCCACCCGACCTGGCCGGCGAGCGCTAGGCGCGGCCCTCCCCGTTCGCCACCGCGCAGGCGCGGTCCGGCCCGACGAACCCGGCCAGGGTGACGTAGGTGGCCATCGGTACGACTGCCGCCAGGCTTCGCGCCCCCTGGCGGCGCACGTGCTCGCCCATCAAGGCGTAGACGCTCGCCGCCGCGGCCTCGGCGGCCACGGGCGGGGCATCAGGAGCCTCCTCGAAGGCCGGCGCCAGCATCTCGGTCAGCGCGTCGATCACCCGGTCCCGGCGGGCCAGGGCTCGCGGGCCGGCGCCGTAGACGCCGACCAGCGCAAGCTGGGCCATCTCCGGCTCGGCCGCGAAGTAGGCGCAGATCGCCTCGTACATCGCTCGCACGCCCTCCTGCCAGTCGCCGGCCCGCCGTGCCGCCGGGACAGCCAGGGCCATGATCTGCGCGCCGCCCATCTCCAGCGCCCCCAGCACCGCGTCGCGCTTGTCGGCGAAGTGGGCGTAGAAGGTGCTCAGCGAGATCGCGGCGCGGGCGGCGATGTCGTCGGTACTCATCTGCAGGTAGCCCTTTTCGGCGAGGACGGCGGCGACCGCGCGGGCGATCCGTTCGCCCGGCGTGTAGCCCTCGAAGGAGGTCGCGGGCCCGGGGCGCTGGCGCCGCGCCGCCTCCAGCGGCCGCGGGGGCGGCTCGACGTTGCTCAGCCAGCGCCACAGCCCCGGCGCCTCGCCGGCCAGTGCCTCCTCCTCGCCGCGGTAGAGCCGGGTGTGGACGATCTTGGTGACGCCGTGGAGGAGGATCCGGTTCAGGTCCGGGTCGCCGCCTCTCAGCCGGTCCGCCAGCTCGGCGAGCGCCTCGAACCCGCGCTCGCCGACCGCGTCGCCCACCGGCCCAGCGCCGCGCAGCTCGACCAGGCAGGCCCGGGCGGCGGCCGGCTGCGAGCAGACCAGCCCGATGAATGTCTCGAAGGCCGCTTTCCCCCGCTCGGGCCCCTCGGCCCCGTCCCCGGCCCCGCTCAGCGCGGTCAGGGTCGGGTCGATCAGGTCCGCGGCGGCACCGGCCAGGCACTCGGCCTTGTTCGCGAAGTGGTTGTAAAAGGCGCTGCGCGAGACCCCCGAGAGCTCGATCACGTCGGCCACCGTCGTCGCCTCGTAGCCCCGCTTCGAGACGGCGGCGACGATCGCCGCGAAGAGGCGCTCGCGCTGGCTGCGGACCACCTCCAGCCGCGGCGTGCCGCTGCCCGGATGGAGCTTTCGCTCCCGCAAACCGGCCGCGTTGCCCCACGGGGTCTCGACCATCGCGTCCGCAGCATCACCGTTGCTCAAGCGGCACTCGCCCTTCCTTGGTCCGACCGCATTCCCCGGTGGGCCGCTGTTTCCGAATGACCCGTGCTGATTCTGAAACCCCTGACGTTCCCTGCGGACGCTTGCCGTCCGCGCGCCTCTCGAAACTACCGGACTGGAGATTATCTTCAGAAAATATAGCTTGCCTTTCGGTCCCCGATCTGCTTTTCTACCGATGGCGAAGGTTTCGGAAGGAGGACGGGGGTTCTGAGAACTTTTGAAGCTTCCTGCGTGTCGGCTGTCCCGCCGGGCGTGGGAACCGCCGGTGGCCTTTTCCCTGAGGGCCATCGGCCGTGGAGGCCCGCCGGATCCCCAGTCCGGAGCCGCCATACCAGTAGCCGCATAGGTTTCGACGGGGGTTCCCCGCTCTCGTCCCACCACTGCGGTCAGAGGCGTCCCCGGGCGGTCGGATGGGATTTCGGTCCCATCCGGGGCCCGGGGAAGTCTCGCTACGCCTCACTGGGGACGTGGCTCATTTGCGCCCTTCTCCTTGCGGTTCTCCTCCGTTTCCGGTGCATAAAGCCCGCGGTGCCGTGACCGCGGGAGACGAGATCAGCGTTGCCTACCGGACCGTCCGGGCGGTGCTGAACCCGACTCGGCGGGAACTGATGAGAGGGCCGAAGCCGAACTGCTACGGGTGCCGGCTGGGCCCTTGGAAGAGCCGGGTCGACGGAGTGGGGGCGGAGGTCGAGAAACGATGCGGAGCAGGCCGCGAACGCCGTCTCCGCACGGCTTGCCGACGGCACGCTCGGTCTCTGACCCCCGCGGTCTGTTCTACTTCGACAGATGGAGGGACCGGGGAGCAGCGCCGGCAACTGGGACGACGGGGGTCGTCACGACCGCAACCTCCTGCGCGTCCCGGTCGACAAGGCCACCGACGACGACCGCCGCCTCGACCGCATCCACAAAGAGATCGAAGGCGCCTTCACCGCCCTGCGCGACATCGACGAGGGCGTCTCGATCTTCGGCTCGGCCCGGATCGAGGAGGGCCACCGCTGGTACGAGCTGGCGCGGGAGACCGCGGCCTGCCTCACCGACCACGGCTACACGGTGATCACCGGCGGCGGCCCCGGCCTGATGGAGGCCGCCAACCGCGGCGCCGCCGAGGCCGGCGGGCTCTCGGTCGGCCTCAACATCGAGCTGCCGCACGAGCAGGAGATCAACCCCTACGTCAACCGCCAGTACGAATTCCACTACTTCTTCGCCCGCAAGCTGATGTTCGTCCGCTTCGCCCGCGCCTTCGTGATCATGCCCGGCGGCTTCGGCACCCTCGACGAGATGTTCGAGTCCCTGACCCTGATCCAGACCCGCCGCATCAACGCCTTCCCCACCATCCTCGTCGACTCCCAGTTCTGGGACCCGCTCCTAGAGTGGATCGACCGCGGCCTCGAGGAGCACGGCCTGATCTCACCCGGCGACAAAGAGATGCTCGTCGTCGCCGACGAACCGATGCAGGTCTGCAAGCACGTGATGCGGGCGAGCGAACTGCAGCGGCAAGCGGCTGGGCTCAATCACCCAGAGGGGACCAGGGAGGGGTAGGAGCCGGGGATAGGGGAGAAGATCCCCCTCGCTCGCCTGGACCGGCATCGGCGCCTCGGAAACGGTCGGGATCGTGCGGCGAGGATCACCGACCTCCTCGGCCGGCTTCTCGGCGGGCAGCTTCGGCGCTTTCGGCCGCCATTCGGCCAGCCCCTCGACCAGGTCTCCGTAGAAGCTGACCACCTGCCGGCGCGTCTCCAGCACGAAGGAGCGCTCTCCGCGGCCGCGTTTGGTGCCCAGTGGCCGCGCCAGCGAGAGGGTGAAGCTGCGCGGCTCCCGCTTCGAGTCGGTCGGTGAAAGCAATCCGGTCGGTTCCTCCCGCGCATCCTTGAGGAGCAGCGCGGTGGTCTCCTTGGTCCGGGCGAACTGGACTTCGACCCGCAGATCGTCCGGAGCTTTCTTCAGCTGGCGCAGGATCCAGTTGATGCGCGTCTGCGGGCGCCCCTCTTTCGGAGCGGTCACCTTCACGCTCGCCCGGGTGAGTCGGGCGCGAAGATCGGCCTCCACCTCGATCGGCCCGACCGCGCCCGGAACCCGGAAAGAGCCGGAGAGCAGGCCGTCGCTCTCGAGTCGCTTGAGCAGCGAGTCGGCCCAACCCTGCCCATCTCTCACCCGCGAGTGAGCGGAGAGAACCTGAACCCCTAAGTCCTGGCTGAGACCGAGGCAGAGGTACTCGACGAACTGCTCCCAGCGCTCGACCACGTCCTGGACGCCGGCGTCGCTGGACCTGATCGTCCCGTCCCGGGCCGCGTTGCGTACCTGCACCCAGTTCTGGCCCATGTCTTCGAAGCCGACCGCCCCCGACTTCTCGTGCTCCAGGTAAGCGATGAGCTCGCCGAGGATCCAGGCTTGATCGGGGTCGCGAATGCCCCGGTGCTGGTGCTGCATGATCGCCTCGGTGAGGATTCGCCACCAGGAAAGGTGACGAAGCTGGACCGTGCGCAGCTTGCGCCGGTCCACCGTCACCGGTACGTCCTCGGGGCTGCTGCTGATCTGGTTCGAGATCGTCAGCAGCGCTTGGAATCCATGTTCCCGGGCAAGGTCGAGATACCGTGAAACCTGCTCCGGGTTCAACGACACGTTCGAGGTTTCACCTCGACGAGGCATTTCCACGAGGTCTTCCCGCGCTCGACGACGATCGCGCCGTCAGGGCGCCAGGTCTTCCCCGCGGCGTCTTCGAGCGGCACCTCGGTGTAGGTGGAGATCCGGCCGGCGGGAGCGCCGATCTCCTTCATCAGGGACCGCCCGAACTCGTCGACTGCTCCCATCACCGCCAGTAGGGAAGAGGCGCCGCGAATCTCCTGCTCGTCTTGACCTCTGATCCCGGCAACTGGGATAAGGCGGGCAGGCATCCAAGGATTTGACTTAGTACTGGAGGCATTCCCATTAGCGGACATGCTCATACCCTAAGCAGCGACCTTCTGCCGCGGCTCGCCAGCTGCCGGCGCGCCAGCGAAGTTTCAGCAGCGCCGGCCGGGAACCATCAGCACCCTTAGCCGAGCAGCCCTTGATCCCGGCAGGCCCGCAGTAGGTCGTCGACGTAGCCGTGCGCATCGGCGGCGAGCACGTCCATCTCCTCCGAACTTTCAGCGCTGAACTCGGCCGCGCGCTGAGGGCCGATGCTGTCGATCCCCTCGAAGTCGTCGGCGAGGGCGCTCACGGCTGACTCGGTCAGCTCCTTATCCCTGTCCGCATGCCGGGCCAACCGCTCGACGATCGAGTCGGGACTCGCGGGAAATCGCCGCAGCACATAGACGAGGTCATAGGCGTCCTTGGGCTCCATCCGGTCGGTAAAGGCGAGTGCCTTCAACACGACGAAGGCTCCGGGGCCGCAGACGGGGACGTTCCGCCGGAGCTTCTCTCGTTTGATCGTCTCGCCCTGGACCTCGACCTCGACTCGCTCCTCGAAGGCGAAATCCAGCCCCTTGGTAACCAGTGCCGCCAGGTCGGGCTCGAGGTCGTGGAGCCGCACCCCGGCCTCATGCCCGGGTGGCGGTGCCATCAGGAAATCAACCGTCACCTTCGTCTCGCCCAGGCGCCAGCGTTGCCTCACGTCGTTGCCGGCCTCGTTTTTGTCCGGCCCGAAACCCTCCGCCCGCAGTCGCGCTCCCACCTCTGCATAGCGTTCGTCGTCCAGGAGAGCGATGGAAAGGCCGATGTCGAAGTCGTTCGTGCCGGGGTGGTAGTCCTGCTCAGTTTCTGCCGGTTCGAGGCGGCGGTCGATCAACAGGGACGGCACCAGGCCTCCTACCACGCAGAGGTCGTCCAGATAGGCGCCGAGGGTGCCGATGACGGTGAGGCAGATCGTCTCCACGAGTTCGGCTTCCTCGCGGCTGTAGCCGCTGCGGTGGCGGGGCTTGATCTCAGTCCCCATGCCATAGCCCCCGTTCTCGAAGGCTTTCCGCGGCCTCGGGCGCTCGTTCCGGGAGGTGCTTGAGGTCGAGATAGGCCTGGACCGGAGAGACGCAAGTCAGACCCTCGACCCTACGGGAGCCGGCAAAGACCCCGGAATCGTCGGGCGCGATCAGCTGCACATTCGCCCCTCGCTCGCCGATGCGCAGCTCCAGTTTTTCGGCGACCTCATGGGGGTCGCCCAGGACGTAGACGCTGTTGAGCCTGTAGCGAGCGAATGCGTCGAAGGCCCACGCCGCCGACAACCCCGTGAACGCGTGCGCGCACCCTTCTACCTGAAGCTTTTCCCCGAGCTTACGGGCGAGCTCGATCCCTGCCCCCGATGCATGGCCGCGGAGTATCTGGTGCCGGTCGAAGCGATACTCCTCCTCCCACGCGTCCAGCAGCGCGCCTGGATCGCGCGGCCGGACCTCGTTCTCCCGTTGTTCCAGCAGCCGCTCCGCCAGCAGGCGCTTGACTACTCTCGAGACCTGGCCGCTGTTGAGATCGGTCGCTGCGGCTAATTCCTTGCGCCGCCACCATCGACTTGGCTCCAGAAGCATGAGCCGGGTGATCCGTGCGCTTTTCGGTGCGAACGGCGAGGAGGGCCGGCCTCGTTGTACGACCCGGTTCGGCATCCCCTTGACGAAGATGTAGAGTTGGTCGGCACGGATGTGCGCATTCCCCGAGAGGTCGATCCAGTTGAGCCGGTGTCGGTCAGCGGCTTTCTCGCCCGCCGCGGTCATGAAGGGGACGACGAGGACCTCCAGCGCTTCGCCGGCGCCTTCGAACTGCTCGACCGCCGCGGAAACAAGCCCCGGGCTGCTGGAGCTTTTCACCTGGAAGATCCACGGGCGCCCGCCTCGTTCTGCAAGCAGGTTGATGCCTCGATCGCCGAGATTGCCGAAGCGCAGAGGATCACCTTCGTGGTCGAAGAGGTCGTCGACGATCCCCGGCAGTAGCCGCAGGGCCTCTCGCTCTACGTTGATCGGGCCTAGCTGCATAAATTCACCAAGTTGCAGGGTGTCGCAACTAACCGCATTTAAGCAGTTTGCTGCCTAAATGCCGGTTTCTGCTTGCCGCTGCAGGGAAACTGATTTACGCAGCTAGTGCCGGAAGTGGCGGTGCTTGGTGAAGACCATCGCCACGCCCGGCGCCGTCGCAGGCCTCGATCACCTCGGCGTCGCGTTTGGAGCCGCCGGGCTGGATCACGGCGGTGGCGCCGGCCTGGATCGCCAGCTCGGGGCCGTCGGCGAAGGGGAAGAAGGCGTCGGAGGCGACGGCCGAGCCGGCGAGCAGGGCGTCGGCCTCGTCGCCGCGGGCGTCGCGGCACTTCTCGACCGCGAGGCGGACCGAGTCGACCCGGCTCATCTGGCCGGCGCCGATGCCGAGGGTGGCGCCGTCCTTGGCGATCACGATCGCGTTGGAGCGGACGCGGCGGCAGACGGTCCAGGCGAAGAGCATGTCCTGCCACTGCTCCTCGCTCGGCTGCGTCCTCGGTCACCACCTCCATGATCTCGCGCGGCTCGGGGTCGCCGTCGCGGTCCTGGATCAGCAGGCCGCCGCGCACCCGCTTGACGTCGCGTTCGCTCGGGTCGGGCTGGCGGCGCTCCTCCTCGCAGAGGATCCGGATCGCCTCCTTCTGCGTGCAGCACGTCGAGCGCCCCGTCCTCGTAGCCGGGCGCGATCAGCACCTCGACGAAGTTCTTGTGCAGCTCCTCGGCCAGCGCCACGGCGACCGGCCGGTTGAGGGCGATGACGCCGCCGTAGGCGGAGACCGGGTCGCAGGCGAGCGCCTTCAGGTAGGCCTCGAGCGCGTCGGCGCCGATCGCCACCCCGCAGGGGTTGTTGTGCTTGACGATCACGCAGGCCGGCTGCTCGAAGTCGCTCGACCAGGCGCCCGCGCCGAGTCGAGGTCGAGCACGTTGTTGAAGGAGAGCGCCCGGCCGTGCAGCTTCGAGACCCGCGAGAGGATGTGGCTGCGCAGCCCCGGCTCCGCGTAGAGCGCCGCCCGCTGGTGCGGGTTCTCGCCGTAGGAGAGGTCGAGCACCTTCTCGTAGGCGACCGCCAGGTGTTCGGGGAAGTCCTCGTACTCCATCGAGAACCAGCGGCTGATCGCGGCGTCGTAGCGCGCGGTCTGGGCGAAGGCCTCGTTGGCCAGCCAGTGCCGGGTCGAGGCGGAGATCGTCGCCGCCGCTCTCCTCCAGCTCGGCGCAGACCGCGTCGTAGGACTCCGGCTTGACGACGACGGCGACGCCCTCGTGGTTCTTGGCGGCGGCGCGGATCATCGTCGGGCCGCCGATGTCGATGTTCTCGATCGCCACCTCGGGCGTCGACCTCGTGCCCGGCGACGGTCTGCTCGAAGGGGTAGAGGTTGACGCAGACGAGGTCGATCGGCTCGATCCCCTCGCGCTGCCAGCGTCGCCATGTGCTCGGGGTCGCTCGCGCCGCGCCAGCAGCGCCGCGTGCAGCCGCGGGTGCAGCGTCTTCACCCGGCCGTCGAGGATCTCCGCCTGGCCGGTGAACTCGGAGACGTCGGTCACCTCGAGCCCGGCCTCGCGCAGCGCCGCCGCGGTGCCGCCGGTGGAGAGGATCTCGACCCCGAGCGCCGCCAGGCCTTGGCGAAGTCGGCGACGCCGGTCTTGTCGGAGACCGAGATCAGCGCCCGGCGCACGCGGATCTGCGCCGTCGCTCGGCGCTCTCCGCTCTGGGTGTCCGTGCTGCCTGGCTCTCAGTCATCGATCGCGACCGTCGCGCGGGTCGCTCGGGGTCGATCCTAACCCGGCCCTCCGCGATCATGCGGATCGCCTCCGGGTAGAGCTGGTGCTCGACGGCGTGGATCGCCGCCTCCAGCTCCGCCCGTTCGCGGCCGGCCGGCACCGGCACCTCGCGCTGCAGGATCGCCGGCCCGGTGTCGACCCCCTCGTCGACGAAGTGGACGGTCACGCCGGTCGCCTCGACCCCCGCCTCCAGCGCCTGGCCGATCGCGTCGAGGCCCGGGGAACGAAGGCAGCAGCGCCGGGTGGATGTTGACGATGCGGCCGCGGAAGCGGGCGACGAACGGTTCGCTCAGCAGCTGCATGTAGCCGGCGAGCACGACCAGGTCGGGATGGCGGGATTCGACCCAGTCGGCCATCGCCGCGTCGCGGCCCAGCCGGTCCGCGATAGGCGTCGGCGGGGAAGACCGCGGTGTCGACGCCGGCGCCCGCGCGCCCGCTCCAGCGCCCGCGCCCCCGGCTTGTCGGAGCCGACCGCCACCACCTCGATCCCGTCCCTGTCCGTGCAGCGTGTCGAGGATCGCCTGCAGGTTGGTGCCGCTGCCCGAGGCGAGGACGACGATCCGGAAGGCGCTCACGCGCGCATCTTCGCGCACCCGCCCGGATCTGTCCCCACCGGGGTGGGGACAGACTCCGTAACGTCTTTCGAGATGAGCGGCTTCTGGCAAGCGGTCCTTTACCTGCACCTGCTGGCGATGGCCTTCTTCGTCGGCGGCCAGCTCGTCTTCGGGATCGCCGTCGTCCCGATCCTCCGCGACGACCCCGACCGCGAGCGGATGCGGGCGATCGCCCGCCGCTTCGGCTACGGCTCGCTGGCGGCGCTCGGCGTCCTTCTCCTCACCGGCTGGGCGATGGCCTCCCACTTCGAGCTCTGGGACAGCTCCACCCTGCAGTGGAAGCTCGCCCTGGTCGGCGCCGTCATCGGCTTGACGATTGTCCACTTACGGCACCCGAAACTTCACATGTTGCAAGCCGCGATCCTGCTCGCCTCGCTGGCGATCGTCTGGCTCGGCCTCGAACTCGTTACCGGCTGAATCAGCCGAGGGCGCGGCAGACAGCGGCCGCTTGCACCTTCGTGATCGCCTTGGCGACGCTCTGCGAACCCTGGCCGGGGACGATCTGGGCGCCGGCGACGAAGACGACCGAGCGTTTGCCGTTGGCGCTGGCGGCGACGAAGACGCGGTAGCCGGGGAAGGAGCCGGTGTGGCCGTAGACGGTGCCGCAGCCGAGGCGGTAGCGGAAGATCCCGAGGCCGGCGAAGTTCTTGCCCGGGCCGGGCGGGGAGGACGACCCCGGGCGGAAGCGGCCTTCGAGGTCCTTGGTCGCGCGCAGCATCGTCGGCACGTAGGAGCGAACGAAGTGGGAGAGGTCGAGCGGCGTCGAGACGATCCCGCCCGAAGCCCAGGCACCGGCCGGGTTCAGCAGTTCGCTGACGTCCTCGGGCTTCTTCCCCGGCTCGACGTCGTAGCCGTGGAGGAACGGCCGCGGCAGCTTCGGCGTCACCGGCAGGCTGCTGTAGCGCATTCCCAGCGGCTTGAAGACGAGCTTCGAAAGCAGCTGCTGGTAGGACAACCCACTCGCCTTCTCCTCGATCAGCGCCGCGGCGATGTTGTCGGTGTCGGAGTAGTGGTACTCCGCGCCCGGCGCGAAATCCAGTGGCGCGTCTTGGACGAACCCGGTCAGTTCGGTGGGGGAGAAGTAGCGCGAGAGGTCGGCGGTCAGCTGTTCGACGAAGGCCGGCGCCCTGATGTAGTCGGCGAGGCCGCTGGTGTGCTGGAGCAGCTCGCGAAGGGTGACCGCTTCGGCCGCCGGCAGCGTCCCCGGGATCGAGGAGCCGAGGGTGGTGTCGAAGCTGAGGCCGCGGCCGAGCAGCTTCGCGGCGACGTAGGCGTTGAACCCCTTGCTGACGCTGGCGATCCGGAACCGCAGGTCCGGCCTCGGCAGCAGCTTGCCGCCGGCGGTGCCGGCGCCGAAGAACTCCGTGTGAGCGCCGCGCCCGACCAGCATCACGATCCCGGGCGGCCCGCCCTTGGCCTCGACGACCGCCTCGACCTGATGCTGCAGGCGGGAGTCGGGGGCGGTCCGGAACTTGGCCGCGGCAGAGGAAGCGAAGACGTGGGTGCCGACCAGCGCGACCAACGCCACAACCACCCAGGGCCTGGGTCTCGAGCGAGACACGATGGCCGGCCTAACCTGCGCTCGGCGCGGCAGCGATCGTCTCGAGGGCGAATTTGCCGTCCGCCTCGTCGGGATCGCCGAGGGGATATTCGCCGCTGAAGCAGGCGTCGCAGTGTTCGCCGGGGTCGCCGCCGATCGCCTCGTAGACGCCGGCCATCGAGAGGTAGGCGAGGCTGTCGGCCTCGAGCTCGTCGGCGATCTCCTCGATCGAGCGGTTGTGGGCGATCATCTCCTCGCGCGTCGACATGTCGACCCCGTAGTGACAGGGGTTGCGGATCGGCGGCGCCGAGATCCGCAGGTGGACCTCGCGGGCACCGGCGTCCCGCAGCATGCCGACGATCTGCCGGGTGGTGTTGCCGCGGACGATCGAGTCGTCGACGACGACGAGGCGCTGGCCGGCGACGATCTCGGGCAGCGGGTTGAACTTCAGCCGCAGGCCGTGCTTGCGCAGCTCCTGCCCCGGCTGGATGAAGGTCCGCGCCACGTAGCGGTTCTTGATCAGGCCGTCGTCGCGGGGCAGGCCGGAGGCGCGGGCCAGCCCCGCCGCCGCCGGGTTGCCGGAGTCGGGGACCCCGATCACCAGGTCGGCCTCGACCGGGGCCTCGCGCCAGAGGATCTCGCCCATCCGCCCGCGCGCCTGCTGCAGGACCTTGCCCTCGAGGCGGCTGTCGGGGCGGGAGAAGTAGATGTGCTCGAAGACGCAGCTCGCCCGCCGCTCGGCCTTCACCACCTGGCGCGTCTCCAGCCCGCGCTCGGTCAGGCTGACCATCTCGCCGGGGTGCACCTCGCGCATCAGCTCGGCGCCGATGATGTCGAAGGCGCAGCTCTCGGAGGCGACGACGAAGCGGTCGCCGAGGCGGCCGAGGCTGAGCGGCCGGATCCCGTGCGGGTCGCGGAAGGCGACGATCGCCCGCTTGGTCATCACCACGGTCGAGTAGGCGCCCTGCAGCCGCGGCATCACGTCGGCGACGGCGTCCTCGATCATCTTGCCCTCGTGCGAGGAGAGCAGCGCCGCCATGATCTCCGAGTCGGAGGTGCCGCGAAAGTGCAGCCCCTTCTCCTTCAGCTCGCCCCAGAGCTCGACCGCGTTGGTGAGGTTGCCGTTGTGGGCGAGGGCGACCTCGCGGCCGTCGTCGCGCCAGATCGGCTGCGCGTTCTCCCAGGAGCCGCCGCCGGTGGTCGAGTAACGGACGTGGCCGATCGCCATGTCCCCCTGCAGCGCCCGCAGTTTCTCCTCGTCGAAGACCTGGGAGACCAGCCCCTGCTCCCGCATCGTCGTCAGCATCCCGCCCTCGCAGGTGGCGATCCCGGCCGACTCCTGGCCGCGGTGCTGCAGCGCGTAGAGCCCGAAGTAGGCGAGCCGGGAGACGTCGTGCCCGGGTGCGTATACGCCGAAGACGCCGCATTCATCTCGCGGCCCCTCGCGGTCGAAGCTGAACCCCTGGTCGGGAGTCAAGGCGCGTGTTCCTCGCTGCTCGTTGGCAATAAGAAGACGGACGCGCAGGCAGACAGACTGCCTACCCGCGGAGGGTAGCAGCGCCTGGCGGCGTCGGACGCGGCGCGGGGCGGCGTCCTCGGTCGCCCAAATAGCGCTGCTATTCGGGCTCCCTGCGTCCGAGCCCCGCTTGGTCCGACGCCGCCAGGAAACCTCTCACGCCAGCTGCAGCGGCCGCGCGATCGGTTCGCCGACCACCAGGTCGAAGCGCTCGAGCAGCTCCGGGACGGTCTCCGGTTTCAGCGTGTGCCCGTAGCGGCCGGCGAGCTCGGCCAGCTGCTCGGGGTCGGCGTTCAGCGCCCCGCCCATCGCGTCGAGCTCGCGGAAGAACTTCTCGAAGCCGGCGGGGGCGATGATCTCGAGGATCCGGCAGGGCTCGTCGCCCGCGTTCCAGAAGGTGTGCCACTGGTTGCGGGGCTTGAAGACGAGGTCGCCCGGTCCGGCTTCGACGACCTCGTCGCCGAGCAGCGCCCCCATCCGCCCCTCGAGCACGAAGCTGTACTCGTCCTCGCGCTCGTGCAGGTGCAGCGGCGCCGCCAGGGCCCGCGGGGACATCGGGTGTTCGACCAGCGAGAAGTCGCCGCCGGCGTCCTCGCCGTCGATCATGAACCGCACCCCGATGCTGCCGAGGAAGCCCAGCTTGCCGCCCTCGGGACCGATAACCGTTGCCATCTCTTTCTCCTTTTCCATTTCAACGAACATAAGTGTTGCGCGAAAAGGTAGCGGCCGTTGACGGATCTGTCAAGATTGGTCGTACACCCATGTCCGACGGAAAACGGAAGTACGAGAAGAAGCGCCGCGCCGAAGCGGAGGCGCAGACCCGCCGGCGGATCACCGAAAGCGCCGTCGAGCTGCACGGCACCCTCGGGCCGGCCCGCACCTCGATGAGCGCCGTCGCCGAGCACGCCGGCGTCCGCCGCTCGACCCTCTACCGCCACTTCCCCGACGAGGCGGCCCTCTTCGGCGCCTGCTCGGAGCATTGGGCGATGGAGAACCCGCCGCCGGACATCAGCCGCTGGGAGCAGATCGAGGACCCGGCCGAACGCCTAGCCGCTGCCCTGGAGGAGATGTACGCCTACTACCGCCGCGCCGGCGGGATGATCGACAAGCTCCTCCGCGACGAGCAGCAGGTGCCGGTGGTCGCCGAGAAGTTCGCCCCCTACCACCAGTTCCTCGCCATCGCCACCGAGATCCTCACCCGCGGCCGCGGTCTCCGCGGCAACGCCGCCAAGCGAACCCGCGCCGCGATCGGCCACGCCCTCGCCTTCCGCACCTGGCAGGACCTCACCGAGGCGCGGGGGTTGAGCGACGAGCAGGCAGGCGAGCTGATGCAGAGCCTCGCCGCAGCCGCCTGAAACCCACGCGCTTAGATCCGTCTGTTCCTTGTCGTTGCCCTACACGGATAAGGAACAGACGAACCTATTTTGCGCTCAGGCTGTCGCCGCTCTCGGGGTCGAACAGGTGCAGCTTCGAGGTGTCGGCCCAGAGCTGGGCGGTTTCGCGGCGCTTGACCTTGCTGGTCGGGTCGAGGCGGGCGACGATCTGCTCGCGGCCCTCCTGCATTTCGCCCGCTCCGGTTTCCTCGAGGCTCTCTTCGACGATGTCGGCGAGCTGGTCGGACTGGACGCCTTCGGACTCGATGTGGAAATAGGCGTAGAGGTCGGAGCCGAGCGACTCGACGAGGTCGATCTCGGCCTCGAAGGTGACGCCGCGCTCCTCCTTGAGGTCGCCGATCACCTCGACGTCCTCGAAGTTCTCCGGCCGCAGCCCGGCGATCACCGGGCCGTCGCGCCCCTCGACGCCGAGGTCGCCGGCGTCGACCTCGCCGATCGGCAGCTTCAGCTTGCCGGAAGCGATCTCCGCCGGCATGAAGTTCATCGCCGGTGAGCCGATGAAGCCGGCGACGAAGAGGTTGACCGGGTTGTCGTAGAGCTCCGCCGGCGTGCCGACCTGCTGCAGGACGCCCGCCCGCATCACCGCGACCCGGTCGCCGAGGGTCATCGCCTCGGTCTGGTCGTGGGTGACGTAGACGGTCGTCGTTTCCAGTTTCGACTGCAGCCGCGCGACCTCGGTCCGCATCTGCACGCGCAGCTTCGCGTCGAGGTTGGAGAGCGGCTCGTCCATCAGGAAGGCCTTCGGGTCGCGGACGATCGCCCGCCCCATCGCCACCCGCTGGCGCTGGCCGCCGGAGAGGTTGGCCGGCCGGCGGTCGAGGTGCTGCTCGAGGTCGAGCGTCTTCGCGGCCGCCTCGACCTTGCTGTCGATCTCCTCCTTGTCGGCCCCGGCCAGCTTCAGCGCGAAGCCCATGTTCTCGCGCACGGTCATGTGCGGGTAGAGCGCGTAGTTCTGGAAGACCATCGCGATGTCGCGGTCCTTCGGCGAGCGGTCGTTGACGATCTCGCCGCCGATCTTCAGCTCGCCGCTGGAGATGTCCTCGAGCCCGGCGATCATCCGCAGCGCCGTCGACTTGCCGCAGCCCGAGGGCCCGACGAGGATCAGGAACTCGCCGTCGTCGATGTCCAGGTCGATGTCCTTGACGGCTTCGAAGCCGTCGGCAAAGGGCTTGGTGACTTTGTCGAGGACTATCTCTGACATCTGCGTGGGCTCCTTTATCCCTTGACGGCGCCGGCGGTGAGCCCGGCGACGATCCGGCGCTGGAAGATCAGGACGAAGACGATGATCGGCACCGTCACGACCACCGCGGCGGCGGCGATGTTCCCGGTCGGCTGCGGTGAACTACGATTCGCCGGTGAAGAAGGCGAGCGCCGCGGGCACGGTCCGCGAGGCGTCGGAGCTGGTCAGCGAGATCGCGAAGAGGAAGTCGTTCCAGGCGAAGATGAAGACGAGGATCGCGGCGGTGAACATGCCCGGCGCCGCCAGCGGCACGATCACCTTCGGAAGGCCTGGAACGGCGTCGCCCCGTCGACCTGGGCCGCCTGCTCGAGCTCCCAGGGGATCTCGCGGAAGAAGGCGACGAGCGAGTAGATCGCCAGCGGCAGCGAGAAGGTCAGGTAGGGGATGATCAGCCCGGCCAGGTGTCGTAGAGGCCGAGCGCGCGCCACATGTCGAACAGCGGCCCGACCGTCGAGATCGGCGGGAACATCGCGATCGCCAGCGCCCCGGCGAGGATCAGCGGCTTGCCGGGGAACTCGAGCCGGGCGATCGCGTAGGCGGAGAAGGAGGCGAGCACGATCGCGATCACCGTCGTGATCAGGGCGATCCCGATCGAGTTGATCAGCGGCTTGAGGAAGGGGCGTCGTCGAGCCCGCCTTCGAACAGGCTCTTGTAGTTGTCGAAGGTAGATGTCGGAGGGGATGAAGCGCTGGTCGGTCGACCGCGTTCCGGCGGCTTCAGCGACAGCGAGATGATCCAGAGCACCGGGATCAGGGCGAAGATCACCACCAGCGCGATGGCGATGTCCAGAGGGCGTGTCGCGGCCGTCGCGTTCCATCTCAGCCTCCCGGTCGCCCTTCCTGGACCTTGGCACCGAAGCCCCTGACGAAGAGGAAGGCGATCAGGAAGACGCAGAGGAAGATCAGCACCGAGACCGCCGAGCCGAGGCCGAGGTTGAGCCGGGTGATCAGCTGGTTGTAGCCGAGGATCGAGACCGATTCGGTGTCCAGCGCACCGCGGGTCATGATGAAGATCGTGTCGAAGACCCGGAAGGCGTCGAGGGTGCGGAACAGCAGCGCGACGAGGATCGCCGGCTTCATCAGCGGCAGGGTGATCCGGATGAAGCGCTGCCAGGCGCTGGCGCCGTCGACCTTGCGCCGCCTCGTAGAGCCGTCGTCGATCGTCGCCAGCCCGGCCAGCAGCAGCAGCGCCATGAACGGCGTCGTCTTCCAGACCTCGGCGAGGATGATCACGGCGAAGGAGCTGAAGCGCCCGCCGAACCAGTCCATTTCGTCGGAGATCAGCGGCAGGTTGTTGACGAAGCCGGTGTCCGGCGAGAAGGCGAACTGCCAGGCGAAGGCGGCGACCACGGTGATGATCCCGTAGGGGATCAGGACCGAGGTGCGGACGACGCCGCGGCCGAAGATCGCCCGGTGCATGACCAGCGCGATCCCCATCCCCAGCACCAGCTCGATCGAGACCGAGATGACCATGATGAAGACGGTGTTGAAGACGTCGGTCCACCAGAGGCTCGAGGTGAGGACCGTGACGTAGTTGTAGAGGCCGACGAAGCCGCCCTCGTTGGGGAAGCGCAGGTCGACGTGCTGCAGCGAGAGGACGAACGCGTAGCCGATCGGGTAGGCGGTGACGAGCAGCATCGCGAGCACCGCCGGCGCGCACAGCATCCAGGCCAGCTTGCGCTCCGAGCGGGTGCGCTCGCTCTTCATCAGAGCAGCCCTTCCCGCTTGACCGCGTCTTCGACGTTGGACCTCAGTTCGTCGTAGATCGATTCCGTGTCTTCGGGGTCGATCTTGTCCGGGGGATGGAGCGCGCGCTGGACCGCCAGCGAGACGTCCTGGTAGGCGGGGGTGGCCGGCCGCGGCCCCGAGGCTTCGATCGATTCCTTGACCAGCTGGGCGAAGCCGGGGTAGGCGCTGGTCACCGTCTTGTCGGTGTAGAGGTCAGAGCGCGAGGGCGGCAGGCCGTCGAGTTCGACCGCGATCTTCTGGCTTTCCTTGTTCGCCAGGCAGGCCGCCGCTTCGAAGGCGACGTCCTTGTTCTCGGAGTAGGAGCTGACCGCGAGGTTGAAGCCGCCGAGCGGCGGCTTGCTCGGCTTGCTCGCGTCGACCCGCGGGAAGCGCGCGTAGCCCATGTTCTTGAAGATGTCCGGCGCTTCTTCTTTGGCGCTCGCGTAGGCGAAGGTGTAGTTGGTCATGAAGGCCGATTCGCCGGCCTCGAAGGCGAGCCGGGCGCTGTCCTCGTCGGAGGTCGAGAGGCTCGGCGGCGCGGCGCCGCCGTTGGCGAGCCTGCCGATCACCTGCAGCGCCTTTTCGGTCGGTCCCTGTTCGAGGTCGACCTCTTCGGGGCCGGAGAGGATTTTGGTGCCGGCGCTCTCGATCAGCGCGTTGACGAAGACCATGTAGCCCTCGTAGCGGCTCGCCTGCACCTGGATCGAGCCCGCTTTTTCGAGCCCTTCGGCCTCCTCGATCATCTGGTCCCAGGTCTTCGGCGGCTCTTTGACCAGGTCCTTGCGGTACCAGAGCAGCTGGGTGTTGGTGTTGAACGGCGCCGCGTAGAGCTTGCCCTCGAAGGAGGCGGTTTCGATCACGTTGGGGAAGACGCTTTCGGTCGCCTCCTTCTTCTCCGGGCCGGTCCACTCCTCGACCCAGCCGGCGTTGGCGAACTCGCCGGTCCAGATCACGTCCATGCCGACGATGTCGATCGAGGAGTCTTCGGCGCCGAGCCGCCGGACCAGCTGTTCGCGCTGCTGGCTGGCGTCGGTGGGGAGGAATTCCGGCGTGATCGTGTACCCGCCGTTCGATTCTTTCGAGCACCGTTTCGAGACTTCCTCGATCGTCCCGCCCGGCTGGATCGCGACGAAGAAGGTGAGCTCGCGGGACCCCGATTCGTTCGAGCCGCCCCCGCAGGCCGCCAGCGCGCCCGCCGCCAGCGCCAGGGCGCCGAGGCAAATCAGGGAACGCGTCACTCGACCGGCTTTCAACCGTTCTCCTCCTTTTCGACCCCCTACCTGAAGCCCGGGGGTGCATTGAAGAAGCTGCCCGCGAGGGCCTTTGTCTAAACCGCCCCTTCGTCTGTTCCTTGTCGTTGCTAGAGACGGATAAGGAACAGACGAACTGCTAGACCTCGGCGAGCAGCGCCGTCAACGCCCGTTGCAGGCCGGCGACGGCGGAGGCAAGGGGGGCGTCGTCGGCGGCGGCGCGGGCGCGGATCAGGGCGCCCTCGATCGTAGAGACGACGAGGCCGGCGAAGTTCTCCGCCTCGCGCTCGCCGACGCCTTCCTCGCACAGGGCGGCGGCGATGGGCGCTTCCCAGCCTTCGAAGGCTGCGGTTGCGGCGGCGGCGAGGGCCGGGTCCTCGGGCCGGGCAAGGGCGGCGGCGGCGCAGGGGCAGCCGAGCCGCTCCGGTTGGTCCTTGACGCGGCGGCGGAACATCTCGCCGAAGGTGGCGAGCGTCTCGGCGAGGCCGAGCTCGGCCAGCGAGCTTTCGATCGCGGCGCGGATCTCCCGCCCCTCGAGCTCTGCCGCCTCGACCGCGAGCTGCTTCTTGCCGCCGGGGAAGTGGTGGTAGATCGAGCCGCGGGGGGCCTTGCCGCGCTCGGCGACGTCGCGCAGCTCCATCCCGGCGTAGCCCTTTTCGGCCAACAGCTTGCGGGCGCCGTTCAGCAGCCGGTCGCGACCGTCGCGACGCGTTGGTTCGACGGCCTTCGCATCGGCGATTCCCGTTATGCCCACGGTCATAGTATAGTCGCGGCTCCAATGTATGACAGTGGTCATAGAGCGAGCGTCCTCATCGCCTGCACCGGCGCCTTCCTCGTCTTCCTCGACACGACGATCGTCAACATCGCCTTCCCGGACATCTCCGCCTCCTTCCCGGAGGCGAGCCGCGGCCTCCTCTCCTGGGTGCTGGACGGTTACTTCGTCGTCATCGCGGCGCTGCTGGTGCCGGCCGGCGGCCTCGCCGACCGCTTCGGCCACAAGCGCGTCTTCCTCGGCGGCCTCGCCCTCTTCACCCTGTCCAGCCTGCTCTGCGCGGTCGCGCCTTCGCTGGAGGCGCTGATCGCCTTCCGCGTCCTGCAGGGTGCGGGGGCCGCGGCGATCGCACCGACCTCGCTGGCGATCGTCCTCGACAGCTTCCCGGCCGAGAAGCGGGCGACCGGGGTCGGGCTCTGGGGCGCCGCCGCCGCAGCCGCCGCGGCGACCGGCCCGACGCTCGGCGCCGCCCTGGTCGAACTCGACAGCTGGCGCCTCGTCTTCCTCGTCAACCTCCCGCTCGGCGCCGCCCTCCTTCTCGCCGGCCGCCGGCTGCTCGCCTACCAGGAGCTCCGCGACAGCCGCCTCCCCGACCTCCCGGGGGCGCTGATGCTGGCGCTCGGCCTGGCGGCGGTGACGCTGGGGATCGTCGAGGGCAACGACTGGGGCTGGACCGGGAGCGGGACGCTCGCCGCCTTCGCCGCCGCCGCGCTCCTCCTCGGCGCCGTCGTCGGCCGCAGCCTCCGGCACCCGCGGCCGATCGTCGAGCCGGCGCTCTTCGCCCACCGCTCGTTCTCCCTCGGCAACCTCGGGACGCTGCTCTTCGCCGCCGCCTTCTTCTCGCTGATCCTCGGCAACGTCCTCTTCCTGACCACGGTCTGGGGCTACAGCATCCTCAGCGCCGGCCTCGCCGCCCTGCCCGGGCCGGCGATGACGACCGTCGTCTCCGGCCCCGCCGGTCGGCTCGCCGACCGCTTCGGCCACCGCGCCGTGGTCGTGCCGGGGACGATCGTCTTCGCCGCCGGCGCCCTCGTCCTCCGCTCCGCGGGCGCCGAGCCCGACTACCTCGGCACCTGGCTGCCCGGCGCGATCCTCACCGGGATCGGCATCGGCCTCGCCTTCCCGACCTTGGGCTCGGCCGCGGTCCGCGACGTCGCCGACGACCGCTTCGCCACCGCCAGCGCCGTCAACGCCGCCTTCCGCCAAATCGGCGCCGTCCTCGGCACCGCGATCCTGATTGCGATCGTCGGCGAACCCGCGTCGCTTGCCGCGGCACTCGACGTCTCCGACAGCGCCTACCTCTTCGCGGTCATCGCCTCGCTGGCGTCAGGGGCCGTCGCCCTCGGCCTGCGCCGGCAGCGAGCCCCACGGCCGCTCGCCGCTGGTGGGGTCGCGGTCGTGAGCAGCGACTCCTGACGACTTCAGTATCTGAAAGTACCCAGAATGGACAGGTTCGTTTAGATTTGCGAGGTCTGTGACGCGGCGGGGGAGAAGAAGTTGGGGGAAAGCTCTGGCTCGAGGGGCGTTGGCGGGAGTTCTCGCCCTCCTTGCATTTGGTGTGGCCACCGCCGCCGCACAAGACCCCGCAAGCGGTCTGGCTGAAGCTGAACAGGACGCGGTTCGCCTCGAGACCGAAGTCGCCTCTCTCAAGAGCAAGGTGTACGCCAGGGAAGAGCGCTACCGCGCCACCGCTGAGCACGCCGCTCCTTCTTTGAGCGCCCTGCACCGCAGCCAGACCCAACTGCGGAGGCTCCGCCATGAACTCGGGGTGCACGGCAAAGAGGCAGAGGCTCGGATCGCCCAACTTGAAGATCAGCACCGGCAGGAAGTCGACGACCATGACGAAGAAGTCCGCAACGGAGTCGGCTTCGGCCTGGCCGCGCTCATCGCAGGTCTGATCGCGCTCGCCTGGGGATGGTTCCGGGCCAGCGGACCGGTTGCCGCCCTCGCCGAGATAGATCTCGCCCGCGCTGTCGGAATCTGTGTCGGCGGAGGGCTGCTGACGGTCATCGTCGGAGCAGCGCTCGGCAGCACGACCGGTGCCGTCGGGGCCCTCGGCTCCTTCATCTTCTGCCTCGGCTTAATTCTCCCCACGGCTTTGCTGCTTGGCCGCCATTCGGCCGAAGTCCAGAGGGGTCGCGCGAAGCCGTTGCTGCGCCGCGAGCGACTCCCGACCTGGGTCCCGATGGCAGTCGCGGGGCTGATGCTCGTGCTGTTCATGGCCGGGACCGGGTCGGCGATCTTCGCCGGCGGAGCTTCCTCGCAGCCCCTTCCGACGGAGCTGCAGGAAGAAGCCGAAGGCGTTTCGGCGAGCCAGGCCGCCGAAGAACTTGAAGCTGCTCGGGAAGAGGTCGCGGAAGCCGGGAGTCGCGCAGCGGCACCGCTGGCCCGTCGGAACGCGGCGCAGGAACAGCTCGCGAGCGCGCGCGACTCTTTGGGCGACGCCGAGCAGCAGCTTGCGAGCGCCAAGTCTTGGGTTGACACCTTCAGCCAGCGGCTCGTCGCGTTGGAAGAAAAGGAACAGCGGGAACTCGAAAGGGCAGAAGCGCGGGCGCTCCGAGAAGTTGAAGATCAGGAATCGAAAGCGGCCGCGGTGGAAGAAGAATCGACTGCGGGGTGCGACTACAACCCCTGCCTTCCGCCGGCTTCTGACTACGACTGCGAAGGCGGCAGCGGCGACGGGCCCGCCTACACCGGCACCGTCGAAGTCATCGGCACCGACATCTACGGCCTCGACGACGACGGCGACGGGATCGGGTGTGAGTAGCCGATGGGGATGAGCTTCAAGGTGGCCCCGGGCGTCCGCGTTCGCGCCTCCAGCCGCGGTCTCAGCGCGGGCTTCGGACCCCGCGCAGCGCGAGTGCACGTCGGGACGCGAGGCGTCGGTGTCTCCAGTGGCGTTGGTCCGATCTCCACCTATCAACGTATCGGCGGTAGCTCCCGCTCGGGTGCGCGGAGCAGCGGGGGCTCGCGTGCGACCGGGAGGCCGACCAAGGCTTCGATCGCCGCTCACGAACGCCAGCTGAAAGCCGCCCAGCGCGAAGCCGACATCGAGAAGGTCTCGGATCTGGAGAGAGCGCTGATCAGCGTGCACCGCGAGTCCTTCCCGAACGCCGAGCGTGAAGTGCTGCCACCGCCTGAGCCGGTGGACGCGGAGCCCGATTCGCGTGGCATTGGAAGCCGAAGCCGGGATCCCGGAGCTTGTCAGCACCCTGGGAAGTGGGGAATCGCCCCCGGGCGCCCCATCTCCGGAACCGGTGGATCGTTACCAATTGATGCGGGCATTTCGAAAGCGAGCCCGTCAGGGGATCGCCTTTTGGCGGATACGGGACCAGATTGAGGCTGCTCGCCAAGCGGATGTGGAGGTTGAGGCCGCTGCGAGGGCCGAGGAGCGCGAGCGCGAGGCCGCACAGGAAACGGAGCAGAAACGGCTTGATGATCTCTGGTCCCAGCTGCAGAAGGGACGGGCCGGTGTCGAGACAACCCTGCCAGGGAAAGTCGCTGAGGAGAAGCAGCGACGCGACGCCGCTCGAGCAGCCGAGCAGCAAGAGCTGGATGCGGAGTGGACGCAGCTATTGGAAAACGACCCCGCGGTCACCCTGCCGGCTTTGGAGGCCGCCTTCGCCGACAACGAGTCTCCCGCTGCTGCAATCGATTGCGATGGGAAGCGGACCACCGTCGTGATGCAGTTCGCCTCACCGGAGGCGATCGTTCCGGAGCGCAAACCCTCCCGCACCCCGACCGGGAAACGGACGCTGAAGAAACGCACGAAAACCGAGATCAACGCCCTCTATCTCGAAGCCCTCGGCAGCAACGTTCTGGCTACCGTTAAAGAGGCGCTCGCGGTTGCTCCGGGTACCGAGATAGTCCAGCTTCTCGTCATCCGTCGGGAGACGGAGAAGACGAAGAACGCCGGGCATCTTGCCGCCGTCTATGTCGGCGAGTTCAACCGAGCCGGCTACGAGTCGGCGAACCCTCACGATCCCGGCAGGTCCCTCGCCCTCGCTCCGGAGTCGATGCTGAACCTCGAAGGGGAAAACCGAGCAGGTGGCGCCGCTCGACCTGAAAGAGCGCCCAGACCTGGAGGCTCTGCTCGAGGAAATCGACGCGGGGCTCACGGCCCCTGCCTGAGTCGTTCAGTCGATTCGCCGGTCGAGCGAGTTCCAAGCCCGCCGGCCTCGTCGAGGCTGAGGGAGTCGCCCGGTCGCCGGCGGCGATCTCGATCGTGGTGCCGCCGACCTCGCCGATCAGGACGGCGCCGAGCGCCTCCAGCGCCGCCCGCTCGCCGCTGAGCGACGAAGCCGCCGGGGCCCTCGCCGAACAGCGCCTCCTCGGGCGAGCAGCCGCGCTCGCGCAGCGGCTGCAGGTCGACCGCGGCAGCCGATCCCGCCGCCGATCGCCGACTCGGCCAGGGCGCAGGCGAGGCCGCCGTCGCTGACGTCGTGGGCGCGAGGCGAGCTCGCCGGCGCGGACCGCCTCGCGGACGCGTGGCGCAGGCGCCGGCGACGGCGGCGACGTCGGCCCGCGGCAGGCCCGTCTCCAGCTCGCCGCGCTGCTTGGCCAGCTCCGAGCCGGCCAGGGTGGGGGAGAAGGGGCCGAGCGAGGCGCGATCGCGTCGCCCTCGCGGGCGAAGCCGCTGCCGGCGACCCGGGCCGGGTCGGGCAGCTCGCCGACCATGCCACCACCGGCGTCGGGTAGATCGGCCCGTCGGGCCCCTCGTTGTAGAGGGAGACGTTGCCGCCGACGACGGGGACGCCGAGCGCGCGTCGCAGGCGTCGGCGAGGCCGCTGACCGCGCGGTCGAGCTGCCAGGCGCGGCACCGGCTTCTCGGGGTTGCCGAAGTTGAGGCAGTTGGTCAGGCCGAGCGGCTCGGCGCCGACGCAGGCGAGGTTCTGGGCGCACTCGAGCACCGCCTCGATCGTCCCCGCGTAGGGGTCGCAGGCGACGCGGCGGCCGTTGCCGTCGATCGAGACCGCGATCGCGTTGCCGGCCTCGGGCAGCTGCAGGACGGCGGCGTCGGCCGGCTCCGGCCGGCGCACGGTGCGCGAGCCGACGACCGAGTCGTACTGCTCGAAGGCCCAGCGCTTGGAGGCGACGTTGGGCGAGCGCGAGCAGCGCCAGCAGCTCGTCCTCGGCGCTCGGCGCCGGCGTCCAGCGTCGCCCGGTTGCCGTAGATCCAGCCCTCCGGCTCGCGCCGGCTCGAGGTCGTACAGCGGGCAGCCGTCGACCAGCGCCTCGACCGGCATCTCGCCGACGACCTCGCCGCCGCGCAGGATCCGGATCGGGCCGCTGTCGGTGACGACGCCGATCTCCGCCGAGCCGGTCTGCCACTTCTCGCAGACCGCCAGCACCTCCTCGACCCGCGCCGGCTCGACCACCGCCAGCATCCGCTCCTGCGACTCGGAGACCATGATCTCGAAGGGCTCCATGTCGGCCTCGCGCAGCGGCACCCGGGCGACGTCGATGTCGATGCCGACCCCGCCGGCCGAGGCCATCTCGCCGGCCGAGGAGGTCAGCCCGGCGGCGCCGAGGTCCTGCAGCGAGACCAGCAGCCCCTTCTCCAGCAGCTCCAGGCAGCACTCGAGCAGCTTCGACTCCTCGAAGGGGTCGCCGATCTGCACCGTCGGCCGCTTCGCCTCGTCGCCCTCGCCGAGCTCGGCCGAGGCCAGCACCGAGGCGCCGCCGATCCCGTCGCGCCCGGTCGAGGCGCCCATCAGGACGACCGCGTTGCCGACCCCGGCGGCCGCCGCCCGGACCATCTCCTCGGTCTTGGCGCCAGCCCGACGCACATCGCGTTGACCAGGCAGTTGTGCTCGTAGGGCGCCTCGAAGTAGATCTCGCCGCCGACCGTCGCCACCCCGATCGAGTTGCCGTAGTGGCCGATCCCGCGCACGGCGCCGTCGAGCAGGTGGCGCGAGCGGACCGAGTCGAGCTCGCCGAAGCGCAGCGAGTCGAGGATCGCGATCGGCCGCGCCCCGATCGCGAAGACGTCGCGGAGGATCCCGCCGACCCCGGTCGCCGCGCCCTGGAACGGCTCGACCGCGCTCGGGTGGTTGTGGGACTCGACCTTGAAGGCGACCGCGTAGCCGTTGCCGACGTCGACCGCGCCGGCGTTCTCGCCCGGCCCCATCACCACCCGCTCGCCCTCGGTCGGCAGCCGCCGCAGCAGCTTGCGCGAGTGCTTGTAGGCGCAGTGCTCGGACCAGAGCAGGCTGAACATCGCCAGCTCGACGTCGTTCGGCTCGCGCCCCAGCTGCTCGACGATCAGCTCGTACTCGGAGTCGGTCAGGCCCAGCTCGCGGTGTTTCGGCGCCGCCACGCTCACGAGGCGCGCCGATCGCCTCATGGCTGCCAAAGCGCCCTGACCACGCGGTCGAAGACGCGCAGCCCGTCGGTCGACCCGGTCAGCGGGTCGACCGCGTGCTCGGGGTGCGGCATCAGGCCGACCACGTTGCCGGCCTCGTTGCTGCACCGCCGGCGATGTCGCGGGCCGAGCCGTTCGGGTTCTGGCCCGGCGCGTAGCGGTAGGCGACCTGCCCGTTCGCCTCCAGCCGCATCGAGCACCTCCTCCGGCGCCCAGTACCGCCCTTCCCCGTGCTTGGCCGGGATCGAGAGCCGCTCGACGGGCCGATCTCGCGGTGGCCGAGCGATCGCTCTCCGCGACCAGCTCGACCTGGCGGCAGATGAAGCGCAGCTCGCGTTCCGCAGCAGGGCGCCCGGGCAGCAGGCCCGCCTCGCAGAGGACCTGGAAGCCGTTGCAGATGCCGAGCACCGGGCCGCCGCGCGGCGGCGAACTCGGCGACCGCCTCCATCGCCGGCGAGAAGCGGGCGATCGCGCCGGCCCGCAGGTAGTCGCCGTAGGAGAAGCCGCCGGGGACGACGACGCCGTCGACGCCGCCGAGGTCGCGCTCCTCGTGCCAGACCAGCCGCGCCTCGTCGCCGCGCAGCTCGCAGGCGTGCAGCGCGTCCCGCTCGTCGCAGGAGCCGGGGAACTGGAGGACGCCCCATGGATCACAGCGACTCTCGATCTCGTAGTCCTCGATCAGCGGGTTGGCGAGCAGCTTCTCGCAGAGCTCGGCGAGCCGCTCGGGGTCCTCGGCCTCGAGCTCGACCATGCGGCCGACGCGGACGTGCTCGATCCCCTCGAAGCCGAGCGCCGGCAGCGCCCGCTCGACCGCCTTGCCCTGGGGGTCGAGGATCCCCTCCTTGGGCCGGATCAGGACCCGGGCCTTCAGAAGCGTCTCCCCGGTGATCCGCTCGTAGGCCTCGACGTATTTGCCGCGGGTCTGCTCGACCACGTCGGGCGGCAGCTCCGGCGCCGGCGGCGTCTTGTCCCAGCCCTGCTCGCTCGGCCCAGTCGCGGACGTACTGCTTGTCGAAGGAGGGCGGCGTGCTGCCCGGCTCGTAGCTGGTCGGCGGGCCAGAAGCGCGAGGAGTCGGGCGTCAGCACCTCGTCGCCGAGGACGATCTCGGCGCCGGCGTGGCTGCCGAACTCGAACTTGGTGTCGGCGAGGATGATCCCGCGCTCGGCGGCGTGCTCGGCGCCGCGCTCGTAGACCTCGATCGAGATCCGCCGCAGCTCCTCCAGCAGCGCCCGGTCGCCGACGATCTCGGCGGCCCGCTCGAAGTCGACGTTCTCGTCGTGGTCGCCGATCTCGGCCTTGGTCGCCGGGGTGAAGATCGGCTCCGGCAGCTTGTCGGACTCGAGCAGGCCGGCCGGCAGCTCGATCCCGCAGACCGCGCCCGCCTTCCTGGTATTCCTTCCAGCCGGAGCCGGAGAGGTAGCCGCGGACGACGCACTCGACCGGGTACATCTCCAGCCGCGCACCCGCATCGCCCGTTCGGCGACCTCCTCCGGCACGTCCTCGGAGATGAAGTGGTTGGGGACGATGTCCTCGGTCAGCCCGAACCAGAAGTCCGACATCCGGTTCAGCACCTTGCCCTTGTCGGGGATCGGGGTCGGCATCACCACGTCGTAGATCGAGATCCGGTCGGAGGCGACCATCAGCAGGTCGTCCTCCCACTCGTAGATCTCGCGCACCTTGCCCGAGGAGAGGAGCTTGAGGTCGGCGACGGTCGGCATTAAGTCGATGCTAACCATCCCGGCAGCGGACCACCTCGCGCCCGCTCGGACTGCGATCCTGTCCGCGTGACCTGCCGCCCGAACCGCGCAGAGCCCGCTGGTGCAGACCCTGCGCTGGAGCTTCCGGCCGCTCGCCTTCATGGAGGAGTGCCGGCGCCGCCTACGGCGACTCCTTCAGCGTCCGCTTCCTCGGCTTCGAGCGGCCGATGGTGCTGATCTCCGACCCGGCCGCGATCAAGGCCCTCTACACGCGAGCGCGACGCACGGCCTGCCGCCGGGCCGCAACATCGTCCTCGAACCGATCCTCGGCCTCGAAATCGCTGCTGATCCAGGAAGGCGCCGAGCACCTCGCGCCGCCGCCGGCTGATGCTGCCGCCCTTCCACGGCGAGCGGATGCGCTCCTACGAGCCGGCGCTGAACGAGATCGTCGACGCCGAGATCGACTCCTGGCCGCTGGACGAGGAGTTCCCGATCCACCCGCGGATGCAGGCGATCACCCTGGAGGTGATCCTGCGCGTCGTCTTCGGCGTCGCCGACGGGCCGCGGCTCGAGCGCCTGCGGGCGATGCTCTCGACCGGTCCTCGACCGAAACCGCCTCGCCGCGCGCCAGCTGCTCGGCCTCGCCACGCCGCCGCTTCGGCGGCCGCGGCCCCTGCGCCCGCTTCGAGGCGCCAGCTGCGCGAAGTCGACGAGCTGCTCTACGCCGAGATCGCCGAGCACCGCGCGCGCCCCGACCTCGCCGAGCGCGAGGACATCCTCTCGCTGCTGATGCAGGCCGAGTTCGAGGACGGCACGCGCGATGGAGCGACGCCGAGCTGCGCGACCAGCTGATGACGCTGCTGCTGGCCGGCCACGAGACGACGGCGACCGCGCTCGCCTGGACCTTCGACCTGCTGCTGCGCCACCCGGCAGCGCTGGGGCGGCTGCGCGACTCGCTGGACGGCGGGCGAGGAGGACTACCTGCGGGCGACGATCTCCGAGTCGCTGCGCCTGCGCCCGGTGGTGCCGCTGGCCGGCCGCCGCCTGCCAAGGAGCTCGTCGCCGACGGCCTCGACCTGCCGCCGGGCACCGACGTGACCCCGGCGATCTGGCTCACCCACACCCGCGCCGACCTCTACCCCGACCCCTTCGCCTTCCAGCCCGAGCGCTTCCTCGAGGAGGGCCCCGACACCTACGCCTGGATCCCCTTCGGCGGCGGCATCCGCCGCTGCATCGGCGCCGCCTTCGCCGAGTTCGAGATGCGGATCGTCCTGCGCGAGGTCCTCACCCGCTGCGAGCTGCGCAAGGCCAGCCCCGAGCCCGAGCAGACCGGCCGCCGCAACATCACCCTCTCGCCGAAGGCCGGCACCCCGGTCGTCGTCACCGCCCGCGAGCCGGCCCGCGAGCGCGGCGCCGAGCCCGCCGCAGTCTGACAACACGTTACGAACGTTTTTGTCTACACTCCTCCCATGGAGGCACTTCTGGAGAGGGAGGCGGACGTGGAGAGCTGGAACGACGAGCGGCTGGACGAACTGAGCCGGAGGGTCGATGACGGTTTCAAGGAGATGCGCGAAGGCTTTGCAAGAGTCGACCGGAGATGAAAGAAGGCTTTGCAAGAGTCGACCGGGAGATGAAAGAAGGCTTTACAAGGGTCGACCGGGAGATGAAAGAAGGGTTCGCGCGTGTCGACGGCGAGATGAAAGAAGGGTTCGCTCAGGTGGGGGATCGCATCGACCGGCTGACGAACACGATCATCATCGGCGGCGCGGGCTTCTGCACGGCCATCGTGGCAGCGGTCGCTTTCGGCTAGGTCTCAGCCGCCGGACTTGGCCGGCGAGTGCGGGTGCTCCTTCGCCCACTTGGCGATCGTGCCGGAGCCGGAGATCACCTCGCCGTCGTCGAGGACGAGGATCGGGACCTCGTTGGTGCCGCTGAGGCGCTTGACCTCGGCCCGGTCCTCGCCGCGGCTGCCCCAGGTCAGCGGCATCCCGCGGTAGCCCTTCACCGTCTTCAGCTCGTACTCGTAGCCGGCGGCGTCGAGAGCCTTGCCGGCCTTGGCGCAGGGATGGGCGAAGCCCGGCCCGCGCGTCTTCTGGCCACAGGTGTAGAGGATCACGGCGCAAGCCTAACGCCGCCTACCAGATCCCGGCCTCGTCCGCCTCAGCCTGCACGGGTGCTACATTCGTAGCATGAGCGTAGAAGTTGCCTCTAGAGAGTTGCGAAATGACACCGCCGGCCTACTGAGAAGGGTCGAAGAGGGGGAGCGGATCGTAATCACGCGACGGGGGAAGCCGGTGGCGGATCTGGTGCCTCACAGGCAGGCGATGGGCCGAGGACTCACCCCGGCTGAGGTCGTCGAGATACGGGCAATCGCCTCTGGTGATCCGACTTGGGGCGCCGAGCTCGCTGCGATGAGGGCAGGCGACGAGCTCGATCCGATTCCTTGACCGACGTTCCAGTCAAGGTAGGGCTGCTCGACACCTCAGTTCTCATCGCGGCGGAGGAGGGAAGGCCGCTGCGCGCCGAGGCCCTGCCCGAGACCGCCGCGATCTCGATCATCACGGTGAGTGAGCTGCGGGCGGGGGTGCTTGCCGCCTCGGACATCCAAAGCCGAGACCACCGCCTTGCCACCCTGGAGAGGGTCTCGAAGGCCGCGGTATTTTCCATCGACCAACGCGTCGCTGCGGCGTGGGCCGGGATGAGGGCCTACCTTGCCGCTTCGGGAGAACGGGTGAGTGCGAACGACCTGTGGATCGCCGCTACTGCCGCAGCGAACCGGATGCCGGTGATCACCCAGGACCGTGACTTCTACGCTCTCTCGGGAGTCAACGGCCTGACCATCGTCGAGGTCTGAAGAACCGGCCTCAGAGCTGGTCGAGGACCTCTTCGGCCGCCCGCTCCCCCGACTGGACGGCGCCGTCCATGTAGCCGTTCCAGACGGTCGCGGTCTCGGCTCCGGCCCAGTGGAGGCGGCCCGATCGGCTCGCGCAGGGCGCGGCCGTATTCGGTCCAGCCGCCGGTCGTCATCAGGCAGCCGTAGCAGCCGCGGGTCCACTCCTCGTCGGCCCAGAGCGCGCTCGACGAAGCCCACCGGCCTTGCCGGCTCGCGGGCCGAAGAGGCGGGCGTAGCCGGCGAGGATCGCTTCGCGTCTCTCGGCCGCCGGCCGGTCGCCCAGTCGCGCGCGCGAAGCGGCCCTCGAGGAAGCCGAGGAGCACGCCGGGGGCTGCCGTCGGGCGGCGAGTTGTCGAAGATGACCCGGGCCGGGCCGATGTCGCTCGTCCCCTGCCCGGAGAGGCCCTCGGCGCGCCAGAACGGCTCGTCGTAGATCGCCATCGTCTTGATCACCTGCCCTGCGGCATCCGCTGGGTCAGCTGGTCGCGCAGCGCCGGCAGCGGCGGGTCGTAGGCGATCCGCCCGGCGAGCGTCGGCGGGATCGGCGACGATCGCCCGCCGCGCCCGCACCGTGATCCGTCCGCCGTCGGACCGACGCACGCCTCGGCGCCGTGCTCGATCCGCCGCACCGGGCGGCTCGAGCCGGACCGCCTCGTCGCCGAGCTGCTCGGCCATCAGCAGCGCGAGCCGCTGGGAGCCGCCGTCGAAGCGGTCCTGCTGCGCCCCGCCCTCGGTGCCGATCAGGCGTGTCCAAGCCGCCGCCGGAGTGCGATGTAGAAGAGGACGTGGAGCAGCGAGACGTCGGCCGGCTCGGCCGCCCAGACCGCCTCGGTCACCAGCTCGAAGAGGGTCGCGGCCGGCGGCGGTGCGGAGGTTGCGCCGCATCCAGGTGGCGAAGGTCTGGCCGTCCCAGCGCGCGCGCCTTCGGCGCCTCCCACGGCGCCTCCAGCGGCACCTGCCTCGCCATCCGGTCGAGCCGCGCCCGCGCCTGTTCGACGTCGACCAGGGCCAGCGGCGAGACCGCCCGCGAGAGGTCGCGCAGCAGCTCGCGGCCGCACCCGGTCGAGCTCGCTGTAGGCGGTGCGCCTGCCGCCCATCACCGATCACGTCGCGGCCCTCGTTGTAGGTCGGGAAAGTGCCGACGCCGAGCTCAGCGGCGAGTGCCGCGATCCGCTCCTGGGCCGGCCCGATCCACTGGCCGCCGACCTCGACGACCTTGCCGTCGCCGATCTCCTCGTTGAGGAGCCGGCCGCCGACCCGCTCGCGCGCCTCCAGGACCAGGGGCTCCTGGCCCGCCTCCGCGAGCCGTCGCGCTGCGACCAGCCCGGCGAGGCCGGCGCCCACAATCGCGACGTCGGCCTCCAGCTGCTCGGTCATCACTTCAGGATCGCAGGGCTTCGAGCCGCTCGAAGATCTCCGGCACGTGGGTGAGGTAGGCGCTCGTAGTCGAAGACCGCGTCGAGGTCGAGCTCGGGCGCCGCCTCGCCGATCAGCTCGCGGAACTCGGTGCGGGTGTCCCAGGCGCGCTGGGCGTTCTCCTGGACGACGCGGTAGGCGTCGTCGCGGGTCATCCCGGACTCGACCAGGGCGGTGAGGGCGCGCTGGCTGAAGAGGGCGCCGTAGGTCAGGTCGAGGTTCTCGCGCATCCGCCCCTCGTTGATCGTTCATCCCGGCGGCGACCTTGGCCGCGAGGTCCTGCATGTAGTCGAGGGCGATCGTCGCGTCGGGGAGGATCACCCGCTCGGCACCGGAGTGGGAGATGTCGCGCTCGTGCCAGAGGGCGACGTTCTCGACCGCCGCCTGCGCGTAGCCGCGCAGCACGCGGGCGAGGCCGGTGATCCGCTCGGTGCGGATCGGGTTGCGCTTGTGCGGCATCGCCGAGGAGCCCTTCTGGCCGGCGGCGAACGGCTCTTCGACCTCGCGCACCTCGGTTCTCTGCAGGTTGCGGACCTCGGTCGCGAACCGCTCGAGGCCGGCGCCGGCGATCGCGATCGCGCCCAGCAGCTCCGCGTGGCGGTCGCGCGGGATCGACCTGGGTGGCGACGTCCTCGCGGCCGAGGCCGAGCTTCTCCATCACCCGCGCCTCGACCGCCGGCGGCACCGAGGCGTAGGTGCCGACGGCGCCGGAGAGCTTGCCGACGGCGAGCTGGGCGAAGGCGCCCTCGAGCCGGTCGAGGTTGCGGTCTGCCTCGAAGGCGAAGCCGGCGAGCCGCAGGCCGAAGGTGGTCGGCTCGGCGTGGACGCCGTGGGTGCGGCCGACGCAGAGGGTGTCGCGATGCTCGAGCGCCCGCATCGACCAGCGCGTCGCGGTAGGCGCAGGCGCCTGGCAAGGACGATCTCTCCGGCCTCGCCGCAGCTGCAGCGCCAGCGCCGTGTCGAGCACGTCGGAGGAGGTGAGGCCGTAGTGGATCCAGCGCCCGTGCTCGCCGACCGAGGCCGGCGACGACGTCGACGAAGGCGGCGACGTCGTGGTCGGTCACCTTCTCGCGCTCGTCGACCGCCTCGACCGTGAAGGCGGCCCGCTCGCGCGCCTCGCGCGCCGCGTCGGCGGGGACGACTCCCTCCGCCGCCCAGGCCTCGGTCGCCGCCAGCTCGACCTCGAGCCAGCTCTCGAGCTTCGCCTGCTGCGTCCAGACCGCCCCGATCTCGGGGCGGGTGTAGCGGGGGATCACGCGTTGATTATCCGCGCCGCCAGCACGCCGGCGTTCTTGGCGCCGTCGATCGCGACGCAGGCGACCGGGATCCCAGGCGGCATCTGCACCGCGGAGAGCAGGGCGTCGAGGCCGCCGAGGCTCTTGCCGAGGATCGGCACGCCGATCACCGGCAGGTCGGTGTGGGCCGCCGCCACCCCCGGCAGCGCCGCCGACATCCCGGCCCCGGCGATGATCACCTTGAGGCCGCGCATCCGCGCGTTCTGGCAGTACTCGCGCACCATCTCGGGGTCGCGGTGGGCGCTCATCACCCGCACCTCGTAGCGGATCCCCGCTTCCTCCAGGGCTTTGCCGGCCGGTTCCATCTTCGGCTTGTCGTTCTTCGAGCCCATGATGATCCCGACGTGGGGCTCGTCGACGTCGATTTCGGTGAAGGCTTCCTCGACGGTCGCCATCGTCGCCGTGTCGGTGGGGTCGGCGGGCCCGCCCCCGCGGGCGTCGCGGTCCCGGTCGGCTGGGGCTCCTCTGAGATCTCGCTCATCTCACTCCTTCGGATTCTGTTGGTGAACTGTTAGCTGGGGACCCGCTCGACGGCGCGGGCGGCGATGTCGGTGCGGATCTGCATTCCCTCGAAGGTGATCCGGCGCGCTGCATCGTATGCGCGATCGCGTGCCTCGCCCGGGCTCGCTCCCAGCCCCGTCACGTTCAGCACCCGCCCGCCGGCGGTGACGATCTCACCATCGCGCTCCGCCGTACCCGCGTGGGTCACCTCGGCAATCACCGCAGCCTCCGCGAGGCCGCTGATCGCGTCGCCCTTAGAGGAGGACTCGGGATAGCCAGCGGAGGCGAGGACGACGGTGACCGCCCAGTTGTCCTCGAACTCGGCGCTCGGCGCCGGCGAGCCCGCCGGGCTCGCCGGCGGCGAGGAAGAGCTCGGCGAGGTCGGAGCGTAGCCGCGGCAGCACCGCCTGCGTCTCGGGGTCGCCGAAGCGGGCGTTGAACTCGAGCACCTTCGGCCCCTCGGCGCCGATCATCAACCCGGCGTAGAGGACGCCGTGGAAGGGGACGCCGCGGGCGGCCATCGCCGCGACCACCGGCCGGTGGACCCGCTCGACGATCTCCTCGACCTCGGCGGCGCCGAAGCCGGGGACGGGCGAGTAGCTGCCCATGCCGCCGGTGTTGGGCCCGCGGTCGCCGTCGAAGATCCGCTTGTAATCCTGGGCGGGGGCGAGCGGGACGACGTTCTCGCCGTCGCAGATCGCCAGCAGCGAGAGCTCCTCGCCCTCGAGGAACTCCTCGAGCACGACCGTGGTCGAGCCGAAGCGCCGCTCGGTGAAGAAGACGTCGATCGCCTCCCGTGCCTCGCCCTCGTCCTGGCAGATGATCACGCCCTTGCCCGCCGCGAGGCCGTCGGCCTTGAGCACGGTCGGGTAGGTGGTCGCCGCCAGCCGCTCCAGCGCTTCGGTGCGGCTGTGCAGCAGCACGTGGGAGGCGGTCGGAACGCCGGCCTCCTCCATCAGCTCCTTGGCGAAGGCCTTCGAGCCCTCGAGCTCGGCCGCCGCCTTGGTCGGGCCGAAGGCGGGGATGCCGGCCTCCTCCAGCGCATCGACCGCCCCGGCGACCAGGCCCGCCTCGGGACCGATCACCCCCAGATCGACACCGTGCTCCCGCGCCGCTGCGACGATCGCCGCCGCGTCGTCGGCGGCGACGTCCGGCAAGCACTCGGCGTCCGCCGCGATTCCCGCGTTGCCGGGCGCGCAGAGGACGTCGGTTACCTGCGGCGAGCGCCGCAGCGCCCGCACGATCGCGTGCTCGCGACCGCCTCCGCCTACGACCAGGACCTTCAAGCGCTAGAGCGAGTTCGAGAGATCCTCGGCCGGCATCGCGGCGAGGGTCTGGCTGGTCATCGTCCCCCGCGAGCCGAGCTCGACGGAGACCTTGGCCATCGTCTTCTCGTCGGGAGCCTCGACCACGGTGACGAAGTCGTACTGCCCCAGCGTCGCGTACTGCGCCACCACCTTGGCCCCCAGCTGTTCGACCTCCCGATTCACCTCGGCAACCCGACCGGGGTTGTTCTTCAGCGTCCGAACGCCCTCGGCGGTCAAATTCGTGAGCATCAAGTAAGTCGGCATCTCCGCCCCCTTCAAGCTGTAGATCGAGCCTCCGCTTCAACCGTACTGCTTTGGGGGTTGTGGGGGAGGGGGCAGGGGTACCCCTTCTGGACGCAGCTTGGCGGAGGGTCGTTCTCCCGCTGTCGCCCGGTTGCCTTAGGCCGCCTCGTGCTAAGTGTCCAGAAGGGGTACCCCTGCCCCCTCCACGACACGCAGCAGCGATACGCCCAAGGTCCAACAGCTTGAGGCAAAAAACTTCGCGGTTCCCGCTTCCGTCGGTCAAGGCGGTTTTGTCAACCATTGGTTCACTAAAGCGCCTTGCGGCGAGCGTCTATCGGAGCTCTGTTGAGGGGAGGGGTCGGTGGGGGTCCCTGGGTACTTGGCACGGAGACCGAGCGTTGCGGTTTGAGGCGCCAGCTATTCGCGATCCGACTCGGCGGAGGTGCTCCCAGGGACCCCCACCGACCCCTCCCTATCGATCCCGCTCCTAGTAGGCGTAGAAGCCGGCGTGGATGTGGTCGCAGTGGTCCGGCAGGGCGAAGGCCGGGCCGGGGCCGTCGAGGTCGAAGCAGTAGATGAGCTCGCTCGGGTGCAGCGGGTCGGGGAGCTGGGCCAGGGCGTAGCCGAGCTGGGCGCAGGGGGCGGTGGTCGAGGTGTCGGTGCAGGAGACGCCGTCGACGGAGGCGATGTCCATCGCCCGCCCGTAGAAGTGGTTGGAGACGTTGCCCGAGGCGGTCATCTGCGAGTGGTCGGAGCGCAGGGCGGTGATCGTCACCTGGTGGTCCTGGGTGATCAGGGCGAGGAGGCCGGTGATCCGTTCGTCGAGCATGCCCGCCTGGACGTCGCGCAGCTCGAGGTCGTTGGAGAGGGTGAGGTTCTGCCAGTTGATCTGGGCGGCGACGGTGCCGGGCAGCATGATCGTCCAGTCTTCGGTGCTGACCGCGCACTTGCCCGCCAGCTGGTCGGCCTCGTGGGCGACCGCGTCGACGTACCAGTCGGCCTGGTTGTGGGCGAAGACGCCGGCCTCGATGCTGCCGCGCGACCACATCAGCCGCGCCAGGGTCGCCGCCGAGTCGTCGATGCTGTCGTGGCGGATGTGGCCGTCGCCGTCGCCGTCGACCGCGTAGTCGCGCCACTCGCTCGTGTCGAGGCCGAGCGGTCCGTACGTCTGCAGCTGTTTTTTCGTTCATCCCGCGGCCGAAGTTCGACTCGAGGCGGGCGATCGCCGCCAGCGTCCAGACGCCGCGCTTGCCGAGTTCGTAGCGGCCGGCGGCCTACTCGAAGGCGGCCAGGTACTCGTCCGGGATCTGCTTCTCCAGGCCGCGCTCGGCGTGCAGCTGAAGACCTGGATCTTCGGCGCCAGGGTCAGGGCCGCGTAGCTGCCGCCGACTTCGTGCGCGTAGCAGCCGGCGTTGTCGAGCACCTCTTCGACGTACCAGTCGGCGTGGTTGTAGGCGAAGATCGCGCCGTAGGTGTCGGCCGGCATGCCGGCGGCGCGAGGTAGCTGGCGGCGGCGAAGATCGCGTCTTCGGGGTTGTTCGGGTCCTCGACCCCGTCGCCGTTGGCGTCGACCCCGTACATCGCCCAGGTCTCCGGCATGAACTGCATCCAGCCGACGGCGCCCGCGTAGGAGGGGCCGAGGTTCTGGCCGAAGCCGGTCTCGATCGCGTTGATCCCGGCGAGGACGGCCGGGCCCTGCGGACCGAGCCCGTACTGTCCGCGGCGCGCTGGTAGATCGGGATCAGGACCGGCGGCACGCCGCTGACCGCGCAGCTGGAGGCGGGCAGCGAGGGAATCGAGAAGGTGCCGCCGACCGGGAGCGCGCCGTGGCGCCCGTTTCCGGAGTCACTTCGGCGGTTTCGGTTTCTTCGGCTTCGGGCAGCCTCGGGCTGCGGCGTTGACCCCGCCGGAGGGCGGCGGCGTCTTCGTCGCCGGCGCGGGCGGCGGCGCGAGGGCGTCGCCTTCTTCGACCGGAGGCTTGTCGTGACCAGTGTCGTTGCTCGCGGAGGAGGGCGCTTCGATGCTCGAGCCGGGGACGCGGCCGGGAGCGGACGTCGCCGCCTCGGCCCGCGCGACCGCGACCGGGACCGCCAGCGCCGCCGTCGCCGCCGCGGTCGCCATCACCGCCCTGATCTTGCGCGCGTGCTCCATCAGCCGAGGACGTTGACGACTCGCCAGTTCGTTGTTCTTCAGCTGTTCCATCTCCAACCGCAGCTCGCTGGTGACCCCGACCCGCAGCAGCGAGACGCTGACCGGGTAGATCCGCCGTGCGAGGGGCCGGGAACGACGTTGAGGACCTTCGCCTTCGGCACCTTGACCCCGGCGGGCTGGCGCGGCGGCCGCTGCATCAGCGCCTTGGTCAGGCCCGCCGTCGCGGTCGCCTTGAAGGCGCGGCGGACTTCGGACTCGGCGCCGCCGGTCTCGTAGACGACGAAGGCGCCGGCGAACTTGCGAGCGACCGGCGATCGCGGCCGGCCCGGCCGGGCGGGCCGTCGACGCTCTCGGTCGCGGTCGAGGCGCGGGCGGCGGTGGTGGCGCCGGGCGCGAGAGGAGATCGTGTCGGTGGCGGCGTTGCCGGTGTTGGCGGCGGCGGAGGCGACGGCGGCCGGTTCGTCGGCCGCGGGTTCGGCGTCGACGGATCTTCGCCGCCTGAGGGCTTGAAGACCGGCGCGGCGCCCTGCAACGTCGGCTCGGGCTCTGCCTGCGGCTTCGGCGCGACCGGCGCCGGCTCCGGGGCAGGAGCGAGTCTTCGACCGCTACCGGGGTGACGACAGTGGTTTCCTCGCCGCCCCCGGAGGAGACGAGCGAGTAGCCGCCGATGCCGATCGCCAGCGCCAGCACGACGGCGCCGCCGGCAACCGCCGCCGCGCGCTTTGTCGTCAAGCCCGAGGAACCGGTCGCCGAGGGGCCAGAGCACGCGGTCGCGCAGCGCCAGCGAGAGGTCCTCGAGGGCCTCCGGCGGGCGCCGCGTCGGGCGCGCGTTGATCGGGGTCTGGTCGTTCTCGCATCAGGTCCGCTGCTGCTCTCCCAAGCCTAGAGTGGCCACACAAATTAAAGAGTCACCTAGCTGCGTTGCTCTTGTTTCGGCAGAAATCGCCGGGAAAATGAGCCCGGCAGCCGCCGCTCCGCGTCCGTCATCAGGCCGCGTGGCCGCAGCCGCGACCTCCAGCCCGCTCGAAAACGAGCTCGCCGTCGGCGGCGTCGACCCGCACCACGTCGCCCTCGCCGAACTCGCCCTCGAGGATCTTCAGCGCCAGCTTGTCGACCAGCTGCTTCTGGATCACCCGCTTCAGCGGCCGGGCCCCGTAGGTGGGGTCGTAGCCGAGGTTGCCGAGCAGGGTGCGGGCGTCGTCGCTCAGCTCGATCTCGATCCCGCGCTCGCGCACCCGGCCGACCAGCTGGCTCACCTGCAGCTCGACGATGCGGCCGATGTCGGCCTTCGAGAGGCGGTGGAAGATCACCGTGTCGTCGATCCGGTTGAGGAACTCGGGCTTGAAGGTCGCCGCCAGCACCTCTTCGATCTGCTCGCGGATCTTCTCGTCGACGCTCTCGCCGACGATCCGGTCGCAGCCGACGTTGGAGGTCATGATCAGGACCGTGTTGGTGAAGCTGACGGTGCGGCCCTGCCCGTCGGTCAGCCGCCCGTCGTCCATGATCTGCAGCAGCGTGTTGAAGACGTCGGGGTGGGCCTTCTCGATCTCGTCCAGCAGCACCACCGCGTAGGGCCGCCGCCGCACCGCCTCGGTCAGCTGGCCGCCCTCCTCGTAGCCGACGTAGCCGGGGGGCGCGCCGATCAGCCGCGCCACCGTGTGCTTCTCCATGTACTCGGACATGTCGAGGCGGACGATCGCCTGCTCGGAGTCGAACATGAACTCGGCCAGCGCCTTCGCCAGCTCGGTCTTGCCGACCCCGGTCGGGCCGAGGAAGAGGAAGCTGCCGATCGGCCGGTTCGGGTCCGAGAGCCCGGCGCGCGAGCGCCGCAGCGCGTTGGAGACCGCCTCGATCGCCTCGTCCTGGCCGATCACCCGCTCGTGCAGCCGCTCCTCCATCTGGATCAGCTTCTGCACCTCGCCCTCCATCAGGCGGCTGACCGGGATCCCGGTCCATTTGGCGACCACCTCGGCGACGTCCTCCTCGGTCACCTCGTCGGCGAGCAGCACCGCGCCGCCGCCGGCGTGCAGCTCGGCCAGCCGCGCGTCCTGCTCGGCGACCTTCGCTCTCCAGCTCGGGGATCTCGCCGAATCGGAGCTTCGCCGGCACGCTCGAGGTCGGCCTCGCGTTCGGCCCGCTCGACCTCGCAGCCGCGCCTCCTCCAGCTGCGCCTTCGCCTCGTTGATCGCTTCGATCGGCTCCTTCTCGTTCTGCCAGCGCGTGCGCAGCTCGCTTCGACCTCCTCGCGCAGGTTGGCGAGGTCCTCCTCGAGCGCCTCCAGCCGCGCCTTCGAGGCCTCGTCGGTCTCCTTCTTCAGCGCCTCGCGCTCGATCTCGAGCTGCTGGATGCGGCGCTCGACCTCGTCGATCTCGGTCGGCATCGAGTCGATCTCGATCTTCAGCCGCGAGGCCGCCTCGTCGATCAGGTCGATCGCCTTGTCGGGCAGGAAGCGGTCGGCGATGTAGCGCTCCGAGAGGGTCGCGGCGGCGACGATCGCCGAGTCGGCGATGCGGACGCCGTGGTGCTCTTCGTAGCGCCCCTTCAGCCCGCGCAGGATCGCGATCGTGTCGTTGATGTCGGGCTCGCCGACCAGCACCGGCTGGAAGCGCCGCTCCAGCGCCGCGTCCTTCTCGATGTGCTTGCGGTACTCGTCGAGCGTGGTGGCGCCGACCGCGCGCAGCTCGCCGCGGGCCAGCATCGGCTTCAGCAGGTTGGCGGCGTCGACCGCGCCTTCGGCGGCGCCGGCGCCGACGATCGTGTGCAGCTCGTCGAGGAAGAGGACGATCTGCCCCTCGGCCTCCTGCACCTCCTGAGAGCACCGCTTTCAGCCGCTCCTCGAACTCGCCGCGGTATTTCGAGCCGGCCAGCAGCGAGCCGATGTCGAGCGCGATCACGCGCCGGTCGCGCAGGCTCTCGGGCACGTCGCCGTTGACGATCCGCTGCGCCAGGCCCTCGACGATCGCCGTCTTGCCGACGCCGGGGTCGCCGATCAGCACCGGGTTGTTCTTGGTCCGGCGGGAGAGGACCTGGATCACCCGGCGGATCTCCTCGTCGCGGCCGATCACCGGGTCGAGCTTGCCCGCCTCGGCGTCGGCGGTCAGGTCGCGGCCGAATTTCTCCAGCGCCTGCGACGGTCGTCCTCGGGGTTGGGCGAGGTGACCTTGTGCGGCCGCACCTCGCCGATCGCCTGCTTCCAGCGACTCGCGGTCCGGGAGGACGTCGGCGACGCCGGAGCCGGCTCGGTCAGCGCCAGCAGCAGGTGGTCGGTCGAGATGTACTCGTCGCCCTTCGCCGCCATCTCCTTCTCGGCCCGGCGGAGCGTCTGCGCCAGCGCCGAGGACATGCGCGGCTCCTCGCCCTCGCCGCCAGCTTCGGCAGCGCCTCCACCGCCTCGTGGGCGCGGGCGGCGATCGCCGCCGTGTCGGCGCCGACCTTCTGCAGGATCGGCACGACCAGCCCGTCCTCCTGCTCGAGCAGGGCGACCAGCAGGTGCGGCGGGAGCGACCTCGGGGTTGCGCCGGTCGGCGGCCAGCTGCTGTGCCGCCGCCACCGCTTCCTGGGACTTGACCGTGAATCGATCCGCCTGCATCAGCTCCTCTTCTCCGCTTCGTCTTCGTTCCCAGTTCTTCGAGTCGCCGCCGCAGCCGCTCCAGTTTCCGCCCGCAGCTTCTCCACCTGCTCTTCCAGCGCCAGCACCGTCTCCACCCCGGCCAGGTTCAGCCCCTCGGCGGTCATCTGCTGGATCCGCCGCAGCCGCTCGACGTCGCGCTGGGAGTAGAGGCGGGTGTTCTTCGGCGAGCGCTTGCGGCGCGATCAGCCCCCGCGCCTCGTACATCCGCAGCGTCTGCGGGTGCATCTCTGCCAGCTCGGCGGCGACCGAGATCATGAAGACGCCCTGCGCTCCTCGTCGAACCGCGCCTCGCCTTCGACGCGGCGCGCGGTAGGTCGGCCATCAGCGCCCCGCCTTCCGCAGCAGCTCGGCGCGCGGGTCGGCCGCCGTTGAGCGCCTCGGCCAGCTTCTCGACCGCCTCTCTGCTGCTCCTCGCTCAGCTCCTCGGGGACCGCGATCTCGAGCCGGTAGCGGATGTCGCCGCGGCCCTTGCCCTTGCGCTTCGGCGGGCCCTCGCCGCGCAGGCGCTGGATCGTCCCGTGCTTGGTCCCCGGCGCGACCTTGATCTTCTTCGTCCCGCTCAGGGTCGGCACCTCGATCGTGCCGCCGCGCAGCGCCTCCGGGATCGTGATCGGCACCGTCACCTCGAGGTTGCCGTCGTCGAGCCGCTTGAAGACCGGGGAGGAGGCGACCCGGGTGGTCACGTAGAGGTCGCCGGGCGGGCCGCCGCGCGGCCCGCCTCGCCCTTGCCGGCGAGCCGGATCCGGCTGCCGTCCTTGACCCCGGCCGGGATGTTGACTTTGTAGCGCTTGGTCTGCTGGGTGAGGCCGGAGCCGCCGCAGGTCGGGCAGGGGTCCTCGATGATCTGGCCGGCGCCGCCGCACTGCGGGCAGGGCTGGCTGATCGAGAAGAAGCCCTGGCTCTGGGCGTCGACCCCGCGGCCTTCGCAGCGCGGGCAGGTGGTCGGGCGCGGTGCCGGGTTTGGCGCCGCTGCCGTGGCAGGTCGGGCAGCGTCTCGACCTTCGGCACGGTGACGCTGATCTGGGCGCCGTTGATCGCCTGGTCGAAGCTGAGCCGGACCTCGGTCTCGAGGTCGCGCCCGCGCACCTGCTGCGGCTGCGCCCGGCCGCCGCCGCGGTTGAAGACGGAGGAGAAGATGTCGCCGAAGTCGGCGCCGCCGAAGCCGCCGGCCGGCTCGCCGCCGCCGAAGGGTGCCGCCTGACCGCCGCCGCCGAAGCCGGCGAAGATGCCGCCCGCGTCGTACTCCTTGCGCTTCTCGGGGTCGGAGAGGACGTCGTAGGCGGCGGAGATCTCCTTGAACCTCTCCTCGGCCTCCTCGTCGTCGGGGTTGCGGTCAGGGTGGTACTGCCGCGCCAGCTTCCGGTAGGCCTTCTTGATCTCCTCGTCGGTCGCCTTCTTCGAGACGCCCAGGGTCTTGTAGAGCTCGTCCGCCACTTCCCTCCTACGCGCTCACCACGACGCGGGCCGGCCGGATCAGCTGCTCGTCCGAGCGGTAGCCCTTCTGCATCACCTCGACCACCGTGCCCGCCTCGGTCCCCTCGACCGGCATCGTCGAGAGCGCCTCGTGCTGGTTGGGGTCGAACTTCTCGCCCTTCGGGTCGACTACCTCGATCCCGTTGCGCTTCAGCGCCTCGCGCAGCCCGCGGAGCACCATCTCGACCCCGGCGGCGAGCCCGTCGCGCGCTGCCGTCGGCAGCCTCGCAGCGCCCGCTCGAGGTTGTCGACCGCCGTCGATCACCTCGCGCGCCACCTCGCGCCTTGCCGCGAGCGGCCGCGGCCTGCACCTCGGCCGCCATCCGCTTGCGGAAGTTCTCGAAGTCGGCCTTGCGTCCGCTTGGCGAGTTCGAGGTACTCGTCCCTCTTCGCTCGGCGTCTGCCAGCAGCGTCAGCGAGGTCCTGCTCGACCGTCCCGTGCCCTCGGACCGCCGCGTCCCCTCCCGCGGGTGACGTGCGTAGGGGGGACCCGCCTCGCAGCTCTGCACCGCAGGGGGTGGGTCCCCTGCGGCGGCAGGACCCGCGGGCCGGGGCTCCTCGGTCCCTTGCTCCGTGGTCGGCCTGACGGCTCATTTGCCCGTCCTCGTCGACCACCTCGGCGTCGACGACCTCCTCCTCGTCGGCGGCGCCGCCGTTCTCGCCGCCGCCGCCGGCCGCCTCCGCTTCGGCCGCGGCCGCCGCGTAGATCTGCTCGGAGACCTTGGTCATCGCCGTGTTCAGCGCCTCGGTCTTGGCGTCGAGCTCCTCGTGGCAGCCCGGTCTCGAGCGACGTCGCGCACCTCCTTGATCGCCGCCTCGGACGTCCTCCTTGGCGGCGTCGTCGACTTTGTCGCCGGCCTCCTCGAGCGCTTTCTCCGCCTGGTAGGCGGAGTTCTCGGCGAGGTTGCGGGCCTCCGCCAGCTCGCGCTGCTTGCGGTCCTCGTCGGCGTGGGACTCGGCGTCGGAGACCATGCTCTGGATTTCCTCGTCGGAGAGGCCGGAGCCGGATTTGATCTCGATCTTCTGCTCTTTGCCGGTGCCTTTGTCGGTGGCGGTGACGTTGATGATGCCGTTGGCGTCGATGTCGAAGGTGACCTCGATCTGCGGCATCCCGCGCGGCGCCGGCGGGATCCCGGTGAGCTGGAATTTGCCCAGGCTCTTGTTGCCGCTCGCCATCTCGCGCTCGCCCTGCAGGACGTGGATCTCGACCGACGGCTGGTTGTCGTCGGCGGTCGAGAAGACCTCCGACTTCTTCGTCGGGATCGTCGTGTTGCGCTCGATCAGCTTCGTCATCACGCCGCCTTTGGTCTCGATCCCCAGGGTCAGCGGGGTGACGTCGAGCAGCAGCACGTCCTTGACGTCGCCGGCCAGCACGCCGGCCTGGATCGCGGCGCCGACGGCGACGACCTCGTCCGGGTTGACGCCCTGGTGCGGGCTCCTTGCCGGTCAGCTCCTTGACCCTCTCGCGGACCGCCGGCATCCGGGTCATGCCGCCGACCAGGACGACGTGGTCGATCTCGGCGTCGGCGTCGTCGAGCGCCCGTTTGACCGGGCCGACGATCCGCTCCAGCAGGTCGCCGGTCAGCTCGTTCAGCTTCGAGCGGGTCAGCTTCAGGTCGAGGTGCTTGGGCTGCCCCTCGACGGCGGTGATGAAGGGCAGGTTGATCTGCGTCTCCTGCGTCGAGGAGAGCTCGATCTTCGCCTTCTCCGCCGCCTCGTAGAGGCGCTGCAGCGAGTTCTTGTCGGCCGCGAGGTCGACGCCCTGGTCGCTGTTTGAACTCGGCGACCAGCCACTCGACGATCGCTTTGTCCCAGTTGTCGCCGCCGAGGTGGTTGTCGCCGGCGGTCGCCTTCACCTCGAAGACGCCGTCGCCGATTTCCAGCACCGAGACGTCGAAGGTGCCGCCGCCGAGGTCGAAGACGAGGATCGAGTGGTCGGCCTCCTCTTTCTCGAGCCCGTAGGCGAGCGAGGCCGCGGTCGGCTCGTTGATGATCCGCTTCACGTCGAGGCCGGCGATCTTGCCGGCGTCCTTGGTCGCCTGCCGCTGGTCGTCGTTGAAGTAGGCGGGGACGGTGATCACGGCGCTGTCGACGGTTTCGCCGAGCTTCGCTTCGGCGTCGGCCTTCAGCTTCTGCAGGATCATCGCGCTGATCTCCGGCGGGCTGTACTGCTTGCCGCGCGCGTCGACCCGGACGTCGCCGTTGGGGCCGGCCTCGACCTTGTACGGGACGATCGTCTCCTCCTCTTTGACTTCGGCCTCCTTGCGGCCCATGAAGCGCTTGATCGAGAAGATCGTGTTCTCCGGGTTCATCACCGCCTGGCGTTTGGCGACGGTGCCGACGAGGCGCTCGCCGCTCTCCGTGAAGGCGACCACGGACGGGGTCGTCCGACCGCCCTCGGCGTTCTCCAGAACGGTGGGCTCGCCGCCCTCCATCACCGCGACGCACGAGTTGGTCGTGCCGAGGTCGATTCCGATCGTCTTTGCCACTTTTCCGCCTACCTCCAGGAGTTGCGTTGTCGAAGCCTAAAAATCTAAGTGGCAGTATGGCAGATCCTCAGAAAGTTTCAAGGCAATTTTTTTCGGCCCGACGCTTCCTTTGGGCGCCAGACGGGTTAGGAATAGAGCAGGCAGGTGGGAGGCCGGAACCCGACGAGGAGGAAGATCTTGAATCGCATCTTTGGAAACGCCGGCCGGCTCGCCCTGCTGGCGGTGGCGGTGCTGCTGCTGACGGGCTTGCCGGCGAGCAGCGCCCAAGCCAAGTTCGGCAAAGGCCACCAGGTCAACGTGATGACCCGCAACCTCTATCTGGGGGCTGACCTGACGCCGGCGATCGCCGCCAAGAACACCAACGAATTCGTCCAGGCGAACGGGAAAATCCTGCGCGACGTCACCGCCAACAACTTCCCGGTCCGGGCCAAGGGCCTGGCCAAGGAGATCCTGACAGAAGAAGCCCGACCTCGTCGGCCTGCAGGAGGTGGCCCTGTGGCGAACCGGGCCGCCGAGCCTGGAACCGCTGCTCAGCCCCGCCGGCGCGACCGCGACCGCCGTCCGCTACGACTACCTGGCCGAACTGCTCGCCCAGCTGAACAAGGGCAAGAAGCGCTACCGCGTCGCCGTCGTCCAGCCGGAGTTCGACTTCGAGGCGCCGGCCGACGAGAACGGGGTCGCCGGGGACGGGCCGCAACGGGTTCATCGAGGACGCTGAGATCAACGGCCGTCTGACGATGCGCGACGTGATCCTGGTCCGGCTCGGTGCCGGCGTCGTCACCAGCCACCCGCGGAAGGGCAACTTCTCGGCGATGCTGACGGTGCAGCTCTCGGGGGTCGAAGTGAAAGTGCTGCGCGGCTGGACGGCGCTCGACGCCAAGGTCCGCGGCAGCGGCAAGTTCCGCTTCGTCAACACCCACCTGGAGGCCTTCGACGACTCCAACCAGGTGCCGAGCATCCGCGCCCAGCAGGCGGCTGAGCTGGTCGCCCAGGCGGCCCGGCGACGACCAGCCTGCCGGTGATCCTGCTCGGCGATCTCAACTCCGACGACGACACCGTCGAAGGCGGCGATCGCCAGGCCTACCAGACCCTGGTCAAAGCGGGGATGCGCGAGCGCAGCACCGACAACCCGCTCGGCTGCTGCCTGAAGTCGAGCCTGCTGGCGGTCGGTGCCGGCGGCAGCGTCGCCGACTTCGACCACCAGGTCGACCACGTGATGACCCGCGACCCGAAAAAGGTGAAGCTGCTCACCTCCTCGGTGACCGGGCGCCAGCCGGTCAACGGCTACTGGGACTCAGACCACGCGGGTCTGTTCAGCTCCCTCTGGTTGCTGCGGTAGGGGCCAGTTAGCGCGAGGGGCGGGCGCAGGCCCGCTCCTCGCAGCTCAGCCGCCGGCGGTGCGGGCGACGAATTCGGAGACCTGCTGCGCCTGCTCTTCGTTGAGGATGCCGCCCGGCATCCGCCCCGGCGTGGTCGAGCTGTCGACGCCGTTTTCGATCGCGTTGAGGACGCGGCCTTCGGTCGATTCCCAGGTTTCTTCGATTTTTTCCTGCGAGCCTTCCGGCGGGCCGGAGGCGGCGAGCAGTTCGTCGAGGTCGGGCGCGTAGTTGCCGTCGGTGCCGGCGCTGGCGAGGGCGTGGCAGGTGCCGCAGTTGGTGACGAAGAGCGACTGGCCCCCCTTCAGGCTCGCCGGCACCTCGGTCTCGCCGCTCTCGCCGTCGCCCTTGGCGCGGAAGGCCGCGAAGGGGATGACGACTGCGAGGACGAGGACCAGGACCCCGAACCAGATGAAGGTGCGCTTGCTCATGAGGCGGCGCGCATATTACTGGCGCTCGCCGCCGGGAGGCTGCACCGGCAGCGTCGCCCGGTTCTCCCGGTACCAGGGGCACATCCGCCGCAGGCCGCACTCCCCGCAGCGCGGTTTCGGCCGGCAGACGGCGCGCCCGTGCCTGATCAGGTTGACGTGGAGCTCGTGCGCGTCCTCCGGCGGCACGATCGCCAGCATCTCGTCGTGGGCCTTCTCGAAGGAGGCCTTGGCGGGGAAGAGGCCGAGGCGGCCGCCGACCCGGTGGACGTGGACGTCGACCGGGATCTCGGGGATGCCCCAGGTGAAGATGAGGACGCAGGCGGCGGTTTTGCGGCCGACGCCGGGGAGCGAGAGGAGGAACTCGAGCGACTCCTCGCGCGGCGCGCCCTCGGTCCAGTCGAGGTCCGGCGGGTCGCCGAGCTGCTCGAGGATCGCCTGGATCCGCGGCGCCTTCTGCTTCGCCAGGCCGCCGGGGCGGATCGCGTCGGTGAGCTCGTCGACCGGCGCGTCCCGGACTTCGTTCCACTCCGGGTAGCGCTCCCGCAGGCGGGCGAAGGCGACATCGCGGTTGCGGTCGTTGGTGTGCTGGGAGAGGACGGTCTTGACCAGCTCCCCGACCGGGTCCCCGTGCGGCTCGGAGGCCGGGATCCCGTACATCTCCCGCAGCCGGTCGCGGATCGCCCGCACCCGTCGCTTCTCCGGCCGCTTCCAGCTCACCGTCAGCACCCTATTGACCTGTTCCTTTTCGGCTCCTGGCAACGAAAAGGAACAGACGAAGGTGGATCGACCGTTAACGCGCGGGCTACAATCGTTGGTTCGTGTCCCGTGCCTTTGCCGCCATATCCGCCCGCCTGCCCAAGGGCTGGGGCGACCTCGGACGCCAGGTCGCGATCCTCGTCTCGGTCGACCTCGCCTACACGTTCGTGCGCGGCATCGCCGACGGCGAGAAAGAGATCGCGATGGTCCACGGGCAGCAGGTGATCGACCTCGAGCGCTCCACCCACACCTTCTTCGAGCCCAGCCTGCAGGCGTTCTTCCTGCCCGCCCAGGGGATCGTCGACGTCGCCAACCAGATCTACCTCAACGCCCAGTTCTCGATCGCGCTCGGGTTCCTCGTCTGGCTGTACCTCTTCCGCAACGAGTCCTACTACTTCGTCCGCAACATGTTCGTCGCCTCGATGGGGCTGGCGCTGGTCGGCTACACGCTGTTCCCCACGGCGCCGCCGCGGATGTATCCCCAGTACGGCTTCGTCGACACGCTCAACGCCTTCGCCGGGGTGAACCATGACTCGGCGCTCGCCAAGAGCTTCATCAACCCCTATGCCGCGGTGCCGAGCATGCACTGCGCCTTCGCGATGATGATCGGCGTCAGCGGCGTCCGGGTCTGCCGCAACTGGTGGGCGAAATCGTGGTGGGCGTTCTGGCCGCTGCTCGTCTCCTGGGTCACGATCGTCACCGCAAACCACTACTGGGTCGACGCGGCACTGGGCTGGATGGTCGCTGCCTGCGCCGCCCTCGTCGCCCAGCGGCTCGCCCAGGCCCGTCCCGAAGCTTGGGCCTTCCGGGCTGCCGGCCGCGCTCCGGCTCCGCAAGAGGCCGAGGCGTAATAGCCTCACCGGGAATGGGACCCTCCGCGCCCCCGCGGCGCAGCAACCGTGCCGGTGCCCGCAACGGGCAGGAGCTTCGCTCCTACGCGCGCGACCGGCTGATCGAGTCGCGGCTGACGCCGAACGCGATCTCGATGATGGGCCTGGTCGGCAACCTGGTGGCCGCCGTCCTCGTCACCCAGGAGCTCTTCTTCCTCGCCGGCGTCGCCTTCGTCCTCGGCTCGGTGATGGACACGCTCGACGGCCGCTACTCGCGCATGTCCGGCAAGGGGACCCTGTTCGGCGCCTTCCTCGACTCGACCCTCGACCGGATCGAGGAGGGGATCGTTCTCACCGCCGTCGCCGGCTACTTCGCCGCCCGGGGCGACGACTTCGCGGCGGCGATGTGCGTGGCCGCGGTGCTCTTCTCCCTGATGGTCTCCTACACGCGCGCCCGGGCCGAGGCGCTCGGGGTCGAATGCAAGGTCGGCTTGGCCACTCGTCCTGTTCGCGTGGTGATACTTTCGATCGGCCTGATCTTCGCCAAGGGCGCCGGAATCGGCGATTTCGAACTGCTGGCGCCGGCGGTCTACGCGATCGCCGCCTTGACGATAGTGACGACGTTCCAGCGGGTATGGCATGTGAGAAACGAGCTTTCCGGCGAGGTCTCCGGCGTCAAGAGCGACGACGGTGGCGGCGACGGGGACGTGTAACCAGCGAAGCCGCCCGGTGTCTTCAGCCACCCAGCGCAATCCAGGAGGACTTCCGAATTCATGAGTGAGAGCAACGGAGCCAACGGCCACACGAACGGCGTCGGCCGCGCGGACGAGAAGGTCCGGGTCGCGATCGTCGGCGTCGGCAACTGCGCCAACAGCTTCATCCAGGGCGTCCAGTACTACAAGGACGCCAATCCGGACGACGAAGTGCCGGGTCTGATGCACGTCGACCTCGGCGGCTACCACGTCCGCGACGTCGAGTTCGTCGCCGCCTTCGACATCGACGCCGAGAAGGTCGGCAAAGACCTCTCCGAGGCGATCTGGTCGGGGCAGAACGACACGATCAAGTTCGCCGACGTCCCCAACCTCGGGGTCGAGGTCCATCGGGGGATGACCCACGACGGCCTCGGCAAGTACCTGAAAGAGAAGATCACCAAGGCGCCGGGCGAAACCGCCGACGTCGTCGGGATCCTCAAAGAGACTAAGGCCGATGTCCTCGTCTGCTACCTGCCGGTCGGCTCCGAGGAGGCGACCAAGTGGTACGTCGAGCAGGCGCTTGCGGCCGGTGTCGGCTTCGTCAACTGCCTGCCGGTCTTCATCGCTCGCGAGGACTACTGGGACAAGCGCTTCCAGGAGGCCGGGCTGCCGATCATCGGCGACGACATCAAGAGCCAGGTCGGGGCGACGATCGTCCACCGCTCGCTCGCCCGCCTGTTCCACGACCGCGGCGTGCGGCTGGAGCGGACCTCGCAGCTCAACGTCGGCGGCAACATGGACTTCTACAACATGCTCGAGCGCGAGCGGCTGGACTCGAAGAAGATCTCGAAGACCAACGCCGTCACCTCGATCATGGGGCACGACCTGCCCGACGATCAGGTTCACGTCGGCCCCTCCGACTACGTGCCGTGGCTGACCGACCGCAAGTGGGCGCACATCCGGCTCGAGGGCAAAGCCTTCGGCGACGTGCCGCTGACCGCCGAGCTGAAGCTCGAGGTCTGGGACTCGCCGAACTCCGCCGGCGTCGTCATCGACGCGGTGCGGCTGATCAAGCTGGCGCTCAACAACGGCATCGCCGGCCAGCTCGACGGGCCCTCCAGCTACCTGATGAAGAGCCCGCACACCCAGCGGCCCGACGACGAGGCTCGCGAACAGACCGAGCAGTACATCGTCGAGAACGCGCGCGGGAAGTCGCTGCCGGGTCAGCCGGCCGAGGCGTCCGGCGCCGCTTCGGCGTAGCTCAGGCCGCCCGGCGTTCTTCGCTGAGACCGCAAACGGAGCCGAATATCGGTCCCGTTTGCGGTCTCGCGTTTTCTTGACTCTTATCCTGACCCCGTGACCGCCGAGCCGCTCTCGATCGCCCAGGTCTTCCCGGTCCGCCGCGGTGGCGCGAACCCGGCGGCCGACTTCGCCCAGGCGGTTTCCGAGGAGCTCGAGCGCCGCGGCCACGAGGTTCTGCGGATCTCGACCGGGGACCCGGTCAAACGGCTGCTGAAAGGGCGCGACCTGGACGTCGTCCACGTCCACGACCCGTTCGCGCCGAGCGCGCCCTCGGCGGCGCTGCGGCACTCCTATTCGCTCAACGTCGCCACCTTCCACGACCCGCGCGAGCGGGTCCTCGCGACCCAGGTGGCGCGGCCGCTGGTCGAGATCTTCTTCGGCCGCATCGACGCGCGGACGGTGACGCGGCCGCAGACCGCTGAGCTGCTGGAGCGGTTCTTCCCGGCGAGCTACGAGCTGGTCGACGGCGAGGGCGACTGGGCCCGCGTCGCCGACGAGCTGGAAGCGATCTACCGGCAGCTGCTGGCGCGGCGGCACGAGCCCGACGGCAATCCCGAGGTGCGGGCGCGGATCGCCGATCGTCCCCTGATCGAGGTCGACCTGCACATGCACACGGACCACTCGGGCGACTGCGCGACGCCGGTCGACGTCCTCATCAACACCGCCCGCGACCGCAACCTCGGGGCGATCGCGATCACCGACCACAACGAGGTCTCCGGGGCGATCGAGGCGCGCAAGCTGGCCGAAGAGCTGGGCGACATCAAGGTCATCGTCGCCGAGGAGGTGAAGACCGCCGAGCAGGGCGAGGTGATCGGCCTCTTCCTCGAGGATAAGATCCCGAAGGGGCTGACGATGGCGGAGACGATCCGCGAGATCCGCGCCCAGGGGGGGCTGGTCTATGTCCCGCACCCGTTCGACCGCTTCCACTCGGTCCCCGACTACGAGCACCTCCTGGACATGGTCGAGGAGATCGACCTGCTCGAGGTCTTCAACCCGCGGGTGGCGGTGACCGCGTTCAACGAGGAGGCGGTGCGCTTCGCCGCCAAGTACCGGATCGTGCCGGCGGCCGGCTCCGACAGCCACGTCGCCCAGGGGCTCGGCAGCGTGCGGCAGCGGATCCACGACTTCGACGGCCCGGCCGAGTTCCTCGAGGCGATGCGGGACGCCGACATCACCCGCAAGCACAAGAACCTGGTCTACGTGCAGACGCTGAAGTTCCTGCAGACGACGGGACGGCCGAAGGCGCCGAAACGGCGGGTGCCGAACGCGAAACCGGTGCGGGGCGGGCGGCCGCGGCGGCGCAATGAGGGCCGCCGGGCGAGCAAGTCCTGATGCAGACGGACCGCCGCAAAGGAGCCGCGCCGGTCCCGTCAAAGAGTGCCCCGATGCGCAGCATCGACGACGAGATCCGTGAGAAGTACCTGGAGCGGGCGATCCGCGAGCTCAACCAGATGAGCCGCGAGATCCAGGACTGCCCGCACTGCCCGCGCGGCAAGCTGATGCCGGTGCTCGGCTCCGGCCACCCGCAGGCCGACGTCTTTATGCTCAAGCAGGCGCCGCTGGCGGCGGAGATCGAGGAGGGGGTGGCCTTCTACGGCCGCTCCGGCAACGCGCTGATGAAAAGCTTCAAGCGCCTCGGCATCGACCCCCTCGTCGTCTACGGCACCCTCTGCGTCAAGTGCCCGATCCCCGAGCCCGACCTCGCCGCCGGCGAGTGCGTCGGCCGCCTCGTCGAGGAGCTGGCGATCGTGCAGCCGAAGATCGTCGTCGTCATGGGCGAGCCCGCCCTCCACATCCTCAACGGCCTCAGCGTCCCCCTCTCCCGCCCGATCGAGCAACGCGAGGGCGAGATCCAAGCCTTCACCCCGACGATCGACGCCCTCTACGTCCCCGACATCGACGAGAGCCTCGACGAAGAGAACGCCAAGCAGCGCTTCTGGCGAGCCTTCAAGGAGCTCGGCGAGTGGTACGACGATTTACCGCCGTACTGACGGGCGCCGCTTGCAGCCGCACGCGCGGATGGCGCCTACTGAGCCCCCGGCGCGCACGTCTGCTGCGCGGCGACCGTCAGCACGGCGACCGCCCTTTGCGCCTGGGAGCAAAACTCAGCGACTGGTGAATTTGGGGGGCTATAGCCCCCACAACTCACCAATCGGCGCTCAGGAGGGGGCGGCGGCCTCGGCGAGGGCCGTCATCGGCTCCACCTTTGCGGAGGCTAGGCCGCGGACGACGATCGTGTCGAGGGCGCTGTAGGCGCTGAGGGCCTCTTGGGCGGCGGCGCTGTCGGGGGCGGCGACGCCGACGGTGCCCTCGGGCTCGCCGAGGCGGTCGAAGTGGTTGCGGTAGCCCTGGTGGAGGTCGCGGTAGAAGGACTCCTCCTTGGCGAGGCGCTCGGCGGCGTCGGGGCCGACGGCGGTGCGGACGTAGCCGAAGACGGGCGGGGTCTCGCGGCCGGCCTCGGCGGCCCCCGCTGCGACCTTCTCGCGGGCGCCGGCGGCGAAGCCGGGGGTCATCCAGTTGAAGAAGACGCCGTCGAAGGAGCTGCCCGCCAGGGCGCACATCTTCGGGCCCATCGCGGCGAGGACGAGTTTCGGACCCCGGGCAGCAGCTCGCGCAGCCGCGGCAGCGGCCTCGCGCATCGCGGTCAGCGGCTTCTTGTCGAAGCCGGCGCCGACCCCGAGCCAGAGCTTCGAGCGGTCGATCCCGAACTCCTCGATGTCGGCGGCGATCTGCTCGGGCGGCGTGCGGTCGAGGGCGATCACGGCGACCCCGAGCTCGATCCGCGGCGCCGCGGCGGCGAACTCGGCCAGCGTCTCCAGCCCTTTCGCCCCGGGATGGTCGTTCGACCACATCGAGCCGTAGCCGAGCTCGGCGCAGCGGCCGGCCAGCGGCCGCGCCACCTCCGGGTCCAGCCCCGCCGCGACTCCGAAGCCGCTACTCATGCTTCTCGAACAGCGCCACGCACTCGATGTGCGGGGTCTGGGGGAACATGTCGACCGGCCTCACGCGCGCGAGCTTATAACCGGCCTCGACCAGCTGGGCGGCGTTGGGGGCGAGCGTGGTCGGGTTGCAGGAGACGTAGACGATCCTCCGCGCCTCGCACTCGATCACCCGGCGGACGATTTTCTGCGAGAGCCCGGCCCGCGGCGGGTCGACGACGACGACGTCGGGCTTGCCCGCCTTCTCGAGCAGCGGCCGCACGCCGGTGCGGGCGTTGGCGGCGAGGAAGTGGGCGTTCCCGATCTTGTTGCGGCGGGCGTTGCGCTCGGCGTCGGCGATCGCCTCCTCGACGATCTCCAGGCCCCAGACCTCGCCCGCCTGTGCGGCCATCGTCAGCCCGATCGTGCCGATCCCGCAGAAGAGGTCGAAGACGCGCTCGCAGCCGCTCAGCCCGGCGAACTCGGCGGCGACCGCGTAGAGCCGCTCGGCCATCTCGGTGTTGGTCTGGAAGAAGGCGCCGTGGGAGATCTCCAGCTTCAGCCCGCAGAGCTCCTCGCGCAGTAGCTCCTCGCCGAGCACCCCGGTCGGGCCGTCGGTGCTGCCGGAGTCTCCCTCGACGATCGTGTGGAGGTCGACCGGCGGCCGCGGGAAGCGGGCTTTGGCGGTGACGAGGCGGGTCTGGATCTGCCCCGTGCGCCGCCCCTCGCGGACGACCAGGTTGCGCAGGACGCCGCGGCGGGCGCGGGCGTCGTAGGCGGGGATCGACTCCACCCGGGCCCAGTCGCGGACCGCGTTCCGGGCCTCGTTGCCGGCCTCGGACGCGAGATGGCAGTCCTCGACGTCGACGATCAGGTCCCAGCGGCCGCGGGCGTGGAAGCCGAGGATCGGCTCGCCGTCGTCGTCTTCGCCGAAGGAGTATTCGAGCTTGTTGCGGTAGCGCCACTGCTCGGTCGCGGGGACGATCTGCTCCAGCTCGAAGCCCTCGAGGCCGCCGATCCGCTCGCAGCGCCTCGTCGACCTGTTCGCCCTTGTAGGCGAGCTGGCGCTCGTACGGCAAGCCCCTGCCAGGGGGCGCCGGGGCAGGGCTCGCCGCCGTGGACGCAGCGGTCCGGCAGGCGGTCGGCGCCGGGCGCGCAGCAGCTCGACCGTGCGCGCCTCGGCGAAGCGCTTCTTCGCCTTCGTCACCTCGGCGCGGACCCGGTCGCCCGGCAGCGCGCCGGCGACGAAGACGACGAAGCCCTCGGCGCGGGCGACGCCGCGCCCGCCGAAGGCGAGCGAGTCGATCTCGACCTCGAGCGTTCGCCGCGGCGGCTGCGGGCCGCCGGCTTCTCGCCGCTGGCTGTCGCATTAACCAGTGTCTTGCGGCGCGGCGCGCGGCCTGCGTGGCCTGTTTGCGCACCGGCAGCGGCTCGGCCGCCGACCTCTTTGCGCGCCTGTTTGACCAGCCGCTCGAGCTCCGAGCAGGGTGTCGGTCTGCTTGCGCCCGCTTGACCAGGTCGCTGAGCATTTTCTCGGCGTCGCCGCGGGTCATGCGGCCGCGCTTGACGGCGTCGTCGACGACCTCCTGGATGCGGTCGCGGCTGAGGGTGACGCTCTGCTCGAGGCTCTCGCGGAACTGGGCGACGCTCTTGTCGAGGCCGCTCGTCGCCTTGCTGGATTTTGGCGCGGTTTTGGTTCGGGTTTTTGCGCGCGTTTTGGCTTTGCTTTTCGCGCCGCCTTTTTTCGCGCCTTTTTTGGCGCCGCTTTTTTTCGAAGTCGCTTTCGCTTTCGCCGCTGCTTTTTTGGCGCTTTTTTCGGAGCGGCTTTTTTCGCTTTCGCTCGATTTTTTGGCTTTCGCCGCTTTCGCTTTTTTGCCGCCGGCTTTTTTCTCGGCCATCTAGGTGTGCCTCCGGGTAGGTCGGTTGTCCCGGCTGGTCGGGCCCCGACTATCTCAATTCCGCCAGGTCGCAAGCGCGGCTCTGCACGAGAAATCGTGCCTGCACCGGCGCGTGATCGGAGAGCCGCAGGGCGCGCCCCTCGAGCGGCAGCTCGCGCCGCTCCGGCGGCCAGGCGCTCGGCGGCTCGAGCACCTCGAGGCCGCGGGACAGCAGGTGGTCGATCGCCTTCGGCCCGGTCGGCGGCCGCCAGCCCGAAGTCCTCGTCGCAGGCGCTCGAAGACCTGCGGGCTGCTCGGCCGGGCGCAGGTTGAGGTCGCCGCCGAAGAGCGAGCGGCGCGCCGCCGGCCCACTCGGTCGCGGCGCGGGCGGCGCGCAGCACGTCCTCGGTCGCCAGCTTCGGCCGGTCGTTGGTCGCGTGCAGGTTGGCGACGCAGATGCCGGAGGCGGTGCGGGTGAAGGCCATCGCCCGGCGCTCGGGCTGCCCTCGTGGATCGCCAGCTCGCGCCGCTCGGCGATCCCGCCGAGCCGGCCCGGGACGCGGACCAGGGTCAGGTTGGAGCCGCCCTCGCCGGAGGCCATCAGGTCCGGGTTCTGGCGCGCCAGCAGTCCCCGCAGCGGGCCCAGCGCGTTGCGCGAGGTCAGCGCCCGGTGGCACTCGGCGCCGCAGGCCCGGGCCAGCGGCTCGGCGAAGCGCGGCGGGCACTCCTGCAGCAGCGCCACGTCCCAGGCGGCCCCGGCGAGCAGGCGGTCGCGAACTCGGCGGTGAGGTCGCGGTTGACCTGGACGTGGGTCTCGTTGCGCTCGTCGATCCGCAGCAGCCGCGAGCGCCAGCTGCGCAGCTCCGGGTCGGGCGGGAAGTCCCGTCCGTGGAAGAGGTTCCAGGTGATCGCGGTGAACTCCACGGGTCGTAGTATCCGCCGCTTGACGCGAAGCGAAGCGGAGCGCACCCTGACGAACTTCCTCACCGGCGAAGAGCTCGGCGCCTTCGAGCTCGGCAAGCTGCTCGACCGCGCGGCCGAGCTGAAAGCCGGCCGGCGCGAGGGCGTCGGCGCCGACGCGCTGGCCGGCCGCAGCGTCGCCCTGGTCTTCGAAAAGCCCTCGACCCGGACGCGGATCTCCTTCGAGGTCGGCGTCGCCGAGCTGGGCGCCACGCCGATCGTCCTGCGCGGCGACGAGATGCAGCTCTCCCGCGGCGAGTCGATCGGCGACACCGCCCGGGTCCTCTCCCGCTACGTCGACGCGATCGTCATCCGCTCCGGCTCCCACGAGACGGTCGCCGAGCTGGCCGCGGCGGCCGAGGTGCCGGTCGTCAACGCGCTGACCCCGCTGCACCACCCCTGCCAGGCGCTCGCCGACCTGCTGACCATGCGCGAGCGCTTCGGCGACCTCGAGGGGCTGCGCCTCGCCTACGTCGGCGACGGCAACAACGTCGCCCGCTCGCTGGCGATCGCTCGGCGAGCTCGCCGGGGTCGAGGTCGTCGTCGCGGCGCCCGCCGGCTACCAGCTGGAGGAGGGCCACGGGGCGAAGCTGACCGGCGACCCGCGCGCCGCCGCCGCCGGCGCCGACGCCCTCTACACCGACGTCTGGGTCAGCATGGGCGACGAGGCCGAGGCCGAGCGCCGCCGCGCCGACCTCGCCCCGTTCCGGCTCGACGCCGACCTCCTCGCCGCCGCCAAGCAGCGGCGCGATCGTCCTCCACTGCCTGCCGGCCCACCCCGGCGAGGAGATCGCCGCCGAGGTCCTCTACGGCGAGCACTCGGCCGTCTGGGACCAGGCCGAGAACCGGCTGCACGCGCAGAAGGCGCTGCTGGAGGCGCTGCTTGCGCGGTAGTCCTTTCGGTCGTATAGCCCCTGCAACTCAAACGACTGCCGCACTCGGGGCAGTAGGGCGCGCGTGTATCCCGAGATCGACCTCGGCCCGCTGACGCTGCAGACCTTCGGGCTGATGTTCGCGCTCGCCTTCCTCGCCGCCGGCGCGCTGATCTGGAAGCGGCTGGGGGAGATCGGCAAGCCGCCCGACTGGGCCTATGAGATCGGGTTCGCGGCGCTGGTCGGCGGCGTCGTCGGCTCCCGCGTCTACTTCCTCGTCCAGAACTACAGCGAGGTCAAGGACGACCTGCTCGGCAACCTCTTCTCCGGCTCGGGGCTGGTCTGGTACGGCGGCGCGATCGGCGGCGCCCTCGCCGTCTCGCTCTGGGCCTGGTACCGGCGCTTCCTCGGCCTCGCCCTGCTCGACCTGGCGGCGCCGGCGCTGGCGCTGGGCTACGCGATCGGCCGCTGCGGCTGCCAGCTCTCCGGCGACGGCGACTACGGCAAGGCCTGGGACGGGCCCTGGGCGATGGCCTATCCCGACGGCACCGTGCCGACCGACCAGACCGTCCACCCGACGCCGATCTACGAGACGCTGGCGATGGGGCTCGGCGCCTGGATCCTCTGGCAGCTGCGCGACCGGGTCCGCGCCGGCGTCCTCTTCGCGCTCTACCTCCTCTACGCCGGGGCCGAGCGGCTGCCTGGTCGAGTTCCTGCGCCGCAACGAGGAGGTGGCGGTGGGGCTGACGCAGGCGCAGCTGGAGAGCCTGGCGATGATCGCCGCCGGGGCGATCTGGATCGCTATCGTGGTCCGCCGGCACGGAGGCATCGGCCGGCCGGCGGCGAACGAAGCTGTTGGCGCCCCGGCCTGAGCGCCGGATTTCGCGAAAACCAACCCGCCGCTCCGCGAAACGCTGCTATCTTGCGCAAAATCTTTGGAGCGGTCTATTTAGGGAGGATGTGGGGGTAATGGCGGCAATCGACGTTCAAAACGAGGGGCCTTCGGCGCGCACCGTCGGCGCGATCCTCGACGACGCGGCCGAGCGGATCGCCGCCGCCGGGGTCGAGGACGCCCGCGCCGACGCCGAAGTGCTGGTCGCCGACGCGCTCGGCGTGCAGCCCGAGCGAGCTGACGGTGGAGAGCGCCGGCGAGGTCTCAGACGAGGTCGCGGCCGCGATCGAGCGCAACGTCCAGCGCCGGGTCGAGCGCGAGCCGATCGCCTACATCCTCGGCCGCGCACCCTTCCGCGGCCTCGAGATCTACGTCGACGAGCGCGTGCTCTGGCCGCGCCGCGAGACCGAGCTGCTGGTCGAGGTCGGCACGCAGCTGCCCGAGGGCGCGCGCGTGCACGAGGTCGGCACCGGCTCCGGGGCGATCGCGCTGGCGCTGCTGTCGGAGCGGCCGGACCTCAAGGTCACCGCCTCGGACCTCTCGCCGGAAGCGGTCGAAGCGGCGCGTGAGAACGCCGCAGCGGCTCGGCCTCGACCTCGAGGTCACGGTCGGCATCGGCCTGCCCGATCGGTCGAAGCCGAGGACGTCGACCTGGTGATCGCCAACCTGCCCTACGTCACCGACGAGACGATCTTCGAGCGCTCGCCGGAGATCCAGAAGGAGCCGCGGATCGCGGTCACCGGCGATTGCGGCGAGGACGGCCTCGGCGTGATCCGCGGCCTGATCGCCGAAACGCCCTCCGGCTGGAAGCTGGCGATGGAGCACGACACCCATCACGGCCCGGCGATGCGCGAGCTGCTGCGCGACGCGACTACCCTCCAGGACTATGAAGGGGATGAGCGGGTGACCGTCGGCTTCGCGCCCTGAGGGTCCGGCGACCGCTCGGGCGCCGTCCGAGCGAGGAGCAGCGGCGGGCGAAGGTCGAGCGCCTGCGCGCGAGCGGGATCGATCCCTACCCGCATTCGTTCGAAGACCGCACCCACGTCGAGGAGATCCTCGCCGCCCACGACCCGGCCGAGCTGGGGGAGGGCGAGCACGAGCAGTTCACCTACCGGGTGATGGGCCGGATCACCGGCAAGCGCGGCCACGGCAAGACCGCCTTCCTCGACGTCCGCGACATCACCGGCACGATCCAGGCCTACGCGCGGCGCGACGTGCTCGGCGAGGAGGCGTTCGCGCGGGTCGAGGAGCTCGACATCGGCGACCTGGTCGGGATCGAGGGGCCGCTGCATGTGACCAAGCGCGGCCAGCTGGCGATCGGCGTCCGCGAGTGCACGCTGCTGGCGAAGGCGCTGAAAGACCCGCCGGACCTCTTCCACGGCATCTCCGACCCGGACATGCGCTACCGCCAGCGCGAACTCGACCTGATGGCGAACGCCGATTCACGGGAGATCTTCAAGAAGCGCGACGACCTGATCTTCGCGATCCGCACCCACATGCACGAGCGCGGCTGGGTCGAGCTGGAAACGCCGGTCCTGCAGCGGCTGACCGGCGGCGCCGCGGCGCGGCCCTTCGTCACCCACCACAACGCGCTCGACCGCGAGCTCTTCCTGCGCACGGCGACCGAGCTCTACCTGAAGCGGGCGATCGTCGGCGGCTTCGAGGACGTCTACGAGTTCGGCAAGTTCTTCCGCAACGAGGGGATGTCGCCCCAGCACAACCCCGAGTTCACGATGCTGGAGATGTTCGTCGGCGGCGCCGACTACGAACGGCGTCATGGAGTTCATCGAGACGCTGGTCGCGAGCGTGGTCGAGAAGGTGATGGGGACGACGGTGGTCGAGCGCGACGGCGTCGAGATCGACTTCGCCGCGCCCTGGCCGCGGGTGCGGCTGCGCGACGAGCTGCTGCGCGAGACCGGCCTCGACATCTACGAGGCGAGCCGCGACGAGCTGGCCGAGGTGGCCGGCGAGGACGCCGACAAGGACGACGACTGGGCCGGCCTCGTCGACACCCTGCAGGGCAAGCTGGTCGAGCCGAAGCTGATCCAGCCCACCTACATCATCGTCCTGCCGATCGACATCTGGCCGCTGGTCAAGGTGCACCCCGAGAGCCCGAGGTCTGCGAGGCCTTCGACGGCATCGTCGCCGGGATGGAGATCGTCGGCGGCGGCACCGACATCAACGACCCGATCGAGCAGCGCCAGCGCTTCATCGGCCAGCGCGAACGGCAGGAGAAAGGCGCAGAGTACGACCCGCACCCGCACGACGAAGAGTTCGTGCGCGCCCTCGAATACGGGATGCCGCCGGCGAGCGGCTGCGGCCTGGGGATCGACCGCCTGCTGATGATCATGACCGGGGCGAAGACGCTGCGGGACGTGATCATCTACCCGGCGATGCGAGAGCTTTCAGAGTAGCTCTGCGGCCGAGGACCGTAGCTCTGCGGCCGAGGACCGGTTAGGGTCGTCGCATGGCCGTGAAGCTCCACCGCTGCCCGCTGATGTTCGTGAAGAGCGAGGGCCACCCCTGCTGGGGGTACAGAAAGCGCTCGACGATGAGGGGATCGAGTACGAGGTCGTCAAGGGCCCGCTGCTCCCGTGCCGGCGCCGTGAGCTGGAGGAGCTCTCGGGTCAGGGCAAGTACCCGACGATCGAGTTCGAGGACGGGCGCACCTACCGCGACGAGTCGAAGGCGATGGCCGAGCGGATTCGCGCGGGCGAGCTGCTCTCCTAGGCGTGCCTAGGTCACCGCAGCCGACATTTGCCCCATCGGGGTGGGGTCGAAATCGGATGCGTTAGGACGACGCCGACTGCCCCTTCAAGTGGCTGCAGCTGACGGGGAAGCCGGCGGCGCGTAGCCAGTCGAGCTGATCGGCGCGCCTGCGCGAGCATCGGCTCGGAGGAGGTGCGGGATCTCCCCGCGAGAGGTACTCGGCGACGCGCTCAGGGTCTTTCCACTCCATGCGGCTAGATCGAGCGCATGAGGCCGCCGTCGATCGGGATCACGGTGCCGGTGATGTAGGCGGCGCCGCTCGGAGCAGAGGAAGGCGACGAGGTCGCCGTACTCCTCGACCGTGCCGAGCCGGCCGGCGGGCACTTCCTCCCGCGCGGCGGCTTCGACCTGCTCGATCGAGCCGCCGAGCTCGGCCATGCGGTCGGTGGCGAAGCGGCCGGTGGCGACGGTGTTGACAGTGATCCCGTCGCCGGCGACCTCGCGCGCGAGCGTCTTCAGGAAGCCGACGGTGGCGAGCCGGTGGGCGTTGGAGAGGCCGAGGGCGGGGTTGATCTCGATCGTCGTCGTCGAGCCGACGTTGACGATCCGCCCCCATCCTTCGCCCTTCATCCCGGGCACGACGGCGCCGGCGAGGATCCGCGGCGCCAGGACCAGGGAGCGGTAGGCCTCCTCCCATTCCTCGAAGCCGTGGTCGAGGGCGCCGCCCGGGGGAGGGCCGCCGGTGTTGGTGACGAGGATGTCGACCGCGTCCGAGCTCCTCGGCGACCTCGAGCGGCAGCCGGGCGAGGCGGTCGAGGTCGGTCGCGTCGGCGACGAAGGGAGAAGCGCCCACGATCTCCGAAGCGGCCTCCTCCAGCCGCTCCTCAGAGCGGCTGGCAGATCGCAACCCGCGCCCCTTCCCGAGCCAGAGCAGCGGCAACCCCCCGCCCGATCCCCTTGCTCGCGCCCATCACCAAGGCGACTTTCCCCTCGATTCCAAGCTCCATCTCCGCCACCCTAGCCTGACCGAGAATGCTCAAACCCCATTGCGCGGGTATCGTTCCAGAAGAGCGCCCGTAGCTCAGTGGTCAACGGGTCCTTTCGGGGGCCCAAAGAGCGTCGGTCTTTCAAGCCGAAGGTCGCGGGTTCGACTCCCGTCGGGCGCATTCCGCTGTGTTCCGGGCTCCGCCGCGTTGTTCCCGGTGTAGAGCCAGATTGTCAGCTTCGGGACGGATCGGCGTTCCGGACGGCGCCGGGCCATTCCGGCGCGTTCCGCGAAGTCTTGGTCTCATCCTGGTCTCATTTTCTGGCGCCCAATAGGGTCTTCCGCGATGGCAGAGGCCGCCAAAGCCAAAGCGCGGAAAGCAGCGCGGCGAGCGCAGTCAGATTTCGAGCAGGCGAGCGAGAAGCTCGACCAGCGGCGCGAGGCACGCAAGGCGGCGTTCGAGCAGGCTCGGGCGGCCGGTCTTTCGACCCGGGAGATCGCGGAGGCGGCAGGCCTCCACTTCACCCGGGTCGCTCGCATCCTCCAGTCGAAGTCGTAGGCGTTGCTAGGTAGCAACGCCCCTGCTAGGCTGGCTCCTCCATAGAAAGCGCCCCCGCGCTGCGCGAACAGCCGGGGGCATGGCACAGGAGGTATGAGCTCCCATGCACGACAAGCGTAGAGGCGCCGACGATGAAGGTGTCCCGACCCCCGCCGAGCGGGACGAACGCGACCAAGCGGCGGTCCTGCGACTGGTCCTGCTTCTTCATCCGCATCCGCTGACGCTCGATGAGCTGGTCCGCGAGACGACCGCCGCCTCGCTCGAGTTCGCCGAACGCGACCGGATTGAGCGGGCCGTTCGCAGTCTTGTCGAGGGCGGCCTGATCCGCCGCCACGGCGATCTCGTCCTGCCGACCAGAGCCGCTGTCCTCTTCTACGAACTGGAGGAGGTCTGATGAGGGAGGAGGCGGCCAGGCGCTTCGGCCGCAACCTCTTCATGGCCCGCCGCCGCGCCGGCTATTCCCAGGAAGAGCTGGCGAGCCTCTGCGTGCTCCACCGCACCGAGATCGGCTTGGTCGAGAACGGGCGGCGCCTGCCGCGCGTGGACACGCTCGTCAAGCTCGCCTCCGCGCTCGAAGTCGATGCCGGCGATCTGCTGGAGGGAATCGACTGGATCGCGCCCGGCCCGGTCGCAGCGGCAGCTTCGCGGTCAGGAGGCCGGGATGAGCAGCAAGGTCACGACTCTGCGGCTCACCGAGGAGATGGCGGCGGAACTCGCCGTGGTCGCCCGCGTCGACGGCGAGACGAACTCCGACCTGGTTCGCGGGGCCATCGTCAAAGAGATAGCTGCCCGTAGAGCCGACCCAGCCTTCAAGCAGCGACTCAAGGAAAAGCTCGAAGAAGACCGCGAGCTCTTCGAGCGCCTCGCGAATTAATGGCCGCCCCTCACGCCCTATCACTACGGCCGCCACAGACCTCCAACTGGAGGCCTGACACATTATGAACCCGGACAGGTGTTCGCTTTTCGTGCCTGAGGTGGCGATCAGCGGCGACGCCGGATTTCTGACCTTCGGTCGGCCTCCCCACCGCCGATTGTGGCGCGGCTGCGCCGCGCATCTGGCGGGTGGGGAGGCGCTCCCTAGGGGTGGTCGCTTCGGAACGCAGAGGAATTTCCCGGGACGTTTGCGGCGCAGAAGGCATTTCGGAGGCATGGATCGGAAAAGGGCCTCGACCAGCTTCTTCACCGAGCGCACGCTCGCGGAGTTCCTCTCCGTCTCCGACCGCACGGTTCGCAACTGGATTAGGCGGGGCGAGCTGCCCAGCTACAAGCTCGGTGCGGCACGTCGGATCGACCCCGCCGACGTCGAGGTCTTCCTCGCGAGCCACAGGGACGAGGCGTCATGAGGCGCGACACTCCCGTCAAGCGCCGCAACCCCTCCGGGCAGGTCGTGTGGGTCGCCCGATACACCGGCCGCGACGGTCAGCGCCACATCGCCAAACCATCCTGGAACCGAGGCAAAGGAACCTTCTCCCGCAAAGGAGAAGCGCAGAAGGCGATCGACGAGGCCTACGGCCTCTCCGACCGCCCGGACACCCTCGGCGACTATGCGGCGACTTGGACCGAGCGCCACCCCTGGTCGGAGCGGACCAACGCAACCAACGAGCACCGCATCGGCCGCGTCTCCGACGTGGCAATCGAGGGCATCCGGTTGAAGGACTGGCCGCTCCGCGAGCTCCGCCGCCGCCACGCGCTCGTCCTGGTCGACCACATGCTCAGGGTCGAAGGCCGAGCGACCACCGGGGCGGTCGGGATCATCCGCTCGCTCTCGGCAATGACCGAGGACGCGATCACCGATGAAGTCTGCGACCTCAACCCCTTCAAGGGCGTGAGGATCAGAGCCAACGACCCAAGGGCGAAGAAGAAGCCAAGGCCGATCCGCGTCTTCACCTTCGAGGAGATGCACCGCTTCGCGAAGGCAGCGGGCGATTACGAGGCAATGGTCCGAGTCTTCACCGACTGCGGCCTCCGGCTCGGCGAGGTCCTCCCGCTCCGCCGCGAAGACTTCGACGGCGAGACCCTCCAGGTCCGCCGCACCGCCCACGAGGGCCAGATCCTCGAGGGCACCAAGACCGACCACGGCGAGCCCGACGCCGGCCGAGTCGTCCCGGTGCCGGCGACCCTAGCCTGGATGCTGCACGCCCGGCTCCGGGTCAGCGACGACGACCTCCTCTTCACGACCCCAACCGGCCGGATGTGGCGACAGCGCAACTTCTACCGCGACCTCTGGCGCCCAGCCCAAGAAGCCTCCGGTCTAGACATCCGCCCCCACGAGTGCCGCCACAGCTACGTCACGCATCTTCGCGCCTCAGGTGTAAACGACGCCGACCTCGCCGAGATAGCTGGGCATCGAGTCGAGACGATGCTGGCGCGATACACCCACCCAGTGGGGGACGACTTTTCGCGGGTCCGGCGGGTCATCGGTTAGACCCGTCCGACGGGAGGACCCAGCCGAATACCCCCTGCCTTCGTCTTGCACCGCATCGACAGCCATCCTGACGACCCCCCCAGGCAGTCGCCGATTCATCTTCACGAACGATCCAATTGAGCGAGATCCTGTCGAATGGCGTAAGCGCCCCCGACCGGCAATGTATTCTGCCCGGGGTCGGCCGCCGGTTAGCGTGTTTGCAAGGGAAAGGCAGGAGATGTTGGTTGATCGAAGGTTGACCTTCTATGCATGGGCGGGTACGAATGAGAAGCATCCGTTCGAGCGTGTTAAAGGGTCCGCGGCACTAAAGGACCTTGAACAGGGATCGATTGTCCTGAGCCATGGGGACGATGAGCTGACTGCTGTTGAGGTGGTTTCGGTCGGTAGTAAAACCGCCCCAACGAGACTGCTTCTACACGCGCTGCATGGCCCCGGCAGTCGTCCGAGCGAATATGGACCGGGGGTGGGTACTCGCACTATTCAAATCGGGAAAGGACGCTTTACGGCCTTCACCGGCCATGTGCTCATCTGGGGAGACAAGGTCGCAGCGGTTGATATGCATGCCAACTCCCCTGGCCTAGGCCGGCTTTCAGCCTACTTCCGTAGGCGAGCAAACCAACGTGTTGCATTCCGCCCGCTCTACAACCAAGACACGGCAGAACAGCTAAAAGATCTTGAGGGGATTCGAGGTGTGGACTTTGCCATCCACGAGCACCACAAGGTTGTTCAGGCACGAAAACGAGGCATGCTCGGGTCACTGCTTCCCCGTCGCAAATTTCCGTCTATCCGCGTGGCTGCTGGGATGAGCCGAAAGGAGCCTAAGGAGTCCTATATCGACTCCGAGGTGGAGCAAGAGCTTTTCGAGCTCGCGGACAGCGCCGAGCAGTTTTTTGACCGCCTGGTCGTCCGAGGGCTCAGTAAGACGCAGAAAACCGAGACTGGCCAAAAGAAATCGATCACGATCAACCTTCTGTCGGAGCGGTTGCATGTAACCGAGTCTCTGGACGGGGATGAGGAGAACCCGAGTCTTCCAGAGCAAAAAGCGGTCTTCGCCCGGATGATTGCTGCGCGCAAGAAGTTCGACAAAAGCGGCGACTTGATAAAGGCGGTGGAGGCCCGCCTATCCTTTGACGAAGCCAAGGGGTAGGTGATGGGAGTCCTTCGATCGGCCGATGAGCACCCAGCTGGTACGGCGATTCTGCTCGCTGTAGTCTGTTTCGTTGGCCTGCATTTGTGGGCCGCTATCCATGATGGACCTCTATTGTTGGCGCGCGCAGATCCACAGATGCGCCTGACGCTCTATGGCCAGTTAGCCGGCACCGCCGTTGCACTGCTGGGAGTGTCCCTCACTGTACTGGCAATTCTCATTGCGCTTCCCGAGCGGCCGGCGATTGCCGACATCAGGGAAAGCCCTGCCTGGCCTCGAGTCCGAGGTCTGCTCCTGACGGTGGCCTTACTGTCACTCGTTGCCCTAGTTGCGTCCCATCTTGGCTCTGCGGTTGATAACGCTATTACAGGCTGCGAATGGTTGGAGCAACTCGTACTCGCGACCTCGTTTGCAACTGTTGTCGCCCTATTGGTCGCAGGTTTAGCGTTTTGGCTCATTCTGAGGAACGCTGACCAAAGTGATGATCCAAGTCGTGGACGTGGAGAAGGGTGAGGTGGTTGCCTCCATTACCGGTCATGCCTGGGTCATAAGGAGTTAGAGATGGGCGGTGATGCGAACCAAATTGTGGAACAAGCGTGGCGTGAACTGCCGAACGAGGATCGCCATCTCCTAGAAGAAATCAGGGCCGATCAGTGGCAGGTCTGCAAACGAGCACTCGGGTCTTACACCGACGAGTTGCTCCGCTCAGGTGACCGAGGGTCGCTGTCACCCGAGGAGATTGCGCGAGCAGACGACGCCTTGGCGCTTTGGGTTCCCGAGCTCCGCGTGATGCTTATCAACGAGAGCCACCCGGCATTCGATGGCCTCGATGGCCCGACGCTTGTATACGACCTCTCACGGGTGGCTTGGCACGAGTGGGGTCATGCGTTGTCCCTTGACCGTGCCGGGGAGAACGACATCGCAGCTGGAGAGCGCTATGTCAAATTACTACCAGAAGGTCTTGCGAAACTCGTCCGACAGGCGGGCTACCGTCGATGGGAATATACGCACGAGGTCGCCGCAGAGATCTACGCGATCTTGATGATACGGCGGCGCCAAGGAAAGACCGGGAGGCCGCCCTGGCTTCACCAGGAGGTCTACGAGCTAGTGAGGAGGGTAGCGGGATGGAACCAGTGAAATTGCCAGCCGGATACCGCCTGCCCAAAGGCACAACTATGGCTGACGTTCGTCGCCTCGACCAAGAATTGCTAGCCAGCGAGGGTCTTGGCCTACAGGGTCATAAGGCCAACGAGGCTCAAGGGGAGACTCCTCCAGAGAAGAAGTAGCCGAGAGTCTCGGCTGCCGGGGTCGCCTCCACCTTCCCTACGCCGCCCACGGGATCCTCTGGCCTGCGAGAACCTTCTCAGCAGCACGCTTAACGACGATTTCACGCTTCTCTAACCGAGCGTCAAAGGTGATGCCAACCTGGTTGTCAGTCGAGCGAAGCCGGCGGGGCTCTAAACGCGCTTGCGTCGTCGCGTTAGTTATCCGCGTACGATCGACGCCGAGAACGGAGAAGACTTCGAGGCAGCGCCGTTCGACCGTTAGCCCGTTGAGCAAGTAGACGAGCCGCTCCCCCGTCAGACGATCGAACAGCTTGAGCCCTTCCATTTGCTCCCGCCAGTCTTCGGCGCGGCGATACGTCGAGAGGTCAATTGCTACCGCGCCAACTAGTGGGTTCTCTTGAATCCAAAGTCCGAACCGAATGGCGTCGGCAGCGGTCATCCACGCGACGCGTGGAATAGCTTGAACTCCGTTCGCCTGGAGGGCTGCGAAGTAGATGAGCGAGCGCTTGCTGTTGATCAGATACTCAGTGGCCGGACGAGGCCAATACGTTGAGAATGACGGGCTTATGACGCCGTCGTACCCTGCTGCAGCGATCTGCTCCACGAGGCGTAGTCCGCGTTCCCAGGCCACCTCAAGGGTCTTGTCGTGATCAAACATCAGAAGAAGAAGGCGGACACTTGCAGGGAGTGTCCAGCCGGTCTCGCATCTCATCCGCGCTCAGCACGCGATCCTTACGGATCACAGCGCTGGCGCGCAGAAAGTAAACACCCCCGTGAAGGTATCCGCTCAGTGCTCGCTCGTTCCGAGCTTGTGGAACGTAAAGCGGTAGATCCAGCTCACACTTGGCAAGAGCACTCACGGTTCCAAAGTCAGGTCCGCCAAGTTCTGCAAGCTCGCGGACAGTCTCTGGTTTCGTCGGAAAGGAGACTGCTGGACCCCCTGGCAGACTGTGCGTCCAAGCGTCTGGGCAAGCGTGGCGCGTATCCACCGCGCCGCAGCTTGGCCTGAAGGGGCAATCGGCGCATAGGGAGCTGGGGCTAAAGAGTCGGAGCTCTCCGCTCAACGCTTCTCATCCTTAGTGCCGCCCTCTAACAATTGCTACGCCCTTGCCTACATACGGGTTGACGGTTGCAATGGTTCCGGCCATCTCCCAGTCCGATTGGAGGCAGTTCCGGATGGCTGCTTGTCGCGCGTCGACGACTCCGATCTCCCCGTCATCCCCGATCAAGCGCGGGGGGTCTCCGTCGGTGAGTTCGATCTGGGTGCCAGTTGCCGGTGCTACTGCGGCGGTGATCGTGAAGGCCAACCGATGCTCTCGTGAGCAGTACTCGTCTTCGCTTGCGACTGCGCCGCCACTAGCTTCAATTCCGGTGCTGAGATCGCTCACAGCACGCAGAAGACTTCTGCTCTCTGCAGTCGTCCTCCGGGGAATGCTGTCCTTGCGTTCTAGTCCGCCGCCCATCCACTGCTCCTTTTTCCGCTGATTTGAAAGAAGAAGCTAAACCGGCGTTCGGACGAGATTGCTGGACTAGGAGGACCTAGCTGAGTCAACTAGATCAGGAAGGGGGTCTCGGATCATCGCTAGATGCGGCGTTTCTGGTGCCGTCAGAGCTCCGCAACGGCGCTTAGGATGCCGCCAATGGGTGCTCTCGACCATTCGATTGGACGCTCTTCTCAGCTCTCCGGCGAGCTTGAAGAGGCGCTGGAAGAGCAATATGACGAGCTGTGTCGCCGACTGGTGGAGCATCGGGACAGGGCTGAGTTACTCAAGCGATTGGCGGATCAAGCAGCGGCTCAGGCCGATTCCGATGAAAGACTGCTCAATGAGCTTGCTGGGACCTTGGGAATTGCCTGCCAGTTGCGGATCGAACAGCTCGATCGCCGGCTTCGTGGGCAGCGGCTACAAGAAATTGCCGTTGACATCCTTGCCGCTCGTCTTGAGCCGGGCGAGAAGATCCATTACAAGCAGTGGTTCGCCTGGGTTGAGGAAGAGGGTTTTCGAGTTCTTGGCAAAGATCCTCTAGCGAGCTTCCTTGGGCAGATCACTCGGTCGCCACGGGTTATTTCTGCAGGGCGTCGAACGGGCTTGTATGCCCTGAAAGCAGCCTAAGCTCAATTCTGGAATAGCGGGTCCGCAAACACGTTGTTTTCGGGTGCGCCATCCGACGGTCAATTTGGTCCGGGTCGCATGTCGGTCGCATCATCGCCGCGTTTCCGCTCTTGGCGCGGAAGACTTTCGTCCTTTCAAGCCGAAGGTCGCAGGTTTGACTTCGTCGGGTGCGCTCTCATGCGTAAGGCGGCTTGAGTTTCGCGCAGGCTAAGTGCGCCGGAAATAGCGCCCATCGCGCCTCGGCTGGGCGGATCGGAGATCCGCCCAGCTGTCGGCGTTGCTTGGCTTAGCGGCAGATGAAGAGGAGGGCTAGGGCTGCCCCCCAAAACGCGAGGCCGACGGTGATCCAGACGATGTGGGCCGTCGGGTCGGCGGTTGCCACCCCCAGGGAGATGGGGACTGCCGAGATCGCGGCGAGGACGCCTGCCGCGGCCATCTTTTCCTTGCATTCGAACTTGGACAATGCCCTTCCTTTCGGAGCTGGGTCATGCAATCTCAAGGTAGGGCGCCCCCCGCTTCAGCGGGACAGAACTCTCAGTGGCAGAGAACCCTCAGATAAAGAGGCGGGCGCGGGTGTCGAGGATGTCCGAGGCCATCGCCAGCCCGTTCATGGCCTGGATGTGCTGGCGCCCCCGGGTCAGGCCGGCCTGCACTCCCGCGCTCCGCAGGTGCTCGACGGTCTGGACGACCTCACCCTCCCGACCCACCCGCCGGAGATGGTCCTCCGCCATCTTGATCGCCTCCACCTGCGCCTCCGGTTGCAGGATGTCGTCGAACGGGACGCTCCAGCCGCTGCCGAGTTCACCTCGGTAGTCGCGGACCAGGAAGCCGACCTCCTGCCGCTGGCTGCGGGGCACGTTGCCCTTCCCCACCCAGGCCCGCGAGACCACGTAGCGAACCCCCGCCGGATCGGGGCAGGCCCGCCGCAGGACCCGGTCGCCGACCGGCCTGAAAATTCCCTCGAGGTCGCTGCGGCGCGGGGTCACGCCCAGCTCCATCTGCGCCGCCCAGGTCATGTCGGCCCGGCTGCGAGGACGCTTGTCATCGAGTTCGAAGGTGCAGTCCTCGTCGCCCATCCTCACCGTTCCCGACCAGGGTCCTTGGGCATCCGCCGCCGCGCGTCGGGATCGCGCACCGGCACCCGGGCGAGGTCGAGGAACGAGCGGGCGCCGGAGCGTTCGATGTTCCGGATCTCCTCCAGGCGAGCGCCGACGAACACCTCGTCGATGCCGAGCGGCCCGTGCTGGAGGCACCCGGACTCGACCACCGCCCCGTGTGCCCCGCCCTGCAGCTCGACGGCGGAGTCGAAGAAGGAACCGAACACCTCGTCCCTGACGATCTCTTTCGTGGAGGTGGAGTAGAGACCGTGGGCATCGGCGAGTGCCTCCTGGACGATCGGCCGCTGGTCCTCGTCGTAACGGCGGAGGTCGAACCATGTCCCCTCGGGCAGCGGTTCGATGCGAAGGGCGAACTGCCACTCGCCGGCCACCTCGACCAGCCAGGCGGAGCAGTCGATGGCGAGGCTGTTGGGCGACGGGTTATGGGGAGGTGCCAGCCCGGCCTCGCTCAACCTCTCGAAGACCCCTTCCGGCATGCTCCTGGAGGCGACCCCGAAGATGCTCGACCCTGACCGCCCCACCGGCATGCTCTTCAGGACCAAAACGCTTTCGGAAGTGTCCAGCTGCACCGTGGTCGCTGGCCGCGAGTCGCAGATTGTCGACCAGCCAGTTCCAGTCCTCGATCCTTTCGAGCAGAGTGCGGACGCTGGCTTCGGAGAGCTGGGTGGGCCCGGCGAGGTGGGGAAGGTTGATCGAGCGCTCTTCGCGCAGCAGGATGATCCCGCAGCCGAAGACCCGCCGCAGTTCGCGGACGGTTTCGGCGTCTCTGCGGCCCCGGAGGCGTTTGACGTGCCCCTCCTGGAGCCCCTTTTCGAGGATCGGCACGAGGATCAGGTCGAGCGCCCATATCGGCGAACCGCGGCCTGCCCTCTCGGCTTGTTGCGCCAGACCAACTGCTGTGGTCCGCATCCTTCGCTCCTCTGCAACCCGCTCATACACTGCTACGTACCAAAGTACAACGGCTTCCGACCCTAGCGTTGCCCCTTGTCAGCAGCCTGAGAACTCTCAGGGATCACGCGGATAAGTTTGGTGAAAAAATTTACACTGGTCTACATTCACCTCGATGCCGGAGAGGGTCACCGCCGAAAACAGGCTCCTCGTAGCGGACTTCGACTGGGCGGGTTGGGACTTCTACCCATCGCAGTGGAGCTCCGGGGCGCTCCTGATCAACTGGCGTGACCATCGACTGGCGAAGTTCGCTGCGGTCGCCGCTCCCGGAGTCTCCCTCTGCGGCGAGGTCGGCCTCGAGACCGCATGCTGGCGACAGGCCATCTGGGAAGACGCGAACGCCTTCTTCGGCCGGGTGGAGCCGTCCAGCTTCGGCAGCCTCAGCCTCGAATCCGTCTGTGCCGAGGTCCCCCCGGACTTCGCCCACTGGGTCGTCGACGCGACTGCAACCCAGATCGAGCGCCTGCGCGCCTTCTCCGCCGACCGCCCCGATGACCTCGAGGTGATCGAGGTTGCCGACCGTCTCGAATGCGAACTCGAGGCGAGTCTCCCGGGCGCCCGGGAGCGAATACGAAGCGAAGCGGAGACCGCCTGGGGCGAACCGACGCCGGCGCGGCCTTCGCGCCTTGCTTTTCTTCGCGGCCTGACGGTTGCCCAGGTTCTCGACGCGGTCGGGCAGCTGGTTCTGCTTGCTCTCGTCTACGGCTTCTACCGTCTCGTCCGCACCTCGTGGGCTCCCGAAGGGGTGCATGTCGAGCTCGACGATGTGCTGATGCTGCCGCTCGGGCAGTTCTTCCTCTGGCTCTACGGATTTGCGCACCTGGGGCTGCCGATCGCGTTCCTCGCGTGGCTATATGCGCGCCGATCACGATCGTTCGTCTTCGCGCGCAACACCCTTCTACTCACGGCGTTGATCTCGATCGCCGGCTATCTCGCCCATGCGCCCCAGCCGATCTACGGGATCCACTCGACCGACTCCGTCCCTGCCGGCGCCCTCGCCACGATGCCGGCGCTGCATCTGACGGTGGCCCTGGCCCTGGCTTACCTGGGCTTCGGGCTGACGCGAAAAACCATCGCCCGGGTCGCCTGGGCGGCGTACCCGCTGTTCGTCCTGCTGGTCCTCCTGCAGAGTGACATCAGGTACCCCTTGGCCACCGTCGGCTTCTCGATGGCCGTCATCATCACTTCGGTTCTCCTCTCCCGCTATCTGCTCCCCCGGGTTCCCCTGCCAGATCTGACCGCTGCAGCCAATCAGCCGGGACACCCGCGTCCCCGGGTCAGGCCTGCCGACCGGGGATTCCAGCGGGGGACCAGGAACCCGGCTTTCTGAGCCGAGGGCCGAGCGTCAGCCGCGCAGCTCGTCGGCCCGCGTCGCCAGCTCGCCGACGGTCGTCTTCAGCGCCATGGCGAGGCGCAGCAGCGTCGTGTAGCTCGGGTTCCTGACGCCGCGCTCGATGCCGCCGACCTGGGTGAGGTCGGTCTGGGCGCCTTCGGCCAGCTGCTCCTGGCTCAGACCGCCGGCCTCGAGGCGGAGGGTGCGGACAGCCTCACCAAGGGCGGCGTGCTCGGGTGAGCGGGGTTTGCTGCGGCGGGGCGGCGGCATCGCGCCCCGGGAGCCTCCCTATTAATAGACCCGGTTGTTAGAGTATTTATGCACTAACATTTTGAGCGTCGGAAATGTCTCCAGTAGTGGACATCCGGCATTCTCGATGCCACCCACCGCCGCCAAGCTGATCAGCGCCGTCAACCACCCGCTTCGGCGGCGGATCCTGCTCGCCTATCTCGACGGCTCCTTCGACTGCGCCTCCGCCCAGGAAGTGGCGGCGGCCCTCGACCAGCGGGTGGGCCCGGTCGCCTACCACCTGAAGACGCTGGCGAAGGGGGAAGTCCTGCAGGCGGTCCCCAACCAAGGCTGGACGCTCGGGGTCGAGCCCGACTGGCTGCGGGTGGTGCTCGAAGTCTGGGCCGAGGCCGAGATCGCGGGCTAGTCGCCCTCGCCCTTGGCGACCAGGTCGCGGAGGCTGCGGAAGTCTTCGGCGCAGGCCGGGCAGCCCCGCAGGTGCGCGTGCATCCCGGGGATGCGGTCGTCGGCGTCGGTGTCGGCGAGGACCAGCTCGACGTAGCGGTCGAGCTCGGCGAAGCACTGCTCGCAGGTCAGCTCCGGCTCGCCCGGCCCCAGCACCCGGCCGAGAAGGTCATCCCGTTTCATCGTCCCTCCTCTCGGTCGGTCCCGATCTGGAAGCCGCGGGCGGCGAGAGCCTCCCGCAGCTTGCGACGGGCGTCGTGCAGGTTCTTGTAGAGGGCGCCGCGGTTGGAGCCGAGGCGCTCGGCGAGGACGTCGATCGGCACCCCGTTGAGGGCGACGGCGACGAGGACCTCGCGCTGGCGCGGGGTCAGGCTGGCCTCGATCTCCTCTCGCAGCGCCGCCAGCAGCTCCGCGTCTTCGGCGGGACGCGCGGCCGAGCCCGCCGCGGCGAGCTGCGACCAGGCCTCTTCCTCGAGCGGGATCTCCCGCCCCTGCCAGGCGCGCCGGCGCACCTTCACCGCCGCCTCGAGCAGGGCGAACTTGTAGGCCCAGGTGGTGAAGCGGCTTTCGCCGCGGAAGTCGTCGAGCTTGCGCAGGACCGCCATCAGCGCGTCGTCGGCGGCCTGCTGGGCGAGGTCCTCGAGGTCGCCGCCGCGCAGGTGCGGCAGCTCCGCCGCACGCCTCGAGACCTCGAACCGCGCCGCCTTCGCCAGCAGCTCGTGGAGCTCGGCCACGGCGGCCTGCCGGGCGGCGCCCTCGGCGCGGAGGCGGTCCAGCCAGGGGATCTCGGTCGGGGTCGGCATCAGCGCGGTCGCCATGAATTGTTAGCGACAGCGGGCGCCGGTTTCTTACCGCGGTAAGACCGGCGCGGTCGGCGACGCAAAGGAGGGCAGACACCGCCGACAACACCAACCAACGAGGAGGTCCCATGACCACCACCGCAAGTATCGATCCGCGCGAAGCGCAGCTCGCCCCCAGCTTCGGCGAACGGCTCCGCAGCGATCCCGCCTACCAGGCCTTCGTGCTGCTGCGGGTCGTCTTCGCCGTCGCCCCGATCCTCTTCGGTCTCGACAAGTTCTTCGACGTGCTGGTCGACTGGCCGCAGTACCTGGCGCCCTGGATAAACGACATCGTCCCCGGCAGCGCCTCGACCGCGATGCACCTGGTCGGTGTGGTCGAGATCACCGCCGGAGTCCTCGTCGCCCTGAAGCCGCGCTACGCCGCCTACGTCGTCGCCGCCTGGCTCGCCGGGATCATCGTGGACCTGCTCACCTACTCGGGCTACTACGACGTCGCCCTGCGGGACTTCGGGCTGCTGGTCGGCGCCCTCGCCCTGGCGCGGCTGGCGCAGGCCTACGACCCGCCGGGGCTCGAGGTGCGGCTGTAGCCCGGACCTAGACTGGGACGAATGCCGCCGCTGCTCGAGCGCCTGGGGGTGGAGCTGCCCGTCGTCCAAGCGGGGATGGGCGGCGGGATCTCCCGGCACGAGCTGGCGGCGGCGGTCTCCGAGGCCGGCGGGCTGGGCACGATCGCCGTCAACGGGGCGGCGGCGATCCGGCGCGAGCTGGCGGCGGCGCGGGCGCTGACGGGCAAGCCGGTCGCGGTCAACGTCCTGCTGCCGTTCGCGCGGCGCGACTGGTTCGAGGCGGCGGCCGAAGCCGACGTCGTCGTCACCTTCTGGGGCCGGCCGCGGCGGCGCACGCCCGGCGTCTGGCTGCACCAGTGCGGCTCGGTCGCCGAGGCACAGGCGGCGCAGGCCGCCGGTGCCGACGCGGTGATCGTCCAGGGCGTCGAGGCCGGCGGCCACGTCCGCGGCACAACCCCGGCGCTGCAACTGCTCGCGGAAGCGCGCGCCGCGCTGCCGGCTGGCTACCCCCTGCTCCTCGCCGCCGGCGTCGCCGAGGCGGGGGACGTACGGGCAGCGCTCGAGGCGGGAGCAAGCGCTGCCGTCGCCGGCACCCGCTTCCTCCTCTCCGAGGAGAGCCGCGCCCACGCTCTATATAAGGAGCGCCTCCTGGCGGCGGACGAAACGCTCCTCACCGACCTCTTCGGCGCCGGCTGGCCGGCCCCGCACCGCGTCGTCCCCAACGCCGCGACGGCCCGTTGGCTAGGTGGCGAACGCCGGCCGCTCTTGCGCGCCCCGTCTGCGAATCGAGCCCTCAACCGCCTGCTCGCTCCCGGCGCTCGCTACGCGCCTTCGGCCCTGCAGCTGCGGATGATGCGGGCGCAGCGGCCCGGCAGCCGTCTGCTCGCGCCTGCCGGCCCGGTCGACGATGGGCCGGCGACGCTCATCGACGCCGGCGCCCTCTACGCGGGGGAGACCGTTGCCCGGATCGGGGAGGTCAGGCCCGCCGCGGAGATCGTTCGCGACCTGGCCGGTTGATGTTCATCCTGGCCGAGCCGAGGTGCCGGGCTTGGGAGAATGGGGCGATGGCGGGGGGACAGGTCCTGCAGATCGCCGAGCGCGAGCTCGGCTCGAACCGGTGCGAGCTGCGGCTCGAGGGTGAGCTCGACCTCTGGAGCGTCGAGCGCCTGCAGGCGGTACTGCAGCGGGTGGCGCGCGACAACGACGCCATCCTCGTCGGCCTCGAACAGTGCGAGTTCATCGACTCGACCGGGATCGCCCTCTTCCTCCAGGTGCGGCGGCAGCTGGAGGACAAAGGCGGCCGCCTCGTCCTCTACGGCTGCTCGGACCAGGTCCTCCGCATCTTCACCGTCGCCGGCCTGACCGAGGCCGGCATCGTCTTCGACAGCCGCGAGGCGGCCTTCGCCGAGCTGGCGATGGTTGATTAACGCCTCAGAAGCCGCGGCTGAGCTGCTCGCGCAGCCAGGCGCACCAGAGCGCGAAGAGGACGATCGCCAGCAGCGCCCCGGCCCAGTGGAGGCCGACGAGGACGGCGACGATGCTGGGCAGGCCGGCGAGCGCGGCTCCGACGAGGACGAGGCGGAGCGGCAGGCGCACGAACCAGGAGGTGGCGGCGGCAGCGAGCATCCAGGAGGCGGGGCCGGCGATCCAGCCCCAGTCCTCGAAGAAGCTGTGAGGGAGGGCGGCGCCGAGCGCGCCCGCCAGCAGGAGGACGGCGAGGAACTGGATCGACGCCGCGCGCCAGAAGGTGGGGAGGTCCATCCCCGCCGAGGCTATTGGACGACGATCTTGCCCTTCATGAAGGGGTGGATCTTGCAGTGGTAGGCGAAGGTCCCGCGCTTGTTGAACCGGACCGCCTTCGACGCCCCGGGCGCGAGCCGCTTGGTGTCGAAGCTGCCCGAGCTGGCGGTGTGGGTCGTGTTGGCGGTGTTGGTGAAGGCCACCCGGGCGCCCCGCTTCACCTTCAGCGTCCCCGGCTTGAAGGCGAAGTTGACGATCGAGACGGCCTTGCCGGCGCTGGCATGCGCGGTCGGCTCGGCGGCGCTGCCGCGGGCCATCGCGAAGAATCCGGCCACGAAGAGCGCGGCCAGGGCAAGGAGGATCAGGAGGCGGGGTCGCTGCAGAGAGGTCGTCATGGCCCGGGATACGGGGACGGCCGGACGCAGGTTCAATCCCTTTGCGCCTGCTGAGCAATAATGGGTCCCCGCGGGCGGTTAGCTCAGTTGGGAGAGCACTTCCCTTACAAGGAAGGGGTCACTGGTTCGAGCCCAGTACCGCCCATAGTCCGCTCCCCGCGGGGTCAGCCCGCGATCTCGCCGATGAAGACGATCTTGTAGTGGCGCTGTTCGTCCGGCGGCTCGGAGAGGACGACCTCGCCGTCGACCTCCTCCATCCCCAGCGCGGCGAGGCAGGTGAGGCCGGCGGCGCTCATCGCCTCCCGGACCTCGGCCTCGGGGCGGAATCGCTCCCTGGTGGGGACGGCCTCGATCCCGTCCCCCTCGATTCGCGCTTCGTAGATGGAAGGGCCGACTTCACCGCAGCCGACCCAGCGCCAGCGCTTCCCTTCGTGCTCGACCTCGCTGGTTTCCGAGTAGCTCCCCTCGTAGACGGCCCGGGAATTGACGTCGAAGAGCAGGAGCCCGTCCGGCCGCAGGTTCGCGCGCATTCCCCTCAGCGCGTCGACCAGGTCGCCCTCTCCGAGCAGGTAGTTGACCGAGTCGTTGAGTGAGAGGACGAGGTCGAAGGAACCGAGCTCGGGCAGGCCCCGCATGTCCGCGACGCTGAGCTCCACCCGGTCCCCGCCCTCGGTCTCCGCGGCTCTCTCCAGCATCGCCGGCGAGAGGTCGCAACCGCGCACGGTCCAGCCGCGACGCAGCAAAGGCGCGAAAGCCCGCCCCGTCCCGCAACCGACGTCAAGCGCATCCCCCCGGTCGGGCAACCCCCGCCTCGCCAGCTCCGGCAGCAGCGCCCGGCCGAGCCACATCTCGTAGTCGTTGGCGTGAGTGAAGGCGTCATAGATGCCCGCAATCTCCTCGTAGGTCAGAAGGGCTGGGTCCGGCTCCATGGCTACGAGCCTAGCCGCTGTTCGGCTGGTGGTCGCCTTCGTTGAACCAACTTGCCGGCCCGATGGCATCAGGCCCCGGGCCGGCAATGTCACCCGATCTAGCCGATCTTCTGGATCATGACCTTCGGGATCGCCGCTCCAGCAGTTGCAAGCTGCATAACAGTCACCTCCTTCCTCTCGAACGGCAGGGCCGTCCAACCCCGCCTATTAGAGAAGGGGCTTACAGCATTAGAGGAGGTTTCTCCATTTACTCGCGACTAGCAGGAAAAAAGCGAGTAGGCTCTTTTTGATCAAGAATGGCCACATAGGAGGAGAATTCATTGACCAAGAAGGAGATGTGCTGGGACCGAAAACATGTCGAACTCGGGAAGCAGCTCGTTCAGGCCCTCAACCACCCCATCCGGGTTCATGCCCTCCATGTGCTGAATAAGCAGACGGCTAGTCCAAAGGAGATCGCCCAGGAAATTGGCGAGGAAACTTCGCTTGTCTCCTACCACTGCAAGGAGTTAGCAAAAATAGGTTTCGTTGAGGTCGTCCGGGAAGAGAAGCGGCGTGGAGCTACTGAGCACTTCTACAGGGGCACTGGCCGCACGATCTTCTACGCCGACGAATGGGTCTTGGTTCCAGAGCCAATTCGAGCGGCGGTAGTGGGGCTAGATGTAAGTCCCAGCAACGTTGTTCAGCTCGGCGAGCCGAGCTCCGGGCGGCCTGTGGCTGAGGGATCCGTGCGGTCTGCGCCAGTTATAGAAGTCCAGCCAGCCGGATAGTGCCGCGGTCCTCTCCCGGGAGTCGCGGTAGATCGCCCCGTAGGCCCAGCCGCCGAGCATCGTGCGGATGAAGCGCTCTGCCTTGCCGTTGGTGCGCGGCCGGTAGGGCCGGGTGCGGATGTGGCGGATCCCGAGCGCCTTGCAGGCAAGCGCGTGGGCGATCGAGCGGTAGGCGGAGCCGTTATCGGTCATCAACCTCTCGACCTCGATCCCGTGGGCGGCGTAATAGGCGACAGCGCGCCGCAGGAACCCGATCGCCGTGGTGGCCTTCTCGTCGCCCAGGACCTCGACGTAGGCCAGGCGGGTGGCGTCGTCGACGCAGACGTGCACGAACTCCCAGCCGGCGCCTTCGGCCTGCTTGGTGCGCTTGCCGGTCATCCGGTGACCGGCTCCCTTTTCGATCCGCACCAGCTTCTTGACGTCGATGTGGAGCAGCTCGCCCGGTCTTTGTCGCTCGTAGCGATTTGGTGGCTCAGGCGGCTCCAGGCGGCTGAGCTTGCCGAGGCCGATCCGGGCCAGCACCGCCGAGACGGTCGAGAGCGCCATGCCCAGGCACTCGGCTATCTCGGGGCCGGTCATCCGCACCCGGCGCAGGGCGGCGATCGCGGCGACCCGGTCCTCGGGGGTGCGGCTCGGGACCGAATGTGGAGCCGAGCTGCGGTCAAACAGGCCGGCCTCGCCCTCGGTGCGGTAGCGGCCTACCCACTTCGAGCAGGTGCGCTCGCTCACTCCGGCGGCCTCGGCCGCCTCCGTGAGCGACCACCCCTGCTCGACCACTCGCCTGACCATTGTCCCTCTTCCCTTCGGGCCGAGGGGAGCATTAGCGTGCTGGTTCATCCGGTGTCCTCCTTGAATCTGGGTGTCTCGACAACCCCAGCCTTCAAGGAGGCCCGGATGAACAACGTGGTTAGGAACTACAGCTAGAGCTGGCGGCGACCGGAAGACTGCTCAGCGCGTCCCTCAGCACCGAAGTGTTCGAGAAGCGTGCGGACCGCCATCACAGCCTGCAGGAGTACATGGTTGACGAGCAGGGATGGTCCGACGCCATGAAAGCGCTTGAGGTCTGCATGTGCCGGATCGTCGAGATCAGGCAGGAAAGCGCCGAACGTCGCCACACGTCTGGCGACCCCGGCATTCCGTTGGGAGTTTCGCTCATTGGGTTCGAGCGCGCGCCGGCGGCAGTGAACGAATAGATCGATGGCAGCCTGCCAGCAAGGATGGTCCCGTACTTAGTGCAATCCGGCCCGTAATTTCCCTCGCAGCCACCACCATTCATTTGGTCTAGGTGTCCAGTAGCGAAGCTCTTGGAAAGAGGCTGCGGCTCGCAGATCCTTCTTGAAAGTGGTCAAGTTGTAAATCGCTACTGATTAAGTGACACCACTAGCGAAGCGGACTTAAGCAAAATAGTCAGTATGGACATTCGGCCTCCAATCTGTGCAGCATTCCGCGGCCACCAGCGGTACTCCGGTGGTAGTCAACGAAGACGGGAGCAGATGGAGAATGAGCAGGGACCGAGGCAATGCCGCACGACGCGCGAGGCCCGAGGGTCTTCAGCGATCCATTCGCACGTGGAGGACTGGAGCGAGCCCGGTGGCTATCGTTGTTCTTCTGCTTTCCCTTTTTACGGGGCTCGCATTCGCTGGCGATGAAGACGGCGCGGTGACTCCAACGGCAGGGTTCCTGCCCTCGGGGATCAACTCCCCTGGTGAGCTCGACGCCCTAACCCAGGAAGCCGAGAGCGTAAAGCCTTCAGCGCTTACCGTCCCCCAGGTCGCTGAAGAGCTTCCGCACTCGGATCTCACGAGAGACGGGGCCGAAGAACTACTCCAGGGAGTGTTCGGCGAAGGACTGGAAGTTGCAGCCGACTTCTACGACGAACTCGAAGTTCAGGCCTTCCATTCAAATCATGTCGCGCTCGTCGGTCCCGCCGACGGACAAGGCAACCCCGGCCTCGTTTCCTCTCTGCTCCCGTTGCGCGCAGAGAATCAGTCCGGCGATCCCGAACTCGTCGACCTCGACCTCGAACGCAACCGGGGCGCCCTAGAACCCGAAAACCCGCTGGTCGAAGTGCAGATCCCGACCGAGCTCTCCGCGGGGATCGACATCCCCGGTGCCGGCGTCACGATCACGGTGGCAAATGGCGACACCGATCGCACGGCTTCAGACGTGGGCGATGCAAGCGCATTTTTCCCCAATGTCCGTACTGACAGCGACCTCGTCGTCTCCGCCATCCCGACCGGGGTCGAGACCTACACCCACCTTCGCTCCCCCGATGCGCCGACGACCGAGACCTTCGACCTGACGATCGAGAACGGCGGTCAGCTCCGGGACACCGTTGTCGGCGGCGCCGAGGTGGTCGGCCCCGATGGCGGCCTGCGTCTTTCGGTCGCGCCGCCGTCTGCCATTGACGCCGAGGGCACCGTGGTGCCGGCGAGCTTGGAGGTCGCGGGCAACTCCCTGGTGGTCACCGCCCATCCTCCGGCCGATGCAGTATTTCCTATCCTCTTGGACCCGGTCTTCGAGAACTACAACTTCTCGACCGGCTCCTCGGCCGGCCTTGCCGACTGGAGCCAGGCCTCCAATCCCGGCTTCAGGACCGTCTGGAACTGGCCTCAGTGGGGGATGAACGCGGTTGCCGACCCCGGCGCCACCTCCCCCGGCAACCAGGCGACGTGGAACTACTACGTGCCGCGCTACTGGTCGGACATCCAGGCCGGCCTACCGGTACCCACCACCTACATCGAACGGATGAATCTCTGGAACCTCGAGTACCGAATTCCAGGCGAAGCTAAACCCTATGCCACCTATCCGTTCATGCAAATGGGTCTGTGGTCGGACACCTATCAGCAGTTCGTCGCCTATGGCTACCGCGATGGCTCCCAGGGGGAGCTGACCGATGACAGCTACACCTACAAGATGGTGAACCCGAACCAGAACTCCGATGTCAAGCACGGCGGCTTTGCGATTGCGAACTGGAACTCCTCCAACCCGCCGCTCCGCTACGTCAACGTCGGGCAGGCCTGGGTCGAAATCACCGACAAGGACAACCCGGCCTTCGGCGAACTGGGATCTGTGCCTGAGTGGGTGAGCACCAAAGAAGGGACGCCGCTCAACTACAAAGCCACCGACCCCGGCATCGGCATCCATAGCATGCGCCTCGAATACACCAAGGCGACCGGGATTAAAGGGACCCCGATCAGCGGCCTCGGGTGCACCGGCAACGCCGCCAATCCTTGCCCGCGTACCGTCAGCAAAGCAACGAAACAGATCCCCTACTACCCAAACCTGATGCCGCAGGGGGAAAACTGGATCAACGTCTATGCCGTGGATGCGGTCAACCATTGGTCGGAAGCCGGAGCGACGCGGATCAAAGTCGATCGGTCAAAGCCGGAACTCAGCACGACCGGCACGGTGACCGAACAGGCGAAAGTCGGGGTCAATCTCTCCGAATACAGCCTCGAACTCTCGACCGTCGACGGCGATGAGGCAACTGCCGCCGCGACGACCCCGATCGCGACGGCCGGCACCGGTCCGGGCCAGCTCGAACGCCCGATGGGCGTGGCCGTCGACAGCTCCGGCAACAGCTGGGTAACCGACCGCACGAATCAGCGCGTCATCGAGTACGACGGCGAAGGAAAACTCATCCGCGAAATCAACAAAGCCGGCAGCGCCGACGGGCAGCTCAACGATCCGCGCGGTGTTGCCGTCGGAAACAACGGGAACATCTGGGTCGCCGAAGCCGGCAATAAACGGATTCAGCAGTTCAGCCCCACCGGGGGGTTCGTCTCTAAATTCACCAACGCGGCCTTTGTGGAACCCTGGGGTTTGGCGGTAGCGCCGGACGGGAGCGTCTGGGTCGCCGACCACGGAGCAAAAAAGGTATTTCTCTTTAAAACCGACGGCACCCTGTTACAGACTTTCAGCTCTTCGCTTCAAATCAACCTCGGAATACCTGTCAGCTTGGACATTGATGAGTTCGGTAACGCCTGGGTGGCCTCCCAGGAAACGAACAAGGTCTACGCGCTGACGCCGACCGGCGAAACGTTGCTTAGCTTCGGCGGGACCGGCACCGAAGCCGGGAAATTCAACGGTCCGGTGGATGTCGCGATTGCTCCCTCAGGCAACATCTTCGTCCTCGATGACTCCAATGCCCGCATTCAGGAGTTCCGCCCCGGAGGCCTCTTCATGCGGCAGTTCGGGACCCTGGGCTCGGCCTCGAGCCAGCTGAAAGAACCGCGGGCGATTGACGCCACGGGCCTCGGCAACGAACTGATGGTGGCCGATGCCGGCAACAAGCGGATAGCCCGCTGGTCCCACGCGGATCGCCATCCTGAGTCGGGCACCGTCAAGACCGAAATCAAGGTGGACGGGGTGCTCAAAGACCTGACCAACCCAGGGTGCGCAGAAAAGAACTGCAAGATCACCCGCAAATGGACGCTGGAAGCCGACGAATACTCGGTCGGCACCCACACCGTTGAAGCCATTGCCACCGATGGCGTCGGTCTACAGACCAAAAAGACGTTCCAGATCGAAACCCATGGAGACCTGCAGGCGCCCCAGCTTGCGCTCTCGGGCACCATGATCGAACAGGCCACGGTGGGAACGACGCTGCCGACCTACAAGATCAAAGCGGTCGCGACCGACACCGGCTCAAGCTCGGAACGCAAATCAGGAGTCGCCAGCACGAGCATCAAGGTCGACGGCGTGCTCGTGGATTCCAGCTCGCCCGGTTGCCCGAGTGGCGGCTGCTCGATCACCCGGGAATGGTCGATGAACTCGAGCAGCTACTCGGTCGGCTCGCATTTTGTCGAAGTTAAAGCAACCGACGCCGCAGGGCGATCGACCGCGAAATTCGCTTTTGTCAAAATCGACCGGGATTCGACGGCGCCTGAACTGACGCTTTCGGGGACGCTCCCAACTGCCCCCGAAGGCTGGGTACAGCAGGAAAGCCGGAGCGCTACCGCAGTCGCTACCGATCCCAACGGCTACGGGGTCAAGCAGATTCGCTTCTTGATCGACGGTGGTGTTGTGGGTGAATCAGCAATCCAGACCTGCGAAGCCGGCGGATGTCAGAAGACGCAGACGTTCTCGATCAATATGGCGAACTTTGAAGGCGGCGCACATCCCGCTGTGATGACCGCCGAAGACCTTGCGGGGAACGTCAGGAAAAAGACCTGGACGATCAATGTGGACCCGGAAGGGCACATTTCGATCAATGAGGCGACCGAGACTTTGGAGGCGTTGGACCTGACGAGTCCAGTCAATACCGTCGGTGAACCGGTTGGCGACGCGGATTACGAAGGAACGACCGAGAACCTCTATCTCGACCAAGAAGGTGGAAGTCTCGTGAGTGCAGCCTCAGCTGCGCCGACCACGATTCCCACTACCGACCCAGGTGCGGTCACCATCGAAATACCTACTAACCAGCAGTATGCCGACTGCCCGAACCGGCCGATTGAAGAATCCGAAGCGGAATTCACGGGGGAACAGGAAGAAGAACTCGCCCAGACGGCTACGTGTTTCGATTCGCTGGTGGAAAATCCAGAAGACCCGCTCGAACCCATCTCGGTGACCGGGACCGCGAATGTTGCCGGCGAATCTCAGGCGCTTACTGCCAACGATGCCGCCGTGGTAGCCAACAACGTGTCGCCACATGTCGATCTAGTGACTAGACCTCTCTACGACGGAGCGATGATCTTTTCTGCGATCCGCGATTCAGCAGGAGCAGAAACGTTTTCATGGCGGGTGAATTTGGCTGCCGATCAAACGATGCAGATGGTCGATCCGCAGAGTGCAAAGATCGTGTGGAACTCCGGTCCGACCGCATTTGTGATCTCTGCGGTCCCTGCTCACGATGCAGTTGGGACTTCGGTGCCGACGCACCTTTCGGTGTCCGGTGACATTTTGACCCTAACGGTCGAACATCGTGCAACTAATTATGTCTATCCGGTCGTCGGCGGCGCCGGCTGGGAGGGAGGATTCCAGACCTATCAGGTTTCCATGCCGGCCCCCGAAGGCGAATCGGGCGAATTCGAAGGGGGAACGGAACCTACCGAGGGCTACTTTCGGGAGCTGACTATCGGTCCCCCGGAACCAACTGACCTCACTGGAGCTCCCTTGGAGGCGAAACAGGAGAGCACCCCTCCGAAGAAGCGGAATTACAACTTCCACGATTGTCGATTCAACCCGAATGGGTATGACGGCAGCGGCCCTCCAGGAACGCCGGGTAACGTCCATCGAGAAGGTATCCATAGATGTCATGGAGAAGAAGATCGGCCCGAAGGCGGGTACTGGACCTTGGCGTGGGCTGTGTCGATCCACGGGTCCTACCGCTATATCCCGCATAAGACGGTTTGGATCAATGTTCTCCCGGAGTGTAAGAAGTGGGGACCTGAACAGCCAGCCAAGCGTGACTGCAAGCCCAACCAAGTTGGCGTGGCGCAAAAACCAAACCTCGATGTTCTTGGCTATTACCGATTTGCACCAGGGAATTTCGGTGGCGCATCCCCTCAGCTGGCAACCTGCTATCGGCTCAACGGTGTTCTTCCCAATTACTGGAAGGTGCAAGAAGGGGAAGAACCTGCCTATCGCGTATTGGAAGAAACGATGCATCCTGCCCAGGAAAAGAAGAACGAAAACGAGAAATGCACGTGGTCGAATCTAAAAGAGATCGACTGACGATGATGACCTGTGAGGTGAATCGCGAAGTAGGCGAAGACCGATCGTGTGGTGGATTCTCAAAGAAAAGGCAGTAACCTATCTCCCTACCTATGCTTCGACGAGGACTGATTTGGGCAGTGGCTCTGGCAGCGGTTATGGCGTTGGCGGCTGCCGCAGTTGCTTCCGCTCCGCGGCCCTACGTGTGGCTCGGCGGTTACTGGATCGATAAGCACGAGAAGTACGGGTGGAATTATTTTGCACAGCGGCCAGGGCCCCCTGAAGGTAATGGCCCCCACGGGTCTCAACGACCCTGTATCGCCGTCTCGGCGCTCACTCGCGAAGGCCGGTTCCTGCAGGTCAGCGAGAGCGAAATCTGCTACGGGACCCCGGGATACCTCATGGCGAAGAGCGAACCTCTTATCGTCTCGAAGACGGTTTTCGCCAACGACAGCGGATCGGCGACGGCTTTCGGCGTGGCGGCTTCACATGCGGCGCGTTATCTGAAATTGACGCTTGATGATGGCTACCGCACGGTCCGCCTCCATGAACTGAATCCGCTTCAGGCCCAGAAGACCGGACTCAGGCCATTTCGCCATGCCGGGTTCTTGATGCGCGGGTACTGGTGTATTGAGCAAATCGTGGTGCTCAATGAGGCCAAGAAGGTCCTTTGGGACAGCGGCTCAGAAGAGTGCACTGGCTCCAGGGTTAATCGATCGTGGTCTGGAAGACCTCAGTTCCGTTCTGATCGAAGTAACGCACGGCGATCTTCGGGCCTTTGAAGTCGAGGACGGCGAAGCCGAAGAGCTGCCATTTGTCTTCGGCGTGTTCTTCGAAGCCGTCGGCGCGCCATTGGACTCCCAGTGGGGGTGGGCCTTCTTCGTGGAGGACGGGGACGCCGCCGTGGCCGATGCAGGAGCCGAAGCGGAGGAAGGGTTTGTATTCGTGCTCGTAGACGCAGCAGAGGTGCTCGTGGCCCCAGAGCCAGGCGTCGACTTGGCGGATGTCGAAAGCGGGCTTCAGCTGGTCCACGTAGGGATAGGGCTTGCGTTCTTCGAAGGCGGTGAAGGGCTGGTGGTGGGTGAGCAGCATCGTCTTGCGGTCCGGGGACTTGAGCTTTTCGGTGACCCAGGCGGCCTGCTTGCCGGCGAGCTTGCCTTCTTCGTAGGCGGTGTCCAGCCCGAGCAGCTGCCAGTCGGAGTTGGCTAGAGAGAAGTAGCTGGAGCCGTCGTGGCCGGCGAAGCGCGGGTCGCGCAGCAGGTAGCCGAAGTAGCCGTGCCCGCCCGAGTACATGTCGTGGTTGCCGTTCAGCGACCAGGAGGGGACGCCCTCGTCGGCGGACTCGACCGGCCAGTAGGGGAGGAAGCGCGTTTCGTACTCCTCCTTCCAGCCCGAGTAGTAGACGTCGCCGAGGTGCAGCGCGTGAACTTCGCGGCCGGCCTTCCGGGCCTCCTCGACGTGCGGCGCCATCTGCTCGCCGACCTTCTGCGCCCCTTTCAGCCCCGTTCCCCAGTCGCCGCAGACGACGATGCGGACGTCCTCGGCGATCGTCACCTCCGGCGCCCTGTCGTCGACGAACTTCGGCTTGCCCTCGAAGAGGGAGATCCCCTTCGAGATCACCGACTCGATCCAGTCGGCGTCGCAGGGGCCGAACTTGCGGAAGATGTCCTTCTCCCGCAGGGCCCAGTCGGCGAAGGAGCGGTGGCCCTTCGGCAGCGGTTTCACCAGGTCGTCGAAGCGCGAGAGGATGCAGTCGTTGAGGGTCGACTGGAGGATGCTGACCCCGGCCGAGCGCGGCAGGAAGGCCTGTTCGCCCTGGCTCGGATCGGCGCCGGAGACCGGGCTCGCCTCCCCCTTCGCCAGCTCGTCGAAGAGCTTTTCGTACTCGGCGCCGGGAAGCAGGCCGGAGCCTTCTTTGCGCACCTTCTCCAGGCGTTCGCGCAGGAAGGCCGGGTCGAGGACCTCGTGGACGACCTGCCCCGCCGCCATCAGGTCCGCTCCAGGTGCTCGACCACGTGGGGGTAGACGTCCCGGGCCGCCTCGCGGCCGAAGATGCAGTCGATGTGGCCGTAGCCGGGGATCTCGTGCCGGCTGTAGAGCGAGGCGCCGTTGGCCTCGCCGAGCCGCGCCAGCGAGCGGTCCATCCCCTCGCTGAGGAAGCAGGCGTTCTCGGCCCCGTGGATGAAGCTGATCGGGATCGCCATCCGCTCGAGGTGGGGGAGGTAGCGCTCCTCGCCGTCGGCGCCGACCAGGTGCTGTGCCCGCACCATCGCCGCCAGCTGCTCGAACGACTCCACGTTCGCGACCCCGAACATCTCGTGCAGCGCCTCGTGGGTGGCGTCGTTCAGCTGCGCGTGCCGGTAGAGCGGCGCGTACATGAAGCTGATCCGGTGGCAGGTGTCGCTCTCGCACTTCTCGCCCTTTGCCTCGGGGAGGAGGTCGGCGGCGAGGTCGAAGAGCCGGGAGCGCCAGCCGCGGTGGCGCTCGGCGTCGGCGTCGAGCTCGTCGACCCCGACCGCGTCGAGGACGTCGGGCAGGTGCAGCCCGGCTTTGAGGCGCGAGGCGGCGGGGACGACGACGTCGGTCGCGACCTGCGAGACCACCGCCGAGCGCACCCCCCGCAGCCCGGCCAGCATCGCGCAGCAGAAGGTCGTCGCCCCGAAGCAGTGGGCGACCACCTGGACGCTGTCGGCGCCGGTCAGCTCGCGCACCGCCGCGACCGCGGCGGGGTAGTCCTTGGTGGCGACGTCGTCGGCGTCGAACCGGGTGCGGGCGCTCGGCAGGTCGATGCTGGCCCGGTAGTCGAGCAGCCAGACGTCGTAGGAGTGGGCGAAGAGGTACTCGAGCAGGTTGGTGTCGATGGTGTCGATCGTGAAGATGCCGCTGGAGACGCCGAGCCCGTGGGTCAGCATCACCGGCCCCTTCTCGCCGCCGCGGAAGCGGGTGAGGCGGAGCTGGACCCCGTCCTCGGTGCTCACCGCGTGGACCTCGGGCGCGCCGACCCGCAGCTGGCGGCGCTTGCGCGGCGGCGCCTGCGGCCGCAGCTCGCTGTCGCCGGCGAAGATGCCGCCGTAGGTCTCGAACAGCGCGCCGGCGAAGAACTTGCCGAACTCGGCCTGCGCCTCCAGCGCGTTGCGGCCCCGCGCGTTGGTCGCCCGCATCGTCGTCAGCTGGCGCATGAAGTCGGTCGGGGTGATCCGCAGGATCCCCTTGCCGGCGATCGGGCTGTCTTCGCCCGGGCCGTCGAAGAGGGTGACGTAGAGCGTCGTCGTGTCGTCCCAGAGGTCGAAGCCCTTGTCGTCGTGGATCAGCTTGTAGCCGTGGAACCAGAGCTCCCGCCCCTCCTCGGCGGTCAGCTTCATCCGGTACTCCATTGTCCGGGTTTCGGGCGCTGCGGCGTCGACGGTGAAGAGGTTGAAGGTCCCCTCGCTGACCGAGAGCGGGTCCGGCGAGATCGCCGGGGCGCTGACGGTGCCGGTCATCGGCGCCTCGTGCTCGGGCTCGGCGACGAACCGCTTGACGTCGTCGGGGGCGATCGTGAGGACGAAGTCGAAGCCGCCGCCGCCGACGGTCCCGCTCATCCGCTCGGTGAACTCGACCCCGACCGGCGGCGGCGGCGGTGGGGGCGGCGGCGTCGAGGGGAGGCCGTAGTCGATCGTCCAGCCGCGGTCGGCGGCGATCAGCTCGCAGCAGCGCTCGGCGAGCGCCGAGATCGTCAGCAGCGGGTTGACCCCGAGCGAGCGCGGGATCACGGAGCCGTCGGAGACGTAGAGGCCCTCGTGCACCTCGCCGTCGCTGCCGCTGAAGACCCGGCCTTTGTGGTCGACGGCGCCGCGGCCGCCGTCCTCGCCCATCGGGCAGCCGCCGAGCGGGTGGACGGTGATCAGGCCCTCGCCGAGCAGCTTGGTCCAGATCGGGTCGCGCACGTAGGTGGCGCCGAGGGCGGCGCTGGCCCGTTCGAGCTGCTCATCGACCGCGTCGAAGATCGGCTCGCCGCCGACCCCCGGCCAGTGGACGCGGACGCGCCCGTCCCGCAGCCGCAGCTCGCCTTCGCCGCCGTCGTGCGACATCACGAGGAAGGTCTGGGTGTTGTGGACGGCGCCGTGGCGCGAGCCCAGCACCACGCTCTCGGCCACCCGGCTGCCCTCGCGCAGGAGGTCGCCGAGGCCGTCGTCGGTGTCGCGGCCGACGAAGCCGGCGGCGCCGGCGAGCAGCATCGGCATGAAGCCGTCGAGGCCGCCGGGGATCGCCCCTTCCTCGATCACCATCCCTTCCTCCAGGTTCTCGGTCTCGCGGAGGTCGATGATCCCGGCGATGCAGGGCCCGACCGCCTGCTTGCGCAGGCGCGGCCCGAAGCCGATGCCGTTGATCTCCTCGTCGGCGTTGTAGGCGAAGCCGAGGACGTCGCCGTTGCCGCTGAACCGCTTCCCCAGCTGGCCGGAGATCGGCAGCCCCGCCGCCGCGGAGCGCAGCAGGATCTCGGTCGAGCCGAGGGCGCCGGCGGCGAGGACGACGACGTCGGAGCTGACGAAGTCCGCGGGGGCGTCGAAGGCCTCGCGGCCGCTGCCGAGGGTGGCGAAGTGGACGATCCACCTGCCCTCGCCCCGCTCGACCGATTTGACGGCGGCGTTGGTGAAGATCTCGGCGCCGTGGTTGCGGGCGTCGGGCAGGTAGTTCATCAGCGTCGTGTTCTTCGCCCCGTAGTTGCAGCCGGAGACGCAGTCGCCGCAGAGGGTGCAGGCTCCCTGCTCCTCGCCGACGTGGTTGACGCCCGCCTCGAAGTTGACGTTGATCGGCGGCCGGTCGAAGAACTCCGCCGCCCCCATTCCCTGCGCCGAGCGCTGCAGGGCGGCCAGCTTCGGCAGCTCGCCGTCTTCGGCGGGGTAGGGCTGGGGTTTCAGCATCTCTTCGGCGCGCAGGAAGCCGGTGCACAGGCGCTCGCCGTCTTCCCGCAGCGCCCGCGGCCAGCGCTCGTCGGCGAAGACCCGTGAATCGGGCGGCAGCGAGACGTTGGCGTTGACCAGCGAGGTGCCGCCGAGGCCGCAGCCGACGAAGACGTTGAGGTCGTCGTTGAGGTGGAGGTCGTAGAGCCCCGTCGGCGAGCCGGTGCGGCCGATCGCGGCGTCGACCTGCAGCTCGCCCATCATCTCCAGCTCGCGGTCCGGGTATTCGCCGGGCCGGCGCTCGGACCCGCGCTCGAGCAGGGCGACCCGCCGCCCCGCCCGCGCCATCCGCGAGGCGGTGATCCCACCGCCATAGCCGGAGCCGACCACGACGACGTCGTAGTGGTCGGCCATGCTCTCGATCTGGGCGGCGAGCCGGCCCATCTGTTCTCCCTTACAGCTCAGTCGTTATGGAGTCTCCCCAGTACCGAAAGAGAACTCCTAGCAATTAGTAACACCTTTGAGCGGTCCAGGGGAGGGTTGCCTTGGGGTTGTCACCCGAAGGCGCGGACGGCAAGCACCGCCGCCACGCCCAGCCCGACGACCGCGATCGCGATCCGCAGCGGGTCGCTGGGGACGCGGCGCGCGTAGTGGGCGCCGAGGCGGCCGCCGGCGAAGGAGGACACCATGATCGTCAGGGCGTAGCTCCACTCGACCGGGGCGAGGAAGGCGTAGGCGCAGGCGGCGAGGAGGTTGGCGCAGCCGACGAGGATGATCTTCAGCCCGTTGACGTGCTGCAGGGTGTCGGCGACGAAGAGGGCGAGGATCGCGAGCAGGAGGATGCTGACGGCGGAGCCGAAGTAGGCGCCGTAGGCGCCGCAGAAGAGGACGCCGGCGGTGAGGAAGGGCGAGTGCTCGTCGCCGGCGTGGGAGATCCGCGGGGTGAGGCGGGGCTGGAGGAGGAGCAGCAGGCAGGAGGCGGCGACGAGGACGGGGACGATCGCTTCGAAGGCTGCGTTCGAGGTGAGGAGGAGGGCGACGGTGCCGGCGACGGCGCCGATCAGCATCGGCACCAGCAGGCGGGTGAAGCGCTCGCGCTGCTCGCGCAGCAGGTCGGCGTAGCCGAGCGAGCCGCCGATCGCCCCGGGGACGATGCCGACGGTGTTGGTGACGTTGGCCGAGAGCGGGGCAGCCCCAGCGCGACCATGGTCGGGAAGGTGATCAGCGAGCCGGCGCCGGCGATCGCGTTCGAAGCTCCCGCCGCGGCCCCGGCCGCCGCGACGGCGAGCAGCTCGAGCACGCGCTCAGACTAGGCCTCGGGTCGTCTCTAGGCGGCGATGCTCGGCGTCGGGGTGCCGCCGCGGCGCTTCTCGTTCTTGGTGACGGCGTCGAAGAAGTAGTCGTTGCGACCGCGCCGCAGGTGCCGCGGCAGCGCCCGGTGGGCCTGGCGGTGGGCCGCCGTCACCGAGCGGAAGAGGGCCTCGTGGGCGGACGTCCAGCCGATCCCGAAGATCTCGCGCACGGGCGGCGGCAAGGTCCCCTTGACGATCAGGTTCTGGGTCTCGAGGTTGAGCCGGGCGGCGAGCGGCACCGGCTGGCGGAAGGCGACCAGGGGCGCCACCTCCAGCGCGTGGTCGGTGGCGTGGAGCTCCGGGGAGGCGAGCTTGCGCCGCCACCAGTCGCTGAACTCGCGGTAGCTGCCCGGGACCTCGCCGCGGGGCAGGCCGAAGAGCTCGCCGAAGCGGACGTAGTCCTGCCAGAGCGCCTCGCGCTCGTGCCGGCTCAGCTCCCGCACCATCGTTTCGTACATCGCCCGGCCCGAGTCGGCGATCACCGCCAGCGTCCACAGCATCAGCTCCGGGTCGAAGGCCGAGTAGGCGCTGCCGGCCGGGTGGGCTCCCGCCGCCTCGGGCAGCTCGCCCTTGACCCGCTCGTGCAGGCGGTGGACGGCGGCGAGCGCCTTGTCGGCTTCGGCCTTCGTCCCGAGGAAGACCGTCTCCTGGATCTTCGCGGTGCGGGCGAGGCGGGTGAAGGGGTGGTCGCCGGCTGTGCTGGAGAGCATCGTGCCGGTGTAGGTGAGCGGTTCCAGCGCCCCGATCAGGAGCGCCCGCTGCCCGTACAGCAGGCCGACCGATCGCTCACCGTGGACACGGCGGGCAATCGATCGACCTGGGGCGAAGTAATGCTCGTGGTCACTCACTGGCCGTCTGGCCAGCCAGTCTAATCAAGATCCGGGCTAAATAGCCAAATTGTTCAGACCGTTTACGAAAGGGCCGTTTCGCGGTTGAGCGCGACCAGCGCCGCTCCCGTCCCGGGCGCCTCGACCAGGCCGCGGAGCTCGTGCGCGGCGAAGATCTCGTCGAGCTCCTCGCGGGTCAGCGTCTCCCGCTCCAGCGCCAGGACGGCGAGGTGGTCGAGCACCTCGAGGTTGGCGGAGAGGAGCGCCCGGGCGCGGCGGTAGGCCTCGCGAGCCAGCGTCATCGCCGCCTGGTCGACCTCCCGCCGGGTCTGGTCGGAGACCGCGTAGTCGCCGGTCGGGAGGGCGATCGGCGCCGGCCCGTCGTGGTCGAGGGCGACCCCCATCCCGAATTCGGAGACCATCTGCTTGCAGACCATGTGGACCCGGTTGAGGTCGTCGGAGGCGCCGGAGTAGGCGGCGCCGAGGACGATCTCCTCGGCGGCGCGTCCACCGAGCAGGGTGACCACCTCGTCCAGTAATTCCTCGCGCGACTTCAGATAGCTGTCCTCCTGCGGCGAGTGGGCGACGAAGCCGAGCGCCGGGCCGCGGGGGACGATGCTGAGGATCTCCGGCGGGTCGAGCCCGAGCAGCTTGCGGCAGAGCGCGTGGCCGGCCTCGTGGTAGGCGACGATCCGCCGCTCCTTGCCGCCGAGGCGGCGCGCCTGCTGGGAGCCGACGGCCTGGCGCAGGAGCGCCTCGTCGAGGTCCTCGCGGCTCATGTAGAAGCGGCCGGCGCGGCCGGCGATGATCGCCCCCTCGTTGAGCGCGTTGGCGAGCTGGGCGCCGGTCATCCCGGTGGTCTTGCGGGCGACGTCGCCGAGGTCGAGGTCGGGGGCCAGCGGCTTGTTCTTGGCGTGGCTGCGGAGGATCGACTCGCGGCCGCCGCGGTCGGGCGGGGCGACGAGGACGAGGCGGTCGAAGCGGCCCGGCCGCAGCAGCGCTTTGTCGAGCTTGTCGACGTAGTTGGAGGCGGCGATCACGATCACCATCCCCGGGTCCTTCTCGAAGCCGTCGAGCTCGACCAGCAGCTGGTTCAGCGCCTGCTCGCGCTCGCTGGTGCCGCCGTCGCCGCCGCCGGAGCCGCGCGAGCCGCCGATCGCGTCGAGCTCGTCGATGAAGATCACCGCGCGGCCGGACTTGCGCGCCTCCTTGAAGAGGCGGCGGATGCGGGCGGCGCCACGGCCGACGAACATCTCGACGAAGCTCGAGCCCGAGGCGGCGAAGAAGTCGACCCCGGCCTGGGCGGCGACGGCGCGGGCCAGCATCGTCTTCCCGGTCCCGGGCGGTCCGTGCAGGAGGACGCCGCGCGGGGCCTTGGCGCCGAGGGCGGCGAAGCGGTCGGGTTCGCGCAGCCAGGCGGCGACGTCCATCAGCTCTTCCTTGGCCGCGTCGACGCCCTGCACCTGCTCCCAGAGGACCGGCTCGGTGCGGCTCGCCTTCACCGTCTCCGGCTTCGTCGTCCCCATCATCCCCCGCATCATTTTCAGGAAGAGGACGCAGAGAATCGCCATGAAGGTGACCCCGAAGACGGGGTACCAGTTGAAAAAGAATTCCTGCACGTCAGTCGTCATAAGTGCAGTGTGGAGACAAATGTGCGATTCCCCCATCGCACATCCGTCCAAATCTACGAAAACCGCTAAAGGTGGGCGCGATTAGGCAGGTTCGCCTATTTCTCGACCTGCGATCCGCCCACGATCGCGTCCTCGCCGGAGTCGCCGAAGACGACCCAGGCCTTGTTGCCGCCGTCGTAGTCGGGGGCCCAGAGCTTCAGGGTGGCGGGACGGCCCCAGACCGTCACCTCCTCCTCGCCGGTCGCGTCGAGGCCGCGCCAGATCCGCACGAAGGGGTTCCGCTCCCACTCGGCGGCGATCGTCGTCGGCTCGCGGTGGCCGGGGTGGACGGTGGTGTTCGGCGGCAGCTCCAGCAGCCGCATCACCGAGGCCTTGAGGTCGGCGAAGCCGCTGGCGCCGGGGGCCATCGTCCCGCCCACCGTCCCCTTGAAGAGGACGTCGGCGGTGAAGACGTCGGAGCCGTTGACCAGGAAGGCGAGGTGGCCGGCGGCGTGGCCGGGGGTGTAGATCGCTTCGATCTCGAGGCCGCCGGCGTCGAGCTTCTCGCCGTCGCCGAGGACGATCTCGACCTCCTCGTCGAGCTCGGCGGCACAGTCGGCGTGGGCGACCAGCGGCGGGTTGCCGAGCTGCGCCCGCGCCTCGGCGAGGCCGGCGACGTGGTCGCCGTGGGGGTGGGTGAGGAGGACATGGGTGATCTCGACCCCGTCGCGCTCGGCCCTCTCCAGCAGCGGCGCCAGCTCGTCGTTGCCGTCGATGAGGACGCCGGTGCCGCGGTCGGGGTCGGCGACCAGGTAGGCGTTCGACAGCCACATCGGGTTCTCGGTCCTCTCGACGATCACTGCTCCTCCTCGTGTCCGCGGTGGGGGTGTCTGACCTTAACCGTCATATGTGAGGGTCGAAGTCAGACACGTCCGCGGCTGGGGGTGGCGCTGCCGTCGAGCAGGGTCCGGGCGACGAGCTCGGGGTTGTCCCAGGTGGGGGTGTGGCCGACCTCGGGGAGGACGAGGAAGCGGGCGCCGGCGGGGCGGCGGTGCGGCTTCGGCGGGCCGAGCAGGCGGTCCTTCTCGCACCAGGCGATCGTCACCGGCACGTCTTCGGGGTAGCCGGTCGGGTCGAAGACGTGGTTTCGCATCGCCCGGTTGGCGGCGTCGTAGCCCTCGCCGTCGAGCCAGCCGAGCGCCAGCGCCCGCGCCGCCTCGGGCGGGATCCGCTCCGGGTGGGCGGCGATCGACTGGAAGGCGGCGTGACGGGTCTGCGGGAACTGGAGGGCGAGGCCGAGGAAGGGACGCGCCGCCTTCAGCCAGGGCGAGCCGCGCAGGAGCATGCGGGCGCCGCCCCCCGAAGGTTCGCCGAGCGGGCGCTGCCAGAGGCCGGCGGGGGAGAGCGTCGTCACCGAGGCCGCCCAGCCGAAGCGGCCCATTTCCAGCGCCACCCAGCCGCCGAGCGAGTTGCCGGCGACGTGCGGGCGCTCGACCCCGTTGCGGGCGCACTCCTCATGGACGGCGCGCGCCAGATTCGCCGCCGTCGGCTCCTCGCCCTGCGGCAGCGGCGGCGTCGCGCCGAAGCCCGGCATGTCGATCGCGTGCACCTCGCGCTCGCCCTCGAGCAGCGGGATCACCGGCTCCCAGATCGTCCGGGTGCCGCCGAGGCCGTGGATCAGCAGCAGCGGCTCGCGCCCGCCCCCCGCGCCGCTCACCGGGCGCCCGGTTTCGCGAACAGCGCCTGCACGTCGCCGATCCGCCGCTCGCGGAAGCCCGCCTCCGAGGAGCTCAGGTAGAAGTCCCAGAGGCGGCGGAAGCGCTCGTCGTAGCCGCGCTCGCGCAGCCGCTCCCAGCCGGCGAAGAAGCGCTCGCGCCAGGCGGCCAGGGTCGGCGGGTAGTGGGCGGTGATGTCGTCGACCCAGACCTGCTTCATCGAGGTGACGCGCTCCAGGCAGCCGGCGATCAACCCCTGCGAGGGCAGGCAGCCGCCGGGGAAGACGTGGGTGTTGGCGAAGCTCTTGGCGCCCTTTTCGATCTCGTAGATGCGGTCGTCGATCGTGATCGCCTGCAGCAGCATCAGCCCGTCGTCCGTCAGCAGCCGGTCGCAGGTGCGGAAGTAGTCGTCGAAGTACTGCCAGCCGACCGCCTCGATCATCTCGACGCTGACGAGTCGGTCGTAGCGCCCCTCGAGGTCGCGGTAGTCCTCGAGGAGGACGGTGACCTGGTCGCTGAGGCCGGCGTCGCGGACCCGCTGCCGCGCCAGCTCGAACTGCTCGCGCGAGATCGTCGTCGTCGTCACCCGGCAGCCGCTGCGGCGGGCGGCGTGGATCGCCATCCCGCCCCAGCCGGTGCCGATCTCCAGCAGGTGGTTGCCGGGGCCGAGCCGGAGGCGGTCGCAGATGCGGTCGAGCTTCGCCAGCTGCGCCCCCTCGAGGCTGGTCGCGTCGTCCGGGAAGTAGGCGCAGCTGTACATCATCCGCTCGTCGAGGAAGGCGGCGAAGAGGTCGTTGCCGAGGTCGTAGTGGGCGGAGATGTTGCGGCGGGCGCCGGGCCGGGTGTTCTCGGGGACGAGGTGGCGGAGCCGGTGCCAGAGGGCGCGGGGACGGGCGACGGCGCCCCGCAGCCCGTCCATCTCCTGCAGTTCGCGGGCGGCGATCTGGACCAGGGAGACGAGGTCGTCGGTCTCCCAGAGGCCCTCGACGTAGCCCTCGCCGAGGCCGACGCTGCCCCGCAGCGGGCCGCGCCAGGCGGCCGGGCCCTTGATCGTGACGGTGGCGTGGAGCTCGGCGTCGGCGGGGCCGAAGCTGCGTTCGCGGGCGCCTTCGAGGACGTCGATGCGGCCGTTGCGGACGCGGCCGAGGACGGCCCCGACGCCCGCCCGTGCGAGCGCGTCCCTCATGGGGAGACGAACCCCTTCGGGCGGCTCCCCTCCGGGTGGGGGTGGTACCGCGCGCCCTTCAGCCTCAGCCGCAGCGACTGCGCGTAGATCTTCGCCACCACCTGCAGCGACATCGCCGGGTAGCGGGCGAGGAGGCCGGTGAGGGTGCGGCGGCTGAGCTCGCGGCGCCGCAGGTTGAGGGTCGCGTCGAACGTCTTCCCCCGCTCGCCCTCGCGCGGGCGAGACTCGATGTGGACGGCGATCGTCTCGCCGGGTTCGGAGGCGCGGAAGGAGTAGGTCTGGTCCATGCCCATCAGGGGGGAGACGTGGAAGCTCTTCTCGAGCTCGTCTGCGAGCACCGTACCCCGGCGCTCGCCCCGTGCCAAGACGTAGGGATGCCGCTCGCCCCAGGGGATGTTCCGCACCTCGGCCACGACTGCATCTACCCGCTCGCCGTCGCTTCCGAAGCAGAAGTAGAGGGAGACCGGGTTGAAGGAGTGGCCGAAGTAGCGGAGGCCGGCGAGGAGGCGGACCGGCCCGCCTGGGTGGGCGCCGGTTGCCTCCTCGACCGCCTCCCGCGCGCACTCGGCGAGCGGGCGCGCCGGGTCGCCCATGAAGTCCTCGCGGCGGAAGCGCGCGACGGCGCGGCGGCGGGCGGAGAAGAACGGGAACGGGTCGAGCACCTCCGGCAGCTCGTCGAGGTCGAGGTACATGAGGAAGAGCGGATAGCGGAAGGAGTGCTCGATCGGCTCGAAGCGGCGGTGGCGGATGGTTCCCTCGTAGACGGCGGACTTGGGACGGGACGAGGGGCGGGGGTCGGCGGACAACAGCGGGGAGGGTCCGGCGACCCCCGCCCCTCGTCCCGTCGCCGTTGCAGGGTTCATGCGGCTACCGCCTCTCCCGGCTCCGAACTTTGGGGGGTTATAGCCCCCACGATCTCGGAGCGGGGCCCGCCAGCCATCGCCTTGCAGACACGGAGGGCGCTGGCTACGCCGTCCTCGTGGAAGCCCCAGCCCCAGTAGGCGCCGCAGTAGTGGGTGCGGTGCGCGGGTCCCGAGATCTCGGGGTGGCGGGACTGGGCGGCGACTCCCTCCGTGGTGTAGACGGGGTGGTCGTAGGAGATGCGGCGGATCACCTTCTTCGGGTCGATTTCCTCGCCGCGGTTGAGGGTGACGAAGTAGTGCCGGCGGGAGCGCAGGCGCTGCAGGTTGTTCATCCAGTAGGTGACGGTCGAGCCCGTCGCCGGCCGCTCGCTGAGGTGGAAGTTCCAGCTCGACCAGGCGGCGCGGCGGCGGGGCATCAGCGAGGCGTCGGCGTGGAGGACGGCTTCGTTGGGCTGGTAGGGGATCGCGCCGAGGATCTCGTGCTCGGCCTCGCTGGGATCGCCGAGCATCGCCAGCGCCTGGTCGGAGTGGGCGGCGATCACGACCTGGTCGAACTCCTCCGTCTCACAGCCCTCGGCCTCGATCCGGACCCGGTCCGCCAGCCGCTCGATCCGCCGCACCGGCGCCCGCAGCCGCACCCGGTCGCGCCACGGCGCCGCGATCGCCTCGACGTAGCTGCGCGAGCCGCCGCTCACGGTCCGCCACTTGGGCCGGTCCCGCAGGCTGTACATGCCGTGGTTGTCGAAGAACTCGGCCATGAAGCTGGCCGGGAAGCTCCACATCTGATCCGGGTCGGCCGACCAGACGGCGGCGGCCTGGGGGACGATCAGCCGCTCGACGAAGTGGCGGGAGAAGCCCTGCTGCTCGAGCCAGTGGCCGAGCGAGGGGGCGGTGCCGTTCATCCCGATCAGGGCCCGCGCCTCGCGGTTGAAGCGGCGCCAGTCCCGCAGCATCCCGAGGAAGGCCGGGCTGAGCAGGTGGGCGGGGCGGGCGAAGAGGCCCCACGGCGTCCCGGAGTACTCGAAGCGGCCGCGGCCGTCGGCGACCGAGAAGCTCATGTGGGACGGCCGGCTTGCCACCCCCAGCTCGGCCAGCAGCGCTTCGAAGTTGGGGTAGTTGCGGTCGTTGAAGACGATGAACCCGGTGTCGATCCAGTGGGTCCCATCCTCGGCCTCGACCGCCACCGTGTTGGTGTGGCCGCCGATCCGGCCGCTCGCCTCGTAGACGACGATCTCGTGCTCGGGGGCCAGCTTGTGGGCGGCGAACAGCCCCGAGATCCCGGTTCCGACAATCGCAATCCTCATCGGCCATTCCCTACGAGGGGGGCGGCCGATCGGTTGCATCGGATTCTCAAACCAGTAGCTGGCTACCCGTAGGGGCGATAGAGGATGCGGCCGCCGAGCAGGTCGGTGACGGTGGCGAATCGGTAGCCGCGGCCGCGCAGGGTGTCGATGATCCGCGGCAGCGCCGCCAGGGTCTCGCCGCGCGGGCCGCCGCCGTCGTGCATGACGACGATCGAGCCGGGACGGACGTGGCCGACGACGTCGGCGTAGATCGCGCCGGTGCCGGGGGTCGACCAGTCGCGCGGGTCGACGTCCCAGTTGACGGTCCGCATCCCGAGGCTGCCCGCGGTCGCGATCACCCCCGCATCGACGGCGCCCCCCGGCGGCCGGAAGAGGCAGGGCTGGAAGTGCGTGTAGGCCTTGATCCGCGCCGCCGCGCCGGCGATCTGCTCGTAGCCCGGGAATTCGACGTGGTCCATCGTGTGGTCGCCGATCTCGCTGCCCTGGGCGAGGATCTCGCGCATCGCCTCTTCGCGCCCCGGCATCACCTGGCCGACCTCGAAGAAGGTCGCCCGCGCGTCCTTCTCGCGCAGGACGGCGAGGAAGCCGTCGGTGTAGTCGCTCGGCCCGTCGTCGAAGGTGAGCGCGACGAGCTTGCGATCGCGCGGCCCGTTGGTGACGAGGCCGGGGCTGCCGCCGGTGCAGCCGACCGCGCGGACGGGGCGGAGGCGGAAGGCGTTGGTGCCCTGGGCGGGCAGGGATTCGGCGCAGCGGCTGCGCACCGCGCAGCTGTGGCCGGCAATCACGCGCCAGCGGTAGCGCCGCGGCGGCAGGCCGGCGTCCCCCGGCTCCAAAGCGATGACGAGCTTGTTCGGCCGCGCCCGTCTCACCTTCGCCCTCACGCTGTCGGTCGAGGTCGGCTTCTCGTCAGCCGAGACGACCACCAACCCGACCCGCCGGTGCGCCCGCTTCCCGCCGAGGCAGAGCCGCCGCTCCCCGTCCCGTCCCGCCCTGCCGAAGGCGACGCAGAGGTACCGCCCCCCCGCCCGCCGGGTGTCCGGCCGGGCCTGGAGTCGCCCCAGCGGCACCGCCCCGTTCGTCCGCACGGTCACGATCAGCTCCCGCCCGGCCTGCGAGACGCCGGCCCGCTCCAGCCTCCAACCGGACTCTTCGGAGGCGGCGGACGGGGAGGCGCCGACGATCGCGGCGGCGAGGAGGGACAGTGCGAGGGCGCACAGGATCTTGCGGGGGCGGGCGACGGGCAGGCGCATTCATTTCATCACTACCGTGTTGCGAGAAGTTGTGACCCTCCTCCGGCAGAAGAAGCACCTCCTCCTGGCGTTGCCCCTGACCCTCGTCGTCCTCGCGGCGGGGCTGGTCGCCGGCGGCGGCGCGAGCGCCGAAACCGGCGGCGCCGGTGAGGTGGAATCGGGCGGCAACGTCAGCAACAGCGCCTTCGACCGCCAGGGGATGTGGGTCTGGTACGTCTCTCGCTCCGAGGGCGGCAGCATCGGCGCGATCGTCGCCCGCGCCAAGCGCAACGACGTCGGCACCGTCTACGTGAAGGCGGCCGACGGCGGCGGCGCCTGGAGCCAGTTCAGCAGGGGGCTGGTGCAGGCCCTGCATCGCGGCGGCCTCAGCGTCTGCGCCTGGCAGTTCGTCTACGGCGACGCGCCGGCCGCCGAGGCGAGGGCGGCGCGGCGGCGGTGAAGAAGGGGGCCGACTGCTTCGTGATCGACGCCGAGGCCGACTACGAGGGCAAGTACGCCGCGGCCGACCGCTACGTCCGCGCCCTGCGCGCCCGCGTCGGCGCCACCTTCCCGGTCGCCCTCGCCGGCTTCCCCTACGTCGACTACCACCCCTCCTTCCCCTATTCCGTCTTCTTCGGGCCGGGCGGCGCCACCTACAACCAGCCGCAGATGTACTGGAAGACGATCGGGACCTCGGTGCGGACGGTCTACGAGCACACCTACCTCTACAACCGCATCTACGGCCACCCGATCTACCCGATCGGCCAGACCTACGAAGCCCCCGGCAGCGCCTCGATCCGCCTCTTCCGCCGCTTCGCCGCCAATTACGGCGGCCTGGCGCCGAGCTGGTGGTCCTGGCAGGAGACCAACGGCCGGGAGTGGGGGGCGGTCGGCGCCGACAGCGCCCTCCAGCCGGTCGCCGGCTACCGGATGGAAGTCGTCCACCCGCTGCTGAAGAAGAAGAGCGCCGGCGACATGGTCGTCTGGGCGCAGGAGCATCTGGTCGCCGCCGGGGAGGAAGTGCCGATCACCGGCATCTTCGCCCGCCAGACCGCCCGCGCCGTCCGCCTCTTCAAGGAAGGCCACGGCCTCCCCGCCAACGGCGTCATCGATACCGACACCTGGAACGCCCTCCTCACCTACACGCCGGTGCGCCCGCGCTGGACCGCCGCCGGGGCGAGAACCGCCAGCACCAGCGCGCTCGTCCCCGGCATGCGGCGGCAACCGCGCGGGGCCTCCCGCCCGCTCTCGGCACGGCTGCCGGCCAAGGCCTACGAGATCCCGCCCCGCCCGGGATCAAGCTAGCCCTTCGTCTGTTCCTTTCCGTTGCTATTCGACGAAAGGGAACAGGCGAATGGTTAGGCGCTGATCCGCGTCGTCAGCCGGCCCAGGGTCGGCGACTCGATCACGACCTCGTCGCCGTCGCCGAGCCAGACCCGCGGCTTGCGGCCCATGCCGACCCCCTCGGGGGTGCCGGTGGAGACGATGTCCCCGGGCTCGAGCGTCATCAGCCGCGACAGCTGCGCCAGCAGCTGCGGGACGCTGAAGATGAGATCGTCGGTGCCGCCGCTCTGCATCTCCTCGCCGTTGAGGGTGAGGCGGATCGCGATCTGGTCCGGCGGCCCGGCCTCCTCCGGCGTCACCAGCAAGGGGCCGCAGGGGGCGGAGCCGTCGAAGACCTTGCCCGCCATCCACTGCGGGGTGGCGCCCTGCAGGTCGCGGGCCGAGAGGTCGTTGAGGAGGGTGTAGCCGGCGACGTGGTCGAGCGCCTCGGCCTCGGCGACGTCCTTCGCCCGCCGGCCGACGACGAAGGCGACCTCCGCCTCGTAGTCGGTCTTCGCCGTCGGCACCCGCACCGTCGCCCCGTCGGCAACCAGCGCGTTGGGGTACTTGGCGAAGATCGTCGGGATCTCGGGCAGGGACTCGACCTCGACCCCCACCTCGGCCGCGTGCTTGCGGTAGTTGAGGCCGATGCAGACGATCTTGTCCGGGTCGGGGATCGGGGCCAGGAGCCGGACCCCCGAGCGGGGATGGGAGGGCGCCCCGGTGTCGCCGAGCCGCTCCCGCAGCTCCTCGACCCGAGCGGCGGCGATCAGCTCGCGCAGCGACCCACGGTGGGGCTCACCCAGCAGCGCCCAGGCGTCGACGACGCGGTCGTCCTCGAGCACACCCGCCCGCGGCCCGTCGCCGGCGTCGAAGGTCACCAGTCTCATCGGCGCCCACCCTATTTGAGCCGCCATTGAAGATGGTCCCGCTCCTCTATAAGGTTTCCTGACTAATGGCACAACGCTCCAAAAGCCTGCCCATCCACGTCGTCCTCACCGGGCTCTTCAGCCTCGCCTTCGACGCGATGATCGCCGAGTTCCGCGAGGAGATCGAGAACAGCGAGTTCGAGGACATCCGGCAGGCTCACGCCTGCGTCTTCCGCTACGTCAGAGAGGAAGGGCTGCGGCTGACCGACATCGCCGAGCTGACGAACATGACCAAGCAGTCGGTGGGGGAAGTCGTCGACGACCTGGCCGAGCGCGGCTACGTCGAGCGCCTTCCCGATCCTGCCGACGGGCGGGCGAAGCTGATCTGCTTGACGCCGCGGGGCAAGGAAGCCCAGGAGTTCGGCTACGGCACCTTCGCGACTATCGAGGATCGCTGGGCCGAGCGCTATGGTGCCGACCGCGTCGCCGATCTCAGGGAGATCTTGGAAGAGATAGTGGCGGGCGAGGCTCCATACGCGGTGCCGGACATGCAACCAGGGATAACCGAGCCACGGGGAGGCTTGGGGGGATGCGAAGCCACTTAAGTCCTCTAGACGCCGTCTTCCTCGAGCTCGAGCAAGCTGACGACGCGCTGCAGATGCATTTTTCCTGGGCCGCCGTCTTCGACCCCCCGCCGAACGGCGAGCGCCCCTCGCTGGAGCGGCTGCGCGATCAGGTCCGCCGCCGCCTGGTCGGCAACGCGGCCCTGTGCCGCCGCCTCTCGATCCCGGTGGTCGGGGTGCACGCGGCGCCGATCTGGCTGCCCGATCCCGACTATGACGTCGGCCGGCAGGTCCGCCAGGCGCAGCTGCCAGAGCCGGGCGGGGAGGCGGAGCTGATGGCCTGGATCGGCGAGTACGTCTCGCAGCGGCTGGACCGGTCCCGCCCGCTCTGGGAGGTGACGATGCTGGAGGGTCTCGAGGGCGGCGCCTGGGCGCTGGTCGGCAAGGTCCACCAGTGCATGATCGACGGAGTCAGCGGCCCCTACATCGTCGCCTCGCTGCTCGACTTCCAGCCCGACACCGAGATCGACATGGCGGCGCTGGGGGAGATCCTCTCGACGCTCGGCAACGAGGCGGCGAGCGGGGTGCTCTGGCGGGTGCGCGGGGCAGTGGGAGAGGAGTCCAGCGGTGGCGTCGACGCGTACCTGCAACCGCGCAAGGCGGCCGCGATCGTCTCGCGTTCGCGGGAGCGCCTGGCGGCGCTGCGCAAGGAGATGTCGCCGGCGCCGGCGACCAGCCTCAACGGGCCGACCGGCGTCGGGCGCCGGGTCGCCTCGCTCGAAGTGCCGCTGGAGAAGGCGAAAGGGGTGAAGCGGGAGCTGGGAGGAAGGGTCGAGGACGTCGTCCTCGCGGCCACCGCCGGCGGCCTGCGGAGCCTCTTCGCCCGCCGCGGCGAGCGGGCCGACTGCGCCCGCGTGGTGATGCCGGTGACGATGCGACGGGCGCGGGAATCGCTCGCCTTCGGCAACGACGTCGCCCCCTTCTTCGTCGACCTTCCCCTGGCCGAGCCGGACCCGCTGCGGCGCTACCGGCAGATCGCCGACGGCGCCGCCGAGCTGAGGAGGACGGGGGGTGCGGATGCCGAGGCCCTGCTGCAGGCCGCCGACGCAGCGCCGCCGCTGGTCCAGTGCGTCTTCGCCCGCCTCGCCTTCGCCCCGGGCCTCTTCAACCTCACGGTCGCGACCGTCCCCACCTCGCCCTTCCCCCTCTACTCGCTCGGCGCCCGCCTGCGGCGCGGCATCCCGCTGGGCTCGATCTTCTCCGGCCACAACCTCGGGGTAGCGGCGATCGTCTACGACGAGGGACTGTCGATCGGCCTGATCGCCGACGGGGACGCCTTCCCCGACCTCGACGTCCTCTGCCACGGGATCGAGAAAGAGATCGCCGAGCTGGCGCTGGTCACCGCCTGACGGCTCCCCATCCCGCCCGCCGGAATGCGCTAGCGTTCGCCACCCGGGCCGACCCCAAGGCCCGCCGAAGGTCCCTGGGGGCGTAGCTCAGCTGGTTAGAGCGCCGGCCTGTCACGCCGGAGGTCGCGGGTTCGAGTCCCGTCGCTCCCGCTCCTAGACGCCTTGATGGGGATCTGATCAAGCTTGCCACCAGAGCAAAGGCTCGGAAATCGCCTGCCGGTCATGTGGCGGGGCTACACTGGCATAGCGATGGCAGCTCACCCTTGGCCAGATGTTCCCGATCGGCACTACTGGGCGTTGGAGTTGATGGAAGAACGTCTGGAGCACACCATTCAGCCTGCAAGGGAGCTTTCGGCGCGCGCCGACGAGCTTCGAGCTCAGGCGGCCCAGACTGATATCGAGGGATACCGCGATGCGGCCTTGGCGCTGGCTGATCGCTACGAGCAGGCGGCCGCCGCTCGCCTCGCCTCGGCTTAGGTCTACGCCTCACGCATCGAGCGCAGCTGGGCAGCGATCTCTCGCTGGCGATTGAGCAGCAAGTCGATCCTGGGCTCGATGCGCGCCAGATCGGCCTCCAGTTCAGCGATGGCCCCCTTCGCCCCCTCGCTGTCAAGCAGGGCTTGCTCTTTCCACTTCGCCGAGAGTTGTCGAACATCGGCCGATAGCGCCGGTAGGTCGACCGTCACGATGCGTGCTGACTCGGCGAGGAGCCGGGCCTGCTCGGGGTTGCCCTTGTCGCGGGCAATCAGCTCGCGGCGCATCTCGAAGATCGCCTCGTGAGCGATCATCGCCGCAGCGAGGAGCGAGTCGAGCCGCCTGATGGCTTGGGGACGCTCTGGCATCTCGCTCATCCTGCCGGAGCATCCGGCGCGAACGCAGACAGAGCGCTACACACCGCGACTGGCCGGAGTGGTGAGCCTCAGCCGTCGTTCGGCTCCAGGTGCTTGACCTCGAAGTCGAAATCTTGTTCCAGCCGCTTGGCGATCAGGGAGCGGTGGCAGGCCTCCGGGTCCCTCTCCACGCAGAGCAGGGCCGCGCGTTTCGTGCCGATCCATCTGACGATTGGCTCGAGGTCGACCTGGCCGAGGACCTCGGCTTCGTAGCGGCTCACGTATTCCGGCGCGAGCTCGGTGCGGGAGCGTTTGCCCTCGCCGCGCCGCTCGTCCTCGCGGTACTGCAACTCGCGCATCTCCGTCGTCGGCGCCAGCTCGGGCAGATGGCTGTAGGCGATCCCCGCCTCCTCGAGCGCGGCTTGCAGGCGGCGGGCGTTCGCCCAGGCGTATTGGCTGCCGCGCACCCCTCGCCGCTGGCGGACGTCGAGCGCCAGCGTCACCCCCGCCTCGTTGAGGGCGCGGAGGAAGGCCGGACCGTCGAAGCCGTAGACGCCGATCGTGGCGAGCTCTGCCACGATCGGCGCCTCGGCTTACCTCAGGGCGTTCCCGCCCTCAGCTCAGTAGCGCGGGGGGCCTTCGCGATAGGCCGGATCGCGGACTTCGCGCCGTTCTTCCACCCCACCCGGGGGGGCCATTTCGCCGGGGGCCCGACGGCGGGACCAGACGATTTCCTGGAAGAGGCCGATCAGGAGACCGACGGCGCCGGCGATCATCAGGATCACGCCGATCGTGTCGACATACACGCCCTGGATGTGGAAGTTGGTCGCGAACTTGAGGATCGCGCCGACCGCGATGAGGAAGATGCCTGCTCCGATAGTCATGGCGCCCGGATACCCCGGGCCTGGACAGGCAAACCGAACCAGTTATCGGAGAGACGTCCAGAGGCGGCGCTCTGCCTCCAGCACGGCCTCGGCTCCGCCCCCGACCGCCTGCCAGAGCTCCGGCTCGGGCTCGTCGCGCTCGCTTGCCGCTTTGAACGCTTCGGCCAGCTCGGTCCAGCGCGCAGCCGCCTCGGCGGCCAACGGCGCCTCGTCCCGGCCCGCCTCGGCGAGGAAGCGCGAGTACATGAGCCGGAAGCAGCCGCCGCCGGTGCCGCGGCGCTCGATCACCTGGTAGGCGAAGCGCGCGCACCACTGCCAGTCCTCGACCGCCTGTGGCCAGGCGCCGGCCTCGGCCGCCAGCCGTTCCAGCGCCGGCACGCCGGCGAACTCGCCGAAGGGCGGCTCCAGCATCTCGCCTCACCGCCCGCTCGATCGCCCTCGGCACCGCCGCGGCCAGCCGCTCGCGGTCGATCTCCGTCGGCGACGGTGAACATGTGCCCTTCCAGCGGGTAGGCGGGGTGGCCGCTGTGGCGCGCCCGGGCGAGGTTCTCCAGCCGCGTCGTCTGCAGCTCCTCGAAGGCGGTGTCGGAGAGCTGGGCGACCTCGTCGTCGTAACCCGCGAGGACCACCGCGTGGCCGGGGAAGTGGGCCGAGTTGCCGTAGTGGTCGAGGTAGTAGATGTCGGTGAGGAGCAGCGCCGGGCTGCCGGCGTCGACCGTCGCCCGCGCCGCCTCCCAGGCCGCCTCGCCCTCCTCCTCGGCGAAGGTGCGCAGCTCCAGCGCCGCCCCGGTCAGCTCGCGGAAGCTCTCCTCGAGGCGGGCGGTGCGGCCGTTGAACCAGCGGTCGGCGAGCCGTCCTCCAGCGCCAGGTAGTAGAAGCCGGCGCCGGCGCCGAGCCCGAAGGCCATCTCCTCGCTGATCTCGACGCCGTGGAAGGCGAGCAGGTTGCGCAGCGCGGTCGAGCCGCAGTGGTTGCCGGGGGTGTGGACGTAGCCGGGAACGGACGTCATCTCCCGGATTATCTGTCCCGCGCCATGCGGGAACTCGACCTGAAGCTGCTGCGCTGGATGCGCACCCACGGCCACACGCCGCGGCGTCGAGGACGCCGCCGTCGCCCTCGGCAAAGCCGGCAACAACGGCCTGATCTGGCTGATCCTCGGCCTCGTCCTCGTCGCGATCGACAGCTCGCGCTGGGAGCAGTGGCTCGTCTGCGCCCTGCTCGGCCCCCTCGCGATCGGCCTCAACTACGCGATCAAGCTGCTGGTCAAGCGGCCGCGGCCGGTGCTCGAGGGCCTGCCCCCGCTCGGCGGCGCCCCCAGCTCGCTCAGCTTCCCCTCCGCCCACGCCGCTCTCCTCCTTCGCGGTGGCGACGGCGATGTTCCGGGTCGACCCGGCGACCGCCGGCGCCTTCCTCGTCGCCATGGCCCTCTCGCTCGGCCGCCCCTACCTCGGCATGCACTACCCGTCCGACGTCCTCGCCGGCGCCCTCCTCGGCGTCTCCCTCGGCCTGATCGTCCCGCTCTCCTCATGAGAGGAGGCGCGCGATGAAGGTCGGGATCGTCGGGCTGCCGAACGCCGGCAAGTCGACCCTCTTCAACGCCCTGACCAAGGGCGGCGCCCAGATCGGCGACTACCCGTTCACGACGATCGAGCCGAACGTCGCCGTCGCCCAGGTCGCCGGACGAGCGGCTGGAGAAGGTCGCCGAGACGGTCGCGCCTCGGAGCTGGTGCCGGCGACGATCGACTTCCACGACATCGCCGGCCTGGTCAAGGGCGCCTCGGAAGGGGAGGGGCTCGGCAACCAGTTCCTCGCCTCGATCCGCGAGACCGACGCGATCTGCCACGTCGTCCGCTGCCACACCGACTCCGACGTGCCCGCACCCCGACGGCCGCGTCGACCCGCTCGCCGACATCGAGACGATCGAGACCGAGCTGGTGCTCGCCGACTACGACCAGGTCGAGCGCCGGCTCCCCCGGGTCGCCAAGCAGGCGAAGTCGGGCGACAAAGAGGCGCATGCCGAGCACGAGTGGCTGCAGGCGGTGCACGAGGCGCTCGCCGCCGGCCGCCCGGCGCGCTCGATCCCGGTCCCGGAAGCGGCGCCGCACGCCGCCCGCAACCTGCAGGCGCTGACGACGAAGCCGATCCTCTACGTCGCCAACGTCGACGAGGGCGACGCCGCGCCGCCGGAAGCGGTCGCCTCCCACGCCACCGCGGTCGGCGCCGCCGTCGTCGCGGTCAGCGCCCGGATCGAGGGCGAGCTCGCCGAGCTCGACCCCGCCGAAGCGGAGGAGATGCGCGAGTCCTACGGCGTCGAAGGCTCCGGCCTCGCCCGCCTCGTCCGCGCCGCCTACGACCTGCTGGAGCTGATCACCTTCTTCACCGCCGGCGAGGGCAAGGAGGCGGTGGCGCGGCCGCTGCACCGCGGGGCGACGGCGCTGGAAGCGGCAGGAACGATCCATACCGAGATCATGGAAGCGTTCGTCAAAGCCGAGGTGATCGGCTGGGAGCAGCTGGTCGAGTGCGGCGGCTACGTCGCCGCCCGCGACAAGGGGCAGCTGCGGATCGAGGGCCGCGACTACCTCGTCGCAGGACGGCGACGTGATCACGATCAAGGTCTGAGCGGCGCCGGCCGGCGCCGGCCGCAACCGGCGCAATGACTACCGCCCCGCCGATCGGTGAGGCCTCGGGGCGGTAGTGCGGGTCAGGCCTCAGCCACCCTTGTGAATGGAGGTAGCGGGATAGGCCGCGCCACATGCCTTGAACTGCATAGGCATCACCTCCTTCCCTCACCGGAGGCGTCCCCCCTTGGTGATGCACTGCTTCCTATTACTTCGACTGGCTCCAGTAAAGGGCTCTAGCTAGCCATTTTCTCGCTATGTCCGATCATTTATGCCCTATCGTGATCGCTCCTGTGGAGTCGACCAATCGAAAGGGCTAGGGGATGGAGGGCACTGGGGCCAAGGACCGGAAACGGACCGAGACGATCTGCGCTGTGCTCAAGCACCCGCTCCGGGTCCGCATCCTCGAAGTCCTCAACGAAGGCCCCCGCAGCCCCAGCCAGTTCGTCGAGGAAGGGCTGATCCCGAAGGTGCACTTCACGAGCTACCAGCAGGCGCTCTCGCTCGCCTCCTACCACTTCCGCGAGCTGGAGAAAGAAGGCCTGCTGGAAGTGATCGAATCGATCCCGCGGCGGGGCGCGGTCGAGCATGTCTACCGCGGCCTGGCCCGCGTCTTCTTCGACGACGCCGAGTTCGAAGCGACCTCGCCGGAGGACCGACGCGAGCTCTCGCGGATCTCGTTGCAGGGGCTGATCGCCCGCGCCGACAGGGCGATCGGGGAGAGGACCTTCGACTCCCGCCCCGACCGCCACCTCACCTGGATGCCGATGCAGCTCGACGAGCGCGGCTGGGAGGAAGTGATCGCCGCCCTCGCCAGCGCCTTCGGCGAACTGACCCAGATCCGCCACGACGCCAGGGACAGGCTTGCCGCCTCCGGCGAGCGGGTGGTGCCGGCTACCGTCGGCATGCTCGGCTTCGAGTCGCCGCCGCCCCCGCCATTGCGCAAGGACTAGCGGGTTGGGGTGAGCCGGAGGGGGGACACCCCTCCCCAGACACCCCTCGCTATGGCTCGGCGTTGAGTGTCTGGGGAGGGCATCCCCCTCCGGCTCTCTCGGGCGGGGATAAGGTTTGGTGATGGAGGAACGGGGTCGGTTTCCTGAGGTCGCCGCCAAGGCTGGGCACTATGAGAGCTTTTACATCAAGGCTTGCCGGCCCGAGGGTGGGCTTGGGGTTTGGATTCGGCATACGGTCCATAAGCGGCCGGGCGCTGAGCCCACCGCCTCGATTTGGTTCTGCCTCTTCGATCGTGATGCGGCGGGGCCGCGGGCTACGAAGGTGACGGTGCCGGCTTCGCAGCTGGAGGCGCCGGCCGGCGACTGGATTCGGGTCGCCGACGCCGAGATCGGGCCCGGGCGGGCCGAGGGCTCGGTCGACACCGATGCCCTCAGCGCGGCCTGGTCCTTCACCTTCGAGGGCGACGCCGAGCCCTGCAAGTACCTGCCGGTCGACTGGCTCTACAAGGCGCCGCTGCCGAAGACCAAGTTCCTCGCGCCCTTCCCCGACGCCCGCTTCCAGGGTCGCCTCGTGGTCGACGACGAGCCGATCGAGCTGAGCGGCTGGCCGGGGATGATCGGCCACAACTGGGGGACCGAGCACGCCGAGCGCTGGGTCTGGCTCGAGGGCACCGGCTTCGCCGATGCGCCCGACACCTACTTCGACGCCGGCGCCGCCCGCGTCCGCCTCGGCTCCCGGGTCAGCCCCTGGATCCCCTCGGGGATGCTCGTCCTCGACGGCGAGCGGCACCGGCTCGGCGGCCTCGGCGCGATCCGCTCGGCCCGGATCGAGGAGCACCCCGCGGTCTGCAGCTTCAGCCTGCCGGGCAAGGACATCGTCGTCCACGGCCGCGTCTCGGCCCCGGAGAAGGACTTCGTCGGCTGGGTCTACGCCGACCCGAAGGGCCCCGAGCACAACACCGTCAACTGCTCGGTCGCCGACCTCGAGCTGACGGTCGAACGCCCGGGCCTGCCGCCCCGCGAGCTAACCCTCCCGGGTGGCGGAGCGTACGAGCTGGGGATGAGAGAGACGGACCACGGCATCCCGATTCAACCGTATCCAGACGGCTGAGCGTATATCGGCGCGTTCGCTGTGCAAAGTCGTGTCGGACAGGAGCGCGCGCGGAATCCGCGCGCGCGCGGAATCGCATGCACTGATTTGCAGGGCAAAAGCCAAGCCACCCACCACGGTCGGCACGTCGTTACTCCAAAATTCTTGACTCATTCCCTCGACCTGGATTAGTCCTTGGCGCAGGAGCAACTGCTCCGCAATCAAGTGAAAGGGAAATCAAGTGAATCGCAAGATCAAAGCTCTCGGGCTTGCCTTTATCGCCGTGGTCGCGATGAGCGCCATCAGCGCGTCCGCTGCGCAGGCGACCCCCAAATTCGAATGCTCGGAATATCCATGTACAGCAACAGGTGCGAGCTCGGTTGGGGCCGAAAAATTCACAACCGAAGCAGGGACCGTCGAATGCAACAGTCACTTCCTGGTTGAGGAATTCGAAAAAAGCGAAGATATCACTGAACCAGTGTCAACAGTCACAGTTACACCGACTTACACCAACTGTAAGGCGTTCGGGTTCCTGTCGGCGACGGTGAGCGTAGAAAGCTGCGACTACGTGTTCCACGCAACAGAAAAAGTTGAAACCAAAGTCTACAAACACCATGTCGACGTCGTCTGCCCAACGGGACAATCGATCAAAATTGTCGCGTCTACCTGCAAAGCAGAAGTCCCAGGCAAAGCAGGCCTGACAACGGTCAAAACGACCAATGTGGGAGAAACCGTAACAGTGCAACCTGAAGTGACCAACATTCCGTTGACGGTCACTCAGGATGGTATCGGTTGCCCCTTCAACGGTACCGGCGCTAAGACCGGGGCCTACCACGGCGACGTGACTATCTCGCGCGTGGGCGGCGGCTCAGTCTCCGTCGGCGGCGAATAGTAATTGCTCAGCAGAACAGGAGGCCGGGATGCCCGGCCTCCTGTTTCTCTCCTTGCGAAACGAGTGGGTCGTCTTTAGGATACGAGGGGGTCTCGAAGAGACCGTCCTCCAACAGGGAGAGGGCGATCTAAACGCAGGGGGGGAAATGGGTTCCAGGGATTCGCGTAGAAGCAAGGCTGTCCCAGTTGCGATGGCACTGATGCTGTGTTCTCTCGTCGTGCTCGTCGCGACCTCAGGTGCTTTCGGGGACGCGCAGATCGCCGCCCCCGGTTCCGAAGCGGGTGAGGTGCTGGAACCCGCCGCGCTCGCGGTCGACCCCTCCACCGGCACCCTGTATGTCGCCGATCGCGGGAACCGGCGAGTCGACGTCTTCGACAGCAGCGGAACGTTCATCCGCGCCTTCGGATGGGGAGTCGTCGCCTCGGGTCCCGACAACGACCCTCACAACGAGATCCAGCAGGTGGGAGTTGTGGCCACCGGAGGCTCATTCACTCTGCTCTTCGTGCAGAACAGCGAACGAGCTATCGGCACGATCAAGCAGGAAACCGGCCTCATCCCCTTCAACGCGACCGCCTCCTCGGTTCAGACCGCTCTCGAGAGCCTACCAGCCATCAACCCAGGCGATGTGGCCGTCAGCGGACCGACCGGCGGTCCCTGGACGATCGAATTCAAAGGCGGCTTCGCCGACACGGACCTGCACCAGCTGGAAGAAGGAGCGTCCAGCCAGCTCACCGGAGGATCGGCCGAACTCAATGTCTCCACCATCCAGAACGGGGGCAGCTACGAGGTCTGCGAGCCGGAAGCGGGGGATGTCTGCCGAGATGGCCAGAGGGGGGTCGAGGCGGGTCAACTGAACCCGACCAGCGTCGCGGTCGATCCTTCGACCCATGACGTCTATGTGTTCGACGGGCTTGAAAGCTCGAGCCACAACGAAGCGTTCAACAACCGGGTTCAGAAATTCACCCCCGAAGGGGAGTACCTCTACATGCTCGGCAAAGGGGTCGATGTGGACACCGGCGAAGACATCTGCACGGCGGCCTCAGGAGACACGTGTGGACGCGGCGAAAAGGGGTCGGGACCCGGAGAGTTCGACGCGGCCTTCAGTTCCCTCGCTGTCGGACCGGGAGGAGTCCTCCACGTCAATGACGGCGGAAGAGTGCAGAGGTTCGACCCGGCCGGCGCACTCGTAGGACAAGTAGTGCTTGCGGAAGCCAATTCGCGGTATCTGGCCGTCGATTCCGGAGGGAACCTCTACGTCGCCGACAACGGCCAGGTCCGCAAATACACCTCCGGCGGTTCACTGCTCTACAGCCTTCCTGCCTCGAACGTCGGTGCGGTCGCCGTCGACAGCGACGATCGGCTCTATGTCACCGACCTCAATAGCGGCCGCTTCGGGACCTCGAGGTACAGCTCGACGGGATCCGCGGAAGTGGTCTTCTACAGCGAAGCCGGAGTCCGCGCCACCGCAATCGCCCCCGCCAAAGAAGCCGATGACGTGTTCACGCTCGAAGACGGGGCAATTAACTCGGTTCCCCTGCCGCCTCCGGGACCGCTCGCCTATCCGGACCCGGCGACCGTCTTCGCCGACGGCATCACCAATGTCAAAGCCATGCTCCATTCGGAAGTCAACCCGGAGGGGAAAGCCACCACCTTCCACTACGAGTACGTGGAGCAAGCCGCGTTCGAAGCCGAAGGCTGGTCGAGCACGAAACTCATGGAAACCGCCGAGAGCTCGTCGATCGGCTCCGACTTCCTGCTTCATCCCGCGGCCACGGAAGCGACCGGCCTCACCCCTGAAACGGAATACCGCTTCCGCGTGATTGCCTCGAACGCCGATGCTCCGGCTGGGGTGCCGGGTCCGGAGGGGAGCTTTGTGACGGAACCGCCAGTGAAATTCGGCCCGATCTGGACGACCGGAATTAACGCAGACGCCGCCACGCTGCACGCGGAAATCAATCCATTCGGCTTTGCGGCCACCGGTTACTTCGAGTACGTCGACGCCGCCGCTTTTGCTCAGAGCGGGTTCTCGGCGGCCGAGAGGGCACCCGCCGAACCCTCGGTGCTCGAATTCGGCGATGGTGAAGGTTTCGTCGAACGGAGCGTCGACCTCGCGAGTCTCGACCCGGGAACGACTTATCACTACCGACTCGTCGTGAACAACCACTGCAAACCGGCTGAACCATCGGTCGTCTGCACCTTCAGCAGTCCGGAGAAGACGTTCACCACGTTTGACGAGCTGTCGCCTCCCCTCTGTCCGGCAAACGAAGTCTTCCGAGACGAAGTCGCGAAACTTCTGCTGGATTGCCGTGAGTACGAGATGGTCTCCCCGGTCGACAAAAACGGTGTCAATATCGAAACCGTCTTCAACAATGCCGGTTATCCAGCGGCGCTGAACCAAAGCAGCAGGGCAGGCAACTCGATCAGCTACTCCGCCTATCGTGCGTTTGCCGATCCGGAAAGTTCTCCGTACACCTCCCAGTACCTCGCGGAGCGTACGAGTGAAGGTTGGATGACGGATTCCATCTCGCCGCCGCGGGAAGGTCCCTCCCTCTACAACGTCGCAGGCCTGGACAATCAGTTCAAAGCCTTCACCGAGGACCTGTGCTCCGGCTGGCCCCTGCAGGACACTGCGAGCCCGCTGCTCGCGCCGGGGGCTGTCGATGGGTTACCGAACCTGTATCGGCGCGACAATTGCGCGCCGGAAGCGGGTTCGTACGAAACGATCACTTCCGCGGCTCCGATCGGCGCCGGGCCCGAACCGAAAGACTTCTTCCCCGAACTCCAGGGAATGTCGGCAGACGGCGCCAAGACGTTCTTTGCCGTGAAAGCCAAGCTGACCTCCCAGTCCCGAGAAGGGAAAGTGCAGGCATACGAATCCAGCGGGGGGACGCTGGAACCGGTGTGTGTTCTACCTGAAGGCAACGTCACCTTGAGCGGCTGCTCGATCGGCACCAACAGCGTCTTCGGGGAACGCAACTCCAACATGGATACCGCCGTCTCCGAGGATGGTTCGATCGTGTATTGGACCAACAATCCGAGCGGAAATGGGCCTCTCTACGTCAGAGTCGATGGTCAGGAAACCGTCCTGGTAACGGCTCAGGAAAGCCAGTTCTGGGCCGCTTCCGCAGATGGGGTGAGTGCCGTCTACACGACCGGGGAAAAACTCTACGAATTCGATCTCAACAGTAAAACGTCAACTCCTATCGCCGAAGGGGTAAAGGGCCTTGCCGGGGCAAGCGAGGATCTCTCCCGCGTCTACCTTGTCTCGACGAAAGCGCTGACTGGGGACGCGACGGCGGGTCTGCCCAATCTGTACCGATGGGCCGCCGGTGGCTTTCATCTCATCGGGACCCTCGCCGATACCGATATGCCGCCTCCCGTCAATCGTTCGTCTCCGGTATCGACCAGGCCGCTGTTGCGTCTGTCCCGAGTCAGTCCCGACGGGGAACGCCTGATCTTCATGTCGAGGACCGAACTGACCGGCTACGAAAACATCGACGCGGCGACGGGAGTGCCGGTCTCTGAGGTCTTCATGTACGACGCCACCGCCGACAGCGGCCAGGGAAGGCTGCTTTGCCTCTCCTGCAATCCGAGCGGAGCGCGTCCGTCCGGTCAGGACTGGCAGATCGCGGGGATCGCGGCGGGACGTGTGGCGGCTTTCATCCCCGGCTGGACGAACCAGCTCTACGCCCCTCGCGTCGTTTCCGACGATGGGTCCCGCGTCTTCTTCAACAGTTTCGATTCGCTCATCGCGCGTGACACGAATGAAGAGGCCGACGTCTACCAGTGGGAGGCGCCGGGCTCCGGCAACTGCCAGGCCGACGGTTATGCCTACGTTGCCGCGGCGGGGGGCTGCGTCAATCTGATCTCCTCCGGCGAGGACGCCGAGGGCTCCGAGCTTGTCGACACGAGCGCCTCCGGCGACGACGTCTTCTTCAAGACCTACGAGAGCCTTTATCCCGCAGATCCCGGCTTGATCGACATCTATGACGCCCGCGTCGGTGGCGGCTTCCCGGATCCGCCTGTCGTAATCCCGGAGTGCGAAGGCGAAGAATGCCACGGTCCGCTAACCCCGGAACCCGCTCATCTAACCCCTCAGAGCAACACCTTTGTCGGTCCTGGAAACCCGGTCGGAAAAGCCACCAAATCTAAGAAGAGGTGCCCGAAGGGGAAGCACAAGGTGAAACGCAAAGGCAGGGTCGTCTGCGTCAAGCACAAGAAACACCGGAAGCACCGAAGCGGCAACAAGACCGGGAGGACGAGCCGATGAAGCGCCTTTGGATAATCGCCGCGCTTGTCGCCCTCGCGCTGGCAATCGGCGCGTCCCCCGCCGCTGCTCAGTTCGGGCTCAAAGACCTTACGGTGAGCTTTGAAGAAGAAGACGGATCGCCGCTGACCCGTCCCGGCGGGCATCCCTTTCAGATGACCACGAGCTTCGTGGTGAACACGAAGCCGGCCGACGGGGGGACGGAGGTCCCGGACGAGGAATTGAGAGATCTCCTGGTCTCTCAGGCGACCGGACTAGTTGGGTCTCAGAACATCCCCCGCTGCACGATCCCCGAATTCGCGACCCGTGAGGAAAGCTACCCCGCCTGCCCTGACGAATCGGCCGTGGGATACGCAGCCGTGAAGGCCGAATTCGGCCCGATCCCACCTGGAATCGAAGAATTCTGGCACGTACCTGTGTACAACCTCGAGCCCTCCGCCGGTGCCGCTGCCACCTTCGGCTTCATCCCCGGAAACGTCCCGATCACCTTCGATGTCGTCGTCAACCCGGCGCCCCCCCATGACCTCGAAGTGCGCCTGCCCGACACCCCCCAGGCGCTCCTTCTCTACGGCTCGAGGGTCGTGCTCTGGGGCGTGCCGGCGGCAGAAGCCCATGACACCTTGCGTGGTGCCTGTGTCGGTGAACCGGCAACCGCGACTCCTGAACCGGTCTCCAAAGGCACCTGCGAATCCGATGCGCCGGAAGTGCCGCTGCTCACTCTGCCACGCAGCTGCAAGGGCCCGCTGCAAACGGTCTTCCAGGCGACCTCCTGGCAGGGAAGTTCGTCGGCGGGAACCGCCACGAGCGAAGCGATGGATGGCTGCGCGGTGCTGCCTTTCGCGGCGAAAATCTCTGCCAAACCGACCGCTTCCTCGGGCGCCAGCCCGACCGGCCTCGACTTCGGCATCGCAGTGGACGACGAAGGGCTCACCTCGCCCGACAAAGACGCGCAGGCCGACATCGTCGGGGTCAAGGCGACCCTGCCCCCCGGCCTCGTCGCCAATCCATCCGCCGCCGACGGGCAGGGCACCTGCTCCAGCGCCCAGTTCGATGCGGCGAGCCTCGGGCAGCGGGGCTGCCCCGGCGACTCCAAGCTCGGCACCGTGGATGTCTCCTCCCCGCTGCTGCGAGCGCCGCTCAAAGGATCGCTCTATCTGGCGACTCCGCACCAGAACCCGTTCGGCTCCCTGTTGGCCACCTACCTGGTCATCGCCGAACCTCGCTATGGGATTTTCATCAAGCAGGCGGGTTCCATCGATCCCGACCCAGTGACGGGCCAGATCACCTCGACTTTCAAGGATCTCCCGGAACTGCCGTTCTCAGACCTCACGGTCCGCTTCCGCGAAGGCCCGAGGGCGCCGCTCGCCACCCCAACCGCCTGCGGCACCTACACCACCGCCACGCTTCTCACCCCCTCCTCGGGGAATCCGCCGCTCGCCTCGCAGTCGAGCTTCCAGGTCTCATCGGGCCCTAATGGCGGGCCCTGCGTTTCGGGCTCCCCGTTTGCGCCCGGCTTCCTCGCCGGCTCGACCGACAACGCCGCCGGCGCCTATTCCCCCTTCTACATGCGCTTCACGCGAGCCGATGGCGAAGGGGAAATCACCCGCCTCGACGCCACCCTTCCCCCCGGCGTGGTCGGCAGGATCGCCGGCGTCCCCCCCTGCCCTGACGCCGCGATCGCCGCGGCGCGCTCGAAGAGCGGCGGGAGCGAGCTTGCCTCGGCCTCCTGTCCCGCCGATTCGCAGATCGGGCGCGTCGTCGCCGGGGCGGGGGTAGGGCCGGCGCTCACTCATGTCGCCGGCAAGCTGTACCTCGGCGGCCCCTTCGGCGGTCACCCGCTCTCGGTCGTCTCGGTGGTTCCGGCGGTGGCCGGCCCCTTCGACCTAGGGACGGTGGTCGTCCGCTCAGCCCTCGACCTCGATCCCACTACCGCCGACGTCTTCGTCGATGGCGCCGCCTCGGACCCGATCCCCCACATCCTCGAGGGGATCCCACTGGCAGTGCGCGACCTCGAGCTCTATATCGATCGGCCTAACTTCACCTTGAACGCAACTTCCTGCGACGAAGAGCAGGCAAAGGCCACGCTCTTCGCCGGTTCTCTCTCCGCGGGACTCGCTTCCCGCTACCAGGCCTCCGGCTGCGGAGCGCTCGGCTTCAAGCCCAAGCTCACCCTGAAGCTGAAGGGCGGCACCAAGCGAGGGAAGTTCCCGGCCCTCAGATCCACCCTCGTCCCCCGCGCCGGCGACGCCAACATCGGCCGCGCGGTCGTCTTCCTGCCGCCGTCGGAGCAGATCGAGAACTCCCACATCAACAACCCCTGCACCCGGGTCCAGTTCGCCGCCCGGCGCTGCCCGGTGAAGTCGATCCTCGGCAAGGCCAAGGCGATCAGCCCGCTGCTCGATCAGCCCCTGGAAGGAAACGTCTACTTCCGCTCCAACGGCGGCGAAAGGGAACTCCCCGACATCGTCGCCGACCTGCGCGGCCAGTTCCACATCGTCCTGGTCGGCTTCATCGACACCAAGGGCAAGCGCATCCGCACCACCTTCGCCGACGTCCCCGACGCCCCCGTCTCCAGGTTCACCCTGAAGCTCTTCGGCGGCAAGCGGGGCCTGCTGGTCAACAACCGCAACATCTGCAAGGGCAAGCTGCGCTCCAGGCTCAACCTGACCGGTCAGAACGGGCGCCGCCACTTCACCCACCCGCGCCTCAAGCCCGCCGGCTGCAAGGGCAAGGGCGGGAAGAAGGGCCGAGGCGGTAAAGGAGCCAAGTCTCGGCGGTAGCCGCGATAGGTGCGCGGCGGTATTGGTTGATCTGGGCGCTGGTAGCGCCGGTTGTGGCATGGGCGATCGTGCGGGTCTTCGGCCTCGACCGCGGCGTCCCGCTGGTGCCGCTGATGGCGCTGACGCCCTACGTCGCGGTCGCGGCGTTCCTCGTTGCCGGCGTGGCGATCGCGCTGCGCAACTGGGCGGCGGCCTTGGTCGCTGCCGTGGCGACCCTCTGCCTGGCGCTGGCGGTGCTGCCGAGAGCCGTCGGCGACGGCACCGTCGAGGCGAGCGGACATGAGACCTTCAGCGTCCTCTCCGCCAACGTCTACCGCGGCAAAGGCGATCCGCGGGCGTTGGTCGATCTGGTCGACCGCTACGACGTCGACCTGCTCAGCGTCCAGGAGCTGACGCCCCGCTTCGCCCGCGCGCTGCACGAGGCCGGGATCGACCGGCGCCTGCCGGAAGCGGTCGAGGAGACGCATAAGGGGGCGGCGGGCGGCGGCATCTACTCACGGCTGCCGCTGCGGCCGATCGCGACCCGCTCGCCGAGCTTCTTCCGCCAGCCCCGGGTCGAGGTGCGGCTGCCGGACGGCCGACCCCTCCGCGTGACCGACATCCATCCGCTCACCCCCGACCGCACCGGGATCGACGTCTGGGAAGACTCGCTCGGCGACCTGCCGTCGACCGGCGAAGGTATCCCCTGGGTCCTGATCGGCGACTTCAACGCCACGCTCGACCACTCGCGGCTGCGCGAGGTCATCGATCGCGGCTACCACGATGCCGGCGACGTCGCCGGCATCGGGCTCGAGCCGACCTGGCCCAATCGTGACCACACCCTGCCGCCCTTCATCACCATCGACCACGTCCTCGCCGACGAACGCCTCGGCATCGTCGACTACGGGGTGGAGGACCTACCCGGTTCCGACCACCGTTCGATCCACGCGGAGCTGGCTTTGCCCTGAGAATCAGCGGGCGAGAATCCCGCGAGCGTCAAATCACCCACATCTCCGCACGTGCGGTTGCGCGCATCCGACAAACAGCATTCTTCAATTTGCGGCCTTTCATCGGCTAACGGGTGGTCATTTCGACCCTGGGCGACCAATGTCATCCCAACTGCTTTGTGTTGATCGAGCTCTCCTTAACCATTAGCTCGCGCTCAGCCGAGCGTCTTGCAGCTACCTCAAGGGAGAAGAGAGAATGATTGGTAAGTTCAAGCGTCTCAGCGTGGCCCTGCTCGCGGTGATCGCACTCTCCGCCGTCTCGGTCTCATCCGCCTCGGCGATCAATTACACAGCCTCCACCTACCCGGTCACCGGGACAGCCGAAAGCGGGCTGGGCAATGACACATTTACGACCGAAGCAGGCAATATCGAATGTCAGTCCGAGTACTCGGGGAGCATGGCTGCAGCGCAGCCGACGCTGACGGTGAACGCCACGTACACCAAATGCCAAGCCTTCGGGTTCCTCAGTGCCAGCGTCACGATGGGCACTTGCGCGTTCGAATTCACAGAACCCACCAAAACGGCAGCTGACACCTTTTCAGCGGAAGCCCACCTTCGGTGCTCCGGCGAACCGATCACCGTCACCGCGGGCACCTGCAAAGTCACGATCGAAGAACAGAGCCCGCCCGGGAGCGTCACCGCCATCGACGACACAGAAGGCGGGGATGTCACTGTCCAAGCCAACTACACCGGCATCGAATACACGGTGGTGCAGGACGGTATCGGCTGTCCCTTCGCGGGCACGGGAGCCAAAACCGGTGCCACCTATAAACAGGACCAGGCGGTCACAGTTCAGGCGACCAACGAAGCAACTATCGACATCGGCTGATCGGCGAGCAGACCGCTGGCGCTGTAAGAAGGGCCGGGGGAAATCCCGGCCCTTCAGCTTCGTCAGCCCCTGCGGTTGACGAGCTTTTCGAAGGTCATCCAGGTGTCGTAGCCGCCGAGGGCGAGCGAGAGCTGCGAGCCGGTGACGGTGGAGATGCCGCCGGTGCCGATCAGCTTCGCGGTGACGATGCGGGGGGAGACGCCGGTCTTGGTGATGACGACCTGTTTCAGCTTGCCCTTCAGGTAGGCGCCGAGGCGGGAGCTGATTTCCGGGCCGCTGAACTCCAGCGTCCACTTGTGCAGCGGGCAGTAGTAGTCGTAGGGGTCGGGGACGCCGACGAGGTAGGGGACGGCGGTGCCGAAGACGTACTGGACGCTCTCGGTGTGGCCGCCCGAGCAGGCCGAGTAGAGGGTCTCGGCGATTTCGCTGCCGTACATCACCACCTGGCCGCGGGTCGTCGGCGACGGCGGCGTTGGTGCTCGCGTACTCGCTTTCAAGCCCCTCGTAGACCTGGCTGCGGGTGTCGGCGTAGAGGTCGAAGCCGTTGCCGCCGACGTCGCCGGTGAGGGCGATCGAGCGCACCGCGATCGCGTGCGCCCGCAGCTCGTCGGTCGGCCAGGAGGGCGGCACCTCGTTCGGCATCACGCCTTTCACGTACTGCTCGAGGGCGAGTGCGTTGACGACGTTGAGCGAGCCGGCGGACCTTTCGCTCGGCACCGTCTCCAGCGCGCCGCGGTAGGTGCCGAGGCCGGCGATCGTGATCCTGCCGCGCCCGGCGGCGCGCAGTTTGCGGCCGCAGTTGGCGAGCGGTTTGCCGCCGGAGCTGCGCAGCTTGACGCGCGCGGCCGACGCGGTGGGCCTCGTAGCTGCGGGCCGGGTCGAGTCGCCGGCCGCAGGCGCTGGTGGCGCCGCTGAATTCGACGTCGCCGGGGGAGATGCTCGAGCAGCACCCGCACCACCCGCGGCTTGGTCAGCGTGCCGATCGTCGTCCCCCGGTAGTAGTGGCCGAGGATGAAGCGGTAGCCCTTGCCGTGCTTGGCGTAGCCGTAGGCGCCGTAGGCGCTCATCCCGACCCCGTGGCCGAAGCCGCGCCCGTGGACGACCCAGCTGACGCCGGCCTGGGCCGGGACCGGGTAGGAGCAGGAGAGGAGCACGCCCGCCAGGGCGGCCGCGACCGCGGCGAGGGTCTTGCTAGCGCGCATGGACATCTCTGCGCCAACAGCTTCAACGAAGCGGAGTAGCGGCCTGCAAGAGCGGGGGCGTACCCTGGACTGCAAGGAAATTCCGAGGAGGACGCGATGGCGACGCAGACCGTGCAGGCGACCGACCACAAGCTGCTGGCCGCCGGCGAGTGGATCGAGACCGGCGAGTGGGACGAGGTCAAGAGCCCCTACGACGGCAGCCGTCGTCGGCCGGGTCGCGCAGGGCGACGAAGCGCTGGTCGAGCGCGCCGTCGCGGCCGCGCACGAGGCCTTCGAGAACGCCGACTTCCCCCAGCACGAGCGCGCCGCGGTGCTCGACCGCGCCGCCGAGCTGGTCGCCGAGCGCCGCGACGACCTGGCGCCGACGATCGCCGCCGAGGCGGGCAAGCCGATCAAGACGGCGACGGTCGAGGCCGAACGCTGCGTCGACACGCTCGACCTTCTCCGCGGTCGAGGCGCGCAAGCTGACCGGCGGCACGGTGCCGATGGAGGCCTCGGCCGCCGGGCGCCGGCAAGCTCGGCGTGATGCTGCGCGTCCCCTACGGGGTCGTCGGCGCGATCAGCCCCTTCAACTTCCCGCTCAACCTCGTCGCCCACAAGCTCGGGCCGGCGATCGCCGCCGGCAACGCGATCGTCCTCAAGCCCGCCGGCCAGACGCCGATCTCGGCGCTGAAGCTGGCCGAGATCCTGGTCGAGGCCGGCCTGCCGGAGGGCTGGCTCTGCGTCATCCCCGGCCCCGGCTCGGAGGTCGGCAACGCGATCGTCGAGCACGAGCTGACCCGGGCGATCACCTTCACCGGCTCGGCCCCGGTCGGCTGGGGCATCCGCAGCCGCGGTCCCGCACAAGAAGGTCAACCTCGAGCTCGGCTCCAACGCGCCGCTGATCGTCAACGAGCGACGGCGACTGGGAGGCGGCGGCCGACAAAGCCCAGATCCACGCCTTCTCCCACGCCGGCCAGAGCTGCATCTCGATCCAGCGCATCCTCGTCCACGAGGACGTCGCCGACGCGCTTCACCGAGCGCCTCGTCGCCAACGCTCGAGAAGCTGACGCGTCGGCGACCCGCTCGACCCGGACACCGACGTCGGCCCGCTGATCACCCCCGGCGACCGCGACCGGGTCAAGGACTGGATCGACGAGGCGGTCGCCGCCGGCGCCGAGCTGCTGACCGGCGGCGAGCTGGTCGACGAGGGCCGCTGCCTGGCGCCGACCCTGCTCGAGCGCGCCGCCGAAAGAGGCGAAGGTCTGGTGCGAGGAGATCTTCGGCCCGGTGGCGACGATCGACACCTTCGCCGACTTCGACGAGGCGCTGCGCGCTGGCCAACGACTCCAAGTTCGGCCTCCAGGCCGGCGTCTTCACCCGCGACATCGGCCGCGGCCTCGAGGCCGGCCGCACGCTCGAGTTCGGCGGCGTCCTGATCAACGAGGTCCCCACCTTCCGCGCCGACCAGAGCCCTACGGCGGCGTCAAGGACTCCGGCAACACCCGCGAGGGCCCGGCCTTCGCCGTGCTACGAGCTGACCGAGGAGCGCTTCGTCACGCTGCAGGGCTGAGCGCGCCTCGCCGACCGGCGGAGACGGTCGGTGCAGGCTACCGACTCGAACGCCCGTCAGCGGAGTCGGGCTACTCGTGCGGGCGCGCCATGCGGCGGTGGTCCAGCGCCTCCTCGAGCACCGAGGGCTCGACGCCCTGCTCGAGCGCGACCTCGCGCAGCGAGCGGCCCGACTCGGCCGCCGCCTTGACGATGTCGGCGGCGCGGTCGTAGCCGATGTGGGGGTTGAGCGCGGTCGCCGTCGCCAGGGTCGCCTCGGCGTGGCGCTCGGTCATCTCCTCGTTGGCCTCGAGCCCGGCGACGCATTTCTCGTTGAGCAGGCGCGAGGCGGAGGCGAGCAGCTTGATCGAGTCGAGCAGGTTGCGGGCGATCAGCGGCACCCGCACGTTGAGCTCGAACTGGCCCTGGCTGCCGGCGACGTGATCGCCGCGTCGTTGCCGATCACCTGGGCGGCGACCTGGATCACCACCTCGGGGATCACCGGGTTGACCTTGCCGGGCATGATCGAGGAGCCCTTCTGCAGCTCCGGCAGGCGCAGCTCGGCGAGGCCGGCGCGCGGGCCGGAGCCCATCAGCGCCAGGTCGTTGGCGATCTTGTTGAGCGAGACGGCGTAGACCTTGAGCGCGCCCGAGAGCTCGACCAGCGCGTCGCGGTTGCCCTGCGCCTCGAAGCGGTCGAGCGGCTCGGAGATCGCCAGCCCGGTGTCGGCGGCGAGCTTCTCGCGCACCTTGGCGGCGAACTCGGGGTGGGTGTTGAGCCCGGTGCCGGTGGCGGTGCCGCCGAGCGGGATCTGGCCGACCCGGCGCAGCGTCGCCTCGACCCGCTGGACGCCGAGCCGCACCTGCGCCGCGTAGCCGCCGAACTCCTGGCCGAGGGTGACCGGGACCGCGTCCATCAGGTGGGTGCGGCCGGCCTTGACGACGTCGGCGAACTGCTCCGCCTTCGCCTCCAGCGCCGCCTCCAGCGCCGCCCATCGCCGGCAGCAGGTCGTGGGTCACCTCGTCCAGCGCCGCCAGGTGGACGGCGGAGGGGAAGACGTCGTTGGAGGACTGGCCCATGTTGACGTGGTCGTTGGGGTGGGCCCCGTCGCCGGCGAGGTTGGCGATCACCTCGTTGGCGTTCATGTTCGAGGAGGTGCCGGAGCCGGTCTGGAAGACGTCGACCGGGAACTGGTCGTCGTGCTCGCCCTCGGCGACCGCGTCGCCGGCGGCGGCGATCCGCTCGGCGAGGTCGGCGTCGAGCAGGCCGAGCTCGCCGTTGACCTCGCGCCGCGGCGGCCTTGAGCCGGCCCAGCCAGCGGACCACCGGGACCGGCACCCGCTCGCCCGAGACCGGGAAGTTGTCGACGGCTTTGGTGGTCTCGCCACCCCAGAGCTGCTCAGTCAAGGTCTGTCCTCCATCGAAGTCGTGGTCCGTGCAGCGTATTCAGCCGCGCGGCGTCGCCGGCGTCGATAGCCCCGCCGGTAGGTGCGCGAGGAAGGTCGCCGGCAGCGGCCGGTTGTCGGGGCGAAGCGGGCGGCGACGGCGAGGCGGCGGATCAGGTCGGCGTGGATGCCTTCGGTCCGTCGGCGCCGCGCTCGGCGGCGCCGAGCAGGTAGCCGAGCCGGAGGTTCGCCGCGCCGCCGGGCTCGGCCCGCGCCTCGGCGTTGAGCCGGTCGCCGCCGCACCATCGCTTCGCCGACCGTCGCCAGGTCGCCGCCGGCTGGTTCTCGGCCAGGCAGTCGCGGATCGGCGTCTCGCCGCCGAGCTCACTTCGCCCGGCGCCGCCCCCAGCGCCCTCAGGTAGGCGTCGGGGCCTTCGAGGCAGGCGACCGGGGTCGAGTCGTCGGTGCTCGCCGCAGCCGGCGCCAGGGCGAGGGCGACGAGGAGCGGCGATGGCGGCGATAGGCGGCGCATCGGCCGCAGATCCTATGGACTCAGGCGCCGTGCGGGAGTAATCGCCGACCGGGCTGGCGGGAGACGCCACCGCGCGGGCCGGCTGCCAGGCGTCGCTGGCCGATGCCGCCGGGCGGGCCCTGGCGGCTGGGCGCCGCGGGGCGGCTTCTGCGGCTGCGTCTTCGGCGCGGCGGCTTGGCGGCGCGCCCTGGCCGTTGACCGGCCGAAGACTTCGACCCATTCGGCGAGCTGGAACTCGGCGCGGCCGGCGTGGTTCCAGGAGAGGTGGAGGTGGTTGCCGCAGCCGTGGCCGGCGTCGCCGTCGTAGCCGACCCAGCGGAAGGGCGGCACCGGCTGGTTCTGCACGCGGCTCGGCCCAGTGGGCGAGGCGGGTGATCCGGCCCAGCTCGCGTCGCAGCGGGCGGCTCCGGTTGAGCGGCACGATGTCGACGGCGAGGCCGTTGTAGTGGTCGGAGTCGCTTGACGTGGCAGTCGTCGCAGCCGACGTGTTCGCCGTTCGGCAGCGGGCCGGAGTAGCCGTCGGTGACGTAGATCGGGTAGCGGGCGGCGATCCAGCGCAGGTCGGGGACGATCCGCTGGTCGACCATGTCGCCTTCTTCGTGCGGGATCGCGGCCGGGATCGGGACGATCTTCCCGGCGCGTAGACGAGCCGGGTCGCCGCCGGCGCCGCGCTCGGCGAGGCGCAGCGCCAGCAGAGAGGCAGCGCGAGCGCCGGCGAGGACGACGGCGACGCGATCCGGGCCCAGGCGCTTGCGAGCGAGACGGTGGCTCGACTCCGTCTTATCGGCGCTACGCCGCCGTCGCTCTGAATCCGGCTCGAGCAATCGCCCCGACTTGAGAAGCTGCGAACAGCGGGGGATAGGGTTCGCCCGATGCCGACGGTCCGCGAGGCAAGCTTCGACCTCTTCCGCGCGCAGGGGATGACGACGATGTTCGGCAACCCCGGCTCGACCGAGCTGCCGATGCTCGCCGATTTCCCGGCCGACTTCCGCTACGTGCTCGGCCTGCAGGAGGCGGTCGTGGTCGGGATGGCCGACGGCTACGCCCAGGCCTCGGGCCGCACGACGTCGCCAACCTGCACACGGCGCCCGGGGTCGGCAACGCGATGGGGGCGATCTTCAACGCCCAGGCCAACCACTCGCCGCTGCTGGTCACCGCCGGCCAGCAGGCGCGGGCGCAGATCACCCTGCAGGCGAACCTGACCAACCGCGACGCGACCCGGATGCCGCACCCGCTGGTCAAGTGGTGCCTACGAGCCGCCGCGGGCCGAGGACGTGCCGCTGGCGCTCGCCCACGGCGCCCACCTCGCCGGGCTGCCGCCGCGCGGGCCCGGTCTTCGTCTCGCTGCCGATGGACGACTGGTACGCCGAGGTCGACGAGGCCGACGCGGCCGACGGCGATCGCGCGCAAGGTCGACGGCCGCGCCGTCGCCGACCCCGAGGCGGTGCGCGCCCTCGCCGAGCGCCTCGACGCGGCGCAGCAACCCGGTCCTCGTCGCCGGCCCCGACATCGACGCCGCGCGGCGCCTGGGACGACCGCGGTCGCCCTCGCCGAGCGCCAGCGCCTCCCGGTCTGGGCCTCGCCCGCGACCGGCGGCGTCCGCCTCGGCTTCCCCGAGAACCACCCCAACTTCCGCGGCGTCCTGCCGCCGGCGATCGGCCCGGTCGGGCAGACGCTCGAGGGCCACGACCTGATCCTCGTCGTCGGCAGCTCCGTCTTCCCCTACTACCCGCACATCCCCGGGCCGCTGCTGCCCGAGGGCGCCGAGCTGGTCGCGATCACCAGCGACCCCGACGAGGCGGCGCGGGCGCCGATGGGCGACGCGATCGTCGCCGACGTCAAGCTGACCCTGGCGGCGCTGCTCGAGGCGGTGCCGGAGTCCGCGCGCCCGGCGCCCGAGCCGAACCCCGGCCCGCAGGAAATCCCGGCCGAGGACCCGCTCAACGCCTCGACCGTCCACAGCGCGCTCGCCGAGGTGCTTCCCGAGGACGCGATCGTCGTCCTCGAGTCGCCCTCCAGCACCCTCGCCCTGCGCAACCAGCTGCGCCTCTCGCGCCCCGGCAGCTACTACTTCAGCGCCGGCGGCGGCCTCGGCTTCGGCCTCGCCGCCTCGGTCGGCGTGCAGCTGGCCCAGCCCGACCGCCCGGTCGTCTGCGTGCTCGGCGAGGGCTCGGCCCAGTACGCGATCACCGCCTTCTGGAGCGCCGTCGCCTACAAGGCCCCGGTCACCTTCCTCGTCCTCCAGCAACTCCGAGTACGCGATCCTCAAGTGGTTCGCCGACGTCGAGCAGGTGAACGGCGCGCCGGGCCTCGACCTGCCGAAGCTCGACGTCGCCGACGGTCGCCGCGGGCTACGGGGTCGCGCTCGCAGCGGGCGAGCGGGCGCGACGAGGTCGCCGGCGACCTCGCGCCGCCCTCGCCTCCTCGCAGCCGGAGCTGGTCGAAGTCCCGGTCGCCGCCGGGATGTCCCTCTTCTAGGAGGAGTGGCGCGCGGACGGATGTCCGCCGCACCCGCCGAGCCAGCCGGTCGACGATCGCGCGCCGGACGCGCTCGCTGCGGGAGTCGACTCTTCGCTGCGGCGGGAGTTCGAGGCGCTGCTCGGCGCCGAGCGCGTCCTCCACCGCGTCTCCGACCTCGTCGCCTATGCCTCCGACGCCAGCCCCTACCGGCTTTTCCCGCGGGCGGTGGTCGAGGCGCGCGACGCCGAGGACGTGGCGAAGGTGCTGCGCTTCGGGCGCGAGCGCGAGATTCCGGTCACCTTCCGCGCCGGCGGCACCAGCCTCAACGGCCAGGGCCAGAGCGGGGGCATCCTCGTCGACGTCCGCAAGCACTGGGGCGGGGTGCGGGTCGAGGACGACGGCGCCCGGGCGCGGGTCAAGCCGGGCACCGTCCTCGGCCACGCTAACCGCGTCCTCGCCCCGCACGGCGTCAAGCTCGGCCCCGACCCGGCGAGCACCGACGTCGCACCGTCGGCGGCGTCGTCGCCAACAACTCGGGCGGGATGCGCTGCGGGGTCACCAAGGACTCCTACTCGACCGTCCGCGAGCTGACCTTCGTCCTCCCCTCCGGGACGGTCGTCGACACCGGCGCCGCCGGCGCCGCCGAGCGCTTCGCCGCCGCCGAGCCGGAGCTGGCCGCCGGCCTGGAGGCGATCCGCGACGAGATCCGCGCCGACGCCGAGCTGGCCGAGCGGATCCGCCGCAAGTTCGAGATCAAGAACACGACCGGCTACCGCCTCTGCGCCTTCCTCGACGCCGACGAGCCGCTGGAGATCTTCCGCCGCCTCCTCGTCGGCTCCGAGGGCACGCTGGCCTTCATCGCCGAGGTCGTCTTCGAGACGGTGCCGGTGCCGGCGACGACGACGACCGCCTGGGTCCACTTCCCGGGCATCGACGAGGCGATCGCCCCGGTCGGGGACCTGGTCGCCTCCGGCGCGAGCGCGGTCGAGCTGATGGTGGCGCCGGCGCTGATCACCGCCGCCTGGAACATGGTCGGGGCGCCGCAGGAGTGGAAAGAGCTGCCGCCGGAGTCGGCGGTGCTGCTGGTCGAGTTCGGCGGTACCGACGAGGGCGACCTGGCGGCGCAGGTGCTGCGCGCCGAGCGATCCTCGGCTCCCACGAGATCATCCGCCCGCTCGAGTTCACCCGCGAGCCGGAGGCGATCGAGCTCGCCTGGCGGGTCCGTGAGGGCCTGCACGGGCTGATCGGGCGGGTGCGCCTGCGGGGACGGCGCTGATCGTCGAGGACGTCTGCGTGCCGCCGGAGCGGATCGCCGAGGGGGCGAAGGACCTGCAGGCGCTGCTCGGCGAGCACGGCTTCCTCCCCGGGGTCGCCGGCCACGCCTCGGCCGGGAACCTCCACTTCATGTTGACGCCGGACTTCGCCAAGCAGGAGGACCTCGAGCGCTACGAGGCCTTCATGGGCGGCCTGGTCGAGCTGATCGTCGGCAAGTACGACGGCTCGCTGAAGGCCGAGCACGGCACCGGGGTCAACATGGCCCCTTATGTGGAGCGCGAGTGGGGGGAGAAGGCGACCGGGCTGATGTGGCGGCTGAAGCGGCTCGCCGACCCCGACGGCGTCCTCTCGCCCGACGTCATCCTCAGCCGCGACCCCGGCGTCCACCTGCGCAATCTGAAAACGACGCCGGCGATCGAGGACTGGGGCGGCGCCACGACCTGCGTCGAGTGCGGCTTCTGCGAGCCGGTCTGCCCGAGCCGCAACCTGACGACGACGCCGCGCCAGCGGATCGTCCTGCGCCGCGAGATGGCGCGCCAGCCCGAGGGCTCGCCGGTGCAGCGGGCGCTGCTCGCCGAGTACGACTACGACGCCCTGGAGACCTGCGCCACCGACGGCTCCTGCGAGATCGCCTGCCCGCTGGGGATCGACACCGGGCGGATGGTGAAGGAGCTGCGGGTGGCGCAGCATGGGGAGCGGGCGGAAAAGGCGGCTTTGGCGGCGGCCAAGCGGTGGGGGGCGGTCGAGAAGGTTTCGCGGTTGGCGCTGAGGGTTGGCGGGCCGTTGGCTCGGCGGACGAAGCGGGGAGGGGACTGCCCGGCGCGGCGCGCAGGGAGGTTCGAGCCGTCGGGGAGGAGTTGGTGACCCCTCCCGGACAACAGCGGGGAGGGTCCGGGAGGGGTCACCCACTCCTCCAGCTGAGGCCGCGGCGGTGTACGTCCCGAGCTGCACCAACCGGATCTTCGGCCCGTCCGCCAACGAGCCGGCAAAAAGGCACCTATACGGGGCAAAATCGCCGGCTCGATCTGTGGTCGACGCTTTGGTCACGGTTTCGGCGCGGGCTTCGATGCCGGTTTGGGTGCCGGAGGCGGTGGCGGGGAGTTGTTGTGGGTTGCCTTGGGGGTCGAAAGGGTTTGCGTCGGCGCAGGCGTTCAAGGCGAATGAGATGGTGGAGCGGTTGTGGGAGTGGAGTGGGGAGGGGGCGCTGTCGGTTGTGATCGACGCGGCGTCCTGCACGGGCGCTATCGCCGACCCCGCCGAGGGTGTGCTCTCGGAGCAGAACTTGGAGCGGCATTCGAAGATCGAGATCCTCGATTCGGTGGCGTGGGCTCTGCGGTTGCTGCCGAACCTCGAGATCGACGCGAAGGTTCCGTCCGCCACCGTGCACCCGACCTGCGCCACTCGACGCCTCGCCCTCGCCCACCCGCTGCGCACCCTCGCCGACGCTCTCGCCGACGACGTCTACATCGCTCCCTCTGCCACCTGCTGCGCCTTCGCCGGCGACCGCGGCATCACCCACCCCGAGCTCACCGCCTCCGCCACGCGCCCCCAAGCCGAAGAGCTCAGCGGCCGTACCTTTGACGCGTACCTCTCCAGCAACCGCACCTGCGAGATCGCGATGACTCGCGCCACCGGCCAGCCCTACGAATCGGTCGTGTCCCTCCTAGAGCGTCTCAGCCGTCAGTCTGCGCCTTGACCGCATCGACGCTCTTCGCGTCGATATCCCGCACCAGCGCCCGCGTTTTCTCGTCCGTCTCCATCCGCTTATCCAGCAGCGGGTTGACGAGACCGCGCAGGGCGGAGACGTAGCGCCACCACGTGGGGACGAAGATCCGCGGCGCTCGTTCCTCGATCCCGCGCACCAGCCCGGCGCCGGCCTCTTCGGGCGTGATCCGTTTCAGTAGCCACTCCGGGCTCAGTTCCCGGATCCGCGGCGAGTCCTCCTGGTTGAAGGCATCCTGGACCAGCTTCGTGTCGACCCAGCCGAAGTAGGCGACGCCGGCGCTCGCCCCGTGGGGCGCCAGCTCGACCCGCAGCGCCCGCCCCAGGCTCTCGACCCCGGACTTGGCGACGGCGTAGGGGGTGTTGCCCATGCCGTTGGCGAAGGCGTAGACGGAGGAGACGACGATCATCTGCCCGCGCCGCTCGACGATCTGCGGCAGCGCCGCCCGCACCGTCCGCCAGACGCCGAGCAGGTCGACCTCGAAGACCCGCTCCCATTCCTCGCCGGAGATCCCGCGCACGGTCGCGAACTGCTTCTGGGCGATGCCGGCGTTGGCGACGGCGACGTCGATCCCTCCCAGCTTTTCGACGATCTCGGCGACGGCGTTCATCAGCGCGCTCTGGTCGGTGACGTCGCCGCCGAGCCCGATCGCCCGCGGGCCGATCCGCTCCGCCGCCTCGCGGGCCTCGTCGGCGTCGAGGTCGAGGACGGCGACCGAGGCGCCGCGCAGGTGCATCTGCCGCGCCGTCTCGAAGCCGATGCCGCGCGCCGCGCCGGTGACCAGCGCGACTTTGCCGTTGAGGTCATATCTGTCCATGGCGGCCACCCTAACGAGGCACCGGCGGGGAGGGAGCGGCGATTAGTGCTGACGCCGCTGCTCGTCGAGGGCAAGGGCCAGCCGCTGGTGCCGGCGCTCCGCGGCGCGCTGGGCGAAGGGGTCGAGAGCGTGGAGGCGGGAGGTGAAGCGGCGGGAAGTGATGCCCGTCTTCGCCGCCGCCCGGATGCAGCCGGGCCTGGCCCTGCCGGTCTCCGCGAACCTCGGCGATCCGAGCGAGTTCGTCCTCGTCTGGTGAGGGCGGCCGGGAGGGGTCGGCGAACCCCACCTAGAATCCGCAGCTCGTGCCCGGATTCGAGCCAGTAGACCCGAAGCAGTCCTTCCCCGAGCTGGAGCAGCGCCTGCTCGCGCGCTGGCGCGAGGAGAAGGTCTTCGAGCGCTCGCTGGAGCAGCGCGAGGGGGCGCCGGTCTGGAGCTTCTACGAGGGGCCGCCGACCGCCAACGGCCGCCCCGGCTCCCACCACGTCCTCGCCCGCGTCTTCAAGGACGTCTACCCGCGCTACAAGACGATGTGCGGGTTCCGGGTCCCGCGCAAGGCGGGCTGGGACTGCCACGGCCTGCCGGTCGAGCTCGAGGTCGAAAAGCAGCTCGGGATCTCCTCCAAGCAGGAGATCGAGGAGTTCGGGATCGCCGAGTTCAACCAGCGCTGCCGCGAATCGGTCTTCGAGTACGTCGAGGACTGGAACAAGCTGACCGAGCGGATCGGCTTCTGGATCGACCTCGACGACCCCTACGTCACCCTCGAGGACGACTACATCGAGTCGGTCTGGTGGTCGCTGAACGAGCTGTGGGACGAAGGACCGCCTCTACGAGGGCCACAAGGTCGTCCCCTACTGCCCCCGCTGCGGCACCGCGCTCTCCTCGCACGAGGTGGCGCTCGGCTACGAGGACGTCAAGGACCCCTCTATATATGTGCGCTTCCCGCTGGTACGACGAAGACGCCTCACTGCTCGTCTGGACGACGACGCCGTGGACCTTGCCGGGGAACCAGGCCGTGGCGGTGGCCCCCGCAGTCACTTACGTGAAGGCTCGGTTCAACGACGAGCTCGTGATCCTCGCCGAGCCGCTGGTCGAGAAGGTGCTGGGTGAGGAGGCGGAGATCCTCGACCGCTTCCCGGGCACCGAGCTGATCGGCAAGCACTACCGAGGTCCCGTCTTCACCCTGCAGGATCGAGAGCCTGGCGGCTCTCCGATCATCGGCGGCGACTTCGTGACGACCGAGGACGGCACCGGCCTTGTCCACATCGCCCCCGCCTTCGGCGAGGACGACTACAAGGTCGCGGCCGAGAACGAGCTGTTCGACCCGACCAACGCCGCGCACCCTCTACAACCCGGTCGGCCTCGACGGCAAATTCGACGGCCGCGTCGTCGGCTTCGAGGGCAAGTTCGTCAAGGACCCCGAGGTGACCGCGGCGCTGATCGCCGATCTCGAGCAGCGCGACCTGCTCTTCCGCGAGCAGGTCTACGAGCACGCCTACCCGCACTGCTGGCGCTGCGGCACCCCGCTCCTCTACTACGCCAAGTCGAGCTGGTACATCGCCACCTCCGCAGGTCCGCGACGAGCTGCTCGCCAACAACGAGGGGATCGGCTGGCACCCCGAGCACATCAAGCACGGCCGCTTCGGCAAATGGCTGGAGAACAACGTCGACTGGGCGCTCTCCCGCGACCGCTACTGGGGGACGCCGCTGCCGATCTGGGAGTGCACCGGCGAGGGCTGCGACGAGCGCTTCTGCGCCGGCTCGGTCGCGGAGCTGCGCGAGCGCGCCCGCGAGCGCGGTCCCCGACGACCTCCACCGCCCCTACATCGACGGCGTCACCCTCGACTGCGAGCGCTGCGGCGGCGAGATGCGCCGGGTCGGCTCGGTGATCGACACCTGGTACGACAGCGGCGCGATGCCCTTCGCCCAGTTCCACTACCCCTTCGAGGGCAACGACGAGTTCGAGGAGCGCTTCCCGGCCGACTACATCTGCGAGGCCCAGGACCAGACCCGCGGCTGGTTCTACACCCTGCTCGCCGAGTCGACCCTCCTCTTCGACACCTCCAGCTACAAGAACTGCGTCTGCCTCGGGCTGATCCTCGACCCCGAGGGGCAGAAGATGTCGAAGAGCCGCGGCAACGTCGTCGACCCCTGGGACGTCCTCGACACCCACGGCGCCGACGCCTTCCGCTGGTACTACCTGACCGCCCAGCAGCCCTGGGCCGGCTACCGCTTCAGCGTCGAGACCGTCGGCGAGTCGGTCCGCCAGTTCCTCCTCACCCTCTGGAACACCTACTCCTTCTGGGTCCTCTACGCGAACGCCGAGAACCTGAAGCCGGAGGAGTTCGCCTGTTCCTTTTCGTCGAATAGCAACGAAAAGGAACAGGCGAATGAGCTGACCGACCTCGACCGCTGGGCGCTCTCGCGTCTGCAGGCGACGGTCGGCCACGGTGCGCGAGCGGATGGACGACTACGACTGCACCGCCGCCGGCCGGGCGATCGCCGACTACGTCGAGGAGCTCTCCAACTGGTACGTCCGGCTCTCGCGCCGCCGCTTCTGGGATGGCGACCGCGCCGCCTTCGCGACCCTCCACCACTGCCTGCTGGAGACGACCGCGATGCTGGCGCCGTTCGTCCCCTTCCTCGCCGACGAGATCCACCGCAACCTCAGCGGCAGCGCGGAGTCGGGTCCACCTGCGCGACTTCCCGGCGGTCGACGAGGCGCTCGCCGACCCGGACCTCGAGCAGGGGATGGAGGCGGTGCGCCTAACCGTCGAGCTCGGCCGCGCCGCCCGCGCCCAGGCGAAGGCGAAGGTGCGCCAGCCGCTGCGCCGCGCCGTGATCGTCGCCAACGAGGCCGAGCGGGCGGCGATCGAAGCCCGCGCCGGCCTCGTCACCGCCGAGCTCAACGTCAAGGAGCTCGACTTCGTCAGCGACGAGTCCGAGCTGGTCAGCTACTCGCGCCAAGCCCAACTACCGCGCCCTCGGCCCCCGCTTCGGCAAGAACATGCCGCAGGTCGCCGCCGCGGTCGAGGCCCTCGACGCCGCCCACGTCGCCGCCGTCCTCGCCGAAGGCGGCGAGATCGGCATCGCCATCGACGGCGCCGACCACACCCTCGGCCCCGACGACCTCACCCTCGCCCTCCAGCCCCTCGAGGGCTACGAGGTCGAGGCCGAGGCCGGCCACGCCGTCGCCCTGCAGCTGGAGCTCGACGACGAGCTCCGCCGCGAGGGCCTGGCCCGCGAGATCGTCCACGCCGTCCAGAACGCCCGCAAAGCCGCGGGTCTCGAGATCACCGACCGCATCGACCTCACCCTCACCGGCGACCCCGACCTCCTCGAAGCCGCCCAAGCCCACCAGGACTACCTCGCAAAAGAGGTCCTGGCCACCTCCGTCTCCTACGACGGAACCGCCGAGGGCGCCGCCGCCAAGATCGACGGCCGAGACCTCAAAATCGGCGTTTCTCGCGCCTAGAGGGGGGAGAGAAGTGGTCGACCGCGCCCTTAGCGGGGCGTGCGATTCACTCATCACGCGAAGAACAAACTTCGCCAGAACCATTGGTCACAGCAGGAGGCCCTTGGAGTCATCCTGGATCCGGTGAAGGTAGACGCTGATGAGTTCTGTAACCCCCGCTATCTTGGCTATATCCGTGGCAACCTAGCCCGCGTGGTGGTAGCCGCCGATGATCCGAACCTCGTGATCACCGTGCACCCGAGGAGACACCGATGAAGGCTTACTTTGACAGCGAGGCAAATGCCGTCTCAATTGATCTGCTCGAGGTTGATCACTGGGACGATGGGGACGAGTTCGACGAGTACTACTGCACCGTTGCCTTCTCCAGGAACCGCCTGGTGAACATCGGATTGCTCCATCCAAATGAAAAGCTCCATCTTCTAGAGGCTGTAGCCGGCCACTACGACCTCGATGCAGGCAAGCTGATCAATGCCGCGAGAGCAGCGATAGCCACTCCTGACCGCACGGTGACGATCAGCGACCCCGTCGCCGCTTAGTCCCGCGGCTTCTCGCCGATGATGAAGTCGGCTTTCGAGGAGTCGTCGAACTTCACCCAGCAGTGATCGGGCGCGACGCCGGCCACCTCGACGAGGGCCTCTTCGATCCGCCTGGCGATCTCCGCCTTTTGCTCGTCGGAGCGGCCCTCGTACCAGTGGACGTGGACGAAGGGCATGGGGAGGCGCCGCCGTTAGGCGAGCGCCGGCTCCAGCTCGGCCTCGAGGCGGCGCTTCGGCATCGCCCCGACGACTTTCTTGGCGATCGCGCCGTCCTTGAAGAGGATCATCGTCGGGATCGAGAGGACTTCGTAGTTGGCCGCGGTCTGCTGGTTCTCGTCGACGTTGATGGAGACGATCTTGAGGTCGTCGCGCTCGGCGTCGATCTCCTCGAGGACCGGGTGGACGACGCGGCAGGGACCGCACCAGGGTGCCCAGAAGTCGACGAGGACGGGGCCCTCGGCGTCGAGCACGTCAGCTTTGAAGGTGGCGTCGGTTACGTCCGTCAATTTGCCAGTCACTGGTATCGGTCTCCCGGTCGTCGTTTGCCTCAGCTCAATACTTCATAAAGTATAGCGGCGCAGCAAGGGGAGGCGCCAGACCGCCTCGGCGACGATCTTGAGGTCCATCTTCGAGCTCCCTACCCGCCGCTCGCGGAAAACGATCGGCACCTCCGCGACCTCGAATCCGAGCCGGATCGCGCGGTAGGTCACCTCGACCTGGAAGGCGTAGCCGCGGGTGCTGATCGCATCGAGGTCGATCGCCTCGAGGACCTCGCGGCGGAAGCACTTGAAGCCGCCGGTCAGGTCACGGACGTCCACCCCGAGGACGAGGCGCGCATAGGTGCTGCCGCCGCGGCTGACGCCTCGCCGCAGCGGCCCCCAGTCGCTGACCCCGCCGCCGGGCACGTAGCGTGAGCCCAGCACCACGTCGGCCCGCTTCGCCTCCTCCAGCAGCCGCGGCAGGTAGGCGGGGTCGTGGGAGAAGTCGGCGTCCATCTCCAGCACCAGGCCGGCGCCGCCGGCGAGCGCCTCGCGAAAGCCGGCGATGTAGGCAGGGCCGAGCCCTTCCTTGCGCGGCCGGTGCAGGACGCCGACGTTCTCGTGCTCGGCCGCGAGCCGGTCGGCGATCGTCCCGGTCCCGTCCGGCGAGCCGTCGTCGACGATCAGCACCCGCGCGCCCGGCGGCAGCTTGGCGCGGGCGGCTTCGACCAGCGGCTCCAGGTTCTCGGCCTCGTTGTAGGTCGGCAGGACCAGCCAGGCGGGGCCGCCGCGGTGCTCGCTCATCGCCGCGATGCTATTCGCCGGACGCCTAGAGTTGGTTGCCGTGACCAACGCCGAGATCGCCGCCGCGCTGGAAGAGCTGGGAGTCCTCTACGAACTCGACGGCGCCGTCAAATACCGCGTCCTCGCCTACAGCACCGCCGCCAAGGCGATCCGCGAGAGCCCGGTCTCGGTCGCCGAGCTGGCGGCGCAGGGGCGGGCGACCGAGGTGCCCGGCGTCGGCAAGACGCTGGCGGAAAAGATCGACGCCCTGATCGCGACCGGCGAGATCCCCGCCGCGGTGAAGCTGAAGGCGAAGTTCCCGCCGACCCTGATCGAGGTCACCCGGGTCCCCGGCGTCGGCCCGAAAACCGCCCGGCGGCTCTTCGAGGAGCTCGAAATCTCCTCGATGGAAGACCTCAAAGCAGCGGCGGAGGCGGAGAAGATCCGCGACGTCAAAGGGCTCGGCGCCAAGGCCGAGGAGAACATCCTCGCCTCCCTGGAGCGGCTCGGCGAGCCGGGGGAGGGGCCGGGCCGGCTCCTGCTCTCGAAGGTGAAGCCGATCGCCGAGGAGCTGGCGGCGGCACTTCGAGACCACCCGGCCTCCGACCAGGTCGATGTCGCCGGCTCGGTCCGCCGCTGGGGCGAGACCTGCAAGGACATCGACCTGATCGCAACCGCCGAGGAGCCGGCCGCGCTCTCCGAGCACCTCGCCGGCCACCCGCTGATCGCCGCCGCCGGCAACCCCACCGCGAACGGCGTCCACGCCCAGACCCACAACGGCGTCTCGGTCGACCTGCGGATCGTGCCCCCCGCCGCCTTCGGCAACCTGCTCCAGCACTTCACCGGCTCCCAGGCACACAACGTGCAGCTGCGCGAAGAGGCGGTCGGCCGCGGCCTCTCGGTCTCCGAGCACGGGATCACCGAGACCGAGAGCGGCGACGTCCAGACCTGCGCGACCGAGCTGGAGGTCTACGAGCGGCTCGGCTACTCCTACATCGAGCCGGAGCTGCGCGAGGGCCGCGGTGAGCTCAAGGCCGCCCGCGAAGGCAAGCTGCCGCAGCTCGTCGAGCTCACCGACATAAAGGGCGACCTCCACTCCCACACCACCCTCTCCGACGGCCGCAACAGCGTCGCGGAGATGGCGGAGACGGCCCGCGACCGCGGCTACCAGTACCTGGCGATCACCGACCACTCTGCCAGTCACGGCTTCGGCGACCACGTCATCGCCGAGCGGCTCTGGGAGCGGATCGAGGAGATCGAGGCCTGGAACGAGGACAACGGGACGAAGAAGTTCCGCCTCCTCTCCGGCTCGGAGATCAACATCGGCCTCGACGGCTCCCTCGACTACCCCGACGACCTCGTCGCCGCCCTCGACTGGGTCGTCGCCTCCGTCCACACCTCGTTCAACGTCTCTGAGGCGCAGATGACCGAGCGCGTCCTCACCGCGATCGAAAACCCCGACGTCGACTGCATCGGCCACCTCACCGGCCGCCTGATCGGCCGCCGCGAGCCCTACGGCGTCGACGTCGAGAAGATCGCCGAGGCAGCCGCCCGCACCGCCACGATGATCGAGATCAACGGCAACCCCAACCGCCGCGACCTCTCCGACCTCCACGCCCGCCTCGCCGCCCAGGCCGGCGTCAAGATCGTCCTCAACACCGACGCCCACGGCGTCGACACCCTCGACAACATGGCCTACGCAGTAGCCACCGCCCGCCGCGCCTGGCTCACCGCCGAGGACGTCGCCAACACCCGCAGCTGGGCGCAGCTCAAGAAGCTAGGCGCTCCACGGCCCTAGCCTCGTCGTGCTCGAATGCGGGCGCCATCGCCTCGACCGCGCTGGGGGTCAGCCCGAGACCCTCCGCCGCACGCCGCCATGAAGAGGTCGCCCCTCCGACTTCCTCGAGGATCTCCTCGCCCTGCTCCTCGCTCAGCCGAAACTCAGGCGCCACCGCCAGCAGGGTTTCGAGCCGCGCCTCGGTCTCGTGGAAGTCGATCGCGGTGTTCAGGTGACGGCTCCCCGGCGTCGGGTCGGGATTGAGGTCGAAGGCGGGCGAGAGCGACCAACCCGCCGTCGAGAGCCGCAGGAAGCCGTGGTTGCGCAGGTGATCGTCGGTGTTGGAGATCAGGATCGAGAAGGCGACCCGACGCCAGAGCTGGGCGAGGTCGGCGCTCGCGTTCGGCGAGAGGGTTTCGATCGCGTCGGCGATTTCGAGATAGCTCCCGGAATCGCCGTCGGAGGCTTCCAGCATCGTCATCGCGCTGGCGTAGGGGATCCGCCGCTCGCCCCTGCGATCGAAGCGGCCGAGGATCAGCACGGGCCGCTTGCCGACCTCGATCAACCGGTGGGACGGAACCTCGATCCCGGCCAGCTCGGCCAGCCGCAGCGCCACGGCCTCCCACCTGATCACGTCCCACTCGTCGGAGGCCGGCTTGGGGAACTTCGCGATCGCCGGCCGCCCGTTCTCGTCGATCACGTGCGCCTTCGGCCGCGCCCCGCCGAGCGAGCTGCCCCCCTTGAGCAGGGCCTGGAGGTCGGCGTCGTCCCCTTCCTCTCGTTCCACCCGTTCCGAGGACGCCAGCAATCGCGGCAGGGCCACCAGGGCCGGAACGCCCTCGTCCTCGGCGGCGAGGAACTGCTCGCCTTCGGGATCGCGGAATCGCAGCGCCCCCTGGCGCATGTCGTCTCTCGCGCCGAGGAGGTAGTCGATCTCGGCGAGGCTGGGCTCGGTTCGGGATAACTCCTGCGCTCGGCGCCGGACCGCGCGTCCGATCAGCCGCCTCCCCCAGCGGTCGGGCGCGCAGTCGCTGAAGGCGCCGAAGATCGCCTTCCCGTCAGGGGTCTGCTGCAGGCCGTCGACCAGCGGCAGCGCCGGGTCGAGCTCGAAGGCTGCCGGGTCCCGCAGGTAGTCGGTCGCGTAGGCGAAGGTCGCCGACTCCCGGCCGCGCCGACGGTGCGACCAAAGCTCTCCCGCTCGCAGGTCCGCTCCTTCGATCTGGACGAAGACCTCGACCCGCCGGTCAGCCATCGCTCGGCCCGCTCAGCCTTCGGGGGCGGATTCGCTCGGGCAGCCGTTCCTCGGCCCGGAGGCGGCCGATGTCGGACTCGTATGGGTCCAGCGCTCGGGAGAAGGAGTCGAGGACCCCGAGACCTCTGAGAACTCGGAGCAGGTTCTCGGTCGAGACCCCCCCGTCGCCTTTTTCGAGCCGGTGGAGGGTCCCGCGAGAGACGTTGCTGCGGTCGGCCAGCTGGCTCTGGGTCAGCCCGCGCAGCTTCCGCCAGGTGGCGATGTCCTCGGCGAGGGCGCGCAGTGCCCGCCGGAGCGGGGGAGGAGTCTGCCGTTCTTTAGGTGCCATAGATCGCACATTATAGCAGCTAACGATCTATATATGGAACATTAACTGCTATAACTGCGCAGCCCCGGCGCCCGCACCAGCTCGACCGGTTTGAGCGGCGAGTTGGGGACGACGTAGAACTTGACGCCGTCGCGCTGCTCGACCCCGAGCACCGCCGCCTCGCGGGTGTGCCAGGCGAGGGAGACGACGAGGGCGTAGCCGGCGCCGACCGCGGCGACGCCGGGGAAGAAGATGCCAAGGACGCCGGCCATGATCGCGGTGACGGCGATCGGCCAGAGGCGGGTGAGGACGATCCGGGCCGGGGCAACGTCCGGCAGCGAGGTGGCGGTGCGGGCGCGGGCGAGGGCGTCGCGGACATCGTCGGCGGCCCGCTGCGGGCGCCCCAGGTAGAGGCCGATCGCCAGCGCGACCAGCCACCAGGCGGCGCCGATGAGGACGATCGTCGGGTCGCCGTCGCGGTTGGCGGCGACGGCGGTGATCGCGCCGAGCGCGGTCGCCTCGGCGGCGGTGATGAAGACGCTGGCGCGGAGCAGGTCGGTGTAGGGCATCAGGCGCTCAGCGGCCTCATGCGGCCAGCCACTCGAGGATCTCCAGCCAGCCGTCGAGGCCGGCGACGGTGACGTCGGACTCCTCGGCCAGCTCCGCCGGCGCCTCCGCCGAGAGGACGCCGACGCAGACGGCGGCGCTCAGCCGCCCCTCCTCCTCCAGCTCGCGCAGCCGCCGGAAGGCGTCGAGGTCGGTGCGGTCGTCGCCGGCGTAGGTGGCGCGGTCGACCCCGTCCTCGGCCAGCAGCGAGGCGACGGCGCCGTCCTTGCCGCCGCCGCCGACCGGCCGCAGCTCCAGCACCTTGCGGCCCCAGCGCGGTTCCAGCCCCGCCCGCCCGGCGTCGCGGGCGATATCGCGGGCCCGGGTCTCGGCCGCGGCCTCGTCCTCGGCGCCGCGCCAGTGCAGCGCCTGGATCGGCCCCTTGTCCTCCTGCCGCAGCCCTGTCACCCCAAGGTCGAGGCCGAGCCCCGCGAGGAAGTCCGAGGCTTCGTCTTCGCGCCCGACGACCGAGGGATCAGGCCGCGGCGACTCCTCTCCCGGCATCAGCAGCTCGAGGCCGTGGTTGCCCGCGTAGGCGAGCGTCTCGAGGCCGACCAGCCGCCGCGCCTCCAGCGCCTGCCGGCCCGAGATGCAGCCGACCAGCGCGTAGCGCTCGCTCAGCGCCGCCAGCGCCTCGCGCGCCGCCGCCGGCACCGCCGCGTCCTCGGCCCGCTCGACGATCGGCGCCAGGGTCCCGTCGACGTCGGTGAGGATCGCGGCGCGCCCGGGCTCGCGGCGGAGCGGCTCCAGTCGCGCCGCCCAGTCGCCGCCCCCGCTCTCTGGGTCGTGTGGCACGGCCTTAGTATCGCGTGATGCCCGCCGCCGCGACGCCGGACCACGAGATCTGGAAGCTGGCGGCGATCGGCACCCTCGCCGGCATCTTCAGCGGCCTCTTCGGGGTCGGCGGCGGGACCGTCATCGTCCCCCTGCTGATCTTCTGGTTCGGCTACGGGGAGCGGCTGGCGACCGGCACCAGCCTCGCCGCGATCGTCCTCATCGGCCTCCTCGGAGCGCTCGCCCAGGGCGGCATCTACGGCAACGTCCACGTCGGCACCGGCCTGCTGCTGGCGATCCCGGCGATCCTCGGGGTCGTCCTCGGCACCGCGATCCAGCAGCGGATCTCCCAGCGCGCCGTCTCCTACCTCTTCGCCGGCCTCCTGATCGCGATCGCGGTGGAGCTGATCATCTCGTGAGGAGGAGGGTCTGATGGACGAGCTGGCGGCAGCGCTGATCTGCCTCTTCGGCGGCCTCACCGGCGGCCTCGTCGGGGTCGGCGGCGGCGTCCTCTTCGTCCCGGCGCTGACGATCTTCATCGGCCTCACCCAGGTCGAGGCGGAGTCGACCTCGCTGCTGATGATCGTCGTCGTCGCGATCGTCGGCGCCTACCGCCAGTACGGCTACGGCAACGTCCGCCTCCGCGAGGCGCTGATCGTCGGCGCCCTCTCCCCGCTCGGGGTGCTGCTCGGCGTCGCCGTCGCCAACCACGTCTCCGAACGCGCCCTGCAGCTCTGCTTCGCGGCGCTGGCCCTGTTCATGGCGGCGCAGCTGATCCGTCGCGCCCGCACCGCCTGAGCCCAGGCAAGCGGACCTGATGGTCTACGCTCGAAAGCGTGGATTCACTCAGCTGGGAAGGCGATCTGCCCCACCTGCGCACGCCGGTCATGGTCTGCGCATTTCGCGGCTGGAACGACGCCGCCGCGGCCGCCTCGACCGCGCTCGGGGCGGTGGCCACCGCGCTTGATGCCGAGCTCGTCGCCAGCGTCGATCCGGAGGACTACTTCGACTTCCAGTCGACCCGGCCGACGATCACCATGGACGAAGGGCAGACCCGCCGCATCGAGTGGCCCGAGAACAACCTCTACGCGGTCGAGATCCCCAGCGCCGACCGTGACCTCGTCCTCCTCGACGGGACCGAGCCGAATCTGCGCTGGCGCACCTTCTCGGAGACGATCGCGACCGTCGCCGACACCCTCGGGGTGGAGATGGTGATCACCCTCGGCGCCCTGATCGCCGAGGTCTCCCACACCCTGCCGGTGCCGATTACCGGCCTCGCCTCCAGCGCCGAGCTGGTCGAGGAGCTCGAACTCGAGCGCTCCAACTACGAGGGCCCGACCGGGATCGTCGGCGTCGTCCACGACCTCTGCCGCCAGAACGGGATCGACTCCGCCTCGCTCTGGGCGGCGGTGCCCCACTACGTCGCCGCCGTCCCCAACCCGAAGGCCGCCCTCGCCCTCCTGCGCCGCCTCGAGGGCCTGACCGGGATCGCCGTCGAGGCCTCCGAGCTGGAGGAGGAAACGGTCGACTACGAGGAGCAGATCGGGCGCGCCGTCGCCGCCAACCCGGAGATCGAGGAGCTGGTCACCCGGATCGAGGCCGAACAGACCGATCTGATCGACGAGGAAGGCGAGCTCCCCTCAGCCGACACCCTCGCCCAAGACTTCCAGCGCTTCCTCCGCCAGCGCGGCGACGAGAAGAACTGAGTCAGGTCTAGGGCCGGCCCAGAGGCCGAGCAATCGACGTCTACGCGATTTGGTCCCTTGTAGGGGACCAAAGTGAGGAAAGGGAACGAGCCGGAGGGCGACTTACCACTCTCGGATATAAGGCATTGAAAAAAACCCATGTCTAGCGATGGGGGAGGAAAACTGAAAAACTGAAGTTCTGAAGGCGACCCTATCCCCCCCATCGGACGTCACGATTCTTCAAGCTTTAGCTGACTCAGACCGCTATCGCATTGTTCTACTCCTGCTCCGAAGGCCCGCGACGCAGAAGCAGTTGGCAACGGCGCTGTCACTCAATTCCGGCACCGTCAGCAAGCACATGAAGACCCTGGCGGCAGCGGAACTAGCGCGCAAGGGGAGGAGTCACTCTGCCTATGAACTCCGGTTCGAGGATCGTCTCCGTGAAGTGCTGCGGGGGGTGGGCAATCTAAAACTCGAAATCATCGACGAGAAAAGGGCGATCGCCGCGGAGGAGCTGGACGACCTCACTCAATCGGGCATCGAACTTCTCCCGGAGGCGAGAGAGGAAGGTGCCGGTTGAGCGGCCAGCGCTTCCACTGGGGGATGGGAGGTGTCGGAGCCACGCTTATCGCCGGTGCACTGGCTCCTGGCGGTGCAAAGGACCTCGACGTCGCGTTGTTGATCGGTGGAGGCATCTTGATTTTCCTCGCCGTGGGATGGCTTCAAGGTATGGCTGCCTTCATCTTCAAGGGGATCGCTCGCTTGGCGGAGAAGGTCAGGAGTGATCAAGACGCTGCGACGGCAATCCGTCTATTGCGTCTTGCGATCGCTGATGTTTCGCAACTTCCGATCCGCGATACGGCGGAAATGAAATGGGCGCAACTCCTTCCCATTTTGATGAGCAGCCGGTCTCTTTCCGAGGCAGGGGCGATCTACCAGAGGCGCCACAGGACCGCAACTATCTACGCGGTCAGGGTGGCGCTCAGAGCAGGTGCGGCTGATAACGGGGTCCTGTACCTCGCAGAGAACGCGCATGTAGACAACGAGTTGCTCGAGTTGAAGGCTGAACTGCTGCGGCTTGTTCTAGAGCTCAGTCAGGGGCCGGAATTCCAGCCGGTCAAGGCTTGATCCTTAAGCTTCAGCAGCCGGGCAGATCAGCCGGTAGTCGCACCAGCTGCAGACGCTGGGGGAGGGGCGGGGCTCGAAGTCCTGGCTGAGGATGCCCTCGCCTACTTGGAGGACGGTGCGCTCTACTCGCTCGGCGTCGTCGGGCTTCGTCGGGGCCACCACCTTGTCGCCGTCTAGCACGTAGTAGTAGCTGCCGGTGCCGGCCTCGATTCCCCAGGCCTCGCGGGCGGCCATCCGGTAGAGCGCCAGCTGCAGGTCGTCGTCGAGGTCGTCGGCGGTTTTGCGCTCGCCGGTCTTGTAGTCGATCAGCTCGTAATCGCCGTCGGGGAGGCGGTCGACGCGGTCGACGCGGCCGCGGACGTGGTGGTCGCCGACCTTGAAGTCGAACTTTTTCTCCAGCCAGACCGGTTCGCCTTCGGACTCGCGCTCGTTTTCCCAATAGAGGCGCAGCGCCTCGCGGGCGCGGTCGCGGAACTGCAGCTCGTCGTCGCTGGAGCCGAACCCGGTCCGCCGCCAGCCGGCCTCGAAGAGCCGGTTAAGCACCCGCAGCCCTTCCTCGGGGTTCTCGGGCGGCTCCTTGTGGAAGCGTTCGAGGACGTTGTGGAAGAGGATGCCGAAGCGCTGGTTGATCGTCGGCTCCTGCGGGATCCCGAAGACGCGCGCGAACTTGTACTTGAGCGGGCAGGTCAGGTAGAGCGAGAGGTCGGAGGCCGAGAGGCTGAGCATGCCGTCGCCGCGCCGCGGCAGGAAGGCCTCCAGCGAGGGCTCCTCGCGGGCGGCGACGAGCTCGAGGCGGCGGCCGCGCTCGCGCTCGGAGTCGAGCAGGTAGGCGTCGAGCGAGGAGGCGTCGAGCTCGGCCTGCTGCTCGGGGGTGGCGACCTGCCGCAGCAGCCCGTTGACCGCCTCGATCGCCTCCGCCGTCGGCTCGTCCCCCGGCCGCTGCGCCAGCGCCGCCAGCTTCAGCAGCTCGAGGTAGCGGGCGATCGCCCGGTTGACGTCGATCGCGGTGTCGAGGCGCGGCTCGGAGAGCTCGCGCCCGGCCCGCCAGGAGGCCTCCAGCACCTGCTCGCGCAGCGCCCGGTAGGTGGCGTGCAGGCCCTCGGCGGGGCCGAACAGCTCCTCCTCGTGCAGCTCCTCGACTCGCCGTCCGCGGCCGCCGCGAGCGCCTGCTCGTAGAAGCGCGACGGATGCGCCGCCTCGCCGCCGCTGCGCTCGAGGCGGGAGAGCACCAGCCCCTGCCGCGCCGGCGAGCCGATCCGCTCCCAGTCGCGCTCCTCCTCGAGGCCGAGGACGAAGACGTGGTCGAAGCCGAGCCCCTTGACCGCGTCGGCGGCCATCCCCTTGACCGCGCCGGGGGAGGCGGCTCCTCGCTCGGCCTGCTCGGCTCGATCCCGGCCTCGGCGACGGCGCTGAGGTAGGCAGACGAAGGCGCGGGTCGAGCCGTGCGGCTCGCGCCGGCTCCAGGCGGTCGCCAGCTCGGCCAGCTGCGAGAGCCCGAGCAGCCGCTCGGCGACCTCGGGCTGGGCGGCGAAGAGGCGCTGGCGCCGCAGCCCGACCTGCTCGATCAGTCGCCGCACGAAGACGTCCGCCCGCCGTTCCTCCATGATCGCGGCGGCCCGTTGTAGAGCTTGAGGAAGGCCTGGATCCGCTCCCGCGCCTCGGGCTGGAACTGGGGGCTGTCGAGCGCGGCCTCGCAGGCGGCGACCATGTCCTGCTTGCGCCGCCGGGCGATCGTCGTCAGCCGCGCCAGGTCGCCCGAGCGCAGCTCGACCGGCGGCCGGGTCAGCGCCCGCGCCGCCGCGGCGGAGTCGTCGGGGTCGGCCAGCACCCGCAGCCAGGCGATCGCGTCGCGCACCTCCGGCCGCTGGAAGAGCGCCGTCGGCCCGGAGAGGTGGAAGGGGATGCCGCGCTCCTCCATCGCCGCGGCAACCGCGCCGCCCTGCTTGGCCGGCTCGGCGACGAGGACGCAGATCTGGTCCGGCGCCGTCCCCGCGGCCCCCAGGTGCTCGACGCTCGCGGGCCACCGCCTGCGCCTGGGCGCGCTCGTTCGCGCAGCGCCAGAAGCCGAGCTTCGGCTCGCGGAAGCGCTGCTCGAGGAGGATGCGCTCGCCGCCGGGATGCGTCGCGCGAACCACCGCCGCGGCGTCGCGGTGACGCCGTCGCTGCTCTCCGAGCGCGAAGACCTGGTTCGGGTTGTCGGCGGCGAGCGACTCGGCAGAGCGCCAGCTGCGCCGCGCTCGCCTCCTCCAGCTCGTCGACCATCAGCCGACCGAAGCGCTCGGCGACCCGCCGCCGCACGTCGGGGCGCTCGGCGAAGAGGCAGTCGAGGGCGAGGAAGACGTCGCCGCGGTCGAGGCTGCCGGCCTCGGCGAGGATGCGGTCGTGGGCGGCGTAGAGCTCGGCGAACTCGAGCTCGCGCCGCGCCGCCTCGCGCTCGGCCTCGTCGGCGGCCGCCTCGGCCCGGCTCCGCGCCTGTTCGGAGAGGGTGGTGGGGCCGATCCGCTCGGCCTTCAGCGCGGTCGATCCGGGCCAGCAGCCGGGCCAGCAGCCCGGCCGGGTTGCCGCGGATCTCGTGCCGGCGCAGCGGCAGCTGGTCGAGGCGGTCGAGCAGCATCGCCAGCCGCTCGGCCGGGCCGAGGACGTCGAAGAAGGGGTCGAGCCCGGCCGCCTCGGAGTACTCGCGCAGCAGCCGCTCGCCGATCGCGTCCCAGCTGCCGATCCAGAGCTCCTCGAAGGAGCCCTCCAGCAGCGCCTCGCAGCGCTCACGCAGCCGCGCCGCCGTCGCCTGGCGTCGAGGCGATCATCAGGACGCTCTCGCGGCCGAGCCCCGGCGGCCACGAGATGCGCGAGGCGGTGGGCGAGCAGCTCGGTCTTGCCGGTGCCGGCCGGCGCCGACGATCAGCAGCGGCCCCTCGCCGTGGGCGATCGCGCGCTCGCGCTCCGGGCTCGCGCTCTCAGCAGTCATCTGGTCCTGGCGCACCGCTCAAAGCTAGCGCCTGTCCGGCGCGGGTAGACGATCTCTAGCATGCGCTCGATGGACGTCCTCTCCGCAGACTGGCCGGCGATCTGCCGCCGCATCGTCGCCGCCCAGCGCCCGATCTTCGAGCAGACGCCGGACAGCGAGGAACGAACCGTCTACGAGGGGGTCGGCGAGGGCGGCGATCGCACCCTCGTGATCGACCGCCGCGCCGAGGACGTCGTCTTCGCCGAGCTCGACCGGCTGGCGGCCGCAGGCGCCTCCTTCGTCGCCGTCTCCGAGGAGCGCGGCGAAGTCAGCTTCGGCGAGGGCGGCGAGGCGCGGGTCGTGATCGACCCGATCGACGGCTCGCTGAACGCGCGCCGCACGATCCCCTCCTTCACCGTCTCGCATCGCCGTCGCCTCCGGCCCCTCGATGGCCGACGTCGAGTTCGGCTTCGTCCACGACTTCGGCGCCGACGAGGAGTTCATCGCCCGCCGCGGCGAGGGCGCCCAAGCTGGCGGCAGCCCGGCGCGCGTGACCCCGAGCGAGGAGCGGCTCGAGGTGGTCGGCGTCGAGTCGGCCGAGCCGGAATGGGCGCTGCCGGCCTTCGAGGCCCTGTGCGGCAAGGTCTTCCGGCTGCGGGTCGTCGGCTCGATCGCGATCAGCGCCGTCTACGTCGCCGCCGGCCGCTTCGACGCGATGCTGAGCCTGCGCTCCTGCCGCTCCGTCGACGCCGCCGCGGCGCAGCTGATCGCCCGCGAGGCGGGCGGGGCTGTCGCCTTCGGCGACGGCGGCCTCTCCGAGGCGATGCTCGACCTCGAAGCGCGCTATCCGATGGCCGCGGCCAACAGCGAGGAGGGCCTCGCCACGGTCCGCGCCGCGCAATTGGCAAAAGCCGCGTAACCCTTCTTCCCAAGCGGTTTACAAACGTCTGTTCCCACGAACCTACGTTCGCTACACTCGGGCACTTCCCCAAGCCCCCAAATCAAACTGAAGAGGTGTTTTCTTCGCATGGCTGAGAGCAAAAGCAACGGCAGCAAATCGAAAACGCAGGCCAAACGAGCGACCACCGAAGCGAAAAAATCCGCGGCCAAGACCGCCAAAGCTTCGAAACGCGCCGCCACCAGGACGGCCGTCGCCGAGAAGAACCAGGTCCAGACCGTCGTCGAGACCGCCGTCGACTTCCCCGTCGGCGCCGTCCTCGCGGTCAGCGACCGGGTCTCCGACCTGGTCGAGCCGTGGACCGACCGCAGCAAGGCCGAGCGGCAGATCAAGAGCTACCGCAGCAACCTGCGCAAATCGCTGAAACGGACCGAGCGCCGCGGCTCCACCGCCCGCCGCAAGGCGATCACCGAGGCCCGCAAGACCCGCAACCAGGTCGAGCGCGAGGCCCGCAACCACCGGCGCAACGTCGAGACGACGATCAAGCGCAGCCGCAACGAAGTCGAGCAGCGCGTCCGCAAGGCAGTCGAGGAGCAGACCTCCCGCGCCCAGGGCGTCGTCGACACCGCCACCGGCGTCGTCGGCACGGTCAGCGGGCAGATCACCGCCCTGCGGTAAGCAGCATCAGCGTCCTCTGACGCTCACAGGCCGCGAGGCGCTCGGTCCGAAGGGCCAGCCCTCGCGGCCTTTTACGTGGGCGCGGAAGCGAAAGCGGACGCCGCGGCTGTCGTCGTCGCTGAAGCGATAGGCGAGGCGGAAGCGGCCGCGGCTGTCGGCCTCGACGGTGCGGAACCCGCTCCAGCCGGCGCCGGGATAGCGAAACTGCAATTCGACCGGGAGGCCGGCGAGCGCTCCCTGCGCTCCCGGGGCGGCGACCCGGCCGCCGAAGACGATCGGCCTGCCGCCGATCGACGCCGTTGCCGCCGAGGCGTGGAAGCGGATTCGCGGCGCCGCCGCGAGGTGGAGCGCCGGGCTGCCGGCGCGGCTGAGCAGGCGGTTGCCGTCGAAGCCGGCCGCCACCTCGCGACTCGGTCCGGGCTTCAGCTGCAGTGAGAAGGTGCCGTCGGCCGCGGTGCGGACCTCGGTGGTCCGGCGTTGACGGTCGGAGCCGGCCGCGAAGCTCTCGGCGATCGTCACGGTCTGCCCGCCGACTGGCCCTCCCAGGCTGCGCCGCAGGGAGCCGCTGAGGCGTGTGCCGGCGAGCTTGGTCCGCAGCGTCACCGGCGTCTTCAGCGGGTTGACGAGGACCATCCTGCCGCCGTGGAAGCGGCTGGCGCCGCTCGCCGAGTTGCCCGCCGCGTCGAAGCCGGTCGCGAGGAACTCGTACTTCCCGTCGGGGTAGGAATCGGAGTCCCAGCGGGCGATCAGCCGCCCGGCCTCGACCCGGGTCGGCAGCGGCGCGAAGCTCGCGCGGGTCCCCGCCGGCCGGATCGCGATCGATCCGCGACTCGGGCTCGGCCCCGAGAGGGGATCGCTGACGATCGCTTCGATCCGCTCCGGGTCGCTCGCGTCCTGCGCGGCTGCGAACTCCACCCGCGGAGGCTCTGCGTCGATCCTCACCAGGGCCGTCTGCGGCGGCGGCGAGCCGGGCCCACCGTCGCCGACGTTGCCGGCCGCGTCGCGCCCGTAGAAGCGCACGGTGTGCACGCCGCTGCCGCTGACCCAGGTCGAGGCGGTGGCGCCGGGAGCGGTGGTGGGGGAGCCGCCGTCGACTCCGATAGCCGTCAGCGGCCCGGCCGGGCCGGAGGGGTCCATCCCGGAGAGCGAGTCGCGAGCGAGCGCCGTCAGCTTCACCGGCCCGCTGCTCCAGCCGGCGGGCGTGCCCTGGAGGGAGACGCTCGGCGCCGTGGCGTCGACCGCGAGGCTGACGGTACGGGTCGCCGAACGGACACCGGAGCCGGAGACCGCCGCCACCTCGACCTGGTGGATGCCGTCCGGGAGGAAGCCGAGCGAGATCGAGTCGGCGAGGGTCTCGAAGCGAACCTCGCCCCGGTCCAGCGCCAGCTCGTAGCCGCGGATCCCCGAGATCGGCAACGTCCCCGCGGGCGGTTCGAACTCGAGCGCGACCGGTTCGGTCCCGAGGGTCCAACCGTCTGCGGGGCGGGGCGCCGGCGGCGGTGGAGCGACGTCGTCGAAGCGCAGCGCCGTGGTTGCCCTCCCCAGCTCGTTGCCCGCGGCGTCCTCGGAGCGTTCCTCGAAGGTGTAGATCCCCGGCACGGCTGGGACCTGCACCACGTTGACCGGTTCGGTCGGAGGCCTTTCGATCGGTTCGCCGATCGCCTGCCCGTGCGAATCCAGGAGGCGGTAGACCAGCCTCGCGCTTCCGCTCGGGTTGAGCTGCGAGAGGACGAAGAAGGTGGGCTTGGAACGCCATTCGAGGCTCGTCGCAGGCGCGGCGCCGGCGGTGAAGCCGAGGAGCAGGCTGAAGACGAGGCTGCTGAGAAGGGTGTGGCGGGCCCACCTCACGGGCCGAACTCCCCTGCCGGGTTGCCGCCGCTTGAGCTGGCGGGGGTGGGCGCCGGTTCGGGCGCCGGGAGGGGGGCTTCCTCGATCGGTTCGGCGCTGACCGGGGCCCGTTCGGTGGCGACGGGTTCGCTTTCGACCGGTGCTTCGGGTTCGGCAGCCGGCGCGGCCTGCGGCTCGGGATTCGGAGCCGGCTTCGGGTCCGGCGCCGGTGCGGGCGACGGAGTCGGTTCCGGCTGCGGCAGGTCTACCAGGCGGCGCTCCTGACGATGCTCGGGTTGGTGCGGCTCTTCGGCAGCGAGGGAAGTCGGGAGCAGGCCGGTCGCGACGCAGGCACCGGCGCCGCCGGCGGTGACGACGCAGAGGGCGGCGATCTTCGCCAGCCCGGTGAGCCCGACTCCGCCGGCTCCACCGCCACCGGCCATCTGCGTCACCGCCTCCCCGCGACCGCCGAGTCGCGATGAGATCGACCCGGCCGCTTCCTGGACCCGTTCCCAGAGCGATTGGTGGAGCGGCAGGGCAGGAGCCACGGCCGCGGCGGCAGCCGGCGCCGCCCGGTAGGTCCGCAGGGTCGCCCGGCAGGCGGCGCAGGCGCGCAGATGCTCGCGCAGCCGCGCCGCCTCCTGGGGGGTCGCCTCGCCGTCGCAGAAGGCGGAGAGCAGCGGCCTGATCGTCTTGCAGCGGCTGCCGTCCTCGCTGCTCGCGAGCAGGCGGCGGAACCGCTCCCGGCCCTCGGCGACGCAACGATTCACCTTCGTCGGGCTCCACTGGCGGATCTCGCCGATCTCCGCGTAGGAGTAGCCCTCCGCGAGCAGGGTCAGCGCCTGCAGCTCCTGCGGCTTCAACGCCTGCAGCGCCTCGCGGCTGCGGGCGATCGCCTCCTGTCGCTCGAGCCTCTCCTCCGGGCCGTCGCTGACGGAGGGCAGCAGGGCGATCCAGTCTTCGGCGCCGGGCTCGGGTGCGAGGGCCGCCGGCCCCGCGAGGACGCGTTCGCGGTCGTAGCGGATCGCCAGCGCCTCGTGCTTGACCACCTTCTGCATCCACTTGATCAGCCGCCGCGAGTCGCCCGTCGGCGCCTTCTGCAGGAGGATCTCCAGGCCCCGCTGCACGGCTTCCTCGGCGTCGTCGGCGCAGAGCGAGAAGCGGCGGGCGGTACGCCGCAGCGTCGCCTCGTGCCGGGCATAGGTTTCTACCGCCGCCCGCTTGCGAGCTGCCTGGACCTCGGTCGCCTCCACTGGTTCGGACACTGTCGGAGTGAGATACGAAACCGGTACATCTCTCCCCCCACTTGGACAAATGCCCCAATCCAAAAGATCGGAAATTGCACGCGCTCTCCGCAGAACGTCCAGGGCTCGGGCAGCCCGATAGGATCGTCCGCATGAGCACCTGCGTAGTCACCGGCGGCGCCGGCTTCCTCGGGTCCCACCTCTGCGAGCGTCTGCTCGGGGACGGGCACCGGGTTATCTGTATCGACAACCTGGAGACGGGGTCGCTGGAGAACATCGAACACATCCGCGACGAGCGCTTCGACTTCCGGCACGTCGACATCACGACCTACGTCGACATCCCCGAGGACGTCGACTTCGTCTATCACCTCGCCTCGCCGGCGAGCCCGATCGACTACCTGCGGCTGCCGCTGCACACGCTCAAAGTCGGCTCCCACGGGACCCATCACATGCTCGGGGTCGCGAAGTGGAAGCGCGCCCGCTTCCTCATCGCCTCGACCAGCGAGGTCTACGGCGACCCGGAGGTCCACCCGCAGAAGGAGGACTACTGGGGCCACGTCAACCCGATCGGCCCGCGTGGCGTCTACGACGAGGCGAAGCGCTACGCCGAGGCGCTGACGATGGCCTACCACCGCCAGCAGGGCGTCGACACGGCGATCGTCCGCATCTTCAACACCTACGGCCCGCGGATGCGCGCCCACGACGGCCGCGCGATCCCGACCTTCCTGCGGCAGGCGCTGCAGGACCGGCCGCTGACCGTCTTCGGCGACGGCAGCCAGACCCGCAGCTTCTGTTACGTCGACGACCTTATCGACGGCATCGTCCGCCTCGCCGAGTCCGACGTCCACACGCCCGTCAACATCGGCAACCCGGACGAGTTCACGCTGCTGGAACTGGCGAAGCAGGTGGTCGAGCTGACCGACTCCCGCTCGGAGATCGTCTACGAGGCGCTGCCGACGGACGATCCGAAGCAGCGCCGCCCCGATATCGGCCGCGCCCGCGACCTGCTCGGCTGGGAGCCGAAGATCGCCCTCGGCGACGGCCTCCGCCGGACGATCGACCAGAGCGGCGTCGAGCGCCTCGTCGGCGACTCGGCCTAACGCAACAAAGAGGGGCGGCCCGAAGGCCGCCCCCTCTCGCGATGCAGCGAGCTTCGTGACTACTGGGTCTGAACCGTGAAGGCGAACGTCCCCAGCGGGTCGCCGGCGGAGATGTGGTCTTTTTCGACACGTTTCTCCGCGGCTTCTTTGGCCGCCGCTTTGGCGGCTTCCTGTTCGGCTGCTCTTTCGGTCGGATCTGCGGATTCGCAATTGTTCGGCGTCGCGAGCGCGCAGAATTCGAGGTAGAAGCCCCCTTCGTAATAGGCCTGGTAGACCTTGACGAAGCCCTCGAGCACTTCAGCCGAGATCGGCTGCAGCACCGCCGAGGAGCTGACGCTGACCGTGCGGGTCGTCGCGTCGGCGGAGACGCCCGTGATCGTCAGGTCGGCGATCGAGCTGCGTCCCAGGTTGCCGAGGTTGAGGCTTTCGCTGGCGTTGGATTTGGCGACGACTTCGACCGTCACCGTTTTCGCCGACAGGTCGAGCCACATGTTGCCGAGCGTGATCTCCGTTTCCAGCGCCGTAGTCGGGCTGGTCGGGAGTTTCTGGGTCAGCAGCAGGCCGCCCGCGGTCTGCACCTGGCCGGCGCCGGCGGTCGGGCTGATGTTGCCGCCGGTGATCGGCAGGTCGTAGTTGCCGAGGCCTTTTTCGGTGGTCGGGGAGATCACCGAGGCGTTGGTTTCAACGTCTTTCAGCTTCAGCAGCAGGTCCTGGTTGGCGTTGAAGGCGACATTGCCGCTCGGGATGATCGCCACCGTGCTCGGCTGGCTTTCGGAGCTGGACTTGCCGATCTTCTTGCCGCCGTGGAAAGGCTTCGGCTTGCCCTTGGCGTAGCCCGTCTTCTTGTTCAGCTGCCTGGCGGCTGCGCCGGTCAGCTTCATCTTCTTCAGGTTCACGTTGACCCCGAAGCCGTTACGGGTGTAGCTCAGGCCCTTGAGAGTGGCGAACTTCACCTTCTTGCCGGAGACCTTGCGCGATCAGCGAGCTCTTGCCGGTGTTGAGCACGAGACCCTTCACCGTCGCCTTCTTCTTGCCGGCCTTGAACCTGATGCCGCCGGCGAGGTTGAGGGTCCCGAGGCCGTTGGTCGGGTCCATTTCGCCGCCGTTCGACCTTGAAGGTGGCCTTCTTCCTGTTGACCTTGGCGCTTGCCGACCTTCTGGATCTTGATCCCGAAGGTCTTCAGGTACCTGGTCCAACCCTTGTTGAAGGTGACGATGGTCTTGCCGCTGGCGACCGGGTCCGGCGTGGCCTGGGCGAAGGGAGCGAACGCCAGCAGCGCGAACAGCGCAGCCGCGCAGAGCCGCGAGCGGCAGCTTCGTCCCCCTAGCCATCCGTGGCTGGGTTGCTTGAGTCATATGTGAGTTCCTCCGTTGCTGCCGCCCCCTGCTGTGCCTATAGGCGACTTACGGCGATTCGTGTTGTCTGCCCAGGTTATTCCCGGGTTGCGCCATGTAACAACCCCAAAGACGAGCGGATGTTCGCGCTGCAATATCCTCCCCGTGATGTCTGCGGCTGACGGATCCGGCGCCCAGGAGGCGCATCGCACGATCGCGCCCCTGGTCGGGCCCGACGACGAGCGCGTCTTCACCGACTCCGGGATCGAGATCGAAGCCTCTATACGAGGAGGGCGACGTCGGTCCCGAGCTGGAGGAGCGGCTCGGCGAGCCGGGCGAGCCGCCGTTCACCCGCGGCATCCACGAGGGGATGTACCGCGACCGGCTCTGGACGATGCGCCAGTACGCCGGCTTCGCCTCCCCCGAGGACACCAACGAGCGCTACCGCTACCTGATCGAGCACGGCTCGACCGGGCTCTCGATGGCCTTCGACCTGCCGACCCAGCTCGGCCGCGACTCCGACGACCCGCTCTGCCACGGCGAGGTCGGGCGCACCGGGGTCCCGATCGACACGATCGAGGACATGCGGATCTGCTTCGACCAGATCCCGCTCGACGGCGTCTCCACCTCGATGACGATCAACGCCCCGGCGGCGATCCTGCTGCTGCTCTACGAGCTGGTCGGCGAGGAGCAGGGGGTGCCCTCGGAGAAGCTGCGCGGCACGGTCCAGAACGACGTGCTGAAGGAGTACATGGCGCGCGGCAACTACATCTACCCGGCGGAGCCGACGATGCGGCTGACCACCGACATCTTCGAGTACTGCAGCGAGCACGTGCCGAAATGGAACACGATCTCGATCTCCGGGTACCACATCCGCGAGAAGGGCTGCTCGGCCGTGCAGGAGGTGGCATTCACCCTCTCCAACGCGATCGCCTACGTCGAAGCGGCGCTGGAGCGGGGGCTGAAGATCGACGAGTTCGCGCCGCGGCTGGCCTTCTTCTTCAACGGCCACAACAACGTCTTCCAGGAGATCGCCAAGTTCCGGGCGGTGCGGCGGATGTGGGCGAAGATCGTCGGCGAGCGCTTCGAGGCGCAGAACCCGAGCTCGCAGAAAATCCGCTTCCACACCCAGACCGGCGGCGTCACCCTGCAGGCCCAGCAGCCGGAGGTCAACATCATCCGCGTCGCCCTGCAGGGGTTCGCGGCGGTCTGCGGCGGCACCCAGTCGCTGCACACCAACGGCTTCGACGAGGCGCTGGCGCTGCCGACCGAGCGCTCGGCCCGGATCGCCCTGCGCACCCAGCAGGTGATCGCGTACGAGTCCGGCGCCGCCGACACCGTCGACCCCTTCGCCGGCTCCTACTTCGTCGAGTCGCTGACCGACGAGATCGAAAACCGCTCCTGGGAGCTGATGGACAAGGTCGAAGAGCTCGGCGGCTCGGTCGAGGCGCTGGAGTTCATGCAGCGCGAGATCGAGGAGTCGGCGCTCAGCTACCACGAGCGCTACAAGAGCGGCCAGGACGTGATCGTCGGCGTCAACAAGTTCGTCACCGACCAGGTCGACGACGTCGACATCCTCAAGGTCGACCCCGAGGCCGAGCAGCGCCAGCTGGCACGGCTCAAGGCCTTCAAGGAGAACCGCGACCGGGCCGAGGTCGAGGTCAGGCTCGAGTCCCTCCGCGACGTCGCCCGCGGCGACGGCAACCTCCTCCACCCGATCCGCGCCGCCCTCGCCGCCAACGCCTCGATCGGCGAGGTCTGCGGCGCCATGCGCGAGGTCTTCGGCGAATACAAGGGCGGCGCCTTCTTCTAGCGATTGGTGAATTTGGAGGGCTATAGCCCCCACAACTCACCAAACGTGGCCTGAACGTTCTTTCTCAATCCGTTCCTCGGGAAGGAACCCCGTTCGGCTGGTGGAAGCGGCCCACAATGATCGAGGTTTCAAGGACCCTGATGAAGTCCGAGCCCGAGCTGGCGGAGCTGATCGCGACCGTCGAGGGCGTCGAGGTGACGATGGCCGAGAAGGGCTTCGGCACTCGGGTCCAGCTGCGTGCCGGTGAGGAGTCCGGCCTCGGCGAGGCCGATCTGGAAGCAGTGCTCGACCACCTGGCCGAGCCGCAGCGCCGCCCTTTCGTCTGACAACGAAGTCCTCCAAAGGAGACTCTGAAGAGTGAAGAACCTGAAGCGGCACCTCACGGTTGCCAACGTCCTTTCCATCACCGCCGTGTTCATCGCCCTGAGCGCGACCGCGGTGGCGGCCACCAAGCTCGGTGCCGGCCAGGTCAAGGCCGTCAACATCGCCCGCCAGGCGGTGACCAACGCCAAAATCAAGACCCAGGCGGTCACCTCCGGGAAAATCAAAAACGGCGGCGTCAACCAGCTCGACATCGGCGCCGGCCAGGTGACCAACGAGAAGCTCGCCACCGGCGCGGTCACCGGCAAGAAGCTCGCCAAGAAGGCGGTCAGCCCGCGGACGATCGCCAACGAAGCGGTGCAGACGGACAAGCTCGCCAACGAATCGATCGTCGCCTCGAAGATCTCCTCGAGCCTCTACGCGCAGCTGGTGAGGAACATCGCCTACTTCGACGCCGGCAGCGTCTCCGACAGCGAAGCGAACAAGACTGCGACCGTCAACTGCCCGAGCGGCAAGCAGGCGATCGGGGGCGGCGTCCGCCTCGAAGGCGAACTCGCCGAGGTCTCGGTCACCGCTTCCTACCCGGTCTCCAGCGGCTCGACCCGGACCGGCTGGTCGGCGATTGCCCACGAGACCGGCCCTGGACAGGCTGGAAATTGGTCAGTTGTGGCCTTCGTCGTGTGCGCGGAACTCTAGTATTCAGCCGCATCGTGGAATCGAAGGGCCCGCTCCGGCGGGTCCTTCGTCTGTCTGAGGGCATCGAAAACCCGGCCTAAATAGACTTCCGCGCCCGATGCGCGAGAGAAACCCGGAAACGCACGACGAGAAGCTCGCCTACCTGCGCGAGCTGCGCGAGGCGGCGGTCCACTCCGCCTCCGAGGCGGCGGTCGAGAAGCAGCACGCGAAGGGCAAGATGACCGCCCGGGAGCGGATCGAGAAGCTGCTCGACCCCGGTTCCTTCGAGGAGCTCGACACCTTCGTCCGCCACCGCACCTACGACTTCGAAATGCAGAAGAACCGGCCCTGGGGCGACGCCGTCGTCACCGGGCACGGGACGATCGACGGCCGCACCGTCTTCGTCTTCAGCCAGGATTTCACCGTCTTCGGCGGCAGCCTCGGCGAGGTTATGTCGGAGAAGATGTGCAAGGTGATGGACTTCGCGGCCCAGGTCGGGGCGCCGGTGATCGGGATCAACGACTCCGGCGGCGCCCGCATCCAGGAGGGGGTCGTCTCCCTCGGCGCCTACGGCGACGTCTTCGTCCGCAACGTCCAGTGCTCCGGGGTGATCCCGCAGATCAGCCTGATCATGGGCCCCTGCGCCGGCGGCGCCGTCTACTCGCCGGCGATGACCGACTTCATCTTCATGGTCAAAGAGACCTCGCACATGTTCATCACCGGCCCGGAAGTGATCAAAACGGTGACCGGGGAGGAAGTCGAGTTCGAGGAGCTCGGCGGGGCGATGAGCCACAACTCGAAGTCCGGCGTCGCCCACTTCGCCTCCGAGGACGAGGAGAGCTGCCTCGAGGACGTGCGCTATCTGATGAGCTTCCTGCCCTCGAACAACCTCGAGGCGCCGCCGCGGTTCGAGCCCACGGACGACCCCGAGCGCGAAGACGACGAGCTCGACACGCTCGTCCCCGACGACCCGCAGAAGCCCTACGACATGCGCGACGTGATCGCCCGCGTCGTCGACGACGAGGAGTTCTTCGAGGTCCACGAGCACTTCGCGAAAAACATCGTCTGCGGGTTCTCCCGCCTCGACGGCTATCCCGTCGGCATCGTCGGCAACCAGCCTGCCTTCCTCGCCGGGGTGCTCGACATCGAGGCCTCCGAGAAGGCGGCCCGCTTCGTCCGCACCTGCGACTGCTACAACATCCCGATCCTCACCTTCACGGACGTCCCCGGCTTCCTCCCGGGGACCGACCAGGAGTGGAACGGGATCATCCGCCACGGCGCCAAGCTGCTCTACGCCTTCACCGAGGCGACGGTGCCGAAGCTCACCGTCGTCACCCGCAAGGCCTACGGCGGCGCCTACGACGTCATGAACTCCAAGCACATGCTGGCCGACTACAACGTCGCCTGGCCGACCGCCGAGGTCGCGGTGATGGGTCCCGAGGGCGCCGTCAACATCATCTACCGCAAAGACATCGCCAACTCGCCGACCCCCGACGAGCGGCGCCAGAAACTGATCGACGACTACAAAGCCCACTTCGCCAACCCCTACTCGGCGGCGGAGCGCGGCTACATCGACGACGTCATCGAGCCCCGCCAGACCCGCCCGAAGCTGATCCGGGCGCTGCGGATGCTGCAGACCAAGCGCGTCGACCAGCCGAAGCGCAAGCACGGCAACATCCCGCTTTAGTCACCCGCCGGGCGCTTCCGCCCAATTTCCGCGCTCCCCGGTCCGACAGGGGGGAGAATTTCATTCGCCTGTTCCTTATCCGTGTATCGCAACGAGAAGGAACAGACGAGGAGAACTCTGGCTAGAGGCAGGCGAGATTGCGGCTCGGCAGCACGGGGTGATCTCGCGGCAGCAGCTGCGGGGGCTGGGTCTGGGTGAGGAGGCGATAGAGCAGGGGGTCGCGTCCGCCCGGCTCTATCCGTTGTTCCGATCGACCTTTTCGGTCGGCCGGCGAACGGCGAACCTCCACGGGCGCTTCATGGCGGCGACGCTCGCCTGTGGCCGGGGAACGGTCGTCTCCCATGGGTCCGCTGCGTGGCTGTTGGGCCTGTGGAAGGCGAGGCCGGGAGAGGTGGAAGTCATCGCGCCGACCGAAGCCGGACGCAAGATCCCGGGAATCCGGCGCCGCTTTCCTCCGCCGCCCCTGCCTGAGCACGTGTGCGATCGACTCGGCATCCCCTGCACCGGTCCCGCCCGCACCCTCGTCGATCTGGCCGGCATCGCCGGCGCCAAGGCGCTGACCGACGCGGTCGAGGAGGCAGCGGTACTCGGTGTGCTCGAGATCTCGGCGATCGACGAGATCCTCTCCGAAAGCAGGAGGCGGGGAAGTCGCAGGCTGAACGAGATCCTCGAAGAGTGGCGCCGCTACACGCCGAGAATGCGACTGCGAAGCCGCATGGAGGCCCGAATGCTGCCTCTGCTCACGCATCACGCGCTGCCGATTCCGGAGACCAACGAGATGCTGCGAATTGCCGGGAGGACCATCGAGGTCGACTTCCTCTGGCGAGAGCAGCGAGTGGTCGTCGAAACGGACGGAGGCAGGTTCCACGACCATCCCCGCGCGCAGAGGCGCGATGGGGAGCGGAATCAGCAATTGGCTCGCGCCGGCTACCGGGTGCCCCGAATCGGATGGGAGCAGCTCCGCGACGAACCGGATCGAGCCCTGGCCGAGATCGCCGGCTTCCTCCGCACCCCCGTCTCACCTGTTCCTTAGCCGTCCCTGACAACGAAAAGGAACAGACGAAGAAGGCCTCGTCCGTAACGGGGGCGTTCGCCTGTTCCTTATCGGCAGATAGCAACGAAAAGGAACAGACGAATGTGTCGCTAGGGGACGGCGGTGGCCTCGGTCTCGACGCCGCCGCCGGCTCCGCGGCCGGCGGTGGCGCCGCCCTCCTCGGCTCCGAGGCGGTGGGCGAGGTAGACGGGGATGATCGAGATCAGGATTACGATCACGGCGACGGCGTTGACGATCGGGAGTTCGTGGGGGCGGAAGAGGTTGGAGTAGATCCAGATCGGCAGGGTCTGTTCGCCGGCCCCGATCGTGAAGTTGGTGACGATGATCTCGTCGAAGGAGAGGGCGAAGGCGAGCAGGCCGCCGGCGATCAGGGCGCTTTTCATCCCCGGGAAGGTGACGTAGCGGAAGGTCTGCCAGCTATGGGCGCCGAGGTCGGCTGAGGCCTCCTCGAAGGAGCCGGAGAGGCGGCGGAGGCGGGCGACCGCGTTGTTGTAGACGACGACGATGCAGAAGGTGGCGTGGCCGACGATCACCGTGAAGAGGCTGAGGGGGACGTCGAGGACCTGGGTGAAGGTGTTGGAGATGGCGACGCCGGTGACGATCCCCGGCAGGGCGATCGGCAGGATCACCAGGAAGCTGATCGTCTCGCGGCCGAAGAAGCGGTGGCGGGCGACCGCCAGCGAGGCCAGGGTCCCGAGGACGAGGGCGATCGCCGCCGCGACGACGCCGGCCTTGATCGAGGTGACGAAGGCTTCGCGCGCCGCCTCGTCCTTGAAGGCCTGGGAGAACCAGTGGGTGGTGAGCCCCGGCGGCGGCCACTCGAGGATCTTGCTCGAGTTGAAGGCGTAGATCCCGATCACGATCAGCGGGACGTAGATGAAGGCGAGGGCGACCGCGACGGCGATCCGCAGCAGCCACTGGGAGCGTCTCGAGAGCCTCATCGTCCGCTCGCCTCCATCAGACGTGCTCGAAGGCGCCGAGCCGCCGGGCGACCAGGAGGTAGGCGATCATGACGACGATCGGGACCAGCGCCAGGGCGGCGGCGAAGGGCTGGTTGTTGGCGATGTTGCTGTAGATGACGTTGCCGATGAACTGGTCGTTGGAGACCAGGCGCGGGGTGATGTAGTCGCCGAGGGTGAGCGAGAAGGTGAAGATCGAGCCGGCGACGACGGCCGGGAAGCTGAGCGGCAGGATCACCCGCCGGAAGGTCGTGAAGGGGGAGGCGCCGAGGTCCTCGGAGGCGCTGATCAGCGAGTTCGGGATCCGCTCCAGCCCGGCGTAGATCGGCAGGATCATGTACGGGAGCCAGAGGTAGCTGAAGACCAGCCAGACGGCGGTCTGGCCATAGCCGGGGCCGTGAAGGCCGATCGGGTCGAGCGCCCAGTTGATCGCGCCGTTGGCCGAGAGCAGCGTCCGCCAGGCGTAGACCTTGACCAGGTAGCTGGACCAGAGCGGCAGCAGGATCCCGATCACCAGCAGCGCCTTGCCGCGCCGGCTCGCCACCTTCGCCATGTAGAAGGCGATCGGGAAGGCGATCACCGCGTCGGTGACGGTGACCAGGAGCGCGGTGCGGATCGTCCGCCAGGCGATGCTCCTGTAGACGGGTTCGTTCCACAGCGCTTCGAAGTTTTCGAGGGTGAATTCCTTGACGGTCGAGCCGCTGAGCGGGTCGACCGACCAGAAGGCGGCGACCAGGAGCAGGGCCAGCGAGCCCAGGTACCCGATCACCAGCCAGCCCACCGGGCCGGCGAGGAGCGCCCCTACCTGCAGGCGCTCGCGGCCGTGGAAGAGGTCGGCGAGCCGATGGCCCACCGACCTCCTCTCCGCAGCCGCTTCAGATGCCATCGATCAGAGGCTCTTTCTCAGCCTTTGATCGTCGTCCAGGCTTTCACCCAGTCGTTGTAGTCCATGCAATCTTCTTCGCCGTCGCCGCAGTCGGCGAGCGGGGTCTCCCAGTAGTAGACCCGCTCCCAGAACTGCGGTTCTTCGGCGTGGTATTCGGCGCAGAAGTTCTTGTTCGCCGTCTCCTTGCAGGCGAGTTCCTGCGCCGGTGCCTCGCCGAAGTATTCGGCGACTTCCGCGTTGACTTTCGGTTCGATGATCCAGTCCATCCACTCGTACATGCAGTTGGGATGTTTGGCGTTCTTGGCCAGCATCCAGGTGTCCGACCATCCGGTCGCACCCTCCTTCGGCAGGAAGCCCTGGCTCGCCGGGCTCGCTTCGACCGGCACGCCTTCTTCCTTCAGAGCGAAGTACTGGTACTGCCAGGTGGTGCCGACGATGACGTCGCTGCCGGCGTAGGCGGAGATCTGCTTGGCCGCTTCGGACCAGTATTCGCCGACGTAGGGCTTCTGTTCTTCCAGCAGCCCGACCGCCGCTTCGAACTGTTCTTCGTTCAGCTCGTATGGGTTTTCGATCCCGAGGTCCGGTTCGTGCGTCTTCAGGTAGACGGCGGCTTCGGCGATCGACATCGGGTCGTCGTACTGGCTGATCTTGCCTTTGTATTTGGCCGCGACTTTCGGATCGAGCGTGACGTTCCAGGAGTCGGGTGCCGGGGTGACGTCGTTGCCGTTCCACATCAGCAGGTTGGCCCCCCGGCCGTGCGGGATGCCGTAGTTGACGCCGTCGAACGTGTTGTACGGCTGGTCTTTGAGGTCGGCGAAGACCGTCTTGTAGTTGGGGACGAGGTCGACGTTGACCGGCGCGACCAGGCCGGCGGCGACGAGGCGGGCGCTGGCGTTGCCGGAGGCCGAGACGCCGTCGAACTGCCCGGTTTTAATCAGCTCGACCATTTCGTCCGAGGTGCCGGCTTCTTTGTTGTTGACCTTGCAGCCGGTTTTCTGTTCGAACGGTTTGCTCCATTCCGGTTCGACATAGCCGGCCCAGGAGATCAGCGAGACTTCGCCCTCTCCCTTGCCGAGCTTCTGCAGCGCTTCGTCGCTGCTGCCGCCGGTGGTGTCGTCGCTGCCGCCGCCGCAACCGGCGAGCGCGAGCATGAAAACGACCAGGCCGGCGACGACGAGCCACGCCGTGCGGGCGGGGTTGCCATCCCTTCTCCTCATGATGGTGCTACCTCCTCTTTGGTTGACTTCCCGCCGACGGCGGCCGCGTGCTCCGGGCGCCACCCGACTAGGACCTCGTTTCCCTGCCCTGGCAACGCGCCCGAGGACGCGCTCTCCACGTTCTGTCTGACGAGCTGGAGCTTCTCCCCGGTGTCCAGCTGAATCGTGAAGCGGGTGACCGCGCCGGCGTAGGCGACGTCGACGATGCGGCCGCTCTCGGTCTGGAGATCGCCGCCCGCGGCGCCGGGCTCGAGCAGCTCGATCTTCTCGGGACGGATCGTCATCCGCCGCCCCTCGCGCTCGATCAGGTTGGAGACGCCGACGAAGCCGGCGACGAACTCGTTCGCCGGCCGCTCGTAGAGCTCCAGCGGCGAGCTCACCTGCTCGATCCGGCCGTCGTTGAAGACGGCGATCCGGTCGCTCATCGTCAGCGCCTCGTCCTGGTCGTGGGTGACGTAGACGAAGGTGATCCCGACCTCGCCCTGGATCGTCTTCAGCTCCGTCTGCATCTCCTCGCGCAGCTTCAGGTCGAGGGCGCCGAGCGGCTCGTCGAGCAGCAGCACCTTGGGCCGGTTGACGATCGCCCGCGCCAGGGCGACCCGCTGCCGCTGGCCGCCGGAGAGCTCGGCCGGCTTGCGCTCGGCGTAGCCGGGCAGCCGCACCATCTCCAGCGCCTCGTCGCCGCGCTTCCCCCGCTCGGCCTTGCCGACGCCGGCGACCTTCATCCCGTAGGCGACGTTCTCGCCGACGCTCATGTGGGGGAAGAGGGCGTAGTCCTGGAAGACCGTGTTGACGGCGCGGCCATACGGCGGCACCCCGCTGACGTCCTCGCCGGCCAGTTCGATCTTCCCCTCGGTCGGGTCCTCGAAGCCGGCGATCATCCGCAGCGTCGTCGTCTTCCCCGACCCCGAGGGGCCGAGCATCGTGAAGAACTCCCCCTGGGCGATCTCCAGGTCGATCCCCGCGACCGCGGTCACCTCGCCGTAGTGCTTCGTGAGGCCGGTCAGGCGGATGTCGGGACTGGACGCGTCTATGGATGGGACGTTATCCGGGAAGGTGCGGATTGCAAGAACAACGTGGACGCTCGGGATTAGCCGGGTTGGAGTACGCGGTTGTTGTTGGGGCGGGAGCCGGTGGGGGTCCCTGGGAGCACCTCCGCCGCGGGGGTTGGGAATGGCTGTCGCCTCGGGCCGTGGTGGTGCGGCTCCGTGCCAAGTACCCAGGGACCCCCACCGGCTCCCGCCCCTGTCAGCCGCATCCGGGGATGAGATGGTTGCTCCATGGTTGCTGATGAACCGGTACGGCTCTTGCCTTACGACGCCGGTTGGCCTCGGCGGTTTGAGGTGGAGCGGGTGGCGCTCGAGGAGGCCATCGGTGAGTGGGTCGTTGGCGGGATCCACCATGTCGGGAGCACGGCGGTGCCGGGGTTGGAGGCGAAGCCGGTCATCGACATCCTCGTCGGGGTTCGGGACTTGGAGACCTCGCGGGAGTGCTTCGGGCCTTTGGCTGAGCTCGACTACCTCTACGCCCCGTACCTTCCGGAGGAGATGCACTGGTTCTGCAAGCCGGACCCGGCCCATCGCACCCACCACCTCCACCTCGTCCCCGTCGATTCGAAGCGCTACCGCGACGAGCTCGCCTTCCGGGACCTCCTCCGCAAAGACCCGGACCTCGCCAGCCGCTACGCCGCCCTGAAGCAAGAGCTAGCCGCGACACACCCCACCGATCGGGAGGCTTACACCGACGGAAAGAGCGACTTCATCGCTTCTGCCTTCCACCGTCACTAATCCCGTGTTGCAGGAGAGGCGGGGGTACCCCCCGCCTCTCCCCAGGAAAGACCTTCTCTAGTAGCCGGCCGGGTGGCGCGCGTCGAAGCCCGCGTTGTCGCGCAGGTCTTCGTGCCAGCGGGGGCCGGTTTCTCCGTCCCCGTCGCCGGAGGTGTCCCAGCGGAAGCCGGCGATTACGGCGTAGGCGTGGCCGCCGTTGGCGTAGACGGTGATCCAGCGTCCGTCGCCTTCTTCGGCCCAGTTCATCATCGGGCCGGAGGGCAGCGGGCTTTCGAGGAATTTGCCGCCGTGGAGGGCGAAGCAGACGGCACCGGAGCAGTCGTAGCCGTGATCCCACCAGCGGGCGTGGCCGCCGCCCCAGACGTAGGGCTTGCTGCGGATCTTGTTGGCCGCCGCGATCACGCGCTTGACCCGGGCGGGAGCGCTCTTCGGCGGCACCAGCATGCCGTTCGGGAGCAGCTTCGCCTTCGCGGTCGGGGTGCAGATGTCGACTTCGGCAGGCGACATGCCGCCCGTGTCGCAGCGCGCCGAGGCGCCGGCGGGGCCGATCAAAGCGGTGGCGAAGAGGGCGACGACAAACGCAAGCCCAGCCAACCTGAAGTTGTGACGCAAACCGATTCTCCTTTGTCGGCCTACGGGGTTAGCTGTCGGGCTAGCGCGAAAGGAGCTTGCGCCCCCGCCTGAATGGCGGGCTCGCCCCGAAAACGTGGTTCCCCCGTTCCCCAAACGCTCTTTGCGCCAGGGATTCGGCGTTTCGGTGATCGAACGCGGGCAGTGTAGACGATTGGACGGCGTGTTGCTCACAAAACGCAAATAATTGGTCGAAGAACCCGCTCCCATGGAATTTCTGTTCGACGCGACGGCTGGTAGCTTGCGCCTTGGGATGAACCTTTCGGGACGAAAAGCGCTGCTCACCGGCGCCACCGGAGGCCTCGGGCGGGCGATCGCCCAGTCCCTCGCCGAGCGCGGCGCGGTCCTCGCGCTCAGCGCCCGCAACCGCGAGGCGCTGGAGGGGATGGCGGCCGAGCCTGCCCGGCAGCGGCCACTCCGTCGTGCCCTCCGACCTGGCCGAGCCGGACGCCGCCGAGCGCCTCGCCGCCGAAGCCGCGGGCACCGAGATCCTCGTCGCCAACGCCGGCCTGCCCGGCGCCGGCAGGCTCGACGACTTCAGCGCCGAGGAGGTGAAGCGGGCGCTCCGGGTCAACCTCGAGGCGCCGATGCTGCTTGCCCGGGCGCTGTATCCGGCGATGCTCGAGGGCGGCTCCGGCCACCTCGTCTTCGTCGCCTCCCTCTCCGGCAAGGCCGCCAGCCCCCGCACCTCGATCTACAACGCGACCAAGTTCGGCCTCCGCGGCTTCGCCCTCGGCCTCCGCAGCGACCTCGACCCTCGCGGCGTCGGGGTCTCGATTGTCTCCCCGGGCTTCATCCGCGAAGCGGGGATGTTCGCCGACGCCGGCTCGAAGCCGCCGCCGGGCATGGGGACCTCGACCCCCGAGGAGGTTGGTGCGGCAGCCGTCAAGGCGATCGAGCGAAACAAGGTAGAGGTGACCATCGCTCCCCTGCCTCAGCGTGCCGGTGCCCACCTGGCGCTCGTCAGTCCATCCCTCAGCGTCAAGGTGCAGAGCGGCAGCGCCGGGCAGAGGGCGGCCGAAGACATCGCCGCGGGCCATTCGGCGGACAAGCGCTGAGTCGACGGCGTAGGAGCGACGATCAAGGGCGGTTCGGGGGACCCCCGCCGGACCCTCCCCGCTGTTGTCCGGCGGGGGTCCCCCGAACCGCCCCTCGGCCAACACCACTCTTCCTTAGACTCGAACCCGTGAGCAGCGATTCCTTCGGCGCCCGTTCGACCCTCGAGGTGAGCGGGCGCGAGTTCGAGGTCTTCCGCCTCGACGCGCTGCAGGAGCGCTTCGACGTCGCCCGCCTGCCCTACTCGATCAAGGTCCTGCTGGAGAACGTGCTGCGGCTCGAGGACGGCGTCTCGGTCAGCGCCGCCGACGTCGAGGCGATCGCCGGCTGGGACGCGGCCGCCGAGCCCAGCGTCGAGATCCCCTTCCAGCCCGCCCGGGTGCTGATGCAGGACTTCACCGGCGTCCCCGCCGTCGTCGACCTGGCGGCGATGCGCGACGCGATGGAGGAGATCGGCGGCGACCCGGCGGCGATCAACCCGCTGGTCGACGTCGACCTGGTGATCGACCACTCGGTCCAGGTCGACGCCTTCGGCAACGAGCGCGCCTTCGCCGTCAACGCCGAGCACGACTTCGAGCGCAACCTCGAGCGCTACTCGTTCCTCAAATGGGGCCAGCAGTCCTTCGACAACTTCCGCGTCGTCCCGCCGGCGACCGGGATCTGCCACCAGGTCAACCTCGAGTACCTGGCCCAGGTCGTCTACAGCCGCGAGAACGACGGCGTCCTCCAGGCCTACCCCGACACCCTGGTCGGCACCGACTCGCACACGACGATGGTCAACGGCCTCGGCGTGCTCGGCTGGGGCGTCGGCGGGATCGAGGCCGAGGCGGCGATGCTGGGCCAGCCGATCTCGATGCTGCTGCCGCAGGTGGTCGGCTTCAAGCTCTCCGGCGAGCTGCCCGAGGGGGCGACCGCGACCGACCTCGTCCTCACCGTGACCGAGATGCTGCGCGAGCGCGGCGTCGTCTCCAAGTTCGTCGAGTTCTTCGGCCCCGGCCTGCCGACCCTCGGCCTCGCCGACCGCGCGACGCTCGGCAACATGTCGCCGGAGTTCGGCTCGACCTGCGCGATCTTCCCGGTCGACGCCGAGACCCTGCGCTACCTCGACCTCACCGGCCGCCCGACCGAGACGATCGAGCTGGTCGACGCCTACGCGCGCGAGCAGGGCATGTTCCACGACGAGTCCAGTCCGGACCCGGTCTTCTCCGACCTGCTCGAGCTTGACCTCGGCGACGTCGTCCCCAGCCTCGCCGGCCCGAAACGGCCGCAGGACCGGGTGCCGCTCTCCGAGGCGAAGGAGGCCTTCCTCGAGGCGATGCAGGAGTTCGACCCCGAGGCCGCCGAGCAGCTGGGCAACGGCCTCGACGAGGCGATCGAAGAGTCCTTCCCCGCCTCCGACCCGCCGGCCGAGGAGCACGACGACGAGCGCGGCAAGCCGCGGCCGGCGGTCTCCGCCGTCGGCGACGGCGGCGCCGAAGCGCACCGGCGACGCGATCGGGGTGACGCTCGAGGACGGCACCGAGTTCGAGCTCGACCACGGCCGCGTCGTCATCGCCGCGATCACCAGCTGCACCAACACCTCGAACCCGAGCGTGATGGTCGCCGCCGGCCTGCTCGCCCGCAACGCGGTCCAGCGCGGCCTCACCCGCAAGCCCTGGGTGAAGACCTCGCTGGCGCCGGGCTCGACGGTGGTCACCGACTACCTCGAGAACGCGGGCCTGACCGAGTACCTCGACGCGCTCCAGTTCAACCTCGTCGGCTACGGCTGCACCACCTGCATCGGCAACTCCGGCCCGCTGGCGCCGGAGATCTCGGCGGCAGTCGCCGAGAAGGACCTCGCCGTCTGCTCGGTGCTCTCCGGCAACCGCAACTTCGAGGGCCGGATCAACCAGGACGTGAAGGCGAACTACCTCGCCAGCCCGCCGCTGGTCGTCGCCTACGCGCTCGCCGGCCGCATGGACGTCGACCTGAACAACGAGCCGCTGGGCGAGGCCGAGGACGGCTCGCCCGTATTTCTGCGCGACATCTGGCCCGACGCCGAGGAGATGAAGCAGGTCGTCGGCGCCTCGGTCGCCTCGGAGATGTTCGAGCGCAACTACGCCGACGTCTTCGCCGGCGATGAGATGTGGAACGCGGTCGAGGTCCCCTCCGGCGACCGCTACACCTGGCCCGACTCTACCTACGTCCGCCGCCCGAGCTTCTTCGAAGCGATGCCCGCCGAGGCGCCCGGGGTCGAGCCGATCGACGGCGCCCGCGCCCTTGCCGTGCTCGGCGACTCGGTCACCACCGACCACATCTCCCCGGCCGGGGCGATCAAACGCGACAGCCCCGCCGGCAGCTGGCTGACCGAGCAGGGCGTCGAGGTCAAGGACTTCAACTCCTACGGCTCGCGCCGCGGCAACCATGAGGTGATGATCCGCGGCACCTTCGCCAACATCCGCCTCCGCAACCAGCTGGTCGAGCGGGCCGGCGGCTACAGCCGTCACTTCCCCGACGGCGAGGAGACGACGATCTACGAGGCGGCGATGGAATACGCCGCCGAAGGGGTGCCCCTGGTGGTGCTGGCGGGCAAGGAGTACGGCTCCGGCTCCTCGCGCGACTGGGCGGCGAAGGGGACGAAGCTGCTCGGGGTGCGGGCGGTGATCGCCGAGAGCTTCGAGCGCATCCACCGCTCCAACCTGATCGGGATGGGGGTGCTGCCGCTGCAGTTCGCGGCCGGGGAGAGCGCCGCCTCGCTCGGCCTCGACGGCGAGGAGACCTTCGACGTCGGCGACCTCGAAGAGGGCCGGGCGAAGAAGGTGACCGTGACCGCCCGCCGCGACAGCGGCGGCGAGAAGACCTTCGAGGCGACCGTCCGCCTCGACACGCCGAACGAGGTCACCTACTTCATAAACGGAGGTATCTTGCAGACCGTGCTGCGCAACCTCAAAGGGTAGGCGCAGCGGGGCCGCGGGAGGCAGGGGGGTCCGCGCGACCCTCGCTGCACCTGCGCGTCGGTAGCCAGGGAGGGATGCCGACGCGGCCGTTCCCCCTGGCGGGACTGCCCTGAGGAACAGTCAGGGTTTAGCTATAGCGGCTAAGACCCCCTCGGTCAAGCGGAATCGATGGTTTTAACTGCTTCCGTCGAGCTTTTCGGAACGCCAGGGTCTATGAACCCGGTCGTTCCGCGATTCCCCAGCCCTTGCGCTCGATCAGTTCGATCCCGATCACGCTGCCGACCGGGCCGACCGGAGTGAGGGTCGCGGCGAGCAGGGTGTAGGGCGCCTCGCTTGCGCACGCAGGCGATCCAGATCACGACGCAGAGGGCGACGAAGCCGAGCCCGTGCGCCCACCCGAAGAGCATCGTCTCGGTGTCGAAGCCGGGCAGCAGCCAGAACAGCGATCAGGCCGGTGAAGATCGCCAGCTCGACCCAGGAAAGACGCTTGACCCAGACGAAGAGCTCGCCCGGGACGGGCTTCTCGAACGGTTTCCGCGCCATCGGGCTTCAGGTGCCGGGGGTGAGCGCGGTGAGGACGATGCGCTCCTGCTCCAGCGCGTGGGCGCCGGAGTAGCCCTCGCCGGGGCTGGCCCGGCCCTGGCGGCCGATGTAGGTGAGGTCGACGCCCTCGGGGAGGACGTCGGGCATGCGCCGCGACATCACCTTCCAGGCGCCCATGTTGCGCGGCTCCTCCTGGACCCAGGCGATCTCCTTCAGGTTCGGGTAGGAGGCGATCAGCCGTTCCAGCTGTTCCTTGGCGAACGGGTAGAGCACCTCGACCCGGGCGATGGCGACGTTCTCGGCCGCCTCGCGCCGCTCGTTGGCGTCCATGTCGTAGTAGACCTTGCCGGTGCAGAGGACGAGGCGCTCGACCTTCTCGCGGCGCTCGCCCGCCTTCGGGTCGTCGAGGATGAACTGCAGTTCGCCCTCGGTCAGCTCCTCGAGGCTGGCGGCGGCGCCGGTCGAGGCGCAGCAGCCCCTTCGGCGTGAAGACGATCAGCGGCCGCGGCTTCTTGATCAGCGCCTGGCGGCGCAGCAGGTGGAAGTACTGGGCGGCGGTGGTCGGGTTGGCGATGCGGATGTTGCCCTCGGCGCCGAGGGCGAGGAAGCGCTCGATCCGGGCGCTGGAGTGCTCCGGGCCCGAGCCCTCGTAGCCGTGCGGGAGCAGCAGCGTCAGGCGGCTGGTCTGCCCCCACTTCGACTCGCCGGAGACGATGAAGCTGTCGATGATCACCTGGCCGGCGTTGGCGAAGTCGCCGAACTGCGCCTCCCAGAGGACCAGCGAGTTCGGGCTCGCCGCCGAGTAGCCGTACTCGAAGCCGAGGCAGGCGATCTCCGAGAGGGGGCTGTTGTAGAGCTCGAAGGGGGCGGAGGCGTCCTCGAGGTGCTGCATCGGCGTGTACTCGAGGCCGGTGTTCTCGTCGTGGAGGACGAGGTGGCGGTGGGAGAAGGTGCCGCGCTCGGTGTCCTGGCCGGTGAGGCGGATGTGGACGCCGTCGGTCAGCAGGGAGCCGAAGGCGAGCGCCTCGGCCTGGCCGAAGTCGATCCCGCCCTGCTCCAGCGCCTCGGTCCGCCGCGAGAGCGGGCGGCGGAGCTTGCGGTGGACGTTGAAGCCCTCCGGCGTCTGCAGCAGTTCCTCGTTGATCGCCCGCAGCTTCGCCTCCTCGACCGCGGTGTCGACCGGCGGGCTGGCGCTGCGGTCGAGCAGTTCGCCGGTCTGGTGGTGCCGGTGACGGTCGGATCCTCGTACTCGCCGGCCTCCATCTTCTCGCGCAGGCCCTTCAGCGCCCCCGACATCTCCTCGTGGCGCTCGTCGGAGGCCTTGCCGACCTCCTCGGCGGAGACCGTCCTCTCCTCGATCAGCTTCTCGGCGTAGATCTCGGAGACCGGCGGGTGCGACTTGATCTTCGCCGCCACCGTCGGCTGGGTGTAGGCGGGCTCGTCGGTCTCGTTGTGGCCGAAGCGGCGGTAGCCGATGACGTCGATGACGATGTCGCGGCACCAGCGCTCGCGGTAGGCCATCGCCAGCCGCACGGCGGCGACGCAGGCCTCGACGTCGTCGGCGTTGACGTGGATGATCGGGACGTTGAACCCCTTCGCCATGTCGGCGGCGTAGGGGGTCGAGCGGGCGTCCCCGGGGTCGGTGGTGAAGCCGACCTGGTTGTTCTGGATCAGGTGGACGGTGCCGCCGGTGGTGTAGCCCTTCAGCGACTGCAGGTTGAGCGTCTCGGCGACGACCCCCTGGGCGGGGAAGGCGGCGTCGCCGTGCAGCAGCACCGGCACCGCCCGCTTGAGGTCGTGGCTCAGTTCGGCGCCCTCGAAGTCCGGCTGCAGGAAGCGGGCGCCGCCGGTGACGACCGGGTCGACGAACTCGAGGTGGCTCGGGTTCGGGTAGAGGCGGACCGAGATCTTCTCGCCGTCGCCGGTCTCGTAGACGCCGCGGTGGCCGTAGTGGTACTTGACGTCGCCGGTGCCGCCGTGCGGGATCGCCGCCACCGCCTTGACCGCGTCGATCTGCTTCGAGCCCTCGAACTCGGCGAGGATCGACTCGACCGAGCGGCCGAGGTTGTGGGCGAGGACGCTGAGGCGGCCGCGGTGGGCCATCCCGAAGACGACCTCCTCGGCTCCGGCGCGCTGGGAGAGGGTGACGACCTCGTCGAGCATCGGCACGATCACGTCGAGCCCCTCGATCGAGAACATCTTCTGGCCCAGATACGCCTTCTCGAGGAAGCGCTCGAACTGGAAGACATCGATCAGCCGGTTCAGCAGGCGCTTTTTCTCCGCGTCGGTGAGCGGCTGGCGGTGGGCGCCGGTCTCGATCATCTCCCGCAGCCAGATCCGCTGCTGGTGGGAGGAGAGGTGCTCGAACTGGTAGCCGATCGTGCCGCAGTAGGCGGTCCGCATCCGCGGCAGCGCCTCCAGCAGGGTTTCGCCGGGGACGCCGATCCGCAGGATCGAGGCCGGGATCCGCGCCATCAGCTCCGGGGTCAGGTTGACGTTCTCCGGCTGCAGCGCCGGGTCGCCCTTCGGCTCGGAGCCGAGCGGGTCGAGCTGGGCGGCGAGGTGGCCGTGGGTGCGGTAGGCCTTCAGCAGCGAGGTCGCCGCCTGCACCGCCTGCAGCAGCTCTTCGTCGATCTCGCCGGGGGCGGTGCTCGGTTCGGCGCTCGGCGCGGCGGCGCTCGAGCGGCGGCGCCGAGGCGGAGGCGGGGTGGGCGTTGCTGACGCCGGCGGCGTCGAAGCCGAGGTCCTCGGCGACCGCACTCGTAGAACTCGTCCTCGCCCTGCAGCAGCTCCTCGACCCGGCGCAGGAAGGCGCCCGACTCGGCGCCCTGGATGACGCGGTGGTCGTAGGTCGAGGTCAGCGTCATCACTTTCGAGACCCCGAGCTGCTTCAGCCGTTCCGGGCGAGGCGTGCTGCCACTCCGGCGGGTAGGCGATCGAGCCGGTGGCGATGATCGCGCTCTGGCCGGAGAGCAGCCGCGGCACCGAGGCCATCGTCCCGATCCCGCCCGGGTTGGTGAGGGAGATGTTGGTGCCCTGGAAGTCGTCGGCGGTGAGCTTGTTCTCGCGCGTCTTCGCGATCAGCTCTTCGTAGCGGGAGTGGAAGCCGGAGAAGTCGAGCTCGTCGGCGCCCTTGATCGCCGGCACCATCAGGCTGTGGGAGCCGTCCTTTTTCTCGACGTCGACGGCGATCCCGAGGTTGACCGGGCTGCCCTCGATCGCGAACGGCTTGCCGTCGCTCTTCGGCGAAGACGCGAACCATCACCGGGAAGCTCCTTGGTCGCCTCGACGATCGCCCAGGCGACGAGGTGGGTGAAGGAGACCTTCAGCCCGCGGTCCTTGAGGACCGACGTTGATCGCCTTCCGTTTCGCATCCAAGGTGTCGACGGCGATCGTCCGGAACGAGGTAGCCGTCGGCACCGCGCGGCTCTCATCCATCGCCTAGGCAAGCATCGCCGCCGGCCCCCGCAGCGGCTTCGCCTCGCCCTTGACGGCAGCAGTGGCTCCATTGCCTCCACCATCGGCCTGCAGCACGTCGTCCTTCGTGACCTTCGATCCCGGCCCCGAACCCTGAACCGAGCCCAGGTCCACTCCATGAACTTCGGCAACCCGCCGAGCAACAGGCGTAGCTCTGACATCAGCGCCGAACCATTGCCTGACCCGTTGGAACCCTGAGCCTTTGCGGAATCTGGGGTGGGTGGCGACGATGCGGGACCCGCGCCAGTTGGCGCGGGGGTCGTATCGGAGACAGGACCCGCCGCCCAGCGCTTGGTCCCTCAGAAGAACCCTCACCAGCCTCCATCTCCGCCAGCGGAGCCCCGACAGGAACCTCGTCGTCGACGGCCGCGACAAGCTTGGTGATCACCCCGTCCATCGGCGCCGGCACCTCGGCGTCGACCTTGTCGGTGGAGACCTCGACGACGGTGTCGCCCTCCTTGACCGAGTCGCCCTCGGCTACGTGCCATTCGAGGACGATGCCCTCGGTCACGCTACTCGCCCATCTCAGGCATGGTGATCTGGACCGTCGCCGTCTCTGGCATCTCTGCGCTCAGTCTAGGGGAGCGGGTTTACGGGAGCCGTCATCGAGATACCCTGGTACCCGATGAGCTACTTCGTCACCGGCGCGACCGGCTTCATCGGTCGCAACCTCGTCCAGAAACTGCTGCAGCGGGAGGGCACGATCTACGCTCTCGTGCGGGCGGGTTCGCGCGGGCGCCTGGAGGAGCTGCGGACCGGGTTCGGCGCCGACGGTGCGCGGATCGTCCCGATCACCGGCGATCTCTCCCAGCCCGGGCTCGGCGTCTCCGAGGAGGACCTGGTGGCGATGCGCGGGGAGATCGAGCACTTCTTCCACCTGGCGGCGATCTACGACCTCACCGCCGACGCCGCGACCCAGGAGGTCGCCAACGTCGAGGGGACGCGGCACGCGATCGAGCTCGCGGGCGCGGTCGAGGCCGGCTGCTTCCACCAGGTCAGCTCGATCGCCGCCGCCGGTCTCTACAAGGGCGTCTGGACCGAGGACATGTTCGAGGAGGCCGAACGGCTCGACAACAACCCCTACTTCCGCACCAAGCACGAGTCCGAGCGGCTGGTCCGCGACGAGTGCCAGCGGCCCTGGCGGGTCTACCGGCCGGGGATCGTCGTCGGCGACTCGCGCAGCGGGGCGATCGACAAGATCGACGGCCCCTACTTCATGTTCAAGAGCCTGCAGCGGCTGCGCCGGGTGGCGCCGTCCTGGCTGCCGTTCCTGGGGTTCGAAGGCGGCGAGATCAACATCGTCCCGGTCGACTACGTCGCCGCCGCGATCGACTACCTGGCGCACAAACCGCGGCTCAACGGGCGCGCCTTCCACCTCACCGACCCCAACCCGCACACGGCGGGCGAGGTGATGAACATCTTCGCCCGCGCGGCCGACGCGCCGCAGATGGCGGTGCGGGTGGGCACCGACGTGACCGAGCCGGCGACGGACGCGGTGCGGACGGCGCTGAAGCTGCTGCCGCCGGCGCGGCGGGCCGCCAAGGTCGCCCTCGACCAGGTCGGGCTGCCCCCCGAGGTCCTCGGCTACGTCGACTACCCGACCACCTTCGACTCGACCAAGACGCAGAAAGCGCTGAAGGGCTCGGGGATCGAGGTGCCGCCGCTGGAGACCTACGCGGCTCGGGTCTGGGACTACTGGGAGCGCAACCTCGACCCCGACCTCTTCAAGGACCGCTCGCTCTCGGCCGCGGTCCGCGGCAAAGTCGTCCTCATCACCGGCGCCTCCTCCGGGATCGGCAAAGCGACCGCGGTCAAGGTCGCCGACGCCGGCGGCACCGTCCTGCTCGTCGCCCGTTCCCTCGACAAGCTCGAGGAGACCAAGGAGGAGATCGTCGCCGGCGGCGGCACCGCCCACATCCACCAGTGCGACCTGGCCGACATCGAGGACATCGAGCGGATGGCCGAGGAGGTCCTGACCTACCACGGCCACGTCGACATCCTCGTCAACAACGCCGGTCGCTCGATCCGCCGCTCGATCTCGCTCTCCTACGATCGCTACCACGACTTCGAGCGGACGATCCAGCTCAACTACCTGGGCTCGGTGCGGCTGATCCTGGCGCTGCTGCCGGCGATGCGCGGCCGCAAGTTCGGCCACATCATCAACATCAGCTCGATCGGGACGCAGACGAACCCGCCGCGGTTCTCGGCCTACGTCGCCTCGAAGGCGGCGCTCGACGCCTTCAGCCGGGTGATCGCCTCCGAGGTGATCGAAGACGACGTCCACATCACCACCGTCCACATGCCGCTGGTGCGGACGCCGATGATCGCGCCGACGCGGATGTACGACATGTTCCCGGCGATCACCCCCGAGGAGGCGGCGGAGATGATCGCCAAGGCGATGATCCGGCGGCCGAAGAAGGTCGCGACGCGACTCGGCAACTTCGGCGAGCTGATGTACGCGCTCGCGCCGAAGGCCAGCGATTCGATTCTCAACACCGCCTACAAGCTCTTCCCGGATTCGCAGGCGGCGAAGGGGAAGAAGGACGAGGCTCGCGACAAAGCTCCTTCGACTGAGGCTGTTGCGTTTGCGCACTTGATGAAAGGCGTGCACTGGTAGCGAGAGAGCCGGTGGAGGTTAAGCGACAGCTCTATAACGCGTGCCTCGCCGCTCCCCTGACTGACGCAGCCTTCGTTCCTTCACAAGCTTCGCCAGGAGGGACCGGACCTCAGACCTTTCAAGGCCGGTGGCTGCGCGAACGTCGGCATTGCTGATCGGTCCTTCGGCAGCCATCGTCTCGATCAGATCCGCTAGCTCGACAGGACCGAGCCTCAGGCCGGCCGGCGGAGCCAGTGACCCCTCGAGGTGGTAGGTCGCCCCGCCCCGCGCCCCCTTTTGCTCGAGGAAGCCGGTATCGCGCAAACGGTGCAGGACTTCACGGGCCGTGTTCTCATCGGTCTGGAGAATCTCCCGTACGCGCGCGTTGGTGAGGGTTTCGCCTCGGGCGCCGTGGATCAGAACCAGGCGGTCGGGTCCCTCGAGGGTGCCGCGGCGCTCCAACTCCCGTATCCAGGCTCGCTCGACGGGGGCGACTGCACTCCTCACGGGAAGGGTGACGATTACCTCGTGTCCGTTGTCCTCGAAGATGGGGGGGTCGAGCATCTCCTCCAGCATCGTGTCCTCCATGACATCGATTCCACGGCCCGCGTCCTCTGCCAGGCCGTATCGACGCAGAGCGCCGATCACCGCGACATTTCTCGGCGCCGTTGCTTCGCGGATGTTTTCCACGGTGACCGGCTCGGGGAGGCCGCCCGGGGAGAGGATGGCGATCGATGAGGGGCGGATATGGATGCGTACCGGCGTCCGATCCAACTCGTAAGAGCGGTGTGCCAGCGCGTTTGCGATCGCCTCGCGAACCACGACCGGTGGAACTTGTGGAAGGTCGTATCGCCTCATCCCGAGGACGACGAGCTCGGTGCCCAGCTCGTCCAGGATCCGCTGCACCGCTTGCTCGAGCTGGCTTGGGAGCGACCCTTTGATGGTCAGCCGAAGGTCGTAGTCGACTGAGTCGTCCGACCGATAGCGGAGAAGCTCTACGTGGGCCTTGCCCAGGACCTTTCCGGGGTCGGGAGAGAGCAGGAGTACCCCTGCGACCGTGAGGTGACCGTCGGCCACATAGCCCATTTCGACGAGACGCTCGTCGACCTGATCAGGGCTCCACCCGAACTTCTCCTGGAGGTCTCGAAGGAGGCCGGGATCGGCGGCATCGACAGCCATCGGGGTCGGGGTCAGCTCATATCGTCGTGCCGCGCGCTCGTTGATCAGATGCTGCAGGGCGGCTCCGAAGAGCGGTTCGTCCCGCGTCCCTTTCCTGATCCGGACGACACCACTGGAGGATTGGCAGAAACCCTCTTGCCGCCGCGCCACCGAGATCACAACCACCGACCGGTTCTCGACCAGAAGCTGGTGCAGCGAATAGCGGCCGGGATCGTGCACGTCGCGCATCACCTGATGGATCGAGTCGACAGTGCCGGAGTCGAAGGGCTTGCCGACGACACCGCCGTCGTCGGCGATTCCGATCAGGATCACCCCGCCGGCCGCATTCGAGAAAGCGACGACCGTGTCCTGAAGTTGATTGCGGCTGACCCCCTGCTTGAACTCGACGTAGTCGTTCTCTTCGGGAAACTCCCGCCTGAATTCCGCGAGGCTCATCGCCAAAGGCATCTCTCGACGATCGGGGTGAAATGGGGGATATGGGAAGTTTCTCTTCATGGGTTTTCTTAAGGAAGAAGTTTGCCATAACTCCCATATGCTTGGGATGATGACCGCACGACGGCTCAAGCACTGGGGTTGGGGTTATGAGGACCAGGCGCCGACGGCTACGCAGCTGCGCGAGGCCGCTGAAGGGATTCGGGCCCGGTTCGGGTTCGGGGGCGAGGTCGAGAAGCCGGTGCCGCTGGATGAGGTTCAGCTGCGGGATTCTCGGCTGAAGCGGCCTGGTGGGTTCGGGGACTTGTTCTCGGATGGGCACTACGAGCGGGTTTCGCACTCGCTGGGGAAGGCTTACCGGGATGTGGTGCGGGGGTTCTACGGGCGGTTCGAGAACCCGCCGGATCTGGTCGCCTCTCCGCGGGACGAGTCCGAGATCGAGGCGGTGCTGGGTTGGGCCGAGGCCGAGGGGGCGGCGGTGGTTCCTTTTGGCGGCGGGACCAGCGTGGTTGGCGGGGTGGAGCCGCGGGTGGGGGAGCGGCCGGTGGTTTCGCTCGATCTGCGGCGGTTGGATCGGGTGCTGGAGGTCGACGCGACCTCGTCGGCGGCGCGGATTCAGGCGGGGGCGACCGGGCCGGGCTTGGAGGAGCAGCTGAAGGAGCACGGCCTTACCCTGCGCCACTTCCCCCAGTCCTTCGAGTACTCGACCCTCGGCGGCTGGATCGCGACCCGGGCGGGCGGCCACTTCGCGACGCTGGAGACTCATATCGACGACCTGGTCGAGTCGGTGCGGGCGATCACCCCGCGGGGGACCTGGGAGAGCCGGCGGCTGCCGGGCTCCGGCGCCGGCCCATCGCCCGACCGGATGCTGATCGGCTCGGAGGGGATCCTCGGCGTGATCGCCGAGAGCTGGGTGCGGGTGCGGCCGCGGCCGCGGTTCAAGAGTTCGACCAGCGTCGCCTTCGACGACTTCGGCACCGCTGCAGAGGCTGTCCGAGAAATCGCCCAGTCTGGGCTCTACCCCGCCAACTGCCGCCTCCTCGACGCCGCCGAGGCCGAGCTGACCGGCGCCGGCGACGGCGGCTCCCACCTCTTGATCCTCGGCTTCGAGTCCGCCGACCACCCCGTCGACGCCGCGCTGGAGCGAGCGCTGGAGATCGCCCGCGAAGGCGGCGGCACGCCCGGCGAGGTCCGCAGCTCCGGCGACGGCGACGACGCGGTGGGTCAGTGGCGCGGTGCGTTTCTGCTGGCGCCGTACCTCCGTGACACCTTCGTCGCCTGCGGCGTCCTCTCGGAGACCTTCGAGACGGCGATCACCTGGGACCGCTTCGAGGAGTTCCAGGCGACGGTGATGGAGACGACCCGCCGCGCCGTCTCCGAGGCGAGCGGCGTGCCGGCGGACGGCCCCGGCGCGCCCCGCGTCAGCTGCCGCCTCACCCATGTCTATCCGGACGGCGCCGCGCCCTACTTCACCGTGCTGGCGCCGGCGGTCCGCGGCGGCGAGGTCGAGCAGTGGGACGAGGTCAAGGCCGCCGTCTCCGAGGCGCTGATCGACGCCGGCGGCACGATCACCCACCACCACGCGGTCGGCCGCGACCACCGCCCCTGGTACGACCGCCAGCGCCCGGCCCCCTTCGCCGCCGCCCTGCGCGCCGCCAAGGCCGAGCTCGACCCCGCCGGGATGCTGAACCCCGGCGTCCTCCTCGACCCGGCTTAGAAACTTCTTAGCTGCGGTTCACGGCCGCCACACCTTGCGGTCTCAGGATCGGACCCGTTCCTGCCACCCAGCAAGGAGGATCCGATGTTTCAAGCAGCGAGGAGGCACCTGCGGTCGATCGCGATGATCGGCGTCGCCGCGGCCCTCGTGGTCGGCGGCGTGGCCGCGGCGCAGGGCGACTCCAGCGGCGACGGCCAGAGCCACGGAGAGCGTAAAGGCCAGGGCAAACGCCCACCCGGACCGCCGCCGATGATGGGGATCGCGACGAAAGGCCTCACCTACGCCGAGCTCCACGTCCAGAGCAAGGACGGTGAGAGCGAAACGATCCGCGTCGACCAGGGCAAGGTGAAGAGCACCGCCGCCGTTTCGATCACGGTCAGCGAGAACGACGGCAGCGAAGTGACGATCCCGGTTAACGACGAAACCGAGGTTCTCGGCAAGCCGGGCAGGGAAACCACCCTCGACGACCTCGAAGCAGGTCAGCGGGTCAGCGTCTCCGCCCCGGAGGGAGAGGCGGCCAAAGCGATCATGGTGATGCCGAAGAAAGGCGACATGGTCGCCGCCTTCCACGGCGGGCCGATGCCACCGCCGCCGGGCGCCGAATTCCATTCCGAGCGCTGAGCCGGTTAGACCAGATCCGTAGCGGGAGCGGCGGGGGAGGCCGCTCCCTTCTACTCTTTCTGCACCGTGTCCGCCGAGAAACCAGATCCCAAGGCGCAAAAGCGCGATCCCTGGCGCGTCAACGAGGAATCCCGCCGTCGCCAGCTGCGAGAAGACAGTCGCCGCCCCCTCCCCGAGAATCTCGCGGAGGGCCTAGCTCTGAGCGAATTCCTCTCCTCCTTTACCGGCAGCGCCAGGCGCAGTTGAGCACGCCCCCGCTGCGCCTGCGTGAGCTCCTCGAGCGATTGGTCGGGGCGGAGATCCATTTCGTTCTCGTCGGCGGTCTCGCGCTGAACGCTTGGGGCTACATGCGGGCGACTCAGGACATTGATGTGGTCCCGGATCCGGCTCCGGAGAACCTCGAGAAGCTCGACGCGCTCCTTCGAGGACTGGGGGGGAAGGTCGACGTCGGTGGACGCCTCCTCGACTCAGCGTCGATCTCAACCTTCCTGCGGACGGGCGACAGGACCTTCGTTCGGACCGAGCTTGGCCAGATCGACGTTCTTCAGGGCCTGCCTCAAGTGCCTCGATTCGAGGACCTCGACGGGCAGGCCAAGGAGATCGATATCGACGGATTGGCAGTGCGCGTCTGCTCCCTCGAGCACCTTCTCGAGATGAAGCGAGCCAGCGACCGGCCGCGTGATCGAGAAGACCTGAGGGAGCTCGAAGCTGCCCAGAAAGCGGATGGGGAGGAGGATTGACGGCAGCCGCCGCTACCCTTTCGCCGACTCCGAACCCATGGAAACGATCACCTCCGAACAGCCCACCGTGCCGGCGCAGCCGAACCAGTCGCATGAGCCCGAGACCGGCGAGGTGGTGCCGCGGCGCTCGCCGCTGCGGGCGGCGATCAAGACCGGGCGGCCGAAGGAGTGGGTCAAAAACGTCTTCGTCTTCGCCGGGCTGCTCTTCTCCGGCAAGTTCGACCAGTCGCACGCGATCGTTGAGGCGACGATCACCTTCGTCGCCTTCTGCCTGGTCTCCAGCGCCGGCTACTTCCTCAACGACCTGATCGACGTCGAGCTCGACCGCAAGCACCCGAAGAAGCGCTTCCGGCCGCTGGCCGCGGGGGAGCTCTCCGAGCGGGCGGCGATGACGATCGCGCCGGTCCTCGCCCTGGTCGCCGTCGCCCTCGCCTTCGGCGCGGTCAACTGGGAGGTCGGGCTGATGGTCGTCGGCTACGGCGTCGCCCAGACCGCCTACAGCCTCGGCCTCAAGCAGATCGTGATCATCGACGTGATGACGCTGTCGGGCCTCTTCATCCTCCGCGTCGCCGCCGGCGCCAGCGCCGTCGACGCCCACGCCTCCGAATGGCTGCTGCTCTGCACCGGCATGCTCGCCGCCTTCCTCGGCTTCACCAAGCGCCGCCAGGAGGCGGTCTCCGAGCTGCACGAGGGGACCTCGACCCGGCCGGTCCTCGAGCACTACTCGCTGCCCTTCCTCGACCAGATGGTCTCCCTGGTCACCACCGGCACCGTGATCAGCTACGCGATCTACACCGTCAACTCGCCGATCGTCGGCAACGAGATGATGTGGACGATCCCCCCGGCCGTCTACGGGATCTTCCGCTACCTCTACCTGATCTACGACCGCAACGACGACCGCTCGATGTCCGGCATCATCGCCGGCGACCGCGGCATCCAAGCCGCCGGCGCGGCGTTCGCGGTAACGGCGTTCCTGCTGCTCTACGTGTTCTAGCGGCTCCCGCCGGCTACTTGGTCGCGAAGCAGCGCGGGTTCTCGAGGCAGTACCAGTTGATGCCCGAGCAGCGCCCATCGCAGCCGTGGAATGCCTCGTCGGCGGGTTCGGGTCGGCTCGCGTCGATGTCCCGCACCTTCAGCTTGTTGGGGTCGCGTTCGTAGACGAGATCCCCGTTCTCATCCCGCGGAACCTCCCCCTCCCGGCGAGGAGAGGGGACCAGCTGAACGGCCTCCAGGGCGACGTCGTATACGTAGTCCCGGGGGCGCGGAGGCCCGATCACCCGGCGGCTCAGCAGCGGCACGTTCAACCCCACTCCGAAGATCGTCAGGACCCGCGGGACCCGTTCGACGCCGCGCCTGCTCACCGTGCGGCCGATGATCAGGGACGGGTGGCCGGCCTCCCAGACGGCTTTGGGGATCGCCGCCAGATAGGAGGCGAAGCTCGCTGCCGCGGCGCCGCCGACGATGCCGGCGCCGCCTGGGATCGAGGTGCGGTGGGCGACGACGATCACCACGGCATACGAGATTCCGAAACGGAGAACGAGCGCGGCGACGATCCGGTGGATGTACCACCAGCGGGTGGTCTCGCGCCACGTCCGGGCGAAGCGGGGGAAGTCGGTGTTCGGCTGGCGACAGGGCCGGATCCCGAGGAGTCCGCTTACTCTCGGCAGGATGACGTACCAGTCGACGAGACTCGAAAGCAAGACGACGGAGGCGGTGAAGGCGAGAAGAATCGACGCTCCCGGAGGAACATCGGAGGTCGGCCGCTCTACCGGCAGGGCGATCAAGAGGAGGCTCGCGGTCAGCCCGGCCAAAAGCGCCGCTCTCAGGTCGCCCGCAAGGATCAGGTCGAGGCGCTCCCGGTGCCGGGCTGCCCCTTTCACCTTTGCCGCCCGCAGGTCACCCTTGTACTTGAGGTACAGCAGCAGTGAGGCGATGCCGGTGAGCACCGTGAAGCCGAGTGCTGCTTCGGGGTTACCGAACACCGCGGCCCCGACGAGGAGGATTGCCAGTGCGTAAGCCTGACCGCGCACATAGGGCTCAGGACTCACAGCCGCGGAGTATGACGAGGTACGGACAGACGAGATGGGTCCAGGTAGTGGCCTTCCTCGGCGTCTTCCTCTTTCTGGCGATCGTCGTCGCCGAGCACCGGATCAACTCCTCCCTCGATCCCGCGACCCACCGGATCTCCGAGTACGCCAACGGAGATGCGGGGTGGCTGATGACGATCGGCTTCGCGGCTTGGGCCGTCTCGCTGCTCGCGACCGCGGTGGTCGCCGGCGGGCTCTTCAGGGGTCGTGGTGTGAGCGCGGCTCTGTTGCTGGCAGCGTTCGGCATGGTCCTCGTCGCCTGCTTTGCGACGCAGACCAGCGCCGGAGAGCTGTTGCCGGGGCATTCGCTGACCCTCTCGGGTCGCCTCCACGATCGCGGCTCCGGCCTGGTGATGATCGGGTTGACGATCGCCGGGGCTCTCGCCCTCCGGCCAGGGGGTCCGCCGCGGTTGCGCCGCCGCACCCTGCTGCTCGCGCTGGCGGTGCTCCCCGTGTTGATCGCGCTGATCGCGATCGGCGAGGAGGTGGCCGGAATCCGTCAGCGCCTGCTCGTGGCAACCGGCTGCGGGTGGCAGTTACTGATGCTGGTCGAGGCGTGGCGCGAAAGCCCGGCGCGGGCTCAAGCCAGCTCCACGTCCGGCCCGCCGCCCTCCATCAGGTAGAAGCGGGCGCGGCCCAGCTCCTCGCCGTTGACCTGGACGACGGCGGCGTGGGGGCCGGCGGTGGCGAAGGCGGCGGTGGCGGCGATCGACATGACCAGGCGCTGCTCCTGGCCTTCGGGCAGGCCCGGGGGCCGGCCGGTCTCGAAGTTGGCGGTGAGCCCGTCGCCCAGCTCGTTGCCGTCGGGGTCCTGGACGGTGACGAGGAGCTCGTGGGGAGTATTGGTCTCGTGCCAGGCGACGTCGATGCCGAGGCCGATCGAGAAGGACCACTCGTGGGGGAACTCGGGCAGGCGGAGGACGTTCCAGCCGCCGCCGGTCAGGTAGAGCTTGCCGTTGACGGCCTCGCTGTGGTCGCAGAGGAGGAGGAAGCCGATGTTCACGGGCCCTCGCCCTCGGCGTAGGGGATGACTTTCAGGTCGGAGCGCAGCTCGACCTTGCCGCCCTTGGTGAACTGGAGGTCGATCGTCTCGTCCTTGCGGTAGGTGCCGAAAAGCCCCAGGTACATCGCCAGCCAGCGGCCGGTGCCGACCTTCTCCTTGACGATCGGCCGGTCGAAGACGATCTCGCCACCTTCGATCCGGTAGCCCTCCTTGCTCTGTTCGACCCCGTTGATGAAGACGGTGAACGGCGGTTCGGCGCCGGCGGGCAGCCGCACCCGCTCGCCGGCGGCGTAGCTGCCCTTGGGGATCTCGGTCTCGGCCTTGCTCATCGCTTCTCCGCTTCCAGAGTCTCGCGCACGAGGTCGAACGGCGTGTCGTGGTCGGTCGGGTCGAGCTCCTCCCGCGCTACCCCACCCGAGAAGGGCACGAACGTCCCGTCGCCCCGCACGTCCACGCCCGCGACCGATTTCCGCAGCAGCCCGCCGCTGCTCAGCTGTAGCCGCGCGTGGACCTGGTCGCCGGGCTCGAAGTCCCGCAGCGACTGAACCGGCCGCACCGGCCCCTCGGCGCGGATTGCCAGGGCTCGCTCCCGCATCGCCGCCACCGCCGCGCCGAGGTCGGCGAAGCGCTCGTGGTCGACGGCGGAGCCGTGGCGAACGGTGAGCTTCCATCGAGACACGAACGCGAGGCTATTCGGTTGTTCCTTTTCGGTCCCCTACAACGAAAAGGAACAGACGAAGCTAGGCGCCGCGCCGCGGGCGTTTCGGCCGCCGCGCCGGCGGGCCGACGATTTTCTCCGGCCCCTGGCGCTGGTCGATCGGCACGTACTCCAGCTCCCGCGCGCCGGTGTAGATCTGCCGCGGGCGGGCGATTTTCTTCTCCGGGTCTTCCTGCATCTCCATCCACTGCGAGACCCACCCGGCGGTGCGGGGGATGGCGAAGATGACCGTGAACATGTCGGTCGGGATCCCCATCGCCTCGTAGATGATCCCCGAGTAGAAGTCGACGTTCGGGTAGAGCTTGCGCTCGGTGAAGTACTCGTCGTCGAGCGCGCGTTTCTCCAGCTCCCGCGCGATCTCGACCAGCGGGCTGTACTCGGTCGCCTCGAAGACCGGCTCGATGTACTGCTGGATGATCCGCGCCCGCGGGTCGTAGTTTTTGTAGACCCGGTGGCCGAAGCCCATCAGTTTCTCGTCGCGATGCTTCACCCGCTCGAGGAAGTCGGGGATGTTCTCGGGCGACTCGATCCGCCGCAGCATCCGCAGCACCGCCTCGTTGGCGCCGCCGTGCAGCGGCCCGTATAGCGCCGCCACTCCGGCCGCCACCGCCGAGTACGGGTCGACGTCGGAGGAGCCGACCCCGCGCACCGCGTTGGTCGAGCAGTTCTGTTCGTGATCGGCGTGGAGGATGAAGAGGACGTCGAGCGCTTTCGTCAGCGCCTCTTTGGGGATGTGCCGGTCCTCGGTCTTCTTGAAGACCATCGAGAGGAAGTTCTCGGCGTAGTTGAGCTCGTTGTCCGGGTAGACGTAGGGCAGCCCCATGTTGTGGCGGTAGGAGAAGGCGGCCAGGGTCGGCACCTTGGCGATCATCCGCACCGCCGCCATGTAGCGCTCTTCGGGGTCGTCGATCTGCTTCGCGTCCGGGTAGAAGGTCGAGAGCGCGCCGACGCCGGCGAGCAGCATCCCCATCGGGTGGGCGTCGTAGCGGAAGCCCTCGAAGAAGTGCTTGAGGTCCTCGTGGACGAAGGTGTGGTGGGTGATGTCGAAGATCCAGCGGTCGAGCTGGGGGGCGGTCGGCAGCTCGCCGAAGATCAAGAGGTAGGCGACCTCGAGGAAAGTCGAGCGCTCGCAGAGCTGCTCGATCGAGTAGCCGCGGTGTTCGAGGATGCCGGCGGCGCCGTCGATGTAGGTGACCGAGGAGCGGCAGGAAGCGGTGTTGGTGAAGGCCGGGTCGTAGGCCATCAGCCCGAATTCGTCCTCGTCGACTTTGATCTGCCGCAGGTCCATCGCCCGCACGGTGCCGTCGGAGATCGGCACCTCGTAGGTCTGGCCGGTGCGGTTGTCGGTGATCGTCAGCGAGTCGGTGGCCATGGGACGGCGCCCATTCTGTCACTTCCCCCGCGTCGGCTGTTAAGAGCTAGGTGGTGGCCGGGCGCTCGAACTGGGTCATCGCCCGCAGCTGCTCGAAGCGGGCGTCGATCTCCTCGCGGGTGAGGCGGGAGACGCGCTCGGTCCCGAACTCCTCGACGTTGAAAGAGGCGAGCACCGTCCCGTAGCCCATCGCCCGCCGCAGCTCGGCGTCGTCGAAGTGGTCGCCCTCGACGCTGTCGAGGTAGCCGAAGAAGCCGCCGGCGAAGCTGTCGCCGGCTCCGGTCGGGTCGCGCACGTCCTCGAGCGGGAAGCCGGGGAGGGCGAAGAAGCCGCTCTCGGTGAAGAGCGCGGCCCCGTACTCGCCCTGCTTGGCGATCACCGCCCGCGGCCCCATGTCCATCACCGCGCGGGCGGCGCGGGCGAGGTTGGACTCGCCGGTCAGCATCCGGATCTCGGCGTCGTTGACGACCAGGCACTCGACCTCGGAGATCGCCGCCGTCAGCGAGTCCTTCGCGGTCTCGATCCAGAGGTTCATCGAGTCGAGGCCGCTGAGCCGGGCGGCGCCGCACTGGGCGCGCACCTGGCGCTGCAGGTCCGGCTGGATGTTGGCGAGGAAGAGGGTGTCGGCCTGCTGGGAGGCGGGCGAGAGCTTCGGCTCGAACTCGGCGAAGACGCCGAGCCGGGTGTCCTCGGTGTGGGCGACGTTGAGGTCGTACTCGTAGCGGCCCCGCCAGAAGAAGGACTTGCCGCCCGCGACCCGCTCGATGTCCTCGGTGAGGATGCCGCGCCCCTCCAGGACCTCGAACTGCTCGGCGCCGAAGTCGTCGCCGACCGGGCCGACCGGCCGCACCTCGGTGAAGAAGCTGGCGGCGAGGGAGAAGTGGACGGCGGCGCCGCCGAGCATGCGCTCGCGCTCCCCGAACGGGGTCTTGACCGCGTCGAAGGCGATTGATCCGACGACCGTGAGCGACATGCGGGGGCCAGGGTAATTCACGTGACCGCGCTGGGGCGGCCTCCCTGCGAGACTCAGCGCCACATGAAAGCGATCCAGATAGAGGAGTTCGGCGGGCCCGAGGTGCTCCGGTACACCGACGTCGCCGATCCGAGCCCGAAATTGAGCGAGATCGTCGTCAACGTCAAACGGAGCGGGGTCAACTTCGCCGACACCCACGCCTCCCGCAACGACTACCTCGCCGAGCAGACCCTGCCCCTGATCCCCGGCACCGAGGCCAGCGGCCAGACCAACGACGGCCGCCGCGTCGTCGCCCTGCTCGGCAGCGGCGGCTACGCCGAGAAGGTGGCGGTGCCGCAGTCCCAGCTGATCGAGCTGCCGCCCGAGGTCGACTACGACCAGGCCGCCGGCGGCCTCCTGCAGGGGCTGACCGCGATGTCGCTGGTCCACCGCTGCGCGCGGATCGAGCCCGGGGAGACGATCGTTGTCGAGGCCGCCGCCGGCGGCACCGGGACGCTCGCGGTGCAGGTGGCAAAGCGGGCCGGCGCCCGCGTCATCGGGCTCGCCTCCAGCGAGGAGAAGCGGCAGCTGGTCCGCAGCCTCGGCGCCGACGAGTGCGTCGACTCCCGCGCCGGAGACCTCGGCGCCGCGATCCGCGAGGCCAACGACGGCAAGCGGGTCGACGCCGTCCTCCACATGAGCGGCGGCGAGGCCTTCGACGGCGAGATGGAGGTGCTGGCGCCGCTCGGGCGGATGGTCGTCTTCGGGATCGCCTCCCGCGAACAGCGCCAGATCTCCACCGCCTCGCTGCTGCGCGGCTCGAAATCGGTGATCGGCTTCTGGCTCGCCCACCTGCTCGGACGCCCGGACCTGCTGGTGCCGATGATCGGCGAGCTGCTGGGTGCAATCGCGAAAGGCGAGCTGACGGTTACGATCGGTGAGGTCTACCCGCTCTCGGAAGCGAAGCGGGCGCACGAAGACCTGATCGCCCGCCGCAGCAGTGGCAAGCTCCTCTTGGATCCCTCTAAGTGAACTTCAAAGAACTAGGCCTCTCGCCTGACATCCAGCAGGCCCTGGACGAGCTCGGCTACGAGGACCCGACGCCGATCCAGGAGCAGGCGATCCCGGAGCTGCTCGGCGGTCACGACGTGATCGGCCAGGCCCAGACCGGGACCGGCAAGACCGCCGCCTTCGGGCTGCCGCTGCTGCAGTACCTCGACCCCGACAACAACGAGGTGCAGGCGATCGTCCTCACCCCGACCCGGGAGCTCTGCATCCAGGTGACGCAGGCGCTGCGTTCCTACGCCGAGCACCTCGACATCGAGATCGTCGCCGTCTTCGGCGGCGCCCCGATCCGCTCGCAGCAGTCGCAGCTGCGCTCCGGCGCCCATGTCGTCGTCGCCACCGTCGGGCGGATGATGGACCTGATGTCGCGGCGCTCGCTGGTCCTCACCGCGGCCCGCTACGTCGTCCTCGACGAGGCCGACGAGATGCTCGACCTCGGCTTCATCGAGGACGTCGAGAAGATCCTGCGGATGTGCCCGAGCGGGCGCCAGACGGCGCTCTTCTCGGCGACGATGCCGCCGCCGATCCAGAAGCTCGCCGAGGGCTACATGTACGACCCGACGACGATCAGCATCACCCCGGAAACGCTGACCGTCGACAAGATCCAGCAGGCCTACGTCGAGGTTCCGGCCAAGGAGAAGGCCGCCCGCCTTGTCGAGCTGCTGAAGACCGAAGAACCCGAGCAGGCGATCATCTTCACCCGCACCAAAATCGGCGCCTCGAAGCTGGAGAAGACGCTGAAGGACAAAGGCCTCGACGTCAAGGCGCTGCACGGCGACCTCAGCCAGGGGGTCCGCGACGGGGTGATGATCTCCTTCAAGGACCACCGCGTGAAGCTGCTGGTGGCCACCGACATCGCCGCCCGCGGGCTCGATGTCGACCACGTCACCCACGTCATCAACTACGACGTGCCGAACTCGTCGGAGACCTACGTGCACCGGATCGGCCGCACCGGCCGCGTCGGCCGCACCGGCCGCGCGATCACCTTCGTGACGCCCGACCAGAAGGACGAGATCGCCCGCATCGAGCGCGACGTCAAGACCAAGATCGGCGAGTGGGAGACCCCGGAGGAGCGGCTCGAGCACGCGCCGCCGCCGCGGCGCCGCGAGCGCTCGCCGAGGCGCGAGCGGGAGAAGGAGCGCGAGCCGCGCCGCGAGCGCGAGCCGGCCGCCGAGGCCAACGGCGACGGCGACGGCGAGAAGGCCGAGACGACGAAGCTCTTCGTCAACCGCGGCGAGCGCAGCGGCATCGGCGAGGAGGACCTGCGCTGGGCTCTGCGCGAGGGCGCCGTCCTCCCCGAGGAGGCGATCCACGACGTCCGCGTCCTCCACCGCTTCTCCTTCGTCGAGGTGGACCCGGATCAGGCCGAGCGCACCGTCGAGTTCCTCGACGGGACCAAGCTGAAAGGCAAGGAGATCCGCCTGGAGATCGCCAAGAGCTGAGCCTCTCCGAGGTTCGGGGGGTCATAGCCCCCCAAAGTTCGGAGAGGCACCGAATCGACTCGCCTCATCCGGGTATCTGGGATGAGTGAGGCTGTTTCTTGGGGTCACGCTGATCTTCCTGTTCGCGCTGGTCGCGCAGCCTGCGGCGGGCGCAACCTCGCCCACCTGCGCTGAAGGGCCGACGACGGCGGGCGGCACCACCTACGGCACGCCCTGCGCCGACGTGATCGTCGCCCCGCCGGGAGTGGAGAGCGTCAAGGCCGGGGGCGGGGACGACACGATTCTCGCCGCGCCGATCACCGCCGCCTCCGACTGCCCCTCCGGCTGCCACCTCGGCGTCGGCAGCCAGACCTTCGAAGGGGGCGCAGGCGACGACGTCGTCTTCGGCGAGCGCGGCAACGACATCCTCCGCGGCGGGCCGGGCAACGACCAGCTCTTCGGCGGGATCGGCGACGACCTCCTGCAGGGCGGCCCGGGGGACGACCGCCTCGCGGGCGGCTTCGGCGCCGACTCGATCGACGGCGAAGGCGACGACGACTACGTCCGCGGCGACTCGACGATCGACCGCATCTTCGACACCGGCGGGGGAGCCGACACCCTCAGCTTCTCCACCGGAGTCACGCCGGGGTTCGGCGACCCGCTGGCGATCGCCGGCTTCCCCGCTTCCGGCGGCGAGCGCGGGGTCGAGCTCGAGCTCGGCGCGACCGGGCAGAACGCCGACGACGGCGTCGCCCCGTTCGGCGGCGGCGTCGACGAAGTCGAAACCGGCGCCTTCGAGACGATCGTCGGCACCGCCTTCTCCGACCACATCGTCGGCACCGGCGCGGCGGAGAGGATCTACGGCGGCGGCGGGGCGGACGCGCTCGCGGGCGGAGGCGGAGCCGACACCCTCGTCGGCGGCGCCGACGGCGACCTCTGCCAGGGCGGGACGACCTCCGAATGCGAGGCGGGGGTCGCCACCCGCGAAACGACCGAAGTCAGCGTCGGCTTCATGACCCCGCCCGGCGCGACCCCGTACTCGCAGCTCTACCTCGTCGGCAGCAGCGGCAGCGACGACGTCACCGCCACCTACTCGCCGGCGAGCGTCACCTTCGAGCTGGCGAGCGGGAGCTTCGACCAGAGCGCGAGCGACGCCGGCGGCTGCGCGATCGAATCGGCGACCAAAGCAGTCTGCGCGCTGGCCGACCCGCTCGATTCGGTGCTCCTCGCCGGGATGGGCGGGGCCGACTCGATCGTCGCCTCCACCTTCCCGGCCACCGCGGCCGTCGTCGCGATCGGCGGCGAAGGCGGCGACTCGCTCGAAGGGGGAGACGAAAGCGAAGAGATCCTGGTCGACGGCCCGGGCAGCGGCGCCGACGTCCTTGCCGGGCGCGGCGGCGACGAGGCGCTGACCCACAACGGCGGCGGCGACGAACTCCTCGGCGGCAACGGCAACGACCTCTTCCTCTCCAACTCCGTCTGCGACGACGAGCGGATCGTCGGCGGCCCCGACCGCGACAACTCCTCCTGGGCGCGGATCGGCGAAGGCGTCGAGGCGAACCTGGCGACCGGCGCCGCCGGCCGGCCCGGAAGCGGCGAAGCCCCAGCCTGCGGCGCCGAACCGCTCGACTCGCTGGCCGAAGTCGAGGATCTCGAGGGCTCCTCCTCCGACGACGTCTTCTACGGCGACGGCGGCCCCAACCAGCTGCTCGGCCACCCGGGCCGCGACGTCTACTTCGCCGGCGCCGGCGAAGACTCGGTACTCGCGAACTCCGGCGACTCCGACCTCGTCATCAATTGCGGCCCCGACGACGATTCGGCGCTGATCGACCGTCCCCAGTACGGGGACCCGGCGCCGGTCGAATGCGAGAGCGTCTACGAAGCCGATCCGAACAACTTCAGGACCAGGACGCTGCTGCCGCCGCCACCGCTGGCGGAACCGGCTCCGGTCGAACCGACGCCACCGGCGGCGACGAAGCCCCGAGCCGACCGGCTGCCGCCGCGGACCCGGCTCGTCTTCCACCCGCATGCCCTCGTCGAGACTCCCAGGCAGTGGCGGCGCGTCGCCTTCCGCTTCGCCGCGACCGAGCCGGGCTCCCGCTTCCGCTGCAAGCTCGACCGCAAGCCCTTCCGCGGCTGCTCCTCTCCCCGCGCCTACCGCGTCAGGGCCGGCCGCCACGCCTTCCGCGTCTTCGCGATCGACCGCGCCGGCAACCGCGACCGCTCGCCGGCCGTCTTCAGGTTCCGGGTGCGGCGCCGCTAGTCAGCTCGGCGACCGTCTCCAGCAGGCGGTCGAAGTCGATCGGCTTGGTGATGTAGCCGTCGATCTCGAGGTCGGTGGGGGCGTCGGCGTCGCCCGGGTTCTGGTGGGCGCTGACGATCAGGACCGGCACCTCCCAGCCGGCGCCGCGGAGCTCGCGCAGCGCGTCGATCCCGGATTTGCGCGGCATCATCGCGTCGAGCAGGAGCATGTCCGGGCTGACCCCGTCGGCGATGTGGTCGAGGACCTCCTGGCCGTCGGCGGCGGTGGCGACGGTGTGGCCGGCCATCTCCAGCCGGGTCCGCATCAGCAGCAGGATCGTCTCCGAGTCGTCGGCGACGAGGATCATCGCCATTAGCTTGCCTCCGCCGGGGCCCGGCCCTGACCGCTGCCGGTGCCCTCGTCGGGCGCGGCGGTCGCCAGCGGCAGCAGCACCCGGAAGGTCGAGCCCTGGCCGACCGTCGACTCGGCGCCGATGCTGCCGCCGTGCAGCTCGACCAGCGATTTCGAGATCGCCAGCCCGAGGCCGGTGCCGCCGACCCGCTGGGTCAACCCGGCGTCGCCGCGGGTGAAGCGCTCGAAGATCCGCTCCAGATGCTCTGCCGGTATGCCTGGCCCGTTGTCGCTCACCGTGATCTCCACCTCGGCACCGGTGCTCCGGGCCGCAACCTGGATGGACGCACCTTCGGGCGAGTACTCATGGGCATTGGTAATCAGGTTCACCAAAATTTGCCTAATCCGATCGGGCTCGACGTTGATCAGCGGCAGGCCGGGCTGGATCTGCTCGGTGAGCGCTTGACTGGCGGCCTCCGTCTGCGCTCGCATCGTACGCACGACGTCGTCGACGAGCGGCGCGACCTCGGTCGGCTGCGGCCGGATAGCGAGGCGGCCGGCGTCGGAGCGGGCGAGGTCGAGGAGGTCGTTCAGCAGCCGCACCAGGTGGCGGCAGTTGTCGAGGATCACCTCGACCGTCTCCGCCTGGCGCGGAGTCAACGACTCCCGTTCCAGCATCAGCAGCTCGGCGAAGCCCTGCACCGAGGTGAGCGGGCTGCGCAGCTCGTGCGAGGCGGTGAGGACGAACTCGTCTTTGAGGCGGTCGAGTTCTTCGCGCCGCACCTCCTCCAGCTCGAGCTCCTCGGCCATCTCGTTGAAGGCGGCGCCGAGGGTCGCCGTCTCCGAGAGGCCGCCGACCTCGACGCGGGCGCTGCGGTCGCCGGAGGCGAGCCGGCCGGCGGCGTCGACGAGCTGCTCGAGCGGGCGGCGCATCGAGGAGATCAGGCCGCTGAAGAGGAGCAGGGCGCCGGTCAGGCCGGCGAGCAGCCCGGCGGCGACGAGGAGGGCGGTGTCGCGGGTGTCGCCGGAGATCTGGTCGCGCAGTTCCTCCCGCCGCTGCGCCTGCCGGGCGACCACCTGGCGGGCTTTGGGGCCGCCGGCCCCCTGGGCGATCCGCACCCGCGCCTGCATCTCCACCTGGTAGGAGCGGGCGATCGAGTCCTCGAAGTCCTGGCGCTGCTGGATGAAGCGGCCGACGCCGATCACCGCCATCGCGGTGAGCACGGCAAAGCCGATCGCGAACCCGATCCGCAGCCGGTTGGCGAGCGACGGGCTCAGCCGTCGATTGGATCGTGAATATGCTTGCGCCCCTATGGCTGACGAGGCTACCGAGCAGAACGGAACCCCCGCCGCGCCGGACGGAATCGACCCGCAGCCGCTCGAAGCCTGGTTCGGCGAGAACGTCCCCGGGGTCGACTTCCCGCTGCGCTTCGAGCGGATCGCCGGCGGCCACTCCAACCTCACCTACGGGGTCACCGACGCGGCCGGGCAGAAGTGGGCGCTGAGGCGGCCGCCGCTCGGCAAGCGGCTCGGCTCCGCCCACGACATGGGGCGCGAGTTCAAGGTCGTCTCGGCGCTGAACGGGACCGACGTGCCCGTCGCGCCGGTCGTCGGGCTCTGCGAGGACGAGAGCGTCAACGCGGCGCCCTTCTACGTGATGGAGTTCGTCGAGGGACCGATCCTGCGCGGCCTCGCCGAGGCGGAGATCTTCCCCGACGAGGACGACCGGCGGGCGATCGGCTACCGCGTCGCCGACACCCTGGTCCAGATCCACGCCGTCGACCCCGACGCGGTCGGCCTCGGCGACCTCGGCCGCAAGGAGAGCTACGTCGCCCGCCAGCTGCACCGCTGGCAGGGGCAGTGGGAGAAGTCGAAGACGCGCGAGCTGGAGCCGATCGACCGCGTCCACGAGGCGCTCTCGGCGCGGATCCCCGAGCAGGGTCCGGCGACGATCGTCCACGGCGACTACCGCCTCGACAACATGATCCTCACCGACACCGGCGAGGTCGCCGCCGTCGTCGACTGGGAGCTCTGCACCCTCGGCGACCCCCTCGCCGACGTCGGCCTGCTGATGACCTACTGGCCCGAGCGCGGCGAGAACACCCTCGCCCTCGGCATGCCCGCCAACCTGGCGCCCGGCTTCCCCACCCGCGAGGAGCTGAAAGCCCGCTACGCCGAGCGCTCCGGCCGCGACCTCTCCGAGCTGAACTTCTTCGTCGCCCTCGGCTACTGGAAGCTGGCGATCATCCTCGAGGGCGTCTACGCCCGCTACGTCGCCGGCGGCTACGGCAAGGTCGACGAGGGAGTCCACGCCTTCGCCACCCTCGTCGAGCGCCTGGCCGAAGAGGCCGAGCGGGTCTCACATACCTGAATAGTGGGGATGGTGGTGGCTCCGCGGCGGAGCTAGGGTGCTCCAACCGCTCAGTGAAATCGCTTCCGCCTATCTGAATGCAGCGCTTGTTGATCCGCGTCCTGCCGGTGGTGCTGCTCGTGTTTAGTGGGTGGCTTGGCACGGTTTCGCTTGCGGCAGAGAACGCGTCGGCTGCGTCGGATCGATCTGTCCGCCTGTTGACGGATGCACGAGCAGTCCGCGTTACGATGGCGAACTTCGGTGCCTTTCTGAAGGCGGCGGAAAGGTCTGCTTTGGAGCCGGAGCAGATCGAGCGGTTCCTCTCCGACCACGCGGTGGTGGTTTCGGGAGACCAGGGGCCGATGCTGGTGGAATCGACCACTCCTTTGCGCACCTCCGACGGAGATGGTCCGGTCGACCTGGATCTCCGTCAAAGCAGCGACGGCCTGCGCCCCGAGAATCCCCTGGTTCCGGTCGACCTGCCCGCCCGGCTGGGAGAAGGGGTGAGCCTCCCCAGCTATGGCCTGCGGATCGAGCTGCCGGATGCTGACCCCGATGTCGCTCCCTCCCAAGTGAGTCCAGGAGTTGCCATCTACCCGAACGTCGACCGAGACACGAGTCTTGCCGTCATCCCGTTGCCGACGGGCCTGGAGACCTTCTCGGTGCTGCACTCCGCGGCTGCTCCTCGCGGGCAGTCATTCAAGCTCCAGCTGCCGGCCGGAGCGACGCTCGAAAGCACTCCGGACGGGGGAGCCGAAATCCTCCTCTCCGGCCGACCCTTGGTCTCGGTGCCGCCGCCTACGGCGATCGATGCCAACGGAGCTCCGGTGGAAACGACGCTTGAGGCCGATGGGGAGACGCTTCGGATCGAGGTATCGCCAAACATCGGCAGTGCGTACCCGATCCTGGTCGACCCGATCTATCAGACCTATAGCTGGATCTCCGGGATTACCACTGGTCTTTCGGATTGGGCGAAAACCAGCAATACCTCCGCATACACGGCCGCCACCCAGCTTAACTGCGGCACCAACTGCGTCGCCCCTTACGAGAACAGCGGTGCTCCCGGTCTTTACGTCGGGGCCACCTCCGGGGCGGTAAGCCCAGGTGCTACCGCCAACTGGAGCTACTTCGTGCCCAGGTACCAGAGTGACAAAAGCAAATATGGGCAGCTGCCGACCAGCTTCATCACCAGCGCCGAACTGTCCTCGGTGATGTTCTTCCACCGCTCCGATGCCGCCGCGAGCCCTGCCCTGGTTGCCGGCTTGTGGTCCAGCGCGGAAGCTCCCTATTGGGGCGGACCAAACTACTGGACCAGCCAGGTGATCCGGTTCGGAAACCAGCCGGACTGGACGGGCGCCAATATCTCGCTTACGAACGCATCTGGCAATCAGGCCACGAAGTGGCTGATCGCTGGTCTTGCCGCCACCGAAAGCCATTCCGTGACGGCATATCGCGATGCCTACTTCGGCGCCGCGAAAATAGCTCTCTCCGACACTGGCAAACCGTCGCTCAGCGGCATCATTGCCCCGACCGGCTGGTTCGACCAGATGGCTGCCGCCCCGATCCCGGCGACGGCGGAAGACACCGGCCTGGGAATAGCCTTCTTCACCAGCAAAGAAGTAGTGAAACCTTTCAACAGCTGGGAATACTCGCTGGGGTGTCCCGGGACCGCTTCCAGCCCTTGCCCGCGGGTTTGGAATTCCTCCGAAGGAAGCCCGGCTCTGCTCACCTGGCCGAGCGTCCTTCCTGAGGGAATCGACAAACTTGCGGTGACCGCCAGCGACCCGGTCGGCAACGTCTCGGAAACCTCCTACATAGAAGTCAAGATCGACCACTCCGCTCCATTAGTCACCCTGAGCGGTCCACTCACGAGCTCAGGTCCCAAGAGGCTGGACCCAGGCAAATACAACCTTCACGTCGACGCTACCGACGGGTCGGCGGAAAGCCCTCGCTCCGGAGTCAAATCGATTGCCATAGAAGTAGACGGCAAAGCTGTTTCGGGGACCGTGGAACAGGCATGTCCCGGTGGTAGCTGCCCGGCGTTGCGCAACTGGACCTTCGACGTCGCCAATTATTCGAACGGCGAACACATCGTGACGGTTGTCGTCAAAGACCAGGTCGGCCGTCAGGCGAAATCGGAACTGAAAGTCAGCGTGGACAAGAGCAGGATCTATTGGGGGGCACGGATGGACGGCGACGTACAGCTACTCAAGAGCCCGCCGCAGCCACCGCTGGGAGACGCCCCCTGGGACCAGACGACTTGGAATGAGTTCGAGGCCGATGCGGGCGGCAAGACGGCTTCAATCGTTCACTTTGGCCAGCCAGCCCCCTGGCTGCAGGAATTCGCAAAAGCTCCTCTCGACTATGCCTATGAACGAGGAGCTATTCCCCTCATGTCGATGGGCACCGGAGAAACTTCGCTGGAAAAACTGGCCAATGGAGAAGGAAAAGAGTTCGAAGAACTTGTGAAATGGATCGTCGCGGTGAAGAACTACGGCAAACCGTTTCTCTTTCGCTGGAATTGGGAGATGAACCTTAGGCCCAATGACGAGCTTCCATGGACCAAACAGATTGCGCCCGATCCTGAAGTCTTCGTCGAAGCCTGGAAAAAATTGCGCCAGGTTGCGGACGAAAAAGGCGCTACGAATATCACCTGGGTGTGGTGTCCCAACACGTCATACGGGACCTATCCGGAAGGCAGCACGCCTCTGTCCCAGCTCTGGCCAGGGGGAGAATATGTGGACTGGACCTGTATCGACGGCTACAACAGAGGCACCAATCCACTCCAGACGGAAGGCTGGAAGACCTTCTCGGAAGTCTTCAAAAAAACCTACGACGAAGTCACCGCCTTGGCGCCGAGCAAGCCGATGATCATCGGTGAGACCGCTTCGACGGAGATTGGCGGAAGCAAGGCGAACTGGATAACCAACGCCATATCCCAGGAAATCCCGCTGGAATTCCCGAAGATCAAGGCGCTGGCTTGGTTCAACTGGAATATCGAAAAGAAAAGCAGCGGCAGCCGTTGGGACTGGCCGATCGAGTCCTCGACGGCGGCCAGAGAATCATTTGCCTCGGCGATCAGTTCGCCGAACTACGCACCGGGCGAATTCGGAAGCCTTCCTGTACTGACCCGGGTTCAACCGCTTCCCTGAGGGCGAATCAGGGATTTCGACCGCCTTCTTCGAGCTTCTGGCACTCGCTCGGCGAGAAAGCCGGAGGGCAGGCGCTTGGTCCTTCCGGGCGGCTCCGATTTTCGTCGCTCTTCTCGCCTTCGCTCGCCGCCCCACTGCATACCGCCTGTGGCACCCCAGGGGGGCATTCAGGCTTCGAATGGCGGCCTCCTGATCCATCCGAAGCGGTCTTGACGCTCTGGTTCAGTGCGCGGCATTGCTGAGCGTTCAGTGAGGAGGGGCAGCCAGGTGGTCGTGGAGGTATCCGGGTCGTCTCGTCCGCCTCGTTGGTCCGAACGATTTCAATGCGGCGGGACTTCGCCCCCTCGGCCGCTCGGTGGCGGCGCGTGGGTTGCTCATGGCGCTTCGGCTGATCCGGTCTCCGGTCTGCTGCCGCATCTGGCGTGGTCGTCGATTCTGCCGGGGTCACAGACCGTGCGGGAGCGGAGGTTCCGGAGTCCCCCGATGATCCACAGCCGGCGAAGACGGCTGCGCAGGCGAGGGCAGTCAGGGCAAGGTAGCGTGATCTCATCGGCGCGACCTTCTGAGCGGCTTGTACTTCCAGCGCATCAGCGGCCGCTCGACAAGGTAGTAGCTCGCCACCGCCAACGGAAGGGTGAGGGCGACGGTGCCGATCAACACCGACAGGAACGAGCCACGGGCGTTACCGAACCCGAGTTCGATCCCGATCGTCACCTGCCAGAGGTAGAAGCCGTAGGAGATCAGGCCGAGCCAGACGAGCCAGCCGGTGGCGAGTATGCGCCGTGGCAGGCCGAGGTTGGGATTGCCGAAGAAGACCGGGAAGACGATCAGGAAGGCGACGCCGCACTGGAGCAGGTGGAGCGCGAGGAATTCGGCGTCGGTGAACTGGGCCACCGTGAAAGGAACCGGTTGGAACGCGACTACGGTCACCAGATAGAGCGCGATGGCGCCGGCCCAGCAGCCCCCTGGGTTTTCAGCGAGCAGGCGAAGGGGTCTCGGCAGGGCCTCCTCGCGCCGGCCGTAGACGGTCGAGATGACCGCCAGCGCGAGCCCGAGCCCGAGCCAGTCGAAGTGAGCGGCGAAGGTGTAGGTAAACCAGGCCTGCTCGCGCAGACCCCAGGGCAACAGGCTGAGGACAAGGGAGAAGGCCGCCAGCCCCGCGATCAGGAGCAGCTCTGCTTGCATCCAGGAACGCACGTTGAGGCGTCGCGCCAGCATCGCGGTGAGGGCCGCGAACAAAGGCAGGATGATGTAGAAGGTCATCTCGACCGTCAGGGTCCAGGACTGCAGCAGGCCGCAGCGATATCCCGCGCCCGAACACACAGAACTGTCGGTCACCGGGTGGAGGTACTCGCTGAGGCTGTAGAAGGACCACCATTCGTGGCTGAAGACGCCCGAGACTCCCGGATAGATAGCGAGGACGGTGAGCGCCAGCCAGTAGGCGGGATAGATACGCAGGAACCTCCTCCGGGCGAAGTCCCCGACCCGAGGCGACCTCGGCCCCCCGGCACGGTGGGCGATCATCGGCCGGTAGAGCAGGAAGGCCGAGAGCAGGAAGAAGATCGCCACCATCGAGTCGAGGCGGACGATGAGGCGGTTCTCCAGCCCGGTGCCGTCGCCGAAGCGTCCGGCGAAGATCCAGCTATGGACGATGACGACCGCGATCGCGGCGATTCCGCGGATTCCCTCGGAAAGGGGGAAGCGAGGATGGTTCGGCGGTGGGGCGACAACCTCAGGAACGTGCTTAGAGGTTGGCGTTAGTTGCGGGACCGGTTTTACGGCCGGCCTCCCAGCGCCTTGGTAAAGCTGATTTCGCAGGCATCAAGGCCTAGTTCGGCTGCAATCGAGACCTGCTTGTCGCCGAGCCCGGCGATCAGCCGCTCCAGCGCTTGTCCACGCTCGGGTTCTCCCGATCGCCCTGCTTCGAGGCGTTGTTCAGCCAGCTCGATCGTCGGTTCGAACAGACCGACGTACAGGTTGAACTGCGAGGAGTCGGAAGCCATCGGAATAGCTTTCAACCGGGTTGACTCGCGCTCGAGTATGTCGATTCCGGGTTCGACGAGCTGTGAGCCGATCGCATCTACCCCAGGGTCTTCGGCCAAGGCTTGAGCAAGACGACGAGCGAGCGCAGTGGTTTCGCGGACGCTCTGCCGGCAGACTGCTTCTGCCTTACTCGCTTGCTCCGGTTTGAGCTTCGTGATTTCGGCAAGGTGGGGTGCATGGTCGGGCGCGGTAGTCGAATCGCCGCAGCCCATTATCAGGAGGCTCAAGGCCAACAGCAAAACGAGCCCCCTGCGAAGGGGGCTCGTTTGCTGCGGAAATCTGGTCGTAGTGTCTATTCGGCGCAGGTGACGATCGCTCGGACTGACCAGGTTTTCGTCCCGCCGGGGATCCGGCTGAGGCCGGCGAGCCAAGCGTCGCCATAGGCGGCCGTGTAGAACGGCACGACTTCGCTGGTTCCTTCGCCGCTGGTTTCGTAGCCGCCCCCGGTCACTTCGCTTTCCCCTTCGCATTCGGCGATGGCGACTCCACTGGTGGTGTTGGGACCGTCGAAGGCGCCGAATTCAGTAAAGGTTTCCCCGAGTTTGGTGTTCGCGGTCGCCTGTGCGGCATTTGCGGCTGCCTGGGCTTCTTCTGCCGCTTTTTTGGCGCCATTGGCGGTGCTCTGCGCCGTGTTGGCGGTTCCCTGGGCCGCGCTGGCTGCTTTCTGCGCGTTGTCAGCCGTCGATTGCGCTTTACCGGCGGCGCTCTGGGCGCTGTTGGCCGTGCTCAACGCGGTGTTGGCGGTTTTCTGCGCGGCTTTCGCCTTTTTCAGGGCCTTGGTCGCGGTCTTTTTGACGCTTGCCGAGATGCTCGCGATCGGGTTGCTCGGTCCACCGAGCGCCGGTACGGCAAGTGCGAGCGCCAGCACGAGGCTGAGGGAAAGGACGATGTAACGACGTTTCATGGTTTCTCCTGGCGCCAAGGACCGGCGCCCGTTTGACTACGGGTGCCCGCATTCCACCACAGTGCGAGGACAGACGCAACGTGCCTTTGGACCGATAGTCGGCTTATGCGGTCGGAGCGACCTGGAGGTCGGCGCAGGTCGGGAGGCCGATGCTCTCGATCGTCTCGTCGAGATCACCGGTGGACCTGTCGACGGCGCGGGCCTGATCATCGATTGCCCCGGGGGAGCCGCCCTCGCGGACCAACCGCGACAGCTTCGCGGCCTGAACCATCGTTACCAGCAGGGCGGATTCGAGGGTCTGGGTCTCCTCCCGATCGGCAGCAGGTGGGGAGCCCTGGCGCATGCTCTGTCGCCATTCCGCGAGGGCGGTGACGAGTACCGATGCGAATTCCTGCGGGCGTGCCGCCTCCCTACTGAGCGCTTCCGTCTCCAACACGCTGATGCGCTCCTTTTCGGCCACACAGATTCGGTCGAGCCCTTCGAGATATGCGCTGGTCGCGGACCCGTCCTCGTCGGAATCGAGCGAGAGAAAGGCAACGAGGGCGACGATCAGAGCGGCGACGATCGCGGCGGTGACCAGGCGGGCCTGCCGGGTGGTACCGATCAGGGAGCTAAGGCGCTCCCTCGGCCCATCCCCCCCCGCCTTCTTGCCCTGCTTCGCGTTCAACTCCGAGCCGCAGTTGACGCAGAAGCGGTTCGTCTCGGAGTTATCGGCGCCGCAGCGGGGACAGAACATCGGCCGCCACGCTATCGCGCCCGGCGCGTCCTTTGACTCACACCATCCGCGCCGCGTGCCGCGGTTCCAGGTTCCCTTCGGCTTCGGCCTCGGCCCGTTTGGCCCAGCGGTTCAGCTCGCGGCGGGCGAGGACCATCTTGTGGACCTCGTCGGGGCCGTCGGCGAGGCGGAGCATGCGGCTGAAGCGCCACATGACCGCCAGCGGGGTGTCGTCGGTCATGCCGAGGGAGCCGTGGATCTGGATCGCCCGGTCGAGGACGTCCATGACCATGTTGGCGGCGACGATCTTGATCGCGGAGATCGCCTGGCGGGCGGCGCGCTTGCCCTCGGTGTCCATCTTCCAGGCGGCGTAGAGGGTGAGGAGGCGGGCCTGGTCGATCTCCATCCGGCTGGCGGCGATCGACTCCTGGACGAACTGCTTGTCGCCCAGCGGGCCGCCGAAGGCGGAGCGTTCGTTGGCGCGGCGGCACATCATCTCGTGCGCCCGCTCGGCGGTCCCGATCGCCCGCATGCAGTGGTGGATGCGGCCCGGGCCGAGGCGGTCCTGGGCGACGGCGAAGCCGGCGCCGCGCTCGCCGAGCAGGAACTCCTTCGGCACCCGGCAGTCTTCATAGCGGATCTCGCAGTGGCCCGGGCCGCCGTCGTGGCCCATCACCGAGATCGGCCGCACCAGGTCGAAGCCGGGGTTGTCGGTGGGGACGCAGATCATCGAGGCGCGGGCGTAGGGGTGGGCGTCGGGGTCGGTGACGACCATCGCGATCGCCAAATCGGCGCCGACGGCGCCGCTGGTGAACCACTTGTGGCCGTTGATCACCCACTCGTCGCCGTCGAGCTCGGCGCGGGCCTGCAGCAGCGTCGGGTCCGAGCCGGAGACCGCGGGCTCGGTCATCGAGAAGCAGGAGCGGATCTTGCCCTCCAGCAGCGGCTCCAGCCAGCGCTCGCGCTGCTCGGCGCTCCCGTGCTCGGCGAGGATCTCCATGTTGCCGGTGTCCGGGGCCGAGCAGTTGAAGGCCATCGGCGCCGCCATCGGGCTGCGGCCCATCTCCTCGCAGAGCAGCCCGTACTCCCAGTTCTTCAGCCCCGGGCCGAAGCGCTCGTCGGGCATGAAGAGGTTCCAGAGCCCGTCGCTCCGCGCCTTCTCGCGCACCGCGGCGAGGTTGGCGGGGTAGGGGACGCCGGCGCCGACCTCCGCGTCCAGCGCTTCCATGATCTCCCGCTCCTGCGGGTAGATCTCCTCGTCCATGAAGTCGAGGACGCGCTCGCGCAGTTCGGCGACCTCGGGGCTGGGGTTGAAGTCCATGCGCGGCGGACTCTAGTTCATGGCTGCCGGGAGGCATCGGCGGCGGCGATCTGCCAGCGCGAGAACAGCTCGCCGTCTCCCTCTAGCACCCAGAGCAGCTCCGCCGGGACCGGAGCGGGCAACGCGCCGCGCACCAGCGAGCGCTCGCCGTCGCCGGTGAGAACGGGGTTGTGGGTGAGGAAGAGGTCGTCGACCAGTCCCGCGGCGAGCAGGTTGTGGAGGACCGTCGGCCCTCCCTCGCAGCTGACCGACTCAACCCCGCGCTCGCGGTGGAGGTGATCGAGCAGTCCCCGCAGGTCCACCTCGCCGTCGTGGCGGACCAGCTCGACGTTCGTCGCGGTGGGAGGCGGGGAGAGGTTCGAGGCGGTGGCGATCACCACCTCGCCGTGGCCGTCGGTGAACAGGCCGGCGTCCCAGGGGAGGTCGAGGCTGCGGCTGACGATGACGGTCAGCGGGTCGGCCGGGAGCCCGATCTGCTCGCGGTATTCGCGCAGCCTCGGCACCGGCAGCATCCGGTCATAGCGCTCGACCCGCATCGTGTTGGCGCCGATCATCACCGCGTCGGCGAAGGTGCGCAGCCTCGTCAGCACCCTCGCGTCCATCTGGAAGCCCAGGCCCTCGGTCCTGCCGGCCACGGTCGCGCGCCCGTCGAGGGTGCTGATGAAGGCGCAGGCGAGGTAGGGCCGCCGGCTTCCCGGCGGCGAGCGCAGCAGGTCTTCCACCAGGCCCCCGAAGTCGACCGCGCCGGGGGGGAGAAGGCCTCGCATCATGATCGGCCGCAGCTGGATCATCGCTACCTGATTGCCCGGATCGCCCGAAAGCACACCAGGAACGCCGTCAGCGCGACCAGCGCGACCACGGCCGCGATCCGCCACAGGGAGGAGTCGAGGAAGGCTGCCGCGGCGCCGAGCAGGCCGATCAGCGCCAGCCAGACGAACTCGCTCGCTTCGGCGGCGAGGCGGCTCCAGAACCCGATCCGGACCTGCACCGGCTCGCAGAGGCCGAGCCCTTGCAGGCGCTCTTTGCGGGTGTAGTAGTTGAGGTAGATCGCCGGGTAGGGGGGATGGAGGCCGAGCCGCTCGGCGCAGTCGACGTACCCCGTCAGCTCGGGCGTCTCGCTTCCTCCCGCCGCTTCCTCCGAGCGCTCGTCCCAGGTCTGGGGAGCCTCCCAGTCGGCGCGCCGCGCCCGCTCGGCGCTGTCGATCGGCAGCGCCCGGCAGCTCGCTCGAACCGCCTTCCAGTGATCCTGCGGGGCGCCCTTCGGCTGCACGACGCGCTCGATCTGCACGAATTCGCCGCCGCGGGCGCCGATCGTCTCCAGGGCCTCCGGCTCGACCCGGCAGACCGGCTTCTCGAGATCGGCGCGGGCGGGGGCCATCGTGTGGGCGGCGATGGTTCTCGCCCCGACCACCCGGTCGCGCAACCGCCGGTAGAAGAGCGTGCTGCGCGGGCGCGCCCAGGGGTGGACGAGGCAGAACTCGCCGTCGAGCAGGCCGAGGGCGTCGCGGGCGGTGCGGTCGAGGAAGATCGTGTCCCTCCACTCCTCCTCCTTCAGCCCGTCGAGCTTGTCTTCCAGTGCGAGCACCGGCATCTGCCCGCCGCGGAACGGGTGCTCGACGACCACGTAGGGGGGTTTGCCGAGCGCCTCCCGCATGCGCGGGTGCAGGCAGGCCGCGAAGGTGCCGCGCGCCTCCGGGCCGCGGCCGTCCAGCAGCAGCCAGTGCCTGCGCCGCCGGGTCTCGTTCGGTCGCACCCGCCACCACTCGCCGCGGTCCTCCGGCGGCTCGACGAGCTCCCAGTCGGAGTTCCAGTACTGCCAGAAGCGGTTCGGGGCCTGCGGCCGGGGGGAGACCTCGAAGCTCGGCGAGAAGCTGATCCCGGCGGCGGTGACGGGGGTATCGCGCCTGGCGATGCCGGAGCCCTCCTGCCGCAGCGCCGCGATCTGCGTCAGGTCGAGCCAGCAGACATCAACCTCGCCCGTGCGCTCGCAGCTCCCGTCGAGGGCGGGAAACACCTGGGAGGCCGCGAAGCGCCGCAGGGCGGAGACGACCCGCGCCGAATCGCCGCGCCGAACCACGACCGGGATGCGGACCCGTAGCTCGGTTGCCCGGTGCTCCAGGAGGGCTTTCGTCAACCCCCGCGATTTCTCCGGCCGCTGCCCGACCCGCAGATAGGACAGAGGACGACCGCCGGGCAGCAGCAGGTCGTGGCCCGGATCGGCCCCCGCCAGCTTCCCAACGCGCTCGAACTCGAACACCGAGCGGCAGCCTACGGCAACATCCCCTTCGAGCTGACGCGGATGCGGACCTGAACATGGACATTGGCCAGATCGCCTCGCGCTACCCGGGGAGAGGGCGGCGGGAGTCGCTGCGGGCGGTGGCGGAGCTGCGCGCTCGACTCCCCGCCCACGCGGAACCGCCGGCGATCGCCGTGGTCGGCACCAACGGCAAGACCAGCACCGCCACCTACCTCGCCCGCCTCCTCGCCGCCGCCGGGGTGCGGACGGGCTGCTACACCTCCCCCCACCTGTCCTCGTGGGGGGAGCGGGTGAGGGTCGACGGCGTTCCCTGCGAGGAGGGCGAGCTGGCCGCGGCCCTGGAAGAGGTCGATCGGCCGCGGGGCGACGCCGAGCCCGAAGCCGGCGACCTGCGCTTCTTCGACGTTCTCACCCTCGCCGCCGAGCTGCTCTTCGCCCGCCGAGGGGTGGAGCTGGCCGTCTACGAGGCGGGCATCGGGGGGCGGCTCGATGCGGTGAGGCTGCTGCGACCGCGGCTGGTCCTGCTCACCGGCGTCGCCCGGGACCACGCCGAGATCCTCGGCGGGGAGCTGGGGCAGATCCTCCGCGAGAAGCTGCTGGTCGCCCCCGCCGGCGCCACCGTCCTCGCTCCGCCGCTGCCGGCGGGGCTGGGGGCGCAGGCCGAGGCGATCGCCCGCGAGGTCGGCTTCGACCTCGTCCGGGTAGACGTGGAGGAAGAGCAGCTGCCGGTGGCGGCGGAATCCCTGGCCGAGCCGCTGCGGCGTTCGCTGGCGCTGGCGCTGGCGGGCAGGAGGGCGGCGGAGGACCTGTTCGACGTGCCCGCATTCGCGGATGCCGATCTGGAGAGGGTCGATTTCGAGGTGCCCGGCCGCTACGAGCGCGGCCGCTACGAAGAAGTCCCCTACCTGCTCGACAGCGCCCACAACGAGGCGGCCTGGCGGGCGCTGGCGGCGGAGCTGGCGCGGCGCCCGCTGGGCGATGGCCCCCTGGTCGCCCTCGCCTCAGTCTCGCCGGACAAGGACCGCTCCGCCCTCGCCGAGGCGATCGGCTCGCTGCCCCGCCTCGACTCCGTGGTTGCCACCCGCCACCTGGAGCTGCCCGCCGTCGAGCCGGACGACCTCTCCGCGGATCTGCGCCGGGCGGGCCTCGGCGTCAGGGCCGCGCCGGGCCCGGCGAAGGCGGTCTCCCTCGCCTTCGACCAGGCGGGCGAGCTCGGCGGCGGGGTGGTCGTGCTCGGCTCCACCCACCTGGCCGGCGAGGTGCGCCGGCGGCTGGCGGGTCCTCAGGAGTAGTCGTGCCAGCCGGCGAACTCGCGGCCGGCGAATTTCCGCAGCTCGGCGACGTCGTCGGTGAAGCGGGTGCGGATCGACTCGAAGAGGTCGTCGGGGAGCTTCGGCTTCGGCGCCGGCGGCTTGTCGGGATCGTGGACGACCTTCTCGACCAGCCAGCGCATCGACTCCGGCAGGCGGTCGAAGTTGCGGTCGAAGGAGCGCAGCCCGGGCAGTTTCACCAGCTTCTCCATCAGCTGGTATTTGTCGCCCTCCTTGGCGCTCGACTTCTCCCACTCGCGGTCGAACTGCTCGGAGGTGAAGGTCTCGTCGACGCCGGCGAAGGCGAAGGCCTTGCGCATCGTCTCCTCGCGTTCTGACTGCAGCTCCTCCTGGGTGATGATCTCGATCTGCGAGCGGTCGAAGCGCTCGAGGTAGGGCTGTAGCTGCATCCAGTACTTGGAGCGGTTGGTGTAGGAGTTGTCCGGGTTCGAGAGCACCTCGACGAGGTCGCCGGTCTCGTAGCCGGCGCCGGTCGCGTGGACCCAGTGGGAGAGGATGCGCTTGATCGGGTCGCGGACCATGTAGAGCAGCCGCGCGTCCGGGCAGCTCTGCTTGATCCGCTCGGCGACGCCGTCGAAGCGGGGGAGGTTGGTGTAGTGGGGCGAGGACTCGCCGCGGACCTTGAAGCGGTCGTCGAAGCGGCTCGCGTACCAGTCGATGCCGAGGTCCCAGTTCAGCTCCTCGACGAAGAAGTTGAGCTCCTTCGGCTTCGACATCTGGATCTCCGGATGGAGGCCGAGGTAGTGGTGGATGCTCGTCGTCCCGCACTTGAGCCCGCCGACGATGATCAGGTTCGGCAGCTGGGCGTGGCGTTGGCGCCGCCGCCGCCAGCGGCTCTTGCGATCGCCGGCGTAGCGCTCGCGGGCGCGGTCGCACATCGCGACGTCGGCGGGGTCATGAGCGGCGGTGGGTGGCAACGTATGCGTGTCGGTGTCCGGCACGAGCGTGGCTAGTCTAGCTGCGATGCCCATCGCCGATATCCATGGCAGCTTCAGGCGCTTCTTCGACGCCTCGACCGAATTCTTCCGCCACCTCTCGGAAGTCGACTGGACGGTCTTCGCGCTGGCGCTGCTCTGTCTGCTGGCGATGCAGCTGGCCCGCGCCTGGGCCTGGCGCAACGTCCTGCGGGCGGCCTACCCGGGGGAGCGGATCCCGTTCCTGCCGCTGGCCGCCGCCTATCTGGCCGGAGCCGGGATCAACGCGATCGTCCCCGCCCACGCCGGCGACGCGACCAAAGTCTTCCTCGTCAAACGCCAGATCCCCAGCTCCTCTTACCCGGCGGTCACCTCCTCCTTTCTCGTGCAGACGGTCTTCGACACCTCGGTCGGGATCCTCGTCCTCCTCTACGCGATCACCCAGGGGCTGCTGCCGCCGTTGCCGCAGATCCCGAAGCTGCCGGCCTTCGAGATCTCCTTCTGGGCGGAAAACCCGAACCTCTTCTTCATCACCGTCGGCCTCACCCTGCTGGCGATCGCGATCGCGATCTACCTGCTCGCCCACCGGGTGCGCCGCTTCTGGGCCCGCGTCCGCCAGGGCCTCGTCATCCTCACCGAGCCGCGCCGCTACATGCGCGAGGTCTTCGCCTGGCAGGGGGTGGGATGGGTCTGCCGCTTCGCCGCCTTCTGGTTCTTCCTCGAGGCCTTCGGGATCGACGGCTCCGTCGGCAACGTGATGCTGGTGATGAGCTGCCAGGCGATCGCCAACGTCGTCCCCTTCACCCCCGGCGGCGCCGGCGCCCAGCAGGCGCTCCTGGTGGCGACCCTGCACGGGCCGACCCGGACCGCCGTCCTCTCCTTCTCGGTCGGGACGCAGATCGCGATGGCGGCCTGGTCGGTGGTCCTGGCCTTCCTCTCGATGCTGCTGGTCTTCCGCACCACCGACTGGCGGGGTCTGATCCGGCAGGCCGAGGAGGAAGCGGAGGACGAGAAAGCCACGCAGATGGCGCGGGGCTAGCCTTCGGCGTCGATATGTCGTTCCCACGCTTCATCCTCGGCCTCGCGTCGGCGCTTGCCCTCGGCCTGTCCGCGGGCGTCCCCGGCGCTGTGGCGGTGTCCTCCGAGCAAGCCGTCGCCTTCCTCAACCAGCAGCGCGCCGCGAACGGAATTCCCGGCGACCTCGTCAACCGGCCGGACTGGGCGGACGGCTGCGCCAAGCACAACTTCTATTCGCACATGACCGGCGACTGGGGCCACACGGAGGATTCGAGTAGCCCGTATTCCACCCCCGAGGGAAGGGATGCCGCGGGCGCCGCCGTCATCTCGATGGGCAGCGGTTACTCAGCTGCCGGGAAAAACCCCTGGGAGTGGGCGCCGATCCATCTCTACATCATGCTGAAGCCGGAATTGACCGCCGCCGCCTATGACGGCAGTTACGGCTTTGCCTGCATGCGGATGTACGGAGCCGACCCCCGCCCTGATCCCCCGACGCCGCAGTTCTACAGCTATCCCGGTCCCGGCAGCCAGGGGGTCTACCCGGACGAGTACGCGGCCGAGTGGCCGTACACCCCCCAGCAACTCGTGGGCATCCCTGAGTATGAGGTGACCGGCACCAACATCCTTCTCTTCTCGCTGGGGACCAGGGGCCTCGATGCGGAGAGCTTCTCGCTGCGCGGCCCCGAAGGGGCGGTGCCCGCGCGCATGGTCGACCAAAACACCAGCAACGAGGTGGGCAGTGGAGGCTGGTTTGCCGGAGGCGGCGTGATCGTCCCCGAGCAGCCGCTTGCCGAGCACACCACCTACGCGGTGAGCGTCCGTTGGCGGAACCTCGCCTACGGCGGCGATTTCGGCGAAGAACCCGATCCGCTTTCCCAGACCGAGTTCTACGACCAGGACTTCAGCTTCACGACGGGGGCGATGTCGCGCGAGGGTCGGGAACGCCGACCCTGGAAGCAGCCGGTCCTGAGGCTTGCCCGAGCCGGTCGGAGCGGGAAGGCGATCATGCTTCGCCTGGTCGCCGATCAAGCCCTGCGGGGGCACCGCGCCCGCTTCGTCGTCTTTCGCCACGAACGCGGCTGCGGCCGGGCCTTCGCTTCGGCGGCCGGCCCTTGTGGGTGGCGGCAGCTGGGCCGGCCGAGTAGGCGGACGCTGCGTCTGCGAGGCACGCAGATTCTGCGGATTCGCGAACCCCGGCGTTGGCAGAAAGCCACCGTCAAGGTGCGAACCCGCGCCTTCGAGGTGGGCGACGATCGTTGGTCGCCGGCCTTGGCGAAATTCACGATCCACCGCTAGCTCGACCAGCCGGGGTAGCGGCCGGCGACGCGCCACTGCCAGGGCGGACGCTCGCCCGGCGGGAACTCGTAGTGGTTGCGGCCCGGCAGGGTCTCCAGCGGCACCAGGGCGGGATCGTCCTCGGCGAGCACTTCGATCCCCGCGGCGGCTTCGACGTCGGCCTGGGGGCGCGGCGACGCACCGCTTCCCATCCGAGGGAGGGGCGGTAGAGCCAGTAGACGATCTCGACCCAGCCGGCGCCGGCGCGTCGGTCGACCAGCTCGGTGAAGGCGGTGGTGCGGCGGCCGGAGGCGGTGAGGTGAGGGCCGGCGGCGACGGCGCAGCTCTCGCGGCGGCAGCGGCGGAAGTCGACGGGCATCAGCGGCAAGCCGGAGTGCCCGGGCGTCGCCATCGGCGCCGGCGCCATCGCCCGCACCAGCCGCGCCAGCGGCCAGCCGTAGGCGGGGACGAGGGCATGGTGGCGGCAGGCGTCCGGCAGGCGCGGCCCGCAGGTCATCTTCTTGCCGATCGCTCCCGCCAGCCGCTGCCCGGCGTCGACGTCGCCGCCGGCGGCGACCGCGGCGATCCCGGCCAGCAGGAGCAGCGCGATCAAGGCCGCCAGCCCGACCTGCTCGACGCTCGCCGAGCCCCGCTCCGAAGTCGCCCGCGATCCCATCGTCGGGACGCTAGGGCGCGCGCGGCGCACAGATGGCGCGCAGAAAGCGCCAACTCTGAACCGGCGATGTGACGGGTCTGCTTACATGCAGGTCGATGGAGGGCTTCAACCTTTTCGGCGACCCGGAGGAGTTCCGCGCCCGGATGGAGGAGCTGCAGGAGCAGATGCAGTCCTCGCAGCGGGTCGCCTGGGCCGACAACGCGATCAAGCTCGCGGTCGAGATGACCGTCGCCTCGATCGGCCGCCTCGATCTCACCGGCACCGCCGACGAGCAGGCGATGCAGGTCCGCAACGCGATCCGGGTCCTCTTCCCCGAGGCCGTCACCCTGGTCCGAGAGGCCAGGGAAGGCCTCTCCTGAGCATCCGCTTCGCCCAGGACCCCTCTTTTCTGTTCCTTTTCGTCGCATAGCAACGACAAGGAACAGGTGAATACAAGCGTTTCTCTCCTCTGTTCCTTATCGCCCTATGGCAACGGAAAGGAACAGACGAAGGGACGCGACCGCCTGGACGGACGTCAGAACAACTCGATCCGCACCGAGACGACCGCGCCGCGGCGGACGAGGGCGCCGGCGAGCTCGACCGGGATCGCGATCAGCAGCGCCGGGATCGCGAGGACGATGCCGGCGAGGGCGTCGATCCGCCGCTGCCAGGGCTCTCCGCGCCGGCACCGCCGGAAACCCTCGGAGCGCCCCGAGGGCGGCGTTGCGGCCGAAGGTGACGCTGTTGAGCAGGGTCTGCCAGGTCGCCGCGAGGCCGGCGAGCGGCTGCCAGCGGGCCGACCTGACGACCTGGTCGCGGCGGGCGACGAGGCGTCGCACCGCCTCGGTGGTGAAGAGGTAGCGGGCGCGCGGATGCAGCCCCGACCAGCCGGCGCCGCCGAGCGAGCAGGCGAAGCCGGCGCGGTTCTCGATCCGGATCGTCTCGCCGTCGCGGAGCGCGTCGAGCTCCCGCAGCGCCCCCCCGGAGCTCCCCGCCTCGCCGACGACGCCGAGGCCGCAGCTCTCGCAGCGCCGCACCGGCCCGTCGATCCCGCGCTTCTGCCCGATCCAGCCGAAGAGCGGCTCGCCGCAGGCGGGGCAGGGCGGGTTGTCAGGGCCGGCGCCGGCCTCGAGGGGAACGACGGCGTGGGGGCTCTCGACCTGGTCCATGCTCGGGTAGCGTACGCATCGTGCGCCTCAGCGAGATCATGACCTCAGGAGTCGTCACCGCGGGCGCGGAGGCAAGCGCCCTGGAGGTGGCGAGGCTGATGCGCGACCACCGCGTCGGCTCGGTCGTCATCGTCGACTCCGCCGGCAAGCCGGTGGCGATGCTGACCGACCGCGACCTCACCCTCCGCGTCTTCGCCGAGGGGGCGGAGCCGGCGACGCCGGCGCTGCGGCACGCCTCGCGGCCGCTCGTCTGCGGCGAGGCGGAGATGGAGCTTGACGAGGCCGCGGCGCTGATGGTCCAGCACCGGGTGCGCCGGCTGCCGGTGGTGCGGGGGGAGGAGCTGGTCGGGATCGTCAGCCTCGACGACATCGCCGTCCGCAGCGGCAACCTCGAGGTGGCGCAGAAGATGACCCAAGACGTGATCGAAGGGGCGCTGCCCCAGTTCTACTTCCACGAGAGGGGATAGATGCAAGACAGCAAGGCCGAGGTCGGGGCCAGGGAGAAGCGCTGGGCGGTTCCGGTGGGGGTCGCCAGCATCCTCGCGGTCGTCCTCCTGATCGTCGCCAGGCCGCTCAACGTCAGCGGCGACGGCAGCGCCGACTTCCTCCGCGAAGCCCACGACCACGCCGGCAACGTCGTCCTCTCCGGCGCCGTGCAGGTGGTCGCGTTCCTGCTGCTGGCGCGCCGCTCGTCTTCCTCTTCCGCGCCGTCGCCGCCCGCAGCGACCGCGTCCGCTCGCAGCTGATCGGTCTGGTGATCGCGGCACCGCTCTTCCTCGCCCTCTCCTCGGGTCTCTCGTCGGGGACCATTGACGCCGCCGACCATTCGCCGCCGGCGAAGCCAACCTGGAGCTGACGCCGAAGGAAGCGAAGGAAGAATGCGTCGAAGAGCGCCAGGACGAGGGCAAGGGCTTCCTCGCCGACGAATACGACGGCGAAGGCCAGTCGCCCCTGGAGGCCTGCGAACAGCGCAAGTCCGAAGACGACGCCGCCTCCAACGCGGTCACCGAAGCCTCGCTCGCCCCGATCGCCACCGGCCTCGGATTCGCCGGCGCCCTCGGCTTCGCGGTCGCCCTCCTCTACACGGCCTCTGGGCGATGCGCACCGGCCTGCTGACCCGCTTCTGGGGATCGCTGGCGATGGCTCTCGGCGTCGCCTTCCTGCTGCCCGCTCTTCCTCTTCACCCTCGTCTTCTTCGTCTACTTCGGGCTGCTGGCGCTCGGCTCGTCCCCGGCGGCAGCCCGCCCGCCTGGGAGGCGGGCGAAGCGATCCCTGGCCGACCCCGGGCGAGAAAGCGGCCGGGGAACTGAGGCCCGAGGGCGGCTCGAGCCGCGAGGGGAGCGCCCCGGAGATCGAAGCGGGCGACGACGGCGAAGATCCGACCAGCGCAGCGCCGAAGCGCAAGCAGAGCGAGTTAGCCCGGGCGGCGCCTCGGCGTGGCCGGCCGCGACGCGCTTGCGGTGGGTGCGGATCTCGCTCATGATCCGCTCGAGCCGCGGCTCGGCGGAGGTGTCGACGTGGGTCATCGCCGCGGCGACGCGGGGTGGACGGCGGCGATCCGCTCGTGCATCGCCTGGGCGACGGCGCGGTAGGTGGGGTGGCCCTCGCGGCCGGAGCGCAGCTCGATCAGGTGCATCGCCTCGCGGGCGTTGAGGTCGAGCACGTAGCGGATCCGGTAGGCGAGGCAGAGCGCGTAGGGCGCGGGCTCGGCGTGGCCGGCCTCGGCCAGCCGCTCGTACTCGCCGCGGGAGATCTCCAGCGCCCGCTCGAACTCGTCGCCGACGCCCGCTTCGCGCACCTCCTCGGGGACGCCGGCGCCGAGGTCGGGGCCGAGCCGCTGCCACTGGCAGGTCAGCATCCGGTGGCGCTGCAGGTCGCGGAAGGCGCCGTAGTCGGAGACGATCTCGAAGCGGTAGCGCAGCGCCTCGAAGCCGCGCCCCGGCCGGTGGCGGCGGTTGGCGCGCTCGCCGACCAGCGCCGCCAGCAGCTCGCGCGCGCTCGTCGCGGTCGAGGACGTCGATGCGGGCGCGGATCTCGGTCTCCGGCGCGCTCGCCGCCTCGAACAGCCAGGAGGCGAGGAGGTCCTCTTCGGTGCCGTCGACGTGGATCAGCTCGACCGAGGGCGCGTCCTCGCCGCTGCCGCGGCGGTCGAGGCCGAGGCGGGAGACCCAGCCCTCGGTCTGCTCGCGGCGCTGCTGCAGGTAGGAGATCCACTCGCCGCCGCGGTCGGGCCGCTCGACCCGGGAGACGAAGCTCGGCATCACCTGCTGCAGCTCGGCGAGGATCATCCCGCCGAACTCGCGCGCCTCCGGCAGCGGCGAGGCCATCAGCCGCAGCAGCAGCTGCTCGTAGGCCTGGCCGGACGCGTAGATGCCGACGTGGCTGAGGGTCGCGGCAGGCAGCAGCCCGCGCAGCAGGTCGAGCGCCTTGGCCCGGATCGAGCGGCGCCAGGCCGCCTCGGGCTCCTCCCCGCGCGGCCAGCGCTCGGCCGCCCACTCCTCGACCTCCTCGAGCGAGCGCGAGTAGATCGCGAAGATCTCGTCCATCGCCGCGCCGAACTCGCGGCCCCAGCTCGTCGTCGCGGTAGTAGCGGTAGCCGCCGCTCGGGGAGCGGCTTGTCGTAGGGGATGTAGCGGGTCGACTGCTCGAGGTAGGCGGCGAGGCGGCCGCGCTGCAGGACCTTGGTGAGGATGTTCGAGACCCACTCGCAGGCGATGTGGGCGCCGCCGACCTGGGCGATCGAGTCGTCGCCGTACCCGACGAAGACGCGCTCGTAGAGCTGCGCCGCGCGCTCGCCCTCCTCCCCGTCGAAGGGCCGCCCGCCCGCCGGGACATCGGCTGCGAACTCCTCCAGGTAGAGGCGCCGCACGGTCCCGGAATAGCGCGAATAGCGGGCAAAAAGCGCCCCCTTGACGGTCTCCGGCAGGTTGACGAGGGCGAACACGGGCCGGTCGAGGTTGGTGAAATGGGGCGCCAGCAGCGCCCGCTCCTCGGCGGTGAAGTCCTCGACCGGGTAGCGCACCGGCGCATCGTAGTCGGAGCGGTAGACGCCGGTGATCGGTGGGCGGCGTGCAGCAGGCAGAGGAAGCCACTGGTATTACTCCGATTTTCCTAAGCTGCAGGGGAAACGTATGCACAGCTTCGAAGAAACCCGGCTCTGGCGGGAGAGCCTGGGTCACGACGCCGGTGGACCGGGAGAAGAGGCCCGCGAGCAGCTGCGGGCACAGCTCCGCAAGACCCGGAAGAACGCCGGCATCCTTTCCGAAGAGATCGCCAGGGACCTTCCTTACTTCACCGTCCACGATCTCCGCCACATCGATGCCCTCTGGGACATTGCGGGAGATCCTCGGCGAGGAGCCGAACCTGACCCCGGCCGAGGCTTTCGTCCTCGGCGGCGCCTTTCTGGTCCACGACCTCGGGATGGCGAGCGCCGCCTATCCGGGCGGCCCGGGGGAGCTGGAAGGGCTGCCGGTGTGGCACGGGGCGCTGACCACGGTCCTGCGCAGGAACCTGGGGAAGAACCCGACCGCGGCCGATCTCTCCGCCGCCTCCGAGCAGGATCGGCGGGAAGCGATGGAAGCGCTGTTGCGGCGGCGTCATGCCGCCCAGATCCGAGAACCGCTGATGACCGAGCCGATCGCCCGCGAGGGGGACGAGCGCCGCTATCTGATCGAAGACGCGGAGTACCGCCATACCTTCGGCCGCTTGATCGGCCGCATCGCTCACAGCCACTGGTGGCCGGTCGACCAGGTGCGCAGGGAGTTCTCGAACACCGTCAACGCCCCCGCGGGAATGCCGAGAGACTGGACGATCGACCCGCTGAAGCTGGCCTGCATCCTGCGAACCGCCGATGCCGCCCACCTCGACAAGCTGCGAGCGCCCTCGCTGCTGCGACTGCTGCGGGATCCCCCGGGCGTCTCCCACGACCACTGGGTCTTCCAGGGAGCACTCGACCCACCGCGACTGGAGGGCGATCATCTCCGGTTCACCTCGACTCGCGGCCTTCCCCCCGAAGACGCGGAGGCATGGTGGCTCTGCCTCGACGCGCTGCGGATCGCGGACGAGGAGCTGCGCCAGGTCGATGCCCTGCTCGCGGATCTGGGTCGGCAGCGCTTCGCGGCTCGCGGCGTGGCGGGGGTCGACTCGCCGGAGCGGCTCGCCGAGTTGATCCCGACGTCCGATTGGATTCCGCGGGAAGCGAAGATCGGGGTCTCGGACGTGGCGGGCATCATCGACCGCCTCGGCGGCGAGAAGCTCTACGGGAACCAGCTCGCCGCGCCCCTCCGCGAGCTGATCCAGAACGCCGGTGACGCCGTCAACCTGCGTCGCCGTCAAGACGGCGTGTTCGAGCCCGTCACGATCGCCTTGCGGGAGGGTGGAGAGCACGGCATCCTGGAAGTGATCGACTTCGGCTCCGGGATGAGCCCCGAGGTGCTGACGGGGGCCCTCCTGGATTTCGGGGTCTCCCTCTGGAGCAGCGACGCTTTCGTCACCGAGTTCCCCGACGCCGCCGGCGACTTCGAGCCGCTTGGAACCTTCGGCATCGGCTTCTTCTCGGTCTTCATGTGGAGCGAGCGCGTGGAGGTGATCAGCCGACGATTCGACGCCTCCATGGACGACACCTACGTGCTCGAGCTGACCCACGGCTCGGCGGGAAGGCCGCTGCTGAGGCGGGCGCAGGGGAAAGAGCGCCGGGTGAAGCCGGGGACCACCGTCCGCCTGGAGCTGAAGCAGAACCTGACGAGTCTCGCCAACGGTGGCTACGGAGAATCTTTTCGCCGCCTTTGCGGTCGGGTTGCGCCCGCGGCTGGGATTACGATCCTGGCCCAGGAGGGGGAGGATGAGCCGGTCGAGATCGTCGCCGCCTCCGACTGGATGGAGATGCCCGGCTCCGATCTCCTCCAGCGGACCAGCTCGAACGAATTCGAGTTCCACGACGAGGGTTTCGCGGCGAAGATCGCGGAGAACCTCCGCACGATCAAGGGCCTCGATGGACGGATCGCGGCTCGTCTGGCGCTTCTCCCCGGTGCTTCCGGAGGTCTGTATGACGCCGGGGTCTTCGTCGTCGGCGGCCTGCGGAGCGATTCACTGCCCAGCTTGGTCGGCATTCTGGAAGGTGTGGAGCCGACGGCCGCTCGCAGCGAAGCGCGGATCGAGATCGCCGCCGAGGAGATCGTCAGCTGGGCCTCGGAGCAGGCGGATCTGGCCCTGCCGTTGGTCAGGGATCCGCTGGCCGGCATCACCGTCGCCGGCAGGGTGGCTTTCTTGGGAGGAGAGACGAAGGAGCTGCCGATCTGCGAGACGGCGGAGGGTTACCTCAACTTCGAGGAGCTCAGGGAATGGGCACGAGGGCGGGACAAGGTGGTGGTGCTGGACCTGAGCAACCCGGAATCGGACTTCTACGCCGCCGCCGGCTTCGAAGAGCATTACGAGCCGGCTGACAACGTGATCGTCCTCCACGCCGCGTCGCAGGACCTGCCCTACTTCCTGCGGCCGGTGACCCAGGTCAGCGAGCACGTGATTCGTGTGCATTCGAGAAGTTTGGAGATGCTGGTCCAACAGGCGGTTGCACTCGGATGGGGCTTTCCCCCAGACGCGGAGATCTCCCCCGACGAGGAAGAGCTGGAGGATCTGCTCGAGGAAAACCCGCCATTCGTCGGCAACGTCGGCGGCAGGCCGATCAAGCTCATGTGGGTCGGCCTACTGGCCCGCGGCTACGGCGACAGATGGATCGAAGGCCTGGAAGAAGGGCTGGCAGAGGAAGCCGACGGGTTCGCGGAGGAAGACGAAGACGATTCCGCTGATCAGGCGGCGCCCTAGCCGTCTTCAGCTAAGCGGGGGCGCGCGGCCATCAGCTCGACCCGGTGGCCGCCGGGAGCGATCGCCAGGGCGCGCGGCCGGCCCCAGTGTTCGCGTTTCCGCTCGACCTCGAAGCCGCGCTCGCGCAGGCGGGCGACGGTGGCGTCGAAGTCGGCGACGACCACGGCCAGGTGCCCGGGGGAGGGAACCGTCGGCTCCTCCTCCGGCATCAGGTGCACCTGCGTCCCCTCGCGCTCCAGCCAGGTGAACTCGGAGAGCGTCGGCGGCGGCTCGACCCGCGCGAAACCGATCAGCTCGAAGAAGCCGACCGCGGCCTCGACGTCAGCAGGGGCAATCTCGATCCCGACATGATGGAGCACGCCAAGAATCTACAAAGTCGGCACAGACATGTAACATTTTGTCTGCTAGCGTCTCGGGCATGGAGGCAGCGGTCGCAGAGAAGGAGGTGGAGATGACGGAATGGAACGACGGACGCCTCGACGAACTCAGCAAACGAGTCGATGATGGCTTCGCGGAAATGCGTCAAGGATTCGCCGATATCAATAGGAGGTTCGACGCGATGCAAAGGACCTTCATGCAAATCGGCGGCGGGATCCTAGTGGCTCTGATCGGTGTCGTTGCCACTCTGATTGCCACCCAGACCTGACGTAGACGGCATTGAAAGGAGAGGTTGGATGGATGAACAGCGTTTTGCGGGATTGAGCGCGAGGATCGGCGAAGTTTCCAAGTGGTTTGGCAATGACGTCCTCCGTTTGGAACAACGCGTCAACCGGCTGGAGCAAAGGCTGGAAGAGAGGATGGACCGCAGGTTTGCCTCGCTGGACGAACGGATCGACCGGAGTAACTCGAGGCGTTAAAGCAACAGGGAGCCCAGCGCCGCGAGAACCACAATCGCCGTCGACCACGTCACAGCCTCAGCCGTGATCTCCATGTCGAGGCCGTAGGCGTGGGCGATGACGAGGGAGTTGAGGCCGGAGGGCATCGCCGAGAGGAGGCGGTAGGCCGGGGGGAGGTCGATCAGGGGGAGGGCGAGGAGCATCAGCAGGGCGGGGACGATCGCCAGGCGGGTGGCGACGACGAGGAGGACCGGGCGGGTCAGGGGCGGCGGCATCGGCAGGGCGCCGTGTTCGGCGTTCTCGGCCAGGGTGGCGCCGACGGCGAAGAAGCCGATCGGGAGGATGGCGACGATCAGCGCCTGCGAGAGGTCGACGAGGGCGGTTGGGGCGAGGGCGTCGGGCGCGAGGAGGCCGGCGATCGCCGCGTAGAGCGGCGGGTTGCGGGTGAAGAAGGCGACGACGCGCTGGCGCGGCGTTTCCCCTGCCTTGGTGCCGAAGGCGGCGCCGACGGCGAAGGCGCCGAGGAGGAGGCAGGGGCCGGTGACGAGGACGTCGTAGAGAACGGCGGTCGAGAGTTCGTCGCGTCCCAGCAATGCCACCGCGAGCGGGTAGCCGAGGTAGCCGGTGTTGACGCTGAGGACCGTGCAGACGACCGCCCCGACCTGGGGGCGGCTGAGGTCGAAGAAGCGGCTGGCGACGGTCCAGGCGAAGAGCGCCCCCAGCGATGAGGCGACGATCCCGAGCAGGAGGCCGACGCCGTGGCTGACGTCGATCTCGCTGGCGGCGATGTTGAAGAAGATCACCGGCGGCAGCAGCACGTAGAGCAGCAGCGTCAGCGCCGTCCGCGAGGCCCGCGCCGCCCCCTGCGGCCAGCGGCCCTCCGACCAGACGCCGAAGGCGACGGCCGCGACGATCGCGCCGGTGGTGAGGAGGACTCCGATCGGGCGTTTCTACCCGAAGAGGGCGCGACCGGCGTGTTCGGCGAAGTTCACCAGCGGCTGCGGGATGACGCCGAAGAAGATCGTCGCCGCGCTGGCGAGGAGGGCCGGGCCGGCGATGTACCAGCGGCTGCCCGCCTCCGGGTCGACCGGGTCGGCCTCCGGCGCGGCGCCGGCGATCACCGGCCGCGCCCCCGGCGCCGCCTCGGTCTCCGGCCGCATCCACATCGCCGCCACCACCCGCAGGTAGTAGGCGAGCGAGATCATCGTCCCGACCGCGATGAAAACCGCGAGCCAGGTGTAGTCGCCCTCGACCAGGGCCTCGATCAGGTAGAGCTTGCCGATGAAGCCCGCGGTCGCCGGCAGCCCCGCCAGGGCCAGCATCGAGATCGTCAGCGGCCAGGCCAGCAGCGGCCGCTCGGCGCCGAGGCCGCGGACCGCGCGGATGTCGTCGCCGAAGACGGTTTCGCGCTCGCGGGCGACGATCACGCTGAAGGCGGCGAGGTTCATGAAGGCGTAGGCGGCGAGGTAGAAGACCAGCGAGCTCGTCCCCGACTCGGAGAGGACGACGACGCCGCCGAGCATGTAGCCGGCCTGGGCGACACCCGAGTAGCCGAGCAGCCGCTTCAGCGAGTCCTGGCCGAGGGCGCCGACGTTGCCGACGACGATCGAGATCGCCGCCAGCGCCGCCAGCGCCGGCTGCCAGGAGTCGAGCTGGGAGCCGAGGGCGAGGTCGAAGAAGCGGAGGAAGACGGCGAAGGCGGCGGCCTTGGTCGCCACCGCCATGAAGGCGGTGATCGGGGTCGGCGCCCCCTGGTAGACGTCGGGCGTCCACTGGTGGAAGGGGGCGATCGAGGTCTTGAAGGCGAGGCCGACCGCCGCCATCGCGATCCCGATCAGGATCAGCGGGTCGCCGTCGAGCCCGTTCCGGACGATCCCGTCGGCGATGCCGCCGAAGTCGGTGGCGCCGGTGCCGCCGTAGAGGAAGGCCATCCCGTAGAGCAGCGTCGCCGAGCCGATCGAGCCGACGATCAGGTACTTGAGCCCCGACTCGAGCGAGCCCTCGCGCCGCAGGTTGGTCGCGCAGAGGATGTAGAGCGGGATCGAGAGCGTCTCCAGGGCGACGAAGAAGGTGACGAGGTTGGTCGCCTGCGCCAGCAGCACCATCCCCAGCACCGAGCCGAGCAGCAGCGAGTGGTACTCGCCCGAGCCCGCTTCCTCGGTCGCCCGCTCGCGCAGCGAGAGGGCGACGCAGAAGGCGGCGGTGAGGATCGCGATCAGCGAGATCGAGATCGCCAGGTCGTCGAGCCGCAGGGCGCCGGTGATCAGCGTCTTCGGGTCGTCCCACTGCCAGATCAGCAGGCCGGCGGTGGCGCCGAGCGCGACCGTCGTCAGCCCCGGCGCCCAGCGCTTGGTCGGCTTGAAGACGGCGCTGAGGAGGACGACGCAGAGGCCGACCGTCAGCGCGATCAGCGGCGAGATCCCGGCGTAGTCGATGTGCGGCTCGTTGAAGTTCACGGTTGCTCCTTCACCGCCAGCTGTGCGTTCGGCGCTTCGCCGCCTCGCACCTTGGCCACCGTCTGCTCGACCTTCGGCGCCGTCCGCTCGAGGATCAGCTGCGGGTAGAGGGCGAGGCCGACGATGCAGAGGACCAGCGGCACCAGCACGAGGCCGTCGCGGAACCCGATCTCCTTCGACAGCAGGCCCTGGTTCTGTGCTGATGGTGGCCTGTTGTGCATCGCCCCCTGGTAGAGGCGCAGTGCGTAGTAGGCCGACATCGCGACGCCGCTGATCGCGACGATGGCGAAGACGATCTTCGCCTGGAAGAGGCCGTTGAGGATGTAGAACTCGCCGATGAAGTTGGCCGAGCCCGGCATCGCCAGGGTCGCCAGGGCGACGATCAGGAAGAGCGCCGCCAGCACCGGCGCCCGCAGCGCCAGCCCGCCCATCTCGCGAATGTCCTCGCTGCCGGTCCGCTCGACCAGGAGGGCGACGATGACGAAGATCGGGGCGACGACGAGGCCGTGGTTGACCATCTGCAGGACCGCCCCGTCGGAGCCGTCGGCGCGGAGGGCGAAGATCCCGGCGGTGATGAAGCCGAGCTGGGCGACCGAGCTGTAGCCGGCGATCAGCCGCACGTTGGTCTGGGTGAAGGCCATCACCGAGCCGTAGAGGATCGAGGCCAGGGCGATCAGCAGGATCACCTCCTGGAATTCCACCGTGGCGTCGGGGAAGAGCGGCAGCACCACCCGCAGGAAGCCGTAGGCGCCGACCTTGGCGAGGACGCCGGAGAAGACCGCCAGGACCGGCAGCGGCGCGGCCCGGTAGGCGTCGGGCATCCAGCCGTGGAGCATGAAGGCGGGCATCTTGACCAGGAAGGCGGCGGCGAAGAACCAGAAGATCCACTGCTGGCTGCCGTGGCTGAGCCCCTGTTCCTGCAACTCGGCGATCGAGAAGGTGAGGTGGCCGCCGTCGGCGGCGATGATCCCGGTCGCGATCGCCGCCACCAGCATCAGCAGCGAGCCGATCAGGGTGTAGACGATCATCTTCAGCGTCGCCGCCGAGGCGGTGAGCCCGCCTTCGGCGGTGCGGTCGTGCCCCCAGGCGCCGAAGAGGAAGTAGAACGGGACCAGCATCAGGTCGAAGAAGAGGACGAAGAGCAGCAGGTCCTGGGCGAGGAACGATCCCAGCGTCGCCGTCTCGGCGACCAGCATCAGGAAGTAGAAGGTCTTCGCGTTGCGCTGCTCGCGGAAGGCGGCGAAGGCGACGCCGGCGACCCAGAGGACCGTGGTGAGGAGGACGAGGAAGAGGTTGAGGCCGTCGATGCCGAGGCTGTAGTCGACGCCGAGCCCGGAGATCCAGGGCTCGTCGACCGCGTACTGCAGGCTCGAGCTGCCGTTGTCGAAGCCGACGGCGATCGCGACCGCGACGCCGAGGGTGGCGAGCGTGCCGAGGACCGCCCACCAGCCGACCGCCTTCTTCGGCAGGAAGAGGCCGACGATGCCGAAGGCGAGGGGTGCCCAGAGGAGGACGCTGCTCATGAGCTGCTCAGCAGGAAGTAGAGGGCCAACCCGGCGAAGCCGGCGATCAGGAGCAGCGCGTAGCTGCGGACGAAGCCGCTCTGGATGGCGCGGACGACGCCGCCGGCGCCGCGCACGGTCTCCGCCGTCCCGCTGACGAGGCCGTCGACGACGAAGCGCTCGAAGGTCCGGTTGGCGAAGCGGCCGATCGCCAGCGCCGGCCGGACGACGAGGAAGTCGATCGCCTCGTCGAAGTACCACTTGTTGACGAAGAGCGTGTGCAGCGGGCGCAGGCGCTGTTCGAGCCGGCGCGGCAGCTCGGGCCGCCGTACGTAGAGCACGTAGGCGATGCCGATCCCCGCCAGGGCGATCAGGCCGCCGATCGCCGAGGCCGAGGTAGTCCTGGCCCAGCGAGGGCTCGATCGCCGCCAGCGGCGAGCCCTCCCAGACCGGGTCGAGGAACTTGGTGACGACGTCGTCGACCCCCGGGATCTGGACCAGGCCGGCGAAGATCGCGCCGAAGGCGAGGACGCCCATCGCCACCCGCATCGGCGCCGACTGCTCGGCGATGTGGTGCTCGGGGCCCGGGAAGCCGACGTCGGTGTCCTCGGGCTCGCCCGTCGCCGGGTTCATCGGCGCCTCGTGGGCGACGTGGCCGGTCTCGATCAGCTCCTGCGCCTCGTCGCATGGCTCTCCGTGCAGGACCCGGAAGATCGAGCCGGAAGCTGTAGACGGCGGTCATCAGGGCGCCGAGGTAGCCGAGCACGGTGAAGATCACGTACATCCCGCCGCGGGCCTCGGCGAAGGCGAGGATCTCGTCCTTGGAGAAGAAGCCGGAGGTGCCGGGGAAGGCGGCGAGGGCGAGGGCGCCGCAGACGAAGGTGAACGAGGTGAACCGCATCGCCTTGCCGAAGCCCGACATGCGGTCGATGTTCTGGTCGTTCGCCATCGCGGCGATGATCGAGCCGGCCGCCATGAACAGCAGCGCCTTGAAGAAGGCGTGGGTCATCAGGTGGAACATCCCGGCGCTGTAGGCGCCGATCGAGACGCCCATGATCATGTAGCCGATCTGGCTCATCGTCGAGTAGGCGATCGCCCGCTTCAGGTCGGTCATCACCAGCGCGATCGTCGCCGCCACCAGCAGGGTCGCGAGGCCGACGAAGGCGGCGATGTCGGCGGCGGTCGGGGCGAGTACGAAGAGGACGTGGGTGCGGGCGATCAGGTAGACGCCGGCGGTCACCATCGTCGCCGCGTGGATCAGCGAGGAGACCGGGGTCGGTCCCTCCATCGCGTCCGGCAGCCAGGTGTGGAGCGGCAGCTGCGCCGACTTGGCGAAGGCGCCGACGCAGGAGCAGCAGGCAGATCGCGGTGACCGTCCACTCGTTGGTGCTGAAGACCTCCGGCGCTTTCTCGAAGACGTGCCGTAGTCGAAGCTCCCGAGTTCGCGGAAGATCAGGAAGGCGGCGAGGACGAGGCCGATGTCGCCGACGACGTTGATCACGAAGGCCTTCATCCCCGCCCGGGTCGCCGTCGTCGCGCCGGTACCAGAAGCTGATCAGCGCGTAGGAGGCGAAGCCGACGAAGGCCCAGCCGACGATCAGGAGGACGAAGTTGCCGGCGAGGACCAGCAGCAGCATCGAGAAGACGAAGAAGTTGAGGTAGCTGAAGAAGCGGTGGTAGCCCTCGTCGGACTGCATGTAGCCGAACGAGTAGAGGTGGATCAGGGTCGAGACGCCGGTGACGACGAGGACCATGAAGACCGAGAGCGGGTCGACGAAGATGCCGAGCTTGATGTCGAGGCCGGCGACGCTGGCGTAGTCCCAGAGCGAGGAGGCGTGGTGGCGCGCCTCGGGGTCTTCGCCGAGCAGGCTGACAGCGCGGCGACGCCGCAGACGAAGGCGAGGCCGATCGCGGCCGTGCCGATCGATCCCCGGCGACCCTCGCCGGCAGCGCCTTGAAGCCGAGCCCGATGACGATCGAGCCGAGCAGGGGGAAGAGCAGGACCAGCCACGCCCAGGCGGTGGCGCTCATCCTCGCAGCTCCCGCAGGTCGTCGACGTTGAGCGGCAGCCGGCGGCGGAAGATGGCGACGATCAGGCCGAGGCCGACGACGACCTCGCAGGCGGCGACGACCATCACGATCAGCGCGAAGACCTGCCCCTGTCCTGGTTGCCGACCATGCGGCTGAAGGCGACCAGCGCCAGGTTGCCGGCGTTCAGCATCAGCTCGAGGCAGAGCAGGATCACCATCGGGCTGCGGCGGATCAGGATGCCGAGCGCGCCGATGGCGAAGAGCAGCGCGGAGAGGACGATGTACCACTCGATGTTCATCGGGTGGCTCCGGTCGTGGTGGGAGGGGAGGCAGGTATCCCCTCCTCACGATTTGGGGAGTGTCGGGGGTACCTGCCTCCCCCTCCGTAGACGGGCGGCCAGGACGATCGCGCCGACTGCGGCGAGCAGAAGCAGGATCGAAGCGGCCTCGAACGGCAGCAGGAACTTTTCCAGCAGGAGCGTGCCGATCGCCGCGGGGTCGCCGAAGCCGGCCTTGACGTCGGGGCCGTCGGTGCCGAGCGCGAGCAGGGAGGAGGCGAGGACGGCGATCGAGAGCTCGATGAAGAGGGCGACCCCCAGCAGCGGCGCCAGGAAGCGCTGGCCGGGGATCGGCTCCCAGGCTGACTCGCCGCCGCCGCCGACGTAGGCGACGACGAAGACGTAGAGGACCATCACCGCGCCGGCGTAGACGACGACCTGGGCGGCGGCGACGAAGGCCGAGGTGAGCAGGAGGAAGAGGACCGCCAGCGAGAAGAGGTGGACGATCAGCGCCAGCACCGCGTAGAAGGGGTTGCGCATCGCGACGACGCCGATGGCGCCGCCGAGGGCGCCGATCGCGGCGACGAAGAACAGCACCTCTTCCACGCTACTCGCCCTCGCTTTCAGCGGCGTCCGCTCGATCGGCTCGGCGAGCAGCATCTCCTTGGTGAAGATCAGGTCGCGGCGGTCGTAGTCGGCCATCTCGTAGTCGTGGCCCATCGTGATCGCGTCGAACGGGCAGGCGATCTCGCAGTAGCCGCAGAAGATGCAGCGGCGAGAGGTTGATCTCGTAGACGGCGGCGTAGCGCTCGCCGGCCGAGACCCGGTCGCCCGGGATGTTCTCGGCGGCGACGACGCGGATGCAGTCGGCCGGGCAGGCGGCGGCGCAGAGCGAGCAGCCGACGCATTTCTCCAGCCCGGTGTCCTCGAAGCGGTGCAGCTTGTGGCGGCCGCGGAAGCGCGGGTAGACCGGCGTCTTCTCCTCCGGGTACTGGATCGTCATCGGGCCCTCGATCAGCCGCGCCATCGTCGTCTTCAGCCCGCGCAGGGTCTCGCCGAAGGCGCGGTAGGCGCCGCCGACGCCGCCGGGCTCGGGGCCGCGCTGGACCTCGACGACGTCGATCGAGTCGAGGTAGGACGCCGATTTCGGGTCAAGTCGAAGCGCCCCCTTCAGTTGTTCCTTTTCGTTGCTGGGCACGGATAGAACAGACGTCACAGACCACCACCAGGACCGCGGTGACGAGCACGTTCAGGGTCGCGAGGGGCAGCAGGACCTTCCAGCCGAGGCTCATCAGCTGGTCGTATCGCAGCCGCGGCAGCGTCGCCCGACCCAGATGAAGAGGAGGACGAGGCCGAGCATCTTCGCCAGCATCCAGATCGGGTCGAGCCAGCTCGGGCCGGGGCCCATCCAGCCGCCGAGGAACATCGCCGCGGCGATCCCGGAGACGACCAGGATCTCCATGTATTCGACCAGCAGGAAGGAGCCGAAGCGCATGCCGCCGTACTCGGTCATGAAGCCCTGGACCAGCTCGGCGTCGGCCTCGGGCATGTCGAAGGGCGTCCGGTTGGTCTCGGCGAAGCCGGCGAGCATGAAGATCAGGAAGCCGACGAACTGGGGGACGATGAACCAGATCTCGCCCTGCGCCTTGACGATGTCGACCAGCGAGAGCGAGCCGCCCATCATGATCACGCCGAGCAGCGCCAGGCCCATCGAGACCTCGTAGGAGATCAGCTGCGCGGCCGAGCGCATCGCCCCGAGGAGGCTGTATTTCGAGCCCGAGGACCAGCCGCCGAGCAGCAGGCCGTAGAAGGCGATCGAGCCGACGGCGAAGAAGTAGAGGATCCCGATCGGGACGTCGATCCCGTAGAACCCGACCCCGCCCTGGACGTCGCCCCAGGGGATGATCGCCAGCGCCAGGACGCCGGAGAGGACCGGCAGCAGCGGGCCGAGGATGAACAGGGTCGGAGATCGCGTTCTGCGGGCGGAAGGTCTCCTTGGAGATCAGCTTGCCGACGTCGGCGAGCGGCTGCAGGAGCCCGAAGGGGCCGACCCGGTTGGGGCCGTAGCGGTGCTGGAAGCGGCCGATCAGCTTGCGCTCGACCACCGTCAGCACCGGCAGGATGCCGAAGATCACCGCGAAGATCACGAGCGACTTGACGACCATGATCCAGGTCGCTTCGACGAAGGTGGTGTCGGCGAGGGTCAGCATTCAGGCCTGGGCCTCGCTGAGCTTCTCGATCTTCGACGCTGACGGGGCCGCCGTTGAGGAGGCGCGTTGGCGTTGCCGTCGGCGACGCCCTCGGCCAGGAAGCACGACGCCTTCGGCGACCCGCTCCTTGATCTGGACCGTGGCCTCGACGCGCATTGCCGTTCTGGCCGACACGGACCTGCATCGCCGTGCTCAGGCCCGAGTCGCTCGGCGTCGGCGACCGGAGATCTCCAGGCGCTGCTGCGGCGTCAGGAACTTCAGGGGCGGGTTGAGCTCGGTGATCGGCCCGGCCCAGAGGTCGCGGTAGGTCCCCAGCGTCAGGTCGTCCGATCCGCTGGAACTCGCCAGGGAGGTCGGCGTTGCCTCCGCCGGACACTGTGCGCGAGGCGCCATCGCCATCCGCGGAGACGATTGCGGAATCTCGCCGAGTCGCGTCCGGGGAGGCGATGCTGACCTCCGCAGTCCGGACGTGTCCTGCCACCGGATTCCGCGGCCGCCGATGTCTGCGTCGCTGATGCCGGCGTAGAAGGGCACGGCCTGGTCAGGGCTGCGAAGGCGGTCGGCTGGGAGTCGATGCCGGTGTCGAGGCCGAGCGCTGCGGGAGCTCGGCGAGGACGACGATGTTCGGGAGGATGTCGCCGGGCCGGGCGGCGCGAGGGGCGGACGCGCTGGAGGCGGCCGTCGGGGTGGGTGACGGTGCCGTCTTTCTCGGCGTGGGTCTCGAGCGGGAAGACGACGTCGGCCTTTGCCGTGGTCGCGTTCTCGAGCATCGAGAAGGTGACGACGAAGTCGGCGGCGGTGAGCGCCTCTTCCCAGGCCGGGGTGTCGGGGAAGTCGCGCAGCGGGTCGACGCCGAACAGGATCAGGCCGCTCAGCTCGCCGGACTCGAGCGCGGCGCGGATCTCCTCCGTGTCGACATGCCCGGCGGCGGTCTCGGCTGAGACCGGGGCCGGCGTCGGGGAGGCAGCCGGCCTCGCGCAGGCCGCGGGCGTTGGTGATGTCCGGGACTTCCAGCAGGCCGCGCTCCTCGGTGCCGGCGATGTCGAGTGGCCTCGGCGACGTCGAGCAGCGCCTCGGCGGCTCCTCCTCGCGGGCGATCCGCTCGCCCCAGATGACGACGACGCTGCTCGGCGCCGCGCAGGGTCTCGGCGACCGGGGTGGCGACGTTCTCGGCGCCGCCGAGCGCGCTCGCCAGCTCGCCGACGAAGTGGGCGGCCTCGCCCGGGGCGTAGCGGGCGATCGCCTCGGCGCCGCCGTCGAGCGGCGGTCGGGCGCTCGGTGGCGACGCCAGCCTGGCGCCGTTGCGGCGGATCGCCTTGCGGATGCGCAGGTCGAGGATCGGCGAGCTGTGCAGCGGGTCGGTGCCGAGCACGAGGATCGCGTCGGCCTCGTCGATGTCGCGGACCCTGGCGGAGATCGCCGGCTCGGCGAGGCGGACGCAGCGCCTCGCGGCCTCGGGCCGCCGCGAGGGGCGCGAGTCGACGTGCGGCGAGCCGAGCGCCTCGCGCAGCAGCCGCTGCACCAGGAAGCCCTCCTCGTTGGAGGCGTCGCCGACGATCGCGCGACTCCGAAGCGGTGGTCCTCTCCGGACCCTCCCCGCTGTTGTCCGGCGAGGACCACCCCGCGTCCGCCCGCTTCGGCACGCAGCCCTCGGCGCCTTCGCGAGCGCCTCCGCCAGCCACGGCGCCGCCCTTCAGCCGCGGCCCGTCGACCCGCTCTCGGCGCGTCGAACATCTCGAAGCCGTAGCGGCCGCGGTCGCAGAGCCAGCCGTCGTCGACCTCGTGGTTGTCGCGGGCGAGCACCCGTTTCACCTTCTCGTCGCGGACCGTGAAGCTGACGTTGCACTGGCTCGGGCAGAGCGTGCAGACCGAGCCCGCGTGCTCGATGTCCCAGGGCCGGGCGCGGAAGCGGTAGGTGTAGTTGGTCAGCGCCCCGACCGGGCAGATGTCGGTGATGTTGCCGTGGAACGGGGCCACGTAGGGGCGGTCGTCGAAGGTGCCGACGAAGGTGCGGTCGCCGCGCTCGAGCAGCTGCAGCTGGGCGTCCTCGGAGACCTCCTGGCTGAAGCGGACGCAGCGGTAGCAGAGGATGCAGCGCTCGCGGTCGATCGCGACCAGCGGCGAGAGTTCGATCGGCTTCTGGAAGTGGCGCTTTTCGTCGATCACCCGGGTATTGCCCGGGCCCCAGCCCTAGCGTGATGTCCTGCAGCGGGCATTCGCCGCCCTTGTCGCAGACGGGGCAGTCGAGCGGGTGGTTGACGAGGAGGAACTCGACGACCGCGCTCTGCGCGTGCTTTGACCTGCTCGGTGCGGGTGTGGACGACCATCCCGTCGCGCACCGGGGTCGAGCAGGAGGTCTGCAGTTTCGGGATCCCCTCGATCTCGACCAGGCACATGCGGCAGGCGCCGACCGGCTCGCCGAGTTTCGGCTCGTAGCAGAAGACCGGGATCTCGACGTCGCCCTTGCGGGCGGCGTCGTGGAGCATCTCGCCCTCGACTCGCGGCGACCTCGCGGCCGTCGATCGTGATCGTCACCTCGCGTCCGGCTCGGGCTCACGCTCGAGGCCCCCAGGGTCTCGGGCCGGCGCCCGCGGACGACGGCGTGCGGGTCGAGCGACCACGCTCGGCGGTCGCCGCGCGATCACTGCTTCGAACTCGTCGCGGAACTTGCGGACCATCGCGCCGACCGGCATCGCCATCGAGTCGCCGAGCACGCAGAGGCAGTGGCCGATGATGTTCTGCTGGACCGAGCTGATGATGTCGAGGTCCATCGGCGTCGCCTCGCCGCGGACCACCCGCTCCAGCATCTTCACCGTCCAGTTGGTCCCCTCGCGGCAGGGGGTGCACTTGCCGCAGGACTCGTGGTGGTAGAAGCGCGCCGTGCGCAGCGCCATGTGCGGGATCGAGACGCGGTCGTCGGCGACGATGATCGAGCCGGAGCCGAGCATCGAGCCCGCCTCGGCCATCGCCTCGAAGCTGTAGGGGAGGTCCAGCCCTCCTCGGCGGTCAGCACCGGGGAGGAGGAGCCGCCGGGGTAGAAGGCCTTGATCTCGTGGCCCTCGCTCGGGGCCGCCGGCGAGGCTCGTAGATCAGCTCCCGGGTCGGGATCCCGAGCTCGACCTCGTAGTTGCCGGGGCGGCGGACGCCGCCGGAGATCGAGACGACCTTGGTCCCCGGCGACTGCTCGGTGCCGAAGCCCTTTGAACCACTCGGCGCCCGTGGCGACGATCCGCGGCACGTTGGAGAGGGTCTCGACGTTGTTGATCAGCGTCGGCCCGCCGTAGAGGCCCTGGACCGCCGGGAACGGCGGCTTCAGGCGCGGGTTGCCGCGCTTGCCCTCGAGCGCGTCCAGCAGCGCCGTCTCCTCGCCGCAGATGTAGGCGCCGGCGCCGCGGTGGACGACCAGCTCGAGGTCGCGGTGGCAGCCGAGGATGTTCGTCCCCAGGTAGCCCGCCTCATACGCTTCGGCGACGGCGGCGTCGAGGATGTCGGCCTGGCTGGTCGTACTCGCCGCGGATGAAGATGAAGGCGTGGCCGGCGTCGGCGGCGAGGGCGGCGATCGCGATCCCCTCGATCAGCTGGTGCGGGTTGCGCTGCATCAGCTCGCGGTCCTTGAAGGCGCCGGGCTCGGACTCGTCGGCGTTGCAGCAGAGGTACTTCGCCATTTCCCCGCGCGGCAGGAAGGAGGCCTTTTTGCCCATCGAGAAGCCGGCGCCGCCGCGGCCGCGCAGGCCCGAGTCTTCGAGCTCCTTCAGGACCTCGTCCTGCTCCATCTCCCGGTAGGCCGTCTCCAGCGTCGCGTAGCCGCCGACCAGCCGCCTGTAGCCGTCGAGCGTCCGCAGCGCCGGGTCCTCGGCGTGCTCGAGCAGGACGCGCGTCTCGCAGCCGGTCAGGCATCGGTCGATCACCCGCCAGCGGCCGCTCCTGGCCAGCGCCTTCTCGGGCAGGACCGTCGTCGCCGGCCTTGCAGCTGCTCGATCGCGTCGCCGCCTCGGCCGCCTCGAGCGGCCCGTAGTAGCGCTGGTCGATCGAGGCCATCGGGGCGATGTCGCAGGCGCCGAGGCACTCGAAGCCGGTGACGAAGAAGTCGTCGTCGTCGCCCTCGGCGGCGGCCCTGAAGGCGTCGAGCAGCTCGGTCGCCGCCGCGCATCCAGCAGCTGATGTTGGTGCAGACCTCGATCCGGTGGGTCCCGACCGGCTCGGTGTGCAGGAGGTCGTAGAAGCTCGCCACCGACTCCAGGTAGGCGGGGGTCACCCGCATCACCGCGGCGGCCTGGCGGATCCCCTCCGGGGTGCACCAGCCGTAGCGCCCCTGCACCGCCCAGAGCGCCGGGATCGAGGCCGAGTGGCGGTCGGGGTAGCGCGCCATCAGCGTCTCGATCCGCTCCCGCAGCTCCGGCGGGCAGTCGACTTCGTGCAGCTCCGGGATCTCCTCCTGGCGGCGCGGTCGGGGACCCGCCCCTCGGTCACGCGCCGGGTCGACCGGCAGGTTCGGGTTGCTGGTCGCCGGCGCCGTCGACGGGGCTCATCGGTCGACACCTCCGAGGATCGGGTCGAGCATGCCGAGGCTGGCGATCATGTCGGCGACGTAGCTGTCGACGCGCCATGTCGCGTGAAGGCCTGCAGGTTGACGAAGGAGGGGTCGCGGAAGTGGACCCGGGCGGGCTTCGAGGAGCCGTCGGCGAGGACGAAGCAGCCGAGCTCCCCGCGCGGGGACTCGATCGCGTAGTAGACCTCGCCGGGGTCGACCCGGAAGCCCTCGGTGACGAGCTTGAAGTGGTGGATCAGGCGACTCCATCGAGGTCGAGAGCTCCGAGCGCGGCGGCAGCACGTACTTGCGGTCGTCGGCGATGAAGGGGCCCTCGGGCAGGCGCGTCGAGGCACTGCTCGACGATCCGCGCCGACTCGACCATCTCCGCCACCCGCACCCGGTAGCGGTCGTAGTTGTCGCCGACGGTGCCGACCGGGATCTTGAACTCCATCTCCGGGTAGGCGAGGTAGTCGAAGGCCTTGCGCAGGTCCCAGGGCTCGCCGGCGGCGCGCAGCAGCGGCCCGGTCACGCCCAGCTCCAGCAGCCGCTCGCGGGAGACGACGCCGACGCCTTTGGTCCGCTGCAGGAAGACCTCGTTGCGGTCGAGCAGCGCCTCGTACTGGCCGACCCGGATCGGCATTTCCTCGGCGAAGGCGCGGCACTTGGCCTCGAAGCCGAGCGGGATGTCCTCGATCACGCCGCCGACCTGGAAGTAGCGGGTGTGCATCCGCTGGCCGGTCGCCATTTCGAACAGGTCGAGGATCCTGTCGCGCTCGCGGAAGCAGTACCAGAGCATCGAGATCGCGCCGAGGTCGAGCGCCGTGGTGCCGAGCCAGACCAGGTGCGAGTGGATCCGGTTGAGCTCGAGGAAGAGCGTCCGCAGGTACTTGGCGCGCGGCGGGATCTCGAGCCCGATCAGCCGCTCGACGGCGCCGCAGTAGGCCTCCATCTGGAAGAAGTAGGAGACGTAGTCCATCCGCTCGACGAAGGGGATGACCTTCCAGTAGCTCTTGTCCTCGCAGGACTTTTCGATCCCGGTGTGGACGTAGCCGATCACCGGCCTGCAGGTCGCGCACGACCTCGCCTTCGAGGTCGACGACCAGCCGCAGCACGCCGTGGGTCGCCGGGTGGTGCGGGCCGATGTTGACCGTCATCAGCTCGGTCGCGGTCGGCGTCTCCAGCATCGCCGTGCTCAAGCCGACTTCCGCCTGGCGCTCAGCCATAGTTGCGCTCGTTGTAGGTGAAGGTGACCGGCTCGCCGCCGATCGGGAAGTCGCGGCGCTGCGGCCAGCCGACGTAGTCGTCGGGCAGCAGGATCCGGGTCAGGTCCGGGTGGCCGCGGAAGTCGATCCCGAAGAAGTCGAAGACTTCGCGCTCCTGGAACGTCGGCCGTCGGAAACAGCTCGACACAGGAGTCGATGCGGCAGGGATGGGCGAGAGTCTGGGGCGGGCGACGGGTCCGTTCTCGACCCCGCCCCGATCCGCGTCCGCACGTCGACCGCCGGAGTCGGCCAGCATCGCTTTGACCCGGATCCGCTCGACCCGGTCGCGGTTGAGCAGCTCGTAGTGGACGCCGAAGCGGGGCTCGGCCGGCAGGTAGTCCGCTGCGTGGAGGCTGGAGAGGAAGTCGTAGCGCTGGCCGGGGTGCTCGCGCAGCCAGCGCAGGACGTCGAGCATCTGCGCCGGGGTCGACGATCAGCGCCGCCTGGGCGCGGTCGAAGGAGGTGGCGAGGACGGCGCCGGGGCGGTCGCGCTCGATTTCCCCCCGGATCAGCTCCAGTCCGGGGGCGTCAGGCAAGGCTCAGCTCCCGCGCTTCCTCGTAGGCGGCCGCGGCCTCGGGGCTGGGCTTGCGAGCGCGGGCCGCCGCGCGCCCACTCCTCGGTGCCGGCGGCGTTGTAGCGCTGGCGCCAGCCCTGGTCGGGATTGCCCTGATCTTGCGCTGCAGCTTGGTGAAGCCGTAGAGGACCGCCTCCGGCCGCGGCGGGCAGCCGGGGACGTGGAGGTCGATCGGCATGAACTTGTCGGCGCCCTGGACCACGGCGTAGTTGGCGAACATCCCGCCGGAGGAGGAGCAGGCGCCCATCGAGATCGCCCACTTCGGCTCCAGCATCTGGTCGTAGAGGCGGCGGACGACCGGCGCCATCTTGATCGAGACCCGGCCCGAGAGGATGATCAGGTCGGCCTGGCGCGGCGAGGCGCGCAGCGCCTCGGCGCCGAAGCGGGCGAGGTCGTAGCGGGCGGTGACGATCGAGATCGGCGCCTCGATCGCGCAGCAGGCGAGGCCGAAGGTGAGCGGGAAGATCGAGTTCGAGCGCGCGCAGTTGAGCATCTTCTCGAAGGTGGTGGTGACGACCCGTTCTTCGACGTAGCGCTCGAGGTCCTCGCCCTCGAGGTCGCCGCGCAGCATGTCGCGGGCGGAGCGCTGCTTCGCGGCGCAGGGTGCGGCGCTCTACCTCCAATCCAGGGCCCCCTTGCGCCAGACGTAGACGAAGGCGACCAGCAGCAGGACGACGAAGGTGACGAGCTCGCCGAGGACGAGGACGCTGTCGGCGCCCTTGAGGATCACCCCGACCGGGTAGAGGAAGACGACCTCGATGTCGAAGAGGATGAAGAGCATCGCGACCAGGTAGAAGCTGACGCCGAATTTGAAGCCCTTGATCGGCTCGACCGGGATCCCGGACTCGTACGGCTCGCCCTGGCGGCGGCTCGCCGCGGTCGGCCGCGCCGGCTTCTTCGGGCCGATCAGGTGGTTGAGCATCGCGAAGGCGCCGCCGACGGTGAGGCCGAGGAAGGCGAAGACGAGGATCGGGAGGTAGCTCTTGAGCACTGGTGGTGGGGTCTTGGTGGGGACGGCGCCAGGCGTCCATCAGCCCGTCGTTCAACGCCCGTGGCCGCTGTTATACACCCACCTTGTGACAACTTGCTACATAGTGCTTTTCCGCATCAGCAAGCCGAATCCCGACCCCTTCGGCATATCGGCCGCGTTTGGCGCCCCAGCGGATGGAGAGGCCTAGGCCCGAGGCTCCACATCGCCGTCGGCGTGCGCCGTGATCGCCCTCAACCTCGCCGCTGGCGCGGTCGGCGGGATCGCCTGGTTCCGGAACCGACCCTCGATCCCCTTCTGGTACCTGCTGCGGGCCGCCCAGGTTTCCGTCTTCCTCCAGGCCGCTCCTCGGCGGCCTGCTCGTCTTCACCGACCACGAAGCCGCACGAAGACCTCCACTACCTCTACGGGCATCCTGCCCCTGCGTGGTCTCCTTCATCGCCGAGGGCGCCCGCGCCGGCGCCGCCCAGCGCGAGCTCGGCGAGACCGACTTCGAGTCCCTCGACGCCGACACCCAGCAATCGATCGCCCTGCAGATCGTCCGCCGCGAGATGGGGATCATGGCCGTCAGCTGCGGCGTCATCTTCTTCCTCGCCCTCCGCGCCGCCGGCACCAGCGGGCTCTAATAGCCGCGACTCTTGCCGCGCTCCCGCGCAAGCGCCTCGCGCAGATGCTCGAGCAGCTTCCAGAACTCGCGTTTGTCGAAGCGGACTTGGTCGGTGAGAGCGGACCGGCTTCGCGTTGAGGACGAACCGCTCTAGTGCTTCGACCGCTTCATCGGTCGTCTGCCGCTCGGGGAGAGCCATGCGGTTTCATCGGCAGGCTGCAAGGAGACTGAAGCGAGGCGGCAGTTTTGCCGCCTACGAGGGGGCAAATTGCCGGTTCGTTTTTCCCTTACCGCGGTCCTGGCCGATCTGGATCGCGGCGACGATGCTGAAGAGGACGGCGGTGGCGAGGTGGAAGATCGCGTCGTTGACGTTGCTCGGGAAGGTGAAGACGTAGGCGGGGCGTTCCTCGAAGAGGGCCCAGATGCCGGTGACGTAGAGGGCCCCGGCGATGTAGAGGACGTAGTAGAGCGCCCAGTCGGGGCGGCGGCAGAAGTAGAGGGCGGGGCCGAAGAGGAGCAGGCCGGAGAGCGCGTGGATGCCGTTGAAGTCGACCCAGAGGACCTTGGTGGTCGGCGCGTCGGCGCCGATCTGGAAGCTCGGCTCGGCGACGAATCCGGCCAGCGCCCAGAGCAGCTCCAGGCTCGCGAGGATCAACAGCGCCTTCTGGGCAAAGGTCCATCCGCTCATCGAGCCGTCAATTGTGCCCCTATAGGCGCACTTTTGCCGGTTCGTTTATCGAGCTGGCGTCCGAGGCCTCATCGCGAGCGGCCGGTACTCGCCGCCGTGGAAGACGAGCGGGTCGCCCTCGCTTGCCTCCAGCGCCCGCGACCTCGCCGGTGACGATCACGTGGTCGCCGGCCGACGATCACGTCGCGCAGGTCGCAGGCGAGCCAGACCAGGGCGTCGTCGATCGCCGGCACGCCGTCGCGCTCGCTCCAGGCGACGCCGGCCCACTTCTCGGCCACCGGCGCCTTGGTCGCGAAGGCGCGGGCGATCGCCTCCTGGCCCGCGTGCAGGACGCTGATCCCGAAGCGGTCGGCGGCCTGGACGGCGAGCAGGGTGCGGGAGCCGCGGTCGAGGCAGGCGAGCATCAGCATCGGCTCGATCGAGAGCGAGCAGACCGCGTTGGCGGTGGCCCCGGCCGGCCCGTCGGCGCCGTTCGCGGAGACGATCGTGACCCCGGTCGGGAGGCTCGCCATGGCGGCGCGGAAGCGGGCTGGATCGGGCGCGGGCATCGTCAGGAAGGTTGGATCGGCTCCAGACAATATGATGCCCGCCGCGTGCGTCCAGTGCTGCTCATAGCCATGGTCGTCGCCGCCGCCCTCGGCCTCGCGGCCTGCGGCTTCGGCGAAGAAGGGATCTCGGTCTCCAAGGACGACCCCGACCACAACGGCGCCGTCCTCTTCGCGACCCACTGCTCCGGCTGCCACACGCTGAGCGCCGCCGGCACCCAGGGCAGCGGCAACCGCGGCGAGCGGACGCAGGGCCCGAACCTCAACCAGCGAACCGAGACCTACGACGACGCCCTCTTCGCGATCCAGAACGGCGGCTTCTCCGGCGCGATCATGCCCCAGAACATCGTCGTCGGCGACGAGGCCGAAGCCGTCGCCAGCTTCGTCGCCAAGTACGCCGGCAGCGAAGCCGAATCCTCGCCCGCGCCCGGGCGAGACCCGACTCCCTAGCGCGGCGTGCCGATGCTCGACCTGAAGCTGATCCGCTCCGATCCCGAGCGGGTCAAGGCGGCGCTGGCGCGCCGCGGCGCCGCCGAGCAGGTCGACGAGCTGCTCGCGCCTCGACGCCCGCCGCCGCGCAGCTGCTGCCCGAGGTCGAGAGCGCCCAGGCCGAGCGCAAGACGCTCTCCAAGCAGATCGGCGAAGCCAAGCAGGCGGGCGAGGCCGAGGCCGAGGAGCTGATGGCGACGGTGCGGGGCTGAAGGAGAGGATCGAGGCCGGCAAGGAGGAGCTGGAGCAGGTCGACGCCGAGCTCGACGAGCTGGCGCCGCGCGCTCCCCAACCTGCCCGACCCCGACGCCCCGGACGGGATGACCGAGGAGGACGCGGTGGTCCTGCGCGAGGTCGGCGAGCCGCCCGAGTTCGACTTCGAGCCCCGCGACCACCTCGAGATCGGCACCGAGCTCGGCCTGATCGACATGGAGGCGGCGGCCGAGCTCTCCGGCTCGCGCTTCGCCTACCTGAAGGGCGACCTGGTGCTGCTCGAGCTGGCCCTGGTCCGCTTCGCGATCGAGCTGGTCCGCGCCGAGGGCCACGAGCCGGTCGTGCCGCCGGTCCTGGTCCGCGAAGAGGCGCTGGAGGGGACCGGCTTCCTGCCCGGCGACCGCGACCAGATCTACGAGATCCCCAAGGACGAGCTCTTCCTCACCGGCACCTCCGAGGTCGCCGCTCGCCGGCCTCACGCCGACCAGATCCTCGACGCCGACGCGCTGCCGCTGCGCTACTGCGGCTTCTCCACCTGCTTCCGCCGCGAGGCCGGCGCCGCCGGCCGCGACACCCGCGGCATCTTCCGCGTCCACCAGTTCGACAAGGTCGAGATGTTCTCGTTCGTCGAGCCGGCGCCTCGGCGCGACGAGCACGAGCGGCTGCTGGCGATCGAGGAGCGGATCCTCGGCGAGCTGGAGATCCCCTACCGGGTGGTCAACGTCGCCGTCGGCGACCTCGGCGCCCCGGCGGCGAAGAAGTACGACTGCGAGGCCTGGATCCCGAGCCAGGAGCGCTACCGCGAGCTGACCTCCTGCTCGAACACGACCGACTACCAGGCGCGCCGCCTCGGCTGCCGCTACCGGCCCGCCGAGGGCGAAGCGCCGCGCCCGGTCCACACGCTGAACGGCACCGCGGTGGCCGTCGGGCGCACGATGATCGCCCTGATCGAGAACCGCCAGGAGCGCGACGGCGAGTTTCACGCTACCTAATACTTTGCATCCGTACGGAGCTCCTGAGAGAATCGCGCCGCGATGAGCACTGAGCGTCCGCGAGGCCAAGCGAGTCGTCCTCTGCGACGACCACGAGATCGTCCGCGAGGCGATCAAGGCGCGCATGGCGAACTCGAGCGTCGTCGAGATCGTCGGCGAGGCCGGCAACGGCCGCGACGTGGTCGACGTCGTCAAGGAGCTCGAGCCCGACGTCCTCATCATCGACGTCGAGCTGCCCAAGCGCGACGGGATCGAGGCGACCAAGGAGGTGCTCAAGGCCCGGCCGCGGACCAAGGTGATCATCTTCACCGCCCACGCCCAGCCCGACCTGCTGGCGCTGGCGCTGCGGGCCGGCGCCTCCGGCTACGTGCTGAAGTCGGCGCCGGCCGAGGACATCGCCAAGGCGGTCAAAGCGGTGACCGGCGGCGGCACCTTCCTCGGCGGCGACTTCGCCGGCGGCAAGCCCTCCGAGGTCGAGAAGCTGCTCGACCTCTCGCCGCGCGAGCGCCAGATCCTCGAGCTGCTGGCCGAGGGCCTGCGGGTGAAAGAGATCGCCGACCGGCTGCAGCTGAGCCCGGCGACCGTCCACACCCACGTCCGCAACGCGATCGCCAAGCTCGAGGTCGACACCCGCACCGAGGCGGTCGCGCTGGCGGTGCGGTTCAGCTACCTCGGCGCCGGCGGCGGCGCACTTTGAGGACGCGCAGGCGCAAGGCGCCTGCGCGACTGGTCGCTCCTTCTTGTCCAGCGTCAGGGCGCAGCCGTTGATGCAGTAGCGCTGGCCGCCCTGGTCGGCCGGGGCCGTCGTCGAAGACGTGGCCGAGGTGGGCGTCGCAGTGCTTGCAGACGACCTCGGTGCGGCGCATGAAGAGGCTGTTGTCGGGGCGCAGCTCGACGTGCTCGAGGTTGGCCGGCTCGGTGAAGCTGGGCCAGCCGGTGCCGGAGTCGAACTTGGTGTCGGAGGAGAACAGCTCGGTGCCGCAGCCGACGCAGCGGTACATGCCCTCGCGCTTCTCGTCCACGTAGGGACCGGTGAAGGCGCGCTCGGTGCCGGCCTTGCGGGTCACCTCGTACTGCTCCGGCGTCGAGCTGCTCGCGCCACTCCTGCTCGCTTTTCTGGACCTTGCGTCGCCATCTTGCTCCTTTCGCGTCCTGTGAGCCAGAGTACGCCCTCGGTATTACGGGCCTGTGACGCGGAGGCGCCCACATCCGCGATTGCCGGTCGATCGCGCGGCTCGCCGTGGCTGGCGTTGACCGCTCGCTCGGGCGCTCGCGCGGCGCCGGCACGGCCGCGGCCGCTCGGCGGCTGATCGCGCTACCAGCGGCTGCGCGCACCAGGCGCTTCGGCGCTCCGTCGCGCAGGAGCGGGCGATGCGCTGCCTCGTCAACTACGCCCGCCGGCATCGCCGGGCTCGACAGCCGCTGAGCGGCACCGCGCTCGCTCGCCCGCGCCGCCGACCACAAGTCGCGCCGACATCCTCCGCTGCGACGAATTCAGCCACGAAGCCTGCGGCCGCGACTTCACCTACTGGATCGCAGCGCTTCGGCTACCTCGGCGGCTGCTAGCTGCGGGCGAGAACATCGCCTGGGGCAGCGGCGGCCTACGCGACCCCGCGCGCGATCTTCGCCGCCTGGATGCACTCGCCCGGGCACCGCGCGCAACATCCTCGGCGCCTACGACCGAGCATCGGCATCGGCCTCGAGGTCGGCAGCCTCGAAGGCACCCGCCAGCGCCCACGTCTGGACCCAGGACTTCGGCGCCACCTGCCACTAGCCGACGTGTCGAGTTTCCGTCATATGGCCGGTCAAGCTCAGACACCCCCTGGAGCCTAGGATGCGCGCCGTGCCCGAAGCGTTCTACGAGGCCGACGGCGATCGCTTCCTCGCCACCGAGCTGACCCGCGGGCCCTGGGACCCCGGCGCCCAGCACGCCGGGCCGCCGGCGGCGCTGCTGGGGCGGCGAGATCGAGCGGCTGCCGGATGCCGCCGAGTTCCAGGTCGGCCGGGTCACCTTCGAGATCCTGCGCTCGGTGCCGATCGCGCCGGTCGGGTCGAGCGCCGCGGGTCGCTGCGCCCGGGGCGGCGGGTGCAGCTGGTCGAGGCCGAGCTGCAGCGACGCCGGCGGGCGAGCCGCTGATGCGGGCCAGCGCCTGGCGGCTGCGCGACGGCGCCGCTCGAGCTGCCGCCGCAGGCGCTGCGTCGCCGGCCGAGCCGCCGCCCGGCCCGAGCAGGGGCCGCGAGCCGACTTCTTCCCGACCGGCGAGGAGCTCGGCTACCACTCGGCGATGGAGGTCCGCTTCGTCCGCGGCGGCTTCGTCGAGCCCGGCCCGGCGACCGCTCTGGCTGCGGATGCGCCAGCCGCTGGTCGCGCGGCGAGGAGCCGACGCCGCTGCAGCGGGTCGCTGGTCGCCGCCGACGTCGGCAACGGCGTCAGCGCCGCCTCGACTACCGCCGCTTCCTCTTCATCAACGTCGACCTCACCGTCCACCTGGAGCGGATGCCGGAGGGCGAGTGGATCTGCGTCGACGCGGTGACGCTGCCGCAGCCGAGTGGCGTCGGCACCGCCGAGTCGGTCCTCTTCGACGAGAGCGGCCGGATCGGCCGCGCCCTGCAGACGCTGCTCGTCAGCGAGCGCTAGGCGGCCGCCGACGGCGAGCGCCGGCCGCCGGTGCAGGGTGGCGAGGATCATCGCCGCCGAGGCGACCGCGACCGCGGCGGCGAAGACGAAGGCGCCCTCGTAGCCGGTCAGCGCCGCCGCCAGCCCCGGCCAGCGGCGCGCCGATGCCGACCCCGGCGTCGAAGAAGGCGGTGAAGGTGCCCATCGCCGCGCCGCGGGCCTCTGCGAGACCCGGCCGACGGCGATCAGCATCAGCGAGGGGTTGAGCAGGGAGAAGGCCGCGCCCATCGCCATCCCGCCGAGCAGGGCGACCGGCAGGCTGTGGGCGAAGGCGATCGCAGCCAGCCCGCAGCGCCTCGCCGACGCGTCGCCCCGATCGCCACCGGCGCCGGCGCCGATGCGGTCGGGCAGGTCGCCGGCGACCAGCCGGGTGAGGACGATCATCGCCGCGAAGGCGGCGAAGACGGTGGCGCCGTGGCCGACCCCGCGGGCTTCGAGGTGGAGGACGATGAAGGTGGCGACGGCGGCGTAGCCGACCGAGGCGAGGGCGACGGCGAGCCCGGGCCGCACCGCCTCGGGCGCGATCAGCGGGTGCGGCTCGGCGTGGGCGAGCGGCCCGAAGGGGTCGGGGACGCGCAGGGCGATCAGCGCCCCCAGCAGCGGCATCGCCGCGGCGAAGATCCAGACGGCGGTCGTAGCCGCTGGCGTGCAGCAGCACCTCGCCGAGCCAGCGGCCCGACGCTGAGCCCGCCCCAGACGGCGAGGCCGTAGAGGCCGAGCACGCGGCCGCGGCGGGCGGGCGGCGCCAGGTCGACGATCCAGGCCGAGCCGGCGGTGTAGACGGAGCCCTCGCCGGCGCCGAGCACGAGGCGGGCGACGATCAGGCCGGCGAGGCCGAGGCTGGGCAGGTAGAGCAGGCCGCTGACGCAGACCAGCAGCGCGCCCGCGATCGACCGTCGGCTTGCGCCCGCGGCGTGTCGGCGAGGCGGCCGGCGATCGGCCGCAGCAGCAGGCCGGTGATCGCGTAGGAGCCGATCACCACCCCGACCGCGATGTCGCCGGCGCCGAGCGGGCCGTGGACGTAGCGGGGCAGCACCGGCAGCACGGCGCCGACCGCCAGCAGACCGCAGAAGGTGACGGCGAAGAGGCCGGCGAAGGCGAGGCCAGGCCGGTGCATCGGGCACGGTGCCCCGGCCGTCCGGTCGCTCACCGCAGCAGCGCGGCGAGGTCGTCGACGACGTGATCGGGCCGGGGCTCGGCGGCCTCCGCCTGCTCGCGGGTGGTGGTCCCGCTCAGCACCAGGATCGTCTCCAGCCCGGCGCGCGCGCCCACCCTCGATATCCGAGGAGAGCCGGTCCCCGACCATCGCCACCCGCCCGTCCAGCTGTTCCTTTGCCCGGCTATCCGCGGGAAAGGAACAGCCGGGAGTGCGCCGAGGCACTCGAGGGCGATCTCGAAGAGGTGGCGCTCCGGCTTGCCGGCGATCTCGGCGACGCGGCCGCTGGCGGTCTCGACCGCGGCCAGGATCGAGCCGGTGCCCGGCCAGCTCGCCGCCGGGCATCGGCATCGTCGGGTCGTGGCTGGTGGCGAGAAAGGCGGCGCCGCGGTCGCAGCGCCAGCTTCGCGGTCAGCAGCTCGTCGTAGTCGAAGCCGCGGTGGCCGGAGACGACGACGACGTCGCGCCTCGCGGCCGGCCTCGCCCTCGAGCACCGCCAACCCTCGCCGCGACCATCTCCTTCAGCGGCGCGGCGCCGATCACGAAGGCGTTGCCGCCCGGCCCGACCGCCTCGCCGGCCAGGCGGGCGACGACCATCGCCGGCGGTGACGACCTGCTCGGGGCCGACCTCGACCCCCAGTCCCGCCGCAGCCGCTCCGCGTAGGCGGCGGGCCGCCGCGCCGGGTTGTTGGTGACGAAGACGATCCGCTTGCCTGCCGCCAGCAGCGCCGCGAGCGCCTCGGTCGACCCCGGCACCGGCTCGCGGCCGACCCAGACGACCCCGTCGAGGTCGATCAGGAATCCGTCGAAGCGGTCCGCCAGCCCACCGCCGCAGGCTATCCAAGGGGCGATGGGCCGATATGTCCGCCGTGAGGCGGCATATCGCCGTGGCGGCGGTTGTCATACGGTGCGTCGGGTGAGCGCGAACGGACAGGTCGTCGTCGCCACCGATCTCGAGCCGCCGCTACGGCGAGGGCGACGCCGCGGTCGACGCGCTGGCGGGCGTCACCACCTGCTTCGAGCGCGACCGCTTCACCGCGATCATGGGCCCCTCGGGCTCGGGCAAGTCGACCCTGATGCACATCCTCGCCGGACTCGACAAGCCGACCTCGGGCACGGTCGAGCTCGACGGCGTCGACATCACCGGCCTCGACGACGGCGAGCTGACCAAGCTGCGCCGCGACAAGCTCGGCTTCGTCTTCCAGTTCTTCAACCTGCTGCCGGTCCTCACCGCCGAGGAGAACCTGGTGCTGCCGCTCTCGATCGCCGGCCGCAAGCCCGACCGGGCCTGGGTCGACCAGCTGATCCGCACGGTCGGCCTCGAGGACCGCCGCACCCACCGTCCCTCCGAGCTCTCCGGCGGCCAGCAGCAGCGCGTCGCCGTCGCCCGCGCCCTGGTCTCCAAACCGGCCGTCGTCTTCGCCGACGAGCCGACCGGCAACCTCGACTCGAAGGCCAGCGCCGACGTGCTCGAGCTGCTGCGCCGAGCCGTCGACGAGTTCGACCAGACGGTGATGATGGTCACCCACGACCCGGTCGCCGCCGCCCACGCCGACCGCTTGATCACCCTGCGCGACGGCAAGCTCGTCCAGCGACGCCGCGCCCGGCTCCGCCGACGACGTGATCGAGCTGATGAAGCAGCTTGACTAGCCTCGCCCTCAAGAGCCTCTGGGCTCGCAAGGTCCGGGCGCTGCGGACCACCTTCGCGGTGATCCTCGGCGTCGCCTTCGTCGCCGGCAGCTTCATCCTCACCGACACGATCTTCGCCGCCTTCGACGAAATCTTCGAAGAGTCGCTGAGCGGGACCAGCGTCGTCGTCAGCGCCGAGAACCCGGTCGAAGCAGGACAAGCGGCGAAGTGCCGACGGTCAGCGCCTCGCTGCTGCCGCAGATGCAGCGGACTCCCGGGGTGAAGCAAGCGGCGGGGGCGATCTTCACACCCGGCGGCTTCTTCGACTCCGAGGGCGAGAAGATCGGCAACAAATTCGCCCCCAAGTTCATCTCCTCGACCCTGCCGGGCAGCTCGAGTCGCTCACCTACCTCGACGGCCACCGGCCCCGCGGCCCGACCGAAGCCTCGATCGACAAGGCCGCCGCCGACGGCGCCGGCCTGGAGCTCGGCGAAACGATCGAGCTGATCGGCCAGGGGAACCTCGAAGAGTTCCGCCTGGTCGGCCTCACGCAGCTCGGCAGCGCCTCCTTCGGCGGCGCCAGCATCGCCCAGGTGACGCTGCCGGTCGCGCAGCGCGCTGACCCACAAGCGCGGGCGCTTCGACCAGATCTCGGTCGCCGCCGCCGACGGCGTCTCGCCGGGGCGCTGAAACGGCCGGATCGCGAAGCCGAGATGCCGGCCGGCGTGCGGGTCGAGACCGCCGCAGGAAAGCGCCGACCGCAGCTCCGAAGAAATCCGCGACAACCTCGGCTTCCTGCAGACTTTCCTCCTCGTCTTCGGCTTCATCGCCGTCTTCGTCGGCTCCTTCCTGATCTTCAACACCTTCTCGATCACGGTCGCCCAGCGGATCAGCGAGTTCGGGATGCTGCGCACGCTCGGCGCCTCGCGGCGGCAGATCCTCACCACGGTGATGGTCGAGGCGCTGGCGATCGGCCTGCTCGGCGCCCTGCTCGGGATCGCCGGCGGCTTCCTCATCGCCGCTCCTGCTCAACGCCCTGCTTCGAAGCGTTCGGGATCGACCTGCCGACGACGAGCCTGGTGATGGAGACCGCGAACCGTGGTCGTCTCCCTCCTGGTCGGCATCGCTCGTCACCCTCGTCTCCTCGCTGATCCCGGCCCTGCGCTCGACCCGGGTGCCGCCGATCGCGGCGCTGCACTCGTTCCGCCCGGCCCCGACCCGCAGACGCCGCCTCGTCTACCTGGCGCTTCTCGATCCTGCTCGGCGCCGCCGGCATGGCGATGGTCCTGCTCGGCCTCTTCGGCAGTGGCGGCGCCGGCACCGCGCGCCGGCCTGATCGGCGGCGGCGCGGTCGCCGTCGTGATCGCCGTCTCGCTCTTCAGCCCCCGCCTGGTGCCGCCGCTGGCCGCGGTCGCGGGCTGGCCGCTGGAGCGGCTGCGGCGCCTCACCGGCCGCCTCGCCCGCGAGAACGCCCAGCGCAACCCGAGCCGCACCGCGGTCACCGCGGCGGCGCTGATGATCGGCCTCACCCTGGTCGCCTTCGTCACCGTCTTCGCCGCCGGGATCAAGAGCACCGTCGCCCAGGTCGTCGACGAAAACTTCGCCGGCGGGCTGGTGATCCAGAACACCGACGGCTTCTCGCCGATCCCGAACGGCGCCGCGAAAGCCGCCGAGCAGGTGCCGGGGGTCGGGCTGGTGGCGTCGGTCCGGGCGGCGGAAGCGAAGCTGCTCGAGGACGGCCAACCGGGCCCGAAGGCCAAAGTCGACGCCCCCTCGCCCGACATCGGCGAGACCGTCAACATCGAATGGGAAAAGGGCGGCCCCGCCACGCTCCGCGAGCTGAAGGACGACGAGGCGGTCGTCTCGGCGTGACTTCGCCGACTCCCACGGCCTCGAGCCCGGCGATCGCTTCGCGCTGCTGACCCAGACCGGGGCGCGGCCGCGGTTCCGGGTCGCCGGCCAGTTCGACTCCAAGCTCGGGATCCTCGGCGACGTCGTCGTCACCCAGGCGGTGATGGCCCGCGACTTCGACCAGACCCAGGACCTGACCGACTTCGTCGAGATCGAAGACGGGGCCGACGCCGAGCAGGTGCAGGCGCTGCTGACGAAAGGGGTCGAACTCGCCTTCCCGGTCGCCGAAGTCCTCAACCAGCAGGAACTGAAGGAAAATCGCGAAGAAGCGATCGACCAGCTGGTCAGCCTCGTCTACGCCCTGCTCGCCCTCGCGATCGTGATCTCGCTCTTCGGGATCGCCAACACGCTGGCGCTCTCGATCCACGAGCGGACCCGCGAGCTGGGGATGCTGCGGGCGATCGGGATGTCGCGCCGCCAGGTGCGGACGATGATCCGCTACGAGGCGGTGATCACCGCCCTGATCGGCGGCATCCTCGGCCTCGGCCTCGGCTTGATCTTCGCGACGCTGATCGCCCAGCCCCTGAAGGACGAAGGCTTCACCCTCTCCTATCCGGTGATCTCGCTGATCGTGCTCCTCGTCCTCGCCGGCCTGGCGGGTGTTCTTGCCGCGATCGTGCCGGCGCGGCGCGCCTCGCGGCTCGACGTGCTCGAGAGCCTGCAGTACGAGTAGCGCCTCAGCGGCGGGCGATCCGACCGCCGCGAAGCTCGAGGACCTCGTCGAAGGCTTCGGGGTCGTGCAGCTCGTGGGTGATCAGGAGGACGCCGGGGCCGCCTTCGTGGGCGAGGGCGGCGAGGCGGCGCTGCAGGGTCGCGGCGCCGGCCGGGTCGAGGTGGGCGGTCGGCTCGTCGAAGATCAGGAAACGGGCGTCGGCGAGGAGGAGGCGGGCGGCGGCGATGCGCTGGCGCTGGCCGCCGGAGACCATCGCCCCGGCCTCGCCGACCTCGGTCGCGAGGCCGTCGGGAAGGGAGGCGAGCCAGTCGCCGAGGCCGACGGCCTCGAGCGCGGCGACGATTTCCGGATCGCCGGCGCTGGCGCGCCCGACGGCGACGTTCTCGCGCAGCGAGGCCGTGAACAGGTAGGCGTCCTGGGGGGCCAGCCGCACCGCGGCCCGCACCTCGTCTCCGGCGACCTCGCGGACGTCGACGCCCCCGATCGCGATCGTCCCCTCGTCGGGGTCGCGGAAGCGCACCGCCAGCTCGGCCAGCGTGCTCTTGCCGCTGCCGCTCGGCCCGAGCAGGGCGAGGGCGCGGCCGGGCGGCAGCCGCAGGTCGGCGCCATCGAGCAGCCACGGGCCCTCGCTCCCGTAGCGGAAGCGGACGCCGCGCATCTCCAGGCCGCCGGTCGTCCCGAGCGGGTGGGGCCGGGACGGGTCCTCGACCGGCGGCTGGCGCTCGACGACCTCCTCGAGCCGCGCCGCCGCCGAGGCGCAGGCGTCGACCGAGGCGGCCGCGGCGCCGAGCGGGGCGACCGCCTCGAAGGCGCCCATCGCCAGCAGCGCCAGCGCCGCCAGCATCACCCCGGCGAGGGCGCCGCTCTCGACGGCGGGGATGGCGACGGCGGTCATCGCCACCGCGCCGGCGGCGGCGACCGCGGTGCCGAGGCCGACGGCGAGGCCGCCGCTCATCGCGTCGCGGCGCTGCAGGCGGGCGAGGCCGGCGCTGTCGCGCTCGCTGCGCTCGATCCAGTCCCCCTCGCGCCCGGCCATCGCCAGCTCCGCCGACCCGGAGGCGATCTCGACCAGGTCGGCCTGCAGTCGCGCCCGCGCCGGGCCCTGGCGGCGGCCGGCGCTGCGGGCCGACCAGCGGGTCAGCGCCGGGGCGAGGAGGCCGGCGGCGAGCAGCAGCGCCAGCAGCGTCAGGCCGGCGGCGGGCAGGATCAGGGTGGCGACGAGGACCGAGACGGAGCCCGCCAGGAGCGCCGCCAGCGGTGGGCCGAGCCCGCGCAGGTAGAGGTCCTGGAGCCGGTCGACGTCGCCGACGAAGCGGGACAGGAGGTCGCCGCGGCGCAGGTCGGCGATGCCGGCCGGGACCAGGGGGACGAGGCGGGCGAAGAACCTCGCGCGCAGGTCGGTGAGGGTGCGGAAGGCGAGGTCGTGGGAGACGAGCCGTTCGGCGTAGCGGAGGAGGGCGCGGCTGATCCCGAAGAAGCGGACGCCGACGATCGCCACCCCGAGCGAGAGGATCTCCGGCCGCTGGGCGGCGCGGCTGATCAGGTAGCCCGAGGTGGTGAGGAGGCCGACGGCGGCTAGCACCGCGCCGGCGGCGAGCAGCGCCGAGAGGGCGACGAGGCGCCACCGCGGCCGCGTCGCCCCCACCGCCCGCCAAAGCGCCCCGCGAGGCGTTTTAGTGAACCTATGGTTGACAAAAGCGCCTTGCCTCACGCCGCCACCGCCTCGGGCGCGGCCGTCCGCGCCTCGTGGAGGAGGCCGTTGCGCAATTCGACGAGCCGGTCGGCGCGGCGCGCCATCTCCGGGCGGTGGGCGACGACGACGGCGGTGCGGTCCGCGGCCAGCTCTTCGACCGCGGCGGCGATCTCCAGCTCGGTCTCCTCGTCGAGGTTGGCGGTCGGCTCGTCGAGCAGCAGCAGCGGCGCGTCGCGGAGGAAGGCGCGGGCCAGCGCCAGCCGCTGCGCCTGACCGGCGGAGAGGCGGCGGCCGCCCTCGCCGACCCGGGTCTCGAGGCCGCCGGGAAGGGAGGCGACGAGGTCGGTCAGGCCGGCGTCGCCGGAGGGCCTGGGCCAGCCGGGATGAGGTGGCCTCCGGCGCCGCCAGCCTGACGTTCTCCTCCAGCGTGCCGCTGAAGACGGTGGGCCGTTGGGGGACCCAGGCGATCCGCGCGCCGCCACTCGGCGGGATCGAGCGACGCGCAGGTCGACCCCGGCGCAGGCGATCGACCCGGCGGTGGGGTCGGCGAGCCGCATCAGCAACGAGAGCAGGGTCGACTTGCCGCCGCCGCTGGGCCCGGTCAGGGCCAGGGTCTCGCCCGGCAGCAGGGTGAGGTCGAGCCCGCGCAGGACCTCGTCCCGCCCCGGGTGGGTGAAGCGGACGCCCGTCGAGGACGAGGTCGGCGCGGCCGGGGTCGGGGGCGGGGTGCGGCCCGCTCAGGCGACCTCGATCGCGGCCGGCTCGTCGAGCACCTCGAAGATCCGCTCGGCCGCCGCCATCCCGTCGGCGCTGGCGTGGAACTGGGCGCCGAGGCGGCGCAGCGGCATGTAGAGCTCGGGGGCGAGGATCAGGACGGTGAGCCCGGCGATCAGCCCGAGCTCGCCTTCGGCGAGCTGGATGCCGACCGTCGCCGCGACCAGGGCGACGCCGATCATCGCCAGCAGCTCGAGCACCAGGGCGGAGAGGAAGCCGACGCGCAGGGTCGCCATCGTCTCCCGGCGGTAGGCCTCGCCGGCGGCGGCGATCGCCCGCGTCTGTGCCTCGGCGCGGCCGTTGGCCCGCAGCGTCTCGAGGCCGCCGACGAGGTCGAGGAAGCGCGCCCCGAGCGCGCGAGAGGCGCTGCCAGCGGCGCCGCGTCGAGCGCTCGGCGAGCCGGCCGATCAGGACCATGAAGACGGGGATCAGCGGCGCGGTGACGGCGAGGATCGCCGCCGCCTCCCAGTCGCGGGGGAGGGTCCAGGCGAGGATCGCGATCGGCGCCAGGGCGGCGAGCACGACCTGCGGCAGGTAGCGGGCGAAGTAGGCCTCGAGCGCGTCGACGCCCTGCACCGCCGCGGTCGCCGAGCTCGCCGGAGCGCTCCGTCCTGCAGGGCGCCGGGGCGGACCAGCAGCAGGTGGCGGACGAGGCGCGAGCGCAGCTCCGCCATCGACCCGGGCGGCGCCGAGGCGGCCGCTCGCCTCGAAGCCGGCGTCGACCAGGCCGCGGGCGAGCGAGATCGCCGCCAGCCAGAGCAGCTGCGGGCGTGACGTCGGCGAGCGATTCGCCGCCGAGGAAGACGCCGGCGATCGACGTGGGCGAGCAGGGTCGCCTGGGCGACCAGCAGAATCGTCGCCAGCAGTCCCAGCGCCGCTGCGGCGCCGAGGTGCGCCCGCGCCGCGCGGCTGGAGCGGGTGAGCCGGCGCTGGGTCAGGCGCGCTCGCGAGCGCGAGTCAGGGTCCGGTGCCGGCGGGCTCACCCGGGTCACCCTCCTGCTTCTGGCCGCCGCGGGCGCGGTCGATGCGCCCTCGCCTGCCGGATCGCGTCCAGCGGCGAGGAGCCGCCGCCGTCCCCACCGGACCGCCGAAGATCCGCCGAGACCCGGTCGCGGAAGACCCAGTAGGTCCAGGCCTGGTAGGCGAGGACGACCGGGACCAGCAGCACGGCGACCACCGTCATCACCGTCAGCGTGTAGTCGGAGGAGGCGGACTGGCTCAGCGTCATGTCGAAGGCGGAGCTGGTGCTGGAGACCATCGTGTGGGGGAAGAGGTCGACGAAGAGCGCGAGGAAGAAGGCGAGGATCGCGCCGGCGGTGGCGGCGAAGGCCGCGCGCCGGCTCGCCGCCCGCGCCAGCAGCGCCGCGGCGACGAGGCAGAGGGCCGAGGCGGCGGCGAGGATCGCCGAGCCGACGTCGACGCCGCCGTCGTGCGGAGGCGACGGTCCAGGCCAGGAAGCCGATCCCGATCACCGCCGCCGGCGAAGGCGCGGCGCTCGGCGATCGCCTGCGCCCGCTCGCGCACCTCGCCCTCGGTCCGCAGCTGTAGGAAGATCGGCGCCGTGGGCGAGGAAGAGGGTCAGCGTCGCCAGCCCGCCGAGCAGCGCGTAGGGGTTGAGCAGGTGAAGAGGGTGCCGGTGTACTCGTGGTCGGCGTCGATCGGGACGCCGTGGACGATGTTCGCCCAGCCGACTCCCCAGAGCAGCGCCGCGGCGGCGCTGCTGCCGATCATCGCCCACTCCCAGTCGCGCCGTCCAGCGCGCTCGGTCTCCGCCTTGCCCCAGAACTCGAAGACGACGTTGCGGACGATCAGCGCGACGAGGATCAGGAAGAGCGCCAGGTAGAAGCCCGAGAAGAGGGTCGCGTACCACTGCGGGAAGGCGGCGAAGGTGGCGCCGCCGGCGACCAGCAGCCAGACCTCGTTGCCGTCCCAGACCGGCCCGATCGAGTGGATCACCGCGCGCCGCTCGGCCTCGGTCTCGCCGACCGCGCGCAGCAGCATCCCGACCCCGAAGTCGAAGCCCTCGAGCACGAAGTAGCCGAGCCAGAGGATCGAGATCAGGACGAACCAGACGGCTTGCAGGAAGGTGTAGGCGTCCATCATCAGTAGGCGAGCGCCAGCTCCTGGGCCGGGCTCCTCGGCTTTGCCGGCCTCGACCGGCCCTTTGCGGACGGCTTTGAGGAAGACCGCGGCCGGCGATCGCGGCGAGGACGCCGTAGAGCAGGGTGAAGCCGACCAGGGTGATCCAGATCTCGGCGGCGCCGACGCTCGGCGAGTTGGCGACGTTCGGTCTTCAGCAGCCCGAAGACCGACCCACGGCTGGCGCCCCATCTCGGTGAACATCCAGCCGGTGGCGCTGGCGATGAAGGGCAGCGCGGCGGCGGGGAGCGGCGAGGCGCAGGAACGCACTTCGACTCGCGCAGGCGGCCCCGGTGCAGCAGCCACCAGCCCCAGGCGGCGAAGGCCAGCATCGCGAAGGCGCAGCCGATCATCGCCCGCCAGGTCCAGTAGGTGACGCCGACGATCGGCGAGTAGTTGCCGGCCCCGTACTTGCGCTGGTATTCGCGGTTGAGGTTGTTGATCCCCTTGATCTCGCCGTTCGGGTAGCCGGTCGAGATCCAGGAGAGGAGCTGCGGGATCTCGACGTTGCGGTTCAGCCCTTCCGGGTTGGACTTGAAGTCGCCGGTGGCGAAGAGCGAGAGGCCGGCGCCCTTCTTGGTCTCGAAGACGGCGTCGGCGGCGGCCATCTTCATCGGCTGCTGGTGGCTCATCAGGATGCCGTTGAAGTGGCCGACGAAGACGGTCGCGATCGCCGCCAGGGCGACGAGCGGCAGCGCGAGCCGCATCGAGGCGCCGAAGACCTCGACCTCGCTGCCGCGCCGCAGGTGCCAGGCGGAGACGCCGAGCAGGACCATGCCCGCGGTCAGCAGCGCGGCCAGGATCGTGTGGGCGAAGGCGTAGAGCGCCGTGTTGTTGAAGCAGGACCGAGGCGATGTTCGTCAGTTCGGCTTTGCCGTCGGCCATCTCGGTAGCCGACCGGATGCTGCATCCAGGAGTTGGCGGCGAGGATGAAGTAGGCGGAGAGCGCGGTCGAGCCGGCGACGATCCAGGCGCAGGCGAGGTGGACCTTCTTCGAGAGCCGGCCCCAGCCGAAGATCCAGAGGCCGAGGAAGGTCGACTCGACGAAGAAGGCGGCGAGCCCCTCCATCGCCAGCGGCGCCCCGAAGATGTCGCCGACGAAGCGCGAGTAGTTCGACCAGTTCATCCCGAACTGGAACTCCTGGACGATCCCGGTGGCGACGCCGAGGGCGAAGGAGATCAGCATCAGCTTGCCCCAGAAGCGGGTCGAGCGCAGCCACCGTTCCTCGCCGCTGCGGTGCCAGCGGGTCTGGAAGACGGCGACGCAGAAGGCGAGGCCGATCGTCAGCGGGACGAAGATGAAGTGGTAGAGGGTGGTGATCCCGAATTGCCATCGGGCGAGTTCGAGGGCGGTCACGCGGGTGAGGCTATGGACGCCCCGAACCGCCTCCATCCGCGCTCGACCGGCGCTTCAGGTGCGGCGAACTACGGAGCCGCCACCCAGTTCGCTAGGTGAGGCCCATCCGCAGGGCGCCGCAGGCTTCGTCCATCGCCTGCCGCGCGGAGGGGCAGATCGCGGTCAGGTTAGCGAAGGTGTGGATCGAGGCCGGGATGGCGGCGGAGGGCGACCGGGACGCCGGCCTGCCGCAGGCGCTCGGCGTAGGCGACGCCCTCGTCGCAGCAGCGGGTCGAAGCCGGCGACGGCGACGTAGGCGGGCGGCAGGCCGCCGAGGTCCTCGGCCCGCAGGATCGAGACGCGGGGGTCGCCGCGGTCGGCTCCGGGCGGCAGGTAGCTGTGCTCGAAGAAGTCCATGTCGGGGCCGGTGAGGAGGAAGCCGTGGCGAAGGTCCGCCGCGACGGCATCTCCTCGCCGCAGTCGGTGACCGGGTAGATCAGCAGCTGCATCGCCGGCGCGGGCGCGCCCTCTTCGCGGGCGAGCAGGCAGGCGACCGCCGCCAGGTTGGCGCCGGCGCTGTCGCCGACGACCCCGATCCGCTCCGGGTCGCAGCCGAGCCGGGCGGCGTTCTGGCTGGCCCAGACGAAGGCGGCGAAGGCGTCTTCGGCCGCCGCCGGGAAGGGGTGCTCGGGAGCGAGCCGGTAGTCGATCGCCAGCACGGAGGCGCCGGCGCCGGCGGCGAGGAAGCGGCAGGGCCCGTCGTGGGTGTCGAGGTCGCCGATCACCCAGCCGCCGCCGTGGAAGTAGACGAGCAAAGGCGGGGGAGAGGCCGTCGGTTCGGGCGGGACGTAGAGCCGGGCGCCGAGGGTCCCCGCCGGGCCGGGGACCTCCACGGCCTCGACCCTCGCCATCGGCAGCGGCGGCCGCTCGGCGACGATCCGCGCCTCCAGCAGCCGGTGCGCCCGCGCCTCCTCGACCCCCATCCCCTCGCTGAGGCTGGTGCTGCGCGCCCGCGCCGCCAGCCACAGCAGCATCTGCATGTCCGGCGCCAGCGTCCTCCCGTCGACCTGAGGCGGCGCGCCGAGAAGCCGCCGCAGCACCCGCGGCGGCAGATGGCAGGCCGCCTTCAGCACCCGGTGCTCGACAGCGGGCGGGAAGCGGGGCAGAGTGGCCACGGCGCCAGGCTATGTCACACATGGATCAATGTCACACATTGGTCGCACCGTCAGGGAATAGCGTCGCTGTTGTGGAGGCGGCGGCGAAAGCGCGGACGTCCGTCAACGGGCACGGTCCCAGCCCGGTCAAGGGCCTGCCGCCGGGGCCGCGGATGCACCGGGCGCTGCAGACGGCGATCTGGTCGCGCCAGGCGCAGTGGTTCCTTGAGCAGGGCCGCGCCCGCTTCGGGCCGATGTTCTCGATCAAGATCGCCTACGAAGGCGACTGGGTCGTGCTCGCCGACCCCGAGCTGGTCAAACAGGTCTTCACCGGCGACCCGAAGGTCTTCCACGCCGGCGAGGGCAACCAGATCCTCCGCCCGATCCTCGGCGAGAACTCGGTCCTCGTCCTCGACGAGAAGCCCCACATCAGCCAGCGCAAGCTGCTGCTGCCGCCCTTCCACGGCGAGCGGATGCAGGCCTACGGCGAGAAGATGGCCGAGATCGCCGCCCGCGAGATCGAGAGCTGGCCGACCGGCACCCCATACAAGCTGCGGCCGCGGATGCAGGCGATCACCCTGGAGATCATCATCGAGACGGTCTTCGGCGTCCACGACGGCGAGCGGATGGAGCCGCTGCGCGAGGCGCTGCGGGACTTCCTCGACCTGACGACGAACCCGCGGGTGCTGCTGCCGGTGCTGATGGTCGGTCCCGACCGCGTCAACATGATCCCCGCCTTCCGCCGCCGGGTCGAGCGGGTCGACCGCCTGATCGCGACCGAGATCGCCGATCGCCGCCGGGCCGAGGACCTGGCCGAGCGCGAGGACGTGCTCTCGATGCTGGTCGGCGCCCGCCACGAGGACGGCAGCCCGATGAGCGACAAAGAGATCCGCGACGAGCTCCTCACCCTCCTCGTCGCCGGCCACGAGACGACGGCGACGGCGCTCTCCTGGGCGATGGAGCGGCTGACCCGCCACCCCGAGAAGCTGGAGCGGCTGCGGGCCGAGGTCCTCGACGACGAAGACGCCTACCTGACGGCGACGATCCAGGAGACGCTGCGCCTGCGCCCGGTGATCGTGATCGTCGTCCGCAAGCTGACCGAGGCGGTCGAGCTGGGCGGCTACGAGCTCCCGGCCGGAGCCGGCGTCACCCCCTGCATCCACCTGATCCACCGCGACCCGAACATCTACCCCGACCCGGACCGCTTCCTGCCCGAGCGCTTCATCGACAACCCCCCCGGCACCTACACCTGGATCCCCTTCGGCGGCGGCGTCCGCCGCTGCCTCGGCGCCGCCTTCGCCCAGTTCGAGATGGCCGTCGTCCTCCGCGAGCTGGTCCGCCGCCGCCAGATCGAGCCGGCCGACCCGGCCCCCGAGCGCAACTACCGCCGCGCGATCACCGAGACCCCTAGGCACGACGCCGAGGTAGTGCTCTCCTAGTAGGAGATCGGCGAAAGGCCGCCGTAGGCCAAAGGCCGGACTCTCCTGTTCCTTTTCCGGCGGATAGCAACGGAAAGGAACAGGTGAGCGCCAAGGCTCTTTTTCGTCTGTTCCTTGTCGGCCTGAGACAAGGAAAAGGAACAGACGAGCGGGGATGGCGGGTTTCGCCAGCAGCAAGAGGCGCTCTTTCTCGGTTGCGGGGAGTCTGGAACCGCAGCTCCATTAAGCAAGAGAAAAAGCTTCCGTCTCTTGGGCCATATAACGGCTTGAGAAATTTACGCAGTAATTCTCTATTTCATCTCTGCAGCAGGAAAAGAGGCTTCTAATTAGAAAGCCTGATAGCGCGCGAAATTGCGCTTTTTACGTCCTGCAGCAGATGTACCGTTGCCGGTACGTTCTGTAATGCGAAAGCCCAGCCTGTAGCACGGCTGGGCTTCCGGTCAGGATTCCTGCCCCCTTGGCCTTGGGATATTGGCAGGAATCCCCTTTTGTGATTGACCTAAGCCTCGAGACAGGAGGACTTAGGTGCTACCAATCGCAAATTAAGCGTGGCACGCCTTCCGGACAGAATCTTCTTTTGACGCCTTCCTTTTCTCAGCCGCAGCCGGTGTTGTTGCCGCAGCTGCTGCACGTGTAGCAGGAGCCCGTCCGCTGCATCATGCCGCCGCACTGCTCGCAGGCCGGGCCGAGCTCGAGGCCCTGCATCTTCGCCGGGCGCACGGGCGGGGTTTCGGTCATCGCCGAGGCGGCGGGCGGCCGAGGCGGCGGACTTTGCCTCGCCGTTGCCGTTGCCGCCGTTGGAGTGGCCGTTGCCGTTGGCCGGGCCGGCGGTGTCGGTGGGGACCCCGAGGCCCAGCTGGGCGGTCTCGGCTTCCTTCTTGCTGCGCACCTCCTGGGTCATGATCCCCAGTTCCTCGAGGGTCTCGGTGTCCTCGATGAAGCGGCTGGCGAGCCAGCGCATGATGTAGTCCGGCATCGATTTGGCGAACGGGATCTCCGGGTTCCGGTCATCCCCTCCGGCTCGAAGCGCATGTAGCTGAACTTGCGCACGAAGGTCTCCAGCGGCACCCCGTACTGGAGGCCGAGCGAGATCGCGGTGGCGAAGGCGTTGAGCAGCCCGCGCATCGTCGAGCCCTCCTTGCCGATGTCGGTGAGGAAGATCTCGCCGACCGTGCCGTCCTCGTACTTGCCGGCGGTGATGTAGCCCTCGTGGCCGCCGATCGAGAACTTGTGGGTGATCGATTCGCGCTCGCGCGGCATCTTCTTGCGCACCGGCTGCGCCATCTCGACCTCGGCCTCGGCCCCCTTCTCCTCCTGGGCGTCGGTGCGCAGCGCCTGCGCGGTCTTCGAGCCGTCGCGGTAGATGGCGAGAGCCTTGAGGCCGCCCTTCCAGCCGCGCGTGTAGGCGTCGGCGATGTCCTCGACCGTGGCCGACTGCGGCAGGTTGACCGTCTTCGAGATCGCCCCGGAGATGAACGGCTGCGTCGCCGCCATCATGTCGATGTGGCCGGTGTGGGAGATCGCCCGCTCGCCGACCGCGACGTCGAAGACCGGCAGGTGCTCGTCCTTCAGCCCGGGGGCGCCGACGATCGTGTTCTTCTCGGTGATGTGGGCGTCGATCTGGTCGATCTCCGCCTCCGAGTAGCCGAGCGTCTGCAGCGCCAGCGGCACCGAGCGGTTGGCGATCGTCATCTGCCCGCCGCCGACCAGCTCCTTGAACTTGACCAGCGAGAAGTCGGGCTCGATCCCGGTCGTGTCGCAGTCCATCAGGAAGCTGATCGTCCCGGTCGGGGCCAGCACCGTCGCCTGCGCGTTGCGGTAGCCGTGCTCCTCGCCGAGCTCGACCGCTTCGTCCCAGGCCCGCTGCGCCGCCTCGAGCAGCTCGCCCTTGATCCCGGTCCCGTCGACGTCGTAGGAGGCGTCGCGGTGCATCCGCATGACGCCGTTGTGCGGCTCGCGGTTGCGCTCGTAGGCCTCGTAGGGCCCGGTCGCACCGGCGGCGATCAGCGCCGACTGGCGGTAGGCGCGGCCGGTCATCAGCGCCGTGATCGCGGCGGCGACGTTGCGGCCCTCGTCGGAGTCGTAGGGGAGGCCGTCGCGACATCAGCAGGGCGCCGAGGTTGGCGTAGCCGAGCCCGAGCTGGCGGAAGCGGTTGGCGTTCTCGGTGATCTCCTCGGTCGGGTAGCTGGAGAAGCCGACGACGATCTCCTGGGCGAGGAAGACGATGTCGACCGCGTGCTCGAATTCGGCCGTGTCGAAGCTGCCGTCCTCGCGGCGGAACTTCATCAGGTTGAGCGAGGCGAGGTTGCAGGCCGAGTCGTCGACGTGCATGTACTCGCTGCAGGGGTTGGAGGCGTTGATCCGGCCCGACTCCGGGCAGGTGTGCCAGCGGTTGATGATCGTGTCGTACTGGACGCCCGGGTCGGCGCAGCGCCAGGCGGCGTCGGCGATCTGGTTCATCAGCTCGCGCGCGTCGAGCGTCTTCACCGGCTCGCCGGTGGTGCGCGCGGTCAGGTGCCAGTCCTCGCCGGCCTCGACCGCCTCCATGAACTCGTCGGTCACCCGGACCGAGTTGTTGGCGTTCTGGTACTGGATCGAGGTGAAGCCCTCGCCGTCGATCGACATGTCGAAGCCGGCGTCGCGCAGGGCGGCGGCCTTCTTCTCCTCGTCGGCCTTGCACCAGATGAAGTGCTCGATGTCCGGGTGGTCGACGTCGAGGACGACCATCTTCGCCGCCCGCCGCGTCTTGCCGCCGGACTTGATCGTCCCCGCCCAGGCGTCGGCGCCGCGCATGAAGCTGACCGGGCCGCTGGCGGTGCCGCCCTTCTGCAGCGGCTCCATCGAGCCGCGGATGTTCGAGAGGTTGATGCCGGAGCCGGAGCCGCCGCGGAAGATCTTCCCCTCTTTGGTGTTCCAGTCGAGGATCGACTCCATCGTGTCCTCGACGCTGAGGATGAAGCAGGCCGAGCACTGCGGCGTCTCCTCGAAGCCGACGTTGAACCAGACCGGCGAGTTGAAGGCCGCCTTCTGGTTGAGCAGGATCGCGGTCAGCTCCATCTCGAAGGCGTCGGCGTCCTCCTCGGAGGCGAAGTAGCCGCCCTCGCGGCCCCAGCCGGCGATCGTGCCGGCGACGCGGCCGATCATCTGTTTCACCGAGCTCTCGCGCTCGGGGCTGCCGAGCTGGCCGCGGAAGTACTTCTGGGCGACGATGTTGGTCGCGTTCTGGGACCAGCTCTTCGGGAACTCGACCCCGCGCTGCTCGAAGGCCGGGCTCTCCGGATTGCCGATCACCGCGTCGCGGATCTCCCACTCGACCTGGTCGAAAGGATGCACGCCGGGCAGTCGAAAACCTGCGTTCGATCGAGAGGCCCTGCAGACCGTTTTTGGGACTGGCGAGTGGCGGTCTTGGACATCGAACTGCTCCTCTCGCAGCGACTTTCAGGGGTAACTACGCAGGATCGCTAACGAGCCGGTCGGAAAAAGTGCCTGAAGTCGCAAATAAGGCACTCGGCGATCCCGCGACCGCGCTCCATATGGTGACAACTCCGCAATCTCGGCCCTCGGTTGCGGGTAGCCTTTGCCCATGGCAGAGGAGCTGCGTAGGGGCGCGGAGCGGATGGGCAAAGAGCCACCGCCGCAAAAGAAGCGATGGGCGAACGGGCGACGGCCGCCAAAGAGGCGACGGCCGAGGCGTTCGCCGCGGTCAAACCGAAGCTGCGCGGCGTCTCCCACGAGTGGGCCTTCTTCATGTCCCTCGGCTTCGGCGTGGCGCTGATCGTCCTCGCCAAGACCCCGAAGGCGACCCTTGCCGTCGCCGTCTACGCGGTCAGCCTCTCCGCCCTCTTCGGGACCAGCGCCCTCTACCACCGCGTCAACTGGACCCGGCCGCAGATGCGCCAGTGGATGCGCCGGCTCGATCACTCGATGATCTTCTTCCTCATCGCCGGCACCTACACGCCCTTCGCGCTGCTGGTCCTGGAAGGGACCCTCGCGACGACGATCCTCGCCGTCGTCTGGGTCGGGGCGATCGCCGGCGCGATCGTCGAGATGATCTGGATCGACCACCCGAAATGGGCCTCGGCCCTGATCTACCTGGCCCTGGGCTGGGTGGCCGTCGCCACCTTCCCCGACCTCTGGTCGGAGATGGGACCGGCGGGGACGCTGCTGGTCGCCGTCGGCGGCCTCCTCTACACCGCCGGCGCCGTCGTCTACGCGCTCCAGCGCCCCAACCCCAACCCGGCGATCTTCGGCTACCACGAGGTCTTCCACCTCTTCGTCATCGCCGCCGCGATCGCCCAGTACGCGGCGATCGCCTTCTTCGCCCTACCGCAGGGCTAAGCGCACAAGAGCCGGAACGCTTGCCGCGCCCGCTCCAGGATCGCGGCGGGAAAGAGAGCGGCAACGCCGGCGTCGCCGAAGTCCAGCAGCCCCACAATGTCGCGCAGCCATCGCTTCTCACTCGCCTTCAACTGTTCGTCGCCGGCGAGACCACGCGGATCCTCGACATAGCTCAGCAATCGGATCAGGTCCTCTCGGTCTGAGGCGAACTTCTCTTCGCGTTGCTTTGCCACGACTCTGGCCTTGATCAGGATTGAGCCGAGCAGGCTCGGGCGCCGCACCGCGACAGGTGGGGCGCCACCCAGGGAGACGAGAACTACCTTGGTTCTTCGGAGCGCCTGCGTGCCGCCGGCGACTTGGAAAGTGGTCAGCCCCGGAAGCGTCTGCGGGTCGTTCTTCAACCCGTCCGGCCCGAGAACCTCGACGATCTCGCCGTCGAGCTCGAACCTGTATCCAAGCCGAGGATCGGAACGAGGGGGCATCGCGACCTCAGCTTCCCTCTCGTCGAGCAGCGCGGCTATCTGCTTCGTCATCGCCGGAGGCTTCCGAGCGTCGCCGAGTAGGTCGATATCGGCGGTCGGCCGCAGGTCGTCGTCGTGCTCGTGAGCGTGTAGTTGCACCATGAGGCCGCCGATCAGGGACCACTGTCGCTCGGCCCCTAATGCTTCGGCAAGTTCGAGGGCCGTCGACCAGAGGCGCTCCGCCTCGGGCGCTACGGGATCGACGCGGATAGTCGAAGAGGTGCCTGCCTCTGCCACCTTCTACCGACGCCTCTTCAAATTCTTCTGGTTCTCGCGATCGATCTCCCGGAGAAGTCTTTCTCCTGCGGCCTGCGACCGAGGGTCGCGTTCGCCGGCAAGATCGAGCGCCACCGCTGCCTTGGGAGCGACGGAGCGCCCGCTGAAATGCAGGTTGTTCCATACATCGTCTGGAACGATTCGCAATCGCACGTTCCCCTTCACCTCCCCCGCAGCCGGATGCAGAACGTGCCGACTGAGGAAATCCTGCAGCTCCGATTCCGCCACACAGCCGTCTGCCTCTCGCCCTGGCAGCAGGTCGGAGCCCACGGAACTCGCTGCACTGATCCCCGACCGCATCAATGCGCCGTCCTCGAGGACGTAGGGGATCTCTCCGGGGTGGGATTTGAATAGTGCGACTTCAGCTCGGTCCCGAAGGCGAGGCGCGAGATTCCGCAGACCTTCAAGCAGCAGGGCTCTCCTTAGACGCGAGCGGGCGACCGGGTCCAGTCGCGGATCTTCGCCGGAGGCAAGGAGCAACGCCCCCCAAGCGTTCTGCGGAGTGAACCGCCGTCCCTCTGGGGGGCTTTCCTTCCGCCGCTGCTCCACGGCATCCAGATCCACGATCCATCGATCGGCAACCTTGACGGCAGGGAGCTGCCCCCCCGATGCCAGCGCCCGAACGCGAGCGGGACTCAAGTTCAGGATTCGTGCAGCGTCAGAGATAGGGACCGAGCGGGCCATTGCGGCAAATATAGCGTGCTCGCAAGAGATAACGTATCTATTGCGTAAGCGCAATATTTAACGCAATCGGTGTGAGAGGCTAAATGTCAGGCCGCGACTGCCAGGCTCTCCTGCAGCTGCTCCACTTCGGAGACCAGCGTCGCCAGGAGCTCCTCCAGCTGCTGGGACTGCTCGGGGGAGAGGTCGAGGCGGCCGTCGCGGTAGAGGTCTGCCGCCCTCGCCACCGGCAGTTCGGCCTCGATGACGCGGCCGCCGAGGGCGCCGAGGACTTTGCGGGTCTCGGCCTGGGCCCAGACGGCGCCGAACATCCCGGTCGAGGCGCCGATGACCGCCGCCGGCGTGCCGTTGAGGGCGCTCTGGCCGGCGGGGCGCGAGGCCCAGTCGAGGGCGTTCTTCAGCACCCCGGGGATCGAGTGGTTGTACTCCGGGGTGGCGACGAGGACGGCGTCGGCGTCGCGCATCGCCTGCCGCAGCTCGGCGACCGCGGCCGGCGGCGCCTCCTCGAGGTCGGCGTCGTAGGGCGGGATCTCCGCCAGGCGCTCGAACTCGACCAACTCGGCCCCGGCGGGAAGCCGCTCGGCGGCCTCCCGCAGCAGGGCGTGGTTGTAGGAGCCCCGGCGCAGGCTGCCGGTGATGCCGAGGATCCTCATCGCTACGCCTCCTCTTTGACGAGCTCGAGCTCGACGTTGATCGTCACCGCGTAGTCGAGGACGTCGCCGCCGCTCGGCAGCTGAGCCTGCCAGTCGAGGCCGAAGTCGCGCCGGTCGACGGTCGAGGAGATCGAGAGCCCGACCCGGGCTTTGCCGTAGGCATCCTCGCCGAGGTGCGCGAAGCGGCCATTGGCCTCGACCCTGCGGGTCTCGCCGTGGATCTCCAGCTCACCGGCGACCCGGGTGGTCCCGTCTTCGCCGACGCTGAGCTCGGTCGAGGTGAACCGCAGCTGCGGGAAGCGCTGGGTGTCGAAGAACTCGGGGGAGAGGAGGTGGCCCTTCAGCATCTCTTCGTCGATCGCGACGCTCTCGACCTCGACCGAGCCCTCCAGCCGCGGCTGCTCGCCGCCGCTGAGGCGCGCGTCGTAGCGCTCGAAGCCGCTGCGGAACGTGGTCACCCCGTTGTGGGTGACGGCGAAGTTGATCGAAGAGTGGACGGGGTCGACGCCCCAGGTCCCCTCTGGAATCTGCTGCTGCGTGATCGTCTCTGCGCTCATGATGATCTCCTTCCCAAGGTGGTTGATGCTGAAACCTTTGACTTGGAAACAATCTAGCAAGAGAAAATTTGCTTGTCAACTATTGCCAGATCAACCATCGTGTGGGAAGATGGGCCTGTGAGTGAGCAGGAGACCGCAAGCGCAGTCGCAGAGCGCAACGGGGCGGGGGACTTCGACCCCCACCGCGAGGCGTGGATCGCGCTCACGCAGACCCACGCCGCCGTCACCGGCCGTCTGCAGGAGGCGCTGATCGCGGCCGAGCTGCCGCCGCTGCCCTGGTTCGAGGTCCTGGCGACGCTCGACCGAGCACCCGAGCAGCGGCTGAAGATGGGGGAGCTGGCCGAGGCGCTGGTGATCACCCGCGGCGGCCTCACCAAGCTGGTCGACCGGCTGATCAAGGCCGGCCTCCTCGAGCGGACCTTCTGCGAGACCGATCGCCGCGTCAGCTACGCGACCCTGCTGCCTGCCGGGGTCGAGCTGCTGGCGGAGATGCGCCCCCTGGTCCGGGCCGAGCTCGCCTCGGCCTTCAGCGCCAACCTCAGCGTCGAGCAGGCCGAAGAGCTGCGCAAGATGTTGGAGCAGGTCCGCAGCTCGGCCTGCGGGACCAGCTAGGCGTTTTAGTCAACCTCTGGTTGACCAACCCGCCTAGGCGAGCGCGGCGGCGGCCCGCTCTTTGGCGGACTCGATGATCGCCAGCACCGCCGCCTCCTGCCCTTCGCGCAGCAGGACGATCGGGTCGGGGTCGCCGTTGACGATCCCCTCGAAGAACTCCTTGCGGTCCTGGTAGGTCGGCAGCGTGCCCTTCGCCCAGCCGCGGGCGTCGTTGAGGATCACCGCCAGGCGCGCGTACTCCTCGCCGAAGAGCTCGGAGATCTCGCGCTTCATCCGCTTCGCCAGCGCCGGCGAGGCGCCCGCGGTGGAGATCGCGATCGCCAGCGGCCCGGTGCGGACGATCGCCGGGAGGATGAAGTTGCAGAGCGGCGGCACGTCGACGATGTTGACCAGCATTGCCCGCTGCTCGGCGTCGTCGAAGATGCCGATGTTGACCTCGGAGTCGTCGGTGCAGGCGATCACCATGAAGACGCCCTCGAGGTCCTCCGCCCCGGCATAGGGCCGCTTCTCCCAGGCGATCGAGCCCTCGCTCGCCAGCTGTTCCAGCTCGGGGTGCGCGCTGGGGGCAATCAGAGTGACGTCGCCGCTACAGGCGAGCAGACCCTCGACCTTCTCGAGGCCGATATCGCCGCCGCCGACGACCAGGCACTTGCGGCCGGTCAGTTTCAGGCAGGCGATGTAGAAAGGCGTCTCCAGCATGTCGCGGACGCAGGACTGGTCGCAGATCCCTTTGCGGAACTGGCAGACGCACTCCTTGCCGGCGTAGGCCTGGGCTGGCATGTCGAACAGGTTAGTGATGCTCGGCTGCGGGAGGGAAGACCTCCCTCCCGCAGCGAAACTCCTATTCGCCGACTACCTGAATCGTTTTGCCGGAGGAGGACAGAGTCACTCCAGCGCTCATGGTCTCGGTGGCGCCGGTCTTGTTGCCGGTGCCGGAGAAGGGACAGCCGAAACCGTCTTTGGTGACGGTGTAGGCAATGCCGGAGCCGTTTAACAGCATGACGATGCTGCTGCCGGAATTGGTGAAGTTGGCCGATTCGATGCCGGTCTGGGGCTTGATTTCGAATTCGCAAGTCGATGCCGCCAGCTTGTAGGAAGGAGGGGAGGGAGCGGACGGTGTGCAGACATAGTCGTAATGCGAGAGCCAGCTCCCGTCTGCAAGCTTCCTTGTGTGATGAAGGTGCTTATGGCAGCCGGTCGTGGTCAGCGTCGCGCTGAGGAAGCCGAAGGCTTTGCATGACGTGTAGGTCGCGTGGAGCATCAGGCTCGAGGATTCTTCGCTGAGGGTGCCTTCGAAGTGGCCTGCGCATTCCACTTTCCCGGCTTCGGTGGTGATGATCTCGTTCCCGCTGGCGCTGGTTCCTGTGATCGTCGCGGGATAACTCGATGACTGGAACATCGGCGTCGCGAAGGCGGTTGGCGTCAGCCAAGAGCTGAGGATCAGAAGCGCGGGCAGGAAGATGATCAGGCTTTTCGCACGTGGAAACATCCTGGCCTCCAGGGTAAGAATTGGTTAAATAATTCTTACCGTACTGGCAGAGCTAGAGCGAATCCAGGGTGATGCGGAGGCCCTCGTCGAGGCCGATCTCGGCGCGCCAGCCGAGTTCGCGCTCCGCGCGGGCGGTGTCGACCGAAATTGCCTGAACCTCGCCCGTTCGTTCAGGCGCGAACTCGGGCTCGAAGCTGTCGTTGCCGGAGAGGTTCTTCAGGGCCTCGATCAGCTCGAGGACGTTGGTCTCGATGCCGGTGCCGATGTTGATCGCGCCGGTTGCGTCCGACTCGCCGGCGGCGAGGGCGGCGGCGACTACGTCGCCCACATATATGTAGTCGCGCGTCTGGGTGCCGTCGCCGAAGACCTTCGGCCGGCCGCCCTCCTTGAGGAGGCCGCAGAAGATCGCGATCACGCCCGCCTCGCCGAGCGGGTCCTGGCGGGGGCCGTAGACGTTGCCGAGGCGGAGCGAGACGCCGGAGAGCCCGTAGAGGCGCTCGAAGAGGGCGAGGTAGCCCTCGGCCGCGAACTTGCTCTGGCCGTAGGCGGAGAGCGGGGCGATCGGCGCCTCCTCGGGCAGCGGCAGCTGCTGGCCCTCGCCCTCGCCGTAGATCGCGCCGCCGGTCGAGATCGAAGACGACTCGGCCGCACTCCGCGGCGCGGGCGGCCTCGAGCACGTTGGCGGTGCCGCCGACGTTGACGGCGGCGTCGAAGGAGGGGTCCGCGAGCGACTTGCGGACGTCGATCTGGGCGGCGAGGTGGAAGATCCGCCTCGGGCCGCTGCTCGGCCGCCAGGGCGCTCAGCGCTTCGCCGTCGCGGACGTCGAGCTCGACCAGCTCGGCGCCGGCCGCCAGCGCCGCGTTCGAGGTTGGAGAGGCGCCCGGTCGAGAGGTTGTCGACCACCGTCACCTCGTCGCCGCGCGCCAGCAGGGCGTCGACCAGATTCGAGCCGATGAACCCCGCGCCGCCGGTTACGAGAGCCCTCATGGAGCGGCGATCCTAAGCGGATCGGCAGGGGGCCGGGAGAGCGCGGACGGATGGTTGCCCGCTTGCGCAGCCGATCGCCCCTGCTACCCTCGCCGCCCCATGAGACTGATCGTCACCGAGAAGAACAACAGCGCCAAGAAGATCGCCGAAGCCCTCGAGCACACGGCACCAACAGCGCTGACAAAACCTTCAAAGTCCCCTTCTACACCTGGACCGACGCCGAAGGCGAACGAGCACATGACGGTCGGCCTCAAGGGCCACGTGCTCGGCCCGGCCTTCCCCGAGGGCTACTCGAACTGGCAGAAGACCGACCTGCACGACCTGATCGACGCCGAGCTGATCAAGCAGCCGACCGACAAAAACGTCGTCAAAGCGATCAAGAAACTGGCCAAAGAGGCGGACGAGCTGGTGATCGCCACCGACTTCGACCGCGAGGGCGAGCTGATCGGGCTCGAGGCCCTGGAGGAGATGCTCGACGCCAACCCGGCCCTGGGCACGCGCGAGGAAACCGCCGACGGCACGCTGCAGATCCAGCGCGCCCGCTACTCGGCCCTGACCAAGGAGGAGATCGAGCGCGCCTTCAACGAGCTCGACGAGCTCTCCTACCCGCTCGCCAACGCCGGCGCCGCCCGCCAGGACATCGACCTGCTCTGGGGCGCGACCCTGACCCGCGCCGTCTCCCTCGCCAGCCGCCGCTTCGGCTCCAACTTCCTCTCCGTCGGCCGCGTCCAGAGCCCGACCCTGGGCCTGATCGTCGAGCGCGAGATGGAGCGGCGCGCCCACGTCGCCAAACCCTTCTGGGAACTCTTCGCCAAGTTCGAGCACCCCGACGGCAGCTTCGAGACCCACCACAGCGATCGACAAATTCTGGGAGAAGGCCGAGGCCGACGCGGCGCTCGCCGGCACCTCGAACCCGGGCACCGTGAAGTCGGTGACGGCGCGGAAGAACACCCGCAAGCCGCCGACCCCCTACAACACCACCGCCTTCAGCACCGACGCCTCCAGCCGCCTCGGCATCACCCCCGCCAGCGCGATGCGGATCGCCGAGGACCTCTACATGGACGGCTTCATCTCCTACCCGCGCACCGACAACACGGTCTACCCGTCCTCGCTGCCGGTGCGCGAGCTGGTCAGCTCGCTGGTCCGGATCAAGGAGTTCTCCGCCGCCTCCGGCCTGCTCGACGGCGAGCTGAAACCGACCCGCGGCAAAAAAGAGACGACCGACCACCCGCCGATCTACCCGACCCAGGCCGTCCACCCGGGCGCCCTCGAGGGCCCCAAGAAGCCGGGTCTACGAGCTCGTCGTCCGCCGCTTCCTCGCCACCTTCAGCCCGCCGATGATCACCGAGTCCACGCGCGCCGACATCGAGGCCGGCGACCAGACCTACTTCGTCCGCGGCTCGGTCGTCGTCGACCCCGGCTACGCCGGCATCTACACCTACGCCCGCTCCGCCGACGAGGAGATCCCGAAACTGGAAGAGGGCCAGACGCTGCCGCTGGAGGGCGACCCCTGGATCGTCGACAAGGAGACCCAGCCGCCGGGCCGGATCTCGCAGGCGAAACTGATCGAGATGATGGAGGAGCGCGGCCTCGGCACCAAAGCGACCCGCGCCGACATCATCCAGAAGCTCTTCGACCGCGGCTACGTCTACGGCAACCCGCCGGTCCCGACCGAGACCGGGATCGCCCTCTACGAGGCGTTCAAGAACTACGTGCCGGCGATGGCGACGCCGGAGATGACCGCCACGCTCGAGGCAGAGATGGACCGCATCGCCGCCGGCGAGATGACCAAGGGCAACGTCGTCGGCGAGAGCCGCGACCTCCTCCACAAGACCTGGGACGAAATCGACGGCAGCCGCGAAGACCTGGCGAAAGTGATCTGGAAAGGGATGGACGAGGACCGCATCCTCGGCCCCTGCAAGGTCTGCGAAGAAGCCGGCCGCACCAAGGAGGACGGCTCGCCGAACATGCTGCGGATCATCCGCGCGAAAAAATCGGGCAAACGGTTCGTCGGCTGCAGCGGCTGGACCGCCGACGATCCCGACTCCTGCGACCAGACCTTCCCGCTGCCCCAGCGCGGCGACGTCTTCCGGCTCGAGGAGCGCTGCTCGATCTGCGACCGCACCCCGCGCCTCAAAGTCGTCGCCCTTCCGCGGCCGGCCCTGGAACCTCTGCCTCAACGACGACTGCGAGTCGATGCAGGAGATGAAGAAACGCCGGGCCGAGCGCGAAGCCGCGAAAGCCGCGAAAGCGGAGATGGAAAAGAAGCCGCCGCCGAAAGGCGACGAGGACGCACCGGCCAAGGCGAAAAAATCGAAAGCGAAAGCGTCCAAAGCCGACACGGCGACGCGCGGGCGCAAACGCGCCAAAGCCGGCGCCAAAAGCTGAGGCCGCAGCCGTTGTTCATCTCCCTCGAGGGGATCGACGGCTCGGGTAAGAGCACCCAGGCGCGGCTGCTGGTCGAGGCGCTGGGGGAGGAGACGGTGGCGATCCGCGAGCCGGGTGGCACCGACGCGGCCGAGCGGATCCGCGACCTGCTCGCCGACCCGGGGGTCGAGCTGGAGCCGCTGGCCGAGCTGATGCTCTTCCTCGCCGCCCGCGCCGACCTCACCGAGCGGGTGATCCGGCCGGCGCTGGAGGCCGGCCGCCACGTCGTCGCCGACCGCTTCTGCGACTCCAGCGTCGCCTACCAGGGGGCGGCCCGCGGCCTCGGCGTCGGCGAGGTGATCGGCCTCTGCGACGCCGCGACCGACGGGCTCTGGCCCGACCTGACGCTGCTGCTGCGGATCGACCCGGAGACCGGCCTCGGCCGCGCCGAGAGCGACGACCGCTTCGAGCCGAGGGCCTCGGCGCTGCAGCGGGCGGTCGCCGAGGCCTACGAGGAGATCGCCGTGATCGCCTCCGACCGCGTCGTCGTCGATCGACGCCGACGGCAGCGTCGAGGAGGTCCACGAGCGGGTGATGGAAGCGGTAGATGAGCGCAGCCGAGATTGACCACAGCGGGGTGGGGTCAAAGTCGGATGCGCTGGAAGCGGCGACCGAGAACCAGGCGCGGGCGCGGGTGGCGCTGAAGGCGGCGCTGGCCGGCGAGGCCTCGCACGCCTACCTCTTCCGCGGCCCGCGCGGCGCTGGCAAGCGGGCGGCGGCGCGGGCCTTCGCCGCCGAGCTGCTGGCGGGCGCCGCCGGCAACCCCGAGGACGCGCGGCGGCGGGCCCTGCTCGACCCCTCGCCGCACCCCGACCTCGTCTGGCTCGCCCCGACCGGCGCCCAGCACATGGTCGAGGAGGTGCGCGAGCGGGTGATCCGCGCCGCCGCCTACCGGCCCTTCGAAGGCGGCAAGCGCGTCTTCGTCGTCGAGGCGGCGGAGGCGATGCGCGACGAGAGCCAGAACGCGCTGCTGAAGACGCTCGAGGAGCCGCCCGACTTCGTCCACCTGATCCTCCTCAGCTCCGAGGGGGAGGGCCTGCTGGAGACCGTCGCCTCGCGCTGCCAGTCGATCGATTTCGCGCCGCTGCCGGCCGCGGTGCTGGAAGGCGAGCTGGCGGGAGAGGGCGACCCGGACGAGGTCGCCGCCGCGGCGCGGCTCGCCGCCGGCGACCTCGAGCGGGCGCGGCTGCTGCTGAGCGAGCGGGGGCGGGAGCTGCGCGCTCAGGCGGAGCGCTGCGTCGGTGCCGCGCTGGAGGGGGAATGCGCGACCGCGCCCTGGAAAGCGCTGCTCGATCGCGCCCAGGCCGCGGGTACGGATGCCGAAGACGCCGCTCGCGAGGCGCTCGAGGAGGAGGCGAAGGCGGGGATCAAACGCAGCGCCAAGGAAATCGGCGACGGCGCCAAACGCGCCGGCCGCCGCCGCCGCACCGAGATCCTCGAGCTCGGGTTCGAGCTCTGCGCGACCTGGCTGCGCGACCTCGCCGCCGTTGCCGCCGGCGCCGAGGAGGTCGCCTTCAACCGCGACCGGCTGGAGAGACTGCGAGTGCAGGCGGTCGGGCTCGACCCGGCCCTCGCCCGCCGCGCCGCCGAGCTCGTCCAGGAGGCCCGCCGCGGTCTCGAGCTGAACGTCAGCGAGGAGCTGGCGCTAGAGGCGCTTTTCTTCCGTCTCGAGGCTCTCTTTGCCGGCTGAGCCGTTGCCGTTCGGCTCATCCCCGGTTGCCTGCTGACGCGCCTTTTCGATCGCCCGCTCCTGGGCCAGCCGGGTGATCTGCGCCGCCTGGCGGGACATGATCACGCTGAAGTTGAGCGCCAGCCCGAGCAGCAGCAGGAGGACGACCGAGAAGAGGGCGACGTTGGTGTTGCGGACGCCCATCGCGTCGGCGAGCAGCTCCAGCAGACCCGGGAAGGCGGCGCCGGCGAGCATCCCGAGGCCGGCGACGAACCAGATCACGCTGTAGCGCTCCTGCAGGCGGTCGCGCCGGATCAGGTCGAGGATCAGCAGCATGAAGAAGACCGCGATCACCGCGGCGACGATCCGCGTCTGCGAGGTCAGGTGGACCTGCGGTTCGCTCGCCGCCAGCACCAGCGCCCTCACTGCTTCGCCTCCGCCTGCCGCGGCCGGAACTGGCCGACGAGGAGGACGACGAGGCCCTTGAAGATGAAGAAGGCCGATCGCAGCGGCGTCAGGAAGGAGCTGCCGCCCGCCCGCTCCAGCATCCGCACCGGCAGCTCCTCGACCCGCAGGCCCTGCCGCACCGCCAGCTGCAGGGACTCGATCTCGGCGAAGTCGGGCGAGTAGTGCTGGGAGAAGAGCGCCATCACGCGGCGGTTGGCGGCGCGCATGCCGCTGGTCGTGTCGGTGAAGCGCTGCCGCGTCGCCAGGGTGAGGAAGAAGCGGAAGACGCTGATCCCGATCCGGCGCGAGAAGGTCGGCTTGTAGTCGCCGCTGGCGGCGACGGCACCCGAGTGGTAGCGGGAGCCGATCACCAGGTCGGCGCGGTCGGCGGTCACCTCCGCCAGCAGCCGCACCACCTCCTCGGGCGGGTGCTGGCCGTCGGCGTCGAGGTGGGCGCAGGCGTCGTAGCCGTTGCGCAGCGCGTACAGGTAGCCGGTCTGCAGCGCCGCTCCCAGTCCCTGGTTGAAGGGCAGCGAGGCGACCAGCGCCCCGGCTTCCCGCGCCCGCTCGGCGGTCGCGTCGGCGGAGCCGTCGTCGACGACGAGGACGTCGGCCTCGGGCATCCACTTGCGCACGTCGGCGATCACCGAGGCGACCGAGGCCTGCTCGTTCCAGGCGGGGATGAAGACGAGGGTCCGCACACACCGATTCTCCCATGCGGGCGCGGATGGGCCCGATCTGCCGCGACGAGAAGAGGATTGTGTTAGTAACTGCTCATGCCTCGCAAAGGTGAGAATCCGACTCTCCACACCGGCTCCCTGCGGATCGGGATGCGCCTCTGGCTGACCGGCGCCTTCGCCGCGGTCAGCCTGATCACCGCCGCCGCGGTCTACACCTTCGGCGACAATCAGCAGGCGCTGATCGCCGCGGTGATCATCGGCGTCCTCGCCGGGTTTCTGATCGCGGTGGCGATCTCCCACCGCGTCGTCGGCCTCGCCCGGGCGGCGGGCGAAATGGCGGGCGGCTCCTTCGAGGCCGAGCTCAACACCGCGGGCCCGGACGAGATCGGCGACCTGGCGCGGGCGCTGGACTCGATGCGCGCCTCCCTGAACGAGAGCTTCGGCGTCCTCACCGCCGACCGCAACAAGCTGACGGCGATCTTCGACGGCCTCACCGACGCCGTCATGGTCGTCGACTTCGAAGGCCCGGTGCGCTTCTCCAACAGCGCCGCCTCGCGCCTGCTCGACTCCTCCGGCCAGCCGCCGGAGGTGGCGTTGCCGCTGCTCCACCGCGCCGCCGACGTCGGCTTCTCCTCCCACCCGGCGCTGCGGATCGGCGACCGCGCCTACGCGATGACCGCCCGCTCGCTGCCCGACGAGCGCGCTGTGCTTGCAGTTCTGCGCGACCGCACCGACGAGCTGCGCCGCGAGCTCGCCGAAGCCGACTTCGTCTCCAACGCCGCCCACGAGCTGCGCAACCCGCTGGCCGGAATCTCCGGCGCGATCGAGGTCCTGCAGGGCGGCGCCAAGAACGACCCCAAGGACCGCGACCACTTCCTCCGCCGCCTCGGCGAAGACGCCGAGCGGATGAACCGGCTGACGCAGTCGCTGCTGACCCTGGCGCGGGTCGAGAGCCGCGGCGCCCCGGAGAGCGAGATCGTCGACGTGCCGCTGGCGATCAAAGACGTGGTCAGCGCCTGCGAGGCGCCACCGCACGTGGACCTCGTCGTCGACGTCGAGTCCGACCTGGCGGCGACCGGCGACCCGACCCTGCTGCGGCAGGTGATGATCGGGCTGCTGACCAACGCGTTCAAGAACACGCCGCCGCCCGGGACCGTTACGGTCCGCGGCCGGCATGACAAAGAGGGTGAGGTCATCTTGGAGGTAATCGACACCGGCACCGGGATTCCGGCGGGGGAGCTGGAGCGCGTCTTCGAGCGCTTCTACCGCCGCAGCGAGTCCCGCAAGCAGGAGGGCTTCGGCCTCGGCCTGGCGATCGCGCGGCGGATGGTCGACGTGATGGAAGGCCGGATCGGGGCCGAGTCGGTGGAGGGGGAGGGGAGCACCTTCTGGGTCCGCCTCCCGGTCGCGCAACCGAGCCCGACCCCGGTGGCATGAGCAGCGGTCGCATCCTCATCGCCGACGACGAGCCCTCGGTCCGGGACTCGGTCGGCTACGCGCTCGCCCAGGAGGGCTTCGAGGTGACCCCGGCCGCCGACGGCGACGAGGCCACCAACCTGCTCGGCGACGGCGTCCCCTTCGACCTGCTGATCCTCGACATCATGATGCCGGGGCCGAGCGGCCTCGACATCTGCCGCGACGTGCGCTCGCGCAGCGCCGTCCCGATCATCGTCCTCACCGCCAAAGACGCCGAGGTCGACAAGGTGGTCGGGCTCGAGGTCGGCGCCGACGACTACGTCACCAAGCCGTTCTCGGTGCGGGAGCTGCTGGGGCGGGTGCGGGCGCAGCTGCGGCGCCGCGAACTCGACCGGGCGCCGCTCTCCCAGGCGGTGAAGATCGAGTCCGGCCCGGTCTCGATCGACCTCGTCCGCCACGTCGCCACCGTCCGCGGCGTCCCCGTCAACCTGACCCGCTCGGAGTTCCAGCTGCTGCGCCTGCTGGTCGGGCGCCCGGGGGAGGTCTTCTCCCGCGCCCAGATCATGGAGGAGCTCTGGCAGACCGAGTTCGACGGCGACGAGCGCGCCTGCGACGTCCACATCTCTAACCTGCGCCAGAAGGTCGAGCGCGACCCGCAGAAACCGGAGCTGGTTCTGACGGTGCGTGGCGTTGGCTATAAGTACAACCCAGACGCCAACTAGGAGAGGGGCCCTATGCCACTGGTACCGATGGTCGTCGAGCAGACTGCTCGCGGCGAGCGCTCATTCGACATCTACAGCCGCCTGCTCGCGCAGCGGATCATCTTCCTCGGCGAACCGGTGACCGAGGACCTCGCCAACCTGATCATCGCCCAGCTGCTCCACCTCGAGGCCGAAGACCCCGACAAGGACGTCAGCCTCTACATCAACTCCCCCGGCGGCTCCGCCTACGCGGGCCTGGCGATCTACGACACGATGCAGTTCGTCAAGCCCGACGTGCAGACGATCTGTTACGGGATCGCGATGTCGGCCGGCTCGCTGATCCTCACCGGCGGCACCGCCGGCAAACGGATGGCGCTGCCGAACAGCCGCATCCTCATCCACCAGCCGAGCGGCGGCTTCGAAGGCCAGTCGAGCGATATCGAGATCCACGCCAAGGAGATCCTCGCCCTGCGCGAGCGCCTCGACCAGATCTACGTCAAGCACACCGGCCAGTCGGCCGAGCAGATCCACGCCGACATGGAACGCGACAAATTCTTCCAGCCGCCGCAGGCGGTCGAGTACGGGTTGATCGACCGGGTGATCGAGACGCACGAGTTCCAGGGCGAGGCGCCGGTCGGCAGCAACGGTTCGGCTCCTTAGGGCTTTGGGCGGAAGGTCGGGAGGGGCCTCTCCAGACGCAGCTCGCCTATGGCTCGTGCTGAGTGTCTGGAGAGGCCCCTCCCGACCTTCCGCTTAGAGGTGGCGGTAGGACCAGAGGCCGGCGACCGCTGCGCCGCCGCCCGAGAGGATGCCGCCGATTCCGGCGCCGCGGGTCTCGGGGTTGCGCACCGTGACGCCGAGGGCGACGGCGTCGGCGAGGTCGCAGGCGCTGGAGACGAGGATCGTCGTCCGCAGCGCTTGCGGGTCCTTGCGGGCGGCCAGGGTCAGCGCCCCGATCGCGATGTCCCTGCCGCCACCGAGCTTGGCCAATGCTTCGCCCCGGCGGTCGGTCTCGCCGAAGCGGAAGGTCCGCAGCGCCGGCTGCGTCGCGAAGAAGATCCCCAGCCCCATCGCCAGCCTGGTGGCGCCGATCCCGAGGGCGACCTGGCGGGCTTTGCGGTCGGGGTGGGAGCGGCGGGGCATCTCCCCATCCTTACCCAGCTCGCCCGATCTTCATCATGGGGGCGTGGCAGAGGGCGACACGATCCGGCGGCTGGCGCGCCGCTTCGAGGCGACGCTGCTGGGGGAGACGGTGGCGGCATCGGCGCCGAACCCGCGCGGGAAGGCGGCGCGGATCGAGCGGTTGGACGGCTGCACGCTGGAGGGCGTCGAGTCCCACGGCAAGCACCTGCTGCTCGACTTCGGCGAGGTCTCGCTGCATAGTCACCTCGGGATGAGCGGCGGCTGGCACTTCTACCGCCCCGGCTCGCGCTGGCGGCGGCCCCGCTCTTCGGCCTGGGCGGTGCTCGCGAACGGGGAGTGGGAGGCGGTCCAGTTCGGTGGGCCGACCCTGCAGGTCTCGCCGACCGCGCGCCTGCGCCGCAACCCGCAGCTGACGCGGTTGGGACCGGACATCCTCGCCCCGGACTTCGACCCGGAGGCGGCGATCCCGGCGCTGCGCGCCGCTCCCACCCGCGGCCTCGGGGACGCCCTGCTCGACCAGCGCCTGGTCGCCGGCATCGGCAACATCTTCAAGAGCGAGGCCTGCTTCGCCGCCCGCCTCGATCCCTGGCGCCCGGTCGGCGAGGCCTCCGACGAGGAGCTGCGGGCGGTCCTCGAGGCCGCCCGGGCGCAGATGCAGGCCGCCGTCGAGAGCGGCGGACCGCCACCGCTTCCAGGTCTACAAACGCCGCCAGAGCGTCTGCCCGTCCTGCCGCGGACCGATCTCCTCGCGCGGCCAGGGCGACGCCAACCGCACCACCTACTGGTGCCCGCGGTGCCAAAGCTGAGGCGCCGGCGGCGCAAGGCGTCGCCTGGCCCGAGACCGCGGCCGTCCTCCTACTACCTCGTCGCCGGCATCCGGCTGGACGAGGAGATGGACCGGCTGCGGGCGCTCCCCGTCTTCGCCGAAGGGCCGCTGGCGGGACGGCGTCCGCAGCTGAAGGTGCGCCGGGCGAGCCGCAAACCCAACCGGCTCGGCTTCGCCGTCCCCACCGAGTTCCGCCTCTCGGTCACCGCCTATCCCGGCATCCGCCCCGCAGACGTCCTCGAGACGCTCCTCCACGAGCTCGTCCACCTCCACGTCGGCCGGGCGAGGGAAGCGCACGCCTGGCACGGCCCGACCTTCAAGCGCACCCTCGCCCAGGCGATGCGAGAGGCCTACGGAATCGACATCCCCACACCCCGCGCCACCCTCCACGGCCCCTACGCCGAGGCGATCGAGGCGCGAGTCCGCGAAAACGGCTCTTGAGGGACCGTTTTCGCGGACTCGCGATCAGCCCTCCGCCTCTTCCTCCTCCCATCGCTTCTTCTCGCGCATGCGGTGGATGAGGAGGACGAGGATCACGATCAGGGCGGGGGCGAAGACCGGCAACGCCACCAGGGCGTTGTGGTGTGCGAGCGGCAGGATCACCTGCCGCCGCCGTGTTGGAAGCCGGCGAGGCCGGGAAGGCGCAGTCGTCGCCGTCGCGGCGCCGGCCGCAGACCCACCGCGAGCCGGTGCAGCGCCCAGGCCAGGAGGACGAGCAGCGAGAAGGCGATCCCCGCGACCGCCGCGTAGGCGAGCACGGTGACGATCGGGCTGCCGGTCTTCGCCTCCCGCTGCAGCAGCTTGTGCTCGTCGGTGAAGGAGCGGGTGAAGCGCGCCGGCGCCGGGGTTTCGCCGACCGGGATCGCCTCGTCGCGCGGCAGGTAGATCGGCAGCGCGGTCAGCGAGCTCGCGTCGTGGAGCCGGATCATCGCCTTCCAGTTGCCGTAGACCGGGATCGGCTCGGTGCTGCGGTAGACGCCCGGCCCGGTCCGCCGCAGCGGCGCGACGACGAGGCCGCCGCCCTGCCAGGCGGTGACGTCGAACCACTCGGCGTCTGCCGCGGCGCCCGCCGGGTCCATGCGCACGGTGGCTTCGACTTCGCGGTGGGGGCCGTTGCCGACGTCGCGCAGGGCGACCTGGGCGCTGACCCCTTCCTGGGTCGGGGTGTAGAGGCCGTAGCCGACGAGGGCCGCGAGGACGGCGGCGCTGCAGACGGCGGCGAGGCGCAGCTGCGGCGAGCGCGGCTGGGGGATCGGCGAGAGGTGGGTGCCGATCCAGGCGCCGATCGTGGCGCCGGCGACGGCGGCGGCGAAGCCGAGGATCGCGATTTCCGGCAGGGCCGCCTCGGGCCAGGGCAGGGGCATCCAGACGTGGGACCAGGCCCACTCGGCGGCGAGGCCGACGGTGCCGATCCCGAGCCCGGAGGCGAGTCCGAAGCGCAGCGGCTTCTGGGTCGAGACGAAGAGCGCGACCGCCTCAACCACGGCCGCCTCGGCGATGTAGAGCGGGAAGTGGGGGGTGGTCTGGCCGAGCACCGGACCGACCAGCAGCGCCAGGCCGCCGCGCAGAAGGATGAAGAACCCGGCCGCGCCGAGGGCGGCGCCGGGGCCGGCGTAGGTCCGCGCCAGCACCAGCCCGACGCCCGCCGCCAGCATCAGCAGGATCGGCTGGAAGATCAGCTGGAACTGAGGGACGCCGAAGTCGAACTCGGCCTGGAAGGTCGAGAGGCCGAGCATCAGGCCGCCGGTGAGGGCAACGGTGCGCGCCATCTTCGAGTGGAAGAGCTCCTCCACCGCGGTCTCGCCGGAGGCGTTGGCGCGCATTCCCTCGACCGCGAGGACGGCGATCCCGACCAGGGTCATCGCGGCGCCGCCGATCAGCATCAGGTGGGTCGGGCCCCAGAGGGTCACGTCCTGGCCGAAGAGCCGGTGCCAGACGTCGTCGAGCGGGAACCCGATCAGGGAGAAGGCGCCGCAGGCGCAGATGAGGACGCCGCCGAGCGGCGCCCACCAGTCGCGGCCGAGGCGGACCGCGACCGTGCTCGGTCGGTCCTGCGGCAGGACCATGGCGAGGAAGCCGGCGCTGAAGATCCCGAAGAGGCCGGCGAGGATGAAGTAGTGGGCGGGATTGGCGAGCGGGCCGGCGTCGCGGCCGTTGTCGATGTGGATTGAGATGTCCCAGTACATGCCGAAGACCGCGGTCAGCAGCGAGACCGTCGCGACCGCCGAGGGGAAGGCGACCCAGCCCGGGAGGCCGGAGACGCGTTCGCCGTGGTCGGCGAGGCGCTGCAGGACCTTGACCCGGCCGCTGCGGTGGCCGAGGCCGAGGTAGAGGAGCGCGCAGGTGACGATCGTCGCCGCCGTCGTCGCGATCACGATCTGGGCGATCTCGGCGCCGCCGGCCGGGGGGGCGGTGGCGGCGAGGAGCGTGGCGAAGTCGAAGTTCATGAGGGTGTCCTTGAGGTGGATTGCAAGAAGCTTGTTCCCACAGAAACGTTACCTCAAACGAGGTTACATTCAGAATGTAGACTTGTCACATGGCGAAAAAAGCCGACCCCAGCGCCGATTCCGCCGCCGCCGAGGCCGATCTCACGGTCGAGCAGCTCGCCTACGAGACCGGGATGTCGGTCCGCAACATCCGCAACCACCAGTCCCGCGGCCTGCTGCCGCCACCCGAGGTCCGCGCCCGGGTCGGCTACTACGGGCCCGACCACGTCGCCCGCCTGCGGCTGATCCAGGAGATGCAGGCGGAGGGGTTCAAGCTGAGCGCGATCTCCCGCCTGATCGGCGAGCACGGCGCCGACGCCGACCGCTTCGTCGGCCTCCGCCAGGCGATCACCGCGCCCTTCGCCACCGAGGCGCCCGAGGTCTACGCCCGCGAGGAGCTGGCGGAGAAGTTCGGGACCGACGACGACAAGCTGATCGAGAAAGCGAAGAAGCTCGGCCTCCTCGTCGAGATCGGCGACGAGCGCTACGAAGCGCCGAGCCCGGCCCTGCTCCGCGCCGCCGAGGAAGTGCTGGCGATGGGCATCGAGCTCCCCGCCGCCCTCGCCGCGATCGAGAAACTCAGCCGCAACGCCCAGTCCTCGGCCCGCACCTTCGTCGAGCTCTTCGTCGACAAGGTCTGGAAGCCCTTCGACGACGCCGGCCGCCCCGAGGAGGGCTGGGAGGAGATCATCGAGTCGATCGAGCCGCCTCCGCCCCCTCGCCTTCGACGCCCTAAACGCCACCTTCCGCCTCACCCTCACCGCCGAAATCGAGAAAGCCTTCGGCGAAGTGCTCGAACGGCGACAGAAGAAGAAGTAGATCAGCCGGTCAGTCTGACGATCAGGGTGGTGAGGGTGATGAACCCACCGAGGATGCCGACGATCGCACCGATCACACCCAGCACCGTCCAGACCACCCGGTCTTTCGTCACGCTCTGGCCTTCGATCCGTGCTGCGGTTGTCGTCAGGGCGGTCAGGCGCGACTCCAGCAACGCGAGCGCAAGCAAAACGTCGCTCAGCGACGGAGCAACTCGCCCCTTCGGCTGTTTCGGCGTGACGATCCTCGCGATCCGCTGAATCGTTGCACTGCTGTCTGCCTGGGTCGGGTCGATCGGATTCGGGGTGTGCTGCAGGTACTTCCGAAGCGCCGGTTCCTGGGATGCGAGGAGCATCTGAAGCACAGCGGTGCTCTCCTCCTCGTGGTCCGTCCCGACTGTCGGGGGGGAGCTCTTCTGGGACCGAGAACGCAACAGCAATATGACCGCGACGATCCCGCTGACCAAGAGGACGGCGGAGGCGATCGCCAGTAGCACAGTCGGATCAGTCGCCGGGTCGGGCTTCGCGCGCGGGGCCGCGGCAAGGAGGTTTGTCACGTCAAAACCCCACGCTGCCGCAAGAGCGCGAGGTATTCACCTTTGTCCATGTGGCACTTCTTGAAGACTCGGAACTCCTCCGGCTCGAGGTGAAGCGCTTTACGGAACCTGTGCGGGACGTGCCCGGGCATGTCCTTGCGCCCATGCGAATAGTGGAGAGGGAGGATGCGCTTTCCGTCGACAATGAGCCAGCCTGCGATGTGGTGCGTGGATTTCTTCGGCTCGATCTCCAGCTTCCGGAAGATCCGCTTCAACTCCGCAGCCGAGAGCGCATTAGTCCGCCTCGCTCTCTTCCGCGGCTATCACTTCGGCAAGGAAGTTGGTCAGCGAAAGAGCGGGCCCGACCGCCTCGGCCGGCGCTTCACACTGCTGGGCGTAGAGGCGCATCAGGTCGACCACGGCAGCGATCGCCTGCTCGTCGGTCTCGCCGTACCCATAGAGGGCGGGCTGGCCATAGACCTCGGCCTCAACGTGTCCTTCGACGTCCAGAAGCCAGACGATGATCGGCTTCGAGAGCTGCTGCTCGTTCTTCGCCTCGACGAGCTTCAAGGTCGGTCGAGGCAGCGCCGCTCGATCGGTGCCGATCGATCGGTCGGGTGGAGTTCCCGCACCAGCTCGACTTCCGGATAGTTTCCTCATGACCTCGGCGCAGCATCGCGATCTCCAAGGCTGCATCGCTGAACTCGGCTGAATAACCCGCGACCGGGAGGTCAACGTACGTTTCCTTGATGTAGCGGGCGAGAGGATGCCGCTTTGCCTTCTCCAGCTGCCGAGTGAGCGTATGTCGCATCGAGTCATAGCGGGACCGGCTCGAAGCTCGCGCATTGCCTCGTCGTGGGAGCGGACCCCGATCACCATGCAGTCGACGTCGGCGAGCGCTTCCATGCGCCATTCCAGGGCATCCCCTTCGTCCTCGACAACGAGGACCACGGGTCGTCCCTCGGCGGGGTCGCCAATCTCAGTTGCGTTGGTCAAGGGCCAGCCTCCTTTAGTCGTGCTTTGGCCTCCTCGGGGGTAGGCAGACTGATCGCAAACGCGATGCCGTTGCGGTAGCTCACCAGGTCGATCGACCCCTGGTGGTCGTCAATGATTTTCCGCGCCAGCCAGAGTCCGTATCCGGAGCCCTCCTTCTTCGACGTGACCCCTCCCTCGAAAACCAGCTGTGATACAGGGAGTTCTTCGGCTCTGCACCTCCTCGGACGGCACGCGGAGGCGCTGTGGAGCGATACCTCCGGCGGTGTCGCTGTAGGTCAGCCGGTATTCGCGGTCACGGGCGCTCGGCCGCTCGATCGCGAGGTCGATGCGCTGCTCCGGCCTTCTCCGTCCTTCGTTGAAGGCATCGATGGAGTTGAGCAGCAGGTTGAGGAAGACCTGGCGCAGCCGATCGGCCGGGCCAGGACGGTGACGTCGTTGTTCGGCGAGCGTACGTCGATCTTCGCCTCCTGCAGCCTGCTGCTCGACGGCCGTGTTGGCCTGCCGCCAGAGTTCTTTGATGCTGACCGGCTCCCATTCGGCCTTCGGCTGCGCGGTGGCGATTTTCATCTTTTTCAGAGCCATCCGCACCTTGTGTAAATGCTCCTCCACCTTGTCTACCTCCGCTTGACATGCCTTGCCTGCCTTCTTCTGGAGGGTGTGCAAAGCCTGAGTTGACATCTCGCTCTCGTTCTCGGCTTCATGGCGAGCTAAGCGGGCGACCTCGATCGAGGTGATCGCCGACGCTGCGGCGGCGTACTCACCGACTTGGCGATTGAGCTGATGGGTGGCCCGGTAGTTGCTGATCGAAACGCCGACTCCGTTCGCGATGCTCTCGAATCCGCGCAACTCGATCGGCGTGTACTCGTATTCGCAGCGCGCCCCGACACTGAGGACGCCGAAGGTTTTGCGGCCGACGAGAACCGGGATTGCGACGAAGCTCTTGACGTCCGTGCACCACGGAAGTTCACGCAGGGCGGCGTGCTCGGGAGTGTCTATCGAGTGGACCGGGTCGGTTTCACCGTCGAGAGCACGTGCGAACGCGGGGTAGGCGGCGACGGGTTCAAGGTCCCACTGGGTGTAGTCGTCGGGAGGAGCATCGTCGAAGCCGGCCAGAGCGATGCAGCGCAGCGTTTCTTTGTCGGCCTCGCGCAGGGCGACGAACTCCATGCCCGAGGAGTCGGCGATCAGGTCGGCGATCTTGTGGAAGAACTGACGCTCGGACTGGGTAAAGTCGAGCGGGTCCTGCAGGGACTCGAGCAATTGGAAGGAGAAGGCATCCTCATAGACGGTCACGAGCAGGTCTGCACAGGCCAGAAGGTCGTCGACAAGCTGCTCATCGATGTCGTTCGGGTGCGGGCCGTCGATCCGAATCGCGCCGATGCAGGTCGAGTGGCGGACGGCGTAGAAGACGACGCCCTCGGTGAGAGCATGCTCTTGTACTCCGCGTACTCCGCAGAGGCGCCGAGGAAGTCGGCGACGGTGGAAATCCGATTCTCAGGCACGGTCACATCGGCGGCGGAGAGCGCTTCGCCTTCTTTGGGCATCGCTGGGAGAGCGACCATCGGGGTGAACTGTCCACTCGAGAGATCGAGGGTGTACACAGATCCGCCTGACCCGCGAAGCCGGTCGATGCATACTTCAAGGATCCGCTGCGCGCTCTGGTGCGGCTCGGGCGCCGCTGCCGTCCCTGCCAGCACATCGCGGAGGAAGGGTGTGACCCCAGCGTTCGTTGTAGCTCCGGGCTTGATTGATTCGCTCATCGCGTCAGCCCGGGAGCGGAGGCCTCCGGGGTCGACAACAATACCCCAGATTTATCTGAATGCCCAAATGTCAACCGATTGCAGCAGAGTGCGCATCGGTTGCGCAGGATCGAGAAAGCCGACGCCCGGACTTGAACCGGGGACCCCTTCATTACGAATGAAGTGCTCTACCAACTGAGCTACGCCGGCGGGACTCGGGGATTGTAGAGAGGGAGCGGTTCTCGGTTCCGTCGCGGCGGCCGGGGATGATGGCGCGATGGCGGTGGAGCAGCGGCGGTTGCGGCAGCGGGCGGAGAACGAGGTCGAGTTCGGCCGCATCGTCGCCTTCAGCGACGGCGTCTTCTCGATCGCGATCACCCTGCTCGTCCTCAACATCGGGATCAAGAAAGGGTTGACGGAGGGGGAGATCGACAATGCGCTGTGGGACCAGCGGGACGTCTTCTTCGCCTACGTGATCAGCTTCGCCGTGATCGGGCGCTTCTGGCTCGTCCACCACCGCTTCTTCTCCGAAGTCAAGGCCTTCGACGGGCGGCTGATCGGGCTCAACCTCGTCTACCTGGGCTCGGTCGTCCTCATCCCCTTCAGCAGCGAGCTGCTCGGCGAGTACGGGGGGACGACGACGGCGGTCGTCTTCTACTCGCTCAACCTCGCCACCGTCGTCCTGCTCGGGCTGCTGATGCACGTCGACGCGCGGCGCCGCGGGCTGACCAAGATCGACGACCGCAGCCACCGCGAAAACCAGATCCGCAGCACCTACATCGCCGGCATCTTCCTGCTCTCGATCCCCTTCGCCTACTTCGCCCCGGACGTGGCGCCCTACCTATGGCTGGTCCTCTTCGTCGACCCCTCCTCGCGCCTGGCGCGAAGGTCAGGGGCGGACGGTGAAGTGGACTGAGCGGCCCGGCTGCGAGCAGGAGATCGACCAGCCGCGATCGCTGACCACGCCCTGGCAGCGATAGTCGCCGACCGAGCAGCCCCAGCGCGAAGCCCCCTGCGGTCGCTGGCAATCCAGCTTGCGCTCCCAGGCGGCGCGGACCTGGGCGGTGGTCTCGCCGCCTGCCGGCTGGGCACCGGTGTCGGTCGTCTCCCCGGAGGAGCCGCAACCGGCCGGCGCCGCGAGCAGCGCAAGTAGGACAAGCGGGATGGCGAGGCGCATCCCGCGGAAACCTACCCGTCCCCGTCCTCCTCGACCTCCTCGTGGGACATGCCCCCGCAGATCGAGCACTCCGGCTCCGGCCTCACCGGCTCGCGCTGGACCTTCATCGTCCGCAGGTCGTAGATGTTGGCGACCCCCAGGGCGGCGGGCCTGCTCAGCCCCGTCAGCAGGTGCATCGCCTCCATCGCCACCTGGCCGCCGATCAGCCCGCAGGCCGGCCCGAGCGTCGCCGCCGGGCTCGGTTTCGCCCGCCCCTGCTCGATCGCGACGTCGTAGAGGGGGTACTCGCGCCGGTAGGCGATCTCCTGGCAGTTGAAGCAGCCGGTCACCCCCGGCACGTAGAGCGGCCCGACCCGGGCGACCGGCGGGAAGTGGCTCATCGTGATGTACGGGATCCCGGCCGCGTAGCAGGCCGTGTTGCACCAGCGCTCGATTTCGTGGGTCGGCCAGTCGGCGGCGTCGATGACGAAGTCGGAGCCGGCGATGAACTCGGCGATGTCCCGCTCGCTCTCCAGCCGCCGCGCCTCGGTCGTGATCCTCACCCGGGAGTTGAAGGCGCGCAGGCGCGAGGCGGCGCACTCGACCTTGAGCAGGCCGATGTCGGCCTCGCTGTAGAGGACCTGCCGGTTGAGGTTGCTGATCTCGACCCGGTCGCCGTCGATCAGCCACATCTCGCCGACCCCGATGCAGGCGAGGGTGAGCGCGGACCAGCCGCCGAGGCCGCCGACCCCGAGGACGGCGATCTTCGCTTCCCGCAGCCTCTCCTGGCACTGCGACGGGGTCGGCGAGCCGGCCGAAGCGATGTCGCTGAAGTAACGCAGCTGGCGGTCGAACCGTTCCAGGTCGGCGGGGTCGATCAACTCGTCGTCGGCCGCGTCCTCGACCACCTCGAGCTCTGTCAGCTGAGTCATCAGGTCGTCGACTTCTTTGGCACCGAACTCCGTCCGCAGCTGCTCGAGCGTGTGTTCTCCGTCGACGGCGGCGAGCAGTCGCCGTTCCTCCGCGTCGGGCTTCTCGATTCTGATGTCGTTGCCGGCGCTCGGGCGGAGCAACCGAGATGTCCCCATCCGGCGTCTCGAGCTCCTCCGTCGTCCGCTTGATCCGTGGCCTGCGCAAGTTCCCTCCCCTTAGGTAGCCGGCGAGCGAACTGAAGACCCCGAGAATGGTGGAAACGTTTCCACCATTCTCCGGGTTCAGGTGACGAGTTCGCGGGCGCGGCTCAGAACGGCGTCGGTCATCGGCTCGGTCAGCTTGCCCGTGAAGGTGTTCTGCTGGCTCGGGTGGTAGCAGCCGAGGAGCCGCCAGCGCCCGACCTCGGCCTCGGCCCCGTGCCCGAATTTCGGCCGCGGCCGCGGCACCTCCTCGCCGAGCGCCCTGACGGCGCGGAGGGCGCCGTCCCAGCCGAAAGAGCCGAGGGCGATCAGCACCTGGCAGCGCTCGAGCAGCTCCAGCTCGCGCTGCAGGTAGGGGAGGCAGGTGTCCCGCTCCTCGGGGGTCGGCTTGTTGGCCGGCGGCGCGCAGCGGACGGTCGCGGTGATGTAGGCGTCGCGCAGCTCCAGCCCGTCGCCGCGCCACTCCGAGGTGGCCTGGTTGGCGAACCCGGCCCGGTGGAGGGCCGCGTAGAGCCAGTCCCCGGAGCGGTCGCCGGTGAACATCCGCCCGGTGCGGTTGGCGCCGTGGGCGGCCGGCGCGAGGCCGACGATCCCGACCCGAGCCGCCGGGTCGCCGAAGCCCGAGACCGGCCGCGCCCAGTACTCCTGACCCTGGAAGCGGCGGGGCGGGTTCGCGGCCTGGGCCTCGCGCCACTCGACCAGCCGCGGGCAGAGACGGCAGCGGTGCACCTCCTCCGCCAGCGCCTCGAGGGCGCGGTGGCTGTCCGAGCTCATAGGCTTGGCCCCCTCGTCATGGCCTCGAACCGAATCATGCGCCGGCGCGGGATGCGCCGCGCCCTCCTCGCCGCATTGCTCGCCACCCTCGCGATCGGCCTCGGCGCCTGCGGTGGGGGGGACGGGAGCTCGACCACCGACAAGGCCGGCGACGTCAAGGTCCTGAACGAAGTCCTCGCCCGTCAGCTCGCCGCCGTCGAGGTCTACGAATCGGTGGTCCTGGTGCTCCACGGCTCCGATCTCGCCACCGCCCGCGCCTTCCTCGCCCAGGAACAGGAACACGTCGACGCGACGACGAAGACGCTCCGCGGCCTCGACGCGGAGGCGGACCCGCCGCCCGAAAGGATCGAATTCGGCCGGCTCGGCAGCGCCCGCGAAGTGATCGAGCTCCTCTACGAGATGGAAAGCGCGACGATCGACCTCGAGCTGCACGCGGTCGGCCAGCTGACGATCGGCTGGCCGCGGCCGCTGGTCGCCTCGATGGCGGCAAACCAGGCCCAGCGCCTCGTGCTGATCCGCCGCGCTCTCGGAGCGAAACCGCTCGAAACGGTCCCCGAGGCATTCGAGACCGGCGAAACGGCCGCCCCGGAAGGGAAGATGAAGCCGTGACCGCCCCCCTCTACGCCCTCGGGCGCTTCAGCTCCCGCCATCACTGGCCCGTGATCGGCGCCTGGATCGTGCTCGCGGTCGCCCTGCTCGCGATCAGCCACTCGGCCGGCAGCAAGACCAGCGAAAACCTGACGCTGCCGGGGACCGATTCGACTATCGCCACCGAACTGCTCGAAGACGACCTGCCCGAACAGGCCTACGGCAGCAACCCGCTGGTCCTCGAAGCGCCGCGGGGGAGGCTGACCGAAGCGAAGTACGCGGCCGCGGTGGCGGAAGTGGGGAAGCGGCTGAACGCGCTGGGCGACGTCAACTCCGCGGTCAGCCCGCTGAGCCCGCAGGGGGCGGCCTTCCTCAGCAAGGACCAGTCGATCGGCTACTTCCCGGTCGTCCTCTCGGTCGGCCCCGGCGAAATCGACGAAGAGGAGGCGGAAAAGATCCTCGACGCCGCCGAGCCTGCCCGCAAGGCGGGTCTGGAGACGGCGGTCGGCGCCTACGTCGGCCAGCAGCTCTCGAAGCCGGCGACCGAGACCAGCGAGGCGATCGGCCTCGCCGCCGCGGTGGTCATCCTCCTCTTCGCCTTCGGCACCGCGACGGCGATGATGCTGCCGATCGTCTCGGCGGTGATCGGCCTCGCCTGCGCGCTCTCGATCATCCGCCTGCTCGAGCACGTGCTCGAGGTCCCGGGCGTCGCCTCGACCCTGGCGACGATGATCGGCCTCGGGGTCGGCATCGATTACGCCCTCTTCATCGTCACCCGCCACAAACTGCAGCTGGCCGACGGGATGGAGCTGCGCGAGTCGATCGCGCGGGCGACGGCGACCGCCGGCGGCGCCGTCGTCTTCGCCGGCTTCACGGTCGTGATCGCGCTCTGCTCCCTCGCCTTCGCCGGCATCCCGCTCGTCTCCACCCTCGGCTTCACCGCCGCCGTCGCGGTCGTGGTCGCGGTCTCCGCGGCGACGACGCTGCTGCCGGCGATGCTCGGCGCCCTCGGCCCCCACATCAACTCGCTGCGGGTCAAGCTCGGCAAGACCCACCCCGACGACAAGCAGCCGCACGGCTGGCGGCGCTGGGCCGAACGGGTCAGCAACCGCCCTTGGAGCGCGACCATCGTCGCCCTGCTGATCCTCCTCGTCCTGGCGCTGCCGATCTTCCAGCTCGAGCTCGGCCAGAACGACATCAGCGCCCTGCCGAAGGAAACGACCTCGCGCCAGGCCTACGACTCGCTCAACAAGGGCTTCGGGCCCGGCGTCAACGGGCCGCTGCTGATCGCCTCCGAATTCAGCTCGCCGGCCGAAGCCAAGCAGGTGCTGCCGAAGCTGGAGAAGGCGGTCGGAGGCGCCGGCGACGTCGCCGCGGTCAGCGAACCGACGCTCGACAAAGCGGGCACGGCCGCGGTCTTCACCGTGCTCTCGAAATCGGAGCCGTGGGCGAACAAGACGGTCGAACTGGTCGAAGACCTGCGCGAAGAAACGATCCCGGCGGCTCTGGAAGGGACCAAGGCCAGCTCCTACGTCGGCGGCCAGACCGCCGGCTACATCGACCTCGCGACCCAGATCAGCGACAAGCTGCCGCTGATGATCGCGATCGTCGTCGCCCTCAGCTTCGTCGTCCTCCTCGTCGCCTTCCGCTCGCTGCTGGTACCGGTGAAGGCGGCGGTGATGAACCTGCTCTCGGTCGCGGCCGCCTACGGCGTCGTCACCGCGGTCTTCCAGCTCGGCTGGGGCTCCTCGCTGATCGGGCTCGACCACGCGATCCCGATCGTCAGCTTCGTGCCGCTGCTGATGTTCGCGATCCTCTTCGGCCTCTCGATGGACTACGAGGTCTTCCTGCTGACGCAGATGCGCGAGCACTACGAGGAGTACGGCGACGAGCGCCGCGCGGTCGTCGAAGGCCTCGCCAACACCGGCCGGGTGATCACCTCGGCGGCGGCGATCATGGTCTGCGTCTTCACCAGCTTCGTGCTCAGCGGCAACCCGGTGGTGAAGGAGTTCGGGGTCGGGCTGGCGGTGGCGATCGCGATCGACTCGACCCTGGTCCGCTGCCTGCTGGTGCCGGCGGTGATGGTGCTGCTCGGCAAGCGCGCCTGGTGGCTGCCCCGCTGGATGGACCGGCTGATCCCCCGCGTCAGCATCGAGGGCGAGGAGTACTTCGCGAAGAAGGACGCCGAAGCGGCTGTGGTGCCGGCCCCTGCCGGGGGTAAGTGAGCGGGGAGATGTTCCCGCTCAACCTCCCCAACGCGCTCACCCTCCTTCGCATCCTCGCGGTCCCGGTCGTCGTCGTCGCCTTGCTGGGGGAGAGCGAGCACGGGGATGCTTTCGCCGCCGCCGTCTTCGCCCTGGCCGCCCTCACCGACGGCCTCGACGGCTACTTCGCCCGCTCGCGCGGCTCGATCACCACCTTCGGCAAGCTGATGGACCCGCTCGCCGACAAGCTCCTGATCACCGCCGCCCTCGTCTCCCTCGTCTCCCTCGACCGCCTCGAAGCCTGGGTGGCGATGGTGATCATCGCCCGCGAGGTCGCCGTCACGATCCTCCGCACGATCGCCGCCGAGCGCGGCATCGTCATCGCCGCCAGCTGGCTGGGCAAGCTGAAGACGGTCCTCCAGATCGCCGCCGTCATCGCCCTGATAGCCACCAATCCAGCTCCCCTGGGAGTGGACATCCTCGTCTACATCGCTCTCGCCGTCACCGTCCTCAGCGGCGTCGACTACTTCTTCGGCCTCCGCAAACGGATCGAGGCGCTGGAGCGGGAACGGGCGGCGGCGAAGTTGAAGAGCGCGGCGTAGCAACTCCGAACTTCGGGGGGCTATGACCCCCACGATCTCGGAGTCGTCAGGCGGCGGGTGCCTCGAGCCACTCGCGCATCGTCACGTGATGCGTCCCGTGCTCGCCGCTCTCCAGCTCGGCTCGCAGGTCGCCGAGGGTGCCGTAGCGCTCGGCGACGACGTTGTGGCGGTGGATCGTCTCGAGGTTCTCCTGCCGCGCCATCACGAAGGTCTGCTCGGGGAGGTCGGTGTAGTCCTCGACGACCTGGCGCAGCATCTCGCGGACGCAGTCCTCGACGAAGCGGGGATGTTCGTGGGCCTTGACGACCACGGAGCGCTCGTCCGTTCGCTTCATCAGCTCGTAGATCTCCGAGCTCATCGAACTCTCGACGATCCGCAGCAGCTCCGGCGCCTCGATCCAGGCCGGGCCGCCCTCGGGGCAGCCGACCCAGAGGGTGCCGATGCCGCGCTGGTTGTGGGTCGCCACCGGGACGAGCTCGAGGATCCGCTCGATCTCCTCGCCGCCGAAGCCGTCGTCCGCGAGGCGGTCGCGGGCGAGGGCGGCGACGGCTTCCTGGGCGCAGGGGCAGGCGGTCATCCCCTGGGCCTCGACCCCGGTGAGGGTGCGGGTGCCGCGGGCGGAGGCGACCGCGGTCCCGTAGAGGACGTAGATCTCCTGGGTGCTCTTGCCGGTTTCCGGCGTCTGCACCGTCTCCGGGTAGCGGGCGGTGATCGAGACCTCGGCCCGCTCGCCGCCCTGACGCTCGCGCACCTTCTCGGCGACGTGGGCGGCCAGCACCTCGGCCTTGAAGGCCTCGCCGAGGACGACCTCGTCGATTGCCTCGCCGACGATCTCCTCGAAGCGCGACATGTGGACGCCGGCCTGCTGCGGGTTGAGGTCGACGAAGCACTCGAAGCCGGCGTAGAAGAGGTTCTCGACGCCGTCGGTCTTGACCCGGATCACCTTCTCGACGCCGGTGACGCCGACCCGCGAGAGGCCCACCTGGGTGGCGGGGAGGCCGGCCTGGACGTCGGGAGTGGCAGGGGTGGCGGTCGTCTGACTGGCCATCGGCTAACCAATAGTAAGCAACTCGGTCGGCCGATCGGCTGTCGCAGAACCTCTCCGGACGTTGGAGAGTTTTTTCCGCCTATAATTCGCCGCGGTCGGAGCGTTAGGGCCGGCCGCCGCGCACAAAGGGAGAGGGGCGCTGCGTAGCAGTGAGCATCGAACCGCTGGAGACCACGACTGAGGTCATCGATCGTGACCAGGAGGCGAGCCCGATCGGGGAGATCGAGGAGCTCCAGGGCCTGATCGCGACCGGCCGCGAGCGCGGCTACCTGACCTTCGAGCAGATCTCCTCGACACTCGAGGAGGTGGAGATCACCAAGGAGCAGGTCTCCCAGCTCCACGCCCACCTCGTCGAGCACGGAATCGACGTCATCGCCGAGGACGGGGTCAGCGCTTACAAAGCGCAGCGCAGCGGCTCCTCGAAGAAAGAAGAGCTCGACCTCACCGTCGAGCCGAGCCTCGACTCGCTGCGGCTCTACCTGCGGGCGATCGGCCAGGTCGACCTGCTGACCGCGCAGCAGGAGGTCGAACTGGCGAAACGGATCGAGCGCGGCGACATGCTGGCGAAGCGGCAGATGGTCGAGGCCAACCTGCGGCTCGTCGTCTCGATCGCGAAAGGCTATCTGGGCCGCGGCCTCAGCTTCCTCGACCTGATCCAGGAGGGCTCGCTGGGGCTGATCCGGGCGGTCGAGAAGTTCGACTACCGCCGTGGCTACAAGTTCTCGACCTACGCGACCTGGTGGATCCGCCAGGCGGTGACGCGGGCGATCGCCGACAAGGCGCGGACGATCCGCATCCCCGTCCACATGGTCGAGAAGCTGAACCGGGTCGCCCACGTCGAACGGCAGCTGGTGCAGAAGCTGGGGCGCGAGCCCGAGCCGGCGGAGATCGCCGAAGAGCTGCGCTGGCCCGTCTCCGACGTCCGCGACATCCTCCGCGTCGCCCAATTGCCGGTCTCGCTGGAGAAACCGGTCGGCGACGAGGACGAATCCGAGCTCGGCGATTTCGTCGCCGACGACGCCGTCCTCGAGCCGTTCGAGGAAGCGAGCGAGCACCTGCAGAAGGAGGGCGTGAAGAAGGCCCTCGAAGCGCTGCCCGAGCGCGAGCGCCAGGTGATCGAACTTCGCTACGGGCTCGCCGGCAAAGAGCCGCTGACCCTGGAGGAAGTCGGCCGCACCTTCGGCGTCACCCGCGAGCGGATCCGCCAGATCGAGAACAACACGCTGAAGAAGCTGAAGCGACTCCCGGAGGCGCAGATGCTTCGGGAAGCCTCTTAGCGCGGTTCCAAGATGAAAACGTCAGGCTGGCGATCCAGCTTGGACTGGTAGTAGTCCCAGCCCGAGTACTGCGCCATGTGGCGGCGCCAGAGGTCATCCCGGTCCTCGCCCTTGGCGATTCGGGCTCGAACCTTGGTGCGCTTGCGCCCGACCTCGACCTCGGCCTCGGGGTTCGCCTTCAGGTTGAGCGACCAGGCCGGCGTCTTCTGGTTGCCGGCGTTGGTGTTGATGACGACGAAGCGCTCGCCGTCGGCGAGGTAGAGGACCGGCGCGGTGCGCGGCTGGCCGGACTTGCGGCCGGTGGTGGTGAGGAGGAGGACGGGGCCTTTTCCGACCCTGCCGCCGACCCGCCCGCCGGTCAGCCGGTAGAGCGGGGCGTTCAGCTTGCCGACCATTCGCAGCCCTTTCGCGCCCAGCGAATGGGAGAGGCGCGAGTAGAAACGGTCGCTCGGCACGGCGTGAGTATCCCATCGCACCCAGCTACAGTGGGGCGATGGCCGAGCCCCACCCCTTCCGCCGCGCCGCCGAGAGCAAGGACATCGACCTGCTCTCCGAGACCCTGCACGAGGACGTCGTCCTCCACAGCCCGGTCCTCTTCCGCGGCTTCGAAGGCCGCGACACCGTCTCCGTCGTCCTCACCCACGTGGCGGCGACGCTGGAGAACTTCTCCTACACCGACGAGCTGGCCGAGGGCGACACCGTCGTCCTCCGCTTCAAGGCCACGGTCGGCGACCGCGAGCTGGAGGGCATCGACTTCCTCGAGCTCGACGACGACGGCCGCGTCCGCGAGCTGACCGTCTTCATGCGCCCCTTCTCAGCCCTCAACGCCTTCAACGAGCAGATGAAGGCGCGGCTGCAGGCCTCGGAAGGCTAGACCGGCGGCTCGCCGTCGATCTTCTCGAAGACGATTCGGCCGGGTCCGTCGGCCTGCACCCTCAATCGATCTCCGGCGGTGATGCCCGCCTCCTCGCACGGCGCCTTGGGGAAGGTCGCCTGTCGTTTCGGCCGCAGCAACACCTGGCGGCTGGAAGGACTGGATTGGGATGGGGGAGGCAGGATTCGAACCTGCGTAGGCATAGCCGCTTGATTTACAGTCAAGTCCATTTGACCGCTCTGGCACTCCCCCGGTATAGGCGAGACATTCGCCATTGTATTGGCCTCGGCGCTCTGGTAGATCAGTTCTTCAAACGGAGTGCCTCGGTCTACCTCGAACTCCGAGTACTTGGGCCCGCCAAGCGCGAGCGAGCGTGCGGCCTCTACGAAACGAGCTGGGATGAGCCATCGGCGGCCGTCTCCGACAAGCACGAAGAGGTAGTCGACTCGCGCCGGGTCGAACTTCTTCGCCAAGCCGGTCCAACTGCGGTTGCCACCGTTGGTGGCGATCGAGATTTTCCACCGTTCTTCACCCGACTTGACGGGTCCCCGGAAGGTCGAGGTTTTGACCTGAACCCTGATGATCCGCCCGTCCCATTCGGCCATCAGATCTACATGCGGACTGTGGTTGAACGGTACCCAGACAGTGGCCCCTCGACTCGCCAGCCACTCCATCGCCGAAAGCTCTCCGATGTCGCCCTGCATGCGCCGGTTGACGTTGCGCTCGCGACGGTGTGGGCTGGTTGCAGATGCGGCGGCCTTCATGTCAGACAGCATTGCAGTTGTTGCAGACAGAATATTTCACGCAAGGTTCCCATTCCGGTCGCCTGAGATGATGCGCTCGTGCTCGATGACCGCGTGATCGCGATTGCCGGAGTCGGCGGCGGCCTCGGGCCGCTCGTCGCCAAGGAGCTCGCCGGGGCCGGCGCGACGGTCGCCGGGACCGACCGCTCTCAGGAGACGCTCGAGGCGATCGCCGCCGACCTCGGCCTCCCACCCGAGCGCTGGGACGGGCGTACCGTCGACCTTCTCGACGAGGAGGCGGCGGCTCGAGCCTGGTGCGCCGACTTGGTCGAGCGCTTCGGCCGGGTCGACGGGCTCGTCCACCTGGTCGGCGGCTGGCGTGGGGGAGAGCCGCTGCACGAGGCGTCCCTCGCCGACTGGGATCTCCTGCATGACCTCCTCGTCCGCACCGTCCAGCACACCACCCGCGCCTTCCACGACCAGCTCGCCGCCAGCGCCGCCGGGCGCTTCGTCCTCGTCTCCTCCAAGCAGGCGCAGGCGCCGACCGACACGAACGCCGCCTACGCCGCCGCCAAGGCGGCCGCCGAGGCCTGGACCCTCGCCCTCGCCGACGGCTTCGAAGGCAGTGCCGCGACCGCCAACATCGTCGTCGTCGACGCGATCCTCACCCCGCGGATGCGGGAAGAGGAGCCGGAGAAGGAGTTCCCCACCTTCACCCCGGCCGAGGACATTGCCGCCGCGATTGCATTCCTCGCCTCAGACGCGGCGAAGAAGATGAACGGCCAGCGCCTGCCGCTTACCATGGGCAGATGAGCCCCCGGAAAGGCCAGAAGGCCAAGCCCGACGGGAAGATGACGATCGCCGAGCTGGCGCGGCGGACGGGGATGACCGTGCGCAACATCCGCGCCCACCAGACCCGCGGGCTGCTGCCGCCGCCGGAGGTCCACGGCCGCACCGGCTACTACAACGAGGATCACGTCGCCCGGATCGAGCTGACCCGTGAAATGCAGGCCGAGGGCCTCAACCTCGAGGCGATCCGCCGGGTCCTGGAGTCGAGCGAAGGGTCCTCCCGCGAGATGGTCGACTTCGCCCGCGCGATCCGCGCCCCCTTCGAGGACGAGACGCCGGAAATCTACGACGTCAAGGAGCTCGCCGGCCAGTGGGGGGCCGACGAGTTCGACCCGAAGCTGCTGGAGCGGGTGGAAGCGATGGGCGTGGTGCGGCAGCTGCCCGACGGCAAGGTCGAGGTGATCAGCCCCCGACTGCAGACCGCGGGCGCCGCCCTGGTAGAGCTCGGCGTCTCCGGCGAGGCCGCCGTCGACACCGCCGAGGAGCTGCGCCGCGCCTCCGAGAAGGTCGCGCGGACCTTCGTCGAGCTCTTCGTCCGCGAGATCTGGGAGCCCTTCGACAAGGCCGGCCGCCCCGAGGAGGACTGGCCCAAGGTGCGCGAGGCGCTCGACCGGATGCGCCCGCTCGCCTCCGACGCGCTGCTGGCGATGTTCCAGATAACGATGGGCGAGTCGACCGAGAAAGCCAGCGAACGAACCCTGCGCGGCGACTCCGAGCCGAGCGGGAAACGCCGCCGAAAACGCGGCTCTTCCTCGCGGCGGCCTAGCCGGAGATCGTGAACCGCTTGCGCAGCGGCTTCGATTCGTTCGCCGCTTCGTCGCTCGCCCGCAGCACCGCCACGTAGCGACCCGGCCGCGCCCGGAAGTGCTTCCACCGCGCCCCCAGCCGCAGGCGGTTGATGCCGATGAAGGTCTTCCAGCGATCGAAGCCGTTGTAGACGCGCCGGCCCTTCGAGCTGAACCGGTAGTACTCGGCGTCGAGCGTCCCGCGCTCGCTGACCTGAGCGCTGAAGGCGATCCCCTTGCGCCCCCTCGTGCTCGCCTTCGCCAGGCTTGCCGAGCCCAGCGTCGGCGGCCGCAGGTCGAGGTTCAGCGGCGGCTGCGGACCGGGGTCAGAGCTCGGGTCCCCCGGGACGTCGGAGACCACCACCTCGCCCCGCACCGCGGCGTGCAGCTTGCACTGGAAGAAGTACTCGCCGGGCTGGTCGAACTGGAGAGTGAAGGTGTCCCCGGCGCGGTGCGCCGGGGCGTCGGTGCCCGGGTCGGAGTCCCACTGCAGGTCGTTGGCGGAGATCCCGGTGACGGAGTGGGCGAGGTCGGGCCCGAGCCAGTCCCAGGTCACCTTCTCGCCCAGGTTCGACTTCGACCCGCGGTTGGGACCAGGCGTAGTTGGCGATCGAGACGCGGGTGTTGACCGCCGCCGCGCTGCTCGGCGAGGAGGAGGGCGGCGGCCCCCAGCGCGGCTAGGAGACGAGGTACCAACCGTTCATCCCCTGGTGCAGGTGCTGGAAGACGTGGCAGTGGTAGAACCAGCGGCCGGGGTTGTCCTCGACGAATTCGAAGCGGAACGACTCGGCCGGCCCGAAGGTCCTGTTGTCGACGATCCGCCCGTCCGGTTCGCTCCAGCGGTGGCCGTGCAGGTGGAAGGTGTGGAAGAAGTTGTCGACCCCGTAGACGTGGAAGGCGACCCGCTGCCCCACCTTCGCTTCCAGCGTCGGCGTGTTGCCCGCATACGCCTTGCCGTTGATGCAGTAGTAGGTGCCGCGCAGCCCGGTGATCGAGGGGTCCCAGGTATGGAAGGCGAGGAAGAACTCGCGGTCGGGCCGGGCTTCGCCCCGCTTGCGGATCACCAGCGGCCCGAACAGGCCCTTGAAGATCGGCAGCGGGTCCATCGGCCCGTGGTCGTGGTAGAGCCAGGTGCCCTCGGTCCCTTCGCGCGCCTCCCAGACGTAGGTGAAGGTGCGGTTGCGCTGGACGAAGCCGCCGGGGTCGGTCCACTTCGCCCTTGTAGGCGCCGTCCATCTCGTTCGGCGTAGAAGATCCCGTGCGGGTGCATCGTCACCGGCGCCCCCAGCTTGTTGCGGAAGTGGACGACGACGGTGTCGCCGACTTCGGCTTCGATCAGCGGCCCCGGCACCGTCGCCTGCCCGAGCGGGCTTTTGAAGCCCGGACGAGTAGGCGCGGTAGCCGTAGGCGCTGAAGCGTGGTCTTTCCCTGCTTTACCTTCTCGGCCATCATCTGGTCGCGGTGGGTGGGGACGATGTTCCACTCCACCGGCTCGGCGGCGATCCAGTACTCGCGCGTCGTGCCGCCGCTCGGCAGCCCCGCCAGGACGCTCGCGCCCGCCGCGGCGCCGCGCCACTCCGCCGCCGCCACCTTCGGCGGCACCTTCACCCCGCGGGCGAGCCCCTCGACGTCGATCTTGCCTTCGTCGGTCGCCGACCTCCTGGCCGGCGAGGGTGCAGAGCAGGGCGCCGCCGGAGAGGGCGAGGAACCCGCGGCGGTCGATCGGATCCGGCGCCATCGCCGCGCTACTTCTTGACGGTGATCGTCATCCGCATTTCATCGGGGTGGATCGTGCAGATGTACTTGTAGGTGCCCGGGGTTTCGAACGTCTTCTGGAAGTGGGCGCCGGTGACCGCCGTCGTCTTGGTCGAGTAGGAGCCCTTGTTCTTCAGGTTCTTCGGCCCCTTCTTCAGGTGCACGTCGTGCGGATAGGTGTTGGTCGAGGACCAGACCCACTTCACCGCCCGCCCCTTCTTGATCGTCACCGCGGTCGGGGCGAAGAAGAAGTCGTTCACGGTCACCTTCACCGGCGGCTTCTTCGGCGCTCCGGCCGAGGCCGCGGCTCACCCCGAACGGGGCGAGCGCGGCCAGGCCGACGGCGACGGTGAGGGCGAGGAACCTCCTCGCCGCCCCTCATCCGCAGTTCACCTCGCCCGGCAGCGGCGCCACCTCGACCGGGGTGAATTTCTGGAACGCCGGGTGCGAGGGCGAGGCGCCGGACCCAGCTGCATTCCTGGTTCTGCGGCGGGTTCGAGGACGGCGTAGCCGAGGATCGTCTTCGGATCGCTTTCTTCCCCGAGGTTGATCTGCAACCCGGCGACGATGTCGAGGCTCCGCACCTGGTCGGCGAGGACTTCGGCCTGCGGGCAGGCGGGGTAGATCTGGCTCGTCGGCACTTTGCCGTTGCCGGGGGCAAAGGTCGAGTTGGCGCTGTTCGCGCCCCAGCAGTTGCCGCCGCCGGTGGCGTCATTCCACAAGTCGAATTCGCCGTTCGGGTCGGCGCCTTCCCGGCCCATCGTGTTTTCGACGATCTGGTTGTTGATGTTCTTGGCGTCGTCGCCCTCGTTGGCGACGAAGACTTCGCCCGGCCCTGAGAAGGAGGCGATGCCCCACTTGTAGTTGCCGAACACGTTGTTCTTCTTGACGACGTTGTTGGCGCCTCCGTAGAGGACGATGCCGACGCCGGTCGGGTAGTTGACGGTGGCCCCGGCGACCTGGCCGAGCCCGCCGGAGACGGTGTGGAATTTCGAGCCGGCGAGGAAGTAGTTGTAGTTGTTCCAGAACACGTCGTTGTTTTCGAAGACGTTCCAGCCGTTCGGCTCGAACCCCTCGCTGTCGAGCGTATTCGGGACGATCCCGGCGCCGTTGTTGTAGAAGACCGAGTCGACGATCTTCACGTACTTGGAGTTGGTCCCCGAGTACCCGAGCACGTTTTCGTAGCTGCGGTCGTTCTTCAGCAGCGTCCATTTCGGCTTCCGCTGGCAGGGCTTCGGCGGCGGTGCGACGCCGTGGTTGGTCCAGGACTTCGAGTCGCACGGCGTTTCGCCGACGTAGAAGGCGGAGTCGCCGTGGTGGTAGCCGGCCGAGTTGACCATCTTGCCGCCGTAGCAGCCCTTGGCGAAGAGGCCGTAGGAGCGGTTGGTCGAGGCCAGCAGGTTGTCCATCGTGTAGCCGTCGCAGTGCTGGCCGCCTTCGTCGGCGGCGTGGATGAAGAACCCGTTCGACTGGTAGTTGCGCGCCCACATGTTTCGCAGCACCAGGCCGTCGACGCTGATCGCCTCGATCCCGTTCTGCGCCGCGCCCGAGCTCGCCCTTCGCGTTCTTGCCCTCGAGCACGACCTTCTTGCGGTTCTTCTTCGCGCCCTTGATCGTCAGGTCGTCGAAGCTCTTCCTGCGCAGGGTGCCGTCGACGACGACGCCCTCGACGTACTTGCCCGGGCGAACCGCGACCACGGCCTTCACCTTCGCGTTCTTCTTCTTCGCTTTGAACGAGCCGGCGGCGTCGACAGCCTTCTGGATCGTCCGGTAGCGGCAGCCGTGCTTGCAGACTTCGAACGTCTTCACCTTTGCCTGCTTCTTCTTCTGTCCGCCGCCCTTTCCGGCCAGCGCCGGTGCGGCGAGGGTTCCGAGCAGGGCACATAGCCCGAGGACGAGAGCAGGGACTGCCAGCCTGTGCTTCATATCGCTCCTTGCAGCGTCGTTTTGCCTTCGACCCTGCCTCCCAGCGGGTACCACCCGTCGATCCCCTTACCGACGGTTTAGAGCGTAGCGGAGCCCGGCCGATCAGCCGGGCACGATCGTCTGCATCGCTTCTTCCAGTTCAGACACGCCGAAGGCCCCCTCGATGCGGTCGCTGGACGACTCCGTCGCGGTCGATGAGGAAGGTCCACGGCTCGCTTTCCAGGTTGAAGGCCTGCAACTGAGGCCGCGGCCCCTTGGCGATTTCGTTGTCGTTGTAGACCTCCATGTGGATGAAGTCGGCCCTGCCGTTGTACGAGTCCGCCACCTGCTGGGCCTCGTCGACGACCGGGCCGCAGACCCGGGTCTGGCAGAGGGCGGGGGTGGCGAAGACGAGCACGATCGGCTTCTTGCCGACGGCGTCGGCGAAGTCGACTTCATGCATCTGGTCGGGGGGGACGCGGGTGTCGATCTTGGCGAGGTCGCCGCCGACGTCGGCGGCGGTCGGGGTGTGGATGACCGGAGCCTTGTCGCCGACCTGCGGAATCCGGGGGAACTCGCCGACAACCGGGCTCGGTACCCGCGAGACTTCCAGCCCTTCGGCGCCCTTCAGCACCGCGACCGCGAGCCAGGGCCCGTTGCGGTCGAAGTCGACCTTGGGGACGACGTAGACCGTCGTCGCCTCGCCGGGCCCGCCGGCGCCGCGGGCGCGATAGGCCGGCTTCGTCTCCAGCGAGGCCACCTGTGCCGGCAGCGGCCCGATCACCGGCCCCTTGGCGTCCCTGGCGAAGTAGAGCGCGACGTCGGCGTCGTCGACCTGTTCCCGGCCGCGGGTGAAGACCCCGAACGCGTAGCGGTTCTCGCCGACGTCGAAGGTCTGCGTCGCCGGCGCGATCACCAGCTTCGTCGGCTTCGCCCCCGGATCATCGAGGACGTCGCCGATCGTCTTCCCCTTCGCCGAGGGGAACTCGGCAGCCGACGGCGCCGACCGGGACCCCTCGTCGGAGCCCCCGCAGCCGGCGAGGAGCAGGAGCGGCAGGCAGACGAGCGCGAGCAGCGGGCGGAGAGTGGGGCGGCGCACTCCGGGGAAGCTACCCAATGTGGGGCAGCGCGCTTCCCGATGAGGGATGGACGTCCCGCCGCAGGCGCCTATGATTGGCGCCCGCTGCTCGTTGGGGACCGAGCCGCTTAACCGACATAAGGGTTATAGAGGCACATGTCTACAAGGAGGAGGCGTCGATGGCAGGGAAGAAGCTGATCATCTCGTTGGCCGCGGTCGTCGCGCTGGTCGGGGCAGTGCCCTCGCCGGCGGCGGAAGCGACCCCGGAGACCTACAAGGCTGAAGTCGAACCGATCTGCAAGGTCAACACGAAAGCCAACGAAAAGATCCTCAAGGGCGTGCGGCAGAAAGTGAAGGCAGGCAAGCTCGACGCCGCCGCGAAGCAGTTCCGCGCCGCCGCCAAAGCCCTGAAGAAGGCCCGCGCCCAGCTCCTGAAGGTGCCGAAGCCGGCCGAAGACGCGACCCGGCTGACGAAGTGGCTGGGCTACGTGAAGACCGAGGCTCAGCTCTTCGAAACGACTGCCAGGAAGCTCTCCAACGAGGAAGAGACGGCCGCCCAGAAGATGGTCGTCCGCCTGATCAGCACGGCGAAGCAGGCCAACAACCAGGTGCTCGACTACGAATTCCGGTACTGCCGCCTGCAGCCCTCGAAGTTCCTCTAAGGCCATGGCAACCGCCGTCCGCGAGGGCGCGCGCACTCCCGGGGAGAGCACGCGCGCACTCGCCTCATCGATCACCCGTGGCGACCTCCAGGGAGCGACCTCCTGCTTCGCCAAAGACGCCTGCCTGCTGACCCCCGACGCGACCGTCGTCCGGGGCCGGGAGGAGATCAAGCCGATCCTCTACCAGCTGATCGTCGCCCACTCCCGGATCGAGGTCCAGGAGAGCTCGATCGTCCTCGCCGGCGAGGTCGCCCTCGGCACCGAGCGCTGGGTGATCAGCTCCGCCGGCTCCGAAGGAGAGCCCTTCACCCGCGCCCTGACACCGACGATGGTCCTGCGCCAGCTCGAGGGGGTCTGGAAGCTGGCGGTGGCGATGCCGTGGGGCCGGCGCTAACCGGCGGCCACCGTCTAGAATCATCCTGAGCGCACGGCTTCTACAGGGGGCCGACCCGCCCGGATAGCTCAGTTGGTAGAGCACTTCCATGGTAAGGAAGGGGTCACGAGTTCGAGTCTCGTTCCGGGCTTTCTTGGCAGGATCTTCCCAGCGGCTCTGGCCGCTCGGTCCTTTACATCGAGTCGCCGGCCCTTCGATGGCTGCTTGCCGCCCCCGGCACGCCTCTTGGCCGAAGGTTCTATATAAAAGGCCGGATTCCTGAGCAGGTGAGATGCCCCATTGCACTCTGATCTTCTTGGCACGGCGCTGCCCGATACCCCAATTCTCTGGATGGCGCTCCTCGCCAGCATCATTGCCGCACTCAGCACGACTCTTTCAGCGGTCGACAAATCCCTTGAGATGCTGGGTGTCGACACCACCGTATTGCGGCGGTATGGAGGACTTTTGTTCCCCTTCTCTTGGGCGGTCTGGAGCATCCTCCTTCTGTACTGGCGCTTCGAGACGGCAACCGTTCTCGTCGTTCTTCTCGGAACCACGGCGATCACGGCGGTTGCGGCCACCCTCTACCGGCGGTGCCAAGCCTGATTGCCCTCGACAGAGCTGATCATCGACCTATACTGAAACAGTGAGTTCCAAAACCTATTCATCAACTCATGCAATATCGCGAAGCCCGCTGCTGCGGCTCTTCTCGGGTGCAGGACAGCTAGAGGTGCTGGTCTTGATCGTTGGCGCTGCCGTTGGGCTCGCAGTCGGACTTCTCCTGGACAACCTCATTGCCGGCTTCTTGGCGCTTGCTGCGATTGGTGGTGGCGCCCGGCTCCTCCTCGGCCTTCTCGGGCGCGACGATCACCATCATCACGAGCATCGTCAGCCTTCACCAGAGGAAAGCCGCGAGCGACAGCGCGTTCACTCGTAGTTTCCGCCCAAGAGGTTCCCGGGTGCTCTGCGTCGGAGACTTTGGCTGCCCAGCCAGATCTCGGCCGGCCTCTGTAGTCTGCCCGCCGTGGACTTCGCCCTGACCGACGAGCAGAAGGACTTCGTTGACGCGATCCGCGACTTCTGCGGGCGCGAGTGCGGGACGCAGGACCAGCGCGAGCGGCTGACCGACGGCTATCAGGACCACCACAACTTCGACCTCTACGAGCAGATGGCCGAGCTCGGCTGGCTCGGGGTGACGATCCCCGAGGAGTACGGCGGCTCCGGCGGGACGATGCTAGACGCCTGCCTGTTCATGGAGGAGACGACCCGCGGCCTCGCCCCGATCGGCGGCTACGCGACGACGCTGATCGTCGCCGGCGCCACCCAGCGCTTCGGCACCGAGGAGCAGAAGCAGGAGATCCTCGGCGGCATCGCCTCCGGCGCGGTCGAGGCGATCGCGATGACCGAGCCCGAGGCCGGCTCCGACGTCGGCTCGCTGACCACCAAGGCCGAGCGCGTCGACGGCGGCTTCGTCATCAACGGCCAGAAGGTCTTCATCTCCAACGCCCACATCTCCGACCACGTCCTCGTCGTCTGCCGCACCACCAAGACCGAGAGCAAGCACGAGGGGCTGACGATGATCTGGGTCCCGCGCGAGGTCGAGGGGATGGAGATCGTCCCGATCCAGACGATGGGCGGCCGCGAGACCAACACCCTCTACCTCAGCGACGTCGTCGCCCCCGAGAGCGCCGTCCTCGGCGAGGTCGACCAGGGCTGGACCCAGCTGATGGCCGGCCTCAACGTCGAGCGCCTGATCCTCGCCGCGACGATGCTGGGCATCGCCCAGCGCGCCTTCGACGACGCCCTCGCCTACGCCAAGGAGCGCAAGCAGTTCGGCCGCCCGATCGGCTCCTTCCAGGCGCTCCAGCACCGCTTCGCCGACCTTGCCACCGACCTCGAGGCGGCCCGCCTGATGACCCACTGGGTCGCCACCCTGGTCGACGAGGACCCCGACCGGATGCTCCCCAAAGAGGCCTCGATGGTGAAGCTCTTCGTCACCGAGGTCGCCAAGCGCACCACCCTCGAGGGCATGCAGATGATGGGCGGCTACGGCTACTCCTCCGAGTACGACATGGAGCGCCTCGTCCGCAGCTCGCTGGTCTCGACGATCTACGGCGGCACCTCCGAGATCCAGCGCGGCGATCATCGCCAAAACGCTGGGCCTCTAGAGGTTCTCGACAGCCTCTCTCAGCCGGGCGGGGTCGACGGCGGGGAAGCGGAACAGCTCCGGCTCGATTCCGTCGAACAGCTCAAGCAGCCGAGTCGGCTCCACCTGGCCCGAGCGGATCATGTCGGCAACGTCTCGGAGGTCGAGGTCGAATCCTCGCTGCAACTTCGAAAGTGCCTGTGAGTACGGGTCGAAGTCGAAGACTTCGAGGTTGCCAGAACGAAAACGAAAGCGAGAGCGCTCGTGCCAGCCCTCGAGAGGAGGGAGGAAGTCGAGGGGAGAGGCGAGCTCGACGTTCACCTGGAGGCGCTCCTTCAGCTCCGCGATGGCTCGAAGGGCCGCGTCGGTGTCCGGCTCGAACCGGATGTCAACGTCGACAGTGGAAGGCCGCCAACCTTCCAGGACTGCCGTCGCCCCGCCGGTCAGATACATCTTCGTCCCCGCCGGAACCACCCGGCCGAGCTCACGGGCGAGGCGCTCTATGCGATCGGCGTCAGCTGATTTCCGCACGCTCTGCCGCACGGGCGAAGCTGTCTACCCGGCTGAGGATCGCGTTGTAGCGAGAGTGGGCAGCGTCGCCCAGTTCCTGGTGGAGCTGCTGGTAGAGCCGGTGGGCTGCAGGCATCTCGTCCACGTCGCTCGTGGCGGCGAGGCCAAGAGGGCGCAGCCGCGAGGCGGCCAGCTGCACAGCAAGAGCGTTCGTGCTCATCCGCCCATCTCGCAGGTCGGCGACGCCGGGAAGCACGATCTCGGCTCCGGGCATCTTCTCCAGTGCTCGCTCGTCCACACGCAGATGATGACGGACGGGCTGGCTGCTTCGGCGGCGAGCCGTTGTTCAGACCGCGGCCGCGGTACGCCCGTCGTCAACCAGGGCCGGCTTGCCGATGTGGAAGCCCTGGGCGAAGTCGACCTCGAAGGCCCGGACCAGGGCCAGGGTCTCGGCGTCCTCGATGCCCTCGGCGACGGTCTCCTGGCCGAAGGCTTTTGCGAACTGGACCAGGGCGTGGACGAGGCGCTGGTCCGTGGGGGAGCGGGGGAGCTCGCGGATGAACTCGACGTCGATCTTCAGGTGCTGGATCGGGAGTTCCTTCAGGTAGCTGAAGGAGCTGAAGCCGGTGCCGAAATCGTCGAGGCCGAGGCCGCAGCCCATCTCGGTCACGGTCTGGGCGAAGACGCGGGCGTTGTCCATGTTCGAGATCGCCGCCGTCTCGGTGATCTCGAAGTCGAGCCAGGCGGGGTTGAGGCCTTCGGCGATCGCCGCTCGCACGTCGGCGATCAGCCGCGGGTCGCAGAGCGAGGCGCCGCTGACGTTGACCGCGATCGGCTGCGAGCGGCCGGCCAGCTCGATCGCCTTCGCCAGCACCATGCGGTCGATCTCGGAGATCAGGCCGAGGCGCTCGGCGGTCGGCAGGAAGGAGGAGGGCGGGATCACGTCGTCGTCCTCGTCGAGCATCCGCACCAGCAGCTCCTCGCGGGCGACGCATTCCTTGCGCAGGTCGAAGATCGGCTGCGCGTAGACGACGATCCGCTCGCGCTCCAGCGCGTCGCGGATCCGGTCGGCCCAGGTCAGCTTCATGTTCGGGCCGCTGTCGCCGTCGACCGCCCGACCGCCGCCCTGTTCCTTGGCTTCGCAGAGAGCGATGTCGGCGGCGATCATCAGCCCTTCGGCGCTCACCGCCTCGCCGCTGCCGCCGAAGGAGGCGATCCCGACGCTGGCCCCGACCGCCGGCTTGCCGCGCTCGCGGACCAGCGCGATCAGGCGCTCGGCCGTCGCCTTCGCCTGGCTCGGCGTCGCCCGTGGCAGCAGCAGGGCGAATTCGTCGGCGCAGATCCGCGCCGGCAGGTCCTCGGCGCGGCACTCCTGCCGCAGCATCGCCGCCACCGTCTCCAGCAAGCGGTCGCCGGCTTCGTGGCCGAGCGAGTCGTTGACGAGGTGGAAGGAATCGATGTCGAGCAGCAGCAGCGCCCCCAGTTGGCCGCGCTCGCGTGGGTCGAGGATCCGCTCTTCCACCTCTTCCACGAACTGGTCACGATCGCAGAGAAGAGTTTGCATCTAAATCGACTTTACAAAGAATTAGGTAGGCCGTGGGAACTACTACACCTATGGTCGGCGGCAACCAGTCCTTGGGCGTCGCAGGACGCTATCCTTGCCTGCAGCCTCGCGCCTCGGCCGGGGTTTCTTTTATGTAGCGACTCCTGTAACGACTACCTCAGGCACGGAAGAGG